>NZ_JBNWEN010000004.1:0-2590584 GCF_050496725.1 Bacillus sp. MM09(2025)
TAACAAATTGGGAGGTATTTTGCTCAAATACTATTTCTCCACAAATGATACTTTTTTCTTCATTTATAGATGCCGGAAACGAAAGTAGTAAAGTTTGTCCCCCTGCTAAATCGATCTGTCTGACTTCTTGATAATCAATAGATGGTATAGAAAGGGTCAGTGTTCCATGTTTTGGCGAGAGAAGAAAGTTTTTTAAACTCAGCTTTAGATTTACGTCCTTTCCCTTTTGGACAATCGTAGTATGCATATTCATATCGACCGATTCAACCAATGAAAATGTCATATCATTAGAATTATAAAGTGCTCGATACTTCTGTAAAATATGATTTATTCCCTTTGTGCTTAGTCGGAAATAATGAGTACTTGTAGGTCGTAAAATACGATCTATTTTCTTTATCCACATTTTTTTAAAAAATAAAGGGAAAGTGGAAAGTTTCTTCTTAAATTGACTAAATTCTCTTTTTTGTTCAATTGACAATGAAGGCATCCAACTCAATCCATAATTAATACTCTTCACATGACCTTCCCACATAAATCCAATGGATATTTCATTCGTTTCAAACGCAGACCAGGGCATAGAGTAGCTTATCGGATTTATTGGTAAGTCAATATCTTTCTTAAATTCATAGTCATGTATAAGAAAAGGAAAAGATTCCTCAATTTGTTTTTCTTTTAAAATGGCCTCTTTTAATGGGATATACATAGTACTCCCTTGCATTAAACACCACGGATTTAATTTGATAGTTCCTGATTCTAAAAGATAATCATCAACCTTAATAACTTCTTCATTTTTTAAAGTGATTTTTCTAATAAATATGATCTCACCTTGTTTTTTCTCAGCAAGATAAATTTCATTTCTCTTACTTACAAATACGTCTATCTCTTTTTTCTTGTGCTCTCTCAAACCATTTTTATAAGGCGTATTGATATCGGGCCATGCTTCAATCAATAGATCTCTGTTTAAAAGTTTATGAAAGCATTTAAGGGTTCCTGAATGCTTATCAATTTTTAATTGCAGATCGCTACTCTCTAAAATGATGAAATTTAAATTATCTTTACATATAACTCCAAATGGATCTATCACATGTATGTGATGAGTTTCCTTTAAAAAGAGGTGCTGATTATTTTTAGCTGTCACTTTAACTTTATAGTTCCCTTTTTTATAAGAAGGAAGGGGTAATGTCAAACTTTCAGTCGTGTTTGGTGCAATATTAACTATCTTACTTTCCTCACCAGTTTTATTCACTAAATCAATTTTGACACTAGTCGTATCCTGTTGGTTATTTTTAACCAGCAAAATAGAATTTTTATACAATTCAGTTTCCACTAAAACATCATCATGCATTTTTAATTCCAAACGATTTTTCAAATATATTCCGTATTCAAAATCAAAAGAGCAGGGACCAAATTTTATGTTTGTTTGTAATCCCTTTTTTGAATTATTCCCAACAACAACTGGTATTTCAATATAAATTTTCTCTCCCTGTTTCACAAGAAAACGTCTTTTTTGAAATAGAAGCTTCTTTCTTTCCTGAAATTGGGTTTTCAAATGAACTAAAATGGTTTGAGTTAATTTATTTTCAAACTCGTATACTAAGGTCACGCGCTGTCCTACGATTACATGTTGCCCTTCTTTTATATACTGTTGAAACATAAACCTTATATCTTCAAATTTTGCAACCTTATTACTTAACACATCCACCCAACAACTAATAACTTCTTTACCAAAGTTCATTCGATATTCAGCTGCTTCCATTCCATTCAACTGAATAGTATCAATATTGGAGGAACGTAAATTTTTTGATACCTCAAGCCCTTTCCAGCCTTTTTCCATAATATTTCGATCCAATTTCTCCACTTTATAACTATCTTTTAAATATGAAATAATATAGGGAAGATAGCTTTTAAGACATAAATATCCGTCGTAATCTACTTGATTAGAATGAGGTCGAATAAAACCAACTCTTTTGTATAGAGGTAGAGCATTTACATTATTAGGATCCACTTCTACTTCAATTGTTTTAAATCCTTTTTCCACTAGCATTTGTATGGATGTTGAGAAAAATAGTGCTGGTAAAGGACCATTGCGAAAGCCATCAGCTATCACAAATTTACTCCCCCAAACGCTGTCTTCAGATGCAGATCTTTGTCCACTCATTTTTGAAAAAAGCATTGTTCCAATGATTTGCTGGTCATATACAACACACAAATATAAAATAATGTCCACTTCTTCTATCATTTGTTTCATATTTTTTTCACTTAACAAGTACCCATGATTGACAGGTCCATATTTTAACTTATTATAAAAATCAGCTAATTCTCTAGCATCATGTACAGTACATTCGCGAATATGGAATTTTTTATTTTCTTTCATAATTTATACCTTTTTAGGATTAAGTGTCTCTGGCTTTTGTGATACAGTTAATACGCCCTTTGCCACACAGATCCTATCTACGTAAGCTTCTACTCTCACCTTTGACATCACTTGATATGTACGTTCGATATGGACCTTCAATCTTAATTGGTCACCTGGTACAACAGGTTTTAGAAATTTTAAGTCCTTAATGCCCACAAGATAGCCAACACGATGTGAAATATCAGTAGTAACATTTAATTCGATTGAAGCTGCCACCTCATTTAGGGTCTCTTCGGAATGTTTTAAAATACCTGTACAATATACAACTGCTGTAGCTTGAGCCATTGCTTCGATTATCAATACGCCTGGCATGATTGACTCATTTGGGAAATGTCCCTCAAAATATGGTTCAGAGATTGTAACATTTTTGATCCCTATGCCTTTTATGCCTGGAGTTAATTCAACGACCTTATCAAGCATGAGAAAAGGCCAGCGATGCGGTAATAATTTTTTAATTTCATTCACATCTAATATTTGATTCAAGCTTGTTCACTCTCCATATTTTCTTCAATATAATCAGCTAACTTGTTCACTGAGCTAAAAACTTCGATATTATCATCGAAAACTGTCACTCCAAACTCATCTTCAATAACCACAAATAATTCTAGTGCATCAATGGAGTCCAAGCCTAGACCCCTACCAAATATGGGCTGGTCATCTGTAATAATTGAAGGATCTATTTCTAAATCTAATTTTTCAACAAGTAATTCTTTTATTTTATCTGTAAGCTCTCTTCTATTTTTAGCTTTTTCTTTTGTTTCTACATAATTAAGCAAACTAATCATCCTTTTATTTAGATTTTTTATCCGTTAATAAGACCACCATCTATTGTGAAAACTTTTCCAGTGATATATTCAGATAATTGAGAAGCCAAAAATGTCACAAGATTTGCGACTTCTTCCGGTCTACCTAGACGTTTAAGCGGTATAAGTTCTAGCATCCTATTAAGAGTTTTTTGATCCATTTTTTTAGTCATTTGGGTTTCAATAAATCCTGGTGCTACAACATTAGCTCGAATATTATATTGTGCGACTTCTAGTGCTAAACTTTTTGTAAATGCGATAATCCCCCCTTTAGAAGCAGAATAATTTGTCTGTCCAATAGCACCTGAGATACCACTCGTAGAAGCTATATTTATAATCGTTCCTTGTTTCTTTAAGATCATTTGCTTCACAGCTTCTCGACAACATAAATAAGTACCTTTCAAATTTACTTGGATTACATCATCAAACTTTTTGCTACTCATAATTGGGAGAAAACCATCTTTTGTAATACCGCTGTTGTTTATTAAAATATCTATTTTCCCAAACTCTTTTTTGATTGCTGAAAACAATCTTTTAACATCTTGTTCCTCACTTACATCCGCCTGATAAACAGAAGCTTTGCCTCCGCTTTCAATAATCTCATGTCTAATGTTTTCTGCACTTTCTTTGTTATTTTTGTATGTTAAAATAACAGTAGCCTTCTCTCGAGCTAATGATTCTGTAATTGCCTTTCCTATCCCACCTGAAGCACCTGTAATAACAGCCACCTTTTCTTCAAACATTAAAACGTCCCCTCTTTCCTTTTTTTTACGATTTTTTTATATGTCATAAATGAATCAGTCGGTAAAAACTTAGGCTTCATTTGAAAAGCTCTTGCTAAACCTGTTAACGTTTTTTTGGGACCAACTTCTATGATATTTTTTAGATGTAATGACATTAATCGTTCAACTGTATCACTCCAGAATACGGTGTCTGTACACTGTTTGATTAGATCTTCCCTAATCTCTTTTATTTCAGTACTAGGCAAGGAATTATTATTAAGAATAATTGGAATTATCGGTGTCTTTAATTGAAATTGCTTAACATAATCGCTAAAATTATTCTGAGCTTCAGCCATTAAATTTGAATGAAAAGCATGACTGACTTTTAGAAAATTAACTTTTACACCTTTTTTGAATTCGAGTTCCTTGGAAATTTCGTTAATTCTCCCTTCTATTCCAGATATTACTGCTTGAAGTGGTGAATTGATGGCCGCAATGTCTACTCCTAGCTTCTTAGCATCGATAAGTATTTCTTGCAAAATTTCACTTTGCGAACTAACAATCGCCAACATTTTTCCTCTTTCTTTCGTATTTTTCATAAACACGCCTCTTTTATGCACTAATTGAACCGCTTCTGAAAATGTGAGAGCTTTTGCAGTAACTAGTGCTGAAAATTGTCCGACACTATGTCCTGTGGTTATGTCTGGACTAATGCCCTCCAATTCTAAAAGTCTCTGAATCCCTACACTATGTAATAAGATAGCTGGTTGAGCAATATCTGTAGAAGTCAATTCTTGTTCGCTTCCATAAAAGCAAATCTTTTTGAAATCAATATGTAATTGATCAGCAGCTTCTTCAAAAAGCTGATTGAAAATATGTGGATATCTCGCATAGAAGTCTTTCATCATGCCAATATATTGTGATCCTTGCCCCGGAAAAATAAATGCAGTCTCCATTTTCAACTCCTTAAAAAAGTTTTTATTTTATTCTCAATATCTGAAGGTATTTTCAACAATAAACCTATTTCTTTGTCGAGAAATACGTGTTGAGTTTTTCCATGTACGAGTAAAACTTTGCCTCTTTTACGCCGTACTTTATAATGAAAAATGAGCATCGCCTTATTCGATAATTCAAGTGCTGTTTCAACTAATATCGTATCTCCAAATTTCGCAGACTGCTTATATCGACACTCCAAATCAATAACTGGTAACGTAAGTACTTGATGCAGTCTATGAAAGTCCACTCCTGCGATGTGAGCGAATTCAATTCTACCGATCTCAAACCAATTTAAATAATGAGAATGATGAACGATCCCCATTGAGTCACATTCAACATAACGAACACTAATTTCAGAAGTTACCCATTTCATGTCTCTATATCACACCTATAATGAATATTTCCTATTAAAATCAAATTAGAAATAGTAATTTTAATAGAATCGAAAACTTTATTATTCCATTAATACCATTTAATTCTTAATTATCCATATACTAATTATCATATCGGTTCAAGATATATAAATTAAACCATTTTTGTGTAAAAATTTTATATTTTTTTGAAGAAAAAACCTATATTTATCCTGAATGTTTTTTTATATTAAATAATTTAATATTTAGGTATAATAGATTTCATCTTTATATTTTCTTCTTTTTTCAATTTTTTCTTGTGTTTTATGGATCGAATTATACATTATCTCCGGATAAAATATTCTAAAATAATGATTAAAATACTTATTCTCATAAGAAACTCTTTTTATAATTTTTGATCAAAATTGTTTTTTGAGGAGGTTTAGATTAATTAAATTTACACTGCTGCAGAATAGAAAATGAAGATTTATAGGGAAAATCATTGATTGTATTAGTCTTTCTTCTATAGTTAATATGCGTTTTCTTAGAAAAGAAAAGGCGCTATGACTTGACATAGTCATAACGCCTTTTCTTTTTAACTATTTACTCATTATTTAGAAATCATCCCATGCGGGTCAATGACAAATTTCTTTGCTACACCTGAATCAAAGTCACTGTATCCTTGAGGGGCTTGATCAAGGTTAATGACGGTTGCATTCACTGCTTTGGCGATTTGTGCTCGTCCGCTTAAAATGGATTTCATTAGGCTGCGGTGATATTGCATAACAGGGGTTTGGCCTGTCACAAAGGTATGGGCTTTTGCCCAGCCGAGTCCAATTCGCACTTTCAGTGATCCAACTTTTGCATCAGCATCCACTGCACCTGGGTCTTCTGTGACGTAAAGCCCTGGGATTCCAAGTTTACCACCAACTTTGGTAATATCCATAATTGTATTTAAAACGGTTGCAGGTGCTTCTCCTTGATCTCCATGACCTGAAGCTTCAAAGCCGACACAATCGACGGCACAGTCTACTTCTGGCTCTCCTAAGATATTGGTGATTTGTTCACCGATTCGATCATGTTTTCGTAAATTGATCGTCTCGCAGCCAAAGCTTCTGGCCTGCTCCAGCCTTTGTTCATTCAAATCACCGACAATGACCGTAGAAGCGCCAAGGAGCTGAGCGGAATGCGCTGCAGCAAGACCTACTGGCCCTGCACCGGCAATATATACAGTTGAACCAGGCTTTACTCCAGCCGAATACGCACCGTGAAAACCTGTCGGGAAAATATCGGAAAGCATCGTCAGATCAAGTATTTTTTCCATCGCTTGATCTTTGTCTGGAAATTTCAGCAGCTGAAAATCTGCATATGGTACCATGACGTACTCGGATTGGCCGCCAACCCATCCACCCATATCAACATACCCATAGGCAGAGCCGGGACGGTCCGGGTTTACATTTAAGCACACATGGGTTTTTTGTTCCTTACACATGACGCATCGTCCACAAGCAATATTAAAGGGAACGGACACAAGGTCTCCTTTTTGAATAAACTCCACATCTCGTCCTACCTCAACGACTTCACCTGTAATTTCATGACCAAGGACGAGTCCTGCAGGCGCAGTCGTACGACCTCTCACCATGTGCTGGTCACTTCCGCAAATATTCGTCGTCACTACTTTTAAAATGACGCCATGCTCACATTTGCGCCCCACATTGGCTTTCGGTACACCCGGGCCATCTCTTAAAATCAAATCAGGGTATCCAATATCCTCAACTGCTACATTTCCTGCTCCTTTATAAACGACACCTTTGTTTCCCGACATTTTTTCATTCCTCCCTTTTTGTTTAAAAATGAAGTCTCTACAATTTTCTCTACTTCTGAAGCAATTCCCTGCTTCAAATGGCACCATTGATTAAAAAAAAGCGAAAAATGTCTATCACGGAGAGAAAAATGTATTTTCCAGTCAAATAAAAAAGAAAATATTGAAAAAAAAGCTAAACTTTTGAAGAACGGTGTCGATATAAGGAATAAGCCAGACAGGTATCCTTAATCGACAAACAAATTCCTTATATATACTATCATTCCTTACACACCTGGCTGGCGCCTACATCATATACAAAAGTCTCTTCGGTGAAGAGACTTTTTTTATTCGTTCAAACATGATTCAATTACACGCAAAGAAGCTCCTCTCACGAAGAGCCTCTTTTTGAATGCTTGTTCATTACCTGGGAAATATTTTCATCATTTTAACGCTTTGATACAGATGTATGTATCATAGTGATAAACCGAAACTTCTCTAAAGTGATACGCTGAAAATAGTCGGCTAATCTCTTGTTCACTATACGATGAAAAAGAATGTGACCGCTTTTGTTCCTTCATCAGTTCCTGCTGTTGGAAAGATAAGAATACTTCTCCATCCACTTGAAGAACACGGTACACTTCCTTCATGACTTGCTCAATATCCTTCAAGTAATAAATGGTCTGCACCGTAAATAATTTATTGAAAGATCTATCTTCAAAAGGTAAATGCTCGGCTTTACCAAGAGTCAAGACGGCTTTATCCTGTTCCACAAGCTTCTTATGTTTTCTTTTTGCATATTTGATCATATGACGAGAGGCATCCACTCCATATACTTTACCGCGATCAAGTTTCTCTGCTACCTTCGATAATGTCATGCCTCTTCCAGTACCAATTTCTAAAATCCGGTCATTTTCTTGTATATTTAAGAGTTGAATCGTCCATTCATTGATATTATGATGATTTTTTTCCATATAGCGGGCAACCCATTTTGAGAACAAGCCTTTTGGTTCCCTCATTTGTTTTCCAATCCAGCTTTGAATCAATGTTAACACCTGCTTTGCACCAGTAAATAAAACTATTTACGAATTTTCTTACTTTTCATATCGGCTCACGCCTAACAAAGTTTAAGACCTAGTCCTAATTATTTGTTATTGATTAGACGGCACCTTTTCAGAAAATGTTTCGCAGAACTTTAAAAAATTTTCTTCTACATAGGCGTTTTCATTAATTGTGCTTAGATTGATTTCGTTTTCTGCATGAGCTGCATATTTTATGAATGTATCTTGATTAGATAAAGGTGGTGCTAGATTATGGGCTTTGGTGGAGGTTATGCTGGAGGCTGCGGTGGTTACGGTGGCGGTTTTGCAGGCGGATTCGCATTGCTTGTTGTACTGTTCATTTTGTTGATCATCATCGGTGCAAGCTGGATTTGCTAATGTAAAAGGAGCAGGAAACGATAACGTTTCCTGCTCCTTTTCTTTAATACCAATAAGCTCGGTACTGATACATATATTGTCTGAGCATTTCCTCTTGCTCTCTTTGCATTCGGTACGGATTACCGTATCCATGCTTTAAGGAATGCGGAATGGATGTATATCCGTGCCCCACTGACGGAAACCTCATATATGGTGACATCGACATTCGTTGATCACCTCACAATCTCCTTTTACGGATATCATATGTGCAGATGATCAATGTGGAGCGTGTCTAAACCTGGTCCTTCTCCATCGTATAACAATCAAGCATTGCAAGCATCATAAACATGTCAATCTCCTCCTTTTTCAATTTTTCTTTTCGTGTTTTAGTTCATATACTTTAGTTGTTTCTGCTTCATTTCTTCATAAAATGTTTCGACTTGTTGTTCATAAAGAACCGTTTCAATGTCTTTGTATTTTCGTCGGATCGTCAATGTGATAAAAAATAAATGGATTGTCATATACGCTCACCTCCCTTCAGTTCGCAGCACGCGAAATAGCCCGCAGATCTTCTTTGTCAGTTGACCTGCGGGCACAAAAATGCAGATTAAAAGACAGTGTCTTCCAACCTGCAATGGATGATACGTAAAATCCTCGTTTACTTTAACAGTTTTGAAGCGTGTGCACCGTATAAGGTAAAGGAAGGACACGAGCTCTTCCACAGGCTGATGACATGATGAAATTGTTGTTGAATTGATCACAAGTAGATACGAATAACATATTCTTCAGCCTCCTTTACGTTTTTAATTACTTTGTTAGTATATCCAGCAAGCACCATTTTGTAAACCTGTTTTTAGTAAAATAGATGAATTTTGTGTGTTTGACTAAATTTCTACAGTGATTCTTGTCCGATTGTCCAATACAATCAAAAAAAGCCTCCTCACGTATATGAGGAGACTTTTCGAATTAATCTTCATCTAGTTCTTGCAGTTTTTTTTGAAAAAAGATCGCGCGTCTCACACAAAGAAAAGCTGCTAATAAGAAAACACAATCAATTCCCATCATCAGCATTTTTGGAGATGCTTCGATGTGTTGGTTTGGTATGATCGTACCAATATATAAAAAGGTGCTGACAGCAAGCAAAATAAAAGCGTACTGCTTGTAATCTGTCACTAAACCACTCCACTTTTTCTTCACTTGAATCACCTTCCTGTTTAACATGTCTATTGATAGCTTAACATAGTAAAAGAAAGGTAGTGGCATGTAAATCTATCCATTCACTAGTGCATTTAGTCCCTGCTTCATATCATTCAGTAAATCATCCACATCTTCAATCCCGACGGATATACGAATTAACCCATCAGTGATGCCAAGCTCCTCGCGGCGGTCTTTTGGAATGGACGCATGAGTCATTCGAGCAGGAACAGAGATTAAGCTTTCAACCGCTCCAAGGCTTTCTGCGATCGTAAACAGCTTAAGCTGACTTAAAAAGACATCGACATGTTCTTCTTTTCCAATATCAAAAGAGATCATGCCGCCGTAGCCTGATGCTTGCGTTTTTGCAAGTTCATGTCCAGGATGAGCATCAAGACCTGGGTAATAAACACGTGTGACTGCTGGATGTTGTTCTAAAAACTCAGCGATTTTCTGTGCATTTTGCTGATGTGCTTCCATTCTTAGTCCAAGCGTTTTGATTCCTCTCATGAGAAGCCATGAATCCTGCGGTCCAAGAATTCCACCTGTAGAATTTTGAACAAAATGCAGTTCTTCTCCAAGCTCTTCTGTCGCTGTTACAACAAGCCCGCCTACGACATCGCTGTGGCCGCCTAAATATTTAGTGGCACTATGCAGGACAATGTCCGCCCCATATTCAATCGGCCTTTGGAAATAAGGTGTGAAAAATGTATTATCAACAATCATTAAGATGTTGGCTTCTTTTGTCAATTGGCCGATCGCTTTGAGATCAGTCATTTTGAGTAAAGGATTGGTTGGTGATTCAATGTAAACCGCTTTTGTTTCAGGTAAAATCGCCTTTTTCACTGCTTCAGGATCACTTGTGTCAACAAAGGTCGCTTGAATACCAATACGATTGAGTACCTTTGTGATGACGCGGTACGTTCCGCCGTATACGTCATCTGTCAGGATAATATGATCTCCGCTGTTAAACAGCATCATCACTGCCGTAATGGCAGCCATTCCTGAACCAAATGCGTAGCCGTTTGCTCCTCCTTCAAGGTCACGAATGACGGTTTCTAGTGCCGTTCTTGTTGGATTCGCTGTTCTTGAATATTCATATCCTGTATGCTCGCCTGCTTTCGGCTGCTTATAGGTGCTCACTTGGTATATAGGTACAGACACAGCGCCTGTTTTTTCATCACCAGTTGTTCCGCTGTGTATCATCATTGTTTTTGGTTTCATCTTATTTTCCTCCCTCATAAATACCTTTACTTAAATACCGTTCACTGCTGTCAGGAAAAATGGTGACGATGACTGTCCCAGGTGCTGCCTTCTTCGCTTCTTCTAAAGCGGCAAATAACGCTGCACCCGAAGAACTCCCGATGAGAACGCCTTCTTTTTCAGCAGCTTCTTTCACCATTTGGAAAGCATCATCATCACTGACGGTATATATCTCATCGAATAAAGCAGATTCCATATAATCTGGGATAAATTCAAGACCGATTCCTTCCGTTCTATGCGGACCCGGATCTCCTCCATTTAAAATCGATCCTTCAGGTTCGACAACAACTGTTTTTAACGCTGGATGCTGCTCTTTTAAATAGGCAGCACACCCTTGAAAAGTTCCGCCAGATCCCGCTCCTGAAACAAATACATCGATGTTTCCTTGCAAGTCGGACCATAACTCTGGACCAAGCGTTTTATAGTAAGTCAATGGATTTACTTGGTTTTTAAATTGTAAAACGCAATAGGCATTGCCAAGGCTTGCCTCTAGTTCAAGGGCTCGATCAATCGCACCCTTCATGCCCTCTTTTCTTGGTGTATGAATGATCTCTGCACCAAGCGCCTTCATAAGCTGTTGTTTTTCTTGACTAAAATGTTCTGGTACGCAAAAAATGGTACGCAATTGATGCTTTCTTGCACTGAGGGCAAGCCCAATGCCTGTGTTTCCAGCAGTTGCTTCAATGATGGTTCCGCCAGGGCGCAATTTACCAGATGCCAATGCTTCTCTTATGAGCATATCACCTAAACGATCTTTAATACTTCCACCCGGATTCATCATTTCAAGCTTTGCATATACCTCTACACCTTCCGGGATGCCAACCCCTGACAGTTTTAAAAGCGGTGTGCGGCCAATTAATTCTGTAATATCCTTTATGACAGCCATATGATTCCCTTCCTTTGTATGGAAAAGAAGGGGGAATCCCCTTCTTTTATTGAGTTTGCTTTATCATACGCAAGACAAGGTCGGTTGAGTGAATCGCTGCTTGCTCAAGAAATTGATCAAAGGAGACATTGGATTCTTTCCCTGCAATATCAGATAGCGCTCGAACAACAACAAATGGCGTTCCAAAGAGCTGGCAAACTTGTGCAACAGCTGCAGCTTCCATTTCCACCGCATATAACTCTGGAAACTTCTCTCTCACAAACGCTACACGATCCGGATCATTCATAAATGAATCTCCGGTTGCAATCGTTCCTTTTGCCACTTGAATATGATCGATCTCTAAAGCCGACTCCTCAGCCAGCTTCACAAGCTTTTCGTCTGCAGCAAAAGCAGCTGGCAACCCTGGTACTTGTCCGTATTCATAATCAAAAATCGTGACATCCACATCATGATGCCTAACATCAGTAGAGATGACAATATCCCCTACATTTAATGTGTGATGGAAACCACCAGCTGATCCTGTATTGATCACATAATCCGGCTGAAAGCGGTCAAGCAGAAGTGTTGTGCTGACCGCTGCATTCACTTTTCCAATCCCTGATTTTAATAAAATCACTTCTTTATCTTCATAAACACCTGTTGTGAATTCACACCCAGCGATGTTTTCTTGTGTAGCATTCTTTAGTTGATCTCTTAATATCGTCACTTCTTCTTCCATTGCACCTATGACTGCGATTTTCAAATCAAAACATCCTTTCATTCCCTTTTCTTCGCTTCTACGATCCAAACAAAATCATTCATTTGATAAAAGGACGTACTAAAACCTTCTTCTTCAAAGATTTGCTTTAGCACATCGATGGATGGATAATATTCCGTTTCTAAATCCTCAGCAAGCTGATCGAATCCTGCCGCTTTCGCTTTGTTGATTTCAGCTTGATGTGCTGCTTGATTTTGAAACATTGTATCAGCAAAGACTATTTTACCATCTGAGTGAAGGATGTTGCTATAGGTGTGAATGGCTTGTTTTTTTTCTTCGTCCGTTAAATGGTGGAAAGCATATGAACTGACAATTGTATCCGGCTCAAATGGCGGCGCTGGAAATGATAAAAAATCCCCATCATGAAACACATCGGGTATTCCCTTTTGAAGAGCCGCTTTCTTCATAGCGTCTGATGGTTCAACGCCAAATACGTTCTTATCAGCTGTGAGCAGTGCCGCTGTTAAATTCCCAGTACCGCTTCCAAACTCAAGAACATCTTGACCTGCACGGCGAACTATTTCTTTTAAAATAACCGGATACCCGCGAAACACTTCTTCATACTGCTCATCATGACCACTTACCGTGTCATCATAAGAGTCAGCCCAATGATCAAATAAAGAAAGAAACTCACGTCCCATTTTCTTTCCCTCCATTTTATCTATTTATTCCTATGCGTATAGTATGTTTTAATCCGTCGAACAGTTCCTATCCTACCACATCTTCAGTTTCTTTCCTACTAAAAAATACTGGTAGGGGTAGAAAAATATTTGCTCTTTTAGAGGAGAGAGATTAAGATGAATGAAGAGTATGGTGAGGTGGATCAAATGGATTTTCAGTTGGATTTTCTAAAGGATAAAATTGAATTCTTTGAAGCATCGTCTTTAAAAGAACTTGAACAAAAGATCCAAAAACAAATTGAACATAATCAGGCAATTCTGCTGACCGTTCATTCTGTCAGTCATCAAACGACTGTGATCGATGACCGGATTTTGTATACAGCGGTTGTTCATTTTAAGGCGAATATCTAAAAAAAGATAGCATGACTGCTATCTTTTTTTCATGTTTATTTTAATTTCTCAACCTTTACAGGTTTCCAGCCTTTTTCATCTACCCATGTGATTTCCACGCGGTAGCGTTCGCCTGTTGATTTATCACGGATGGTTCCCTTTGCGTCTTGAGGACCTCCGTTATTTCCTAACCAAATAACTGTCATTTGATCTTCTGAAATTCCCGTCGCATAGGACATGGCTTTCATCATTTCTTTCCAGTCTTTTGAATTAGAATCATAGGTTGCTGTATGTGAACCGGATTGCTCTGTCCCAACAGGCTCCCAGTCATCGCTTTCGTATGTTTTGTCTACGTCACTCGTTGAGCCGCCATCTGTTTCTTTGGCGTCTTTTAACGCATCTTTATGAGGCTCTTTTTCATCATCTGACTTCTTCGTATCGTCGTCTTGATCAGATGAGTCATCTTTTTTTGCATCTGAATCATCGGATGTGTCTTTCTTTTGATCTTTCACATCTTCATCTGATTTTTGTTTATTTTCACTTGTTGCAGGCGCCGTTTTAGAAGGTGCATCCGCTACATCTGTGTCTTTCGGTTTATTAAAAATTAACAAACTCGTTGCGACAACCAAAATAAGCACCACAACGATACCAATTAATATGTTAAGCACCATATTCGCCTTTCTGCGCTTATCACGATGTTCAAATCGAGAATTTCTACTCAAAATCTCTGCACTCCTTTGCCTCTGTTCCCTAAGTCGTTACTATTCTAACATGACATGAAGGGATCTTCTATGTCTGTTTCTTTTCAATTTCGTTGACCTTTTTTACAATATCATAAAACGCATCATTTGTCTTAGCCTGGCCACTTGCCTCGTCAAGGTGAACAACGACTAGTGCGTATTTTGGTTTTTCCACCGGAAAGTATCCAGCAAACCATTTATGATAAAGCGGATTCCCCTTTTTATCTTTACTACCGGTTTGGGCAGTGCCTGATTTCCCTGCCACATCGAATGGAAGGTCTTGAAACCTTCTTCCTGTTCCTTTGTTAGACGTCACCACCTGCCTTAAGTACTTTTGCAGCTTTTGAGCTGTATAGCGGTCAATACTGCCTCCTTCTGGTCGTTTGTTTTGAAAGGTTAGCATCGTTGTTCCGTTTTGATACAGCACTTTTTCAGCGATTTTCACTTCTTTTCGTTCTCCGCCTCTTGCAATCGACGCCATCATATTGGCCATTTGCAAAGGAGTCGTTTTGACATTTTTTTGCCCTATTGCGGTTTGAGCAATGGCTTTTTTGACATGCTTGTCTCTTTTATCCCCCCACACATTGCCGGTTTCTTCACGATCAAACTGTTTGAAATGCTGCTTATGATAAACATCCCCTTCCCAGCCAGCTCGATCAATGAGTCCAAGCTTTGCAGCCGTCTTTTCGATGATTTGATCATCTGTTTGGATCAGCTTGCCAGCAAGTGTTGCAAAGGTATAATTACAGCTCTGCGAAAAGCTCTCAGACAGATTGAGCACTTCCTGCGTTCCTTCTGGCTCTCCATATAAATTCTTTCGACAGTCATACATCGTTTGTGGCTGGTCGAGGTTTTTTTCAATTGCTGCGGCAAGGACAGCGGTTTTAAAAACAGAGCCTGGTGCCATGGCAGTCAGCATGTAATTTCTTGCTTCATGCCGGTTTTTGCTTGTGACGTTTGGCGTACTTGCCATCGCCAGCACACTGCTGCTTTCAATGTCGAGCAGAACAGCACCGCCCTTTTCGACGCCTTTGTCTTTCAAAACCTTCTCCATTTCAGCTTGCATGTTTTTATCAATTGTTGTTTGAACTTGAAGAGGATAAAACGAATGAGCCTCTGCTGTATATTTGACGTCCATCCCAAACAAAGGGTTTCCTCTTCCGTCCACATGATATAACAATTTTGTGTCTTGCTCAGGTAATAGAAATTCGTCAAAGGTGCTTTCCAGCCCAAAAGTACCGATTTCTGTACGGATGGAAAGCTCTTTTTTATCAGGATAACGCTTTCTGAGCAATTCTGGATTCTCACTCGTGAAGCCTAATGTGTGGAGGGCAAGTCTTTTTTTGTCCTTCTCTTTCATATATACGCCGTACACACCTGAATATTTCATATCATTGATGTCTTTCAGCTTTTTTTTCGTGATGTCATCTTTGAGAATCAGAGGTTTTTTGGTTTCTGTCAGCTGTTTTTTGAGTTCATCTTCTTCCATCTCAAGAATAGAGGCGGTTTGTTTTAAATGAGGAAGATCATATTGCAGGAAAGGAAATAAGATCACCGCAGGCTGTTCTTTTGTGAGAAGCGCCTCGCCGTTTCGATCTAAAAATTCACCGCGGCCATCTGAAATGACCACTTCTTCTGTACGCTGTTTGACACTTTCTTGTATTAAATTGATATCAAGCTTTGAAAAGGATTCTGTGAAAAACAGTTGAATTTCTGCCAGTCTCATGAGAAGACCGAGCAGCAGCATAAAAATAATAGCACCTGTCCATTGAATTCTACGTTTTTTGCGCATAAAAACACCTCGTCCCTATTGTGGACGAGGTGTTTATCGTATAAACGTTATTATGAAATTTTTACAATTTGGACGAACATTTCTCCGCCAGGTGTTTGAACGGTTACTTTGTCGTCTACTTGTTTGCCTAACAGGCTTTTTGCTATTGGTGAATCGTTTGAAATCTTTCCTTCAAACGGATCAGCTTCTGCACTTCCAACGATGGTGTAAGACTCTTCTTCTCCGTCTGGTAATTCAACGAAAGTGACTGTTTTACCAAGTGAGACAATATTTGAGTTTCCTTCATCTTCGATAATTTTGGCATTGCGAATCATATTATCAAGCGTAGTGATACGCCCTTCTACAAACGCTTGCTCTTCTTTAGCAGAATCATATTCCGAGTTCTCAGAGAGGTCTCCAAAGCTTCTCGCAATTTTAATACGCTCTACAACCTCTTTACGTTTAACCGTTTTCAAATATTCAAGCTCTTCTTCTAACTTAAGTTTTCCTTCTTCTGTCATTGGAAATACTTTCTCTTGTGCCATGAATCATTCACTCCTTCTATTAATCCTCATCATACATATTTTCTGCACGTGAGTGACGACTGAAATATACAAGAATGAGGACTTTTTCAGGCCCTCATTCCTTCTGTCCCATATTTGTAAAAGTCCATCTTACATGGCGTCCCTTTTAGATGCAACTATTATGCCTTTTTTTCAGACAGAACCATTATCAGTGGTCCAAAGATGATCTATCTCCATCGCACAAACTGTGGAAAGGCACAGGAAGCTCCTGTACCTCGTTCGCCATTTCGATCATATGTAGAAGAATAGCTTATCCATTCTCCATCTTCCAATACATAATATGGTCAGTGTACGATATGTCTATGCTATATTATTACAAAATTGCTTTTTGATCAAGAATTGTTTGAAAATTTGTGATGATTTGTTTGTCGTTTTTTTAATATACTTTTTTAACTTCATTCTTTCGCTATGTGGTAGTGATTTCTCCATCTCTTCTTTTCTTCATTGTTTTATTATCATATCAAACCCTTAAGATTCTTTCTGAGAATGCTGCTTTAATAAAAGTTCACACATAATTAACAAATATTAACAAGGAAATATTTGGTTTTTGTTGAATTCTATCAATGCAAGACCAAATACATGCTAGGGAGTGTTTTAAATGAACATGAAGAAAACAATTGTTTCTGTTCTATCCATCTCTACATTATCTTTTTCACTAATGGGCATGGCTTCGGCCAAAGAAACAGCGGATGTCACAGTCAATAGCAGTTCTTCTGGATTTCAAACTTTAGATGTGATTTCGATTCAAAATTACAGTTTACCTTTAAGAGTTGGTGAGCGCTACTCTGTCTATGATTCTGCAGCTACACGTTATTGGACAGATAACCAGAGTGTAGCTTCTGTTAGCTCTAGTGGACTAGTTACCGCTCATTCAACTGGTAAAGCCACTATCACTCTTTATAAAGGATCATCTGTCTTAGGACAAGTTTTCGTGACTGTTTATTAATATGATGTTGAAAAGACCTTTACAATGTAAAGGTCTTTTTCTTCTCCACCGTTTACTCTGCTCGGTTTTGAAGAATGGTTTGAATTTTTGTGACCATTAAGTCGATCGCCACATGATTTTGGCCGCCTTCTGGGATGATGATATCGGCGTACCGCTTTGTTGGTTCAATGAATTGATTATGCATGGGTCTGACAACAGATACATACTGTTCAATGACAGAATCGATTGAACGGCCTCTTTCTTTCGTATCGCGTAAAATGCGGCGAATGATGCGCAGATCTGCATCTGTATCAACATACAGTTTAATATCCATTAAATCTCTTAGGCGTTCGTCTTCTAGTGCAAAAATGCCTTCAACGATGATAACATCCTTTGGTTCAACATGGACAGTCTCTTCTGAACGTGTGTTGAGCTTGAAATCATATATTGGTTTTTCAATGGATTCGTACCTTAAGAGCTGTTCCAAATGCTCAAACATCAGGTCATTGTCGAATGCGAGCGGATGATCATAGTTCGTAAGCAGGCGCTCTTCAAATGGCATATGACTTTGATTTTTGTAATATAAATCTTGCTGAAGCATGAGGATGGAATGTCCTTTAAATTTTTCATAAATTGAATTGGTGACGCTCGTTTTACCTGAACCCGAGCCGCCAGCAATGCCAATGACAACTGGTTTACTCCTCATGTGCCTGTTATTTCCCCTTTCTCATCATGTTGCTAGGGTATACTTTTTGATCGAGCTTGAATTTGACGATTTGCAGCGGATGACGAGCGGCATCTAGTTCATTTCCTTTTTCATCCCAAATCGTCTCAATTTTGCATGTGAAATTCTCAATTTCTGGCCCGAAAAATTCGACTTCGTCCCCTGCTTTAAAGAAGTTACGCTGCTGCAATGTGACGATTTGTTCTTTTTCATCATAATGAAGAACGAGACCTGCGAAATCAAAAGTCGTTTTCTTTCCATGAATGCCAAACATTTGCTCATCCGTTCCCGGTACACCTTCGAAAAAGGCTGGTGCTGTGTCACGGTTTGCACATTTATCTAATTCATCTAACCATTCCTGCTCAATGACAAAATTGTCCGGGTCCGCACAATAGGCGTCGATGACTTTGCGATACACACTCACGACAGTTGCCACGTAATGAATTGATTTCATTCGACCTTCGATTTTCAAGCTGTCAATTCCCATTTCAATCATTTGAGGAATGGATTCGACAAGCTTTAAATCTTTTGGACTCATCGCAAATGGTGCGTCTTCCTCTCCAAATAATGGCGCTTCCTCAGAACCTTCTAGTTTATAAAGATCATAATCCCAGCGGCAGGATTGGCAGCAGCCCCCGCGGTTAGAATCTCTTGCCGTCATATGGTTACTGAGCACGCAGCGGCCAGAGTAAGCAATACACATCGCACCGTGAATGAACGTCTCAATTTCAATATCGACCTTTTCTTTCATTTCTCTAATTTCCAGCGCACTTGTCTCGCGAGCAAGCACCACACGCTCAAGCCCTTCTTCTTTCCAAAACTGAACAGCTTTCCAGTTCGAAAGAGATTGCTGTGTGCTTAAATGAACTTCAAGCTTAGGTGCGACACGTTTACACGTTTCAATGATCAGCGGGTCAGCCACAATAATGCCCGCTACTCCAGCGCCTTCAATCCCTTGAAGGTATTCCTCCAGCCCGTCCATGTTTTCGTTGTGGGCAAAGATATTCGTTGTCACATAGATTCGTGCACCATATTTATTTGCAAATGCGACACCTTCAGCCATTTCTTCAATTGAAAAGTTATCGGCATTTGAACGAAGTCCAAATTCTTTTCCGCCTATAAAGACAGCGTCTGCTCCGTAATGTACAGCAATTTTCAGCTTTTCCAAGTTTCCTGCTGGTGCAAGCAGTTCTGGTTTTTTTGTAATGACACGTTTCCCGTCAATCATTTCAGAAATACCATCTTTCAATAGTGCCATTTCCTCTGCCTCCTCTTATATTAATAAACCGTTTCTTTAAAGAAGAACCCTGTATCAATTGAACGATTCACTGGCTGAATCTCTTCAATCCGCTTCACCCAGTCCTCTTTCTGATCTTCATACGCGTCTTTGTCAGTCGCTAATAAATCAATTGCTTTTCTATATAAAGACGTCACCTCTGTCATATAAGAAAGTGACTTTAAAATTCCGTCAATTTTAAATGAGTCGATGCCTGCATCAACAAATTCCTCTAATTCGTCAATCATACACACATCATTTGGACTCATAATATGAGTGCCGTTTGCATCCTCGAAAATAGGGTATTTGTTTTGACGCTCTTGGTCATGAAGGAATAGTCCTTCCTCCATATTTCTGCCTTCAACGTCCATTTGTTTGCCCTGGTATTCAAAGTAGTTGCCAATGAGCGTACGTTTTGATTGGAACATACATGTCATGCCATGGACTTGAATTTCGATTTCCACCTCGGCATTTTCTTTGATGTCGATAACACTGTCCATGTTCAGTTCTTTGGCAAGAACAGCACGCGTTGCACCTTTTCTGCCCCAGTAGTTACAAGTGTAGTAGTTTGTCCCAGTCGTTTCTGTACTCCAGTGGAGATTCAGGCTTACCCCTGTTTCTTTAGCGGCCATGATCACAGCTGGATCTCCAAAGACGACGCCATCTACGTTTAATGAATCGAGAAAGGTTAAGTAATCTCCAAGCAGCTGCACACGATCATTATGATAAATCGCATTCATCGCCACATACACTTTTTTGTGATGCTTATGTGCAAGCTCAACCGTCTGTTTCACATCTTCTTTTGAAAACTCGCCTGCAAGACGAATACCGTATGTTTGTTCGCCTATTAAGAATGCATCAGCTCCCGCCTCAATTAATGGCAGTACATCTGACACCTTGCTTGGCGTCACAAGCAATTCTGGTTTTTTCATGATTGGTCACCTCTTTTAGTACTAATGGCGATCCCGTCTCCAACTGGAATAATACACGTTTGGAAATCGGGGTTTGACATAAGCCATTGATTGTATCGATCAATTTTTCCAATTAATTGTTTTTTTCTTTTATCTTCTATTTCTTCTTCATAGTTCGTTGCCACTAAACCTTTAAATAATACGTTGTCTGTAATAATCATTCCGTCATGAGCAAGCATCGGTTCAAAAAGCTCAAAAAAACGTTTGTACTGCCCTTTTGCGGCATCAATAAAGATCACATCATAGGGCGCCACCGTTTGGACTGTTTTAGCCGATTCTATGGCATCACCAAAGAACACGTGTATTCTTTCTTTTAACTTTAATTCCTCAATGTTCCGTGTCGCTTCTTCATAGCGTTTTGCATTTCGCTCAATCGTAAAAATTTCAGCATCTGGTAGAGCTGTCGCCATTCGAATGGCGGAGTAGCCTATCGCTGTCCCAACCTCAAGAATTTTCTTCGGCTTTTTCATCGACAGCAGCTGCAGTAAAAGTTCAATGCTCACCTTTTCCATAATTGGCACATGATGCTCTTTTGCATATGCCTCTAATTGAGCGATTGCATCAGGACTTGGGTGAATTAAATGTTCAATATAATCATTCATTTGATCATCTTCGATAGTCATTATTTGTCTAGCTCCTTCATGACCTGAAAAAGAAGAGTCCTGCCTGTTGCAGCTCTCTTTCTCGTCAATCTTTCGTTCATCTAAGTAAAACAACCCGATATATTTTACCACAAAGAAGTGGACATTGCGAACCTATAAAATGGATATTCCAACGAAAAAAACTGCAGGCAATCTTGAATTGTCTACAGTCTTTTTCGATTCACATGTACATTAATTGCTGCCTGTGATGTATTTGGCTTTCGCTTTGTTGTGCTCATTTAACGTTTTTGTAAAGACGACTTCTCCATTTTTCTTCGCAAGGAAGTACACATAATCCGTTTTATCTGGGTGCAGTGCGGCTTTCCATGAAGATTCGCCAGCATTTGCAATAGGTCCAGGCGGCAGCCCCTTGTTGTTATACGTATTATAAGGAGATTTCACCTTGAGATCTTTGTAATAAACACGGGATTTATGTTCACCCAGTGCATAAAGAACGGTTGGATCGGTTTGAAGCGGCATGTCCTTTTTCAACCGGTTATAAAAAACACTGGAGATTTTTGCGCGATCCGTCTTTTCCGTTGCTTCCATTTCAATCAGTGATGCCATCGTTAACACATCATGTATGGACATGTTTCTGTTTTTCATGTCTTTTTCATACGTTCTCACGTATTGATCTGTTTGTTTAATCATCGTTTCAATGATCGTTTCGAGTGATTCATCCTCACGATAAAATGGATACGTCGCAGGGAATAAATAACCTTCTAACGGATGTTTCACCTGTTTGCCATTTACCTGTGATGTCACCGTTTTCGGATATTTTTTCATTAGCGTTTGAATAAACGCAGGATCATCCAGCTTCGCTTGCACTTCTTTCGCTGAAAAATTCGTCTGGTTTGCAATCACTGCCGCAATATCAGACAGCTGTTTTCCTTCTGGAATCACAAGCTGAAAGGCATAGTCTGTCCCTCCAGATGTCAGCTTTTGAATCAGCGTGTCTGCGTCCATCGTTTGTTTCAAATGAAAGTATCCCGCTTTAAAGCCGGACGCATTTTTGTATTTTGCATAATAAGTGAAAATCGTGTCATTCGAAATGAGCCCATTTTCTTTTAAAATGCCCGCAATCTCACGGACAGATGTCCCATTAGGAATATGAATATTAATCGTTTGTTTGCTTTTTTGATCGACCGGTCCAAGTGCTGATTTAACATATAAAAAGCCTGATAATGCTGCAATGATGATGACAGCAAGGACAGATAACAGGACGATCCCCATTTTTCTTTTGAAAAATGGTCGTTTCTTTTGTTCTGAAAACATGCATGGCCCTCCTCACATCTAGCTTTTATAGTACATGATTCGACGGAGTTCGGCAATTACTTGCTCATGCATGTCTTGACAGAACTTGACATAATACGGCTAAACCAACGCCGCCACCACTCCCAATAGCAGCCATGACATAGCTTCCATTCGGTAAGGCACGCGCTTCGTAAAACAGTCTCACCATCATCGCAGCCCCTGATGCGCTATATGGATGACCAAGACAGAGTGCACCACCTCTTTTATTGATTCGGTCATAAGGAATATCCAGCGTACGAGCAATCAGCGCTATTTTCAGAGCAAAAGCTTCATTGATTTCAAACAGTGCAACATCCTCTACCTTGATTTTCTCTTGATGTAGAAGTTTCTTCATCGCATCAATCGGTGCAGCAGCTGGAAAATTGGGATGCATCGCCGTCACAGCACTTCCGGCATATCGCAGCATTGGCTGAAACCCATTTGCCTCCGCTAGCGCTTTTTCCATCACAACGACCGCTGCTGCACCATCTGCTTCTTTGCAGCTATTGGCGGCAGTTACTGATCCATTCCCCAGTGAAAATACAGGCTTTGCCCGCTGGATCAGTTTTGCCATCGGTCTTATTTTAGCGGCCGCTTCATCTATACTCAGTCCGTCAATTGAAGCGATCTCTTCTGAATATGTATCACGTTTGATTGCATCTATACTTCTTTCCCAGCTTAATTGCGCATAGTCATCTTGTTCTTTTCTTGTCACAGAGAATCTCGTAGCGGTCAGCTCTGCTGCTTCTCCCATAGCCGGATCTCCTATCCATTCCGGTGAAAAGCGGGCTCTTTCTTTCATTGGTGATCTCGAAATGCTCTCAGTCCCGCCAGCGATATACATTGAGCCTTCTCCTGATTGAACCATGGCGCAAGCTGTTCGGATTGCTTCTAGACCTGAGGCACACTGCCTATCAACTGTCATCCCGGGTACCAAGAAAGAAAGCCCTGCTTCTAATGAGGACAGACGGGCCATATTCCCGCCGCCTCCTACAACATTTCCTAATATGATGTCGTCCGGCGTCATCCCTTTAGACAAATACTGAATAAGAGGCGCGGCTAATTGCTCTGGACGATAATCCTTCAGCATCCCATTTTTATCACCGAAGGGTGTCCGTTTTGCTTGTACAATTACTGCTTGCATGACAATTGTTCCTCCGCCCACTTTTTCATACTGGCACGTGCTATTTTTCCTCCGGATGTTTCAATTATTTGATCCATGACAAGCCATTTTTTAGGCACCTTGTAGGCCGCCAGTTTTTCTTTGACAACTTGCCGAATCCTCTTTGTGTGCTGTCCTTGTTCAATAATAGCAACAGGGATTTCACCCCAATATGGGTCAGGAACGCCAACTACAACCGATCGCTTCACTTCTGGCAGTTCATTTAGCACACGCTCAATTTCCTCTGGGAAAATATTCAGCCCTCCATAGACGATCATGCCATTTTCACGGCCGCTCATATACAAATAGCCGTCTTCATCCAGCCAGCCCATATCATAAACTGTCAGCCACTCCTTCGGCTGTTTCTCCTCATGTAAGTAGCCTGCAAAAGACATCGGGCTCTTCACATAAATTCTTCCTGTCTCATTTGGCTGGCAGACTGTTTGATCAGCTCGCCTCACTTCAATTTGAATGGGAGAAAAAGGCCGTCCGACAGATGAAGGCTTTTGCAAAAAGTCATTTGAAGATAAGTAGGAAACAAAGCTTAACTCTGATGTGCCGTAAAAATCAAAAAATGTCACATGCGGATAGTTGGTCACGAGTTGTTTCTTTGAAGGAGTGCCCCAATCTGCTCCAGATGATATGACAAGAAGCGGATTGTCTCTCTCAAAAGCGTCTATTTCCAGCAACGATTCTGTCATCGTAGGGACAGTATACATCACAGTAATGTCTCCTGCCTGTAAGGATTTTTTCGCTTTCACTGGCGTAAATTTTTCTAAAATCGTCACTGTGCCGCCAAAGTATAATGTACTGATGGCACCATATAAAAAGTGAGAGGATAAGAGTGTACCAGCTATCAGTACATGATCTTGATGAGTGATTCCAAATGTATCGGCTGTTGTTTGAAAGCTTTTGATCCATGACTGCTGGCGCCTGATAAATGCTTTAGGTGAACCAGTTGATCCTGACGTAAATCCCATATAAAAGATAGGGTCGATCTCGCTGTCGCATTTGTTAGATGGACCTTGTGTGATGAGGCTCATTTTTTCCTTCCATTCAGATAAAGAAAGAACCTGCAAATCTTCGCTGTACTTTTCAAATCTATTTAAATATCGATCCTCGATAATGACGAGAGCTGCCTCACTTAACAAAAGCTTTTTAGCACATTCCTCACGGCTCCATCTCGGGTCAAGCGGGATAGCTGTCCACCCTGCACAAGCAGCGCCAGCAAATATTTGGAGAAAAGAAGCACCATTTGATAATAAAAAGGCAACTCTTTTTTGCTCATGAGCCGTTTGTTGTAACCAGTGCGCTGATAGCCGGACACGCTCATACCAATCTTGATAAGTGATCCTTTCTTGTCCATCAATGATGGCGATATGATCTGGGTTCATTTCTGCATGTGATGCATAGCTTTCCGTTATTCTGTTCAAACTGCACGCCTCCCTTTATGCACATCCCTTTTTCGATATGACATAGCCGCAATGATTTTCACCGTGAGAACAGCACATATGCCCGCTTTGATGAGATCACCTGGAATATAAATCAGACTAAGGAGAGCAGCCTGAGTGACCTTGATATCCATCATCATCGCTTGAAAAGGAATGCCGCATAGATACAAAATTCCGATACTGCATACCGTAAAGATCATAAAAAGGTGCAAAGTGGTCACTTTTTTCAGACGGTTGATCCACAAACTAATCATGAGGGCAGCCACTGGATAAGCAAGTAAAAATCCACCGCTTGGTCCAAAAAAGACCCCTATTCCGCCTCTGCCACCTGACAAAAGAGGTGCGCCTGATGCCACAACCAAGAGAAACAGAAGTAAACTGATCAGTGCCTGTTTTGGCTTTAACAGCCCACCAGCAAGCAAAAGACCTGCCGTTTGCATTGTGATGGGTACAGGTGTAAATGTAAGTAAAATCGGCGGGATCAATCCTAACATCCCGATCACCGCAGTCATTAGCGCCATTTGCATCATATCTTGAATTTTCAATTTCCATACCCCTCACTCAATTCATTGTTAAAAATAGAGTAAAAGGTACAGCCTATTATGTCAACATGAAATAAAATAAAGTTAACATATAAACCATAAAAAAAGACCTGTGAAGAAAGATCAAGAAGATCCGTTCACAGGCCTTTTATTCGTTCTATTCTTCGTCTTCTTCTTGATCTAAGAACGTATTTAACGTTTCTTCAATCATGTCCCACTCTTCATCCGTTTCAATAGGCTCTAGCTCGCCATCTTCACCGTTTTCATTCGGTGTGAAGCTTGATGCATGAATTTCAATTTCTTCATTGTCTTGCTCAGAAATTGGGTAGTAAAGAACATATGATTTGTTAAAATGGTCGCTTTCAAAAGTAAATAGTACTTCGCAAAGCTGTTCATTTCCATTATCATCAACGATTGTAATTTGCTTTTCTCCGTGTTCCATTTGATTCACCTCATTTTAATTTAAGCTGTCTAAGTACCCTTGCAGGATCATAACAGCCGCCATTTTATCAATGACTTTTTTACGCTTTTGTCTGCTCACATCTGCAGAGATGAGCATTTTTTCCGCTGCCATTGTCGACAGGCGCTCGTCCCAAAGCACAACAGGAACATTGTACGTGTTTTCTAGCACTTTCGCAAATGATTGGCTGGCTTCACCTCTAGGACCGACCGTACCATTCATATTTTTTGGAAAACCAAGTACAATTTTATCCGTTCCATATTGCGAGACGATTTCAGACAGGCGGCTGAGACCGAAGTCTCCGCCTGCTTCATCAATTTTAATTGTTTCAATCCCCTGCGCTGTCCAGCCCATTTCATCACTGATCGCAACACCAAGGGTTTTCGTGCCTAAATCTAAGCCTAAAATTCTCATGTTTTACGCCTCTTTATGTGTCTCTAAGTACGATTTAACCAATTCCTCAATTAATTCGTCTCGTTCTATTTTACGAATTAGGTTGCGAGCATCCTGATGTCTTGGAATATAAGCAGGGTCGCCTGACAGCAAGTATCCGACAATTTGATTGATCGGGTTGTATCCTTTTTCTTGGAGTGCGTCATGTACTGTAATGAGCACTTCATTCACATTGGTTTCAGCTGAATCATCAGAGAAGTTAAACTTCATTGTCTTATCAAATGAACTCACTGCTTCTTGCACCTCTCTTCCAACATTCTACTAGCAAGCTTTTTTCTAAACGCTCATCTAATACCATTATTCTACACTACATCGCCTGATTATAAAACGGATTTAACAGATTCTTCGACAGTTGCCAGTGCTTCTTCTAGCTTTTCTGGTTGTTTTCCGCCTGCTTGTGCCATGTCTGGGCGTCCGCCTCCGCCTCCGCCGCAGATTTCAGCTGCCTGTTTCACAAGTTTCCCTGCATGCAGACCTTTTTCGATGACGTCTTTTGTCACTCCTGCTGAAATGTTTACTTTTCCGTTTTGAACGGCTCCGAGCACAATGACAGCTGAGCCTAATTTGGCTTTTAAGTCATCAACCATTGTTCTTAAATGGTTCATGTCTTTCGCATTTACTTTTTCAGTTAACACTTTCACTCCGCCGATTTCTGTCACTTTCTCTAAAATAGAGCCTGCTTCAGCCTGGCTTAATTTTGCAAGAAGAGATTCGTTTTCTCTTTGAACCTCTTTTAAATCTGCCTGCAATGAAGCGATACGTTTTGGTACATCCTTCGTATTTGACTTCAGCTCACTCGCTGCCTGCTCTAAAATCGCCAGCTGGTCATTTAATTCTTCGTATGCCCCTTTACCAGTCACCGCCTCAATCCGGCGTGTTCCAGCACCAATACCCGATTCAGAGGCAATTTTAAACAACCCGATTTCCGCAGTATTTTGAACGTGACAGCCGCCGCAAAGCTCGATGCTGTAATCGCCTACTTGGACAACTCGGACAATATCGCCATACTTCTCGCCAAAGAGCGCCATTGCACCCATTTCTTTTGCTTCCGCAATCGGCTTCAGGTCAATAGCAACAGAGATGCCTTCCCAGATCTTTTCGTTCACAATTTTTTCTATCTGAGACAATTCCTCTTTTGTGACTTGTCCAAAGTGAGAGAAGTCAAAGCGAAGTCTATTTTCATTCACCAATGATCCTGCTTGGTTCACATGGCTGCCCAAAACGTCTTTTAGCGCCTGGTGCAAAAGATGTGTCGCTGTGTGGTTTTTCACAATGCCTTTTCGAAGAGCTGATTCCACTTCCGCAGTGACTTCAAGTCCTTTTTTGGCTGTACCGCTTACGACGATACCCTCATGAACATGCTGACCATTTGGCGCCTTTTTCACGTCTTTGATGTCGATAATCACTTCAGCGCTTTTCAATGTCCCTTTATCAGCCACTTGTCCGCCGCTTTCCGCATAGAAAGGTGTTTCATCTAACAAAATTTGTACTGTATCGCCTTCATGTGCTTCTGTGACAATTTCACCATTTTGAAGCAATTCGACAATATGGGCATCTGCCGTTAGATTTTCGTAGCCAACAAATGTGCTTTCTACTTTAATATCTCCTAGAGCACCGCCTTGAACCTGCATACTGCCGACATCTTGTCTCGCATTTCTTGCACGTTCACGCTGCTTTTCCATCTCAGCCTGGAAGCCTTCTCGATCCACTGTCATGTTTTCATCTTCTGCGTATTCTTCTGTGAGCTCGACAGGGAATCCATACGTGTCATACAGCTTAAATACATCTTCACCTGAAATCTGTGTGCTGCCTTTGTCTCTTTCTTTTTTGATGACTTCTGACAAAATAGCTAAGCCTTCGTTCAGTGTTTCATGGAAGCGTTCTTCTTCATTCTTGATGACTTTTGCAATAAATTCTTCTTTCGCTTGTACATCTGGGTAGAAATCCTTCATGATTTCCGCCACTACTGGAACTAGGTCAAACATAAACGGGCGATGGATGTGAATGGTTTTTGCATAACGCACGGCACGGCGAAGCAAACGTCTTAGCACATACCCGCGCCCTTCATTGGAAGGAAGCGCTCCATCACTTACAGCAAAGGCAACCGTTCTAATGTGGTCAGCAATGACTTTGAATGCTGTATCTTTTTCCTTTGTCTCGCCATAGCTTTCTCCAGAAATGGTTTCAACTGCACGAATAATTGGCATGAATAGATCAGTATCAAAGTTCGTAGGCACGTTTTGAATGACAGATACCATTCGTTCAAGACCCATCCCTGTATCTATGTTTTTCTTCGGAAGCGGCGTATATGACCCATCTGGGTTATGGTTAAATTCAGAGAACACTAGGTTCCACACTTCTAGATATCGGTCATTTTCTCCGCCAGGATATAACTCTGGATCGTTCATGTCGTTACCGTATGATTCACCGCGGTCATAGAAAATTTCTGTATTCGGTCCACTTGGGCCCTCTCCAATATCCCAGAAGTTCCCTTCAAGGCGAATAATACGTTCTTCAGGTACACCGATTTTATCTCTCCATAGAACATACGCTTCTTCATCCTCTGGATGGACAGTGACAGATAACAAATTCGGGTCAAAGCCAATCCACTCGTCACTTGTGAGGAATTCCCACGCCCATTCGATCGCTTCTTCTTTAAAGTAATCACCAATCGAGAAGTTGCCAAGCATTTCAAAGAACGTATGATGACGTGCTGTTTTCCCTACGTTTTCAATATCATTTGTACGAATTGATTTTTGCGCGTTGCAAATACGTGGATTGTCAGGTACGACGCGGCCATCAAAGTATTTCTTTAATGTTGCCACGCCGCTGTTGATCCACAAAAGTGTCGGATCATCATGCGGTACGAGTGATGCACTCGGTTCTACAGCATGTCCTTTTTCTTTAAAAAAGTCTAAAAACATTTGGCGTACTTGAGCTGAAGTTAAAGTTTTCATTCAAAAATCCTCCCTTTTCATTCATCAATCTCCACACAAACGAAAAAACATCCCGCCCTATGCAAGCACAAAACGACTTACACAGGGACGAGATGTTCTCGCGGTACCACCCTGATTATAGACAAATTCGTCTATCACCTTCACATCCGATAACGCCGGAAGAGAGCGGCAGTGTTTATCTGCACTCGGGACTAGCTTCCGTTAAAGGTCTGATAAGGCTTTTCTCAGCAAAATAAAGCCTCTCTCTGAAACAGCTTTTTAACGTACTCGGGTCCGTCATTGAATTCAGTATGTAGTATGAATCGAAATTATTATAGACAACTCGGCTCCTCTTGTCAATGAACGCTTCGCCTCATAAGGATATATTGCACAATGATCACCCTGATTATAGCGGCAGTTGGTACGGCTAAAATCATGCCTATTAAACCAAATAACTCTCCACCAGCAAGCAAGACTAGCATAATGACGACAGGATGCATATGAAGACTTCTCCCTACGATAATCGGGCTGAGGACGTTACTTTCTAAAAATTGCAGCACGGCAACTGTAATCAGCACAATAATAACCGATTTCACTGAGATGGTAAACGCAATAAAAACAGCGGGAATCGCGCCAATAATCGGTCCAAAATACGGAATAACATTCGTTGCGCCAATTAGCATACCAAGGACAAGCGGGTACGGGATATGAAACAGCCAGAGCACAATGGCTGCTGCACCCCCAATGAATGAACAGACAAGCAACTGCCCTCTAATATAATTACCAAGTGATTCATCAACTGCTTTCACAAACGCATGCCCCCTCTTCCGAAATGAGGGCGGCGTCAAATACCATGCAGCCCGCTTCATTGTATTCATGTCCTTCACCATATAAAAAACAAGAAAAGGGATGAGCGCGGCAACTAATGCGTAATCAAGTATTACTTTACAGCTAAGAATCATCCGCTCCGCGCCGTTCGCTGCATATGTCTCCGATTGAACAATTAAGCGGTCCAAGCGGTCGTGAAGTCCGTCTGGCCAATGGCTTGTATGATGATGAATATGTGATAAAGCGCCATTATACGTTTCTGCAAGTACAGGGATTTGTTCTGACAGCTCATTTAACTGCTTGATCATGACAGGCGCCCCTTTATAAACCGCAAGCCCAATCCCGCCAAAAAACAGGACATAAATCAATAAGAGACTTAGAGTCCTTGGTAAGCCCCTCGAGTGCAGTTTTTCCACTATCGGATAAAGCAGATAAGAAATAAAAATAGCAATGAGCAGCGGAATCAGAACTGCCTTTAACAACAAAAAAATAGGCATCCATAACTCGTCGAGCTGCAATAAAATGAGCAAGGATGCAAGGACAAGCAGAACCCCTGCAGCATATATCAGAAATTGGATCGGACGTTTCTTCACCTTTTTCACCTCTTTTCTTATTGTTTAACCATCTTCTGCAATTATCCATGTAAATAAAATTTGTCCTAACTTTGTTAAAAATGAATACACATGAAACATACAGCACCATCCAAAGTTACTAAAATGTCTCCACTGAATTCCACCATGTACAAAAGGAGGTTCTTCATGATCACATTCGAAGAAGTCAATAAGCATTATGGCCAGTTCCATGTACTGAAAGACATTAACCTACATATTCAAAAAGGTGAGGTCGTCGTGATCATCGGTCCTTCAGGATCAGGTAAAAGCACGATGCTCAGATGCATCAATCGTCTTGAAAGCATTGATGAGGGAAAGGTGCTTGTCAACGAAGTGCCTGTTCAGCATCCGAAAACCAATATCAATCTTGTCAGGCAAAATATCGGGATGGTATTTCAGCATTTTCATCTCTATCCGCATAAGACGGTGCTTGAAAACATTATGCTTGCGCCAATGAAGGTGAAAAAGGTGAGCAAGGAAGAAGCGAGGGAAACAGCCGAATTTTATTTACATAAAGTCGGTATTCCTGATAAAGCTGACGCCTACCCTTCAAAACTCTCAGGCGGACAGCAGCAGCGTGTTGCCATTGCAAGAGGGCTTGCAATGAAACCGGAGGTCATGCTGTTCGACGAACCGACATCAGCTCTTGACCCAGAGATGATCGGTGAGGTACTAGATGTGATGAAGCAGCTCGCACGAGAAGGAATGACCATGGTTGTCGTCACACATGAGATGGGATTTGCAAGAGAAGTGGCTGACCGTATTGTCTTTATTGATGAAGGCAGAGTTCTTGAAGAATCAACACCGGCTGCATTTTATGAGAAACCGCGTGAGAAACGCGCTCAGCTCTTTCTAAGCCGTATTTTAAATCACTAGGGGGAATGATTTTAATGAAAAAAATGAAACGCTTTGGCCTACTACTCTTTATGACTTGCTGTATTGCCGCATTAGCAGCTTGCGGATCTGCTGAAAAAGGCTCGACTGATGCAAAAAAAGGAAGCTCTTTAGAAACCATTCAGAAAGACAAAAAAATCATATTCGGGGTCAAGAATGATACACGTCTCTTCGGTCTAAAAAATCCTAGCAGCGGAGATATTGAGGGGTTTGATATCGATATTGCAAAAGCCATCGCAAAGGAAATGCTCGGTGATGAAGGAAAAGCAGAATTCAAAGAAGTGACATCAAAAACGAGAATTCCTCTACTGCAAAAAGGAGATATTCATGCAATCGTCGCAACCATGACGATTACCGAAGAGCGTAAAAAAGAAGTCAATTTCTCAGATGTATATTTTGAAGCAGGACAATCACTGCTTGTGAAAAAAGGAAGCGACATTCAATCGATTGATGATTTGAAGAAAGGGACGAAAGTGCTTGCAGTGAAAGGGTCTACTTCTTCTCAAAATATCCGCGAAAAAGCACCTGAAGCGTCTGTATTAGAATTTGAGAACTATCAGGAAGCTTTTACAGCTTTAAAATCAAACCAAGGGCAAGTGCTGACAACTGATAATGCGATCTTATTTGGTATGGCAGATGAGGATTCAAATTACGAAGTCGTCGGCGGCACCTTTACAGATGAGCCTTATGGCATTGCTGTCAAGAAAGGGGATAAGGAATTAACAACGGCCATTAATAAAGCCCTAAAGACATTAAAAGATAATGGAGAGTATGACAAGATTCATCAAAAATGGATCAAAGAATAATGGGTTGACTTGTTAAGAATGATTTTCTCAGGGTGAGCCGCTCATTGGCTCCCCTGTTGATCAGGAAGGAAGTGAACTGATTGCTGCGGTTTTCCATTCTCACTGAAAACTTCAATCTTTATGTAGAAGGCTTTAAATATACCATTGGCGCAAGTGTCATTGCTTTGATTGGAAGCTTTTTGATCGGTACACTCATTGCCATTATGAGGATTGCGCCACTCAGGCCGCTCAACTGGTTAGGAACGGCTTACGTGGAATTTATTCGGAATATTCCGTTATTATTGATTACATTTGTCTTCTTCTTTGGGTTACCCGTGCTAGGTATTGTAGCAGATGGCTTCACCGCTGGCACAATTGCTCTTGCCATTTATACCTCTGCCTTTATTGCTGAAGCCATTCGCGCAGGGATACAAGCTGTACCGCTTGGACAAATGGAAGCAGCCCGTGCTTCAGGTCTATCCTATAGCGGGACAATGCGGTATATCATTCTGCCGCAAGCGATTAAAATTGTCATTCCCCCTCTTGGGAATCAATTTATTAACCTTGTCAAAAACTCCTCTATTTTAGGAGTCATTGCAGGGTTTGACCTCATGTATCAAGGAGACCTCATCGCTTCTAGAACATTTGTGACATTTGATGTCTACATCTTTGTTGCCATGTTCTATCTGCTATTAACGATTCCGCTCAGTTTAGGCGTTGGTTATTTGGAAAAAAGATTAGCAAGAAGCCACTAGAAAGGAGGACACATTATGGATTTTCTAGGTGCCTACCAGCCTGATCATCTCGCCTTTTTACTTGAAGGATTTGCTGTCACCTTAAAAGTGGCTTTTATCTCCATCATTTTGAGCTTTCTCATTGGATTAGTCATTGGCACGTTGCGGTTCGCTCAAATTCCGGTTTTATCAAAGATACTTGCAGTCGTCGTCGAAACCATTCGAAACTTGCCGCTCTTATTGATCATCTTTTTCACCTATTTTGCACTGCCCGAAATTGGCATTAAGCTGAGCATTACAGCCTCGGCTATCGCAGCTTTAACCGTATTTGAATCAGCAATGCTGTCAGAAATCATTCGAAGCGGTTTAAAATCAATTGATAAGGGGCAGATTGAAGCAGCCAGATCTTCTGGTTTAACTTATATCCAAACGTTAAAAATGATTATTATGCCGCAGGCTTTACGCCGAATGGTGCCGCCAATTGTCAGTCAATTCATCTCTCTTTTAAAAGATACGTCACTAGCTGTTGTCATTGCTCTTCCAGAACTACTGCACCACGCTCAAATATTAAACGGTCAGAGCCAATCTTACTTACTGCCCATTTTCCTATTAGCGGCAATGATGTATTTTGTCGTCAATTTCAGCCTATCATTACTGGCGCGCCGATTAGAATATAGGCAGGCATAAAAAAGGACATCCGCTTTTGGCACTTAGCGGATGTCTTTTTGTTTACATCATTCTCATAACGCGTTTTCTTAGCTTTTTCATATCCCGCTTTGATGGCATATCATATCGGCTTGCAAAGTGATATGCGAGTGCGCCTGCACCAAGCGTTAATAGTGAAGAAGTCATTTTACCCATTCGAAATTCCCCCTTAACACTTATAGTTGAATTGAACGTTCATCATCACTAAACAGATCATCTAAGCTGCTTAGTGTTCCGTCTTCTTCCACTTGGTGTGTAGATATTTTGCCTTTTGACAGCGTCAATTCAATAAAACAGCCCCAGCAATAATATTGATTGACCCCAATTTTTCCGATGTCTTTACATTTGCAATTTGGGCAAATGAGCATAATCAGCACCTCTTTACGTTCGGTTTAGAACAAGTGCTTCCTTTTGAACGTTGATCAAGGTTCCGGCAGCCTGAAGCTGTTTTCGAATCCCTGATAGCTCTGTAAAGAAGCCGTCCGAGAGTTCATATGCTACGATTGTGCCCGAATTTGTGCAAAAGTATACATCTTCCAAAATGCCTAAATTTTCACCGTCAGGCGACTGCATCATTTTCTTTTTTAATTTCGAAAATAAGAGGGATGGGGCGGAGGAATCCATGCCTACTCCCTCATGGCAGCTCACATATAAGCCTTTGTCTGTCAGCTGATCCCCAGCCGAGAATGGAACGAGTGCACAGTCTTTCTTTTTCCCATCTAACACATATCCTCCGCAGCTGCCTCCGGCTAATAAGCAAATATCTTTTATGGAACCAAGTGAATGAGACGTTTCACCAGTATAGATTGACATTCCTTCAAGCTCTCGACATGTTCTCAAAATGTGCTCAACCACCTTTTGCGGAACAGTCTTATCGTGTGCGTTTGCTTCAAGACTCATACGAAGAAATGGCTTCCATGAACGAAATATGCGAATTTCTTTTCATGCTAAAAAAGGCTTCCATCTGGAAGCCTTTTATTCATGCATAAAATCAAATGGAGTGATTCCCTCCATACCGATATTTGCATCATGTACGCTAAACGGCAGTTCTTTTTGAAGTGCTGCAAGCTTCGCATCCATGACCTCTCCTGTTTGCACGAGCCGCATCGTTAAGGACGTTTGTCTGAGCGAATCCTCATTGTTTTTCACGCCCCACTCCAGTGCTGATTCCTCGCCGCACAGGATTAAAAACTTTTTACTTCGTGTAATGGCTGTGTACAGCAGATTTCGCCGAAGCATTCTGTAGTAGCTTCTCAAGACTGGCAGTACAACAATGGGAAATTCACTACCTTGTGATTTATGGATGGAGCAGCAATAGGCATGTGTAAATTGATGAAAATCCTTTTTAGTAAAAGTGATTTCATTCCCATCAAAGGAGATCACAGCCATATCTTCTTTTTCCGTGTTTTCTTTCGCATAAAAAATCGAGACAATTTCTCCAATATCACCGTTAAAAATATTGTTCTCCGGCTGATTCACAAGCTGAAGCACTTTATCACCGGTCCGGTACACCACATCACCAAACGGGATTTCTCTGCCCTTTGGTTTTTTAGGATTCAAAATGTGCTGCAGCATTTTATTGAGCTCATTAATGCCTGCTTTTCCTTTATACATGGGCGCAAGCACCTGAATGTCTTTAGCTGAATAGCCTTTTTGAGCAGCATTGCTAACGACTTTCTCAATGACTTCTTTCATTTGATCAGCTGAGCATTTTATGAAGGATCGGTCTTTTGAACGTGCGGTAATATCTTTTGGCAGGACGCCATTTTTCATATCATGTGCAAGTTCAACAATGCTGGAGCCGTCTGCCTGCCGGTAAATATCTGTGAGGGTAACAGCTGGTACGGCTTGTGATGCAAGCAAGTCTCTTAACACTTGGCCTGGTCCGACAGACGGAAGCTGATGTTCATCTCCCACCATGATCACTTGGGTATGGTCAGGAATGGCTTTAAACAAGTGATTCGCAAGCCAAATATCTAGCATACTTGATTCATCAATGATGACAAGCTTTCCTTCAATCGGCTGTTCTTCATCATGCGAGAAGCCCTCAGATCCGTTCCAACCAAGCAGACGGTGAATCGTCACAGCTGGAAGCCCTGTTGATTCTGTCATTCGTTTAGCTGCTCGTCCAGTTGGCGCCGCAAGCACAAATGGAAAGGATTCATCTTTTTTGTAATCACTCGGATCAAGAGATACACCGTGAAGGTCGCTGTAAAGCTCAACAATCCCTTTAATGACAGTTGTTTTCCCAGTCCCAGGTCCGCCTGTTAAAAGCAGCATTGGGGACATGAGTGCCTTTTGAATCGCTTCCTTTTGTGTCGGCGCATACTGGACGCCCAGCCGTTCCTCGAGCTCACCAAGGGCTAGAAGGAATTCTGATTCAGGAAATTGATCTGCATATTCCGTTTGGGAGACGATTTTTTGTATACGTTTGGCGACACTTTGCTCGGCATAAAATAAGGACGGATGATAGCAGCGCTCATCTTCAATGATCATCTCTTTCCCTTCGCCAAGTGCAATGATCTGATTGGCGACGTCCATTTCCGTCACTTTGTACTCATTGCCTGTCTGATTGAGTAGCTTGCGGGTTTCGAGGATCAAATCCTTTGTTTGCATGTACGTGTGACCGTCCTGAAGACTGGCTGTCTCCACTGTATAAAGCAAGGCTGCACGGATTCGCTCTGGGTCACTTCCTGAGATGCCAGTTCTAGCGCCAAGTTCATCTGCCTTAATAAAACCGATCCCTTCGACATCCTTGACAAGCTGATACGGGTTTTCTTCAATCTTCTGCAGCGTCTCACTCTCGTACACTTGATAAATCTTCATGCTGAGCTGCGGACCAAAGCCGTATTGATTGAGGCTGATCATGATTTGTTCCAATCCTTGATGCTCCTGAAGCGCTGCGGCCAGCTTATCTGCCTTCTTTTTTGATAAGCGCGGAACGTCATACAAAACCGCTGGGTCACGCATAATTTTATGAAGCGTCTGACTGCCAAGCTGTCCTACAATTTCTTCCGCCGTCTTTTTGCCTATCCCCTCAAATAAATCACTTGAGAGATAATGAATAATTCCTTGCTTTGTTGTCGGTACTTCTTTTTGAAAATGAGTTGCCTGAAACTGTTCACCAAACTTCGGGTGGCTTGTGACTTTGCCATAGAAGGTGTAAGTTTCTTCCTCATGAAGTGCTGGGAAGTAGCCTGTGACAGATGCTGTTTTTTCCTCTAAGTTTTCCGATGTTTCAATGACTTTCACCTTTAACACCGAGTATAAATTACTTTCATTATGGAAAATAACGGCTTGAACTGTCCCCTTTAAAAACGGTTCGTCCTCAAGCTTCATTTGATCTGGATGTTCCTGCACAGGTCTTCCCTCCTTCCGTCTATTCTGCTTCTTGAATCAACTTTTGCGCATGCAGTGCCAGCATATGGTCAGGCTGCACATCAATCGCTTTTCCTAACATCTCAAGTGCTTCGTCTTTTTTCTCTAAGTATGCATACGCAACCCCTAAATTATAAAAGGCATCTGCATGCTCCGGATCACGCGCAATCACCTCAGTAAAGGTTGTCACCGCTTCTTCCAGCAATTGTTCATTGGCTAAGCACATGCCAAATTGGAATCTTGCTTCATTATCATCTTCATTCAGTTCGATGGCACGCTGAAGATAAGGCATCGCAAGCTTCGGCTGCTCTAATTTGATGAGCGTCTGCCCCAGCATATAAAACAAATCACTATTTTCCATGCCCGCTTTTAGTGCTTTTTCAAAATAGTCTTTTGCTTTCATAAAGTCTTCTTTTAATGTGTATACATTTCCTGCCCCGTAATAGGCTGCAGCTGCAGCTTGATCAAGCTCAATTGCTTTTTGAAAGAAATTTAACGCACGTTCAAATTCATTGATGCTTGACAGCAAGTTCGCAAAGTTAATATATGGAACTGGGTCTTTCGGGCTTTCTTCAATGGCTTTCGTAAAAGCTTCCGCTGCTTTTTCGATGTTCCCCTGATTTAAGGCTTCTATGCCGATTTCATTATGATTCATTCGCTCTCTCATCCTTTCATTAAAAAACCTCAACAGCGACGTTGAGGTTTTGAAAACATGTTACACATACGACAGTTTTTGGCCGTCCTTAAAGACATCGTCAATTGTTCCGCCGCCCAGACATTCATCGCCATCATAAAAGACAACCGCTTGTCCTGGTGTCACAGCACGAACAGGTTCATCAAAGATGACCATCGCTTCTTGCTCACCTGTCATTTTGACCTTTACATGGTGATCTTCTTGACGGTATCTGAATTTAGCTGTGCATGTTAATTCACCGTTTTCACCGACAATATGAGGACGAGTCCAGCTGATATTGACGGCTGAAATGCTTTCAGAATATAAAAGTGGATTGTGGAAACCTTGTTCGACAAACAGGATATTTTGTTCCAAGTCTTTTCCAACGACAAACCAAGGATCACCGCTGCCGCCAATGCCTAGACCTTGGCGCTGCCCGATCGTGTAATACATCAGTCCATCGTGCTCCCCTTTGACTTCTCCGTCCATCGTCTGCATCACGCCAGGCTGCGCAGGCAAATATTGACTGAGGAACGTTTTAAAGTTTCTTTCCCCAATAAAGCAAATACCCGTTGAATCTTTTTTCGTTGCTGTTGCGAGCTCTGCTTCTTTTGCCAATTCACGAACCCTTTTTTTCTCTAAATCACCGATTGGGAACATGACTTTATCAAGCTGTTCCTGAGTCAGCTGATTTAAGAAATACGTCTGGTCTTTGTTGGCATCAAGACCTCTTAGCATTTTGACTTCATCGCCAGTTCTGTCGACGCGCGCATAGTGCCCTGTTGCCAAATAATCCGCACCGAGTGACAATGCATGCTCAAGGAACGCTTTGAACTTAATTTCTTTGTTACACATGACATCTGGGTTTGGCGTTCTGCCCGCTTTATATTCATCAAGGAAATATTGAAACACTTTGTCCCAATATTGCTTCTCGAAATTCACTGCATAATAAGGGATTCCAATTTGGTTACACACGCGGATGACATCCTCATAATCCTCCGTTGCTGTACATACACCATTTTCATCTGTGTCATCCCAGTTTTTCATAAATATGCCGATTACATCATAGCCTTGCTCTTTTAGCATAAGAGCGGCAACTGATGAATCGACTCCTCCGGACATACCGACCACAACTCTTGTGTCTTCTGGTCTTTTTGTCATCTTCATCAACTCCATTTTCAATGAAACAGCATGTGCGTTTCGTTCTTCAGGTGCTTGGCTGTTTCATTTTTCACACACGAACAAAAGAGGGACGTTTATTTGGCTAAGCGTTTGACAACAGCTACTATCTTGCGCGCCGCCTGCTTCACATGATCCTCTTCATTCCCAAGACCGAAGCTTATTCTGACTGAGGACGTCAGCTTGTCTGCTTCTTCGCCATACATGGCGCTTAACACGTGCGAAGGAAGGACGGATCCAGCCGTACATGCAGATCCACTTGAAACAGCAATTCCTTCCATATCTAAATTCACAAGTAACGATTCGATGGAAACGCCCGGGAAATGAACATTTAAAATATGAGGCAATGTCTCTTTCAGGTGTCCATTGATAGAGAAAGTAAGTGATTCCTCTTCGAATACTTGCAGCATGATTTCTTTGAGCTTACCATAATGCATGGCTTTTTCTCTTCTATTTTGCTTCGTTAATTGAACAGCTTCTGCAAGTCCCACGATCCCTGCCACATTCTCAGTGCCAGCACGGCGTTTTCTTTCTTGTTCTCCTCCGAAAATTTGCGGAGAAAGTTTCACGCCTTCGTTTACATATAAAAAGCCGGTTCCCATTGGACCATTTAGCTTATGGCCAGAAGCAGATAAAAGATCAATATGAAGGTCTGCTACATCGATCAGCATTGTTCCAAACGCCTGCACGGCGTCAGTATGAAAATGTGCAGTGTGATGGTGTAAAAGCTCGCCAATGTCTTTGATGGGCTGAATCACACCTGTTTCATTGTTGCCGTACATGATGGTGACAAGAATCGTATCATCTCTTAGTGCTTGCTTTAGTTGTTCAAGATGAATCAATCCCGTTTCATCCACATCTAAATATGTCACGTCAAATCCTAGCTTCTCTAGGCGTTCACATGTATGCAGCACTGCATGATGCTCTGTTTTTGCTGTGATGATATGTTTTCCTTCATGCTGCCTTGCCATCGCCACACCTGTAATGGCCAAGTTGTCTGCCTCTGTTCCTCCGCTTGTGAGGATGATCTCCTGCGGTTTACAGTGTAATTCTCCTGCAATGACTTCCCTTGCTTCATCGAGCCACTTTCTTGCCTCACGCCCGTATGAATGAATACTAGAGGGATTGCCAAATATCTCTGTAAAGTAAGGCATCATCTTGTCCACAATCCGCTGATCCATAGGCGTTGTCGCTGCATGATCTAAATAGATACGTTCCATTTCCGGTACACCTCTGATCTAAATATAGAACATATACGCCTCTTGATCCTCGTCATCTTTATAGCTTGCCAAGTCTTCAAGAGTTGTATTGTCTAGTACGTCTTTTACTGCATCACGAATACGAATCCAAAGTGCACGTTTTGCTGGTTCTTCGTTTTCAATGACTTCGACAGGACTAATCGGTCCTTCTAATACACGAATAATATCACCCGCTGTAATATCGCTTGGCTCATGGGCAAGCACATAACCGCCATATGCTCCGCGGATACTTTTCACAAGACGGGCATTGCGAAGTGGTGATACAAGCTGCTCTAAATAATGCTCAGACAAATTATTGTTTTGAGCGATTGATTTTAATGATGTAGGGCCTTCGCCATGTTTTTTGGCTAATTCGATCATGATCGTCAGACCATATCTGCCTTTAGTAGAAATTTTCAAGTTAAACACCTCTGCGTTTTCTATTTCTATGTCATCAATTATTTTTCTGATTTCATATACGCTTATATAGACCTAAAGCAATTATATCATACTTTTAGCCAACTTTCATTTGCGGGTTCTAAGCTCAAAATGAGGACGCATCCCTTTTCTATTTGAAGAAATTTCGGTACTCTATACAAACAAGACATTGCTTTAGGAGAGATAATCATGAAACCTTTAGCGTACCGGATGCGCCCAAGTCATATTGAAGACATCATTGGGCAGGAGCATCTCGTTGGAGAAGGTCAAATTATTAGACGAATGGTCGAGGCAAAACATTTATCCTCGATGATTTTATACGGACCGCCGGGCATCGGCAAAACATCGATTGCGACGGCGATCGCTGGCAGTACAAGCATTGCGTTTCGGACGTTGAATGCGGTCATTCATAACAAAAAGGATATGGAAGCTGTCGCCGCTGAAGCGAAAATGAGCGGTCAGGTCATCCTCATTTTAGACGAGGTTCACAGGCTTGATAAAGGAAAACAGGATTTCCTTCTTCCTTATTTAGAAAATGGCATGATTATTTTAATTGGTGCAACGACGGCTAACCCCTATCATGCGATCAACCCCGCCATCCGAAGCCGTACACAAATATTTGAGCTGAAACCGCTTGAAACGGAGCAAATCAAAGCTGCGCTAATAAGAGCGTTACAGGATGAACATCGCGGACTTGGCGGTTATGAGGTGACAGTGGACGATGAAGCGATGAATCATTTTGCCAATGGATGCGGCGGAGACGTACGCTCTGCTTTAAATGCGTTAGAACTAGCTGTCTTATCGACAAAAGCAGATGGGGATGGGCATATAATGATCACTCTTGCCGCAGCAGAAGAATGTTTACAAAAAAAGAGCTTCTCACATGATAAGAATGGTGATGCTCATTATGATGTCCTCTCGGCTTTTCAAAAATCCATTAGAGGATCTGACGCAGATGCGGCGCTGCATTACCTTGCCAGACTGATTGAAGCAGGAGACCTTGAAAGCATTTCAAGGAGATTACTCGTGATGGCTTACGAAGATATTGGCTTAGCTAGTCCGCAGGCAGGCCCTCGTGTGTTAAGCGCTGTTCAAACAGCAGAAAGAGTCGGCTTCCCGGAAGCACGAATTCCGCTGGCTAATGCAGTCATTGAACTGTGTCTTTCTCCTAAGTCCAACTCAGCGTATAAGGCGATCGATGCGGCACTAGGGGACATTCGTTCAGGGAAAATTGGTGAAATCCCTGTTCATTTAAAGGATGCTCACTATAAAGGAGCTACCGCTCTCGGCAGAGGTGTGGATTACTTATACCCTCACGATTATGAAAACGGCTGGGTGAAGCAGCAGTACTTACCTGATCCGCTGAAAAACAAGCAATACTATGAAGCGAAGCAAACAGGTAAATTTGAAGGCGCACTAAAACAAGTATATGAGAATTTAAAACGCCAAAAATAAAAAAAGCCCCCTGCGTAATAGCAGGTGGGCTGTCAGATTGTTGACAAAGGGCTAAAATGATCTTGATTTTAGCCCTTTGTCTTCTTTTCAGCGTGATAGAAAACCTTTGCAGTCTAGGAAGGACGAGCATCGGAGCGGAGCGAATTTAACATTCGTGAGCACCGAAGCGCAGATCTGACACCGAATGCGAGGGTTTATCTACACGCTGGCCCCTGCGTAATAGCAGGTGGGCTGTTTATTTATCCTTCACACGTGTAATTGGAATATCTTTCAAAAGCTGCATAATGACATGACCACCCATGATCAGTCCTGCAACAGACGGGACGAAGGCATTGGATGATGGCGGCATTTGTGCCTTGCGAATCTTCGCTTCATCATTTCCAACTTCTTTTCTAACATCTTCGCGAATCACAATCGGACTTTCATCTGAGAAAATGACTTCAATTCCTTTACGAATCCCTTCTTTGCGCAGACGCGTTCTTACGACTTTTGCAATTGGATCGGTATGTGTTTTTGAAATGTCATCAATTTTGAAGCGGGTCGGATCTGTTTTGTTTGCAGCTCCCATACTCGAAATGATGTTCACGTTGCGTTTTAGACACTCTTTCATTAAATGAATTTTATAGTGAATCGTATCTGACGCATCGATGACATAATCAAGTGGATATTCAAAAAATTGCTCATAGGTTTCCTCTGTATAAAACATCTTGAGCGCAACAACTTCACATTCTGGATTAATATCAGCGATTCTCGCCTGCATTAAGTCAACCTTTGGCTGTCCAACTGTTGAAAGCAATGCTGGCAGCTGACGGTTTACATTTGTAATATCAATATCATCTTTATCAACAAGAACAATACGGCCAACGCCTGAACGAGCGAGTGCCTCAACTGCAAATGAACCAACGCCGCCCACACCAAGCACTGCAACTGTACTGTTTTTTAATATATCTAAGCCTTCCTTGCCAATGGCAAGCTCGTTTCTTGAAAACTGATGTAACAAGTGCCTCACTCCACCTTTATTTAAAATGAATCGAAAGAATCATATCATATTCAACCTTCTTCGTCATCCTTCTGAAAAAGAAAAAAACACAAAAAAGTCCCGACAACGCCGCCAGCTTTTCCTTCGTTTTGAACCCCGCACCATGCAGGTGGGTGCTTTCTTCCTGACTTTATAAGTCCTCAAAAGAGGCATTTATGCAGAAAGGAAAGGCAAGCTCCCGTATAAAAAAATGTTCGGTCAAAACTAGGTAACCACCGTACGTATCAGGACTTTATTTATTGATTGAAGAAAGCATATCATAGGCATGCCGCTTTTTCAAGCGTTTACATGCTTATATCCATGCGTCTATTTTACTGTTTTACTTTTGTTTTAATGGCTAAACTTAACTCATCCAGCTGCGCCTCGCTCACATGACCTGGTGCATCTGTTAGCACGCAGCTCGCACTTGCTGTTTTCGGAAATGCAATCGTGTCTCTTAAGTTAGAGCGGCCGGCAAGCAGCATCACTAAGCGGTCAAGACCAAGTGCGATTCCGCCGTGCGGAGGAACACCATGCTCAAAAGCATCTAGAAGGAAGCCGAATTGTTCATAAGCCTCTTCTTTTGAAAACCCAAGTAAGCTAAACATTTTTTCTTGAATGTCCTTTTCGAAAATACGAATCGAACCTCCACCAAGCTCATAGCCATTTAGGACAAGATCGTAAGCCTGTGCTTTCATGTCTTCTGGACTTGTCTCAATTAATTCAAGATCGTCGCGCACTGGCATTGTGAAAGGATGATGGGCAGCATAGAAGCGGCCTTCTTCTTCATCTTTTTCAAGCAGCGGCCAATCAACAACCCATAAGAAGTTGAAAAGAGACTCATCGATGAGCCCAAGCTCTTTACCGAGTTTTAGGCGAAGGGCACCAAGTGCGTCATGGACAACAGACGTCTTATCTGCAACAAAAAGTAGAAGGTCGCCTTCTTCAACTTGCAGCTCTTCTTTTAATTCTGCTTGCTTTGCTTCGTCAAAGAATTTAGCAATCGGTCCTTTTAATTCTGCCCCTTCTGCTTTAAGCCAAGCTAGACCTTTTGCACCGTAGTTCGCTGCAAAAGCACCAAGGGCATCAATGTCTTTTCTTGAGTAGTTCGCTGCTGCTCCTTTGACATTGATGGCTTTCACAGCTCCACCATTTTTCACAGCTCCGCTAAAGACTTTGAAATCAGAGTCTTTTACCGTGTCTGAGATGTTAACAAGCTTCATCTCAAAACGTGTATCTGGTTTATCAGAACCATAAGAATTCATCGCTTCATCATATGTCATACGAGGTAATGGCAATGTCAGATCTACACCTTTGACATCTTTCATCACCTTTGCCATCATCTCTTCAGCAAGCGTCATAATGTCCTCTTGACTCATAAAGGACATTTCGATATCGACTTGTGTGAATTCCGGCTGACGGTCAGCACGCAAGTCTTCATCCCTAAAGCAGCGGGCAATTTGATAGTAACGATCCATGCCTGAGACCATTAGCAATTGTTTAAATAATTGCGGGGACTGAGGCAATGCATAGAACTCTCCTTCGTGTACACGGCTTGGAACAAGATAGTCACGTGCACCCTCTGGCGTACTTTTTGTTAAAATCGGTGTTTCAATATCTAGAAAGCCGTTGTCATCTAGGAAATGGCGGAATGCTCTAGTGACTTCATGTCGCATTTTCATCGTTTCAAACATAGCAGGACGGCGAAGGTCTAAGTAACGGTATTTAAGGCGCACATCTTCTGATACCTCATCCGCTTGATCTGAAATCACAAAAGGAGGAGTCTTTGCTTCATTTAACACGCTGACCGTTTCGACTTGTATTTCAATTTTCCCTGTTTTTAAATTTGGATTGATTGTTGCTTCTTCTCTTGCCACAACCGTTCCTTTAATATCAAGGACATATTCATTACGAATCGATTCTGCTGTCTCAAGCGCCTCTTTTGAAAGGTCTGGATTGAAAACAGCTTGTACAATTCCTGTACGGTCACGCAGATCAATAAAGATTAATCCGCCAAGGTCACGTCTTTTTTGAACCCATCCTTTTAATACAACGGTTTGACCGATTTGGTCTTCTGTTACTTCTCCACAATAAAAAGTTCTACCAAACACAAACATTCCACTCCTTCTTTACGCCTTCTTGTGGGCCTTCATCATTTGAATCAGCTCATCAAGCTTCACTTCAATTTGTTCACCCGTTGTCGTATCTTTTACATTCACAATGTGCTGCGCGAGCTCATCTTCACCCAGGACAGCAATAAACTTGGCTTTTAATCGATCAGCCGCTTTAAATTGTCCTTTTAATTTCTTCCCTGTATAGTCCATTTCACTTGAAATGCCTTCTTTTCTCAGACGATTTAATAATGAAACAGCGTAATCTTTCGCATCATCACCGAGTGCAGCAATGTATAGATCAATGCCATCTTGCAGTGGAAGATCAATCCCTTCAGCATCGATTGCTGATAGGAAGCGCTCAATACTCATAGCAAAACCGATTCCTGGTGATTCAGGACCGCCAATTCCTTCAACAAGTCCATCATATCGGCCTCCGCCGGCTAATGTGGTAATTGCACCAAAGCCTTCAGCATTGCTCATGATCTCAAATGCTGTGTGATTGTAGTAATCAAGACCACGCACTAAGTTCGGATCGACGACATATTCAACGCCTATATCTGTTAAGTATTGTTTGACCTTTTCAAAATAAGTCCGTGATTCATCATTTAAGTAATCTTGAATGGATGGAGCCGTTGCCATCAATTCGTGGTCACGATCCTTTTTACAATCAAGAATTCGCAGCGGATTTTGATGTAAACGAGTTTGACAGTCATGACAGAATTCATTGATTCTTGGTTCAAAGTGCTTAACAAGTGCCTCGCGGTAGTCTGCACGGCTCTCTTTGTCACCAAGGCTGTTAATGACGAGCTTTAAGTTAGAAAGACCTGCTTTCTCATAAACACTCATGGCAAGGGAAATCACTTCTGCATCAATGGCAGGATCCTTTGAACCGATCGCTTCAATTCCAAACTGATAAAATTGACGATATCTTCCCGTTTGCGGTCGTTCATAGCGGAACATCGGTCCGATGTAATACAGCTTTGTTGGCTGCGCCGGCTGTGCAAATAATTTATTTTCAACATAAGAACGTACAGTTGATGCCGTTCCCTCTGGACGAAGGGTGATGCTGCGTCCCTTTTTATCTTCAAATGTATACATCTCTTTTTGAACGATATCGGTTGATTCGCCTACTCCCCGTGCAAACAGCTCTGTATGCTCAAAAATCGGTGTGCGGATTTCTTTGTATTGAAAGGCTGCACATGTATCTCTTGCAATTTGTTCAACATACTGCCAGCGTTCTGACTCTCCAGGTAAAATATCCTGTGTGCCTCTTGGAATATTAAAACTCATTTTTCGTCCTCCTACGACCATCATTCATTTTTTATGTGGACATATAAAAAACCCCCGCCTCTACTATGTGTATAGTAGGGACGAGAGTTATACCCGTGGTGCCACCCTAGTTGGAACATGATCTAGCCATGTTCCCGCTCAAATCCTTAACGCAGATTCACGTTCTCCGCCTATTGACTCATTTTTAGAGCGTTCAGCAGGAAACCTACAGAGTGTTCTTTCGTGATAAATGCCATGCGGATTCGCTTTCAGCCTAAGGCGATTCCTCTCTGCTCACGCAATTTACCCTACTATTCTCTATCATCAGTTCCACATTTTAAATTTTCAAGTGTGTTGATTTATATTATAATAAGGTCGGTGCTGCCACTCTGTCAACCCTTGCCGTGCCTCTTTTTCTTTTCCAGCTCTTCTTTTGACGTACATCCGTATTCAGATGCGGTTTCTTCTAGGAAGCCTGGTTGATCCATTTCGTCGTGCTGCCAGCGATCGATATCACGATGTCCATTATATTGCACTCGTCCTAATTTTCTGCTTAATCTCATGTTTGTACATCCTTTTATCACGTTTTTATTTAGTATAAACAGATTGATTCATTTTTATTAGGAAACTGCAAGGAATTAGTCCATTACATAACGAATTTACATTCATCGGTTTTACAAGGGAGGGGAAAACACCGTTTTGAATCTAAAAAAACACAATCAAATCATGATGCTTCTTACCTGTTTTGTTCTCATCGCAAGTACTTTGCCTATGACACATGCTACAGCACAAACAGATCAAGCTGTGGTCGCTACAGATGAAATCAATGTGAGAACAGGTCCTGGCTTAAGCTATGGAATCGCAGCTGTTGTGAAGCGCGGAGAAAGCTATCCCATTCTCATGAAACAAGGAGAATGGGTGCAGATCGGGCTATCGAACGGCCAAAAAGGCTGGGTCGTCTCATGGCTGATTACAACATCATCTGGCGGCCAAAAGTCTGCTAAGCCAAAGACGCAAAATCAAAGCTCAGCAGAGAGCAGTTCCATTACATCGACAGCCTCCGATCTTCGCATACGGACAGGCCCTGGGACGTCCTATCAAGTCGTCGGAACTTTCCCGCAAGGCGCTTCCGCTAAAAAGCTGCAGACAAGCGGCGAATGGACAAAAATTTCGTATAAACAAGCAGTAGGCTGGGTTCACTCTGATTATGTGTCAGGCGGCCAAAAAGCTTCTCAATCAAGCGCTGGCGAATCCTCTCGCTCTAAACAGACAGGCACAGTTGGCGTATCAAGCTTAAATGTAAGGCAATCGGCGGCACCTAATGCACAAGTCGTCGCTTCACTTGCCCGCAACACACAGATCACCATTTTGCGCGAGCAGAACGGCTGGTATGAAATTGAGGCAAAAGGGGTGAAAGGCTGGGCAGCAAGCTATTATATCGTCACAAGCAATGGAGCGAGTTCGGCGGGTGAAAAGAATTCATCTTCTTCGGCTTCCCAAAAGAAAGCGTACATTGTCTACGATGGCACCAACATTCGAAAAAGCGCTTCTACCTCTGCTCAGATTGCAGAAAGAGCCACAAAAGGCGCTGCCTATCAAATTGTTCGCACGCAAGGTGACTGGTACGAGGTGACATTATCAAACGGCGGAACTGGTTATGTGGCAAGCTGGGTCGTTCAAACGAATAAAAATAGCAGCGAGGCACCAAGACCACAGCAGGATTCATCGTCGGGAACTGGTTCTTTAAAAGGAAAAACGATTGTTCTTGATCCAGGTCATGGCGGAAAAGACAGCGGCACGATTGGCGCAGATGGAGCCTTTGAGAAGAACATTACCATCAAAACCGCCAATTTACTGGCAAGCAAATTAAGGGCTTCTGGAGCAAATGTTTATTTAACAAGAAGTGAAGATACTTTTATCAGCCTTCAATCGAGGGTTGCGACATCTCATTACAGAAATGCAGATGCATTTATTAGTCTTCATTATGATAGTTTTATGGACCCAAGCGTCAGAGGAAGTACAGCGTATTATTATCAAGCAGCAAAAGACCAGCAATTAGCGACAAATGTCCATACAGAAGTTGCTAAACGCTCTCAAATCCCTGATAAGGGTGTCAAATTCGGAGATTATTTTGTGTTAAGAGAAAACAAACGGCCTTCTCTTTTATATGAACTCGGCTATTTAAGCAATCCTCAGGAGGAAGCCATCATTTATAGCGCCTCTTACCAAGAACGAGTCACAGAAGGAATGACAGAAGGATTAAAACAATATTTCCGCTAAAAGAAAGAGGCCACTGTGCCTCTTTTTTGTTTGATCGCAAAAGAAAAAGACTCTAAACAAACTCCTGCAAGAGTCTATCTACAGTCTAAATTGAATCTATTCTTTACTATCCATCCAGATGGTGACAGGCCCTGAGTTGGTCAATGACACATCCATCATCGCGCCAAAGCGGCCAGTTTCTACATGAATACCTTTTTCTCTAAGGGCTTTATTGAAACATTCGTAAAGGGCGTTCGCAGCATCTGGCTTGGCTGCTTTCATAAAATTTGGCCTTCTGCCCTTTCTTGTATCACCATAAAGGGTAAACTGAGATACAGACAGCACGCTTCCTTTTACATCCAATAACGAATGATTCATTTTCCCGTTTTCATCTTCAAAAATACGTAAATGTGCAAGCTTATCAGCTAAATAATGCACATCTTCTTCTGTATCTTCGTGTGTGACACCAACGAGTACCATATATCCTTCATTGATGGCACCTGTGATCTCTTCTTCTACCTTCACAGATGCACTTGTCACACGCTGCACAACAAGCCTCATAGACGATATACTTCCTTTCTAATTCATGAATCGGCGAACAGAGTAAATGTCTTTGATTTGTTTAATGCGTTCTACCACTTTGTGCAAATGGTTAATATTTTGGATAAAGATCGCCATATGGATCGTCGCCACTTTGTTACGATCAGACTTACCAGAAACCGACGAGATGTTCGTTTTGGTTTCGTTGACTGCTTGAAGCACCTCATTAAGTAAGCCGCGTCTGTCATATCCTAATATTTCAATTTCCACATTGTATTCTTTACGGTTTCGAGCAGGCTGTTCATGCTCCCACTCAACCGGGATTAACCGTTCCTGCGCTTCTCCTGTCTTCACGTTCGGACAGTCATCACGGTGAACAGATACGCCTCGGCCTTTCGTAATAAAACCAACAATGCTATCACCTGGAACAGGATTACAGCACTTAGATAAGCGGACAAGCAGGTTATCTATCCCTTTGACTCTTACACCTGCTTCTCGTTTCTTCCCGTGATATGTCTTTGGCTCTACAGTCACTTCTTGAACCGTTTTTTCTTGTTCTTCTTGATCTCTTTGTTTTCTTTCTTTTTCAGTTAAACGATTGGCGACTTGGAGTGCAGTAATTCCGTTATAACCAACCGCTGCATACATGTCCTCTTCGTTTGAAAAATTAAATTTGTCAGCCACTTTTTGCAGGTTTTCAGCTGTCAGAATGTCTTTGACATCAAACTCAAGGTTTTTGATTTCTTTCTCCACGAGTTCTCGGCCTTTTTCGACATTTTCTTCACGGCGCTGTTTTTTGAAAAACTGTCTGATCTTGTGCTTCGCTTGGGAGGTTTGGGCAAGTTTGACCCAATCCTGACTTGGCCCATAGCTGTGCTTTGATGTCAGAATTTCAATAATGTCACCTGTTTTCAATTTATGATCGAGCGTGACCATCTTTCCGTTGACCTTCGCACCGATCGTTTTGTTCCCGATTTCCGAATGAATCCGGTAAGAAAAGTCAATCGGAACGGAACCCGATGGCAGTTCAATGACATCTCCTTTTGGTGTAAAGACAAACACCATATCAGAGAAGAGATCAATTTTTAACGATTCCATAAATTCTTCTGCATCTGTCGATTCATTTTGGAATTCAAGGATTTCTCTAAACCAAGAGAGCTTCTTCTGGAAAACAGCTTCCTCCGTTGATTCTGCTGACTCTTTTCCTTCTTTATATGCCCAGTGCGCAGCAATTCCGTACTCTGCGATTTCATGCATTTCCACTGTACGGATCTGAACTTCAAGCGGGTCACCTTTTGGTCCAATCACTGTTGTATGAAGCGATTGGTACATGTTCGGCTTTGGCATTGCAATATAATCCTTAAACCTGCCTGGCATCGGCTTCCAGCAAGTATGGATAATCCCAAGCACGGCATAGCAGTCTTTAATGCTGTCAACCAAAATACGAACGGCCAGCAGATCATAAATTTCATTAAACTGCTTATTTTGCAGGACCATTTTGCGATAAATACTATAAATATGCTTTGGTCTTCCGGAAAATTCAGCCTTGATGTTTACCTCTGACACACGATCTTTTACTTCATTGACAACCTCGTCCAAGTATTCCTCACGTTCCGCTCGTTTGCGCTTCATGAGATTCACGATCCGGTAATATTGCTGCGGATTTAAGTAACGGAGCGCTGTATCTTCAAGCTCCCACTTAATCTTTGAAATCCCTAATCTGTGCGCAAGCGGGGCAAAGATTTCAAGGGTTTCATTTGAAATTCTACGCTGCTTTTCCTGCGGAAGGTGTTTGAGCGTTCTCATATTGTGCAGACGGTCTGCCAGTTTAATCAAGATGACGCGTATATCCTGCGCCATTGCCACAAACATTTTCCGATGGTTTTCGGCCTGCTGTTCTTCTTGTGATTTATATTTAATCTTCCCGAGCTTTGTTACACCATCAACAAGCATCGCAACTTCTTCGTTAAAATGCTCTTTTAAATCCTGTAATGTCACATCTGTATCCTCGACAACATCGTGCAGGAAACCGCCTGCAATGGTTGATGGGTCCATTTCAAGGTCAACAAGAATCCCCGCCACTTGAATTGGATGGATAATATAAGGCTCACCAGATTTCCGGTATTGCTCCTTATGTGCATTTTCAGCATATTCATATGCTCGCTCTATAAATTGAATATGTTCAGCGGACAGGTATTCTCTTGCCTTGTCAATGACCTGCTGCGCCGTTAAAACTTGTTCGTTCGCCATGGAATCACCTTTTTAAATGAAAACTGTATTGTAGTTTATTATCAAGAAAAATTCGATAGATGTAAAGAGAAGAAGTCCGCTAAAAGATTTTTGATAGGAAAAAAGCACCCTTCTTACCGAGTGCTTTTTGCGTAAAACTCCATTAGTATTGCATTAACGTCAAGATGTCGTAACCGTCAAGCTTCTTTCTGCCGTCCAGGTACGTCAGCTCAATCAAGAATGCAATTCCTGCCACAACGCCGCCCAATTCCTCTACAAGCTTGATGGACGCTTCGATTGTTCCACCAGTTGCAAGTAAGTCATCTGTAATCAATACACGCTGACCAGGACGAATCGCATCTTTATGAATCGTTAATACATCTTTCCCATATTCTAAGCCGTATTCGACTTTAACGACTTCACGAGGAAGCTTTCCTTCTTTACGAACCGGTGCAAAACCTACACCAAGTGCGTATGCTACAGGACAGCCAATAATGAATCCACGCGCTTCAGGTCCAACAATAAGATCAATGTCTCTTTCCTTCGCGTATTCAACGATTTGATCCGTTGCATAACGGTACACTTCGCCTTTATCCATTAACGTTGTAATATCTTTAAATTGTACACCTTCCTTTGGGTAGTCAGGTACAACTGTCACATATTGTTTTAAATCCATCTTTTCCTTTTCCTCCTCGTACGTCAAAGCACAGGTGAGACTTCGCTCATCATGCTATTCAGCCATTCCTTCAGCTCTTTGGCTGAGGAATATGTTAGTGTTTGATCGAGTTCCATCAATCGTTGTTTTGCTGTATAGGATGCTGATGCCGTTAAATCTTTTTTAGGGGCATCACGTACTATTGACAGCACACCATTCTCTATTTTAACAAAACCGAGTTCAAAAAACACCTTTGTCATAAAAATCATTGTATCTTTTGTCCAGCCTCTATGTTTCGCAAGCTCCATTCCTTGTTCCTTGAGAGGGAAACTTCCTCGTTTTAACAAGAATCCATAAAACCATTTGAATTGATCACGGCTAGGGAAAGAGGACATGAAATGATCTTCTTTTCTTTGGAAAACTGTATACACTCTAGCTGGCTTTTGATTTTCTAACAGCTGCCTTAGCAACTGTTCATCTGCAGGGACATCTGCAAAGACGACATACTTGCCTTCAACATCGAGTGTTGAAACATTTTCTGCATGGACATGATGAATCGGGATGGTGACTTCCTCTTTTGTTTCTTCGTCAAAACAGACCACCACATATTTTTCGGGGTCAAGCGTGGAGATTGTCTTTTCCCACTCCTTTTTGCCGCGCAAATCAAACAGCTGCCATTCATCTACTCGGGCATCTTTTAGCATGAGCTGTGGTTTCTTCCGGTTATTCCATTCATTGATGGACATTTCACCAATGACGGAAATCCGGCTACCTGTGACAATTTCTTCTTTCAATTGACCTTGATGAAAACCGACACAGTCAAGCAGTTTGTCTTCATCTTTCAGAGACATTTTGATATGATTTTGATTTGCTCCAATGGTTCGGATTTCTTCAAGTCTCGCATCTTCAATCATGATGAACGGCTTTGGATTCTGCATGCCAAATGGTGACAGCATCCCCACTTCTTCAATCGCTTCAACTGTCAATTCGTCTACCTTGCATACAGCATCGACCCGCTGAATCGGAATAAAGTCTTCCTCTGTCAACGTTTCATTCGCATATTGATTTAATCTTTCCCTTAGTAAAGGGACATCATCCGCTCGAAGTGTCATGCCCGCAGCCATCGGGTGCCCGCCGAAATGCGGCAGAATGTCGCGGCATTTGCTTAAATGGAAAAATAGATCGAAGCCGGGAATACTCCGTGCTGAACCTTTTGCCATTTGCGTCTCTTCATCTATTCCAAGCACAATTGCCGGACGAGAAAATGTATCCGTCAATTTAGAGGCAACAATTCCAACAACACCCGGATTCCAGCCAGCTTTCGCTACAACAATGGCAGACTGGTCATCACCTGTCTCTTCCACCATTTGAATGGCTTCTTCTGTGATCGTACTCACAATTTTTTGCCGTTCTTTATTCAGTTCTTGTACAAAACGAGCGAGTTCTTCTGCTTCATCCTTCTCCTCTGTCATGAGAAGATGAACAGCTGGATCTGCCTGTTCAATTCGTCCTACAGCATTCAGCCTTGGCGCAATTTGAAAGCCGACCGTTTCCTCATTTGCTTCTTCAAGAGTAGCACCTGCTTCTTTCAATAACGCCTTCAGTCCCGGTCTATTCGATTGCCGAAGCTGCATAAGCCCTTTTTTAGCGAGCCATCTATTCTCATCATGAAGCGGCACAAGGTCCGCTATTGTCCCAATTGCCGCAAGATCTAACAGCTGAGCTGGCAGCTTACCAAGAAGAGCATGAGCCACTTTAAATGCTACGCCTACACCGGCAAGTTCCTTAAAGGGATACTCACAGCCTGGCTGCTTAGGATGGACAATCGCAAGTGCTTCAGGCAGCTCTTCGCTTGGTTCATGGTGATCTGTAATGATCAAGTCTAACCCTATTTCTTTTGCAATACGTGCTTCATTTACAGCTGCAATGCCTGTATCGACGGTGATGACAAGCGATGCGCCTTGCTCTTTGATATATCGAAAAGCCTGTTCATTAGGACCGTAGCCTTCTTTAAATCGATCTGGAATATAAAAGTCTACTTTCGCAGACAACTCTTTTAATGTATGTAAAAGCACAGACGTACTTGTCACACCATCCGCATCATAGTCTCCGAAGATCACAATCGATTCCTGCTGTTCGATCGCTTTGTTGATGCGCTCTACTGCTTCTTTCATTCCTTTTAATAGAAATGGATCATGAAATTCGGCTTTTTGATCAAATAAAAAAGACCTCGCTTCTTCTACTTCTTCGAGTCCTCTTTTTACAAGAAGCGATGCAGTCAGCGCTGAAATATTCAGATTTTCAGAGAGTGATTTCACTTTTTCTTCGCTTGGATGTTCATATTCCCAGCGCATTTTGGATAATAACATAAATTCACCCCTCAACCACACTATTATACTAGAGTGGCCTGAGGGGTTTCAATTTTTATTTTATGAAATTGTGCTGGAAGATTATTTTTCCTTCCGATCAAATGATGCTGGCTGTTCTTTTAAAGGCGTCACATTCGGTTTCTTTTGAACGTCTTTGTCGATCTTTTTATTCGAAACAACAGGTGCAGGTGCGGCTGCACGCTCAGCTTTTAAAGCCTTTAGTTCACGTTTTAGTTTCACAATTTGGAAAACCCCTGCAAAAGCCACAATGAGTCCGCCCATGAGCACAGAACCAATAATGACAAGGATAAGCGGCCATTCAGCCGATCCAAATAAGTAGTCAACTTGCACTGGCCGCACATTGATTACGGCAAATACTGAGACAATTAATACGAAAATAAATGCGAGTATGATGGTCCATTGTTGTTTGTTCATCTACATATCCCCCAAGCTTTTTCTTTTATTCTTCCCTTTTCATTGTCCTTTTTAAACCCAGAAAGAAAAAGCGGAAGAAAATCTATCAGCATGGGCATGAATTAGCTGCTGAGTTTTTCTTTAATGAGGTTCTTTATTTCTTGTCTTTCTCCAGAAATAACAAGGGTATCCCCTTCTTCAATGACCGTTTCAGGTCCTGGATTTAACATTTTCTCATGTGATTTCCTCACGATAGCGATGACTGTTACTTGATAGTTTTGGCGGACATTGAGGTCTCCGATGGTTTGCTGAATAGCTGGTGCATTCTTTTCAATCTTAAACCATTCAATCATCAGTTCATCAATGGCTACTTCAACAGTTTCAAGCGCTTTCGGCTTATATACCATGCCGCCTAAGATTGCTGCAATTTGTCTTGCTTCTTCATCGTTTAGCAAGATACCAGAAATAGATTCTTCATGATCGTCCTCTTGAAAATGATACATTTCTCTCCTGCCGTCATCGTGTGTAATGATGGCAAGCTTTTCATTATTTCTTGTAATCATTTCGACTTTGTGACCGATACCTGGCAGTTCAGTTTCCCGAACCTTCATAACAGCCCCTCCAATGAATAAAGCCAAATGCCTCAAACGGACACTTGCTTTCTATACTGATCTAAACGTATGTCATTATAGCAAAAGACTATTTCAAGATCAATGATACCCGAAATGTTTTTTCGAATCGACTTATTCTCGGGAAATCTATTGAAAAAAGACTGCCAAAAAGGCAGCCTTTCTCAATTAAATATCTTGCTCAGTGTCAATCTTCGCCGGCTTTTTCAGCTCACGGCCTTTCCACATAAGCCAAATTTGCGCTGCGATATATAGAGATGAGTACACCCCTGTTAACAGACCGACAAGTAAGGCGAGGGAGAAGTTTGTAATCGATGCCGATCCGAAGATAAGCAGTGCGATCACAACAATTACGACAGTGAGTACCGTATTGATAGATCGTGTGAAAGTTTGCTGTAAACTCAAGTTAACGATGTAAGATAGATCTTCTACCGTTTTTGGTTTTCGTTTCTTCATTTGCTCACGAACCCTATCGAACGTCACGATCGTGTCATTGATCGAATACCCGATCACCGTGAGGATCGCCGCAATGAAGGTCACATCTACCTCTAAGCGTGTGATACTAAAGAATGCCACAATGAAGAATGCATCATATAAAAGGGAAGCAATCGCTGCAATGGCCATTTTATATTCAAAACGAATGGAAACATAAATAATGATCCCAATCGAAGCAATGATGATGGCATATATAGCATTACGTGCAAGTTCTTTTCCGACAGTAGGAGACACCGTGCTGACATTCGGTTCTGTTCCATACTTATCTTTAAAGTAATCTTTCACTTCTGCAATTTTTTCTTTATTTGGCACACCAACAAATCGTGCCGCTGCTTGATTTTCTTTTTGGCCAGATAACACAACACTATCTGTATCCAGATCTAATTTTTGAAAGTCTTGCTCGATTTGAGCAGTTGACAGCTTGTGGTCACTTTGAATGTCTACTCTTGTGCCACTTGCAAAGTCAATACCCGCATTGAGTTTGAAAATCGAAAGGACGATAATCCCCGCAATGGTAATGGCTACTGAGAAAATCATGAAACCTTTTCGCTTGCTGACAAAATCCCATTTATCAAATGGTGTTTTTGGTTCCGTATTTTCTGTTGTTTCATGAATATCGATGATGTCTTTTTGACGAACACCAAACCAGCCTTTCTTGCGATCAAGCGCTCGGCTTTCCACAAGCAGACCAAGAAGGAATCTTGATAGAAATACAGCTGTAATAAAGCTTGTTAAAATGGAAAGGATCAGCATCGTCGCAAACCCTTTTACAGAACTTGTCCCGAAGAAGAAAAGGACGCCCCCTGCAATGATACTCGTTAAGTTTGCATCAAAGATGGTCGCAAATGATCGGCGGTTCCCTGACCTGAAAGCAGAGCGGACAGATTTACCGAGCTTAAGCTCCTCTTTGATTCGTTCATATGTGATGATGTTGGCATCAACCGCCATCCCTACTCCAAGAATCAGTGCCGCAATTCCAGGAAGTGTCAGAACAGCCCCCATCCAGTCAAACACCTGTAAGGTAATATAGATATACGTTGATAACGTGATGACAGCAATAAGACCAGGTATTCGGTAATAAAAAAGCATGAATAAGAAAATGAGGGCAATTCCCACAATCCCTGCAAAGACAGTTTCATTTAATGCCTGTTCACCGAATTGCGCACTCACTGATGTAGAGTACTTTTCAGTTAATTTCACTGGCAATGCCCCAGCATTTAAAATACTTGCAAGGTCTTTTGCCTCTTGGACAGTAAATTTCCCTTCAATTTGCACGTCACTGCTGTTAATTTCTTGATTCACATTCGGCGCAGAGACATACTTGTGGTTTGATTTTGAGACTTCTTTTTTGAAGGAATCTCCTTTGTGGTAATCAAGCCAAATGACAAGCTGGTTATTCGGCGCCATCGCCGCTACTTTTCTTGTGACGTCACCAAATTTTTTCGCATCCTTTAGTTTAACCGTCACAATTGGCTCATTCGTTTGACTGAATGTTTGTTTTGCACTGTTTTCGACTAGGTCAGCCCCGTTTAGGAGTTCTTTATCATTCGTATCTCTGAAGGATAGCTGTGCTTCAGTGGAAAGAATCTCCCTAGCTCTGTTTTGATCTTTTACCCCCGCAAGCTGCACACGGATACGATTGTTGCCTTCAATCGAGATGTTCGGCTCACTTACACCTAGCACATTGGCTCTTCGGTTTAAAGCCTCCACCGTACTGACGAGGACACTATTTGTAATCTCGTCCTCTTTTTTCACTGGATGTACATCATACAGGACTTCAAATCCACCCTGTAAATCCAGCCCTAGCGTCATATCTTTCGCAACAGGCTTTGTTAGTAAGCCTACGCCAGTTCCGATTAACAGAACCACTAAGAAAAACGCAAGAATGCGTCCTTTTTTCATTATGTATTTCCTCCTTAAACACCTGAATCCATTAAGATGGCTTATTTCAACAGTTCATCTAGCATATTCTTGCCATCTTCACTGTCCAAAAAAGCAGACGTTTTAAACGACTGAACGGTTGCATAGTTCATAAATTCGCCAATTTTCACAGATAAAATATCTGCAACCATTTCATGAATCGGATACTCTTGTTTTTTCTTCCACTTCTTATTCTCTAAGTATGACCATAATTCCTCTAAATCTACATCTTTATAGCCCAAAACGATGAATTCTTCAAGCTTACTGAACAGAAAAGGCTTTAAATGGTCTTTGTAAATTGCAGCCGGATGTTGTGTCAATGGGATGCTCCCCCTTTTCAGTTTTTATCGAGAGACTTGTCATGCTTGGACGATATACACGCATATCTTATTGTATATGATTCTATGTCGTTTGAGAAGGCAGGTGATCTTTGATTTGACGAAGCAAACGTTTTTAAAGGGCACGATTATTTTAATTTTAGCAGGTTTTATCACGAGAATATTGGGTTTTGTCAATCGAATTGTGATTGCAAGGTTCATTGGCGAAGAAGGAGTCGGGCTTTATATGATGGCTGCTCCTACCTTTTTTCTCGCTGTGACACTGACACAATTCGGACTGCCTGTCGCTATTAGCAAGCTTGTCGCAGAAGCAGAAGCCCGTGGAGACAAACAGAAAACAAAACGAATTCTTGTCATGTCTCTTGCGATAACAGGGACACTCAGTTTGATATTCACGCCGCTCTTTTTATGGTTTGCACCCATCATGGCAGAAAATATGCTGACAGATCCTAGAACAGTCTATCCACTGCTTGCCATTACGCCCGTTGTCCCAGTCATCGCCATTTCTAGTGTGCTGAGAGGATATTTTCAAGGCAGACAGCAAATGAGCCCGCTTGCCACCTCTCAAGTGCTGGAACAGGTTGCAAGAATTTCTCTAGTAGCCGTATGTACAACAGCTTTTCTTCCTTATGGAATTGAATATGCGGCAGCAGGAGCGATGATTTCATCTGTCATTGGAGAGATGATTTCACTTGCTTATTTACTGATTGCCTTTCGTTATAAAAAGACCATTCGTATTCGAAAACGATTTTTCAAGGCGATTCATGACGGTAAGGACACGTTTAAGCAGCTGATGAGTATTGCCCTGCCAACAACAGGCAGCCGATTTATCGGGAATATTTCGTGGTTTTTAGAGCCGATAGTTGTCGCGCAGAGTCTCGCCATTGCTGGATATGCGGCTGTTGAGGCGACAAGACAGTACGGGGAATTGACTGGTCTTGCGCTGACTCTTTTGACACTGCCAAGCTTCATTACGTATTCACTCTCCACGGCATTAGTCCCGGCGATCAGTGAAGGAATGGAGCAGAACAAACGCAAAACGGTCGAATACCGGCTGAAGCAGGCGATGCGTCTTTGTCTACTCAGCGGAGGTATTTCCTGTATTATTCTTTTCGTTTACGCAGAAGATTTAACGCTCTTTATGTATGGTTCATCGCATGCGGCTATTTATGTGAAATTCATGGCACCATTTTTTCTTCTATATTATTTTCAAGGGCCGCTTCAAGCCGTCTTGCAAGCACTTAATTTGGCTGGTGCGGCGATGACGAATAGTCTGATAGGTGCTGTTGTGAAAACAGGAATGATCTTTGTTCTTGCTTCACAGCCGGGCTTTGGCATTATGGGGGCAGCACTTGCGATATTAATCGGCATCGTCCTTGTCACGCTGCTTCATGCGGCAACTGTCGGTAAAGTACTGCCTATTCATTTACCAATGAAGGAATATGGGATATGTGTTCTTGTGATCATCGGCACTGGGGTGGTGAGCCTTTGGCTGAAATCTCAAATGAACGGATTCTTTTCTGCCCCGATTGAGCTGATCATGCTGATTTTTGTGACGTGCGCGCTGTATGTCATTCTATTAATCTGTCTCGGTCTAGTGAAGAAAGAAGAGCTGCGCCGCATCCCGTTTATTGGGAAGCTGCTCTAGCTCATCTTTTTTTGATCACTTCATCTTTCAAATCAATATAAAATGTCTTTTGATTAAAGCTGCAGTAGGAAATCTGCTCTATATCATGATAGCCCCTTTTGGTCAGCTCACCTTTCAACCATTGTTCATTTTGATTAATTTGCTTCAGGTGATCATGCTGCACAACCCCATCTGCAATAAGTGGCAGCTCAAGCGCTCCGTGTGCGTGCTTATTTTCTTTTTCAACGACCGCAAGCTTTCCGGATGGCTCTAAAATGGCGTAAGAAACATCCTGAATGCTATCGATGTTGTTTTCTCTTAATTGAATGAGCAGGTCATCAAAATTGTATCGCTGTTTTCTCATCGCACCTTCGTCGATTTTCCCATTGATGATGAGCAGGACCGGTTTACCGTCAAGAAAGCGCCGGACACCTTGGAATTTCAATGAGAGGTAGGCAAGTGTAATTTGAATGAAGGTTAACAGCAGAATCGGCCATACCGTATGTAACATATGATCCTCGACTTCTTCTATAGCGAGAACCGCAATTTCAGCGATCATCATAAAAATGACAAGATCTAAAATGCTCAATTCGCCAATTTCTCTCTTGCCCATTAGCCGAAAAATAAACCATATAAGAAAATATAAAATGATTGTTCTCATCGAGATAATCCAGATATCCTGCATGTGATGTAAACCCTCCTTCTCTCACATAGCTTGTGTCAAAACCCTTTATTTATGTAGAAAAGAAAGCCTCTGCTTTTATCGTGAGAAACATGTCTATTTTTTCTTCACGGTGAATACATTTTAGTAAAAGACAAGCTTCGGTCAATTGGAGAGGAGACGAATCACATGCAGGAAACGAAACAAATTGGAAAAGGGATTTTATCCGGCTTAATGGCCATTTTTATCGTCATGATTGTCACAAGCTTACTTGTATCGCTCATGCTTACCTTCACAAGTATGCAGGAATCATCGTTTAAATGGATGATTATGATTTTGTCCTTTGTGGCACTTTTATTAGGAGGGATCATTTCTGGAGGAAAAGCAAAGGAACGCGGCTGGCTCATTGGTGCGATCACTTCGCTGATCTTTTCTCTCACTGTATTTTTGTTTCAATATTTAGGGTTTGGAGCAACCTTTTCACCAGAGCAGTTCATCTATCATGGGGCATTTTTAGGAATTTGTATGCTCGGCGGGATGATTGGCGTCAATCTTCGAGGCAAATAAAAAAAGAGCGGATCTATATCGCTCTTTTTTTTATGGCTATGTATCGGAGGATTAGCCTTTGTCAGCTAATTCTCTAATAGCACGACGATCGAAAGTTAAACGGTTGTTCTCGCTAGTTTTGATGACCACTTTTGATTCATCAATGTAGTCGATTTCACCGTGTAAACCACCGATTGTGACGATTTTATCGCCTTTTGATAAAGATTGCTGCATCTGACGCACAGCTTTTTGTTGCTTTTGCTGTGGACGAATTAATAAGAAGTAAAGCACAGCAAACATGACAACAATCATAATGATTGAACCCATACCACCATCCATTCTATTTCACCCCTTTCTAATGCATTGTAAAGCCTTTTCGTTTATGCGTTAAAAGTTTTTCGCATTCGGTTCGTTAAAGCCGTAACGCTCAAAAAACTCTTCTTTAAAATCACCTAAACGATCCTCACGGATAGCTTCTCTCACTTGCTCCATTAATTTTAACAGAAAATGAAGATTATGATAAGTTGTTAATCGAATTCCGAACGTTTCATTTGTTTTGATTAAATGTCTAATATAAGCGCGTGTGTAGTTTTTACATGTGTAGCAGTCACAATTTTCATCGATTGGTCTAAAATCACGCTCATATTTTGCATTTTTCACAACAAGACGTCCTTCGCTTGTCATGAGCGTACCGTTTCTGGCAATTCGCGTTGGCAGCACGCAGTCAAACATATCTACACCGCGAATGGCACCGTCAATTAAGGAATCTGGCGAGCCGACACCCATTAAGTACCTTGGTTTGTCTGCTGGTAACAATGGCGTTGTGAACTCAAGTACACGGTTCATCACATCTTTTGGTTCCCCAACAGATAAGCCACCGATGGCGTAGCCTGGGAAATCAAGTGACACGAGATCTTTTGCACTTTGTTTACGAAGCTCTTCGTATTCTCCGCCTTGGATGATTCCAAACAGCCCTTGATCCTCTGGACGCTGATGCGCTTCTAGACAGCGTTCTGCCCATCTGCTTGTCCGCTCTACTGAATGTTTCATGTAATCGTATTCTGCTGGATATGGCGGGCATTCATCAAATGCCATCATAATATCAGAGCCAAGCGCATTTTGGATGTCCATAGCCTTCTCAGGAGAAAGGAACAGCTTATCTCCATTTAAGTGATTACGGAAGTGGACGCCTTCTTCTTCAATTTTTCTAAACTCACTCAAAGAGAATACTTGAAATCCTCCTGAATCGGTCAAAATCGCTCGATCCCAGTTCATAAATTTGTGCAGACCGCCTGCTTCTTTCACAATGTCATGACCTGGACGGAGCCATAGATGGTACGTATTGCTTAAGATGATGCCTGCTTCCATTGCCTTTAGTTCTTCAGGTGCCATCGTTTTAACTGTAGCCAGTGTACCTACTGGCATAAATACAGGCGTGTCAAAGGAGCCGTGCGGTGTATGAACGCGCCCTAGTCGTGCACCTGTTTGTTTGCATGATTTAATGAACTCATAACGTATCGGTAATTGCGACAAAATGAGCCCTCCTGTCTTTGTTGTATGATGTTATTGAATCAGCATGGCATCGCCAAAACTGAAGAATCGGTATTCCTCTTTTACAGCCTCATTGTACGCCTTTAAGACATGCTCTCGCCCAACTAATGCGCTGACAAGCATGATTAACGAGGATTTGGGCAGATGGAAATTCGTGATCATGCCATCAATTGCCTTGAATGTATAGCCTGGGTAAATAAAGATTGACGTCCAGCCGCTTGACGCTTTGAATTCGCCATCATGCGCACTTGCAATGGTTTCTAGCGTTCTCGTTGACGTTGTCCCCACTGAAATAATTCGCCCGCCTTCCCTGCGAACGCGATTAAGCTCTGCCGCTGTTTCTTCATTCATTTCGTAAAATTCCGCGTGCATTTCGTGTTCTTCAATACGATCTGCACTGACCGGACGAAAAGTACCAAGCCCCACGTGCAGTGTAATGAATGCGATGTGCACTCCCTTTGCTTTCAGCGCATCCAGCAGCTCGTTTGTAAAGTGAAGACCAGCAGTTGGAGCAGCAGCGGAGCCGACTTCTTTCGAATACACGGTTTGATAGCGTTCACGATCGTCAAGCTGTTCTTTAATATAAGGAGGCAGCGGCATTTCACCAAGGGATTCAAGTACTTCATAAAAAATGCCGGTATACTGAAACTCAACTTTTCTTCCGCCATGTTCTAATTCTTCTGTACATACTGCTTGAAGCCGTCCATCACCAAATGTGATCACTGTTCCTTTTTTCACCCGTTTGGCTGGTTTTACAAGTGTTTCCCATTTGTCGCCTTCCTCTTGTTTTAAGAGAAGCAGTTCAACTTTTGCACCTGTATCCTCTTTCATTCCAAACAACCGTGCCGGCAGAACGCGTGTATTATTTAAAACGAGACAATCACCCGTTTGAAAATAATCGGTGATTTGTGAGAAAGTATCGTGTGTCATCTCACCCGTTTGTTTGTTTAAGACCATCAGTCTTGATGCGTCTCGTTTTTCAAGCGGTACTTGTGCGATCAATCTTTCTGGTAAATCAAAATCAAATAGTTCTAACTTCATTTCCTTCACCTATTCTGTAGTTAACTAGTTAACGTTATTTCATCCGTCCAAAGATATTCAGTAATATCGTGAGCACGATGCTAATGACAATGCATGTGATCACAGGGAAAAAGAACGTCACATTTCCTTTTTTCACAAAAATATCACCTGGAAGCTTACCAACCAATTGAAATACTAATCCTGCGGCAAAAAGGACACCACCTAAAATCATCAATATTTTAGGGAATTCAGTCACGAATCGGAACCTCCATTTGAAAATGTTCATACGCTTCTCTTGTGACGACCCGTCCTCTTGGTGTTCTTTGCAGGAAACCAATTTGCAGTAAATACGGTTCGTACACATCCTCAATCGTATGTGATTCTTCTCCTATTGTCGCTGAGATTGTATCAAGCCCAACAGGACCGCCTCTAAATTTTTCGATCATACTTAAAAGCAGCTTGTGATCGATATGATCAAGACCAAGCTTATCGACTTGAAGGCGCTCAAGGGCATCTTCCGCAATGTCCTCGGTAATCGCATGATTCCCAAGCACCTGCGCAAAATCTCTTACTCTTCTGAGCAGACGATTGGCAACCCTCGGCGTACCGCGGGAACGTCTTGCGATCTCTTCGGCTGAGCGAAGATCGATCCCAATCTCGAACAGCTCGGCTGTTCTTGAGACAATGTGAGCCAAATCTCTTTGCTCATAGTATTCCAATCTTGCATGTACCCCAAACCTGTCACGAAGCGGCGCTGTTAAAAGTCCGACACGGGTCGTGGCTCCTACAAGTGTAAATGGCGGTAAATCAAGCCGTACAGAGCGCGCTGTATCTCCTTTGCCAATGACGATATCTAAACAAAAATCCTCCATTGCCGGATAAAGCACTTCCTCAATTGAGCGCTGTAAGCGATGAATTTCATCTATAAACAGCACATCACCTGGCTCAAGAGACGTTAAAATAGCCGCCAAATCACCAGGACGTTCAATCGCTGGTCCAGATGTCGTACGCAGCTGAACATTCATTTCATTGGCAATAATCGACGCAAGCGTTGTTTTCCCGAGTCCGGGCGGTCCGTATAAAAGGACGTGATCGAGCGTTTCCTGCCTCATACGGGCAGCTTCAATAAACACGCTGAGGTTATCTTTTACTTTTTGCTGACCGATATATTGGCTAAGTGTCTGAGGCCGCAGACTTTGCTCAATGGCTGATTCATGGTTGTCTGCTTCAGTTGAGACGAGCCGTTCATCCATGAGACATCACCCTATTTCAACATTTTTTGTAAAGCTTTTTTCACATATTGATCGGTTGTGAGATTCTTTTCTTCTTTTAACAATGGAAGAACCTTTTTAATTTCACGATCACCGTATCCGAGAACAGTTAAGGCTTCAAGCGCTTCGTCTAATGCCGTTTGCTGCGTTTCGACCTGAATATGGTCCTCGTGATTAAATAGATTTCCAATCATTTCCGGAACGACATCAGCTAGCTTTCCTTTTAGATCGAGAATGATTTGGCGAGCTGTCTTTTTGCCAACGCCAGGGAACTTAATCAGGAACGCTTCATCTTCACGTTCTATCGCTGAAATGACAGCGCCAGGATCACCGGAAGCAAGAATCGCTAGAGCCCCCTTCGGCCCAATCCCTGTGACATTTAACAGTTTTGTGAACAGCGCTTTTTCTTCTCGTGTTTGAAATCCATATAACGAAAAAGCGTCTTCTTTTATGTAATGATACGTATAAATCGTTTCTTGTTTATTGATTTGATAGATAAACGGGTTTGGGCTATAGACTTGATATCCTACTCCGCCGTTTTCTATGACAACATATTGCGGGCACACATAATCAATGGTCCCTTTTACAAACTCTATCACCGTTTTCACCTCTTTGACTGTTCTTCATTGTAACATAAATCGAGAAGAAAACCGCAATAAAAGTTAACATACGTTCGCTCAATCCATTTTTACGATGACACCACGAAAAACAGCTTGCGGCCTTCACACCAGCAAGCTGTTATACGCTTTAAAACGATATTTCATTTCGGTAAGGCTTCATGACTTCAAGCACATGCTCAAATTCATCCTTTGTTCGAAAAGGAATGCCTTGCTCAAGCTGCTCCTCCACATGACTTTCTAAACGGGACGTATCAATTTGAAAAAAGAGATGAATGGGCTCCGCCCAGCCGTCAGGCCTTCCATGAAACGTAGAAATGACACCGTCCTCTGATAATCCGATATATCCATTTGCTTTGCTTAATGGAGAGATATCATCAATTTGCTTTCTAAAAAGCGCAAAATCCTCTTTCTGTTCTACTAGCGTCCAGCCTTTATACTGCGACCAGAATGTGTCTTTGTCTTCTAATGAAGCACGGTGTCTTTCAATACTCACATCTCCGTCTAGATAGACTTTTTCAAGCTGTACGGTGATCGAGTTTGACTGCTTTTGCAAGTGTTCTTTTCCTTCCATATCCGCAGCGAAAAAAAGCACACTTGTCATGATAAGTCCTGTAACGAAACATTTCATCTTCACTTTCACTATTTACACCTCTTTAAAACATGAGATCGATGCATGACATATGTAGTTTGACCCATTTTTCTAAACATTAACCAAATGGATGACATGAATATATGGGAAGAGTCTTTCGTTGTATCCTTCATTCGTAAATGGTATGTTTTATACAATCCATTGCTTTATCGAATGCTCGGTTTTTTCATCATTCGTTTTTCAGCCGCATAAACTGAAACCAAAGAAGGTGAAGTCAATGTCAGAAGTCAAAAAATTAGCCGAATCGATTCAGTATCATGAGGATAAACGTCTTCATAAGCTTGCCTTTAAACCGGCAGAGCTTGAGCTGTGCGGCAAAGGAAGAAGTGCCTATGTCTTTTCATACAAAAAAAACGGCAAGAAAATGGCGTTAAAAGTCTTTTTCCCTTCTTATCAGCATATTGCCCGTAAAGAAGCCGCTATTTATGAAAAACTCTCTGGTTCGTCTTACTACCCTGAGATTTATGAATCTGGGGATCAGTATATTTTAATGGAATATATTAAAGGATATACATTCTATGAATGCCTCACAAAAGGGATTCCTATTAAAAAACAAATGATTGAACAAGTCGATGATGCGCTAGAAGAAGCACGCGAGAAAGGATTGAACCCTTCTGATATCCACCTAAGGAATCTAATCTTAACGAAGGAAGGACATGTCAGGGTCATCGACGTTGCCCGTTTCACACAAACAAAAGCATGCCACCAATGGGATGACTTAAAAGCCGCTTACGCTTATTATCAAAAACCTTTCTTCCCAAAGAAAGCACCGCGTCTATGGCTTGAAGTGATTGCTTATTTATATAAAAAGAACTGGCTGTCCCGCGGTCAGCTTAATAATCGGAATGATTTTTCTGCATAATGAAAGCCGCTCTTACCGAGCGGCTTTTCTGTGTCAATCTGTTTCAACATGGATGCTATTCACATTTAATAAGTTAATGATTTCATTATTCAGCTTAAACCAATGATTGGCTTCTTCAATTTTCTTATACACATCATAGGTAGCTGGACGTTTTAGCTCGAAATCAAGCACTTCCCCATTGTTCATATGAAATGTTACCTTAAATACTTTCATCATAAGATCACCTTCCACTCTCTCTTGTTAGCTGGCCGAATAGATCGGCTCTTTTCATTCATTCTCTACTTAACTCGTTTCCCCTCCTTCTTTCCTTTCAAACACAAGAAGTTTAAATTTTGTTTAAATTCAAACAACATCTCTATCCCTCTTCTTTGCAAAGAAGTATATTGTTTTAAAAAGGAGGTTTTCTTTTGAAACGGAAAAAGAAACGAACATCTCCAGAAAAACAAACAGTCTTGTTTCATTTAACAGATGCCCTCATTCCGAGTCTGGACATGATAGGGGCTGCATTAAAGGCATTTTTCCACCTCTTAAGAAAAGCCTTTTCCGCGATCTGATAAAACCCCGCACAACATGCGTGCGAGGTTCTTTTTTAGGATGAATATATTTGACTTCCTTGGCTGATAAACTCCTTCGCCTTCTTCTCCATCTCTTTTTTCACTTCTTCTGATTGATTGCGAATATCATGGGAAATTTTCATGCTGCAAAACTTCGGTCCGCACATCGAGCAAAAATGGGCAGTCTTAGCGCCTTCAGCAGGCAATGTTTCATCATGGAACGCCATCGCTCTTTCTGGATCAAGTGACAGGTTGAATTGGTCCCGCCATCTAAATTCAAACCTTGCTTTCGATAAAGCATCATCGCGCTTTTGAGCAGCAGGATGTCCTTTCGCTAGATCAGCAGCGTGTGCAGCAATTTTATAGGCGATCACACCTTCTCTTACATCTTCTTTGTTCGGCAGCCCTAAATGCTCCTTTGGCGTCACATAGCATAGCATCGCTGTTCCATACCAGCCAATCATAGCTGCGCCGATGGCAGATGTAATATGATCATATCCCGGAGCAATATCTGTTGTAAGAGGCCCTAATGTATAAAATGGTGCCTCTTTGCAAATCTCCATTTGCTTGTCCACATTTTCTTTGATTTTATCCATCGGAACATGTCCAGGTCCTTCAATCATCACCTGAACATCATGTTTCCAAGCGATCTCTGTCAATTCACCTAACGTCTCCAGCTCTGCAAACTGCGCTTCATCATTGGCATCAGCTATTGATCCTGGTCTAAGCCCATCTCCAAGTGAAAAGGCAATATCATACGTTTTCATAATCTCACAAATATCTTCGAAGTGGGTATAAAGGAAATTCTCTTGATGATGAGCAAGACACCACCTTGCCATAATGGCACCGCCTCTTGAAACAATACCAGTCACTCGATCGACTGTCAGCGGAATATACCTTAAACGCACACCCGCATGAATCGTGAAGTAGTCTACTCCTTGCTCTGCTTGTTCAATTAACGTGTCTCTGTACACGTCCCACGTCAAATCTTCTGCCACGCCATTCACTTTTTCAAGCGCCTGATAAATGGGAACAGTTCCTACTGGGACCGGGCAATTTCGTATGATCCATTCCCTCGTTGTATGAATGTCCTTTCCTGTAGACAGATCCATCATGGTGTCTGCACCCCACCTGATCGCCCATGTCATTTTTTCAACTTCCTCATCAATGGATGATGTCACAGCTGAATTGCCAATGTTCGCATTGATTTTGACATGAAAATGCCTTCCGATAATCATCGGTTCACTTTCAGGATGGTTAATATTCGCTGGAATGACGGCTCTTCCGCTCGCTACTTCCTCTCTCACGAACTCAGGGCTTAGCTCTTCTCTTAACGCGATGAACTCCATTTCAGGCGTTACAATACCTTTTTTTGCATAATGCATTTGCGTTACACAGGCACCTTTTTTTGCGCGAAGCGGCTCATGATGAAAATCAGTATGAACATGTTGATGAGACGCTTTCTCTTTGGAGCGATATCCGTTATCTTCAGGTTTTACATGACGTCCTTCATACCTTTCTATATCCCCTCTTTCTTCGATCCATGCTGCTCTCAGACGGTTAAGCCCCTTTGTCACATCGATATGGGCACGCTCATCGGTGTAAGGTCCACTCGTATCGTACACACGAATCGGTTCATTTTGAATGTTTCCCGCCTGCGTCACCGTTTGCGTGAGGGCAATTTCTCTTTTTGGCACTAAAATGTCAGGTCTTGACCCTTTCTCATACACCTTTCGGCTGCCATCAAAGCTTGATAATAACGATTGAGTTGTTGGAGTATTTTCCTTTTCTTTCATTTGCTGTTCTCTCCTTCTCTTCTTGTCACCGGACAGGATGGAATCAGCACCAGCAAAAAACCAGGCTCTATGAAAAGAACCTGGTTTCGTCGTTAGAAATAAACATGAATGTCATCCATAAATGACACATGTATCTTCTTCAACTTCCCCACGCTGGTACGAGCCAGATCAGGTCCAAAGGGTTAAGAAGCTTATACTTCTCTCTCAGCCCAGCCGCGGGCACCCCTAGTCACATTTATTTATTTCCACAACAGTGTAGCATAGAGATGCCATGAAAAAAAGAAGTTTTAGGAAAATAGTTCCTTTCCACTACAAAAGAGATACAGCGAGTTTAATATACACCTTTATATACATCATCCATCCCAAACGTTTAAATAAAAACTGAAATAATCATTGATCCTTTTCTCCTATTATGTATAATTAATCTAAACGGAGAATTTTTATACAAACTTTTTTAAAGGAAGTTCTAGTCGATTGCAAACATTTCTCACATTTATCGTCGTAGGATTCTCAATTGCTCTGCCAGTTGGAGCGATCACGGTTGAAATGACAAAACAGGGATTAAAAAACGGCTTCTTTCATGGTTTAACTGTAGGAGCAGGCGGCATGACCATCGATCTCCTGCTTATTTTGGCTTTATATGCTGGATTTGCTCAGTTTTTATCACTGCCATTTGTCCAAATCCCGCTCTGGCTGATCGGAGCTCTCTTCTTAATGATTCTCGCATACGATTCCATTAAGCATGCGGATCAAGACATCCATTTAGCTGGCGAAAAAGTCAATAAATCTTTCGCAAAAACGTACAGAAACGGCTTGCTTGTTGCGGTTTCTCCTGGAAACCTTGTGTTCTGGGTTTCTGTATTCGGAGCTGTACTGGCAGATGCATATACAAAAACAGATTCATCTGAATTTATGCTGGCATCAGGCGGTATTTTGGCAGGGATTCTCCTTCATGACATCGGTCTTCTCACCCTTGTATCCTTAACAAGAAAAGTGATGAATCGAACGATGATCAAATGGACATCCATTATTGCTGGTATTTTATTACTTGGGTTTGGCTGTTATTTCTTTTACGAATTTTATATAGGCATTAAGGTATATTTTTAAGAAAAGGCTAAAGTTCTTGAGGAACTTTAGCCTTTTTTATTCTCTAACCTATCGAGTCATGCCTGTTTGACCTGTTTCAAATTGTGTTCTTCTCATATCTCTAAAGCGTGTGAAAGCCCCCTTGTCTTTAATGACTTGGACAGCTCTTCCATCCGCATAACGAGTCGCTGCTTCTTCCACTTGTGATACGCCCTCTGATGTCAGACGTCCATCTGATTTAATGGCAATATACACGTTTTCATCTGTTACCATCACCTGTGAGTCTGCAACGTGGTTCATTTTATTGACGCGGTTGGCAATTTTTCTTGAACGCTGCACGTTCTCTTGTTTATCGTAGCCAGAGAACGACATTTGGTTATGATAGTTCATATCTCCATGACTGTAGCGTCCATCTCCACCTGCGAGAGGCGTTCGATCATCTGCTTGAGGACGGGTGCGATAATCAACATTCGTTGTATTCCCACCGTTCATTCCCTCCATGAGTTCAGAAACTGGCCCTTGATGATCTTGGTGATTGTCATCCGCTCGGTTATTCGAATGATATCCGACTGGCTGACCTGATTGATTATGACGTGTATCTACACCTGCATTGTCATTTGTACCACATGCCGTTAACCCAATAGGAAGAAGCACTAATGCGATCGTTTTTTGCCATTTTTGTCTCAAACGAAAAACCCCCTGTACAAATTCAATCTCATGAGCGCGAAACAGGCTCTGTTTTAGCATGTACAGTTTGGGAAAAAATCAAGCTGTCAGTTATAAACAAAAAAAGGAACGATTGAGATCGCTCCTTCTGTTATTACTCTTCTTCGTCTTCCTCTGGTCTTGCAAAAACAGATTGACCTGGATATGGCTGCATATAAGGCTGAGCTGGATAAGAACCCATTTGGCCATAAGGTACAGGATTCGGGTAATGTCCTGGCCACGGCTGATGCTGCTTCATGCCATCATCACATCCGCAGTCTTCCTTGCCATAAGCTTCATTTGAAACATTTGGATAAAAGCCTTGATTCACGTTCGCATTGATGTTGGCATTGGCATTTGGATGCATATGGTGGTGCCAGTGATGCCCGTCGTTTGCATGATGTTCATAATGTTCTCCGTAATAAGCTGGCGCTTGATACGCAGCATAATACGGCTGCGCCGGGTACGGATATGGCATCATGTGATGGTGATAATATGGCTGGACAGGATAGCAAAGACCTGACCCTGGTAAAATTGGCGATGCTGGCACCATTTGCTGCGGATATGGATACATTGCCGGCATGTAATGCCCATGACCATAATAAGGATCATATGCGTCATGATGCTGGTGATGGTGATGATGTTCCTTATTCTCAGCCATTCCCCCTACCGCTGCGCCTCCTACATTCGGCATTTGCGGGAAATTAGGAAGGTTTGGGTAATTGCTGTGCTCCATATCTTTTCCCTCCTCCTTTTGATGCGGAATATGAATAAACGGATCATATCCCTTTGCCACTTCATCTTTTAAATGACCTTTATTTTCATGATGGAAATGGTCCTTGTTATCTTTATGCTCCTTATTCTCATGATGAACATGATGATCTTTATGATCCTTTTTGTCATGAACATGATCTTTCTTTTCATGAACGTGGTCTTTTTTCTCATGATGTTCTTTTTTAGGAGGAGGCGTGAATGGCTGGTAGAGATTGGTCTGATAATAGTTCACATCGACTTGCGGAAAAACTGGCTGCTCGATCTTTGGCACTGGCGGTACATAAGGTACAGGTTCGTTTGGCTTTTCTTTCGGCTTCGTATCTTGCACTTGCACGACATCTTTTGGCTTTTCTTTCACATACGGATGTTCTTTTGGTTTTGGCATTTCTTTTGGTTTTGGCATTTCTTTTGCTTTGTGATGATCTGTTTTTACAGGAACACCACTTGATGGAATCTTGATCTTCATACCCGGCATGATCAAATCTGGGTTACTGAGCTGTGAATTTAGTTTTTTCAATTCTTGAAAGTCGACTCCATATTTCTTTGAAATTTTCCAAAGGGAGTCTCCTTTTTGCACAATATGAATTTTCAACGTTTTCCCCTCCTATGCAAAACGTGAACGTAACGGTTATGTCAGAAGTACAATATGTTTCACCATAAATTTATGCCTATTTACAAGCCGATATGATAAAAACTTGTTTTCTGATAGGAGGGGCTGATTTATTATTTAATAGCGAGCATTTTATTCAGTGCAAGTAAAGCGTCTTTTGTTGTGTCTTCATTGACTTGAATCAAACCGACCGGATCACCTTTCTCTATGCTTTCTAGTGACCATAACAAATGAGGGAGATCGATCCGATTCATCGTCAAACATGGACACATATCCGGATTGAGGGATTCAATTTGTTTATCTGGATGCTGATCTATGATCCGCTTGACCAAATTCATCTCTGTTCCAATCGCCCACTTGCTTCCTGCTGGTGCTTCCTTGATCGTATCAATAATAAATTTCGTTGAACCTGCAAGATCAGAAGCCCTGACGACCTCATGGGTGCACTCTGGATGGACAAGGATTTGAATGTCGCGGTCTCTTTTTCTCGTTTCTTCAATATTCCGCAACGTAAATTTCTCATGGACAGAGCAGTGGCCTTTCCATAAAATCATCTTGATGCGGGAAAGCGGCTGATCGGTGATAAGCCTTTCTTCTATTTGATCCCAGACAGCCATTTCTTCAAGTGAAATGCCTAAATCAAAGGCCGTATTACGTCCCAAATGCTGATCAGGAAGAAACAGAATCCGCTCTTTTTGTGTGAGCGCCCACTCCAGCATTTTCTTAGCGTTTGATGATGTCACAGTTGCTCCGCCATGCTTGCCAACAAATGCTTTAATATCAGCTGTTGAGTTGACATACGTAAGTGGAAGGATCGTCTCCCCAAACAGATCAGTCAGCTGCTCCCATGCTCTATCCGTTTGTTTCATGTTCGCCATATCTGCCATTGAACAGCCAGCTCTCATATCTGGCAAAAGAACCTTTTGATTTTTTTTTGACAGCATATCTGCTGTTTCAGCCATGAAGTGAACACCGCAGAACACAATGTACTCCGCTTCCTGATTGTCTGCAGCTATTTGTGCGAGCTGCAATGAATCTCCTGTTGCATCAGCAAATTGGATGACTTCATCCTTTTGATAATGATGCCCTGGTATAAAAAGCTTTGATCCAAAGGCACGTTTAATGTCTACCACACGCTGCTCCATCTCATCAACTGACCGGTGTTTATATTCTTCTGGCATCATCGCTGCATGTTGATTCGCGAGTACATCAAGCAGTGACATGAGTGGTTCCCCCTTTATGACTGAATTCCATATTCATACTAAAATCAAATGCTGGGGCAGAATGTGTCAGAAAACCGAGTGAAATAAGGTCGACACCTGTCCCTCTGTAACTTGGCAATGTCTCTAGCGTGATGCCTCCTGAAGCCTCAGTCAGAATTGTCTCCGGCGTCATTTGTTTAAAACGTTTTACTTCGTCCGGAGAGCAGTTGTCAAACATGATGACATCGGCTTTTGCATCAATGGCTTCCTTTAGCTGCATTTCTGATTCAATTTCCACTTCAATTTTTACCATATGACCGGCATATGCTCTTGCTTTCTCTACAGCTTCACGAATAGAGCCGCATGCGGCAATATGATTATCTTTAATCATCACCCCATCTGATAAGCCAAAGCGATGATTCTTTCCCCCACCTGTTTTCACAGCGTATTTCTCTAACATACGCAAGCCGGGCGTCGTTTTTCTCGTATCACAAATTGTAATCGACGGGTCCGCTAATCGCTCCACTGCTTCATGTGTTAAAGTGGCGATACCTGTCATGCGCTGCAAGACATTTAAAATGACCCGTTCTCCTTTTAATAAGTCGCTGACTGGTCCCTTTATTTTCGCCAGCACTTCCCCTGAATGAATCCAATCACCCTCTTCAAAAAACAACTCAGCCTCAATCTGTTCATTCAGCAGGCGGTACCCTATGTCAATGACTTGAGAACCTGCCAATACACCCGATTGTTTTGCGATGATATAGGCTGTTCCTTTCTTTTCTCCAAAAATGCCATCAGCTGATACATCTCCAAAACCAATATCTTCTGCGAAAAAATGAGTCAGCATTTGCTTTAACTGTAAACGTTCCATTTAGCACCGATCCTTTCATTTTTCATCATGTGAATGTGACCTTTTTCATGGACAATTTGCACACCCCGCCATAATGCATCATTCCGATTTGGATAATCCATTCGATAATGACCACCTCTGCTTTCTGTACGAAGTAATGCAGACTTCACAAGACAAATCGCTAATGTCCATTGATTGCTTAATTCGATCTGTTCACTTGTGATATCCTTCACATTCATTTGCTGATAAGGGACTTGCTGTAATGTTTGCAGTAAGGTCTTTAGCCCTTTTTCGTTTCTTACAATTGCGGCATATGTCGTCATCCATTTTCTCAATTGATCCTCTGAAATCTCTGGCACAGGCCATATTTCTTGAATTGAGAAAGAGGAGATTGTTTTTTTCTGTTTAGGTACTTGTTCAATTCTCCGTGCCGCTTTGTTTCCTAAAACGAGACCTTCCAAGAGAGAATTACTCGCCAATCGGTTCGCTCCGTGTAAGCCTGTACAGGCCGCTTCTCCGATAGCAAAAAGAGATGGAACCGTCGTTTCTCCATATTCATTCACGCAGATTCCTCCCATTAAAAAATGCATACCAGGGGAAACTGGGAGCCTGCCGCTTGCTATATCGACACCAGCCCTCTCACACATTGCAGCAATTGCTGGAAAACGAACTGAGAAATGTGCAATTTCGCTGATATTGAGATACAGCTCATGACCTAATTGCTGCTCATGAAAAATAGCTCTAGAGACGATATCTCTAGGCGCTAAATCAGCTTGTGGGTGAATGCCTTTCATGATTCTCCTGCCCGTTTCATTTTCTAAATAGGCTCCCTCTCCTCGGACTGCCTCTGAAACGAGACCGACTGCTTTTCCAGCGATCGTCAAGAGGGTGGGATGAAATTGAACAAATTCGAGATCAGCTAATTGTGCACCAGCTCGATAAGCCATCATCAGTCCGTCTCCTGTTACAGAAGTGTCATTTGTGTTTGTTTCATATAGGGAGCCGCAGCCGCCTGTCGATAAAACAACGGCATCTGCGGTCATGGTATGTACGTGACCTTTCTCATCTTTCCATACCACACCTATGCAGGTTCCTTCATGAACGAGTAGATCAATGACATGGTGATATTCATATAAATGAATATGTGAGCCAAGCTGATTTTTCAAATAATGAACGAGGGTTTTGCCTGTTTGATCTCCTCCTGCATGCAAAATGCGATGAGTCGCATGTGCCCCCTCTTTACCTAATTGCGGCACGCCCGTCTCCGTTTGATCAAATGGACACCCTTCTTCTACGAGCTGCTCCACCATATGCTTTCCAAGACTGACGATCTCTTGTACCGCCATTTCATCATTGTGATCACAGCCGGCAGCTAATGTGTCTTGTACATGCTGATGAACAGAATCTTGTGCTGAAAAGGCAGCAGCGATCCCTCCTTGTGCAAGCATGGAATTGCTAGAGGAAAATTGTTTTTTTGTCATCATGATGACTTCGCAGCTTGCTGAAATGGTTTTTGCAAAGGAAAGTGCTGCAATACCTGATCCCACCACAATGATTTTTTTAATTGATGACACCATTGCCCCTCCTGTCATTTACACTTGTCTTGACACATATCATTACACAACACTACAATAAATACAAGAAAAAATTTTCACATAGGAGATGGATGGATTGGTTTATTTAGATTACGCAGCTTCTACACCTGTTTCGGAGAAGGCACTGCATGTTTTTCAGCAGCTAAGTAAAGATTGCTACGGGAATGCAAGCAGTCTTCATGATGCAGGCGGAAGAGCAAATGACATACTGACTTATAGCAGACAATCAATCGCTGCCATTCTTGAGGGCGAACCAGACGGCATCTACTTTACAAGCGGCGGAACGGAATCCAATCTTCTTGCGATTCAATCGATGGCAAATGGTCTGCTAGCACACAAGCAGCATGTCATCACAACTTCTGTAGAGCATCCTTCTGTTCAACATGCGGTTAAAAGCTTAGAGCGTCTTGGCGTGAAGGTCACAATCATTGAACCGAATCAAGATGGGATCATCACTCAGGACATTCTCAAAAATGCATTATTACCTGAAACAGGACTAGTATCTATTCAGCATGCTAATTCAGAAACAGGGATTATCCAGCCGCTCGCTGAATTAGCACCCATTTTAAAAGAAAGGCACATTCTTTTTCATACAGATGCCGTGCAAACTTTCGGAAAGATTCGTGTGTCCATCAAGGAGCTTGGGGTTGATGCTGTATCCATCTCTAGCCATAAAGTGTATGCACCTAAGGGCGCTGGTGCTGTCTATATGGGCACTCATGTTCCTTGGAAGCCTTTATATTCAGGTGCAGTTCAGGAAAATGGCTTCCGCCTTGGAACAGTGAACGTTCCATGTATCGGTGCTTTTGCTGCTGCGAGCGAGCAATTGATGCTTAAGCTAGATGAGCAAAAGCGGCAAAATGAGCAGCTTCGTGATTATTTTCTTCAGCAGCTGAAAATGAGACAGCTTCCTGTTCGTACACTTCACAACAATAGCAATCGCCTTATGCTGCCTCATATTATTGGTTGTTTTTTTGAAGGGTTTGAAGGACAATATGTAATGTTAGCATGTAACCGGAATGGGATTTGTATATCGACTGGAAGCGCATGTGCTTCTGGTTATCATCATCCTTCCCCGGCTGTGAAGGCATTGCACGTATCAGACCGTGATGCTCTTCAATTCATTCGACTATCATTTGGATCGAAGTCATCAAAAGAGGACATCAATCAGCTTTTGCATACATTTGAACAATTGCAAAAGGAGAAGAAAGGAGCATAAGACGTGGAGCAAGAGAGGAAACTCATTGGTGAAGAGAGAAGAAACGCCATTTTAGAGTGGCTGAAAGAAACAGATACCCCACTCACCGGGAGCTTTTTGGCTAAAAAGGCGGCAGTCTCTCGACAAGTCATTGTACAAGATATCTCACTATTGAAAGCAAAAAACGAACCCATTATTGCCACAAGTCAAGGCTATGTGTATATGGCATCTCAGCATACGCCAGAAAGAGAAATTGAACAAATCATCGCCTGTAAGCATGATCCTGTTCGGACAGAAGAGGAACTGACTTTAATTGTAGATTTTGGGGTGACGGTAAAAGATGTGATCATAGAGCACCCTGTTTACGGTGAACTAACGGCCTCTATTCGCGTCAGCACTCGCAAGCAAGTAGCTGATTTCGTTCATCACATTTCTAACACGGGCGCCTCCTACTTGTCAGAACTAACAGACGGCGTGCATTTACATACACTCACTTCTTACAGTCAAAAGCAGCTTGACCAAGCCATCCAAGCGCTTGATGAAGCTGGCTTTTTAATTAAAGACTAAAAAAAATAGTGTCCTGTAAGGGACACTATTTCAGATTGTTGACAAAGGGCTAAAATATACTTGATTTTAGCCCTTTGTCTTCTTTTCAGCGTGATAGAAAACCTTTGAAGTCTAGGAAGTACGAGCACTGGCACGGAGCGAATTTGACATTCGTGAGTACCAGCGCGCAGGACTGACACCGAATGCGAGGGTTTGTCTACACGCTGAAATAGTGTCCTGTAAGGGACACTATTTTTCATTCGTTAGTTCATATGTTTGATAGCTGCCGAGCAATTTGACTTCACAGCCAATCGCTTCTAATTCCTGAATCGCGCCAGGGACAAGGACTTCATCCATTTCTTTTTCTATATCTATAATAAACAAATAGTGTCCAAGACCCGTTTTTGTTGGACGAGATTCAATTTTTGACAAGTTGAGATTCCGCCAAGAAAAGGCAGATAACACGCGATGCAATGCACCGGATTGGTCGTCCTTTGGCAGACTGACGACAATGGTCGTTTTTGGCTTCGATGAGAACCCAGCATTCATCGGGAACGATGCTTTAGGATCTTTATGTAAAATAACAAAGCGTGTATGATTGTGCGGATAATCATGAATATCTTTTTTTGCAATTGTTAAACCATACGTTTGTGCGGCAATTTCATTGGCAATCGCCCCAGCAGCCTCATCCGGATGCTCACTGATATACTTCGCTGCATAACCTGTTGATTCAACTGGACGATGCGGAATATCTGGGTACTGCTTTTTCAGAAATTGATGACACTGTGCAATTGCATGCGGATGTGATTGGATCACATCTAATGTCTCCCAGCTTTCTGCTCTTGATGGGTGGACAAGCAAATGCTGCCGAATCGGTGCTGTCATTTCACCAACAATGGACAGCGCTTCTTCATGAATTAAATAATCAATCGTTAAGTTCACAGATCCTTCGAGTGCATTTTCAAGTGGAACGACCGCCAAATCGACTTCGCCTTTTGATACAGCATCCATACATTGCGGAATCGTTGCATAGGCACGCTGCACTGCATCTGCTGGAAAGCAAGAGCATACGGCCAAATGAGTAAATGTTGCCTCTGGTCCAAAATAACCTACAGTTAATTGCTTCATCTGCTATGATCTCTCCTTTTACGCCCCAGAACCTAGAATTTCAACTTTTTCGACAAATTCAAGTTTTCTTAATTGATTCATGACTGTATTGATATCATCTGCCATACCAGCCGTGCTAATGGATAGGGTGACATTCGCTCTTCCTTGCAGTGGAATCGTTTGGTGAATGGATAGCACATTACAGCCAGAGTCAGCCACAATTTGCAGCAGTCTTGACAGAGCCCCAGACCGATCCTCAAGGTGGAAAAACAATGTGATGATCTGCTCTTTCACCATCGTATAAAATGGAAAAACAGCATCTCTGTATTTATAAAAAGCACTGCGGCTTAAATCCGCTTGTTGAACAGCATCGGCAACTGAATCCGCTTTTTTGCGATCGAGAAGCTTTTTGACTTCAAGCGTTTTCCGCATCGCATCTGGAAGGACATCCTCTCTTACTAAATAGAACGTTTCTTCTTTCACCTGTTTTCTCCCCTTTTAAAAACGGGAGAGCCCATGGACTGGACCCTCCTTCTGATCAATCAATAAATTCAAATTCAAATTCAAGCAGGCGAATGATGTCACCGTCTTGTGCACCACGCTCACGCAAGGCATCATCAACGCCCATTCCGCGCAGCTGTCTAGAGAATCGTTTCACGGACTCATCTCTTGAGAAATCTGTCATCTTAAACAGCCGCTCAAGTGCTTTACCCGTTATGACAAATGTACCGTCAGGATCTCTTGTGATCTCAAATGGTGCATCTCCCTCATCAAACCTGTACATCACGCGGTTATCAGACAGTTCCTCTTCATTATAAAGCGGGAATTCCGGTGTTGTTTCAAGCTGATTAGCGATTTCAAATAAAAGCTCACGAAGCCCTTCTCTTGTAATCGCACTAATTGGGAACACTTTATAGTCATCCGTTAATTTTTCTTTAAATGCCGCTAGATTGTCAGCTGCATCTGGCATGTCCATTTTGTTCGCTACAATGATTTGTGGACGCTCAGTCAATCTCATATTGTACTGCTCAAGCTCTTCATTAATCGTCACATAATCTTCGTACGGGTCACGTCCTTCAAGTGCTGACATATCAATGACATGGACAATGACACGTGTCCGCTCAATGTGGCGTAAAAATTGATGACCTAAGCCAACGCCTTCATGCGCGCCTTCGATCAGTCCTGGCAGATCCGCCATGACGAAGCTTCGATTATCATCTGTTTCGACAACCCCTAGGTTCGGCACAAGCGTTGTAAAATGATAATCCGCAATTTTCGGCTTCGCTGAAGAGACAATTGAAAGCAGTGTCGACTTCCCAACACTTGGGAAACCAACAAGTCCAACATCTGCAAGTACTTTTAATTCTAAGATGACGTCACGTTCTTTACCTGGCTCGCCATTTTCAGAAAGCTGTGGTGCAGGGTTTGCCGGTGTTGCGAAACGTGAATTTCCACGTCCTCCACGTCCGCCTTTTGCGATGACAGCCCGCTGTCCATGCTCTGTTAAGTCAGCGAGTACTTGTTCCGTCTCTGCATCCGTCACAACCGTACCGGGCGGAACTTTGACAATCATTTCTTCCGCATTTCGGCCATGCTGGTTTTTACTCATTCCGTGCTCGCCGCGATCCGCCTTAAAATGACGCTTATAACGAAAGTCCATCAATGTTCTGAGTCCTTCGTCTACTTCAAATACCACATCTGCGCCATTTCCACCGTCGCCGCCAGCCGGCCCGCCTTTTGGCACATATTTTTCACGACGGAACGCCACCATACCGTTTCCGCCGTCACCGCCTTTAACATACACTTTAACCTGATCTACAAACATAACTTCCTCCGTTTCTCTGCATCACATATCTCATTCTTGCCTCAAACAAAGCTCAATCATCGACTCATGACTTGTCACATGAAATTGAACTACACTCATACATGGATAGTTTGCGTCATGAAACGCATTTAACGCATCCAAACTTGTTAATTTTCCTTTGAAATCAAAATATAAGACCACATCATTCTCTTCATGATCTGTTTGGAACGTGACCGTTAAATGATTTTCAGTTTTTTGGCAAACTGATTGATCGAATATCGAAAACAACTCCTGTGATACCGATAGCAGCTGCGATTCATATGCTGATAAGTCTCGGGTTTCACCAAGCACTTCATATTCTAGGGTGATAAAATGCGACTCCCAATTAAATGTTAGAAAGTAATAGGCCAATTGGGGAATTTCTAAATTTGAGAGTTTGGATTCATGCTGTGCTTCAATGACCATTTCTTCTATAATTTCAAACACACGGTCATATTTTTCTAATGTCAAGTTGCCCTTGATCAGCTGCAATTTATTCATCCAGTCATGTCTTGAACGACTGAGCAGATAGATCAATTCATTTGTTAATGCAACGTGAGTTAATTTTTCGTTTTGTTTACTTGATATCTCTTCCATTATCGCACTCCCAATCGTTTGGTCTCTCTTTTAGGAGTCTTATCATCACTATGTCTCCCTGAATTATAACAGAGAAGACAGCATAGAAAAACACTAGTTATGTGAGGAAAGGTTGTTTTTTCTGATCTATAGGAGAAAATGAGGCAAAGTCAGCAAACGTTCTTTGATATTGATGGAGTGCATCTTCTTTTTCATCTTCAATACTACTTGTAAAAAGTGAAAAAAACTCCAGTCAATGACCGGAGTTTTTAGCAATTATTGTGCCGCAGGATATACGCTCACTTTTTTACGGTCACGACCGAAACGTTCGAATTTAACTGTTCCGTCGATTTTAGCGAAAAGAGTGTCGTCGCCTCCGCGTCCAACGTTTTCACCTGGATAGATTTTCGTTCCACGTTGACGATAAAGGATAGAACCACCAGTTACGAATTGACCATCAGCACGTTTAGCGCCTAAACGTTTAGACTCAGAGTCACGTCCGTTCTTTGTAGAACCTACCCCTTTTTTAGATGCGAAAAATTGAAGATCTAATCTAAGCATGAAGTTCACCTCCTATTTTTTTGTAGATATTCTCACATAATCGTGATAATCTCGTTCAATTGTTTCTAAGGAAACGACCATGCCTTCTAAAAGCAACTGGGCTTTTTCAAAGGATACTGGATCTGTATCAGCTGGCAATTCAAAAGAGAAATAGCCACCTTCCTCACCAATATCGAGCAGAGGGTCCAATCCTGTCAGTGCAATAATTGAATTGACTGAGCCGAAAACAACAGCAGATACTCCTGCACAAACGAGATCCTGACCTTTTTCAGCAAACTCGGCATGTCCAGTCATCTGAAAAGACGTAATGCTTTCATCTGCTGCCGACCGAGTAATGGTTGCTTTGATCATATCACTCACACGCCTTAAGCGTTGATTTTTTCGATAACAACTTTAGTGTAAGGTTGACGATGACCTTGTTTCTTGTGGTTGTTTTTCTTCGGTTTGTACTTGAACACAGTAATTTTCTTACCGCGACCTTGTTTTTCAACTTTAGCCGTTACTGTTGCTCCAGCAACTGAAGGGTTACCCACTTTGACAGTGTCTCCGCCGACAAACAATACGTTTTCAAAAGTTACTGTTTCACCTGCTTCAGCAGCTAGTTTTTCAACATAAACAGTTTGACCTTCTTCAACTTTTACTTGTTTACCACCAGTTTCGATAATTGCGTACATCTCTGCACCTCCTAATAAACTCAGACTCGCCGAATACAGGGGGCCTTAGGCTCTTTACACCTGCTTCGCGCGGTTGTAGCACGGGTGCTACATATCCATAACATTAAAAAATATATCAAATTAGACGCAGAATGTCAACGTATTTTCATCACTAGTACGGCAAAAGAAGCTCTTCCATGGAGGAGGTGGTTCTTCGATCTGAAAAATACGCATGAAGCAGTTCATTTTCGTCAAGCTGGCTCATTTTCACGCCATCTCTTTCAATAATAATCGGATGCTTACAGCCTCTTTGGAATCGCGCCATGACTTCATATACTTTTTCCTCAGCGCTCGCTCTTAGCGGAATCAGCTTTTCTACCTTTTGCTCTTTTTTACCGTAATAGCGTTCTAGTAAAAAGCGGACCCTGACATAATGCCGCTGCCGGTGCTCCATCACGAGTGAATAGGCTAAAAAGGTGAGCAGCACCCAGCCGTTGAATTGTAGCGGCGCAAACAAAAGTAATCCGACTGTCAATAGAATGAAAAAGACAAGGGAGCCTTTTATGGTAAGGGCATGTGCTCGTTGGAAAGGGTAATATGCTGATAAGAGCAAAAAGAATAATTTTCCGCCATCTAGCGGCCAAATAGGCAAAAGATTCACAAGGAAAATTGCCATATTATAAAAAGTGAACATCGTAAAAATGTCGTGTGAAATAAAAGAAGCTTCCATGAAAAACCATGCCATAAGCTGGAGCGGTACATGCTGAAGCGGCCCGCATAAAATGACCGCCAGCTCTTCCTTTAGCGGGCGGTTCCCATGCTCTTCTACTTCTACCGCTCCGCCAAACGGGAGTAGAAAAATCCGCCGAATGCGCCAATGATAATAGCAAGCAGCCGCTGCATGTCCAAGCTCATGGACAAAGACGATAATGAGCAGGCAAAGCAGCGGCTTGATTTGACCACAGAGAATCGCAAACGCCATCACAATCCACAGCAGCGGATGAATGTGAATTTTCGTCAGCATGACCAGCCATCTATTCAAAGGTCATCACCTGAATAGGGTCGATAAACTGTTCATTCTGCTTAATGGCAAAGTAATATGTGCCCTTTCCTTGATCATCGAGTGAGATCTGGCCAATTTTCTCACCCTTATCGACAAAATCGTATAAGGCCACATCGGCTTTCTTTAATTGACCGTACCAGCTATAGCTGTTATCTGCATGCTGCACGACCACTGTCAGACCTGTGTCACTTTTCTTTTTCACTTCTACTACATAGCCTTCCTTCATGCTGTCAATCGCTTCAGCCGCTGTTTCGACTTTGACACCTGCTCCGTTTTGTGTAAAGGATTCCTGCACTTTTCCAGAAGCAGGTACAGCCAGTTCTTGGTTCGCTTGTACATCTTTTTGGTCTTCCTTTTTGCCCGTTAAAAAGGCAAGGGGGTTTCCAACTGTTTTCTCAAACCAGCGATTAGCAGCAGCAAATTGAAAATCTTGCTCAAAGGTCTGCGTAATGATCGGCTTCAGCTGCTGAAACGGCCCTGCCTGACCTTTAAACGAAATGGCTGTAATCAACACAAGGGATGCTGATAATAAACATTTCAGCACAAAGGCATTGGGGTTAAATAGCGGATGCTGATATTTCTTCGGCTGATGAGACGACGATTCAAAGGAAGACGACCCTGAATGCTTTTCTTCCTCTGTCAGCATGACCCATGGAGGGATATCCTCTTTTTTCTTGAAAGTCGTCTTCTTAGATGGAGCAGCTGACTGCTTCGTTTTGCGGCGCTGCGCGATTTTCTTTCGGTACTCGTCCACACTTTTCATGAGATCACCCTTTACATACAAACAGTTTGTACATTTTATGTGGCGACCTCATCTGATATGCAACAAAAAGACCGATTCTGATCGAATCGGTCTCATCTTACCTGACTGTTTATTAAGCTCTTACACCAAAAAATGCTTTCAGCTTAGCAAACATTCCTTTGTTTTCATCTTCAAATGATTGAAGTGGAACAGATTCGCCTAGTACGCGGCGGGCAATATTACGATACGCAATCGAGACTTTATTTTTAGCATCCATGACAATCGGTTCCCCATTGTTTGAAGCCTTAATCACGTCATCATCATCAGCAACAATGCCAAGAAGATCAATCGATAAGTGATGGACAACTTCATCCACATCCATTGAATCGCCACTTTTCGCCATGTGTGTACGAATACGGTTGACGATCAAACGAGGTGGTTCGATATCTTCTTGTTCTAACAAGCCGATGATACGGTCGGCATCTCTTACAGCTGAGATCTCAGGCGTCGTCACGACAATTGCCTTATCTGCACCAGATACAGCATTTTTAAAGCCTTGCTCAATTCCAGCAGGGCAATCAATGACGACATAATCAAAGTCTTGTTTCAATGATTGAATTAATTCTTTGATCTGCTCTGGCTCTACAGCCGTTTTATCGCTTGTTTGAGCAGCGGGTAAAAGATATAAAAGATCCTCGAAACGCTTATCTTTTACAAGCGCTTGATGAATTTTACATCTTCCTTCTACTACATCGACTAGATCATAAATAATGCGGTTCTCAAGCCCCATCACGACATCTAAATTCCGAAGGCCAATATCGGTATCAACTAGACACACTTTTTTCCCTTGAATTGCTAGTGCTGTGCCTAAGTTTGCAGATGTTGTTGTTTTGCCAACGCCGCCTTTTCCTGAGGTAATCACAATAGCCTCGCCCAATTTCACATTCCTCCCTCAAGCCTTGTCAGATTAGGTCTTATATGAGCCAATTGCTGCAGGCGTTCAATGATCATGTTGCCATCTATATCTAAATAAGCACATTCCATTTCATTTCCATCTTCTTTTTGATCTGGTGCACGGTTAAACACTTGTGCGATGCGAAGCTGTGTTGGAATCATACGAGATGCAGCAATGACAGATTGTTTATTCCCATTACATCCAGCATGTGCCACACCTTTTAAAGCGCCGAGCACAAAAATATTTCCCCCTGCACGAATCGTTCCGCCAGGATTAACATCTCCTATTAATAAGAGGTCTCCTTCAACATACAGTACCTGTCCAGAGCGTACAATTTTCGCTACAGAGGTAATTTCGGCCTCTGCTTTTAATCGTCTCGCCTCTTCAGTAGACATGACGTCACTTTCAATAGAGTGAATGACGAGATGTTCATTTTCAGAGACTGCTTCAGTCAAACGCATTTCCTGATCCTCTGTTAAATACCGAAAACCAAGCTTAATATGCACATTAACCTTATGACCTTCCCTTCCATCTGTATATTGCTCAAGTAAAAGAACCTCTCGCAAGCCAGAAAGAAGGTCATCAAACGAACAGTCATCATTTAACTGTAATGTTAATCCGTTTTTTGTACCTTTTATCGTCACATATTGCTGTTTTTGAGTTTTCAAGATGCTCACCTCAACAACATACTCATTTCGCCGTAATTGGACAAACTCCTGCTTTTATTCGTCGATCAGTCCTTGTTTCATATTGATGAAAAAGAGCCTAAGCGGCACAACAAGTATGAGAGACGCAGCAGTATTTAAAAGAATCGTTGGAATAAAGCGTTCGATGACATACGTATTAAACGGCATAATCCCTGGTTGAATCGTCGCTTGAACGCCGTACACATAAAACTCCATCACGGAAACAGCAATAATCGACAGAAAGACGACCACTAACATATTCGTTTGCAAAACTTTAAAGGCTTTCGCTAGCAAATAGCAGAGCGCTCCAAAGCCAAACATATGAACACCAAGTATGCCTGTATACGAAATATCATATAAAAGTCCAAAGATAAAACCGAAAATCACACCATATTTTTGATTCACAAAAGCCGTCATAAATACAAGTGCGAGTAAGATGAAATGAGGAGCTAAAATTTGATTGTCTGAAACAAATGGGAGCTTCACTAGATCGACAAAAATACTGTCAAATACGAAGATAAACAACATGACGAAAGCAAGAAGGACACGTCTCACGAGCCTTCCTCCTTCGTCAATTCAGATGCATCTCCCGTACTTGAGCTGCGATTCACCACAATCACACGGTCTAAATTGTTGAGTTCAGCCGCTGGTTCTACATAAATGATTTTTGTCAGGCCGTAATGATCTGGCTCGATTTCACTTACCTTACCAATCGTCAAGCCTTGAGGGAATACGCCCCCTGCCCCAGATGTTTCAACAAGATCTCCTTTTTTGACATCTCCATCTGCATCAGATTTCAGAATATTCATTGTCAGCATTTTTTTCTTACTGTCATAGCCGTTAATAATTCCGTTGAGTTCTTCTTTGCCCTTTTTCGCAAAAATTTTCGTTGAAATTCTATTATTTTGGTCAGTAGAGCTTAGCAACCTTACAGTCGAAGTAAAATTGTTGAGCTTATCACTTTCAATCTTCCCAATTAACGCACCACTCTCATTTGTGACCGCCATATCTTTGTCAACGCCTTGTTTTTTTCCTTTATCAATCATGACAAAGCTATCCCAAAGGGACGGGTTTCTCGCGATAACCGTTGATAGAATTGGCGTATAATCACGAATAGAGTTCACATATCCGAGCTGCTTGCGAAGCTTTTTGTTCTCATCTTCTAGTTCTTGAAGTTTCGCCTCATATTGGGTTTGTCCATCAAGTTTTTTTCGAAGACGTTCGTTTTCATCGTATGTGTTCTTTAAATCTTGAACATTTCCATAAATACCGGCAATAAATTGTGATGGTTTATGAAAGACACCTTGAAAAAAGCCTGTCGTATCCCCCACTAATTTTTCCGGCCATGAAGCACCTCTGCCGCTTTTCACTGAAAAACCAATCATGGCCACCAGTACGATGACACAGACAAGGAGCAACATTAATCTTTTATTCATAAAAAACTGCGGCATGTCTTACACCTCTTTATTTACGCCCGATTATCGATTATCTTTTGATTTTCCTTTGAACAAATGAATATGCTCTAGTGCTTTGCCTGTTCCGATTGCCACACAGTCAAGCGGGTCTTCCGCAATAATGACTGGCATCTTCGTTTCATCACTAATGACTTTGTCAAGATTACGAAGCAATGCACCGCCGCCAGTTAAAACGATTCCGCGGTCCATAATATCTGCTGCCAGCTCAGGCGGAGTTTTTTCAAGTGTCATTTTCACCGCATCAACAATTGTTTCCACTGTATCGCGAAGCGCTTTTGCAATCTCATCTGCTGTAATCGAGATCGTTTTTGGCAGACCTGTTAAAAGGTCACGGCCGCGAATATCCATTTCGTCATGTACATCAGGCTGCGCAGAACCGATTTCCATTTTAATCGCTTCTGACGTACGATCACCGATCATCAGGTTATACGTTTTACGGATGTAGCTGCTGATCGCATCATCCATTTCATCTCCTGCCACGCGGATTGATTGTGATGTCACAATGCCGCCAAGAGAAATAATGGCTACCTCTGTTGTACCGCCTCCAATGTCTACAACCATACTTCCTGTTGGCTCCCATACAGGCAGGTTAGCACCGATCGCCGCAGCAAAAGGCTCTTCAATCGGGTATGCGTCACGTGCACCAGCTTGTCTTGTTGCATCAATGACTGCACGCTCTTCTACAGCTGTAATACCAGATGGTACACATACCATCACGTAAGGTTTACGAGCAAAAAGCCCTTTGCCTTTTAATGCTTGATTAATGTAATATTTCATCATTGTTGCTGTCGTCTCGTAATCTGCAATGACTCCGTCTTTCATCGGGCGTAGTGCCACAACATTACCAGGTGTACGGCCAATCATATTTCTAGCATCATTTCCGACTGCCACTATAGACTTCGTATCAGTTTCCAAGGCTACGACCGAAGGTTCTCTTACAACAATGCCTTTTCCTTTAATAAAAACAAGCGTATTCGCTGTTCCAAGATCTATTCCAAGGTCTTTTGTACCAATTCCAAACATATGTATGTATCTTCCTTTCTTAAACCAAAATTCCCTTTAGGGAAAAACTCATAAACTCTATTATATCGTAAAACATTGAAAAAAAAAGTGTTACAAATACCCTTTTTCCTTCAAACTCACAAATTTTTGATCACCTATGACTAGATGATCAAGCAGCTGTATTCCAATCAGCTTTCCACATTCAAAAAGTCGCTGTGTCACTTCAATATCTTCCCTGCTGGGCGTCGGATCTCCAGATGGATGGTTGTGCACACATATAAATGAAGCGGCCGAACGTTTAAAGGCCTCTTTGAAAATTTCACGCGGGTGAACGATCGATGAATTCAGGCTTCCAATAAACACGGTATGTTTATGAAGAACTTGATTTTTTGTATTAAGATAAAGACAAACGAAATTTTCCTGTGTCAAAAACCTCATATCTTCCATCACAAAGTTCGCTCCGTCTTCTGGTGTGCGGATCACATAGCGGTTATCCGTCGTTTGATGGTGTAATCTAGTGCCGAGTTCTAAAGCAGCTAAAAGAGAAATCGCCTTCGCCTTTCCAACTCCTCGAATCTTCGACATTTCTTCAATTGAGGCTTCTTTTACAGAGCGAAGACCGCCAAATGTTTGCAAAAGTCTTGCGGAAATTTGGAGAACTGATTCTTTTTTCGTGCCTGTTCTTAGAAGAATCGCAACAAGTTCATGATTTGACAAACTGCTGGGCCCGTATTTGATAAATCGTTCTCTCGGTTTTTCATCATGAGGGAAATGCTTTAGCAGCATAGGGAAATCGTTCAGGATGACCACTCCTTTTAGAATTCCTTCCTGTCTTCAAAAAGGGGTGATTCCAAAGGTTTCAAGCACTCTGACTGTTTTCGCAATAGGTAGACCGACAACGGAAAAATAATCACCATCTATTTTTTGAACAAACAGTGCGCCTTTCCCTTGAATGCCATAGCTTCCCGCTTTATCAAGGGGTTCGCCCGTCTCGATATAGCGGTCAATTTCATTTTGAGTCAGCGTCCAAAATGTCACTTCTGTCTGTTCATAAAATGTTTCTTTTCTATTCTCTGACTGAACCGTGACACCCGTCAAGACTTGATGTGTCTTTCCTGATAATAATTGAAGCATAAAAGCCGCTTCTTTCTTGTCTTTTGGTTTCCCAAGACATTTGCCGTCAATTGCAACAATTGTATCTGCACCAATGACCACAGCTTTGGGGTTTAATCTTTGAATATCATTTGCTTTTTGTTCTGCCAACCATTGGACGTTCTCAGCAGGGGAAAGGTTTCGATTTATTTCTTCTTTTAAATGACTTGCTTGAATGTCATAAGAAAACCCTGCTAGATCAAGCAATTCTTTTCTTCTAGGTGATTGTGATGCGAGAATCAATTGGTTCATGTTTGTTCATCCTTTCAGGGTTTAGCATAAGAAGTAAGATACCCATTCATCCTAGCAAATGTACATCTTACCGACAATTTACGAAAATTCATTTTTCATGTACCTTCATCATTATGTTGGATGCAAAAGAAAAAAACTAGTCATTTTTTGACTAGTTTCGTTTCTTAAAAAATGATTTTACGTATTTAATTGATCAAGCAATGCCTGCTGAGATTTCCAGCCGTTTTCAGCAGTTGGGTCATTTAATAGCTGCACAGCTTTCAGCAAACCGCTTTTAGCCGGTGCGTCCTCTGTTTTGGCACTTTCAAGCTCAGAAATTAGCTGTGTGACTTCTTTTTGATCTACTTCATCGCCTGCAATCACTTTGGATGACAGTACAGATGCCTTTTCTATTAAACTAGTCAGCTCATCTGGTACTTGAAATGAGAGCTCCTTTCCTCCCCACGCCTCAAAGTGCTGATCAATCAATTTCTTCCCTACAGCGCTTGTCATCCCCTGCTCTGTCGCAAGCCCGGCAATGACATAATATCCATCATCCATGGAAATCTTTTTCCCTGCGTACCCTGCATCTTTTAAACTGCCAACTAAGTCATCTGCTCCTTTTTCAGAAGAGAATTTCCCAGCCTGTACAACAAAGGTTGATAAACTGCCAGAGGCACTTTTTTCATCTTTGTTCTCTTTTGATTCATCTGTAGTACCTGCATTCGGCTCATCCCCGCCGGCTTTCATCGATGATTGATTTCCAGAACCAGATGCCGAGACACTGATATCTCCACCTGAAGGATTTGATGTACCATCTTGACTTAAACTAAGCGCAAACACCCCAAGGCCTGTCCCAAGAACGACCGCAAACACAATCGTTGTCATCACTCTCTTAAACGGGCCGCGATTTTTACCGAACTTCTGATCAAAGGAGCTTTTTTTCTTTTGATAAGGTGTGACGACTTTTGGATCAGAATGATAAATATGATCAGCAGCATCATCCCACTGGAAATCTTCTTCTTTCGGTTTAGACGAATCTTCCTGAGAAGCTGCTGTCTCCTGTTCCGAATGTCTCTTTTCTTCCCAATTCGAAAACGTCACTTGATCTTCTTGCTGTTTTGGCGGCTGATGATCATCTTCATGTACCATTTCTTCCTTGCCATTAATATTGACCTTTAGCCCTTGTTTTTTTGCCTGCCTCTTTTTCACTGTCATTCCCCGCTTTCTGACATGTTTGTAAGAAAGACCTTTCTGTCCAATGAATCAGTGCGAATTTAACCCGTCCTTCTTTCTGTTTCACACTTTAACATAGCAGAAAAAAAAAAGAACAAGACTTTTGTCGGCAGGGCAAAAAAGTGTTCGCCAATTTTTTCACCCCTTCGACTAGCCAAATAGAAACAAGACAGGGGCACCACAGAGATACAGCAGAAAAGAAAAAGCGATCGAAGGAACAAAAGGGAATGGCTCGTTTAATCGAAAGGAAAAGACCTTTGCATAAACCATTCCAGCAATACATGAGAGAAAAAGCATGAGAAGGAACGGCTTGAAGCCAAAGCAAAACGCAAGCACACTGAATAGCTTCATATCAGCTCCACCCATACTATTTGGCTTAAAATAATCTAGACTAGAAAACAAAAGAATGCAAAAAATGAGAGAAGCCGCCCCTTCCCACCAGATCAGAAGCGGTTCCAGCGTGCGGTATATGACGAAAAGAGGGAAAAAGAAGAGAAACAGCTCGTTCGGCACTCTCATATAGAGAAAATCACTCACGACAGCAATCACGAATAAACTACAAAGAATCACAAGAAAAAGACCTTCAAACGAAAAACCAACGATCCTATAAATGAGTAAAAAAAGACCGCCTGACAGCAGTTCAATCATTGGGTATAGCCAAGATAGACGAATACCGCAATGTTTACAAGACCCCTTCCATACAGCATAAGAAACGAGCGGGATCATTTCGTGCAGGGATAGCGGCTGTTTACAGGCTGTGCAGTGAGAACGCGGGAAGAGAATAGACCGCTTCACCGGCAGCCTTTCGCCTACGAGATGAAAGAACGAACCCATCGTGATACCTGCAAGAAACAAAAAACTCTCAATCATATGTGGAACTCCTTCCGGGAATAAGATAGACCGGATTTTACCATGCCCCTATCCACTAAAGCATCTAGTGAAAATATGATTTTCCCCCTCTTCTACATATAAAAAGAAAAAGACGCAGGAGGCATCAAAGCCATTTGCGTCTTTTCGTTACCCGATCATACGATTTCGTATATCTGAAATAAAATAAAGGGAGCCTGTCACAAGAATCACCACTGAAGGATCATCACTTTTTTTCTGAATGAACTCAAGCACTGCACGAGGGTCATCGTCATACGATTTTGCCTCTAACTGACTGCACGCATAAAGCTTTTCCGCTGATTCAGCTCTTGGAAAATCAAATGAAACAAAATGGATAGAGGAACTAACGGCTTCAAGTTTTTGAATCATTTGCTTGTACGGCTTATCTTTTAAAGCACTAAAACAGACATGCACTTGTTTACTAGAAAAATGTGCTTGTACCGTTTCAATTAAACGGTCGATTCCTTCTTCATTATGAGCGCCGTCTAAATAAACTGGTGGATGATCTTTAACCTTTTCAAATCTTCCAGCCCAAACTGCATACCGAATACCTTCATATATCTGCTCTTTTGTCACGCTAATATAACCTTCTTGCTCCAGCCATTCAATGAGTAGAACAGCAAGGGAAGCATTTTGCAGTTGATGCGTTCCGATTAACCCTGTTTCAAGCTGCGGATACTGCCTTTTTGGTGTGCTTAACGTAAACTGTTCGCCTGTTTCTGTTGGCTGCTGATGACTGAAGGTACAAATATCCTGTAATGAAATGCATTCCGCCTTCTTTTCTTTTGCGATGTTTTGAATGACCGCAAGTGCTTCCGGTTGATGAACAGCAGTAATCATCGGAATACCCTCTTTAATAATGCCTGCTTTTTCAGATGCAATTTGTTCAAGTGTGTCACCTAAAATCGCCATATGATCATGACCGATTGACGTAATCGCTGTTAAGATAGGGAAGGCAACATTTGTTGAATCAAGTCTTCCGCCAAGGCCTGTCTCTAGTAGGACAAAGTCTACTTGCTGCACATCGGCAAAATAAGTAAATGCACATGCGGTAATGATTTCAAACTCTGTTGCTGCACCAAGCTCTGTTTGATCTAACTCATCAACAAAAGGCTTGATTTTATTGACCAAACTCAGCCATTCTTCATCCTGTATAGGTGCTCCATTCACGCTGATTCGTTCATTGAAAGTTAAAATAAACGGGGAGGTGAAGGTGCCGACTGAATAGCCTGCTGCCTGTAAAACGGAACGAGTAAACGCAATCGTTGAACCTTTTCCGTTTGTACCTGCAACATGTACTGCTTTTATGCGTTGTTCCGGATGGCTTAGTTTGTTCATCAGCCACTTCATTCTTTCAAGACCAGGTTTTACACCAAAGGCCAATCTACTGTGAATCCACTCAATGGCTTCATGATAGGTTGTAAACAATGTCATCTCTCATTTCATCCGAAATTTTCAAAAAAGACGACTCCATTTTGTTAGGAGCCGTCTTTTCAACCTTATGCTTTCAGCTCTTCAATACGCTTTTGAACAGCTTCGCGTTTTGCGACATAGTCACGTTCTTTCGCACGCTCTTCTTCTACGACACTTTCAGGTGCTTTTTTCATAAAGCCTTCGTTGCCTAGCTTTTTCTGGACGCGCTCAACTTCTTTTGTCAGCTTATCCAGTTCTTTTTGCAGACGAGCGATTTCCTCATCTAAGTTGATTAAGCCTTCAAGCGGCAGAATGAGCTCTGCTCCAGAAATAACAGCCGTCATCGCTTTATCACTAGCTGGGACGTCTGTGCCAATTTCTAGTACACTTGGGTTCGTAAAGCGCTCGATATATGAACGGTTTTTCTCTAAGCGTTCCTGCACATCAGATGTAGAGGCTTTAATGTAAAGCTCCACCTGTTTACTCATTGGCGTATTCACTTCACTGCGGATGTTACGAACAGAACGGATGAGCTCCACAAGCAGTTTCATATCAGCAGACGCTTGTTCGTTTGAAAGCTCCGGTTTCACCTCAGGCCAAGCCGCTACAGTAATCGATTCACCTTCGTGCGGAAGATGCTGCCAGATTTCTTCTGTTAAGAATGGCATGAACGGATGAAGAAGTCTCATCGTCTGATCTAATACGTACGCAAGGATGGAACGAGTCGTTTTCTTCGCTGCTTCATCTTCTCCATAAAGCGGAAGCTTCGCCATCTCAATGTACCAATCACAGAAGTCATCCCAAATGAAGTTGTATAAATGTCTGCCCACTTCACCAAATTCATACTTGTCAGCTAGCTGTGTGACACTTTCAATCGTTTCATTTAAGCGAGTTAAAATCCATTGGTCAGCCACTGATTTTTCTCCTGTTAAATCAAGCTCATCATACGTTAATCCGTCCATGTTCATTAAAGCAAAACGTGATGCGTTCCAAATTTTGTTCGCAAAGTTCCAAGTGGATTCAACCTTTTCAAAGCTAAAGCGAAGATCCTGACCTGGTGAGCTTCCAGTTGCTAAGAAATATCTTAATGAATCTGCTCCGTACTTGTCGATGACTTCCATTGGATCAATTCCGTTTCCTAGCGACTTACTCATTTTACGTCCTTGCTCGTCACGGATCAGCCCATGAATAAGAACGTCTTTAAACGGTTTTTCTCCTGTGAATTCAAGACCTTGGAAGATCATGCGAGAGACCCAGAAGAAAATGATGTCATAGCCTGTAACAAGCAAGTTCGTTGGATAGTAGCGCTTGAAGTCTTCACTATCTGCATCTGGCCAGCCCATTGTAGAGAAAGGCCAAAGCGCTGAACTAAACCATGTATCAAGCACATCGTTATCCTGTTCCCAGTTCTCTAAATCTTCTGGTGCTTCCAGTCCAACATATACTTCTTTCGTTTCTTTATGATACCAAGCTGGAATGCGGTGTCCCCACCATAGCTGACGAGAAATACACCAGTCACGGATATTTTCCATCCAGTGTAAATACGTCTTTTCAAAGCGGTCTGGAACAAATTGAACTTGGTCATCTCCATTTTGAAGGTTGATGGCTTCGTCTGCCAGCGGCTGCATTTTTACAAACCATTGTGTTGATAAATAAGGTTCAACGACAGCTCCGCTTCGCTCACTATGACCAACTGAATGCATATGGTCCTCAATTTTGAATAAAATCCCCTCTTCTTGCAAGTCTTTAACAAGCTGTTTACGGCATTCAAAGCGGTCCATTCCTTTGTATTGCAGTGCATTTGCATTCATTGTGCCATCTTCATTCATGACAAGAATACGCTCTAAGTTATGGCGGTTTCCAAGCTCAAAGTCATTCGGGTCATGAGCAGGTGTAATTTTCACAGCTCCTGAACCAAACTCCATATCGACATAGTCATCAGCAACGATTGGAATCTCGCGTCCTGTAATTGGCAAGACCACTGTTTTTCCAATCAAATGCTGATAACGTTCGTCATCAGGATGCACAGCAACGGCTGTATCTCCGAGCATTGTTTCAGGTCTTGTCGTCGCAATTTCAATTGAACCCGTGCCATCTGAAAGTGGGTATCTTAAGTGATAAAACGCGCCTTGAACATCTTTATAAATGACTTCAATATCAGAAAGTGCCGTTTTCGTCGCTGGGTCCCAGTTAATGATGTACTCTCCGCGATAGATCAGCCCTTTTTCATACAACTGGACAAACACTTGGCGTACCGCTTTATTCAAACCCTCATCTAATGTAAAACGTTCACGCGAGTAATCAAGACCAAGTCCCATTTTCGCCCACTGGCTGCGAATAAAGTCCGCATATTCTTCTTTCCACTTCCACGTTTCTTCCACAAATTTCTCCCGGCCAAGGTCATAACGGCTTACGCCTTCTTCGCGAAGCTTTGCCTCGACCTTTGCTTGCGTCGCAATACCGGCATGATCCATTCCTGGCAGCCATAGAACGTCATAGCCCTGCATCCGTTTCATACGTGTCACGATGTCTTGAAGGGTCGAATCCCATGCATGCCCAAGGTGCAGTTTTCCTGTCACGTTTGGTGGAGGAATGACGACTGTATATGGATCTTTCGTTTTGTCATTTTGTGCTTCGAAGAATTTCCCTTCAAGCCAGTACGTATAGCGGTCTTTTTCTATCGCATTTGGGTCGTACTTTGTTGGCATTTCTTGATTATTTGTTTCCATTTATGTAACCTCCACATTTTTTCGGCTGATGAAACATAAAAAAAGCCTTTTCATCCTTATAAAAGGACGAAAAAGCTTTTTCGCGGTACCACCTTTTTTCATGGAACACATAGACGTGTCCCATACACTCTAAAGGATAACGGGGTTCTCCCGAATTTCTCTACTTGTTCATTCAAGAAATTAAGCTCACAGGCGACCTTCCAAACAAGTACATCCTAGGAAACCTTTCAGCACATGGTCTCCCTCTCTTTAGGGTCTTGCTCGTACTCTTCCTGATCCACGCTTACGATATATCACGTTCATCAGCACATACTCATCTTTTATTTATATTACTAAATGCCTTTTGTTTTCGTCAATCATCTTTTCCGCTTTTCTTCTTCTTTATACAAATTAGGCAAGCACCCTTTGCCTCTTTGCCCATATGATAATAACAAAATGAAGAAGGAGGGCGTTTGCTTTGAAAAAGATCAATCCTTATACACTTCCCCCCTGGCTGAGACAAATTCGGGCAGTGGCCTCCCAGGTCGTTCTGCCGATTGCGATATTTCAAGGGTTTCGTACAATCATTTTTCCCACAACATTTGACGTCCTCATCTTAGGTATTCTCATTTTTCTCGCCTGCGCCTTTCACCTTGATTGGTTTTAAACACTCGCGCTTATGTACCAGCCAATATGAACACAAAATAACCTCGTCATTCCGCTGATGACGAGGCACTTTGTTCTTCTTCAAGCCGTCTAGCCTGCTCAATCTCATGTATCTTCATGACGGTCGGCTCTGAATTTTTCATCTGCCAATACGCTCTTAACAGCTGTTGACAGCTTTCCATCTCATCCTGCCCGCCTGCTTCATAGGTTTTAACTGTATCAAACAGACCTTGCGGATAAGCAAGGTAACTAAGGAACAGATGAAGCTCTTCCTCCCGAAGAGGATTTCCTTTTTGGTACGTATAAAACAAGGAAGTGCATTCAGGACAAGACGTGGGATAGGTTTTGAATGTCCGAAAGTAAAAGGTCAGAAGATCATAAATGGGGGCGGCTTTTTTAGACCGCTCAAAATTGGTGAAATGTCCTGTGCCTACATCATTATACAAAAAGTGATGAATCGACAGCTGCCCATGATTTAAGACAACACGTGTTGTTTCTTTATCTTTCATTTCTTCATACCAATCTTCTAATCGTTCAAGGGCAAATTCGCTGGCAGACATCGCCTCTGAAAAATACATCGCAGCAGTCAGTTCAAATGGCGACATATACCAAGTCTGCTCTGCCCGCTCTATGAATCGTTCATACATGTCTTTCTCTGTTTCCCATTTGGTCTTGATTTGTTTGTAGTGCGCTTCGACCTCTTGCTCTGTGATATCCATCATCACTTCAGTCCGCTGATGAAGTCTTGCAATCTCTTGAAACAAATATTCATGTTTATCGTCCTGCTCTTCTCTCTTTTCATTCGTCAGCCAAGGCATGAGATAGTATGCGTACTGACTTTCACGATGACTTGAGAAAAAAGAACCGCTCTTCGTCCGATAAATCGGCACAAAAGAGCGATAGCCCTTTGATTCTAGTTCAAGCATTTGCTCTGTAAACTGCATATGTCGACTGGCTTTTACTCGCTTTAAGGCAAACACGCCCTGCTTTGTATATATTTTGACGACAGCAGGACTGACAGGTTCAACGTATTCCGCCTCAAGCCCGTATTCGTATAGGACAGATTGGATCTCATCCACGTTCACTCACCACATTTTCTCGATCGGTCATCTCTTGTTATGCATTGCTTTTTTGATATTCAGGAATATAAAGAATCTGCCCTTCTTCAAGCTCCGCATCCACCGATAATGAATTTGTGCGAAGAAGCTGCTGCACATTCAACTGATATCGCTCACAAATACGATCGACCGTATCTTCTTGCTGAACTATACATATTTTCATGCGAGAAAAATCTTCCTCCTCCTGCTTAGCAAACAGCTTTGTTAAATAAAGAGAGTTCTCACTGCCCGACGTTTCTCTCACGTCTTCTTCAAGCGCCTCTTCTTCTTGAGCTGACTCATATACTTTTGGTGCTTCTCGTTCATATAACCGTCCAAGCTGGTACGTGTCATCCCGCGCCTCTTCCTCTTCCACGTGATAAGCGGGTGATTCAAATACTGGATACGGCTGAACCTTTTCTTCCTGCTCTTCGGTTATTTCCGGATCTTTTCTCACTTCTACTTCAAAAAACGTGTCCTGCCGTTCTTCTTCATCTAAGAGCTTAGGCGGTTCAAAAAATGGTGGTTCTTGCACCTGAGCTTCAGGTAAGGAGCGATAACCAAGCGCCACTTCTTCTTGGCTCTCCGTTTCCTCCTGTTCTTCCAGTTCTTCGGTTTCTTCTTCCCTACTCACCAGCTCTATCTCAATTTCTTCTTCCTGTTCCTCTTCTTCGGCGCGCGTGTCATGCTGTAATACAGCCTGATCCTCTTCAATCTCACGTTCATAGTCTTGCAGTTCTTCTTCCTCTTCATCTTCTGGCTGCAGCTGATAATCGTAGGTGACGTCGCCATATTCTTCTTCAGAACGATGAACAAATTCATACGGCTCCTCTACAGGCGCTTGAGGCGTTTCCTCGTCTAAAAGACCCTCAATCGCTAGATCAGCTTGAATGGTGAGCAAACGATTTTCTGTCAGTTGGTAATCAAACGCATCAATAAACACAAACACATCATTTAAATGACTGATTTTGTTTTTAGGAATCGTGATATCGACTGGGAATTGATGCAGAAGCTCCGCCGTCCCGTCTTCTCTGACCTTCACCTCATCAGCTTCTCTGTATGATGCATAGGAACTCAATTCACCCAATAGCTCCTCTTGATTTATGTTGTATTCTCCTGTTAGCTCGAGTGAACCTCTAATCGAAACATAATCATTCACTTCTTGAACGAGAATGTCAGGATCGAGAGAAATAGACAGCAGCTCACTGACTTCCTGTCCGCTTTTGAAATAGATGGATTCTTCTACTGAAAACTGTAATCGATTGTTTTGAGACAAGTCGGTGTCCTCCTTTCATCTAATCCTTCAAAATAAAATTAGATGTCAATACAGATGTATGTGAGCGGCAGTGAAAATATGATTGGTTTTCAGCAACACAAAAAAGCCGATATATCTCCATATCGGCTTTCGTTTATTAACGTAGTTTTTGAAATACTTTTTCCACTGTCTCAATCGTATATTCGATGTCTTCATCTGTGTGGGCTGTTGATAGGAACAATCCTTCGAATTGAGAAGGTGGAAGGAAGATGCCGTGATCGGCCATTTCCTTATAAAATTCAGCAAATAAAGCGAGATCAGCATTTTTAGCTTTGTCATAATTGACCACTTCTTCATCTGTAAAGAAGAATCCAATCATCGAACCTGCACGGTTAAACGTTAATGGAATTCCGTGTGCTTTTGCTGCATTTGAAATGCCTTCTTCCAGCTGGTCTCCTTTTCGTCTAAATTCTTCATAAGACTCAGGTGTCAGCTGTTTTAAGGTTTCCAGGCCTGCTGTCATCGCAAGTGGGTTACCAGATAACGTTCCTGCTTGATAAATTGGGCCGCTTGGCGCAATTTGTCTCATAATATCCGCTCTTCCGCCATAAGCACCGACTGGGAGACCGCCACCAATCACTTTACCAAGACACGTCAGATCAGGTGTGATGCCAAAGTAGCCTTGTGCGCAGTGATAATCCACACGGAAGCCTGTCATGACCTCATCAAAAATGAGTAAAGCTCCGTATTGCTCCGTGATATCTCTCAGCCCTTGTAAGAAACCGTCTTGCGGAGGGACAACGCCCATATTTCCTGCAACTGGCTCGACAATGACACCTGCAATATCGTCTCCAAACTCCTGAAAAGCAACTTGAATGCTTTCTAAATCATTGTAAGGCACTGTGATCGTATTGCTTGCAGTCCCTTCAGGTACACCTGGGCTATCTGGAAGCCCTAGCGTTGCAACACCTGAACCTGCTTTAATAAGCAAAGAGTCGCCATGGCCATGATAGCAGCCTTCAAATTTCACAATTTTATTTCTGCCTGTAAAGCCTCGAGCTAGACGAAGCGCACTCATGGTTGCCTCTGTACCAGAGCTGACCATACGAATGACTTCGATAGAAGGAACCCGCTCTGATACAAGCTTAGCTAATTCATTTTCAACTAATGTCGAAGCACCAAAGCTTGTCCCCTTTTCTGCAACTCGCTGAATGCTTTCAACCACACGGTCATTCGTATGCCCTAAAATAAGCGGTCCCCATGATAAGACATAATCGATGTATTCATTTCCATCAATATCATATATCTTGGCGCCTTTGCCTCGTTCCATAAAAATCGGATCTGTGTTCACTGATTTAAATGCACGTACAGGGCTGTTGACACCACCAGGCATTAAATGCTGTGCTTCTTCAAATGCTTGCTTTGATTTTTCATAGCTACGTCCCATTTCAACGTCCTCCTGTCTATCCGTTCTTTATTCTGAGAGCCATTTTGCTGCATCTTTTGCATGATACGTAATGATAAGTTCTGCTCCTGCACGTTTCATGCTTGTCAGCATTTCAAGAACAAGCTCTTTTTCAGAAATCCACCCATTTTGAGCAGCGGCTTTGACCATTGCATATTCTCCGCTCACATTGTAAGCAACAACAGGGAGTGTAAATTCATTTTTGACATCACGCATAATATCTAAATAAGAAAGGGATGGTTTCACAATGAGAAAGTCAGCTCCCTCTTCTACGTCAGATTGCGCTTCTCTTAATGCTTCTAAACGGTTTGCAGGGTCCATTTGGTATGTTTTACGATCTCCAAACTGCGGTGTGCTATGCGCCGCATCACGAAACGGACCGTAAAACGCACTTGCATATTTCACAGCATATGACATGACAGGTACATGAATAAAGCCAGCTTCATCAAGCGCCTCACGAATGGCAACCACAAATCCATCCATCATATTTGAAGGCGCAATGATATCTGCACCTGCGCGCGCTTGACTAACAGCAGTTTTCGCTAATAGCTGAAGAGATTCATCATTTAAAATTTCACCATCTTCAACGATTCCGCAATGTCCGTGATCTGTATATTGGCATAAGCAAGTGTCTGCAATGACCACAAGCTCTGGGAAATGCTTTTTGATCTCAAGCGTTGCTCTTTGCACAATGCCATGGTCGTGATATGCTTCACTGCCCACATGGTCTTTATGATCTGGAACACCAAATACAATAATTGATTTGATGCCTAGATCGACAAGCTCTTGGACTTCTTCTTTTACAAGGTCCACTGAAATGTGATAAACACCCGGCATTGAAGGGACTTCTTTTCGGACATTTTCGCCCTCTACAAAAAAGATCGGATAAATGAAATCAGATGGTCTTAAAAAGGTTTCTCTGACTAATTCTCTCATTCCTGCGCTTGTCCGCAGTCTGCGGTGTCTGTTAAATTTCATCATTGATTCAACTTCCTTTCAGATAAACGGCACATCAATTCAAGCATTCCGTCTATCGTATAAGTATCTGGGGTTTCAGAAGAAATCCCGTATTGAAGCAGTGCCTCTTTTGTCAGAGGACCGATCGTCACAAAACAGGTGTCAGAAGCAGCCAGCTTCGCTGCATCTGCCTCCATGGCATGCATAAATGAATGGACAGTCGATGAGCTCGTAAATGTAATAAAATCAAATGATTGCTTCGTCATTGCCGTTTTAAGAGCGGCAATCCCTTCCTCATCCTTAACCGTTTCATATAAAATCCATTCTTTTACTTCTATGCCAAGTGGCACAAGCGTTTTCTTCACGACATCTCGAGACAGGTGTCCTTTTGCTACAAACACACGCTCTCCCGGATGCACATGGTCAAGCAGCGCATCTGCGAGCTCTTCCGCTATGAATCGTTCTGGTACTACGTCCACCTTCAAGCCGTGCTGCTCAAGATAGGCAGAGGTTTTCTCACCTACCGCAGCTACTTTCAAATGGGATAAACTTTTATGTAAATGATGGTCCTCTATGTAGCTCAGAAAAAAAGACGCACCATTCACACTCGTGAAAACAAGCCATTGGCTATTTTCTAAGTCCTTTAAAAAGGCCTGCGCTTTTTCATTTGTGAGCGTAGGCTCAAACCGAATAAGAGAGGTTAAAACAGCATGGCCGTTCAGCTCTTCAATCTTCTGCTGAAACACACCCGCTTGACGTTCATTTCGAGTGACAAGCACCGTCTGTCCGTGAAGCGATTGGCCTATGGTCATTGGGAGGACAGATCCTTTTTCACCTTGTCGATTAAATCCTTTGCTCCCTTATCAGCCATCTGCTTCGCACATGCTGTTCCAATTGCCTCAGGGTCAGTGCCTGATACAGTTTCTCGAATAATCGTGTGTCCATCAGCAGATGCCACAAGACCCGTCAGTTCAATTTCATCACGCTCATTCATCGTTGCATAGCCAGCGATCGGCACCTGGCAGCTGCCATCCATTTGTTTGAGGAAGGCTCGTTCAGCGAGAACCGTTTTCTTCGTGTATTCATTCGTAAATTGAGCAAGGAGCTGCAATAGCTCTTCATCATCTCCGCGGCACTCAATTGACAAAGCGCCTTGGCCAACTGCGGGCAGGCAAGTCTCAGGAGATAAAAATTCAGACACGACATCTTTGCTCCAGCCCATTCTGGACAGACCGGCAGCCGCTAGAATAATGGCATCATATTCTTCATTTTTGAGCTTTTCCAATCGTGTATCAATGTTTCCTCGAATCCATTTAATGTTCAGATCTGGTCTTTCTTGAAGAAGCTGGGCACTGCGCCGCAAGCTGCTTGTTCCCACAATAGCACCATTCGGCAGCTCGTGAAGACGCAGATGATCCTTCGAAATAAGAGCATCCCTTACATCTTCACGCTCAGGAATACAGCCAATGACTAACCCTTCAGGAAGAGCAGCCGGCATATCCTTCATACTGTGAACGGCCATATCGATGTCGTGATTCAGCATCGCCTGTTCAATTTCTTTGACAAACAGTCCTTTTCCGCCAACCTTTGATAAGGTTACATCTAAAATTTTATCACCCTTTGTCACAATCTCTTTTATTTCAAAAGAATAAGAAGGGTTTAGTTCAGACAGCTTTTGAATGACCCATTTTGTTTGTGTAATTGCAAGCTTACTTCTTCTAGAACCTACTTTAATTGTACGCAATTCGTCTTCCTCCCGACAATGCCCTTAAGACTCATCATTATTTATTGAAACCAATGAAAGGTTGATAAGCTACCAAGCAGAAAATAATTGATCATCAGCACAAGGAATGAACCGACATTCCACAGTGCCACGACTTTGCCCTGCATATTTCTCACCAATCTGATATATAAGTAAACACCATATAAAAACAGCATAATAAACGAACCAAGCACCTTTGCATCTGTCCAGTACAACGTATCATACGAAATATACGCCCAAATGATGCCAAGAATCAAACTAAGTAAGAGCATCGGCACGCCTATAATGTTTAATACGTATGCCATATGATCAAGCTTCGATAAATCTTCAATTCTTAGAAGCCATTTTCCCCATTTTTTCTTTTTCAGCAAACGATATTGAAAGAGATAGAGAAGAGAGAAAGCAAATGAAAGTGAAAAGGCACCGTATGATAAAATCGCCATCGTAATATGAATCACAAGCAACTCACTCGTCAGCTTCCCCGTTAGTTCTGCTGAGTGAAGATCAGATGGTGTAAAGGTGTGAATTGCCATCAAGGAAAAACCGATGACATTTGTAAAAAAGACGATAAATTCAACACGCAAGACCTTTGTGAGAACAAGTGAAAGTGTCACAAGCACCCACGTATAAAAATATAACCCCTCTGCTACATTCAACACAGGGAATCGGTCTGTTTCCATCATAATATAGAACATGTAGACTGTTTGCAGCAGCCAGACAATAGAAAGCAACCAGAAAGCTATTTTTCCAGCCTTCCGGTTGTGTTGAAGAAAATCTATGAAATAGAACAAGACACTTAGTGCATAGATCAAGGTCGTCGCTTCGCCTAGTCTCGCTACAATGGATTCCATCATCGCTTAATCACTCACTAGCAACTGTAGCAAGGCCTTGTGCCATATTTGGTTTAAACAGCTGAAATGACCCTTGCTCCACCTGCACAGGCTCGACCTTTTGCTCCTCATCTTCAACCTGTAAATCAAAGATTTCTTTGAAAAGTAAAAGTTTTTCCTCTGCATTCGGCTCTGCGGCAATTTCTTTTGCCTTTAAGATAGGATCTTTCAGCATTTGATTGATAATGCTTTTCGTATGTTTATTTAATAGCTTCATTTCACGGTGTGTGAGATTCGGAAGCTTTCGCTCAATACTCTGCATCGTATCCGCTTGAATCGTCAGCGCCTTTTCTCTAAGTGCAGAAATGACAGGAACCACACCAAGCGTATTCAGCCATTGCTTAAATTCCACAATTTCTGCTTCAATGAGGAGCTCAACCTGCTCAGCCACCGCACGGCGTTCTTTTAAGTTAGCTGCCACGATGCCCTCAAGGTCATCAATGTCATACAAAAAAGCACCTTCTACTTCAGAAATGGCTGGATCTAAATCACGGGGCACAGCAATATCCACCATAAATAGTGGTCTGCCTTTCCGCTTTTTATTCGCACCTTCGACCATTTCTTTTGTAATGACAAATTGTTTCGCACCAGTGGAGCTAATTAAAATGTCCGCTTCAGATAATGTTTTTTCCAATTGGTTTAAGCTTTTAGGCTCTCCTGAAAAACGGCCTGCCAATTCTTTTGCTTTCTCATATGTTCGATTGATAACCGTTACTTGACCAATCCCTTGACCTTGAAGGTTTTGAGCCGCTAGTTCGCCCATTTTACCCGCACCAAGAATCAGGACATGTTTATCAGAAAGACGTCCAAAGATTTTTTTCGCAAGCTCGACAGCTGCATAGCTGACAGACACGGCATTAGACGCAATGTCTGTTTCCGCATGAGAGCGTTTTGCAACGGTGACCGCCTGTTTGAATAAATAATTGAAAACGGTACCAATGGTCTTCTCCTCTTGAGCTACTTTAAAGCTAGAGCGCACTTGACCAAGTATTTGTGTTTCGCCAATCACCATGGAATCAAGTCCACAGGCCACACGGAATAAATGCTCGACCGCTCCATCATTTTCATAGAACTTCAAATAAGGCGAGACATCTTCCTTTTCTAAACCGAACCAATCAGCTAAAAATCTTTTTATATAAAACCGTCCAGTATGAAGCTGATCTACCACTGCGTAGATCTCTGTTCGATTACATGTTGAGATGACGATATTCTCTAGAATGCTTTTTTCTTCTTTAAGCTTGGACATCGCTGTTCCGAGCTCGCTCGGTTCAAAGCTCAGCTGTTCCCGTATCTCAACAGGGGCTGTTTTATAATCTAAACCCACAACAAGAATATGCATAACTTCAGCTTGCACCCCCAACGCCCTGTCTAATTTATAATAATTACAATATAGAATTTATTATTTATAATGATTATAACATATATTCATTTTTAGCTGGATGAAAATTGTGAACAGATTTCAAAAATGTTGTGATATAGTAGAAAAATGTTCGACACCCATTATGCCATATCATCACTTCAAGCAATTTACCAGATTTGGCGCGTGCGGACAAATGATCTGCTTAAAAGAAGGTGACATCTTTGAAGAAGAAATCCATTTTGCTGCCGCTCACTTTGCTGGCTGTAGCGCTATATGCCATTCTCTCAGGAGGTCAATTTGACATTTGGAAGGATCAAGAGAAATGGTATACACTCGTACTGCTTTTTGGCCTTGCTTTCTTATATCAAGGAAAGAAGGAGCAAGAAAGCGCTCATGTGTTTATCGGTATGCTGATGACGGGCCTTTCGCTACACTTTATTCTTCAGCCAAAATTGGACTACTGGCCAGACACATTTACGATGATCGTATTCATCGTTGGACTTGCTCTTTTTGTGAAATCATCTCAGAAAAAAGAATATCGTATTGAAAGTGTTGTTCTCATTGCACTCGGTCTGTTCCTTTATTTCTTTCAGCAAATTACAAAGCAGCTAAGTTCCTTTTCGATCCCTACTTCCGGTTTTGAATTGTACTGGCCTTATGTACTGATTGCTGTCAGTCTCCTCTTATTATTTTTAAAAAGGAAATAACTTATACAATAAAAAGGCATCTGCTCATGACAGATGCCTTTTTTTAGTTATTAATCTTCGCAAGAATGGCATTCCAGGCTTCGTCTTTTCCCTTTTTTGTTTCAGAAGAGAATAGGACTAGTTCATCAGATGGGGCAATATTAAGCGTCTGTTTGACGACTTTCGCATGTTTTTCCCATTTGCCTTTTGGAATTTTGTCCGCCTTTGTTGCGATGACGATCACAGGAACTCCGTAATATTTCAGGAATTCATACATGTTCACATCATCTACTGATGGCTTATGACGCAGGTCCACAATTTGGACGACTGCTTTTAATTCTTCACGCATTGTAATATACGTTTCGATCATTCTACCCCAGGCTTCACGCTCTGTCTTTGATACTTTAGCAAAGCCGTAGCCTGGAACGTCCACAAAATGGAGCATATCATTGATGATGTAGAAATTAAGCGTTTGAGTCTTACCTGGTTTAGAAGACGTACGCGCTAAATTTTTACGATTAATCAATGAGTTGATGAACGAGGACTTCCCAACATTTGATCGTCCAGCAAGAGCGATTTCAGGCAGTCCCCCGCTTGGGTACTGCTCTGGTTTTACCGCACTAATGACGATATCTGATTTTGTTACTTTCATCTTCCCTCTCCTACCAACGCTTTCTCAAGCACCTCATCTAAATGCGAGACCGGAATAAAGGTTAGTCCTTCTCTCACACTTTCAGGAATATCATCAATATCCTTCTCATTGTCCTTTGGAAGAATAATGGTTTTCAGTCCTGCACGATGTGCGCCTAATGCTTTTTCTTTTAGTCCGCCAATTGGAAGCACTCTTCCTCTTAACGTAATCTCTCCTGTCATACCAACCTCTTTTGACACAGGTCGTCCTGTGAGGGCTGATACAAGAGCCGTCGCAATGGTGATACCAGCTGATGGCCCGTCCTTAGGAACCGCACCCTCTGGAACATGGATATGAATATCATGCTTTTCATTAAAATTAGGATCAATGTTCAGTTCATCTGCCTTCGAACGAATATAACTGAATGCCGCCTGTGCAGATTCTCTCATGACATCACCAAGCTTACCTGTTAACAACAGCTTGCCTTTACCCGGAGAAAGTGATACCTCAATTGACAAGGTATCTCCGCCAACAGTGGTATACGCAAGTCCTGTGACAACACCCACTTGGTCTGTCGTTTCAGCCTGACCATAACGGTAAAGTCTTTTTCCAAGAAATTCAGATAAGTTCTTTTCCGTCACCGTGATACGTTTGCGGTCTTCAGCCACAATTGCTCTTGCTGCTTTACGGCATATCGCCGCAAGCTGACGCTCTAATCCACGAACACCCGCTTCTCTTGTGTAATAGCGAATCGTATCATAAATCGCTGCTTCACGAAGCTGCAAGTTCCCTTTCTTTAATCCGTGCTCCTTTAGCTGCTTCGGCAGAAGATGATCTTTCACAATTTCTGCTTTTTCAACCTCTGTATACCCTGCAATCGTGATAATCTCCATTCTATCACGAAGTGGACCTGGAATGGTTGCTAAATTGTTGGCAGTAGCAATAAATAACACTTGAGACAAATCAAATGTTTCTTCAATATAGTGATCGCTAAAGTTATGATTTTGCTCTGGGTCTAAGACTTCAAGCATCGCAGAAGATGGATCACCTCTAAAATCAGAGGACATCTTATCGATTTCATCTAAAAGGAAAACCGGATTCATCGTTCCTGCCTTGCTCATTCCGCGAATAATACGGCCTGGCATCGCACCTACATACGTTCTTCTATGTCCACGAATCTCAGACTCATCGCGCACACCGCCAAGGGAAACACGAATAAACTTTCGGTCAAGTGATTTGGCAATCGATTTAGCAAGTGACGTTTTCCCTACTCCAGGAGGTCCTGCTAAACAAAGAATCGGTCCTTTTAGTGAATTGGTCAGCTTCTGTACAGCAAGATATTCAAGCACCCGTTCTTTGACCTTTTCCAGCCCGTGATGCTCATCATCTAAAATTTCACTTGCAAGCTTTAAATCGAGACGATCTTCTGTATAGATGCCCCACGGGAGGCCGATCAGCCAATCAATATAATTTCGAATCACAGAGCTCTCAGCAGAGCTTGAAGGAATTTTTTCATAACGATTCAATTCTTTGAGCGCCGTTTCACGAACAGAATCTGGCATGCTCGACTCTTCAATTTTAGACATTAAAGAACTGACTTCCCCAGTTTTCCCTTCTTTGTCTCCAAGCTCTTTTTGAATAGCTTTCATTTGTTCACGTAAATAATATTCTTTTTGCGTCCGCTCCATTGAACGTTTCACGCGCTGCCCGATTTTCTTTTCAATCTCGAGTACTTCTTTTTCATTGTGAATTAAGCTGATGACCCGGTTCAGCCGTTTTTTGACATCCACTGTTTCCAGCACTTCTTGTTTGTCCTTTAATTTGAGCGGCAGGTGGGAAGCAACGATATCTGCCATTCTCCCAGGTTCTTCAATATCCGTCACTGTTGCATATGTTTCAGCTGAGATTTTCTTAGAAATTTTTATGTATTGATCAAAGTGATCTAACAATGTACGCATGAGTGCTTCTGCTTCTGCGTCCTTTAATTCTTCTTCTGCCAATTCTTTAATGTCGACAGACGTATAGTCCTCAAGCTCCACATATGATTCGATCTGCGCTCGATTTAAGCCTTCAACGAGTACACGAATCGTTCCATTTGGCAGCTTCAGCATTTGTTTAATTTTTGTGTAGGTGCCGACTTTGAAAATTTCCTCTTCACCTGGTTCATCTATTGAAATTTCCCGCTGTGTTGCTAGAAAAATCATATGATCGTTCATCATCGCCTGTTCCAATGCTTGAACAGACTTTTCGCGTCCAACGTCCAAATGCAAGACCATTGTTGGATAAACAAGCAAACCTCGCAATGGAAGGAGCGGAACATTCTTTTTGATTTCATCTGCCATGTTGATTGACACCTCCGTCACTAGTATGAATCATTATAATATACCTGTTTCAGTCTTGTACAATGTAAAAGACTTGAGAAATGTTGATCTTACCGTAGTATACCCTTTCTTTTTATCTTGAAAAAGAAAAAAAGATCTATTTCACTAAAAAATCCCCATATATGATGGGGATTAAACAGATTTTCTTTTCATTTCGTCTTCTAGTCCATCTTTCTTCTCGTCTGGCGGGTTGACCAGACACTGATCCAGCACCTCTTGGAAGTGCTTCACAGGCACAATAGTGACCCCTTCAATCTCTTTTAAGATCGACTGCTGGTTGTCATAAGGAATAATGACAGTTGTGGCACCAGCCTGCTTCGCTGCCTTAATCTTCGGTATCACACCACCGATCGGCTTCACCTGACCTTGCAATCCGATTTCACCCGTCATGGCTGTCAGATGATCAATCGGAATTTGATGTATGGCTGAGAAGATTGCGGTCGCCATGGCAATTCCAGCAGACGGTCCATCAATTGGGGCACCGCCTGGAAAATTAATATGGATGTCATATTCATTTGTCCGAATGCCTAAATTTCGAAGCACCGTTAATACATTTTCAACTGACCCTTTGGCCATACTTTTTCGTCTAATGGATTTCGATTGATTGCCAATGCTTTCTTCTTCTGCAATCCCTGTAATATTGATACTGCCTTTTTCAAGCGCCTTACAGATATTCACTTCAATCTCAAGCAGGGCACCGCTGTTTGGTCCATACACAGCCAGTCCATTGACTACTCCGACTTTTGGCTTTTCCGGTACTTTTTGTTCATATCTTGGTGTCAGCTGGCTTGAATGAATGACCCATTCGACATCTTCAATCGTAATGTCTTTCCGGTTTTCTGTGACCGCCATACCCGCGGCAATCTGCACCATGTTGACCGCTTCACGTCCATTTTTCACATAGGAGGTTAACAGGTTGAGCCCTTCGTCACTTAATTCCTTTTGAATTTTTTGGACAGCCTTTGCAGCGACGATTTTCAGTTCATGCTGGTCAAGGTCTTTAAAGAAAATCTCCAGACATCTTGACCGGATCGCTGGTGGAATTTCGTCAGGTGTTCTTGTCGTGGCACCAATCAATCGAAAATCGGCCGGAAGTCCATTTTGGAAAATATCATGAATATGATTCGGGATTTGGGTATTTTCTTCACTGTAGTAGGCACTGTCTAAAAAGACTTTCCGATCTTCCAACACTTTGAGCATTTTGTTCATTTGGATCGGATGCAGCTCGCCAATTTCATCGATAAACAGAACCCCGCCATGAGCATGTGTGACGGCTCCTTGTTTTGGCTGCGGAATGCCTGCCTGCCCCATGGCTCCAGCCCCTTGGTAAATGGGGTCATGCACAGAACCAATAAGCGGATCTGCAATGCCTCGTTCATCGAATCTCGCGGTTGTGGCATCGAGCTCTACAAAGACCGCATCTTTTTTAAACGGAGAATCAGCGTGACGCTTCGCTTCTTCCATCACAAGACGGGCAGCGGCTGTTTTGCCGACTCCCGGTGGTCCGTAGACGATGACATGCTGTGGGTTCGGCCCGCATAGTGCCGCTTTTAGTGCACGAATGCCGTCTTCCTGCCCCACAATATCTTGAAACCCCTTTGGCCGGACTCTCTCTGATAAAGGTTCACTCAGTTTGATTGACCGCATCTTTCTGAGTGCTTCCATTTCTTTCTTTGACTCCTTGTCTATCGTCACCTTCTGTGTGCGCTGATTTCGCAGTAAGTTCCAAAAGTACAGCCCGATGACGATACCAAAGAACAGTTGTATGAATAATACGATTCCTGTCCAGCTCAATCGGTGCTCCCTCCTTCATCTATCGTATGTATTGGTTTCTGTCTGCTAGTATTTCCTAGAGCTGGACGGAATAAACACAACTTACACGATAAATAAAAAACTCCTGAATCAAAAGATTCAGGAGTGAGATTACTCTTATGCAGATGTTTTCGTATCTTTATTGACGACTGTGCCGTCCTTTAACACAAGGCGCGGCGACTCACCATCAGCAACCGTTGCACCAGTGATGACACATTTTTCAATATCGTCACGTGATGGAAGGTCAAACATCACATCAAGCATGATGCCTTCAATAATTGAACGTAGACCACGAGCTCCTGTTTTACGCTCAATTGCTTTTTTCGCAATTTCGCTAAGAGCATCTTCTTCAAATTCCAGCTCTACATCATCAAGCTCAAGCATTTTTGTATACTGCTTAACGAGTGCATTTTTAGGCTTCGTCAAGATCTCTACAAGCGCTTCTTCATCTAATGGCTCTAGGCTTGCAATAACCGGCAAGCGGCCGATGAATTCTGGGATTAAACCGAAGCGAAGCAAGTCTTCTGGGAGTACTTTTGATAAAAGAACTTCTTTTTCAAGATCTTCGATTTTATTTTCTGCACCGAATCCAATGACTTTTTGACCTAGGCGGCGTTTAATGATTTGCTCAATGCCGTCAAAGGCTCCACCACAAATAAAGAGGATATTTGTCGTATCGATTTGAATGAATTCTTGATGAGGATGCTTACGTCCACCTTGAGGCGGTACACTAGCGACAGTTCCTTCAAGAATTTTCAATAGTGCTTGCTGAACACCTTCCCCAGATACATCACGAGTGATAGAAGGGTTTTCTGATTTTCTTGCTACTTTATCGATTTCATCGATGTAGATAATGCCTTTTTCCGCTTTTTCTACATCATAATCGGCTGCTTGGATCAGCTTTAGTAAAATATTCTCTACGTCTTCACCAACATAACCTGCTTCAGTTAGTGATGTTGCATCTGCAATCGCAAATGGCACATTTAAAATACGAGCAAGCGTTTGAGCAAGTAATGTTTTACCGCTTCCTGTTGGCCCAATCATAGAGATATTACTTTTCGAAAGCTCAACGTCATCAATCTTGCTGTTGGAATTGATCCGTTTGTAGTGATTATAAACCGCTACAGCTAAGGATTTCTTCGCATTTTCTTGACCGATGACATATTCATCAAGAATCTCCCGAATTTCATGAGGCTTCGGAACATCCTTGAATTCAACTTCTTCCTCAGTGCCGAGCTCTTCTTCAACTATTTCCGTGCAAAGCTCGATACATTCATCACATATATATACGCCAGGTCCTGCGACCAGTTTACGCACTTGATCTTGCGTTTTTCCGCAAAACGAGCATTTTAATTGACCTTTTTCCTCGTTGAATTTAAACATTCTTTCACCCCTTATTCTTCTTCACTTGCCTGTAGCTAACAGTCAGCTACCTTTCTGGGTCCAGTATGTATGCATTTTACCATACTTTCCTAAAAGACGGTAATGATGTGTTTCTAACACTGCACATTGAGATATGTATAACAGAAAGATGTGACTTACACTATCGTTTCCAAAAGAAGCGATGATAAGTCAAAAATTGTACAAAACAAGGCACGAGTCACTCGCGCCCTGTTTTATTATTATGCACCATATTAACGGTTTTCTACAAGAAAATCAATTGCTTTACGAACTTTTAGATCTTCTTTCATTGCGTCAGTAGATCCGATCGCTTGTTTGATATTTTCAATTGGCATGTTGTATGCTTCAGCCATTTTTGAAAGCTCTTCTTCTACTTCTTCATCAGACACTTGTAAGTTTTCTGCAGCAGCAATTGCTTCAAGTGTTAGGTTAGATTTCACGCGTTTAGCAGCATCTTCTTTCATTTGCTCTTTCAGCGCATTTTCATCTTGTCCTGAGAATTGGAAGTAAAGCTCAAGGTTCATGCCTTGCATTTGAAGGCGTTGTTCGAATTCTTTCATCATACGGTCTAGCTCTGTGTCAACCATCGCTTGTGGGATGTCAACTTCCGCATTTTCAGAAGCTTTCTCAACTAGCTCTTCACGAAGTTTACCTTCTGCTTCGTTTTCTTTCGCTTCTTCAAGACGTTTCTTTGTTTTTTCAGTTAGTTCAGCAAGAGTTTCTACTTCTTCATCAACATCTTTCGCGAACTCATCGTCAAGTGCTGGAAGTTCTTTTGCTTTGATTTCGTGAATTTTCACTTTGAATACAGCTGGTTTACCTGCAAGGTCTTCAGCGTGGTATTCTTCTGGGAAAGTGACTTCTACGTCTTTTTCAGCGCCTGCTTCAAGACCAACTAACTGCTCTTCGAAACCAGGGATGAATGAACCAGAACCTACTTCAAGAGAGTAGTTCTCAGCTTTTCCGCCTTCGAATGCTTCTCCATCAACGAATCCTTCGAAATCAAGAACAACTGTATCGCCTTCTTCAATTGCGCCTTCTTCTTTGACAACAAGCTCAGCTTGACGGTTTTGCATGCCTTTTAACTCTTCTTGTACATCTTCATCAGTGACAGTAGCGTCATCTTTTTCTACGTTAAGACCTTTGTAGTCACCAAGTTTCACTTCAGGCTTCACTGTTACTTTTGCAGTGAAGATTAAGCTTTCGCCTTTTTCGATTTTCTCAACATCGATTTCAGGGCGATCAACTGGCTCAATACCAGCTTCGTCGATTGCTTTTGGATACTCAACTGGAAGAAGAATATCTAATGCATCTTGATAAAGAGATTCTACACCAAAACGCTGTTCGAAAAGACCACGTGGTACTTTCCCTTTACGGAATCCAGGGATCGATACTTGCTTAACAACTTTCTTAAACGCATCATCAAGTGCTTTGTTAAATGTTTCAGCATCAACTTCTACAGTTAAGACGCCTTCGTTACCTTCTTGTTTTTCCCATTTTACTGACATGTGTGTTTCCCTCCAAAAATCTATTCAGATTGTGCGTTGTTACATTCTAAAGCATCATAAAGACTTCGTCCAATTAAAAACCACGCACGCCGCTAAAGAAGCGGTATTATGTATACAACATTTGACTTGATTATACATATCGTCTTTCAACCATTGGAATCGACAACTGCACGATATATGCACAAATACAACCATTATATTATAACATAACAAGTCCGTCTTTCAACTAAATCGACAAATTACAAATAAGAAATTTCTTCAATATCTTTCAGCATTGTGCAAGCTTCTCTCAGCTCTCGTTCATCAAATTCATACAATAGATGCAATTCTTCGAGTTCAATCTCGATCCCATGCATTTCATAGCCGACTTTATGAAGTGCTGCTGCCCAGAGATTCGGATCTGTGTATTTAGGAAGAAATGGATATAGGACAAATAAGTGCCGGCGCCATAACTCTTCCACGCCTTGGTAAAGGGTTGGGTTCTCATTGCCGAGTGTGTCATCGAGCTTACGAAGGACTTGCTGAAGCAGCGGCATTTGCTCTGGTTTAACAGCCTCAGAAGGAACAAGCGTTAACGAATCACCGAACTTTGTCACATGAACCGGCTTTGCCACATCATGATCTGACAGAAGCTGCAGGATCAATGATTTGACCAAAGGATTTCCATCAGGCTTTTGTAGGATCGTATTTAATAGACCCATATGCGGCGAGATGTTTCGATCTTTCAGCGAATGGATGAACTGCACCTGCTCCTCTGGCCGCTCGAGCATATCATCTATATTGATTTCGTCGCCGTCCTCTTCATCTTCATCTAAAATCTGTTCAGGCGATTCGATCATTTTTCTACTAAATTCGAGCAGCTTGTAAAAATGCTCTGCGCTTTCTGCTGGAAGATGGTTTTCCTCAAGTACCGCCTCAATTGTCTGCTTCACTTCTTCATATTCTTTCAGCTGAATCAAGATTGTCATATACACTTGAAGCACGGTGAAGTAATGACCATATCCCTCATGTAGCATCTTTTCACACACACGCTTTGCATCCTGCAGCTCGCCCAGCTCCAGAAAACAAATCGCCATACCGAGATGAATATCGGATTCTTCATCGTCATCATAAGATTTTGCTTCTGAAAACAAGTGAAGCGCCTCTTGATACTGTTTATCTTTTAATGCTGCCATTCCTTTTTCAATCAGTCTTTCTTTCAGACCAGGAAACAAAATGACATTATCTTTCTTCTTGTCATGTTTCATGCTTACGTTCCTTTCGGGCGCATATTTTTTATCAGTTTACCAACGAAGGTTAGTAAACACAAGTAACGAGAGGTTTTCATGCAAAAAAGAAGCCGTCACACCTCGGGCGGACGGCTTCTTGTTGTTTACGCACGCAGCCAGCTGCTGCGCTTATCTTCAAATGCTTGAATGTCATCTTCTAGTAGTAAAGTTAATGAGATCTCATCATAGCCATTCAGGAGCATTTCTCTCCAGTGAGGATCCACATCAAAAGGAGTGATATTCCCTTCGTGATCTTCTATTTGCTGTTTTTCAAGATCAACCGTCATCTCATACCCTTTGTTCTCATATGACGCAGCGAATGTTTTCCACACATCATAATCAAGACGAATCGGAAGCATCCCATTTTTAAAGCAGTTTTGGTGAAAAATATCTGCGAATGATGGTGCGATGACAATTTTGAAACCATAATCATCAAGTGCCCAAGGGGCATGTTCCCTTGATGATCCGCAGCCAAAGTTTTCTCCTGCGATCAAAATGGATGCTCCTTCATAAATCGGCTGATTCAGTTCGAAATCAGGATTAGGGCTGCCATCGGCTAAGTACCGCCAGTCGAAAAAAGCAAACCGGCCATATCCTGTTCGTTCAATTCTTTTCAAAAATTGCTTCGGAATAATTTGATCTGTATCTACGTTGATACGGTTAAGCACAGCGGCTTTTCCTTTGTGTGTGACTAAAGGCTCCATCTATGACAACTCCTTACACGACTGTTTTCTCTTGATTAAACTTCCTGACATCGACAAACCGGCCATGTATTGCAGCCATTGCAGCCATTGCTGGGCTGACAAGATGCGTTCTCGCACCTTTTCCTTGACGCCCCTCAAAGTTACGGTTTGATGTAGATGCGCAGCGTTCTCCTTCTGGTACCACATCGTTATTCATGCTGAGACACATACTGCAGCCAGATTCTCTCCATTCAAATCCTGCTTCAAGGAAGATTTCATGAAGACCTTCTTCTTCTGCCTGCAATTTGACGCTTTGAGAGCCAGGCACGACAATCGCTCTGACATGATCAGCTACCTTTTGTCCTTCTATCATAGAAGCTGCTTGGCGTAAATCAGTCATTCTTGAGTTCGTACATGAGCCAATAAACACATGCTCAATCGTAATATCTTCAATACGCTGATGAGGATGAACACCCATGTATTCGTACGCACGAACCGCTTCCTTTTGGTCATCCTCTTGCGCAAAATCTTCAGGTCCTGGGATGGATGCATCTACAGGCAGCACCATTCCTGGGTTAATTCCCCATGTGACCATTGGTGAAATCTCATTCCCATCTAAAACAATCGTTTTATCATAGGTTGCACCCGGATCTGTTTTAAGTTCTTCCCATTCTTTAATCGCTGCTTCGAAGTCTTCTCCCTGCGGTGCATATTTGCGTCCGCGGCAATATTCAAAGGTGACTTCATCAGGTGCAATCAATCCTGCTCTTGCGCCTGCTTCAATCGACATATTACAAACGGTCATACGTTCATCCATCGTCATGTTTCTGAATACTTCCCCAGTGTATTCAATGACATAACCTGATCCAAACTTCACGCCATGCGCACCAATGACTGCTAAAATGACATCTTTGGCCGTTACCCCTTTTTGCAGCTTTCCGTCTACTCTAATTTCTAATGTTTTCGGACGCTGCTGCCAAAGTGTTTGTGTGGAAAGTACGTGTTCGACCTCACTTGTACCGATTCCAAAAGCAAGTGCGCCAAATGCGCCATGAGTGGATGTATGACTATCTCCGCAAACGATTGTTTTTCCCGGAAGTGTCAAACCAAGCTCTGGTCCAACGACATGGACAATTCCTTGGTCTACACTGTGTAGGTCAGCTAGGCGGACACCAAATTCAGCACAGTTACGCTCTAGAGCACTCACTTGTTTTTTAGCAATCTCATCTTTGATCACAAATCGATTCACAGTCGGGATGTTGTGATCCATCGTCGCAAACGTATTTTGAGGTCTTCTCACCTTGCGCCCTTTTTGTCTTAATCCTTCAAACGCTTGAGGCGATGTCACTTCATGCACCAAGTGCAGATCAATATATAAAAGGTCTGGTTTCCCCTCGCCGCTTTTGACAACGTGCTGATCCCATATTTTTTCGATGATTGTTCGAGGCATAACCCTTTTCCTCCCTCTACCTAATTCCACAAGATTCTATTTATATAATTGTTTTCACGTTCTGCTTAAGTGCGTCTACAACTGCGTGAGTGATGTCTTCAGTTGTTTGATACGTTCCCTCTTTTGCCGATAAATCCTTTGTTCTTTTGCCTGAGGCAAGAACAGTTTCTACAGCTTCTTCTATGGCAGCCGCTTCTTCTTCTAACGCAAAGGAAGTTCTAAGCAAGCTTGCTGCCGATAAAATAGTTGCCAGAGGGTTTGCGACGTTTTGCCCCGCAATATCGGGTGCTGATCCATGAATCGGTTCATATAAATGAAGGCCGGTGCTTGATAGACTAGCAGATGGCAGCATACCGAGTGATCCAGTAATCATTGAAGCCTCATCACTTAAAATGTCACCAAACATATTCTCTGTCACAATGACATCAAATTGTGCAGGCTTATAAATCAGCTGCATGGCGGCATTATCAACGAGCATATGCTCAAATTCAACGTCTGGATATTGAGAAGCCACTTCTTCTACCGCATCCCGCCATAGTTTACTAGAAGCCAGAACGTTCGCTTTATCCACAGACGTTACTTTTTTCCGTCTCGTTAACGCCATGTCGAATGCTTCTTTTACTACACGGACAATCTCTTCCTTTGTATAAAGAAGCGTATCAACCGCAGCTTCTTTTCCTTCTTCATCTGTATAGCGCTCACTTGGTTCACCAAAATAGAGACCGCCTGTTAATTCACGAACGATGACAAAATCGACTCCGTTAATGTGATCCTGTTTTAACGGTGACGCCCCGCTTAAGCTATCGAACACTTTGACAGGACGAATGTTAGCAAATAAGTCCAATTGTTTACGAATGGCGAGTAAGCCTTTTTCCGGACGAAGCTCTGGTGGGTTTTGATCCCATTTGGGTCCGCCGACTGCTCCTAATAAAATCGCATCAGCGCTCTTGCATACATCAACCGTTTCTTTTGGGAGCGGATTGTTTTTTTCATCTATTGCGATACCGCCAATGAGCGCCGTTTCGAATTCGAATTCGTGCCTAAATTGAGCCGCTGTCTCTTTGAGGACAGCGACAGCTGATGTCACAACTTCCGGTCCGATTTCATCGCCGGGCAAAAGTGCAATTTTCTTTTTCATGAGGACCTACCTCCTTTCCTATGAGATCGCGTGATGTTTCTCAATTTCAATGAGATTTGATTTAAAGATTAAATGCCTGTTTACTGCATTGACGTAGGCTTTCGCCGATGCTTCTAGCACATCTTGCGCTACACCGCGTCCTGCTGTTTCTTTTCCTTCTATTGAAACAGTGACATATACTTCGGCTAGTGCATCTCTGCCTTTTCCATTTGATTGAATACGGTAGTCTAGCAAATGAATTCTTTCCTCCATACAGCGCTCCAGCGTATTGTACACAGCTTCTACACTGCCTGCGCCTGTAGCTGCTTCTTGAATGACTTCTTGCGTTTCTTGGTTTTTCAGAGAAACTGTTGCTGTTGGCATTTGTTCTGTTCCATAATGCACTTGCAGACTTTCAAATTCGTAGCCAATTTTTCGGTCTGCTACTTTTTCTTCTAATATAATAGAAATCAAATCATCATCTGTGATTTCTTTTTTCTTCTCCGTCAAGTTCTTAAAGGTTTCGAAGAACTTATTGATTTCTTCTTCTGTTAGTTTAAATCCTAGTGTTTTCATGCGGTCTTTAAACGCATGTCTTCCGGAGTGTTTCCCGAGGACAAGTACATCTGTTGTCACGCCGACAAGCTCTGGAGAAATAATTTCATAGGTTGTTTTTTCTTTGAGGAAACCATCTTGGTGAATACCTGATTCATGTGCAAAAGCGTTGTTTCCAACGACTGCTTTATTACGCGGCACAATCATTCCTGAGTATTTGCTCACTACATCACTTGTACGCTTAATTTCATTCAATTGAATCGTTGATTCGACCTGATAGAAGTCTTTTCGAATGTGAAGAGCGACTGCAATTTCTTCTAAAGCGGCATTTCCAGCGCGCTCGCCAATTCCGTTGACAGCCGTTTCAATTTGATCTGCTCCATTTTCAATGGCTGCAAGTGAGTTTGCTACAGCCATCCCTAGATCATCGTGACAATGAGCGGACAAGTTGACACGGTCGATATTTGGAACGTGTTCCTTCATATATTTAAAGATATTACCGTATTCTTTTGGCGCTAGGTACCCAACTGTATCTGGCAAGTTAATGACACTTGCTCCAGCGTCAATGACCTTTTCTACAATTTCTGCCAAGAAAGCAAGATCTGTACGGCACGCATCTTCTGCTGACCATTGAACAACTGGAAAACGTTCTTTCGCATATTTCACCATGGAGACAGCTTGTTCTACGACTTCTTCACGTGTTTTCTTTAGTTTATGCTTCAGGTGAATGTCAGAAGTGGCAATAAAGACATGAAGCCTTGGCTCCACTCCATCTTTTAATGCTTCCCATGCAGCATCAATGTCACCTTTCACACATCGTGCAAGACCAGCAACAGAACAGTTTTTAATCGTTCTTGCTATTTCTTGTACGCCTAAGAAATCCCCTCGGGATGAAGCGGGAAAACCCGCTTCAATGATATTAACCCCAAGGCGCTCAAGCTGCTTTGCAATGATTAGCTTTTCTTGTGCATTTAAGTTCACTCCGGGTGATTGCTCTCCATCTCGAAGTGTTGTGTCAAAAAAATTAATTTTTCGCACCGACGCTCACCGCTTCCTTTTTCTTTCCTTGTTTGACGAAAGGCATCATTTCACGAAGCTTTCTTCCAACAACTTCAATTTGATGCTCATTTTCATTAGCATTGATCGCATTGAAACGTGGACGATTCACTTGGTTTTCAACAATCCATTCTTTTGCAAATGTTCCGTTTTGGATATCAGTCAAGACTGCTTTCATCGATTCTTTTACGTTTGCATCCACAACGCGTGGTCCTGATACGAAGTCTCCCCATTGTGCTGTATCAGAGATTGAATATCTCATGCCTTCTAATCCTTCTTCGTACATAAGGTCAACGATCAGTTTTAATTCATGCAGACACTCGAAGTATGCTAGCTCTGGCTGATAACCAGCTTCTGTTAATGTTTCAAATCCTGCTTTTACTAGTGAAGTAAGACCTCCGCAAAGGACTGCCTGCTCACCGAATAGATCCGTTTCCGTTTCTTCTTTAAATGTTGTCTCAAGAACGCCCGCTCTTGCTCCGCCGATTGCTTTTGCATAAGCAAGCGCTTTGTCTTTCGCTTGACCAGATACATCTTGATAGATAGCAAATAGTGCAGGTACACCAGCGCCTTGCTCATATGTTCTTCTCACAAGATGTCCTGGACCTTTTGGCGCTACAAGATACACATCTACGTCACTTGGAGGAACAATTTGATGGAAGTGAACGTTGAATCCGTGTGCGAAAACAAGTGAGTTGCCAGCTTCTAATTGATCTTTGATTTCTTCGTCATATACTTTCTTTTGCTGCTCATCTGGTAGTAATACCATCACGACATCTGCTTGTGCTGCCGCTTCTTTTACTGTGAATACTTGATGGCCGTCTTCTTGTGCTTTTGTATAAGATCCGCCTTTTCTCACGCCGACGATGACATCTACGCCGCTTTCTTTTAAGTTCAATGCATGTGCATGACCTTGTGATCCATATCCAATGACGGCAACCTTTTGACCGTTTAATACGTTTTCTTGAATATCACCGTTATAATATACTTTTACCATTTGACTCTCTCCTTTTGTTTAGACAATTGAAATTGTTTTATTTTGTTGCGGCTTTTGCTGATTATCTCTCGCAAAGGCCGTGGTGCCAGTTCTGGCGACTTCTTTAATGCCGTATGGCTTAAGTAATTCAATGAGTGCTTCAATTTTTGAAGACTCACCTGTCACCTGAATGACGACACTCTCTCTGCTCACATCTACAATAGAAGCTCTAAACGGTTCAATGACCCCTGTGATCTCCATTCTAGATGCTGGTGCAGAAACGACTTTTATCAAAGCCAGCTCTCGCTGGACGATTGATTGGTTTGTAATGTCTGTTACTTTGAGAACATCAATTTGTTTGTTCAGCTGTTTTGTCAGCTGTTCGATGTCTTTCTCTTGGTCTACATGGACGACGAACGTGATGCGTGATACATCTTGAATCTCAGAATGGCCGACCGTAATGCTTTCAATGTTGTAGTGTCGTTTAGTAAAAAGGCCAGTGATTCGGTTCAGTACGCCTGATCGATTTAATACAGTCAACACAATAATTCTTTTCAAGGTTTCACCCCCACCATCTCATGAAGTCCTTTCCCCGGTGCTACCATCGGGAATACTTTTTCATCTCTCGCTACATTGACATCGATGAAAACAGGCTCTCTAGAGGTTAGCGCTTCTTCAAGCTTTTCTTTCGCCTCTTCGTCTGATGAGATTCTGATTCCTTTAATGCCATAAGCTTCAGATAATTTAACGAAGTCCGGCTGCTCTGAAAATTTAGAATATGAGTAGCGTTCTTCGTAGAAAATTTCTTGCCATTGTCTTACCATTCCAAGGCTGTGATTATTTAGAACAATCACTTTCACTGGAAGGTTCAGCTCACGGATAACGGCAAGTTCTTGCAGGGTCATTTGGAAACCTCCGTCTCCTAAAATCGCCACAACCGTTGCCTCTTGATCAGCTAACTGAGCGCCAATGGCTGCCGGTAAACCGAAGCCCATCGTCCCAAGGCCGCCAGATGTGACCCATTTATCTGCATTTTCAAATGGATAGAACTGTGCTGCCCACATTTGATGCTGTCCAACATCTGTTGCCACAATGGCTTCACCTTTTGTGAATTGATGAATGTATTCAATCAGCTTTTGAGGTTTAAAGCCCTCTACTTCGTTTTCAACGTACCAGAGTGGATATTCTTCCTTCCACTGATCTAGTTGGTTTTTCCACTCGTCTGACTCTCCTTGCTTCCCGTCTTGCTTAATCAGCTCTTCAAGGACTAGCTTACTGTCTCCAACAACCGGGATATGCGTATGAATGTTTTTGCCAATTTCTGCTGGGTCGATATCAATATGTGCTACTTTTGCATGTTTCGCAAAGTGATTGAGATTGCCAGTTACCCTGTCATCGAATCTCGCACCGATTGAAATGAGCAAGTCACATTGATGTAGAGCCATGTTCGCCGCATATGTGCCATGCATACCAGCCATTCCTAGGAAAAGAGGATGCTTTGCTGGGAAGCCGCCAAGTCCTAGCAATGTATGAGCGACTGGGATTTGCTGCTGCTCTACATACTGCCTTAATTCTTCAGATGCTTTGCCATGAAGAACGCCAGCTCCTGCTAGAATGACTGGTTTCTTCGCTCTGCTGACAGCTTCTACTAATTTGCGAATCTGCAAATAGTTCGGCTCCACTTTTGGCTGATAACCAGGTAAATCAATTGGCTGATCGTATTCAAACGTTCCTTCAATGCCTGCCACATCTTTTGGAATATCAATCAAGACTGGACCAGGTCTTCCTGTCGTTGCAATGTGGAACGCTTCTTTAATGACGCCCGGTAATTCCTCTGGATTTCTCACCTGATAGCTGTGCTTTGTGATAGGCATTGTGATGCCGAGCACGTCTGCTTCCTGGAAAGCGTCTGATCCAATGACTGAGGTTGCCACCTGTCCTGTGAAGACAACAAGAGGAAGTGAATCAATCATTGCATCTGCAATTCCTGTGACTAGGTTTGTCGCTCCTGGTCCTGATGTTGCAATGACAACACCAGGTTTACCAGATACTCTAGCGTATCCTTCCGCTGCATGAATCGCTCCCTGTTCATGTCTTGGCAGGACATGGAATAACCCAGAATCATAAATTTTATCGTAGATCGGTAAAACCGCTCCGCCTGGATATCCGAAAATGACTTCTACTTTTTCTCTTTTAAGTGCTTCAATTAGCATGAGTGCACCGTTCATCGTTTGTGATGCTTTAGATGTTTCCGTCTCCACTTGTACATTTGTCCCCATTTGATTTCCTCCTCTTTGTCTTGCTTCAGTCAAGTCTTTTCACCCTTTTCTATTCAAGATTGAGATTTTAGACCATATAAAAAAGCCTTCTCACCCCACAATGACACTACTTTTCACTAGGTCAAAGGGGCGAAAAAGCTTTGTTTTTCGCGGTACCACCCTTGTTCACGGCAAATTCAGCTGCCGTCTCATGGACATCTTTCATCCATTTTGGTAACGAGTGAGCAATGTCACTCGGTCTGCCCTACTATCATTTCAAGCAGACACTCAGAGGTGAGTTCACTTTAGAAAGTAACACCGGTTTCCAGCTACCACCGGCTCTCTGTAGATACTGACTCTAAAGCTACTAGTCCTCTTCAACGTTTATCGATATCTATTTAGCTTGCGTGAATGTTTTCATCTGTAAAAACGACTTTTTCTCCTTCTTCAACCACTCGCTTGCGGAATTGTTCAAGAAGTTTGTTAGTGTGAATCCCAGGCTTCCCTTCACCTATTGTACGGCCGTCAACCTTTACAACGGCGATCACTTCAGCTGCAGTTCCTGTTAGAAAGACTTCTTCTGCTGTATACACATCGTGCCTTGTGAATGGTTCTTCTTTCACTTCATAGCCTAAGTCCTCTGCAATCTCCATGATAGCATTTCTTGTGATGCCTTCAAGAGCGCCGATATAACCTGGCGGTGTATAGAGCTTACCTTTTTTATAAATAAACACATTGTCTGCAGAACCTTCTGCCACGTACCCTTGATCGTTCAGCATTAGCGCTTCACTCACACCGGCCATATGGGCTTCGATTCGGACAAGGATGTTATTCAAATAATTTAATGATTTCACTTTTGGACTTAGTACATCGGGACGATTTCGTCTCGTCGGTACCGTCACAATATCAATACCTGTTTCATATAGGTGCTTTGGAAAGATGGCCAGCGGCTCTACAATGATCACTGTGTTGGCTCTCCCGCAGTTGTTTGGATCTAAACCAAGATCACCAGCTCCTCTTGAGACAACAAGGCGGATATAGGCATCCTTCAGTCCGTTCCTTTCAACTGTATGAATCATTTTTTCCGTGAGTTCCTCAAGTGAATATGGAATGTTCAGCATAATCGATCTGGCGGAATCATACAGGCGGTCTAAATGTTCTTTCATTCGAAAGATATTTCCGTTATACACGCGTATCCCTTCGAACACACCGTCACCGTATAAGAAGCCATGATCATAAACTGAAATTTTCGCATCCTCTTTTTTCACGAGTTCATCGTTTAAAAAGATCCACTGTTCCTTTTGGTCTTCCATTTTCAGTGAGCACCCTCTCTTTCAAACAAAAAGTAGTTGAATTTTCAGACACTTTATAATGAAGTGTCTCACGCTTGCTCTTTCGTGTTTGTTTAGCTTTTGTTGAACCCATCTTACGCCGCTTTACATACAGTGTCAACAGCATTTTTAAAATTATTAGACAATTTAGACTAATCAAAATTAAATGTATACGCTTACACCTTTGCTAGACAAGGAATGAAAAAACTTAAAATTTTTTGTATTTTTTCTTCAATTTATTTACTTTACCTGAACACTTTTCATTTGAGAAACCGTTTGTCATATTTTTTCACATTGTTTTGAATAAATACTGGTAGATTCCAACGCTTTTGATTTTCTTTCGGTATGCCTTTCTAAAGCGTTTTCCTATGAATTTATGATAGAATGAGAGCATCTTATAGAAGGAGGGCAATACATGGCTAACATCAGAGGTTATATCGGAACGTATACAAAGGGAGACAGTAAAGGCATTTATACTTTTACATTAAATACGGACAAGCAACAGATTGAGAAAGTAGAAGTAGCTGCTGAACTTGAAAATCCTACATATTTAACCGTCTCAGATTCTCAAAAATTTGTGTATGCTGTGGTAAAAGAAGGATCACAGGGCGGCGTGGCTGCTTATCAAATCGATGCAGAAACCGGCACACTTCGTTTCATCAACCAAGAACTTGCCGAAGGCGCTTCTCCTTGTCACGTCAGTGTGGACAGTCAAACAAAAACAGCTTTTACAGCAAACTATCATAAAGGAACAGCAGAGATGTATGAAATCGATGCTGAAAATGGCTCAGTGATCCGCACGCTGTCCCAGGCGCAGCATGAAGGTACTGGCCCTAACGAAGATCGTCAGGAAAAACCGCACACTCACTTTATGGGTCTGACACCAGATGAACAATTTGCAGTCGCTGTTGACCTTGGGACAGATGGCATTTATACGTATAAGAAAGAAAACGGCAAACTCGAGCTTGCTCATACATTTGAAACAAAACCAGGCACCGGTCCTCGTCATATCACATTCCATCCAACGAAACCTGTGGCATATGTGATGACAGAGCTAAGCTCAGAGGTGATTGTGCTTCGTTACTTTGAAGATGGTCATTTCGAAGAGATCCAAACGATTGCAACCATTCCAAGCGATTTTACAGAGAACAATCAAGGCAGTGCCATTCACGTCTCTTCAGACGGCCAATTTGTTTATGCAGGAAATCGCGGCCACGACAGCATTGCGATTTTTAAAGCAGACACTGGCGGCCAATTAAGCCTTGTCGAGATTGCTTCATCTGAAGGAAACTGGCCTAGAGACTTTGTGCTTGATCCAACTGAAGAATTCCTCGTTGGTTCAAACCAAGAATCTAGCAACCTAGTGTTATACAAACGCGACAAAGAAACAGGACGACTCACTGTGTTACAATCAGACATCTCAGTCCCTCATCCAGTTTGCGTGAAATTTTTAGGATAATGAAAAAAGCCTCCAACTGTGGAGGCTTTCATTATGCAGACGGCATCCCGCCATCTTCAAGTTTTTGATCAATCAGAGACGTATCGGTTTTTTCACCGAACCATTTTGACAGCCTGTCCTTCGCTTTTCCTTTCACATCATCATCAATGTAGACCGCTACTTGAATCAGAGCAAATGTGATCGCGCCTAAATCATCTGTATAGCCGACACCAATCAATGTATCGGGAATAAGGTCAATTGGAAGGATAAAGTATCCGAGCGCCCCAATAATAAGGGTTTTTGCTTTGACAGGTACTTCAGGTTTTTGCAATGTATAGTAAAGTAATAGCACAGCATACACAAGAGAAACACCAGCTTTTTGTGCCGTCTTTTTTAACTTTTCCCAAAAGGCATGATCATTAAAATGCTTTTTCGAACGCTTCAATAGTTCTTTTTTCTCAGAACGATTCATCATATCGCCTCCATCTACAGCATAGCCCTTTTCACTTTGTTATACAAGATATCTGCCAATTCGACAAACAAAAAGCAGCAGAAAGCTGCTGCATTCTACTGCTCTTTGTAAAACTTTTCGATTGCCTTATCGATGTACACCCATCCTTTATAAGACACATGAATCGTATCTTTAAAGAAATAAGGATCGTACTCATGCTTAGTCAAATTTGCAACTTCATACCCATTATCGCGAATTTGACGATTGATTTTCTCATAATACTCTGTGCGCCCCTCTTTTGGGAAACCAGTATAATCATACCATTTCCCGTTAACAGGAATCGTCACAAACAAAGGCTTCGCCCCTGCCTGTTTTAAAATATCCAGCATGATTTGAAAATCTTTGTACTCTGGTGATTCCGCATAAGAGTGATCTTCACGGGAATCCTTCATCTTTTTCATGATCGGTTTCAGCTTGCGGTCAAACAGTTTTTGATTAATATAAAACGGGTTGTCCCCTGCTCTTTTCGCACCAAAAACGCTCGCTTCTTTTTCAAGCTCAGTCCATGTTTTTCCTTTGACTGAAGGAGATGGTTGAAGCTTACGTTCATGCCCCGATCCAATGGTATAGTACATGTCTTTCTTTTGAAGCATGCCATAATACATTTTGGCAATAGGAGAAATCGCGCCATAAGCGAATTTGTTCCCAGAAAGCTCTGCTTTAAAAAGCTCTGTGATGACCATATCGTTCTTTACTGCTTTAAACGTCATGATTCTCTTGATCAGTTCTTTTTTCACAGCTGGATCAATTTCTTTATTATAAGCGAGATTCAGCGCTTGAAGCGCTGAATAGTTCGGTGCAAAGTGATTCTCGTCTGATCCCCACTTTACAAACCACTGCGGAGACACGATAAATACAAGCTTCTTCCCTTTTAATTCATCCATATGCGCTGCAAAGTTCATCGCATGAATTAATGATTGCGATCCACCTTTTCCAATAAGATAAGGTGTAAACCCTTGAGGATTCTCATGAAAGAAATTCGAAGGGTGATATGGATCAAAACGTGATAGTTCAGAAGATCCATAGATCGGCAAATAAGTTGGATCTTTTAGCATTTCATCTTGTAAATAAAGCCCTTGGAACATCCCCGTATCTAATTCTGTGGCTGACTTTTGTAATTTGTCTTTTGGGATCAGATGTGAGAGCCATGCATTTGGTACAAGAAGAACACCAATGAATAGAACAGCCGCTAAAATAAGCGGCCCAAAAAAACGCTTTTTCATTACTTCATCTCTGCCAGCTGCTCAGCAATGTGATTCGGTGTATCCCACACATCACGATCAAACTCTGTAATCGGAACAGTAATTCCAAGTTGACTTTCGATAGCCATAAGTAATTCTACTGTACCAAATGAATCTAAAAGACCTTCGTCAAAAATTGCAATCTCTGGATTTTCTTTTACAACGTCGTCCTGACAAACCTCTGCAATAATACCGTATACTTGATTTTTAAATTCCATAATTTTCTACTCCCTTAATCATTAATGATGAAATGGTTTTCCTGAAAAAATGTAAAATCCGAAACAAATCACATGGAATGTAATAATGATCGACACAACCATTGTGACCTTGTTATCCGGCCACCACTTGTGTTTTTTATTCCATTTCTCAAATAAATTGTAACCGGACATCACAACTGCGTGATATAGTCCGTAAATAATATATTGAAGTGCTAGACCATGCCAAGCACCCATCAATAGAAAGAGGACAAAGTACCCAATATTTGATACAGCCATACGGTTCTTGATCCACTTCTTTTTTGTCATAAAGAACACAAATCTCATAAACACGTAGTCTCTGAACCAGAAAGACAGGGACATGTGCCAGCGATTCCAGAAGTCTTTAATATTCCGGCTGATAAACGGTTTGTTAAAGTTTTCTGGTGATTTAATGCCCATGATATAACTCACACCAACAGCGAACGCTGTATAACCAGCAAAGTCAAAGAACAAATACATACTGTACGCATACATATACGTTAACTGTTGAACAAAGTGACTGCTGCTAATGTGATGAATATTCATCAGAATATACGTGTGAATTAAATAACCAATAATGAACTTATATAAGAAGCCGATAAAAATTTTATGAATACCCGCGTATAAAAGATCACTGTAGGCTTCCTTTTCAGGCGGCGTATCCATATCCTTTTCAAACCGGCGGTAACGATCAATCGGACCTGATGAAATCGTCGGGAAAAAGACAATGAAATAGACCAAACGATGAATCGGAATTTTCTTCTTAATCAAGCCGTCTCTTGTCTCGATAATTAACTGAACACCTTTAAATGTTAAGTACGAGATCCCTAAAAAGCTCAACCAGTTCATTGGCGGTGGTTGGTGCGGCTGATGAGTTAAAAAGAACGGTAAAACCTTTGATAGTACAAGCGGCAATATCGATGCAACCACTGCCATATAGAAGACAGACGCCCTGTTCGCTTTCAACCGGTACGAAAGGTACAACCTGATGATCAAGACTTGCCACACTGTAAATAAGAAGAGAAGCAGCGCGCCATGTGCATCCTTTGAGAAAATAAGCGCGAGCGCCACAACCGTTGCAAACATGTTGTAGCCCTGCATTCTTTTGCCGCGCAGACCAAGAATGATCGTCGGCAAAAGAAGAACACCAATTAGAATGAAGAAAAAGAATGAACTAAACGGAATCATAGAAGAACCTCTTTCGCGATTCTTTTACGGTCAACCTTCCCATTTGGCGTCATGTATAGCTGCTCAAGATAGACAAACTTTCTTGGAATCATGTACGCAGGCAGTGAATCCGCCATTTCTTTCTTAATTGCACTTGTCAGCTGATATTCTTTTTCAAAAGAATGCGCTGCTGGAACAATGGCTGCAATCAAGTACTCCACATGACCGTTTGGCTGGAATGGCACAATCACACAAGCATTGACATACGTTGTCTCGCTCACATGATATTCAATTTCTTCAAGCTCCATCCGGTATCCGTGCAGTTTAATTTGATAGTCCAGACGACCGTGGCACGTAATCAAACCATCCTGCGCCACACCTGCGTCACCTGTACGGTAAGCAGGGCGCCCTTCGTATTCAAAGAATACTTTCTCCGTTAAGGCTTGTTCACCTAAGTAGCCTCTCGTGACGCTTGGCCCCACGATGACAATTTCCCCTTTTTCACCATCAGGAAGGCTCTTGCCTTCTTCATCTAAAATGACGATATCTGTATCAGGCTTCGCATAGCCAACTGGTAAGGAATCGTGCTGATCAAGAATGGCCTGCGTGACTTCAATTGATGTAATCGCAACAGTTGCTTCAGTCGGACCATACGTATTAAAGACCTGCGCCTTTGGAAAACGCTCAAGGAGTGCACTTGCTACAGATACAGGAAGTGCCTCTCCGCAGAACAAGAAAACTTTCAACTCTGGTAAAAGCTCCCCTGTAAAGGAAGGATCCATTAAGCACATTTGCACAAAGGAAGGTGTTGATGTCCACACTTCAACGTCAGATTGACCAAGTGCTGCAAACATATCCTTCGGCTTATTCACAAGATCTTTCACTAAACAGTAAAGCGTGCCGCCTGATTGAAGCGCTGGATACAAATCCATCACTGATAAGTCAAAAGAAAACGGTGCTTGATTTAAGAACGTGCGCCCCTCACCAATTGGGAAATCTCTGCACATCCACTCTGTAAAGCTTTCTAAATTATTGGCTGTTACCTGAACGCCTTTCGGTTTTCCGGTACTGCCAGACGTATAAATGATGTAAAACACATCATCCTGTTGAACCCACTGCGATGATGGCGGTGCTTCTTTTTCAAGAGCTAAAAGCGATGCCGCACTTTTCACCTCAATGTGTTCTTCTACATCTAGTACATTCTGCTCATTTGCACAAATCAACAGACTGGCTTTTGAGCTTTCAATAATTGAGACGATACGCTCTGCAGGGATTGAAATATCGACCGGAATGTAAGGTCTACCTGATTTCACACTGCCTAAGAAAGAAATCAGCATCTCTGGCTCCATATGACCGTATACAATGACAGGTGCACTATCTGTTGCGACTGCATCGATCGCACCAGCCATTTGGTCTGATAGTTGCCAAAGCTCATCATATGTGATCGAAGCATGTTGAGAAACAAATGCTGGCTGTGTTGGTTTCGTTTGTTGGTATTCATGAATCGTGTGTAATAGTTTCATAGTTTAATCTCCAATTAAAAATCGTTGTAAATGAATGATCCCGTATTTGCTGTATGGAATCCGTAAATAAAGAACAATAATAGCAAAATAAGTAAGTAAAAGCTTGTATATCCTATCCATTTTACAGACTTATTTTCTGATAGCTTTTTGAATAGCATATTGATAACCTCTTTTCTTTTGACACTTATAGAGACGCATGGATCATCAAAAGAGTTTCATATCAAACCATAAAATTTTTAAGAAAATGCTAAAAAAATGTCGAACCTTAGAACGTCTCTTTTGCGCAAAGCTGTCTTATTGTAACAAAGATTTAATGTATTTGAAATGAAATTCGATCTTAAATTTGCCTTAAAATTGCTGAAAGCTGTCGAATAAACACAAAAGCCACCTAGTTTACCTAGATGGCTTTGATTTCAATTACTTCTTATATTTATTGACTTCGAACATGAGTATGTTTTTGAACACCACATAATCCTTCTTACTTTCAAAGGGACCTTTGTTGTTGTCATGCTCATCAATTTCATAAAACCCTGGTCCTTCTCCGGCATCACGCTTTTTGTACCAGGATGGAAAGGTCAAATTACTTCAGCAGTGTGTTGACCAATCCAGTATTTAGAGCTTTAACACTCACTACTTTTTTCCTATTCATTACATTTTTTTATATTGTTAAAATAAATATACTTATTTGAGAAGGGAGTGAACCTTTCTGGGCAAAATACTTGATGCAAAAGCACTAACAAGTGCCATGGATACAAGAGCAAAACACTACCTGGAACTCCGCGAACAAATGATCAATTTAAAAAAGACACTTCAAGGCATGGCAGATCTCGGTGATGATTTCACGGGAAAAGGTGCCGATAACATTAAAAGTTTCTACAAAGAGCTCGCCGGAAATGTGGACATGTTTATCAGCTTCATAGATAAACAAAAAGCGTTCCATGAAGGTGTTTCTGGGACACTTGATGATACAAACTTTGGCGGCGATACCTTTGTAGAAGAACACTTTTTAGACAACGCTGTACATATGGGAATCAAGAATGCCAAAAGCATTGTGAAGGATCAAAAAAAGGCACTTAAAACGATTTTTGAAGATATTGATGACCTCATATCTCTAGAAGTATTTGAGAGTAAAACCTTTGATGAAAAGATTGAAGATGCGGAAGATGAACGGAAAAAGACTGTTAAGGATTTAATTGAACTTGATCAAAATTTAAAAGATGAATATGCTTTGTCAGAAACGGAGCAGCAAGCTACAATGGCATTGTACGCTGAAATGATGAATGCGACAAATGACGGAAAAGCGATTTCGCCTATGAATTTTGACAAGAAAGAGTATCAAAATAGCGAAATCTACAAGGCAAAAAGCGATATTGAAAAGCAGACATCTGAATATCTCAAAATCAAAAAAGAACAAGAAGAAGCTAGAAAAGTCGCAAAGGAACAAGAAGCACTCGCCAACCGTCCTTGGTATGAAAAAGCACTCGATTATGGCGGGAATATCGTGAATGAACTGACTGGCGTGAATGATGCAAAACGCGCCGCAACGGGCGTTGACCCGATCACAGGCGAAGAACTTACCGCAGGACAGCGCGTCGCCGCAGGCGGCATGGCAGCAGCAGGTTACATCCCTATCGTCGGCTGGGCAGGACGCATATTCAAAGGCGGAAAGGCTGTCTATAAAACCACCCAAGCCACATCAGCCGCAGTTAGGGCAGTCGATATCTACAAGACATCACAAAAATCTTTTGACACCCTGAAAACATCTCAAAAAGGTTTATATGGACTCACTGCCACAAACGGCTTCAGCGAAGCAATTACAGGTAGAGACATGTTTGGGAATAAGGTCTCGAAAGAACAGCAGGAAGCGAGTATGAATGCGGCACTTGGCATGCTTTTGCCGTTTGGGGCGAAAGGGTTTCATGGGAAGAGAGGAATTAAAAATACCGGTAAATCTACAAAGAATACCACAACATTATGGGATATTAAAACTACAGCAGATAAAACAATAAAATACAAATTTAACGGTGATACAGTTACTGCTTACCGAGATCCAAAAACAGGTTTGTGGTGGGCTAAAGATACAACTGGTCATGGAAATTCCGCTTTTAAAGTATTCAAGGAAGCAAAAGGTGGAAAAGAACTTCATTGGGTTGCTGATAGTGATAAATATGGAAATTACATGATCAATAAACATAAAAGTTCAACCGGAACTGTCATCAAAATAAAATAACAAAAGGTGATTATACATGTCTTTAACAAAAACTGAAGCTGAAAAACTATTTAAGTTAGGATTTAAAAGGCCTGAGTATGCTGATGAAGTGTACCCACAAGATATTTACGAATACAAAGATGCCACTTGGGCGATTGGCGGAAGAATTGTTCCATCAACAACTCTATTATGTAAGGAAGAAGTATTTAAAGAAGGAATATGGATTCCGTCAATGACGGATTTATTTACTTGGTTAGAAGAGATGGATTGTGAATTTCACCTATCATATGATGGGTTAAGCTATAAGGTTGAGGTTTCTACTAGCGATGAGCAGAGATTCAAAGGAAAAGGCACCTCCGTTGAAATGAGTTTGTTTAAAGTTATTTACAAAATACTTCAAACATTTGGAGGTGCACCGGTACAAAAAAATTATGAAATTATTGAAGTAGATGTTATAGAGAAAGATGAACTTTAGGCTCTCATTAAGAAATATAAAAAACTTTTACAAAATCAGTGTGAGGAAATGTAGCCCCATATAGATAATATAGAAATAAAAGGATAAGATGAGCTTTCAGTAAATATTAGCTCATCTTTTTTCTATACAAATTTATTTTAAATATAAGATTTTACGAGTTGTGAACGTAAAAATAACGTTTACATTTAAAATTTGACTAAAAACAATACCCATATTGGTAAAATTGAAGGTGTAGAAGACCGTTATTATTTTGAAAGATGAAAGAAGAAACAATAAATAACTCAAACGAGGAGTATCCAAATGATTAGTGAAGAAAAATTTATGAACCCACAAGCGATGACTCAAATTTTCGGGGGGATCCCCCATTTTAAAAATGCAGAAATCATGAATGTTGATTTAAACAGAGATGGTCCTAACCTATTTATAAGACTAATGACAAAAGACTCCGTGAAGAATAAACCTAAACGTTGGGGGAATTTTGATGTTGTCTACGTTGAATTATCATTCATTGGTGTAACGGATTTAAAAATTAATCACTTAGGAAATAATAATATAATTGATCATTTTGAGATTAGCACAACAGAGAATGAAGGGTTATTAAAAATCAACTGTAAGAATCAAATGCAAATCGAAACCATATTTGATTGGGCGAGAGTTGAACAAATTTCTCCAGGGATTATTGGTTCTTAAAATCGTTTCGCAGATTATATAGATAACAACACAGTATTAGACCTATACGAAAGTGGCTTCTTTTCATTAATAGAAGCCACTTTCATAAAACATCTCATTTTACACTTCACTATATCTATGAATATACTGAATTTATGAACAATAAAAAGAACCCATTATTCCATGGGTTTCTCGTTCATTCCATAATAAAAAAATCTGTCACAAGGCAAGCTGGTTCTCCGTTTTCCCTCCAGCCCCAAAAGCTTGGGTACATCCCGTCACAGAAGCCTGTTGTAAACATGGCAATGTCCACCTTGTCATGAAAACGGGTGACGAGCCATTCCCGTGTGTGCTTGTAGTTTTGCTCAAGCGCTTCTGCAAACTCCACGTAAAGATAGAAATCATTGTCCTCTTTATATCGCTTATCCGCATACGCTTGAAGATATATAGCTCCTCCGCATCCATAACCATATCCTTTATATAAAGAAAGAGAGAAGTAATAGATCCTAAACAACATGACAAAGACTTCGGTATCTGTCCTTTGATATCACTTATAAGGTTACACATCTGCTATCGAAATCATTATCGAGCTTGAATAGGGTTTCACTACAACTCTTATTACTTTACCATGCGATAATGTGAGTCCTGTCAGAAATTTTTCCGAAAATGAGTGTGACTGACCGTGCTTAGCACCTTAAAATTTTAAACAGTAAAATCAATTAGAAGAAGCATCCAACTAATTTAGATGCCATTTCTCTACTTTATTTCACTTGTCTTGTAGCACTTCTTTTAACAATTCAATCGCATTTTCTTCACTTGGGTCGTTTGTTCCAAGCTCACCTCGAAATGCCTTTCCTAATATTGATTTTTCTAGTTCTTCATAGACCTCAAGAGTATCAGTTAAGCTTTTCTCGGCTACCTCAAATTTATTAAAAGCACTTTGTATTTTACGAACTATTTCATATTGTTCCTCTAATGATGGAACTGGCAACCATACGTTTTTGATATCGTTAAGTCTTAAGCCTGCTTTGGTAGCACCTCTTTGAAGTCTATCAAACTGTAGCCTTCCTCCGTTCCTAGATGATAAAAACCATGCAACATATTCAATACAATAGCCACTAGAAGGCCTTGCTAATGCAATGTGCTGATTAATATAAGCTTTCGGAAATTGTTTTGGAACTACAGCAATCCTACCAACATCTGCAGTTATAGATACTAAAATATCTCCTTCTTGTACAAGTGTTCTAGTACCTTCAGTACCTTCGGGTGGACTTACATTTTGCCGATTAGTCAAATCGATATCGATTGATTCATGGTTTAGATTACCTACTCTTAGAAACAAATCACCGTCATCACTATAATATTTAGCCCAACCTCTAGAACCACTGGTTATAAAAGAAAACAATTCATTAGATAATACCCATTTCCAAGTATCTGGTATACTTGCTTCAGGTACTAAGCTAGTAGCTTTTATACTCTTATTATTAGTTCCTACTGAGTTTAAAGGGTCAGACGATATTGGAATTTTTCTAATATTTTCCTCTCTCCATCTCCTCGTCAATTCCCCACGAAACGCTTTATCCAAAATAGCCGCTCGACGAAGTTCAAACGTTTCCTTCACTTCTTCAATCAACTGCTTTGCTTCTTCAATTTTACCTAAAAGTCGCTCAACTTTATTTGCAATCCTTTTTTGTTCGTTTAAAGGTGGAAAAGGAATTGCTAAATTTCCAAGGTTTTTACGAGTAATTCTTAAACGTGTTGTTCCCCTTGCTACTCCTTCAGCTTGTGTCCTAAAGAATATAGAATTAAACATGTAATTTAAATATTCCGTATCAAATATTTTTTCGTTAGGTCTTAAATAAGCAACATCGACCGCTGTGATTAGTTTTTGCTTTAAATCAGGAACGATACAACTTCTAGCTATAGGATGTGCCATTCTAGAAATTAAAATATCTCCAGGAAATATTTCTCTACAACGTAATTCTTCAAAAGTTTTCATAGAAATATATCTAGACGATTTATTTAAAAACTTTCCTTGCCCAATATCTGATAACTGAATTAATCTTACTTCTCCATTCGGGTCAATGTACTCACTAAGAATCCAATCCCCATCGCCAAAACTTTCTCTATCCTTTTTAGATGTGTCTAACTTAACCCACACCCAATTATTTGGAATTTCATAAGGTTGTTCTCCTTCTGATACTAACGCTTCTTCCAATAACTCATCAACAGTTTTTTTTCTCTTACTCACTTTTTCACCACCTCATCCTCTTCAACAGCACGCAACTCCTCAACCACTTCATTTAATAACCCCATAGCCTGCTGAAGTTTTGCAATTGCTTCTTCTGCTGATTCAATTGGATCTGGTAAGTTGTCATAGGATGATAATGATTCATCCGCAATCAAACCGATATCTAAACTATCCCCCTTTTTTGCAATGGCCTCTCTTGTGAATACTTTCCAACGTTCATCCTCTACGTTAGAGCGGTCTTCTGCTACATATGCTTTCATGAAGTTTGCAAAGTGTGCCATTGTTAACTGATTCCGTTTTCCGAATGACGTCATATTGGTGCGGAGATCATATACCCAAACATCCTTTGTATTATCTTGGTCTGTTGTGCCTCTTGTAAAGAATAAAACGTTTGTTTTCACACCTTGGGCATAGAAAATCCCCGTTGGTAAGCGTAAGATTGTATGCAGATTGCATTTATTCATTAAATCACGTCGAATCTGTGTACCAACCCCGCTTTCAAACAAAACATTATCAGGTAATACAACTGCTGCGCGTGCATGACCATCGTCTTTTAAAGCGTTATAAATTAACTGTAGAAAATTCAGCTGTTTATTGGAAGTTGCAAACGTCAGGTCATCACGGGAGACACTCTCTCCACCTTTTTTCGTCCCAAATGGTGGATTGGTTAAAATGACATCAAAGTTTTTCATCCACTTTCCATTACTAGATAACGAATCCCCTTGTTCCAGTCGCCCTTCGATATTATGAAGTAATGCATTCATTATAGCAAGACGATGAGTCCCTGTGACGAGTTCCATGCCAGTAAACGCTTCTTTCTTTTGGAAAACGCCCAGTTGTGGATCTAAATTATAATAGTTATCTGTCTTATTTTTTAAATACTGGTCTGCCGCAATCATAAAACCGAATGTACCAGCTGCAGGGTCATTACATCTTTCTCCAGGTTTAGGGTCAATCAGTTGTACCATTACATCAATTAATACACGCGGTGTAAAGTATTGACCAGCACCTGATTTTGTTTCGCTTGCGTTTTTTTCTAACAAGCCTTCATATAAATTACCTAAACCTTCTTCTTTTGCGTTGTACCAATCAAGGCCATCAATGGTCTTCAGAATTTTCTCTAGATTCTTTGGTTCTGTAATACTTGTAGCAGCATCCGTGTAAATCTGACGCAATTGAGCATTCTCGCTATTACCCAGCTTAATTAAAAGATGTTGATAAAATGTTTTGAGTTCTACCCCTTCTTTTTCTAGCAAATCATCCCATCTATATCCTTCGGGTATTACATTTTCTGTTTGCTGTTCTTTCATCATTTTTAAAAATAAAATATAAGTTAACTCCGTGACATATTGTTGATATGTAATACCGTCATCACGAAGCACATTGCATAAATTCCATAATTTTTGAACGATTTCTTGGTTATTCATCCTTTTTCCTCCTGAAAAGCTTCTAATCTATTAAATCAAATTTGATGATTTTTAGTTGAAAGCGAACCTTTTCATTATAACCCAAAAAAGTGCCTCAATGAAGAGGCACAGTCGTTAGCTGATATAAAGGTTCTCATTGATCGTATTCACAATTTGATCAATTTCATCACCGAACTCACGTTTCAGTAATTTGTAGCCACCAGACGTTCTAAAAGGTTCTTCCGAGAATGCCTCTTCTGCGGTAGGCGCAAGAACAGGCACTTGAAGTAATTGCTTTTCTATTCTCTCTAACCACTTCTTTTGCCTTGGCGTCCAATCATGCAGTGAATACACTTTGTGCATTGCCTGTTTAATACGTGCTTCATGGTCAATGAGTGCTTCACCTAATGCAGCTTGGCGAATAAAACTAATAATATCTGCTGCAATGTCCTCATTTTTTGTCTGTTTCCAAGCGGTTTGTAAATGAGATTGCTTAAAGCCTTTTGTTTCTAAAATCGTCATAAGTTCTCGCAAATCTTGTCTCGTTAGATCTTTTGGTCGTGTACAGATCAGATGCAAAGCGGGAATTTCATTGATATTTTCTTTGATAAATCGAACAAAACCATCCAGATAATCTTCTGGTCGCTTGTTCCCTTCACCATACCCACGAATGACGTCTGTTACTTCATCTTCCTTATCAGATATATAACGTTTTTCACTTGTTACTTGGTACGTTTCCATGTATTCAAATAGAATATTATGTTGTGTGGCTTCTTGCGGTGAGTATGTTTGAATTTCTTTCACCCATTCATCCACATGTTTTCCATTCGATAATTCTTCAAACTTCCCCATGCCTTCTTCGTCAAATCTTTGTTTGCGACGCTGGATTTTTGCTACTAATTGATCACGATAAAACGAAGCTTCCTCATCAGTCGTCGCATTAACAAGAGAATCATACAACTCACCAATACGAAAGTTTTGTTTCTTCACAACTGGTTTCATTTCTGTATAATGTTGCAACTTGTCATATATACCAACAGCATCGTAGATGTTAAAGTGTGTTTTCCCAATCTCTGGGCAAAGACGAGTCGCACGACCAAGCATTTGATCATAGAGAATACGAGACTGTATTCTTCTTAAAAACACCAAATTTGTGATCGGTGGCACGTCAATACCTGTTGTGAGTAAATCAACTGTAACAACGACATTAGGCAGTCGCTCATTTTTAAACCGTGTAATGGCATCTAATGGCTTGTAGATATATCCAGTAATTTTCATAATGGCATCATCTTCAATGTCATCACCACGTTCTTTAAATGCTTCTTTTAATAAGCGAACAACAAGATCTGCGTGTTGATCAGTAGCTGCAAAGATGAGCGTTTTTTCTTTACCTGCAGGGTCAATATAATCAACTAATTTATTTAAAACTGCACGGTTAAACGGTTCTGTAATGACTTTTTTATTAAACTGCTCCACTTCAAAGTGCACAGTATCTTCTAACTTTTCTAGTTGAATCTCCCCTTTATCAACATCATATACTTCTACTTCCTCATCTTTTTCAAAGGTGATGCCCACTTGTGAAAGTTCTGTTTTAAACAAATAAGGAGGCTCATGGTCCACTAGATATCCATCCAACACTGCTTCGCTATATGAATATTTGAAAATTGGCATACCGAAAATGTCTGTTGTATGTAGAGCAGGTGTTGCGGTAAGTCCTAAACATGCCGCATCAAAATAATCGATAACACGCCGATATTGACTAATATAATCATTCTGATCACGGAATTCTAATTCTTCCTCTGTCATTTCTCTATCGCTTGTGTAGCCTCGATGCGCCTCATCTACAATGATGAAATCATATTGCCCGACGCTTGGAAGCTTTTCGCTATCGTTATAAAAAAGTCTGCGAACCATTCCCTGCACAGTTGCAATCTGCACCTTCGTTTCAACTTCCGGTGTGAGATCGCCTAATGACTTCACATCATATATATCAGCAAACGAGTAACCTTCAATTTTCGTATCTTTCAGTGAATCCTCTGTTTGTTTACCGAGTGAATTACGATCGACAAGAAAAAGAATGCGGCGACACTTTTTAGACTTAATTAAGCGATACATAAGCGCAATAGCGGTACGAGTTTTCCCAGTTCCTGTAGCCATTGCAATAAGCATTCTTCTGTTTCCTTCTTTTAACGACTTTTCTGCAGCCAGAACCGCATTCTGCTGATAGTGACGCAATCCAAACTTAGTGATATCCTCTTCTTCTAGACGCTTATCCGCATCCTTATCATCTTGGCTAAGAAGCAGCTTTAAATCTTCAGGTGAATGCCATCCTTCAAGCGGACGTGCATGTTCAAATGGTTTGCGTGAATCCCAGAACCAAATACCCGATTCCTCTTGGAGCTGTCTTAAATAAGGGCGTCCGTTCGTTGCGTATATAAATGGAACTTTATAATCACCAGTTGTTGGTGTAATCTGTTCATCTTCTACTTGCACAGCATTTTTCGCATAAACTTTTGTTTGACTATCTAATGCCCCAGGAATTGTTTTCTTTTCTGCTTTTGCTTCAATGAAACCAACAAGCTTGAGTCCAATAAATAATGCATAATCAACCCAGCCGCCATCGACCTTCCACTCAGCAATGGCCATATGTTTGTTTTTCTCTGGTAGCGTCCTGTTTTTTTTATAGTTTAGTAAATTCGTGTCTACTTCCCATCCAGCAGCACGTAACTTCTGATCAATGATGATACGTGTTTCATCTTCAGTCAGTTGCTGCCTACGCATAAAGTTTTTGGACGCTTTTCTACGTTTCATTTTCTCATCTGCTTGCTCTAATTCAGCTTGATGGCGAATTGCCTCTAGTTCCTCTTCAAGCTGCCTCACTTTCACTTCATACTCTTGTTGAAGCTGTCGTGTATCTATAGCTGTTTGTTTTTTTGGCTCTATGTACTCTGGAGCTTGAAAATTCCAATCACCGTATACCTCCATAAACCAAGTCGACAAACGAAAAGCCAAATGCAATAAAGATTTTGCTTCTTCTGTTTTTTGATAACCTGCTTCATGCATAGCCACATTCCCTTTGCGGCGAAGCGTTTCAACGATATCTATTAATTCTGGTTCAAGTATTCCTTCTCGGCGTAATATATTGATGCGCTCTACTTGTTTTGTCCCATATGCTTCCTTAATATTTTCAGCGGCTAGAATAAATTTTGTTAATGTTTCGGCAAATAACCGTAGTTTCATTACTGTTGTATGTGGGTCATGATATACATTTTTCTCAGCTGTTTCTCCTAAATTGGAAAGTACTGCCCACTTCCCTTGAAAAAATGAAAAATTGCTATTCATCATTATCACCGTTTCCTAAAAGGTTTTATATGTTTATTATACTATATTTATACAAAAATTAGGTAGACTTAATCCACAACTGACAAAGTTAAGTTAATTGACGTTTGTTTAACAAATTTCATATCATTCTTTTTGTGCTTTTAATCTTTTTATCGGCAAGAACAATATTGTTTCGAATAGCCAGCAACATTTGCCGAGAGAAAAAACGATCTCTTATAGTAAGTCTTCAAAACTTTATCCACTTTCACTAGATCTCTCTACTAATACTCTATAATCAGAGAACAATAAAAACCCATGTTTTCATGGGTTTCTCATCAGTCCACTAATAAAAAGTCTGTCACAAGGCAAGCAGGTTCTCCGTTTTGATCTAGCCCCCAAAAGCTTGGGTACATTCCGTCACCGTAGCCTGTGGTAAACATGGCAATGTCCACCTTGTCATAAAAACGGGTGACGAGCCAATCCCATGTGTGCTTGTAGTTTTGCTCAAGCGCTTCTGCAAATTCCTCGTAAAGATAAAAATCATTGTCCTCTTTATATCGCTTATCCTCATAAGCTTGAAGATAAAGTGCTGCCTCCGCATCCATGAAACAGCCCATACCCGTATTTACACCGTAGCCGAAAAACTCGTCTTTTTTCAAATTTTTGAGTTCCTGCCCTGCTCTTGTGGCGAGCGCCCATTCTATCTTGCTCGTTTGTAAACTTGATCATTGCATAGGCTACGCGTTCGTCTCCGCTTTCTAACCGCTTGACCATAAGTAGAATAGGATATTTTCCCGGATGAACCTTCATAGAAAAAGGGTGATCCCCTTCTGAAACAAAAGGATCACAGGCAACTATACGACCGCTTGTGATCTCGATATTGCCTAACTGTTTTGAAAATAATCGATAACCTTCTGAGCTTCTTGTTGTCTCTCCAGTTTCACATAGTAGGTTTGTTGGGTTGATGTTATACAAATGATCATTCCTTTCATTATTTTTCTGGAGCGTTTGGGATTATGTACTTTTCTCTGTTATGTCTTTTATTCCTGTTTTATTTTCCCCATTTAATCCGTCAAAAGAAAATCAGTAACGAAACAAGTTTCATCTCCATTCTCAGCCCCCAAAATAACTTGGATAATCTTAAAACACGCCGTCCCACATCCATTTCCAGTATCAACTCCGTAGCCAGAGAACTGATCCCCCTGTAAATCACTTTCTATCTGCCATTTATCGTGCAAGCTCCCACTTCACACTATTTTGGCTAATAAACTTTATGATGCAGATGCAATACGTTCATCTTCATTTTCAAAACGGATAATATTTAAAGTACTGAATACTTTCATAGTTTAACGGTTTTATTAAACGGTTCTCTTTCTGATAAAATAAACGGATCACAAGCAACTAGTTTTTCAATAGGTAGCTCTATTTCTTCTATATAATTACAAGACATTTGCCCTTCACCCTGAATGGCTTCGTTTTCACCTTCATTAAAAATCAAGTTACTCGATTTGATTTTGTACGCCCTAGAATTCCTCCCAACTTGCTAGATATTCTCCTTCTACTATACACCTTGAATTTTTTAGTAGAAAGCTGCCATTTATCCCCGTCTGTTTGTAAAGGGATGCATACATATACTTAATGAAGCGTAAACATAATTAATGAATTATTATAAATTTGCTAATTATTACTTTATTTGTTAGATTATATTTAAAGAAAAATATTGAGAAATGGTGGTGTTTATCTTGAGAAAAGACATCATAAAAGTTATTTCTACATTAGGTATAGGTTCTATCTTAGTTATATTAGTCCCCCTTCTCTTTATTTATTTTTTTTAGTATTTGCCTAATCAGTCAATGCATTCATTCGGTTTTTATTAAAAAAGAAGCCTTCTTTTCAGAGGCTTCTTACTTTTTAATAAAACAGTATCTTAGACTAGTTGAAAACAAGAAATAACTCCACCAATATTAGCTCCACCTATCACAAAAACTCCACCTACACAAGATGCACATAACGGTACGATTCCAGTTCCACAAGCACCTATACAAGTAGCTGCAACAATCCTTGCTACAGTCAAATCTATTAACAACACACTAGCAAGACAAAGCGAAACTTCTCCCAAACCTTCTGGTTGCACTATATTATCATCAACATCAATACTTTTTGCTTTGTCTATTGCTTCTTGTACTTCACTATTACTTAAATATTCAATATCTGTTATTTTTTCATTTGTTATGACTCCATCAGTATACGTGGAAATTGCGACAGTATTCTTATTACTTTTGGTTATTAATGTTTCAGTATAAGTCAAAATTTCTCCGCTCTGACTAATTAGAGTTAAATTGCTTAATGGATTATAGTCATCTGATTTAATAGGTATTGTTATAACCGAATATACTTCATTTTCGGCTAAAACTTCACCAACAGTGGCTTCATCATAATTTAAATCAGCACTTAAAGCATTAGAAACTACTTTTTTGTTTTCTATAGCCTCTATTGATTCATCTTTCATCTCTTTAATTTTTTCAGGATCTTTTACGATACTCATCTTTTGTGCAGTTTGATTTAGTGATTTCAGATCATCGGATTGTTCTGCATTCGCCTGTATATTTGAACTAGACCAACCGAATACTAAAAGTGTTAAAGCTGCAATTACTGTAATAAATTTTTTCAAAATTTTCATCTTAACCACCTTTATTATTTTAACAATTTTGGTTATTTAAACCATAAATAAACATAACATATAATCAGAAAATTCGCATTGTATTTAACGTATTTAAAGTTTAATTTACTCATTTTATACTATTTGATGAAATAAGTGCGTTTCATTTTTCTTAGTCTTGGCATTTTTTTAAAGATGGAGAGTTTAAATGTAGGTAAATAGACATTCTAAATCACATGATATTTGTTTGCTTTGTTTAAACAGCTTTTCATTTTCTGAAATCACGTCAACTTCTTTATCTAGGTTTCTGACTATCACCTTTTCATACGTCCACGCTCAAACAACTGTTCAGTACTGTAAATATAATTTTTCAGCAAATAAAAAACGGGCAAGCGCATCAACATCTAAATTTGTCATAATTCCAATGTTTTTTAGCTCGTCCGCTACCTTTTGAATTCTCTTTTTAAATCTTTTGGTAAATAAGAAGGAGCTTTCACTTTGTCATCTGGCGCCTTTATTTCCTGCTCTCTTCTTTCTTCAATCTCTTTCTTGGTAAGGTTTTTCTTCCCTTTCACTAGCAACAAGTCAACTGGTTGTCTCGGCCTTGCCATCCCCCTTGATCCTATTTCCAATCCATTTTTTAAGGGCTGCTTCTTCAGTGGATGAGTGAAATTGATTCAAAAAACTCGTGGTGTAATAGCATATGTTGGCGGATCAAAAGGCAATAAATCTGAGAGTATCGACGTTTGGCTTGATAAAGGTGTGAAATATTCTATCTATGTAAATCATGCTCCTTCCAATGGATCAATTACTGGAGTCATAAAAGATCACTAAAATACTTTGTTAAACAATGAAAAAAACAAAAAAGCCAGAAACATTGTTTTATCAATGTTTCTGACTTTTAACAGTTTTAAGTAAATACGTCCCAGGAGAGATTCGAACTCCCGACCGACGCCTTAGAAGGGCGTTGCTCTATCCAGCTGAGCTACTGGGACATGTTGTTATGTAGTGTTTTTTTGGTGAGTACCTCACCGACAAGATTTATTATATTACTATTGTTCTTTAAAGTCAACGGTTTTTCGAAAGTTTTTTCATAAGGGGCAAATGCTGCACCCTTATGAAATACCTTCCAATGTGACAGTGTTTTCGAGGTCTTGTATGGCTTGACCTTCGTCTGTGAAAAACTGTACGTTCGCTTCGCTTCCATCTAGTGTCAGTATAGCATAGCTGCGCTCTTTACGCACTCTTGGTAGATGCACGCTGCCTGGGTTAATGAGCAGTTTTCCTCTTAGCAGCTCACTGCCTGGGATGTGCGAGTGGCCAAAGCAGATAATGTCTGCGCCTAGCTCTTCTGCACGGTAGTAGACTTGAAGCAAGGATTGTTTGATGCCATGCAGATGTCCGTGAGTGAGAAATAGTTTTCCGCCTCCATCAAGTGGGAGCAGGAGCTCTTCTTCAAAATCGCCCATAAAGTCACAATTTCCTTTGACGACTTTGTATCCTTCGAGTGCTGGGTGGTTCGTGTCGAGTTCTGAATCTCCGCAGTGAATCATCATGTCAACTTCAGCCGCATGCCGTTTGGCAATGGTTTGAAGTTCATCTGTGAGTCCATGACTGTCACTAATGATGAGTATCTTCATGGCTTCATTCCCCCTTATTCATTTGCGTCTAGCAGTGATGAAAGCTTTTGAAGCGCGACCGCTCGATGACTGATCTTGTTTTTCTCCTCAGGTGATAATTCAGCCATCGTCTGGTCTTTGTCTTTGACGATGAAAATTGGGTCATATCCGAAGCCGTTTTCGCCGATTGGTTCCTCTGCGATAAAGCCTTCTACTGATCCTTCTACCGTTTTTGTTTCTTTACCTGGTATGCTGACAGCTAGGGCACATCTAAATCTAGCTGTGCGGTCTTCTTTTTCAATGCCTTGCAGTTCGCTCAGCACTTTTTCCACATTCTCAGCATCGTTTTTATGTTCACCAGCGTATCTCGCTGAATAGACGCCAGGTTTTCCGCCTAGATAATCAATCGACAAACCGGAATCGTCTGCAATGACCATTTCACCCGCTTTGGCTTGAATCGCCTCGGCTTTGATAATGGCATTTTCTTCGAAGGTATGTCCTGTTTCTTCAATTTCTTCAGTAAAGCCGATATCTGCTAGTGTTTTGACCGTGAATCCTTTTGGCTCAAGAATGGCTTTGAATTCTTTCGCTTTGCCCGCATTGTGCGTTGCAATGATGGCTGTTTTCATCCTGATCAAACCCTTCTTTTTATTCGATGACTTCTCCTGTCACTGCTTTTTGCTTTTCAATTAATTCTTTAATGCCCTTTTCGGCTAAATCAAGCAGTCCGTTTAGCTGTTCTCTTGAGAATGTCGCTTCTTCGCCTGTCCCTTGAAGTTCAACAAAGCGTCCAGCGCCTGTCATGATGACATTCATATCTACTTCAGCTGAAGAATCTTCTTCATAATTTAAATCTAACAGAAGACCCTGCTGAGAATCAATTCCGACGGATATCGCCGCTAAATAATCAGTGATCGGGTTTTGTTTGATGACGCCTTCTGCTCGAAGCTTTTGAATCGCAAGCGTCATGGCAACAAAAGCACCTGTAATGGATGCTGTGCGTGTGCCGCCGTCTGCTTGAATGACATCACAGTCAATCCAAATCGTGCGTTCGCCAAGCTTTTCTAAGTCAACGACTGCACGGAGTGCTCGTCCAATTAATCGCTGAATTTCCATTGTACGTCCTGTCACTTTTCCTTTAGATGATTCTCTAATGGTTCTTTGAGCAGTTGCTCTTGGAAGCATGCTATATTCTGCTGTAATCCAGCCTTTTCCTTCTCCTCTTAAAAAAGGAGGTACGCGGTCTTCGATGGATGCGTTACAAATCACCTTCGTATTGCCCGCTGAGATTAAGACAGAGCCTTCTGGATGCGTAATGTAGCCTGCCTCTATTTCAATTTTTCTTAATTCGTCATAGTGTCTTTCATCTAATCTCATGATTTACCTCCGTTACAATATACATTCCGCGCGTAAGCCAGCGGGGTTCTCCTACTAACTTTGACAACCTCGGCTCGTTCTAATCGCTTGGAATAAAAAAGAGGCAGCGAATATGCATGCCTCTTTTTCTCCATTATATCAATGTGTGCCGTTAAAAACTACCTGTATTCACTTGTTCTGGCCTTGAAACCGGCTTTGTCAGCTCTGTTCCTTTTTCGTTCACAAGCTCAGCCTTGCCGTTTACCTTAACGGATACGCTTTTGACGTCAGGCAGCTCTGTTAATGTGAGCACAATGCTATCAAGAACTTTTTGTGAAATCACCTTTTTCTTTTCATCTGCGCTGCCGAAAATGGATTCGTTGAAATCAAGTGTCACATGTCCGTCTTTTACTTTCGGGATATCATTCAGCTTTACATCTTGATCAAAGTCTGTGAGCAAATGGCTTTTTTTGCTTGGGCCAGAGACGAGCTCATGAATGGCTGCTGTAATTTGATCATCCTCATCTTTTGGCGCCCTTTTGGTCACTGGAACATAGTACGTCTGTTCATCAGATTCAGCTAAGTAATACACCGTCACTGGCTTTGTCGATGTCATATCAGCGGCAGCCTCGTGCTGGATATTAATACCGTCCTCTCTGCTTAAATCATCTGAGATGGGCGTACCGTTCACAGGCATTTCTTTTAGTTCATGTCCATTCATTTTCAATTTGACTTTGGCGACGGAATCAAACTGCGTTAACGTCCAAGTGACCGATTGCAGGATGCGCTGTTCATCTTCTTTTTTATAGTTTTTGAATTCATTTGAAAAATCCACTACGGCCGTTCCGTCTTTAATGTCGACTGAGACGCTCGTGTCGGCCGGCAAAACAGCCCGGAATCCATTTGGCATAAGGTTAGAAATCGGTCCTCCGTCCACGAGGTATTCAAGGGTTTGTTTGGCACTTCCTTCATTTTTCGGCAGCGGAATGGATTGAGAGACGACATACCCGTTTTTATCAATTAAATATAATTCTCTCATGACTGTATCTGCCTTCTTCTCTTCTTTTCCTTCTTTGGCTGTTTGTTTATCTTCTTTATTATCTTTCACATATGTGACGTTTTGTGGCGGGTCAATCTCTGTTTTCGCTTGGTCTGTTTGAAACAATCCGCATCCTGACAAAAGCATGGCTGACGCGATACACGTCACAGCTGCTGTAGATCCTTTTTTCAGCATACTTCACCCTCCTCTAGTAGTTTGTACTACTATGTATACGAGCTCCCTCTGCGGATTAGACCCTTTTCATAAAAAAATAACCCACCTCAAGAAGAAGCGGGTTATTGCTGATAGACGTGTTCGAGTGAAACGGTTTCGACCTTCCCTGGCAGGTAGCCAAACCAGTCACGAGCGATGTTTTCAAAATTTTGCTGCTGCCCTGTTGTATAAAATGTATGAACAGGCGTTTCTTGAGACGTGTTTAACAGCCCTTTATAGGAAAGAATTGTACTCGCTTCCCTAGCGGTCTCATCCCCTGATGAAATGATGCTCACATCACTGCCCATAAAGCGCTGAATCGACTCTTTTAAAATCGGATAGTGCGTGCAGCCAAGAATAAGTGTATCGATTCCTGTTTCTTTCATCGGTTCAAGAGAATCTTTCACCACTTCATCTGCTGTTTGATCTAAAAATGTACCGCTTTCCACAAATGGGACAAGCAGCGGACATGCCAGACTTTGAACCGCTAGTCCTGCTTTTAGGGATAGCAGAGCTTCTTTGTATGCCTCGCTTTTAATCGTATTGGCCGTACCAATGACACCAATCTGCTGATTGTTTGTCACCTTGATGGCTGTGCGGGCACCGGGCTGAATCACGCCAATGACCGGAATATCAAGCGTTGCTTTGATTTCATCTAGTGCGATCGCCGTCGCTGTGTTACATGCGATGACGAGCATTTTAATATGATGATGTCTTAATAAGTAGTGTGCCATTTCCCAAGTATATTGAAGAACCTCTTCTTCTTTCCGAGGGCCATACGGGCACCGTTTTGTATCGCCTACGTAAATGATTTTTTCTTTTGGCAGTTGTCTCATGATTTCCTTTGCAACGGTTAAACCGCCGACGCCGGAATCAATGACGCCGATTGGTTGATCCAACAAAATCGCCTCATTTTCTTTTCATTTGCTGCTGTAGTTTCGTTAAGGATTGATTGAAAACGATGGCTTCTTCTTCTGAGAAAGCCCCTAGAAGTTCACTGACGTATTCTTGGCGTTTAACAATCACTTCTTGAATGATCCGCTCGCCTTCAGGCAATAAATGAATGCGAACCACGCGGCGGTCAGAAGGATCTTTTACTCGTTCGACAAGTTCACTTTTTTCCATTCGATCAATTAAGTCGGTGGTTGTACTGCAAGCCAAATACATCTTTTGTGATAGCTCACCTATTGTCATATCTCCGAATTCATAAAGCCACTGAAGCCCTACAAATTGAGGAGGTGTAATCGTATATTGATTCAGGATTTCTCTGCCTTTTTGCTTAATAATTGCCGCAATATGGCGCAATGATTTCTCAATCTCTGCTACATGGTCGAACTCATTCGTTTCCATTTCATTGATACCTCACTATAGCATCTCACTTTGATTAAAACGTACATTCCTATTTTCCTCGTTTTTCAGAGAAAATGCAAGAAGAGACTCATGGAAACCATATAGAAATAACCGGTTCCTCCCTGGTGTGGAAGGAAAACCGGCTGACTTTAGAGCTCTAGCTCACCCATACGCAGAAGCTCGACTACGGCCTGTGAACGACCTTTGACTCCTAGCTTTTGCATGGCATTCGAAATATGATTTCGAACAGTCTTTTCGCTAATAAAAAGCTCGCTTGCAATTTCTTTTGTTGTTTTATCTTGGACGAGCAATTCGAATACTTCTCTTTCTCTTTTGGTTAATAGCGGCTTGGATTGAAACTCTTTCTCCTTCAAGTATTGTAACCCTCCTTGCTAAGGTGAGAGCTCTAGTCTCTATAGAATGGGATTCTGTATAGTCGAGATATCATATGCCGGCTGCCCGAGGTAGGTGACGTTAAAATCGAGAATTCCCGCATATGAGCGTCCATTTTGTGCGCTTTTATCCGCACAAAAAAAGGACGAGTCTCCTACCCTAGACATCGTCCTTTTCATACACGTATTTAAAAGATAGAAATGGCACCTGTTAACAAAGCGATCAATGTTGTAAAAAGGGCAGTTAACACGGTCCATAGCAGGGCGTATCTTTGCAAATCGCCAATATCTTTGTTCAACATACTGACAAGAAGGAGCGTTGAAGCCACAAGAGGGCTCAGCAAGTGGACAGGCTGTCCGATAATAGAGGCACGCGCAATTTCCACTGGATTAATTCCGTAAGCAGCACCCGCTTCAGCCAAGATCGGAAGCACCCCGAAATAATACGCATCATTTGAAAGAACAAATGTAAATGGCATACTCGTTAAAGCGACAATGAGTGGAAAGAATGAGCTGTAGGAATCCGGAATCATGTAAATAACCAAATTAGCAATGGACTCCACCATTTTTGTTCCCGAAAAAATCCCTGTGAAAATTCCAGCTGCAAACACAAGGGTAATGACCGTTAATGCATTTCCTGCGTGCGATAAAATTCTCTCGCGCTGATCTTCAACCTTTGGATAGTTGATCATGAGCGCGATGACAAATCCAATTAAGAAGAGAACTGGAATCGGTACGATATCTAAAACAAGTGTCGCCATCACCGCAATTGTCAAAAAGAAGTTTACCCAAATGAGGTTTGGTCTTTTCATGTCTTCGACGCCATCTTCAATTGACGCTGCCAATTCAGGGGAGATCGAAACCTCTTCTTTGTACTGAATCTCTGCGATCCCAATTCGTTTCCGCTCTTTTTTCCCGAGCACATAGGCAGTAAAAAGGATGAATAGACCGCCAGCTACCATCGTTGGAATTAATGGAATAAAAAATTCAGCTGCATCCAAGCCAAGTGCAGCAATTGCACGAGTAGCAGGACCACCCCATGGGGTCATACCGCTCATAATGCCTAATGATAATAATGAAATCGTCCCTAAAATCAGCGGGTTCATCCCAATTCTTAAGAAAAGTGGCAGCAAAGCTGATACGGTAATCATGTACGTTGTCGTCCCATCCCCATCTAATGCAACAAGCATGGACAAAATCGCTACCCCAAACGCAATTTTGACAGGATCCCCTTTCACAATACGTAAAATGAGTTTAATCAGTGGATCAAACAGACCTGCATCCAGCATGACACCAAAGAATAAAATGGCAAATAATAATAAAGCAGCAGACGGTGCAACCGTTTTGAGTCCATCAAGCATCATATCCCCTAATCCACTGTAAAACCCACCGATCAATGCAAAAATGATCGGCACAACGGTTAATGCCACCACCGGATGCATACGTTTTGTCATAATAAGAAATGTAAAAGTTACGACCATTAAGAGTCCTAAAATAGCTAGCACTTTATATCCCTCCATCCTCTTCTTTGCGCAGTCAGCAAGCGCCCCTTTGCACTTGCGACCTAAATGTTAGCGCTTTCTATTTCAAGGATATAATAGCTCTTTTTATAATGAAAATATTGATTTTTTCGTATATTCTATAAATTTCTTTTATAATCAACCTTGCTGGCTTCTTAAAAACTCTATGAATGCTTTCACAACAGATAAATGAAGGGAGTCTGGCTGGTACATAAGCCATGTATCTCTTAAAACAGGCTGGCCATCTTTATACGAAAGACCTTTTACAAATAGCTCATCACTTGGTCTGAGGCAAATTTCCGGGACAATGGCGTAGCCTAAACCGTGCTTGACCATCTCTTTTGATGTATCCTGGCGGTCTGTCTCCATCGTCACAAGCGGAGGCATGGTAAACGTTTCCTGCCACCATCTGTTAATCAATCGTTTTAATGAACTATCTGTATGATAGTCAATGAGCGGAAGCTTTGGGAGGTCCTTTAGCTGGATTTCTGATTTTGAAATGATACAAAGCCGCTCTTTATCAAGCAAAAACCGCTCTCCATTCCAATCGTAATCTCCTCTTAAAATCCCTAAATGGACACTTGATGTGCCTAATAAATCCATGACTTTCGTGCTCCAGCCTGTATTCACCATGAATTGAACATGTGGATACTGCTTAGAAAATTCTCTTAAAATTTCCGGCAGCTTATACTGAGCAAAGTTACTTGAGACCCCTAACCGGATTGTCCCTTTGACCTTTTTTTGCATGTTGAGCATGCCATCTTTTGTTTGCTGAAGCTGTTTGAGCATGTCATTTGCATATGCAGCCAAGTACTCGCCTTCTGACGTAAATTCAATCCCTCGTTTTCTTTTAAAGAAAAGCTTCATATCAAACTCCTCTTCAAGCTGCTTCAACCGATAGCTTAAGGCAGGCTGAGAGACAAATAATTTTTCCGCCGCTTTTGTGATGTTCTTTTCTTCATAGAGCACCTTTAAAAACCGCCAGTCTTTCTCATCCATTGTGTGCCCTCCTTTTTCACTAGTTATAAAAAAAATTTATTGATTCCTCTTAAAATAATGTATTTAACTTATTTCTTATTATACTTTACCATTTTGATTAGATAAACAGTTCATTAAAAATTGAGGGTGAGAGCAATGAGAAAAGTTCCAATCACAATTATGCGAGGCGGTACAAGCAAAGGGGTATTCATTCAAGCAAACGATGCACCCTATGAACACGATGAGCTCGAGGCATTTCTTTTAGACATTATGGGCAGTCCTGACCGGCTGCAGGTCGATGGGATCGGCGGCGGTAATTCTTTAACAAGTAAAGTAGCCATTATTGATAAAGCCACACGTCCAGATGTGGATGTGAACTATACGTTTGCACAAGTCAGCATCAATGAGAGATATGTCGACTTTAAAGGGAACTGCGGGAATATCTCATCAGCGGTTGGACCATATGCCATCATTAAAGGACTTGTTCAAGCGGTTGAGCCCATTACGACTGTACGTATCCTCAATACCAACACCAATAAAGTCATTGTAGCAGAGGTTGAGGTTGAAAACGGCGAAGTGAAATTTGAGGGAGATGTAGAAATTCCAGGAGTAAAAGGGACAGGATCTCCCATCTATCTATCATTTGAAAAACCTGAAGGCGCTGTAACAGGTAAAACCTTTCCGACAGGGAACCGCATGGATACGATTCAGACAAAATTCGGGGAGATTCCGATCTCGATCGTTGACATCGCAAATCCCATTGCCTTTGTCCGAGCGAAGGATCTTCATTTAAAAGGAACCGAATTGCCTGAGGAATTTTCAGACGCATTACTGGATGATTTAGAAGAGATTCGTTCCATCGCTGCTGAAATGTGTCACTTTGCGCCAAAAGACATGGCAACATTACAGTCACCAGCCGTTCCGAAGCTTGCGATTATTAGCGAACCTGCTGATTATGTCGATACAAATGGAGTGATGAGACGAGCAGCCGATATGGACATCATCGTACGCATGCTATCAATGCAAAGACCACACCAAGCGCTTGCCATTACCGGATCTGTCTGTGTGTCAGCCAGCTGTTTTATGGAACAAACACTTCCTGCACAGCTTTATGATGGACAACATGATACGCTTCGAATCGGGCATCCTGCCGGAATTATGCAAACGGACATTGACGTGTCTCAAAACAGAGTCAAAGTCATTCGAACCGCAAGAGAAATTCTAGACGGGGTTGCCTTTACGAAACAAGATTATATTGTGCAGCCTCATATAAAAAGAGAAGCCTGAAGCAGACGAGAACATCGTCTGCTTTGATATTGTTGACAAAGGGCTAAAATGATGTTTATTTTAGTCCTTTGTCTCCTTTTCAGCATGATAGAAAACCTTTGAAGTCTAGTACCGGAGCGAATGAAACATTCGTGAGCACCGGCACGCAGACCTGACAACGAATGCGAGGGTTTGTCTACACGCTGAGAGCAGACGAGAAGACGTCTGCTTTTTTTAATGTTGAAGCGGGGCATCAATATCTCCCGCAGAATGAGCTTTGATCTGTCCTTTATCATCTTTTAGCTGAAGATGACCAAAGCGGTTAACACCGCTGCAAATGCCTTCTTTCCATGTTTGTTTTTCACGATCTAACGAAATGCGAAGCGGCTTGTTGAGTCGATATAACCGTTTGTTATAGAGGGCAGTGAGTGCTTCAAACCCTTCATTTTTCCAGCGTGTATGATATTTTTCAAAAGCCGTGGCAAGGTCCTTCACAAGCTGATCGGCTTTTACCTCTGTCAGTTCAGATAGGCAAATGGTTTTGTACGGGACATGCTCCGGCTTTGTTTCTACATTGATACCGACACCAATATAAATGGCGCTGCGGTCTGCTTCTATTAATGTACCGGATACCTTTGCTTCATTAATGAGAATATCATTCGGCCATTTGATCGCCAGCTGATCGTCCGCTCTCATGAGTGGTTTCAGCACATCATAGATTGCTAGTGCTGTCAGCGGAGCGATCGTTGATTGAGTGGAGAGTTCTTCTGGCGGCATGACTGTCATGGTTACCGCCACATTCCCTACAGGCGTTTCCCATGGCCTGCCGAGTCTGCCTCTTCCTGCTGTCTGCTGGCGTGCATAGACAGCAAATGAGGGTTTTTCTCCTTGCTGCATGAGCCTTTTCGCTTCATTATTTGTACTATCAATGGTGTCATATTGAAAAATCTTCATGTGTTCTCCTCTTGTTTCTTCTTGATATGATGCTTTTATTATAACAAAATGAAGTGTGCACGTTGATAAAACAGCATGCTACTCATTTCGCTGCGCCTGAAATGTCTTTTTTTCTTCTTCAGTAAATGGGACAGATGTGCCTGTATCTTTACTAATTTGCACCATCGTGACTGACCCTGTAAAGCATGGTTCCTGCTGCTCATTTTCTCCTAAGTAATGAAGAATGAGTGAGCTTGAGCCTACCTTTTCCGGCTTGACATACACACGAAGCCTCTCTCCAATCTCTACCTGCTTGATGTAATCACATTGCAGATTAGCGACGACTGTCATGGTCTCTCTCACACGTTTCATCCGTTTATCAACAATACCTGTTTTTTGAAAAAAGGCAATGCGCGCCTCTTCAAAATACACAAAAGGGGTGACATTGTTCATATGGCCAAACATATCCGTTTCTGAAAAACGAACAGTGGTTTCGACATAAAATCGAAAGGATGCTCTCCACTCTTCAAACGGTTCTTCAATATATGACGGCAATCTCACTTGATCATCTCCTTATTTGGAAACAAAACGCCTCTCCCGTATTGGAAGAGGCGTTTGTTTATATGTTGCATCCAGCCTCTTAAACACTCATCATGATTGGCAAAGAGGACTGAATGTGATGTTATTCTGCGTGATCGCTTCCGAAGAAGTTACGGAATGCTTGTAAAGTTGTATCTCGGTTAAGTGCAGCAATTGACGTTGTCAGCGGGATTCCTTTCGGACAAGACTGCACACAGTTTTGGGAGTTCCCGCAGTTCGCAAGACCACCGTCCCCCATAATTTCTTCTAGACGGTCAGACTTATTCATCGCACCTGTCGGATGTGCGTTAAATAAACGAACTTGCGAAAGCGGTGCAGGGCCCATAAAGGAAGACTTATCATTCACGTTTGGACAAGCTTCAAGGCAGACACCACATGTCATACATTTCGAAAGCTCGTATGCCCATTGACGTTTTTTCTCAGGCATTCTTGGTCCAGGACCAAGGTCATACGTGCCATCGATCGGCACCCATGCTTTCACTTTTTTCAATGAATTGAACATCCGGCTTCTATCAACCTGCAAGTCTCTCACAACCGGGAATGTCTTCATCGGCTGAAGACGAATCGGCTGGTCTAACTGATCAATAAGGGCTGTACATGACTGGCGCGGTTTTCCATTAATGACCATAGAACAAGCTCCGCACACCTCTTCAAGACAGTTCATATCCCAGTTGATCGCCGTTGTTTTTTCCCCTTGTTTATTGACCGGGTTCCGTCTAATTTCCATGAGTGCGGAAATGACGTTCATATTTGGGCGGTAAGGAATCTCAAATTCTTCATCATAAGGCTTTCCATCTGCTGTATCTTGACGTGTGATTATGAATTGAATCGTGTTTTTTTCACTCATCTTATTTCTCCACCTTTTTCTTCGAGTAATCTCGTTTACGAGGTGCAATTAACGATACATCGACGTCCTCATAGTGGAATGCAGGCTTTTGATTTTTTCCTTTGAACGTAGCCATTGTTGTTTTTAGGAACTCTTCATCGTTTCTCTCTGGGAAGTCCGGTTTGTAGTGTGCGCCTCGGCTTTCATTCCTGTTGTAAGCCCCGATCGTAATGACTCTTGCCAGTTGAAGCATGTTGTCAAGCTGACGTGTGAAGGCAGCGCCTTGGTTGCTCCATGAAGCTGTATCGTTGATGTTGATCTTTTTGTAGCGCTCCATTAGTTCTTCGATCTTCTGATCTGTTTTTAAGAGTTTGTCATTGTAACGAACGACTGTGACGTTATCCGTCATCCATTCTCCAAGCTCTTTATGAAGCACGTACGCATTTTCTGTTCCGTCCATGCTCAGGATGTTGTCCCATTTTTCCTGCTCTTTCTTCACGGCGCTGTCAAATGTTGCAGAAGATAGGTCTTCCGCAGACTTTTCAAGACCGCTAATGTACTTCACAGCATTCGGTCCAGCGACCATTCCGCCGTAAATGGCAGAAAGCAGTGAGTTTGCTCCAAGTCTGTTTCCGCCGTGCATAGAGTAATCACATTCTCCGGCAGCAAATAGACCTTTGATATTCGTCATTTGATCATAATCAACCCATAATCCGCCCATTGAGTAATGAACAGCAGGGAAAATTTTCATTGGAAGCTTACGCGGGTCATCACCCATGAATTTTTCATAGATTTCAATGATACCGCCAAGTTTAATATCAAGTTCTTTTGGATCTTTATGAGAAAGATCGAGATATACCATGTTCTCTCCGTTGATGCCAAGCTTTTGCTCGACACATACGTCGAAAATTTCACGTGTAGCGATATCACGCGGTACAAGGTTTCCGTATGCTGGATATTTTTCTTCTAGGAAGTACCAAGGCTTCCCGTCTTTATATGTCCAAACACGTCCGCCTTCACCACGAGCCGATTCACTCATGAGACGAAGCTTGTCATCTCCAGGGATCGCTGTTGGGTGAATTTGAATGAATTCTCCATTTGCGTAATGAGCCCCTTGCTGATAGACGATGGATGCAGCAGATCCAGTGTTAATCATGGAGTTCGTTGATTTTCCGAACACGATTCCAGGACCGCCTGTTGCCATGATCACTGCATCTGAACGGAAGGATTCAATTTCCATTGTCGTCAAGTTCTGCGCGACAATGCCTCGGCATACTTCCTCGTCATCTAACACAGCGCCAAGGAATTCCCAGCCTTCATATTTCGTGACAAGTCCTGCTACTTCATAGCGGCGAACCTGCTCATCAAGTGCATATAATAGCTGCTGACCTGTTGTAGCTCCAGCAAATGCTGTACGGTGGTGCTGTGTTCCCCCGAAGCGGCGGAAGTCCAATAATCCCTCTGGTGTTCTGTTAAACATTACACCCATCCGATCAAGTAAATGGATAATGGACGGCGCTGCTTCACACATTGCCTTTACTGGCGGCTGGTTGGCTAAGAAGTCTCCGCCATACACCGTGTCATCAAAATGTTCATAAGGTGAATCCCCTTCACCTTTTGTATTCACCGCTCCGTTGATTCCGCCCTGTGCACATACAGAATGCGAACGTTTTACAGGTACGATTGAAAATAGTTTAACAGCTGTTCCCGCTTCTGCTGCTTTAATAGTTGCCATGAGACCAGCTAAGCCGCCTCCGACAACGATGATGCTAGAATTACTCATTGTAGCCCCTCTCCCTCTTCTACTAATCTATTTCCTCTTAAACAAAAGCGAAAATTGCTCTTAGCCCTACATATGAAAGCGCTATAAATATACCTAATGTCACATATGTGGAGATTCTTTGTGAGCGTGGTGAAACAGTAATTCCCCAGCTGACAGCAAATGACCACAAGCCATTAGCAAAGTGGAAAATAGTAGATAAAACGCCGACAATATAGAAACCTAGCATAAATGGAGAGCTTAAAATATTCGCCATCATGTCATAGTTCACTTCAGCTCCAAGCTGAGCTTGAATTCGTGTTTCCCATACATGCCAAGTCACAAAAATCAATGTGATGATACCTGAAATCCTTTGCAGTCTGAACAACCAGTTTCTTAAGTAACTGAAGCGAGACGTGTTGTTTTGTGCCGTAAAGGCTATGTACACCCCATAAACAGCATGATAGATCAGTGGTAAGAAAATCACGAACAGCTCAAGTGCATATCTGAATGGAAGCTGTTCCATAAAGTGTGCAGCTTTGTTAAACGCCTCTGGTCCATTCGTCGCAAAGTGGTTCACCACTAAGTGCTGAATTAAAAATAGACCGACCGGAATGACGCCAAGCAAAGAATGCAATCTCCGATAAAAAAATTCTTTGTTCCCCGACATTACTTTACCCCCTAGTAAAAAGTGCAATTGCTGAAAATTGTCTTACCCCCGCTTCTTTCAATTGTAAGCACTTTATTCAAATTTATTGACAATTTCATTTTACTCCTATGTCAAAAAAGCGTCAAGAAACCGCGTACATAAATTAAAATTTTCCGAAATTTAAAAGTTTTAAATCAAAATTCGTTTTACTACAATAAGAATTTCTTAGACTTCAGGGAAAACTCTGTCATCATATGCTCACATAAGCTATAATAAATTGTTGAAAGAGGGGAGCCGTACAATGAATAAATTCGAATCTAACTTAGAACAGCTAAAAGAAATTGAAGTCAATGGATTTGCCTACGAGCTGATACGCGAAGTTCTGCTGCCTGATATTCTTGGTCAGGATCATTCATCTATGATGTATTTTGCGGGTAAGCTGCTTGCTCGTAAATTTCCTCAAGAGTCATGGGAGAAGATCCCCGAATTTTTCCATGATGCCGGATGGGGAACTCTCACGATGGTCCATTCGAAAAAACAGGAAATTGAGTTTGAGCTCGAAGGTCCACTTGTATCAAATCGACTCACCTATCAAAAGGAGCCATGCTTTCAGATGGAAGCAGGTTTTATTGCTGAACAAATCCAGCTTCTCAACGAGTACGTGGCTGAATCTTATGAACAAGTGAAAAAGCGTGCTGATAAAGTCATTTTAACCGTTAAATGGGATTTAAGAGACCCAAGCTAACTCTCTTTATGAAAGGCGCAGACTTCAGGTCACGCCTTTTTTTGTTTGCCTTCTTCTATCATAGCATACTTAGTGAATGGGTTTGCGGAGGTTTCGAATATAAAAAAGAGGTGCACTCTTTCATGAGATACACCTCCCGCCTTTTTAAGAATGCGCAGCTACCTTTGATAAATCAAACGCATCATGCAATGCTTCAACTGCTTTGACCATATCGTCTCGGCCAACCACTGTCGAGACTTTAATTTCAGACGTACTGACCATTTTCACTTGGATGTCTTTTTCTGCTAACACAGCGAACATTTCAGCGGCTACGCCTGGATTTGAAACCATACCAGATCCAACAATGGATACTTTGGCTAATTTGCTTTCTGTCTCGATCTGTTCGTAGCCGAGTGCTCCTTTATATTCTTCTAACACTTCAACTGTTTTAGACAAATCATCCGTTTTCACAGAGAAAGAGATCGACGTCTGATTGGTGCTTGTGACAGACTGAATGATGATATCGACATTGATATTTTGCTTCGCAAGTGTCGTAAAGATGGTCGACAATGTGGTAAGACCGCTTGAAAGACCGCACACCGTCACGCGTGTAATCTGATCCTCAAATGCAATGCCTCTGACGACTAAATTTTGTTCCATGGATGATTCCTCCTCAATTAACGTACCCGATTCATTTTCAATACTAGAACGGACTTCTAGCGGGACTTGATAATTTTTCGCAAATTCAACAGCTCTCGGATGCAAGACACCAGCTCCTAAATTAGCCAGCTCTAGCATCTCATCATATGAAATACCTGCAAGTTTCCGCGCGGCCGGTACATAACGCGGATCTGTCGTAAACACACCTGGTACATCTGTGTAAATATCACATTTATCCGCTTTTAGTGCAGCAGCAAGTGCCACAGCTGTTGTATCTGATCCACCGCGTCCAAGCGTTGTGATATGCAAATCATCTGCAATTCCTTGGAAGCCAGCCACAACAACCACTTTCCCAGCACTTAATTCCTCTTTTATTCTTGATTCATCAATATCGACGATTCTTGCGTTACCATGTACTTGCTCTGTTTTCATACCAGCCTGCCAGCCTGTAAAGGAAATGGCATCATAGCCTTTTGCTTGCAGCGCCATCGTTAATAAGGAAATGGTCACTTGCTCTCCAGTTGCGAGCAGCATATCCATTTCTCTTTTGCTCGGATGATCTGTGAGTTCTTTCGCTAGGTCTACTAGAACATCCGTTGATTTACCCATTGCCGACACAACCACAACCACATCATGTCCGGCCTCGCGTTCAGCGATGACCCTTTCTGCAGCATTGCGAATTTTTTCTGTCGATCCAACAGACGTTCCGCCAAATTTTTGTACAATTAGTCCCATGTCAACCACCCTTTTTCAAAAGATCACGTGTGAGAGAAGAGGCAAGAAGCGGCTTTGGAGACTGCCTGCTCACTGCAAATAAAAAAAGCAATGAGAGAACAGATCTCCCATTGCTTTATAATCATCATCAAACGATGCAAACAATGAGATAGCCCTCCAAGAAATAAATTCTTGACAGCCCTACATTTCTTCAATGTACAGCCAGCGAATAAAATGAGTGGATTTTATTCACTTCGGCGACGCTCCCCTTTCAGCCCTCTTCCTAGATCCCATCGATCTCTGAAGGCTTACTCTTGAAGTTCGCACCTCTATCTTCAACAAACAACACGTTCATTTATTAAATTTAGTCACAATCTTAACAGACTTTTGGAAAAAGTACAATCTATTTTTTTAAAGCTTCCATTAAAAGCTCGGCCGTTTGTTTTGGGATGCCAGCCTCCTGAAAATCTTCGATCGTGGCTTCTTTCATCTTTTTCACAGAGCCAAAATGTTTAAGAAGCTGTTTTTTACGCTTTTCTCCGATACCTGGCACATCGTCTAAAATAGATTGAAATGCATTTTTTCCTCGCAGCTGCCGGTGAAAGCTAATCGCGAACCGGTGCACTTCATCTTGAATGCGCTGCAATAAATAGAAGGCCTGGCTATTCCGCTCAAGTGCAACAATTTCCAGTGTATCGCCCATCATTAGATTCGACGTCCTGTGCTTTTCATCTTTTACTAGACCTGCTACTGGAACAGACAGATTCAATTCATTTTCAAGCACATCTATCGCTGCATTGATCTGTCCCTTTCCTCCGTCAATTAAAATCAAATCTGGCAGCGGAAGCTCATCCTTTAACACGCGGGTATATCGCCTTCTAATGACTTCACGCATCGATGCATAATCATCTGGACCTGTGACGGTTTTAATTTTGTATTTTCGGTATTCCTTTTTATACGGCTTCCCGTCCTGAAAGACGACCATAGCAGAAACCGGGTCTGCACCTTGAATATTCGAGTTATCAAATGCCTCAATCCGGTAAGGCATATAAATATTCAGCGCATCTCCAAGCTGCTTCACTGCACCAATGGACCGCTCTTCATCGCGCTCAATGAGCGAAAATTTTTCTTTTAAGGCGATTTTAGCATTTTGATGGGCAAGTAAGAGCAAATCCTTTTTCTTTCCTTTTTTCGGCTGATGAACGTTCGTCTCAAGCAATTGTTCAATCATCTCTTGATCTACGCTATCTGGCACCAAAATTTCCTTCGGCAGAAAGTGATTGTTCTTTTCATAAAATTGCCCCATAAACGTGAGAAACTCTTCCTCAGGGTCTTGATACATAGGAAACAGGCTGACATCGCGTTCAATCAATTTTCCTTGCCTGATGAAGAAGACTTGGACACACATCCAGCCCTTGTCATAGGCATATGCAAAAACATCTCGATCTGATAAATCGCTCATCGTCATTTTCTGCTTTTCCATCGTAGAGTCGATATATGCGATTTGATCTCTCAATTCTTTTGCGCGTTCGAACTCTAATTGTTCGGCGGCTTCTTCCATCTTTTCGGTAAGTTCCTTTTTGATTTGCTGATGTCCTCCGTTTAGAAACCTTATGATTTCGTCCACGAGCTGCTTATTCGTTTCTTCAGAAATGTCATACACACATGGCGCGAGACATTGTCCAAGATGATAATATAAACAGACGCGATCAGGGAGGGTGGCACATTTTCTGAGAGGATATAAACGGTCGAGCAGCTTTTTCGTTTCACGTGCTGCCTGTACGTTCGGGTATGGTCCGAAATATTTCCCTTTGTCCTTTTTCACATGACGGGTGACGATCAATTTAGGATGTCGTTCATTCGTAATTTTAATAAAAGGATACGTTTTGTCATCCTTGAGCATGACATTGTATTTTGGGTCGTATTTTTTGATTAAATTTAGCTCTAAAATGAGTGCCTCGATATTAGAAGAGGTGACAATGTATTCAAAGTCCTCAATTTCACTGACAAGACGCTGCGTTTTGGCGTCATGAGATCCAGTGAAATAAGAGCGTACTCTATTTTTTAAGACCTTTGCCTTCCCCACATAAATGACTGTATTTTGTCGATCTTTCATTAAATAGCAGCCTGGTTGATCTGGCAAGACCGATAGCTTTTCTTTGATCAGTTTGTTCATATTTTCATCCGTCCTTGTTTTCCTCTTTCACTCCTTCTAGTGTATCACGAACATTTGTTTTATACCATATTGAAAGAAAAGCGGCTCTCGTCTTTACGAGAACCGCTTCAGTGAGTATGCCGCTCGGGCATAGACAGGTTTATAGATGTTTGTTAACAAGCTCAGCAAGTGCTTCTTTTGGTTTGAAACCAACAGAAGTTTCTACCACTTCACCGTCTTTTAAAACAAGAAGTGTTGGGATACTCATCACGCCGTATTTACCAGCAGTTTCTTGGTTATCATCTACATCAATTTTTACAATTTTCATTTTATCGCCCATTTCTTGATCAAGTTCTTCAAGAACTGGAGCAATCATTTTACAAGGTCCGCACCATGGTGCCCAAAAGTCCGCAAGAACAACACCTTCTGCAGTTTCTTGTGAAAATGTTGCGTCAGTAGCTTTTACGATTGCCATTATTCATTCCTCCAATGTAAATTATGCTTTTTAGTATAGCATCTACCAATGTGACTTGCGAATGAAATGCTTACGAATCATTTTTTATGAAATGAATTAAAAAACAAACCGTATAATCGCACCAATGACAACAATTGCACCGATAATCATGAGAATCGTTCTAAGCATATAAATAACTCCCTTTCCGCTTCGTTTACAATGTATGATGCCCCAACATCCTCCTCATCAAACATCTAAATATGCGATCAAGCCAGATCGATCGTGATCATCACCACAGACATTGGCGGCAGATCTATGGTCAACTCACCGGGTTTTACAGCAAATTGCTGAAACTCTGCTGGCTGGACAGCATGAGGATCGTCAAATGTGTTGTGCGCATTCATGCGGTCCGCTGTCAGCACACGGCCCGTAACCTTCGTTTTTGCATCCAAACCTTCAATGGCAAGGGATACTTCGTTTTGTTCATGCGGATTCAGGTGACAGAAGCTAATATGCATCTTATCGGACGAACGCGAAGCTGACACACTAACCTGAGGTATTTTTTCACCGCTTCGTTCATAAGGTGTTGACACGAATTCCACTTCAAGTGCTTCCTCCTCTTGATGCACTTGAAACATGTGAAACACATGGTAAGTAGGCGTCAGAAGCATCTTTTCGTCTTTCGTTAACACCATTGCTTGCAGCACATTGACCGTCTGGGCAATATTCGCCATATGAATCCGCTGGCAATGACGATGAAAGATATGAAAATGAAGGGCACAAACAAGTGCGTCTCTTAGTGTGTTTTGCTGATACAAAAATCCTGGATTCGTACCTGGTTCTGGGTCATACCATGTTCCCCATTCATCAATGATCATCCCGATTCGCTTGTCTGGATCATAACGATCCATAATCTCTCCATGATCCACGACAAGCCGTTCCATCTCATAGGCTTTTTTCAATGTGATAAACCATTCATCTTCATCAAATTCAGTCGCTGACCCTTTCTTCTCCCACGTACCAGGTACGGTGTAGTAATGCAAACTGAGTCCATCCATCCAAGGTGCGGCCCGCTCCATTAATACTTTTGTCCAATTCACATCATTTGAATTGGCGCCGCATGCAATTTTGTATATGGTCTGACCTGCAAACTCTCTTACATACGTTTGATAACGTTTATATAGATCTGCATAGTATTCAGGCGTCATATTCCCGCCGCATCCCCAGCTTTCGTTGCCTACACCAACATAGGTCAGGTCCCAAGGTTCTTGTTTTCCATTTTGAATGCGCCAATCAGACATAGGTGTTCCCTTTGGAAATGTGATGTACTCGACCCAGTCTGCTAATTCTTGAACAGTCCCACTTCCCACATTTCCGCAAATATAAGGCTCACATTCAAGCAGCTCACACAATTTCATAAACTCATGCGTACCAAATGCATTGGATTCAACGGTACCACCCCAATGAGTGTTCACCATCGGCTTTCGTTCGCTCATATCTCCAACACCATTTGCCCAATGATACTCGTCTGCGAAGCAGCCGCCCGGCCACCTAAGCACAGGAATATGTAGTGCTTGAAGGGCTTTTAGCACATCGGTACGAATTCCCTCAATATGATCAATCTCAGAATCTTTTCCGACCCAAATCCCGTCATAAATCCCTCTTCCTAAATGCTCTTGAAAATGTCCATAGATGTGTTTAGAAATACGTCCGATCACGTCATTGACTTTTACTTTCCCCTTCACTTGTCAACCGCTCCTTTGTGTATTGATTACATACAAAAAAACCCAGAATACCTAGGCATTCTGAGTGTATGAGCGTTACGAGTGGATATTCATCTTTTTTAACTCTTCATTCAAAAGCGGTACCACTTCGAACAAATCACCGACGATTCCGTAATCGGCAATTTTGAAGATCTCGGCTTCTGGGTCTTTGTTAATCGCCACAATGACTTTACTGTTAGACATTCCGGCTAAATGCTGAATCGCCCCTGATATCCCGCATGCAATATAGAGATCAGGTGTGACGACCTTGCCTGTTTGCCCAATTTGCAGGGCATAATCACAGTAGTCTGCGTCACAGGCGCCACGCGAGGCACCGACTGCTGCGCCCAGCGTCTCAGCGAGTTCATTCAGCGGTTCAAACCCTTCCTTACTCTTGACCCCGCGTCCCCCGGCAACAATGACCTTTGCTTCAGATAAATCTACACCTTCTGACGTTTTTTTAATGACTTCCTTCACGATCGTTCGCAGGTTCTGAATATCGACAGAAACCGGGGTAATGTCTCCGCTTCGTGAGGCATCCCGCTCAAGAGGTGCCACGTTGTTTGGGCGTATTGTTGCCAAAAGCAGACGATCTGTTGAAATCACTTTTTCGAAGGCTTTTCCAGAGTAAATCGGTCTTGTGAAAACAAGATGTTCTCCGGTAACGCTTACATCAATTGCATCTGAAATTAGACCAGTTTGCAAGCGTGCAGCTATTTTCGGCGACAAGTCTTTTCCGATAGACGTATGTCCAAAGAGGACCGCATCTGGGTCAACCTGATCTAATATGGCTTGAAGTGCCTGCGTAAAACCATCTGACGTATAATATGAAAGGTGCGGATGCTCCACAATCATGACATGATCCGCTCCATAGTAAAGCAGTTCATTCGCTTGGTCTTTGACGTCATCCCCTATTAACACGCCAATGACTTCACCGCCATCTGCCACTTGATGAGCGGCAGCAATGGCTTCAAATGTCACATTTCTTAATTTACCGTCACGACTTTCTCCAAGTACAACAACTTTTTTACTCATCTTTCAAGTTCCCCCTTGTTCTCGTGATATCGTAAAGTGGATGTTTAGATGACCTTTGCTTCATTTCTTAGTAAATCTGTCAGTTCTTTGACTTGATCCTGAAGCTCACCGCTCAGCACCTTGCCACCCTCTTTTTTCTCCGGTAAGAAACGTTCAATTGTTTTGATTTTATATGGGACATCATCTTCATCGAGATCTAAATCATCAAGTTCCAACTCTTCTAAAGGCTTTTTCTTTGCCTTCATAATGCCAGGTAATGATGGATAGCGAGGCTCATTGAGACCTTGCTGCGCAGTGACGACAAGCGGAAGCTCAGCAGAAATGACTTCCACATCACCTTCTGCATCTCGTTCAATCGAAGCAGAGCCGCCGTCAATTTGAATACTTGTGATGGTTGTGACATATGAAAACCCAAGTAATTCAGCAAGACGCGGGGCAACCTGTCCAGAGCCCCCGTCAATTGCCACATTCCCTGCTAAGATCAAGGAAGCCTCTTTGTCTTTTAAATAATGGTAAAGAATCGTAGAAGCTGAATATTGATCCCACTCTTCTAAGTCGTCTTCCACATTTAATAAAACGGCTTGATCGCAGCCCATAGCAAGCGCTGTTCTCAGCTGCTTTTCCGCATCCTCACTGCCAACTGTCACAACGGTCACTTCTCCCCCGTGCTCGTCGCGAAGCTGAATCGCTTCTTCTATGGCGTACTCGTCATAAGGATTAATAATGAACTCTGCCCCATCTTCTTGAATTGCACCAGACTGAATGGAAATCTTCTCTTCCGTGTCAAACGTACGCTTCATCAAAACAAATATATTCATTCATTTCTCCCCCTTGTGTCGTTTGAATCCCTTATTCCCCTTTAAAATTCGGTTTACGTTTTTCAATAAAGGCTTGGATGCCTTCTTTGGCGTCATTCGATTGGAAAATTTCACCGAACTTTTTGGCTTCTAGCTTCATACCGCCATCATATGAATACAATTTTGTCGCATTCAATAAATCCAGCACATACTCGAGTGATTTTGGACTTTTCGTTGCAAATTTTGATGCAAGTGTTTTGGCTGCTTCGAGCGCCTCTTCCTCTGTTTCTGCCAGCTTTGACACAAGTCCACAGGCGAATGCTTCTTCACCTGTAATCGGTTCAGCTGTACCCATCATTTCCAGCGCTTTAGCAGAACCAACATAGCGCGGCAGGCGCTGCGTACCGCCGAACCCTGGAATGATACCTAGGTTTAGTTCAGGCAGTCCAAGCTTCGCATCTTTTGTTGCGATTCGGATATCACAAGACATAGCAAGCTCAAGACCCCCGCCTAATGCAGCTCCGTGAATTGAAGCAATGACCGGTTTTGGACATTGTTCAATCCGCTCAAAGACCTGCTGCCCTCTGTCTGCAAGGCTTGAATAGTCAGACTCTTCCTGTAACGTCGTAAATTCCTTAATATCAGCACCTGCTGAGAAAAATCTTCCTTCTCCGTGGATCACAATGGCTCTTACTTCTTCATTTTGTTCGAGCTGTTCAAACATGTCATTAAGCTCGGTGAGCAGCTGAGAAGATAAGGCGTTTGCTGGTGGATGCTGAATCGTGATAAGTGCTGTCTGCCTTTCATGATGTAAGCTGAGTATCTTTTCCATGTCAATCATCCTTTTTCAAAATGTCTTTAAGATTGATGTATTCCGTTTAAGAGTAGATCACGTACGTTTTCTGCGAGTGCAGGAAGATCATATTTTTGATCATTCATGACCCATGTTGTAGCGGTTTCATCAATCGTCCCAAATACCATTTGTCTCGCTAAGCGGACATCTAGATTTTGTCTAAATTCTCCTGTTTTCTTTCCTTCTGCTAAAATGGATTCGAGCATATTTAAATACCCTTTCAGCACCTCATTGATTTTTTGCCGCAGCTCAAGGTTTGACTGCCTGAGTTCAAGCTGTGTCACAAGAGCCAAATGATGATTTTGCGCAAGCATACGAAAATGCTCCTCAATGAGTAGTAGAAGCTTTTCTTTCGCCGACGGTTTCTTTTGAATATCTGTTTCCATCCGTTCGATGAATTGTCCCATTTTTTCTTTGAACAATGAGATCAAAATATCCTCTTTATTTTTGAAATAAAGATAAATGGTTCCGTCTGCTACCCCTGCTTGTTTCGCAATCTTTGACACTTGTGATTGGTGATAGCCATTCTCTGCAATCACCACAACTGCTGCATCAATAATTTGCATGTACTTCGGTCTTTTCTGCTTCAATGTGCTTCGTCCCTTTCTGGATTGAATGAGTATTCATTCATAACTTTATGTTAAAAAGAAACGGGCGATTTGTCAAGTAATCTTCTTCTTTCTTTTCCACCTTTAGCATAACAGACCAGACGGTCAACATTCAAATCATCCGGCCGGTAGACCGGATGATGCAGCCGTTATGTTTTCAGTTGATCGGCAGGCGTTTCAGATGATGAAGCGTGCTTTCTTTTCTCTTCTTCAATTAATACTCTGCGCAAAATCTTCCCGACGGCTGTTTTAGGCAGTGACTCTTTAAATTCATACACGCGCGGTACTTTAAATGAGGCAATTCTCGTCCTGACAAAGCGATCAAGTTCGTCCTCTGTTAAGTAGGCATTCTTTTTCGGTACAATAAATGCTTTCACTGTTTCTCCTCTGTACGGATCTGGAATACCTGCGACGACGACTTCTTGTACAAGCTCATGCTCATAAAGAGCTTCTTCGACTTCTCTTGGGTAAATATTATAGCCGCTCGCAATGATGACATCTTTTTTCCGGTCGACGATATAGAAAAAACCGTCCTCATCCATATACCCTATATCTCCGGTGAAAAACCAGCCATCTCGTAATACAGCCTCTGTCTCCTCTGGCTGATTCCAGTATCCTTTCATGATCTGAGGGCCTTTAACAATAATTTCTCCATGCTCATATGGTTCTTTTAGGCCTCCGGTTTCCTCGCAATAAATACCGGCATCTGTATTAGGCCAAGGACAGCCAATGCTGCCTGTTTTGTTCGCTCCCCATAAAAAGTTAGAATGAGTCACAGGTGAGGTTTCTGAAAGTCCATACCCCTCCACTAAGCGTCCTCCGGTTAATTTTTCAAAGCTTTGTTTGACTTCAAGAGGAAGTGCCGCTGAGCCGCTTAGACATGCAGTGATGGACGACAGGTCATACTTTTCAATGTTCGGATGATGCAGCAAGGCGATATACATGGTTGGTGCGCCTGGAAATAGCGTAGGCTTCTGTTTTTCAATGGTTTTGAGGGTATCAGCGACATCAAAGCGTGGAAGAAGAATCATTTGATGTCCTTCTTTGACAGCAAGATTTAAGACGGTCGTCATTCCGTAGACATGAAAAAACGGAATGATGCCGAGGATGCGTTCTTTCCCCCTGTTTGTTTTATACATCCAGGAAGCGCACATTTCAGTATTCGCTAAAATATTTTCATGTGTAAGCATGACCCCTTTTGGTAAACCGGTCGTTCCGCCTGTATATTGCAAAACAGCGATATCCTCTTTCGGATCAAAGGCAAGTGCGGGTATCTGCTGTTCACCTTCCGATTCTTTCATAATCTGCACGAAGTGATGAATGGTGTCATTTTTCTCGACTTGGATGACCATTTTATTTTTTCTTCTTTGCACAATAGGAAACAGTATGTTTTTCGGGAATGGTAAATAATCTTGTAGTTTGGTAACGATTAAGTGCTCCACACTTGTCAGCGCTTTCATTTTATAAGCCTTTGGATACAACAGATCAAGCGTGATCAGCACTTTGGCGCCGCTGTCTTCCATTTGGTATGCCAGTTCTTTCTCCGTATAAAGCGGGTTTGTTTGAACAACGATGCCGCCTGCTATTAAAACAGCATAATAAGAAATGACCGATTGAGGACAGTTCGGCAGCATGATCGCTACTCTGTCGCCTTTTTTCACGCCAATTTTCATCAGATGACTGGCTAGTTTCAATACGTCTTCTTGCAGCTGTTCATAGGTGATGTTCTTTCCTAGAAAATGAATGGCTGTATGCTCAGGTGCAGCCTCTGCGGAGCTGAATAAGTAAGATTGTAATGTTTCATTTGGGATGGTGAGTTCGTGGGGAATTTGATTCGGGTAATGCAGAAGCCAACGTTTATCTGACTGCATAAAAACCCTCCTTCCTGAACTTTCGTACTATTATATTATAGCAAACTTTTCCTTAGGGCAGTTTGCTTTTTTCTAATAGAGCTTGGTTCAATTGCACATGTTTACTTTTTCGCCGGTGTTTCGATAGAAGCTCTTTTTCCTTCATGATGCCACTGTTCATATAAACCGCCGATGGCACGAAATGATTCGTTCACTCTATCCACGATCTGTTGATGGATACTCGGATCATTCGGTAAATGCGTCTGGATGTTGTCGACTTGATGCTTTTTCATCATGTTGATGTAAACCGTGAGAAAAATGGTATCTTCTAAAATCCAGTAAATGACTTCATCTGCCACTTTTGTTCTTTTATGCAGCATTTGAATTCCTCGTTCATATTGAATGAGGATATAACCACTCGAATCGATTTGAATATAGGGACTCAAATCATCAAAAAATCCTGACGTTTGAAATGGACGTGCCATATACGGTTCGTATATGTCTCTTGGAAGGGATGTCATTTGAAGACAAGTATCAATGCGCTTGATCAGTTCGTCTTGTTGCAGAATGTGCTTCATGTCATTCGCCGCCTTTGATGAGATAAAAGCTGCCAAGGGATTCCCTGACAGCTTTCTAACGTTGTTTTTTTCATTTCACAGGAACAGATAAACGGCACCAATGACTGCAAAAGTGCAGGCAACTACGATTAATACTTTTGCTAGCTTTTCCATGTCGTCTCCTTAAATGCCGGCTGCGACTACGTAAGACAGCCCAACTGAAATGATGAGTGAAATAAACCCGACCGCTCTATTATCATTTTCAATCTCTTTGTCTACTTTAAAACGCGGTGTTAAAAATTCAAAAATGAAATAGCTGACAAGCAGCATCACAAAGCCGTATACGCCCCATCCAACCATTTGAAGAAGGGAATTGTGCTGTGCGATTGAATGCTGAAACACATTCGCAATCCCAAAGATCTTCCCGCCTGTTGCCATGGCAACAGCTAAGTTCCCCCGCTGGATCTCTTCCCAGTTCTTATAAGAAGTGACGAGTTCAAAAATGGTTAGAAATAAGACGAGACATAGGACGGCCACACTATAATAGGCGGCAATTTCCACAAGTTCATTTTCCCAAAAGGCTTTCATGCGTTTTCTCCTTTTTACTTTAATTCGACGATGGTGACGCCTGATCCTCCCTCACCTTGTTCGCCAAAACGAGCATTTTTCACACTTCGGTGCTGTTTCAATAATTCCTGAACCCCTTTTCTAAGGGCGCCAGTTCCTTTACCGTGAATAATAGACACGCGAGGATAACCAGCTAATACAGCATCATCTAAATATTTTTCGACTCTGCTTAAGGCATTTTCATAACGCTCGCCTCTTAAATCGAGTTCAAGCGAGACATGATAATCTTTCCCTTTGACTGCCGTGATGGCTTTTTCTTGCTTAAATTCAGGTGCTGATTTGATAAATTCCATGTCTTTTTCTTTTACCTTCATTTTTAGAATGCCCATTTGGACACTCCATTCTTTGTCGCCTGTTTGTTCAAGCAGTGTTCCTTTTTGTCCGAAGGTAAGCACTTTGACTTCGTCGCCTGACTTCAGCTGTCTTACTGCTTTTTTCGCTGGCTCTGGCTTCTTCTTCCTGTCAAACTCAGGAACAGCTTCTTCAAGACGCTTTCGCGCATCGATGAGTTCATGCTCTTTGAATGAGCGGTGTTCACTTTTTATCGAACGGAGCTCTTGAATGATATCTTCTGCTTCTTTTGATGCTTGATCAATTTTCTCTTTCGCTTTCTGTTCAGCTTCTTCAAGCAGTTTGTCTTTTTGCTCATTCCATTCAAGAATTTGTCTTTGCAATTCTTTATGAAGCTTTTCTGCTTCTTTTCTATAGACTTCTGTCTCATGCAGTTCTTCTTCTGCTTGTTTCTTGCTATCTTCTAATGAAGCAATCATTTGGTCTACTTCATTATGCTCTGCATGCATATCCGCTTTTGCCCGGTCTATGAGGTGATCTGGCAAACCAAGACGCTTTGAAATTTCAAATGCGTTACTTCGACCAGGCACACCGATGAGCAGGCGGTACGTTGGTGATAAGGTTTCGATATCAAACTCCACGCTTGCATTCGTGACGCCTTCCCGGTTATACCCATATGCCTTCAGCTCGGGGTAATGAGTCGTTGCAATGACACGTGCATTTGTTTGATGCACTTCATCTAATATGCTCATCGCTAGTGCCGCACCTTCAGCTGGGTCTGTTCCTGCCCCTAATTCATCAAATAAAACGAGAGAGTTAGAAGTCAAATGCTTTAAGATATCGACAATATTGACCATATGAGATGAGAACGTACTCAAGCTTTGTTCGATGGATTGTTCGTCTCCAATATCAGCAAAAACTTGGTCGAACACAGCCACTTCAGAGCCTTCTTCAACTGGAATATGGAGGCCCGCCTGTGTCATCAGCGTCAATAGACCCAGCGTTTTTAAGGTAACGGTCTTTCCCCCTGTATTTGGTCCAGTGATCACGATTGTTGAAAAATCTTTACCGAGCTCAATATCATTTGCGACAACTTGATCCCGAGGCAATAGAGGATGTCTTGCTCGTTTTAAATAGATTTCTCCTTGATCATTCACAGCAGGTTTTGTGGCTTTTTCTGCCTTTGCATATTTAGCTTTAGCAAAAATAAAATCTAGCGTTTGCAGCTCCTTTACATTGTGAAGCAGTTCCCCAATGTGCTCTGACACACTCTCTGTCAGCATTTGCAGGATCTTTTCAACCTCTTGCTTCTCTTTTAAACGGGTTTGCTGCAAGGTGTTATTTACATCCACGACCACTTGCGGCTCAATAAAAAGGGTTGCCCCTGATGAAGACTGGTCATGAACAATGCCGCCGTAATTCGAGCGGTACTCTTGTTTCACAGGAATAACAAACCGGTCATTACGAATGGTGACAATTGTGTCTGACAGCATTTTCGAAGCCGATTGTGAACGAATCATCGCTTCTAATTTATCACGGACCTTTGATTCTAGTGAGCGTAATTGAATGCGCAATGAACGAAGTGCTGGGGTTGCATGATCAAGTACTTCTCCATTATCACCAATACAGCTTTCGATTTCTTTTCTGATTTCAGGCAGTAATATGAGCGTCTCAGCATATGTATGAAGACGCGGTATGTCTACTCCATCATCATACATGGACGTGAGAAAGTGCTTCATATTTTTCACCGCATATAATAGTCCTGCGATTTCCATCAGCTCAGAAGGGCTTAATGTACTTCCGATTTCTGCCCGTTTCACTGCGCGTCTAATATCTGTTAACCCGCCAAATGGCGCTGATCCCTTTAATCGGATCACATCTTGCGCTTCTGCTACCTCTTCCAGCAAATGCTGAATGGTTTCTATATCCGTCAGAGGTGTTAAATCCTGCGCTCTTTCTTTTCCTAATGTGGATGCGGTATAGGACATCACTTTTTCTTTTACTTTATGAAATTCTAATGATGCTAACACTTTTTGTTGCAGCATGGTCCAGCCTCCTAACGACTACCTGTCACGCGTTAAAAACTTTTTGATCTCGTTTAGAGTAAAAGTATTCACGACATTTGCTTTTGGTGTCCAGCCCTTTCTTGCAGCTGTTACACCGACTTCCATATGTTCCAGCATGGCGATGTTGTGCGCATCTGTATTGATCATGATGTTCACACCCGCTTCATTTGCTTTGATTAAATGCTCTGTTTTCAAATCAAGTCTTGACGGATTGCTGTTGAGTTCAAGTGCAGTGCCTGTTTTCTTCGAAAGTTCTATGAGCTGATCTATATTTAAGGCATAGCCATCCCGTCTGCCGATCAAACGGCCTGTTGGATGTGCAATTAAATCGACATGCTGATTACGCAAGGCATTTTCAAGGCGTTCCATAATGACTTCTTCCGGCTGAGAGAAGCTAGAATGAATAGACGCAATGACAAAATCCATGTCTTTTAAAAAGTCATCATCATAATCTAACGATCCATCCGGAAGGATATCCATTTCGACCCCTTTGAAAATGTGAAAATGCTCGAATTCCTGATTAAGCTTATCAATTTCTTTTGCTTGCAGACGCAAACGTTCTTTTGTTAAGCCGTTTGCTACTTTTAAATATTGCGAGTGGTCTGTAATCGCCATGTATTCATAGCCTTTTGCGATACATGCTTCCGCCATTTCACGAATAGAGAAGGCTCCGTCACTCCATGTCGAGTGCATATGAAGGTCGCCTTTGATATCTTTCAGTTCTACAAACTGCATACTTTCTTTATACGTATCAATCTCTGCTCCGGTTTCACGAATTTCTGGAGGAATGAGCGGAAGTTGAAAATGTGCATAAAAAGCGCTTTCGTCTTCAAACGTTTTTACATCTCCAGTTTCAATCGTTTCCACACCATATTCGCTAATGCGCTCTCCGCGTTCCTTTGCAAGCTGACGCATTCGAATATTGTGATCTTTTGAGCCAGTGAAATGGTGCAGCGTAGTTGCGAATTGGTCTTCTGTCACAAGTCGGAAGTCGATACTGATCTCAAAATCAAGGGCAAGCACAACAGATACCTTCGTATCACCGCTTGCGATCACATCTTTCACATCATCAAGTGCAACGAGCTGCTCTCTGACTTGCTCAGGATTGTCTGTTGCAATGATATAATCTAAATCTTTGACGGTTTCGCGAGCACGTCTTAAGCTGCCAGCTCTTGAAAAACGGATGATACCTTTCATCTCTTCAAGCGCGTGATCAATCCGCTCTGCCACATCTAATGCAAATCCAATTGGCAGTCGTTCCGGCTGCTTTCCTGCTTCCTCAAGAGCTGCGAGAATCTTTTCTTCTGTTTTTTTGCCGAAGCCAGCAAGCGCTTGTACCTTTTCCGTTTCGCATGCTTCTTTTAGAGACTGTGCATCATGGACGCCAAGCTCTTGGTAAAGCTTAGCGATCTTCTTCCCGCCGAGTCCTGGCAATTTCAAAAGCGGGACAAGTCCTTCAGGCACTTCTTTTTTTAATTGTTCGAGTGTTTCTGATTGTCCTTTTTCGATATACTCAGTGATCACAGCAAAGGTTCCTTTTCCAATGCCGGGTAATGCTAATAGATCATCTATTTGAGAAAGGCTGCGGTCATCTTGTTCCAGTGCCGCTGCTGCTTTACGAAAGGCAGAAATCTTAAAAGGATTATCTCCTTTTAGCTCCATATATACTGCAATTGTTTCAAGAAGTTTGATAATATCTTTTTTATTCATCTCTCATCCTCCAGCCGCTTTGGCATCTTCCTTTATAAATATACAAACTTTTCCTTCATCCTACAACTTTCTGTCATGGAATGAGAAAAAACTTCTCCAAGAAAGGAGAAGTTTTTAAACTCCATACGTCGTCCATAAGTCTTTGATAAGACCGGACAGATAAGGGGTGTTGCTTACGATCGCATCTGCTAATATGGATTTACTCAACATCGTTTGCAGTGCATCGACTGGAAGTAATGCAGCGACAAACAAGAGAATAAATACAAATAGATAGGTTTCAAGAAATCCTAAAACACCGCCAAGCAGTTTGTTGACCTGCTTAATCACAGGTATACTTGCAATGGTTGTGAGCAATCCGCCAATGATGGCGAGCAGGATTTTGGTCAAGATAAACAGAATGATAAACGCAATGGTATTATAATAAGCTGTTTCTAGATTCCCACTAAAGAAAGCGAGCTGCGCTTGACCGCCGCTAAAATTAGGTGCTGGAATCCACGTAAGCTGTGGTGCAAGTGACTGATAAAACATGGAAGCCACTAAGATAGAAACAACAAAGCTGATCAATTTAATAAATTGAAGAATAAACCCGCGTTTTAGACCGACAAGCGTTCCCATAAGAAGCAAAAACAAAATGATGATATCGATCACGGTAATTTCATTCCTTTTCTCTAAGCTGATTCTCTAGTTTTTCGTATTGCTCTTTTAATTTCAAGTAGTCGTGGACGACATTGACTGCTGTCAGTACAGCTAATTTGTTTATATCAAGGTATGGGTTTTTTTCATTTATTTCTCTCATTTTATCATCAACAATTGAAGCAACGTGTCGCATATGCATCTTCGTTTCTTGACCGATGATCGTAAAGGACTGTCCGTAAATCTCAACTGTTGTTTTTGTTGTTTTCGTTTTACCGCCGTCAGACAACGTTTCTCCTCCATTCCACGAGAATCCTAGTCTCTATCATAACATGTTTAGACATTGAATGGAAAGACGAGCCCTTCCCTGTTATGGTACACTTTAGAAATCAATGATATCAAGGTAAAAAGGAGTTATCCACTGTGCCACAATCCGTCTTAAAAGCAACATCAGAAGACCTTAAAAAGATGAAAAGCGCGTATGCGCACCACTTAACTGATACGTTACCACCAGGCGCCCTTTTTCAAGCAAAGGTTCCTGGCTGTACGATTACAGCCTATCGATCTGGAAAAGTGCTGTTTCAAGGTCAAAAGGCAGAAGCTGAAGCCAGTCAATTCAGCCATTTACAAACTGCTGATCCGAAAAGTCCAAAAGCACCTGCTGTCACAAAATATAGTCCGCCGTCAGGGATTGCTTCTATGTCCGTCATCGGTTCAGATGAAGTAGGAACAGGTGATTATTTTGGACCGATAACGGTCTGTGCCGCCTATGTTGATTCAAGCAAGCTTGCTCTCATGAAAGAGCTTGGCGTAAAAGACTCAAAAGGCCTAAAAGACCCGCAAATTATCAACATTGCCAAAGATCTCATCAAAACCATTCCGTTCAGCCTTCTTGTACTCCGAAATGAAAAGTACAATGCGATGCAGGAAAAGGGCATGAGCCAAGGAAAAATGAAGGCGCTCCTTCACAACCAAGTCATCACCTCTGTGCTGGAGAAATTAGATGGGAAACAGCCTGAAGCTATTTTAATTGACCAATTTGCAGAACCGGGTATTTATTTCAAGCATCTTGCTGGAAAAAAAATTATTCGGGAACGGACGTACTTTAGCACAAAAGCAGAAGGTATTCATTTGTCAGTTGCTGCGGCTTCCATTATTGCAAGGTACGCTTTTTTAATTGAAATGGATAAGTTATCTAAAGCAGCAGGGTTTGACATTCCAAAAGGAGCCGGCCCTCATGTAGACAAGGCGGCTGCAAAGCTCATCAAGCTGCACGGCGAAGAGGCTTTACGTCAATTTACAAAACTGCATTTTGCCAACACACAAAAAGCAAAAAAATGGTTATAAAAAAGAGCTAGGCCCATATGGCCTTAGCTCTTTTTTCTTTAACCGCGCAAGACGGCTTGATACGTATCTTCTAATGCTTTCAATACTTTCGTATGAACTGCGGTGACTTCTTCCTCTGTCAAAGTTTGTTCCGGATTTAAATATTGGAGAGAGAATGCAACAGATTTCTTGCCTTCTTCCATGTGTTCACCTTCATACACGTCAAAGACGGATAGATCAGTCAGTAAATCCCCGCCTGCCTCATAGATGACACGCTCCAGCTGTCCGCTTGAGATATGCTGATCTACAACAAGTGCAATATCTCTTGTCACAGCAGGGAATCTCGGAATCGCTGTATATTTCATATCCTTCGATTCCGACGTCATCACATCTGTTAAATCAAACTCGAAGACATATGTTTCTTTTAAATCTAATTCCTTTTCAACGACTGGATGAAGTGCAGCAACAAACCCAATGACTTTTCCATTTAAATGAACATCTGCTGTCCGACCTGGGTGAAGACCTTCACGCTCTGCTTGAACATATGTGATTTGGTCTGATACACCAAGCTTTTCAAATAGACCTTCTGCAATTCCTTTCGCTACATAAAAATCGACAGCTTTTTTCTCGCCCTGCCAAAGATTTTTATACCATAAACCTGTCAGCGCACCAGCGACATGTTCTTTTTCCACCGGTTTTGCCCCTTCAGCTTCTGCTAAGAACACAGAACCCGTTTCATAAAAACCAAAGGAATCAGCTTGTCTTGCCAAGTTATATGCAACTGAATCAAGTAAGTTTGGCAGAAGACTTTGTCTGAGCACACTTCGTTCCTCACTCATTGGCAGGGAAAGTCTTGTTTTATAAGCTGGATTCAATGCAAAGGCAGTAGACTTATGCTGATTTGTCAATGAATACGTGATCGCTTGAGAAAGACCTGCGCCTTCTAAGAAACGTCTCACCTTTCTGCGTTTCACTTGATATGGCGTGAGACCGCCAACTGTACCAGCTGTCGCAGGTAGTGTAGATGGAATATTATCGTAGCCGTATAATCTCGCAACTTCTTCAATGAGATCTTCTTCAATCGTGATATCCATTCTGCGAGAAGGAACCGTTACGACAAGAACGTCATTTGATTCGCCTACTGTAAAGCCCAGTTTGTTGAAAATTTGAATCATATCTTCTTTTGAAATGCTCATGCCAAGCACCTTGTTCACACGCTCAGTAGATACGTGGATGACATTCATATTTATTTCAAGGTGGTTTTCCTCCACAGTCCCGCTTAGCACTTCACCACCAGCATAGATGCTGATCAATTGCGCCGCTCTTTCGGCTGCAGATTTCGTACGCTGCGGATCAAGTCCTTTTTCAAATCGTGTGCTTGATTCACTGCGAAGCCCTAAGTCTCTAGATGCTTGACGGACTGTTTGACCGTTGAAATATGCCGCTTCTAAAAGAATTGTTGTCGTTTCATCACGCACCTCTGATTCAAGACCGCCCATGACGCCTGCGACAGCGTGCGCTTTCGTTCCGTTAGTGATCACAAGATGCTTTGATGAAAGTGTACGCTCTTGCTCATCAAGTGTTTGAATGCTTTCGCTATCAGTCGCTTTACGTACGACCACTTGCTTTGAACCAAAGCGGTCATAATCAAAGGCATGAAGCGGTTGACCGTATTCAAGCAGTACAAAGTTCGTAATATCGACGACGTTGTTAATTGGGCGAATGCCTGCATTCATCAATCTTGTTTGAATCCAAAGCGGTGCTGGTCCAATCTTTACATTTTTAATGACCTTCGCTGCATAAAGTGGATTCGCTTCTTGATCTTCAATTTTCACCGAAATATAGTCTGCTGCTTTTTCTGAAGACGTGTCATGTGCTGTATCAGGAAGTTTGGTGTCTTTCCCTAAGATGGCTGCAACCTCATAGGCGACACCTAGCATATTCAGAGCATCCGCACGGTTTGGTGTTAAGCCAAGCTCAAGTACTGCATCGTCTAATTGAAGTGCCTGAAGGGCATCATCCCCGGGTTTGACGTCATTTGGGAAAACAAAAATACCTTCTGCATATTCCTTTGGTACGAGTTTGCTTTCGACACCTAATTCTTGCAGAGAACAAATCATGCCATGAGACTCTTCGCCGCGCAGCTTTGCTTTTTTAATTTTAAAGTTCCCAGGAAGAACTGCGCCAACCGTTGCGACAGCCACATATTGACCTTTATCCACATTCGGAGCCCCGCAAATAATTTGAACCGGTTCGTCTTCTCCGATATCGACGAGACATTTATTTAACTTGTCGGCATTCGGGTGCTGTTCTCGCTCCACGACGTGTCCAACGACAACTCCTTTAATGCCTTCGCCTTTATATTCAACGGCTTCCACTTCAATTCCGCTTCTTGTGATTTTCTCTGCTAATTCATCCGGCTGAATGCCTTCTAAATCGACATAGTCTTCTAACCATTTATATGAAACAAACATGTTGATTTCCTCCTCTTAGTCCTGCTTGAATTGCTTTGTGAATCTAATATCATTTGTGTAGAAATGGCGAATATCATCAATGCCGTATTTGAGCATTGCAATCCGTTCAACACCCATTCCAAAAGCAAAGCCTTGGTAAGTTTCTGGATCAAATCCGCTCATTTTCAGAACATTTGGATGAACCATCCCAGCTCCTAAAATTTCAATCCAGCCTGTTCCTTTACATACAGAACAGCCTTTTCCTCCGCATTTAAAGCAGGACACATCCACTTCGACAGATGGTTCTGTGAATGGGAAAAAGCTTGGACGCAGTCTAATTTCACGATCTTCACCAAACATTTTTCTTGCGACTGTCTCAAGCGTACCTTTTAGATCACTCATGCTAATATTGTGATCGACAACAAGCCCTTCAATCTGCATGAATTGATGTGAATGAGTCGCGTCATCGCTGTCTCGTCTATATACTTTCCCAGGGCAGATGATCTTCACAGGACCTTGTCCTTTATATTTTTCAAGTGTACGTGCTTGAACTGGTGACGTTTGTGTTCTGAGCAGTGTATCCTCGGTAATATAGAAGCTGTCCTGCATATCACGTGCCGGATGCTCCTTTGGAAGATTCAGCGCCTCAAAGTTATAATAATCCGTTTCTACCTCAGGACCTTCCTCAACGGTATAGCCCATGCCGATAAATAAATCTTCAATATCTTCGACAACAATCGTTAATGGATGTCTTGCCCCTATTTTGATTGGGCTTGCTGGCAATGTAACATCGATCGTTTGAGACGCAAGTTTCTTCTTCACTTCTTCTTTTTCCAGCTGCTCATTTTTTTCAGCAATGGCACCAGCAATCTGCTCTCTCACTTCGTTTGCGAGTGCGCCCATTTTTGGTCTTTCTTCTGCGGAGAGCTTGCCCATTCCGCGGAGTACTTCTGTGATCGGTCCCTTTTTCCCTAAATATTGAACACGAATGTCATTGACTTCTTTGAGCGAGCTAGCTGCTTCAACCTTCGCTATCGCTTCTAATTCAAGCTGTTTTAACGTTTCTTGCATGAGTGTAATCCTCCTTTTGATATACAAAACCGCCTGGATAAACGGCTGTTTGATCGTTTGAAGACAATAAAAAAACCCGTCCCCTCTAGAAAAGAAGGGACGAGTTGTGGTCGCGGTACCACCCTTGTTAAGCACAAATACATGTGCGAATAAGCTTCATTGACATAACGGAATCAAACGAATCCGGTTCACCTTTACGCAAAGCTTGCAGTCCCGGTGACAACTCCAGAGGTGAATTCCTGTTTCAGCATTCCTTAAATGCACTTTCAGTCTACGATGCATTCTCCCTATAAGGCTGCTCCTTGAAACAATCTTCCTCTATCATGGTTTTTAAAATATTAGTTTCATTATAGTGAAAATGAGCGCATGTTGCAACACTATCCACGCAAATGATAAACAAGTACAGCCGCTGCAACAGCCACATTTAATGATTCTGCCTGGCCATACATTGGCACATATAAATTGTGGTCTGTCATTTGCAGAATCTCTGGGTTTATACCCGCTCCTTCATTGCCAACAATCAATGCAAACGGACCTTCTGCCGTTACGCTTCTATACGCATTCGCATTGTTTAGCGCACTTCCGTATACAGGAATGCCTTGCTCCTTACATGCTGGTATGATCTGCTGAAGGCTTTGCTTTAAAATTGGCAGGTGGAAATGCGACCCTTGTGCGGAACGGAGCGTTTTTCCGTTATATGCATCAACTGTTCCATCGCCTAAGATCACAGCATCAAGACCAGCGGCATCTGCTGTCCGAATGAGTGTGCCTAAATTCCCTGGGTCCTGCACTGCATCTAACAGAAGAAGTCGTTCATACTTCTTTTCTTCAAATACAGGAACTGTACAAACTGCCGCGATGTGCTGAGGCGTTTCCGTTTCGGTCATGGCAGAAAAGGCTTCCTCGCTCAGTTCATAAAGCTCAATGTCAGGATCGATATGAGAAGGAAGCTTATCAGGCGATGTGACCATTAATTCTTTCACAACCCCGCTCTTCAATGCTTCTTCTACTAAGTGGATTCCCTCCACGAGAAACAGCCCCGTTTTCATTCGTTCTTTTTTTGTATGGAGCTTTTTCCACTGTTTAATGTTTGTGTTTTTTGCTGATTCTATATATTTCAAGCGACTTTAACTCCTTTAAATATCATGAATTTATTATATCTCATGCACACTACATAATAAACCTGTCTTTGAGACAGAATAGGGCTATTACCATCAAAAAAGGAGTGTGGGCAATGGATTTTAATTTAAGAGGCGCAGTCATTCAAAACATCACTGGCCATAATCAAGAGCAGCTTGAGCATACGATTTTAGATGCCATTCAAAGCGGTGAGGAAAAAATGCTGCCAGGTCTTGGCGTGTTGTTCGAAGTGCTATGGCAAGAAGCATCAGAAAACGAGAAAAACGAGATTCTTGAAACATTAGAGCAAGGCTTAAAGCCTCATCAGCAGCAATAAAAGAAGCCGGTTTGCTATCATAAGCAAACCGGCTTTTTCATTTAGCCAGTGATCGGTGTTTCCATCCGAAGCGCTGGATCACGCCAAATGTCGACCCACTTTTTAATTGCAAACACAATAATCACAAATCCTAAGATCAGCATAATGATCGACAGCACCGCATTCAGCACGCTGTAACCTGATGCCTCGGGATTAAGGTATACATTTGCTACCATCCAATAGCCCGCATAATTCACTGTCACATATAAGTAAGCAAGTGGAATTAAACAAGTCAGCATATATCGCCTTTTATCTGCAATTTTTAATACAACGGTTGCTCCGATAATGAGACCGACCGATGCCATTAATTGGTTTGATACCCCAAACAGCGCCCAAATCGACCCGATGTCTCCAGAGTAAAGCAAGTACCCCCACATAAAACAAGCAAGCGCACTTGCGAACACCGACCCAGGGACCCAGTCATTTCGTTTAAGCGGTTTATAAGCTTCACCAAAGAAGTCTTGAATTAAATAGCGTGCCACACGTGTCCCTGCATCAATAGCGGTTAAAATAAAGACGGCTTCAAACATAATGACGAATTGGAAGAAATAAGACGCCAAATGACCAAAGAACGGAATTCCCGTAAAGATATACGCCATTCCTACAGCTAATGTCACAGCTCCACCTGTTCTTCCTTCTAAATCAAGACCAATTTCCTTACTCAGCTGCGGAAGGTTCTCGACACTCATCCCAAGTGTTCTGAACACTTCTGGCGTACTGTTGATCGCAAAATAATCGCCTGGATGAAGAGCCGTAGCGGCAATTAACGCCATAATTCCAACTAGACATTCTACTAGCATTGCGCCAAACGCGACAGGCTTCATATCACTCCAGCGGTCAAGCATCTTAGGCGTTGTCCCAGATCCAACAAATGCGTGGAAACCAGATATGGCACCGCAAGCAATGGTAATTGAAATAAAAGGCCAGACAGGACCAGCTAAAACAGGACCTCCTCCATTCACAAACTCCGTAAAGGCTGGGAATTGAATCGTTGGATTGACGACAAAGATTCCAGCAATCAAGGCGATAAAAACACCTATTTTCATAAAGCTGCTTAAATAGTCCCTCGGTGCGAGCAGCAGCCATACCGGCAATGCCGCAGCAAAAAAAGCATAGATCGGCAGAGCAAGGGCAAGCGTTTTTGTATCAAGTGTTAAAAGCTCGCCAAGTGCCGTGCCTTGAATATTCGGCCCAAGGAATACACCAACCATCAGCAAAATAAATCCCGCAGTTGTGGCTAGTTTTAAATTGCCTGTCTTTTTATAATAAAGACCAACTCCCATCGCAATTGGAATCGTGATTCCGACTGCAAATGTCCCCCAAGGGTTACGTTCTAATGCATGAAGCACCACCATAGACAAACCTGCCATTGTGATCGTAATGATAAACAGCATCGCAAGCCCTGTACAAAATCCTGCGACAGGTCCTAGCTCTTCCTTCGCTACCTCTGATAACGATTTCCCCTTTTTTCGCATCGACGCAAATAAGACGACAAGATCATGTACAGCTCCGCCAATCACTGCGCCAATTAACAGCCAAAGGAGACCCGGTAAATACCCGAATTGTGCAGCTAAAATCGGCCCCACTAACGGACCGGCAGCTGCAATCGCAGCAAAGTGATGCCCAAATGTGACCCATTTATTAGTTGGTACATAATCTTTCCCGTCCTCTAATGTGTGAGCCGGTGTAGGATGATCGTCTGTCACCTTTAAGACCTTGACCATCATAAATGTGCCATAAAGACGATAGGCAATCGCTAAAATACACATAGATGCTATGACAATTGTAACCGCATTCATTTAACCATCCCCTTTGCACAAACAATTTGTTACAAATATAACATAAATTGATTGATTTTTCTTTCTTTTAAAACCAAGTTGACAAATGTGAATAATCTGTTTATTCTTGAGGTAGCTTCACCTACTTCCATAAACTCTCTTTTGACAGGGCATTCTTTAGGCTCTGTCCTTTTTATTGCTTTCATCTTACAAAAATAAAAGCCAGATCACATGTGCCTTATTCACTAGAATATTTTTTCTTCTTCTGTCAAAAACAGTTCTTTTGACGTAATGATAAAACAGCGTTCATTTCCTGGGAAATTCAAAAGAAATAAAAAAAGCCCTCCCCCTATACTGAGGAAAGGCATTCTTACTTAAGAACCGTACGTGATTTGTTCAACCGTTTTTTGATCAAGTCTTTTAATCACTTCTGTTAAAAGCTTCACTGCATTTTCATAATCATCTCGGTGAATCATCGCTGCATGGGTATGAATATATCTGCTTGGTATCCCGATCGATAGTGATGGCACACCATGACCAGTTAAATGGATTCCGCCAGCATCTGTCCCGCCGCCAGGCATGGAATCATATTGGTAAGGGATGTTCAATTCATCCGCTGTTTGGACAACAAAATCCCGAAGCCCTTTATGAGATACCATCGAAGCATCAAATACAACAATCGTTGGCCCTTTGCCAAGTTTGCTTGTTGCTTCTTTTTCAGTGATGCCCGGCGTGTCTCCTGCTACACCAACATCAATGGCAAACCCTATATCAGGCTGGATTGTAGCCGCTGCTGTTTTGGCCCCGCGCAGGCCAACTTCCTCTTGTACAGTTGCAACACTGTAAGCAATATTCTCATGCTGAGTATTGTGTAAGTTCTTCATGACATCAATCGCTACTGCACAGCCGATACGGTTGTCCCATGCTTTTGCAAGGAGCATTTTTTCATCATTCATCACTGTAAACTCAAAATAAGGGACGATTTGATCTCCAGGCAGAACGCCCCATTCCATTGCCTGTTCTTTGCTTGATGCACCGATATCAATAAACATATCTGTAATCTCAATCGATTTTTTTCGAGCTTCAGGTGACAAGACGTGGGGCGGCTTTGAGCCAATCACACCTGTAATGTCTCCCTTTTTCGTTACAATGGTCACACGCTGCGCGAGCATGACCTGTGACCACCATCCGCCGACAGTTTGGAAGCGAATGTAGCCTTTGTCATCAATTTTTGTCACCATGAATCCTACTTCATCTAAGTGACCAGCGAGCATAATTTTAGGTCCGTTTGCGTTTCCTTCCTTTTTAGCGATTAAGCTGCCAAGGCGGTCACTAGAGACTTCATCTGCATATGATTCTATGTATGTCTGCATGACTTTTTTGACATCACGTTCATTTCCTGGAATCCCTTTTGCATCCGTTAGGTCTTTCAGCATAGTTAATGTTTGATCTAGCTTTGTCATTCCATATATCCTCCTTTATCTTCATGGTGCATTCTTATTATACAAAACCTCTTTCGTTCAATACGATCTTTTTATGAATATTTTTTCGTTTTCCGAAATATTTTTTTAAAAAAAGTTGAAACCTTTTGCCCTTTTCATTCGTAGTACATCAGATAACAGTATTGGAGGTGCATCCTGTCATGTTTGTAATCCTCATTAGACTAGCTCTTGTTGCACTGCTTGTCTACATCTTCTACATGGCGGTAAAATTCTTCTCAAACCCGAGAAGAAAGCTGAAACAAGCACAATTAAAAGAAGGCTTTTATTTTATGGACGAACAGCAAAATGCACGTAAAAATTTTAATTTCGTCTATAAAGGTGTCTTGTTTGAAGGGGAAAAGCATGTTCCTTCTAAGGATCATCCTCTGTTTGTCCACTCCATTTACGTTTGGACGGAGTCACCTGAGAAGCTAAGTGAATTTACATTAGAAGACTTTGAAAAATTGGAGGAAAACATCATCGAACGTTATCCTCAAACAAAAATTGATTGGGATCAGCCCATTAAAAAAATCAAACAAAAAAAAGGAGCAGACACGCCGTCTTGATGGCGTCTGCTCCTTTTTCAGATGAACTTGATATATCCTAATATGATCAACTGCACCATGATTAACACTGGCATGCCAATTTGAAAGGCAGGATGTTTTGTTTTATGACGAAAATACTGCATCCCTAGATACGATCCAGCAGCCCCAAAAAGCACGGCAGCACTCCATAAGTGCGCCTCTGAAATTCTCCATTTATGCGCTTTTGCCCGGCGCTTGTCCTCTCCCATGAGAAAGAAACCATAGCCATTTACCAAAATCAGCAGCACAATCAACGCGATATTCATTCATTTCACCTCACATGATGAGCAAAAAAGATCATCCCTCAACGGAATGATCTTTCATATGACTTACTTGTCTAGTTGTGCTTTTGCAGCATCAGCAAGCTGATTGAATGCACTTAGGTCATTCACAGCAAGGTCAGCAAGCATTTTGCGGTTTACTTCGATACCAGAAAGCTTTAGGCCATGCATTAAACGGCTGTAAGAAAGACCGTTCATACGAGCTGCAGCATTGATACGAGTGATCCATAGTTTACGGAAGTCACGTTTTTTCTGACGACGGTCACGGAAAGCGTAGTTTCCAGATTTCATCACCTGTTGGTTTGCTACTTTATATAATCTATGTTTTGAACCGAAATAACCTTTTGCTAATTTAAGAACCTTTTTACGACGCTGACGCGACACAGTTCCGCCTTTTACTCTTGGCATTGTAATTCCCTCCTATGATTCCTATTCCAGATTACTTGATGTTTGCAAGTTGTTGTTTAATACGTTTGAAATCTCCAGCACTTACGATTGCGCTCTTACGCAATTTACGTTTTTGCTTTGTAGATTTGTTAGCGAACAAGTGACTTGTGTACGCATGAGAACGTTTAAGTTTACCAGAACCTGTTTTTTTGAAACGTTTAGCAGATCCGCGGTGAGTTTTCATTTTTGGCATTGGATGTTTCCTCCCTCTGTTACTTTACTTTTCGACTTTTGGTGCAAGCATGAGGAACATGCTACGTCCGTCCATCTTAGGTTTTGTTTCTACTGTTGCTACTTCAGCGCAAGCTTCAGAGAAACGGTCTAACACGCGCTGTCCAATTTCTTTATGCGTAATCGCACGGCCTTTAAAGCGGATAGAAGCTTTCACTTTATCGCCCTTTTCAAGGAATTTGATTGCATTGCGGAGCTTCGTGTTAAAATCATGTTCATCGATTGTCGGGCTCAACCGAACTTCTTTTAAGCTAATGATTTTTTGATTCTTACGTGCCTCTTTATCCTTCTTCTGCTGTTCGAATCGGAACTTACCGTAGTCCATGATTCGGCAAACAGGTGGTTTTGCATTTGCAGCAACTAACACAAGGTCAAGATTGGCTTTCGTAGCAATTTCCAGAGCTTCCTGGCGGGTTTTAATCCCCAGCTGATCGCCATTTTGTCCGATCAAACGAACTTCACGCGCACGAATACCTTCATTAACTAATTGATCTTTGCTAATAGTGAGCCACCTCCATGAGATTTTGAATTGAGTTCACAATTCATTTTGACCATTTCGTTGTATGTTTTACAGGCAAACAAAAAGTGTGGGCATATAAAACACCCACACTGCGAACATTTGCATGAAAAAATAAATGTACGGTCAACCTGTCAACTACAAACACGTGTCAATCAGGTGAGAAGCGGGTGCTTCTGCTTGTGATATCTATTCAATTCGTTAATTATTCTACACAATTTTCATTCGTCCGTCAAGTAACCGAACTCTTGAAACAACTTTTTCATCTTAGCATGATTAAACGAATAGGGCAAGGCTTTTTCAAAACAATGACGCCATCAAAGAATGAATTGCATAAAGATTGGGATGACAATGACGGTCACAACTCCTACGACCACAACGGCGATACTTGCCATGGCCGCCTCCACTTCACCCATCTCAATCCCAACAGAGACGCCAAGTGCATGTCCTGATGTACCGAGTGCAAGCCCTTTTGCCACTGGGTTTTTAATTCGAAACCATTTTAAGAAGAAAGCACCTAGTGCATACACGATGACTGCATTAAATATGACCGCAAAGGCTGTGATATCTGCAATTCCGCCAATATCCTTTGCAATCGGAAGAGCAATCGCAGTCGTCGCTGCCTGCGGGAGCATACTTTGCATTACCGCTGCATCAAGATGAATTCCTTTTGCTACGACATACACAATTGTAATGGAACAAAGTGATCCTACAAAAATAGCGGATAAAATCTGCCACCAATATTTTTTTAGCAATGCACGCTGCTTATAAAGCGGGATAGCGAAAGCAATGGTCGCGGGCTCTAAGAAAAACTTAATAATCTTGCCGCCCTCATTGTAATCTGCATAGGAAAAACCGCCAATTTTTAAAAATAAAATACCTAACACCATGGCCACAAAAAGTGGTGTAAATAAGAAGAAGCCTTTTGATTTTTTAAATAAGAATGTACCGATTCCAAAGGCGACTAATGAGACGACTATACCAAAATAAGGACTCATCGTACTTGTACCCATCCTGCATCTCTCCTTTAATGCGTACTTGAAGCTGGTTTATTAGAATGAGAAGGAGTCGATTTGCTCTCCTTTGTCTCTTTATGTTTCTGTGGTTTTTCTGATAATTGCAAGAGAAGCTGCGAGAATAGCCCTGTCGCTGCAAGTAACATAATCGTTGCAATGATGATGACACCAACGACTTGCACACCTACTTCTTGCATGACACCTAGTGATTGAATAACCGAGATACCAGAGGGAACAAATAGAAAGCTAATGAGCCCTGTCAATGATGTACCTAATTGCTCCACTTGCTCCAGTTTGACGATTTTCGTTGTCAGCAAAACAAATAATAGAACTAGACCAATCACAGATGCAGGCATCGGAATTGGTAAATACATTGAAATGAGATTAGAAACGAACATTACGGTTGCAAAGATAAATGCTTGAGATAGAAATCCATATACTTTAGTGGCACTCATGCCCCTTCACCTCTTTCTTCGACTGCCCTCAGTATAAGGCATGAAATAAATGAATGAAGCGTTTACAATCAAACTCGCCAGATTCAATGAATGAAATGCAGAAAACGAGTATTGAAATACAAATAAAAAAAGCCGTCCTATTCTAGCAGGAGCGACTTCTTTAGTTCCTTGGCGTAAGTACGGCTGACTGGAATAATCGACCCGTCTGTCATATGCAGATTATACGTCGAATTAAACCACGGCTGTACTTCTTTCATATGAGAGGTGTTCACGATATAGCTTCGATGAACCCTCATAAAGTAAGCCTCAGGGAGTTTCTTTTCAATGACCACAAGCGGTTCTGTGACCTCGTACATGTGATCCTTTGTTTTCACAACCTTTTTCCCCTCACTAAGCCCTACATACATGATCTCTTCTACTTGCAGAATGACAATTGAATCATCGACTGAGATGGCTAATTTTTGCTGATGGGGAATTTTCTCATCTGACAGCTGATGGTCTTTCGTCTCAACAGACTTCCACTTTTTAAACTTTTGGATCGTCTGCAATAGCCGTTCTTCATCAAATGGTTTTGTTAAATAATCAAGCGCACTGACCTCAAACGCCTTTAGCGCATATTGATCAAAGGCTGTGGCAAAAACAATCGCTGGCGGATCTGACATCCGGTTGAGTCTTTTGGCAATATCAAATCCATTTTCACCTGATAAATCAATGTCTAAAAAGAGCAAGTCCGGCTTATGATCCACCATCCGGTCAAAAGCAGATTCTATATTTTCTGCTTCCTCTATTTGAACATCCTCTTTCGTTCTGCGTAATAAGTATTTTAATTCGTCTCTTGCTAACACTTCATCATCTACGATTAATACGTTTATCAACGAAAATCATCCTTTTTTACATAGTCCATTGGAATGCGGAATGAGATGTCAGTGCCTTGGCCGCTATGAATAGATAGAGCGGCTTGTCTGCCAAAAATCCCTCTTAACCGCTGATCTAAATTGAAAAGAGCGGTACCTGTTCCTTCTTTGGATTCAACAGGTGCTTTTAATAGCTGAGCCATCTTGTCATTCTCGATTCCTTGTCCATTATCCGTCACTTTCATATTGACATGCCCATCTTTCATCACAGCGGATACGATGACTTCACAGCTCGTTTGATGTTTAGGAAAAGCGTGTCTCACTGCATTTTCAACAAGTACCTGAAGCACAAATGGCGGAATCATCACCTGCTCAAGCTCCTTTTCAATTTGAAAAGTCACGTGGTATTTATTTGGAAACCTTGCTTGTTCAAGTGACAAATATGCTTCTACATGCTGCATTTCTTTATGAAGTGGAATAAGCAGCTGGCGGGCGCCTTGCAAATTGGATCGAAAATAAATACTCAGCTGCAGCAGCAGTTTCCTAGCCATCTCTACGTTCGTTCTGCACAAGACAGAGATGGTATTAATGGCGTTAAATAAAAAGTGCGGATTCACTTGCGCTTGAAGCGCTTTGATCTCTGCATCTTTTAGCAGGCGGCTTTGGGTTTCTGCCTCTCCAAGCTCAAGCTGTGTGGAAAACAGCATCGCCAAGCCTTCTGCAAGCTCCTCCTCTACCCTGCTTAATCCGACCGGAGAATTAAAATACATTTTTAACGTTCCGATCGTTTGACCATTAGAGGTGAGGGGCAGCACAATCGCCGCTTGGAGCGGACAATGGGTGACTGAACAATTGATTTCGTCTTTCGAATGCGCCTTCATAATTTTGCCGCTCATCAATACTTGTTTCGACAGTCCTGTAATCAGGCTTTTCGATGGAATATGATGATCCGTCCCATCTCCAACATGCGCTAAAATCTTTTCTGTATCGGTTAAGGAGACCGCATCTGTTTCTGTTAATCGATGAATGATCTCCGCCACACTTTTACATGACTGTTCATTTAACCCTTGGCGGAAGAAAGGCAGCGTTTGATCGGCGATTGAAAATACACGGTGTGTCTGCATCGCCTTTGCCTGCTCTTCTTGCCGAATGACTGACTGTAAAATCGATAAAAAGATAAAGCTGCCAATTCCATTCACAAAAATCATCGGCAAAGCAATGATACTTACAAGCCCCCAAGCATCAGCAAATGGCTTTGCAAATAGAAGGATAATGATCATCTGCAAGGATTCCATTGCCACACCAAAAAGTGCGGCTTGGCGAGGTGTCACCATTCGATTCTTCCGCTTAAACCTGCTGCCGACATAGCCTGCAATCATACCGGCTAAAATCGAAGAAATCGCACAGCTGAGTGCCGTGCTTCCTCCTAATGAATAGCGATGAATCCCAGCTAAAAGCCCTGCGCCAATGCCAACAAATGGCCCTCCTATTAATCCGCCCATTTCGATCCCCATAATTCTCGTATTGGCAATCGAACTTGATGAGCCGAGATGATAAGAAAACTCATGATTCATGACCATCTGCTGTTGGATTTCAATTCCTGTGTAATTGCTGATAATACTAAAAGAAGCAAAAATAAAGACAAGGACTGCCTTTTTTCGAAACCCTTCATTATGAAGTAATAGATTGCGAAAACCCTTCACATGGGCAAGCACAAACCCTAAAATAACGATGATCCCAACACGCTCGATCATCATAATAATTAAATGAAGCAAACCTGCCACCTCAATTGATGTATGTATTATTTACTGTCTTTCTATTCTATCATGTGCGGTCAATGTTCAAATATCTCTCAAATCTTTTCTTTATTGCTCTCATCTTCTATTGTAAAATGAACTTGAGCCGTCACTTGCAATTGAAGGTAACACATACATAACAAGGGAGAAGATCATGAAAGCCGTATTTTTCGATTTAGATGATACTTTGCTTTGGGATGAAAAAAGCATTCACACCACTTTTCAGGAAACATGCCGCGAAGCGGAAAAGAAATATGGACTGAATCCAGAAACATTTGAACAGATTGTTCGTGAAGAAGCAAGAAAGCTGTATTCGTCCTATGAAACATATGATTATACTGTCATGATCGGAATTAATCCTTTCGAAGGACTGTGGTCCAATTTTAGTGAACCGATTAGCGAAGGCTTTCAAAAATTGAATGCCCTTGCTCCAGAGTACCGCAAGAACGCTTGGACCAATGGCTTAAAAGAAGCAGGAATTGACGATGAGGCATTTGGACAATATTTGGCTGATTTCTTTGCAGCCGAGCGGAGAAAACGCCCCTTTGTCTATGAAGAAACGTACCCTGTTTTAGACCGCCTGAAAGGCAGCTATGAATTGCTCCTTTTAACAAACGGAGATCCTAGTCTTCAAAAAGAAAAACTGGCCGGTGTTCCTGAGCTTGCACCTTATTTTAATGAAATTGTGATTTCAGGAGATTACGGGAAAGGCAAACCTGACCCTGGCATCTTTGAGCACTGCCTTCAGCTGTTAAATCTAACAAAAGACGATGTGATCATGGTTGGAGACAATCCAAAAACAGATATTCTTGGGGCATCTCGCGCTGGTATTCAAACCGTTTGGATCAATCGACATGGTAAAAAGAATGAAACAGATGTAACGCCAGATTATGAAATCAAAGACTTACATGAATTGTTTGATATATTAAAATAGAACAAATGAAAAAACACCCTTCTCCTGACGAGATTGGGTGTTTTTTGTGTGCTCAAACTACACAATTCCTGCTAGACTTTGCGCTTGCTTGTCTAAGCTGCGGGCTGCTTCTCCTATATTGATAAATTCCTCGTTTGCCTGCTTCACAAGATCACGATTTGTAAACACCGTTGTTTTGGCCCGGCTCGTTCCGTTGCTGACCTTCTCTACTTCCGCATGAATCGCCTTTACATATTGATCTACTTTGACGATCGCTTCTTTTGAATTAGTTGCAAGCTTTCGAATTTCTGCCGCCACTACACTAAAGCCATTTCCATAGGAACCTGCGTGGGCTGCTTCGATCGCCGCATTTAATGCAAGGAGCTGGGTTTGTGAAGAAATGCTGTTAATCGTTGTAGCGATGGAGCTGATGGACTCTACCTGCTCTGTTAATCCTTTTAGTAAGCTCATATTTTGATCTGTTTCGTTTGCTATATGATCAAAGGAGACATTGACTCTTTGACTATGCTGGATGCCCACTTCTGCTCGCTCCATTAATTTTGCAGACATCTCCTTTAAATCGTCTACGACCTGTTTCATCGTGTTTTCTCTCTCTGTTATGTCTGTTGCGACTTTCACAACACCCACTATGTTTCTCTCTTCATTACGGACAGGTGTATAGGTTGCTTCAAGCCATAAGCTGTCACCATTCTTCGTCATCCGCTGCACCTTTTCCTGAAAGACTTGCCCCTCTTTCAAACGCTTCCAAAACATTTGATAGCTTGCGTGCTCTGCAATATGACGAGGACAAAACTGTCTATGTTTTAAACCAATCATCTCTTGCTTTGAATATCCCATGGCTTTTGCAAAAATATCATTGACCCATAGGACTTCTCCTGTCACATCAAATTCAATCATCGCCAGTGAGTGTTCCAATGCACGAAGTACTGCTGATCGCTCCAATACTTGTGATGATAAAGTGTTTGTTGTTTGCATCATCGCTTTCATTCCCCCAATCTAACTCGAACCAATAGTACATACTTACCCATACTTTCGTACTATCTAAACGTATCATTCAAGGGACTGGATCACCAGTGGAGGATTTTTCCCAAGAAAAAGCCAGTGATCTAAAGAGAAAGATCACTGACTGCTTCGTTTGAAAAAGATTATTTTTTCGCTTCTGCCACTGCATGTTTCACAAAGGCTTCAAGATCCATCGTTTCTGAATCTTGCTCTCCGTATTTTCTAACATTGACAGCGCCATTTTCTGCTTCTTGATCTCCGACGACGAGCATGTACGGGATCTTTTGCATTTGCGATTCTCTAATTTTGTATCCGATTTTTTCATCACGGCTGTCAAGCTCTACACGAAGACCTTCAAGCTGCAAACGTTGTTGTACTTTTTTCGCATAGTCTAAATGGACAGACGGTGAAACCGGGATGACTTGGAATTGTACAGGTGCCAGCCAAGTTGGAAGGGCTCCTTTGTATTCTTCAATTAAGAAGGCTACAAAACGCTCCATTGTAGAAACAACACCTCTATGAATCACGACTGGACGATGGTGCTTGCCATCTTCTCCGATATATGTGAGATCAAAGCGCTCTGGAAGTAAGAAATCAAGCTGTACAGTAGACAATGTCTCTTCTTTTCCAAGAGCTGTCTTCACTTGAACGTCAAGCTTCGGACCATAAAATGCCGCTTCGCCTTCTGCCTCATAATAGTCATGACCAAGCTCGTCCATTGCATCCTTTAGCATCGATTGCGCTTTATTCCACATGGCATCATCGTCGAAATACTTCTCAGTATCTTCTGGATCACGGTAAGATAAGCGGAATGTGTAGTCATTCAAGCCAAAGTCTTGATACACTTCTTCAATTAGGCGAACTGTACGAATGAATTCGTCCTTGATTTGATCTGGACGAACAAAAATATGTGCATCGTTTAATGTCATACCTCGAACACGCTGAAGGCCGGATAAAGCACCTGACATTTCATAACGATGCATTGTACCAAGCTCTGCAATACGAATTGGCAATTCGCGATAGCTATGCGGCTCGTTTTTGTAAATCATCATATGGTGCGGACAGTTCATCGGACGAAGAACAAGATCTTCGTTGTCCATTTCCATCACAGGGAACATGTCTTCTTGATAATGCGCCCAGTGCCCTGATGTTTTATACAATTCAACATTTGCAAGAACTGGTGTATACACATGCTCATAACCAAGGCGTACTTCTTTATCAACAATGTAACGCTCAATAACGCGGCGGATCGTTGCGCCTTTTGGCAGCCAAAGCGGTAGACCTTGACCTACCTTTTGAGAGTTCGCAAACAGTTTCAGCTCTTTTCCTAGTTTACGATGATCACGTTCTTTCGCTTCTTCAAGCAGACGTAAATGCTCATTTAGATCATCTTTGCTGAAGAAAGCTGTACCGTAAATACGCTGAAGCATTTGATTGTTGCTGTCACCTCTCCAGTATGCACCTGCAAGGCTTAACAGCTTAAACTCTTTGATTTTCCCTGTTGATGGCAAGTGAATGCCGCGGCAGAGGTCAAAGAATTCACCCTGCTCATAAATCGTAACAGCTTCACCTTCTGGAATCGCCTCTAACAGCTCAAGCTTTAATTGATCACCAATCGCTTCAAAGCGTTTTTTCGCTTCTTCTCTTGATACTTCAATTCGCTCGATTGGCAGATTGCTGTTAATGATTTTTTTCATTTCTTTTTCAATCTTTGGTAAATCTTCCGGTGTGATGGCAACATCGATGTCCACATCGTAGTAGAAGCCATTTTCAATCACAGGACCTACGCCAAACTGAACGTGATGCTCTTTTCCATACAGACGTTTGATTGCCTGTGCTAGCAAATGAGCTGTGCTGTGGCGCATAATGTCGAGCGCTTCATCACTTTTATCTGTAATGATCTCAATTGTTCCACTTTCTAATAGCGGCGTACGCAGATCTATTTCTTTGCCGTTCAATTTACCGGCAAGCGCTTTTTTCTTTAGGCCTGGGCTAATTGATGCCGCGATGTCTTCTGTTGTAGCTGTTTTGTCAAACTCCTTGACTGCTCCATCTGGAAATGTAAGTTGAATTTGTTCTGACATCTCTGGTCACTCCTTTTTTTGGCAATATAAAAACCCCGCCCCCTGGAAAGGGACGAGGTTGAATAAAACGGAATCGTGGTTCCACCCTTTTTCCCGTATTTGCAGCTTACTTTTTCATAAGCAAACACGGCTTGTGGTTCGATAACGGGAATTCCCGTCAGCCATTACTAAAACGTTCACAGCTGATGTTCAAAGGTGGTAAAGCAAATGGTCCTCTGCTAGGAAGCTTTCAGCCGCGGCTTCCCTCTCTTTAAGCGGGTGTTCATTTGTTCATGTCCTTATCAATACGGTCTCTGTATGAAGTTACACCGTATTATAAAACGTTTTTTCGTGAAAATCAAGAAAGCTTTTCACTTTTCTGTTCCAAATGGTCATGGATAAATTGAACATTGTGTTCTTGAAATGAATGAGCCGGGAATACCTCGACCCTTTCTTGAAAAATATTTTGAATGGTCTGTACCATCGAGTGACCTGTATCATTTGTAAACAGATCAATCTTTTGGGGCGCTATGGATACGAGTGGTGCAATCAGCTGCGAATCAATATACATTGGATGCTCTCTTACAAACTGTCTGTCTATGTATTGTTTTTGATCACGCTCAGAAGCGTACCGAAATTCCCAAATCATCAGGCGATCCTGATGCACAACATGTACTTTTTCGAGCTTTGGTTCTTTTGCCATCACATAGTCTCGAAGCGATTGAATGAAGTTTTGATATTCTTGTTCCATTTTGTATTCTTCAATGGAGACTTCAACATAGTTCTTCAGCCTCCTGTCATACTCTGACAGTCTGAATGTCATAAATGAACCAATTGAAAAAATACCTTGCTGTAAAGAAATCGTCTCAAGCTCCTTTGTTAACAGGGCTTCTCTTGACGGTTCTTGATGAATGCCGGGAATATCATCTAAATCCCCATTCATGATGCTGTGGGCGATGGAAAGAATTTGGTGCTGCTCTTCAGGATCTTTAAATAAATACGTGTTTTCAAGAATGCTGCGCATGCGCTCATTTTCTTTGCATTCCAAAAAAAAGTGAACCAGTAATGGCCGCACAATAGGCTCAAGTCCTTCTTTTGATTCCTTCGCCTCTATGAGAAGCCGGTCTTTCCCTTGTTGAATTGACATGTGATGCCGACTGTCCAAGTGTTCAGCAAGATGTAAAAAAGCGGCGGTATCATATTCATCTTCAAAGATTATTTCAAGCATGTTTGTCCCCCCTAACGACATCTGTTACATATATATGGGGAGAACATAAAAAATAGACGCCTAAAATAAATCAGGCATCTTTCTTTTTAAAATAAGTGGAACTGAGATAAAGATCAGATAAATCAAACAAACGATTGCTAAGGCGGCATAATTGCCGCTGACAAAGCTTGATCCAAGGACATTTAATGCCACTGTACCCGGTATTAACCCTAAAAAGGTAGCTGCCGTAAATGCACGATAATTCGCACGTGAAGCTGCTGCCGCATAGCTGACAAAGTCAAAATGGATTGGGGCAATACGCAATAACAAAATGTAAAGAAAGCCATGCTCCTGAATGCGGGATGTCACCGCTCTCAGCTTCCGGCTGCTTGATTCTGTTTCCTTCTTTTTGGAACGAAAGGTTGTGGCAAGCAGGAAGGAGCCTGTTGCCCCGGCGGTAGCACCGACGAGAGCATAAATCGTCCCAAGAACACTTCCGAAGGCCAAACCCGCTGCCAGCGAAAAGACCGTAAGTGGGACGAGAACAAACGGGCGAAAAAGAGATAAGAAAAGAAAAACAAAGGGGGCCAGCAATCCAAATTGAAGCACCCAATTCTTCACATCTTTCGGTGCCAGCTGAAGATGCTGTTTGTTCAGCCACCAAAGTAAAACAGCGAGACCTGCAATCACGAGAAAAAGCAGCCATTTTCTTTTGTTCATTTCATTTGCTCCTCCTTCACGTGATAGACGCTTTTATAAATGACGGCGGTTTTCTCCTTCGAGCAAGACTGCCTCTGCTAAATAGAGAATCCGTTCCATTAAACGAGCGGCTTTGACCTCTTCTTTTTCCCCGCGCTGTGAGTACGTAAAGTGATGCTTCAGTTCACTTGGTGAGAAATTAGAAGAGAAGAAAGTCGGCAGCTGCTCTGCCATACGGTATTGTAAAATCGTTCCGAGCAGTTCATCACGAACCCAGCTTGTCATCGACTCTGCCCCAATATCATCAAGCATTAGAATAGGGGTGGATTTGACCATGTTCAATTTTGATTCTAATGTATGATCGGCTAACGAATTTTTTAACTCTCTCACAAATTCAGGCACGTACACAAGGAGAGATGGATATTCCTTCTCCGCTAACTGCTGCGCAATGGCTGCCAGAATATACGTTTTTCCTACTCCAAACTTCCCGTGTAAATATAAGCCCTTCCCTTTGCCCGTCTCATCATAGCTTTGCAGAAATTGTCCTACTTTTTGAATGACTTCCTGTCTTCCCACAACGTTCAGATCAGCAAACGTTGCTTGAAGAACATTTTGCGGAATGTACATGCTTTTCATGAGCTCTTGCTGTTTTTTCTGTCTATCGAGCCGCAGCTTGACTGGACAAGGGGAATATTCAATATCAATACTCTGACCTTTGATCACAAGCTTCGGGTGATAACCGTCTAAAATCGCATTGACGTTCTCTTCATCTAAGCAATATGAACAGCCCTTCGACTGCTGCACATATTCAAAAAGCCGGTTCAAGCTGCGATTGATCATGTCTTCGTGTATGTCTTCTTGGTGCTCCTGTAAAAAGGCTTTTACGTTTTCATCAGATAACACACTCTCTTTAATCTGATTGTATCTCACACGAAAATCTACGCGCCCTTTTAGCTGTTCAAATGAACGACCGATCGGTTTCATCCTCATCTCACCTCATCTTAATGTGCATTGTACTTTTTCATATTTTTAAACTGATCTAACAGTTTTTCTTTTTCTCGTTCGAGGTCTTCTGTCGATAGGCTGTCTGTTTGTTCTTTTGCCGGCTGTTCTTTCGTTTCAGTTTCTTTCATCCAGTCAGGAAGCTTCTCTTCACGGACGACTTTCCCTGATCCGTACGTGCTGCGCTGCTTTTTCTGCTGCGCCCACTCTGTCATTTGCCTGTTCTCTTCTTTGGCAATTTTCATGGCAGCCGCTACGGTTTTAATTTTCTTTCTCACCCAATGAGCGGCAATTTTTTGCATATATGTTTTCGACAGCTTCATATCTGTTTTTAGTAATGTATAGTAGATCAAAACGTTCATGACACCTGGCTCCAGCTGCTGCTCAAGCATAATATCTTCGACAATTCTTAAGTCGGCATATGTTGGCTCAATGCCGTCAGCCATATCTTTTAGCAGCTCCCTAGGCGAAATATGATCAAGCTTTTCAATCAATTTTGCATCTGGCGTATCTAATACCGGCGCTTTTGAAGCATCTTGACGCAAGTGTCTCGGCTGTTTTTGATCAATGAGTTTTGGCTGCTCGCCTCTGTATTCAATTTGGTACCAGTCTCTTGCTGCTTTTCTCAGTTCTTCTGTTGAGATCATTTGATCAGAACCGCAGGCGCCTGCTACAATATTTTGCATTTGAAGCGGGGTGATGCCGTATACAACCGCTAACTTCTTAATGGTTTCTTTCACCTGCTTAGTCAAAGCCTTTCTTGGAATCATCATATCAGACATGCCTGCTAACAATAGATCGAAATCAAAGGAATCGTCTGAGAGCGGAGCAGGCTGACTCGATCCAACGGTCACATATTCATAGCCTTGATCAAGTGATGACGCCTGATTGATTTCTTCTGTCATCCTGCGTTCACCTGGCTGCAATACGTGAAAGACTTCTTCAAACGACCGCGAGATGTTCCTTGCCTCTGCCGGAACACCAGGATATGAGAAATAATCACGAAGCTGCATATATTTCGCTTTCTCTACACGATGGTACAGCAGGACATTCAGCATACCATCTTGGAAAAACTCATCTGGTCTTAGCGGCGGTACAAGCTCATATGTAAACAGTCTGCCTTCTTCCGTTTCCTGTTCATATGTGCGCAGTAAACCAATCGCTTCAAGCTTTAAACGTTCCTCAAAAATATCATTCAAATTCGTTTGCAGCATGACCATGAGCTGCCGATGAGGTGCGGGTTTCCCCCACATACGATTTTGTTCCAGCTCTCCCCACAGCGTCATATATAAGCTGAAAGCGGACATGCCTATAAGCGGCTGATATAAAAGAGTGATGAGCTGTCTATCGATGTCACCGAGCAATGAAGCGCTTTTGACGACATACGGATCGACGGCTAGCACTTCCTTCCAATGCTCTGTCATATGCTGATCCTCCCCATGAATTGCAATTGTTTCTATTGTACACCCTTTTTACGTTTTACGCTTTACGCAGGAAAAAGAGCGTGAAGAATCTTCAGCTCTTTTTTAGCGTTCTTTCTTTAATAAATCTTTTAATTCATCAATAAAGACATTGATATCTTTAAACTGCCGGTAAACGGAGGCAAACCTGACGTAAGACACTTCATCAATTTTTGCCAGCTCGTCCATCACCATTTCACCTACAAGCTCACTTTTCACTTCTGACATACCTTGATTACGCAGTTCTTTTTCGATATTAAAGCAGACATCCTCAAGCTGCTTTAAAGCAACTGGACGCTTTTCACACGCTTTAATGAGTCCTCTCAGCATTTTTTCACGGCTGAACTCTTCACGAATTCCTTCTTTTTTCACCACAATCAGTGGTAATTCTTCTAATTTCTCAAACGTCGTAAAGCGATATTGGCAGCTTTCGCACTCTCTTCTACGACGGATGGATTTCCCTTCATCTACTGGTCTTGAATCAAGCACCCTTGTACCAAGGTGCTGACATGTGGGACATTTCATTTCATCAGCTCCGATCTATTCTTGGAAGTTGTTTGTCTAGTTCATCATAAAGGGAAAAAACCGTTTTCTCACTATAGCCAAAATCTGTTGGCAGTGCTGTTTCTGTTGTTACATTAAAATCGACAGCTGTTTCAAAAGGACGAATTGAAATGACAGTCGCTACGAGAAAGGCTTTTTTCGGCATTGTGATGTTGGCGCTGATTTCACCTCGTTCTGCTGAAACAGATGTCACTTGATAGGAAGCGTGCCCGGAAAGCATGGCTTCCAGCGCTTGAAAAACTTGCGCATTCGTCGATTTGTAGTAATGGCTTTTCAGTTCTGGTAGTGGATGCTCGTCAGATGTTTCTGTATGGTTTGACATGAATCGTTTGAACTTTTGTCCTAAAGTCATATACGTATCCCCTTTGCCATAATACCTCTTCTTTATTTTATAAAAAAAACCTTTGTTTTCCTAGAACAAAAGTATAGGCAAGTTGGGGAATGTTGGATTTTCTCTATCAAACAAATATAAAAAGGAGCATAACACAAAGGCATTTCAATGCTTTTGGCCAGCTCCCATTGCGATCTTTTTTTATGTTTACAGTGCTTTGGCTTGTGCCTGTTTCACTTGTACAGGTCCCATGCCTCGAGGAATTTCAATGTTTTCTCTTGTTTCAGCGCCTAATTCATCTCCGATATGATCTGCTGCGATATTCGGATCTAGGTCGCCGCAAGTATAAACATCTATGCTCGCATAACCATGTTCAGGAAAGCTGTGAATTGTCAGATGAGATTCAGAAATAATGACAACTCCACTTACTCCTTGAGGTGCAAATTTGTGAAAAGCAACCTCTCTTACTTCAGCTCCTGATTTCAAAGCTGCATTTACAAACGTTTTTTCAATAAAATCCATGTCGTTCAGTTTATCACAGTCGCATCCCCATAACTCGGAGATAACGTGACGTCCGATTGTTTCCATCATGGACCCCCCTTAAACAAGAATGAAAGAGTGAAGTTCTAAGCAGCCGGACCGGACATATACCACGGGGGAAAGTTAGTCCAAAGAGGTCCTAACCCTTTAAGTATACCCGAATGAGTCTGCGAACAAGAAGTTCACGAAAAATAGTATACTTTGTTTAGACCCATTTTGCAAGCTGTGTTTTCAATGGGATTTTCTCTCATTTCTTGAAAAGGGACGTTCGTCTTCTTCATTTCAAACAGCAGAAAGCTCTTTCATCTGCGACCCAACAAACTTCACAAGATCCACCACTCTGCATGAATAACCCCATTCATTGTCATACCATGCAAGAACTTTTACTTTTCTATCCCCCATCACCATCGTTGTCAGTCCATCTACGACAGCTGAATAAGGGTTCGTATTAAAGTCTGTAGAAACAAGCGGCTCATCCGTGTAATCTAAAATACCGGATAGAGAAGTTTTTGATGCATTTGAGAAGGCTGCATTGACTTCTTCTGCTGTGACATCTTTTTTCAAGTCAACGACAAGATCAACCATCGATACGTTGGAGACTGGCACGCGCAGTGCAAGTCCATGCAATTTCCCTTTCATGTGCGGCAACACTAAAGAAAGCGCTTTAGCGGCACCCGTCGTAGTTGGAATAATGGACTGGGCACATGCTCTTGCCCGGCGCAAATCCTTATGCGGGTTATCGATATTTTTTTGATCATTTGTATACGCATGAACCGTTGTCATTAAACCGTTGTCGATGCCGAATTCATCATCTAACAATTTGACAACTGGTGCTAAACAGTTTGTTGTACAAGATGCGTTTGAAATAACGACGTGCTTTTCAGGATCAAGATCATCCTCATTGACACCCATTACAATTGTAACGTCTTCATTTTTACCTGGAGCTGTAAGTACGACCTTTTTCGCTCCGGCATCTATATGGCCCATCGCTTGATCTTTTGAATTGAATTTTCCTGTTGCTTCTATGACGATATCAATCCCAAGCTCTCCCCACGGAAGCTGCTTTGGGTCTCTGTTATTGAGCAAAAGCACTCTTTTCCCATTTACAATCAGGGCGTCATCTTCTGCTGTCACATCGCATTCGTAACGTCCATGATTTGTGTCATATTTAATTAAATGTGCTAGCGTTTCGGCAGGATAGCTTGCGTTCACCGCTACAATTTGAATTTGATCATCAAGCATTGCTTTTCTGAAGACCATGCGTCCAATTCTGCCAAATCCATTGATCGCTGCTTTTACCTTCATGAACAGGTCACTCCTCTATTATGTGTTATACTCAATAAATTTATTTATGAAATTAGTATATCACATTAGAATGTAATTGCCAGTATATAAACGTATATTTTCTAAAAAGGGCTGTTCTTTTCAAAGGAAATCAGAATAAAGCATAAAAAAAGAAGAGTACGTGTATGTACTCTTACTTATCTGTATGTTCCCATTCATTTAATATGTTCTGTAATTGCTTTCTGATAAAAGCGAGATCTTGTGTATTTTCAATCACCCGGTCTGCTTTCTTACATTTTTCCTCAAGAGGGTGCTGAGAGTGAATCCGATTCAGTGCTTCTTCCGCACTAAGGTCGTTTCGATTCATGAGTCGTGATAGCTGTAATTCTGGTGTTGTATATACCACAATAATTCGATCGACAAGACTTTCCAGCTGACTCTCAAATAAAAGCGGGATATCCAGGACAACAAATGTTTCTTGGCTGTCGATTCCTTCATCACGCTGCCTGAGCATTTCCTTTCGCACTTCTGGATGAACGATTGCATTTAGTTGCTTTCTTTTCTCTTCATTAGAGAAGATAATGGCTCCCAGCTGCTGCCGGTCCAGCTCTCCATTTGGGAGGAGGACACCCTCACCAAAGGTTTGAACGATATGATGAAGGGCGGGTGTTCCTTTGGAGACCGCTTCTTTTGCAATCACATCTGCATCCACAACCCATATGCCCTGCTCTTTTATCATCTGCGAGACTGTGCTTTTTCCGCTAGCAATCCCGCCTGTTAATCCAATGACAAGCGTCAATTGATTTCCTCCTTTTACAGCTTCCAAACCCCAATTAATATGAGCAGAAGCCCTGGTAAACATGCAAGTTTATCGATCCAGCGCCAATTTGCCAAGTAATGACCGGCTCGGAGCCCGATACATACAAAAAGTGAGCTCATCACTGCGACCGTGATACTCATGACAATTGGAGAAAAGCCTAGAATCGCTGCGCCAATCCCTGCGCCAAATGCATCAATGGATAAAGCAATTCCAAGAAGTACCGCTTCTATTCCATTAATCGTCCCAGATCGGTCAATATCTGCACTTGTCGGCTTTCTTAAAATGTGAATGACAAGCCCAAGCGATTGGACTTCCACATTAAGCAATGTCTTTTCATGAAGAAGCAAATCGCGCTCTTTCGCTGGTTTGTAAAATTGATACAGGACCCAAAGGCCAATGGCAATTAAAATGCCTCCCCCCAGTTTATCGGTCACTGAGACAGGGAGAAATGTCGTCAGCAGGCTGCCAATCAGCATTGAAATGAGCAGCACAATCCCTGAGCAGCATGCAATAATGACGATGGCTTTAAATGGGATTCTCATTTTGCGAAGACCATACGTAAAACCTACAGAAAAGCTGTCGATGCTGACTGCAATAGCTAAAAACAGGAGCGAAATCGAAATCATACCTGAACTCTTCCTTTCTGTTCATGCAACGATGATCAAGAGTCTCTAGGCGTTCTTAGACTCTTCTTCACTATATGAAGAGCAGGTGGGCTGTGTGTCAGTCTACACCTTGCTGAAAAATGAATGTTTTTTATCGTATGCATCGCAAAAAGGAAGCATGCCCATGGTTAAGCTTTATTGGGGACGTTTTTGGCAGGTCACACAAAAGTGCGTGCCGCGCCCTCCGACTACTGTTTTCTCAATGATGCTTCCGCATGTTTGGCAAGGCTCTCCCCGCCGGTCATATACAAGAAGCTGCAGCTGAAATGTGCCAATATCTCCTTGTGAGTTGATATAAGAACGAATCGTACTTCCGCCCGCATCTACCGCCACTTGAAGCGTATCGATGATCTGTTTGTGAAGCACTTTGCAGGATTCCAGGCTGAGCTGATTCGCTTTCGTTTCTGGATGAATCCCTGATTTAAACAGGACCTCATCTACGTAAATGTTACCAAGTCCTACGACAATCTTTTGATCAAGCAGCGCTGTTTTGACCACGCGGGTTGTTTTTTTCAATTGCTCCCATAAATACTCAGGAGTGAACTGTTTATCAAATGGTTCATATCCCAGCTGTGATAGCGGGAGTTCCTTTTCCTCTTCACCCGGCTGAAATAAGTGCATCGTGCCAAATTTACGCACATCATGGTACCGAAGCTCCGTCCCATCTGTAAACGTAAAGACGACGTGTACGTGTTTATCATAAGGCTCATGCGCTTCATGTACACGGTATTTCCCTTCCATCCTTAAATGGGAGACCATCACATAATGGTCTAAATGAAAGAGGAGGAACTTCCCTCTTCTTTCAATGGTTTGTATGGTTTCTCCTACCATTCTTCTTGCGAACTCTTCCGGCTCCCCAGGACGTTTGATGATGTTTGGCCATTTGATATCGACCGTTTCAATCGTCTTTCCTTCGACTAACCGCTTGAGAGTGCGCCGGACGGTTTCAACTTCTGGTAATTCCGGCATGCTCCTCGCTCCTTTTTCTCTCTATGATTTATTTCGCATCGTACCAAGATGGACCTGAAGCAAAATCAACTTTTAGTGGCACATCAAGCTGAAGTGCATTTTCCATGACTTCAGGAACAATCTTTTCAAGGATCGCAATTTCTTCTTTTGGCGCTTCGAAGATCAATTCATCGTGCACCTGTAATAAAAGATTTGTTTGCAGGTTTTCTTCTTTGAGCCTTCGCGCCATATCAATCATCGCCTTTTTAATAATATCGGCGGCGCTGCCTTGGATCGGTGTGTTCATGGCTGTTCGTTCTGCAAAGCTTTTAATATTAAAATTACGGCTTGTGATGTCCGGGATATATCGTCTGCGTTTAAGAAGCGTCGTGACGTAGCCTTTTTGTTTCGCTTCCTGGACGATTTCTTCCATATAGGTTTTCACGCCTTTAAAGCTTGTTAAATAGCGCTCGATAAATGCAGCTGCTTCTTTTCTTGTGATCCCAAGGTTTTGAGAAAGTCCATAGTCACTGATTCCATATACAATACCGAAGTTTACTGCCTTGGCTTGTCTTCTCATAGCGGAAGTCACTTCTTCTTCTGAGACATGGAACACATCCATCGCTGTTTTCGTGTGAATATCCATGTCCCTCGTAAATGCTTCGATCAAATTCTCATCTTGTGAAATATGAGCGAGTACACGCAGCTCGATTTGTGAATAGTCAGCTGCAAACATGAGCCAGCCTTCTTTTGAAGGAACGAATGCTTGACGAATCTTCCGTCCTTCTTCTAAACGAATCGGGATGTTTTGAAGATTTGGATCTGTTGAGCTTAATCTTCCTGTTTGCGTGAGTGCTTGATTAAATCTTGTATGCACTTTATAGGTATCCTTACGCGTAACTTTCATTAACCCTTCTACATAGGTCGATTGCAGCTTTCCAATTTGTCTGTAGTGTAGAATGGACCGAATGATTTCATGCTTATCTTCAAGCTTTTCAAGCACATCTGCAGACGTCGAGTAGCCTGTTTTTGTCTTTTTAATAACTGGGAGACCTAATTTTTCAAAAAGGATGACACCAAGCTGTTTAGGAGAATTGATGTTAAACGTTTCTCCTGCTAAGCGGTGAATGGTTTCTTCATATTCTTTGAGCTTTTTCGTTAATTCTTCACCCATTTTCTCTAGGCGTTTTATATCTACCTTTACTCCAAGAGATTCCATTTCACCTAAGATGAGTGCTAGCGGCAGCTCTAAATCTTCATATAGTTCATGCTGATCATTTTTTTCTAATGCTTCTAGTGTTAAATCATGCAAGGCTGAGATCGCCGCTGCCTTTCGTCCAAGATGTTCTTTCAGTTCATCTTCAGGTGGAATCGCCTGTTTTGCTCCTTTTCCGTATACTTTTTCATCAGAAAGAGCGATATTCAGACCATACTCCTTCGCTACACTTGCGACGTCTTCGTATGATTTCTGCGGGTTGACGACGTAGGAAGCGAGCAGAACATCATTGTCGACACCTTTTAGGTCTACATCATGCCATCTGAGAGCGACAACTGCTCTTTTTGAATCAAAGACCCATTTTTTCTTCGTTTCATCCTGTACCCATTCTTTAAATGCATCTGATTGAAGCGCATCTTCTTTCGTCATAAAAAACGCACCATTTTCATTATGGATCGCAAAACCGATCAAATCCGCTTCGTGATAATTATCTCCAAGCTGTTCTACCACAAGGGCTGCATGATCTGTCAGCATGTCGCCTCCTGCAGCTGTCATTTTCTTCACTTCTAAAGCATCTACTTCAACCTGTTCATCTGTTTCTGGTGCTTCTCCTAGACGCTCTAGCAGCGTTTGAAAGCCTAGTTCTTTATAAAGAGAAATCACTTGATCCATGTGTGGACCTTCGTAGGCGAGATCTTTGCTCGACACATCGATAGGTGCTTCTACGAGAATGGTTGCCAGCTCTTTACTCATGACTGCTTGCTCTTTATATTCTTCAAGCTTTTCTTTGAGCTTTTTCCCGCTCACTTCATCAATATGTTCAAGCAGGTTCTCGACTGTTTCAAACTGCTTTAACAATTTAATGGCTGTTTTTTCGCCTACACCTGGGACGCCTGGGATATTATCTGATGAATCTCCCATCAGCCCTTTCATATCAATGATTTGATCTGGTCGCAGACCATATTTTTCTTCAATATGAGCAGGTGTATAGTATTCTACTTCTGTGATGCCTTTTTTCGTAATAGCCACTGTCGTATGATCAGTTGAGAGCTGTGTTAAGTCTTTATCTCCTGAGAAGATTTTGACTTCAAAGCCGTCTTTTTCTGCCTCGACAGCCAATGTACCGATAATATCATCTGCCTCATATTGAGGAAGCTCGTACCTTTTCACCTGATAGGCATCTAATAGTTCACGGATGAACGGCATTTGTTCTGATAGCTCTGGCGGGGTTTTTTGTCTTCCGCCTTTATATTCTTTAAATGTCTCATGGCGGAATGTTGTTTTTCCCGCATCAAATGCGACGAGCATATGAGTTGGCTTCTCGTCCTCCAGCATTTTCATTAAGATCATCGCAAACCCATAAATAGCATTTGTATGTACGCCTTTATCATTTGATAATAGCGGCAAAGCAAAAAAGGCTCGATATGCGAGACTGTTTCCATCCACTAACACTAATTTCTTTTTGTCTGTCATGTTTTAATCCTCCATCGGCTAAGCCATCTCAGCCGTCTCTTTCACACATTGTATCTTCATTTTATCAAAGTTTATTTTGAAAAGAAAATAGTCGAGCCTGCATAAAAAAGGGACGAAAACAACAAGTGTTTTCGTCCTTCCAAAATTGGCTCCTTGGATGAAGGGGTTCCTATTCATCCTATCAATGAATGTTTAACAAAACATGAATTCATTGTAAAGATCATGTAAATTTTAACGTGACTTTCCTTTTTTCTCTATGTCTATTTCAGGCTCACTGTAAAAGTCGTTCCTTTACCTTGTTTGCTGCGGACAGAAATTGTTCCTTCATGCGCCTCCACAAGGTGTTTGACAATGGCAAGGCCAAGACCTGTACCGCCTGAATTCCTGCTTCTATCTTTATCAATTCGATAAAATCTCTCAAATATTCTTGGAATCTCACTTTTCTTCATGCCGATTCCTGTATCTGCTACATCAAATTCATAGGCACCTTTTCGCGGTCTTGCTGTGATGGTGACACTACCTCCCTCTGGTGTATAGGTAAGGGCATTATTAACGAGATTGAGAAAGATTTGCTTTAACCTTAGCGGATCTGCCATGACATAGACCGGTTCTTTTGGGACACGTACATGTAGTTGAATGCCTTTTTCTGTAGCCTTTTGACTTAACAGCACTTGAATCTCTTGGATGATTTCTGTCGCATTGGCTTCTTGAATATTCAGCTTGAATTGCTGCTGCTCAATTTTAGAAAGATCAAGTAAGTCTTGAATCAATGTTTCTAGACGGACACTCTCCTTTAAAATGATAGAAAGGAATTCTGTCAGTGCTTCTTTGTCATCAATTGCGCCATCAAGAAGGGTTTCAGAAAATCCTTTAATCGACGTAATCGGTGTTTTTAACTCATGAGACACATTGGCGACAAAGTCTTTTCGCATCTGCTCCAGCTGCTTCGTTTCTGTCACGTCATGAAACACGAGGACAATTCCTTTCCATTCATCGTCTGTACTTAAAATGGGTACACCATCCACTTGGAAGTAGCGGCGTTCAATGTCAACGGCTAGACGTAAAAACTTCCGCACCTTCGTTTCTGTCATGAAAATTTCGTCAATTAATTCGATAATTTCTTCATGGGTAAACGCTTCGTGATACAGCTTGTGCATGTAAATGTGCTTTTGTACCTTAAACTGCTTGCGGAAGGTTCGATTGACGAGGTGGATATACCCCATCTTATCAATCAATATAATCCCCGCTCCAATATTTTCAATGACCGTTTGCAGCCGGTCTCTCTGCATTTCACCGGCACTTGTCATTTCTTGAAGACTTCCCGCCAAACGCTTCATGGAAGTATTCAGTTCACTTGTTTCAATCATCAGCTCTTCGTAATTATTCGTATCATAGTTCCCGCGTTCTAGCTGTTTGGCTACCTTTGTCGCATAATCAATTGGTTTCACATATTTCATTGACATGCGGTACCCGAAGAAAACAATGATGATGATCGCCGAGCCAAGACAAAAGGCTAAGGCAAGCCAAAGCTGGCCGTCAATTTCATTTAAAGGCTCGTATGACGCATGGAGAAATAAATAACCCGCCGGTTCGTTTTGTTGTTTTAAGATCGGGACAGCATAATGGAACAGCGCATCTTTCTCATCGTCAATAACGATCCCTTTTGTTTGGAGACGTTCATTGTTCAGTGTGTTTTGAATGATGGCCTTTTGTTCTGCTTGACCCGTTGTATGTATGATATTCCCCTTTAAATCCACAATCGACGCATTCATATCAAAATGCTGCTTTGCCTGGTTGAGGACCTCTTTGTTTTGCTTCGCCTTTAGATCATCACCATTCATAGAAGACAGGAGAAAGCTCGATTCCTTTTCCATTCGTTCCGTTAATTTTGTTTCATAGAAAACATGGAACATGTGATCCAAAAAAAGACCAAGTGCCACAAACACAATAAAAAGGAGAAAAATGAGTCCCGAAAACAGACGGGTTCTAATTTTACTCATTTGGCTTTGGCTCCTCCAATTTATAGCCTAAGCCGCGAATCGTTTTAATGTATGTTGGTTTTTTCGTGTTCTTTTCAATTTTGTCCCGCAAGTGGCTAATATGAACATCCACAATACGAGTGTCACCTGCAAAGTCATAATTCCAAACGGCACTTAGCAATAAATCACGCGTGAGGACACGTCCTTTATGCTTCGCCAAATAAAGCAGCAGTTCAAATTCTTTTGGCGTCAGCTCTAGACGTTCTTCCTGGAAATAGACCTCGTAGTGTTCTGGTAAAATACGCAGTTCACCAATTTTGATTTGATCTGCAATCATCTCTTCCTTCTCCTCTTGTGTGGGGGCAGGCTGAGATTGCTGTGCTCTTCTCAAGATGGCTTTTACCCGAGCACCTACTTCTCTAGGACTGAATGGCTTTGTCATGTAATCATCGGCCCCAAGCTCAAGACCTAGCACCTTATCAAATTCATCGTCCTTTGCTGTCAGCATTAAAATAGGGAACATCATTTTTTGAATTCTCAGTTGTTTGCACACTTCAATGCCGTCCATCTTCGGAAGCATTAAATCTAATACAATGAGATCAGGTTGTTCACTTGCTGCTTTTTCAAGCGCTTCTTCCCCGTCTCTTGCTGTGACGACATCATAGCCCGCTCTTTCAAGGTTATAGCTTAGAAGTGTTACAATCGATTCTTCATCATCCACAACTAATATTTTTTTATTCATGTTGTGCCTCCAATTAGTGATTTCCCCTGCATCCTTTTTTGTATCTTATGTGAAAAGCGAGAAGTCATGCTTTCTCTTTCATTTTAACGAAAGCTTAACAAGAGAACAATTTAAAATTTCGACAAGATTTGTTTTGTAAACAAAAAGAAGACTCCTCATCAGAGAAGCCTTCTTTTTTATTCATACTAAGACAATACTTTCATGACATTCTTAACAGATTCAACAGAACGGTCAAGCTGACTTCTTTCTTCTTCTGTCAGCTCAAGCTCGATGATCTGCTCAAGGCCATTTCCACCTACGATTGTTGGTACACCTAGGTAAATGCCTTCGTAGCCATATTCACCTTCAAGGTAAGCAATCGTTGGCATGACGCGCCGCTGATCTTTAAGGATCGCCTCAACCATTTCGACTAGTGAAGCAGCAGGAGCATAATATGCACTACCGTTACCTAATAGGTTAACGATTTCGCCGCCGCCTTTTCTTGTTCTTTCAACAATTGCATCAATTCGCTCTTTAGGAATCAATGTTTCAAGCGGGATACCGCCTGCATAAGAGTAACGAACAAGAGGAACCATGTCATCGCCATGTCCGCCAAGCACAAAGCCCGTCACGTCTTTAACAGATAGGTTTAATTCTTGAGCTACGAACGTACGGAAACGTGCTGTATCAAGAATGCCCGATTGTCCAATGACTTTTTCTTTTGGTAATCCTGATTCTTTATAAACTGCATACGTCATTGCATCAACAGGGTTTGTTAATACAACAATGATGGCTTCTGGAGAATATTTAACGATTTCGCGTGTCACGCTGCGCATGATTTTTTCATTTGTTGACACGAGATCGTCACGGCTCATTCCCGGCTTTCTTGCAATTCCCGCCGTAATGACCACGACATCAGAACCGGCTGTATCTTCGTAGTTAGAAGTTCCTGTAATGTTTGCATCGAAGCCTTGAACAGGACTTGCTTCCAGCATATCAAGTGCTTTCCCTTTTGTTGGGTTCTCAAGCTGCGGGATATCGACTAATACGACGTCCGCTAATTCTTTTTGAGCCGTTAGAAATGCTGTAGTTGCTCCAGTAAAGCCCGCTCCGATAACAGATACTTTTTTACGCTTGTTTGCCATTTCCTTTTTCCCCTTTAACTTTAAAGTTTAAGAATCAAGACAAGTTTTTGATGAGCTCATCAGCAAACTCAGAACATTTCACTTCTGTTGCGCCATCCATTAATCTAGCAAAATCGTAAGTAACGACTTTTGATGCAATTGTATTTTCAACAGATTGAATCACTAGATCAGCTGCTTCCTGCCAGCCAAGGTGCTCAAGTAAAAGCACGCCTGATAGAAGAACAGAAGATGGGTTCACTTTATCAAGACCAGCATATTTAGGTGCTGTTCCGTGAGTCGCTTCAAAAATAGCGTGTCCTGTTTCGTAGTTGATGTTCGCACCTGGTGCGATACCAATTCCACCAACTTGTGCTGCAAGAGCATCAGAGATGTAATCTCCGTTTAAGTTCATTGTTGCCACAACATCGAACTCAGCTGGACGAGTTAGGATTTGTTGAAGGAAAATATCTGCAATGCTGTCTTTGACAATAATTTTGCCAGCAGCTTCTGCTTCACTTTGCGCTTTGTTTGCCGCATCTTTTCCATCTTGTTCTACAATACGATCATATTGTGCCCATGTAAAGACCTTGTCGCCAAACTCTTTTTCAGCCACTTCGTAGCCCCAGTTTTTGAAGGCACCTTCTGTAAATTTCATGATGTTTCCTTTGTGAACAAGCGTCACAGACTTACGGCCTTGGTCAATTGCATATTGGATAGCCGCTCTGACAAGGCGAGAAGTTCCTTCTTCAGAAACTGGCTTGATTCCGATACCTGATGTTTCTGGGAAACGGATTTTGTTAACACCTAATTCGTTTTTCAAGAAGTCAATTAACTTCTTCACTTCGTCTGATCCTTTTGCATACTCGATGCCAGCATAGATATCTTCTGTATTCTCACGGAAGATGACCATATCTGTGTCTTCTGGACGTTTCACAGGAGACGGTACGCCTTTGAACCAGCGAACTGGACGTAAGCATGTGAATAGATCAAGCTCTTGTCTAAGTGCCACGTTTAATGAACGGATTCCTCCGCCGATTGGTGTTGTCAGTGGTCCTTTGATCGCGATTAAGTATTCACGAATGTCTTCAAGTGTTTGCTCAGGAAGCCATTCTCCAGTTTTATTGTAAGCTTTCTCACCGGCATATACTTCTTTCCAAGTGATTTGCTTTTCTCCTTTATATGCTTTTTCTACAGCTGCTTCAAGTACTCTTGATGCTGCTTTCCAAATGTCAGGACCGATTCCGTCCCCTTCGATAAACGGGATGATTGGATTATTTGGTACATTCAATACGCCGCCAGTAACTGTAATTTTTTCGCCTTGTGACAATGATATTACCTCCCAGGTTATGTAGTGAATATTTGAAACTTCTTGGCTTGATGTCTGCAAGCGAAGAAGTTTTTCACGTGATTCGTTTTTTTGTTGATATAGAGGCTGATTGGCCTTCCCGAGATCAGCCCCTGCTTATTCTATAAACATTAGTCTCTTTCACTGATCGGAACAAACGTTTGAAGATCAGGTCCAATATAGTCAGCTCTTGGACGGATGAGACGGTTGTTGTCATACTGCTCTAGAATGTGAGCAATCCATCCAGAGAATCGGCTGATCACGAAAATTGGTGTAAACAAGTCATGATCAATCCCAAGACTGTGATATACAGATGCAGAATAAAAATCAACATTTGGTGGAAGATTTTTCTCTGATGTCACGATTTCCTCTGCACGAACAGACATTTCATACCATTTCGGCTCGCCAGTCAGGTTTGTTAAACGCTGGCTCATTTCTTTTAGATGCTTTGCACGCGGGTCACCTTGACGGTATACGCGGTGGCCAAAGCCCATAATTTTTTCTTTCTTCTCTAGCTTACCATGAATATAGGAATCTACGTTTTCAACTTCGCCAATTTCTGAAAGCATCTTCATCACGCCTTCGTTGGCTCCGCCATGAAGTGGTCCTTTCAGCGCACCGATAGCCGCTGTTACACCAGAGTAGATATCTGATAGTGTAGCAACACATACACGTGCTGTAAATGTCGATGCGTTTAATTCATGATCCGCATGCAGAATGAGTGCCTTATCAATTGCCTCAATTTCTACTGGTGATGGCTCTTCGCCATTTAGCATATACAAGAAGTTTGCAGCATAGCTGTATTCTTCTTTTGGCTGTACAGGCTCAAGTCCCTTACGAATACGTGAAAATGCAGCGACTAGTCCAGAAATTTTCGCCTGTAAGCGAATGGCTTTTCTGTAATTCGCTTCTTTGTCCATAATCTCTGATTCGTTATCAAGTAATCCTAGTAAGGATACCGCTGTACGAATCGCAGACATTGGATGAACCCCATCCAGCGAATACGATTTAAAGTGCTCAATGATTTCTTGCGGAATGTGAGCATTTTCGTTGAGCTGCTGTTTTAACTCACTCAGCTCTTGCTCATTCGGCAGCTTTAAGTGCCATAACAGGTAGACAATTTCTTCGAATGTAGCTTTTTCAGTTAAATCATCGATATTGTACCCTACATAAGTAAGAGTATCATCAATAATTGAGCTTACGGATGAAGTTGTTGCCACAATACCTTCAAGACCTCTTGTTGCTGTCATGTTCAATCTCCCCTTTTTAAAAAGATTCCCCTTCGTTGCAGAATTCTCGCTTTTTGAAAGCGCTATCCAATCCGAATAAGACGGCAGGTTCAGAAAAGAAAATGCTTACATTTACCTATACGGTTAGAGCGCTTTTAGCCTCATATCTCTTGTGTGATCAATGAGTTCAAAATTAAGCCTATTCCCATTATAAACAATAATCAGACATTTGTTAAATGTTTAACTATAATTTTTTTTGATATTTTTTTTTCCAGTCTTCCATATAAGGCATGGAATAAAGGGATTTTGCTTCTTTTATTATATTTAATTATGTTTTTTTGCAAAAGCTCACACAAGAAAAAATAAAAAAGAAAGTGGCATGAACCACTCTCTTTTCAACCGCTGAAAAATTTCACAGCCTGCATCGCTAAATAAGCAATTCCTGCTCCGATCAGCGGACCGACAGCTACACCTTTAAATAAGCTGACTGCCAAAATCGTCCCGAACACAAGCGCTGCCGTGATATGCGGATCATTTTCGAGTAGCACAATACCGTTTTTTGCAATTAATGCTACTAATATACCCGCTCCAAGTGCAATCCAAGCGTAAGAAGATTTCACGGCTTCTCCAAGCTGCTTAAATCCAATATCACCTGTTGCAATAGGGACAAGCACAGCAATTGTAATAACGGTGACCCCCCAATTGATGCCTTTTGATTGGAGAACTGGGAAAATTTTTTGATCCAAACCAATCAGCTTAATCCCAATGAGCACAGAAACCGCTAAAATTAATGAATTGTTTTTTGCAATAAGTGCAATAACGAGTAAAAGAACCAAAAATAAATTTGCTTGAGTAAACATACGCCGCCCCGTCCTTTCTTTTTATTGCGACCTTTTCATATTACTAATCTTTTTGAATAAAATGAAGTATCGGACATGCTTGTTTTTTGGAGGGGATTGTGTGAATCACACCTATATGGCCATTTTTCTACGAAGTTTGATGATGATCAGCATTGCTGTATTTGCGGTTGTCTTTTTATATCACTCTTTTCCTTTTCTATATCCTTTTTGGATTGCACTTATTGTATCCTGCCTCATCCACCCTGCCGTATGCAAAATAGAAGAGATCACCGGAATGCCAAGAGGATTTGTTGTAATCATTGTATTACTGCTCTTTTTATTAGTAGCCGCCGGTTTCATCACACTCTTAGTAGCAGAAATCATTTCAGGAAGTGCTTATTTGGCAAAGGTTCTGCCTGGTCACCTTGATCAAATGATTGGGATTGTTGAACGGTTTTTTACAGATAAAATCCTGCCTTTGTACCATGATGTAACCGCCCAATTTAATACGCTTCAAGCAGGGCAAAAGGAATCGATTTTGGGACAAATCCAAGCACTGGGCGATGAAGCTGCGGCCAAAATAGGGACTTTTCTTTCAAAAACACTCGAGCTCATCCCAGCTTTTTTAGGTCTTTTGCCTGATGCAGCCGCAACTCTTTTGTTTTCTGCACTAGCAACTTTTTTTATTACGAAAGATTGGTTTACATTAAAAAAATATGGTTCTCGTATCTTTCCCGCAAAATGGATGCAACATACACGAGCCATTTTATCTGAAATCAAAAAAGCCATTACCGGTTTTATGAAGGCGCAGCTTTTGCTTGTTGCAATGACCATCGGCCTTGTCATCATTGGTCTGATCATCTTAAAAGTCGAGCACGCCCTTGTCATTGCTTTATGTATTGGGTTTGTCGATTTACTTCCTTATATCGGGAGCGGCACTGTTTTTCTGCCATGGATCATTTACTCTGCCATGACAGGAAACCTTTCCCTCGCCATCGGGCTCGGCATTTTGTATATTGTCGTGCTCATTCAAAGACAAATTTCAGAGCCAAAAGTCTTGAGCAAATCCATTGGTCTTAATCCTTTAGCCACACTTGTGGCGCTATTTGTCGGGTTAAAATGGCTCGGTTTCCTCGGACTCGTCATTGGCCCTGCTTCCCTTGTCGTGTGGCAAGCATTTCGTAATGCAGGTGTTTTCAGGGATATCTATCAGTACATTCGGTACGGCATGCAAAAGTAAAAGAGACCTTCAGTTCAAGGTCTCTTTAGCGAATAATCGTATAGCGACTGCGATTAGACATGTTCCTGAGCCAGCGTTCAAAGAGCGGCTTGATTTGCTTTCTCGTCATCGGAATGAGCAGCAGCGCACCGATGATATCTGATAAGAAGCCGGGAATGAGCAGGAGCAGACCACCGATTAGAATGCAAAAACCATCGACAATCGTTACCCCTGGCATTTTGCCATATTGTAAATCTCTTTGCACTTTTTGAAATGCTTCGATTCCTTGTTTTCTTGCAAAATAAGCACCTAGTGCACTCGTGAGTACGATCATCAGCATCGTTGGCAAAATGCCAATGATTTTACTTGATATTAAAAATAAACTGATTTCCACTGCAGGGAACAGAATCAATAATAGTAGCAAATATTTTTTCAACCATATCACCTCATGGGGTATCTTTCACCCGAAAGCTGTTTTACTTTTTTAGTGTAACATAAAAAAAGAGAGGAGTCAGACAACTCCCCTCGTGTATATGATTTAAAGGACGCTTGCACGGCCTTTGTAGATCGCTCCGCGTGCCGGATCTACTGTAATCTCTTCGCCTTCTTTTAGCAATGTTGTTGCACCATCAAGACCTACAATCACTGGAATGCCAAGGCTGAGTCCAACGACTGCTGCATGGCTTGTTAAGCCGCCTTCTTCAGTGATCAGGGCTGATGCTTTCTCTAAAGCACCCATCATATCACGGTCTGTACAGTTTGCGACAAGAATCGCACCATCGTACATTTTTTCATCTGCTTCTTTTCCGCTTTGTGCAATAACAACCGGTCCAAATGCAGATTTACGGCCAATTCCTTGACCTTTCGCAATAATGTCACCGACAACATAGACTTTCATTAAGTTTGTTGTACCTGTTTCACCAACTGGCACACCAGCTGTAATGACGATTAAATCGCCGTGTCTCACGTAGCCTGTTTCAATCGATTTCTCGACTGCATTCTCAAGCATTTCATCAGTAGACGTCGTTTTTGATCCGCTCTTTGCAAATACACCGAATACAAGAGATAGCTTTCTTGCAACTGATTCGTTTGCTGTGACCGCTACGATTGGTGCTTTTGGTCTATATTTTGAAATCATTCTCGCTGTATGACCGCTTTCTGTAGGTGTCACAATCGCTGCAACATCAAGCTTCATCGCTGTATGCGCAACAGATTGACCGATGGCATCTGTAATGCTGACTTCTACTTCTTCACTTCTGCGAGAAAGAATGGCTTTATAGTTGAGTGCATCTTCTGAGCGTGATGCAATGTTATGCATCGTTTGTACAGCTTCCACTGGATACGTTCCTGCTGCTGTTTCACCAGAAAGCATAATCGCATCTGTGCCATCAAAAATGGCATTTGCCACGTCACTTGCTTCCGCACGAGTTGGACGAGGATTACGCTGCATGCTGTCAAGCATTTGGGTCGCTGTGATGACTGGTTTGCCTAAGCGATTGCATTTTTTGATCAACATTTTTTGTACAAGCGGTACTTCTTCTGCCGGGATCTCTACACCAAGATCTCCACGCGCAACCATCAAACCGTCTGATACCTCAAGGATTTCATCGATGTTATCAACACCCTCTTGGTTTTCAATCTTAGGGATGATTTGAATGTCAGCCGCGTTATTCTTTTCGAGAAGCTCACGAATTTCAAGAACATCAGAAGCTCGTCTCACAAAAGAAGCTGCGATGAAATCGACGCCTTGTTCAACTCCGAACAGAATATCATTGGCATCCTTTTCTGTAATACCTGGCAGGTTCACACTTACACCTGGTACGTTAACACCTTTTTTGTTTTTGAGCGTGCCTGTATTCATGACCTTTGTGACGATTTCTTTACGGTCCATGTTCAGTTCTTTGACTTCTAAACCAATAAGACCATCATCTAAAAGGATTGTTGAACCCACTTCTACATCATGAATCAAATCTTCATATGTCACACTAATTTTTTCCGTATTTCCAACAATGTCTTCCATACTTACGATAAGATCTGCACCAGCGACTAGCTCAATTGAGCCGTTTTCGACTGTACGTGTACGGATCTCTGGACCTTTTGTATCAAGAAGGATCGCAATGTCCTTGCCTAATGTTTTACCTGCTTTACGAATGTTTTCAATGCGTGCACCATGCTCTTCAAAATCTCCGTGAGAGAAGTTTAGTCTGGCTACATTCATTCCTGCTTCAATCAATTCAGTCAGCTTTTCAATGGTTTCACTTGCTGGACCGATTGTACAAACGATTTTTGTCTTTCTCATTACTGTTCCTCCTAAGGTCTTCTCGTTTTATATAGAGAGCTCTTGTGAAAGTCGGTACATGTTTTGATCGACTGTATGTTTTTTATCTAAGATATCTAAAATATCGTGGTGAACGAGGTCGTTGCTTTGAATACCCACACAGCGTCCGCCTTTTCCTTCAAGTAGAAGTTCTACTGCATATGCTCCTAAACGGCTTGCGAGTACTCGGTCAAACGCACTTGGAGAACCTCCGCGCTGAATATGTCCTAAGACAGATACACGGGTTTCAAGGCTTGTCTCCTCTTCAATCCGCTTACCAAATTCAACACCGCTGCCTACGCCTTCTGCGACGATGATGATACTGTGCTTCTTGCCGCGCTCGTGCCCTCTTCTTAATCTCGCGATAATTTCATCCATGTCATAGTCTGCTTCTGGAATCAAAATAGATTCGGCTCCGCCTGCAAGACCTGACCAAAGAGCAATATCACCAGCATGTCTTCCCATTACTTCCACTACGTATGTACGTTCATGAGATGTGGCTGTATCACGAATTTTATCAATGGCGTCAATGACTGTATTCAGTGCTGTATCAAAGCCAATAGTGAAATCAGTACCTGGAATATCGTTGTCGATTGTACCCGGGACACCTACACATGGAAAACCAAGCTCAGTTAATTTCTTTGCTCCCATGAATGAACCGTCTCCGCCGATCACAACAAGTCCTTCAATACCGAATTTTTTTAAGTTTTCAATGCCTTTTTCACGACCTTCAACTGTCTTGAATTCAGGACATCTTGCCGTGTAAAGTTTTGTTCCTCCACGATGAATAATATCGCCAACTGAACCTATTTCAAGTTTCTCAATTTTACCGTTAATTAGACCTGAATATCCATTATAAATACCGTAAACTTCAACATTATGGTAAATCGCTTTCCTTACAACTGCGCGCACAGCTGCATTCATTCCTGGGGAATCCCCACCGCTCGTTAAAACTCCTATACGCTTCATCTTTTTCACCTCAGAGACCATATATGAATTAAACATACCATTTCCACTGCTTGAAAACAATCATGAGCAAAACAGGATGTTTTCAATTTGTATTTCTAAAACCGTACTTATTATACAATTAAATAAACCGTTTTTAAACAAAAGTTAAGAAAGTATGAAAGCATTTCTTTCAAAACCTAGGAAGGTCACCCCCTCTAAAGCCTACCATATCAAGGTTTTCAGGCGTTTCAAATTTTATGAAAACAAATGAAAATTATTTTCAAATAGCGCTTACACGAGGAAGGTTTTGATGAAAAAAGATGAAAAAAATAAACGCCAGCCAAAAAGGCTGTACGTTTATTTAGTTTACCCCAATATATTGATTTTCAACCGATACTTTCCCGATTGCTTTGTATTTTTGATATCTTTGTTCGACTAGTTCTTCAGGTGTTAGTTTGAGCAAAGATGTAAGTGACTGTTTTAATATTTTTTCAATGTAGGCTGCTTGTTGTTTCACGTCTCGGTGTGCTCCACCTTGCACTTCTTTAATAACATCATCTATAATATCTAATTCTTTTAGGTCTGGAGCCGTAATTTTCATTGATTCTGCAGCTTTTTTCGCAAGTGATGAGTCCTTCCAGAGCAGTGCTGCTGCACCTTCAGGTGAAATCACTGAATACGTTGAATTCTCTAGCATGTATAGGTGGTTTCCTACGCCTAAGCCTAGTGCGCCGCCACTTCCGCCTTCTCCAATGACAATACAGACAACCGGTACACGAAGTCCTGCCATTTCGAATAGGTTTTTCGCAATTGCTTCACTTTGCCCGCGTTCTTCAGCTGCTTTACCAGGATAAGCTCCTTTTGTATCAATAAAGCAAATGATCGGACGATTAAATTTATCTGCTTGTTTCATCAAGCGCAGCGCTTTACGGTAGCCTTCTGGATGAGGCATTCCGAAATTACGGCGCAAGTTTTCTTTTGTATCTTTACCGCGCTGGTGGCCAATCACCGTGACAGGAAGCCCTTTAAACGTGGCAATTCCTCCAACGATCGCTTCATCATCGCCATAAAAACGGTCACCGTGACACTCGAAAAAGTTGTCAAACAGCTCTTGAATGTAATCGAGAGTTGTTGGACGCATCGCATGACGAGCAATCTGTACTCTGTCCCACGGCTTTAAATTTGTATAAATGTCTGCTTCAAGTTTGCTCAGACGTGTTTCAAGACGCTCAATTTCTGCACTTAAATCCATTTCTGAGTTTTGTGTGAACTTTTTCAGTTCATCAATTTTCGCTCGAAGTTCAATGACAGGTTTTTCAAATTCTAGTTCTCCAGCCACTCTCGTTCACCTCCTGTGCTGTGTAATGCTAAGATTCGGCCTAGTGTTTCTTTCATCTCTGCACGATGAATGACAGCATCCAGCTGTCCATGCTTTAACAAAAATTCAGCCGTTTGGAAGTCCTCTGGTAGGTCTTCACGAATTGTTTGTTCAATGATTCTACGACCTGCAAACCCAATTAAAGCACCAGGTTCTGCAAAGTTGTAATCACCAAGAGACGCGAAACTAGCTGATACACCGCCAGTTGTTGGGTTCGTCATCACAGAGATAATCAAACCTTGGTCCTCGCTGAACAGTTTTAATGCTGAGCTTGTTTTTGCCATCTGCATAAGACTGAGGATCCCCTCTTGCATTCTCGCTCCGCCTGATGCAGTAAAGATGATAAATGGCACCTTGTCCGCTTTTGCTTTCTCGATCGCAAGTGTGATCTTTTCACCAACAACCGAGCCCATGCTGCCCATACGGAATGTGGCATCCATGACAGCGATCACAGCACGCTTGCCTTCAATTTCACCTTGACCTGTGACAATGGCTTCATTCAAAGATGTTTTTTCTCTGTCTTTCTCAAGCTTTTCTTCGTAGCCTGGGAATCCGAGCGGGTTTTCTGAGATCAGGTGCCCGTTAAATTCTTCAAATGTGCCTTCGTCAACAAGGCTGTCAATACGCTGTTTTGCATTCATTTGCAAATGTCTGCCGCAATTCATGCAAACACGTAAATTTTTATCTAGTTCTTTGGTGAGCATTATTTTTTTACATTGCGGACATTTGGTCATGATGCCTTCAGGCACATCTTGACTTGCCTGTTCAGAGGGTACAGATGCATATTTTTTCTTTTTACTGAAAATATTTTTGATTGACAAATGACTACCTCCCTTTTTGAAGGGTTTTTTCTTTACACGCACATCCACTATTATAGGACATGTCATAACTGTACCGAAACTATTGTACTTTTTTTGTCAAACGCTGTCATCCTTCATTCAATTTTTTCAGTGGGGAATTGATGAGAAATGAGTATGTGTTTGGGGCGCTGAGCAGTTGATATAGGTGAATTGTGAACGTCTACAAAAAAATATCATTCCGGATGAAAAAATTTTCGCGTATGAGAGGAAATGGTGCACGACTTTCCTCCAATTTCAGAAAGAACGTGCACACTTTTCCAATTGATTATTCGCCGATAATCGTTAATTTTCTTGTTTTTTCAGCGACTTCTTCTGGGTCGACTTGGATTCTTGCAACACCAGTTTCCATTGCTGCTTTTGCTACCGCTTTTGCTACCGCTGGTGCTACACGTGCATCAAATGGTTCAGGGATGACGTATTCAGCTGACAATTTATCATCTGAAACAAGAGAAGCAATTGCTTCTACGGCTGCAATTTTCATTTCTTCGTTAATGTGGGTTGCTCGTACATCTAATGCTCCGCGGAAAATTCCTGGGAATGCCAGTACGTTGTTTACTTGGTTCGGGAAGTCAGAACGGCCAGTGCCTACAACACTTGCGCCTGCTGCATGTGCATCTTCTGGCATGATCTCTGGATTAGGATTCGCCATTGCGAAGATGACAGGATCTTTTGCCATTTTGCCAACCATTTCTTTTGTTAGAGCGCCTGCTGCTGAGACCCCGATGAAGACGTCAGCGCCTTCAATCACTTCTTCTAATGAACCTTCGTTACGGTCTTGGTTCGTGAATTTAGCCACTTCATTTTTCACTGCATTCATACCGTTCGGGCGGCCTTCATAAATTGCGCCTTTTGTATCACACATGATAATATCACGTACACCGAAATGATATAGAAGCTTGATAATCGCAATTCCCGCTGCTCCAGCGCCGTTTGCCACCACTTTGATAGAGGACATTGATTTTCCAGACAGTTTCAGCGCATTTACAAGTCCTGCTACTGTCACAATCGCTGTTCCGTGCTGATCATCATGGAACACTGGAATGTTTGTCTCTTTTTTCAAGCGCTCTTCGATAATAAAGCAGTTTGGAGCTGCAATATCTTCAAGGTTGACACCGCCAAACGTTGGCTCAAGAAGCTTTACTGTTTCAACGATTTTGTCTACATCGTTTGTCGCAAGCGCGATCGGGAAGGCATCAACGCCAGCGAAGCTTTTGAATAGTACAGCTTTTCCTTCCATTACTGGAAGAGATGCTTCTGCACCAATATTTCCAAGCCCTAAAACAGCGCTTCCGTCTGTGACAACAGCGACCATATTGCCTTTCATTGTATAATCATACACTTTGCTTGTGTCGTCATAAATATCTTTACATGGTTCTGCAACACCAGGTGAGTAAGCCAAGCTCAAGTCTTTCGCATTTTTCACTTGTACTTTTGATTTTGATTCAAGTTTGCCTTGATTCTCTTTGTGCATATGTAATGCTTCTTCTCTTAATGACATGTGAAACACTCCTTCAAGTGGAAAATGATTTAATGAATTGCTAAGTTGATAAGCACATACTGGCAGTTTTAAATACACAGAATCTTTAAAATGATAACACAATAGGTGAATTTGTAAAACATATTCAGGCGATTTGTCATCATTTAATCACAACGTTTTGTTCACCAAGCAGCTCTTTTAACTGGAAAATGACAGCATGATCTGCATGAACTTTGTATGCATCTGGAAGTCTCACTGTCTTTTTTTGCTTCTCATAATACAAATAGACATCTGCTTCTCCGCTGTGCATCGAGATCACCCGCTTTACTTGCTCTAGCAGCTCCTGCGTATGATTTTCTTCTTTCACCCGAATGTAGACAGACTCTTTTCTTTGTGTGCCCATCTCTTCAAGCAGAACGGCTTCTTGCACGATGATCTGGCTGCTGTCATTTCTGACATCTATTCTGCCTTCAACATAAAGCATGGCGCCCTCCTCAAGTAAGGGGGACAGCTTTCTAAATTGCTCTGGAAAGACGACGCCTTCCATTTCTCCCGTTTCATCCCCAAATGTGACAAATGCCATCGATTGTCCATTTTTTGTTCGAATCGATTTCACCTTTGTCAAAAGACCACCCATTGAGACCTTTCGCTTTATATAGGAAGAAAGTCTGATGATTTCCACTGCACCATTCTCTCTTAAGCGATCTCGGTACGCTTGTACAGGATGATTTGATAAATATAGTCCAAGTGCCTCTTTTTCAAATTGCAGAAGATCGACAAGCGGCAATTCTTCTATCTCTGCATATTTTGGCTTAATAGAGAAGGTTGTATCCCCCAGAAAGTCAAGCTGATCATCTGGATTTAAAAATGACACGTGGTCTAATGCAATATCTATTGATGCCAATAACGAAGCACGATTTGGATAAAGCTCATCCATCGCCCCTGAAAAAATGAGCGCTTCAATCGTTTTTCGGTTGACACTCTTTGCTGATACTCTTGCGCAAAAATCAAATAAATCTTCAAACGGCTTTTCCTGTCTTGCCCTGTATATATCCTTTACAGCTGACACTCCGACATTTTTGATCGCTCTTAAGCTGTAGCGGATCTCCCCTTTTTCAACCGTAAATGGAAATTCACTCTTATTAATAGAAGGCTTCAACACAGATATCCCTTTTTCCTTTGCCTCATAGAAATATTGAGCAACTTTGTCATCATTTCCAATCACACTCGTTAAAAGTCCGCACATAAAATATAACGGATAATGCGCTTTTAAGTAAGCAAGCTGAAAGCCAATCATGCTATATGCAACAGCATGGCTTCTATTAAAACCATAGTTTGCAAATTTGACGATTAAGTCATAAACGTCATTTGCAATGTTAACAGGATACTCCTTTTTTAGGCATCCTTCAACAAAATGGCTCCGCTCTTCATCAAGAACCTTTTTATCCTTCTTTGAAACTGCTCTTCTTAATAGATCTGCCTCGCCAAGCTGAAAGCCTGCCATCTTCGCTGCAATCAGCATGATCTGCTCCTGATAGACGATGACTCCATATGTGTCTTTTAAAATGTCATACAAATCAGGATGCGGGTAAGAGACCTTGACTCTGCCGTGCTTTCGGTCGATAAAGAGCGGGATATTCTCCATTGGACCTGGACGGTAGAGGGCATTGACTGCCACAATGTCTTCTAAACTAGAGGGCTTCAAGCGTCTCAGCACCTGACGCATTCCTTGTGATTCAAGCTGGAAAATCCCAGTTGTATCCCCCGCTGATAACAATTCAAATGTTTTCTGATCTTCATATGAAATGTCACTAAAGTTAATGTGGACGTTTTCCTGTCTTTCAATCTGGTTTTTAATGGATTCAATTAAGGTTAAGTTTCTAAGTCCTAAGAAATCCATCTTTAAAAGTCCGAGATCTTCTAAATAATTCATCGCATACTGCGTTAAATACACACCATCATGGCCGTCTTGAATCGGAACGACCTCTGTCAGAGGCTCCTCGCTCAGCACAACGCCAGCTGCATGTGTCGAGGTATGTCTTGGCAAGCCTTCCACCTTTAAAGCAGTTTGAAAGACTTGCCTGAGCTCTTCGGACTGCTGGAGCATTGTTTTTAATTCAGGAGATGCAGTGAGCGCTTCTTTCAGCGTCGTTCCTGGCTTTGACGGAATCAGCTTTGCAAGACGATCCGCTGCCTTTGAATCAATCCCCATCACACGTCCTACATCTCTTAAAGCTGCTTTTGCTGCAAGTGTTCCAAACGTGACAATTTGCGCCACATGCATGTCTCCGTATTTGTCTTTTACATAAGAAATGATTTCATCTCTTCTCGTATCAGGGAAATCTATATCAATATCAGGCATACTGATTCGCTCAGGATTTAAGAAACGTTCAAATAACAAACCGTGACGGAGCGGATCAACATCCGTAATAAACAGTACATAGGCAACAAGTGATCCTGCTGCCGATCCTCGGCCCGGTCCTGTGACAATGCCTTGGTCATGGGCATACTTCATAAAATCCCACACGATGAGAAAATAATCACTGAAATTCATTTTTTGGATAATGCTCAGTTCGTACTCAAGTCTTTTCACATACGCTTCATTTGAAGCAATCTTTCTTTGCTTCATCCCTTCCGCACACACTTTGCGTAAAAACTGATCTGCTGTTGATTGATCAGGGGTCGGATAGGATGGGAGTTTTGTCTGCCCAAGATTTAAATCGACTTCACAGCGGTCTGCGATCTCCACCGTTCTTGTGAGCAGCTCCGTATCCTGCGTATACCATTCCTTCATTTCTTCAAAGGTTCTGAAATGCTTTTCTGCTTGGTCTTCCTCAACCTCAGGCAGCTGCTGCCCTGCTTTAATCGCCTTTAAACACGTATAGGCCGTTTTGTCTTCCATGTTGATGTAGTGGACATCTCCTGTCGCAACAAGAGGAATGTCCGCACTTTTTGAGACATCCCTCAGTTTACCTGTAAGCGATTCGTCTTGCTGAAATGGCTGAAGTGCGATGTACACATGTCCCTCACCGAAAATATGTTTCAATTGTTTCGCCGCATCATTCGCTTCTTCTATCTGATCGTGCTGAAGCAGCGTTTCAATGTAGCCAGAAACACCTGGTGTGATGGCAATGAGCCCGCGGTGATAGCTTTTCAGCCATTTCTTTTTCAGTCCAGCTTTTGATTTTGATTTCAGCACACTGCTGATTTTGATCAAGTTTTGGTAGCCTTCATTGTTTTTGGCAAGGAGCACCAAGGGATAAGCCTCTGTCTCTTGTTCATCTATGAAGACAGAAGCTGTTAAACCGATGACCGGCTTGATGCCATGTTTTTTACATTCCTTATAAAATTCAACCGTTCCATACATCACATGGTCATCGGTAAGAGCGAGCGCCTTGCAGCCAAGTTCTTTTGCTTTCAGCACAAGCTCCTTTACTTTTGCTGCACTGCTTAATAAGCTGTATCCACTGTGGACCTGAAGATGAACATAAGACATGCTTAATCCACTCCTTTCGTCTAAAGTCATTCTTTCATTATAAAACGCGATGCGATGAGAAACAAATGTTCTTTCTTTTCTGTCCGTTCATACTTGTCCCGCACGCACCATATATTGAATAGAGTGAGGTGGACAAAATGGATGTGAAGGAAGCTTTTATTCCAAATTTTATCAGCTGTTATTTTATTGCGCTTGGAGTCATTTTGGGTGGTGCCATTATCGGCGGTGTTGGTGCTTATTTGTCTGGTCAGCCGCCTTTATCCATTATTACGAGTCTTGCCAATCGATTAAAGATTTGGGCGCTTGTCGCAGCCATCGGCGGAACGTTTGATGCTGTTTATAGCTTTGAACGAGGCATTTTTGAAGGGAACACGCGTGATATTTTCAAGCAGATTTTATTAATTGTCTCTGCCATGGGCGGTGCGCAAACGGGTTATCTTATTATCACGTGGCTCACACAGGAGCATGTGTCATCATGAGGGTGCCGGAGCTTTACAAACGTCCAGGCTGGCAACGTTTTTTTGCGGGGATGATGTTTGGTGCGATTGTGAGCTGGCTCATTTTCCTCTTTACATACGGAACCTTTCAGGAAAAGCAGGTGACACTTCTGAGAAGCCAGCAGCACCATATGGACAGTCTGAAAGAACAAATCACACTCTATCGGGAAGATTTGCATAAGTTAAATGAGGATAATAAGAAGCGACTGCTGATCCAAAGCGTAGATGTCCATCTCGTCAATCGTGAGCAGTATAAAATCCCAGAGCCAGACACGCTAAAATTTGAAGATCAGGTCAAGGAGGATATCTCAGAGGTTATTACAAAGGATATTGAAAGTGTCTATAAAACAAAGGAATTATTAAAACGCACGGTCGAAAACAAAGAATATACCATTCGGGAAAAGGCATACCGCGCCAAAGTGACAGAGCTGACAATTTATACGAAGCTTTCACTTGAAGTGCGCATTTCATTTGCTGAATAAATGATCATGTGGAATTTTTATGAATTTCTGCCCTCAATGATCGCTTTTCCCCCTTAATTTTTATACACTAAAAGTAGAACGAGATCTACAATAGAAAGAGGTGAGGACAATGGAGGTTTATAGCTATCGTCAAATGGCACGAGACAAAGCAAGCCGGATCAAGGACGGCATGTGCGCTTATGCTGAGACAGAAATGATGGCTCATTTAATTAAAAAAGAATTAAAGCATCAAAATCTCCAAGCCTATGAAGATTCAACTGACATCGGCTGCTGGTTTATCCCTGTATGCAAGTAACCCTTTTCTCCATAACAAAAAAAGAGAGAGGGGACTTGAAGCCCCCCTCTCTCATGATGATGATTTACATACTTCTTCTAAATCACGCAAAATCTCATCTGCCACGGCCCAATCATAAATAGACGCACCAGCTGCAAGCGGGTGGCCGCCGCCATGATATTTTTTCGCAATGGTATTAATGACGACGCCTTTCGAACGGAATCTAACACGAATCTGATCATTTTCTTCCACAAAAAAGACCCATGCCTTAATCCCTGCAATATTTCCAAGTGTTCCAACAAGCTGTGAGGCTTGCTGCGCTGTCGTTTGGAACGATTCCAAAATATCCTGCTTAATGAAAACAGAAGCGACTCCATTCTCTGACAAAGAAATATGTTGAAAAATATAGCCATTTAATTTCACGACATTCAGATCCGTCTCATACAATTGATTGAAAAGGTCTGAAGATGAAAATGGATATTCAATCAGTTCTCCTGCATATTTGAGCGTCTTTTTCGTCGTGTTTGGGAAAAGGAAGCGGCCTGTGTCTCCTACAATGCCGGCATAAATGAGTTCAGCCGCCTTTGTATTCAGCTGATATCCTTCTTCTTTCCCCTCTAAATACAATTCATAAATCATTTCGCTCACAGAGCTTGCCTCTGTATCCACCCAAAGTAAATCACCATAAGGATCTTCATTTGGATGATGGTCAATTTTCATCAGCTTATCGCCCATTGAATAGCGCTGATCGTCAATTCTTGCTTGATTGGCTGTATCGCAGACAATGACAAGGGCATCTTTGTACACGTCATCCGGCACTTCATCAAGTTCATATAAAAATGAAAGGGATGGCTCCGGGGTTCCTGTCGCATAAATATTTTTTTCTGGATAGGTGGCACGCAAGATTTCCGTAAGGCCGCACTGCGATCCATACGCATCAGGATCTGGTCTTACATGTCTATGAATGATGATGGTGTCATATAATGATATGGTTCTAATCAGTTCTTTTTTCATAAAAACTCCTTCTTATCCGATACTCTTTTTATTATTAAATCATAATCTATCCTGACGGAAAAGTGAGGAATAGACAATTTATTCTAGTAAGCAAGCCTATTTACGTTTAAAATAGGGTTGTAACCACTTACAATGGAGGCTTGGCACATGCTTGTTTTGATTGTGTTTATTATTTGTTCTGCCATGTTTTATTTATACTACAAAGCAAAGAATGTCCGTACGAACCGCCCAGTCGAAAAGAAATTCTGGTCGGCGAAATCCAGTATGGCACTTGGCTGCTTTGTCCTGCTCTTCGGTGTGAATCAATTATTTTTAAACCGCTCGTCACTCGCATTTGTCATTGGATTTATTTTTGTTGCTGTCGGTATCGGCAGTACGTGGGCTGGATATAAAGCCTACAAGCATTACCTTCCGCTCTTTTTAAAGGAAGGCGAAAAAGATCACGCATAATAGGAGAGAAGGGCTAAAATGATGTTTATTTTAGCCCTTTGTCTTTTTCAGCAGATTATCCTCTCTCCATGAGCTGCACCATCAGCATGGCTTTACCGACGATATTCGATTGATGATAAACTTCCACTTCCAGCTTTCCAAACTTGCGTCCTACTTCTAAAATATTTGGCTTGATCTGTATCGTGGATTCCATTTGAACCGGTTTTAAGAAGTAGACAGAGAGACTTTCGACAATTAGCTCCCCTTTTTTATGAGACTTTAAGAAGCGATTGGCGGATTCAATTAAAATTTGCGTGAACACGCCATATGAAATGTTTCCGAGCTGGTTTGTCATTTGTGGTGTGACCTCATATTGATACACTGCATCTGCCTTTGGTTTTTCTGTATCGGTCTCTTTAAACCCTCTTGAGACGACATCATCCAGTTTTTCTCCGACCTGCGGCTGCTTTTGAATCATTTGAAGCGCCTTCAGCACGTCCTGACGGCTGATCATTCCAATCAGTTTCGCATAATCATCTACAACTGGCAGCACCTCAATGCCTTCCCATACCATCATTTGAGCTGCAGAAGCGACAGAGGTTTTGCCAATGACTGTCAGTGGGTTTTTCGTCATCACCTTTTCTATCGGTGTGGAGCGGTCATGACCTGCGATATCCTTTGAGGTGAGAATGCCGTGAATCTTCATTTGGTCGTCAGCGACTGGAAAGCGGCCGTGGCCAGTTTCATAGTTTTTTTCATACCATTTTTCAAGCTTATCCTCTGGTGATAGATACACCGTTCGTTCTATCGGCGTTAAAATATCTTCCACAAGCACAATCTCTTTTTTTATGAGTTGGTCATAAATGGCCCGGTTAATGAGAGCTGCTACGGTAAATGTATCGTAGCTTGTCGATAAGATCGGCAGTTCAAGCTCATCTGCGAGCTGAATGATTTCATCATCTGTTGAGAATCCGCCTGTAACAAGTACAGCCGCCCCTGCCTCTAATGCTTGTCTGTGGGCATTGATCCGGTTTCCGACAATCAGCAGGTTTCCAGCTGCCGTATAGCGCATCATCGCATCAAGCTCCATTGCACCGATGACAAATTTGTTTAATGTTTTATGTAAGCCCGCTCGTCCCCCAAGCACCTGTCCGTCAATCACATTGACCACTTCTGCATATGTCAGTTTTTCAATATTTTCTTTTTTCTTCTGTTCAATTCGAATGGTGCCGACTCGTTCAATGGTACTCACGAACCCTTTATTTTCAGCATCCTTAATAGCCCGGTAAGCCGTGCCTTCACTTACTTTCATTTCTTTCGCAATACGCCGGACAGAAATTTTCTCTCCGACATCTAATGAATCAATATACGATAAAATTTGTTCATGCTTTGTCGCCAATCCCGTTCACCCTTTTTGTTTTCAGCGTTTTCATCTAACTTTCATTATAAGGGCAGGAGGCTTTTAATAGCAATTTGTCTTTTTTCAGCACGATACTTGTAAATAAAAAAAGCCGGCATTTGAGTGCCGGCTTTTTGCTATGTTGATTAAATCTCGATCGATTCTCCGCTGTTTAACACATGACCGACGCCGCCATGCAGACTGTCTGCAAATGCATGTGGGTCCTGCTCAATCGGCGGGAATGTGCTGTAGTGAACTGGCACGACTTGCTTCGCCCGAAGCCATTCGGCTGCGATTCTTGCATCGTCCGGTCCCATCGTGAAGTTATCACCGATCGGAAGGAATGCAAGCTCAATATGATTCAGCTCACCGATCAGCTTCATATCTGAAAAGAGTGCAGTGTCTCCGGCATGATAAATCGTTTTGCCCTCTGCAGTAAATAAAATACCTGATGGCATGCCTGTATACGTAATCGTTTTTGCATCTTCATCAATGATAGCAGAACCATGGAACGCTTGAGTGAGCTTCACTTTACCAAATTCAAACTCACGTCCGCCCCCAATCGAAAGCGGGTGCGTTTTCACACCTTGCCAGCTTAAATAAGTGGCAAGCTCGAATGGCGCAATAACGAGCGCATCATTGTTTTTAGCGATTTCAATGGTGTCACCGACGTGATCTCCATGCCCGTGGGTCAGCAAAATGGCATCCGCTTTGACATCTTGCGGTTTGATATCTGTGTGCTTATTTCCATTTAAAAATGGATCAATCCAAATATGGTATCCGTTTGTTTCAATGTGTACGACTGAATGTCCGTGATATGTAGCTTTCATGTGAGTATATCCACCTTTCGAATTTGATCTCATTTCATCTATTCCCTGTATAAAAAACTGAAAAACTTAATGCCTGTGAATGACGTTAAGACCACCTGTTGCTTCAATAACAGTTCCTGTAATCAGATCAGAGCGGTCATCGCATAAAAAGGAAATGATGCGCCCGATATCTTCTCCAGTACCAGATCTGCCAATCGGCGTTTCGTCATCTTTCATCTGGCGTGCTTCTTCTATTGTCGATTCTTTCATGTCTCCAACGATTTTGCCTGGACAAACCATATTGGCCGTGATGCCGTTTTCGGCTTCTTCTATCGCAATGGTTTTCGTCAGTGACGCGAGCCCCACTTTTGCTGCTCCGAAGGCTGATCTGTGCATCCATCCCGGCGCATGGTCTGCACCTTGGAAGCCATATGTGACAATTCGGCCGAAGCCTTGCTTTCTCATCATTGGGATGACCATACGGAACAAATGGAACACAGCAGATAGGTTGCCTTCCATCATTTGATACCATTCATCTTCGGAATAATCCGCTAGTTTTTTTCGTTCAAAAATATAAGGTCCGGCATTGTTAATCAAGGCATCGATCCGCCCAAATCGCTCGGCTGCCAGCTCGACCATGTTCTTTAAATCTTCTTTGTTTGTCACATCACCTTGGACAAATTGAAGCTTCTCTTCATATTCCTGCAATTCTTCTTTCATCTGCCGTACAGCTTCATCATCACTTCGATAATTGACTGTCACAGAATACCCCATATTCAGTAAAGACTCGGTGACTTTCCTGCCAAGTCCCTTAGAACCCGCTGTTATTAATGCGTGTCGCACACAATCTCCTCCTAAAGCAAAGGTTGCAAGTTCACATGTTTCTTATCTTTACTTTACTATAAACCTGCATCTGGCGCACTTATGAACCCTTTCTGTTATTTCTATTTAGAATGAAAAAATGATGGGTGATTCATCCACTTTTGGATATCCCACGAGCCATGAATATCAATAAGCAGCGAAACAAAACGATAGCATGCTCTCACCTCATGAAGCTGGTGAGGAAGCGGGCAAATCTCTTCATAGCCCAACTGAACATCGTGTGCAGCTTCTTTCGTCAAAAGGTATTCCAATGCAATAAAATCAAATGCAGCTGGTCCAAACACAACATACTCCGTATCCACTAGACTCGTCACTTGATCATCTTTTTCAATATATTGCGATGGATCTAAATCAATTAAAATAAGACTGGCTGAATCAGGAGGATTGAGGTGACCCAGCTTTTGCTGCACCATTTCTCCATAGCACTGAAATTCAGGCTGATCAGCATAATAGCGGCTTACAAGTTGGGAGACAGCCTTTTTTAAAAGAGCATGAAATCCTCTCAAATGTCTCGTTTCTGCACCGTATACTGCACCGAAAGAGTTTGTTCGATATGAATGAAGAAGCGCTAGTTTCCTCCCGTAATCTTTATAGAAATGTGATGAACGCCCCTCAAAAGATGTTAAAGGGATCCCTTCTATTTTTTCCATGACATTATCATGTTTCCCTGCCTTCTTCACTTTACGAACAACTTTCGGAATATGAAAGGAATTCGTCAGAGCCAGTTTTTCATTGATTTGATCGAGATGTTCTTGTCCTATATGAGCATTTACTCCATAGATTATGTCGATCCCATATTCAAACTCCCTTTCTACTTTTGTCATTTTAGGAGATTTCACCACATATTCCGTTTTGTCTTGTAAGGAGATCAGCCACACATCATTAGCCCGTCCGTCGTACTGTTCTCCTAACGTTTCAACTGATACGATGGGCTGGTCAAACAAAGCCTGAAGCGTTCTCTTCATGAACTGCTGTCACTCCCTCTTCAGCTTAACACTGGTATGATTTCAACTTCTCCAATGATGATCAATCTCCTTTTCCCAAGACAAAAAACCATCCGTATCAACGAATGGTTTTGGTCAGTTACTCTAGGCAGGCTTTTGCTTTTTCTAAAGCGAGCTGAATTTGTTTAAATCCAGTTCCACCTGCGCTTGTTCTTTTTTCAACAGCAACATAAGGATCAAGCACGGTGTAAATGTCTTCTTCAAAAAGAGCGCTCGCTTCTGTAAATGTCTCAAACGGAAGATCACTTAAGTAGATGCCTTTTTGAATGCATGTATACACGAGCTTGCCAACGATTTCGTGTGCTTCACGGAATGGCATGCCTTTTTTCGCAAGGTAGTCTGCCACTTCGGTCGCATTTGAGAAATCTTCTTTCGTTGCTTTTTTCATGACATCTTCGTTCACTGTCATTGTTTGAATCATGCCTGTGAAGATTTGCAGGCTGCCAGCAATGGTTTTCACTGTATCAAACATGCCTTCCTTATCTTCTTGCAAGTCTTTGTTATACGTAAGCGGCAAGCCTTTCATAATCGTGAGAAGCCCCATCAGGTTGCCATACACACGGCCTGTTTTCCCGCGGATTAATTCAGCCATATCCGGGTTTTTCTTCTGCGGCATCATGCTGCTGCCTGTTGCATAAGTGTCATCAAGCTCAATGAATTTGAATTCTTGAGAGCACCATAAAATGATTTCCTCACAAAGACGTGAGAGATGCATCATCACAAGGCTGCTATTAGACAAAAACTCTAAAATGAAATCCCGATCACTTACGCCATCAAGGCTGTTTTCGTAAATATGATCAAAGCCAAGCAGCTGTGCTGTATATTCACGATCAATTGGGAATGTCGTTCCTGCTAACGCTCCGCACCCGAGTGGAGACACGTTAATTCGCTTCAAAGAATCTTGAAAACGCGCTTTGTCACGCTCTAGCATCCAGAAATAGGCGAGCATATGATGCGCAAAGGAAATAGGCTGTGCACGCTGCAAGTGCGTATATCCTGGAAAAATCGTTTCAACGTGCTGTTCTGCTTTTTCCACAAGCACTGTTTGAAAGGAAGAGATCAGTTCAATGATATGCTCTACTTGGTTATTCAAATATAAATGCATATCGGTTGCAACCTGATCATTCCGGCTTCTCGCTGTGTGCAATTTGCCGCCAAGCGGACCAATCTCATCAATGAGCATTTTTTCAAGGTTTAAATGAATGTCCTCATAATCCACTGAGAATTCGAGTTCATCTGCCTCTGCCTTTTTCATGAGCGTATTCAGTCCATCTTTAATGGCAGCGGCCTCCTCATCATCTAGGATACCGCATGTATTCAGCATACTTGCATGAGCAAGGGAGCCGGTCAGATCTTCTTTGACTAATTGTTTGTCGAAATGAATGGACGCACCAAACTCATCGACCCATTTTTCAGGTGTTTTTTGAAATCGGCCTCCCCAAAGCTTTTTCATGCTTTAACCTGCTCCTTTTTATTCACGATGCTGTTTACTTTTGTTGGTAAGCCCCAAAGGTTAATAAATCCTACCGCTGCATCATGATCGAATTCATCTGCTTTTGTGTAAGTTGCTAAATTTTCATCATAAAGTGAATATGGTGATTTACGTCCTTCAACAATCGCATGACCTTTAAATAGTTTCACACGTACAACACCTGTTACGTTCTGTTGTGTTTCTTGTAAGAAAGCATCTAGTGCTCCTTTAAGTGGTGAGAACCATAATCCGTTGTATATTAATTCAGCCATTTTTTGTTCAACGATTGGCTTAAAGTGTGCAACTTCCTTCACTAGCGTTAAGTCTTCAAGCTCTTTGTGCGCTTTTAGAAGTGTGACAGCACCTGGGCATTCGTACACTTCACGAGATTTAATGCCAACAAGACGGTTTTCAACGTGGTCGATTCTGCCAACCCCATGCTGACCAGCGACTTCATTTAAATGAAGGATGAGATCAGATAAGGAATACTGAATACCATCAATAGCTGTTGGTTTTCCTTTTTCAAACGTGATTTCAATGATCTCAGGTGTGTCAGGAGTTTTTTCAAGTGGCGTCGTTAAATCATACGCTCCTTCTGGCGGTGCAGCCCAAGGATCTTCTAAAATGCCGCACTCGTTACTTCTGCCCCAAAGGTTTTGGTCGATTGAATATGGGCTGTCTAAGTTAATCGGAATTGGAATACCATGTTTTTGTGCATAATCGATTTCTTCATCACGAGACCATTTCCACTCACGCACTGGTGCAAGAACTTCTAGGTCTGGATTCAATGCTTTAATGGAGACTTCAAAACGGACTTGGTCGTTTCCTTTTCCAGTACATCCGTGCGCAACCGCTACTGCATTTTCTTTTTCTGCAACTTCCACCAATTTTTTCGCAATAAGCGGACGAGATAATGCAGATACTAGCGGATATTTTCCTTCATACATCGTGTGTGCTTGTAAGGCAGTTAGTGCAAATTCCTCTGCGAACTCTTCTTTTGCGTCAATCATGTAAGACTGAACCGCTCCCACTTGAAGTGCTTTTTGTTGAACGAATGCTAAGTCTTTTCCCTCACCTACGTCTAGGCAGCAAGCTACGACTTCGTATCCTTGCTCTTGTAACCATTTAACTGCAACAGAGGTATCAAGACCTCCGGAATATGCTAATACGACTTTTTTATTTTGTGACATGATTGAAAAGCTCCTCTCACTTGTTTTGATTCTGTGAATGTTTTTTGCATAAAAATAAGTTTTAATTTATAAACATGCATTTAGTATGTATACACTGTAACAAGGAAAAATTGTTTTTTCAACCCCTTTATGAAAAAAACTCCGCCAAATTTTCTTGGCAGAGTCATTTTGGGCTATTTTTGATCCTTTTCAAGCTCTCGCATAACATGAGGGAGCTCTGGAATGATGAGTTTTGTCAGGGCTAAACGAACAGCTCCAGTAGAACCTGGTGTGGCAAAGACAGCTTTTTGATTGACGACCCCAGCCGCGGCACGGGACAAGATAGCGGCTGAACCAATGTCTTCTGTATAGCTCAGCATGCGGAAGATTTCGCCAAAGCCAGGCAGTTCCTTCGAGAAAAGAGGGGTGATCGCTTCAATGGTGACATCCCTTGCGGCAATTCCTGTGCCCCCGTTTAACAAGACGGCATCTATTTTTGGTTCGCCTGTTCCCTCTAGCACAGCGTCTTGGATCGCTCCGATGTCATCTTTTACAATATCGTATGCAAGAATGAGATGTCCCTGTTTTTTAAGCAAATCAATCATTAGACGGCCGCTTTTATCTGTTTCTTTCGTTCTTGTGTCACTGACCGTAATGACTTTCACATAAAGCCTCGCTTTCGCCTCACGTTTATGTTCTGTCACGCTCATTTTTCGCACCGCTCCTTTCATATTGCCTCACATTATAGCATGCTGATTTCAATAGAAAAAAGCCCTTTTCCGCTGAGGAAAAGAGCTTCAAAAGGATGTTACGCTAAACGCATAACGTCTCTTGCAATCATAACTTCTTCGTTCGTTGGAATCACGATCACTTTTACAGGAGAGTGCGGGTAGCTGATGAATGCTTCTTCGCCTCTCATGTTGTTAAGAGAAGGATCCCAGTAAACGCCCATGAATTCAAGACCACGAAGGACACGTGCTCTAACTTCTGAACTGTTTTCACCGATTCCAGCTGTGAAGATGATCGCATCTACGCCATTCATTCTCGCTGCATAAGAACCGATGTATTTATGAATACGGCTTGCAAAAATATCAAGAGCTACTTCTGCACGGTCGTTTCCTTCTTCTGTTGCTTCTTCGATATCACGAAGATCACTTGATAGACCAGACACGCCTAAAAGACCACTCTTCTTATTCAAAGTAGAAAGTACTTCTTCAGCTGTATGTCCTGTTTTCTCCATAATAAATGGAATAAGAGCAGGGTCAATGTTACCTGAACGTGTACCCATCGCAACACCCGCAAGCGGCGTGAAGCCCATTGAAGTATCGATTGATCTTCCGCCTTCAACTGCTGCGATACTCGCACCATTTCCAAGGTGACAAGAAATCAAACGAAGTTCTTCAAGAGGACGGCCTAATAGCTCTGATGCACGCTCTGTTACGAACTTATGGCTTGTCCCGTGGAATCCGTATTTACGAATACCAAAGTTTTTGTAGTAGTCGTACGGAAGGCTGTATAGGTAAGACTGCTCTGGCATTGTTTGGTGGAAAGCTGTATCGAACACAGCAATCGCTGGTACGTCAGGCAGAATTTGTTTGAATGCTTTGATTCCTACAACGTTTGCAGGGTTGTGCAGTGGTGCTAGCTCTGAAAGCTGATCAATGTCATTAATGACTTCATCAGTTAAAAGAACAGAGTCGCTGAATTTCTCTCCGCCGTGAACAACACGGTGTCCTACGCCATCAATTTCATTAAAGTCTTTGATGATGTTAAATTCAATTAGTTTTTCAAGCAGCATTTTAACCGCTACTGCATGATCTGGAATATCTGTGACTTCTGTTTTCTTTTCTCCATCTACAGAAATCGTGAAGATACTGTTGTCCATTCCGATTCTTTCAACAAGACCTTTTGTTAAAACGGTTTCTTCTGGCATGTCGAACAATTGGAATTTAAGAGATGAGCTTCCTGCGTTGATTGCGATAATTTTAGACATTCTTGTCGCTCCTTTTACTCAGTTGTTATATAAGGTTTCACGTTTTTTCCGGTGCTATATTCAACCTGTATGACGGGTCTTTTATAGTTTAACGATAAGTCCGAAAAATATCTGACTTTTTCATTTAAACATTGAAAACTTTGCATTTCAAGTGCACCTTTGAACTGTTACCGCTTACATCGATAAGTCGTTATTTTCTGAATAATAAAAAAGCCAGACATCACTCTGGCTATTCTTTCGTTTCTTTTTCTTCTATAAACCATTGGTCTAATTTTCTCATTACACCCACCATTGATTCTTTTTGTGAGAAAGACGGCAGATTGGCAAACAGCATCCGTTTTGGTGCTTCGAGCCCTTCCTTTTTCTTTTGCATCACAAACAAGCTTTTGGCGTGCTTTTTGTCTTTGAACATGGAAACCGGCAGCTGAATTAATGCATTCATATATGCCTGATCTTTGATAAAGTCCTTTAATTGCACGCTTTCTTTTCCTTCAAACAAATCGTTTGGAATGATGAAGAACAAGAAGCCGCCTTCTTTTGTATAACGAAGGCTTTGTTCAATAAATAAATAATGCGCAAAGGCATGTGCTTCTTTTGCCTTTAATTCATAGTCTGCTGCACGTTCATCATTTGGATAATAACCAACTGGCAGACTGCATACAGTGACATCTACTGGAGAGATCAAAAGCGGCTCAAGGCTGTCTTGATGGAAAAGCTCGACTTCCTTCTCTTCCAAATTCGCCTGTGCCCATGCAATTTTAATGAGGACATCATCAATTTCAGACGCAAAGCCGCGCTTTGTTTCTGCAGTCAGATTATTTAAGACAGCAAGCAATAAGTTCCCTGTCCCTGCTGCTGGATCAAAGACAACTAACTCTTTTTGACCTTCTAAAAATTTATTCACCAAATAGCTGACAAACAGCCCGATCGTATCTGGGGTCATCTGACGATTTGGATGGGAAATATCCTTTTGTCCTTTCAATACGGCGAGCTGAAACGCTTTACGAATCTGCTCATGATCATAAGAAGCAAAATCTGCTTTCTCTATTACATCCTTTAGTAAACCGTCTCGATCATTTGCTTGGAAAAAGGCTTCTCCTGCTTCAGCCAATGCCTCAATATAGGAAATACTTTGTGCCTTTTTTAATCGAATAGAAGCTGTATCGAGCAGCTCAAAAATCGTGCTTACTTGATCTTTCTGCAATGCTTTTCTCTCCTCGCTTTGTTAAAAGCTATATGTTCTCATTGAAAAGAGCCCCAGTATGAAGCCGGAGCTCTTGTCGATGCTGCTTTTATAACAGTGATTTTGCAGCTTCAATGGCTTTTTCATAATTTGGGTGATTCGTTGCTTCGCTTACGTATTCAGTGTAAACCACTTTCCCATTAGGGTCTAATACGAAAACTGCACGTGCCAATAAACGCAATTCTTTCATATATACACCGAATGCTTCACCAAATGACATATCTTTGTGATCAGATAATGTTTCGACATTTTCAATTCCGTTTGCTCCGCACCAGCGTGCTTGTGCAAATGGAAGGTCTGCACTAATTGTATAAATATTGACCGGACCCAAACCGGCTGCCTCTTCATTGAAACGTCTTGTTTGTGCGTCACACACACCTGTATCAATAGAAGGAATCACTGAGATGATCGTCACTTTTCCTGTTAAATCTGAAAGTGAAACTTCCCCTAGTGAATTCGTTAATACCGTGAAATCTGGAGCCTGCTCGCCTACTTTTACTTCATTTCCTACAAGCGTGACAGAACTCCCTTTAAATGTGATCGATGCCAAAATAATTCCTCCCTTATCAAATGTATGGTTCTATCATAGTAGAGAAAGCAAAAAACTGCAAAGCCTAATCGTCGCTTTTGAAAAAAAAGTTAACTGCAGCGCAGCTAACTTTTTAAAGGTCTATGTCATCTAGTTTTCGTTCTTTATGACGGTTCTCCCGTTCATCCTTCTTAAACATGTGCTGAAGACGTTCAATTGCTTGAGGAGCAGAATCCAATATTTTATCAAGCAGATGTGTATGTTCATCCAAATGAAGCATTCGAACGCCATTTGTTCCGACAATTAAGAAGGCGATTGGTGTAATAGACACACCTCCGCCGCTTCCTCCGCCAAATGGGAGTCTCGGTTCTTTTCGTTCTTGATCATCAGAACGTTTTTCTTTCTTTTGGTTCCCGTTAAATTCACTACCGCCGGCTGCAAATCCAAAACCAACCTTTGACACAGTAAGAATGACACTGCCATCAGGGGTTTCGACTGGATCGCCGATGATCGTATTCACATCTATCATTTCTTTTAAGTTTTCCATCGCTGTCTTCATAAGACCTTGGATTGGATGATCTGCCATTTTCGGGTTCCTCCTTAAACAGATGATTCATTCTTCGTTGCTTGAAGAGAGGCACTTTTTCTCGCCTTTCTTCCTTTTAACCAATGGACAAGTAAACGAATGGCTGCAAGCATAGCATGTCCAATACGAAAATAAGCTATACATGTAAACTGGGTCTGTGACACATTATGCTGAAAGGCAGGAATAACTTCATATACCGGTTTATGCTTAAAGGTGAGATGCTCCTGCATAAAGGCAAGCAATGCTCCTTTGACTGACCACACCCCGCCGGCTGCTACACCTGTTAAAGCGGCGTCATGAAAACCGATCCATGTTGACCAGTGAAACGATACAACCCTCATGTGAATGAAGAATTTACGCATGATCCGGTTTAAATCGACGATCTCTTTTGTGATGCGCTCCATTTGATGAAGGATTTGCTTCATATCACGCTTTCCCACTTTTTTATGTATGGATTCTTTTTCGTGACTAGGGGTTTTGGCGCTCGCCATCTTCTTTTCACGTATATCAATCGTTTGATCTTCTGGATTGATCCTCACCATCGGAATGTCTTTTTTGAGTCTGATGATTCCATATAAAGTGATGATCTTCAGTGCAAGGTGGTCATTGTCATTTGCATGTGAATAATCCAGTGAAATGGTCACTTTCATGAAGATCAATAAGATCCCAAGGAACAAAAAAGCTGCGATCCAAACGTAAAGCACTGTGCTCACTTCCTCTATAACAAATGATGCTTCCTCTACGATTATGGCTCTCATTCTGGATTTTATACCCAATCATAAAAAAAGAGTTTGACCGGTACCCGGCCAAACTCCTCTGATTATACGTTTGCTTCTGTTTTTTCATATAGGTGTTCATGGACGACCACCGTATCGGCAAAGTAATCATGAACCCCTTGCTTTTTCGGTGTGAACCCAACAACAGCATAGAGTACAAAAAGCGTATTAATATAGCGTCCCACAATCTCTCTAAAGAAAATGACATCCCATGCCAGTTTCTTCTCAGGCTGAAGTGAGACCACTTTGATCCCAAACACCATTTTTCCAAGCGTTTGTTGAAAGATTTTCGTCATGATGGCGAAATAAAGCAGGAATACAATCGTCGTTGTGACAGAGAATGGAGAAAACCATCCTCCTCCTTTGGACCAGCCAAACAGACTAAAGATTGGAGAAACCGTCAAATGGTTGACACCCCAGACGACGAGCCAATCAAGAATAAACGCCCAAAACCTAATCCAAAATCCTGCAAACGCCTGTGCTTCAATCATTGCACGTTTCGCAAGAGCCGGATTCGATTCTTCTTGGCTTCGGCTTTCGGTTACTTCATCGAATGTAGAATCCATCTATGATCCCTCCTTTATTTTGAATAGAGATACATCGGTTTAGACCCATTTGAGCCAGCCAGTGTTTCTTTTAGATTGAGAAAATCAATTTCACTTTTAAAGAGTTTGCTTGCGCTCATATTGAAGAGAGAGTTCCAGCCGAAGCTTTGAGAATAGCTAATCACTGTCGCTCCTTTTAACCCTTTTTCATTTTTCTTCATTGCTTTGATTGCATCTTCATAATATCCAAGCTCATCAACCAATCCGTTCGATTTCGCCTGTGTTCCGTCATAGACCCGGCCGTCAGCAATTTTCTTCACGTCTTGTTTTGACATGCCGCGTCCTTCCGAGATCACTTTGACAAATCCTTCATACGAGTTATCGACCATGCTTTGCATGATGTCTCGCTCATCTTTTGTCATATCACGATTTGGTGACATGATGTCTTTGAATTTACCGCTCTTAATTGTTTCGTATTTAATACCTAAATTATCTGCCAGCTTTGAATAGTTCAAACTTTGCATGATCACACCTAAAGACCCTGTTAATGTTTCAGGTGAAGCAAAGATTTTTTTGGCTGGAGTTGATACATAGTAGCCGCCAGACGCTGCCATTGAGCCCATGGAGACGTAAATCGGCTTCTTCGCTTTTTTCACTTCTTCTAATTTTTTATGTATTTCTGCACTTTCATAGACACCGCCGCCAGGAGAGTTAACGCGCAGCAGTACACCTTTTACTGAAGCATCATCTTTCGCTTTTTCTAGTTCCTTGAGGAATGCACGATGATCATAACCTTCTCCGCCTAACAGACTTGATGCTCCGCCATTATCTTGGATGGTTCCATTAATCTCAAGAACCGCAATTTTTCCAGCACCGCTTCCATCCTCTAGTACCTTCTCTTCTATTTCATCTCCAAATTGATAGCTCATTTTATTGTCATTGAAGCTTTCATACAAAGCCGTCGTGACACTAATCACAATTGAAAATCCGAAAACTCCAAGTGCAATGATTAACGCTACCCATCTTTTCGCATTCATCTTTTTCTCCTCCTTTTTGTCTCTCTTCATTGATACGAATATTCACATGAAATGTTTCACAGGAATTGTGGTTTTTTTACATTTCATTTCATCATATGATAGCACCTCTCTTAATTCACGATCAACTTTACATCGTCTGCCAAGTAATACGCATGACGAAAAATTGGCTTTTTTCTCCTCTCTCTGCACCTAATAGGCTAGAGCTTCACCACAACGAAACACCTAAACCACTCTTTCATGAGAAAACAGCTATTCAATTATGCTCAAATTCTGCCCTTTTCAAATCCCTTACATTGACTCATTTCTCAAAACGAATGCCATTATCACGGAGGTTTTTCTAATATTTTTACTTTCATATGAAAAAAGTGTAAAATGTGAGCAAGGCTTCATATGTAAGCCCTTTATTACTTTAAATCTACTTTTGACAACGAAGGGGAGAACGTCAATGACAGACAATCGTCGCAATGTATTTTTCTTTTACAAAAAAGATCATGAATTGGATGGACACATTTCTTCTCTGGAGAAGCTCGCTACCGATCAAGGCTTTCAAGTCGTCAAGCGTGCAGAGGATGCCCATATTATTGCTTCAATTGGCGGAGATGGCACATTTCTTCAAGCAGTCCGCAAAACGAACTTCCGAGATGACTGCTTATATGTAGGGGTATCAAAAACAGAGAATTCGCATCTATACTGCGATTTTTCATTAGAACATTTTGATAAAATGATTGATGCCATGAACACTGAACAGATTGAAGTGAGAAAATATCCGATCATTGATGTAAGCGTTGACAGTACAAACCAGTTCCATTGCTTAAACGAACTGTCGATCCGCTCAAGCATTATTAAGACATTTGTGATCGATGTGTATATAGATGATTTCCACTTTGAAACATTTAGAGGAGACGGAATGATTATTTCTACTCCGACTGGCTCAACAGCCTACAACAAATCGGTAAACGGCGCAGTGGTTGACCCGATGCTCCCTTGTATGCAAGTCACAGAGCTCGCTTCGCTAAACAACAACTCGTACCGTACACTAGGTGCTCCTTTCATCTTAAGCAGTGACCGCAAGCTAACACTGAAGGTTGTGCAGGACGGAAACGACCATCCGATTATCGGGCTTGATAACGAAGCACTTGGCACAAAACACGTCAAACAAATTGACATCGGCCTTTCAGGAAAAGTCATTAAAACGGTGAAATTAAAAGACAACTCCTACTGGGAAAAAGTAAAACGCAGATTCCTTTAATCAAAAAGCTCCTTTATGGGGCTTTTGTTTTCTTTTCAGCGTGATAGAAAACCTTTGAAGTCTAGGAAGAGTGAGCACCGGAACGGAGCGAATTTGACATTCGTTAGTACCGGAGCGCAAATCTGACACCGAATGCGAGGGTTTGTCTACACGCTGAAAGCTCCTTTACGGGGCTTTTTTTCATGTCTTTTCATTCACGGTCATGATTATGGTATGATGTCACAAGTATGAATGTACGAAAAGGAGAACACGATGACATTACAACAATTTGATCAATATCCATTAAGCGATGATTTAAAACAAGCGCTAAAAGCACTTCACTTCCATACACCTACACCTGTTCAGCACGAGACATTATCCGTTGCTTTTTCAAAGCAGGATCTGATCGTCAAATCTCAAACAGGCAGCGGCAAGACGGCAGCCTATGGTTTGCCGATTTGTGAAATGGTCGATTGGGCTGAAAATAAACCTCAAGCCCTCATCCTCGTTCCAACGCGAGAACTCGCCATGCAGGTCAAACAGGATCTCACAAGCCTTGGACGATTGAAACGAATTAAAGCCGCAGCCATTTATGGAAAAGCCCCTTTTCAAGCTCAAAAAGTAGAGCTTGCACAAAAAAACCACATTGTGTGCGGAACACCGGGACGAGTCTTGGATCACCTTGAGAAAGGTACTCTTTCCTTAGAAAACCTTAAATTTTTTGTATTAGATGAAGCGGATGAAATGCTGAACATGGGGTTTATTGATCAAGTCTCTTCTATTATTCAGTATCTGCCGCCAAAGCGCATGTCAATGCTGTTTTCAGCGACCATGTCTGATGAGATGAAGAAATTAAGTGAACAGTTTTTACATTCACCAAAAGTAATTGAAATTGCACGGGAAGAAACGTCTGTACCACAAATCACTCACACCGTGATTGAAACGGAGGAAGAAGCGAAATTCTCTCTTCTTCAGCGTACGATCGTGATTGAAAATCCAGATAGCTGCATTATTTTCTGTAATACACAGGACCGAGTGAACGAACTCACAATGAAGCTGGATGAATGGGATGTGCCTTGTGACAAAATTCATGGAGGCATGAGACAAGAAGACCGCTTCGCTGTCATGGATGAATTCAAAAACGGTGAGTTCCGTTATTTGATCGCAACCGATATAGCAGCCCGGGGTATTGATGTCAGTGATATGACACATGTGATTCATTATGACCTTCCCTATGAAAAAGAGCGCTATATTCACCGAACAGGAAGAACGGGCAGAGCGGGAAAAAGCGGAAAAACCATTGCGTTTATGACGAGAAATGCAAAGCCTCTGATTGATGAATTAAAAGAGGAAGCAGGTATTGATTTCAAGACGCAGCCATACCCAACAAAGGAAGACGCAGAGCAGCATGTAGAAAGCTTTGAAGAAAAGATTGAAACGCCGATTCAAAAGGAAAATAAACAGGCAGGCGTTGAAAAGGATATTATGAAGCTTTATTTTAACGGCGGGAAGAAAAAGAAGCTGCGGGCTGTTGATTTCGTTGGGACCATTGCCAAAATAGAAGACGTTGCCTTTGATGACATTGGGATTATTACCATTCAAGATACGAAAACATACGTCGATATTTTAAACGGCAAAGGCCCTCTTGTGCTGAACGCCATGCGCCACACAACCATTAAAGGCAAGCAGTTAAAAGTTCATGAAGCACGTCAATAAAAAGTGAAGGCTAAGCGCCTTTACTTTTTTATTTAAAATAAAATAAGCTTACAACCCTTGAACCATCAGCCTTTCCTGCGTCCAACATGACAAATGTCATATTGAATACATGATGGGTGCTACTATGAGCATGACACCTTTCCATCTATACTTTGAAGTAGAAAGAAACGGAAAGGACTTGAACGTTCATGACGACTTCAACAAACACACAGCAGCAAGCCACTTTAAGAAAACAAGTTGGCCAATTCTCTGGTGCTAATTCGAAAAAAAGTATCACTCAACTCTTTAATACATTCATTCCATTTTTAGGGCTTTGGTTTCTTGCCTATTATAGCCTGAACATCTCCTACCTTTTAACCCTCTTCTTTGCGGTTATTGCAGCTGGTTTTTTAGTACGTGTCTTTATTATTTTTCACGACTGCTGCCATCAATCCTTTTTCAAACAGAAGCCACTGAATCACCTGTTCGGTTTTGTAACGGGCGTACTCACCCTTTTCCCTTATCTTCAATGGCAAAGAGATCATTCAATTCACCATGCCACAAGCAGTAATCTAGACAAACGAGGTACTGGCGACATTTGGCTCCTGACAGTCAAAGAATATCAAGAAGCATCAGCTTGGACGAAATTCCGCTACAGATTTTATCGTAATCCTTTTGTGATGTTTATTTTAGGACCGATCTTTGTTTTTCTCTTAAAAAACCGTTTCAACGTCAAAAATGCTCGTAAAAAAGAGCGCTGGAACACGTATTTCACAAACGTGAGCATCATTGCGCTAGCAGCTGCAACGTGTCTACTTTTTGGCTGGCAGGAGTTCCTGCTTGTCCAAGGTCCAATCTTCCTGATCTCAGGATCAATCGGTGTATGGCTGTTTTATGTGCAGCATACATTTGAGGATTCTTACTTTGAAGAAGATGAACATTGGAATTATGTGCAGGCAGCTGTAGAAGGCAGTTCTTTTTACAAATTGCCAAAGCTTCTTCAGTGGTTAACAGGCAATATCGGCTATCACCATGTCCACCATTTAAGTCCGAGGGTACCAAATTATCACTTGGAGCATGCACATGATCATAGTGAGCCGCTTCAAAATGTTCCAACCATCACTTTAAAAACAAGTATCGAATCAATGAAATTTAGACTTTGGGATGAAGAAACGAAAGCATTCGTTACCTTTAAAGAAGCACGGCAATCTAAGAAGATGCCCGCACCTGTCATTAAAGGAGACATTCTGAAGAAAAATGCATAATTGGTGCAAGCTCTTTCTTACACTAGAAGGAGCTTGTTGCCATTTACAGGATGCAACCATATGTTGAATTTGATAAAGTAAGGAAAAGAACGAAAACGGAAAAGGTGGCACACGGATGAAAAAACAGTTTAAAATTCAAAAATTGCATGGGATTTCTCCCTATATATGGGCCATTTTTTTCATCCTTCCCTTCTATTTTATCTTAAAAACGCCTACGACTTTAGGTATTGTCATTGGCATTATTTTGAATGTGGTTTTTTTCGGAGTGTATCGTTTTGCCTTTGTCGCAAAAGGATGGGCTTTATATGTACTCGGTCTTTTATTGATTGCGATTTCTACAGGCTATGTGATGCTCTACAGCTATATTTATTTCGCTTTTTGCATCGCCTATTTCAATGGGCACATTAAAAGAAAAGTCCCTTTTTATATTTTATACTATATTCATCTAGGGAGCGCCGCCGTAGCAGTGAACTTTAGCTTGATTTTAAAAAAGGGATGGTTTCTCACACAAATTCCTTTTGTTGTGATCACACTCATTAGTGCCATTCTCCTCCCTCTCAGCATTCGAAGCCGAAAAGAACGTGAACGCCTTGAAGAGAAATTAGAAAATGCCAATGAACGGATCGCCGATCTTGTAAAGCTTGAAGAAAGGCAGCGTATCGCACGTGATCTGCATGACACCCTCGGACAAAAGCTTTCTCTGATTGGATTAAAAAGTGATCTTGCCCGTAAACTCGTCTATAAAGATCCTGAACAAGCTCGCGCGGAACTGAAAAGTGTCCAGCAGACAGCCAGAACGTCTCTTAATGAAGTCCGCAAGATTGTTTCTTCCATGAAAGGCATTCGAATCAAAGATGAACTGTCGAACATCGAGCAAATTCTCGAAGCGGCGGGGATTGAATTGATCTATGATGAAAAGGAAGCGCCCAAACACATCTCTCTTCTTAATGAAAACATTGTGAGCATGTGCATCAAAGAGGCCGTGACAAATGTCGTCAAACATAGTGATGCGACCGTTTGCAAAATCACCATTCATCAAAAATCAAAGGAAGCTATCATCACAGTCGAGGATGACGGGACATTTAAAGGCGATGATCCACTCTCTCCAATGAAGGGGCATGGCCTTTTAGGAATTAGAGAAAGATTGGAATTTGCAAATGGGCGCCTGCGTATTGAGACAAAGGACGGAACAAAGCTGATCATGAGCATTCCAAATGATTCAGCAGCAAACGACAAGGAGGGGATGAAATGATCAACATTTTTATCGCAGAAGATCAGCAAATGCTGCTCGGTGCGCTCGGTTCACTTCTTGATTTAGAAGACGATATGAAGGTTGTTGGAAAAGGTACGAACGGCCAGGACGCCATCGATTTTGCCAAAAAACACCCTGTTGATATTTGCTTAATGGATATTGAAATGCCAGGAAAAACGGGACTTGATGCAGCGGAAGAGCTCAAAGGAACAGATGTAAAAATCATCATTTTAACGACCTTTGCCCGCTCTGGTTATTTCCAAAGGGCGCTCAAAGCTGGCGTCAGCGGCTATATGCTGAAAGATAGTCCAAGTGAAGATCTGGCAAGTGCCATTCGCAGTGTGATGAAAGGGAAAAAGGTGTACGCCCCTGAATTAATGGAAGACTTATATAGTGACGAAAACCCTTTAACAGATCGAGAGAAATCCGTCCTTGAACTCGTCGCCGACGGCAAAAACACAAAAGAAATTGCTAAGGAGCTCAGCATTAAAAGCGGCACTGTCCGAAACTACATTTCCATTATTTTAGATAAGCTAGAAGTGAAAAACCGCATTGAAGCCATTACACGCTCAAAAGAAAAAGGCTGGTTTAAATAAGAAAAAAGATCAGGACACATGCTGCCTTGATCTTTTTTTCTACCAAAAATCTCTCCTCCTATTTTTTATCACCAACGATCAAAATGTAATTGACAACAGACCGCACTTCTATGATATGATATCCAAGTGATAATAATTATCATTATCACCCATACAATCAAATACCCGGCTTATGTGCCGATTTCAAAGGAGTCTACATTCATGAAGAAAATATTGTTCCCTCTGATGCTCATCTTTGTACTTGCATTGAGCGCATGTGGCAATAGCAGCAGCTCTTCCTCAAATAAAGGAAATCAATCAACATCATCAGACAAAATTACATACGAATCTGAAAATGGCCCTGTGAAGCTGCCAGCGCACCCAAAACGTGTCGTTGTACTTGGTTCCTACACAGGTAATGTGATGTCACTTGGTGTGAACCTGGTCGGCGTCGACTCTTGGTCAAAAAAGAACCCTCGCTTCCAAAAAGAATTAAAAAATGTGGAAGAAGTGTCAGATGCCAATGTCGAAAAAATCATGAAGCTAAAGCCTGATGTCATCATTGGCTTAAGCAACACAAAAAATGTAGAAAAACTTAAAAAAATCGCACCAACCGTCTTGTTTACGTATAACAAAGTCGATTACCTTCAGCAGCATATTGAAATTGGAAAAGTATTAAACAAAGAAAAAGAAGCCAAAGCATGGGTAAAAGATTTTAAAGAACGCGCAGCTGAAGCAGGAAAAGAAATTAAAGCAAAAATCGGTAAGGATGCGACCGTTTCTGTATTTGAAAGCGGCACAAAAGATCTTTACGTGTTTGGAGATGCATGGGGCCGCGGCACAGAAATTCTCTACCAAGCAATGAAACTAAAAATGCCTGAAAAAGTAAAAGAAAAAGCATTAAAAGCTGGCTACTATGCCGTTTCACAAGAGGTCATTCCTGAATTTGCTGGAGACTATATGATCATTAGTAAAAACAGCGAAATGGACAATTCCTATCAAAACAGTGAAATTTACAAGTCCATCCCAGCTGTGAAAAAACATCGTGTGTATGAGGCAAATGCAGAAGAATTCTATTTTAATGACCCCCTCACACTCGAATATCAACTATCATTCTTTAAAAAGCACTTCTTAGGTAAATAAACTGAAGCAAGGGAGCCCTTCCCTTGCTTTTTTCTTGTCTGCTTCTAGCGGCAGCGTCTTTTTTCCGCTACAATTACATACAAGCGAATACAAAAAGTGTGGTGCTGGTTTTGTTTAAAATTTTACTGATTGAGGACGATACAACCCTCTTCCAAGAAATCAAAGAACGTCTAGTGAACTGGTCCTATGACGTGTATGGGATTCACGATTTTCAACAGGTGATGCAGGAATTCACTTCTGTTCAGCCTGATCTCGTCATTATCGATATACAGCTTCCAAAATACGATGGTTTTCACTGGTGCCGGATGATTCGGCATCATTCAAATGTACCGATCATCTTCCTCTCCTCTCGTGACCATCCTGCTGATATGGTCATGTCCATGCAGCTCGGTGCCGATGATTTTGTACAAAAGCCCTTTCACTTTGACGTGCTCATTGCCAAAGTCAGTGCCGTTCTTCGCAGAGTGCATGATTATAATGCAGAACCTGCCAGCTTAAAGGTATGGTGCGGCGCTACGATTGATCTAGAAAAAAACACTGTGACAAATGATCACGGTGAAGTGGAATTAACGAAAAATGAACTGTTTATTCTCAAGGAATTGATTCAGCATAAAAATCATATTGTCAGCCGGGAATCACTCATTCAAGCATTGTGGGAGGATGAACGGTTTGTCAGTGACAATACACTCACTGTGAACGTCAATCGCCTTAGAAAAAAACTAGATGAGATCTCCCTTGGAACCTACATTGAGACAAAAGTTGGCCAAGGTTATCTTGCAAAGGAAAAGGATGATCAATGATGCTGCAAGCATTTTTAAAAGAACGAAGAAGCTGGATTCTGTTCTTTCTTAGTTTGCAGCTCCTCATTCTGTTTGTTGCTTTTTTGGATACGACCATTCCAATGGCGTCTCTTTTTTATATTGTATTATTATCTACGTTTTTCATGATCGTCTTTCTCTTTTTCCGATACCGTAAAGAAACGGCGTATTATGAGCGTCTGAAAGAATGGGATGATCATATTGATCATCAAATGCGTCTCACTCCATCTTCCCCATTTGAGCAGCTTGTACATGATGCGACGTCTGAGCAAATTGCCCGCTACCGGAAAATGGCGGCAGAACAGCAAATCGCCCTTGAAGAAGAGAAGGATGAATTGCTCTCATGGATACACGAAGTGAAAACACCTCTCACAGCGATGCACTTAATGATTGACCGCTTAACAGAGCAGCCGCTCAAATCGAATATGACGTACGAATGGCTCAGAATTCATTTATTACTCGATGCCCAGCTGCACCGAAGCAGAATATGTCATATCGAAAATGATTTATTTATTGAACAGCTGGACCTGCAAAGCATCCTATCAAAGGAAATCAAAGCGCTCCAATCATGGTGCATGCAAAAAGGGATCGGGTTTGAACTCACGCTTGAAGAACGTCACGTATTAAGTGATGCAAAATGGTTATCCTTTATGATCAGACAGGTGCTCACAAATGCAGTCAAATACAGTCATTCGTCTGATATTGCCATTGAAAGCAAGCAAATCAATGACCAAGTGATGCTGACGATCACAGATCAAGGCAGAGGAATAGATCCAAGAGACCTGTCTCGTATTTTTGAAAAAGGCTTTACCTCAACGAGACATCATAATGACACCGCCTCAACAGGAATGGGGCTTTATTTAACGAAAAAAGGAGCAGACGCTCTTCATATCAAAATCGAGGTCAACTCCACGATAGATCAAGGCACAACCTTCACCTTCATCTTTCCGAAAAAGAATGATTTTGTGCATATTGCGAGCATGTGACAACAATGTCACATGCTCGTCTGTTTTGTTCGCCAAATCGAAGGAAGTGCGGCGGGCTTCTTTTTATACTAGAGGTATCAATTAAATAGAAAAGGGGATCGACAAATGAACATTTTAGAAGCTCGCAAAATATATAAAAGCTACGGAAATAAATTCAACAAACAAGAGGTGCTGAGTGGCATTGATTTGACCATTGAAGCTGGAGAATTCGTCAGCATCATGGGGCCATCAGGCTCGGGGAAAACAACCCTTCTGAACGTATTGTCCTCTATTGATCATGTGTCCAGCGGATCCATTCGTATCGCAGATGCTGAGATGACACAAATGAAGGATCAGCAGCTTGCAGAATTTAGAAAAAAGCAGCTTGGCTTTGTTTTTCAGGATTATAACTTACTTGATACACTCACGGTCAAAGAGAACATCCTCTTGCCATTATCCATCTCCAAAACGCCGAAAAAAGAAGCTTTTGAACGTTTTCAAAAGCTTGCTGAGGACATGGGCATCTATGAACTAAGAGACAAATATCCAAATGAACTCTCTGGTGGACAAAAGCAGCGGACATCAGCGGTTCGTGCCTTCATTCATGAGCCTAGTCTTATTTTCGCAGATGAACCTACCGGAGCGCTTGATTCAAAATCTGCATCTGATTTACTCAATAAGCTGCAAGATTTCAATCGAAAACGAAAAGCGACCATTGTCATGGTGACACATGATCCTGTGGCAGCGAGCTATTCAAGACGCGTCATTTTTATCAAGGACGGACAGATTTATACTCAGTTGAATAAAGGTGCTTTAGAGAGAAAGATGTTTTTCGAGGATATTATGAAAACGCAAGGTGTTTTAGGCGGTGTGAAGCATGAACATTAATCAGCTCATCCTCCGTAACTTGAAGAAAAATTTAAAAAATTACTATTTATATGTGTTTGCTCTCGTGTTTAGTGTGGCGCTCTACTTTTCTTTTGTCACCTTGCAGTATTCACCAGCACTTGATGATGTAAAAGGGTCCATTAAGGGCGGTGCATCGATCAAAGCCGCTTCGGTACTGCTCATCGCCATTGTTGGGATCTTCCTGTTATATGCGAACAGCATTTTTATTAAACGCAGAGGGAGAGAAATAGGCCTCCTTCAGCTCATTGGCATGACGAAACAAAAAATTGCCAAACTGCTTAATGCAGAAAATTTTATTCTATACGTATTCTCCATGGCTGTTGGCATCATAGCTGGATTTATCGGTTCAAAACTCATGCTGATGGTGCTATTTAAAGTAACCGGCGTCAGCGCCATCGCCAACCTGCACTTTTCAGGCATGGCCCTTTTGCAGACACTTATCGTCTTTTTCATCATCTATGGATTAATCATGTTAAGAAATAGATGGTTTATTAACAGACAGACCATTTTATCTTTGTTTAGAACTACGTCTTCTACAGAGCAGCGTGTGAAAAAAATCTCTGTGTTTGAAATTATCATTGGGGTTCTCGGTATTGTCTTGATCAGCTCAGGCTATTATATTTCTTCTCAGCTTTTTACCGGCTCATATACGTCCATGCTTGAGTTATTATTAGCCATGATCTATATTCTAGCCTCTGTCATTATTGGTACCTTTCTTTTCTATAAAGGCTCTGTTTCATTCATTGCCAATATCGTACGTAAAAGAAAAAATGGCTATCTCGCCATTCATGAAGTTCTGTCTCTTTCATCTATTATGTTCCGGTTAAAATCAAATGCACTGCTTTTAACAATTATTACAACGGTATCTGCACTTGCCATCGGGTTGTTATCTTTAAGCTACATTTCCTATTACTCAGCAGAAAAAACCGCTGAACAACAGATTCCATCCCATTTCGTCATGGGCACAGAGAAAGAAGCCGATACCTTCACTCGTGCACTTTCTGACAAACATATTGCGTATGAAACAAAGCAGTTCAAGGTCATTCAAGCGAAGTTTGACGCAAAGAAAATCATGGATTCAGAGATAAAAAATATGAATAATGATCCAGGCGTCTTAACACTGCCTGTGATCAGTGAGAAAAACGCACCAAATATTCATGTGGAAGGCAACGAAATCATCTTAAGCGGCTACAGTGATTTATTGAAGAAATTCATGCCGATTCAAAGCTCAGGTGATGTGAAACTACTTATCAAGAAACCCCTTGATTTAAAAGTGATTGATATGAAGAAAGATTACCTCATCTCTTACAAATTCACTTTTGGTGGTCTGCCTGTTGCCGTCGTCAGTCAAAGTGTCTTTGAGCAGCTTGACCAGCAGAAAGATCCTAAGCTGCAACTTGAGAATAACCAATATAATGCGGTCAATATAAAAGATGATCAAAATCTTGAACAGGCCAATGATATGTTTACATCTTTAAAACTAAGTGACAACAGCATGTCTCAATTAGCTTCAGCTCAGCAGCAAAAGCAAACAATAGGACTGATGATGTTTGTGGTTGGATTTCTAGGTCTAAGCTTCCTTGTCACATCAGGCTGTATTTTATACTTCAAACAGATGAATGAAAGTGAAGAAGAACAAAGCTCTTACACGATCTTACGTAAGCTTGGCTTTACAGAGAAAGACCTATTAAAAGGCATCCGGCTCAAACAGCTGTTTAACTTTGGGATTCCGCTCATCATTGGATTGCTGCACAGCTACTTTGCTGTACAGTCAGGCTGGTTTTTATTCGGCGGTGAATTGTGGACTCCAATGCTCATCGTCATGTCGATTTATACGGTTTTATATTCTATCTTTGGATTCCTGTCTGTCCAATATTATAAAAAGGTCATTAAAGAATCCTTGTAATCTCATCCCCATAGGCAGCTGCCTATGGGGATTGTTTGTTTATGATGGAGTTGATTCAAACTTGTGCGATAGAATATGATCTCTTGCCGCATAAGCTTTCCGTTTGACCTCTTCTAGGTTCACACCGACAAGTTTTCCGTTTCGTTTCACTGCTTTTCCAGCCACATAAACAGAATCAACATTTGAAGGGTGTGCCGTTTGTACAACCGCTCCAGCCGGATCTGTCATCGGCAGAAGATTCATGCTTGTCCGGTCGATTAGGATGAAATCAGCTTCTTTTCCAGGTGTGAGCGAGCCAATTTTATGATCAAGCTGTAATGCACGAGCCCCATTGATCGTCGCAGCCTCAAGCATTTGTTGAGCAGAAATTCCAAGTTCAGGCCCCGGCATGATTCCCTCCATCAGCAATGCTTGATTTTGGAGCGCGCGCTCTGCCTGAAGTCCGAATTTCATTTGAGCAAACAAATCTCCGCCTGTCGCTGTAACCACGTCTACACCGAGCGTTGGAAGAACACCTTGTTCAATCGCAAGTCCTGTCACAGGATAACCGTGACCCATCATCATTTCAATTTCAGGTGTAATGGATATGGAGCTTCCGCTGTCTGCCAGCATCTTCATTTGATCTGCATCGATTGCATTGATATGCACCATGTTGAGGTCAGGTCCAAGTAACCCTGCTTTGTGAAGCCGCTCAATCGAACGATCCTCCGCTCCCCAGTTCCCAAAGCCAATATGCATACTGCATAGAGCATCTAGAGACCGGGCTGTCTCAATTTCAAATACTGAAGTTTCCCATGAAGAAAACTCTGGTCCACGAATCGCAAGCCCCATTGTCAAAAGCTGATCTGACGATTGAAAATGCGTTTTTTTCACGCGTGCTGCGTCCTCCATATTGGTGAGTGTGCTCTCCCTATCCCAATACTCAGCATCTCCAGAGGAACCGAAAGCAAAAACAGCTCGAATGCCCGCATCCTTTAATCCTCCGATGAGCTCTTCTGTATGATCCATTGAATTGATCATCGTCCAGTCTAAACATGTGGTCACTCCTGCATCTAATGCCTCTAATGCCCCTAAATAATTCGCGATTCGATCATCGGATGGGCGTCTCATCGCACCATAGTTTCCGTAATAGATTTTGCTCAAATATGTCTGCAAAGACCAATCTGTGCCTATGCCTCTAATGACTGACTGCCACACATGACGATGTGTATCCACAAGCCCTGGCATGATCACCATATCGGACGCATCGACAATGTCAGCATCATTTGCTTCAATGAAAGGTCCAACCTCTAAAATGTGTGTCCCTTCAATTAATAAATCTCCTTTTTCTAAAAAACCTAAAGTTGGATCAAGTGTTAAAAGCGCCGCATCTTTAAACAATGTTTTCTTCATCCATATCCCCCTTTTCAAATGACGAGGAAGAGTTCTCCCACCCTCACTGTCATTTTAAAACATAAAAGGATCCAATTAGAAGAAAAGTGACTTCACTAACTGTTTTATGAGCTGATTTTTCTGAAATAGTTATAGATTCGTTTTAATTTGACGTCATGTTTTCCTTTTGGGCTTTCCATCATGCCGAACTCAAAGAACTTCACAGGTTTGATTCCGACATATTGTAAGAGGGCTCGTTTCATTAACACCTTGTGTGCATTTTGCAAAAAGAAGAGAGGGTAGTTGGTTGGCCCTTGCATCGTCGATACACAAACAGCACTTTTTCCTTTTAACAGTCCTTCTGGAAGCAGCCCGCCTGTTTGACGATAAGCAAAATTCGCAGCAAACATGCGGTCAATAAAGCCAAGCAGCATGGCTGGCGGTCTTCCCCACCAAATAGGATATACGAACACGATTTTGTCCGCCCATTTGATCTTCTCCTGATACACCCGAATGTCAGGGTCCTTATGCATGTCACGCCTTTTTTTCTCTTTATTAAAAATCAGCACAGGATCAAATTCTTCTTTGTATAAATCGATGATTTTCACTTCATGAACTAGTGGATTTTCTTCACTGCCTTTCATGATTTCTTTTAAGAAAGCACCATTTAAACTATTGTGATGGGGGTGAGTATAAATAATGAGTACATTCATGTATGAGCTCCTTTTGTTATCATTTGATAACTAAATGATATACCCCTGATAAATAGTTGTCAAATGATAATTGTTTTTTGATAATAATTTTGGTATGTTACGTAGGAGGTGATAAACATGAAACATCCCCATTTCTTCAAGGAATTCGTAGCATTTGCTTCTACTTTTTCAGAACTAAAACATGACCTAATGTACAAAGTCAAACCAGCTAACTTAACGACCTTACAATACTTGATACTAGAGCAGCTAGCTGTCAGCGAGCCGCTTACGCCAAGTGAAATTGCCGACTGTCAGCACATGTCTCTTCCGAATGTCAGCAGAGAACTGAAAAAACTACACGAGAAACAATTCATTGATAAAGAAGAAGACCGTGATGACAAACGAAAACATGTCATTAAGCTATCTGACAAAGGCCGTACTTGTATGAATGAAGCCTTCCAACATATCGAAGAGGTACTATTAGACAGCCTATCTTCCTCCGATATAGAACAAATGGATGATATCGTACAAGCTCTCCGCCTTTTAAATCAAACGATTTTCAAAAAAGAACCTAAAAAAGCATGAGCATATCGCTCATGCAAAGAAAATACAAAAAAGCGCGGGCCTCTCATCTGCCCAAACGCTCCTCTCTTTTTTCTCTATGTATCTTTATACAATCAATTGATACGCAATGTATAACGCGACAAGCCAGATCATGACCGCTGGACCGCTGAAGCTTTATTGATACGGTTCATCCAGTTGCCGTTTGTATCTAACTTCCCTAGCATCTTCCCTAAAAGAGCGAGCCCAATAAACCATAACCAGGACACGATGATACAAGCGAGTGTAAATGCCCATTTTTCTGTCCCGTTATATTGAAGCGAATTTGTGCCAATCACGCCAATGGTATCGAGAATGGCGTGGGGATTTAAAAGTGAAACTGAACAGGCAAAGAGAATTTGTTTTCTCGCAGGCATGAATTCCTGCTTCTCTTTAGCATCTGTTGATGAGCTTGTGTTCCACACGGACCATCCCATATAAACTAAAAAACAAAATCCAATGAGATAAAGACACATTTGCAGCATAGGAATGGTGAACACCACAACAGAAACCCCAATGACAGCTAACGCAATTAAAAGTGTGTCACAAAGAGCAGCAGTGATCACGACAGGTAAAGCCTGATATAATCGCGCCTGAAGGGCTCCTTGCTGAAACACAAATACATTTTGTGCGCCCAATGGTAAAATGAGGCCAAAGGCAAGCACAATTCCATGAATGATGGCAATGAACATCTTCTAACATTCTCCTTTTCCAGCAATTCCTACACATTTTAACATAAAACATCATGATCGCTTCCAGCAGATTTGTTTTTCCATAAAAAAAGCGCTGGATGCTTTCATCCAAACGCTTTTCGTTTATTCATCATGATCCTTTTCGTGCAAGCTCTCTTTCTCTCAGCTCGACACGACGGATTTTCGCTGACGGTGTTTTTGGCAGTTCGTCAATGAATTCAATTTCTCTTGGGTATTTGTAAGGTGCTGTTGTGTTTTTCACATGTGTTTGCAGCTCTTTGATCAGCTCATCACTTTGTGCTGATTCATCACGCAGGACAACATATGCCTTCACGATGGATCCTCTGATTTCATCTGGACTCGCCACAACCGCACATTCTTTAACTGCTGGGTGTTTAATCAGTGCATCTTCTACTTCAAACGGCCCAATGGTATAGCCTGAGCTGACGATGATATCATCTCTGCGGCTTTCAAACCAAAAGTACCCATCTTCATCCTTTTTCGCACGGTCACCGGTAATAAAGTAATTCCCGCGGCGCTGCGTCTTTGTACGCTCTTCATCTTTGTAGTATTCCTTAAATAAAGCCGGCGTTTCAAGATGGACCGCAATGTCACCAACTTCTCCAGGAGCGCATACGGTGCCGTCCTCATCAATGATCTCGACTTCGTTGCCAGGTGTGGGTTTTCCCATACTGCCAGGCTTGATGTCCATTCCTTTTAGCACCCCTACGAGCAGTGTGCTTTCTGTTTGGCCATAGCCGTCTCGTACTTCTATATCGAAATGCTTTTTGAATGTATCAATGACTTCACGGTTGAGCGGCTCTCCCGCAGACACGGCACTATGTAGCTTTGGAAGCTCGTACTGACTTAAGTCATCTACTTTCGCCATAAATCGGTATTCTGTCGGCGTACAGCATAGGACATTGATTTCATTTTTTTGAAGCAGCTCTAAGTACGTATTTGGATTGAACTTCCCTCCGTATACAAAGCCTTCTGCCCCGCTTCCTAACACAGATAAGAGAGGGCTCCATACCCATTTTTGCCAGCCTGGTCCTGCTGTCGCCCATACTTTATCCCCTTCATTAATGGAGAGCCATGCTTTGGCAGCAGTGCGTAAATGTGCATATGCCCAGCCATGTGTATGAACAACCCCTTTTGGGTTGCCTGTTGTACCAGATGTATAGGATAAGAACGCCATATCTGTACGTGTTGTCGGAGCCATTTGCAGCTCGCTTGATTGCTCTTCCTTTTGCGCAAGAATGTTTGTCCACCCATGATCGTTTTCACCGATTGAGAATGTTTTAAAATCGTTTGGCTGGTTGGTTCCGTCGAACGATTGAATGAATGAAGAGTAAACGATCGCTCCCTTTGCTTCTGCATGTTCAATTCGGTAATCTAAGTCTTTTGCACGCAACATTTCTGAACAAGGAATGACGACCATTCCTGTTTTCAAGATCGCTAAATAAATGCTGTATGCGTCTAGCATGCGCGGCACCATCACAATGATTTTATCGCCTTTTTTAAAGCCTGCATTTAATAATACATGACCAATTTTATTTGCTTCTTCCACTAAAGATGCATACGTCACATGTGCTTCGTAGCCATTTCCATCCTGCCAGTGCAGGGCCTTTTTCTCCTTGTCATGACTGAACGCTTCAATCTCACTGACTAAGTTATATTGTTCTGGTGCAATTAAGTCTTCTCTTTTCATGGTACAGCTCCTTTTAGCCTCTTTCTATGAAACGAAACATGTTTCAATTTACCTATTCTAACACTCATAACTGAAAAATGCTTGAATTAGGACCTACTCCTAGTATTATGCCATAATTTTTTCATTCCGTCTTCTTTTTTGTAAATATTCAAACTATTTTTATGTACAAATAGAAAAGAGCGGGAATGATCCCGCTCCTAAGCCATAGCTTTTTAATTGTGTGTCTTAGAAAGATCCGCCACCCATATGTTGTTGAGCGTAAGATACAAGACGTTTAGTGATTTCTCCACCAACTGATCCGTTAGCGCGAGCTGTTGTTTCTGGTCCAAGGTTTACGCCAAATTCTGAAGCGATTTCATACTTCATTTGGTCGATCGCTTGTGCAGCGCCTGGAACGACTAATTGATTAGAACTGCTTTGTCTGTTTTGTTGAGCCATGTGTTCTCACCTCCTTGTGAATATAGAATGTGTAGAAACACATGACTTCATGCGATTGTTTTTATGGTAATTATTATGAAATTTTTATTTTAGAATAAATCAGCGAATTCGTCTGCCGCTTTCTTCTCTTTTGTGACGATGATCGTTTCGATTTGCTCCACTGCCTCATCGAGCATTGGCTCGAAATCAGCAAAGCTTTCGTATCGTTCTACTTTCTCAAGCTTTGGTTTTGTTTTAGGAGATGGCGGCGTAAAAATTGTGCAGCAGTCCTCGAAAGGCTGAATGCTTGTCTCGTATGTGCCAATTCGTCTCGCTTCATCAATAATGTCATTCTTATCAACCGCAATGAGCGGGCGAATGATTGGTGTATTGGTTACATGGTTAATGGCATACATGCTTTCAAGTGTTTGACTTGCGACTTGTCCAAGGCTTTCACCCGTAATAATCGCAAGAGCATCACGCTTCTCTCTTATTTTATCTGCAATTTTCAGCATCATTCTTCTTGTTGATGTCATCGTATAGTTTTCGGGTACTTGTTTATGAATCAGCTCTTGAATTTTTGTAAAAGGGACGATGTGAAGTTTTATTTCGCCTCCATATGCAGCTAAGCATTCTGTCAGATCAATGACCTTTTGCTTGGCACGTTCACTTGTATACGGGGGACTAAAGAAATGGACAGCCTCAATTTGAATACCGCGTTTCATCGCTTTATAGCCGGCAACTGGGCTGTCAAAGCCGCCTGAAAGCATGAGCATCGCTCTTCCACTTGAACCAACCGGCAGTCCGCCTGCACCTTTGACATCTTTGAATGTAATATATGTCGCATGTTCTCTTATTTCAATACGCAAATGCACATCCGGCTGTTTGACATTGACCGTTAAGTTTTCTGTATTCCTCAGCACATGTCCGCCAATTTCGCGGTTCATTTCATTTGAATCAAGTTCAAATTGTTTATAAGAGCGTTTCGTTGAGACCTTAAATGTATTTCCTTGTTCATATACTTCCTGTACCGCTGTGAGTGCCGCTTCTTTGATGGCATCGAGATTTGTCTCACATTTCACCGCAAGACTAAAGCTTTGAATGCCAAATACACCTTTAAGCTGTTCTGAAATCGGTTCAGGGTCTTCTCCGTTCAGCATAATCGTAATGCGGTCTCTATCAGATGCATACTTTAATGCTGCAAATTCTTTCAATACAAACCGGATATGCTGCCTTAGTTTTTCAATAAATTTCTTTCTGTTTTTTCCTTTTGTTGAAATTTCACCAAAACGGACTAAAATATGATCATATTTCATGTTGTTATCTCATTCCTTTTAATTTTTTCACACTTTGTGCGATCGATGTGATGATTTGTGGCGCTAGTTCTGATCCTTGTCCATACGTCAAGCTGATTCTCATACTGCTTTTTGCCACTTCTTCCGGTTTCCCCATCGCTAGGAGAACTTGGCTTGGCTCCTTTTTCTTAGCTGAGCAGGCAGAGGTTGTCGAAACATATATCCCTTCTTTTTCAAGCATATGGAGAAGGACCTCGATCTGAATACCTGGCACTGAAAAATTCACAATATGCGGCGCACTTTGCGTCAGCGGTGTGTTGATGACAATACCTTCTATTTCTCCAAGCTGCTTTAGCAGCTGCGTTTTTAAGTGTAGCATTTCATCATGATGTTTTTTCAGCAGCTCGAATGATTGTTTCATGGCTTTTGCTAGGCTGACAGCACCAGCAGGGTTTTCAGTACCTGAACGCAGGCCTAATTCCTGCTCTCCTCCTGTGATAAAAGGGGCAAGCACTACACCTTTTTTTAAAAAGAGCGCTCCAGTGCCTTTTAAGCCATGAATTTTATGACCAGATATCGTCAAAAGATCCACATCCAGTTGTTTATCAAGTGCTACTCTGCACATCCCCTGCACCCCATCGACATGAAAAAGGGCATTTTCAGCATGCTCACGAATCATGCCAGCAGCTTCTACAATCGGCTGGATGGCACCCGTTTCGTTATTAACGTGCATCATACTGACAAGAACTGTATCAGGGCGAAGCACTTCTTTTAAATGATTCATATCTGCATGACCATGCTCATTTACTTGAATATAGGAGATATCAAAACCAAATAAAGCCTTCAGCTGTTCAAACGATTCGATGACAGAGGGATGTTCAATGGCTGTTGTCACAATATGTTTCCCCCGGTTCATTTTGGCGAGAGCTGCTCCTTTAATGGCAATGTTGTTCGCTTCTGTTGCACCAGAAGTAAAGATAATCTCATATTGTTTCAAGCCTGTATAGTGAAGCATTTGTTTTCTCGTTTCATTTAGCAGCCGGCTTGCATCAATTCCTAGCTGATGAAGCGATGACGGATTACCAAAAAAACGTTCACTCACTTGCTGATATACTTGTAAAACCTCTGGGTAAGGCTTGGTTGTTGCACTATTATCAAGATAGATCATATTGTAACTCCTTACAAAAAACTTAAAAAATAAATGCATTTATATGTTACCATAATGAAGTCAGACATAGAATTTTCTGAAAATGGCAGTTGACAACTTTTCATTTTCACTATATCATCCATAGTGCCATTGGCACATAAACATTTTAATTGTCAGAATATTTTAATTTGGCACATTACACTGATTAAGGAGGAACTATTTTGAAAAATAGTTTAAGTATAAAGGAGACGCTAGCCATTGGCCTAATGCTTTTTGCATTATTCTTTGGCGCAGGAAATATGATTTTCCCACCTGTTCTTGGACAATATGCAGGTGAGAATGTATGGCTTGCCATCGGTGGATTTTTACTCACAGGAGTAGGTCTTCCGCTTCTTGGAGTGATTGCAGTCGCCCTTACAGGTACCGGTGCAAAAGGCCTTGCAGATAAAGCACACCCAAAATTCGGGACCATCTTTACCGTTATTTTGTATTTATCTATCGGGCCATTTTTCGCTATTCCACGAACTGGTACGGTTTCGTATGAGATAGGATTAGCTCCATTTCTTTCAGGTGCCCAATCCACTTCATGGGTACCACTATTCATCTTTACTGTAGTGTTTTTCACTATTTCATACTTGCTTGCTTTAAATCCTTCAAAGCTGGTTGATCGAATTGGTAAAATTTTGACACCGATCTTATTAACTGTTATTGCTATTATTGTCATTAAAGCCATTGCTACGCCAATGGGAATGATCGGTGCTCCTGATGCAACCTATAAAGCAAACCCGCTCTTTACTGGATTTTTAGAAGGCTATAAAACAATGGATGCTCTTGCTTCTATCGTATTTGGAATCGTCGTGGTGACAGCTGTTAAGGACAGAGGCATCACAGAGCGTAAATCTCTTGCAGCAGCTTGTATTAAAGCAGGACTCGTGGCAGCTGTTGGGCTGGCACTCGTATACATTTCACTTGCTTATGTGGGTGCTTCAAGTCCCGATGCGACGGGAATGGTTGGAGCAAATGATGGCGGCAAACTGCTTTCACTTTCTGCAAACTTTTTATTCGGTTCTGCTGGTAACATTGTTCTTGGCGCAGCCATTTTATTCGCTTGTTTAACGACTAGTGTTGGACTTATTTCATCTTGTGGAGAATATTTTTCAAAGCTCTTCCCTAGCCTGTCTTATCGCACAGTCGTTCTGATCGTATCTTTATTTAGTACACTAGTTGCAAACCTTGGACTGGCACAAATTATCTCTCTATCTGTTCCAGTTCTTGTAACGATCTATCCACTAGCCATTGTCATTATTTTATTGTCATTCCTTGATCGCTGGATTAACGGAAGAAGACTCATTTATATCGTATCTCTTATCTTTACTGGTTTCTTCGCCATCATTGATGGATTATTAGCTGCCGAAGTTAATCTAGGCGGCTTGCCTGGCATCTTGAAATCAATTGTTCCGTTTTACGATTTAGGCATTGGCTGGATCATACCCGCTGTTATCGGTGCTGTGGTTGGTTTACTTATTTCCATGTTTACCAGCCCGCCAAAGCAGCTTGTCTCATAATCATCGCAAGCTAAAACATCCCCTTCCAAAGAAGAAGGGGATGTTTTTTTATTGTTCTTCATATACTAAAATAGAAAAATTCATGACTTTTGTACGTAAACACATGTTGACATCAGGCGTACATCCTTTATAATTAGTGATTGTTAATGATGAACGGTTACCTAGCAACTAATTAACAGAATATTTCAACATAATAATGGAGGCTTTAAATGCAATGAAGGCAACTTTGTCGACGAAAGATACGGTTATCATAGGTTTTATGCTGTTTGCTCTATTCTTCGGCGCCGGTAATATGATTTATCCACCAGAGCTTGGGCAATATGCTGGGCAAAATGTGTGGAAAGCAATGGGCGGATTTTTATTAACAGGTGTCGGTTTACCTCTTCTAGGGATTATTGCAATCGCTCTGACAGGTCGAGATGCGAAAGGATTAGCTGATAAAGCTCACCCAGCTTTCGGAACAGCGTTTACCGTCATTTTATATTTATCTATTGGGCCACTTTTCGCTATTCCTCGGACAGGAACGGTTTCATATGAAATTGGTGCATTACCCTTTTTAGCAGGTGTACCAGCTTGGCTCTCACTTCTTTTATTCACACTTGTCTTTTTTGGTATTACGTATTATCTTGCTCTAAATCCAACGAAGATTGTGGATCGTGTAGGAAAAGTGTTAACACCGATTAAATTTACGATTATTTTTATCATTATTGTCAAAGCCATTTTAACGCCGATGGGCGTCATTGGCACACCTGATGTATCCTATAGCAGCGGGTCATTTTTCAAAGGATTTTTAGAGGGCTATAAAACCATGGATGCACTTGCTTCTATTGTGTTTGGGGTTGTTGTCATCAACGCCATTAAAGGACGCGGTGTGACAAGTAAAAAGGCACTGACATCTGCTTGTATCAAAGCGGGTCTGATTGCAGCTTGTGGATTAACATTTGTTTATCTATCTCTTGCTTATTTAGGCGCTTCAAGTACACACGCCATTGGTTTTATTGGAGATGGCAGTAAAATCTTGGCTCAGTCTTCTCAATTTTTATTTGGCAGTTTAGGAAATATTGTGTTGGGTGCTGCGATTACAGTGGCTTGTTTAACGACAAGTATCGGTCTCGTTACATCATGCGGAGAGTATTTCTCGAATTTATTACCTAAACTTTCTTATAAAATGGTCGTTACACTCGTGACATTATTCAGTTTTATTATTTCAAATTTTGGACTTGCTCATATTATTGCTTTCTCTGTACCAGTTTTAACTGCCATTTACCCGCTAGCGATTGTCATTATTGTTTTGTCGCTGGCAGATAAATGGATGGGTCAAAGAAGACCTGTATATGTCCTTACTTTGATTTTAACAGGCTGCGTCAGTTTGTTTGACGGCTTAGTAGCAGCGAAACTCCCGATTGGACCAGTGGAGGATCTCTTTCAAACGATATTACCTTTATATGACCTTGGTATTGGATGGGTTGTTCCTGCTATATTCGGAGTGGTCATTGGGTTCATTCTTTCTCTTTTCACTTCTTCTGCTTCCCAAAAGCGGGAGAAACAAGCATCTTAACAGAAAAAAGCTGAAGTCCTGTAAATGGACTTCAGCTTTTTTATTGATGCTGATACTCTTTTTCTTGCTGAGCTAACAGCTTTTGTACAGCGCCTGGCGATGCTTTTTCAACAGCCGCTGCTGCTATATCAAATGATCCGCTGTAATCATAGGCGTAAAATCTTCGTTCTGCCTCTTTTAATTGTTCTGAAAGAATATGGTTTTGACTTCTAAAACGATTACCGTATTGAATGATTCGTTCAATTTGATCCACTTTACTGAGCATTTCTTCTGTCTCATCCACAACATTTTTAACTGTGTCAGAGGCATCTTTTAATTGCTGATTTACTGCCGGCATGTTGAGTGGCAGGTTTTCTAGCTGCTCGTGCACTTGATGAATCATCTCCTGTGCTTTTTCAGCGCTCTCTTTCATCTCAGCAGGTACACCTGGAATATTACTTTTATGCAGCTGGCGTACTGTATCTGTCAGCATCGTTTTAAGCTCAGCCAGTGTTTCTCTCGCTTGTAATTCTTCTTTTCTTAATGATTGAAGATGACCTTTAAATGTGTCATGCAATGCTTTTGCATCTTCGATGAAGGTCTCCAACTGATTGATTTCATCCATTAATAATGAATATGCCACGTGATCACGATCAAGCTTCTCACGGATTTGTTTCATCAGCTTTTCAATTTCTTCTATACGTTTTTCGAATGCTTTCTGTTGATCGAGTTCTCCTGCTGTCAGCTTGTAGCTTTCTTTCACAAGGGCCGTTTCTGCCTTTGTTTGTGTGTGATCTTGCTCGAGCTTTTCGAATGCTTCTGTGAGCTCAGGCATTCTGCTTTTGATTTCCTGACCTGCCTCTACTTCTGCCTCCAGCTGATCATAAAGCGTCTCAATCGCATCATCGATCATTTGCAAAATGCTTGATGCCTCTTCTAAATTGAGTTCATCAATGAGCAATTTTTCCGCTCTCGCAAGCTGTTTGTTTAAAGTCTCCAGCTCTTTCATGATCTGGATGTGCTCCAGCTTGTAACCTTTTTCCGACATTTCCTGATATCCGTCTTTCAGCTTCGTCAGCTGACCTGGTACGGTTTGTTTGCAGTCTGCAATAAGCTTTGGTACATCATTGATATATAGTTGAAGCTGGTCGAGTCTGCGGTCTTGCTCAAGCAAAATTTTTCTTGCTTTCATGTAGTTTCCGTTTTCTGTTTCTTCCTCGTACTGCTTGATCCCTTCCCAGGCCTCATCTAAGTCCTGCTCCATTTTGTCATAAAGGGTGCCATATAAATGGCTGTACGCAAGCAGATTTTTTCGAACCGTTTGATATTGCTCCTTGACCTTTTCAATTTCCTTGCGATTTTGCTCCTCGCTTGTGACAAGGTCTGCAATTTCTTTTAAAATGTCTTCAATGTTCGAATCAGCAGCACTCAGCAAGTCCTCAATATGTGCAAGAACCTGCTTGGCTTTGGAGAATCGATATTTATCAGAATACTCTTCTGCGTCATATAATAGCTCCTCTACCTTTGGAAGATGGGCTGTCACGATATCGTCCCACTCTGCACGCCATCTTTCAAAAAATTGCTCTGTTTCTCCGGTCATTTTTAAGTGTTTGATTTTTGAAATTTCTTCTACAATTGATCTGTTTAAAATTTCAATTTTCCATGCTTCCAATCGGTCAATCTCTTTATATATATTTTTTCTGAGAAAATAACCGACTGAAAACAAAGCAAGCAAAATGACAATTAAACCGATGATAAACTCCATAATGAGCCCCCTTGTTGTGATCTAAGTGATGTCAGGGTAAAAGTGTCCCGAGTAGACCTGAGAACCCTTTCGTGTCCGCTTTGCATTTGTCTTTTTATAAACAGGATCGTATGTTTTCCAATACCATCCATTCACGGTTTTATGTATGTTTTTCAAGAAAGTATTTGAGCGCTTTCTATCATTTGATCACACGTATCCATGTGACCTGCTTTTATGTATGCGGAAGCTGTCGTTTTCATTGTTATTATGATACCATGTAACCAGCATTTTTGGTCATGATTTTTCATTATTTTCGCTGATAAACATGACGTTTTTCAAAATATCGACAAGAGGTGACGACATGCTGAAGCAAGATGCACATCTACATACACCGTTTTGCCCGCACGGCTCGCTTGATTCATTTCATTCTTATATTGAAAAAGCCATCAAAAAGGGATTTGATTCCATAACCTTTACCGAGCATGCCCCTCTGCCTCCATCGTTCCATGATCCAACACCAGAGCAGGATAGTGCCATGAAGCCCCAAGAACTTGAATCGTATATAACGAAATTGGATCAGTTGAAACAGGAATACACAGGCCAATTAATAGTAAAAACTGGGCTTGAGGTTGACTATATCAAAGAGTATGAAGAGGAAACAAGTGCCTTTTTAGACTGCTATGGTCCAGAACTAGACGATAGCATTTTATCTGTTCACTTTCTTCCTGCTGGCGATGATTATATTTGCCTTGATTTTGACGAGAATGCCTTCCAGCAGCTAATAAGCCTCTATGGCACCATCGAACAGGTCTATCAAAGCTACTATGACCAAATTCATTCTTCTATTCTATCATCTTTAGGTCGTTATAAGCCAAATAGAATCGGTCATATCACCCTTGTGCAGAAATTCAAACAGCTTTTCCCATTTGAGATGACACCTGCACTTTGTCAAAAGGTCACCCTTTGTCTTGAAGAAACGGCAAAAAAAGGCATGTCCTTAGATTTTAATACATCAGGTCTTCGTAAAACATATGCCAGAAGTATCTATTTAGATCAATGGATGATTGATCTTGCAAAACAGAAAAAAATCCCGCTCATATTTGGGTCTGATGCCCATCAAGCGGAAGATCTCGGATATGCTTATGATCAATTCGAAGACATCATGAGTTTTAAATGAGAATCTAATGCCGGCTTTTTTGGTTCTAGTAAATGATGAAGAGAGCGGCTCAGTTCCTTAAAATACGTTTGATAGAAATAAGGCTCATTTGGATTTAAATAAAGCACCTCCGTTAAATATTGCGGCTGTAAATAGGGCATCATGAGTAGTGATTTCAGCTGAATCATAAAAGATGAGATGGAGAGCTGCTCACAAATCACATGGGTGCTTTTTCCTTTTTCAATGATGAGCTGAAACAAATATTTTTCTTTCGTTAAATAGGTCGACATAATTTCTCTAATGAGCGTCGAATCAATCGTTACCTCTCGATATACGAAACGGGTTAATTGACGGTGCTCGTGCTGATAAGATAAAATATCAAAAACCACATGTAGTAAGCATTCTTTTGCATGACGAGTTTCCATGTGATGGATATGTGATTCAATCATGTGAATATAGCCTTCATAAAAATCGGATACGAGCTGCTCAAGCAGCCCTCCTTTTCCTTGAAAGTAATAAGAAATGTGGGCAACGTTGACGTTTGCTTCCTTCGCAATCTCACGGACAGAGGTTCCAGAAAATCCTTTTTGGTTAAAAAGTCTGATGGCAGCTTCAATAATACGGTCTTTTGTTTGCATGGTTGTTGATGTTTTCATCCGCTCACCCCTCTTCATGTGTACATACTTCAAGATGAAGGTGGAAGTTCCTTTTACAATTGCTCGACAAATCCCACATGCGAGACGCAAGTTATGTATTTTTGAGATAGAAAGTAGGAGATTTTCATGTTTCATGTCGAAAAACAGTCTGGCGATCCATCAAAAGACTATCAATTGCTCGTTAAACAGGTCGAAGCCATTACAGATGGTGAGCCTGATCTAATTGCCAACCTAGCAAATGCGGCGGCGCTATTGTATCACTCACTCCCAGAGGTTAATTGGGCAGGGTTTTATTTAGCTAAAGGCGGCGAGCTTGTGCTCGGACCGTTTAACGGACTGCCTGCATGTGTGCGTATCCCATCTGGGAAAGGCGTTTGCGGTACTGCGTTTGCAACAGGTGAAGTCCAGCGTATCGCTGATGTTCACGCATTCCCTGGACATATCGCATGTGATGCAGCATCACAATCTGAAATTGTCGTTCCGCTCAAGGTAAATGGAGAGATCATTGGGGTTCTCGACATTGACAGCCCTGTGAAAGACCGTTTCAGTGAAGTAGATGAAACCTACTTAATTCAATTTACCGAGGTACTCCAAAAGGCGTTATCCACCTCTACAAATGCGTAATCTTACAAAAAGCAGACATATTGTCTGCTTTTTTATTTTTCTTCGCAGACGCAAGGCACCGCCATTGCCTCTAAATAGGTTGACTTCTCCTATCCAGCGTCCTATAATAGAGTTTGTGTGAAATATGGCAGCCTTTTTGTTCGGCTTTTTTGTATCATTTTGTTCCTTCTATATGAAGGTGCATCTTGTAACTCCCTGCTGCTGGAGCGAGGATGCATGAAAACATAATGACGGAAAAGACAAAGAACAGACGGTTTTTATTTTTCACAAATAAAAACAAATAAGGAGGAGTCACATTATGGCTCGCTATACAGGTCCAAGTTGGAAGATTTCCCGCCGTTTAGGCATTTCATTAAGCGGAACAGGTAAGGAACTTGAAAAACGCCCTTACGCTCCAGGCCCACATGGTCCAGGACAACGCAAAAAACTATCTGAATACGGTTTACAATTACAAGAGAAGCAAAAGCTTCGTCACATGTACGGTGTCAACGAACGTCAATTCCGTACACTATTTGACAAAGCTGCTAAAATTCCTGGTAAACAAGGTGAAAACTTCATGATTCTTCTTGAAACTCGCCTTGACAACCTAGTATACCGTCTTGGCCTTGCTCGTACTCGCCGCCAAGCTCGTCAGTTAGTCAACCATGGTCACATCCTTGTTGATGGAAGCCGTGTAGACATCCCATCTTTCTCTGTGAAACCAGGTCAAACGATTGCTCTTCGTGAGAAATCTCAAAACCTTGCAGTTGTGAAAGAATCAGTTGAAGTGAACAGCTTCGTTCCTGAATACCTTACTTTCGATGCTGAAAAGCTTGAAGGAACTTTCACTCGTCTTCCAGAGCGTTCTGAATTAGCGCCTGAAATCAGCGAACAACTAATCGTTGAGTTCTACTCTCGTTAATTTCATGACTCTCCAAAGAGAGATCAAAAAAACCCTAGATCCCTTGATTATTCAAGGATTTCTAGGGTTTTTTGTTTGCGATTCTTTTTTCAATCCCCCCCTCCAAATCACCGTATACAAATATAGGGAAATATTGATAGAATGGTGATGGATGACATATCCAATCGGATGGTCTTCTATAGTACTTAAATGGAGGAGTTCCATGTATAGTATCACAATCATTATATTCTTACTCTTCACCCTAGCTGCTATCGCCTATTCAATTTTAAGAAAAAAACAAATCATCGATGAACCACCAAATAGGTTTGCTGCAAGTCTGTTTATCCTACTGCTCTTTTTTTCTCTCTGTTTTGTGATCGTCGTTTCAGCTGGTGTGCTATACATCGCCACTTTAGGCGTAAATTTTCTTTTTGGAGAGCAAATTACGTATGATTCATTTTTTTCTTTGATTTCTTTCTCATTATTCGTGAGTGTCATCGTCGTTTTTTGGTCACCTATTCTTCTATTCGTAGGCAAAGGGCTGGCTTATTTACTTAAGCTCCCTACATGGCTAACTTATGCTTTAGAATGGATCAGTTCTTGGATTGTTTTACATCTCTCTATCAAGTATGTCCTTCACTTCAACCTAGTGAATGTATCGATAGGGGAGTACGGTATATTGATTTTATCATTCTTTGTCAGCTTAATATTTATTGAGATTGATCTCATGTACTCACGTAAAAAACAACGAAAACAATCACTGGACACATCTGACTTGGCATAAAAAAAGCTCCTAGAATTTTTCTAGGAGCTTTCTAACGTTCAATTATGATTTTGCCAAATTTGTGATAAGCTGCTCTGTTGTCAGCACAGTCGCAAATTCATCATGGAGTGTGGCAAGTGAGAGCCGATGGATTGTTTCTGGGTCAAAATATGTACCGGTTTGATCTGTTAGCCCAAAGGCAGCTGTTGCGTCCGAAATCAGAAACGTGTCAAAGCCCAGGTTTCCGCTCATTCTTGTGGTTGTGGATACACAATGCGGTGTTGTGAGCCCTGCGATCACGACCGTGTCAATATGGTTTGATCTTAGTTGTTCTTCCAAGTTCGTACCAATGAAGCTACTGTTCACTTTCTTTTGGATCACCGTTTCTTCCTCTAACGGTCTGGCAATATCTTTGAACAGATGTCCTTCATTTGCCGGATGAAACACAGAGTCTGGATGGTCGGCTGTATGCTGAATATGAATGACTTTCCAGCCTTTCTCTCTCCAAACCCTCAATAACTGGCTGATATTTTCCTCTGCCTCTAGATTATTGCGTTCGCCCCACTTTTCATGCTCGAACGCCTTCTGTACATCAATAATGATCAAAGCCTTTTGACTCGTTTGCACAAACGCTCACCTCCAAAGATTCTTATTCACTACATGTAGTGTAAGGGATGGTGATTCTTTTGTACATGCTTTAATTAAATTGAAAAAGAAACTAGAAGCATATGCAGACTTACTAGCTTCTTTTTATTTTCACTTTACTTAACATCTTTAAATTTGGTTTGAAGTAAAAAAACAAAGAACACACTTGCAATTATATAATAAATTCCAATGATTGACGTACTGTTAGAAATAACATCAAAAAATTTCGCTGATTTAATCATAAACATCCATATGATATAGATGATTAAAAATGATAATGGGAAATAAAAAAAATATCCTAAGAAATATAACTTTAGTTTTTGTATCATCTTTTCCTCCTTTTATACCAAGCCGATGAATTACCCACTTACTATGCCCACGGCCCTCTTCCCTCCATGCATTTAGCTGAATACCAAGTAAGAAAAGCTACTAAACCGATAACATTTCCACCAATTCCAATCTTCAGCAAAAGCTTAGCAGCTTCTTTATAAGCCTTCTTTTCTAGATAGCTCCAGAGACCACCAGTTAAAGCCACTTCTATCATTGCCACACCAAAATGATCCTTTAATGAATCAATCATACAATCTCCCCAGGTTCCTTTAGCAGCCTGAGTCGTTAAATCTGAAGATTTTTCTATCTTAATTCCGTTTTTATTTATTTCATTTTCTAAAATTTTAAATTCTTTTTTATCTCCAAATCTATTTCTTAATTTCTCAAAATCAAAACCAATCAATTGATTATTTTGATCATATATACTAGCTCTCTCCATCAAAAACTCTAAATCTTTAGCTAGTAAATTCACATTTGTTTCATTTGCATTTGTTTTGGCAGTTGCGATTGGTGAAGCAACAACGGAAAAACCCAAAAATAATGCTAACATAATAAAAATTGTTTTTTTAAAGAATACTCTGTTTCTCATAATATCCCCTTAAATTATAGTATTTGAACTTTCACATGTAATATTAAGATTGAACTTTTTCAATCAAAAATGGAGCACATAAATTCATATAGCTCCCCCAACATCTACATACTATAACATCCTTTTCCAATCAATTATTGAGATAAAAGTTGTATTCTTCATTGTGTTAACATTATATTTATATTCTCAAACTAAAAATTAAAGCAAACAGCCATTATAAAGGTTCTAGCACTTCTTGTATTTTAAATAATCTAATTATTAATTACTATTTAAAACACCTACTATTCTAATGATAATGATGTTTTGAAATAGGTCCTTCATCTCTCTCTAGATTAATTAAATTTAAATAATAATCTTTTTTACACAGTTAACAAAAAAAGACAGCACAAGTCGCTGTCTTTTTCATTTTTTAATTCGTATTCTGTCCTCCGCCATTCAATCCTTCTTTCACATACCCTTTCACTTGGCTTGAGGTTAATAGACCGATATGTCCAACGCCGTGGATCAGGACATTTCTTGCCCCAATTAAACGCGAAAGGCTGTTGACAACAATCAAATCGGCTGAGCTATAGACAGATGTATAGAGAATTTTTTGATTTGGATCGGTGCCTGGTAATGCTCTGAGTGAAACGAGTCCATTCGCTCCACCAAGTGTGACGACGTTTTCAATTTTATCGCCGCCGTCTAGATTCTTAATATAGTATAACGTGTTCGCCCCGCCCATACTATGCGCCACAATATCTACTTTTTTGGCACCCGTTTTGTCTAGCACATCTTTGACGAATCTGGATAAACGCGGACCATTGTTGCGGTTATTCCCTGTTTTGTCTATGAAATCGATAGCAAATAATTGGTTTCGATCCCAGCCTTGTGTAACCAAATAACTTTTAATCGAAGCGAAGTTATAAGACGCTCCTCCCATACCATGCACCATCACAACCGGATTGTGCTCAGCCGCTTTGATTTCTTTCGGCTGGATGAAGGCCATTGAACCTAGCACTAAGGCAAGGGCAACAAGAATTTGCAAACTCTTTTTCTTAAAACGAATCACTTTCATTCCCCCTTAATCATCTTATTCGACTCTATTTTATACAAGAAAAATATGTCAGAAAAGTGAACAAGGCACTGTTTGTTGCTTTATTTTATAGAAAATAATTACTGAAAAAGCACCTTTGACTTTCTAAGTGCCAATGCCAAAAGACTAGACAAAGTGTCTATGAGCAGTCTAATAGACTCTTAACTGAGCACCCGTCTCACATTTTAAATAAAAAAAGCAGCCGGTTATCGCAGCCGGCTGCACATCGTTCTTATTTGTAATTCACAAGGAAGTATTTCTTTTTCCCTCTTCTTAAGACAGTAAATTGGTTTTCAATTCTATCTTCCGCTGAAAGGACGTAGTCTTTATCGGTTTGTTTCTCTCCGTTGATGGAAACTGCACCATTTGTGATGTCTTCACGTGCTTGACGTTTTGATGGTGACAGCTTTGATTCCACAAGGACATCGACAAGTGTCAACTCTTCTGTGCTGCTTTTCTCCATTGATGGAACATCTTTAAAGCCTACTTTGACTTCTTCGGCTGAAAGAGATTTAATCTCGCCTTTGAATAGCGCATTTGAGATATTAACTGCCTGTTCTAGTGATTCACGGCCATGTACGAGTGTTGTGACTTCTTCTGCTAGACGGCGCTGTGCTTCACGTTTTTCAGGTGCTGTTTGCACTTTTTCTTCGTAAGATGCGATCTCTTCTTTCGATAAGAACGTAAAGTATTTTAAGTATTTCACAACGTCACGGTCATCTGTGTTGATCCAGAATTGGTAGAACTCATATGGAGATGTTTTTTCTTTATCTAACCAGATGGCGCCGCCTTCTGTTTTACCAAACTTCGTGCCGTCTGCTTTCGTGACAAGCGGCATCGTTAAACCAAATGCTTTTGCCCCTTCTGCTTCAGACTTACGGATCAGCTCAAGTCCAGATGTAATATTTCCCCACTGGTCGCTTCCGCCAATTTGCAGTTTACAGTTTTTATTTCTGTAAAGGTTTAAAAAGTCTAAAGATTGCAGGATGACGTAGCTGAACTCTGTGTACGAAATTCCTGTCTCAATCCGTGAGCTGACGATATCTTTTGCCAGCATGAAGTTCACACCGAAGTTCTTCCCAATATCACGAAGGAATGTGATCACATTCATTTGGCTGATCCAGTCGTAGTTATTCACGATAACGGCTGGGTTCTCGCCTGCTTCAAAATCAAGAAATTGAGAAAGCTGACCTTTGATTTTATCTGACCACTGTTCGACGATTTCTGCTGGGTTTAGTGAACGTTCTGCTTTTTTGAAGCTAGGATCACCGATTAGTCCAGTTGCACCGCCAACAAGAGCAATCGGGTGATGACCTGCTTCCTGGAATCTGCGTAATGTTAAAATTGGCAATAGGTGACCAATGTGTAAGCTGTCCGCTGTTGGGTCAAAACCAGAGTAAAGCTTGATTTTTTCTTCTGCTAATAACTTTGTTAAACCTTCTTCATCTGTTTGCTGCTGAATTAATCCTCTAAACGATAACTCTTCCATCAATTGACTCATATCTCATTCTCCTTTTTTACAATTCAACATAAAAAACGCCCCTTCGAATGAACGAAGGGACGATATATATCGCGGTACCACCCTGCTTAAAAGACAATACATCACGTCTTTTCACTTACACTGATAACGGACAGATCCGTTCTTTTACTAATCAGGACAGCATGCATGCTCCTTTTCGTAAAAGCGGTTCGTGAGGGTAATTCGAATATCTCTTTGCACTGACTCGCACCAGCCGTCAGCTCTCTTGGACAGGGAAAGATGATTCTACTGAATCTCAGTCAAAACCTTTACATATTCAACTAATGTCATTTTAAACATATTTTTGATATCAAGTCAACTGATGAAAAAATTAATCTTCCATTGTCGATAGGTCGCCAGCTGGTAAATTCAGTTCCCACGCCTTTAGTACACGTCTCATAATTTTTCCGCTTCGCGTTTTAGGGAGTTTGTCTTTAAACTCGATTTCTCTCGGTGCCGCATGTGCAGCGAGTCCTTTTTTCACAAACGTACGAATCTCTTCTTTCAGCTCATCTGTCGGCTCATATCCGCTTCTAAGCGCAATGAATGCCTTAATAATTTCACCGCGGACCGGATCTGGTTTTCCAATGACACCAGCCTCTGCAATGGCCGGATGTTCAACCAGTTTGCTTTCCACCTCAAAAGGACCAACCCGCTCTCCTGATGTCATGATCACATCATCGACACGTCCCTGGAACCAAAAGTATCCGTCTTCGTCCATATAAGCTGAATCTCCTGAAACATACCAATCTCCCGGCATAAAGTAAGATTCATATTTTTCAGGATTGTTCCAGATCGTATGCATCATAGACGGCCAGCCTTTTTTGATGGCGAGGTTGCCCATCCGATATGGCGGAAGTTCATTTCCGGCATTATCCACAATCGCAGCTTCTACACCTGGAATCGGTTTCCCCATTGAACCTGGTTTAATGTCCATGCATGGATAATTACAAATCAGCTGTGCACCGGTTTCCGTCATCCACCAAGTGTCATGAATTCGTTTGCCAAATACAGCGTCTCCCCAGCGAATGACTTCTGGATTAAGGGGCTCACCTACACTTAACACATGACGAAGCGAGCTGAGATCATATTTTTGAATGAGGTCATCTCCTGCCCCCATTAGCATTCTAAAGGCGGTCGGTGCACTGTACCAAACGGTCACACCTAGTGATTCAATCGTTTCATACCACGTATCAGGGTTAAATCTGCCGCCTAAAATGACATTTGTTGCCCCGTTTAACCACGGTGAAAAAATGCCGTACACTGTGCCTGTTACCCAGCCTGGGTCAGCTGTACACCAGTAGACATCGTCTTCTTTCAGATCAAGCACCCATTTACCGGTCTGATCCTGCTGCACCATTGCACCATGGACATGTAGCACACCTTTTGGCGTACCTGTCGACCCTGACGTGTAATGAAGCAGAAAGCCGTCTTTTTCATCCATCCATTCGATTTCAAGATCCTTCGCCGCCTGGTCAAAGGCTTCTTCATAATGGATGGTCCGAACGCCATCGATATCTTCCTTTTCACCGCCGACAATAATGACGGATTCAAGTTTCGGAAGCTCTGCAAACGGAATTCGTTCAAGCAGATCTGGCGTTGTCACAATGACCTTCGCCTCGCTATTTTCTAAACGGTCTTTGACCGCACCTTCCATAAATGCCTCAAATAACGGGCCAACGATCGCACCAATTTTAACTGCGCCAAGCAGAAGAAAATAGAGCTCAGGGGATCTAGGCATAAAGATAAATACGCGATCTCCTTTTTGCACATGCGCCTTTTCTCTGAATAGATTGCCCGCTTTATTTGTGTTGATTTTCATATCTCTGAACGTATACTTTTCATCCCGCTGTGAATCTTTGTAATGAAGCGCCACCTTGTTCTTGCGAAACGAGTCCGCATGTCTGTCAATCGCTTCATAGGCTGCATTTATGTTTCCTGTTTCATACCATGAGAAGTTTTTTCTTGCTTCTTCCCATGAAAATTCTTTGTATGCCTGCTCATAATCATTTAAATGATAGTCCCCTTTTACTGATGGTAGCGTTTCCACTTTCATCAAACAGTCCCCCTTTGCATACGTTTACAATGACCATTATAGTATAGATGACTTTTTTTCTCAATTTTTAAAAAACTTATAGTGAAACCGTTTTAATTCTTGCAGGTTTTAAGATAAAATAGAGACGACTCACTAGAATTTGAGGCGGTGGATACGTGGAGCATCCTAAAACTTATTATTCAAAAATCATTGAGCGAGAAACAGGTTCCATCCTTATTGAAGGTCCGGTACCTGCATCAGAGCTTGCGAACTATACATTTCATGAAGGCCTAACGGCATTTCGCACGCCAGAGGAACAGAAACAAGCACTTGTTGAAATAGCAGATCTTCCAGAAGGACGTATTATCATTGCAAGAGTGGATGAGCTTGTTGTCGGCTATGTCACGTATTTATATCCTGATCCGCTTGAGCGCTGGTCAGAGGGCAACATGGACAATTTAATCGAGCTTGGCGCGATTGAGGTCGCTCCTCCATTTAGAGGCTGCTCACTTGGCAAACATTTACTTGATGTGAGCATGCTGGATGAGCAAATGGAGAATTATATCGTCATTACAACTGAATATTACTGGCATTGGGATTTAAAGGGGACAAAGAAAAACGTGTGGGAGTACCGCAAGATGATGGAGAAAATGATGAACGCAGGCGGTCTTGTTTGGTTTGCAACAGACGAGCCAGAGATCAGCTCACATCCAGCCAATTGTTTAATGGCCAGAATCGGGAAAAATGTGAGTCCTGATTCGATTGAGCGTTTCGATCGTCTCCGCTTCCATCAACGCTTTATGTATTAACGTTCAATTCGTTTTTTTGGCAAAGGGGATTGGTAAACAATGATGATTGAACAAATTATGGAGCGTGATGTGATCACGCTGCGAAAAACCGATACGATTGAAGAGGCCGTAAAAAAAATGAGTGCACATCACATCCGGCATATTCCGATCGTATCTGATCAAGGTTCTGTCATTGGGATGGTGACAGATCGAGATATTAAAAATGCCAGTCCAAGTATATTTGAAACAGAAAAAAGACAGCTCTTTATTCAGCGTCCTGTTGAGGAGATCATGGTATTAGAGACGATTACTGCTCATCCGCTTGATTTCGTTGAAGAGATTTCAAGTGTCTTTTTTGAACACGGAATTGGCTGCCTTCCAGTGGTGAGACGCGGTAAGCTTGTAGGTATTATCACAAAGACTGATTTGCTTCGTACGTTTGTCAGACTGACAGGTGCAGATCAGCCTGGGTCACACTTAGAGGTTGAAGTGGACCAAATGACAGAAGGTCTTGCAGACATCACGGCCATTTTAAAGGAACAGCATATTCAAATGCTGAGTGTGCTTGTGTATCCGCATGCAAATGAATCATCTAAAGTGCTCGTCTTCCGCCTTCAAACCATGCATGCAGACCATGTGACGAAGCTGATTCGCGCAAAAGGATATAAGGTGCTGTGGCCAATGGAGCAGACGATCAAATGAAGGAAGCGACCTTTGTTTTTTCACCCTCTTTTCAAACGTACCAGTTTCACCAAGACCATCCCTTCAATCAGCTTCGTGTCTACTTAACATATGACCTGCTTCAAAAAATGAAGGTGTTAACAGATGATGAGATCGTCGCACCGCGTATGGCGACCCTTGATGAATTAAAGCTCGTCCATACAGCCGATTATATTCAAGCTGTGCAGCGGGCTAGTGAAGGAATGCTCTCTACAGCAGAGGGTGAGCGCTACGGTCTTGGCACGGAGGATACACCGATGTTTGCAGGTATGCATGAGGCAGCTTCTCTCCTTGTTGGCGGGACACTCACAGCCGTTGACCAAGTGATGATGGGACACACGCAGCATGCACTGAATCTTGGCGGTGGACTTCATCACGGGTTTAAAGGACGTGCATCCGGCTTCTGTATTTATAATGACAGCTCAGTGGCGATTCAATATATTCAAAAGACATACGGTGCAAGAATTTTGTATATTGATACGGATGCCCATCACGGAGATGGTGTACAATTCAGCTTTTATGACGACCCTGAGGTTTGTACGGTCTCGATTCATGAAACGGGACGCTATTTGTTCCCTGGAACTGGACAAGTACAGGAAAGAGGTCACGATAAAGGCTATGGCTACGCCTACAATATTCCGCTTGATGCATTTACAGAAGACGAATCGTTCCTTGAAGCATACCGAACAGCAGTGACTGAAATTGCTGCTTTTTTTAAACCAGATGTCATTTTGACGCAAAACGGTGCAGATGCACATTACTATGATCCGTTAACCCATTTATCTGCCACCATGAAAATATATGAGGAAATTCCTAAACTTGCCCATGAGTTAGCGCATCAATATTGTGATGGCAAATGGATCGCTGTCGGCGGAGGAGGATATGATATTTGGCGGGTCGTGCCAAGGGCATGGAGCCGAATTTGGCTTGAAATGAAAGGCATTACACCACCTGATGAACTGCCTCAGGACTGGGTTCAGGCTTGGCATAAACAATCGCCCGTCACTCTGCCATCCACATGGGGAGATCCTGACGATTTATATCCACCGATCCCAAGAAAAGCAGAAATCACAGAAAAAAATGCTCAAACTGTAGAAAAAGCACTGATGCCCGTTAGAAGAGAAAAGAAAAATGCATAAGAAAAGCAGGCATTCACTGATGTGTAAGCCTGCTTTTTCGTTTTATTTTGTTGATTGTCTTTCTTCAATTCGGTGTGGAAGTTCCACAATTTGGTCATCCACTTGCTCTTTGTTCATCAGCTTCGTCAGCAGTCTCATTGCGACAGCGCCAATATCATACGTCGGCTGAACAACAGTTGTCAGCTGAGGACGCACCATGAGAGAAAGTCTCGTGTTATCAAAGCCAATCACTTCTAAATCCTCAGGAATCGATACGCCTCTATCTTGTGCTCCATGAATGACACCTAACGCCATTTCATCTGTAGCCGCAATAACAGCTGTCGGCTTATCAGACTGCTCAAGTAGATGAGCAAGTGATTCAATTCCAGAATCATAAGAGTAATCGCCTTCAGCGACGAGCGCATCGTCAAATGCGATGCCTGCTTCTTCAAGCGCACGTTTATAACCTGCAAGCTTTCTCATAGAGTTAATCGGTTCTGACATTGGGCCAGATACGAAGGCAATTCGCTTATGTCCTTTTTCAACTAAAAGTTGTACTGAATCATAAATCGCTTGCTCATAGTTGATGTTGACAGATGGTGTTTGAGCCTGCTCTTCAACAGATGCTGCAAGAACAATTGGCACAGGAGAGCGCTTAAATTCTTCAACAAGCACATCTGTGATGTTTCCGCCCATAAAGACAATCCCATCTACTTGTTTACCTAGCATAGTATTTAATAGATGAAGCTCTTTATCGGTATTTTGATCTGAGTTGCTCAAAATGATGTTGTACTTATACATTGTGGCGATATCTTCAATTCCGCGAGCAAGCTCCGAATAGAAGATACTAGAAATATCAGGGATGATGACCCCAACCGTTGTTGTTTTTTTACTTGCAAGGCCTCGTGCCACAGCATTCGGACGGTAGCCAAGACGATCAATCGCTTCAAGTACCTTTTTTCTTGTTGTTGGTTTTACATTCGGATTCCCATTCACTACTCGTGATACCGTTGCCATACTTACATTTGCTTCTCTTGCTACATCATATATTGTAACATTATTCACATAAATCACTCCTTCAAATACACTTCATATCTATAGCATTCACCAATTGGATAGAGACATGTCAGATACGAGGAAAATAATATCCTATTTGTCATTAAAACGATGAAAAGAGACACATAATTTTTCAATCTACATCAAAATGACATTCTTTTATGAAATTATACACGTTTTTTCATCATATGAAAACGTTCCCTTTCTTTTTATAACTAAATTAAACAAACTTTAATGAGCTTGTTACCTGTAAATTGAATCATATTTCATGAAAAACCGTCGAGAACGTTAGCTATGACAATGATCTTAGCAGATTGTATTGAATTTTAAAAATGAAAACATTGTGAACAAGCACGTTTGAGGCTTGTAATGTGCTCTTTTCCTTTCATTCCCAATCTTTATCCTATTTACTCCATAGAAAAACCGCCGGGCAGTCATCCGGCGGCTTTTCTATCTATGATTATGCGTGAATGTTCACAAGTGGTCTTAACGCATCTAACCATTTTTCGAATTGTGGAATGTCCATTTGCTGTGCTGAGTCAGATAGAGCAACAGATGGATCTGGATGCACTTCTGCCATGACACCGTCTGCTCCAATCGCAAGAGCTGCTTTCGCTGTTGGAAGGAGAAGATCTCTACGTCCAGTTGAGTGCGTCACATCAACGAAGACTGGTAAATGTGTCTCTTGTTTCAAGATTGGCACAGCAGAAATATCTAGTGTATTTCTTGTCGCTGTTTCGTATGTGCGGATACCGCGCTCGCAAAGGATGATTTGATCATTTCCTTGGGCGATGATGTATTCAGCTGCATTGATGAATTCTGAAATCGTCGCTGCAAGACCGCGTTTTAAAAGAACAGGTTTTTTCACAGATCCAGCTTCTTTTAAAAGTTCGAAGTTTTGCATGTTTCGTGCACCGATTTGGATAACATCGATATGCTCAATCGCTTCTTCAATGTGAGCAGGATTGACGATTTCACTAATGACAGCAAGACCGTATTCATCCGCTACACGCTTTAGAATTTTTAGACCATCTACACCAAGTCCTTGGAAGTCGTATGGACTTGTGCGAGGTTTAAATGCTCCTCCGCGAAGAAGTTTTAGTCCTTGCTGTTTCGCTGCTGCCGCCACTTCTGCGACTTGCTCGTAGCTTTCAACAGCACATGGTCCAACAATGAAGCGCTGTTTCCCATCTCCGATCGCTTCTCCATTGATATTGACAATTGTATTTTCTGGTTTTTTCTTACGAGAAACAAGAAGTGCTTTGCTATGATCATCTTCTTGAAGTTCTAGACCTGCTTTGAAAATCTCTTTGAAAATATGCTGAATCGTTGAGTTTTCGAATGGTCCATCATTTTCTTCAAGAATTTGGTTTAGCATTGTGCGCTCTCTGACAGGATCATAACGGTTGACACCTTGCGCTTCTTTCGCTTTTCCAATTTCTTTTACAATATTTCCTCTTTCATTGATCAGTTTTAAAATTTGGAGATTTAGTTCATCTGCTTGCTGTCTCAATTGTTCTAGTTCATTGTTGCTCATTTTTGTCATCCTTTCCTCTGCCCGCTCTCGCTTTTTATTATTTCATTCTCTCATGATAGGGTTTATTATAAACAAAGATTTCGGAATTGTCACGAAAATTTTCTTTATTACCCAAACGCTTTTAAGTGATAAAGTATTATGTGTAAGATTATAGCATAGTTTTGATTGAAGTAAACCTTTTTTTATAAAAAAAACGTCAGCAATTGCTGACGTTTCTTTTACACATTATGTTCAAGCGCTTCTTTTGTAATGCTTGAGTGAGATGCATGCCATTTTACTTTTCCACCACTAAAGACGAGTGCCTGGGGACTTTCGTGCTTTACCCCCGACTTTTCTGTCACATAGGATGAAAGCTCCCTTGTGTTTTGAATTTGCAAGAAATAAGTTGGCACGTCTTCATGTGCAGACGCAAATGCTTCAAACTCTTGAAAAGCCGCTTGACTGATCGGACATGTCAAACTGTGCTTAAAAAAGACAAAGGTCCCATCTTGATTCGTTAGTTGATCAAACTGTGCTTCTGTTTCAATGAGTTGTTTTGACATGATGTTCTCCTTCTTCACTCTGTGCAGTAAGAGTTAGCCTTTAGTCGATTGTTCTACTTTTTCTTTGACATCTTTTATGCCATCTTCAATTTCTGATTTCGCTTCTTGTGCTCGTACTTTTACTTCATCTGCTACATCTGATGCTTCACTTGCTAGGTCAGCTGCCGCATCTTCTGCTTCACTTTTCACATGATTAGCTTTTCCAGCTGCACGCTCTTTTATGTCTTTCACTTTGTCTAAAATTTGGTTTGACTGTTCTGCCACCAGTTGGGACAATTCAGACGTTTTATCTTTCGCAATCGTCACATATTCAGTGCCTCTTTCTTTTGCATCTGTTGTGAGTCGATCTGTTTTTTCTTTTAAAACATTCGCTTGGGTGTTCAAATCATCGCGAAGCTCTTTCCCTGACTTCGGTGCTAAAAATAAGGCTGTTGTTGCACCCACAATGCCACCAATAAGTGTTCCGATCAAAAAGTCTTTGCTATTGATTCCGTCTTTGCTCATGATTATTCCTCCTATGCGAAAATGGTTTATTTTTGGTGTTTTCGTTGTTTCCACTTTTTATAAATTTCAAGTGCTGCGTTACTCCAGCTTACCACATCCGTGACTTTTTCTTGATTTCGTTCAACGGATGAAGAAACCGCACCAGCTGCCTGCTTTATGCTTGAATTAAATTGGTTGATCGAGCCGCCAATTCCCTGCACCGCATCCACAACTGTGTTGAGTTTTGCCGATTTGTCTTGGATATCTTCAGCAAGCTGATTCGTCTTATGTAGCAACTGTGCTGTCTCTGTGGTGATCCCTTGCATCTGACCTTCAAGACCTTCTAAAGTTGATGCGACATTCTTTAATGTCAGCTGTAAGGATTTTAATGTTTTGGACAAGTAGATGACAAGAATGAGGAAAGCAATTGCGATCAGTGCAACGCTTAGATATAGAATAATAATCATCTGATACCTCCTTTGCTGCGGGCATATTCAATTCAATACCCTCTCGTTGTATCATTCAAACATCGCCTAGAATGACCGTTTGAATAATAATTCTACACTTATTCGCTAATTCCTGTCCACAGCGAACGAAAAAATGCGGCTGATGTTGACACAATTAGCCCCTTTGTCACATTTTATTCAAAATAAAAAAAGTGCCGATCAAAACGGCACTGTTCGTTTAAGTATTTATACAGCGACTTTTTCATAAGCACGCAAATATTTTTGAATGTCTCCTGCTCCCATAAAGATCAGAATCGCATCTTCGTGCGCTTTCAGCACAGATGTGTCTTCTTCTGCAATCAATTGGGCCTGCGGGATTTTTTCTCGTAAATCTTCAATGCTCAGCTTCCCAATGTTTTCACGGGCTGAACCGAAAATATCGCATAGATATACATAGTCCGCTTTCTTTAGACTGTCAGCAAATTCACTTAAGAATTGCTGTGTACGAGTGAACGTATGAGGCTGGAAGACAGCCACAATCTCACGGTCTGGATACTTTTGGCGTGCTGCTTCAATTGTGACTTCAATCTCCGTTGGGTGATGGGCATAGTCGTCAATTAAAACCTGCTCACCGACTACTTTTTCATTAAAGCGGCGTTTGACTCCGCCAAATGTCGTTAGTGCCCCTTTGATGAGCTCTACATCAATGGCTTCATAGTGACATAATGCAATGACAGCTAATGAATTAAGGACATTATGATTTCCATAGGCAGGAATGTAGAAGGTATCATAAAACGTATTGCGCACGAACACATCAAATGTAGTGCCTTCCGTGTTTTTTACAACATTGCGTGCTTGGAAATCATTTTCTTCATTGAAACCGTAGTACACAACAGGTACCTTCGCTTGAATCTTAGGCAGATGCTCATCATCACCGCAAGCGATAATGGCTTTTTTCACTTGAAGCGCCATGTTTTGAAACGCATCAAACACGTCGTCAATGTCCGAGAAATAATCAGGATGGTCAAAATCAATATTGGTCATGATCGCATAGTCTGGATGATAGCTGAGGAAGTGTCTGCGGTATTCGCATGCTTCAAATACAAAATACTCGCTGTTTTCTTTCCCCATACCAGATCCATCACCGATTAAGTATGAAGTTGGTTTCGCTGATTGCATCACATGGGCAAGCAGTCCTGTTGTTGACGTTTTACCATGAGCACCAGTAATCGCAACGTTTGTGAATGAATCCATGTATTCTCCAAGGAATTTATGGTAACGAATGACAGGAATCCCTTCAGAAAGGGCACGTTCAATCTCAGGGTGTGTATCAGGAAATGCATTACCTGCAATGACGGTCATCCCTGGCTGAATATTATCTGGGTCAAAAGGAAGAATTTTAATATTTCGTTCTTCTAATGCTTTTTGTGTAAAGATATGTTTTTCGATATCCGATCCTTGGACAGTATACCCAGTATCATGAAGAATTTGGGCCAGTGGACTCATACCTGTCCCTTTTATTCCAACAAAATGATAAACAGTCATAATTGTACCTCCAACAAACGTCTATCTGACTTACAGTATATGACGCTCATTTCAATTTGCAACTTGTGATTTTCGCCTCTAGCGGGTCACAGATCGCAGCTCCAAATAAAGATTTTTTCCGATCTTCCTATTCTAATCAATATTAACTATGATTAGTATCCGACAACTTTCCTATTTCTAACACCTGCTTTCGCTCATTTTACATAAAAAAGCGTTCTGACAGGCATGCGAAAAGCGTCCAATTCCAAAATTGCACCTATGTGCTATCATACCATGTTTATGAAAAAAATGAAGTGATTTTGTTTAGATCAGCTGTTCTAAGTCACTCAGTGTCATGAGGACTTCCCTTGGCTTACTGCCTTTTGCACCAGAGATCATGCCCTCGCGTTCCATCATGTCGATCAATCTGGCTGCACGATTGTAGCCAATTCTAAATCTTCTCTGCAAACTCGATGTACTAGCGCTATTTTGCTCAATGGCAAAACGGCAGGCATCCATAAATAATTCGTCTTCATCTGTAATCGCAGAGCCTTGGAGCATTAATTCCTCCTGTTCGAAAAGGAATACTGGCTTACGCTGTTTTCTAACATGTGCCACTACTTGATCGATCTCGCGGTCTGATACAAAGTTTCCTTGCAGCCTCGTCGGCTTGCCGGAGCCATTTTCTAAGAAGAGCATGTCTCCTTTTCCGAGAAGCTTTTCTGCACCTGCCATGTCGATGATCGTTCTAGAATCTACCTGACTTGAGACAGAGAAAGCAATTCTTGTTGGAATATTGGCTTTAATCAGACCTGTGATGACATCAACAGAAGGTCTTTGTGTGGCAATCAATAAGTGAATACCGCACGCCCTTGCTTTTTGCGCAATTCGGCAAATGCTTTCTTCGACTTCGTTTGGTGCGACCATCATTAAATCAGCGAGCTCATCGATCACCACGACAAGATAAGGTAGTTTTTCACCCATTTGTTTTTCTTTGACAAGCTCATTGAATCGTTTGATTTCTCTCACACCAGAGTGCGCAAACAGTTCGTAGCGTCTTTCCATTTCATCCACTACCCATTTCAGAGCAGCTGTCGCTGTCTTGGCATCGGTGATAACAGGACTCACAAGATGCGGAATATGATTATAAGGCGCTAATTCGACCATTTTAGGGTCAATTAACAGCATTTTCACTTCATCTGGTGACGCTTTAAACATTAAGCTCACTAAAATGGTATTGATGCAGACACTTTTTCCTGAACCGGTTGCTCCAGCAATTAAGCCATGCGGCATTTTTTGCAGATCAACGACAACAGGCTGTCCTGAGATATCTAATCCGAGTGCTGCTGTTAAAGGAGATGGATTGTCTCTAAACGCACTGCTTCTGATCATCTCTCGTAAGAAAACCATTTTACTGTGAAGGTTCGGCACTTCGATCCCAATCGTGTTCTTTCCTGGAATTGGTGCTTCAATTCGAATATCCTTTGCGGACAAACTGAGTTTAATATCATCTGACAGGTTCGTGATTTTGTTCACTTTGACACCTGGTTCTGGATGTACTTCAAACCTCGTCACAGAAGGGCCTTGCGTGACATGAACGACACTTGCTCTGACATTGAAATTTTTCAGCGTGGCATTGAGCAGCTCTGCCCGCTCTTTCACCCATGTCCCGTCCTCTTCTTTTTGAGCTGGAGGTACGTCTAATAGGGCGAGGCTTGGAAACACATAACCTTGGGCATCTGCTGCTTTCTTTTGTCCTTGCACACGCTGATCACTTTTTAACATCATGACGTTAAAAGGAACCGTTGAGGTTTGTCCGCTTGCACGTTGTGTCTGAGGAGATGTCTGTTTCGGTTTTTCTTCCATCACTTCATGCAATTGTTCTTGCTTTTCTTGCTGCTCTATGACAGGTTCTACTCGTTCAGTAGCGGTCTGTTCGTCTGCTGCTTGTTCTATTGGCATCACTTGATCTTCTACTATTTCCGCTTCTTCTAACATTTGATCTTCTTGCAGATCATGCTCGGCAATTGGCTCAGTTTCTTCCAATGATTCCGCTGGCACTTCTTCTTGATGGTCTTCTTCGATGGAATCAGTTTTTATTTCCTCGACCGGTTCTGCTGAGATGTCGTCTAGTACCTCTACTTCTTCTGCCGGCATGTCTACTTCCATTTCAATTGCGGGATGCGTGTCTTCCGCTGTTTCGAATGTCAACGGTTCTATTTCCTTTGTATGATCGACAAACTGTTCTACTGGCTCAGCTTTTATTTCTTCGTCTTCACTGGAAACATCCTGTACCAGCTCAGACTCTACCGGCGGTTCGTGATACACTTCGGCTTGCTGATTATGTAAGTCAGCTTCAATATGGTCTTGAGACTCAGAAAAGACTGGCTCTTTTTCCTCTGTTTGAATGAAAGGCTCGTCATTTAAACGCTCCATCGTCGATTGAACGTGATCCTGATAAGCGAGTTCCTCTTGCAAAGTAAGCGGAGTCACGTCTGTTTGCATGTCCACTCTTTCTTCTGCTGGGGCTGGAACTGTTTCTTCCATACGATTTTCTTTCCGTATTGACGGAATGTTCATTTGCTGTCTGACATTTCGTTCACGCTCTGCCTCTTCTGATAACAGGGTGACTCGCTGCGCTGTTTCTGCTGCTTTCATTTGAACAGAAGATGATTCTTCTTTCGTCTCTGTTCGTTTTGGACGCATATCCTGATGATAGCCATAGATTGGTGACGGAATTTGCTCTGGTTTGAATGGCTTTTTATGAATGTCAGGCTGCACCGTTTGTTTTGACTCATAGGTCTTCTGCTTGGCCTTTGGGTGGCCTTGCTTCGGGCGTCTTCTTTCCTGCTTTACTCCGTCTCGCTGAGGTTCATCTGGAACGAGCGGAAAGCGGAAGTTGCCTGCTGGATATTCATAATAGACTTTTGTATCTTCAATTTTTTTATATTCTTTATGCTGTTCAAAAACTGGCTGCTTTGGTGCAACTGGACCTTCCTCAGGTCTCACAGCTTTTTCTTCTTTCTTTTCTTCTCCTAAAAATACACTAAAAAATTTATCTAACCAACTCATCATTTATCACTCACTTTAACTCCCCTTACGTTTTCTTGGGCGATTTTTAGTATACCATTGCTTTTTCATGCAGAAAAGCGAGAAAAGTGCCGCTCCTTGCTATTTGTACTGTCTGTAGATGAAAAAAAGTCACTAAGTACGTACTTAGTGACTTTTGGTATAACACATTCTTCGCTCTGATGTGCCCGTTTATGGGAGGTTATGCTTGAAAGGGTTCGCCAGCTTGATGGCTTCCCTCTAGAACAAGAATCCCTTTTTCAGCAGGCGCGTCTGGAAGATCTAGTTCTTTTGCTGAACAAATCATACCGCTTGATGGAACACCTCTTAGCTCAGCATCTTTGATGATTAAACCGCTTGGCATCACTGCCCCAACCTTCGCAACCACGACATATTGCCCTTGATCAACGTTTGGTGCACCGCACACGATTTGTAATGTTTCATCGCCAACATCCACTTGGCAAATGTTTAATTTATCTGCATTCGGATGCTTTTCTTTTTCCTTTACATAACCGACAACAAATTTTGGTGATAGATCGACAGTCAACGTTTCACTGACACCGTTGCGGTTTAAAATTTCGTTGATATCTTGAACAAGTGTTTCAGAAAGCGGTACAGATCCGTTTTCTTCAATTTTCATGTAAGTAGATGCATTGAAGATATTAAAGCCTGTTGTTTCTTTTGTTTCTTGATTGAAGATTCTTACGACATCTCCAAACGTCTCATGACCTACTTCTTCTCTCGTCACATCTTTCAAGGAAATAAGGAGTGTGTCGCCTACACCTTCTGCATTATAAAAAACGTTCATTCTTCAAAATTCCCTTCTACTGCTGTTTTGGTCTGCTTTTAGCAAGAATAAAGATCGGTTCAAGCTTGCCCTCATCATATAAAAATGACAATGCGGTAATCGGAACCGTGCCGCTGGCGAAGAAGCTCATCGACATCTGTCCTAAAATATCATAGCCTGATTCATTGCGAACATCTGCAATGATGAATACATCTTGATGGGGGACAGAAATGGCCATCTGTCCTTCTATTTTTTGCGCATACTCTTGTAAAATCGATTCATTTAAAAGTCTGCTGGCATCATATCCGTCATTTGCACGGAAGAAATAAAACCGGTTGCCTGCCACTTCATCCATTTTCACCACAGTTTCAAGTGAGCGGACATTGAAGCTTGCAGTTTCCCTAATTCGTTCTTTTGTCCAGTTTTCCTTTTGAAGCATCTTTTCATCAATTAATCTGTAGGTGCTTCCAAGGTCAAGTGCATAGTAGATTCTCGTTTCAGCTGTATGCTCATCAAAAACGAGCGGAATGCCATCACTTGATGTCTCCGGAAAGGATGTGGATCGAATGACCGGAAAAATTTGCTTTTCTTTTCCTGAGATGTGCTGCGCTTCGCCTTTCATGGCACTTAGCGCCTCTTTCACATAATAAACGATCTCATCCAATGTTTCATCAGGCTTTACTTCCCACTTTGCAATGATTGGCGGGAGCTCTAGTGTGATTCCTTTACCTGTTTGTTTATCTTCAATACGAAGCGTATCTTTTTCTCGGTCAAACTGGTGTAACCAGCTGTCATTTGTCAGACGACTTTTGAGTTCGTTCGCAAGCTGTCTTGATGTCATTTTTGCCATGATTTAGACTCTCCTTTCATTATTTAGAAAGAGAATCTGTTAAAAATGCTTCAATCTCTTCCTTCGTTTTACGATCCTTGCTGACAAAGCGGTTAATCTCTTGTCCATTTTTAAATACTAAAAAGCTTGGAATGCCGTAAATTTCCCACTCTGCGCAAGTGTCAATAAATTGATCTCTATCCACATAGAAGTACTCAAATTCTGGGTAGTTTGCTTCAAGCTCTGGCAAGAATGGTTCGATAAAGGTGCAGTCTGGGCACCAGTCCGCTGAAAATAGCAATACTGTTAAGTCTTCTTGAATCACTTTTTGTAATTCTTCATTTGATTCAATTTTTTTCATGTTTCATTCCTCCAGTTTGTATGGTTAAATCTCCGAATTGTATATAGCCTTTCTTTCTCATCCATTCTGATACTACCAAACTAATCACTGCTGGGCCAACGATATGCAAAAGAGCGATCGCCAGAAAAACGGATGGATGAAATCCCATAACGGTCAGTGTCATGAGCTGTCCAACGAGGCCGCTCGTTCCCATTCCTGCCCCTGCCGCATTATTGACCATCCCAAAGCCAATGATACCAATTGGCGCGAGAATGAGGCCCGCTATCGTTGGTGGAATAAGGATAAGGGGATTTTTCACAATGTTCGGCAGCTGTAATTTTGATGTGCCAATACCGACAGCGGCAAGACCGCCAAAACGATTTTCTCTAAAGCCCGCAGCGGCAAAGCCGACCATTTGAGCGCAGCAGCCGATTGTTGCAGCACCAGCAGCTAGACCGCTTAAGTCAAGCATGAGTGCAAGCGCAGCACTTGAAATCGGTGAGCTGAGGGCAAGTCCAACAATGGTTGCGACTAGCATGCCCATGATCAGCGGACTTTGGTCAGTCCCCCACATGATGAGCCTGCCAAGCCCTGTCATCATGGCTTCAATCCCAGGACCGATCAAAGCGGCGGTGGAAAAACCAGTGATGATGGTGACAAGCGGTGTCAAAATGATATCAATTTTTGTCTCACCACTGACCAGCTTACCGATTTCCACACCAATTAATGCTGCGGCAAAGCTTCCAGCAGGTCCACCAAGCTCTGCTCCTGCAGCACCTGAGACAACACTTGCAAAAATGATCAAAGGAGATGCCTGTAACCGGTACGCAACGGCTACACCGATCGCTGGTCCCATGAGCCCCATGGCGAGTGTTCCCATTTTGATGATGAGCGGAAGTGATAACAGACCGCCTGCTGTTTTTAAAATCAGACCTACTACTAGTGTAGCAAATAGACCTAAAGCCATATAAGAGAGTGCATCAATGAAGTACACTTTTGGCGAAAGGGAGATTCCCTTTCTTTTCAAATAAGTCATCAACGTCGTCTTCCTGCTTTCTCATAGGAAAGACGAAGAGGCCTGTCCTTCCCATTATATGTAGTATTCTTACGATGAAAAATAGTCTCTACCATGAATATCATAATCATATTTTTTTTGCTTTATCAAGCACTTCTTGTGTAACATGAAAAGAAACAGGGCAAACCTTTACTAAGTTTGTACAAAAGGAGGAGATTGTTATGCAACTAACCGTCTATTTAGCAGGAGAAATTCATAGCCAGTGGCGCGATGAAATCAAGGAGAAAAGCCAATCATTGAAACTGCCAGTAACATTTGTTGGTCCAATGGAGAATCATGACCGCTCCGATCACATTGGTGAGGACATTTTAGGTGAGCAGCCAAATGCCATTTTCAAAGATGATGCTGCTTCTGATTTGAATAATTTCCGTACTGAGATCCTATTAAACAAAGCAGACATCGTCATTGCCCGCTTTGGTGAGAAATATAAACAGTGGAACACGGCAATGGATGCATCTGCTGCCATCGCTAAAGGGAAACCTCTCATTTTGGTCCGTCCAAAAGAACTGCACCATCCGTTAAAGGAACTATCAAATAAAGCGAATATCACTGTGGAAACCGTAAACCAAGCGATCAAAGCGTTATCTTACGTGTTTGAACAGCAATAAAAAAAGGCTGCTCTCTTGAAAGAGGCAGCCTTTTGTTTACATTTAAACTTGTTGATATATAGAATCCACTGTACGTTGATCACAGTTTTTCACAAGACGGACAATTAATTCTTTTGCCGCTGCATAATCATCCACATGCAATACTGAATGACTTGTGTGAATGTAGCGAGCACACACTCCAATGACAGCAGAAGGCACGCCTTGGTTTGAAATATGCACACGTCCAGCGTCCGTACCACCTGGTGATACGAAGTATTGGTATGGTATATTGGTTGACTCAGCCGTATCAAGCACAAAGTCTCTCATCCCTCGGTGCGTAATCATGGTTCGATCAAAAATACGCAGAAGTGCACCTTTGCCAAGCTGGCCGAATTGTGTTTTGTCACCTGTCACATCGTTTGCAGGGCTTGCATCTAAAGCAAAGAACAGATCTGGCTGAATCATATTCGCAGCTACTTCTGCCCCTCTAAGCCCTACTTCTTCCTGAACCGTTGCACCTGAATACAAATGACAGGAAAGTGGTTCGTCTTTTATTTCTTTTAATAATTCAATCGCAAGTCCGCAGCCATAGCGGTTATCCCAAGCCTTTGCTAAAATCTTTTTAGGATTCGCCATAGGGGTAAAGACTGTTGCAGGCACGATTTGCTGTCCTGGGCGAATGCCAAGTTCTTTTGCCTCTTCTTCACTGTCTGCCCCAATATCAATGAGCATGTCTGATGGTTTCACAGGTTTGCTTTTTTGTTCTGGAGTCAGAAGATGAGGCGGTGTACTAGAGACGACACCAGGAATTGGCCCGTGATCGGTATGAACGTCGACACGCTGTGCCAGCATGACTTGACTCCACCAGCCGCCGAGTGTTTGGAAGCGTATCATCCCATTCTTCGTAATGGATGAAACCATGAATCCCACTTCATCCATATGACCAGCCACCATGATTTTAGGTGCGTTCTCTGGTCCCTTGCGTACCCCAAACACACCGCCAAGACGATCCTGAATGAGTTCGTCAGAATATTTCTCAAGTTCCTTTTTCATAAAAGCACGCACATGGTGCTCATTACCTGGGGTGCCTTGTAATTCTGTTAAATTTCGGAAAAGCGACAACGTTTCTTCATTCATTCTACGATTTACCTCGTTTCTATGTAATGACCATATATATTCCTATAAAAATAACACTCACTTTATACTATAAGAATTCTTTCGGTTTTCCAAGTATCTCTCCAGAAATTTTGAATATGCTTTCAACTATTCGGATTCCTTAACATCAATGGACAAGTTTTGTATAATGGAAAAAACAGCAATACGGAGGTGCAGCACGTTGAAGTTAAAATATGTTCTGATTGGTGCGAGTATTGGCGTAGCCGCTGCAATTGTTGCAAAGAAAGTATTTTTCCCTACGTATATCTCGTCTGAAAAAGCATTAAAAATTGTGAAATCCGCTTTTAAACAGCGCGGCCCGATTGATGGCTCTTGGATTTATACTGTACCAGAACCGTATACCGTAAATGGTGAAACGATTGATGTGTACAAATCTGGCATTACTCGCTCAGCCTTTGGGGAGCTTGAACAGTACGAAGTCATGATTGATGCCAAAACAGGCATGATTGTGGATGTCATTGATTCTGTGGCTTGATAAAGAAAGCTTCGCAAAGGTGTGTCCTTGCGAAGCTTCTTTTTTATATGGCTTTGATTTTTTTGTACACAGGATGCCACATAGCGTCCTGTACAGCCTGAATAAGGTCCTCAGGCGTTTCCTCTGCAATTCCTTCATCAATCGCTGCTTGCGCCACACGGACAGCCACTGTCGCTGAAACGGTTCGAAGCTGATCGACTCTCGGCAGCATCGCTGCACCCGGCTTTCCGACATTGACCATGCTGGCAATCGCTTCAGCACTCGCAACAAACATGCTGTCTGTCATGAGGCGTGCTTTAGACACAATCGTTCCAAGACCAAGCCCTGGGAACACTAGAGCATTATTCGCTTGCCCAATTTCATATGTGACGCCGCCATATTCGACAGGATCAAATGGGCTTCCTGTTGTCACGAGGGCGCGTCCTTCTGTCCACTCAATGAGATCTTCAGGCTTTGCTTCTGAAAGAGGTGTTGGGTTCGACATCGGTAAAATCGCCGGGCGCTCTACGTGCGACGCCATTTCTTTTACAATTTCCTCTGTAAATGCTCCCCCTACTGTCGAGGTGCCAATTAAGATCGTTGGTTTTGCCTGTTTGACGACCTCTAATAAATCAATGGAATGCTTAGGGCCATTACGGGCATAATCCTTTACTTCGTCAGAACGTCTTGCATATGGCTTTTGAAATGGCTGAATATCAGGCGAATCATCTGTAAGCAATCCTGTTTTATCAATACACCAGAAATGATCATATGATTCCTCTTCTTTGACTCCGTCTCTGACGATCGCATCACGGATCTGCTCCGCTATGCCAATCCCTGCAGTACCCGCTCCGAAAATGACGATTCGGTGGTCTTTCAGCGGAACCTTTGAAGCTTTTGCACATGCCAGAACCGCAGCAAGTGAAACAGCTCCAGTCCCTTGAATGTCATCATTAAATGTACAAATTCGTTCCTTATATTTTTCCAATATAGCTCGTGCATTTTTTGTCCCAAAGTCTTCCCAGTGCAGGAGTGCATTTGGAAAGGTTGCGCGGGCAAGCTCTACATATTGATCGATGAACTGATCATAACGCTCTCCTCGAACGCGAGAATGCTGATTTCCAACATAAAGCGGATCATTCAAGAGACTTTCTTGGTTCGTCCCCGCATCAAGCACAACGGCCAGTACACGGCTAGGATCAATGCCTGCTGCAGCTGTATAAACAGCAAGTTTCCCGACTGAAATGGCAATACCGCCAACACCCCAGTCTCCAATACCTAAAATGCCTTCTGCATCTGTCGCAACGATTAAGTCAATGGATTCATCCACACCGTAAGAGGCAAATATCTCTTCCATACCTTCCAAGTCATCAATTGATAAATAAAGCCCTCTTGGCTTTCGATACTCGTGGCTATAACGCTGAATGGCTGTTCCAACCGTCGGTGTATAGACAATCGGCAGCATCTCTGCCAAGTGCTCATTTAGTAATTTGTAAAAAAGCACTTCGTTTCTGTCGTGAAGTGATGTTAAATACACATTTTTCCCAAGCTCATCCGGCTGTGCCTTGAACTGCTCATACGCACGCTTTGCCTGATCCTCTAATGTTAAAACTTTAGGCGGTAAAAAACCCTTTAAACCAAGCTCTTCCCGCTCTTCTTTCGTAAATGCAACCCCTTTGTTTAAATAAGGGACGGACATGACTTCCATCCCTCTTAATGGTGTTTCAATGACATCACCATGTACACGATAAGATTGGTTCACCTGCACTCTTCCTTTCACAAGTTCATTTTGTCGTTATTTTGTGTGAAAGGCGAAAAAACATGCAGATGATCTTTTATCTTCCTGTTTCTCTTTTGACTTCATGTGTGATTTGCCCATCTTCATCCCACTTAACAGCGCGGTAAATCGCATCATGATAAAACAAGTACCACGCATTTTTTTCTTCTGCAAATGCCTGCCATTTTTGCTTAGCTGGAATTGAAGTCATTGGGTAATCATCATAAGCCAAGACCCATAATGGATTTTTATGAGCGTGCGTTGGCATAATGTCAGCTAAATGAATCGCTGTTTCGCCCTGACTTGTGAGCGTTAAGATGCTATGGCCATTGCTATGACCGCCTGTATGATGCAGCTCAATGCCTTCTATTACTTCGATGCTTTCTTCAAATGGCACCACTTGATCTGCGATTGGCTCCCAGTTTTCTTTCCAATATGTATTTCTTGAACGGATGTTAGGCGCCCTCATTTCATCCCATTCAATTTTGGATGTGATGATTTTTGCTTGCGGAAAAACAGACACGAGTTTTTCTCCTTCACGTTTTGTTAATCCGCTTGCATGATCGAAGTGAAGATGCGTCATTAAAACGTAATCAATATCTGCTGTTTGCAGACCGAGTGCCGCGAGTGACTCTTCCAATTTCGTCTCTTCTGTTACGCCGTAATTGCGTTTTTGTTTATCCGTCAGCTTACCTGATCCGATGCCGGAATCCACTAAAAAATGGAGACCATTCCACCTTATGAGGATCGGGTCACACCGCAGTTCAATTTGATTGCGATCGTTCACCGGGTATTTTTTTGACCATAACGGCTTTGGCACCACACCAAACATTGCACCGCCGTCCATGTGTGTATCTCCCCCGTTTAACCAAAATAGTTCCATGTCACCTATTTTCATTGTCTCCATTGCTGTCATCCCTCCTTTTTCTATCGTAGCAAATACAGCTGAAAATCGCATGCATCAATCTTTTCATGAAAAAAGCTGACTGCAATTTTTTTGCAGCCAGCTTGATGTCACTTGTTATTCTGGAAATTTTACTTCTGATCGATAGATAGGTTGCCCCATAGACGAGAATTTCTCTTCGTATTCCGTCATCACATTTCCTTCTAGTCCGTCCTTATGTAAATCTAAGCTTACATACGTTAAAAGAAGTCCATATGCAGAAAAGCTCTTTAAGGAATATTCAAATAACCCGCGGTTATCTGTTTTGAAATGCAGCTCACCGCCTGAACGGAGAATATGTTCATATCGCTCTAAAAAGGCTTTAAACGTCAATCTGCGCTTTTCATGCCTTGCTTTTGGCCACGGGTCAGAGAAATTCAAATACACCCGGTCAATCTCATTTTCCGCAAACACATCTGTCAGCGTTTCCGCATTAATGTTCAAAAGCTTTACATTTTCAACATCTGTCTCTTTGATTTTATCTACTGCTGTCACAATGACACTTTTAAATAATTCAATGCCAATATAGTTGATATCAGGATGAAGCTTGCCCATTCCAGCGATAAAACTCCCTTTTCCTGTGCCAACTTCGATATGGATTGGATGATCATTTCCAAACAGCTCATGCCATTTCCCTTTATATTGCTCGGGGTTAGCTAAGGCAATATGAGCATTTTCAGCTAAGTAATCATCAGCCCATGGTTTATGTCGCATTCTCAATTTGATACACCTCTATTTTCTTTACATTTTATCAAGATACCATGAAACATAAAGACCCGCAAGACGGCATCTTTATGCGCATACGAAAAAGACCAGCCCTTCGCTTGAGCTGGTCTGCCGCATGTATAAATTGGGCGCTGAATGCACAGTTTAACCACATAAATGACACGCAGAAAAGGAGCATACGTATGAGATTAAACCGTCAACATCAGCTTCAATTAATCAAAGATATTTTAACCGATCACCAGCTGGATTGCTGCGGGACTGTTGCAGAATATGAACAGGTGGGACGCGTGATTCAATTAATGCTGGCAAAAGAAGACCTTGATGCCGATATTCGTCAATTATTAACAGATATTTATGATTACAGCCAAAAGGGCACCTCTGTCAGTTCAATTGATGCACATATTGAGGCGCATCAATCGCATTTGTCAGAGTGGGTCGAGAATATTCCTCTCTCTTAATGAATGTTTAACCGCTGTAAAAGTGCGCTCAGCTCCGCTTGCACTTCTTGCTGTGCTTTTTCATTCCCTTTTCTTTTATGCCACACGACAAACGATACAGTTTCAGCGAGGACGTACCAAGCCATACGTTTTCGCAAATTGTCCGTCAGCGGGGCACCGTACATTGAGAGCCAGCTTTCCCAGTTCTCTTCCTCAACATAATGGTATAAAAGTGGTCCAAGATCAATGGCTGGGTCAGCAATCATCGCCCCATCCCAATCGATCAAGTAAAGCTGGTTTTCATCTGTCAGCAGCCAATTATTATGATTGAGGTCACAATGACACACGACCTTGTCTTCAAATTGAACTGCCTCCACATGCTTCTCTAAGTACTGGATGGCACGTGTGATGTCCGGAGAATCAATTTGCTCTTTTAATATGGACTGTTTTAAATGCTTCAGAATGGATGCTGGGTCTAGAGAGTGCTTCTCTAATCGTTTCAGCATATCAAGCAATTCTTTCGATGTATGAATTTTTCTTAGCTGCTCTGCGACAGGACGGTCATTCATGTCCTTTGGCTTCAGCTCTCTGCCGCTCAGCCAGTGCTGCGCAGTGATGACATCCCCATTTTCCATCCGTTTTGTCCAGACAAGCTTCGGCACAATGCCTTCAGCTGACAAAACCGCAAGAAACGGTGACGTATTGCGTTTTAAAAATAGCTTTTGGTCATTGTGTGTTGCGAAGTACGCATCTCCCGTAGCGCCTCCAGCAGGAGAGATGTGCCATTCGCTACCTAATATTTGTCCCAACCAGTTCATATCAATTTTCAACCCATCATTTCTTAAAATATTTTAAATCGTGCTTTTTTAGTCGACAAAATTCAGCCGATTGAAGGTCAATAGGCTGTTTCTTTTTTTATTTATATGATCATAAAAACAAAAAGGACAGCTATTGAGAATGAGATGCTAAACAATAGCCGTCCTATAGATTTTATCGTTACCTTCTTATACTCGTCAAGCAAAACTAGAAAATCAGGACAAGAACCTTATGACTAGGACATTCATGAGACATGGTTTAAGCACGTAATTTTAAAGAGCGATCACTCGCCTTCACAAAAACAGGCGTTGCACCGATCACTTCTCCATCTGCATGAAATAAGATTTTTCCGTCTGCCTCCAAGTACGCTTCCTCGTGCTGAAACAGGGTAACTCCCTTCATTCCAAGGTGCTTACGAAACACCATCGCACTTAGAAACAAGAGCACTTTGAATGGATTCAAATCTGTGACAACAAGCGTTTGAAAGCCTGGCTGTCTCGCGCTCACTTCTGGTGCTGCTTCCAGCCCGCCTCCGTAATAGGGGTGATTACAAACAATCACAAACCATACTTGGCGAAAGACCTTTTTCTCATTTTCAATAAACAGTGCAAGGTCGAACGGCTTAAAGGACCATAAAGAATGGAGAAATGACAGCGGGTAGATGATAAACCCCAGCCCCAGTCGCTTCAGCCACTTTCCCCCTCTAAAATGCACTGTTTTCCTTAGCACATGCGCATCAAACCCAGCACCGATATGATTGAGAAAGAGAACGGATTGTGCGCTTTCTGCGTGATCTTGAAAGGAGCCGAGAGAAAATGTTTTGGTGAGCATTCTCTTTTGCTTTCTCACTTCTTTAAGGACATCTTGACGATGGATGCCAAGCCCCTTCGCCGCATCATTCCAATGACCGGCGGGAACAAAGCTTAGCTGCACATGTTCCATTTTCTTTAAGCCATTCAGGACTTCATGAATGGTTCCGTCACCGCCAATGACAATCAGGCGCTTCAGCCTGTCATCTTGCATGGCGCTAATTTGTCTTGCCAATACTTCTGCATGACCTTCATGCTGGGTGAGAAACGATCGATATGAGATCTCCACCTTTTGTAGTTCTTTCTCTATGCTCCTCCATGTACGAAGTCCTTTTCCATGTCCTGCTGCTGGATTAACGATAAAGTACCATTCATTCATATATTAGCTCCACTCAGGTCTCGTTTTTCGTGACCATCCATTATGCCTTTAATCGAGCCATTCCTGCCTTCTTTTGCTGTCTGATTCACCATAAGCAAGCAATGCCTTTGTCGCCTTAAATTGCTGATGCTTTGTCGGCGCGGTATTTTTCCGCTGCTTTTCAAACCAATCTTCCGCCTTCTTCTTATCGACAACCTCCATCCCGTATGGAACTTCCGGTAAGTCAATATAAGAGGTACGGCTGATCAGGATTTTTTTTACAGGAAGATCGACTCCGCTTTGCTGTAAAATCTTTGTCACGACGGTGCCAGAGCGTAGAAGGCCTGCACAAGGATTCAAAACGGACTGAACCGCTTTCCCATTCGCCCGCTTTTCCCAAAAACGTTCCTTCGTTCCGATATATACGCTGTCAGGCTCTGCCTCTAAGAAGGATAAACAAATCACTTCCAGCGGCGTAATGAGGACTGTACATAATTCCATCTCTGCTTTTTGAATGAGCAGCACCGGCTTGTACATCACAAAATATGAATCCGGAAGCTGTCTAGCAAGCATGCGTAGCTTTTCATCATACCGAATATGATGAGAAACAGTCGAAATGTGGGAAATCGTCGAGCTCGCCCATTTTAATTGAACATCATATAGATGATCTTTAAAAAAAAGAATGAGCTTCGTTTCATCTGTAGGAACGTTTGTAAAGACACCTTGCTCTATATCTGTTGGCTCGTTAAAAAGACTCAGGTCCCGTTCCTTCTTCATATCGGCTGCTTTCGGCTTTCTCTTTAAGGAGAATTTCTTTCTCTTTTCCTCCTCTTGTTCAGGCACTTGTTCAGAGATTTGGTCAAATGAATGCTGCGTCTTCTCTTTAGAAGCTTTTTTTAACTCGTCCCACCTTTGCTTTTTCAAGCGAATGAATTGATTGATGTAGTGATGCGGGTCTTGTTCATATCGTGATATATAATCTTGAATTTTGATAATTTGCGCCATCTGCTGCTCACTCCAACTTTTAGAATCATTTATGTAGTGCAAATTGTTTGATTGCGTGATAACGCGGGGTTTCATTCGGACGTATTTCATATAAAGTCATATAAGAAACCTCTATCACGTATGGCTCTTTGCGTAAAGGCGCTTGTTCTGCAAAAGAGTGATCCGCGTTCCATTTGCGTGCAATCGTCATATGCGGATGAAACGGTCTCTTTTCAACAGGATGTCCTGCTGACAATACGGCTTTTTTCACCTTTTCTCTTAATTGCATGAGCGGTTCACTTTCATCAGGTTTTGCAAAAAAGACTCTCGGGCGCTCCTTTGTGCCAAACTGTCCGACCTCATTCAGCTCGATTGAAAATGCAGCAGTTTCCTTTGAGAGGATCTCAAGCAGCTCGATGATCTTCTTTAAGCGGTCATCTGGAATGGCCCCTAAAAAGATCAAGGTCACATGATAATCATGAGGTGCTGTCCATTTTTGAAAAGACAGTCCGCTTCTTTGATCAATGTCTTTTTTGATTTGATGCGCAAGCTGTTCAGGGATATGAATCCCAATAAAATAATGACGGTTTTCTGACACAATATCACCTGTCCTTTTTTAACAAACTTTACGAATCCCCATTGATGATAGTATAACTAAAGAAATGCGGAATGAGAAGAAAGGGTGTCACATGATGAGGGTTGCACAAAATATAGCTGAGCTAATTGGCGATACACCACTTGTTCAATTACAGAGGCTTCAGCCAGACAATGCAGCAGCTGTTTATTTAAAGCTGGAATCGTTCAATCCTAGCGGCAGTGTGAAGGACCGCGCTGCTTACAATATGATCGTCGAGGCTGAAAGACAAGGGAAGCTGACAAAAGGAGCGACCATTATTGAACCGACGAGTGGGAATACAGGGATTGGTTTAGCCATGAACGCAGCAGCTAGAGGGTATCAAGCCATCCTTGTGATGCCTGATACGATGACAAAGGAACGAATCAATATTTTGAAGGCTTACGGGGCGGAGGTCATTTTAACCCCAGGAGAAGAAAAAATGCCAGGCTGTATTCGCAAAGCAGAGGAACTGGCAGCTCAAATTCCTCATAGCTTTATCCCGATGCAATTTGATAATAGAGCGAATCCAGATGCTCATAGAGGTACAACGGCTGTTGAAATCATAGAAGCTGTCAAGCAACTTGGAAAGCCCCTTGGAGCCTTTGTCGCAACAGCAGGAACTGGCGGAACCATTACAGGCACTGGTGAGGAATTAAAGAAAGCATTCCCTCATTTGACCATACGTGTGGCAGAGCCGAAGGGGTCTCCAGTCTTATCTGGCGGGAAACCTGGCAAACATAAACTCGTTGGCACGAGCCCGGGATTTATTCCCCATATTTTAAACGAGCATGTCTATGATGAGATCGTGCAAGTAAGCGATGGAGATGCGTACACAATCACACGTCAGCTTGCCCGGCTTGAAGGAATTTTAGTTGGTCCATCATCTGGTGCAGCCTGCTATGCTGCAATTGAAACAGCCAAGCAATTGCCGTCAAATCAAATTGTGATCTGTATGACAGCAGATACAGGCGAACGATACTTATCAAGTGATGTTTTTCAAGATTAAAAAAGGAACAGGGCAATGATCCCTGTTCCTTTTTCTTCGTTTTGCGGTTAGGACGATTTAGCAGTGTTTATCACAGTCTGCTCCCCTGTGATGAGTAAAGCCTGTTCATCAGTAAGCGGGCATAAATCGAGCGTCTGCTCATACTTCTTTAGGATTTGCTGCGCAGCATCCCCTAAATAGGTATTGTGCACATGCGGTACTGGATAGCGGCTTACCTCATTGAAGCCTTGATAGGATGAAAGCTCTGGTGCCTTCTGCCGCTCATCCATCAAGGTGATATATTCAATGCTTGGCGCCATGATGATACTCCCTGCGGATTCGCCGATGTACAGCTTACCTTTTTTGATTTCTTCTTTCAGCACGTCATCGAGACCGTGCTTTCTCAATTCCTGCAGCAAATAAAAAGTGTTGCCTCCTGATACGTACACCACATCATTTTGTTTCATCATCTTTGTGATTTCTTCGGTAGACTGCTCAGCTATCTGAACGATTTCTAGCTGCATACCGAGTTGATGAAAGGCTTCTTTCGCTGCATCCACATAGTGTGTGACTTCTTCCACGGCACTGGCTGTTGGGAAAAATGTCACACGTTTCCCTTTTAACGATTCACCCGTAAAGTCAGACAAGAGAGAATAGCTGTCTTTGAATGAAGAGCATAAGAACATTTTTTTCACTGTGAATCCCTCTTCTCTTTTCTTATTTTGCCAATTCATACATGGCTTGTGCATATAGTGCGGTTGCTCTTAGTAGATCGTCGATTTCGATATATTCATCCTTCTGATGTGCACAATCTGGTCTGCCAGGGAAGAGAGGACCAAAGGCAACACCCGCTTCTAAAGATCTCGCATACGTTCCTCCACCAATCGCAATCAGATGAGCAGGATTTCCAGTTTGCTCCTCATATACCCGCTGCAATGTTTTCACAAGCGGATGATCTTTTGAGACGTGATGCGGAGGGCTGTCGTCAAATTTCAGAAGGGTAGCCCCTTTGATGCCTTCGATCCCTTTTTTAACGTCCTTGCCGTCTGCTGTCACTGGATAGCGGACATTTAATCCTAGCTTCGCTTCTTTGCCTTGTGTATAGCGGATTGTGCCAACATTTAAAGTTAAATCTCCGCTAATGTCATCTTTGCAAGCAATTCCCAGCTTTTTCCCTCTTGTATCCTGATCAAATAAAGCATTGATTTGAGAGGTAAACGCAAGCCCGCCTTCATCTAATTCTTGTCCACTTAGGAAATTGGCCATATGAATGCCCGCATTGATGCCATGCGCCGGCTCCATGGCATGAACTGATTCACCTTTTAATGTGAAATGCAGTCCATCCGCTGCATTCTTAACCTCACCTAATAATTGATTGTCAGCAAGATATGCTTCAAAAGCTGTTTTTAATGATTCAGCATCGTGTTCTTGTGCCGCTGTCACAGTGGCAGTTGCCTCATCCGGCACCATATTCAGTCGCATACCCGATGTAAATTGCTTGAGCGTATAACGCTGATGTTGTTCTGTATGTTGATATGTAAATGACACAATGGCATCAATAATCCCTTTTTCAGCATGAATAATCGGAAAATCAGCATCTGGCGCAAATCCAATTTGCGGCATCGCCTCATGCTTGAAATAATGGTCCACACATCGCCAATCACTTTCTTCATCTGTTCCAATGATCATTCGAATCTTTTTTGACAGCTTCATCCCTGTATCTTTTAACATCTTCAGTGCATAGAAAGCCGCCATGGTTGGCCCTTTATCATCAATGGCGCCTCGTGCAAATATTTTATTTTCTCTTATGTCTGCTGAAAATGGCGGGGTTGTCCAGCCGTCACCAGCAGGCACAACGTCCACATGGCATAGCACACCTACAATGTCTTCGCCTTCTCCATATTCAATATGACCTGCATAGCCATCCACATTCTTGACTGTGAAGCCTTCGTCTTCCCCTTTTTTCAGCATATACTGAAGGGCCTGATCGACTTTTTCACCAAATGGCTTTCCTTCTTTTCCACCTTCTTCATCAAGGACACTTTCAATTTGTAAAAAAGATTGTGTGTCCTCAATCAAATCGTCTTTTTTTCGTATGACTTCAGCTTCCCAATTCATTTTTTCCATTCCTCCTTGAAAAAAGGTTGCATTCCACCCATAAAACGAATATTATATTAATTGTTTTGTAATAATGTTCGTAAATGGAGGATTTTATGTTTCAGTTAAAAGAAAACCAAACCAACATAAAGAGAGAATTAATCGCTGGTATGACGACATTCTTTACCATGGTCTATATTGTTGCCGTTAACCCAGGAATTCTTTCAAAAGCAGGCATTCCTTTTGACCAAGTCTTCACTGCAACAATTATCGCTGCTGTCGTCGGTACACTCTGGATGGCATTATTTGCAAACTATCCGATTGCGATTGCGCCAGGTATGGGGCTGAATGTCTATTTCACCTTTACAGTTGTCGGTGGTGGCGGCATCAGCTATCAAACAGCATTCAGTGCGGTATTTGTTGCTGGTATACTCTTTATTATTTTATCGTTAACATCCCTTAGAAAACAACTGATTCAAGCCATTCCAGATAATTTAAAATACGGCATTACAGCCGGAATCGGGCTTTTTATTGCCTTTATCGGCCTCCGTCAGTCTGGAATTATCGCAGCTGACCCGGAAAATCTAGTGAAGCTTGGCAACTTAAGCTCGCCTGTTGTCATTTTAACGCTTGTCGGCTTAATGATCTCTGTTATTTTAATGGTACTTCAAATCAATGGCGCTCTGTTTATCGGCATGTTAGCGACGACATTGATTGCCCTTGTAACAGGACAGCTTCATTTCCCTAAAATGCTGATGGACATCCCTGCACTGCCAGAAGGTATGCTGATTACAAATCCATTCGCTGCCTTTGGTGATGTATTCTCTCATCATTTATATGCGGTCGTCTTTTCCTTCTTACTAGTAACGATTTTTGATACAACGGGCACAATGATCGGAGTGGCTGAACAAGCAGGACTCATGAAAAAAGGCCAGCTGCCAAAGGTACGAAGAGCCCTGCTCGCTGACTCTGCTGCAACGACGATTGGTTCTATGTTTGGAACAAGCCCAACGACAGCTTATATCGAATCATCATCTGGGGTTGCTGCTGGCGGAAGAACCGGGCTAACGTCTTTAACGGTCGCTGCACTGTTTATTGTGGCATTGTTTTTCGGCCCGCTCGTTCAGGCTATTTCTTCTTTACCATCCATCACATCACCTGTTCTCATCATTGTCGGGTGCTTGATGATGAACTCCGTGTCACGCATTCGCTGGAATGAGCTAGACGAAGCATTTCCTGCTTTTCTTGTGATTCTTTCCATGCCGCTGACATCGAGTATTTCAACCGGAATTTCACTTGGATTTATTTCATATCCACTTGTGAAACTGGCAAAAGGGAAATGGAGAGAAGTACATGTTCTTGTCCTTATCTTTGCCATTTTATTTTTCATTCAGCTCTTTTTCTTAGAAGGATAACAGAAACAAAAAAGGCACATTCTAACAAGGGATGTGTCTTTTTGAAATCAGTGAATTTTTATTTTGTAAATTTTCTGTGTTTCATTTTTGGACGTTTGAATGTAACAGCATTCTCTAAACCCCTTACTCCCATAGGGTTGTAACCGAATTCAAAACATGGTATATACCATATTTCGATTCATGAAGACAAGTTAAAAAAAACGTAAAGTTGACTTTTTGGTGGAACTAGATGCATAATAACGTGTATAATAGAATAAAACATTAAGAAACACGAACATTTACCATTGTTGCATGTCCTTATTTCGCAGTTTTAGTGTAGTAAGTTGTGGTTAGTCAAGTCCATCCGATCTTATTGATAGGGAGTGGTTTTTTGAAACCTTCAACAAACCGTATGATGACTCGAATAAAATCAGTCTATATGTTCATTCAAGAGAAAGGTCTTGTGACGACACAAGAGCTGGTTGATGAATTCGGGATCACACCTAGAACCATTCAAAGAGACTTAAACGTGCTTGCCTATAACGATCTTGTTCATAGTCCAAGCAGGGGCAAATGGGAAACAACAAGAAAAAAAGTAAAAATATCATCTTAAGCGTATAATGAACTGTCCATATAACAAAAAGAACCGGCCTATCGCCGGTTCTTTTCTTTTGTTCTACATCTATGGTCGATTGATTAAGCTGTCTAATTCTTCATCCGTCAATTCACGGTACTCCCCAGGCGCTAGATCTTCATCTAATGAGACAGCCCCCATCGAGCGTCTTTTTAAAAAGATGACTTCATTTCCCACTGCTTGCGCCATCAGCTTCACTTGATGGTACTTTCCTTCAGTAATTGTTAAACGGATGCGTGTATCTTCACTTTCATTCGCATCTACTTCAACCTTCGCCGGCTTCGTGCGGTAATCATCTAAAATCACAACACCCTCTTCAAGACGCTTGATGTCTTGATCTCCTAATGGATATTTCAAATGAACCTCGTACGTTTTTGGCACATGCTTTTTTGGAGAAAGTAATTGATGTGCAAGCTGTCCATCATTTGTGAGGAGGAGAAGACCGACTGTATCCTTATCCAGTCTGCCCACAGGAAATGGCTCCCTTGCGATATCCTCCGGCTCAAGTAAATCGACGACCGTTTCATCCCGCAGATCTTCTGTTGCTGAGATGACCCCATCTGGTTTGTTCATCATTAAGTAAATGAATTCTTTATACTCTACACGCTCTCCGTGTACGAGCACTTCATCATTCGATGGATCAACATGATCTTTCACCTGCTTCGCCAGTTCTCCATTCACGGTGACTGCCCGTGCCTTGACCAGCTTCTTTACATCTTTTCTTGAACCAAAGCCGCTGCTAGCAAGCAATTTATCAAGCCTCATGAAACTCCACCTCTTCTTAACTCTTTTTTCTTAAAAATTTCGGCATACGGCTGCCGAGTACACGCTCAAGTAATCCTACCTTATAAGATAGGAACAGATACACACCGCCACCAGTGATCATTGAAATCAAAATGACGATACCCGCATTAACAATTCCACCTTCATACGAAATCACTTGGCTCACAAGCTGACATGTCACATACGCCACTACAGCCATAATCGCAGTTAAAATACCAATGAGAATAAATCGTTTGAAAATCCTGCGGAACGAATAGCCTGCATGGCGCTTAATCATGATAAACATATACAAGATGGACGTACTATAGCCTAACGCAGTCGCAAGCACAGAACCATTTCCTTGCAGCCAGCTGATTAGCGGAATGTTCAGAACCGTTTTAATAATGATCCCTAACAACAGACTGACAATGGCAAATTTTTGTTTGTTAATTCCCTGCAAAATCGCTGCATTAATGGTGAATAAAGAAAACAATAACGCAACAGGTGCATACCAGAACAAAATTGACATCCCAATCTCAGGATGAACAGACGGATAGAAAAACCAATAAACCGGTCCAGCCAATGCCGAAATACCAAATGAAGCAGGAAGCACGAAAAATAAGATGACCTGCATTGTCTGATCAATTTGTCTATTGAGCAGCTTGTAGTTACGAGCTGTAAATGATTCCGTAATCGTTGGAATCAAGGTTAAGCCAAACGCTGTTGCAAGCGACACAGGAATCATCACGAGCTTCGGTAAATATAACGTCACAATAGACAATACCGCTGTACTAATATCCTGATGTCCTGATGCAATCATGGCTCTGTTAATCGTGTTTGTATCTATATAAGAATAAATTGGAATCGCCAGTCCAACAAACACATACGGTGCCGCATAGCTAAACAGCTCTGTAAACATTTGCTTATAAGATAAGTCGGAGGAAGCACCTGTATTCGGCTGCATCGATAAGAGCCGATCCTTGCGCTTCAGCCAATATAAATAAAGCGTGAATAACCCGCCAAATGCGCCGATAAGTGCTGCAAATGTTGCATAACCGATAGCAATGACAAGACCGCCGTCAAGCACTTTTAAAATAATAAACGTTGCTGTTAATAGGAAGATGATTCTAACAAGCTGCTCAATGACTTGAGAAACAGCTGTCGGTCCCATCATAGAGTGCCCTTGGAAGTACCCTCGCACAAGACTCATAATAGGTACAACCAAAAGACCTAAACTGACCATCCGAATCACATATACTACTTGATCGACAGTCAAACCGCCTGTTTCATTCGATCCGCCAAGCTGAATCTTGGCAAAAATCGGTGCGGTTAAATATAAAATAGAAAAGGCGATAATCCCGGTGACAAGCATGACCGACATACCCGCCCTGAACATTTTTCTTGTTGTCTCGTAATCGCCAATTGCATTATATTTAGAAACAAATTTTGATACCGCTGTTGGGAAACCAAGCGTAGCAATACTTAAAAAGATCGTATACTGATTGTATCCATATTGAAATAGCGCTCCACCAGTAGCTCCAACCATTGCGCTAAATGGAATTAAATAGATCATACCAAGAATACGAGAGAGATAAGTCCCTATTGTTAAAACCAACGTACCACGAAGCAGTTTATTAGACATGCGCTTAACCACCATTTTTCTAATGAATATTCAACTCAACTATTTTACCACATCATTTCGACGCACAGGTAACAAATCCAATACAGAAGGTACAAAACCAATCAATTCATATTTCAGCCTTCCCCAATTTTCGTTATAATAGATGAATGACTGAAAGCAGAAAGAGGAATGTAACATGAAACATTATGATGTCATTGTCATTGGCGGTGGACCTTCTGGACTGATGGCCGCGATTGCATCAGCAGAGCACGGTGCAACTGTTCTGTTAATTGACAAAGGAACCAAACTTGGCAGAAAGCTCGCCATTTCCGGCGGTGGACGCTGTAACGTCACCAATCGCCTTCCAGTAGAAGAAATCATCAAGCATATTCCCGGAAACGGCCGTTTTTTATATAGTGCATTTTCTGAGTTCAATAACGAGGATATTATTTCGTTTTTTGAAAACCTCGGCATTGAACTTAAAGAAGAAGACCATGGACGTATGTTCCCTGTCTCAAACAAAGCACAATCTGTTGTGGATGCCCTTTTAGACAGGCTCCGCAACCTCAATGTGATCATTCGAACGAATGAGAAGATTAAAACAGTTCTGTATCAAGACGGACAAGCAGCCGGAATTGTTACAAATAATGATGAAAAAATTTCTAGTAATGCCGTTGTGATTGCTGTTGGCGGAAAAAGTGTGCCGCATACTGGCTCTACTGGTGACGGCTATGCTTGGGCAGAAGCCGCTGGTCATACGATTACAGAGCTCTTCCCAACAGAAGTACCGGTCACATCAGATGAGCGTTTTATTAAAGAAAAAGTGCTCCAAGGGCTTTCTTTAAGAAGTGTGGCTGTCAGTGTTTTAAATAAAAAAGGGAAACCCGTCGTCACACATGTCATGGATATGATCTTTACACACTTTGGCTTATCCGGCCCAGCTGTTCTTAGATGCAGCGGATTTGTGGTGAAAGAATTAAAAAAACAGCCGACTGTCCGTCTGCAAATTGACTTATATCCAAAACTTAATGATGAGGAGCTTTTTCAAAAGCTACATCGAGACTTAAAAGAAGAACCGAAAAAGGCCATTAAAAATGTTCTGAAGTCTTGGATGCAAGAACGCTATTTATTGTTTTTGTTAGAAAGAAATGGTATTGATCCGCAAGACACATTTTCTGGTCTTGCTAAGGACAAACTGCGCGCATTCGTCCATGATTGCAAACATTTTATCGTTCATGCGAACGGGACCCTCTCTTTGGACAAAGCGTTTGTTACAGGAGGCGGCGTTTCTGTGAAAGAAATTGAACCAAAAAAAATGGCGTCTAAAAAAATGCCCGGTCTTTATTTCTGCGGAGAAATTCTAGACATTCATGGTTATACAGGCGGATACAATATCACCTCAGCACTTGTAACTGGCAGGCTTGCCGGTATGAATGCTGCACTTGAAGCAAAGGAGAGATTTTCATGATAAGACGTGCACTTCCGATTATCCTAGCAGTTGTGATTAGTTTGACAGCCGCTGTCTTCTTAAAATTGTCTATTACCCCGTTAAAAGTCGCAGTTGTGTTAGCCTTTACTATTTTCGCTGTTTGCTTAAAAGAATATGTCTACCGACTTCGCAAACGAATTGAAGAAAAATCATCTTCACATATCGATAGTTGATTAATGGAAGCAAAACATGTTACGGTAAAGTAGAGGTCGAGTGAGAAACTCGACTCTTTTTGTTTGAAAATAGTTGAGATAGGGGATATTAAACAAAATCCTCTGCTTAAACGTGTAGAACAACAGGAGAGTGAGATGGTGTGAAAAACGTATCAAGTGTATTTTGGATTGTGATTGCGATCACATTTGTTGCCGTTATGTGGGGAGCTTTTTCTCCAGAAACATTACAAAATGTCACAGATCAGATTCAAACTTACATTACAAACGACTTTGGCTGGTATTATTTGATAGTGATTTCACTACTTGTCGGCTTTTGTCTATTCTTTATTTTTAGTCCAATCGGAAAAATTACGTTAGGAAAACCAGGTGAAGAGCCTGAATTTGGCCTTTTTTCTTGGTTTGCAATGCTATTTAGTGCCGGTATGGGAATTGGTCTTGTCTTTTATGGGGCCGCTGAACCAATCAGTCACTATGCAATTCAATCACCAACAGGTGAGACTGAAACTGCATTAGCCTTCCGCGATTCCCTTCGTTATACATTTTTCCACTGGGGACTTCATGCATGGGCCATTTATGCGATTGTCGCATTATGCATCGCATACTTTAAATTTAGAAAAGATGCGCCTGGATTAATTAGTTCCACCTTATACCCAGTATTCGGAAACAGAATTCATGGATGGATTGGAAAAACAATCGATTGTATCGCAGTATTTGCCACAGTAGTTGGCGTAGCCACAAGTTTAGGGCTAGGTGCCGCACAAATTAATGGTGGATTAACCTATTTATTCGGCATTCCAAATAACTTTTTGACTCAGCTCATTATTATTGCGATCGTGACTGTTCTGTTCTTGATCTCTACTTGGAGTGGAATTGGTAAAGGTATTAAATATTTAAGTAATTCGAATATGATATTTGCTGCTATACTCATGATCTTTTTACTCTTTGCTGGACCAACTGTTTTTATTTTAAATTCATTTACAGATTCGATCGGACAATACTTATCGAATATTGTACAAATGAGCTTTAGATTATCACCAAATGATCCAGAAAAGAGAGAATGGATTAATGGTTGGACGATCTTTTATTGGGCATGGTGGATCTCTTGGTCTCCATTCGTCGGCATTTTTATTGCGAGAGTTTCGCGCGGAAGAACCATTCGAGAATTTTTAATTGGTGTCTTAGTGGCTCCTTCAATTCTCGTGTTCCTATGGTTCTCTATCTTCGGAGTATCAGCTATGGATTTACAACAAAAAAATATTATAGATGTAGCTGGTATGCCGACTGAAACGATGCTGTTTGGTGTTTTAAATCAATACCCGCTTGCCATGATTACGTCCATTTTGGCACTTATTTTAATTGCTGTATTCTTTATCACATCAGCAGATTCAGCCACATTTGTTCTGGGAATGCAGACAACCTATGGCTCATTAAATCCTGCGAATAGTGTAAAGATCAGCTGGGGCATTATCCAATCAGCTGTTGCTGCAGTGCTATTATTTTCAGGCGGACTTCAAGCCTTGCAAAATACAGCAAAACTCGCCGCCTTGCCGTTCTCCATTGTCATTATATTGATGGTTGTGTCACTGTACAAATCATTAAATGCTGAACGAAGAGCCATCAAACAAGCTAACAAAGTCAATAAACCAAGAAGTCCAAGAGTAAAAAAAGCATAAACGTGTATGAAAAAAGCCGTTCCTCATGTGAACGGCTTTTTTCTATACAAACAATTTAAGATTGTCATGCTCTTCCACAGTCCTTTAAAATAATAGGATAAAATGATTCACAACATGGAGGTTTATATGACGCTGCCTACATTCAAGTACAACCCAGATCCAGTTTCGTTAAACGTAATCAAAAAAGAGCCTACGACATGTCCTGTTTGTAAAAAAGAAAGAGAATATGTGTATCATGGTCCATTTTATTCTGTTGAAGATGTGAAAGGAATTTGCCCTTGGTGCATTAAAGATGGTTCAGCCGCTAAGAAATACGATGGCATGTTTCAAGACGATGCAAGCTGTGACGACGTTGAGCAAGAGGAATATATAGATGAACTGATCTATAGAACACCAGGTTATCGCGGCTGGCAGCAGGAATATTGGTTAAGCCATTGCGGAGATTGTTGCGCGATCGTCCAGTATGTCGGATGGAAAGAGATAGAACATTTAGAGGAAGAACTCACAGAAGATATTGAAGACATTTGCAGCGGCGGAGGATTAACAAAAGAGAATTTAAAACAATGGCTCGTCAACGGCGGAGATCTGCAAGGCTACCTCTTTCAATGTGTTCACTGCAACAAGCATCGTTTATATATTGACGCTAGTTAAACAAAGTAAAAGGACCCTTCAAACAGGTCCTTTTTTGTGGCCATCTATTTTTTATATAAAATGAGGGCAGAAAAACAGTAGAGCTGTTCTCCTCCTTGCTCACAGATCACCGCTACATTGTACTTGATGTCAATGATTTGGTCGTCATCCATTCCTTTTAAAAAAAGATTGATTTCACTCTGCAAATCTTTTTCGTGCTCTTCATCAAATACAGCTACCTTTAGCACATATGCCACTCTCCCTTCTCTCGCTACTCTATTTTTATGCACATTAGGGCGGGCATATGAACAAAAAAAGCCTTTCATCTGTGAGATGAAAGGACTTCTATTTACAGCTTCGGTTTTGTTTCTCCTGACCAAGCAAGCATTCCGCCAACGACATTGGTCGCTTGATAGCCTTGGTCTTCTAGGAAATAGCAGACATTTTCACTACGTTTACCAGAGCGGCAAATAATATAATACTCCTGCGTTTGATCGAATGCATCCAGTTTCTCCGGGATATCTCCCATTCGAATATGGACCGCTTCTGGAATCATTCCTTCTGCTACTTCCTCGTCCTCACGCACATCAACAAGCTGAATCGCTTCTTCTTGTTCTAGCTTTTGTTTTAATTCTTCTATTGAGATTTCTTTTACTGACACGGCGCTCATCTCTCCTTTTAATCACGGTGACACCATTATAGCAAATGAACCGCATCACTGTGTATTCACCCGCTTCGATTGAAGGAAAGACGGCAGGCTTTTCTTCACTTCGGCAGTCTGCTGCTCACTTTCAAACTCTACTTTTTTGAATACTTGATAGGCCAGCCACATATGGCCATAGGCGAGTATACTCACACTAAAGAACGGCACAATTCCCGGCAAATAAGCAAAGAGAACAAACAGCAGAGCCGAGAAAACGAGCATACAGAGTGTATATTGCAAATATGAGATACCGAGCAAAAGAGAGAATTTCAGATAGAGACGTTTTTTCCAATCATAATGAGCCAGCAGCGGAAAAATATAAAACAAGCTCACAACAAAGAGAAAACCAAAGATATAAATGGCAAAACGAAGCACATGCAAAAACCAGCTCGTTGGATAAATAAACGCAAGGTCTACATATATAATCGTCCCTATGATCAGTAGCGCCACTCCAATCAAGTTAGAGCGTACAAACTCCTCACGGTACACCTTCCAAAAAGTCCGGAAAACGCTCATTTGCTCATGCCCTTGTATCCACTTTCTCATCACCGAAAATAACGCAGTGGTCGCAGGCATCAATCCAAAGATCCCAAGCCCCAGCATGGTGAACAGCAGCCATAGCAAATTCGTATAGGCGAGTCTCATCACCCACTCACACATTCGCAGCATTCTGCTCATTGAACCATCATGATCCATCTCTTTCCCCTCCTCTCTTTCTTATGACACCGTCTCTTTATGAAGCAACTCTTCTATGTCAATTGGACGCTTCTCTGCAACAGACCGCCACATGCCTTCCCCAAGTGCAATTGAATAAGCACCAGCCTCTGCTCCTGCCGAAATATCATAGTGAATTAAAGGATCTTTCCCGATAAATAAATCGGCCAAAAGCAGAGGATCTCCGCCGCCATGTCCTCCTGGCTGCTTCACGACTTCAATTGTCTCTTTTGCCCCAAACATCGGATAATAAGAAATCGTCTGTTCTGGGAATTGAAAAGGAATTCTGGATGGCACATGAAACTCATTTGTTTCAATACGCCCCTTCGTCCCATTAATAGCAAGCCGGTATCCTTCGTAGGGTGCTGAGAATTGAATCGAGTAACTGAAGAGGGCCCCTTGGTCATATGCCACTGATGCCACATATGTATCCTCAATGTTAATTTCCTCATCAAAAATACAGGCGTCTGGGCGGTAATTAGCGTATTGCTGCGTTTGACTCTGACCCGATTCGATATGATCGTCCTCGACCTTTGAGCTTACTACTCTCGGATTCCACCTTGCTTCATAATGACATGTATCCTTCACATGACATGTTCCGCAATACCTGTTTTCTTCTCCCTGCAAAGGATTCCAAGGACTTTTATCTCCGTAATAATTCAGCGCCCCATAGGCAAATACTTGCTTCGGCTTTTGATTGATCCACCAATTGACCAAATCAAAATGATGCGTCGATTTATGAATGGATAGTCCGCCAGAGAATTGCCGCGTGCGGTTCCATCTTTTGAAATAACTAGCGCCATGATACGTATCAATGAGCCAGCTCAATTCAACAGATGTGACCCTTCCAATCTTTCCTTCTAAAATGAGTTCTTTGATCTTTCGATGAAATGGATTGTAGCGATAATTGAAAGTGACTGTGACCTTTCCATTACTTTCCTTTTCTTTTTCCATTACTTTTTTGGCGTCTTTTGCTGTTGTAACCATCGGCTTTTCAGTGATGACATCGAGGTCATGGTCAAGTGCTTGCAAAATATAGGTGACATGTGTGTCATCCCTGCCTGCCACAATGACGATATCTGGCTTTGCTTCCTTCACCATTTGATCAAATGCCTCTTCATGAAAAAACGAGACGCCCCGCAGTGATGGAAAACGCTCCTGACAAAGTGTATACCGATGATGATCTATATCTAAAAGCCCTGTAATCCTGTATTGCTCATTGAAATCCTCTGTGAGCGGTTTAATAAACATATTGAACGCACGCTGACTGAGTCCGCAAATTACGACCCGTTTCACAGTCCCCACCTCTATTTCTATCGATTTTCACGAAGCTGTTTCATGAGAGACAGCGCCTCTTTGGACTTGTCTGCATACACGGGAATAAAAGCGACCATATCTCGATGTAAACGAAAGGTATAGCCGTTTAGCTTTTTCGTGCCTTTATGAACTTGAACCGCATAATCGACCGTGTTCCCTGTCCTTTGATCCTCGGTCGTATATGGCCCTGCCGCTTGATCATCTATGCCCATCTCTTCAAGCAATTGAAAGCTTTCAGGATCATCATACGTTCGAAACATTTCTTCCGGGACAAGCATGATGTCCCCCTCTTTTGCGGTAATTTCAACAAGAAGTTTTTCAGGAATCGCCGGAAAGATGTGGACGCTATACGTTTCTTGTTCCGTTTGAAAAGCCTTCTCGACTAATTGATCCTTCATCCCCTTTGACATATCAGAAAAAATCAGAACATCGATACCGTTTGTTTTCCCATGACAGGCTGACAAACAAAAGGCAGCGATGAAGCTGATCAACCATGCCGCAGCCCTTTTTTGCCTCTTCATGCCTTTTGAAAAACAGGCAGCTTCTCTAGCTCAGTTAACGCCAAAATAAAAGCGCCTGCCCCGTGCAAGTCATTTGTGCTTCTTTCTCTACCGACGTAGTAATCATAAAATCCAGCGGATGTTCCGATACATATATCATTGATGGTAAAATCACCGTTTTCTGTCACAGCCGTCTTATGCTGAATTAAGCCTTGGTAAGCTTTCACCACATAATCTGTGTAGCGGGGGCTGACATACCCTTCGTTCATGGCTTTTGCCATGGCGTACATGAATAAACACGATCCAGAGCTTTCAAGCCAATTGTCGCTATGAGTCCCTTTATCAATGATTTGATGCCAGAGACCTGTGTCTTGATCCTGGTACCTAGCTACACTCTCCAGCATGTCTGTCAGCGTTTCCTTCCACACCTTTCGCCCCTCATGCTGCTTTGGCAGATCCTCGATCATGTCTGCTAATGCAAGGACATACCAGCCGAATGATCTTGCCCAAAACTCGGGAGAACAGCCTGTCTTTTGATCAGCCCATGGCATCACTTTTCGTTCGTCCCACGCGTGATAATACAAGCCTGTTTTTTCATCTTTTGTATGCTTTCTCATGAGATGCTCTTGCTGGATCACCATATCCACCAGTTCCTCTTCACCTTTCAGCTTTGCATACTTTAAAGCAAAAGGTCCTCCCATGTAGAGACCATCCAGCCACATTTGATAAGCATAATTGTCTTTATGCCAAAATCCGCCCTCAGATGTGCGATTCAATGTGCGATAAAGCCCGCGGAGCTTCTCTGCTGCCAGCACATACCGCTTCTCTCCTGTTCGTTCATAAAGAGGGAATAAAATGAGTCCTGCTTGGATCGCATCAAGCTCATCTCTTCGAAATAACAGGTTTCCATACTCATCAATGAGCGAATCTGCGTAGCTTTTCACATAATTGAAATACGTCTCGTTCCCTGTTGACTCATATAGCTTCATCACACCGCAAAGAAAAACGCCTTGATGATAATGCCATCTTCCAGCTGGAGGCAGCTCAATCGGTGTATGCGCTTTCATAATTGTTTGTGCTAATTTCTCTGCATGCTCAAGTGGTGATCCCTTTTTAGTCGATAATGTCATTTTTCTTCATCTCCTTTTTAGTAAATACCTTCTTCCCCAAATTTCTTCGCTAAACGGTTCGCCAGCATGACCAAAATGAGTCCAACCGCTGCTTTAAATAAACCAACAGCTGTACTATAGCTGAATTGCCCTTGCTTAAGACCAGCTGTATAAACATACGTATCAAAGATTTCTGCTACTTCCCGGTTCGTTGCATTGAGTAATAAATAGACATGCTCAAAGCCAAGCTCTAATGTGTCACCTATTTTCAAAATAAGCAGAACGACAATCACACTTTTAATGGCAGGAAGCGTGATGTGCCACATTTGTCTCAGTCTACCGGCTCCATCCATTTTCGCTGCTTCATATAGCTGCGGATCTACCGCTGTAATCGCCGCTAGGTAAATGATCGTCGACCACCCTGCTTCCCGCCAGATCACTTGTAAAATGTACATTGGCCTGAACCATTCCTGACTAAGAAGGAAGTTAATCTTTTCCCCTCCAAAGAAAGCAATTAATTCATTGATTAACCCGCCATCTACTGTTAACAAAACAAAGGATAAGGACACGACAATCACCCATGACATGAAGTGAGGAATGTATATCATCGTCTGCACAAATTTCTTAAACAATGCCAATCTGACCTCGTTTAAAAGCAGGGCCAATAAGATCGGAATTGGAAAGAAAATCACAACATTCATGGCAAATAAAATCAGTGTATTTTTTAATAAGATGAAAAATGTTGGTTCTGTAAACAATCGAATAAAGTGTTTGAAGCCAACCCACTCACTGCCGAGAATACCGAGAAACGGCTGGTAATCTTGAAAGGCAATGATCAGCCCCCACATCGGCACATATTTAAAGACAAGAAAATAAATGAGCCCTGGCAAAATCATGAGATACAAAAACTTTTGACTAAGCATTTGGTTAAGTAAGCGCTTTCTTCTTTCTTTTTTCAAAGCTGCCGCAGGCACACCCTTGGCAGTGACATCCTCTGTTTTCATAGATAAAGCCTCCCCTCATGCTGATGCATGTGTTAACTGTATCTTAAGGATGAAAAATCCGTCTACAATCATATCATCAGATCATATTTACTTAGGGGAAGCTACTCAAAACGTTACATAAAACATGAGAAAATGATCCTAATCTCAGAAAATGATTATTGACAAACCTACCAAATTTTTGGATTAATAAATAAAGAGGAAAAGATTGTTCCGTTTGAAATGGGGGGTTTTATGAAAAGAAGGCAATATAAATTTTATTACAAGCTCGTCACGTTTTTTTTCATGCTTAGTACGATTCCTGTCATCATTGTCGGTATTTTTTCTTATCAGCATTCACAAAAAACAGCACTCGAAAATATCTCAAATGAAAAGCTGGACAGCGTTAAACAAACGCAATCCAATATTGAGCATATTTTAAAGACTGTTGATCATTCTCTCACTCACTATGTCAGTTCGCCGCCTCTCCTTCAAACACTGGCAGAACCTTTAAATCCAGACCAATTCCAGCTTTATAATCAAGTACAGCAGGAGCTGAACTACCTGCAAACCTTTGACACCGATCTGTCCAATATTACACTCGTCAGTAAAATGGAAGACTGGTACATGAACAATTCGGGGCTTTATCATGTCTCAAGCGGAGACCAAGAGAAAGCGCTCACCTTTTACCTCAATATTCCGAGTCATTCCAGCTGGGCACTTGAAGAGAATAATCCACTTGTTGCGACAAAAGAAGGAAAGGCCTCCTTTTGCAAATACAATGTGAACTTAATCAAACAACTCCCTATGAACAGTGTCCAGAAAAAAGGGATCGCTGTCGCCAGCATTCCGAGCTGTACGATTGCTGACAATATGCCGGACTTCTCTCAATCTGACAGTATGTTTGTCATTGATACTAACGGAAAAGTGCTGTTACATAACCGCAAAGAACAAATTGGTGAATCCTTGAAAAATCAAGAGTTCGTCAAGCATGTCCTATCACGTGAAGAACGATCAGGTCAATTTAACATGAAGATCGAGGAACTAAACTATCAAATTACGTTTCAAAAATCAGACTATAACGAATGGACGTACCTATCCTTTGTTTCTATTCCAGAACTTAAGGCACAAACGAAATCAATTGGGTGGATCACCTTTATTATCTGCTTTATTTTGTTAGCGCTTTCATTGATGTTTTCATGGTTTGGGTCCAGACACTTTTATAAACCAATCCGCTTGTTATACGAGTCCTTTGCACGCAATGAATCCTTTTTGCAAAAGCAGCCTTTTCAAAATGAATTTGAGTTGATTGAGTCGAGTATTAAACAAATGAAGGATCAAAACAATGATTTAGAGGAACGTATTGAGCAGCAAGTCACGCACCTCCAGCAATACTTTATGGTGCGGCTATTGCTCGGAAAGCTGACAGAAGAAGAGATTAACAACCGGTTCCAAAGTTTAGGATTCCCTCAAGGCTGGTCTCACTTATCCATGCTTGTGACCCAAATTGATACGCTAAAAGGAACACCTTATGAAAAAAAGGATGCTGACTTACTTTTATTTGCGATCAATGGACTCATTGAGCAGATTATTCCGCAAGAGGAGCGTCTGCAGCCAACAGTTGTCAATCAGCATCAAACGACGATTATCCTCAATCACTCAAAGTCAGATGAAGAGTTTACTGAATATTTAAACCAATTAGCAGAAACGATTCAGCTGCGTATCGAGGAAGAGCTTGGTTTATCGATCAGCATCGGGATCAGCCGCCAGTTTCAGGAGCTTACGATGGCAAAACAGGCTTACATTGAAGGAAAAGAGGCCTTAAAATACAGGCTCAAAGCAGAGAAAAAGTCCATTATCTTATATGAACATATCCAGCAAGGAAAAACGTTTAAAACCCATTTTCCAAAGCAGCTGCAGCATGATTTATTTGATGCAATGAAAGCAGGTGATCAAGGGAAGGCAGATCACTATTTACATGTGCTCCTGCAATCCATTTTCTCTAAAAATGCAGGACCGCACGAGTACCATATCGCCCTCGCCCGTTTTTTAAACAATTTGATTGAGCTGATGCATTTGCTTGGCATTGAATTATTTGAGGTCGAAGACAATAAAATGCTGTATGATACGATTTTTGAATTTAAAACATTTGAAGATACCGAAGCATGGCTAAAACATGAGATCATTCGGCCGATTATTGACCAGCTAGGTGCACGCGAGGAATCACAATACAAAAACATCTCAGAAAAGATCATTCATATCATTCATCAAGAATTCGACTCAGATCTCACATTGGATGAAATCGCTACACGCCTGCATTACAACCCAAATTATTTAAGCAGTATCTTTAGAAAGGAAATGGATATTTCCTTCAGTGAATATCTCTCATCCTACAGACACCATGTCGCCAAAAACTGGCTCGTGGAGACCGATATGTCCGTCAAAGAAATTTCGGAAAAGCTGAAATATAAAAACCCGCAAAACTTCATTCGTTCCTTCAAAAAACTAGAAGGCACGACCCCCGGCAAATACCGCGACCAGAAAAAAGGCATATAAGACAAAAAGTCCCGCTCTCATAGGAAGCGGGACTTTTTTATTTAAATTGTTCATTTAAAATGCTGTCTTCCAGCACTGAAAGCGGCTCTCCGTACACGCGTTCAATATGATCTGCTCCCCAATCACATAGCGCATTCAGAATTCTTTCGAGCGACTGACCGTATTCACTTAATTCATATTCCACTTTAGGCGGTACTTGCTCATACACGATTCGGTTAATCACCCCATCACTTTCAAGCTCTCTCAGCTGTTGTGTAAGCATTTTTTGTGTGATGTTTGGCATGAGCCGCTTCAATTCACTTGTACGTTTTTTCCCATGTGTTAAATGACATAAAATCACGCACTTCCACTTCCCGCCAATGACCTCAAGAGTCGCTTCCACGGAGATATTATATTTTTTCTTTTCCATTAAATCCTCACTCCTCTTTATACGAATGGGCACTTTTTAGTACCTATATTACAAAAAAGTACGTACTTTTTTTTTCGTCATCTATGTTAGATAATAACTCTTGCCGATCGGCTTCGTCTATCAAAATGTCATCACAGAAGGATGTGAACTGATTCATGAAGAAAAAACAAAACCACTTTGCCCTTCTCGCACTAGCTATTAGTGCTTTTGCTATAGGAACCACTGAGTTTATTAGTGTCGGTCTTTTGCCGATGATTTCAGAGGACTTTGGAGTGAGCGTCAGTCAGGCTGGCTGGACCGTCTCTTTATATGCACTTGGGGTGACATTCGGCGCGCCTATTTTGACTTCTTTGACTTCAACGATGAAAAGGAAAACATTGCTTTTGCTCATTATGCTCGTCTTTTTGATTGGAAATACACTTGCCACGATGGCTCCGACCTTTTCAGTCCTATTAATCGGACGGGTCATTTCAGCCCTATCCCATGGAATCTTTATGTCCATCGGTTCTACAATTGCTGCAAGCCTTGTAGTGAAAGAAAAACGGGCAAGCGCGATTGCCTTTATGTTCACTGGTTTAACAGTAGCGACTGTGACAGGTGTGCCATTTGGGACATTTCTTGGTCATGAGCTCGGCTGGCGGACATCATTTGGTGTGATTGTGATCATTGGTCTAATCGCACTAATATCTAACTATTTTCTTGTTCCATCTCAATTAAAGCGAGGCGTGAAAACATCATTTAAGGATCAAGCTGTTTTATTAAAAACAAAAAGAATCTTGCTTCTATTTGTCATTACAGCAACAGGATACGGAGGAACCTTTGTCGTCTTTACGTATTTATCTCCTCTTTTACAGCATGTGACAGGCCTTGCGCCAGGGGCGGTGGCATTGATCCTGCTTTTATACGGAATCACGATCGCAGCTGGAAATGTCATTGGCGGAAAGGCTGCTAATGAGCAGCCAATGAAAGCACTCATTTACATGTTTATCATCCAAAGCATCATTTTGTTTATCCTTAGCTTGACTGCTGGATTCACAGTGCTAGGCATTGCAACTGTCATGCTGATGGGACTTTTTGCTTTCATGAATGTCCCTGGATTGCAAGTAGCTGTCGTTGACTTTGCAGAAAGATACACACCAGGAGCAGTCGACGTCGCTTCCGCTATGAATATTGCTGCCTTTAATGCTGGTATCGCCATCGGCTCATTTTTAGGCGGCATCGTGACAGATACCCTTGGGCTTGTGCATACAGGCTGGGTCGGCGGTATCATGGTCCTTATCGCAGCCATTCTCACAATGATTAGTTTTCGAATCGAACAACAAGAACAAAATCAAACCATCTAAGGAGTGTTCATTATGAATCATTTACAAAGTACAAAAACATTAAACAATGGAGTCCACATGCCCGGATTTGGTCTTGGGGTATTCAAGGTTGAAGACGGCGCAGAATTAATAGACGCCGTCAAAACAGCCATTCAAATAGGCTATCGCAGTATTGATACAGCGGCTATTTATGGCAATGAGGAAGGGGTTGGGCGCGGCATACAACTTGGTCTTGCAGAAACAGGACTGCGCCGCGAAGACCTCTTTGTGACATCAAAAGTGTGGAATGCCGATTTAGGATATGAATCCACTCTAAAAGCATATGAGGAAAGTTTGAAAAAACTTCAGCTTGACTACCTTGATCTATATTTAATCCATTGGCCGGTTGAGGGCAAATATAAAGACGCTTGGCGTGCGCTGGAAACCTTGTATCGAGAAGGAAAGGTTAGAGCCATTGGTGTGAGCAACTTCCAGCCGCATCATCTAGACGAACTATTAAAAGATGCAGACATCATACCAGCTATCAATCAAGTGGAGTTTCACCCAAAGCTTACGCAGGAAACTCTCTATACGTATTTGAACTCTCGCGGCATTCAAGTGGAAGCTTGGTCACCGCTCATGCAGGGTGAACTGCTGCATCATCCGGTGATCAAAGAACTCTCGGACACATACGGCAAAACACCTGCTCAAATTATTTTGCGCTGGGATGTGCAAAAAGGCGTTATCACCATTCCAAAATCAACGAAAGCGCATCGTTTAAAAGAAAATGCAGACATATTTGATTTTGCCTTATCTGATGTGGATATGAAACGCCTGTCTGATTTAAATGAAAACAAACGTATCGGACCAGACCCAGACAACTTTGACTTTTAATGAAAACACCCCCGCTTTTTAACTGTGCGGGGGTGTTTATGTTGATTATTTTGATTTTTTAAAGGAAGCTTCATATTCTTCAATGATTTTATTGCCACCATTTGATTTCCACTTCTCTACATCTTTCTTAAATTGATCTTCACTGATGTCTCCAAGAATGAACTTATAGGTCGCATCATCGATGATTTTTTTCAATTCATTTCCTCGTTCTGAGGCTGTTTCTGAATACAGGCTTTCAGCAGGGTTGGCGACGATGATCTTTTGATTGTCTTCTTCCAGCTCTTCATATTTTGTACGAACCGCATCCCCTTTATTTTTCAAGTACCGTTTATCAATGCCTACTAGACTGACGAGCGGCTGTACATCTGTCTGCCAGCTTTTCACTTGGCTTTCTTCCCTCACAAATGTATTTCCTTCCTCTTTCTTATAATGCTCGCCATCTATACCGTACGTCATGAGACCATAGACATCTTCTTCCGCAATGCGATCAAAGAAGGCCAAAATTCGCTTTAATTCTGCCTCTGATTTCACGCTTGTTTTAGGGAATGCGAAGATGCCATTATGACCACCTGATGCCCACACCCGTTCTTTGCCATCTGGGCCTTTGATTCGGTTTAAGATATCGACTTTCATGTTTTTATCTGTCGCATCATCTCTCAAGTTCACAGCATCAACCATATTTCCAACATAGATTCCTGCTTTTCCTTGTGAGAATAATTCCTGCTGCTGTGTTTTGCTTGTTACAGGGAAGTCTTTGTTGATATAGCCATTATCACGCAGTTTCTTCATATATTTCATCGTATTCATATACTCATCTGTCATAAAGTCTGGCGTGAATTTGCCGTTTTCTTCTTTCCAGTCTGTTGGCATTCCCTCATATGAACCAAGTGTTTTAAATGCTCCATAAATCAAATCGTTCCGATCCGTAAAGCCAATTGTATCCGCTTTTCCGTTTTGATTCGGATCTTTTTCAGTAAAGGCTTTCGCTACCTCATAAAGATCATCCAACGTTTTTGGTGTATCCAAATTTAAATTTTCAAGCCAATCCTTTCGAATGACAATTCCTTGTCTTGAAAGTGGTCTCTCTCTATAAATACCATAAAGCTTACCGTCTATAGAGGCGTTTTTATTGATCAGTTCGTTCATCTTACTTAAATTTGGATAATCCTTTAAATACGGACCGACTTCCCAGAACATACCTGATCTGAATGCATTAATAGCAGACGAATTCTTAATGTCTTGAATCGTCACAATCTGCGGCAGATTCCCTGCAGCAAGGGCAGAATTTAACCGGTCTTCCTTCACAGCATCAGGCACCCACGTAATATCAAGTTCTGTATTTGTAAGCTTCTCAATCTCTTTTAAAACCGAATCTTTCGGCGGCTGCTGATGATACAAAATGGCCATCCATGTCAGTTTCACTTTTTTGTCTAAATCAACTTTTTCATCCGATGAACTTCCTTTGCTTGAACATGCGGATAAAATACCGCTTGCTGCAAATAACAGAACAAACGCAATCAGCCATAATTTCTTTCTCCCCATAAGATCCCTCCGTTGTTCCTTCTTTTTAACCTTTTACAGAACCTAGTAATGCCCCTTTGTTGAAATGCTTTTGAATAAATGGATAGACAAGCAGAACGGGTATGGTGGCTACCACAATGACAGCCATTTTAATCGTTTGGTCTGGCGGTGGTGTGGATGATCCCATATCCGACATATCCCCTTGCATTCCGCTCGAAACAATGACAATCTGCCTTAGAAGCACCTGAATCGGCCATTTCACTGAATCATTTAAATACAGGATGGCGGTCATGTACGTATTCCAATACGTCACGGCATAAAAAAGTGAAATGGTCGCAATGGCAGGCAAAGAAAGTGGCAGCACAATTTTAAAGAAAATCCCTAAATCGTTACAGCCATCCATCTTCGCTGATTCCTCAAGGCTTGCCGGAATGTTTTGAAAGAAGTTTTTCAAAATGATCAAATTGAACGCATTGATCGCAACCGGTAGAATTAGTGACCAATAGGTATCAAGCAGACCAAGAGTTTTCACCACAATAAACGTCGGAATCATCCCACCGCTAAACAGCATCGTGAAGACAACGAGAAACATCAATGTTCTCCGGCCTTTTAGCTCCTGACGAGACAGCCCATATGCCATGAGTGAGGACAAAAACATGCTGACAGCTGTTCCAACGAGTGTCACAAGAATGGACACAATAAGGCTGCGGTACACAATATCCGTTGAGAAAATATACCGATAGGCCTCTAAAGAAAACGTGGTCGGAAACAAGATAAATTTCTTCGTGATGACCTCTTCTACTGTAGCAAAAGAGGCAGCAATGACATGGATGAACGGAAGCACACATATTAATGCGAACATGAGTAGAAAAGAGTAATTAAATAAGTTGAACAATCGGTCTTTAATAGAACGATCTATGTTCATCACACCCTTTCTTTGAAAGCGTTATCATTTTATCCGAAAATGAGCTGCAGCCTGTGACGATATCGTGATTAAAATGTAACAAACGAGGGAAGAAAGCGTCTATAATCATCTTGACAGACCAACTGGATCGATCCTGTCAGTCGTGCTTTTATGCTCATGAAACAAAAGAATAAGATCATCAGCTAATGACATGATTATGCCCTATGCCTGATCATTTTCTTCAAGGATTTCCGTCGTATTCACATCGGGTATGTAGCCTAACTCCTGCTTTGTGTTTTCCATAGACCAAGGCTTTTCTTCGTTTTCTGATACGGCATAATATGTGCCAAAGGGAACGGCCGTTTCAATCGCTGCCTTTATCATCCCTGCTAGATCTTCATGTGAAAGAAGTGTTCGTTTTGTTCGATCTTTCTCGTGTAATGCCTCCATCTCATCCGTCACAACCGTTCCAATCCGTAAATTGATAACAGACATTCCCGTTTGATCATGGAACAAACGACCTAGCTGTTCAGAAGCAAATTTTAAAATGCCATAGACATTTTGAGTCGCAGGTACATCGTCTGTTGTAATATGTCTTCCTAGTAAGGAGCGTCCATCTTTTTCATAACGATCGGTCACATGATTGCTGCTTGCAAAAATGACTCTTCGAATGCCGAGTGTTGCAGCTGATCGAAACATAGAATAAGAGCTCCTCCAAAAAATATCACTCATTTTTTCAAACTCCTCACGATTCATCACATCATACGTCATCTCCATGTTTAAAAGGTGTATGATAACATCTGTATCTCGCGGAATCGCCTTATATAATTCCTGTTCATTCGTTGCATCTGCCAAAATGACTCCTTTTTCACAGCCCGTTTGATCAATGATGATGATCTCGTACTCAGAAGAGAGCTCTTTTGTTAAAATACGGCCGATCACACCGCACCCGCCAATGATCGTGATCTTTTTCATCGGTCTCCTCCTTTCTAATGACGTAGTATGTCCAAGCCTTTATAGATTACAGCCATTTTTTTAAGAATCGAGTGGCCTCGTGACGCATAGCGGCTGTTTCAAAATGACCTGCATGAAGACCAACAAGCTGATAACGTTCTTTTAATGAAGCCGCTTGATATGCTTGACTCAATCCCTTTTGAATACGTGCTACGCCTTCAGCAGGGGTGAGTGGATCAAGTTTTCCAACTAAGCTTAAATGCGGCCTTGGAAAAATCATTTCCTGAATATCAGCTGCCGTAAAGTGCTTTGCTAAGCTTGGTACATAGTAATAAAAGCCATGCCTGTCTAAATTGTTCGTTTCAATTAATGTGTGGTGATCGACCTGTGCACAAAGATCAATACACACACTGACCCTCTCATCAAGCGCAGCCGTCCACCAGGAAAGAAGCCCGCCCATTGACATTCCAAAAACAGCTAACCGGTCCGGCAGCACATCAGGTCGAGACAGTACATAATCAATGGCACACATGCTTTCATACAGCATCATGCCCCACATCACTTTCCCTGTTAAAAGCATTTCCTTAAAAATTTCACTTTCGGTTCTTCCTCTTCTCTCACCAAATCCTGCATGATCAATAGCTAGGACACTATAGCCTTTTGAGGTGAACTCTTTCGCATATGAAGGCTCTTGCAAATAATGAGCACCCTTGATGAGCTCTTCCTTTCCATCGACGTAGTTCCCGCCATGAGAGTGCTGAAACAGCACAACGGGTCTTTTTTTCACTATATCCTTCGGTTTCACAAAATAAGCGGGCACTTCCTCCACACCATGGATTGAAAGAATGAGTGTTTCGACTACATACGATTCACGATCCTCAATCTTTAACGTATATGCCTCCACGCGATGGCGTTCTGGCATTTCTCCTAATAGACTGAGCAGTTGTTCTCGTTTGCTTCCCTTTTCCATTGACATCACTCCTCCTTTTGTTGATCACCTGTTAACATACGAGATCGATGGTCCAATCACCTTGTTTTCGACAAAATTATGTCCCGGGAAATAAAGAACACCCACCGGTTCATACCGATGGGTGTCATCATTAATTTGCAACAATATTGACAAGCTTCCCAGGAACCGCAATCACTTTGCGAATGGTTTTCCCTTCAAGCTGTTCTTTTACACGTGCATCATTTTTCGCAAGCTCTTCTAACTGTTCTTTTGTCGCATCAGCAGGGACAGTTAATTTTGCTTTCACTTTTCCATTCAACTGTATGACAATTTCTACTTCATCGTCGACAAGCTTTGACTCGTCATATTGCGGCCATGCTTCATAAGAAATAGACCCTTCATGACCAAGCTTATTCCAAAGCTCTTCCGCTACATGCGGAGCAATTGGAGAAAGAAGTTTCACAAAGCCTTCTGCATATTCTTTCGGCAGTGTATCAGCCTTGTAGGCATCATTGATAAACACCATTAATTGTGAAATCCCTGTATTGAAGCGCAGACCTTCATAATGGTCTGTTACCTTCATCACGGTTTCATGATAGCTGCGTTCTAATGCGCCTCCAGTTTGCTCTGTTATTTTATCACTGATTGTGCCATCTTCGTTTGTGAATAGACGCCATACACGATCAAGGAAGCGGCGAGCACCATCAAGTCCTGTTTCAGACCAAGCGATTGATGCATCTAAAGGTCCCATGAACATTTCATAAAGGCGCAATGTATCCGCACCATGAGATTCTACGATATCATCTGGATTGACAACATTTCCTTTTGATTTACTCATTTTTTCATTATTTTCCCCAAGAATCATTCCTTGGTTGAACAATTTCATAAAAGGTTCTTTTGTCGGAACAACGCCGATATCATACAAGAACTTATGCCAGAAGCGCGCATATAGAAGATGAAGTACAGCATGTTCTGCTCCGCCAATATATACATCAACAGGGAGCCATTTCTTCAGCTTTTCAGGAGATGCAAGCTCTTCTGAGTTATGCGGGTCAATATAACGTAAGAAATACCAGCAGCTGCCTGCCCATTGCGGCATTGTATTGGTTTCACGGCGTCCTTTTTTACCTGTAACAGGATCGACAACCTCAACCCAATCTTTGATATTGGCTAAAGGTGATTCACCTGTACCACTTGGCTTAATCTCAGTCGTCTTAGGCAAAATCAATGGAAGCTCTTCCTCAGAAACAGCTGAAGACGTTCCGTCCTCCCAATGAATAATTGGAATTGGCTCACCCCAATAACGCTGGCGGCTAAATAGCCAGTCTCTTAAACGATAAGTGACTTTCTTTTCGCCTTTTTGATGTTCTTCCAGCCATGCAATGGCTTTTTCAATCGCTTCTTCTTTTCCTAATCCATCGAGGAAATCAGAGTTAATGTGTTTTCCATCACCTGTGTAAGCTTCTTTTTCAATGTCTCCGCCTTCGACAACTTCCTTGATTGGAAGATCAAATGTTTTGGCGAATTCATAGTCACGCTCATCATGGGCAGGTACCGCCATAATCGCGCCTGTTCCATAAGTAGCCAGCACGTAATCTGCAATCCAGATCGGCATCTTTTCACCATTTAATGGATTGATGGCATAAGCGCCTGTGAAAATACCCGTCTTCGTTTTTGCAAGATCCGTCCGCTCTAAGTCGCTCTTAGATTGAATGTCTTTCATATATGCTTCGACTGCTTCTTTTTGAGCAGCTGTTGTAATTTTTTCAACAAGTGCATGTTCTGGTGCAAGTACCGCATAGGTCGCACCAAACAATGTATCAGGACGCGTTGTGAATACAGTAAACTGTTCATCATGTCCTTCTACTTCGAAATGAACATGTGCACCTTCTGAACGTCCGATCCAGTTACGCTGCATGTCCTTAATGCTTTCAGGCCAATCAATATCTTCTAAATCTTCTAACAGCCTGTCCGCATATGCCGTAATCTTTAGCATCCATTGCTTCATTGGACGTCTTTCAACTGGATGCCCTCCGCGTTCACTTTTTCCATCAATGACTTCTTCATTTGCAAGGACTGTGCCAAGCGCCGGACACCAGTTCACTGGTACTTCATCGATATACGCCAATCCCTTTTCGTACAACTTCAAGAAAATCCATTGTGTCCATTTATAATAATTCGGATCAGTCGTGTTGATTTCTCGATCCCAATCATACGAGAACCCTAGTGATTGAATTTGGCGGCGGAAGTTATTGATGTTCTCTTCTGTAAAGACCGCGGGATCATTCCCTGTATCTAGTGCATACTGTTCTGCTGGAAGACCAAATGCGTCCCATCCCATTGGATGAAGAACATCATATCCCTGCATACGTTTCATGCGTGATAAAATATCCGTTGCTGTGTAGCCCTCAGGGTGCCCGACATGAAGTCCTGCTCCTGATGGGTATGGAAACATATCAAGTGCATAGAACTTTGGTTTATCTTCCGAGTCAGATGTGGCGAATGTTTTATGTGTCAGCCAATAATCCTGCCACTTCTTTTCAATTTCCCGATGCTGAAAACTCAATGTGAAAACCTCCTTTAATATGTACGGCTGTATCTGCTCAGATGACCACTGCAAGAATTCAGATTTTTCTAAAATCAACAAAAAACCCTCATCCCTGGAAAGGGACGAGAGATTTTTTGGTTCCCGCGGTACCACCCTTGTTAGCGTAACTTTCTGTTTGTACGCTCACTTAATATCTTTAACGCAGACATGCGACAGAAGCTTTAACGCAACTGCAACTCTGAGGCGAGTTCAGAAGCAGATTTGATTGACTTTCACCAGCCGTCAATTCTCTAAAGACAAATACTGCTTTCCTACTACTCCTCTTCACTGTTCTTATCGTAACCGTCATCTAAGTAGTATTTTATAGAATTATGATCATAAGTGCAAGCAGGTTTGTATACAATGGGAATGTACCCTAGATCAGGGTAAAGTAGAGGAAATTATTCGTGTGGAGATCGGTTATGACGGTTGGAGTCTGCATTCTGTGAATGCTGTTCTCTTACAAAATCAAAGCTTCGCAGAACTGCTTCTCCTCCGTAACCTGAAATAATTGATAAGATGACCAAGTGCAGACTAGAATCGGGATTTGAGGATAAGACAAGCAGTGTAGCGGCAATCATCCCAACGAGCCAATCTTCAATAAACCCTAAATAAATAAACTTTTTTGTCATTCTGGGCTTCTCTAGCCTGCCTTTTTTCTTTACGTGACCGAGAATGCCCATGACCCCTCCAATGGCGCAAGCAATAATGACTTGTTGCAGCATTTTCATCACCTTCCTAAAGCCCTTAGAATAGTAAAGCGACTTCAGGCTGTCCAGCCCCCTGTAATGCCATTCTGCTGTTCCGTCATAATCCATGTAAAAGGTCTATTCTCTCTAACGAAGAAAAAAAGCTTGTTTCTTCCATTATATGTGAATGACCCAAAACAATCTTGATGCATTGGAATCATTTTTGCCTAATCCATATTAACTATTTTTGTCATTTTATGAATTATGAGCAATTGATTCCTTCTTTTTCTAAAGAAAAGTCTCCTTACTTACTATATTCTAATGGAGGACAAACTATGATGACAAATTTAACAAAGCCATTGCAATCGTTGAAACAGAACATATGTTATGTTACGTTAGTAAGGAGTATCTTTGGTTGAAAAGACAACCATTTGATATGTCTCATAGCAGCAACAAAGGAGGGTAATATGGTCAGCTCGAACATCTTCGGCTTACAAAAACAGCTTGAACTTATAAAAAAAGCGCTAGATCATGCGCGGATCGGTGTTATCATTACAGACCCTTCTTTAGAAGATAACCCTATCGTTTATGTGAATCATGGTTTTACACACATGACTGGATACAAACCAGATGAAATTCTCGGGCGTAATTGTCGATTCCTTCAAGGGAAAGACACAGATCAAGAACAGATCGATTTAATACGTCATGGAATACAGAATAAAACACCTATTACCACACAGCTAAAAAATTATAAAAAAGACGGTACTTTTTTTTGGAATGAACTCAATATAGATCCACTATACATTGAACAAGATGATAAAACTTTTTTCATTGGCTTTCAAAAAGATATTACGAAACAGAAAGAATATGAACAGCTCCTAGAAGATTCCTTACAGGAAGTCACCTCTCTTTCGACGCCAATCGTCCCAATCAAAAATGGTGTATCTGCTCTGCCTCTCATTGGAAAACTATCTGAAGAACGCTTTGATGCCATTGTTGCGAAGTTAACTTGTATATTAGATGATTCAAAGGATGATTATTTAATTGTTGATCTTTCTGGTTTAATCGATGTTGATGATTCCGTTGCAGCACGTATTTTCAAGCTGCACCATCTTCTCAATTTAACTGGAACCGAACTGATCATCACAGGGATCAAACCGCAGCTTGCCATGAAAATGAAAGACTTGGATACAGATTTCCAGGATACAATCACTTATTTGACGGTTAAGGAAGCTATCAAAGGATTACCATTAGCTGAAAACCCTGTGTAAAACAGGGCTTTTTTAGTTAAAACACCCCCTAAAAATGGAAATATGAGGTATAATTGGTGTAATGAAAGATATAGGGGGGGCTTCTAGATGATGATGTTACTCATCATAGGTCTTTTATGTGTTTGTTTTGCCATCGGATATGCCGTCAATTTCTTATTACTCAAACACCAAAACGCGCAGATCTTTTCAAAGAAACTATTTTATCCTTTCTTAATCTTAGGTCTCATCTTTTCCATTATGTCATTACCGTTTGCTGCCACAGATGCACCGAAAGCACAAGCAGATCCATCTTCAGAACAGCTGTTAAAGGATCAAAAGCAGCTCACATCTGACATAACGCGCTTAAAAGCTGATAAAGAGGAACTTACCGCTTCTTTAGAGGACGTAACAAAGGATAAAGAAGAGCTAGCGAAAAAGCTAGAAACCATCACCTCAGAAAAAGAAACAGTCAAAAAGCAAGAAAAGACTCTTCAAGCGCTTGAAGAGAAAATAGACAAGCTTGCCTCAAGCAACGAAACGCTCAAAAAAGAGAACAAGAAAAGTAGCAGCGATACAGAGTCTTCTACCGTTCAGCGCTCCGCTCCTAAAGATGAAGGAAAAAGTACAGGCGGTCATGAATCACAGAAGGAAACAAAAAAAGAATCCGCAGCCTGTAACATCAAAGGTAGTGTCAACGGTATTTATCACACACCGAGCAGCAGATACTACTCTAGAACCAAAAATGTAACCAAAATGTTTTGCTCCGTAGAAGAAGCAGAGCGTGCAGGGTACCGGGCACCTAAGCAATAGCCATGTGTCACGAAAAAAAGAACCTCCTGTCAGCCCCATAGGGTGTCTTAGGAGGTTCTTTTATTAGATTTCTCTTCTTAATGCTGATAATACATTCGTTTTTGTTGCTTTACGTGCTGGGTTGAGCCCTGAAAGGATCGCTACCCCTGCACTAATCACTGTTGCCGTAATCACAAGGCTGAGTGGAATGTAGGAGAAGGTGATCGAGAATTGATCACTTGCCCCTCCCTCTGACATGGACGTCAAAATAGCTGGAATGATTAAATTGACAGCGAAACTAATGATATATGAGATGATAATACCGATGATCGACCCAATCACCCCAATATAAGCACTTTCCATGAGGAACATTCGCTTAATAATGGATGGATTCGCGCCAATGGCTTTCATAATCCCAATTTCTTGTGTCCTCTCTGTTACAGCCATTGTCATCGTATTGAAAATCCCGATCGCAGAAATAATGACCGCAATACATCCAACAAAAATAAGTCCAATTTTGAAGACTGTAAAGAACATATCCATTCCTTCGAGCTGATTCGTCACAGAGATGACTTGGTATCCCTCATCTGTCAGCTTATTCGTAAGCGCACCAACATTGTCGAATTTATCTGCATAGACAGAGGTCATTTTCTCGACATTTCCTGCTTCAGGAGATAGATCGAGTATTTGACCAAATTCTTTTTCATACGCATTCGGAATGAGAATTTTATGATCCTCTTGCCACTCCAGATTTGGCTTTTTCATGACACCTACTACACGGAAATCAAATGTTTTTTCTTTGACAACTTCATTTTCTTCATTTAATTTTGGCACTTTGATTTGGATCACTTTATTTAAAATATCCTTCGTGTAGCCTTTAGGCTCTTTTGGCATTTCTTCACCATTTGATGTCTGATTTAATTCTTTTTCATAGGCTTCGCGTTCTTTTTTTGTCCACAGTTGTTCAGCCATATGATACCCGACCACAATTTCGTTCGCTGATGTTGGGACTTTACCTCGGTCTAGCTCAAGCCCTGCTTCTTTTTCTTCTTTCATATCGGTCAAAGCAACCTGCGTTTCACCTGAGCGGTCATCGAGCTCGATCTTTACCGATGGAGTGAGCGCCGTTCTTGAAACGACAGATTTCACATGATCATATTTCTTTAAATCATCTGTATTGACGTCACCTTTTTCCTTGCCTAACACTTTCACTTCTGTGATGATTTGCTGTTTCATGATTTCATCTTGCGCTGATTTTTGCAGACCAAAACCGACAGATGCTAAAACGATTAAGAAAGAGCATGCCATTGTCGTCGCAAGAATGGTCATAAACACACGCAATCTATTTTTCTTCATATTTCTTCTAATGAATTTGACCTGATCTCTAAATTTCAATGGATTGTTCCCCTTTCTTTAATACACCATCATGGAGCTGGAACGTAGTATCTGCGATGGAGGCAACTTCATCGTCATGTGTAATGATGACAAATGTGATTCCTTTTTCACGATTGAGCTGCTGGATAAAGGCTAAGATTTCTCCTTCGGTTTCTGAATCTAAACTGCCTGTTGGTTCATCCGCTAAAATAATAGATGGATTTAAAATCAAGGCTCTTGCAATACTCACACGCTGCTGCTGCCCGCCCGACAACTCATTCGGATAATGCCCTGCATGATGTTCTAGACCTACTCGTTTCAGCATTTCTTTTACTTTCGCCTTTCGTTCAGACGGCTTTACACCTTTTAAAGTGAGCGGAAGTTCAACATTTTCATACGTCGTTAAGCTCCCGATCAATTGAAAGCTTTGAAAGATAAAACCAAAGTGATCTAAGCGAAAATCAGCCCATTCTTTTTCATTAAATCCAGTCACATCGGTACCATCAATGACAATTTGTCCGCTCGTTGGCGTAATATATCCTGAAATTAAGTTCAATAGGGTAGATTTCCCCGAGCCACTTCGCCCCACTATACAAGCAATGTCGCCTCTTTTGATAGACAGGTCTATCCCTTTCAGCACAGGAATCTCATTCTCTCTGCCCTTTTTACCAATTTTAAACACATGATCTAACGCTTGAATCTGAATCATCTCTACTCCCCTGCTCTCTGTTTATCTTTTTCGATATATTAAGAAATAACTTGTTAATGCACCTACAACGCCGCCTATTAACATGCCAGTGATATAACCAAACATGGAATTATCAGAAGAAAATCCAACCCATCCAAATCCTAGAACACCAAAGACAATGACCATAATCTGAATTGGTCTATCCATTTTTGAGTAAAGGAAGAACCGGCCATTTCGTTCAATAGGATGCTTGATAAAGCTAAGCAAACCAATGAGATAAAATACAATCATCATCACAATGGGTACGATGAATTCTTCACCAGGGAACCAAAGTGGATAATCATGTTGAAAACGTTCAGTGGTGATATAAGTAATCGGAGAAATAGGCGAGATCAAATAATTGAAGATTCGATCCACCCATATTCCACTTGTTTTCATGATAAAATCGAGATGAACGATCGGTAGTCCAATCACTAAAAAGGGTAAAATAGCTGTGCTAAAGGCAACGATTGCCTGGGAAATAGCACTTCCTGTTAAAGTTCCAGCTGCAAAGAATAAGCTATACATCATACAAGAGGACAGAAGCGAAAAGAAATAACTGCTGTTAAAACCAGGTACCTCTAATGGATTAAGTCCTAATATAAGTAAATAAGTGAGAACATAGGAGACGGAATGAATAATCGCAATGATTCCAGCGCCTAAGAAAAACTTAGTGTGATAGATCGTACTTCTTCTAAATGGCAAGGATAAGGTAAAATCCATCTGTCCTTTATTTCTCTCAAATCCAAGCTGAACGACAGCAAAGAAAATTCCCATTAACCATGAAAGGGAGAGAAAAGCATCCGTCTTAAAGATATAAGAAAAACGTGGTGAATCCGTAATACAATCTGTATCGTTTATGCACGTTTGAAAAGACGAATATTCCATTAAGAATGCAAAGGGCGTCGCAAGCGCGGCAACCAGCATCACTAAAATAAATGTCAGCTCTGATTGCTTCCACTCTTTATATAATAATTGCCGCTTTACCATCTCCGTTTCCCTCCAAACTTTGCAATGAATACTTCTTCTAAATTCACAGGCAGTTCATGCCATACTTTTGGCTGCAGCGACTTCAAGTACTCTTTAGCCTCTACATCGGTTTTAAGAACAAGCGCTGTATAAAAAATGCCCGCTTGATCTAATATAGCAACACCATTTTTTCGTATACTCAAGTTCATATCTTCTTCAAAGGCCATCTGGATTTTGACATAATCATTCTTTAATTCATCTAGATCCATGACACTTGTGAGTTGATTTCCTTCTAAAAACCCGATTCGGTTACACATCCGCTCAATATCCTCTAATCGGTGCGATGTGATGAGAATCGACGTTTCACGTTCCGCTACCTCGTCGATCATGAGCTGAAGAACATCATTTCTTGTGACGGCATCAATACCATCTGTCGGTTCATCTAACAGAATCACGGCTGGCTTGATCGCAAAGCTTAAAATTAATGACAGCTGTTTTTTTAACCCTGTCGATAGTTCGCGGTATTTTACTTTTTCCGGAATTTCATAGCGATTCACAAGCTCATTGGCATATGTCACGTCAAACTTCGGATAAATATGCTTTAACAGCTGGACAAGCTGCCCGTAATTGTATCTGTCAAAGTAAGGATTGACGACTGGCATATACACAATATTTTGCTTTACTAACGGGTGATCTTTCACAAGCACGTCTTTAAAATAAATCTCTCCTTCATCCGGAAGAAGAATTTGCTGAATCAAGCGGAGAAGAGTTGTTTTACCAGAGCCATTCCTACCAAGCAAACCAAAGATCTCACCTTCGCCTAATTTGAAGGAAACGTTACTGAGTACTTCACGTCCATTTAATGTCTTCGATACATTTCTAACCTCAATCAACTTTTTTTCCTCCCTCAAGACTTGAGCCGATCTCTTCTATCCATTCCTTCAGTTGTTGAATATCAATACCGGCATAATGAGCTTCTATAATGAGTTGTCTTAATTGCTCCTTCATCTCCAATACCTTCCCTTCATTCAGCTTTAACTGAGCCTCTTCTGTTACATACGTACCGCGGCCTCTTAGTGTTTCAATAATCCCTTCCCGCTCAAGCTCCTTATATGCTTTACTGACGGTGTTTGGATTGGCGATGATAATAGTGGCGAGCTCTCTGACAGAGGGCAGTTTGTCACCAGGTTTCATTACACCTTTTAGACATAAAATTTTGAGTTGCTCAATGATTTGCTCATATATTGGCGCAGCGCTTCGTGGATCTATTTGAATCATGATGGCTCCCTCTTTCCTCATTCATGCTTTTGCAGTCCTATTGCTTGTTCATGCCCTTGCATTAAAGGGATTGAATTAAGTATCAAATCTTTTTGAACTTCAAAACCAATGAAAACGAGAACGAAAAAAAATGTACATGCTAACAAAACAGCCAGCACCATCCACTTTAAATTGATTGGTTTTTTTTCTTTTTTCATGGTTGAACACCTTTCTTCACTTTGTAAGTGTCTTTAGTGTATTAGTTGATGTAGTACACTTAATACAATATAGACACTCAAATAAAAAGTCAATAGCCTTTCAAAAAATAAAAAACAGACCCTTAAAAAAGGATCTGTTCATCATTCGTTGTCGTAAGAAATACCTAAAATCATTTGATTTTGTAAGCTTTGAATTTGAACACGTGCTCTGTCTAACCGCTCTCTTTGCTGGTCATTGGCGACATCCTTTAATTTTTCTAATTCGTTCACCGCATCTTCCAGCATAAGCTGCGCCTTAGAAAATTCATCCTCATTATAATGCTCTTGACGTAAGTTCAAATCAAATTGCTCATTTGCAAACTCAAGGGTTTCAGTACTTTTTTGGATAAATTCATCGATTGACTGCCTTGTTGCCATCCTGCATTCCCTCCATTTCATCATCGCTCCCGCCTATTTTGCCCACGTAAAGCTTTTTCACTAAAGAAAATGTTGGACAGATTCAATTGTCCTCCTTCATGATTTTTGTTAAACTTTAAGGATGCCTATTATTACGCAAGGAGGTTACTGACTTGGATCAGCATAACCCTTTTTTATATTCAAACAGCGAAAAACGCTATCACACATGGAACTATCATTTGCGAGAACACTTTGGTCATAAAGTATTTAAAGTGGCCTTAGATGGCGGCTTTGACTGCCCAAACCGTGATGGTACTGTAGCCCATGGAGGCTGTACATTTTGCAGTGCCGCAGGATCTGGTGACTTTGCAGGAAACCGGGCGGATGATCTCGTCACTCAATTTAACGAAATCAAAGACCGGATGCATACAAAATGGAAAGACGGAAAATATATGGCGTATTTTCAGGCGTATACAAACACACACGCCCCGCTTCCTGTTTTAAAGGAAAAATTTGAAACCGTGATGAATTTGGATGGTGTGGTTGGTTTATCTATTGCGACAAGACCTGACTGCCTGCCAGATGACGTGGTGGAGTATTTAGCTGAATTAAATGAGCGCACTTATCTTTGGGTAGAGCTTGGTCTTCAAACGGTTCATGAACGGACAGCGATGCTTATTAACCGTGCCCATGATTATGAATGCTACGTAGAAGGTGTAGAAAAACTGCGAAAACACGGCATTCGTGTCTGCTCGCATATCATCAACGGCTTGCCTCTTGAAAACCGTGACATGATGATGGAGACAGCAAAAGCTGTTGCTGATTTAGATGTGCAAGGAATTAAAATTCATTTACTTCACCTTTTAAAAGGAACCCCAATGGTCAAGCAATACGAAAAAGGCAAATTGGAGTTTCTCAGCCAGGAGGAATATGTCCAGCTTGTTTGTGATCAGCTGGAGATCCTGCCGCCAGAAATGATTATTCATCGTATTACAGGGGATGGCCCGATTGAATTAATGGTTGGTCCAATGTGGAGTGTAAACAAGTGGGAAGTATTAAATGCCATTAATGCTGAGCTTGAAAGACGTAACAGCTACCAAGGCAAGCGTTTCGTCAGATTGGAAGAAGCAGCAAAATGATCTTGAAACGCATGCTCCCTTTTAGTAAAGAGCTATTAGAACGGGCTTGTCAAAAAGGCGATGTCGTCATTGATGCAACGATGGGAAATGGCCACGATACACTCTATTTAGCTGATCTTGTCGGTCATGATGGACAAGTTTTCGCATTCGACGTACAAGAAGAAGCCATACTGCACACACGCAAAAGGCTTGGCGAGGGATATCCTTATGTTCACCTGATTCACGATGGTCATGAAAAACTGGCTCAACACCTGCCAAGAGATGTTTATGGATATATCTCAGGTGCGGTGTTTAACCTTGGGTACTTGCCCGGAGGCGATAAAGCCGTCACCACTCAGGCCCATACAACCATTGAAGCCATTGAGCAGCTCCTCAACTGGCTTAAACCCGGGGGTCTGATCGTCCTTGTGATTTATCATGGACACCCCGAAGGGAAAAGAGAAAAAGAAGTACTTCTCGACTATTGCAGATCACTTCCTCATGAAGAGGTGCAAGTTTTATCATATCAATACATGAATATTCAAAACGACCCGCCTTTTGTGGTCGCCATTGAAAAAAAGCTCAAATCCTAATGGATTTGAGCTTTTTTATGAGGATTTCATCCAAGGCATTTTCTGATAGGTCCGGTAAGCTCTTCCGTTGATATAGAAAAAGAACGATGTTTTCCCGCTTGATCTGATCAGCCGTTTTGCCAGTTTATTCATCTCTTTTTGGGCTGTTACTTTTTCATCGGACAAATAGACTGCCAATAATCCTCTGTTAATCAATTTGTGAAAGTTTTCGTGCGGAATGCCTTTCAGCTGCTCATCCGCTTTTTCAATAAAATGCTGAAGTCTATCCATCATCTCATGATGAGAAGCATAGTAGGAGCAAAAGTTCAGATCTCCCCCAAGCCTATCTTCTTCTTGGTCAATTAAATAATCAAGTAAAATGTGCAGACCTTGAATATAAGGGAAATAGCTTTCGTAAATTTGCTTCGCCTGCTTTTCTGTAAAGTTCGGCTGCAGCGCGTACGCCACAAGACAGAAAATCCCTAACGTTGATCCTGCACAAGCTGAAAATTCATACCATTCCATCTTAGGTAAATCCTTTTCATATTGGCGGAACCACGATTCTAGCCGCGGCACACGCTCATGAGGAACGACGTGTTTATGTACTTGCAAATCACTGTAGTAATCGCACAGCGTGTGTAAATATGGCTGAATGATCGGATAATGCTTAAGGCGCGACAGCACGTCTTGGCATGTGCGGACAAGCGCGTGTAAATACCCATGATCCTCTTGATCATCACGGAATTGGTAGTAAGGTTTGAGCTCAGCATGAATATCAAGCGCATCTCTCATTGCTTGATGCAGCATATGAAAATCTTTTGGATCAAGCGACGTACTGCGGTCACATAGGTTATCTAAGTAATCACTGATGGTTTGATACGCCACAATGAATTCAATACACGTTTCTTTCGCCTCACCTGCTAGAAGAGATAAAATGCCTCCGCCTTCGCAGTGAAAGGTTTTACTTGATATGCTCGCTAATGCCTGCGTACGCAGTTCTTCATTTTCAATCATTTCTGCATGAGCCCGCCACTTTTTCAGCTCCTGATGCACAAGCGGAAAAATATCTTTATACACCTTGGTCATCAGTGCAAAAGGACGCTCTGGTACTGACAAATCAATCCACCCCTAACTTAAAGCTCACCATCAAATATATTGATCTGTAAAGGCTCTTGCTGCCTTAAACACATCTTCTCTTTCCGGTTCATTAAAAATTTCGTGATACAGGTCTTCCCATTCACGATATGACTTATTGGTTGATTCAATGCCATTGAACCATTTGATCACCCTCGTTTTATCGACAATCTTATCATCGCCCGCCTGCATTAAAAGGAGCGGAATCGATTTAAAGACATTCGTTGGCTGCATGGCCGCATCAATATTTTTGATCAGCTCTCGGTACCAGCGAACCGACACCTTTGTTACGTAAAGGGAATCATTTGAGTCTGCCTCAATCACAGCCTGATTTCGTGTGGCAAGTTCAATCGACAGTCCTGACTCGACTTTAAAGGACGGTGCCAGCACATTTAGACCTTTTGATGCAAAATCCATTAGCTTCTTTGGTTTAAATTGCAGACCTAAACAAGGTGATGATAAAATAAGGCCATCAATCTTCGTATGGGTATACTGCTTGACCCACTCAATTGAAACGAGTCCGCCCATACTGTGACCAAGTAAAAAAGTAGGAAGCCTGAATGATTTCGCATGTTCGATCCATTCATCTACTGTATCAATGTATTCTTGAAACGAACGAATGTGGCCGCGCGCACGTGTCGATGTCCCTTGCCCAGGCAGGTCACCCATGACGACGTGATAGCCGGCATTTCGCCACATTTCGATCAGCCATTTATAGCGGCCGTGATATTCGCTCGCACCATGTACAATCACAATTGTACCAACTGGTCTTTCAGCATGCCAAGTCCACAAAGTAAACACCTCACAAATGTTGTATTAAGAAGGGAAGTCGAAAAAGTGATTTATCCATATCATCAGTTTACACCTGAGATTCACGAATCGGTCTTTGTCGCAGAAAACGCCACCATTACTGGAGATGTCACGATTGGAGAATATTCAAGCGTTTGGTTCCAAACGGTCATTAGAGGCGATGTCGCTCCTGTGAGAATTGGAAAAAACGTCAATATTCAAGATTTATCCTGTCTGCATCAAAGTCCTGGAAAAACACTTCTTATAGAAGATGGTGCTACCATTGGACACCAAGTCACATTACATAGCTCAATCATTCGAAAAAATGCCCTCATAGGTATGGGGTCTATCATTCTCGATGGTGCAGAAATTGGCGAAGGTGCCTTTATCGGTGCAGGTAGTCTTGTCCCTCAAGGAAAGGTTATTCCAAAAGGGTCACTCGCTTTCGGCCGTCCAGCCAAGGTCGTCCGTCAATTAACAGATGAAGATATCCAAGACATGGACAGAATCCGTAGAGAATATGTAGAAAAAGGACAATACTATCGTTCCCTTATATCCCGTTAACATCATACGCGTATCTTCACTTTATCATGTTTTTTTCAGGATATTAAGCAATAACTATGAACCGCTTGTTATTTTACCCTTTTCCACTGCTTTCTATCATGACAAAAAAGGTTTTCAGCTCTGTGCTGAAAACCTTTTTTATTAACTAAAGATGACTTCTTTCGGTTGGTGATTCAACTGCTCTGGATCAATGCTGCGCTCTACATAAATGCTGTGCCAAATCATAAAGATAAGGACGGTCCAAATTTTACGGCTATGATCTGCTTTACCAGCACAATGCTCATTTAATAAATCAAGCACATACTCTTTGTTAATGTATTCATCTGTTTGACTGTTTTTGATGATGTCTTTCGCCCAAGCATTCATCTCATTTTTCAGCCAATGACGAATTGGCACAGGGAAACCAAGCTTTTTACGGTTTAACACGTGGTCAGGCACAATGCCTTCTGCTGCTTTACGCAATAAATATTTCGTTGTGCCATCTTTTGTTTTCAGCTCTTCTGGAATTTTAGAAGCCGCTTCAAAAACGACCTTATCAAGGAATGGAACACGAAGCTCAAGAGAATTCGCCATCGTCATCTTGTCTGCTTTCAATAAGATGTCTCCGCGCATCCACGTATGGATATCAACATATTGCATTTTGTTAATATCACTGTAGCCTGCGCTTTCCTCAAAGTATGTCTTCGTTACGTCACGATACGTGATGCTTGGATCATAATGCTTTAAGAGGTTTTTCTTCACTGGCTCTTCAAAGATTTTCGCATTACCGATATAACGTTCCTCTAATGGCGTACAGCCGCGAACGATAAAGCTCTTCCCTTTCATTCCTTCTGGCATTAAACGAGCCAGACGAAGAAGAAGCTTTTTCAGCATAGATGGAACAGATTCAAATGGTTTAAGAGAAAGAGGCTCACGGTAAATATTATATCCACCGAACAGCTCGTCCGCTCCTTCACCTGAAAGAACTACCGTCACTTGTTTCTTCGCTTCTTTTGCCACGAAATACAATGGAATCGCCGCCGGATCAGCTAATGGATCGTCTAAATGCCAGACAATCTTCGGAAGCTCATTCATATATTCCTCTGGAGTAATAACGGCGCTGAAGTTTTGTAAGCCTAGCTTATCAGCTGTTTCCTTCGCAACATCAACTTCACTAAAGCCATCCTGCTGGAATCCAACAGAGAATGTCTTTAGCTCAGGGTGCAATTCCTTTGCGACAGACACGATGAAGGAAGAATCAATACCACCTGACAGGAATGAACCAACAGGTACATCACTTCTCATGTGAACTTTCACAGAATCATAGATGGCATCACGTACTTCTTCAATTAACTTCTGTTCTTGTGTTTGCTCAGGTTTGAATTGAACTTTCCAGTATGTCTTAAATTCGATCTCCTGTCCTGGGCGTAAAATAAACTGATGACCAGGCTCAACTTTATGCACCTTTTGATCAAGCGTATTTGGCTCAGGAACGAATTGGAACGACATGTACTGCTGCAATGAAGTCTCATCAAATAAAATGTTCTCGTTCACAGCCATCAAGCTTTTACGCTCAGACGCAAAGTACACTTGCTCTTCCATTTGTGTAAAATAAAGCGGTTTAATGCCAAAAGGATCTCTTGCGCCATATAATTGCTGCGCTTCTTTATCCCAAATTAAAAAGGCAAACATCCCGCGAAGCTTAGAAGCCGCCTCTTCTTTATAATGACGGTATGTGGCAAGCAGTACTTCCGTATCAGAATCTGTGCTGAACGTATAGCCTTTTTTCACAAGCTCTTCCTTCAGCTCCACATAGTTATAAATTTCTCCGTTAAAAATAATCCAATACTTTTCATCTTCATAAGAAAGCGGCTGCTTTCCATGCTCAACATCTATAATACTTAAACGTCTAAATCCAAATCCTACATGCTCATCATGAAAGTAACCCTCATCATCCGGACCACGGTGAACGATGAGACGATTCATTTGTTTAATTAACTCTTCCTGCTCAGTAGTTTCGGACAATGGACGGTGATTAAACACACCAACAAACCCACACATATTATTGCCTCCACGTTATGTTATTTCTTAAAAGTAGACCTATAATTAGACAGTTATTTGTCCGATTTTGTTTCACATTTTTTCGCTTTTTGTAGAATTTTTTTTAATCAAAAGGAAAACCGCTTAAAATAAGCGGTTTTATATGTTGTTATTGTCCTAATGCTTCTTTACGAAGTGTATCGGCCTTATCCGTTTTTTCCCACGGAAGATCTAAATCATGACGGCCGAAATGTCCGTATGCAGCTGTTTGTTTGTAGATCGGACGACGCAGGTCAAGCATTTTAATAATGCCAGCTGGACGAAGATCAAAGTTCGCACGAACCACTTCAATTAATTTTTCTTCAGAAGCTTTTCCTGTTCCGAAAGTATCAATTGAAATCGAGACAGGCTGTGCAACACCAATTGCATAAGCAAGTTGTACTTCACAAGAATCAGCAAGGCCTGCAGCTACGATGTTTTTCGCTACGTAACGAGCAGCGTATGCCGCTGAACGGTCAACCTTTGTAGCGTCCTTCCCTGAGAAAGCACCGCCGCCATGACGAGCGTATCCGCCATACGTATCAACGATGATTTTACGTCCAGTTAAACCAGCATCCCCTTGAGGTCCACCGATCACGAAACGACCAGTTGGGTTAATAAAGTATTTTGTCTGTTCATCAATTAGTTCACTTGGAACGACAGGGTTGATGACATGCTCTTTTAAGTCGCTTTGAATTTGTTCAAGCGTCACTTCTGGTGCATGCTGTGTAGAAATAACCACTGTATCAATACGAACAGGTTTATTTTGATCATCATATTCTACTGTTACTTGGGTTTTTCCATCTGGACGTAGATAAGCAAGTGTTTGATCCTTGCGAACTTCAGTTAAACGAAGAGATAATTTATGCGCTAGTGAAATCGGCAGCGGCATAAGTTCTTCGGTTTCGTTGTTGGCAAAACCAAACATCAATCCTTGGTCACCTGCACCGATTGCATCAAGTTCTTCTTCAGTCATTGTGCCTTCACGTGCTTCAAGCGCTTTGTCTACACCTTGCGCAATATCAGCAGACTGTTCATCAATGGATGTGAGCACTGCACATGTTTCCGCATCAAAACCATACTTCGCACGTGTGTAGCCAATTTCCTTAATCGTGTCACGCACCGTCTTTGGAATATCGACATAAGTAGACGTTGTAATTTCTCCGCTTACTAATACGAGACCCGTTGTAACAGAAGTTTCACAGGCAACACGTGCATTTGGATCTTTCTTTAAAATTTCATCCAAAATGCTGTCTGAAATTTGATCACAGATTTTATCCGGATGTCCTTCCGTCACTGATTCTGAAGTAAATAAACGACGATTTTGACTCATAATGGCTATTTCCTCCTGTACAAGACCACATCATCCCAAGATGAGGTCTCCAATATGATACGGAACTCGTTCCCTCTTATATTTGAAAACGTTTCTATTAGAGATGTTATTGGCAATTTGTTCATATGATATCCCAAAAATAAAAAAACCATTTCCTTCATTGCGAGGAAAGGGTCTGAGATCGCATGCCTTTCACTCTTATCGCTCAAGGTGTTCTTGTACCTTGCATCAGGTTAGCACCTTGGTTTCTCAGCATATTCATGCCTTTTCATAAGAAACCGGTTGCTGGGCTTCATCGGGCCTGTCCCTCCACCAACTCGGGATAAGAGTATCCGTTCAATAAGATATCTTATCTTAAACACTTGCGTCATGTCAATGCTTCATCAGAATTATCTTCCCTTTTTTTCACCTCAATATTAGCATCACCAAAAAGCATATTTTCATAGCAGAAATGAAAAAACACACACAAAAATATTTAAATAGTATAGACTATTCTTATGAATGTGTTATACTAATCGAAACAAAACAAATTCAACGGTAAAGGAAGGGTTTTTTTATGAACTCAGTGGATTTAAAAGAAGATTTGCAGTCATTGCTCTCATTAGAAAATACGCACCAAAATTTATCTGTTCCGAAACTTGTTGAAAAGATTTTGGCACGTGATGAAGGCGTTTTAACATCAACAGGAGCTGTCCGTGCTACAACGGGTGCCTACACAGGACGTTCGCCTAAAGATAAATTTATCGTGAAAGAAGAAAGCTCTGAACATAAAATTGATTGGGGTCAAGTCAACCAGCCGATTTCTAAAGAAGCATTTGACCGTTTATATACAAAGGTTGTGTCATACTTAAAAGAACGTGATGAACTATTCGTCTTTGAAGGATTTGCCGGCGCAGATGAAAGATACCGTATGCCAATTACAGTGGTAAACGAATTTGCATGGCACAATCTCTTTGCAAAGCAGCTATTCATCAGACCTGACGGATCAACACCTTCTTCAAACGAAAAACCTTTCACCATCTTATCTGCACCGCATTTTAAAGCAGATCCTGAAACAGATGGCACAAACTCTGAAACGTTTATTATCGTTTCTTTTGAAAAACGCACCATTCTGATCGGTGGAACAGAATATGCTGGAGAGATGAAAAAGTCCATTTTCTCTGTCATGAACTACCTGCTTCCTGAGCAAGATATTTTATCTATGCACTGCTCAGCAAACGTTGGTCAAGAAGGCGATGTCGCACTATTCTTCGGCCTTTCAGGTACTGGGAAAACGACGCTTTCTGCAAGCGCAAGCCGCAAGCTGATCGGTGATGATGAACATGGCTGGTCTGGCTCAGGAGTCTTCAATATTGAGGGTGGATGCTATGCGAAATGTGTGAATTTAAGCGAAGAAAAAGAACCGCAAATCTACAAAGCCATCAGCTTCGGATCAGTTCTTGAAAATGTTGTGCTTGATGAAGAAACACGTGAAGCGGATTATGATGACACATTCTTTACTGAAAACACACGAGCTGCTTACCCAATCGAAATGATTGATAACATTGTGAAACCAAGTATCGCAGGACACCCATCTGCCATTGTCTTCTTAACAGCTGATGCATTTGGCGTTTTACCTCCAATCAGCCGTTTAACAAAAGAACAGGCGATGTACCATTTCTTGAGCGGTTACACAAGTAAATTAGCTGGAACTGAGCGCGGTGTCACATCACCAGAAACGACATTCTCTACTTGCTTCGGTTCACCATTCTTGCCCCTTCCAGCTCATGTCTATGCTGAAATGCTTGGCAAGAAAATTGATGAGCACGGCGCAAAAGTATTCCTTGTGAATACAGGCTGGACTGGCGGAGGCTATGGTACAGGCAAACGTATGAACCTAGCGCATACAAGAGCAATGGTGCAAGCAGCGATCGAAGGTGACCTCGACAACGCCGAAATGATCACTGATGACATCTTTGGATTACACATCCCGCTTCATATTCCTGGCGTACCAGATGAAGTGCTTCAACCTTCTAAAACATGGGATGACCAAGAGGCTTATCAAGAAAAAGCACACTTCCTTGCCAATGAATTTAAAAAGAACTTCCAAAAATTCAGCCACGCAGCAAGTGACATTGAAGCCAAAGGCGGACCACTCGTATAATCAAATGACAAAAGCTGAGGGGAATCATTCCCTCAGCTTTTTTGGTTAGTTTGTTGAATGCAATGAAACGAGTCGGTAAGTGACCTTTGTCACATTGTCTGTAAGCTCCAGCTTTTCAACATGTGCTGTCCCTGTTTTTTCTCCGTCTTTCGTTTTACGCACCTCAAGCGGAATATTTAATGGATAAATGCGGTATCCTTCCTTCATGAGTTCAAATACATTCTCTTCAATTCTTGTCTCTTTTCCCTTCGTGACAATCATTGTATTAAATTCAACAGGCATTCCCATATTGAAAATCCCCCTACTTTCTAAATTTCGTTATACTGCTTATTTTACCACATTTCCGCTTTTCCGGCTGTGCATCCACGTCGTCAGCCTTCTGACAATTTCCCGATTATTCTGCGGGGGAAAATAATGGTTGTATCCATGAAAATACCAAGTCTCCACTGACTTTCCGTGCTGGCGTAGCGCATCTTCTAATAAATACGCATGCTCAATGGATACATTCTGATCCTCTTCTCCGTGGATGATGAGAACAGGCGCTTCAATTTTGTCCACATCATTTAAAGGCGTTCTGTCCTCATAAGCCTCTGGCACCTTGTGCGGGGGACCGCCAATCACACGTTTCATCATCCTTCTCATATCCACACGCTCTTCATAGGTGAGCTTCATATCACTGACACCTCCCCATGTCACAAATGAAGCCGCCTCTTGCTTCATTTCGACAGCGGTCCAAATGCCCATAATGCCTCCGCGCGAAAAACCAAAGATATGAATACGATCCTGCTTCACCTTTTTGTGATGCTTTAACAATTGAAAGGCAGCAAAAGCATCTTTCCGGTCCTCTCCAGCAAAGTCTTCGTTCCCTTCGCCTCCTTGATTTCCTCTGTAAAAGGGCGCAAATACAACAAATCCCTGTGCGGCAAATTGCACAATCCGGCCTGGTCTCACCATTCCCACATTTTTTATGCCGCCTCTTAAATACAAAAAGCCGTCATAACGACCTTCTTCGGCCGGTTCAGCGAGCAGCCCTTTGATCCGAAGTCCATCTGCCTCATAGGTCACTGTAAATAAGTGAATATGCGGATGGGGGGACGGAAACCTTCTTTTTTCCACAATCACTTGATTTCTCTCCTTTTCATCTGTTCTTACGTCAATTGCTTGATGATTGCTTCTGCGACAAGCTGACCCGATTTAGTCACCATTGGCGTGCCTCCGCCTGGATGACTTGTTCCTCCAACAAACCAAAGTCCTTCAATGTCCTTTGACTGATTATTGATACGGAAGAACGCCTGCTTGAACGAGTTGGAAGACATACCATAAATGGCTCCATGATATGCGCCTGTTTTCTGCTGCAGATCAAGCGGAGTTTGAACCGCTTCATATTCGGCCACCTTATCCAAATCAAAGAGAGCCTTTTCCTTTAATTTTGTTTTCACATGCTGCGAGTATGTCTCTCTTAGCATGTCCCAATCTTGCTCTTTTGTCACATAAGGCGCATTCGCCAGTACAAACAAGTTGCTTCTTCCCGGTCCTCCGCTTAAAGCTGGTTCTGAATGACCTGAATAACATATGTAAAGTGTCGGATCCTGAGGCAGTTGTTTTTTCTGAAAAATATCCTTGAATTCTTGCTCATAATTCTCTGGGAAAAACACATTGTGATGGGACAGCTGTTCATAGACCTTAGGTACACCTAATAAGAGAACAAAGCCAGATAATGACGGTTCAATGGCAGCAAGCTTTTTATTTAAAAAGCTTGGGCGGTCTTTTTCATCAATCAGATGGCGGTAGACAGTAAGCGCATCCGCTCCTGCAATGACATGATCAGCTTCATACATCTGGTGAGCCGTTTCTACTCCTTTGATTCGCCGGTCCTTCACATGAATCTTGTTGACTTGTTTATTCAGGTGAATCTGTACACCTAATTCCTTTGCCAAAGTCTCAAATGCTTCAACTAAACGATATGTACCGCCCTTTATGCCATAAATCCCCTTCTCCCCTTCTAAATACGCCATCATATTAAAAATAGCCGGTGCCTCATAGGGAGAAGAGCCGATGTATGTCGCATACCGTCCAAACATCGCCAATGTATGCGGATGACGGAAATATTGTCGCAGCAAGCGTTGAACGGTTGTAAACGGTTTGACAGAGAGAAGTGCTTTCACGAGCTTTACATCCGCCTTATCCTTCCACGTTAATAACAAACGATTTAAAAACTGATCCTCAGCCTGTTCAAAAAGCATCTTTGATTCCTGTAAAAATGCACGGTATTGCTTTGCATCTTCAGGACTGAATGCTGCAATTTGTGATTCCATCTGCTCAATATTCGGTGTAAATTCAACCGTATGTCCATCTGAAAAAACATTTTTGGTCAGGGGAGAGATCGGATAAAATGTGACGTAATCCTCCATCCGTCTATGACAGGAAGCAAATACTTCCTCAAAGTATGACTTCATTGTAATGGTACTCGGTCCTAGATCAAAAGAATAACCAGCCTCCTGATGGCGCTGCAATTTCCCGCCTAAAGCCGCTTCTTTTTCTAATATGGTGACCTGAACCCCGCGTGACTGTAAGCGGATCGCTGCTGATAATCCGCCAAGCCCGCCGCCGATGATGATCACTTTTTTCATTCGTACCTTCTCCCTTTCCATTCATACCCTTCTTTTTTCAGACCGATTTTCATAGAAGAAAAGCCAATGGCGATCAGACTCAAAATGCTGACCGGTAATAAAAAGGCCATTGCAGATGTTCTTCCGTTCTCAATATCAATTGCCGCTTTGATCGACACACCTAGTCCATAACAAAGAATCGCTAAGCATATACTCAGCACATCCAGCTTTAGCAAAGCCACCATCAAGCAAATGACAGGAGCCAAATAAAGCAGGGTGTATAAACAAAAGACACTGCTTAACAAAGCAATGCTTCGATTGACACCTGGGAATAAATTTTTCCGATAGCCTTCCCAAACCTCTTGTCCACTCTCATACATTCTCATATACACAAATGGATGAATGCTTGCTAGTGTGAACGGAAAGCCTTGTTCCTTCACCCGTTTAGCCAATGCCATATCATCCACTAGCGAATCCTTAATCGCTTCATGCCCGCCGATGTCGTGATAGCAATTCTTTTCAATGGCAATAAAGCCTCCATGTGCGGCGGCAAAAGCAGGATTCTTTGATTTTCTGACCCACTTCACAGGCAGATGACAGCCAATGGTAAACATCATCATGGGAACGACAAGATGCTCAAAAAATGTACCTGTTTTTTGTTCGGGGAAGCCTGACAGCATGCCCGTTTTTTGCGTGCATAACTGCTCGTACACAGCTTCAATTGCTCCCCGTTTCAACCGGACATCCGCATCTAAAAATAACAGCCAATCAGAAGCCGTTGCCTCAGCAAGCTGAGAACAAGCGTATGATTTCCCTAGCCAGCCTTGCTTTAATACCCGGCCTGACTGCACACGAATCCATGGATATGTTTGTGAGAAGCGCTCCACAATCGCTCTTGTCTGATCTGTCGAATGATCATCAAGTACAACAACCTCTTTCGGATAAAGACGTTGATCAACGATCGACTGAAGACAGGCTTCTATCCGTTTCTCCTCATTTCTAGCCGGAATCAGTATCGATAACGAAATACGTTCATCTGGCGAAAAGGAAGCGGGCTTTAACACGGGAAACTGCTTCATATTCCATATCGTAAATAGAAACTGACAAAGCAGCAGCACACTGATCACAGTTAAGAAGAACGCCATGTTCTCACCCACTTTTTAAAAGAATCAAACGCATCACTTGTTGACTGACTTGTCCTTGTGATCTGTTTAAATTCTTCGTTTATTGAAAAATCAGGATCTGCAATGATCTGTGATTGATGTCTGTTTAACTGCGTTTCAAGCAGATCGCCAAGCATACGCGTCATATCCTTGCTTCGCAGGGAGCTTCCAGATACGATGGCATCATCACCGAACACAACAGAAACTATCGGCTTTTGATATTGATTAAATGTATACTGCAAGGTTACAGGCTTCACCACGACTTGTTCAAATTGTCTCACTAAAAAAGAAGCCCCGCCTTCCAGTTCAAGCGGTCTCACGTCCTGATGCATAATTTTCCCCTGTGGAAAAAGCCATACCGCTCCGCCGTTCTGCATGTTCTCTTTTGCTGTCATTAAAGCTTGCTTCACGCTTCTCAAATTCTCTTTATGAACCGGAAACGCCCCAAGCTTACGGAAAAAAGTATATTGCTTCAGCTGCTTCTCTTCCATCATCATGTAGTGATTAAGCTCAGACGCTTTTTCTGTTAAAAGAAAAATGATTAGTCCATCCCACCATGAGCTATGATTGGCGAGATAAAGAACAGGCAGGTTTCCCTTCGGGTCCACCGAGCCTTTCATCATGACACAGCGGAAATGCTTATGGAGTAAATATCGCTCAAGATAAAGTGAAAATAGACGTCTAAACGATCGGCTTTTGTCGCTTTCTTTCAAATCGAACCCTTCCTTCACACAAAATGACAATGATCAGTGCTAAATAAAAAATGACATCGAGTCCGCCCTTTAATGCCAAAAGACCAAAAAAGAACACCATCGCCTGATAAATACGGCTCGTCCAGCTGAGTGCCTTTTGATCAATTGAGACAAGCGGGAAAAGAAATGAAAGACCTGCTCCAATCATACCCCAGCTTACAAAATTCTCAAAAGGAATACCATAAAACCCACCGCCGTCATACCATACCCAAAACCTCCGCTCAGCTGCTACTGGATCTAATATGAGGTCAAGCAACACAATCCATATCCCCGTTTCGACGGCTCGTCTCCACTTTGACTGCTGACTGGATAAAAAAAGGCTGTTTAAAAACACGCCAACCCAAGCAAACGCAATAGTTAACGGCACCCCCGCCACTAGAAAGCCTAGCGTCGGATAATAGTCATAGGCCCCAAACGGAAATCCCGTTGTAATCCCTATCCACTCCACCGTAAATGTAAGCACTCCGACAATGGCTGCCCTTTTAATGACAAACCCCCATGAGCCATAAATCTGTCGTCCAATCTCGATGACGCAGCAAGCATACAGTACAAGAAAGATTCCGTTTGCAAACTGAAGCCATGCTGGCACTTCAAAAAAGACCATTAAGATCAGACCTACTACATACCATCCAACAAATACCCAACTCAATCTATACACGAAACCGCTCCTTTATTTCTGCCAAATTCAAGAAAGCCTTCATGCCTCTAGTATAGAAAAAAAGACGCGTTCTATAAATAAACAATGCGCTTCTTATTTTCGTCTAGGCACTCACCAAAAATCCCTTTTTACATACTTTAATAGTGATCTAGAACAAAGGAGGCGAATTACTCTTGAATCGTTCCATTAAAGTCAGACTGGCATTCATCGTCGTCGTCCTGCTCTTTATTCCATTTGTCGCCTGTAAAAAAGAACAAGAGCAGACCGTACAAGTAGCCGAGGTGACCCATTCGGTCTTTTATGCTCCGTTATATGTCGCCTTATCAAAGGATTTCTTCAAAGAAGAAGGCCTAGAGGTTGAACTAAAAACCACTTGGGGCGGCGATAAAACGATGACAGCTCTCTTATCAGGCGGTGCTGATATCGCCTTGACCGGGTCTGAATCCTCTATCTATGTAGAGGCTCAAGACACAAAGGATTCTGTCATGAACTTTGCACAGCTGACACAAACAGACGGCACATTTCTTGTTTCAAGGGAGAAAGTAAACCAGTTCTCTTGGGATCAATTGAAAGGAAAAGACTTCTTAGGACAGCGGAAAGGCGGCATGCCGCAAATGGTCGGTGAATATGTCTTGAAAAAAGAAGGCATTGATGTAAAAAAGGATCTTCGTATGATTCAAAATATTGATTTTGCCAACATTTCAGGTGCGTTCTCCTCTGGAACTGGCGATTTTGTGCAGTTATTCGAACCGACCGCTTCCTTACTTGAAAAAGAAGGCAAAGGGTACATTACCGCCTCCTTTGGAGAAGCTTCTGGCAAGGTGCCATATACCACCTTCATGGCAAAGAAGAGTTACTTAGAGGAAAACAAAGAGACCGCCGAAGCCTTCACCCGAGCCATTTACAAAGCGCAGAAATGGGTAGAAACCAAGCAGCCTGAGGAGATCGCAAAGGCCATTCAATCTCATTTTCCTGATACAGATCTTGATGTCTTATCAACTGCCATCAAACGCTACAAACAACAAGATTCCTATGCAACAGATCCTTTTCTAAATGAAGAGGAATGGAACAAATTGCAGGAAATCATGAAGGAGAGCGGAGAATTGCCGGAATTTATCCCGTACAAACAACTTGTCGATTCATCCATTGCAAAGAAGGTCACAGATCACAAATAGAATAGGAGGTAGCACATGTCTTTCCTTCAAATTGACCATGTGACCCATACGTACTTCTCTTTAAAAGAAAAAACAACGGCTATACAGCACATCAATATGGAGATAGACCAAGGTGAATTCATCTCATTTATTGGTCCCAGCGGATGCGGGAAAACCACCTTGCTGTCTATCATCGCAGGAATTACACCGCCCTCTGAAGGTCGAATTTTAATCGAAGGAAAAGAACCAAATCAACAGGAGCATCAAATCGGCTACATGCTCCAGCAAGATTATTTATTTCCTTGGAAGACCATCAAGGAAAATGTGATTCTCGGGTTAAAAATTGCGAAACAAGATTCACATGAGTCCGTCTCAGCTGCCCTTGATTTACTGCCAAAGCTTGGACTGCATGAAGTCGAGGAAAAATATCCGAAGGAGCTGTCTGGCGGAATGAGGCAGCGTGCGGCTCTCGCCCGAACACTTGCAGTTGATCCCGGTCTGCTTTTACTAGATGAGCCATTTTCAGCCCTAGACTACCAAACCAAACTCACATTAGAAGATCTCGTCTTTCACACATTAAAAGACTATCAAAAAACAGCAGTCCTTGTGACACATGACATCGGTGAAGCCATTGCAATGAGTGACCGCATTTTCTTATTCTCAAAGCATCCAGGCTCTATCCAGCGAATCTTTACCGTTCCAGACGACATAAGGGCTCTCTCTCCTTTTGAAGCGAGACAGACCACGCATTTCCAAGAGCTCTTTCAAACGATTTGGAAGGAGCTGAAAACAGTTGAAACACAGTGACCTTTTACATGAAGCCTATCGCAAAAAATACCGAATGGAAAAACGGATCACACGTATCTATCAGCTCATCATATTCGCCAGCTTCTTTTCGCTTTGGGAGCTTGCCAGTCATTTCAGATTCATTGATCCGCTCATTTTCAGTTCACCATCTGCGGTCTGCCATTTGTTTGTGCAAAAAATTCAAGATGGTTCTTTAATGAATCATATGAGTATTACATTATTTGAAACGGTGCTCGGTTTTCTACTTGGTACCTTTTGCGGCATTTTGCTCGCTGCCGCCTTATGGTGGTCTACTCGATTAGCAAACGTTCTTGACCCTTATTTAGTCATTTTAAATGCCATGCCGAAAGTTGCCCTCGCCCCCATTTTAATTGTTGCCCTTGGACCTGGTATGATCAGCATCGTCGCCATGGGTGCGATCATTAGTGTGATCATTACGACGATCGTCATTTACACTGCCTTTCAAGAGGTCGATGAGAATTATTTAAAGGTGATGAAAACCTTTGGCGCGAACAAAAGCGTCGTCTTTCGTGAGGTCATTTTGCCAGCTAGTATTCCAACGATGATTTCTGCCATCAAAGTGAATGTCGGTCTTTCTTGGGTTGGAGTCATTGTAGGGGAATTTCTTGTATCCTCAAAAGGGCTCGGCTACATGATTATTTACGGCTTTCAAGTCTTCAACTTTACACTCGTGTTCTTAAGTCTTTTCATTATTGCTGTGTTTGCTACCATCATGTACCAGCTTGTGGAATGGCTCGAACGCCGTTTTCTCCAAAAATAAAAAAAGCACAGGGAGATCTCCCTGCGCTTTTTTTAACGAATCAAACCGTTCTTTTCTAAATAAGCAAGACTTTGTCTTAACACATCATCTTTCATAATAAAACTGAAATTCTTATTTTTTGCGATGGATCTTGGCAAGTCTGCGAAAAGAACAGGTCCTTTTGTTTCAAAATACGTGTCTTGCTTCACTAGCCTTTCAATATCAGCGAAATAAATATTTTTTACGATGACCTTTTCTCTGCCTAGCACCTGATATTGGCCAATATACGTTAATTCACGAACAACAGCACCCGTCTCTTCTTGAATCTCACGTATAGCGGCTTGGTCTGCTTCTTCATTTGGCTCAACTTTCCCTCCTGGAAACTCATAGCCCCGATCCTCATGTTCAGTGAGCAGCCATTTTCCCTGGTAACGGCAAATGGCCCAAACATGCTTTGGATGACTTGAAAAAGGCTTCTCTTCAAAGGAGAGCTTGACCGTATTATGATAATAGTCTTTAAATACATGCATGTGAAATCCCTCATATCCTGTCCTTGCTTCTTGTAAAACATCATACCACAGATCACATTTCTCTGAAGAATTTTTATCAAAAGTGAAACAAACAAGTGGTTTCATTTCGTCTGTATTTAATATAAGGTCTTATTGCTAAAACCTTTTTATCATCCCCAACTTCACCCTATTTTAATCATGAAACCTTTTATCCCTTGACGACGTAAATCAATGAGTGTTTGTCCTATTACGACGAGGAGGAAAACAGCATGAGGATAACAAATGGGTCAAAACAAGAGAAAGACCAAGCGCTTACGCCCAGTAAAATTGAAAAAGAAGACGCACCTCATGAGGTGATCAACAAACACCTCATCAAAGGGCAAAAGCTAGATTTAACAAAAGACAATCCAAATATCGACCAAATTCAAATCGGGCTTGGCTGGGATTTAGCTGGCCAGCCAATTGATTTAGATACGCAAGTGTTTCTCTTAAATGAAGAGGACAAACTGTTGTCTCCGAGCCATCTGATCTATTATCATCAGCAGCAAAGCTTAGACGGAGCTGTTCGCCATCTTGGTGATCATCAAGTTGGCGGCGGGTATCGAGACAATGAAATGATCATTATGCAATTAAGCAGAGTCTCTCCTGATATTCATAAAATCGTTGTAACAGCCACGATACATGATGCACACGAGCGCAAGCATCATTTTGGACAAGTGACGAACGCTTACGTGCATCTGACTGATCAAATTTCACAACAAGAGATTTGTACCTTTCAATTAACAGAAGATTATTCGTATTGTACCTCCATCATTTGCGCTCAACTCATAAGAGATGAGGAAGAATGGAAAATCATCGCAACCGGGCAAGGAACTACGCTAGATTTAAATGATTTATGCCGCATCTACGGATTCACATCTTGACGCAGAAAGGAGCCGGCACCAATGGGATTTCATTTCACCACAATAGAAGAGCTTACTTTACAAGCAGAAGGCAGCGGAATCTTTTTTGCGAAAAAAGGCGCAATGATTGCCGATCAAGGTACGTTTCAATACCGCAAACGACTCCTCGGAACAAACAAAGGAAATATGGTCAGTCAAGTATTTAACCATATCAGCAGGAAATTGACAGGTGAAAACCTTGAAGTGATGGAGGTCAGTGGACAAGGTACTTGTTATTTAGCTGATTCCAGCGAGCACGTGACAGTGATTAATCTTGAGCCGAGCGGTCCTTGGCAGCATGTAAGTGTAGAAAGTGAGGATTTACTTGCCTTTACTGAGGAATGTCATTACGGCGTGACACCAGTAGGCGTAGGGATTTTATCACAGAAAGGACTGTTTACATCAAAGCTCTCCTATCAAGGCCACGGGGCGCAGGTCGCCATTAAAACAAATGGAAACCCGCTCATTTTAAAAGCCCCTTGCCGTGTAGATCCTGACGCCATTGTCGCTTGGACTGGTAAAGCACCGAAGGTCAAATTAGATGTGAACTGGAAGACCCTCATCGGACAAACATCTGGTGAATCCTACTTATTTGAGTTCCAAGAACAAGACCAAATTGTCATTATCCAGCCATCTGAGCGGACATCCGGCTTACGGGTTGGTTTAGATGATAACCGTTACAAGCCTCAGAGCCAGAGCTCCTCTCATGAATTCACGAATTCACAGACATCTCAGCAAGAGAATAGAGGCGGGCTTAGTGACCTGATCGGAGGCATCTTACAACCGCGAAAATAAAAGCATGTAGAAAATCTCTACATGCTTTTTCAATTCATTAATCCATTTGTTTCAATAAAGTTCTTTGTCTCTTCATTTCCGAGCTCGAAAATCATTGAGTATATCTCTTTTCTTTTTCGATCCATTTCATCATTCGGACTGTCATAATGATATTCAAGATACGGAACATGCGCTCGAAAGAAGCCTTTCCAATCTGTCATATACTGTTCATCGAAATAGTCTCTCAGCTGCAAAATTTGATCATCGTCTGCTTCTATTTGAAATTGCCAAGCCGCAGCATCTCTATGCTGCGATATCGATCCATCCTGTACAGATACATAATATGTGTGTCTCGTCATCTGATTCATCCTTTTTCCTTTAGTATGACCAGATATGAAGAAATTACGGCTTCTTGCGCAATTTATTTTTTAACATGTCCAACACATCAATAAACAACTGTGGAATGGGAATTCCGAGGGCATTGGCTGTCGAGACGATTTGGTAAGATTCATAAATAATATAAAAGATGATCGCTAAATCCTTAATCATCCCATTTGTCTTCAGCATGACATCGAAGAAATGCGCCATGGATATTAGAGAGACCGTCACAATCTTTCGAACAAGCCGCGTAGAAAAACGTTTCATTGTGAGCTGTCCTGTCAAAGATTCTCTTAGGCTTGAACAAATTAATTCAATGGCCATGAGTGTTACTAATATCATCAGTAAATATCCTGCTCCACCAAACAGAAAGCCCATCGCTGACAAACTGACTGTAAACAACGAAAAGATGCCTAAATCCTTGCTCACTTGGCATCAACATCCTTTCAAAGTGGAACTCCTTACCTCAATAGTATATGCCAGATCTTCGCAATAGCTTGGACGACAAAAAATAAAGGCGTCGCCTTTTCAATCAGACAGAGTGATGACAAGAAAAAAAGCCGCCTTGTGTGGCGGCTTCCATCTTTAGACTCTCACATCAATAAAGCGAGCGTCTGAATCCTTTGGCTGAACAGCTTGAGGCTGCTGCTGAACTTGATCCAGCATGACCATGGCTTGTGCTGTATTCGTAGCAAGCTGTGAATTCAACAAACTAATATTAAGTGTTTTTTGAATGCTCGCAACTTGCTGACTCATCATTCCTGCAATAGAAGACATCTTCTCCCCTCCCTTCTCTTTTCTCTTCGGCTGAAAGCCCTATGATTTCAATGGGCTGTCTGTCACGATTCCAACAAAAAAGGAATGTCGATCTCTTAACGATCGACATTCCTTCCACATACGTATTATCCTAAAAATGCTTTAAGCATCCAGTTGTGTTTTTCGATAGATTGATGAATCGCAAGTAACATATCACCTGTTGTTTCATCGCCAACTTCTCCAGCCAGCTCCATTCCTTGTTTTAATTCCTCAGCGATATTGGAGAAATCATCATATAGATTTTTCACCATTTGCTCCGCTGATTCATTACCTTCAGCTTCTTGAATGCTAGAAATTTCTAAGCATTCTTTCATTGTTGCAACAGGCTGTCCATTTAAAGCAAGCATACGCTCAGCCAAATCATCAATGTATGTCGCTGTTTCTGTATAAAGTTCCTCAAATTTCTCATGGAGTGTAAAGAAGTCTTTTCCCTTTACGTACCAGTGATAGTTATGTAATTTTACGTAAAGCACAGTCCAATCTGCTACTTGTTTATTGACGACGTGTAATAATTTTTCAGACATGTTTATTCCTCCTTATGTAATTGCGTTTAGTATGAGAATACCCTTTTCCTATTATACTGAAACCTGCGATGAATTTCTTCTATTTTGGCTGCATGAAATATATGTTAATATGGAAATAAGGAGGGAGTTAGATGCTGCTACTTGGGATTATCAGCTTTATCATTATCTCAATCGTTGTCTTTTTATCGCTGTGGACAACATCGAAGGCTTATGAATATAAGCATAAAATCGATACACCACAGGATGCTGAACCAAACCAACGTCCTAACCCGAAATAAAATGCCACTTAATGATGTGAAGTTTCTTCTTCAGTAGATGAACTCTCTTTTTTCACATCACCTACTTGAATGTTCGTCTTTGGCATATTATGCTGCTGTTTAGCTGTCACATGGACTTGTATGATATAAAGGCCATCTTTTTTAAAGGCTGTATGCAATTCATATACACCTTTATTCTCTTTCTTTGGCTGAATCATCTTGCTGTTATCCTTATCGCCATCTTTCCACACTTCAAATTGAACTTCGTCTGCATCATCAACAGGCGTATCACCATATGTGACAGCTGCTTTTACTATAACGCTTTCATTTTTCTCCACTTGTTCAGGTCCTGTAAGCTTCACTTCTAATAGCTCAGGTACCTCCCCTTTTTCACTATTTGCTGCAGAGTTCCCACATGCACTTAGTAACAAGAGCATCAATATCATTCCCAACATTTTTCGCATCCCGAGTTCCCCCTTCTTTTACTGACATGTCCATTTTAACAAATATCCCCTATTTTGACATCTCATGATCGAATACAAAAAAACCGGACATCATCATGTCCGGTTTATGATTGATTAACCAAATACTTTGAGAAGCTCTTCTTGATCTTGAGAAAGCCAGAAACGCATCAAACGTTTTGCCCCTTCAAGGTCATGAAGCTTCGCTTGACCGCATTGCTCTTCGTTTGCCGCAGGAATTTCAGTTACTTCAACTGCATCCTTGAATGTTGCATCAAGAAGCTCAACGATTTCTTTTGGAGTTGGTGCACCACTGACCACTAAATAGTAGCCTGTCTGACAGCCCATTGGAGATATATCAATGATATCAAAATGGTCGTATTTCTCTGAGTGTGTTCTAATGTTAAACGCAAGTAAATGCTCTAATGTATGAATCGTATCAGGTTTCATCGCTTGCTTGTTTGGCTGACAAAAACGAATATCAAATTTATTGACTTCTCCATCTGATCCCACTTTATGAACGCCACAATGACGAACGTATGGCGCTTTTACAGCATTATGATCAAGTTCAAAGCTTTCTACTGAAGGCATAATCACCACTCCTATAATTGCAATTTCCTATATTATAACATATTTCTCCGACCAGTTTAGTTTATAAAACTTTCCTTCCTTGTCCTTTTTTCTTATACTGTGAAAGACAGACAAGGAGGAACCTTTATGAAACAAATTTTTATCGGCATCATACGCTTTTATCAAAAATGTATTTCCCCTCTTACACCGCCTAGCTGCCGGTTTTACCCAACATGCTCAAACTATGGGCTAGAAGCGATCAAAACGCATGGCGCTTTAAAAGGCGGCTGGCTCACCATCAAACGGATATTAAAATGTCATCCGCTCCATCCTGGCGGCATCGATCCTGTCCCGCCGAAAAAGGAAACATAACTTACTTTTTTTCATATCCGTTGACGACTACGTCAAGCTTGCCAGTTCCAGGATCAATGACAAGACCGTGCACAGGCACATTTGATGGGAGAAGCGGGTGATTTTTCACAACGGACACACTGTCCTTCACGCTCTCTTCAACCGAACTAAAGCTTTTGAGCCACTGTTTAAAATCGATTCCTGAGTATTCCAGTACTTCAATCCGTTTTTCTGGGATACCACGCTCAATGGCTTTGTTTAAAAGTGTCTGGCTGTCTATTTTGCTCATACCGCAATCATGATGCCCGATGACATAAACCTCGTCAGCATTTAATTCGTAAACAGCCACTAAAATGCTTCGCATAATACTTCCAAATGGATGAGAAACAAGAGCACCAGCACTTTTAACGATCTTGATATCTCCATTTTTCATGTTCATTGCACGTGGAAGCAGCTCGACAAGTCTTGTATCCATACATGACAGAATGACAGCTTTTTTCTGTGGAAACTTCGTTGTTGTAAATTCTTCGTATTTCTTTTCTTCAATAAATTGTTGATTATATTCGATGATTTCTTCTAAAAGTTTCATACGTTGTCCATTCCTTTATCTTTTTTTAAAAATAAATATAGCACAATGTGAGAAATTTCGTCACGTTTTGCAGCACATTTTTTTAAAAGGAAACATCTGCTGATGAAATTTTTTTATTTTCCTCTTTTCAAATCGTAATTATTACGATACAATAACTCAGGACATTAAATCGTAATCATTTCTATCTAATAGATTGAGAGGAGACATTTTCCACATGAAAAAAATCTTTTATATGTTAACAGCTGCTTTATTTGCGATCGGTCTTGCCGCTTGCTCAAGCAGTGCGGGGACAAATGCTTCAAAAGGAAAAACAGACGGAAAACTGACCGTTTACACCACCATTTTCCCGATTCAAGATTTCACTGAAAAAATTGGCGGTTCTCATGTTCATGCGCAAAGCGTGTACCCTGCCAATGCAGATGCACACAGCTTTGAACCAAGTTCAAAAACGATGGTTGAAATGGCTGAAGGAGACGCCTTCATCTACAGCGGCACAGGCGCTGAAGCATTCGCTGACAAAACCGCTTCTACGTTAAAAGACCAAGGCGTGAAAACAGTCAAAGCAGCCGAAGGCATCAAATTGTTATCTACAAAAGAAGAGCATTCACATGAAGAAGGTGAAGATCATGATCATGAAGAGGAAGATCATGACCATGATGGACACGATCACGGAGATAAAGATCCTCATGCATGGTTAGACCCTGTTTATGCACAGCAAATGGCGAAAAACATTAAAGATACACTCGTTTCATTAGATCCAGATCATAAAGACGAATACACAAAAAACTATGAAAAACTAAAAAAAGATTTGCAATCGCTAGATCAAGAGTTCAACACAACGTTATCTAAAGCAAAACATAAAGAAATCCTTGTTTCGCATGCAGCCTACGGTTATTGGGAAAAGCGCTACGGCATTGAACAAATCAGTGTATTAGGGTTATCCGCTTCTGAAGAGCCTTCACAAAAGCAGCTCGAAAGCATTGTCGAAAAAGCTGAAAAGCATCACATTCAATATGTGATTTTTGAAAACAACGTCAGCAGCAAAGTCTCAGATACGATCCGCAGTGAAATTGGGGCAAAAAGCCTCACACTTAAAAATTTAGAATCTATTACTGAAGATGATGCAAAAAAAGGTGAAAGCTACGTCAGCTTAATGAAACAAAATCTAAAGACCTTAAAAACCGCTTTAAATGATTAATTGTTAGGCCCGGGTGATATCCCGGGTTTTTTGCTGTAAAAAAGCACACCATTGTAGGGTGTGCTTTTCTTATTACATTTGATACTTTTTCTTAAACAACTCGGCTCTTCCACCTTTTTCTCCGAATTTTTGGCGTCCTGTATAAAAAGGATGCGTATCAGAGCTTGTTTCTACTTTAATGACAGGATACGTTTTCCCATCTTCCCATTCTACTGTCTCATTGGATGACTTTGTCGATTTACTCAAAAAGCGGTAACCGCTGTTTACGTCCATAAATACAACTTCATGTGAGGTTGGATGAATATCTCTTTTCAATGTCAAAACTCCTTTCGTTATCAAAACGTAATTATTACGCTTTATACTTATATTCTACTCCCTCTTTTACAACATGTCAAAAATCAAGCTTTCTTAGTCAGGAAGAATAATCTAAAAATGGTGGAGAATAATAACATCATGAAAAAGAGAAGCGATAAGAAAGGCGGAGAAAAAATTGACTGATCTCGTTTTAGCTAGAAGCCTGTTCGGCACAACCATGGGCTTTCATATTATTTATGCCTCGCTTGGCGTCGGCATCCCGCTAATGATTTTGTTAGCTGAACTCATCTTCCAAAAAACGAAGGACCCTCACTATGCTGTCATGGCGAAACGGTGGACGAAAGCGCAGGCTGTCTTGTTAGGTGTCGCCATTCCAACAGGCACGATTGCCGGCACCCAGCTCGCTCTTCTATGGCCAGGTTTTATGGAGGTCATCGGAAAGGTCATGTCACTGCCATTTCAGATTGAGATTTATGCGTTCTTTATTGAAGCATTATTTATGTCTATTTATGTGTACGCAGCGGACCGCCTATCACCTGCTATGCGCATCATTACCGTTATTTTTGTTGTGATTGGCGCAGCCGCTTCAGCGATTCTGATCACAAACGTACATGCATTTGAAGGTACCCCTGCTGGCTTTCAAATGGTCAATGGAGAAATTACGAATATCGAGCCTTGGAAGGCCTTTTTCAATCCAAGCTTTGTCGTAACTGCAACACATGTCGTGCTGTCTGCTTTTACAACAGGTGCTTTTGTGATTGCATCAGTAGCAGCTTTTAAAATGCTTAAAACAAGAAAGAATGAGAAGCTCTATACGTTTCATCGAAAAGCTCTTTTTCTTGGACTTATTGTAGGAGGACTCTTCTCATTTCTTACGGCCATAAATGGTCATGAGTCTGCTCAGCTTCTGTATGAATATCAGCCTGAAAAGTTAGCTGGTGCTGAAGGTTTATTTGAAACACAATCACATGCACCTCTCGCAATAGGTGGTTTTACTGATGCCGATTCAAAAGAAATTAAAGGAGCAATTGAAATCCCTTGGGCTCTTAGCTTTTTGGCAGGAAATAGCTTTGATACAGTGGTCAAAGGTTTAAATGATTTCCCACGTGACGAGTGGCCGCCTTTATTTATTCACACGTTATTTAATGGCATGGTCATTATTGGCTCAGTCCTCATTTTGTTTGCGGTATTAGCACTGCTTTATCGTAAAATTTTAAAACGCGAACATTATCCGAAGTGGCTCCTTTTTCTTTACTTATTCGGCGGGCCCCTTAGTCTTTTGGCTATTGAGTTTGGCTGGATCTTTGCATGTACAGGCCGTCAGCCATGGGTCATTTATCGAATGCTCAAAACCTCAGAGGTTGTCACATCATCAGGCTCAATCGGTACGCTCTTTATCCTTTTTGCCATTGTCTACCTCATTTTAGGCATAGCAACTGTGATTGTGCTGACGTACTACTTTAGAAAACATTCGATTGAAGAAGACCTACGGTTAACAGAATCTTAAAAAGGAGCGATCTAGATGCAAATGGATGTGACAACTGATGCTCTCATTGCAATCACCATCTTATGGGGGTTCGTTTTTATCTATGCAGTGATGGCATCAATGGATTTCGGCGCAGGATTTTGGTCCATGATTTATATGAATAAAGAACAAACAAAGGCCGCTAATATCGCAAATAAGTATCTTTCTCCAACATGGGAAGTAACTAACGTATTTATTGTGGCAATTGTTGTTGCGTTGTTTAGCATGTTTCCAGGAGCGACCTTTGTCCTTGGTACTGTTTTATTAATACCCGGCAGCATCATATTATTACTTCTTGCACTGCGAAGCGGGTTTCTTGTGTTTTCTCATTCTCTACCTAAAAAATACCGAAAAGCAGTGACTTACATTTCAGGGATTAGCGGCTTTATCATTCCATCGATCCTGATCATGGTTCTTCCGATTACTCATGGTGGATTTATCTTTGAGGAGAACAACAATTACTCATTAGATCTTGGACTGGTCTTTACGAGTGCAAATGTCTATTCTTTTGTCGGCTTTGCCATTTTCAGCACCCTTTTTCTTTCGTCATTGCTTTTAGCTGATTTCTCGAATGTGGCTGATGAAGATGAAGCTTACAGTATTTATAGAAGAGGAGCGCTCATTACGGGTCCGCTTTCACTCATGATGGCCTTTTTCATCATGCTGACATTAAGAAGCGAGGCAAATTGGCTGTTCACAAAAATGATGCAGAACATCCCTATTCTTCTTGTATCACTCCTGATGTTTTTGCTAGCAGGGCTGGCTCTATATTTACCAAATAGCCGGTTTAAGCATCGAAAAGGCCGGCCGCGTTTAGCTGTCATTGCGATTACCATTCAATATTTTTTAGCAAGCTACGTGTACGGACGTGCCCATTTGCCTTATATGGCCTATCCAGATATTACAATCATGTCTGGTTTTACTGACCCTGTGACATTTAGAGCATTATTTATCACGTATATTGTAGGTTTTATCATCTTATTTCCTGGGTTCTATTTCTTTTGGAAATTGTTTATGAAGGATAAGCGCTATATTCGCCAGGAAGATTAACGTGAATGGATGAGGTTCATTTCGGTTACATTATAGAAGAAAGACATACTCAAAAGGAGGTCATTTGTATGAGTCAAAAAATCCTTTGTGAAGTTAATAACTGTTCCTATTGGAATGCTGGAAACCGCTGTGGGGCAGATGCAATCTATGTCGTCAGCCACACAGGAAATACGGCTGAAAAAAGTGAAGAAACGGATTGTAAAACGTTTAAACCACAAGATCTTTAAGTCTCATTTAAGGAGGCGCTTCACATTGAAATACGATCGGCTGCTTCAAACGTTTTTTGACGAAATTCATGACGCGGACGAAGCCGCATTTTATCAAGCGGCTCACTCCTTTTTAAACCTTTGGGATTATGAATATGGCCCTGCAGCAGACATGCCAACTGAAATGAATCACTATATTGGACAGCTTGCTTATGACAGCGAACTGGTAGAAGAGTAAGAAAGAGCGGGTCACCGCTCTTTCTTTTTTTGAGACAGGAAGGAAAAACTTTCTCTCACTATATATAGATTTTATCGGATGTGCAAAAGGTGAATACCTCATTTTCACATCACAAAATCGTGTTTTGTAAACACGTCAATTTTATCTGAAAAAGAACGAAGCGCTTGATAATCCACTTCTACGCCCATTCCTGGGGAACGAGGTACCTCAATAAACCCATTTTCAACCTTGATTTCAGGAAAAATGATATCCTGCTCCCAATATTTTGACGAAGCTGAAATATCACCTGGAATTGTAAATTGTGGAAGTGAAGCAAGTGCCACGTTCTGGGCGCGGGAAATGCCTGTTTCAATCATTCCTCCGCACCATAACGGAATTTGATGCTCCTTACTGAATGTATGGATTTTAAGGGCTTCTGTCAGCCCTCCAACTCGTGAAGGCTTCACATTAATAATTTGACAGCTGCCAAGCTCTACAGCTTTTCTAGCATCATCTAAAGAACAAATACTTTCATCCAAACATATCGGTGTTTTTAAATGCTTTTGCAAATGGCGATGGTCGACGATATCATCTGCTGCTAATGGCTGTTCAATCATTAATAAACGAATGTCATCGAGCTGCTTGAGCTTGCTAATATCCTTTAACTCATAAGCAGAGTTTGCATCTGCCATTAATGGAAGGTGAGGGAAAGACTCTCTAATTTTTTTAAGGAGACCAATATCCTGTCCCGGCTTAATTTTCACCTTCACCCGCTGATAGCCTTGGTCCACAAATTGTTGTATTTGCTTCAGCATATCATCAACGGGTCCTAATCCCGCCACAACACCAGAAGGTATTCTATCCTTGGTGCCGCCTAATACATCTCGTAACGATTTATTCTCACGCTTCGCATAAATATCCCAAACAGCCGCTTCAATTCCCGCTTTCGCCATCTTATTCCCTTTAAATTGGTACAGGCTGTCTGGTATTTCTGAAGGGTGTGTAAAGGTGCGTGTCAGCACATTTGGTATAAAGAAAGCTCTCAGCATATGGTAACAAGTTTCAATGGTTTCTTCTGTATACCAAGGAGAAGAAAAAGCTGACACCTCTCCCCAACCAGTCAATCCCGTTTGATCTTTTACCTCGACAATAATAAACTCGCGCTCAGATATGGTCCCAAGACTTGTGGTAAATGGCTGCTTGAGCTTCATCGTGACATGATATAAAATCACTCGTTCAATTTGAATCATCTAAAAACCCCTTTTGACTCTGAGTCTGTGCCTCTGCAATTTATTCGACGCATTTCTTGGCAGCTCGTCCACAAAGTGAAAAGCGGCAGGCCATTTATATTTTGCTAGATGCGACTCACATAAAGCATAGAGCTCATTCTCCGGTATTTTATGGTCTGTGACAAGAAAGGCAGCCGGTACCTCTCCCCATCTATCATCATACATACCCGTCACTCCGGCTTCCTTGACATGCGGATGTGCTAACAGGACCGCTTCAATTTCAGCAGGATAAATATTCTCACCGCCAGAAATAATTAAATCTGAACGGCGGTCAAGCACAAATAAAAATCCCTCCTCATCCACATAGCCAATATCACCCGTTTTCAGCCAGCCTTGATCAAAGGCAGCCGCGGTCGCCTCTTCACGGTAAAGGTACCCTTTCATGACATTTGCCCCTTTCACCATAATTTCGCCATGCTCAAAAGGACGACAAATGCGTGTACCATCTTGAATTTTCAGCTCACACCCAAAAAGGGGTTTTCCCGCTGATCCAAGTTTCTCTACACTAAATTCAGGCGCAAGGGTCACAATTTGTGAACAGGTCTCTGTCATGCCATACGATTGAAACACAGGGAAGCCTTTCTCTTTGCTTTCTTGAAGCATCGCAAAAGGCGCAGGCCCTCCGCCTAATAAAAGACAGCGCAAAGAAGACGGACATTCTTCCAGTCTGCTTAATAAACGGGATAACATTGTTTGAACAACAGATATCATCGTCACACGATGCTGTTCAATAGAACCTTTTACTTCATCGACATCAAATTTCTGATGGAGTACGACAGTCATCCCATAAATCACAGACTTAAATAAAGCGGATAATCCGCTAATATGAAAAAGAGGCAGTGCAATAAGCCAGCGGTCATCCTCTCTGATGCCTATATTGAGTGCAGAGGAAACAGCACTATGAAAATGATTGCCAAACGTTTGCTCGACCCCTTTTGGGCGTCCTGTTGTACCAGATGTATACATGATCGTCGCTGTTTCATTTAAATCAAATTCGCTTTCGATTTTCTTTACATTCTCTTGCCCTTCTTCAGGTAAAGTCTCCATTGTATAAACGGGTAGTTCACCCTTATGATCACTGGCATAAACAGGTTCAGTAAATAAAGCGGCTGCTTTTGCATCTTCAAGTTGATAGCGTCTTTCGGCTTTTGTTAACTTATTGTTCAATAGCACGATTTTGAATCCTAATGAAAAACAAGCATGAACAAGCATCACCATTTGAGGATGGTTGTTCATCAGAAGCCCGACCGTTTCCCCTTTTTTTAATGATGTTTGTGCAAGTCTATTGAAAAGCTCATTGACTTCATCAGCTAAATCGCGAAATGTCCACTTTTTATCCTGATAAATGATCGCGACTCTTTCTGGTGTTAAATAAGCACGGTGCAGCAGCCAATTTGGTTGCTTCATCATGACACCTCCTTTTTGTAAAAGAAAACAGCTTAGTCTGATGCACTAAGCTGTTTTTCACTGATATGATTGAATCAAGGGAAACGCGGGAACTGACCGAAGTCCGGCTTGCGTTTTTCCTTAAAGGAATCGCGTCCTTCTTTGGCTTCATCTGTTGTGTAATAAAGAAGTGTCGCATCTCCTGCAAATTGTTGAATTCCAGCTAATCCATCCGTATCTGCATTAAATGCAGCCTTCAAGAATCGTAAAGCAGTCGGGCTCTTTTCTAGCATCTCCTCACACCACTTCACGGTTTCCTCTTCAAGCTGCTCTAATGGTACAACTGTATTGACAAGTCCCATATCAAGCGCTTCTTGTGCATTGTATTGACGGCATAAGTACCAGATCTCTCTTGCTTTCTTATGACCTACAATACGTGCAAGGTAGCCTGAACCATAACCAGCATCAAAGCTGCCTACTTTTGGACCAGTTTGTCCAAAAATCGCATTATCTGCTGCAATTGTCAGGTCACACACAATATGAAGAACATGCCCGCCGCCGATTGCATAACCAGCAACCATCGCAACAACAGGTTTTGGAATCACACGAATCAAACGCTGTAAGTCCAGTACATTTAGACGCGGAATTTGATCGTCTCCTACATAACCGCCATGACCGCGTACTTTTTGATCTCCACCAGAACAGAATGCTTTGCCTCCAGCACCAGCAAGTACGATCACACCTACATTCGAATTATCACGAGCACGTGAAAATGCATCAATTAATTCACTCACAGTTTTTGGTGTAAACGCATTATGTACATGTGGACGATTAATCGTGATCTTTGCGATCCCATTGTACGTTTCATATAAAATTTCGTCATATTGACGCTCAGTTTGCCATTCAATAGCCATCAATAGTTCCTCCTCTAATCTTGCGTAATAAAGTCACTTACTATTTTACCAAAAAAATGTGGATGTTCCACATGAACTGTATGCCCAGCCTGCTCAGCCAATATGAATTGACTGCCTTCAAGCTCCTGCTGCATACGTGCAGCGATATTGCAGAACTTTTCATCAAGCGCTCCGCAAATCAACAAAACAGGTAATTTTATATGCTTTAATGCCTTCCAAACAGAAGGCTGCGAACCTGTTCCTATGCCTTCTAAGCTGCGAGCCAGTCCAAGTGGATTGGCTTTCAGCCTTCCCTCTCTTAGTTGAACCTGCGTGTCAGCTGATAAAGTTCTTTGCGAAGCAAACAGTGGAATACTCTCCCAAAAATCCACAAACTTCACTAAACCTTCATGTCTCATTTTCTGAGCAAGCTGATGATCATGCTTGAGTCTTGCCATCCGCTCTTTAAACGTGCGAAGCCCTGGAGAGGTACTCTCTAGAATCAATTTGTTGACTCGCTCTGAATAACGAGTGGCAAATGATAAAGCAATACGTCCTCCCATAGAATATCCGAGAATATTCACTTTGTGAAGCTTTAATTGGTTTAAAATCTCTGCAAGATCTGCCAGCTGATGCGACATCGCATATCTTCTTATACTTTCTGGTGAGTCCGTGCGGCCATGTCCAAGCAAACTGACTTGAATCAATCTCGTATTCTCCATATAAGCATTCAAGAACGTCCAAGAAGCCGCGCTTCCAGTGAAGCCATGTAGGCATAACGTGGCATTCTCACCTGATGGATTTTGATCCACCACCTCGTACACCACACCATCACGCATCCGTATTATGAAAGAAGACATTCTTTTTTCACTTCTTTCAATATGTCATCCATCATTTGACGATGCTTGCTTGCACGAGAATGCCGATCTGTTTCAATTTCAATTAAATGAAGTCCAGGCTCTTTTATATGCGCCTTGTAGACATCATGGAATTCTTGTTTCGTTGACGGTTTCGCATAGGTTCCCCCATACAGCTTCGAAGCATACTCAAAATTCAGTCCAGTCGGTGTACCAAAGAGTTTTTCATAATACGGTTCCTCAGACGCCTGCGGAAGGAAAGAAAAGATGCCTCCTCCATCATTGTTTAAAAGCACAACCGTCAGTGGAATGTCCATCAACTTCGCTGCAAGGAGACCATTCATATCATGGTAAAATGATAAATCTCCAATCACTAAGGTGACCGGCTGTTTCAAAGCTGCATACGTGCCAAGTGCTGTAGACACAACGCCATCAATACCATTTGCTCCTCGATTCGCCATCATTCGAAAAGGCTTCAATTGCGCTTCAAAAAATGTATCCACATCACGAATCGGCATACTATTTCCGATAAAAAGGACACTCTCCTTCGGCAATAGATGCTGAAGCTGACGGTACACATTCCCCTCAAATGACAGATCCTCATCAGAATAATGGGCAGCATGCGTTCTGAATGATGAATTAGCATCCTGCCAGCGCTTTAGAAAACTTGTATCCTCACGTTGATCCGCTCTATTGACTACTTCATCTACAAAAGCTGCCACATCACTTTCAATGACGTATGAAGCACTCAGCCCAGGATCTCGAAAACCTCCAGCAGCATCAACAACAATCTGATTGACTTCCACATGTTTTTCCAACCACTTGAATAAAGGCTTAGACACAGGCATCGGTCCAAAACGAATGACCATATCCGGCAATAGGTGCTGCTGCAATGCTTCATCTTTCAATAAAGAATCATACGCATCAATAATAAGATCTGCATGCTCATGACCATTTCGTAAATGAGAAAGCGGGTCCGCTAAAATCGGCATATGCAAGGCTTTTGAAAGACGTAACACTGCCTCTTTTTCTTTCTGAGTATGAAGCTCACCACACACAATCAGTCCCTTTTTGGAACGGTTCATGCCCGTCACAATTTCAGATATCTCATCACAATTTGGGAAAGCCTGTCCTGTAGCTAATACTTTTTTCCGGTCTGTTTCTTCTCTCTCGAAAGGATCAATAGACAAATCAGGAAGCAATGGTTCTCTCAGAGGGACATTGATTTGTACAGGTCCTTTCGGCTCTTGCATCGACATATGACTTGCTCTTGCCGCAGCCGTCTGAACATAGCGCAACATCGTCTGACTTTCTTCTGGCAATGCTAAGTCTGTGAACCATTTAACAAACTTACCGAATAAGAATTGCTGATCAATCGCTTGAGGTGCCCCAACTTCCCTCAATTCGTGCGGCCGATCAGCAGTTAAAACAATAAGTGGGACACGGGAATAATGTGCCTCTATAATGGCTGGGTAAAAGTTAGCTGCTGCTGTACCTGATGTACAAATAAGCAGCACTGATTTTTGACTTGCTTTTGCAAGACCAAGCGCATAAAAAGCAGCAGACCGTTCATCCACTAATACATGGACATTGATGTCTTGGTGGGCTAGAGCCAGCATTGCAAGCGGGGTCGAACGAGAACCTGGACAGACAACGGCCTCTTGTACGCCGCCTTGGACAAATTCATCCATCAATCTGCCAATATATGTTGTCATGATTTGATTATTCAATAGGACGACCTCCAAGGGCAGATAGCATTGGTCTTAATTTCACTTGCGTTTCCTCGTACTCCTGCTTTGCAAGGGAATCCTCTACAATGCCGCAGCCAGCGAACAAACGAACATGGTCTTCCTCAATAAGACCTGACCGAATGGCAACAGCAAATTCTCCATTATCCTGAGAGTCAATCCACCCTACCGGCGCTGCGTACCAGCCACGTTTCAACGGTTCGATTTCACGAATGACCTCAACTGCCTTTTTCTTCGGATATCCACCTAATGCTGGCGTCGGATGGAGCTGTTCAATTAATGAAAAGAGAGAACAGCTGCTTTTAATTTCTCCCACAATCGGTGTAAACAAATGCTGAATGTTTTTTGTTTTATAAAGACTAGGTTGATGTGGTTTATGCACGCGAAGGCAATTGGCCTCAAATGCTTGCTCAATCATATTGACGACAATTTGATGTTCAATCAAATTCTTCTCATCATGCAGTAGCTCCTCGCCTAATGCTCGATCTTCCGCTTCATTTTTTCCACGAACAATCGAACCTGCTAAACAAGATGAAAAGACCTCTCCGCCGCTTTTTTTCACTAAGCGTTCCGGCGTAGCTCCGACAAATGCTTGTCTCCCCTGTTCAACCGCAAATACATAACTCGTTGTTTGATGCTTTAATAATTCTGATAACAGTGGAGCGAGTTCAATTTGATTTTTATAGTGAAGCAAGACTTCTCTTGCTAAAACAACCTTTTCATATTCGTTTGCACGAATGTGGTCTGTCGCTTCTTGGATCGCCTTCATCCATTCCGTCACATCTCGTTCTTCCATATGAACAAGTTCGGCTTGTCCATCATGTCTGAGCGGTAATGTTTCGAAATGAGAGGCTTTTTGTTCTAATTCTTGAATGAGCTGATGAACATTCCCGTCCACCTGCTTCCATTCATTGATCGTAAGAAACGTCCCTTCTTTCGAGACAGTGAGCATTATCGATGGCACAAAAAAATGAGCCTCGCCAAAAGCTTCCCAGTGACGCGCCTTCTCTTCAAACGGATCAAATGAGAATCCTCCAAATAAAAGCGGACCAACAGCCGCTTGCCTTAACTCCTTCTCATCATGAAAATGGAACATGTGCTGCTTCAGCTGTTCCCATTCTTGATGGACTATATCAAATCGTTCCTTGCCTTGTTCAGATGATTTAATAACGGCCGCTCTGCCAAGTCCAGAAAATATCATTTGGCTTTCTGGATCAGACCAAAAAAAACGCTCGCCTAAAAAATCCGCTTCGCCGCTTTGGAAAAAGGCAAGAGGATCCAGATCGTCAACTCTTCTGGAGTAGCTTATCAAAACAGCATGGTTGACGTTATTCGCTTCTTCTAATGTCGCAAGCGCTTCCTGCCGGAAAGTACTTTGCACTGTTGTCACCATGATACATTCCTCCAAAATCCATGAAATAACATAAAAAAATAAAACCATAATGAAAAAATACATGAACATTCGAGTATGTCGAATGACCTGCTTTTCTATTATAAACCTTAACAGATGAACTTAGTAAAGAAAACAGCTTTTAAAACCTCGAATCCTTATTATATCACGCTTTCTAGATTTTTTCGCTCCTGCTTCTTGAAACGAGAGCATCTATAAGAAAAATGGAAAGTCTTGTTCTAAGATCAAGCTTTCTCTCGATATGGCAACGATTAGCAAACATCTTTTTCAGGTTTCATCGCATCAATATATTGACACCCTTTTGAACTTTGCTAAACTGGAATTTGGACGTGTACGTATTTTTTTATTTAAAGGAGTATATTTTATGCAGCATCAATCGATATCAGATCAGCTTTCACCGATTAAGCCTGATAAGAACTGGCGGATTTGGTGGAATTTACTACGACCGCATACATTAACAGCAGCATTTATTCCCGTTACTTTAGGAACTGTTCTCGCACTTCCAAGTGGTCAAATACATGTTGGGCTATTTTTAGCTATGCTGTTTGCATCTATGTTTATCCAAATCGCAACAAACATGTTTAATGAGTACTTTGATTATGTTCGCGGATTGGACAACGAGAAATCTGTCGGCATCGGCGGCGCCATTGTCAGAAATGGCGTGAAGCCTAAAACCGTTCTCGCCCTTGCTTATGCACTATTTGCGCTTTCTTTACTACTAGGGGTATATATTTGCATGATGTCTAGCTGGTGGATTGCACTGATAGGGCTCATTTGTATGGCAGCAGGCTATTTCTATACTGGCGGCCCTGTTCCTATTGCATATACACCGTTTGGAGAACTTGTATCAGGTGCGTTTATGGGATTAGGAATCATCCTGATCAGTTTCTATATTCAAACAGGCACACTGACGTCTAAAGCGGTTCTCGTCTCATTACCAATTTCTATTTTAGTTGGTGCCATCTTACTATCGAACAATATCCGCGATTTAGACGGCGATAAAGAAAATGGACGAAAAACACTTGCTATCCTTGCTGGGCGAAAAGCTGCAGTAAACATTTTACTTTCCATGTTTTTGCTCTCTTATGTACTTATTTTTGTTTATATCTTCACAGATATTGTCGGCCTTTGGAGCCTTCTTGTTTTACTCAGTGTCCCAAAAGCATATACAGCTATCAAAGAATTTAAGCAAAAAGAAAAACCAATTGAATTAATGAATGCCATGAAATCTACAGCACAAACCAATACATTTTTCGGTTTCCTGCTAACAATCGCTTTGATTTTACAGTACTATATTGCTTAACAAAGAACGCCTGCCCCAGCCGCAGGCGTTTTTTCATGAGGAATTGCTTCAAATTGGAACTAGTCTTACAGATAAAATTGCTCATACTAACATTATGTTTGATATGAAAGGATGATCGCTTTGTTGTCTAAAGACGAATTACATCATTTGAAGCAGCGACTTCTCGATGAAAAACACGAACTCGAAGCCAAAAGCCATGACGATGAACAAAAAGTATCATTTCCTTATGATTCTGTCGGAGATCTGTCAGCCTATGATAATCATCCAGGTGATCAAGGAACAGAGCTGTTCGAACGCGGGAAAGATATTGCGTTAAATAGTTTAGAACATGAACATCTGTTAGACATTAATGAAGCACTTCAAGCCATCACAGACGGCTCTTATGGACTTTGCAAGGTTTGTAAAGCCCATATCCCAAAGGAACGTTTAGAAGCCTTGCCTAGTGCCGTCACATGCACAGAGCATTCAAAAGAACAAACCGTTTCACAAAACCGTCCAATTGAAGAGGATTTATTAAGTCCGCCATCAGGGCAATTCGAAAATGAAGAAAGTGCAGCCTACGATGGAGAGGATGCATATCAAGACGTAGAACGCTACGGAAACTCTGATACGCCGTCCGATATGGAATTTCCTCCATTGACATACGATGATGTGTACACTCAATCAGAAGATGAAGATTATATCGAAGACTATGAAGGATTTGCAGCTGCTGATATTGAAGGCAAGGCAAGTAAGGTGTATCCAAATAAAGCCCACGAAGCCTATGAAGAAGCATTAGACGAAGAGGGCGTCATGACCGTATTTGGTGATTTGAAGCCGTACGAAGAGGAACCTTATACAGAAGAAAATCATTAGTCCCCTCATAATGGGGGCTTAATGTTTATATCATGTAATGATTGGGAAATCACTTTAAGAGTGAATTTGATTGGAGGAGATTCTTAATGGCGAGAAAAAGTATCATTTGGGCAGTGGTTGTCTTTTTTATTACATACGCATTATTCTCTATTGCCGGATTCTTGTTTCCGATTGACAGAGAGTGGTATGATGCATTAAATAAACCTGAATGGACACCAAGTGGTGGTGTAATTGGTGCTGTATGGGCTATCTTATTTGCTCTCATCTCGTTGTCCGCAGCGATCATTTATGGAAAGTACGGATTTCAAAAAATCACCTTACCATTTTGGATTCTTTTTCTTTTAAATTATGTATTTAATCAAGCCTTTAGTTTTTTTCAATTTACACAAAAAGATTTATTTGCTGCTACAATCGATTGCCTTCTTGTAGCACTGACAGCACTTGCTCTTGTCATTGTCTCCCGTAAACTAAGCAAAGCCGTTCCGATTTTACTTATTCCTTATGTCTTATGGGGCTTCTTTGCAACTTACTTGTCTTATACGATCTATTCCATGAACATGTAAAAAAGGACCGCTATAATGGCGGTCTTTCTTTTTTTGAAGAAAATAAAAAAAGAGATCTTTGACAAGATCTCTTTTAAATATGACCCGTACGGGATTCGAACCCGTGTTACCGCCGTGAAAGGGCGGTGTCTTAACCGCTTGACCAACGGGCCAGATAAATGGCGGAGAAGGAGGGATTTGAACCCTCGCGCCGCTTGCGCGACCTACACCCTTAGCAGGGGCGCCTCTTCAGCCACTTGAGTACTTCTCCATTTGGCTCCGCAGGTAGGACTCGAACCTACGACCGATCGGTTAACAGCCGATAGCTCTACCACTGAGCTACTGCGGAATATCATGGTGGGCCTGAGTGGACTCGAACCACCGACCTCACGCTTATCAGGCGTGCGCTCTAACCAGCTGAGCTACAGGCCCATGAATGGATATACAAATGGAGCGGGTGATGGGAATCGAACCCACGACATCAGCTTGGAAGGCTGAGGTTTTACCACTAAACTACACCCGCAAAAATATGTATGGGGCGATTGATGGGAATCGAACCCACGAGTGCCAGAGCCACAATCTGGTGCGTTAACCACTTCGCCACAACCGCCATACTATCAATATTTTTTTATAAAAGTGGCTCGGGACGGAATCGAACCGCCGACACACGGATTTTCAGTCCGTTGCTCTACCAACTGAGCTACCGAGCCATGTATTCATTTTAAAAATGGCGGTCCGGACGGGACTCGAACCCGCGACCTCCTGCGTGACAGGCAGGCATTCTAACCAACTGAACTACCGGACCATTTTGGTTGCACTCAGTGAGCACTCCCTATTGGTGTATAAAATAATTTGGTTGCGGGGGCAGGATTTGAACCTGCGACCTTCGGGTTATGAGCCCGACGAGCTACCGAACTGCTCCACCCCGCGATGATATAAGGTTTTAAAAAATATGGCGGAGGAAGAGGGATTCGAACCCCCGCGGGCTTTGACACCCCTGTCGGTTTTCAAGACCGATCCCTTCAGCCGGACTTGGGTATTCCTCCGTATAGATGGTGGACCTTGTAGGACTCGAACCTACGACCGGACGGTTATGAGCCGTCTGCTCTAACCAACTGAGCTAAAGGTCCTTTATAGCGGCGGAGGGGATCGAACCCCCGACCTCACGGGTATGAACCGTACGCTCTAGCCAGCTGAGCTACACCGCCATGATCAAAATAATCTTTTAAAAGTGGAGCCTAGCGGGATCGAACCGCTGACCTCCTGCGTGCAAGGCAGGCGCTCTCCCAGCTGAGCTAAGGCCCCATAAAGATGGTCGGGAAGACAGGATTCGAACCTGCGACCCCTTGGTCCCAAACCAAGTGCTCTACCAAGCTGAGCTACTTCCCGATCTTAATGGCGCGCCCGAGAGGAGTCGAACCCCTAACCTTTTGATCCGTAGTCAAACGCTCTATCCAATTGAGCTACGGGCGCTTATTTTATAATGCCGAGGGCCGGACTTGAACCGGCACGGTAGTCACCTACCGCAGGATTTTAAGTCCTGTGTGTCTGCCAATTCCACCACCCCGGCGTGGATGGTATAAGCGGAAGACGGGATTCGAACCCGCGACCCCCACCTTGGCAAGGTGGTGTTCTACCACTGAACTACTTCCGCATTACAGGATTTCTTTATTTTATTTGGCAATGCGGGTGAAGGGACTTGAACCCCCACGTCATAAAGACACTAGATCCTAAGTCTAGCGCGTCTGCCAATTCCGCCACACCCGCATGAAACATGGTGAGCCATGAAGGACTCGAACCTTCGACCCTCTGATTAAAAGTCAGATGCTCTACCAACTGAGCTAATGGCTCTCTTTAAAAGCGACTTGTCTATCTTACCATATGAAAGTGGTGCCGGCAAGAGGACTTGAACCCCCAACCTACTGATTACAAGTCAGTTGCTCTACCAGTTGAGCTACACCGGCTTTATCTATCCTAACATTATGTAAGAATAAATATGGTGGAGGATGACGGGCTCGAACCGCCGACCCTCTGCTTGTAAGGCAGATGCTCTCCCAGCTGAGCTAATCCTCCACTATGTAGGAATCTCTCGATCCGACAAAGATTATTATATACAGGTTTTCATCATTTGTAAAGGCTATATTAAAAAAACTTTATTTCAATTTTCATTACGTATTTCTTTTAACAAATGACCATTATTTCTTCTATTAAAACAGCGTGATCTAACGTTCATCACTTAAACTTCTCCACTCTATATTCTCTTTAAAAACGGGCAATTCCTTCATAAATATTCGCTTCTCACATTAGATACCATGTGGTCCGAATTAGAATTAATTATCTACTATTATCAATACAGAGCTTTTCTATCATCTATTAATCTAACTCTTTACTGGTTATTTCATAGTTAACTGGAATACCCGATCTCATTTTTAAAGTGTTTCACATGCCTGTAAATGCGCTAGAGTGTTGAAACGTTCATCAAACAAATGCAATCAGCAGCATATTTTCTCAAGAAGCACAAAAAAGACCAGTTCCAAATGGAACTGATCCTTAGACAAGCTTGGCGGCGTCCTACTCTCACAGGGGGAGACCCCCAACTACCATCGGCGCTGAAGAGCTTAACTTCCGTGTTCGGTATGGGAACGGGTGTGACCTCTTCGCTATCGCCACCAAACCTGATGGAGAGAATGTTCTCTCAAAACTAGATAACAATGTTCAAACTTCACAATAGATATAGGTTAAGTCCTCGATCTATTAGTATCTGTCAGCTCCACGTGTCACCACGCTTCCACCTCAGACCTATCAACCTGATCATCTTTCAGGGATCTTACTTCCTTGCGGAATGGGAAATCTCATCTTGAGGGGGGCTTCATGCTTAGATGCTTTCAGCACTTATCCCGTCCGCACATAGCTACCCAGCGATGCCCTTGGCAGAACAACTGGTACACCAGCGGTGCGTCCATCCCGGTCCTCTCGTACTAAGGACAGCTCCTCTCAAATTTCCTGCGCCCGCGACGGATAGGGACCGAACTGTCTCACGACGTTCTGAACCCAGCTCGCGTACCGCTTTAATGGGCGAACAGCCCAACCCTTGGGACCGACTACAGCCCCAGGATGCGATGAGCCGACATCGAGGTGCCAAACCTCCCCGTCGATGTGGACTCTTGGGGGAGATAAGCCTGTTATCCCCGGGGTAGCTTTTATCCGTTGAGCGATGGCCCTTCCATGCGGAACCACCGGATCACTAAGCCCGACTTTCGTCCCTGCTCGACTTGTAGGTCTCGCAGTCAAGCTCCCTTGTGCCTTTACACTCTGCGAATGATTTCCAACCATTCTGAGGGAACCTTTGGGCGCCTCCGTTACATTTTAGGAGGCGACCGCCCCAGTCAAACTGCCCACCTGACACTGTCTCCCTGCCCGATAAGGGCAGCGGGTTAGAAGGTCAATACAGCCAGGGTAGTATCCCACCGATGCCTCCACCGAAGCTAGCGCTCCGGTTTCCAAGGCTCCTACCTATCCTGTACAAGCTGTACCAACATTCAATATCAGGCTGCAGTAAAGCTCCACGGGGTCTTTCCGTCCTGTCGCGGGTAACCTGCATCTTCACAGGTACTATAATTTCACCGAGTCTCTCGTTGAGACAGTGCCCAGATCGTTGCGCCTTTCGTGCGGGTCGGAACTTACCCGACAAGGAATTTCGCTACCTTAGGACCGTTATAGTTACGGCCGCCGTTTACTGGGGCTTCAATTCGCACCTTCGCTTACGCTAAGCGCTCCTCTTAACCTTCCAGCACCGGGCAGGCGTCAGCCCCTATACTTCGCCTTACGGCTTCGCAGAGACCTGTGTTTTTGCTAAACAGTCGCCTGGGCCTATTCACTGCGGCTTCTCGGGGCTTTAACACCCTAAGAAGCACCCCTTCTCCCGAAGTTACGGGGTCATTTTGCCGAGTTCCTTAACGAGAGTTCTCTCGATCACCTTAGGATTCTCTCCTCGCCTACCTGTGTCGGTTTGCGGTACGGGCACCTCTCACCTCGCTAGAGGCTTTTCTTGGCAGTGTGGAATCAGGAACTTCGCTACTAAATTTCGCTCGCCATCACAGCTCAGCCTTCACGGGAAACGGATTTGCCTATTTCCCAGCCTAACTGCTTGGACGCGGATATCCAATACCGCGCTTACCCTATCCTCCTGCGTCCCCCCATTGCTCAAATGGTGAGGAGGTGGTACAGGAATATCAACCTGTTGTCCATCGCCTACGCCTTTCGGCCTCGGCTTAGGTCCCGACTAACCCTGAGCGGACGAGCCTTCCTCAGGAAACCTTAGGCATTCGGTGGACGGGATTCTCACCCGTCTTTCGCTACTCATACCGGCATTCTCACTTCTAAGCGCTCCACCAGTCCTTCCGGTCTGACTTCACAGCACTTAGAACGCTCTCCTACCACTGTTCGTAAGAACAGTCCGCAGCTTCGGTGATACGTTTAGCCCCGGTACATTTTCGGCGCAGAGTCACTCGACCAGTGAGCTATTACGCACTCTTTAAATGGTGGCTGCTTCTAAGCCAACATCCTGGTTGTCTAAGCAACTCCACATCCTTTTCCACTTAACGTATACTTTGGGACCTTAGCTGGCGGTCTGGGCTGTTTCCCTTTCGACTACGGATCTTATCACTCGCAGTCTGACTCCCAAGGATAAGTCATCGGCATTCGGAGTTTGACTGAATTCGGTAACCCGGTAGGGGCCCCTAGTCCAATCAGTGCTCTACCTCCGAGACTCTTACCTTGAGGCTAGCCCTAAAGCTATTTCGGAGAGAACCAGCTATCTCCAGGTTCGATTGGCATTTCACCCCTACCCACACCTCATCCCCGCACTTTTCAACGTGCGTGGGTTCGGGCCTCCATTCAGTGTTACCTGAACTTCACCCTGGACATGGGTAGATCACCTGGTTTCGGGTCTACGACCACGTACTCATGCGCCCTATTCAGACTCGCTTTCGCTGCGGCTCCGCATCTTCTGCTTAACCTTGCACGGGATCGTAACTCGCCGGTTCATTCTACAAAAGGCACGCCATCACCCTTTAACGGGCTCTGACTACTTGTAGGCACACGGTTTCAGGATCTATTTCACTCCCCTTCCGGGGTGCTTTTCACCTTTCCCTCACGGTACTGGTTCACTATCGGTCACTAGGGAGTATTTAGCCTTGGGAGATGGTCCTCCCGGATTCCGACGGAATTTCACGTGTTCCGCCGTACTCAGGATCCACTCTGGAGAGAACAACATTTCAGTTACAGGGCTGTTACCTTCTTTGGCGGGCCTTTCCAGACCTCTTCGCTTATATCGTTCCTTTGTAACTCCGTATAGAGTGTCCTACAACCCCAAGAGGCAAGCCTCTTGGTTTGGGCTGTTCCCGTTTCGCTCGCCGCTACTCAGGGAATCGCATTTGCTTTCTCTTCCTCCGGGTACTTAGATGTTTCAGTTCCCCGGGTATGCCTTCTCATACTCTATGTATTCAAGTATGGATACTACTCCATTACGAGCAGTGGGTTTCCCCATTCGGAAATCTCCGGATCAAAGCTTGCTTACAGCTCCCCGAAGCATATCGGTGTTCGTCCCGTCCTTCATCGGCTCCTAGTGCCAAGGCATCCACCGTGCGCCCTTTCTAACTTAACCATTTCTTACTTTAGAAAGAATCACTATGTGTGATGAACTTTGCATTGCATTCAATGTGAATGTATTACTTATTGTTATCTAGTTTTCAAAGAACAATCCTGTCTCGCTAGAGACATGTCTTGAAGGAATGATCCTTCAAAACTAAACAAGACGAAAACGCACGCTGCTCCATATATCCTTAGAAAGGAGGTGATCCAGCCGCACCTTCCGATACGGCTACCTTGTTACGACTTCACCCCAATCATCTGCCCCACCTTCGGCGGCTGGCTCCATAAAGGTTACCTCACCGACTTCGGGTGTTGCAAACTCTCGTGGTGTGACGGGCGGTGTGTACAAGGCCCGGGAACGTATTCACCGCGGCATGCTGATCCGCGATTACTAGCGATTCCAGCTTCACGCAGTCGAGTTGCAGACTGCGATCCGAACTGAGAACAGATTTATGGGATTGGCTAAACCTTGCGGTCTCGCAGCCCTTTGTTCTGTCCATTGTAGCACGTGTGTAGCCCAGGTCATAAGGGGCATGATGATTTGACGTCATCCCCACCTTCCTCCGGTTTGTCACCGGCAGTCACCTTAGAGTGCCCAACTAAATGCTGGCAACTAAGATCAAGGGTTGCGCTCGTTGCGGGACTTAACCCAACATCTCACGACACGAGCTGACGACAACCATGCACCACCTGTCACTCTGTCCCCGAAGGGAAAGCCCTATCTCTAGGGTTGTCAGAGGATGTCAAGACCTGGTAAGGTTCTTCGCGTTGCTTCGAATTAAACCACATGCTCCACCGCTTGTGCGGGCCCCCGTCAATTCCTTTGAGTTTCAGTCTTGCGACCGTACTCCCCAGGCGGAGTGCTTAATGCGTTAGCTGCAGCACTAAGGGGCGGAAACCCCCTAACACTTAGCACTCATCGTTTACGGCGTGGACTACCAGGGTATCTAATCCTGTTCGCTCCCCACGCTTTCGCTCCTCAGCGTCAGTTACAGACCAGAGAGTCGCCTTCGCCACTGGTGTTCCTCCACATCTCTACGCATTTCACCGCTACACGTGGAATTCCACTCTCCTCTTCTGCACTCAAGTTTCCCAGTTTCCAATGACCCTCCCCGGTTGAGCCGGGGGCTTTCACATCAGACTTAAGAAACCGCCTGCGAGCCCTTTACGCCCAATAATTCCGGACAACGCTTGCCACCTACGTATTACCGCGGCTGCTGGCACGTAGTTAGCCGTGGCTTTCTGGTTAGGTACCGTCAAGGTGCGAGCAGTTACTCTCGCACTTGTTCTTCCCTAACAACAGAGCTTTACGATCCGAAAACCTTCATCACTCACGCGGCGTTGCTCCGTCAGACTTTCGTCCATTGCGGAAGATTCCCTACTGCTGCCTCCCGTAGGAGTCTGGGCCGTGTCTCAGTCCCAGTGTGGCCGATCACCCTCTCAGGTCGGCTACGCATCGTCGCCTTGGTGAGCCATTACCCCACCAACTAGCTAATGCGCCGCGGGTCCATCTGTAAGTGACAGCCGAAACCGTCTTTCATCCTTGAACCATGCGGTTCAAGGAACTATCCGGTATTAGCTCCGGTTTCCCGGAGTTATCCCAGTCTTACAGGCAGGTTACCCACGTGTTACTCACCCGTCCGCCGCTAACATCCGGGAGCAAGCTCCCTTCTGTTCGCTCGACTTGCATGTATTAGGCACGCCGCCAGCGTTCGTCCTGAGCCAGGATCAAACTCTCCGAGGTATGCAGGATGTATATCACACATGCGTTGCTACACGATGTAGCGAACTTAGTATGTGATCATTTCCTGTCTCGTCAGCGTTTGACTGACTACCTATGATATTTCATAGGATTTTTTTATAAAAACTCGAATTAACAGGTACGTTTTGTCTTGTTTAGTTTTCAAAGATCATCTTCGCCGTCTCTCAGAGGCGACTTTATTAATATAACATTCTATCAAGTTGAAGTCAACACTTTTTTCTTTATGTTATTTAATAACCGCGCTGTTTTAGCGGCGAATACAAATATAACACCTTTTGAGAGAGGAAACAAGTATTTTTTCTAAATAATTTATTTTTCATTATCTCTTCCTATATAATCATACAAAAATTGATTGTCACAGGAATTCTCTATTGTTGATCCTGAATGTCTTTAGTATATTTATAATAGAAGAAAACTAAATAACCGCAGGGGGAGCTTTGTGCTGAGAGTGGACACTCGTTGTTCTGACCCTTTGAACCTGTCAGTTAATACTGAAGTAGGAATGTGGATTCTATTGAATACATGTGGTGTATTCAACTCGATATGTTTTTCTATGAATAACATACTCATCCTTACACGGTCTCTCCTTGCTCAATTCATGAAAAGGGAGATTTTTTTATGCAGCAATCAAATCAATTGGTACGACTGATGGAAATCGCAATTATGACTTCACTTGCACTAGTATTAGATTACTTATCAGGTCTCTTTTTAAGAATGCCGAACGGCGGATCTCTTGCGCTGATTATGATACCTGTCATTCTTATGTCTATTAGATGGGGAATATCAACCGGGTTTATCATTGGTGTGCTTATTGCAGGCCTTCAGCTGATGAATGGCCCTATTATCGCTACACCAGTTCAAGGATTTCTCGATTATTTCGTCGCATCTGTTGTCATTTCCCTAAGCGGCCTCTTTGCTGGATTGATTAAAAAAGCCATTCAGGATCAAAAGCGAAAGCAGCAATTCTTCTATATTACCTTATCCGTATTTGTTGCAAGTTTCTTCAGACTGTTGACGTTCTTTATTTCTGGTGTTGTTTTCTTTTCTCAGTATGCACCAAAAGGAACACCGGGTTGGGTTTATTCTTTAATTTATAACAGCACATATATGGTTCCTTCATTTATTATTTGCAGTATTGTTCTTTGCATACTCATACCAAGTGCATCTCGTTTGGTTTTCCCTCACAAAAAATAACTGGCTGATTTCAGCTGGTTATTTTTTTATGCATAATTTGCCGCTCTATGGAATCTATTAATAGTAGAAGATTTCATGTTGGAGGTACGCCAATGAACCCTTACTCCATTATGCTGTGCTGTTATATTCTCAGTCTTGCTTATTTTTTGGCCGGTTTCTATGAAGCTTTAAAAATAGCAGGAATAAAAGGAAAAGTAGAAGCTTCTCCTCTTATCTCTTATATGCTGCTAGCTGTGCTTTTCACTTTTTTCTCTCATTATTATTGGAAGCTAACGATTTAATTCGGTGTACATGGTCATTTAATACCGGCAGCTCCCACCCATACCCTATTTCATTATGCTTCTCGCCAGCCAGCTCGAACTGGCTGGTAACGACAAAATGAGGTTGAAGCTTTTGATAAAAATGCTTTGCCGAATTTTGTTCAAACACCCACAGCATTATATTCTGATACCCTTTCTCTATTAAAAAACGCACTCCTTCTGAAATTAAAGCAATACCTGCTCCTGATTTCTGTTTCTCTTGCAATAGATAGATCGCATAAAGTTCTCCATCATATGTTGGATAGCGCTCATCACGTTGTTTTCCAAAAGAAGCAAAACCAAATACCCCCTCGTCATCTTCTGCGACAAACGTCCCTTCAAGTGACCTTCTTCTCCAGCTCTCTTCCTTATCTTCTATCTGTAAACCATCCAAATAATCCTGATTAATAATGCCTTGATAAGTCGTCTGCCAGCTCTTCACATGTATTTCGGCGATTTTAGGAATATCTTGTTGTACAGCATGTCTCACCTTCATCCGCGCCACTCCTTCTCACTGTTTTCACTCTATCTTTATTATGATAAATTCCTATTTCCTAAAATTCAATCAATAATTGATATCTGTTGACATTTTGTCAACACGCCTTTATATTGGGTACGACTTCTTCTATAGAAGAGTTGATACATCATACAAAGGATGGCGTAAAATGGATACTAAAACAACTGAGCTTGGGCACCTCTTAAAGGAAAGATTGCAACAACGATCTCTATCTTTAAGAGAGCTCAGCACATACACAGAAATTGATAAAGCGACACTGTCTCGAATCATGAATGGAAAAAGAAAACCAACTTTGAATCATCTGCAGCGACTTTCAGATTCTCTGAACCTATCATTAGATCAACTATTAGCTGGTGCAGGGTTTCCAATCAAAAACGAAAAAGTACATAGTGATACGTTCATACAAACGGTCGTAGAGATCGAAACAACACTGAAAGATCAGGAGGTCTACGACGGTACATTTAGTCAGGCCAATTTGAAACAAAAGCTAAACGAATATGAGACCTATAGCCAAACAAACGAGGGAAAAGAAACGATATCGGCAAAGTTTGAGAAAAAGATGGAGGCGCTAAACGGCGTCGGGCCATTCCTTCAGCATTTGAATGACATGTACAGCTTATTTATGACCAGACGAGGTACTTCTCGAGAATTAATGCTGATGGGGGGCGCACTCCTTTATTTCATTATGCCTGTTGACTTAATACCAGATTATATTTTTCCGATCGGCTACATTGATGATGCTGCGGCTGTGAAAATCGTCATAGAGCAGCTGACAAATAGGTAACAGGAAAAGAAGCTATGAAAAAACAGTACAGCATTGACTTCATCCTTTTACTCACTGTGATTTGTTTATTTGTCATCAGCCTGATAGCTGTATATAGCGGATCGGGCCAGTATGAAACGCAGGACTTGTTTTATTTCGTCAAAAGACAAATCTTCTGGTATATCGTCGGCTTTGGTCTCATGGCAATAGCTGCATACTTTGATTATGAATTGCTTGAGCGGTTATCTTTTCGGTTATTTGCAGGTGGTATTTTCCTCATTATTCTTGTGCACTTTTTTGGAACGAGTCAAAACGGATCGCAAAGGTGGATCAGCTTCGGTTCAATCAAAGTTCAGCCATCAGAGTTCATGAAAATTTTTATGATATTGCTTCTAGCGGCTGTGCTGAACCAATACAAGCACCGGCGCTTTTCGTTTAAAGAAAGCATCATTCCCACAAGTAAAGTCGTTTGCTGGACCGTTGTCCCTTTTTTCCTCATCTTAATTCAGCCTGATTTAGGGACAGCGCTCGTGATATTATCTATCGCCTTTACACTGATGCTTGTGTCAGGGATTTCTAGCAAGATGATGGCCGCATTAACGGCTTCTTTTCTGGCACTTCTTTCATTTTTGGTCTACTTACACAACGAGCACTTTGAGCTTTTCACAAAAATCATTAAGCCTCACCAGCTTGATCGCATTTATGGCTGGCTCTCTCCCGATGAATTTGATTCGACATACGGGTATCAGCTGAAACAATCGATGCTCGGCATTGGATCAGGTCAATTATCAGGAAGCGGTTTTACAAAGGGGCATCAAGTACAAGGCGGTAATATCCCCGAAGCGCATACGGATTTTATATTCGCCGTCATTGGTGAGGAGTTTGGTTTTATCGGCGCTTCCCTTTTGATGTGTTTGTACTTAACGATGATTTATCGAATTATTCATGTGGCTATGCACGCGAATACGCTTTATGGCTTGTACATATGTGCAGGAGTCGTTGGGCTGATCGTGTTTCAAGTTTTCCAAAACGTAGGGATGACAGTCGGTTTAATGCCTGTGACGGGACTCGCACTTCCTTTTATCAGCTATGGAGGCAGTGCGCTATTGACTAACATGATCGCCATTGGCCTCGTGTTTAGTGTCAATATCAGGTCATCATCCTATATGTTTGGAGACAATTGGAATTGAAGATGGTGGCATTTCTTCTATCTCATCTCAAAAGAGTCGACCTCGTTCTTGTTGGAACAATTGTATTCCTCAGTTTATTTGGCTTACTGATGGTGTACAGTGCAAGTTATCCTTTAGGAGAAGTGAAGTATGAGAAGGGCAGCTATTTCTTTATCAAACAATGGCAATGGCTCCTGATTGGGGGATTATTTTTCTTCATTGCTGCTCTTTTCCCTTATCAGATTTATCGTAAATGGATGAAATGGCTTGTCATGCTGTCATTGCTATGTCTCATCCTAGTCCTGATTCCTGGAATCGGTGTTGTCAAAAACAATTCACAGCGGTGGATTCAGCTGGGTTCTCTTATGCTCCAACCATCTGAAGCTGTGAAACTAGTGATGGTGATTTATTTTGCCTATGTGTACGCGAAAAAACAGGCGTACATTACATCTTTTAAAAAAGGCGTACTGCCGCCACTGATCCTTTTAAGTCTTGTATTTTTATTAATCTTGAAACAGCCTGATTTAGGCACAGCTGTGTCTATTTTGTTGAGCTGCGGCATTATTTTATTGTGCGCTGGGCTGAAAACGCGCCATCTCATTTTGCTAGGATCGACTGCCGCAGCGGGCATCACTTTTTTTGCAGTGACAGCTCCTTACCGTTTGAAGCGGCTGACTTCTTTTCGTGATCCTTTTCAGTATGAAGATGGAGATGGCTATCAGCTGATTCATTCTTATCTCGCAATGAATTCAGGCGGGCTGACAGGGAATGGCTTAGGCGGGAGCATTCAAAAGCTAGGCTTTCTTCCTGAAGCGCATACGGATTTTATTATGGCCATTATCAGTGAAGAGCTGGGCATTATGGGGATTTTGATTGTGATGGGCGCATATCTACTCATCATGTATCGCGCATTGCGAATTGTGCAGGCTTTACATGACCCTTTTGGAAAACTGTTAACGATTGGGCTTACATTTCAAATCATGCTCCAAGCAGTCTTTAATTTAGGCGCTGTCTTTGGTCTTCTTCCGATCACAGGCATTCCGCTTCCCTTCATTAGTTATGGCGGCTCCTCCCTAGTGTTCATGATGATATCTGCTGGTATTCTCGTAAATCTTTCTTCATATGTAAAAAGGCATCCATATCGAGCGTATGCCAAATAGACACCTTCTGATGGAAGGTGTCTATTGATTTTATTCTTCTATTTGAGTATCAGCGATCTCTTTTTTTCTTGGCTGTTTGATTTCATTCGTTAGTTCCTGAATGCTTTGCTTCACATTACCTTTGCCGGAAAAGTTCTCAATAATTTCTTTGACATCAATTCCAGAGGATGCTTTCAGACTTTCTTGCAGACTGGACATGAGGTTTGTAGCATAGCCAGTGACTTTATTGGCACCGCTGCCTTCTCCGTTACCTCCCGTATCCACAACTGTAATTTTATCAATGTTAGAAAGTGGTGCAGATACTTGCTTCGCATATTCAGGAAGCATTTTCACAATCATATCAAGGATTGCTGCCTGACCATATTGTTCGAATGCTTCAGCGATTTTCTCTTTCGCTTCGGCTTCCGCAAGTCCTTTCAGTCTAATGACTTCGGCTTCCGTTTCCCCTTTTGCACGATCAGCTTCCGCTTTAGCAAGCCCGTCAATTCGGACTTTCTCAGCTTCTGCTTTTGCCATTGCTTCAATGCTGTATTTCTTGGCATCTGCTTCTGCGAGGCGTTTCGCTTTTTCCGCCGCAGCTGACTGCTCAACCGCATAACGATCCGCATCTGCTTTCTTTTTCACTTCAGAATCGTATTGACGCTCACGACGCTGAATCTCTTTTTCTTCTAATTCAATTTGCTTCTGACGTTCAATGATTTTTACTTGCATTTCTTGTTCAGTTACGTGCTGACGATTACGAGCTGTTTCAAGATCGTACGCTTGGTCGGCACTTGCTTTTGCTGTATCTTGTTCACGTCTGAATTCTGCTCTTTTCAGTTCATTGATCTTTTCTGCTTCAGCGATTTCAGTGGCACGCTCAAGCTCAGATTTCTTCGCATCTTTATCTGCTTCTGCACGTTTGATACGTGTTTCTTTATCTGCTTCTGCTGTTGCGATATCTGCATCGCGTTTCACTTGGGCAATTCTAGGTTTACCTAATGATTCTAAATAGCCATTTTTATCACGGACATCTTTGATGGTAAACGATACAATGACAAGACCCATTTTCGCTAGATCTTGAGAAGCGACACGCTGTACTTCTTGAGAAAATTTCTCTCTGTTTTTATAAATCTCTTCAACTGTCATTGACCCTAAAATGGAGCGAAGGTGTCCTTCTAGTACTTCTCTCGCTTCGTTTTCGCGGTCTTCTTTTGTTTTACCTAAAAATTGCTCTGCAGCAGTAGCAATTTCTTCAATCGATCCGCCAATTTTAATGATGGCCGTTCCGTCCGCCATGACTGGTACACCTTGTTCAGTATAGACTTCAGGTGTTGAAACATCTAGCTTGCTAGATAGTAAGCTGAGCGGCTCTGCTTGTTGAAAAACAGGGAGTACAAAGGTACCTCCGCCTCTTACAATCTTAATCTTGTTTCCACCTTCATCCACGTGGACATTTTTACTTCCGAGATAACTTCCTGTGACGATTAATGCTTCATCTGGACCAGCTGTCCGGTATTTCGAAACAAATACACCAATAAGTGCAATTAGAATCACAAGCACAATTCCAATGATAATTAAAATGGTTGTTCCTGGCATAGCATTCCCTCCTAGATTTCTTCATTTGGTATAACTGATAAGACGCCTTTGTTCACTTCGACGACCAGCACCCGGGTTCCATATGGAATCTCCTCTTCGTCGAAACTGACGGCAGGCTTTGAGATTTTCCCGCTATTACTAATTAACAGCACTTCTCCAAACCCATCTTTTGGAACAGATACAATGATCTCCCCAGTTCTTCCTTTTAAGTCGGCCTCCGTATATGAGAGAGATTCTTCAGCAGAGGAAAGCGGGACTAAGACAAATACATTCAAACAGGTCACAAGAACCACTGCGAGGATGGCAGATAAGACTGCACCAAGTCCACTCCCTACAATTGCTGTCTTTTCAGAGATAAACCCTCCAGCCGAGAAAAAGGTAAGAAATGCGAGGATTAATGTTGGTTGAAGGAATGGAACAGGAATCGCTTCAAACATTCCATCAAATACATCGCCGAAAAAGACGAAAACAAGTGTCAGGATTCCTGATATCATCAATATGTATAAATATAGCGTCTGAAGTGGCAGCCCGAACACATCCATCTTCCTCACCCTTTCTTCATGAAATGAACAGCCTTTGTTTCATTTAGACCATGCTCACCTCCAATGTATTCCTTCTAACAGGTAATACGAACCACTTTTGTAAAGGTTTCAAATTTCCTCACAATTCTTCACAGGAATTCAACGATAGCTCAAGAATGATTGTCATGTACCCGTATGTTAAAATTTGATCTTGAGGTGATGAAAATGAGTTTATTACATGATGCAAGACAAGAATTGTGGCAAGAGCTGCAAGGTTTGAACGAAGAACAATTGAATCAAAAATTATCTGATGATACTTGGAGTATTCAAGAGGTGGCAGATCATTTAAAGAAGATGGACCTCGTGGCAGCAAAACATCTAGCTGCTGAGGGAAAAAAAGCACCGATTAAAGAATACGAGCCAAAGCCGGTGGAAATGGCAGAGGATCGTTCGAAAAAAGCCACTGCGCCCAGTATTGTTGACCCTGAGCACAAGCATGTGACACCTACACATTTAAAGGATGAGCTCGATACAGCACGTGAGAAGCTCAATCAAATTTTATCAACATTTACTGAGGATGATTTCAAGCGAGTCATTGCTCATCCTGTGTTTGAAGAATTATCCCTTAAGCAATATCTTGATTTTATCGGCGCACATGAAAAACGCCATATTCATCAAATCAAAGAAATTAAAGAACAGCTATAAGACATAAAAAGACTCCCTTTTGGGAGCCTTTTTTCATTGTTACACTGTTTTAGGCGTTAGATCAAAACAGCGCGCATAAATCCAGTTGTACGCTTTTTCGTTTAGATCTCTTGGGTTTCCAATTGTTTGCGGATCTTTCATTGCTTCTTTAGATAAGCGGTCAATCATATCTTTTGATACACCTTGTTCTTCTAATGAAGGAACTTCTAGGTCTTCCACTAAATCATACATCCAGTTCACTGCTGCTTTGGCGGCTTCCTCTGTTGACATTCGGCTAATATCAATTCCAAATGCTTGCGCAATACGAGCAAATTTTTCGGGATGCCCCTTCCAGTTATACTCCATCACCGGTCCCATCATTGCTGCAACACACTGGCCGTGCGCTACAGGAATAATGCCTCCGAGTGTTTGACTCATCGCATGTGCAGCACCTGCTGATTCGCTTCCATAAGAAAGCCCGGCAAGCATTGCAGCTTGTGCCATTCCATATCTGGCTTCTAAGTCTTCGCCATCAGCAAAGGCACGGCGAATGTAATGAGCTGCATATTCAATGGCCATGAGCGCGACCGCATCTGTAATGGGCTGAGCAAATTTCATTGTATAGCATTCAATGGCGTGTGCAAGTGCATCAATTCCAGTCATTGCTGTCACATGAGGCGGCATGGATACATGAAGCTCTGGATCAATGACGGTGAGGTGAGCTGCAATGAGCGGGCCACCTGTGTTGAATTTGAATTCTCTTTCTTCATCTGTAATTACTGCCCACTGCGTCACTTCTGAACCTGTACCAGCCGTTGTTGGAATAGTAGTTAAAGGCGGGACTCTCTTTTCAAGCGGTTTTTTCCCCTCTGCCGCTTCGTAATCAAGGACTGAGCCTTCATGCGTCGCTTCTACACCGATCGCCTTCGCTGTATCCATTGAGCTTCCGCCACCTACTGCGACTAATCCATTACAGCCTTCTTTTTCATATAACGAAGAGCCTTCATTCACTAAACGGACTGGCGGGTTTGGCTCTACTTTATCAAATAGCACCACATCGATTTGTGCTTCTTTTAATGAAGCAATCACTGGCTCTACCACACCCGCTTGGTAAATACCTGGGTCTGTTACAAGCAATACCTTTGAAACACCGTATGCTTTTACTTCTTCCCCAACATGTTTCACTGCACCGATGCCATGTTTAATGACAGTCGGAATTTCAAACGTATGGAATTTTTGCATGCTTTCAATTTTCATATTTAATGTCATAAAGAATCTCCTCCAAATGTGTGATTTTTATTGAAACCAGCGAATTGCTTCAGGTTTTGTATTACGATATACATGCTTCAGCTCCGTATATTCCTCGAGCCCGGTGCGTCCTAATTCACGTCCTAGACCTGATTGCTTATATCCACCCCAAGGAGCTTGAGCGAAATAAGGATGGAAATCATTGATCCAAACTGTGCCTAATCTTAATTGACGAGCGACTCTTTCGGCCTTGCTGATATCAGTAGACCACACGGCTCCTGCTAAACCATAAATCGTATCGTTTGCCAGTTCAATCACTTCTTCCTCTGTACGGAAGGATTCAACTGTCAATACTGGGCCAAAGACTTCTTCCTGAACAATCCGCATCTCTGACGTGCAGCCTGAGAAAATCGTTGGCAAGTAGAAGAACCCATTTGAAAGCTCCTCAGCGTCAGGTCTTTTTCCGCCTGTTTCTAATTTGGCGCCTTCATCTAACCCAATGCTGACGTATTTTTCTACTTTTTCTCGATGCTCAGCTGAGATGAGCGGTCCGCTCTGGGTTTCTTCATCAAAGCCGTTGCCTAGCTTGATTTTTTTCGTACGCTTCACCAGTTCTTCTAAAAATTCATCATGAATGGATTCTTCCACTAGCAAACGTGAACCTGCTGAACACACTTGTCCTGCATGGAAAAACACAGCATTCATTGCCTGGTCAACCGCTACGTCTAAATCAGCATCTTGAAACACAATATTCGGATTTTTCCCGCCGAGCTCAAGGGCGATTTTCTTCACATTCCCACTGGCTCCCTGCATGATTTTCTTACCTGTTTCAATACCGCCTGTAAATGAAATCAAATCGACATGATCATTCACAGCAAGCTCATCACCAACCGTTGCACCTGGTCCAAGGACTAGGTTCGCAACCCCTGCTGGAATGCCTGCTTCTTCCATGAGTTTGAATACTTTGATCGTAGTAAGTGGTGTGATTTCACTTGGTTTTAATACGATTGTGTTCCCCGCTGCAAGAGCAGGTGCAATTTTCCAGCTTGCTTGAAGCAATGGATAGTTCCATGGAGTAATTTGCCCGCATACACCGACAGGCTCTCTGACCAATTCGCTTTTAGAGTTCGGAATTGGCGATGCAATGATTTCCCCGCCATCTTTGTCGGCAAGCCCTGCATAATATTGGAACACGTTCGCAATATCGTCCATATCAGCTTTGCTTTCCTCTACTGTTTTTCCAGTATCAAGCGATTCTAATTTGGCTAGTTCATCAAGATCACGCCTAATCAATTCAGCAATCTTAAACACCATATTTCCTCTTTCAAGTCCAGGCAAGTTTGCCCAATCACCTTGATCGAAGGCTTTTCTTGCTGCTTTAATGGCTAGCTGCGCGTCATTTCTTGATCCTTCACTAACTGTTTCGATCACTTCTTGATTAAATGGATTAATGATATCCCGCGTGTCGCCACTTTTGGCGCCAACCCATTGTCCATCTATAAATAGTGTTTGACTCATAGAAGGAACCTCCTCTGATTCTCTTTGGTAAGTTTGTTAAATAAAAATTTAACGTTTTGAACATAATTAACGTATCATGTTCAAATTTTTCTGTCAAAGGGAGATATGCTTCATTTTCTTTTGACATTTTGCATTCTTTCGTTAACATATAGTCCATAAAGATTTTTTTGAACGTATTGAATTCTCTTAATAGAAAGCAGGGACAAGATGAAAAAGCAGGAACAGCCGCAAGCAGAAGAGCGTATTTTAGCTGCTAAAGATCTAGTCATTGATTCCATAGCTGAAACGATGGATCTCTATGGAATTACACGAAGTGCTGGTATTCTTTATGGGACCATGTATTTAAATGAAGAAATGACGCTGGATGAAATGCGTGAAGAGCTGCAAATGAGCAAACCAAGTATGAGTACGGGTGTGAAAAAACTGCAAGACATGAATATTGTCAAAAAGACCTTTCACCGAGGACGAAGAAAACATAGCTTTGTTGCTGAAAAGGACTTTTTTAAGTTTTTCATGAACTTCTTTCCGCAAAAATGGGAACGAGAGGTCGAGGTCAATTTAGCGGCGATTGAAGAAGCACAAGTGCGGCTTCAAGAGGTGGCTCGTGATGATCAGCTGGAGGAACATATAAGAGAGGAAGCGCAGGAGCTCATTGAGCAGCTTGAAAGTTCTAAAGCCTACTATGACTGGCTGAGACGCTTAGCAGACTCTGTTCATTCAGGGGAAATCTTTGACTATATCCCGATTAAACTGAAAGATAAATAGACGATGTGTGTGCGTTTTAAAGCTTGAATTTTACAGGAGGATTGATTATAATAAATTATGTCGTAATACATCGGGGCGTTAGTTCAGTGGGAGAATATTTCGCTGGCAGCGAAAGGGTCAGGGGTTCGAATCCCCTACGCTCCATACGAAAAACCATTCTTGAGAGATCAAGGATGGTTTTTTATGTATAAATTTCTTACAGCTCTGTTTGTTCTTTGTTTTTTCTTGAGCCTAATATCTTTATGATGCGGTACGTGATCACAGAGACATAAGCTGTGATGAGAATCATTGTGTAAGACACAGGAAAATCGCTCGTCATTCCGTGATAAATGAAATAGATGAGTAGCACTGACAGCATGATTACTTGGAACAGTTCCTTTTTCACTTTACTCTCCCCTCATGATCGTGATTTGGTCGATTATATCACAAATGATGTCATTTTTTGTTAGCTATCAGCAAGGGGAAAATCTATTCACCTGCTGATAGCCCTTTTTGAATGATCATTTTTTCAGCAACTGTTCCATTTTGCTCTTCGTCTTCGGACCGTAAATCCCGTCTGCCGCTAGACTATACATGAGCTGGAACCGCTTGACCGCATTCGCTGTTTTTGGTCCATAATAGCCATCAACACCGTTGTTTTTTGCCCCTTTGTCTGGGTAAAAATAGAGGGAAGATAAGGCTTTTTGCACAGCTGTGACTTGTGCTCCTTTTGTTAGGGGCTTGGTTATTTTTAAGATGCCAGATGGCAGATTTGACGATTTCTGTTTAGAAACTGGTGCTTTGTGACTCAAGCTCTCTGTTCGAACTGGCTTTCTTGTCCTTTTGCTGACGGTATGGGCTGTGGCTATTCCAGCTTTAAATTGATCCCACCGTCCGAGCAATTTCCTTGGACATTCTTTCCCGCTCCAATGTTTATGAGGCACTACATTTGATAAAGGAATCCGCAAATCGCCCATTAGCTTTCGAATGAGCCATTGGGCGTTTTCGACTGCTTGTTCAAAGTTGCCGTCTGTATTTTCGCAAATTTCAATTCCGATTGATTTCATATTGCCATTGCCTCTTCCATCTCCTGCATGCCATCCATTCTCGGTTAACGGTAAATGCTGATAAATGACCTGATCGTCGACAGTGTAATGCCAGCTGACCCCAGTACTTGAACGCGTAACAAACGCAGCGTGACTCCCCGCATTTGCACCTTTTGCCGTGTTAGAGGTATTATGCACCGTAATATAGAGCGGCTTCATCGTATTTCCTGGTCTGTTGCGGTTGTGTTTTGGAATATAGGCTTGAATGATATTGACCATATTGTTTCTCCTTCAATGATTATTTGGTTAGCCCTCTTTGTTTCAGGGTATCTTTTTGTAATTGACCTTTGTAGGTCACATAATTGTTTTTAAACCAAGCGATAATGGCTGTCACCATCGTAAAAATGGTGGAACCTGCTACATATAGTGCCTCACCAGCGGTTTGTACTTGCTCCTCACTAATCGGCAGCACCGTCTGTCCAAACATGACAAGCGTTTGATTGATGAGTGCAATAAAAAGAAGCACTGTGCGAATCACAGTGCCTTTGTCGAATGTTTTCATGATGTTTCCTCCTATTTTAAATTCCGTTCAATTTTTTCGAGTTTGTCAATGACGACGTCATACTTTTCACTAAACTTTGCTAACACATCATTTTGCGCCTCGATTTGTTCATTGAGTTTGTTTTCTCGTTCTTTTGTTGTGTTGAGAACATAAAACAGAATCCAGCAAAAGAGAACAGCAAATGGGCCCTGTGTCATTAAGTTTTGAACGACATCTACTTCCATTGGAATCACCTTCTTTCCGGCAAAAAAATAAAGCCATTAGGCTTCGTATATTTCTCCAGTTATATTTTGATAGTCGTCTACCGAGATCCAGCCTATGCTTACATAAAATGCAATGTCCTCTGAGTCGTAACACTGCCAGTCCCAGAATTGTTTGATATCCGCTACAGTCGGAAACATCATTCTGAAGCACCTACTTTTTGCATAGTTAATAGCTGCGTTAGTTGTTTTGATAATAAAGCATTTTGTTTCTTTAAAAGCTCAATATCACTTGGCGGGAGAGATGCTGGTTTTAGGCTATCAATATACTCCTGTGTCGCTGATTCATACCATTGTTGTTTATCCACATCAAATGCAGCTTTATAAAAAGAAGGATTATTGGGTGGTGCAATTGTTGTGCATTGATCTGGAATAACATAATTGCCTTCATCATCCCTTTCGAACACTTCGATAGGTCTGACCAATTCATTTTGATGATTGTATTCATAGGCTTGTATCATATTATCACTTCCTTAATTTAATGGGATGACCGTGTCTAAATAGTAGCCAGTTACCGCACTATCATTTGCTGATAGTAAACCAGTTAACTTTAGCTCTCCTGTTTTGTATATAAGTAATTTACTATGACCCGTTGTACCTGATACAGGAACTGATACTACTAGGCCTTTATCTGGAGCCCCCAGCTGGAATCCATCCACAAATGACTTCTCTGTTTGCTTTTAGGTGACCCCTCATCAATAATAAATTTCCCCATTTCACATATTCAACTGGTCTATCCCCTATAGAAGAACTTTTGTCTAAGGTCACACTAAGCCACGTGACATTTTCAAACTCAGCATTGGTCACTAGCTGTTTCCAGCCTCTGAAAATCCCATCTGTATGAGTCGTTCCGTACCAATGGCTGTTATCGTAGCTTCGACTCACATGAAATGTTTTGCGGTTATTTCCCGTTTCTACAATATCTACATTAAACCACGAAGCATCGGTCGTCGTTGGCATATTCACTGCATTCGTTCCAGAGACATAATAAAAACCAGAGGGCAGGGTGAGTATATCTGTACCAGTAGGAATAAGCATTCTATTTCCATTCGCCTTCAATAACGGATGCTCGTTCAACCTCTTCCAGCCGCTCCATTCTTGCTGAGTACCCGAAACATCTGTCGTGGAACGATTGATGTACACATCACCTGTATTATTTGCCCCAATAATCCAGCCATAGGTATTTTCACTAAAGACTGATAAGGCTCTCATTGAACTTCTTGTCGGAAGGTCGGGGTGTGCTTCATGGATATACCAAGAATGCACGCCCGGTAATTTGATGAGTTTATCCAAAATACTAGGATCGTTCGCATTAATTCTTTCGTATGCTTTTCCATCGTCAGCGGTAATTTTAGATAGTTGTCCTGCGTTCCATTTGTTTTTTTCGTTTTGACTAGGCATTTGCAGCCAGTTCATCGCAATGTCATTCACATGATAGGAAAAACAAAATGCATTGCCTGATGTGTCAATTGCGATTCCTACGCCAATATTATTTTGACCAACAAGCTGAAAACCTCTTAAGGCAGCATTACCTATAGCAGGAGAATCAACTACGCCAGAACCGCCGGGGGCATAGAAGGAGCATGCACCTAACGATTTAATCACGTTATAAATACTGCCTCCAGCTGGAATATTGACCAGCTGGGATCCGTTATCATTTGTCATTTTATATAACTGAGATTGGTTCCATTTCTGCTTTTCCGCTTTAGATGCATGAGAATTTGCATCATTTTCGTGTTGATTGATTTGTTCTAATAGTCCTGCATCATTTTCAAGAATAACCTTTACCATGTCATTAAACAGATCTGCATGGGCTTTATCACTTGTTTTGAAAGTAAGTGGTGTCTTTATCTCCATGTGATTCTCCTTTCACATTGTTTATGAAATTATCTTGTACTGAACTTAAATCCAAATGTAATAAACTCAGTAGGATTGGCATTATTTGAAGAAGATTGCACACTTACATTCCCATTCTTATCTATTAAGGTTCGATGGAATTGAGGTACTCCTGGTGTCCCTATACTCGAAGCGATACCCACAAAATGCATCGCCTGCTGTGGCCGATATCCTTCAGGCAAAATAAACACTGGGTTATTTCCTAAAATCCCACCTTTGATAGCACCTATTATCTCAACTTCCCCCAACAGATTCTTCCGATATTTCACTGGCAAATTAATAGGGTCATATTCCCTCCAATCGCCTTTAATCTCTTTAGGTGTTTCCCAAGAACCTTCTAATAGATCTGATAGCGTGATTTGCTTCTCCCATGGTGTCCATGATTGTGCATTGTGTCTAAGAACTCTAAAGTATGTGTTTTTTCCATAAACAGATTCGTATGCTATTTGCACTAATGTAGTGCCATAACTCATGACCAACAAAAACACTCGATTATAAGAAGGAGAGGGGCCGTTTACTCCAGAATTATATATAAGATACATCCCTGTCTCTGTAAGGGTATTGTAGTCTGTTTCGCTAGCAAATCCATGATAAAAGGGCTTTCCATCATCTTGTGTGATTTTTACTAATTGACCGTTATCCCATCTTTTTCTATCGCTTTCTGTAGGCAGCTTTGTCCATTTAATCGACGTATGTCCGGCTTCGTAATAGAAAAAATAAGCATTACCTGAACTATCCATCGCAAAACCAGAACCAATATTTTCTTGACCTACTGTCTGCAGCCCTCTAATTGACATATTCGATGAGGCCGGAGAATCCTCCACACCAGCAGCTGCATAAAAAGTACATGTTCCTTTATCTTTTATCGCATCAAATATTCTGCCGTCAGCAGATACATTAATCAGCTGTCTTCCACTATCTGCTGTGATCTTATAGTTCTGTGAATTATTCCATTTCTTCTTTTCTGTTTCAGATGCGTGTACTTTTGCATCATTTGTATGTTTTAAGAACTGCTCTATTAATCCATGATCATTTTCAAGAAGTACTTTGACCATGTCATTAAACAAATCAGCATGTGCTTTATCATTTAATTCAAAAGGCTTTGGTTCTTTTATTTCCATTCAGTTTTCACTCCCTAGCTTTGATGCTTGGTTCCATTTCTTGCAGCTGCTCTAGAGTAAGCATCCTTTGCTCATATCCTGTTTTTAAATCCTCCATTGAACAATCGCCTAGTTCCACTGCTTGTTTGACCAATTCAGGGGTCACCCATTTAAAATACAATGCCATCACCCAATAATTCATGATTCACGCTCTCCTTTATATAAAAGGATCTCATTTTTTAGCGCTTTTATTTCATTGGTTAAATGCTCACATTGATGTTCAAGCTGTTTTCTCATGAGCTTTTCTTTGGCTACTTCTTGTGCTAGATAATCAAGCGGAAGAGGTGGTTGATACCTTGGATTGATTTGAGATTCGTTCCACCATTCTTTCAGTTCTTCTGCCGTTGGCTTTGGCACACCTAAATGCCACTCGTTGATATACGAACCGTCCCCGTCATTTCTAAGTTCAAAGTCTTTTTGCGGATCAGCATCAGGGTATTTATACTTAATGGCTTCATATAAAATCATAGAATCCTCCTATTCTCTCGGGAAATTTCTGCCGCCTACTTCTGTAATATCAAAATAGTTGTACCAGCCTGAATTATCTGATACATAACGACTTACATCTCCGTCATATCCTACATACATGTAAATTTCTAAATAATCCCCTTTATTAGCCGGTACATTCGCAGCACCATAAAGTCCCATACTAAAGCTCAACGTATCAGACGGGCTTGTCGGACTCTGTCTTTGATGTGCAATATTTTTATACCTTCTTCCATTTAAATAGATCGATAATTCAAAGTTTGCGTATCGTTGAAAGGTTTCAATATAAACACCTGCATTCACTGAATACATTCCGTTTTCAGGGCAGATGAAACGATTATTTTTGATATCAAAATTGTTATGACTGTCTTTTATCTTTCGATTAAAAAGAATTTTTTGATACTCACCTTTGGTTAATAACTGCTTCCCAGTTGTACCAATGTTTGTGTGAAGAAAACCAGAGAGTTTATGCCAGTCGGTCCAACCCGATCCAGTCCACCAATGACGGCACCACGTACCTGTGCTATCAAAATAACTTCCCGCTTCATTTCCAGTCCCATAGTAATATTGAACAAATCGAAAGTTACTATATTTTTCATTTTTCACAAAGCCAAATCTCGTAGGATATCCGGTATCATTCGCTTGTCCAATATCCATGAACGTAATGCCATTAGGATATTCCTCACCACTGACTGATGCATCTTGAATGGCTTGATCGCCTGTTAGTTTAAATAAGCTTTCATTGGTGATTCCTTCTATTTGCAGCCTGAGCGCATTGTCATTCTCTACTAGTGTGTCGACCATCCGGTTAAATAAGCTGGCATGTGCTTTGTCTGAGGTTTCAAACGGTAAAGGTGATTTGATGTCCATTTCATTCCCCTCCATTAATAAATATCATCAATCTCAAAAACAAATTCGATGTCGCCGTCTTTTTGTTTGTCTGTCATGGTGCGGATGGCGGTGAATTTGCCGGCTTCGTCGACAAGTGCTAGTTCGTTGATGACTTCACCTGCAAGTTCTCCTTCGGCGATCGTGCAGGTGTAGCGGATTTTGGCTGGTTCCATGAAGGTAAACGAATCAATCTCTTTTTGGACGAGTTCTTTTTTGAGTTTTTGTTCAGTGCCGTCTAGTGAGATCGGTTTCCCATCCTTCGTTCCGCCATTTCCAAATGCCATTTTGACGACTTTTGTGAGTTTTGTTCCTTCTGCTCTTGCCTTTGCCATTTGTTGACGTGCATATAGTGTTGTTACGGTTAATTGATCAGCCATTGTGATCCTCCTTATAGCTCTATTTTTTGAGAAGTAGCTGCTAGCATTTTTGATCCGTCCAGCGGAACCGATCCATCGAGAATCCAGTAATGATCCTTAATCAGTAAGCTGCCGCCCTGTTCAGTTTGGACATGTACTGGCAATCGGAACGTCATTTTCTTTTTGGTTTGATGTGACAGCTGGCTTTTTGTGCGTAATGTCAGTGCCGCTTTTTGCCTTGTTTCATGTACCGCTCCAGTCATGACATAATTCATTCGGTATGTGTTCTCTGACTTATGCTGAAGGGGCATTCTCAACTTCAACGAATGCCGGAAACGAGCCGGAACCTCTGTTGTCCCTCGTGTTCCGCTCAGATAAAACGTACCATTTAATACAAATTCACCATTGAGTAAAATCGGAATATGATCGAAAAAACCCACTCTGCTTCGCAGTGTGAGCCTCCCGTGATGATCATTTTTTTCATGTACATCGGTATGATGAAATGCAGTGAATGTATAAGCCAAATGAGCTGGCTTTAACGTTTCAAGTATTTCTACAATATATCTAGTGTTTTGCAGATCATCTAGGTTCACACGTAAGGCGAAATGATAGCGATTGGTGGTCAGACGGATGATGGCACTTGGATTTTTGAGAAAGCGATTCACCGATTTCTCTAAAGAAAGATACGTGATCGGTGGAATGTTTGACATCATATTGAGTAAGCGTGCTCTGCGAAGTTCAATGGAATCATCTGATTCTCGCTGCGCCTTCAGCATTCTTTCCCATCTATTCAATCCCCATGTTGCTGTCAAAGGGAAGAACTGATCCGTTAAATCGAAAATGGATTCATCCAATTGCTCAAACTCTGGCGCTTCTGTTTTGAGCAGGTGATCGACTTCATAAATCTCTGTAAAATATGGCGGCAAGTAGTCTTTCATTTCATCCTGTTTGCTCAATAACCTTCACCTGCCTCAGACGCGGTATCTCAATGTCCTGTAACACTAAGTTTTTTGACTCTCCATTCAATAACACGTTTGCATAATCTGATACACTTTCTGAATGGTACAGAATGTCATTTAATGCGGACATTCGAATGGTACTTTTTTCAAATGCGATTGATTTCAACAGCGCTTTGACCTTTTCTTCTATTTCTTTCTGCGCTCCTTCAAGGGTCCAGTCCATTTGAAGTTCGACGGATACTTCTATGTCAATATCCAGCCATTTGGCACTTTCGACAGTCGCTTTTGAACCGATAGGCGCTTGTCCTTCTCCTTCGCCTGGTACTGGGTCGATGTATTCCTGTACTCTTTTAACAAGAAGATCTGATGCAACATCTAGATTGCCGTCTGTGATGACAATTTTGACTGTTCCTTCTCCATTCCAAAGTGGGAATACTTTCGCCCTGCCAACTCCTGTCACTTCCTCAGTCCATTTTTTATAATGCGCCTTGTTGGCACTGACAGCCTCCCGCCTAGCACGTATTAAGTAACGATCGTATAACGAAGCGTCATCTTCTTCCTCTTGTCCGGGTATCACCAAATCTTTCATGATAATTGATTCTAACCCAGGGATTGTATCAAGTGAAAGCAGCGGCTGATCTGTCAATTGACCATTGCCGATCTTGCCAGGTGTCTCGCATTCTAGCGTGCCATCAATCGAATATTGGAAATAGACGTCTTCAATAAAAAAACGTGAGCCAGCTGGAATGTTGATATCGTTAGGCTGAATAGCTACGGACCAAACCGCTTTAGTCGCTGGTTTTCTTTCAATTCCTACTTCAGCGGCCCGCCGATCTAGAAACTCTCCTTGTGCTGTATCTGCAAAGACCAGCTCGAATACTTGATCAAGCCAAATATAGGACTGGGCCAATTCAGCGGCAGCAGGTGCCAAGGCATTCCAAATGACACTGTTTTCTCTTTTATCTATGTCATCCGGCAGTCTGTCTAGCATTCTTTCCATTAATGCTTCGTACGTTTGTTCCTCAAACATCGCTCTCCATCACCTCCTCTATTTCTAATGTACCTTCATCTGTGACAATAGCTAGCTTGACATGAAACGAGTCATTTTCCTTTGTGACCTCTATCTCTTCAATATGATCAATCCGTTCGTCGACAATTAATGCTTCCTCTAGCAGCCTCGGAATCTCCATTTCTTTGTATTCATCCGTGGCTTCTGTATCCGTTAAAAGCTCCTGAATTTCAGTGCCAATGTCGTGGCTGTAGATAGGATGTGCATACCGCTCTGTCCTAAGTGTCATATAAACGAATTGACGAATTGCTTCAATGCCTGAAATGGTTTCACCTGTCAATCTGCCAGTTTCGACATCTATTCGATATGTCGTCGAGGTTTCCACTTCTTCCTCTTCTTCTGTTTCCTCAATTTCTTCCTCTGGTGAAAGTGCCACATTCATCACCTCCCTTACAATTTGTCGATGATGTAGAAGGATTGCCCTCCTGCCATTGCCAGCACCATAATGCTGTCACCCCTTTTCAGTTCATCTTCCTCACCCTTATTTAGGCGCTTTGGCCAAATCAGTAATTCTTCCGGAATGATCAGTTTATGGTTTTCATTTAACCGGATGCTTACAGGAGAAACTGCCGTGACTTCTCCAACCACCAGATCAATTGGAGAGGCAGCGTCTACAGCATTCACTGCTAATCGTTTAATCGCTTCACTTAACCTCACGCTTGATCACCCTTTGGAATGGAGTTTTTCTCAACGACATCAATTGTCATGGTGTGTTTCACGCCACTAAATTCATGTTTGTCTTGATCGATCCAGTACGTTTTTTTCACGTCGATTTCAGGGATTTTCAAATAGATTGGAAGACCGCTTTGCAGTTCAGGAATGCCTAGCGCTTGGATGCTTTTGACCTCTTGTTTCACACCTTTTTTCTCTGCCAGCCGTACTCTGGCTCTTTTTTGCAGCTGCGGCTGGTTAATTTGCCCTGTAACCGTCTCAACATGCTGTAAAATGCCGTATTTACTCTGACCTGCTTTATCCTGTTCGACCACTACAATCTCTGATTTGCTGCCTTTTTTCTTATTTTTCCCCTGTTCATCTGCAGACGTGCGCAGCTTGACACGAGTGGCTGTTTCTTCAATCGAGGTGCTGTACTGATAGCCAATGAGATTGACACCTGATTCAATGACCCATACGTCCTCTGGATCTGGCCAAGCTCTCAGCCCCATCTTTCCTTTAGCAGAATAGATTTGATAGTTTCTGCCCGTTTGCCGCTTTGTTTCTTTTAATGCTTTCAGAATCATGTCATATAGGCTCGTATCATTTTTAAACACTAGTGATTTGATGACATGACCTGTATTGGCGATAGAGGTCATTGGGATTTGAAAGTCAGCCCCAATCCGTCTCAAGATTTGATCTGCTCTTTGTTTTGAAAAAACATAGACATCTTGGTTTTTCACCAAATATTGAAGCATGTCGTATGCGGTAAAGGTCAGTTTCCCTTCAACAGGCGTCCGAGAAAACACAATGCCTCTGAACAACTCTTTTCCTTTCCATTTAAAAAGAACCGTGTCCCCTTCTGAGACACGGTAATATGTTTGACTGCCTTGCTTAGTGATAATATTTGCTTGAATAGAGCGAGGGGCTTGATACCTTTGCCCCTGAAGTGTCACACTCTCTGTGACAAGCTCATACATGGTGCCGCTTCTGATGGCAAAAAGCTCGATCAATGCCAGCCCCCCTATTGTGGTATTTTTAACCTTTGTCCAGGGAAAATCCAATGCCCCGGCTGCTTAATATTGCGTTTGCTCCGTTTAATCATCGCTAATTTGTTGGCATTCCAAATACGCCGCCATTTTGTACTGTCGCCATAAAACCTGCCTGATATGGCCCACAGCGTATCCCCTTTTTTAACGGTGTACATTTTTGGTGGTGTTTTTGAAGGCCGTTTCTTTTTCGTTTGTTTTGCTTTTTTCTTTCGTTTGATTTTCCTAGGCGATGCGGTTTTGTATTCCTTTAACTCGATCGTAAATTCACGATCGCCAATATCATATGACCCTTCTTTATGGGTGAAACTTTCAATGCTGCACGTCATATTGATTTTTGTCCCCGTTACAATCAGCCGCACAGACTTCTTTGAACGCATCATTCGTTCTATTTTCGCTATCGCATTCTCTGGTGATGGAATGCTTTTATATTCAGCAATTGGCGAATATTTCTTAGGAAATAATGAAGTGAATGATACTTGCTTAGCCGATGGGACATCAATAAAGGTTAGTTCTCCAAAAGAGGCAACCTTTACCGTTTCATTTTGTACGTTATTTGTGATTTCAAGTTCGGATGGAAGGACAGGGAATCGCAACTTGTCCTTTCCTTGGGAAATCCACAATTGATACACTGATTTACCCATCAATCACGACCCCCTTCGTTCCTGTATGAAGCTCTACTTCCAGTTCATCTACGAGCATTTGTCTAATTTTTTCGACAAGCGATTGCTGATCTTGTCCATTATGGAAATGCTGGTCTCCATTGAATTGAATCGTGATTTGTTTATTACCTGGCGATGCAGTATGACTAGCAGACTGAGCTGAGGTGACTTGTTGCATCTGTGATTCTGGTAAAGGAGCAGATGCATTTGTTGGATCATATACTTGCATCCCAAGTGCCTTGGCTGCCTGCGTTAATAAATACCTTCCGCGAATGCCTCTTTCTTCAGGTATGATCCATTCGCGTTTGTTTCCTTCACCGACTCTAGCAACCTGCTCCTGAGTAATCAGTCCGCCATTTGCGTAGCCCTTATAAGGCCCGCCTCTTCTCATACTTCGTAATCCCGGTGTATTGAAGACTGTTCCATATCTGCCCTTAATGTAGTTAATGGCTGCTACGGCATTATGAATTGGGTTCCAAATGTCATTCATGCCTTTGCCTTTATTGGAGTTAAACGTTGGTCCAATGGTTTGCATTAAGCCTTTAGAAGGCGTTCCCTTCTTGGCGTTTGAATCCCATAAGTTGATTGCTCTCGGATTTCCACGCGACTCATTCTGTGCGATGGTCATCAAACCTGGGAGCCAGCTCATTGATGTACCAGTTGCCATGATAGCCGCCATGAGCCATTGTTTTATATTAAGCCCTGAAGCACCCATACCGCTGAAAGCGCCAATTAATGAACCAGCCTGATTTTCAGCAAATTTTTTCACATCCACTGAGTCGAGTCCTTTGACGACACCAATCGATGCGAATTTCCCAAGACTCATCATCACGCGTGAAGGGGAATGAATGTCTAATTCCTCTCTAAACGCCTGCTCTACTTTCTTCGCCATTTCTTTGGCAGCTTGTGTGACTTCACTTGCTTTTGAACGCATGCCGTTGTTAAAGGCAGCGATCATTCCTGAGCCCCAGCCCGGTGATTCTTGTTTTGCTTGTAGAAATGGTTGTTTGATGTGCTGATCTACGTATTGGCTAGTACCAACTGATGTGGCATTTTGACCTGTGGAAAAACCACTAACCGTTCCAGAACCCCAAGTTGGTGATGCTGTCATCACTTGTTGGTATGGTGCTTTTACACGACTTTGCAAAAAGCTGTCTGTTCCTGTTGGTGTCACCTGCTGACCATTCGCAAAAGCAGCAACTGTCTGCTGACCATACTTACCTGAGTCTGAGGTCAATTGACCAAAAGGCTGCTGAATATTCTTTTGTTTCCATTGATCAAGTGTAATCACTTTTTGATTTAATCCTTGTTCAAAATCCTTATTAAATTGCTCGCCTATGCTGGAGGCTTGAATGTTTCCAGTCATCGAAACCGATCCGTCTATTGAACCGACAGAAGATGATGAAGCTACTGCTGTAGGAGCTGAAGAGCTTGATACTTGATTTCCAGTTACTCCGCTTGGCATAACAGACATTCCAAGATGAGAAGCAGCCTGAGCAAGCAGCATCTTCCCGCGTCCTCGGTTATTTTGAGTTGGAATGACAAATTCGTTACCTGCTTCACCGACCCATGATAGGGTTGGCTGGGTGATATAGCCGCCTGTGGCATTGTTATCAGGTTTTTTCTTCCCTACAATCCAATTGATGACTACATCTACAATACCGCCTGCTTTGTCAAAAATCTTTTTAACCCAACCAAACGCTGCAGAAAACCCATCACCAATAGCTTCTGCTACTTTTACAATCGGTTTTTGAATGTTGTCCTCAAACCATTTGGATAATCCATCCCATATATCTGTCACCAATTTATACGCTTCTTCAAACTTTTTACCGAAACTGTCTTTAATGGTTCCTACCGTATCTACAAGTGGATTCCACACATTTTCCATAAACCATGTCGATACAGCTCCAAAGATTAATTGTATCTTTTTCCATGCATTTGATAATGCTGTCCAAATCCCTGTAGCGACTGTAACAACTGTACTGCTCAGTGGTGTCCAAACGTTTTCAATAAACCAACCCGCTACTGCACTGAACGTTTCTTGAATCCATGTCCATGCATTGACTAAGCTTGACCAGATGGTCGTTGCTACCGTAACGACTGTGTCGCTGAGCGGTGTCCAAACGTTTTCGATAAACCAGCCTGCTACTGCACTAAATGTTTCTTGAATCCATGTCCATGCATTGACTAGACTTGTCCATATGGTCGTTGCTACCGTAACGACTGTGTCGCTAAGAGGTGTCCATACATTTTCAATAAACCAGCCCGCTACTGCACTGAAGGTTTCTTGGATCCATGTCCATGCATTGACTAAACTTGACCAAATGGATGCCGCTACTGTGACAACCGTACTGCTTAATGGCGTCCATACATTTTCTGTGAACCAAGCCGCGACTGTTGACCAAACTTCGACAATTTGATTTTTGATTTCAATGGCTTTTTGGCCAATCTTTTCAAATCCGCCGCCATCAAACCATTTTCCAATTGTTTCACCGATAGATTCTCCGCCCATACTTCCCGCGATGCCGCCTACTAGACCGCCGATGGCTGTACCTATCCCCGGGACTACGCTTCCAATAGCTGCACCTGCTGCAGCACCTGCCATTCCGCCGGCGATGCCGCCTCCAGTCGTACCAATCTTTTCACCAGCATTATCTTTGTTCATACCGATTAGATTTGTTGCACTAAGTGCACTTCCTAGAATAGGTACTTTCTTTAATAACTTGCCGCTTCCTTTCCCTATACTTTTCATCGCTTTCCCTAATCCACTTAACCCCTTGCTACCTTTCACTAAACCCGTCAGTCCACCAGCTGAAGCTGCGATACCCGCACCTTTCTTTAATCCATTAGGGATTTTTCCAAATAATTTACCTGCATTTGTTTTCAACTTCCCTAATCTACTTTGAGGTCTTCTATTCATTTCGGCCCTTGATGTAGCATTTGGATTACTTGTCTGTCTTGGTGAGCGACCATTTCGATTTTTAGTTTTCGTAGAACCTCCCCTGCTTAAACCTCTTGCACAACAGGGGCAACAACTATTGCGAAACAAGCCTTTTCCACCTCGCGACTGAGGTTTCGTTTTGGGAGCTGGATTTGATGGTGTTGATGTTGGCGCTGTTGTTGGTGCCTGAGTGGTACTTTCACTTGATTGATCACTTGCACCTAAGAACCGATCTAATACATTAGTCACCAATTGATCTAGTTTTTTTTCAGGATTAAATTTAATTTTCTCTTTAATTCTTCCGATCACATCTTGCTTGTACTCTTCTATTTTATTTTCAACCCAAGGAAGTGCCTTTTCATCCCAAAACTTTCTAGGACTCAATTTTTCCTTCATTTTATCTGCAACGTCACCTGCATATTTTTGAATTTCACTTAATCCCTTATTGGCAAGGTTCTGAATCCAGCTCTGTTTAGGATCTTCCGTTTTCACTGACGGACTAACAGCCTCAGGTTCTTTTTTTATGTTTTGTTCTTTCACAACGGACTCTGCTTGATCTCGTTTTTTCAACTTACTCTTTGCATTATCTTGAACAGACACTCTGATTTCGTGTTTAGACATCGTCAAACTTTTGAGTGTCTTTTTGATTCGTTGAATTGCAGCGGTGGCTTGGTCAACCATGTTTAATCTCATATAGTACGTCCTATTCATGAGCTGATAGATAGATTTTTTTACCTCTGACATTTTACCTGACAATTGATCGTTTAGTTTAAACGTCAGCATAATGGGGCTTGTTCCCGCTTGCTTTAAACGATTTATACTGGATTTCATGACATCTAGCCCCTTCGCTTGAATGGATATGACCAAGTGATTTGGGAGCATATTTAACTGATTGTTTAACGCTTTAAGATCACGAAAGATTCCTTGATCCAGCCTCATGGAAATCACTGACATTTTCCGAAGCGATAAACTGAAGTTTTTTAATTTCTTGTCATCTAAATCCAGGTTTATTTTCACCGGTTTTCTAAAAGGTTTGAGCTGCTTCTCAAACGTTTGAAATCGCTTTTGTATTCGCAGCAGCTTCTTCGATACTTTGTCTTCTAATTCAAATCGTGCAGTGAGTTTCGCCAATTATTTCCCTCCTTTCTTTGCTTCTTTTTCTAGCATGTCTAGCTTGTAGCTGATGAGTCCGAATAGGAGTGCTTTGAACGGTCTTGGTGATTCGTATAAATCTAGGAGTTCAGATGGGGAGTAGTGAAGCTCGTGCATGGCGTAATATAAAAACACGGCTTCTTTATCCCCATCTTTTATTAGTTTTTTGCTGCTTCTTCTAAATCTTCAATTTCGTCTTCAAATCCGTTGATTTCAATGGCCTTGTTTAACCAGTTTGCGTATTCACCGCCGACAGATAATACACGTTTTGCGACTTCAACTGGATCTTGTGTGCTGTAGGCTTCTCTTAGTTCCTTCGAGCGGAAATCTGGATAAACAGTCGATTCAATGGCAATACGTGCGTAGAAGCGCTGGCTGTCTAAGTCTTTCACACGGCCTCTTCCTTTGACATTTTTGAAGGTCGTGTTTTCTTTTTCCAGTTCATCAATGCGTTCAGTTGTTATAGCTTTAAAGACAAAAGGAATGACATTCCCTTTTTTATCAACAAAACGCTTAGAGATTGGCACTTTGACCTCTTCCGCTTCTACTGTTTGTCCTGGCATAAAAAATGAAAGATCAAATGTTTGTTTTTCGCTCATGTTTAAAAACTCCCTTTGTTATGTTTTTTTAAATGCAAAAAAGCACATCCATTTTTGAATGTGCTTTCCAATATTTTCATGTATAATTTAAATTGTACAATTGAACGGCTAGCTCAAGGGTGTCTGGCTCATCCCCCGATAGGAAGGGGGTGATGCTCATGTCAACATTTCAAGCACTAATGTTAATGCTTGCTTTCGGGTCATTTATTATAACCCTGTTGACGTATATAGACAAAAAATAGACTCCCCCTTGAGCTTTGGTAGGTAAAAGGGAAGTCTATCCTAAAGTATCCTATTCGATTAGCCAGCCCCTTGAGGGCCAAATTGTACATTGCTGGGATGTTGACGCATCCTGGCTTCTTTTTATTTTATGCAAAGTACTTTGCATGTAAACATATTTCTAAGAAACTTTTTGGGGTTACACAGTAACTCTTTTGTAGCTACCCTGTAACTATGAAAAATTATACCATATCGTTGAATAAAATAAAAACAACATATATTTTCGTCACTTGTCTGCCTTTTGTTCATTAAAAGGAATTCTTCAGCTTTTCAGGAAGATCAAAGTCCTCGAACGTAAACGGCACTTCTTCTTCAAGTGCTTCTGAATCGACATCCAGTCCAGCAATTTTAGCCGAATCGAAGTTGACATCAAATAATGTTACACGCTCAGTACCTCGGCCTGATGATTTATCGTCAATCACCGCTTGAAGAGTGAAATAAGGATCTTCCCCTTTTCTCACATAGTTGAGCATTAATTGAACGAAACGAGATGTAACTTTATAGAATGTGGCCGTTCCTGTTCCATTTGCTCCTGTTGTTTTATGACCAGTCATTCGGCGGCCCATCACGTTGACTTCTGATTTGTTTTTCTCCACGTTTGCTTCAAACGTTTTGATAAAGGCAAGCTCCTCACCTTCTAAGAAAAGACGACCCTCTTTACCTGAAATTGTATTTTGCGCTTTAAAAGCCATCTTACTTCACCTCCACATTGAAATAGAATTTTTCTGCTGCATCTACTGGTTGAACAGCTAGATCGATGATAAAACCATCACGATCTTCATTGAGACCGATGACAATATCTGTTTCTGAGTTAAAGCCTGTAATGCCGCTGCCATCTTGAAGCTGTGTGAGATACTGTGTAATCAGTGTTTTCACAAGCTGTACTCCATCATCAGATGCTGGAATGTCATTGCCATTGGCTTTGCGTAATTTAATCAGATTTTTTAATTCAAACGTTAAATCATTGTTGATGGCATCAAGCACACGAATGATTTTATTTTTCGCCATTTGCTGATTCTTTTCAGCTGTGAAGCTTGTTAAAGAGTTAATATCTTTTTCAACACTCACCGTGCGGTCTCTCGCATCAAATGTGAAGAGGAACTCCCCTTGTGATAATCGGTATTCTACTTGATCATTATCAAAGCGTTCTAATGTATCTACTGCTCCTTCGTATTCAACAAAGGTGAGTGACTGATTGAAGTTTGCACCTGCACTTGCTCCTGCAACCCAAGCTGTTGTTTGAGCAGGTGTTAGTTCTGTTCCATCTTCCAGCACAACACCACTTGTCACATTGATAATGCCTTCTTGGTCAGCTGCATAGTTCGCCACAACGCCTTGCACCTTACGTCCTTGCTTATCACGTAGACGCTCGATAAATGAAGCGAAGGTTGCTTTTAATTGCTCACTATTATCGACTGGGAGCGCAATGACATCAAAGTATTCTGTTTCTGCTGCTTCTAGGAAAGCTGTATAATCTGCGACACTTGCCACACCGTTTTTCCCGCCGCTTAGTGCCATACCAGCTGTGATAACTGCTTCACCTTCACCAGAAAATTGAACATATTTGTTTTTCACAAGATCTTTGACATCCGTCACAATCTGCTTATCCACAATATCTGTGCCAAGATAAGTAATGACGTCACGTTTTGTGCTGTCGAGTACATTTTCTGCCACTTGGATGGTGATCTCATTTCCCTTTAGACCGCCATAATTGGCTGTGGCCACAAAGTTTTCTGAGATTTCAGCTTTGGCTGGCTCCCCTTCGTTTAGACGGTAAAGCAAGACCGTTTGCGCTTTTTTCTTTGCTTCACGGAAAAGAAGAAGCGACTTGTCATCAATATTGAGTCCAACCTTTTTATTTAAGTCTTCCATATTGGAAACGGAAATAAAGTTTTTTGGTTCTCCCCAGCTCATCACAAGAGGAAGTGCCACCGTACCTCGATCACCTAAAGTGATTCGCTGCTCTGCTGTTGTTTTAAAATTAAAGTAAATGCCAGGACGCTTTTTCTCTGTACCTGGTGTAAATGTGCCTCCGTTCATCCTTTAAACCTCCTTGGACAAAAAAGCATCAATGTGCTTTTTCGCTTCTGTTTTTGTAATTGGTTGATGTTTGATATAAAAAAGAGCACCTTCAAGGATTTCTGGTTTAACCCCAAAAAGATCCTTACTGTGCTCCTTTAAGGCTTCAAATGAAAAGCCAAATTCTTTTTCTTCGCCAGCTGTTTGGGCAGGCTCTGCTTTTTTAGTCTTGCTCACGTTTGATCACCCCATCTGAAAAATTGATGTCTTCAAGGCTCGGTTGTTTGTCTCGGTTGTACCAATAACTGCTATCCCACGTCAGGACAATCGCTGCTACGCCTTGATCTAACATTCTGGTTTCCACTCTTTTTATGCGGACATAATCATCAAGCACCTCTCCATCTTCACTCATCATCTGAATCATTTGACGATCAGCAAGCAATGCATCAACAATGATTTCTGCCGCGTCATGCGCTTTTTCTGAATTTATATGAAACACTTTCACTTGCAGCGAATAAGATTTCATAAACGTAGATACCGTATCTGGACCGCTGATCACTGTTACGGGCGGCACATAAACAGATGGTACTTGAAAATGCTCTGGCAAAAGTCGATCATACATTGTTACAGGAAAGTGTGTGTAAATATAATGCATGATTGCCCCGACTTCTTGATTCATTTCATCACCTCCCAAAATGTCGATCGAACCAGCTTTGAAGCTTTCGATCCAGCGACTGCTCAAACATTTGCTCATAGAGCATGACAGCATGATCCCAATAGCCATTTCCATCTATCCATTGAGAAGCAAGCATCATTCCTGTCTTTGCATTCGGAACATATTCAAAACGGCTGCCAGCCCACCTGCCAGGCACCCATCTTCGCTCTCCACTTGAAGAAGTAGCATGTCCATCATTGACATAGGAGGCATACTCAAGCTGGGTTCCCACTTCCAGCGTGAGACCACCTTTTGACATGAGAAAGTGATTCTCCTTGTCTCCTTGCGTAAAGGAGCTTAGAAGCCGGCCTGTATCGACAGCATTCTCCTTGATTAGCTCATCCTGAATGATGTCCAAAAGCTCTAAACCCATGTCCTCTAGCCAAGCTTGATATTCTGCCTTTAAGCCGCCGGAACACGCTGTTTCCAGCTGTGAAAGCAGCCGGTCAAGTCCATCAATTTTCATAGATTTTCCTTCCTGACTGCCATCACTTCAATGTGATGATTTTTCACTATTTTGGGCTGCTGCAATTTAAGTGAGACGCCGTTCCACACCATTTTGTCATGCAGGCGAATATCACTTGCTAAAGGAAAATGGACAAGATAGGACTGATAAATCACTGTATTCGGCTCTTCTTGCACAAGTGACTGATTCTTTTCTATGACATAACAAGCCAGATCTGTCAGGCTAGGCGCATCAGGATAGGAAAGAGTCATTTGTAAGTCATCAGCTGGAATCCCGAATTTTCCTCGGGAAGCCTCCTGATGTTCAAGGTGAAAAAGATCACAGCGGTCTGTTAAGAGTGATTGATAACTCATAATGATCTCACCTTTAATTTGGTACTGCCGCGAGTTAATGATGGTTCAATGTAATCGACAAGCAGGGCATATACGTAAGGTTTGCCTTTTACTTGATCAGCTGCCTTCGCATATGAATAATCACCCATTTTCTCTGACGTAAAGCCTTTCATCATAGATTCATCATCATTCAGCATGGCAAAATATTGGGCCATTTTTAATAAAGCGATTCTTGCTTTTTCAGGGAGGGGCTGATATTTTCCGCTTGAGAAATCATGACCTACGATCTGAAATACCGCAGCTTCTGCTTCGATAATATCTGCTGTCAGTCTTTCTACAGATCGATTTTTCACACGCTCAAATACAGAATAGGCTTGCAGTTCTTCAGGAGAAATAATCATGGCCTGCCGTCACCTACTCTTTCACTTTCATTACTTTTGCTACAGCATCCTCTTCCTCAAATTTGCTGTCTAGCTTCGCTGTCAGAACAATAATAAATTTCCGGCTGCGAATATCTTTTTCTACTTCAATTCGAATATGACGAGAAAAACCTACGATAATATTTTTAGGGTGCGTCAGCAAAATATCTGATACGTCTGTTCCCGCTTCGTCATATGGCTGCATATTGGCAAGGCCTTTGACCGGCACACCGAATGCAGAAGAAAGTCCGCCTTGAATCACCGCATCTCCAAGAGCTGTCTGACGGTTTGCTACTTGATCCTTCCACTCCACCTCTAAACTTGGGGATGTGTAGAAACGGAAATCCTGAGGTACACGTAAATATTTTGACGGCATCGCTTTATAGGCTTGTTTCAACATTTGGCGGCTAATTTCCGCTCCATTTGCATCCACAATATGAGATACTGCTTGTTTTCTCACGCCATCCATTTGGGCTAAAAACGGGTCTGTTGAAGTCGTATCCCCATTGACGATGAGCTCTTCAATATCAACTGCCGCTCGTTCAGCCAGCATTTGCATAATTGTCTGCTGAATTCCGTCTTTTTCAATATTGTTTTCAATGCTGTCGTAGGTCATATGAATTTCTGCAATGACCTCTTTTGCATTGAGCTGGACAGTGCTTGTCGCTGGGACAACACGGTCTTTCGCATCAAGCGCTTGGCCTTCTTCTGCTGGACGCAAAATACGCTGGCCAAAACCGATTTTTTCGATTTTTTGTGAATCACTTTCCATCGGAATGATGCGTGCATCATTTAAAACGGTTGGTGTGTTTTGCATCATTCTAATGAATGTGTTGGATTGGGTTGCGTTCATGAGACCGCCGGTTTTTAAGCTGGCAAGTGTCATTTCAGCCTTGCGAATCAACTCTTGATTTCTCACACTGTTTCCTCCTTATTTCGGCTTATAGTAAGCCATCCCATATGGGTTTTGTCGTGTTGTTTTGTGTATCGTGTATTGTTTGTTTTGATATGCCCCTTGCCTTTTCGAGCATGTGAATCCGCTCTGAAATAGGCAAAAGCTGCTGCTCAAGCACTTCCTGCATCGCTGCTTTTTCTCTGCTAGCTGATTTCTCTAAGGAAGAGAGCTGATGACGGATGGGTGCAACGACTTGTTCGAGCACTTTTTGGACAGGTTCTTCCCCTGTTTGTTCTGTTTCCTGTTGTTCAGCCTGCTGTAAGACGTTTTCAATGGCCTTTTTTGCTTTTTCAAGCTCTCGCACTTGATCCGTCGTCAAAGCGGCCTCTTCTTTTTGTACGTCTTCTGGCCTTTCACCAATCGTTTGAAGTACATGCTCTGTCTTCAGGATGTCCTGCACGATTGGAATGAGCTGTTCTAAGGCCGCTCTTACATCCGCCTCAGCACCATCACCTGACTGTAAGGTTTCCAACAGATGGTCTAAAACGTTCCAAAATGGTTGTGACATGTTTGCACCTTCCTCTTTTAAAAAGAAATTTTTCAGCAAAGAAAAAAGCCCTCTCTCATTTGTGTCTTGAGATAGAAGCTGATCTTGTTCTTCTATGGCGACAATGTCCGCCGTTCCAGCCATTGAATAGCCTGTAATGTGGCCTTTTTGAATTTGATCCCAAATCTCTTGGGAAGCCTTTGTCACAAGCACCCAAGATCCTTTGCGAATCAGCTCCCCACCCACTTCAACATCAGCCGGAGCAATATATGATTCAACCACTTCGCCAACACCATCCTGAAAATCATGCTGCTTGTCAATATGACGGGCATCTTTCATAAAGCCGTGTGCCGCTCTTTCAATTTCTTTGGCTGTCATAAAGTCTTGATGTGCATCAGGCGTATTCGGCTCATACACGACACCGTACACGAGGCGATGAGCATCTTCTGCCTTTGTCAGGACACTGACCTCCTTTTGAAAGTCAGGCCGCTTTTTCTTTGCTTTCATCAAAAAGAATTTCTTCTTGTTCGCTGCTTTGTCCACGTAGGAAACATGCGTAATTTTAGCGTTTTTTAGTTCTCTTGGCATATGTTCACCCCCTTTCAAAAAAGCGCACCCGCTTCTGTTTATTTCGTCAGCTGGTCTGGCTCTGGTTGAGGCTTTTCTTCAGCTGATTTCATGCGGCTTTCTAAAGGTCGGTGATACAGTTCCTCAGGCCATTCCTCTAGCGTCTTTCCAAGAATTCTTCCTGCTAAATCGCGCAAATCGTTAGGTGACACTGCCCCCGCCTGAATAAATGGCGTCAGTACCTTCGCAATCTCTAATGGATCTCTAAAATCAGGACCATTTAATAGAAAACGGACATGCCACATATCAAGATCCGGCAGAAAAAGAGTATTGAGTTTTCCTGTGATGAGGTGCCGTTCTGGCTGAAATACCTGCTCTTCTGTTGTTTTACGCGCTGTATCTGCCGTCGCTTTGTTATAGTCTTGAGACTCACCTGTGTAAATTGGCGGCAGACGAAACGCAGAACGGATTTTGTTTCTTGTTTTTTCATCGTATTCTAAAAAGAGCGCATCTTCTTGCAGGATCTCGGCTAGAGATTTGAAGTTTACTTTGACATTTGAGACATCTTCTTCTCCCGTTAACCCTTTTTCTGTCGGCAGACCTTCAACTTCAAGCAATAGAAATTTATGCGCGTGATCAGATCCTTCAATATCATCCATATAGTCTTGAAGCTGCTGATAAGAGGATTCTGACAGCATGCCATTTTCGACAATGATGGCACCTGGTACATGCCGCCCTTGTTTAAAATAAAGATAGTTCAGTTCCTCTGCCTTGCGTGCCCCGTACATATTGACGATGTTGCCAATCCAGCGGGGAATCCCATACGTACCACTGCCAATTTTGAAATGAATCACATCTGTTGCGCGAAGCGGCTCTGGTGTGGTGTCATCATACTTGCCTGTCTCACAGTTCAAAATGCGCGGATCACCATACTCCTTAAAGAAGACTTTCTTTTCGTTGATCACCTGCACATATTTGCGGAATCTTTTCTTTCGATTCATTGTCTTTAATTCGCCATTTTCTGTGTAGCTGAATTCGACGTCGACTGGCTCACTAAGCTTGCAAATGCGGATATGAAGCGCATCTAAATACTCGATTCCTGCCGGCTTTCCTTGTCCATCTCTCAGCACCTCTAAAAAACCATTGCCCGTTTTCTCTCGGTCTTCCAGGACATAGCCAAGAATCACATCAGCGGACTCATCATAGTTCATGTACTTCGTAAACTCTTCAAGTCTTGTCCATTCCTTTTCTGCGGCTTTCTTTTTTGCCGGTTTTACACCTTCTGCATTAAAGTCAAAGGCGTATTCCACCCCAAATCCAAAGCCTAAAATATTCGTTTTGTACGCATCAATACATTGCTGAAGAATGGTTGAATATTCTGCCATGCTTTTTAATTCATTGATGTTGTATGGCGGGGGAACAATGTCATCTTTTTCATAGGAAAATTCATCTGCATACATTTGTTTTGTATGATCAGACATGTTTGCCTTCATAATCGTTGCTTTCAATTGTTTCATTGTATGGACCTCCTCTCCCTGTTTGGACGGACACGCTCTGAGGCGGTCTGTTTCAAATCCGTCACTTCATAATCATCCAGCGCATACCAGATGGCTGATAATGTGTGCGGATCGATTTGAAATGCATCTTCCTCTAAACGTCCATCCTTATCTGCCTTATAGGTCAGTGATTGAAGTTCATAGATTGTGTACGGACAAGCATCAGAGCAAATGATTTTCTTAAACCGTTTGATCTTTTTCGTATACTGCAAACGCGAGCCTTGGAACTTATGTGCTGCTACCATTTGAAATCCACGCTGCCGAAAATAGTGAATGGTTTTAGGCTCGGCTGCATCGGCTTTGATGAGTTCCTTTGATTCAATGAACTCTTTTAGGTCAACAGCTGTTTCATCATCTGTTTTCCCGCGGTCGTAATATTCCCAGTAAATATATAAGTACTTTTTTTCATGGTCGACGGCTAATCGAATGAGCGCATTGTATGATTCAACAAATCCAAAATCCATGCCTGCTCGTTTTAGCGGCCGGTCCATCTGCTGAATCGCTTTTAATACATCAGCATGATTTCTTACCTCAAATTGAGGAAAAACCTTTGTTCCATTGACCCCAAAATAGCCCTTCCTCGCAATTCGATAGAGGTCTGGGTCGTATTCTTTCAGCTCATCCAGCTGCTTCACATAGCTTTTAGGGAGAAATAGGTTATCTTCCGCTGTGGAGTGATGATAGTACGTATCCTTGATCACAACGGTGCGCTTTTTGTATAAGGTTTCGTCATCTAGGACAAATCGCTTCAGCTGTTCATCTCGAAAAAAATGTCTGTACGTCCAATTATCTTGACCAACAGGATTGGTCGATAACATCATATAAAGCGGTAAAGACGGGTGCCTCAGCCTTCCAAGCAGCTCTTTAAAGCCTTCATAAGAAACCTCTGAACACTCCTCAATCCAAATAATCGAGATGTTGTTAATCGATTTTAATTTCTCAGGCTTGTCCAGCCCTTTGAATAAGATGCTGCTGCCATTTCGAAACGTCAAGGCAAGCGGCGAACTGCGGCACTTCACCACATGATCGATGCCAAGATCGCTGACGATCTCTTGTAATAGAGAAAAGGTTGATTCGCGGTGCGTATCATAGACTTCTCGAATGACAAGTGCTGTCCGTTTTTCTTCCAGCAGCTTTAAAATGAGTTTTAATGCAATGTGATAGCTTTTAGAGGAGCCGTAACCGCCTACTAAAAATTGAAACTTCTGATTCCAATCGAATAGAAAATGTTCAAAGTGAGGATTGACTTCTTTTTCAATCAATGGCGTCATGAGTTATCCTCTTTTCGCTTGATCATGATGTGAAGATCTTCCTCTTTTTCTTCGCGCACTGCTTTTTTTGTTTTTTCGATGGTCAGTTCAATTTGCTTTAGTCTTAATCTTCGTTCATCCTTCGCATGTGCAAGCTCTTCAAACTGTTTAATGAGACGCCTGAGCTCTCCCATTGCACGAGATTGGGCATTTAAAAAGGTAGCATGCCGATCCCATGAAAATTGAAACGAATATTCTTCTGTGCTGATTTCTTGTTCTGACTGAATGCCTTCTACTGTTTCTTCTAATGAAGAAGGCATGTATGCCGCCTTTTTCAGCTCTTTGATCATGTCATCTTGATCTGACACATACATGATTCGCTGCGCCCGAATAATGGCAGCATATTGAATTTGAATTTGATCCCAGATTAAATCAAGGGATGTACGCCCGCCCATTTTCTCCATGATTTCAATTGTTTCATCTGAAAGAAACTGATTGAAGATCGAGTGTGCCTGCTTTGACGAACCTTTTTGCCTTTGCCATCCGTATCGTCTTTTCCATGATTTCACGGTATGGATTGAGACATTGTAATGATCAGCAATTTGCTGGTACGTCATCCCTTTCATATAATCTTGCTTGGCTCCTATCCGTTTATCTTTCATTTACATTCACCTGCCGCCTCCTTTTAATTCGAACGATTTCCTGTGAAGGAATCATTTGTGTAGGGCTAGCAAACATCCGTTTGGTCTTTCTAACTATAGGTGGCAACTGTAAGACAAGTGCTGCTCCATTTATTTTGTAAAAGAAAAAACGCCTATTCAGCTGCTTCGAATAGGCGTTCTTGTACTTTTTTAGACATCTTTGTCCGAGCTCTCTCCATATGTTTTTGGACAGTTCCTTTTTTCACATCCAGCATAATCGCAATCTCGCTAAACGATAATCCTTGCGTTGTGTGCATGAAGAATACGTCCTTTTCTCGGTCCGTTAAAACGGACAAGGCTTCATCAATTCGTTTCTTGTCCCGCTCACTGAATTCTCTTTCATTTTCTTGGATAAGTGTATATTCATGTGATAAAGCCTCTAACACTTCTGGATTTGCCAGGATGGTGCGCTGATAGACTGAACGTCTGTCTAATCCTCTGCGTGCGCCTGGCTGCCTGCCAATTTGAAGCCATTCCACCACGTATTCGAGATCGCTGACCATACTAGCGATAATTTTTTTATCATGCTTCTCTTGATCTGACAGCTGTTTGTCTTCTTTTTCTCTAAATGGTTCATATCTTTTTCTAGCATCCTTTAAAGCTCGTTTGTATTCGATGAGTAAATCTTGCATGCTGGCTCTCTCCCTTTTTTAAGAAAATAAAAAACGGACACCAATCAGTCCCCTTTTCATAGGGTCTTGATCAGTGTCCGCAGGCTTTCCGTCTTGGACGTATGATGTTGTGATCTATCCAGTAATCTAGCTGATTTTAAAACCGATCTCGTGATCTACTCTTGCAAAATGACCTTTTGCTGTTTGTATAATGGTTTTTCCATGTTCAGGTACATCTATCTGATAAGCTGTTCCTACATTCCCATCTAACACGATGACTTGGATTTTTCCTGTTTCCATCTCACCGACAAATGTCTGGTTTTCTTGAATGAATAATTGTTTTGGCTCGTTCATATGCTTGTCTCCTTAATTGGTGAGGACTTCGTGCCATCACCTATCGTATTTAAAATGATTTCAATTCTTGGACGCATACTATAAAACTGGGAAACTCTTAAATCAACGATCTGTAGAGGGGCCCTATCCGCAATAGAATGAAGTGCTTCTTGAATATGGTGTAGCCGTGGCTGAAAGATGCTGACGTTCACTGGGCGTATCAAACCTTTTTCTGCGTATGTACGCTTGATTTGACAGTCAGCTATGTCAAGCGGCATGTCGTCAAATAAACGAATCTCGAGTGATAGTGCGTCTTTTATTTTCTGCGAGCATTGCGCTTTTGCAGCTGCTCGTATTCTTTTTATCAATGTATCTTTTGTGAACAATAACTCTGTCTCAATGATGAAATGGATGACCATGTTATGATCTCCCGTCATCCTTTTCCCACTGACGAATGTCTTGTTCGTTTTTACTCGCTTTTAGCAAGCATTTGAGGATTCCCATGATTTTCTTCCATCGTTTCATGTCGTCTTGATTCCTCCTTTTTTGCTTCAGCGAGCTTTTCCGCCAAGAGGGTCATGTATGTTTGCTTGTCTTCTGATGTGGAAAAAACAAACACCGGTTTCTGGTGATGAAAGGTCATCCAGCCACCGGCTTGGACTAAACAAAGCTGCGCTTCCTTTCTGGCATCAAACGTCATCTGATGTTTCATCTGCTTCAAATCCCTCCACACTCTCCTCAGTCTCTGCTTGATACCCATAACGTGTCATTTCATATGACCAGAAGCTTTTTGGATATCCAAAGTCATTTATCTGCGCTACCATTGGATGTTCAATATTCATTTTGTTCGTCTCCCCTTTTCAAATAAATGCTCTTCCTTTAAAGAATTACTCATTTTGTGTAACTTTTGATCAAAAAAAAGCTCTTGAACACCCCTATTTAGCAAATCCGCAATATGCTTTGCTATTTCTAAGCTGGGCTTCGTTCTGCCCATTTCTATATTTGCATAGCCGCTCGTGTACTTATACCCTAACTTTTTCGCCATATAGGTTTGTGTTTTCCCTTGTAAAATGCGTTCTTCTCGTAAATTTTCAAGTTTCATCTTTCCACCTCTTACTCAATATGTGTAAGTTATATTCATTATGATAATATACACAAAACGAGTAAGTCAATCTTTTTTTATTCTTTTTGTGTAATTATTTATCTTTTCCGTGTAATTCATGATAAAATTTACTCATAACATGAAAAAAGGTGTTTCCAATGGATAATTTGACTGGAAAGATTTTAACTGAATTAAGAGAGAAGCATGGATGGAGCAAGTCAACGGTTGCTAAAAAACTCGGATTAAAGGCGATGTCCACTTATGCAAATTGGGAATATGGCTTGAGAAAGCCCGACGGTGAAATGATTGTGAAAATCGCCGAATTATATGGGGTCTCAACGGATTATCTTCTCACAGGTAAGGACAAAGGCGGAATTGATGCCGACCTTGCAGACGATCCAGATTTGCAAATTGCGTTTAAGGCTGCCTCCGATTTTTCCGAAGAAGCACGAAGACAAACCATCGATTTTATTCACTACATTAAAGAAAAAGAGAAACAAAAGGGCCGTCAGCCAAAACAGCGAGACGACGATTGATCATCTCTTTTCATAAAGCTTTACATTGCTGGGATGCACCCAGCTTTTTTTATGCCTCTTTTTCCCCTAAAAAAAGAGAGACCTCATAGATAATATGTGACAATTTTCACCATAAATACTCTTTTTTTCATATATTTTAATTGACATATAATACTATTATTATTAATATATGTATATACCAAAAAAAGGAGTGTTACCGATGAAAAAATTAATGAAAGCTTGTACATTGTCTTTAGCTGCTCTAGGTGCTCTTACGTTCTTCCAAACTGAAGGTGCTCATGCAGCTGCCCAGCCAAAAGAACCAGTCATAGCAAAAGCTCCTATTATGAATAAAGTGATTACAGTGAACCGCACGCTTACTGTAGGTTCGTCAATCGCCGTCTCTCTTCCAGCCAGCCAAATTTCTGTGTCTGGCGCAACATATGCCATTCAATTAGATCAAACAGCTCCGAACTTCACTTGGATTCGTGCGGTACAACGCGGATCTGTCACAGTTTCTTACTATAATTCACTAGGCGAGCTTGTGATTAACTATATTACTGTTCGATAAGCAATCTAGCTTTACATATGAAAAGGCGATGACTCAAGACATCGCCCCAGACCGTAGACACCCCCACTTTTACTTCAAATAAAAGTGGGGGTGTCACATTTTTTCGATAAAACCTCATGTTGTTTGCACTGAACAAGATTCTTTCAGGTTCATGGCATCATAAGTACGCATCTCTTACTAAGTAAGCCACTTTTCCCCTCTAAAAAAGACGAACAAAAAATCATGTATTTTTTATTCTTCCAATTTACTATTCGAAAATTTATTACAATTTTCACCAAAAAATACTTATTTATCACCATTTTAAATTGAAATATTATTCTATTATTGTTAATATATGTATATATCAAAAAAAGGAGTGTTATCGATGAAAAAATTAATGAAAGCTTGCACATTGCTTTTAGTTGCTTTAGGTGCTCTTACGTTCTCTCAAACTGAAGGTGCTCATGCAGCTGCTCAGGTAAAAGAACCAGTTATAGCAAAAGCCCCTATTATGAATAAAGTAATTACGATCGACCGTAAAGTTAAGGTAGGATGGTCTGGTGCTTTTTCTATTCCAATCAGTAAAATAACTTTATCCGGTGATACAGATGCTGTTGAACTGAAACAAACTGCTCCAAATTTCACTTGGATTTACTATTTAAAACCTGGCTTTGTTAAAGTATCATATCTAAATTCAGATGGTGAACTTGTAATTAACAACTATACAATTACCTACTAAAACTCTTTTAAATTTATTAAACTTAAGGCGATGACATCATATCATCGCCTTTAATAATGTGACCATTCTCTAAAACCAGCTAGACATTCAATTCTTGCTATAGACCAACCAATATGTTAACTTTTATTTATAATGAGTTTACATATTGAGGGGCTGATGATGATAAAACACATATCTTTGTCTTGGGAAGCGATAGCAGAGAAAGCGCTGAAAAATGAACGGATCACGCTGCAAGAAGGTCTAGATATTCTTGAAACTGACGATAGAGAATTATTATCTATCATGCATGCAGCCTACCAAGTACGATTTCATTTTTTTCAAAATAAGGTGAAATTAAATATGATTTTTAATGCAAAAAGTGGTTATTGCCCTGAAAACTGCGGTTATTGTTCACAGTCGATCATTTCAAAAGCACCGGTTGAACGATATACAATGCTTGATCAAAAAACGATTGTGGCTGGCGCGCGTGAGGCGCTCAAGAGAAAAGCGGGGACTTATTGTATTGTCGCGAGCGGGAGAGCACCTTCTCACAGAGAATTAGATGAGGTGACCGCAGCAGTAAAAGAGATCACTGAGACCATGCCTTTGAAGGTGTGTGCATGTCTTGGGTTATTAAATGAAGAAAAAGCAAAGCGGCTGAAGGAAGCAGGGGTTCATCGGTACAATCACAATATCAATACACATCAAGATCATCATGCTCACATTACGACAACTCATACATATCATGACCGTTTGTCGACCCTTGAGGAGGTCAAACAGTCGGGCATGTCTCCTTGCTCAGGGGTTATCATTGGAATGGGTGAAACCAACCAGCAAATTGTTGAAATGGCTTTTGCGCTCAGAGCCATTGATGCGGATTCCATTCCAGTCAACTTTCTTCATGCAATCGAAGGAACACCACTTGAGCATCAAGAACGAACACATCCGATCAAAGCATTGAAAGTGTTGGCACTCATGAGGTTTGTCAATCCAACCAAGGAAATTCGAGTATCTGGAGGCAGAGAGTTCAATTTACGGACGCTTCAGCCGCTTGCCCTTTATGCCGCAAATTCCATTTTCGTAGGCGATTATTTAACAACAAAAGGTCAGCAGGTTCAAACGGATCATCATATCATTGAAGATTTAGGTTTTGACATAGAAGAATGTGCGTTATAAAAAAAGTCTGCCGGTGAATCGGCAGACTTTTGACAATAAGATTAGAATCTTTTATGGAAATCAACAGTGCCGCTTCCTTCCTCACGGTCAAAGCTGCCAACAAATGTCCAGTTAATATAGCCGCCGTCACCATTATTGACGAACGTCCCATCTTCAAATACCCAAATACCAAACGTAATCCCATCATATTCAACACTATCATAGTAAACCACATTGTTCAGTCCGCTAAAGTCATGATCTTGGCTTAAGTTTTGGACAACGACGTTATAGTTTTGACCTGCTTCATAGAAGGCGCTGTACGCCGCATTTTTTACGAATCCATCACGATTTTGAGATGATTTTACTGCTTGTTCAATTTTATCGGCAATGGCTACTGGATCAATCGAGACACTTCCATCAACACCTGTTGTCGTTGCAGCTTCAGCCGTTTGACCAAAAGTCGTAAGAGATAGAGGGGCAGCAACCATTGACGTAGCGATCACAGAACTAACAAAAAATTTGCTTGTTTTTCTCATTATTTCTAACTCCTCCTTTAATTGGTATGTTTATGTACTACCCCTTCTCCTGTCTCTTAAACACTAATTTATGAAAAAACTTCTTTTTCTACCAATTAAGAGGTTGATTTTACTGTTTAAAAGAGTTAAAACAACAAAAAACTACTCTTTAATAAGAGTAGTTTTCAGCATTACATGAATAGGATAAATAAAATCACACCTAGGATTATTCGGTATATTGCAAAAGGCACCAGTTTGATTTTATTGATCAGTTTTAGGAAGAATCGAACAACGAAGAGAGCCACAACAAATGCACTCACAAACCCGACGATAAAGAATGGCAGCATGTCTGTTGTTAAATATTCGGCATTTTTCACAAGTGTTAAAAAGCTTGCGCCCGCCATAATCGGCATCGCCATGATAAATGTAAAGTCAGCTGCCGCACGGTGATTCAAACCAAGAATAACCCCACCTGCGATCGTCGAACCCGAGCGAGAGAAGCCTGGCCATAACGCCAAACATTGAAACAGTCCGATATAAAGCGCCTGTTTGTACGTCATGTTATCGACAGAGCTTGTTTCTGTTTTACGTTTATTGATCCAGTCAGCGACAAGCATCAGCACTGCGCCTAAAATCAAACCGACTGCAACTGTTCTCACGTCAAACAAGTATTTATCAATATAATCTTCAAATAAGAATCCTAAAATGACGGCTGGGACGAGTCCTACTGCGATTTGAGCAATGGTCAGTTTATGCCCGCTGCGCTTTTGTTCTTCAGTGATATTTTTCTTTAAGCCTAACAAGTTCAAAATCCGATCCTTGAACACAATCATGACAGCTAAAATAGAGCCTAACTGAATCACGACTTTAAATGTGTTTGCCGCCTCTGGCGTAATGATTTCCTTTGATTTTAACCATAGATCATCGACAATGATCATGTGACCTGTAGACGAGACAGGTGCATACTCTGTTAATCCTTCGACAATTCCTAAAACCAGTGCCACGAATAAATCCCATAGATTCATGATTTTCTTTCCTTTCAATTCTGATCTTTTGAACAGGCAACCATCTATGTCCACATAAAGACAAGCTTCCTTCATCGAAAGCTCGTCTTTATGATACTATATTTTTTTCAAAAAAAGATTATGACATTAAACCTTTTCTTCTTTATACAAATTGGATCGCATTTTGAACCAATCAAACAAGTGGGTCGTGATGACCTTCAGGACGGCATATGTCGGAATCGCAACAATGATACCGACTACGCTGAACAATTTACCTGCTGTTAAGAGAACAAAGATAATCGTGATCGGATGAATATGAAGGTTTTTCCCCATGACTTGAGGTGAAATAAATTTCCCTTCAATGAGCTGAACCACTGTCCAGACAATGATCAGTTTTAAAAGCATCACTGGTGATGTCACAAGTGCAATCACAATCGCTGGTGTAATCGCAATCGTTGGACCAAGGTATGGCACCACACTTGTACATGCCGCAATGATTGCTAGCAGCAACGCATAGTCAAGTCCAATAATCAGATAGCCAATTAGAAGAAGAACACCAATACAGAAGCTGACAATGATCTGTCCGAGAATATAAGAGCTCAGGCGATGGTTCATTTCGTGAAGCACGATATGAGTATGTTCTCTAAACTTATTCGGAATAAATTTCAAGAAATAGTCAGGTAATTTTTTGCCGTCTTTTAATAAATAAAACAGAATGAACGGAACGGTCACGATCGAGATGATGATTTCAGTGAGCGCCCCTAAGAACGTCCCCACTCCGGTAAAGGTACTTTCCAAAATTTTCGTCGCTTGACTTGACGCTTTGCTCACCAATTCAGAGACGTTAAAATTCATGTTTTTTTGCGCTTGATTAATGAAGTTGCTTCCCGTTAGTTGTCTAATCTGATCTTCTACCGTATCAACATATTTCGGAAGGTTATGAAACAGGCTCATCATTTGTGCTTGTAAAAAAGGAATAATAGACACAATCGTCACTGTTATAATGCCAATAATGACTATATATAAAAGCAAAATTGAAAAGATTCGTTTAACTCTAAACCTCTCTAACAAATTGACAATCGGATTTAATAAATAATACACGACCCCCGTTAAAATAATCGGTAAGGCAATCGTTTTGACGAGTACAATGAGCGGTGTGAAAATAAAGGATGTTTTCATGAAAACAAGGATATTCAATCCGATTAATAGCAGGACGAGTAAAAAGAGAACAAACTTGTTATCAAGAAAAAATTTTCTAAATCGACTGCTCCACATTTGCATAGAATTCATATCGTTCCTCCAAACTCGGGCTATTTTATAAATAAATTGTACACTACCTGATCATGATATAGTGGTCATTGTTTCAGCTTTTTTTCCCATTTCGCAATGGACATCACCCATACAATCAGAATGGGCTGTCCTATCAGTCTTATCCATAGCAAAGACTGCTCTGTGCTTTCTTGACCTGGAAATGGAATTCCCTCACGTGCAGCAAATAAGTTTGCAGGGAAAATGAGGACAAGATAGACAGCAATGATTTTTGCTGCTGCGATCCTGACATTTGGCAAAAGCAGCAAGACAGCCAGCAGCCATTCTAGGCATGCCGTCGCATAGACCATTACATATGGATATGGCCAGCCTGGCATCATACGGGCAAAGCCGCTCGGCTCTACCACATGAAAAATACCGGCTGCTATGAATAAAAGCGCAAAGACGTATGTACTTCCTATATGCAGGACGCGCTTCATGGTCATTTCCTCCTCTCCCTTCTATCAGAGTATTACCCGAATGAAGGAAGAAACTACCCACTTCTCGTACATTTATATCCTTTATGTAAGACGCATCAGCCTATATAAAGGTTTCATCCGCTTTTCAATAAAAAGAATGTTCTTTCTTACAAACGCTTTCAAAGGATGTATAATCAGAGAAAAGCAGAAGGAGGGAACGACATGATTCGATTTGCTGTCATCGGAACGAACTGGATTACAGATCGATTCTTACAGGCCGGTGAAGGAATAGCTGATTTTACATGTACAGCCGTCTATTCACGATCCGCTGAAAAAGGCCAGGCATTTGCCGAAAAATACGGTATTGATACAGTTTTTACGAACTTACATCAAATGGCAGAAAGTGATGCGTTTGATGCCGTGTATATTGCGAGTCCAAATGCCCTTCATAAAGAGCAGGCCATGTTGATGATGGAGCACCAAAAGCACGTATTATGCGAAAAACCATTTGCCTCTCACCGAAAAGAAGTAGAAGAAATGATTGCTACAGCGAAAAAACATCAAGTTTGTTTAATGGAAGCGATGAAAACGACATTTCTGCCCAACTTCCTTCAAATCAAACAGCATCTTGATCAGCTTGGACCCATTCGGCAAGTGGTCGCTCATTACTGTAAATATTCCTCAAGATACGATGCCTACCGAAATGGCGAGATTCCAAATGCTTTTAAGCCTGAATTATCCAATGGTTCTTTAATGGATATTGGTGTGTATCTCGTCTCCCCGGCGATCTATTTATTTGGTCTGCCGAATCAAATCACCGCGAGAGGCTATAAGCTTTCTTCTGGTGTAGATGGAAGCGGCTCTGTCCTTATGCAATATGACGGACATCAAGCACTCCTTTTTCATTCTAAAATTTCAACGTCTCATTTATCTGCGGAAATTCAAGGAGAGGATGCGACGATGGTGATTGATCAATTCCACCGTCCTTCACATATCACGATCCATGATCGGCAAGGACACCAAACCGACATCTCTCTCAAAGATGATCAGCCAGCCATGTATTATGAAATCTGTCATTTTATTGAGTGTATTCAGCAAGGAATGAGTCAGTCTCCGGTCAATACATTTGCCTTATCTGTTCAAACTATGTCCGTTATGGACGAGGCGAGAAAACAAATGGGCGTGAGGTTTCCTGCCGATAGGTAAAATAAATGGGGCATGAAATGATGAACAAAGGGCGAACATGAGGTGCAAATTCGCCCTTTTTTTATTTTGGATTCATAGTTTATGTTGCCGCTAATACATCCGCAAATGCTTTCACATAGGGAGGAAGATCCGGTGGACGTCTGCTCGAGACGAGGTGACCATCTGTGACGACTGCTTCATCAAACCAGTCTGCTCCAGCATTTGTCATATCATCTTTAATACCAGGTGTACTTGTCACTTTTTTTCCTTGCAGGATTCCTGCTGAAATCAATACCCATCCAGCGTGGCAAATTTGCCCGATTGGTTTTGCCTTTTCATCAAATGAACGTACGATATTTAACACTTCTGGAAAACGGCGCAGTTTATCTGGCGCCCACCCTCCAGGGACAAGCACAGCATCATATTCATCCGCTTGAATGGAATAAAAATCTGCATCAGATACAGCCGGCACACCATACTTCCCAGTGTACTCATGATTTGCTTTTTCTCCTACAAGGTGCACAGTTGCCCCTTCTTCTCTTAAACGCAGAACCGGATACCATAACTCTAAATCTTCAAAATCATCACTGACAAACGCAATGACCTTCTTATTTGATAAACGCATATCATCTCTCCTATTCTTTCGATTTCCTCTATTGTACGAGATGACCGCTTAAAAAGAAAAGCGGTTCCCCTTGAGGAGAACCACTTGACCTTATTCACTGATCTTGAATTTTTTAATTAAATCACGTAATTCTTCCGCCATTTGGGAAAGAGTCGTAGAAGAAGAACTAATCTCTTCCATAGAAGCAAGCTGCTCTTCAGCAGATGCAGCGATATCTTGGATGCTTGCTGAACTCTCCCGTGATACATCTGCAATTTCATTCACTGCTTTAGAAATTTGCTCAGATCCTTTTGAAAGCTCGCGTACTGTTGTATTCATTTCATTAATTCTTATAGCGATTCCGGCTGTTTGCTGATTAATTTGTGAGAAGCTTTCTTTCGTTTGATCTGTAATGGAAAGACCATTCTTCACTTCTTCATTTACTGATTTGAACATATTTTGAGATGTTTCGATTTCAGTTACGATTTCTTTCACAAGCTTTTCAATCTCTTTTGCTGAATCTGATGATTGAACTGCAAGTTTACGCACTTCCTCTGCAACAACAGAGAAGCCTCTGCCTGACTCACCTGCACGTGCTGCTTCAATGGCTGCATTGAGTGCAAGTAAATTCGTTTGATCCGCAATGCCGTTAATCACGCCTAGGATGTTTGTGATGTCTTTTGATTTATGCTCTAGTCCATTGATCACCCCTTCAGCTTCTTTCACTGAATGGTCGATCGTCTTCATTTGGCCAACGGTTTGCTCCACAAGCTGTCCGCCTGATTCCGCGGCTGTTCTTGATTGAATAGATGACGCTGTGATGACATCAGATGTTTCTGCGACTTCGTTCAGTCCCTCATTCATTTGTTTTAAATGAGCCGCACTTTGCTCCACCATTTCGCTTTGATTTTCGTTGCCGTTTGAGAATGTTTCAATAGATGATGTAATATGTTCAGTTGCTTTTGTTGTTTGGCCTGCGCTTGCCGTCAGTTCTTCAGATGAAGAAGCCACGTTTTCTACAGATGTTTGTACTGCTTGAATGACATCTCTTAATGATTCACTCATTTCATTAAAGCTTGTGCCTAGCTGTCCAATTTCATCTTTTGACCGGACATCAATTTTTTCTGTTAAATCTCCCTCACTGATTTTCTTTGAAGAAGAAACAAGGATAGAAAGTGGTTTTGTAATAGAACGGATGATTAAGAAGATCAGTATCCCACCAATGATAAGCGCACCAGCTAAAATGATAGCGGCCATGTTAAAGACTGGCTGTGCAGCTTCTTCGACTTCCGTCACAAACATCGTACCGACAATTTTCCAGCCCGTCGCTTTGTTTGTGGTGAATTCCATTTGCTTTTCTTTTCCTTCAAACATATAACTCATAGAACCTTCATCTTGTGAATAAAGCTTTTCTAGCCATTCACCAGATAATTTTGTTCCAGCTTTTTTCGTAGGATGGGCAACAAAGGTACGATCCGGACTTCCGATAAAGGCATAGCCTTGTTTCCCAATGTTTATGCTATTTGATTCTTTTACTAGATTCGCAATGTCTAAGTTCATTGCAATGACTCCTGATCCGTCCTCTAACTTTTTAGAGATGGTGACCACAAGCGTACCTGTGGAAGCTGTTGGATACGGTGCTGAAACAGACAGCTCTCCGTTTTTCTCCCAGCCGTCTTTATACCAATCCCGCTCCGTTGCGACATAATCAGCAGGCATTTTTTTGTTAGGATATCTCGAAAACACTTTGCCATCACTTGAAGCGACAAAAATGCCTTCTGTGTCATCATTCATACTCATGAACTGCTCAAAGCGTCCTTGAATATCTGTCGTGTCTTTTTGCTTAAGCTTTTTCTCCGTGATCCATTTGCTAAAGAAATCAGCTGCGTCTGTTTTCACTTTTACAACCTTCGTAATATTTTTATCTAGCTGCTCGACGTTCTCCTTTGCACTTTGCATGATTTGATCATTTAAGGAAGTGCTGGCCGTATGATATGAAAAGAATGCTAACACAATGATTGGGCATAAGAGAATAAATAAGAAAGAGAATACGAGCTTTTTTGAAATAGATGGCTTCCTGAAATACTGTATGAATTTCATAAAAAAGAAAACTCCTTTTAGTAAGATAGTATATATATCGGAAGTACTACTAGGTTGTTAACTTTTTTAACTTATTAAAGTCTAAATAAGACCAAATTACCCAAATTATATGTATTGAATGGAAAAACACCTGACGCCAAAACGTCAGGTGTTTCCCTATACTCTTATATTTTAAATTGTTTAATGAGCTCTCTTAGCTCTTCTGCCATCTGAGATAACGTAGCAGAGGATGAGCTGATCTCTTCCATAGATGCCAGCTGTTCTTCTGCGGATGCTGCGATATCTTGGAAGCCTGCAGAGCTTTCTCGTGAAAGCTCTTTGATTTGATTCACCGCATGTGAAATATCATTTGAGCCATGCGAAAGTTCTTTGGCTGTTCCGTTCATTTGTTTCATTTGTTCTGTCATTTCTAATGTTTTATCGGTAATTTTCTCAAAGCTGACTTTCGTTTCATCTGTAATATTTAATCCAGATTGTACTTCACTTGCTACTTGTTTAAACATGTTCTGGGATTTTTCAATTTCCTCTACAATCTCGTTCGTCAAGCTTTCAATTTCCTTTGAAGAGCTTCCTGATTGCTCTGCCAGCTTACGAACTTCTTCTGCAACAACAGAGAAACCTCTGCCTGCTTCTCCTGCCCGAGCGGCTTCTATCGCAGCATTTAAAGCTAGGAGATTCGTCTGGTCAGCAATGCCGTTAATGACACCCAGAATGTTCGTAATATCTTTTGATTTCTGCTCTAATCCTTGAATCACAAGCTCTGCTTCTTTCACTGCATGCTCGATGGTTTGCATTTGCCCTGCTGTTTTTTGAACAAGTTCTCCACCGGCCTGAGCCGTTTTGCTCGAATCAATCGACGATTCCATCATATGAGAGGTCGTATCGACCATATGGGATAAGCTGCGATCCATTTCATTCAACTGGACTGAGCTTTTTTCGATCATATCATTTTGATGTTCATTGCTGTTTGAGAACTGTTCAATAGAAGATGTGATATGCTCAGTCGCTTGAGCGGTCTGTCCCGCACTAGCTGTTAACTCTTCAGAGGAGGCGGCCACATTTTCAATGGAATTTTGAACAGCTTGAATGACTTGTTTCAGCTTTGATGACATCTCGTTAAAGCTATGCGCAAGCTTGCCGATTTCATCGTGCGTACGAACTTCAATATGCTGTGTCAGATCACCCTGACTGATTTTTTCAGCCGATTCAGAGAGCGCTATCAGTGGCTTTCGGATCGATTTAATAATAAAATAAATCGCGATTCCGCCTATGGCAATCGCAACTGCCAGTATGATCATTGTTAAGTCGAGAACTGGCTGTGCAGCTTCTTGAATTTCGCCAACATACATTGTTCCAGCAAGCTTCCAGCCTGTTGCTTCATTTGTGTCAAAAAACATTTGCTTCGGCTGTCCATTGTATTCATATTTAAAGTTGCCTTGTTTTTTATCATACAATTTCGTGATGAAATCACCTGTCAATTTCTCCCCAGGCTTGTCTGTTTTATGGGCAATATAATGCTGATCTGGAGTCGCGACAAACGCATAGCCCTCTTTACCAATTTTGATGCTGTTTGTATCTTTTATGATCGTGTTCAAGCGCATGTTGATCCCAATTACACCAGATCCATCTGCTAACTGTTCTGATATTGTGATGAGCAGGTCATCTGATGACTTGCCGACAAAAGGATCTGAAATGATGAGCTTCTTATCTCCCATCGATTGTTGAAACCATGGTTCGTTTTTTGCGCTCGCTCCACTCTCTTTATGAATCTCGGAATATTCGGTTAGTTTACCATTTTGATCTGCAATGAATACTTCCACAACATCTTCGTCTGTTTCCGATAATTGCTCTAATTTCACCTTAAGCAAATCCTTGTTTTTAGAAGTCAATTCACTCTTTTTCACCGATTTGGATAAATAAGAAACGATATCAATTTTAGGCTGTACATCTTTATTAATGAGTTCGTTTAATTGCTGAACACCATTTGCAGCACTAGACATAATCTCATCATTGAGAGACTTTGATGCCACTTCATAAGAAAATGCTGCCAATACAAGAATTGGCACTAGGAGAATCGCTAAGAATGCAGTAATTAATTTCTTGGACATTGTAAAATGCTTAAAAAAGTTGATTTTTTTCATGACTCTACTCCTTTTGAATTATGATTTGTGGTCTTTCCCTTCTATTCTTAGGTAATACGGATTATTTTTCAAGGGATAATGTTCGAAATCTAATTAAAATGAGTAAATTTACCTATTTCTTTTGATTTATTCAATTGAAAAAGAGCCCTTTAGCTGAAGGGCTCTTTTCATTTTGTCTATTCGACTTTAAATTTGCTGATCAAATCACGCAATTCTTCTGCCATTGATGAAAGCGTAGCAGAGGAGGAGCTGATTTCTTCCATAGATGCGAGCTGTTCTTCCGCTGAAGCCGCAATGTCTTGAATGTTTGCGGAGCTTTCACGTGAGACGTCTGCAATCTCACGGACAGCCTCTGACACATGTGCAGAGCCATTTGAAAGCTGGACAACTGTTTGATTCATGGTTTGAAGCTGGTCAGAAATTTCTTTTGTCATTTCGAAAATATTGTGGAAGCTGACTCTTGTTTGTTCAGTGAAGCTTAAGCCTGATTGAACTTCTCGATTCACTGCAGTGAATACTTCCTGTGATACATCGATGTCTTGAACGATTTCTTTAATCAAATTCTCGATTTCTTTCGCCGAATTGGCTGATTGAACAGCCAGTTTTCTTACTTCTTCTGCTACAACGGAGAAGCCTCTGCCAGATTCCCCAGCTCTTGCTGCCTCAATCGCTGCATTTAGCGCAAGTAGATTTGTTTGGTCGGCGATACCATTGATGACACCTAAAATTTGTGTAATGTCTTTTGATTTACTTTCAAGAGCGCTGATGACATTCTCTGCTTTTTTCACGGACTGATCAATGACATTCATTTGAGAAGCGGTTTTTTCGACAAGCTGTCCGCCTTCCCCTGCGATATCTGTTGATTTGATCGATGAAGCAGTAATGGATTCAGCCGACTCATTCATGTGCTGAAGGCCACGGTTCATTTCCTCTAACTCGTCTGAGCTAGATTCGACTTTTTCATTTTGACTTTCATTTCCATTTGAGAATTGTTCAATGGCTAGTGTAATATGCTCTGTTGCTTTACTTGTTTGCCCTGCGCTGGCTGTCAGTTCTTCTGAGGAAGAAGCGACATTTTCAACTGAGGTTTGTACGGCACCAATTAGGGTTCTTAATGAGTCTATCATTGTATTAAAGCCTTTTCCAACTTGACCAATTTCGTCATCTGATTGGATCTGAAGCTTATCTCGCAAATCACCTTCGCTGACTTTTTTCGAGAAGCGGGCAAGGTTGGATAATCTTTTCGATATAGAGCGGACGATAAAGAAGATGAGGGTACCTGCTACGATAAGTGTCACACTGAACACAATAAGGGCTGTATTGAAAACGGGCTTTGCTGCATCTTCTACTTCTGATACGAGCATCGTTCCACCGATTTTCCAGCCGGTTAATTCATTGGTCACATACGCAACCTTTTTATCTATTCCTTTGAGTGTGTAACTGCCGCTTCCTTCTTTGTTTTTAAAAATAATATTTGCCAGATTCTCATTGACCTGACTTCCTGACTTTTGGGTCGGATCTGCTAACACTGTTTTATCTTTCTCCATGATGAAAGCATAGCCTTTTTGCCCAATTTTGATTTCTTTTAACTTTTGAATCAAGGTGTCAATTTCCATATCAAGTCCAATAACACCTGAACCATCTTTCATTTTTTGAGTAATCGTGATAACCATTTTGCCTGTGGAGGCTGCTACATATGGTTTTGTGATGACTTGTTTGCCGTTTTCTGCATTGAGTGCTTCTTGATACCATGGACGCTCTCTCGGATCGTAGCCATCAGGCATCTTTTGAACAGGATATTGCATAAACAGTCCCTTTTCGGAGCCTGCATAGATAGCAGAAACATCTTTTTCATTAATTTTTCCAAATTGCTGCAATTCTTTAATGGTCGTATTTCTATTTTTTTCTTGAAGATTAGACGCTTTGAGTGAGTCTGTAAACAGAGCCACAGCATCTGCTTTATTTCCTATATTCTCATTGATTAAAGTATCAAATGCATTGACTTGACTCATTGCACTGCCCATAATCTGTTTGTCTAACTCTGTCTTTGATGTAAAAAACGCACTAATTGTCAGTGCAGTGGTTGGTAGGATAAGGACTACCAAAAAAGCCATAATTAATTTTTTTGAAATGGATGGTTTTTTTAACCATTGGATCATTTTCCCCATTTTCTCTTTCCCCCTTTACTTCTCTAAAGTTATTATCGGATGAAAGGTTTAATTTTACAGGCTAGACATGCTGTTTAAACATAAAAAAAATACCCAGACAATTTTGGGTATTTTTTCATCGTTTTTTAATCAATTTTGAATTGACTTGTGAGCTCTTTTAGTTCCTCTGCCATGTTTGCAAGTGTCACTGAAGAAGATGATATTTCTTCCATAGAGGCCAGCTGCTCTTCAGCAGAAGCCGCAATATCTTGAATGTTTGCCGCACTTTCTCTAGAGACTTGGCGCATCTCCTGCATAGCTTGTGAAACCAGCTTCGAACCGCTCGATAGATCAATGGCTGTATCGTTTAATTGCGTCAGTTTTTTCGACATTCCTTCTGCCGCCTCATAAATGTTCTGGAAGCTTTCTTTTGCTTCTTCTGTCATACCAAGTCCTGCATGTACTTCTCGATTGACCGTTTTGAACATATCTTGAGATTTAGCAATTTCTAACACAATTTCTTGAATGAGCTTTTCTATTTCTTTCGCTGAGTCTGCCGATTGAACAGCTAGTTTTCTCACTTCTTCTGCCACGACAGAGAAGCCGCGTCCTGATTCGCCTGCTCTAGCTGCTTCGATGGCTGCATTTAACGCAAGAAGATTCGTTTGATCTGCAATGCCGTTAATGACATTTAAAATGCTCGTAATATCTTTAGACTTATATTCTAATTGCTTCATGACTTGTTCTGCCTCTTGTACAGATGTATCAATATGTTTCATTTGGCTCGCTGCGCTTTCAACAATTCGGCCGCCTTGACCAGCTGCCTCTGTCGATTGAAGTGAGACAGAAGCCACTTCTGATGACGTTTGTGACATGCCTTGTAATCCTTCATTCATTGTCACAAGCTGATTCGTACTAGATTCGACTTTCTCGTTTTGTGCTTCATTTCCATTTGAAAATTGTTCAATCGACATTGTGATATGCTCGGTTGCTTGACTTGTTTGGCTGGCACTTGCCGTCAGCTCCTCGGAAGCGGATGCCACATTGTCGACAGACTGCTGAACCGCTCGAATAACTTCACGTAAAGATTCACTCATCTTGCTAAAGCTTCTTGTGAGATCTCCAATTTCATCCTTCGATTTGGTTTCAAGGGTTTCGGTTAAATCACCCTCGCTCACCTTTTCTGAGAAATCAACAAGCTTTCGAAGTCCAATTGTGATGGAGCGAACGATAAAGAAGATCGCAATACCGCCAAGGATAAAAGAAGAAATTAAAAGAATAATGGCAGAATTCCAAACTGGCTGTGCTGCTTCTTCTGTTTCTGATACAAACATCGTTCCAGCAATTTTCCAACCTGTTAAATCATTTGTCACAAAAACGAGGCGTTTTTGTTCTCCTTTATTCTCATAAGTTGATGTTCCTTCTTTGCCGCTGTAAAGGATTGATGAAATGTTCTCTGTAACTGCAGAGCCTGATTTTTCTTCTGGATGAGCTACAATTTGCTTATTTCTATTTGCAATAATTGGATATCCTTCTCGTCCAATTTTAATGTCTTTGATTTTATCGACAATATCCTGTACATCAATATCAATCCCAATAGCTCCCGATCCGTCCTTCAGACGCTGAGCGATTGTGACAACCATTCCATTTGTTGTGGCAGAGATATATGGATTGGTGACCACAGGTTCACCTTTTTCATCCTGCATTGCTGCTTTATACCAGTCACGAGTCGTTGGATCATAGCCTTTTGGCATGTCTACTTTAGGGAACTGAATAAAGTCACGTTTTTTACTAGCTGCATAAAACCCAACCACATCATCTTCATTGATTTTGCTGTATATTTCAAAATGCTCATACAGTTCGTCCTGGTTTTTCTTTTTAAAATCTGCAGCACTGGATGTTTCGGTAAACAGTTTGACTGCATTTTCCTTATTCAAAAGCTTTTGCTCGATCATGTCATTCAATTCATTGACTCTTGCATTTGCTCCGTACATAATTTCATGATCTAATTCTTCTTTGGCAATCTGATATGAAATCGTACTGAGTGTAATAATTGGCAAGACAAGAACGAGAGTGAATGAAATAATCAGTCTCTTAGAAATCGATGGTTTTTTCAACCATTTTATTGCATTTTTCATGTTTTTCCTCCTTTTAAACGATATGTTATATATCGGACATCTTCATATTATTTTCATGTTTTTCAAATAAAAAGGATGCATTTTTGTTTATTTCCACAAATTGATTCCTTGCCCAAGCATCCTGCATACGCTAATACAAAAGGGGGCGCTTTTCATATGATTATCCTTTCAGGACAGCCAGTGACCAATGAGCAGCTGGCTTCATTTCAGCTAGAAGGACAAAAGCGGATCATTTTGATGCAGTTACAAGCCTCAAATGATACATTCCGCTTCAGGCAAGCATCTGATTTGTTATTTGAGGTCACTTTGAGATCGAACATTATGAATGCTGCAAGAGATTTGCATAAAAGTGGTGCCTCATTTGCCATCTTTCAAAGGTCTCGTGCAAATGACGCCTTTTGGCGCGTATCTGAAGCAGGAGCACTAGAGCTGCGCTATCAAGTCGAACCATCTAGAGGCATTAAAGACATTTTTGAAAATGGCTCACAATATGCCTTTGAATGTGCCACCGCCATTGTCATCGTGTTTTATATGGGCGTCTTGCAAACGGTAGGAGACGCGAAGTTTAACCGAAGACTTCGCAGTTTAACCCTGTATGACTGGCATTATGATACATTGTCGATTTATACAGAGCGCGGGAATGACTTTATCTATGGGGATTGCTTATATTTCGAGAATCCAGAGTTTAGCTATCAGCAGTCACAGTGGCGCGGGGAAAATGTGATTTACTTAGGAGAAGATCAATATTACGGACATGGACTTGGGATTTTAACAGCGGCCGAAATTATCGATAAATTAAATAAGAGAAGGCGGCCAGGTGCTGTTCAATCTGCTTATCTATTGCCGCAGACCACCCGGATGGATGTGATTTATCTCAGGCAAATGTTTGGCAGCTAAAAAAAGCCTCTTGTCTAGTGGTTATGACAAGGGGCTTTTGTATGCCTTGCGATTTCGATAATCTTGCAGCGTTCCAAGCATCGTGTTCGCAAGGATCTCCATTTTTTCTAAGTCTTTTCTTGTGACTGGCGGATCATGCCAGCTCCATTTTACATAACGAACAAAATAGTAATGACGAATGGGCGTAAGGACGGCAGGAGAATGCGGAAATTCATCAAACCAAAATTCAATTTGACCTTTTTTTCGGTATGAATGTTTTAAAATGTCCACCCTTTCACACCACCCAACATGATTTTATATGTGCGTCAGTTCATGCATGATCTCCTCAACCGTTAAAATCGAGTGAATACGGCCAACGCCCTGTCCTGCCCAAAGAGCCATTTGATCAGAGTTTCCCGCCGCAGCGGCTGCTTTTCGCATCGGTGTCGTCCATACATGCTGAACCGGATAAGGAAGAACACTATCTTCATTCTGTCTTTCTTCCTCCATCCACTGATTCACAATACCTCTTGCTCTTTTCCCTGAGAAAAGCCTCGTGATCTTTGTTTCACTGCTTTCTGCCTGTAAAATCGCCTTTTTGTATACGTCTGCCGCAGCACTTTCCTGACTGGCTAAAAATCGTGTGCCGATTTGCACCGCATCCGCTCCAAGCGCTAGTGCGGCTTCTACACCTGCTCGATCTGTAATCCCGCCTGCGGCAATCAATGGCACATGACAGAGCAGTTTGACGTCAGAGATCAGGCTAAAGAGTCCCACTAGGGCATCTCCTTTTGCAGGTAAAAAGGTACCTCGGTGACCTCCTGCTTCACTTCCTTGCAGAACAATGGCATCCATTCCTTTTTTCTCTAAAAGCAGTGCTTCCTCTTTTGTAGTGGCGGTTCCGATTAAAAAGATCCCCTTTTGTTTTAAACGATCTATCGTTTGTTCATTTGGACAAGAGAAGGTAAAGGAAACGACCGGTACGTCTTGTTCCAGAAGAATGTTGATTTTCTGTTCGAAATCATGCCACAATTCCTCTTCGCTCGGCAGTCTATCAGCTGCTGGACTTGCTGGCAGTCTCTTCTCCCAAAATGCCACATCCTCTTTTTTGACTTCAGAAATCGGCTCTGGTACAAATACATTGACCTGGAACTGGCGAGTTGTCAGCTGTTTGACCTGTTTGATCTGCTGCCTCAAACGGTCAGGCTGCACATATCCACTTGCCAAACTGCCAAGTCCCCCGCATTGCGAAACAGCGGCTGCCAGCTGCGGTGTCACGGCACCTCCTGCCATTGGTGCTTGGATAATTCCATATTTGATTTGCAGTAATTTCGTGAAATCCCCCATTTATTTCCCCCATCTCTTACTCGTTTGATGACACCTGTATATAAAAATGGCGATGTCTCGGCCCGTCAAACTCACAGAAATAAATTCCCTGCCATGTGCCAAGGACAAGATCACCATGATGGATGAGAACATGCTGCGAAGCACCCATATAGCTCGCTTTCATATGAGCGGCTGTATTTCCTTCCATATGGCGGTCCTTCGGATGTTCCCACGGAAAGACTTCGTCAAGCCTCCGGAGCATATCTCGTTTCACATCTGGGTCTGCATTTTCATTAATGGTCATCCCTGCTGTCGTATGGGGACAGTAGACGATGACACTTCCGTTTTGAATACCTGTTTCCTTAACATATTGATGGACCTCATTCGTCACGTCGATCATCTCATCGCGTCTATTTGTTTGTACATTGATTTTTTTCATATGAGCGGCTCCTTTTTGTCATTTCTATAAAACCATACCCTTTTTATATGGAATCAATCACTGTTGATCGGTGGAAGGCATTCCCTCACCTAAAGTTTACCAAGTAAAAAAACCTCGTCAAGCGTTACGAGGTTTTTAAGAAAAGTGGACCTTTTTGATTTCAATGGTCCGAATATGATGGTCTTCCGCATCTATGATGGTAAATTCACAGCCTTCTGCTTTAATCGTATCTCCAATCTCAATATCAAATTTATGTGTCATCATCCAGCCAGCAATTGTATCAACATCATCATTCTCTATCGCTAAATCCAATAAATCATTTACTTCATCAATCAAGGCTTTTCCATCCATTACATAGTGGAAGTCACCTTTTTTGACGATATGAGGTGTTTCGTCCTGATCATATTCATCTCGAATTTCGCCCACGATTTCCTCTAATATGTCCTCTACGGTGACAAGCCCGGCTGTTCCTCCGTATTCGTCTACGAGCACTGACATATGAATGCGTTCCTTTTGCATCAAAATTAGCAATTCTTGAACAGGTGTACTTTCAATCACCCGAATGACCGGACGCATTAAGTCTTCAATCGTCACATCTTGATTCAGGAAACTCGCTTTAAACACATCTTTGCTATTGATAACACCAACCACATGATCTTTATCTTCTTTAATGACGGGGTAGCGTGTGTATCTTTCGTTTAGCATATAATGCGTCACGTCTTCAAGCGTCTGTTCAATCTCTATAGCTGAAATTTCTGTACGAGGGATCATGATCTCTCTCGCCACTCGGTTATCAAATTCAAAAATTTTATTCACATATTTGTACTCAGACTGGTTAATCTCGCCTTTCTCATAGCTTTCAGATAATATAAGGCGCAACTCTTCCTCACTGATCGCCACTTCATGTTCTTTGACAGAATGAAAACCGAATAATTTCACAATGCCTCGTGCCGCCCCATTTAATGCTTTAATAAACGGGTACATGACTCTATAGAAAAAGATAAGTGGCTTTGCTGTCACAAGGCTGACCGCCTCTGCCTTTTGAATGGCAATCGTTTTAGGCGCAAGTTCTCCCACAACGACATGTAAAAACGTAATGATCACAAATGCGATGATAAACGATAGGATGTCGGTTAATGCGGAATGAAGCCCCAGCTCCTCAAATAGTGGGTGCAGAAAATGCTCCACCGTCGGCTCGCCCAGCCACCCTAAGCCTAAAGCCGTAATGGTAATGCCGAGCTGACAGGCGGATAAATATTCGTCGAGATTTGATATGAGCTTTTGTACGTGAATGGCTCTCTTATCACCGCTTTCAATCAGCTGATTGATTTTAGAGCCTCTAATTTTCACAATCGCAAATTCAGTGACAACAAAAAATGCTGTCGCAGCAATGAGTAATATGACTAAAAATACGTTTAAAATATACAAAAAAAACCCTTACCTAACAACGGTAAGGGCTCACCTCCTCTGGCATCAATTAATCATTACGGCCATTTAGGAAGATCATTACAAAACGGAGCAATTCAAACAAGGAGACAAGGGCCGCTGCGACGTACGTAAGAGCGGCAGCATTTAACACCTTGTTCACGCCTCTTTCTTCACTGCTTCTAATGATTCCTTCTGAAACAATGATATCTTTCGCACGAGAACTTGCATTAAACTCGACAGGCAATGTCACAAGCTGAAAGAACACAGCCGCTGAGAACAAAATGATCCCAAGCCCGATTAAGTTAAGGCTGCCAAGTAAGATTCCACCAAGGAAAAGAAGCGGGGCAACACCAGATGCAAAGTTCACGACAGGAAAGATCTTATGTCTCAAGACAAGCGCACCATAGGATTCCTGATGCTGCAAGGCATGTCCAACCTCGTGTGATGCGACTGAAATGGCCGAAATGGAATGGCCATAGTACACAGGTTCAGATAAGCGAACCACACGCTGCGTCGGGTCGTAATGATCAGTCAAAGTTCCTCTTACCGGTTCAACAGGCACGTCGTATAACCCGTTGCGATCTAAAATATGTCGAGCAGTTTCCGCACCTGTTTTCATACTGGATGCTTCAACCTTTGAATATTTTTCAAAATTATTCTTTACTTTAAATTGTGCCCAAAATGATAATCCCAATGCGGCAAAAGTTAAAAAATAAAAAAACAGCATGCTCATCAGCTTCCTTTTTATTTTATATATTTATTTACAATTTTAATGACTTTTATGTAACGTGTACAGAAAAAAGCACTAGGTCTTTTTAAGGGGGATCACCACACCAATGAAAAAAAAGAACACACCTAAGCATGCTGTATAAAAGGTCACCGTTCCGTATAGATTTTGAAAAAAGTGCAGCCATGAAAAATCATTCATAAAATGATTCACCGCATTTAAGTCAAACACAAGTAAGATCATAGCTGATGATAAAAAGTGAGCTCCGATAAAAAGAAGTACGGTCTTTTGAACGAACGACATTCGCATTCCCTCCTTCTTCTCTCTTATTTTAAGATATGGGATCTACATGACGATGATGAAAAAATGTTTCCTTAATCGGGCATACTGATATTAGCAGTTTCCTGAAAGGAAGAGTCCGATGAAATCAAACCGTATCTTTATCGCCTGGCTAAGGTGGCCTCTCTATCTTCGAATTGCCGTCATCATCTGTTTCTTGCTTCTTTTTTTTGGACAATTAATTGTCTTGCTTGAACCGAAGCAGTATCATACGATCTTTGATGGGATCTGGTGGGCTCTCATTACAGTCGCGACGGTCGGCTATGGTGATTTTGTGCCGCAAACCATGCCCGGACAAATCGCAGGTATGGCGCTGATTCTGATCGGGGCAAGCTTTGTCACGGCTTATTTTGCCACACTTGCTGCCGCTGTGTTCAGCAAACAGCACCATTATGTAGAAGGGAAGGTCGCGTTTAAAGGAAAAGGACATCTCATTATCATCGGTTGGAATGAAAAAACGAACAAACTGCTTCAATCGTTTCAAACGATTGATCCCGCTATGCCGATTGTGCTGATTGATGATTCTTTGAAGGAAGGGCCGCTTCTAGAGAATGTTCATTTTATTAAAGGGCATGGCACCGATGATGGCACACTTCGCAAAGCCAATATTTCAGGTGCAGATGCACTGATGATTACCGCAGATCAGCACGAGAATGAAGTGACAGCTGATATGCAGAGTGTTTTAACATTACTTGCAGCAAAAGGATTAAACCCTTCTCTATACTGTTTAATTGAAATTTTAACAGATCGTTACGTGAAAAATGCCGAGCGGGCTGGCGCCAATCAAGTCATTCATACCTCTGATGCAGTCAATCATTTAATGGTCGAGCATTTTCTTTTAAAAGAACAGTTCAAAGCGTTAAAGAAAAAACGTCATATGACCTTGCATAAACAGGTCACCATCATACCGGTTCCAGCTTCGTTAGCTGGAGAAACATTCTTAACAGCACTCCATCACTTTTTAGAGCATCATGTAATCATTGTCGGTGTACAAAAAAAAGAAGGACCCATGATGAATCCTCCCTTTGATTATGAGCTTCATCCAGAGGATGAACTGATCAGCCTTTAAAGCAGTGCGTCTTCTAATTCCTTGACGAGCGAAAAGCCAATCTCAGTATAAGCTTTTGATACATCTCCATCTTTCTCTTTTGGTTCTTGGAATTGGTTAAAGGATGCGCCCACATTTCCAACCATCGCATGATCATCTAACTTATCTTGATAGACATGCTTTAAGAGAAATGGATCTCCCAGTTTCACCACAACGCCTGGCTGATCCAGCTGGCCCTTTTGCGCTGTAAATGGAACTCTGAGAAACGTATAGCCATCACGATTATCAATTTTATAATCAAAGTATCCGTGATCGTAATCCCAGTTACCATTAATGACATAACCGAGCGGCTTCATCGTCTCTTCTAAATGGTAAAGTGAAAAGCTTTCACCAGGCAGCCTGGATGGTACATGAATCATACGAAACCCTCCTTTTTGTATAGGGTTCGTTAAAGAGAGGAATTCATACATTTGCCTTTCGTGATTTGCACATTGTTTGTAAATGCGGCATCAAATAAGGTCTGGCTGGATGATGCATTTGTCTCGTTCGCACTGCCCGCTCCAGATGTGTCCTTTACAGCACTCATTGGACAAATTCGTCCGACATTCCCAAAGTTAACAATCGCCTGTCCTGAAATGTCATGGATATAAATATGATTTGTTCTCATCGCTTCATCAACCTCCTCCATTGATTATTCTATGTACAGAGCTTAGGGAGGCTTGCACTGACACCATGAGAACATAAAAAAAGGCACACCTTATGAAAAGATGTGCCTTTTTATTCTTATGATTGTTTTAGACGGCTCTCAAGTTCTGCCTTTTTCTCTTCGAAGCCCGGTTTTCCTAATAAAGCAAACATGTTCACTTTATACGCTTCTACTCCAGGCTGGTCAAATGGATTGACGCCTAGTAAATACCCAGACATCGCACATGCTTTCTCGAAGAAGTACACGAGATATCCAAATGTATAAGCATCCATTTCAGGAATTGTCACAATCAGGTTCGGTACTTTTCCATCAGTATGAGCAAGCATCGTTCCTTCAAATGCTTTTTTATTAACGAAATCAACCGTTTTTCCTGCTAGATAGTTCAAGCCATCAAGGTCTTGTTCTTCTGCTTCAATGACAAGCTCATGACGAGGCTTGTCTACATTAACGATGGTTTCAAACAAGTCTCTTCTTCCTTCTTGGACATATTGACCAAGTGAATGAAGATCTGTTGAGAAGTTCGCAGATGAAGGGTAGATTCCTTTTTCATCTTTCCCTTCACTTTCACCGAATAATTGTTTCCACCATTCTGCAAAGTATTGCAGTCCTGGCTCATAGTTAATGAGCATTTCAATCGTTCTGCCTTTATTGTAAAGGACATTACGGACGACAGCATATTGGTATGCCGCATTCTCAGAAAGCTCAGATGAAGCGAAGTCTTCGCTTGCTTTTGCCGCACCTTCCATCATCTGATCAATGTCTGCACCGCTCACAGCGATTGGCAATAGACCCACTGCTGTTAAGACTGAATAACGTCCACCTACATCATCAGGAATGATAAATGATTCGTAGCCTTCTTCCGTTGCTAATGTTTTCAATGCACCGCGTGCCTTGTCAGTTGTTGCATAAATACGTTTTTTCGCTTCTTCAGCACCGTATTTTTCAATAAGGAGCTTTTTAAAGATGCGGAACGCAATCGCTGGCTCTGTTGTCGTACCAGATTTTGAAATGACGTTAATAGAAAAATCTGCATCTTCCAATAGATCCATCACATCAGTTAAATAAGAAGAACTGATGTTGTTTCCAATAAAGATGATTTGCGGCGTCTTGCGTTTGCCTTTTGGCAGCGTGTTATAGAAAGAGTGGTTCAAAAATTCAATCGCCGCACGTGCGCCAAGATACGAACCGCCGATTCCGACAACAAGCAAGACATCAGAGTCTGACTTAATTTTATCTGCACTTTTTTTAATGCGGGCAAATTCTTCGCGATCATATTGCTTCGGCAAGTCAACCCAGCCTAAATAATCACTGCCAGTACCCGTTTGTTCATGAATATTATGATGGGCCACCTTCACAAAATCTTTTAAATATGTAAGCTCATGTTCTTGAAAGAAAGGTAACGCTTTCGAGTAGTCAAATTGAATATGTGTCATCGCTTGTAAGCCCTCCATTACGTTAGTTCTATCCCTTTCACTTTAGCGGAACTAGCTATTGAAATCAAGTAATCGTCATTGGTGCAGCAAAAAGCCACTCCCCATGAAGAGAAGCGGCCATCCAAATTATAGAGAGGCTTTTAAAATCGCTAAAATGTCATCACGGCCAAGTTTCATAAAGTTACCAAAGCCGCCATATTCCATTTCTTTTGCTGCGATGTCAGCAATTTTGTCCAGTTGTTCTTCACCAATATCATAATCGGCTAAACGGCTTGGTGCACCGAGGCTTGTCCAGAAGGCTGACAGCTTGTCGATTCCTTCTAATGCGATATCACGATCAGACTTTCCTTCTGTCTCGATGTCAAACATGTTCAGCATAAGATTTTTAAAGCGATCCACATTGTGATCGAGTGTATGACGCATCCAATTTGGGAAGAGGATCGCAAGTCCGCCTGCATGCGGAATGTCATAGACAGCCGATACTGCATGCTCAATCGTATGGGACGCCCAGTCGCCAAAGTAACCCATTTGCAGCGTACCATTTAAAGCGATCGTTCCTGCGTAAAGGATCGTTTCACGGTGCTCATAGCTTTGTAAGTCTTCGAGCAGTTTTGGTGCTGTCTCAATGACTGTTTGAAGAACAGCAAAACACATGCGATCCTGTAGCGGCGTGTTTTTGACATTATGGAAGTATTGCTCGAAGACGTGGCTCATCATATCGACCATGCCGTACACCGTCTGGTTTTCTGGCACAGAATACGTATGCTCAGGGTCTAAAATTGAAAAAGCAGGATGAGTGACTGAACTACCCCACACATATTTTTCATTTGTTTCCCAGTTTGTGATAACAGAGTCTGGATTCATTTCTGAACCAGTTGCCGCAAGTGTCAGCACTGTGCCAAACGGCAATGCTTTTTGAGCGGTTGTTTTCTTTGAGATAATGTCCCATACATCCCCGGCATATTCTGCTCCAGCTGCAATGGCTTTTGTACAGTCGATGACACTTCCCCCGCCAACTGCTAATAAGAAATCAATGTTCTCATTTTGGCAGATATCGATTCCCTTTTTCACTGTTGTGAGGCGAGGGTTTGGTTCAACACCTGACAGTTCAAATACTTCGGCCTCTGCTTCGTTTAAAGCGCTGATCACGTTATCATAAAGACCATTTTTCTTAATACTGCCTCCACCATATACAAGAAGCACTCGCTTTCCATAACGAGCGAGTTCGCTTTTAAGTCCGTCTAGTTGTCCTTTTCCAAACATTAATTTCGTTGGATTATAGTAAATAAAGTTTTCCATCTGTTCTACATCTCCTTAAAACATTTATATCCAAAAACATGAAAGACTACTGTAACATATGTACATGCAGAACTCAAAAAAGATAACTGCTTAAAAGCAGCTATCTTTTCCATGTTCGATTATAAAGAAGCGTTTAAAATAGCTAGAACATCTTCTTTGTTCAGCTTTTTAAATTGGCCAAATTCACCACGTGCCATTGCACGGTCTGCAATCAAGTCAATTTTCTCATCGTTGATGTCATAGTCAGCTAAACGGTTTGGTGCGCCTAGACTTGTCCAGAAAGCAGATAGTTTTTCAATGCCTTCTAAGCCAACTTCTTCGTCTGTTTTGCCAGCAGGGTCAACATCGAATACACGCACTGCTAATTGCTTGAAGCGGCCTGGGTTTTCTTGAATGACATGCTTCATCCAGTTCGGGAACAAGATCGCAAGACCGCCTGCATGCGGGATGTCATACACAGCGGATACCGCATGCTCAATATTATGAGATGCCCAGTCACCGCGTGCGCCCATTGAAAGCATTCCATTAAGTGCAATGGTGCCTGTGAATAAAATCGTTTCACGAAGCTCGTAGTTTTCCAAATCATTGATCAGCTTCGGTGCTGTTTCAATGACAGTACGAAGAAGTCCTTCACACATACGATCTTGGTAAGGTGTATTCTCCGTGTGATGGAAATATTGTTCAAACACGTGAGACATCATGTCAACCATGCCATAAATCGTGTGGTTTTTTGGCACAGTAAATGTGTTCACTGGGTCAAGAATAGAGAATTTAGGGAAGACGGCTGGACTGCCCCATCCGTATTTCTCATTTGTTTCCCAGTTTGTGATGACAGAACCAGAGTTCATTTCAGAACCTGTAGCGGCAAGTGTTAATACCGTACCAAATGGGATGGCTTCCATTGGGACATGCTTACGAGTGACAATATCCCAAGCATCTCCATCGTATTTCGCACCAGCTGCGATCGCTTTGGTTGCATCAATGACACTGCCGCCGCCGACTGCCAATATAAAGTCAATTTGGTTCTCTTTGCAAAGCTCAACCCCTTTTCTGACCGTTGTTAAGCGCGGGTTTGGCTCAACACCAGCAAGCTCAGTCATTGTAGCTCCTGATTCTTTTAAAATGCTGACAACTTGGTCATAAAGACCATTTCGTTTAATGCTGCCTCCACCATATACAAGCAATACGTTTTTTCCGTAGTGTTTGAGTTCATCTGAAAGGGCTGAAACTTCTCCCTTTCCAAAGATTAATTTCGTTGGGTTCCAATAAGTAAATCGATCCATGTGATCTCCTCCTCGCGCTACATTATGCGCCTCAATCATTCCAAAAGTAAAGTAATTTGCTTTAATCCATTTTCTTACGCATAGTTTGGCTAAAAATCTGCAAAATATAAATGTATTGATGCTGTAGCGAAAGGAGGAATCACGATGAGTGCTATTCAGCGTATTGCCCTCGTGCTCACGATTATCGGTGCTATTAACTGGGGACTAATCGGCTTTTTTCAATTTGACTTAGTAGCAGCGATCTTTGGCGGACAAGGCTCTGCATTATCACGTATTATTTATGGTCTTGTTGGAATTGCAGGTCTTGTTAACCTTGGTCTGCTATTTAAGCCAAGCGAAGAAGCTGTTCGCCGTGACGAGCCGAATCCAGAGGTTCGCTAAACAAAAAGACATAAAAAAGGCCGCCTATACGAGGCAGCCTAAGGCACCGTTTGAAGCGGTGCTTTTTTTATTTCTTGATAAGGTCTTTACGGTTAGATTGCTCAATCCACTCTTCAAGTTTATCTTTAAGTGTATTGAAACCTTGTGGTGCAGCAGCTTCTTCTTTCGCTTGCTGTGGTCTTTGTTTCTTTGGTTTGCTTTCTTTTCTTTCTGGTGCATCTTGTGTCGCACGGATAGAAAGGCTGATTTTACCTGCATTTTCATCAACAGAAAGAACTTTTACTTGTACTTCGTCACCAATTGAAAGGTGCTCGTTGATGTCTTTTACAAAGCCATGTGTTACTTCAGAAATATGCACAAGTCCTTGAGTTTCTTCATCTAATGCAACAAACGCACCATACGCTTGTAATCCTGTTACTTTACCAGTGTAAACACTGCCTACTTCAAACTTTGTCGCCATGATAACAACTCCTAAATAAATGTTTTAATATTCGTTTATACGCAATTAAAAACTATATCACAGAACGCTCTTTTACGCAAAATATTTTTTAATTGGGTTTAGATCAGTTCAAAAGGGGGAATACCTGAAAACAAGAATGCTTTCTAGTATTCCCCCCTAATTTGAGAGGCATCAGTCCTAATGGATTGATGCCTTTTTTTATTTAATTATGGCAGGTGCTTCTTCTTTCACTTGTCGTTCTTGCAAAAAGCGCTGGATTCTTGAAAGCGACTCCTGAAGATGGTCAAGAGACGAAGCATATGAACAACGAATATGACCTTCACCACTCGGTCCGAAAACATTACCAGGGACTACGGCTACTTTTTCGCTTAGTAGCAGCTCCTCAGCAAATTGTTCTGACGTCATGCCGGTGCTTTTAATGGACGGGAAAGCGTAAAATGCGCCGTTTGGCTGGTGACATACGAGCCCCAGCTCATTCAAAGAGCCAACAAACAAATTTCGCCGCCTTCTGTAGCTTTTCTTCATTTTCTCTACATCTTCAAGCCCATTTTTCAACGCTTCTTCTGCTGCATATTGTGCCATAGCGGGCGCACACATCATAGAATATTGGTGTATTTTCAGCATGGCATCGCGCAGTACAGGTGGTGCTGCCACATATCCTAAGCGCCATCCTGTCATAGCAAACCCTTTAGAAAAGCCTGAAATGAGGATCGTTCTTTCCTTCATATCTTGAATGGCCGCGACGCTTGTAAAAGCTTCATCGTACGTCAGCTCTGCATAAATCTCATCCGTAATAATGAGCAAGTCATGCTCTTTCGCAAATTGAGCAATATCTTCAAGCTCTTCCTTTGAATAAACAGACCCAGTTGGATTTGATGGCGAGCAAAGCAAAATAGCTTTTGTCTTCGGCGTCAGCTTCGTGCGAAGATCCGCAGAGTCTGCTTTGAAATCTTTTTCAGCCGATGTACTTAAATAAACAGGCACTCCGCCTGCAAGTGTCGTGAGAGCCCCATATGCTACGAAGCAAGGCTCTGGAATGATCACTTCATCCCCGCTGTTTAAAATCGCACGAAACGCCAAATCAAGTGCCTGGCTTCCGCCAACTGTGATAATCAGTTCTTCTTCAGGACTGTAGTCAATGTGAAACCGCTTATATAAATAGCCGCTCAATTCTTTTCGCAAAGATAATAACCCTGCATTCGCCGTATAAGAGGTAAGCCCTTGTTCTAATGACATAATACTTGCTTCTCTGACATTCCAAGCTGTCACGAAATCTGGCTCGCCGACACCAAGGGAAATGACCCCTTCCATTGTGGCTGCCAAATCAAAGAATTTCCGAATACCTGACGGCTGAATGCTTTGTACCGTTTCAGATAAATAAGACTTTTTCATTTAAGGTGACACCACGATTCTTTTGTCATCGTCTCCTGTTTCAAACACTTTCCCATCATGTTTATATCTCTTCAAAATAAAGTGGGTAGTTGTTGAAACAACGGAATCAAGTGTCGATAATTTTTCAGACACGAAGCGGGCAATATCAGACATAGATCTTCCGCGGATCACAACAGATAGATCGTAAACACCTGACATGAGATAGACAGACTCTACTTCCTGAAAGCGGTAAATACGTTCAGCAATTTCATCAAATCCGACGCCTCTTTTTGGTGTCACTTTGACATCAATCATTGCTGTGACGCCTTCGTGACCATCTACTTTACGCCAGTCAATCATGGTTGAGTAATCAATAATGACTTTTTGATCTTCAAGTTTTTGAATAATCGCTTCTGCTTCTTCTGTTGTCACGCCTGCCATTTTTGCAATTGTATTTAAATCGGCACGGCTGTTTTCATCTAAAATCTCTAATATTTCAGTTTCTTTTTCTGTTAGTTTCATTTGATTTCACACCTCAGATTGTAAAAAGCTAGTTTTAAAAAATCTTCTGAACATTATAGCACGTTTTTCCCATTATGCTAAGCAGGGAAAAGATGCTAATCATAGCTTAAAATCCACTTTTTAGGGTACAATACTGTCACCTAACAGAGAGAGAGTATCAAGTATCGGAGTGATGAGTGTGGACATTGTTCAGCCAGCTTATATGAAAAGTAAATTCGGTTTAGACATCTATTACGAGCACTATCCAAATCAGGGGAAGAAAACATTGATCTTAATTCATGGTCTTTTCTCTTCTACCTTCAGCTATCGAAAGCTCATCCCGCTTCTGAAACAAGACTTCCATTTAATCGCGATCGATCTTCCGCCATTTGGACAGTCCGAGAAGTCGAATACGTTTATTTACAGCTATCGCAACATGGCAAAGATCATTATCGAGCTAGCTGGTTACTTACAGATTCAGCATGCGATCCTTGTGGGTCATTCGATGGGCGGCCAAATTGCTTTATATGCCGCATCTGAACGGCCAGACCTATTTGAAAAGGCGGTCCTTTTGTGCAGCTCAGGATATTTAAATAAATCAAAGAGATCGCTTGTTTACAGCACATATATTCCTTATTTTTATCTCTATCTTAAAAGAAAGCTCTTGAAGCAAGGCATCATGAAAAATTTAACGGCTGTTGTGCATGATCATTCCATCATTGATCAAGAGATGGTGGACGGATACTTAAAGCCTTTTTCTGATGATCAAATTTTCCGAGGGATTTTCCGTTTGATTCGGCACCGGGAAGGGGATTTGACCTCGGATGTGCTAAAGAAAATGGAGACACCCGTGCTGCTCATTTGGGGTGAGGAAGATCGAATCGTTCCCATCCAAATAGGAGAAAGACTGCACAAGGATCTGCCAAACTCAACCTTGCATGCATTAAAAAAAACCGGGCACCTCGTTCCTGAGGAAAATCCGGTCTTTGTGTCTGATCAAATCGGACATTTCAGCCTGTCTTAACGTGTGCAGGAGCTGCTGTCTCGTATGACGAAAAGCTGATTCGCTATATGTTGACAGCTCTCGAATGGCAGGAGCTGCTCAAATGAGTGTTGATAAATGGCTTGAATGTCTTTTGCTAAAGATAAAGAGTCTTCTGCGTCGTATAATGCACTGATGACGTCAGCAGGCTCCGTTTCATAGAAGTCCTCTCCATATTGAAAAGGGTCCCATGCCTTAATGAGTTGAATCATCTCTTCTACAGCTTGACTATCTTTCATCGGTATCACCGCTTATAATAAATTTTGTGATGTTTATTTTAGCACAACCAACAATGGTTGAAAAACGGCTAGAGGTGGGTTTCATGAATTTCGACGAACAGATCATACGTAAAGGTTCAAAATCAGTGAAGTGGGATCAAGCAGAGTCTTTATTCCTAACAAAAGATGCGCTGCCAATGTGGGTAGCAGATATGGATTTTAAAGCGCCACAGGTCGTCCTTGATGCATTGAAAACGCGATTGGATCATGGCGTATTTGGCTATGCCTTTCAGGATCAGGATACGCAGCAGGCAGTAGCAGAATGGCTCAAACGAAGACATGGGTGGTCGATCCAAACAGAAGACGTCACCTTCACACCTGGGATTGTCACGGCACTTAGTTTTGCAGTCCAAGCCTATACAGAACCAAGTGACGAAGTCGTCATACAGTCTCCTGTGTACACACCTTTTTATCAAATGATTGAACGAAATGGACGAACAGTCTCAACCAATCCTTTAAAAATAGAAAATAATCGCTATGTCATGGATTTTGATGATTTAGAGAAAAAATTAAGCAGACCAGAAGCGAAGCTCATGTTCCTCTGTCATCCGCATAATCCGTCCGGAAGAGCGTGGTCAAAAGAGGAATTAAAGCGAGTAGGAGACCTCTGTATCAAGCACGGTGTCACAGTCGTTTCAGATGAGATTCATTCTGATTTGATGCTATACGGAAAGCCGCATGTACCATTTGCTAGTCTTTCTGACGACATAGCACATATCACAGTGACGTGCATTGCACCAAGTAAAACATTTAATTTAGCTGGCCTCCAAGCATCTGCCATTATTATTTCCGATGAAGAAAAAAGAACCCTTTTCAACAATGAAATGCAAAGAAACGGACTGGCCAAACTGAATGCATTTGCAATCCCTGCGATGGAAGCAGCATACCGCCATGGCGACGAGTGGCTTGATGCACTTGTTCTTTATCTCGAAAACAATATGAAAATGGCAATGGACTATATTGACGAACATCTTCCAAACATGCGTTATATGAAACCAGATGCTTCTTATTTATTGTGGCTGGACATTCGGGATTATCAATTCAGTCAAGCGGAGTTGAAACGAAATTTGCTGAAAAAGGGCAAAGTGATCCTAGAGCTTGGTCACGTGTACGGACTCGAAGGAGACGGCTTTATTCGAATGAATCTCGGCTGTCCTGCTTCAACAGTCAAAGAAGGATTAAAACGCCTTCATCAAGCGTTTACGCAATCATCTGATTAAGACCTATATGATTGAAAGAACATCCTAACGGGTGTTCTTTTTAAAGAAAAAAACCCTCCTTTTATCATATCTACTTTGTAAATGAAATGATATAATGAGAGGAATTACAATTATTTACGAGGAGAGCATTTAAATGGAAATGTTCAAGGATTTTCTGCTCCATGTATCTTTTATTCTATTTCCAATCTTTTTATATCATGCGCTATGGCTAAGCCGGACCCCTGCTCATTTCCCAAAAACGAATAAACTGCTCATCACAGTATTCGCATCCATCTCTTCAGCACTATGTATTATGTACCCAGTTGGTTCGATTTTAGACTTGCAGACTGGCCTTCAATCCATCCCTCTTGTACTTGCCATTTTATACGGAGGGTACACAGCTGGGATCGTCGCCATCTTGATAAGTTCCATAGTCAAATTCGTGATGTATGGCTCTTTTTTATGGGTTGGACTCATTGTCGTACCGATTTACTTTTTCATCCCATTTCTGTTCTACCGGAAATGGCGTCAATATTCGAAGCTGAAAAAGCTGATGTATGGAGTGCTTATCGGTTTATCCAAAGGATTCTTTATTTACATTGGACTATTTGCGGTCAGCTTAATGGAATACAGCCCGGCCTTTATTATGCAGCAGAAGTTACTTGAGTTATTTTTCTCAACTCTTTACTACATATTCTTTCTCGTGCTAAGTATCTATTCCATTGAATTCGTCAAAGAAAATGCGCAAATGAGAACACAGCTCGTCCAATCAGAAAAGCTGACCATTGTAAGTGAACTCGCTGCAAGCGTTGCCCATGAAGTGCGCAATCCGCTGACAGTGGTGAGAGGCTTTATTCAATTACTCTTTTCTAGTGACAATACAAAAGAGACGTCAACCAATAAAGATTATAAAAATCTCGTTCTGTCCGAGTTAGACAGGGCGCAGGATATTATTACGAGTTATCTTGACATTGCGAAACAAAATTATTATCAAATTGAATCTCTCAATCTATCTAAATTACTCGAGGAATGTGCATCACTGATGACATCCTATGCGAATTTTAAATCGGTCACAATTCATCAATCCATTGAACCAGACTTATACATTCAAGGTGATGAAACGAAGATTAAGCAAGTCATGATTAATTTAATCAAAAATGCGATTGAAGCAGCCCCAGAACACGAAGGGGAAATTGAACTTTTTGCTTCAAAAGAAAATCATAAAATATGCCTTTGTTTCGTGGATAACGGTGTAGGAATGACAGAAAGCCAAATGAAAAAGCTTGGCGAACCATATTACACCCTAAAAAATAAAGGGACTGGACTTGGGCTGACCGTGACATTTTCTATCATTGAAAATCACCATGGAACCATTCGTTTCAAAAGCTCACTGCAGTCTGGTACCACCGTCACCGTGAAGTTTCCTGAAGATACAAGAAGAAAATGATCATTCCATTTTTTTTGTCCTTTTTTCATCTATCCGCTCCTGCTTCTTAGACGCACGAACGATCAGACGAAAGCAAATAAATGCAGCCATAAAGAAAATTACCGTGGTGATTGCCGCTGGGATGTACTCCCTTTTATCTTCAGGAAAATACAGTAGAAAGAGTGCGATGAACGACAGCATTCGCCATTCCCCCTTTTGCTCGTTTACTTCACTATATTGGCTAAAAGAAATGAAATACCTTCCTGCGAGAAGGAAATGGAGGAATTTCACATGACAGACATTCAAATTGGACAAGTTGTGAAAGGATTTTATAAAACAGGTGTTTACGTTGGGGAAGTGACAGCAGTGAAACCATCGGCCTATCTCGTTCAAGTAAAAGCCGTTCTGACACATCCCACTCAAGGCGACCTGCATCACCCAAAAGAAGCAGACGTGCCTTTTTTCCAAGAAAGACGGGCTTTGGCCTATCGTGAACAGACGAATATCCCTCATCATATGGTGAAGCCTTATGATGGTGTTATACCAGATTATCAAGTATCACTAAAAGAAGCTGTAGAAAAATTAAAACAAGCGCTCCATGCAGATGATTCAAAATGGGCGGAAAAATCAAGAGCATGCCTATCTTCTCTCGAAAAAGATTATTTTCCAGAAGACGCCCGCTAATCAGCCGAATCAAAAAAGTGTGAGAAATCGATCAGCTCACCAATTTTGGTGGTTTGTGGATTTTCCACATAGGCTCTATCTTTTTCAAAAAGGGTTAACAGCTGATAAGTCGTCATGGCATCATCAAGTGCTTTATGATGCTTACCAGCTCCTTCACTGCCGTATTCCTTTGCCGCCTTGCGAAGCCCTGTCAGTGTGCGATCACCAAAAAAGGTTTTATATTCAAAGGCAAGGTCTCTCAGCTTCCCCTTAAAAGGAAAGGCAATGTGATTGAGCATACAGTTTTGCTTCAGCACTTTCATGTCCATATTGCCCCATGTAATAATCTCACAATCCTCTCCCCCATCAAGCGACACAAGCTTCTCGATAAACGCCTCAAAGGAAATTCCGCTCTCTACATCCTGCTGCGTAATACCGAGGAACGATTTACAGCGCTTCGTCAGCTTCGGGAACTTTTTTGGTTTGACGTAGCTAGAGAACGTGTCTATGATCTTTTCACTTGCCGCTTTCACTACCCCAGCTTCAATAATTTCAGGGAAAAAATTTTGCGGATGATACTTTCCATCAGGCATCGTAAATTCAAAATCGACCACAAGCACCGTCTTCTGTTCCACAAGTCTCACCTCACTTTTTCGTCAGTTTTTCATTCTGATACCATTATATTAAGACGGACCTTGAAATCACTTCATTTTCTTGAAAATAATGCAGATTCACTATGCCCAACCTATCCATCAGATGAAAGATCGTTTATTTTCCTTTATAATTATTAAGGAACACGAAATAAATAAAGAAGGTGGTCTCTATCACAAACAGGAAGAAAAACTTTTACATCATGTGGTTTGTGAACTTTTTTGTATCTGCCAGCATTACAATGATCGTCCCTTTTTTATCACTTTACATAGAATCTCTTGATAGCAGTTATTCAAATGAATTTGTCCAGAGATGGAGCGGATATGTCTTTGGGGTCACGTTTTTAACGGCCTTTCTGATTTCTCCGATTTGGGGACGGATTGGAGACCGGCATGGCTATAAAAAGATTTTGCTCATTAACGGGATTGGGATAGCAACAAGTATTCTATTAATGGGGCTTGTGCAAACTGTTTATCAGCTATTTGCCCTGCGGCTCTTCATGGGGCTTGTCACGGGCTTTATCTCGACTTCAATGGCACTCATCTCTGCACAGACAGAAAAAGCAACTGCGGGTAAAACCCTTGGCACGATGCAGATGAGTAATGTCGCCGGAGGATTGTTTGGCCCATTAATGGGCGGATTCATGGCAGACAGCGTCGGATTTATTTATACATTTTTCCTCACAGCGGCTCTCATTTATGCGTCAGCAATTGTGATTATTTTCGGAGTGAAAGAACAGCCCATCCGTTCAAAAGAAGCGAGGCGCGTTTCTTACTCACGGAAGGATGTGCTCGTTCATATTTTCAAACAGCCTTTGCTTGTCGTCACGATGCTATTAACGTTTATTACACAAGTAGGGAACTTTAGCATTCAGCCGCTTTTGGCTTTATACATTCATGATTTACACGGTCCTGTTAATCTCGCATTTTATGCGGGTCTTGCATTCTCTGCAACTGGACTTGGCAATTTGCTCTTTACACGAAAATGGGGAGATCTCGGAGATCGAATTGGTCACGACAAGGTGCTGCTTGCCCTTCTCATTCTCTCCTCTATTTTATTCATCCCGCAAGCAATGGTGGATTCCTATGCGATGTTAGTACTTTTCCGTTTTCTATACGGGATGGCACTTGGCGGGATTATTCCATGTACGACGGCGTATATTCGGATCAAAGCGCCTGCCTCTATGCAAGGGGAAGTGCTCGGATATAATGTCAGCTTCCGCTTTCTTGGGAATGTTGTCGGTCCGGTGATTGGCGGCATTGTCGCGAGTCATTACGGGATTCCAGCTGTCTTTTATGTCACCGCCGGTATTTTTCTATTTGGCGCATTATTTTTATGGGCAGTCCGCTCACAGTCGAAGGCAAAAGAAAGGAGTGTCTGACCCAGCATCAGATGCTCTTTTTTCTTGTGTAGAAGCCTTATTCACTAGACTTCAAGCCTATTCTTTTCTAAAAATAACCTTCTCGTATTCGCAAAAGAATGGTACGATATGGCTAGAAAATTGAAGAAAGTGAGTGACCTCATGTTTCGTGCAATGATTGGTTGGTTATTACTTGCTGCCCTCATTCCATTATTTATTCTGACTTTTTATCTATCAAAGGAAGAAGCTGCAAGTGTGAAGCCTGTGAACGAAGTGCTTGATCAAAAAATCAAGCTGGAAAAGATAGATTTTTCCCAAAACAGTTATATGTATGACCGGGATGGTTCCCTCATCTCCGAAATCGTATCAAACGATGAAAACCGAGTGTTCGTCACGTATGATAAAATTCCTGATCATGTGAAGGAGCTGTTCCTCCGCTCAGAGGACCGGAACTTTTATGACCATAAAGGCATTGACTTTATGGGAGTTGTTCGTGCCCTTGCCTCAAATGTGAAAAACCATGGCATCAGCCAAGGCGCAAGTACGATCACACAGCAACTATCTCGTAATTTATATTTAAGCCATGAACGTTCGTTCACCCGAAAGTTTACAGAGCTGCTCTATTCCTATGAATTAGAGCGGAAATTCTCGAAAGATGAAATTCTCGAAAGCTATTTAAATACGATTTATTTCAGTAATGGTGTTTACGGTGTCGGTTCTGCGGCTAATTACTATTTTGATAAGCCGCTTAGTTCTTTAACGCTTGCACAGATGGCATTTATCTCTGCGATTCCAAACAACCCAACACTGTATGACCCATTGAAGCAATTCAAACACACAAAGAAACGACAAGAACGACTGCTAGGTATTTTAAAGAAAGACGGCGTCATCACCAAAAAGCAATACAAAAAAGCCGTCAAACAAAAAATCAGCCTGTCCGTAAGTGAAAAGAAAAACCTTTACCCTGACTATGTGACATATGCCAATGAGGAATTTACCGATCTTGTGTCAGATCAGGAAGGCTTTACAAAACGCTTGAAGAAGGCCAAAACAGATGGAGCAAAAAAAGCCATTCAAAAAGAATTATCTGAAAAGGTCAGTGCCCTACTTCAAGATGGTGTCAAAATTTATACGGCACTTGATCCTTCCTTACAGCAACGAGCCGTCTATCAGCTCAATGCGCAATTACCTTACCAAGGTGTAGAAGGCGGATCAGCGGTCATAAATCATGAAACACATCAAATTGTCGCGCTTGCTGGCGGGAAGAATTATAAAAAGTTTGATTTCAACTACGCCTATCAAGCACAAAGACAGCCTGGTTCTGCGATTAAGCCGCTTTTAGACTATGGTCCTTACATCGACCAAACGGGTGCAACAGCTTCAAGCAAAATCAGTGCCGGCAAGTTTTGCAGCAGCGGATACTGTCCGCAGAACTATAGTCATAAAACGTATGGAACCGTCACACTTGAAACAGCCTTTAAGAACTCTTACAATACCCCTGCGATCCGAATGCTGGATACAGTTGGTGTCAAAAAGGGCTTTAGCTATTTAGAGAAATTCTCATTCGAACATATCGTCGCGGATGATTATCGCCTTCCTTCTGCACTTGGCGGATTTACGAAGGGCTTCTCGCCGCTAGAGATAACAGATGCGTATACCGTCTTTGGTAATCAAGGAGCTTACACGCAAAGTCATTCAATTACAAAGGTGACAGACTTAAACGGCAAGACCCTTTACAAGTGGAAAGAGTCACCGAAGCAAGTGTATTCTCAGCGGACAAATGACACCATGCGTAAACTGCTTGCCTCTGTTGTAAAAAGCGGAACAGGGAAAAAAGCGAATTTCAGTTCCCCTTACATTGGTGGTAAAACAGGAACATCCAATGACTACAAAGACATTTGGTTTGTTGGACTGACAGATCAATATACAATGGGTGTATGGGTTGGAAGAGATAGAGGAACGGTTGAATCTATTTACAGCTCAAGTCCGCACTTACGTATTTGGAAAAATACGATGCAATACGCCAGATAAACAGGAGGTTTGATTGCCATGCATTCAACACATCCACCCCATTTAATTTTATTTGATGGTGTCTGCAACGTGTGCAGCGGCGCTGTTCAGTTTGTGATTAAGCGTGATCCAAATGAGCGAATGATGTTTGCTTCATTACAATCAGAGACAGGGCAGCGCATTTTAAAAGAAAACGGTTTGCCTCTAGATGAATTCAATTCATTCATTTATATTGAAAAAGGCACCCTTTATACGAAGTCGACAGGCATCTTAAAAGCCATGCGGCATTTAAAAGGAATCTACAGATGGAGTTATTTATTCCTTGCCATTCCGCGCCCTATCCGTGATTGGTTTTATGAGCGGATAGCGAAAAATCGCTACAAATGGTTCGGTCAAAAAACATCTTGTATGATGCCTACACCTGATATTCAAAAACGGTTTCTATCATAAAAAAAGCATCCTCCACTATCGGAGGATGCTTTCTTTGTGTTTATGAAGGCAGACTAGCCATAACACTGTTATAAAGCTTAATAAATAAGTACAAAATGCCGATTAAAAACGTGGCCCAAAACAGCAAAATAAACATCATAAATCCAATTAAATTCAGCATGGAAAGCGATTGATAAATGCGGACCACAACCCAGATAAAATAGACAAGACCTGCTAAAACAAAGAGTCCGACAAGCAGAATCAGCTGCTGCGTCAGCAGAAATGCAAGCAAGCTGGCAAATAAATAAACAACGGATGCAATCCTAATTTTCTTTAAGTTCTCTCCTTCAGGATCTTTCGCGAAAAAGAGTAGTGCCAGCTCTAACACCGTATCTGCAATCAGTTTCAAGGCAGATAAAATCATAAAATAAACAAGTGCAAAAGCAGCAAAAAGAGCAAGCCTGATGCCCTGTTCCGAGAAAAATTCCAGCATCCCTTTTAAAATGCCTGCTTGAGTCAAGAAATCAGTCGTAATCCCTACTGTGAAAATTGAAAAAGCAGAGCTGAATAGTAAAATCGAAATCAGCGGAAAATATCCAGTCAAATATGTATTTTTCATAAATAGATCCTTTCTCATAAGCTCACATTTATTATGGCTCACTTAAAACGGATTGACAAGATGCTTTCAAAGTAAACTGGCAGCAAAACCAAATTTGTGATTTTGCACGTACATTCCTTCACAAACTTACATTTTCCCGTTAAAGTATTACTATTACGAAAAAATCGTGCGTTAGGGGTATACTCGTGAAAAAAACATTAAGATTACAAACTCGGCTGACGATTTTTGTTTGTATCGTTGTCCTGATCTCCCTTTGTATCACTTTCTTTACGATCTGGTCAGAAACAGCTAAGAATATTCATCAGCAGGAACGTGACATCGCCCTCTCCACTGCCAAAATGGTCGCAGAGGCTCCGATCACAGCGAAATCATTAAAAGAAAATCAATCGTATTCAGCACTGCGTCAATATACAACAAGTGTTCAGCGAATCACCAAAACCGAATTCGTTGTCGTAATGGATATGAACGGCATTCGCAAAACCCATCCAAATCCGCAGAAGATCGGGAAGCGATTTGCTGGTGGTGATGAAGAGCCAGCATTACAGGGTAAAGAACATATTAGTACGGCTTCTGGAACACTTGGCAGATCCATGCGTGCTTTTGTTCCGGTTTATGATCAAAATGGGAAGCAGCTCGGGGCTGTGGCAGTAGGGATTACGTTAAAGGAAATTGACTTGATCATTCATCAAAGCTTACTTCCACTCTACTTCGTCACATCGCTCAGTCTTCTTTCTGGTATCATCGGAGCACTCATTGTGGCAAGAAAAGTGAAGAAAATTATGTTTGGACTAGAGCCAGATGAGATTGCTACATTATTAAAAGAACGAAGTGCCATGCTAGAATCAACAAAAGAAGGGATACTTGCCGTCGATCAGCACGGTAAAATCAAGCTCGCCAATGCTGAAGCCAAACGACTCTTTCATAATATGGGCATTATGGTTGACCCTAGAGAACAAGATGTTCAGGTGCTCCTCCCTTCAAGCGGCTTAAAGCAAGTCATTGAAACACGCAAGCCGCTGCTTGACCGCGACGTGAGAATGAACGGACTGGAGCTCGTCTTTAACGAAGTCCCGATTACAGTAAAAGATGAAATTGTCGGGGCAATCGCCACCTTCCGTGACAAAACAGAAGTCAAACACTTGGCTGAGCAGCTGAGCGGAGTCAAAATGTATGCAAATGCCCTCCGTGCTCAGTCGCATGAATTTATGAACAAGCTTCATGTCATTTTAGGATTGGTTCAGCTCAAAAACTACGATGACCTTGGCACTTATATCAAAGATATTGCGATCTATCAGCAGACGGAGACAAATGAAATCATCAACCATGTGAAAAACTCTGTTTTAGCAGGATTTTTACTAGGAAAACAAAGCTATATCAGGGAACAAGGCGCGACCTTAGAAGTCATATGCAGCACACAAGTCCCAAATTCAGAGGACCCAGCAGTGACGCATGATCTCATCACCGTCATTGGCAACCTGTTAAATAACGCACTCGATGCTGTTTCTCATACTGAGACGAAAAATATCTCGATCTCATTCCGATACGTTCAGGAGCAGCTTCATATTGAGATTACAGACACAGGTGTTGGTCTCACAAAAAAAGAACAAGACATCATGTTTGATCAAGGCTTTTCAACTAAAGGAGAAGATAGAGGATTCGGTCTCTACTTCGTTGACCAAAGCATCAAAAAATTGAACGGACATCTGATTGTCACGAGTGAAAAAGGAGAAGGAACGACCTTTAGTCTCCGCATTCCGTACAAACAAAAGGAGGATTCACATGATTAATGTGTTAATAGTAGAAGATGATCCAATGGTTGGGGAGCTGAACAAACGTTATCTGACCCAAATCGAGGGTTTTGAATTAAAAGGGATTGCCACTTCTTTTCAGCAGGCACTGGACACCTTAAAAACAGAAGCCATTCACCTCGTACTGCTCGATATTTATATGCCTGGACAAAATGGACTAGCATTATTATCAGAAATTCGCAAGCAAAATCATTCGGTTGATGTCATTGTCATTTCAGCCGCCAATGAAGTCGACGTAGTCCAGCAAACGATGCGCAACGGAGCTGTTGATTATTTAATCAAGCCGTTTGAATTTGAACGTTTCCAATCAGCGCTCTCAGAATATAAACGGAAACACGCCTTGTACCAAACAATGAACAGCATCTCGCAAAATGATTTAGATGCGAAGCTCTTTCATAAAAAAGCAGAGACGGAAAAAGTCCTTCTGCCAAAAGGCCTGACCAAAAGCACACTCAAACTCATCTGGACAAGTATTCAATCATTCGGTCATCATGCTTTCACGACCGAAGACCTAGCGAATCATACAGAAATTTCTCAAGTCTCCATTAGAAAATACTTGAAATTCCTTGAGGACATCGAAGTAGTTGATGTTGAAATGGCATATGGGACAATTGGACGTCCTGTTTTCCAATATAAACTCAATACAACTAATATGAATTTAATTCAGCAATATCTATAATTTGACACATCTGACCTTATATAAAGGCCAGATGTTTTTTTATGGAACACGATGTGACAAACCCCTTGATATCAGTGGTTCCACTGTAGTAGAGCACATCACAAAAGCGGCATTATATCATATTTCAGCACATAAAAAGACATTGAATTTCGCCTTTTAACATTTTTTTAAAAATAAAACAAATTTCTATTTATTTATTCGATTGGAAATGATAAATTATGATTGATTAGTTCAACGAGATATAAGTCTGATGTCTTACATCTTCTCTCCTGACCTCCATAAGTTTCAGGAGAAAACAGGATAAAATACCCTATTCAGAAGGGTGAGAAGAGGTAGATCGGTCTTTTTTCGCGAGACTTTTCTGAAACTTTTAAATTTTATAGGGGGTTATGTTTTGAAGAAGCGCAAAATTGGACTAGCATTGTCCTTAGTCGTAGCAGCAGGAACCATCCTTGGAGCATGCGGCAACTCTGGCTCAAACAGCGGTGAAAGCAAAAAAGATAAAGATCAATTCACTGTTGCAATGGTAACTGATGTCGGTGGTGTCGATGACAAATCGTTTAACCAATCAGCTTGGGAAGGTTTACAAGCATTTGGAAAAGACAACAATCTAAAAAAAGGTAAAAACGGCTTTGATTACTTACAATCTAAATCAGACGCTGACTATACAACAAACTTAAACACACTTGCTCGTGAGAAATTCGACCTGATTTACGGAATTGGTTTCTTAATGGAAGATGCTATATCTGAAATTGCGGATCAACGTAAGAAAAACCACTTTGCTATCGTTGATGCAGTCGTGAAAAAAGACAACGTAGCAAGCATTGTGTTCAACGAAAATGAAGGATCATTCCTTGTGGGTGTTGCGGCTGCTCTTTCTACAAAATCAAACAAAGTTGGTTTTGTCGGCGGCGTTGACTCTGAATTAGTCAGAAAATTCGAAGTTGGCTTCCGTGCAGGCGTTGAAGCAGCTAATCCGAAAGCAAAAGTGGAAGTGAAATATGCTGGTGCATTCGATAAAGCAGACATCGGGAAAGCAACAGCTGAAAGCATGTACAAATCTGGCGTCGACATCATTTATCACGCAGCTGGCGGAACTGGAACTGGTGTCTTCACAGAAGCGAAAAACCTGAAAAAAGCGGATCCTAACCGTAAAGTTTGGGTCATCGGTGTAGATAAAGACCAGTATGACGAAGGAAAAGTACCTGGAACAAAACAAAGTGTCACCCTTACTTCTATGGTTAAGAAAGTAGACACAGCGGTACAAGACTTAACGACAAAAGCAAAAGAAGGTAAATTCCCTGGCGGCGAAGTGATCACTTACGGTCTGAAAGAAGGCGCTCTTGACATTTCTCCATCTCAGGACAACCTAGATAAAGATGTATTAAAGAAAGTAGAAGAATGGAAACAAAAAATCATCAAGGGCGAAGTGAAAATCCCTGCAACACGTGATGAACTAAAAGATTTTAAAGCTTAATTTGAGCATCGGGATAAGCGCGTCTTATCCCCTTGCCTCTCCTTTACCTCCTCTTTATTCGTAAAAGGTGGTAAAAGAAAAGCTGCAGCCTCGTTTTGCAGCTTTTCTTTTGCTAGTTTTTATCTTCATCAGCACCCTAAAAAAGGAGCGGTTAAACCTGTGGATTATGTCATTGAAATGTTGAATATACGCAAAGAATTCCCTGGCATTGTAGCAAACGATAACATTACGCTGCAGCTAAAAAAGGGCGAAATTCATGCGCTGCTTGGTGAAAACGGCGCTGGAAAATCAACGCTCATGAACGTGCTTTTCGGTCTTTACCAGCCTGAAAAAGGTGAAATCAAGGTTCATGGAAAACCTGTGACCATCTCTAGCCCGAATGATGCAAGTGATTTAGGCATCGGTATGGTGCATCAACACTTTATGCTTGTCGATACCTTCACCGTCGCTGAAAACATCATCTTAGGAAAAGAGCCCAAGAAATTTGGAAAGATCGACAAAGAACAAGCCATACAGCAAGTACAAGAGCTTTCTGACCGCTATGGTTTAAAAATAGACCCTGCCGCAAAAGTATCTGACATCTCTGTCGGCATGCAGCAGCGTGCAGAAATTTTAAAAACACTTTATCGCGGCGCTGATATTTTGATCTTCGACGAACCAACAGCCGTCTTAACACCTCAAGAAATTAAAGAACTCATACAAATTATGAAAAACTTAATCAATGAAGGCAAATCCATTATTTTAATTACGCATAAACTGAAAGAAATTATGGATGCCTGTCACCGCGTCACCATTATTCGAAAAGGCCAAGGCATTCGTACACTTGATGTGGAAAGCACAAACAAAGATGAGCTTGCAAGCCTCATGGTCGGTCGTGAAGTTTCATTTAAGACGGACAAAAAAGAAGCCTCTCCTGCTGAGGAAGTACTTCAAATTCAAGACCTTACGGTAAAAGACGCGCGAGGTATTGAAGCGGTGAAACAGCTCAACCTCTCAGTAAAGGCTGGAGAAATTGTCGGTATTGCTGGAGTCGATGGCAATGGTCAATCTGAATTAATTGAAGCCATCACTGGTCTAAAAAAATCAGAGACTGGCACGATCATGCTAAACGGGAAAGCCATTCAAAATCTTCCGCCTCGTAAGGTGACCGAATCTGGAATTGGACATATTCCTCAAGACCGTCATAAACACGGACTCGTGCTTGATTTTTCAATAGGAGAAAATATTTCCTTACAAACATATTATCAGCGTCCATACTCAAAATTTGGCTTGATGAATATGAAAAATATTTACCAAAAGGCAAAGCGAATCATTGCCGAGTATGACGTCAGAACACCGAGTGAATATACAGAGGCGCGCGCCCTGTCAGGTGGGAATCAGCAAAAAGCCATAATTGGCCGTGAAGTTGACCGCAATCCTGATTTATTAATTGCCGCTCAGCCGACACGTGGACTTGATGTTGGTGCGATTGAATTTGTTCATAAGCGCCTCATTGAGCAAAGGGACACAGGCAAAGCCGTCCTGCTCATCTCATTTGAGCTTGATGAAATTATGAATGTCAGTGATAAAATTGCTGTTATTTTTGAAGGCAGCATTATTGCCATCGTTGATCCAAAAGAAACAACAGAGCAAGAACTTGGTCTATTAATGGCTGGAAGTACGCAACAGGAAGTGGGGAAAGAAGCAAATGTCTAATCGTTTAACAAATCTGCTCATTCCGCTTATAGCCATTGTACTTGGTCTTTTTGTTGGGGCCATTATTATGCTGGCAAGCGGTTATAGTGTCATCGAAGGCTATGGCGCCCTTTGGAATGGCGTCTTCGGTGAAACCTATTATATGGGAGAAACCATCAGACAAGTGACACCTTACATTTTATCAGGACTTGCTGTTGCTTTTGCATTTCGGACAGGTCTCTTTAATATCGGTGTAGAAGGTCAAATGCTGATTGGCTGGGTAGCTGCTGTATGGATCGGTACAACTGTCCATGCACCTATGTACATCCACCTGCCGCTTGCACTCATCACCGCAGCTGCTGCTGGTGCATTATGGGGCTTAATCCCTGGGTTTTTAAAGGCTCGTTTTTATGTTCACGAAGTGATTGTCACGATCATGATGAACTACATTGCCCTTCATGTGACAAACTATTTGATCTCAAATGTCTTAACGAATAATAAAGATAAAACAGAAAAAATCGATGCCACTGCCTCGCTTCGCTCTGGTTTCTTTGAACAAATCACCGATTTCTCTCGGATGCATAATGGTATTTTTGTTGCCATTATCGCTGCGATCGTGATGTGGGTCATTATTCAAAAAACCTCTAAAGGCTTTGAATTGCGGGCTGTTGGAATGAACCAGCAGGCATCCCATTATGCCGGTATGAACGTTCGCCGCAATATCATTTATGCGATGCTCATTTCAGGTGCTTTTGCAGGTCTTGCAGGCGCCATGGAAGGTCTTGGTACATTTGAATATGCTTCAATTAAAGGCTCGTTTACCGGTGTAGGTTTTGACGGAATCGCCGTCGCTTTATTAGGTGGAAATACTGCTGTTGGTGTTGTTCTTGCTGCACTGCTGCTTGGTGGATTGAAGGTCGGTGCTTTAAACATGCCGCTTGAATCTGGTGTGCCGACTGAGGTCGTTGATATTGTCATTGCGATCATTATTCTTTTCGTCGCCTCAAGCTATATTATCCGCCTTGTGATGAACCAAATGAAGAAAAAGGGGGGAAAATAAGTGGGATTTCTGCAAATTCTTGAAATCATCGTCCCAGCAACACTTGTCTATGCTGCACCACTTATTTTAACCGCTCTTGGAGGCGTCTTTTCAGAAAGATCAGGTGTCGTGAATATCGGTCTTGAAGGTTTGATGGTCGTCGGAGCATTTTCCAGTATTATTTTTAACTTGTTGTTTGCTGATACGTTTGGCGCCTTGACCCCGTGGCTTGGGCTCCTCGTCGGAATGGCGATTGGCGGATTGTTCTCTTTGATTCATGCAGTTGCGACCATTACATTCCGTGCTGATCAAACGGTCAGTGGTGTTGCGATTAACATGCTGGCACTTGGTGCTACACTGTTTGTTGTGAAACTCATTTACGGGAAAGCTCAAACAGATAAAATTACAGAGCCTTTCTATAAAGGTGATATTCCCCTTTTAAGTGACATTCCGATTATTGGCGATATCTTCTTTAAAGATGTTTATTATACATCCATACTCGCATTAGCGCTTGCGGTTGTTGCTTGGTTTGTTTTATTTAAAATGCCGTTTGGTCTTCGTCTTCGTGCAGTCGGAGAACATCCAATGGCTGCTGATACAATGGGAATCAAAGTGTACCGGATGCGCTATATCGGCGTCTTTATTAGTGGACTGTTTGGAGGTCTTGGCGGAGCTGTTTATGCGTCGACCATCGCCCTTGATTTCTCACATGCGACCATTACTGGACAAGGCTTCATCGCACTAGCTGCTCTAGTCTTCGGTAAATGGCACCCCTTCGGCGCAATGGGCGCTGCTTTATTCTTTGGATTTGCTCAAAGTTTAAGCATTATTGGCTCTCTCCTGCCGCTATTCCAAGATATACCGAACGTGTATATGCTCATTGCACCATATGTGCTGACCATCTTAGCACTCACTGGCTTCATCGGCCGGGCAGATGCACCGAAAGCACTTGGGACACCTTATTTAAAAGGAAAACGATAATTACGATGTATGATCAGTCCCCTGAAGGATAAACTACCTTCAGGGGATTTTTGTATGATAAAAACATAAAAACTCCTGTTTATTTTACTTTTATTACACTTAATTTAGTTTAATAAATAGATGAGTGTCACAGAATCTTCTACAATTGAGACAAATAGCATTTGGGGGTGTTTATGTGGCTAATACACAACAATTGAAATCGATTACAGACGATTCTGACAATAATAAAAGCGTTTTCCGTAAGATCATGTCTTGGAAAATTGGTGTTATTGACTTACCTGTGTATTTAGTACTTGCAGCGATTATTTTAACTGCCGCTTATTTTAATAAAATTCCAGCAAATATGCTTGGTGGTTTCGCTGTTATTATGATTTTGGGGATTTTCCTTGGAGATATAGGACAACGTATTCCGATATTAAAAGATATTGGTGGACCGGCGATTCTTTCTTTATTCGTACCATCGTTCCTGGTCTTTTTTCATGTTCTGAATCCGAACTCGTTGGAAGCGGTTACGTCTCTCATGAAAACGTCGAACTTCCTTTACTTCTATATTTCTGCTCTTGTAGTAGGTAGTATTCTTGGGATGCAGCGAACTGTTTTAGTACAAGGCCTTATTCGTATGTTTGTTCCTCTTGTTGCAGGAACAATTGCAGCTGTGACTGCCGGAATTCTTGTTGGTCTTTTAGTTGGTTACACACCGCATCATTCGTTCTTCTTTATTATTGTTCCAATTATTGCTGGTGGTGTTGGAGAAGGGATTTTGCCATTATCTATTGCTTATTCACAAATTCTTGGTGTATCAGCAGAGTCATTAATTTCTCAATTAATTCCTGCTGCCGTCATTGGGAACGTCATTGCCATTATCTGTGCTGGCGCAATGAAGAAGCTTGGTGAAAAACGTCCTGAACTAAACGGGAATGGTCGTCTTGTAAAGTCTAAAGAAGCAAATGAAATTTTTGAACAGCCTGATATGGATCCAAAAGTTGATTTTGGGTTAATGGGTGCTGGTGTACTTGTTGCTTGTACAACGTTCATTTTTGGTGGTTTGTTAGAAAGCTTTGTTCATATTCCAGGTCCAATCTTAATGATAGTCCTTGCCGCTTTAATCAAATACTTAAACGTGATGCCTCAGCATTTGCAAGATGGCTCACAGCAGTTCTACAAGTTTGTATCAAGAAGCTTCACATGGCCACTTATGGTCGGTCTAGGGATTCTATACATTCCACTTGATGATGTAGCAACAGTGATTTCTATTCCATTCGTTTGTGTATGTATCGCTGTCGTTCTTGGAATGGTTGGTTCTGGTTACTTCGTTGGGAAATTGATGAACATGTACCCAGTAGAATCTGCGATTGTGACAGGCTGTCACAGTGGACTTGGCGGTACTGGTGACGTTGCGATCCTTTCAGCTTCCGGAAGAATGGGTCTCATGCCTTTCGCACAAGTTTCTACACGTCTTGGCGGAGCAGCAACTGTGATCTGCGCAACAATCTTACTTAGAATGTTTACTTAATCAAACAATAAAAAGCATGGGCTCTATTATGAGCACATGCTTTTTTTATATTTCTTTTCTCCTATAAGGATTTATTCTTCAGCAGAGACTACACGTATATATTCTCTTGGCTGAAATGGATATTGTCTTGCTTCTTGATAGGTCATATAGAGAAGATGTTCTGAAAACAACGGCCATTCACTTTCCGCCTGCCACCTTTTTTGATCATTTCGTTCTATGAAGAATGCTCCTCCTAAAATCGTGCAGAATATGCTTAAGCTGATGCCCGCTTTTAGTTTCATGTAATCAGCTCCTTTAAGAAAAGCATGTACGAAATACAAAACAATATACAACGAGTTTTATTTTTGATAAAATATTTTTTGTGGTCAAAAGAACTCAAAACAAATACAGTTTGCTGTAATTCAGTTCAAACCAATGCACTATGTCTGTATTTACGCTATAATTTTATTTACCAGTTCTTTAGAACGTGAATTTATATTGATTGAAGGAGGTTTATTTTCTTGCAGCTTATTCACTTCGCCATCCTATCGCCTTTTTTGCTTGCGTTTGTTGTGCCTTTTCTTTTTAAATACGTAAAGCGTATACATACAGGGTGGTTTGTTCTTATCTTGCCTATTCTATTATTTAGCTATTTTGTCCAAATGATGACGATGACATCAAATGGACGAACGTTATTTTCACAGATGGAGTGGATTCCTTCTCTAGGAATGAATTTCACTGTGTATGTAGACGGTCTTAGCTTGTTATTTGCGCTATTGATTACAGGTATTGGTGCACTTGTCGTCTTGTACAGTATTTTCTACTTATCGAAGGAAAAAGAACAGCTCGGCTCTTTTTATACGTATTTGTTAATGTTTATGACCGCTATGCTCGGTGTTGTTCTGTCTGACAATATGGTGGTTCTTTACTTGTTTTGGGAGCTGACAAGTATCTCTTCTTTTCTACTTATTGGATATTGGTATAAACGGGATCGCTCACGTTATGGAGCGACAAAATCGCTGCTTATTACCGTTTTTGGCGGATTGGCTATGCTCGGTGGTTTTATCCTCCTCTATCTGATTACTGATTCATTTAGTATTCGTGAAGCAGTTAATCAGCTTCAGCTCATTATGGCATCACCTTACTTTATCCCTGCCATGATCCTGATCTTACTAGGTGCCTTTACAAAATCAGCGCAGTTCCCATTCTATATCTGGCTGCCTGATGCAATGGAAGCACCTACCCCTGTGAGCAGTTATCTGCATTCTGCCACAATGGTCAAAGCCGGTATCTACCTTGTAGCCCGCTTTAGTCCCATCTTTGCTATATCAGAGGTATGGTTTTGGACCATATCCATCGTTGGACTTGTGACGTTATTTTGGGGATCATTCCACGCCGTTCGTCAAAACGATTTAAAAGCTATCCTTGCCTTTTCTACCGTTAGTCAGCTCGGGATGATCATGCTTATGCTTGGTGTTGGAGCAGCTGCAATCCAAGAAAACAACCCCGCCTTTTTCGGCGCGGCCGTTCTCGCTGCGATTTTCCATTTAATTAATCATGCCACGTTTAAAGGCAGTCTCTTTATGGCGGCTGGTATCATTGATCACGAAACCGGCACTCGGGACATTCGGAAGTTAGGCGGTTTAATGACCATTATGCCGATTACCTTTACGATTACGTTAATCGGTACATTTTCAATGGCTGGTCTACCGCCATTTAACGGTTTCTTAAGTAAAGAGCTGTTTTTCACAAGTATGATACGCATTTCTGAAATCAGCTTTACAGATATTTCGACATGGAGCGCTATTTTCCCAGCCATTGCTTGGCTCGCCAGTGTCTTTACGTTCATTTACAGTATGATGCTTCTCTTTAAAACATTTAGAGGCAATCTTCAGTTAGATCAATTAGAGAAAAAGCCGCATGAAGCACCGATTGGTATGCTCATCCCGCCAATTATCCTTGCTGCACTTGTGGTCACCTTTTTCTTCTTCCCAAATATTCTAGCTTATTCTGTCATTGAACCTGCAATTGCAGCCATTATTCCGGATGCGATTGATCCAGAAAAACGGTTTGTGGTCAAAATTGAAGCATGGCACGGCTTTCAGAAAGAGCTTTATATGACAATAGGTGTTGTAGCTTTAGGAATTATCGGATATTTGACGTTGTCAAAATGGCGTCCAATCTACAATATCTTTAAGGAAAAATGGTCATTTAACTCCTTATATGACCGTTCACTGATCGGCTTAGAAAAAGGCTCCTATCGCCTAACAAGTAGCTATATGACCGGTTTCCTTCGTGATTACCTTGTCTATGTGTTTGGGTTCATGATTATCGTGCTTGGGGGCGTGATGTTTTATCAGAATGCCTTTTCATTTAATATGGAGAATGCTGCTCCAATAGGCACGTACGAGGTCATTCTGTCATTAGTGATGATAGCAGCAACCCTCACGACGGTGTTTGCTCGTTCTCGCTTAACAGCCATTATCGGACTAGGCGTTATGGGGTATACGCTGTCACTATTTTTTGTTATTTTCAGGGCACCTGACCTTGCCCTCACCCAGTTAATAATTGAAACAATTTCTGTTGCACTGTTTTTACTTTGCTTCTATCACTTGCCTCAACTGAGCATGAAGCAAAAAACGAGGAAATTTAAAATGACCAATCTCATCATTTCAGTAGGTGTTGGAGTCATTGTGACATGCCTTGCTTTCGCTTCCACAAGCAATCAGTCACTTGATACGATTGCGTCTTACTTTATTGAAAACAGCTACAAGCTTGCAGGCGGAAACAACATTGTCAATGTCATCCTTGTTGATTTCAGGGGCTTTGATACACTGTTTGAAATTACCGTGCTGGCGATTGCGGCACTTGGTATTTATGGATTATTAAAGACACAAGGAAAACGGAAGAGAGGAGTGCGCCGATGAGAAAAATTGATACGAATGATATGCTTTTACAAGTCACAACTAAAATCACTGCATTCATCATCCTGCTCTTCTCCCTTCACCTGTTTCTTGCGGGACATAATAACCCAGGCGGAGGATTTATTGGCGGATTAATGAGTGCCAGTGCTGTCGTTCTTCTGCTCTTAGCCTACGATCTGAAAACAGTTAGACGCATTCTGCCGTTCAACTTTATCTATGTTGCAGCGACTGGGCTGCTCGTCGCGATCCTGACGGGTATGGGATCATTTCTATTCGGTGCACCTTTTCTATCCCATGCATTTGATTATTTTCAACTGCCGTTTTTAGGGAAAACAGAACTGGCAACAGCCGTACTGTTTGATATCGGTGTATATTTGGTTGTTGTCGGTGTCACCATGACCATTATTCAAACGATTGGAGAGAAGGAATAATGGAATTTCTAATGTCTATTATCGTCGGTATTATTTTTATGACGGCGACCTATTTAATGCTTTCAAAAAGCCTACTGCGGGTCATCGTCGGCACTGCTGTTTTGAGCCACGGCGTCCATTTGCTTCTTTTAACAATGGGTGGCTTAAAAAAAGGAGCCCCTCCCATTTTAACTGAGGGAATCACATCCTATGTAGACCCATTACCACAAGCATTAATTTTAACAGCCATTGTCATTGCTTTTGGTGTGACATCCTTTTTACTTGTCATGGCCTTCCGTGCCTTCCAAGAGCTGCGAACAGATGACATGGATCAAATGAGAGGAAATGATCAGCATGAATAATCTCGTGATCCTGCCAATTTTAATACCATTATTAGCTGCTACACTCTTGATCTTTATGAATAAGAACATCATGCTCTCAAGAGGCTTTAGTGTGTTTGCTTCACTCTCAGCCATTGTCTGCAATGTGTATTTAGTCCAAACCATCTTTACTAGCGGGATTCAAACCCTCTATTTAGGAGGTTGGAAAGCACCATTTGGGATTGCCCTTGTGGCCGATCAATTTGCTGCGCTCCTTGTACTGACCGCTTCCGTCGTTGGACTAGTGACAGTTCTTTTCTCCTTTCAAACGATTGGGAAGGAAAAGGAGCGGCTGTTCTATTACTCTGGCGTGCAATTTTTGCTCGCTGGCGTAAGTGGTGCCTTCTTAACAGGCGATATTTTCAACCTGTTTGTATTCTTTGAATTACTGCTGATGGCATCATACATGCTTATTGTGCTGGGCGGATCAAAACCGCAGCTTCGAGAATCACTCAAATACATTGTGTTTAATATCATCTCATCGGCTTTATTTATCGTCGGTGTCGCTTGTTTATATGCAGTCACTGGTACACTGAATATGGCTGATTTAAGTGTGAAGATTGCTGAATCAGGGCAAACAGGATTAATCACTGTCATTTCCATTCTGTTCATGATTGTATTTGGCTTAAAAGCTGGGATCTTCCCGCTTTATTTCTGGCTTCCAGGATCATATCATGCACCACCAGCAGCGATTTCCGCTCTATTTGGCGCTTTGCTCACAAAGGTTGGTTTATATGCGATTGCCAGAGTCTTTACGTTAATTTTTATACACGATACAGGGTTCACCCATACACTTATGGCGTGGCTGGCCGCACTGACGGTGATATTTGGTGTGATAGGCTCGATTGCTTATTCGGATGTGCAAAAGATTGTGATCTATAACATTGTTACAGCCGTTGGGGTCATTTTGTTTGGGATTGCAGCCAATACACCCGCCTCACTCCAAGGGGCCATTTATTATCTCATTCATGACATGGTGATTAAAGGTGCTTTATTTATGCTGGCAGGTGCACTCTTTGTGTATGCTGGCACAAATCACTTGAAAAAGATGGGCGGACTAATTCAATCTCAGCCCTTATTAGGGTGGATGTTTTTCATATCGGCTTTATCACTAGCAGGAATCCCGCCTCTGAGTGGGTTTGTTGGAAAGCTAAAGATTGTAGAAGGCGGCTTTTCGGCTGGTCACATGACCTTTTCTATCCTTGTCTTACTGTCCAGCCTACTTGTCCTTTATTCGATCATGAGGATTTTCATACTCGCATTTTGGGGCGAGGAACAAGATACACGAAGAAGGAAACCGTCGGTTAAAGGAATGGTGTACCCTGGTGTAATGCTTGTGATCTTGTCACTTGCCATTGGGTTAGGGACAGAGTTCATTTCCCCTTATATTAATCAAGCAGCGGAAATGCTCTCAACACCCGAAAAATATATTCAAGCTGTGCTGAAGGAGTAGATGAACATGGCCTTTCAAATATTATTAAACGCTCTCCTCGCCTTTACCTGGATGTTTATGAATGATACATACAGAGCAGCAGACTTTGTATCAGGGTTTGTACTAGGGATGGTCGCCATTTTTATGCTTCGGCGATTTTTCCCACAGCGTTTTTACGGCTATGCCATTTATGCAATTTTCAAGCTCTTATTGATTTTTATTCGGGAGCTGCTTCTTGCCAATTTAAGTGTATTAAAGACCGTATTATCTCCAAAGCTCACAATTAAGCCCGGTATTTTTGCCTTTCGTACGGACTTGAAAACGGATTGGGAAATTAGCATCCTTTCTAACATGATTACATTGACACCAGGTACATTGGTCATAGATATTTCTGATGATCGTTCGATTTTATATATTCATGCAATGGATATTGAAGATGCAGAAAAAGCCATTCATGATATCCGGGTTTCATTTGAAAAAGCGATTCAGGAGGTGAGTGGTAAGTAATGGAGATCATCTTACAAATTTCACTTGGTATTCTTGCCCTGTCCACCCTTCTGTTTGTTATTCGAGTGATCAAAGGTCCCTCTATTCCTGATCGTGTAAGTGCACTTGATGCGATAGGAATCAATTTAATTGGGATGACAGCCATCGTTTCCATTTTGCTGAAAACGACAACGTTCTTTGAAATTATTTTACTGCTCGGTATCCTTGCCTTTATCGGCACTGTCGCTTTTTCCAAATTCCTTGAGAAAGGGGAAGTGATTGAAAATGATCGTCATCGCTAAAGCTATTGTCATTTTCTTTATTCTGCTTGGCGCCATCCTTTGTCTCATTTCAGCCATTGGCGTTCTTCGCCTGCCGGATGTTTATACACGTATGCATGCTGCATCAAAAGCATCGACACTTGGTGTTGTCCTCATATTAGTTGGGGTATTCTTTCACGAATGGTTTCTTGCAGGCATTATTTCTGCGAAGATTCTACTTGGGATTGTCTTTATCTTTTTAACAGCTCCGGTCGGCGCACACTTGATCGGAAGAGCCGCCTACAATACTGGTGTCAAGATGGACAAACGAAGTGTACAAGATGATTATGGTGGTTTTCGTAACTTCGTGATTAAACGCAAAGAAGACTCGTACTTATAAACCGAAAGAAGATCCTCACATGCGAGGATCTTCTTTTTATGAATCAATCCAACCTAAAAAAAGCTTCCGCTGCACCGGGAGCTTTTTTATATGCGATCAATGACAGCAAGTGTGCATCTTGACGTACAGATGTGCCGGTCTCGATCATCTTTAATATCAATTTGAAATACCATTGTACGGCGCCCTACATGTACCGGAACAGCCGTCGCTGTCACTACTCCATCACGTACAGATTTTAAGTGATTGGCATTAATTTCAATCCCTGAGCAAACTTGCTGAGTTAAGTCTAAATGAGCCGCAGCCCCCATGCTTGCCACTGTTTCTGCTAGAGCAGCAGATGCTCCTCCGTGCAGCAGTCCAAATGGCTGTTTTGTTCTGTGATCGACTGGCATTGTTGCTACACATCGTGACTCATTACACTCTACAATCTCAATTCCCAGTGCCTCAAGCAGTGTATTTGATCCACTCACTTCCATCAGGGTTCTCTCCCTTCACACGTTTACAACACACTTTCAGATTTTGCAATTAACACCGCTTCGGTTCGAGAGCCAACATTCAGCTTATTAAAGATGGACGTCAAGCTGTATTCAATTGAGCGTTTGCTCAAATGCAGCACATCGGCAATCTCTTGGTTCGTGTATCCTTTTTCCACTTCTCTCAGGATCAAACACTCTCGCTCTGTTAACAGCTCGTGATCGGTCTGCTGCGCCTGTTCTGGCTTTTCTTGCTGCTGTGAAATTAATTTCTTTAAATAGGATAGCTGAATGACAACTTCTCCTTGCAATGTGCGGTGTATGTATTCAATAATTTTGTCTTTTGTCTCTGTTTTACTAATTGCACCGTGCAATCCAGCCCGAATGGCCTCTTCAAAATAATCATCTACTTCATACCCTGTATAAATGATGATTTTCACTTGTTGGTTGGTTTCTAGAATTTGTTTCGCAATGTCCATCCCATTGATATCCCCGAGATTTAAATCCATCAAAATCACATCATAGATGGAAAAGTCATGCGTCTTTAAAAAGGCGGCTTCTGCATCAGGACTTAAACAATCGACTGATAGCTGTTGATCTGATTCTAATATGCTTTTTGTCCCTTCCATGACAGCCGGATGATCATCAATGACCAATATCTTCTTCATGTCTTCCTCCCTTTAAATCACTCACTTCCATTTTATATAAAAGACTTGGCAGATGCCAAGTCTTATTCCTTAATAAATCGTTACAATTCCATTTCAATTTTCACCTTCAGCCCTTTTTCAGGTGCTGTGTGAATGTGAAGCTTCCCATTTAACGCCTTGACTCGTTCTCTGATTCCAGAGAGGCCCATGCTCATGGTGTGCTGATCAAGATGGCTTGCGTCAAAACCAACTCCATCATCCTCGTAATGAAGAACAACCTGATCTTTAATACAAATCAGCATTACAAGCACTTGGCTGGCTTGAGAGTGTTTCAAGGCATTGGATAACAGCTCTTGAACAATCCGGTAAATATTAAGCTGGGAGTCAATATCAATGTCCAGCTCCTTATCAAAGCGTGTCGTATTCAGCCGAATATGAAACGGTGCTTCCTCCTGAATTTGAGAAGTCAGCTTCGATATCGCCTTCACTAAACCTAAATCGTACAGTAGCTGCGGCCGAAGTTCATGACATGTTTCTCTCGTCGTTTGAATCACCTTAGACATTTGTTCATTCCATGAGATAAGCGATTGTTCAATAGACGTTGGGCATTGATCGTTTTGGAAATTCGTTAAAAACATCTCTGACTGTCTTTTCAGCGATATCAAATCCTGCAGCACGGAATCATGAAGATCCCTCGCTAAATCGGAGCGCTGCTTTTCCTCCATCGCAAACATGACTTTTTTCAGCCAAGCGGGGTTCGCTTCACGCTGCTTCAAATCTTCAAGATGCTCCATCAATTCTTCAATCTTGACGACATTTTCTAAACTGACACTTGTGTAAAATGCCAATGTTTTCAGCCATGAGATTTCATCGCGGGTCAGCTTAGGTGTCCGTAAATTAGATAAACAGCAAATCACAAACGAGTGACCGCCCCGCTCACCAATTTTCATCATGAACCCTTTATCAAGCTCAATGATTTTCCCGACTTCCCCTAAAATATCCTGAAATTGATCCACATACTCTTTCCATAGATTGCTATCACCTGAAGATTCATCAATCTCTTCAATCTGTCCATCTGGCTTCACTTCAAGCACAAAGGCTTTATTCACAACCAGCACTTCTAAAATGGTGTATTTCAAATGATATAACACTTGGTGAAGTGATGACGCCTCACGAATGAGCTGAGTAAATTTAAACACACTGTCCTGATAATTATGCTTCTCTGAAAAACGTTTCAGCCGGAAGCGGAAATCTAGAATTTCTTTAAAATAAAAGACAGCAAGCATAAGCGCATAGGTGATTAATGCGAGCTTCAGGGTGTACTTCAAATCTTCTGGTTTCTGCAAAATGTAAAACGTGACGACAACAAAAATGGTCGGTGTAATGGCTAGAAAGCCATAGTACCTCAGTCTGCTAATCAAGAAATCCATATTGTAAAGTTTGTTCGTCATGAATTGATACACTAGAGAAAAAGGGATTAACAAAACGATTGATGTCAGAATAAAAGGATCAATCAAATACTTATCAAAAAACACATAGGGAATAACAAAAAATAGAATGAATGGACTGAACGACAAAACATTCATAATGGCAAAAAACTTTAAAACAGAACCATGTGCTGTTTTTTTATATTTCTTCATTCCTCTGATTATTAAATAAAGAGCTATTAAAACTGTTCCGAAAAAAAACAATAAACTGATGCTAGGAACATATTTTCTCAATTCAGATGACACCGATACCCCGCTATGTACAGCAAGGTCAAAAATAGGCATCAAATATAAGTACCTGATGAGCTTTGGATTCGTTAAATGCACATCAAATTCCTTGAAATATTGATAGATAAAATGAATATATAAGATAGACACACTTGATAAACACAATAGGAGAACATAATGGCTAAATTTATCACCAATTCCTGACGTACCTGCACTTAAATATCCAATACAAATTGACAATAAGAATAAAATTAATAAAAATGCAGATTTTCGTTGCGGTTCTTTGTTAATTTTAATAATAAAAAAGATACAGAATAAGCATATTGAATATAGAAGAAGAGGGATTAAATAGACAAATAAACTTTCGCGACCAATCAATGTCTTATTTTTAAGTGATATAATTTGGTTGCCTCTTTGTATATCAATTCTTTGTACATTTCTAAGCTTACCATTGATCATGTGGTCTTGAATTAAATTAGATTGTCCGTTTATCTTTAGTATAATATCTCCTTCTTTTAACCCCGACGAATAAGCTAAAGAAAGATATTCAACGTCAACAACTTCCGTTTGACCGTTTGCATTCTTTTCTACACGTGCACCATTAAAAATATCAAATACATAGATGTATGAAATATAGATCACAAATAAAAAAGATAAAAATACAAGAAACGTGGACAATTTTGTATAGGTAAGCTTCTTCATGTTTAAAAACATCCTTAAGAAAGATCATTAAATCATCATACAGTTTTGGACTTTAAATTAATACTCCCAGATGTATTTTGCACTCATATATTCTTTTTTTACCCCCTGTATAATGGCAGCAGTTGTTTGTGCGTCAGCATGAATTAAGCTGGCATTTCCAGATATCAATTCATCGACCACACCTGGGTTTTTTATTAGATATGCAATGATATTTTGAATGTTCAATCATTGCCCTCCTTTGTCATAAATGCATACAATTGTTCCCTCTTTGTTTTAGGTAAGTCAAGTTGGTCAATCCCATGCCTCATTTTTAACAGCATAATCTCTCTCATTGACACCATGTACTGAGTCAAACCTGCTTCAAGTAATTTCTGCTTCAGCTGAAATGACTTTTGTTCTGACTTATCTAGTCGATTAGAAAAGAACATAAGAATCTCTTGACTGGCATCGTTAAAGCCTCTTTGTAAATAGCTAAATGCCAGCGTTTGTTTTTTTAGAAAATCTCCGTTTGTTTTCGAAAATAACGCAAAAAAATCGTTACTGATCTGTTCAGCAACACCATAACATATTGAATATGATTCCACAGTTGCGTTGATTTTCCCCGTCGCTAAATAAGCACCCAGTACACTAGCAAGAGCTGTTAAAGATCCTGATTTTTTCCTTAAAACCTCTACACACTCTTCTTCTGTTCCATGCAAATGACGCAAATCCTCATGCTGTCCTTCCATTGACTGTTTGATGAGTTGGAACAGTTTCTCAATTAGTTGAAAATCATTTTCACCTATTGATGTGATGAGTTGGATACTCAGTGTATACAAATACGTAGAAGCATTGATGGCCACTCCTTGGTTGACGTTCATCCAAGGATAAGAATCTTTATCCTGATCTTCAATATCATCTAATATATCGGCTGATAAGATGAGAAGTTCAATCCCTGCTGCCAATTGTGTAATCGCTTGCTTGTCTTGTCCGCCAAATGCCTCATAATGCTTGTAAGCTAATTGCCCAAAGGGAAATTCATTCTTTATATCTGTAAATTCTAGAAGCAGCTTTTGTAAATCCTTCTGCCTGACTGCATGTTGAATAAAATCAGACATATTCTGCTTGATTTTTGTATTCTCTAGATAGTTTAGCATACTCGGTCTTGTCCCTCACCCTTCCGCCTTTTATTTTACTAAAAAGACATGAGCAAATGTCCACTGACATCACTATTTAACAATTATATAATAATATATCCTTTTTTTGTATGTATTTGGATAAAAAAAAGACTTGATGATTATCAAGTCTTTAAGAAATTTTCACATATTCATATTTGTCGTACTGATCAATGCTTTTGTTAATGTTATGAAGAGAAGCCGTTGTTTCTCTAATTTCGTTTTCAAGTTTCCATAATAATTGTTTAAGTTCTTCGATTTCATACTTTTCCATCGATTCCACTCTCCTTTTTTGGAAGATCAATGTATTTGTGTATGGTGATTGGGTCATAAGTATTTGATCTGTTACTAACAGTGTAAATGTAATTGAGTATTTTTTCACCGAAAAGTATGCACAAAATGTGTGCGTGATACCGCAAAATTCAATAGGTCTTTTTTCATCATTTTCTGACTTTTCAAATCATACTTTTATCTTAATTTCAAAGGAACTCCGTCATTTTTGCGACAAGAATAGGCATCATTCGTCACACTTCTCTCACAACGGAACATACGATCCCTCCTGTAACCTCGGTTTTGCGTGTTATAGGTCAGACGACAGGCCCCTTTGTGGACACCGCAATTTTTTGGCGACATTCACCGAAATTGACCGCAAAAGTACCTATTTTTATGTTGGATTTATAAAGATAGAAAGATCATTTTGATTCTTTATTCTGATTTTCTACATACATTTAGAACAGATATCCGTCCAATTTCACGTCAATGAGAGAAGAGGTGACCATGTGTTTTACTATGTTCCTTATCCTGCTTTGCAGGGTCCCGCAATGAGCCGTGCATATCCGCGCACGCCTATGACTTTTCCTCCAGTAGATGCCCACTCATTTCAACGAGCCGCAAAGGAATCAGCCCGACTTGTTGCTGATGCTTCACTTATTACACAGCAGATTTCCAGCTCCCTTTCGTTTGCACAGCGGATTATGGAGGCTGCTGAGCGCTCTGATTCGACAAGTGTCATCCGAATGCTGAAACAAATCGGTGTGAAAAGTGGTATCGACATCCGCTTTAGTCCAGAAGGCATTCGTATCTACTTGTCTCTTGCCTCTAGCAGACTTTTTCTCCTTTTACAGTGGGCATAACAAAAAAGCCGCTCTCAGCGTGGGCGGCTTTTATGATTCAAACATTTTATGACACCATTCAATGGCTTCTATATAACATCCGTAGGCTTCTTGCTTCGGGAGATTCCCATCTAACATCTCATGATCCCATTCATTTCGTTCAATCCGTTTGGCGACATCTAGCACAAATGAATAATCATTTTCATAGCCAAGCAGTGCCTCACCAACTTCATCAGAAAGTGGTAGCTCTTTTACAAGTTCTGTGATATCTGCCCTGACAAGTGTATCAATGAGAGAAAACATGCCTGTCAGCATATAAGAGGCTGGGTGCTCTCGTTCGGTACGACTTGCAATCAGTTCACACGTTTTTGCCCGAATGAAGGACATTTTAATAATTTCTTTTTGGCTTGAGTTGGCTTGAACATTCAATTCTTTAAATGAAAGAATAAAGATCCACCGCCTAATTTCATTAAAACCAAGCAGAATAATCGCCTGCCGGATACTTTTGATTTGATAAAGACGTCTCATGCCGCCTGAATTGAGCATTTTTAATAATTGGTATGATAGCGAAAGGTCACTTTCAATAAAATGGGTCACGACCTGGATATTCGGCTGTTCCTTGCTCAGCTCATTTAATAGCTGGTGATACGCATGGAAGCTGGTTGATAATGCTCGTCCTGATATAACATGCGGCTCACTAAAGAAATACCCTTGAAACAAATGGAAGCCGGCTTCTAGCGCTTCTTCATATTCTCTTCGCGTTTCCACCTTTTCTGCAAGGAAACGAAGTCGATATTTTTTATAGGTATGTAGAATTTTTCTACGTTCTTCCGATGTGGTCTTTAGAAAGTCAATTTTTAAAATATCAATGCAATAGAGGAGTTCCTCAAGCAACTTGTCACTGAAATGTGATCCGCTTAGAAAAAAATCATCAAGTGCAATCGTATATCCCCATTTTTTTAATTCCTTACATCTCATAATAAGTGCCGGGGTAATCGGGACATTTTCTAATATCTCGATCACAAGCTGATGCGGATCAAAATAGGTGAGCAGATCAGACGAAAGTAAGCTTTCGGTGAAATTAATGTAGCATCTTTTGCCTTCTGTCAATGTTTCGATGCCGATATTTAAAAAACTGTTAATAATGAGGTCCGTTGTCGCTTGGTCACCATCTTCAGCGCTATATGTATTGGTTTCACTATCTCTATAAAGCAGCTCGTATGATACGACTTGTTCTTTTCTGTTAAAAATAGGCTGTCTCGCAACAAACACCCTCAACTGCTCCAATCCTCCTTTATGCAATGACAAACAAGATGTGCTTTCAGTATACCAAATGATTGTGCTTATGGTTCATTTTGAATCGGTCAAAAAATAAAAAAAGAGATCATCTGACTTGATGATCTCCTTTCTTCCAACATTAGCTTTCATAAAGCTCTAGTTTAATTTTATTTTTCACGTCATGGATAAACTGCATCTTGTTATCCCAGCATTTTTGACTCAAATCGACTGGATATTCTTCTGGTTTGCTGATTCGTTTATATTCCTCCCAGAAAAGTCCGAGGCTCTCCTGCACATAGGCTTGAATCGTTTGAATATCCGGATTGTCATATACAAGTTTTCCTTGTTCAAAAATCGGGACATGTAGATCCTTCGCCACAAAGTTTGTGACAAATTTGCTGATAAATGTATGAACAGGATGGAACATTTTCAGCTTATCCTCACTATGAACATCTTCCTCTTCGAGCGCAATGTAGTCACCCTCAGAGTGATGATTCAATTGATTGATAATGCGGTACACACGTTTACGTCCAGGTGTTGTCACTTTCTCTGGGTTGGATGAAATTTTGATGGTGTCATTCATCTTACCATTCTCTTCAATCGACACAAGCTTATACACTGCACCGAGAGCTGGCTGATCAAATGCTGTGATCAGTTTTGTCCCAACACCCCACACATCGATTTTGGCACCCTGTGCTTTTAAATTCATGATGGTATGTTCATCAAGATCACTTGATGCAATGATTTTTGCGTCATGGAATCCAGCTTCATCCAGCATCGTTCTAGCTTTTTTAGACAAGTAGGCAAGGTCACCACTGTCTAGTCTGACACCAATAAAGTTGATCTTGTCTCCGAATTCTTTCGCTACCTTAATGGCATTTGGAATACCAGATCTTACGGTATCATACGTATCGACTAAAAAGACACAGTCTGTATGGGTTTCAGCGTATTTTTTAAATGCCGTATATTCATCGCGGTATGCTTGTACAAGTGCGTGAGCATGTGTTCCTGACACTGGGATGTTGAAGCGCTTCCCAGCACGAACATTACTTGTCGCCTGAAAGCCGCCGATGAGTGCCGCTCTTGCTCCCCACATCGCAGCATCCATTTCATGTGCACGTCTTGTTCCAAATTCTAATGCTGTCTCATCTTCAATGATTCCTTTAATCCGAGCTGCCTTTGTTGCAATCAGCGTCTGGAAGTTCACAATATTCAGCAAGGCGGTTTCGATTAGCTGCGCTTCGACAAGCGTTGCCTCGATACGCATAATTGGCTCATTTGCAAAGACAATTTCGCCTTCTCGCATTGAATGCAGGGAGCCTGTAAAGGACAACCCGCTTAAATAATCAATGAAATCGCTTTTATAACCGAGTTCGTCTTTTAAATACGCTAGATCACTTTCGGTGAAGGAGAAGTCCGATAAATATTCAATCGCTTTCTCTAAACCAGCAAATACAGCGAAGCCATTGTCAAATGGAAGCTTTCTGAAGAAGAGTTCAAACACTGCCTTCTTCTCATGAATGCCGTCTCTCCAATACGTTTCTGCCATGTTAATTTGATAAAGGTCTGTATGTAGTGATAAACTGTCGTCAATAAACCGATGCTCCAACTTCCATTCTCCTTCCCTTACTTAACCACTTTCGCACCAAGCGACTGCTCAAAGTGAGAAAGTGCCCACTCGTGCCCCGCTTCATTAAAACTCGCTACAGCATTCTCGTGAATCACAAGTTCAAAGCCTTTATTGTACGCATCAACAGCTGTATGTAGTACACAAATATCGGTACATACGCCGGCTAAATGAAGTTCAGTGATGCCACGCTCGCGCAGTTTCATTTCTAATTGAGTGCCTGCAAAAGCAGAGTATCTTGTTTTTTCCATATAGTAGACATGTTTTAAATGCTTTGACGTGTGAAATAGTGAACTTAGTTTGCCATAAAGTTCAATTCCCTTTGTCCCGCGAATATTATGGGGCGGAAATAACTTTGTCTCTGGATGATAAAGGTCTTGCTCCTCATGATGATCGACTGCAAAGACGACAAAGTGCCCTTCCTCAATAAACGAAGAAGTGATCTCTGTGATCTTAGGCTCAATCGCCTGTCCAGGCTTTCCGCATGTCAATTTTCCATCGTCTGCAACAAAATCAACGGTATAATCAATACAAATCAATGCTTTGCCCATCCGCATCTCTCCCATATGCTCTTTTGACTCATTATAGCTTATTCATTTCACTAGGGAAACCTATTCAACAGATTCGTGAGAAAAAGCCTTTTGAAACAGCTCATCTTCTATATAGATGTGCTCTTGATTGACCGCATTCGGCAGCTCTATCACAAGACCAAAAGGAGATTGTGCCTCATGATGATTCACCACTTTAAAGGAACATCCCGCGGCATTAGCCATTTTCACATATTGAGAATAAGAAGCATAGGACAACTCACCATTTAAAAGAACAGTGGCCTGACGGTTGGCCTTTAATACTTGTTCGACCTCTTGATACGGTTTATTTCGTGAGACCTGTCCTTTTGTCAGGGCAAGAAGCGCTCGTTCTCTTAATGAACCGAGAAACATTCTTCGTTCATCGGGTTTTGTTTCAGCATGTCCAAATATCCCTTGCTGCAAATAAAAGTCTACGGATTCTTCTTTCATCGCTGTTTTCACTCCTGGTTTACATATTTACATTTCTGTGACCCAGTGCACAATCTTTAGTGCAAGTTCACGGGCTTCGTCTGTTTCTGCTCTTTCCATTAAGGATTGCTCGAGCGTATGGATCAGCTGCTCTTTTTCGTCCTCGTACGCAATGGAAATACTCCATTCAATATCAGGTACGGCAACAAGCGTTTTATATTTTTTTTTATTTTCATGTAAATATACATTGTAGGTCTTTGGTTGTCCGCTTGTGATGTGTGCTTTTCTAATTTTCATTTGGCTCTGTTCACACCTCTTTTTCCTTCTTACTTCCATATCCATTGTACCATAAAAAAAGACAGCTTCAGAAAAGGAATTCCCTTTCAAAGCTGGCTACGCATTGAAGCTCTTCTGCTGACTAATAAGATTTGAATCCCAAACAAATGTGACATTTGGACTGTTAAAAAATTGGACGAAGTCACCTGCATTATACGTACCTGATCCACCGGCAGAGTGATCGACACTTTTTGGCGAAATGGCAAAAACATCACCGAAATGTGCAGAACCATTTCCAATTACACGGTCAATATGAATAGGCCCAACAATCGCTGGCATCTTTCCACCACCTTTACTCCCCTCATCATATGCCTATGAGGAAAATACGTGTCTATCCAATATAAAAAAGACAGCTGATATGTGAGCATCAGCTGTCTTTCTATGCATTAAATGATTGAGGCTGGCCAAACAATGTGAAATCCCAAAGCATCGTCGCATTCGGATCACTTGTAAGTGACATATAATCACCTGAATTAAAGGCTCCAGCCCCTCCAGTCGAGTGGTTTACAGCTAAAGGGGCAATGGCCAGTACATCACCGAAAGTAGCTGCACCATTTCCTCCTAATGACTCGATATGAATAGGTCCAACGATGGCAGGCATCAGAATCTCCCCCTATCTGCTTATGTCAATCATCTTATGCAAAAAGGGAAAAGTTGTGCATATGCCCTGCCTTAGACGTTTAAATGCTGTTCTTTACGAGACCGCTGACGCAGCTGAACCAATCTGACAATATTCAGGGTGATGGCTTTGAGCAGTGCATAGACAGGAACCGCAAAGATCATGCCAAGGATGCCGCCAAAGCTTCCTGCCCCAATTAATAACAGGATAATGGTCAAAGGATGTGTGTTCAGGCGTTTCCCAATGATCAATGGAGAAATGACATTTCCGTCAATTTGCTGCACGACAAGAATCACAATCACTGTCACCACTGCTTTTCCAGGCGAATCAAGAAAGGCAATCAGTACAGCTGGAGCCGCTCCAAGATATGGTCCAAGGTATGGAATCACATTTGTGACCGCAATGATAATACCGAGAATAAGCGCATATTTCACACCAATTAATAAGTATCCAATAAAACAAGCGACTCCGACAAACAAACAGACAATAATCTGCCCCTGTATGTAAGCTGCGAGCGTGTCGTTTAATTCTTTGAAGATCTTCAGCCCTTCCTTGCGGTAAGGCATTGGTAAGAACTGAACGAGCTTGTCCGGAAACTTATGCCCGTCTTTCAGCATATAAAATAAAATAAATGGAACTGTGATGACGGCTAAGGCAATATTCGCAATCACGCCAAACACCGCAGACATGCTTGAAGCAATGTTTTCCGGTAATGCCTTTAATGACGAAACGACCGTCTGTTCAAATTTTGAGACAGACACATAATCTTGGCTCATCATCCAAGTAAATGTTTTAGAATGCGAAAAGTCATTGATAAATTTCTGCATGTCCGTCACATAACCAGGGAAGCTTTTGACAAGTCCACCGACCTGCGAGATAAGCACCGGTCCAGCAGCATTGACGATAAACGTGATGAGTCCAATGAACAGGAGATAAATGATCAGGATAGCGAGAGTTCTAGGTATTTTCTTGGACAAAAATTGAACAATTGGATTAAAGATGAAAAAGAGAATACCCGCTAGCAAGATGGGGACAAACAGTGTTGATGCAAATAAAATAATCGGCTGAAATAAAAACGAAACCTTTGTTGATACATACACAATGAGTAAAACAAGTAATATTTGGAATGTCCAAAAATGAACTTTAGATTTTAACAAAGATGCTCCTCCTGTTACGTATTGATCTTATTAAAAAACTACTATTCAACCCCTCTTCTGTCAACTGCTTCTTGTTTTTAGAACCTCATTTTTTGAAAAAAAAAGAACAATTGGTATATCATGCACTTTTTCCAGATATACATTCTATAAGCATGAAAAAAAGCAGACACCCATGCGTCTGCTTGTTACACTCTTTCACTGTGATCAGGCATCACCGACACGATTTGCTGGATCCGCACATAAAAAACTGATTTCGCCCCCGCTTCTATGACAATATGATCCGGCATGACTTCCTTCAATTTCCCACGGACCGTATCTTTCACTGTTTGCACAATTAATCTCATACCGACCACTTTCTGCAATGTTTGATAAACATATGGATCAACTAATGAAACAAGCTGTGGACTTCCTTGTTGTGCCATACTACCCGCCCCTTTACTTGTGTATTTACCCACAGCGTATGCATGAACCCATGTGAATGTCACTCATGGCAACCTCACAACATTAATACCATATTTTAACATTTAGTTCGTTTTTACATTTTTTAGAAGTATAATAGATTGGTGCTGCCAACAATTTAAATCATTTGAAGAGGTGAATTTTCTTGAAAAAACTCATTTGTATTGTTGCTGTCATGCTCTTTCTATCCTCTGCAAGCTATGCGTATGCAGGGACAATTGGAGATCCCCCAGGGACGCCAGGAAAGTGGTTTAAAGGAGAAGAGCCCATTCAAAAAGACGGGTCAAAACCACCACTTGTTTTTGTTCATGGTATTAACAGCTCCTCCTACACTTGGTCCAACCGAAACGATATGGCAAAGCAGGCTGTTCAGAACGGATACGAAAGCGCATTCATAGATTTGCACCCAGATCAGGACATGAAAAAGAACGGCAAACTATTAGCAGAAAAGCTCAAAGAAATCTATGACGCGTTTGGTAGAAAACTAATAGTGATTGGTCATAGTAAAGGAGGGATCGATACACAGGCCGCCCTAGTGTATTTCAAAGCACATCCCTATGTGGAAAAGGTCATTACTCTTGGCTCTCCTCATAACGGGACACCGCTTGCGGATCTAGCATATAGCAAAGGTGGGAGCTGGCTCGCGCAAATTCTTGGACAAAAAAGCGAAGCGCTTTATTCTTTGCAAACTGGTCTGATGGCAGCTTTTCGAAGTGAAACCGACCAGCTAGAGGCGTTCCCCAATAAATATGTCACCTACTCTGGTTCGGAATGGGGAACATTTGGCGGTGCGCTGTATTTAGGCGGCATGTATTTAAAGAGCTTTGGTACAAATGATGGTGCCGTCACAGTAAACAGCACAAAACTATCCTATGCAAACAATATTTTAACTGGAAAATGGGATCACTATTCAATCAAAAACGGAACAAGTATGTTTCCTGTGTTCCAGCATCAGCTGCTGGCAAATGCCTCGAGCGCTGAAAATAAACATAAAGAGGAACAAGAGCCCGTCTCTGCTGAGCTCAATACAGATGTTTATGTGACAGGTGGAGAAAGTGAAAAGGATAAAACAGAAGCGTTCTATGTAGAGGAAGGAACGAATGGCTTATCGATCCAGTGGTTAAATGAAAGGCAGGAGACGCAGCCCGAAATTATTGCTCCAAATGGAGACGTCTTAACAAATCTTAAGACATCGGAAGCTTCTTTCCCATATGAAGGCGCATATTCACACCATGTGAAAATCAATAAACCCGTTCCTGGAAAATGGACGATTCAATCGAACTCTGGAAAAAGTGCTCCTTATCTGCTGCTTGTATCTTTTGATTCACCATTAAATGAAGAAATTAAAGAAGCTGCTTCGAAGTCAGGAGGTGCATCGACCCATTCAAGCGGTCTAATTAAACGGTTAAGCAAATCTGTGGAAACCAATTACTTTAAAGACGCACAAAAGGATCATCCAGTGAAAACAAGTAGCTCATCAGCTATTCAATTGAAAAAAGAAGGTACTTATTCCGTCACGGTACAATACACTGGACTCACTACGTCAGGGACATCTGCGTTTAACCGTACCGTTATTCGCACATTGTATGTTGATCAGCACGGAACGATTCATGGAGACATTCCATATTAAACAGAGCGTTTCATGGGCTGAAGTGCCTGCTGCACTTTCTGATCCAAATCGGCAATTTTCTTCATTGCCAGTGATTCGTCAATTTGTCTGTAATGGTGGTGTCCCCCTGGCTCTTCATCCATTTCATCTGCTTTCTTCACAATTTGTTGGAGTGTGTCCTTATGAAGGTCGCCCTCTGGCAAATATGAATCTGTATGAAGCAGAATCGCAAGTGCAATATCTTTAGCTGCTTTTGGTTCCTCCCCGAGCCGTATGAGCAGTTTATGTGCCCGCTCTGCACCTTTAATGGCATGAATATCATTTCGTCTATATGTCTCGTAATCCCATTCTCCGCCGGCTGTATACCATTCATAGTGGCCGATGTCATGCAAGAGTGCTGCTTTCACAGCGAGATCTGGGTTAATTCCAGCCTTCATTGCCAGCTTGAATGCGTGATAAGCACAAGCAATCGCATGGGCTTTTCCTGAACGATTTAAATATTTTTGAGCAACTGGATGGGTGTAAACATCCATTAATGTAACCTTTCTCATGGAAACCCCTCCTTATCTATATTTTTAGCATCCTAACATATTCTGAAAAGAAACTCAAATGTTCTGTTATATTTTCTATGAGTCTCAAGATTAGCTTATGTCAAATCAGCCGGTTTTGCTTGTACAAGACGGAAAAAAGCAGTCGTTATGACTGCTTTTTTCCATACTCTCGTGCATCATATACGCAGCCTCCAGCTGGATCATCCGCTATAAGATCGAGCAAAATACATGCGACTTCATCTGGACTCTTCAGTGTGCCTGTTTCATATAATTGCTGAAAACGATCAATTTGTTCGAAGTCCTGTTTTGAAGATTTTCGAATCTCTCCCTGCATATCTGTATCAATCGTGCCTGGGGAAAATGAAAACGTGTTGATTGGATACGCCTCGTCCTGCTGTTCCTCATGCAAAGTCCTCATAAACATATCAAGTCCTGCCTTTGAGCTGCAATACGCACTCCAGCCTTTATAAGGATTTTTCGCCGCTCCAGAAGAAAGATGAACGATCGTTTTCTTTCCATTAAATGATTGAGTCTGTTTAACAAACACATGGCTCAGCAAAACAGGAATCACAAGATTCAGCGTATAATGCTGATGAAGCGTATCCTGTCCGCCTTGCCCCACACGCTTGATTGGTGTCACCATGCCAGCATTATTGACGAATAAGATGTCATCAGCTGCTGTCAGTGTTTGCGGCGTGAGACAATCTTGAAGCCATTGGGCTGCTGCTTTCTCATCTGTCAGGTCGACTTGTGTATGTGTGAGCTTCGAATGAGATATTGGTGATGCGCTTCTTGCTGCCGTGTACACATGATCTCCGCGTGAGAGCAGCTGGTTCACAAGTGCTAGGCCAAATCCTTTTGATCCGCCTGTAACGATTGAAATTCGAATGACAATCTCCTCCCTTGTTAACCTTATTTTACGTAGTGAAACGGTATGACTTCAAGCAATGTGCATAAAGAAAAACCTGCCTCTTTTTAAAGAGACAGGCTATTTCTTTTCAGCCTTCACATTCACCTTCGGAATCAGAATGAACATCACAACGATGCCAAAGACGATCAAGAAACCAAAGATGATCGGAAGCAGTGCGGATGACTGCTTCTTGTGATCATCGCCAGAAGGTGCCGATACAGCAGCATCTCGAAAAGAGATATTCATCTCTTCCATCATGTGAACTGATGTTTTGGGCGGGTTCTCTTTTAGATCACTGAAAAGCTGCGGAGAAAGAGACCCTCCCGGAGTTTTAGGCGGTTCAGCAAAATGAATGTCTGTTTTAACTGTTGATGTCTTTTTGCTTTGTTCGTATTTCGTTTGATCCCTCAATATACTTGAGTTAATATTGAGTTCTTTTTCTTGATATTCATTCGGCTTGACATTTGTATCCGTATCTTCACCAGCAGCGAAAGCAGCAGGAATGAGAAGAAAAAGGGACATGACACCAAGTGCCATCCCTTTCACGAACAGATTAAGCCTCATGAGTGACATCACGTTCCTCTGTTTTATCTTTCCATAGCTTTGTCACAAGCGGGATGGCCATGAAGAGGACAGTTAAAATCACTAATCCTATCACACCCATTCCAAAGTGATCTCCATTTCCATATTGGATGGACAAGTACACGTCTGTCACTGGATTTGTGAAATGGAAATTCGGCATCACCAAATCAATTAATGGTGCGACAAAGAAGAAAATAAGCGCTGTTGCTGCCATCCATCCGGCAATGGAGCCGAAAAGGAACGCCGTGCGAATAAAGGCGGAACAAGCCACTAATAGTAAAATCGTGAAAATGGACCACTGAATCGCTTGATCATCTGCAAGCTTGTAAATGTTCAGTCCGAACAAGCTGATCATAAGTCCGACTAATAGATTTAAGATGCCAAATAGTGCACCTTTCACCAGCATCGGAGCTGCCGCATAATACGAGCTAAAAAAGCCAATTAACAAACTACTGATCATCACAATGACCAAAATGACCACTGGCGGTACAGTCTGCGTTTTTTCTTCTGGTACATCACCACTGATTTTCAGTGGATTGGCTAAGTGATTATACACATAGTTGCTATTGCCTTGATCACTTAATGTGTTTCCTAAAATACCTTTTAAATCTTGCTGAACAAGCTTCGTGGAATGAACATTCTTGCTCCAGTTTTCATTCAGCGTATCCGCTTTTTCTTGGACCGTCGTCACACTCTCTTCAATGTTATTCGTATAATCCACCACCCCTTTTTGGCGGTCGGTTAACGAACTCATATTTTCAGAAAGTCGAAGCACTTCCTGACCAATTGAATCATGCGCACTGACAACAATTGAACTGCCTGCAAGTTCTGCCGTATACACTGCATCTCCTTGATCAGCCATTTGCTCCGCAACATTGTCCGCACTTTCAGAAATTGTGTTTAATTCCTGTTCCATGCTTGCCTGCTGAGTCGAAATGTATTCTGCATAGCCATCTGAAAACTTCTGCATCTCATCAATAAAAGTCGACACATCCTCGTTTGACGTCAGCATTTGTTTTTTGAGCGTATCCCAGTTTTCTGTTTCCTCTTTTTTGATGGAGAGGATTGACTGGATATTCTCTTCTTTTGCGTCATATAAAGAAGAGTTATTAGATGGTTGATAGACATTTGCGATCATCAGCTCTAGCTGAGAGAGCTGATTAGAATACTCCATTAATTTTTTAGTTCTTGTTGATTTTGTTTCAAATTTCTCCTCAAAAAGATTGTCCTTAAATGCTTCACCAATTGGTGAGTTTCTGCGCTTCAACTCTTTTACTTTGCTTACAATGGATGATTCTTGATTTTTGATTTCATTCGGAATAATGTTATATCGATCTTGTAACCATAGGAACATCTTTTCAAGCTTTTCAACTTTTTTCGTCAGTTTCTCAAGCTCTTTACTCATTTGACTCACTTTGTCTTTCAATTCGTCATTATGAGCAGCCGCTTTTTCTTGAATTTTCTTTTTCACTTCATCTAAGCGAGTTGATAGTGCTTTTAGATCATCCTGCGATGAATCCTTGCTGCCGGTATCTGGCTGAGCAGGATTTTCAACGTTCTCTCCTTCTTCCCCATCTTCGGTCGAAGGCGGTGTCTCCTGTTCTCCTAATTGATCCGCAAGGTCGTTCATTTCTATTGAAATTTGAGAGAGCTCATTTGTTTCTTCATCTAGGTTAATCCCAATCTCTTCTGGGTTTTCATTATCTTGATCTGATTGCCCGTCATCTTCAGAATCAACTGGCGGCTCAGGCTCGTCCATCAACTCTTGCCTTTTTGCCAATAGCTTCGTTTGCAAGGCTGATATCTTATTTCGATAGTCTTCTAAATAACGGTCTTCATAGTTTTTAATTAGTTCCTTCTGAGACGCTATTACAAGTTCCGTTAACCCCGTTGATTGCTTAGGAATAGCGTCCTCTCTTGACTTTTGAACAGATTGGATGGCGCTGTCCGTTGTGTTTAGCTGACTTTGTACCCCGTTGATGTCTGTTTTTAGTCCGTCCATTTGATCACTAAAGCTGCGGGCATTTTGGTTTTGGATATCAGCGAGCTGTTTGAGCCCCTGCTGGATTTGTTTTTGGTTTGTCGATTGCGCTTTGATCAAGAGGTCCTTTTGTTTGTCTTGATACTGCTGGTATTGATCGACTACTTTTACAAAGTCCTTTAACTGGTTCTTTGCTTCTTCTGTTGTAGTCAGACCGTCTTTATACTGTTTCTGCGAGTCAGTCATCGCATTTTTTAATTCTTCTATTTGTTTCTTCTGCTGCTGAACGGCGTCTGATAGTTTGTTTGAATTCGGCTTATAGAAGTTATACATTGTGTTTTGGAATTCGACTTCTTTCCCGACAATATGTTCAAACTCTTCTCTGACATTGCCGATTTCCTGTGATACAAAACTCCAGTATAACGTCGACATCTGTTCATTCATTTTCTTTTGCGCATTTTCCAGCTCTCTTTGCACTTTCTCTTTATTGACTGAATTGAGCTGATCTTGAATGGAAAATTGAATGGATGCCTTTTCAGGATGGTCTTTATCATAGCTCAGCACATTTTTAGAGAAATCAGACGGAATATAGAGGACAGCGTCATACTTTCTGCTTTTCAGTCCATTTTCTGCCGCACTCCGATTCACTACGGTCCATGTATAATCTGGACGCTCTGATAATGCGGCGACAACATCCTGCCCGAAGCGAGCGGTGTTTTCACTTTCGCTCGCACCCATATCCTCATTGACCACAGCAATATTACGTGTGGCATTCTTTTTCTGTTTTGCCGGGTCATCTCCAATGAGGTGGAAAAATAAAACCGGCAGAACCAGAATCAATATCATCGTCGATACGATTTTGATGGAGCTTTTTTGCTGCTCTGTCATTGAACACTCTTCCTTTCTACCGCACATAAAGGAACCTGGATTTTCTTCTCTTTCCCGTTTTCAACCAAATACCCGAAGCCTGGCTGAATATCTGGTTCTTGTCTTGCATACGGAAGCGGTATGATGTTTTGCTCTGATTTTTTCATGAGTAACATAGCATGACGAACTTGTTTGATTTCATTTGTGAGTGCATCATAGCCTTTACTGAATTCGGTATGATTTCCTGACGCAATCAGGCTAAAGCCTAGGTGTGCATATGACTTCATGAAATCAGCCAATTGATCTTGAAGACGCGGATCGATTGTCTGCTGAAAACGCGTAATGCCATCAATCACAAGCACAATTTGAGAGAACGACAACTGATCAGTCTCTCCCCGGCGCACAGCTTCGACGTACATCTCTTCACGCACCTTGAATAAACGATCTATTTCCTCGGCCCATTCGGTGATATCATCCTTTGTTTCAAGGTAATCAATGTTCTCTTCTTTTGCATAATGAGAGAGACCCCGATCAATCGAATCAAAGACGGCCAGCTTCTCAGGTTTTGCTGCTAATAGCTGATCAAGCATCAGTTTTGTCACATTTGTTTTCCCTCGCTGCGTTTGACCGATGATGAGGCAGTGTTTATTCTTCTTCAAGTCAAAGTAAACAGGAGCAACAGATTCCTCATCTAGTCCGACTGGAATGTCATACGGCTGTTTTTGTTCTTCTAAGCGACTCTCTAGCTCCCAAATGGTTAGTTTATCAGGAAGCATTGGTACAGGTTTTGGTTTTTCAGCTGATTCAAAGCGATCATGAAGAAGCTGGATCTCTTGTTTCAAATGCTCAAACAGCTCAAGATCGTTCTCTCCTTCAACTGGCAGGAACATTTGTGCAAAGTAAAGCTCTTCTTTGTTGATAATGACTCGTCCTGGAATCGGCTCTAAGCTAAATTTCGGTCTGCCAATAATCGAGTACGCCTCTCCTTGATCCATTAAGTAATGGACGACCTTTGTTTTCAAGTTGTTCATAAGAGATTGACGGACTGCGTTTACCCGAGTCGCTGTAATCAAGAAGTAAATTCCTAATGATTGCCCATCACGGCTCAGCTGGATAAATTCAGATTCAAGTTCATGCATTTCGTCTTTGACAATGTCAAAGTTGTCGATCACGATGAAAATGAATGGAAGCTTTTTCTCATTTAAGGCGTTGTACATTTTGATATGACTCATTTCTTGCTGTCTGAATAATCGCTTGCGGTATTCAACCTCTTCCCGCAGACGCGTCATCGACTTTTGAATCTTTCTCATTTGATCCATTAAGAAATAATCCGCTGTGTGCGGCAGTTTGGCTAACGGAAGCAATGTTCCGTTTCCAAAGTCATAAATATACGCATGCCATTCTTCCGGTGAATATCTCTCCGCAAAGCTCATGAGCAGTGTTGTTGCAGCAAGCGATTTTCCGTAGCCGGAGGAACCAAAGATCCCAATGTTTCCATCCTCCATCATTTGATAAGAAAGTGGATGCTGGCTTTGTTGATCTGGCTCATCGACAAGCGCAAAATGGAAGACATGCTCTTCACTTGACGCGTAACGTGATTTTGGAATCCGTTCTTCGAGCGGTGGAAGCCATGGACTTGGGAGCTTCTCAATCCCAAGCTCCTGCTGCATACGTTCTATTTCATCCACAACAGCAGAAATCTCCGACACTGTCTCTTTTTTCACAGCCGGCTCTGTGCTCACCCCTGATAACGGAATAAGTCCAGTATCAGTCACAATGGCAATATCATCTTCTGATCCGTAGCCATCTTCCATATACGGCGCACCGCTCCAAGCTGATTGGAACAATTCATAGATTTCATTGTTCCCCACTTGTAGGTAGCCGCGGCCTGTAACGGTAATGGACGCCGCATCACTATTTTTCAATATTTCCTTACTGTCTGACGCATCTTGTACTTTTAGTGCGACCTTAAAGCGGGAGTTACTCCAAATCTGATCATCGATGACTCCGCCTGGCTTTTGGGTAGCCAAAATGAGATGAACCCCGAGGCTTCGGCCGATACGCGCAGCACTGACAAGCTCTCTAATAAAGTCCGGCTCTTCACTTTTTAATTCTGCAAACTCATCAGAGATTAAGAATAAATGAGGCATTGCCTGTTCAGCCTTTTTCTCCTTATAGAGCTTCGTATAATCATTGATGTGATTCACATGATATTGATCAAACAAGCGTTGTCTTTTCTTCAATTCACTTTTAATTGAGGCAAGCGCTCTTTCACTAAAATTCTTACTGCCTTCAATATTGGTGATCGTGCCAAGTAAATGAGGAATATTCCGGAACGGCTGCGCCATTCCGCCTCCTTTATAGTCAATCAATAGGAAAGCGACTTCATGCGGATGAAAGTGTACAGCGAGCGATAAAATGTACGTCTGTAAAAATTCACTTTTCCCTGACCCTGTTGTTCCCGCCAACAGGCCGTGTGGACCGTGTGCTTTTTCGTGCAAGTTCAGATCCACAATGTCATTTTTCCCTTTATAACCGATTGGCACAGAGAGTGATTTAGCCGTTTCTGATGTGAGCCATTTTTCACGAATACCAATCTCGTCTACCTGTTTGGCATGAAAAAGATCAAGGAAGGAAACCGTTTCAGGAATCGAATTGGTCATGCCAACTTGATGATCTAATGTTCTCAGCGTTCTGGCAAACAGCTCATTGTCCACGCGCTCATGTGTATCAAGCTGAAATGGAATTCGGACGGCTTTCTTGTGCTGAATGAGAATATCTCCTTCTTCTTCGTTAATATAACGGACAAGCGTCGAGATATTTTCAGCTAAGCTTTCCTTTGTTTCAGCAGCAAAAATAATGGAGATGCCAAGGTCCGTTCGGCTGCCTTCTAAATATTCTAAAATCACATGTTCAGCAATGAGCTCATGATTTGTCACGATAAACACAAAGTGAGGCGTAAAGATCTTCTTCTCTTTTTCTTCTTCTAGATCACGCTCACGTAAAATTTCATAAATTGAGGACAACAGCTGGTCGCGTGTTTGTTCGTTGTAAATAAACCCTTTGCCATATGTATGAGGCAGCTGGAAATGCGGAAGCCATTTCATCCATTCCCAATTCTCATACTCCTGCTCATGAAAAATAAACACAAATCTTAAATCATGATAGCTGTGCGAGAAGGCAAGCTGTCCGACAAGCTGATGAAGCTCCTTTTTCACAATGGCTGGCTTTCCAATCAATCCAGTTGGGCCATCGGCAAGACCAAATGTGATGGGTACATCCTTCACTTCACGATAGACCTGTTGCATATGCTGCGTTTGTTCCATTAAGTCATCAATGTCACGATTGGCCATATCGCCGCCGCTCATCGATAGTTCATAGCTTGATGGGACTGCGCCCGTCCCAAGACGCAGCTGCAAGAAATCATCACTCACAAGTGTTTTTTCCCAAATTCGGCCGCTAATTTCTGATGTTAAATACTTCATTTGTTCAAAAGACGGATAATGATACGTCAAAATATATTGCTGGCGGTCGTAGAGCTCTTGCAGCTCTTTTCGTTTATTTTCTAAGTAAAGAGAATAGACTCGCTGTCGTTTCTCTTCCCGTCTTTTACGTTGTGATTTCTCTTTAAAGTATTGAACAGACGATGTGATTAACGTCATGATAAACATCGCCATCGACACGACAATAAAGATCCCGCGGGGCTGGATCAGAGCGACAATTCCCATTACGAGAAGCATCACAAGCGGCGGGAGGACAACAAGCCAAAGCCCTCTGCTGTTATTTTCACTTTCCTGCGAAGGAAAACTAAAGGAAACCCGGTCATCTGGCAGATCATAAATTAAACGCGGTGTTCGTCTATATAAAGGATATTTTTGTTTTGTTTCTGTGCTAGGTGCTCTTGTTTTTTCCAAACGTGTTTGAAATGGTTCATATGCAGTCACCTGCAATAAATCATCATCTTTCAATGTCACCGTTAGAAAGTTCCAAAACAGCTCATCTCCAGCATCAATTGTCTCTGGACCGTGAATTTTTTTCCCGTTCACATAAATCGTTTCGTCCTGAGGCATGACATACCAAGTTCCTTCAATTTTCTCCAAAGTAAACTGGCTCGCATCTTGAAACATGGAATGCGCTTGTTCTTTCCACACATCGATATCATCTTTGTTCTCACGTGAAAAAGACAGCTCGACTCTATTTCCTAGGTAATAAATGTGTTGATCATGATGTGCTTCCATTAAAATAAGTGTCAGTATACCAAGCTTATACGGTTCATGTAGAAGTAATGTGCCTTTCTTCTCTTCACCCTGATAAATGGAAAAGCCATCATTCGGTTCATCGGGAGATAAACGGATGACCCCTTCATCAAACGAAAGTGAAGGGATTGTCACCGTATGCTCTATTTCAGGTCCAATCACAGCTTCTCGATTGAACTGCTCGTCTAAACGGACGGTTTGATAATCCTCCTCATAAAATACCCAAAGAAGACTCAAACGCTCCACCTCCTCATGGGACAGCACCAACTGTCAGTTGTATCGAAAGAATTATTTTTTCTCATCTTTTTTCGTCTGAGAGGTTTTCTTTTTCGCTTCAGATTCTTTCTCTTGATCGGTTTTTGACTCTTCTTTTTGTTCAGCTGTTTCATCTGTTTGGCTTGCGCCCGAGGAGTCATTGGTGCTTGTCTCCGTTGTTTCTTTTTCTTCATATTTCGCCATTTCCTTAATGATTGGATCTAGCTGTTTTTGTTTTTCTTCTGCAGAAAGACTGTCATCGTTTTGAATGTCATTGCGGTAGGCGACGAGTGCTGTAAATATGTACCGGTCGTCTCCAAGTACACGTGCAATATCAAGTGCTTCCTTGCTATTGCCTTGTCCAATATGAATCCAGAAAAGGAAATATTGCGGATCAGTCTGTAATGTGTATGTATCTGTGATTTCTTTTTTATGCTGATCGAGTAACAGATTGCCTTGATTTGTTTGTACATATGAAATGGCCAGTTCATATTGAAGAGAGACCGGCATTTGATTGGCTGAATATTTTTCTAACGTATCCACCACTTGGCTGTACTGTTTGTTGAGATAATATTTGTTTGCCTCGACATACGCTTCTTGTTTCGGCATCGCAAAAAAGAAGGTGTAAATGGTGTACACCAAAGCAGGGATTAATAGGACAAGCAGACCTAGTCCGACATATCGTTCAACCTTCCATTTCTTTTTCGGAATGGTCAATAGCATTTTCTCTTTCGTTTCAATCGCTTCGATTTTTTGCTGAATCAGGGCAGACAATTCTTCCAAAGACCGCGTTTCGCTGATTTCTTTTGCCAGTTCAGATAGTTTCAACGTTTCGCTGTACGCCACATATTCTTGAAACTGATATTCATGGTCCACCACTCGAAGAATGACGGCTTTGACTTCTTTTAATAAACGATGTTCCTCTGTTTCATATGGCGGGATGCTTTCTTTGACGCCGTAATGCAAAAATGCAGGAGCTAAGCCTTGATGAAAAACAATGTTTTCAGGAGAAACAATAGGATGCAGCCGCTTCACGTCGTGTTTGCAAACTGCATCGACAAGCTGGTATGAAAAAATCCATTTGCTTTTTTCATCCTTCGCATGGATGAAACGAAATTCCTGATAGGCAGGAGGCGGTTGAATAGAAATGATGACTTCATCTTCAGTTAGTTGAATCTCTTTTTTGAATGAAGGGTTGATGTCTTTGATCGGTGCTGCTTCTAAACCGTCTAAGAGTTTAATGGTCTCTCTTTGAAAAATGAAGCTGTAGGTGCCGCCCTCTTTTTTCATCACTGCTTCTAATTGTTCTTCTAAATAGGAACTCTTTTTATCTGCCATTTACAAAAGTCCTTTCATAGTATTTCCAGCCTGTCTCCTGTGGTGATTCCACAGTCTGACAGCTTATATTCGCCTGAAAACACAGCTTTCTTATTGACTACTCGCACCCAGCCGCCTTCTCGCTTAGGAAGTGAGATCTGTTTTGCCTGCCAGGCGATATGGATGACTTGTTTAATATGTAAATAATTTGATAGTCTCAAATCAAACACACTGCCATCATAATTTTTTAAGTCGATGGTAATATCGATATACACAAATTTCCACCTCACAAAATAGAAAGAGCGCCGGCATCCATTGACAGACTCGGCGCTTTTTCTGCTTTTCACACTTAGAAAGGAAATCCCTTTGATTAGCCGCGGATTTGGCTGGCGATGTCTTGGTCAGTGCTTTCAAGTGTATTTGCCGTTTGATCAAGCTGATTGCTGACATCTGTTAATAGATCAGACATTTTGATGAATGAAGGCTTTAACTGCTCGTATTGATCAGCAAATGCTTCACTAGAAGCACCTTCCCACATTCCTTTTAAATCTGAGATCATTCTATTTAGACGATCAACTTGGTTTAACACTTCTTGACTTTCAACACCATATTGCTTAGCGGTCGCTCTTAGTTCTTCTGGGGTTACGCGAATAATTCCTGACATATTCCTCATTACCTCCCGTGCATAGCCGCCATATAATGGGCTAATCCACTTATTTTTTGACGTTATTATTATAAAAACAGAAATGATACACAGTCAAACAAATCTGTTTTTATTTTACAAAATGAGTCTATAGAATTACTGTATTTTCGCTTTTTATCTAGTATTTAACATTTTTTTGGTCATATATTCTCAATAAGTGTAGACACACTTCACTGAATCTTTCCGCCTATTGATTTATTACTACGTTATTATTGTACTATTTCTTTTTCGCCTTCTTTCAGCATGATACGCTCGCTTCTCATAGCGATCTCTTTTTTAAATTTATGGCATTTTGTTATTGATTTACGTACCGCTTTCTCTTCATAATGTAAGTACGTGAAATATTCGAAAAAGCAGGGGTTTTTATGACAAAAAAGACAGATCCATTTAAGTATAGTCTTGATCGTTTAGAGGATGTGGCAGACCAAATTAGTGATGTGCTCAATTGCCCTATTACTATAGAAGATACGCATCATCGATTGCTGGCTTATAGCACACATAATGATTTTACTGATCCCGCCAGAACTTCAACCATTATCTCCCGCCGTGTACCGGAAAAAGTCATTAATCGGCTTTGGAAAGACGGCATCATTCCTACACTCCTTAAAACAGACGAACCGCTTCGTGTCCCTCAAATTGCAGAGGTGGGTTTATCTAGCAGGGTGGCCATTTCAATCTGGAAGGACAAAGAAGTACTCGGATTTATCTGGGCGATTGAATCCACACAGCCTTTTTCAGAAGAAGAAATGGACCTTCTGAAGATGGCAGCACATGCTGTTAAAAACAAATTACTTAACTTACAAATTCGCAAAACGAAAACAGAAGAACGCAATCAGGAGCTTTTTTGGAAGATGCTCACAGGTCATATTCATGAAAAGGATGAGATGCTCGACCTATTTTTAAGACTCGGCATCAGATGTCCAGACACGTATGCCATCATCATCTTCCGACTTCGTGATGAACTCACAGAGGACACAGAAAAAAAGCTAGCTTATCTGCTTGAAACAACGCAGCAAGTCCAAGTGTTGTTAACGACTGTTGATTTTCACGAATTCATTATTCTTGTCTCACCAAAAACAGAGCACCCGCTGCAAGATATTAAACAATTCACAAGCGGCATGCTGCAGCAGCTGTCTGACCGTTATCATATCCAGCACGTTCAAGCGGCGATTGGTGGAATTTACGATAACATCTCTCATATTCAGCCATCCTATAAAGAAGCACTTGCTGTACTAAAAACAAAAGAACGCTTCCCTGTTGAAACTGAACGTTTACACAGTTTTTCTGAACTCGGCATTTATCAATATTTAGATGTCCTCGCTGAAAAACGAAGGGGCTCATCTTACTCCAGTTACTCCTTATCAAAGCTGGAAGATTACGACCTGAGGCATCATTCCAACCTAGTCGAAACCCTTGAACGATTTATTGACTGTGACAGCAATGCCAATATTGCGGCAAAGCAATTAAACATCCACATCAATACATTGAATTACAGATTAAAACGCATTACTGACATTGCAGAAATCGATTTAAAAAACATGAATGAGAAAATGACTATATACCTTGATATGAAGCTAAAAAACGTCCATTTGTGAAATTTCACAAAGAGGCGTTTTTTTATTTTTTATTTCAACCGAAGCATTTTTTAAACATTCAGGATACACTAGACATACAATATGAATAGATAAGCATGGGAGGAATAAACATGATCATCGGCATTCCGAAAGAGATTAAGAACAATGAAAACCGAGTGGCATTAACACCAGGAGCAGCTTCTCAATTACTTTCAGCTGGACATCAGATTTTGATTGAAACAAACGCTGGTTTTGGAAGCGGATTCACTGATGACGATTATGTATCTGTTGGTGCAGAAATTCTTGATCAAGCGAAAGATGTGTGGGCATCTTCTGATATGATCATGAAGGTAAAAGAACCATTACCTGAGGAATATTCATTTTTCAGAGAAGGACTGATCTTATTTACGTACCTGCACCTTGCGGCAGAGCCCTCCTTGGCTGAAGCTTTAAAACAAAAAGGCGTCACAGCTATTGCTTATGAAACAGTAACGGACGGAAAATCACTCCCTCTCTTAACACCTATGTCTGAAGTGGCAGGCAGAATGGCCGCTCAAATCGGTGCACAATTTTTAGAAAAACCAAAAGGCGGTAAAGGCATCTTACTCGCAGGCGTACCAGGGGTATCAAGAGGGAAGGTCACCATTATAGGCGGCGGTGTTGTTGGAACAAACGCAGCGAAAATGGCGATTGGACTTGGCGCAGATGTCACTCTGATTGACGTAAACGCAGAACGCTTACGTCAGCTGGACGATCAATTTGGTCATCAAATGAAAACGTTAATGTCTAACCCTGTCAACATCGCCGATTCAGTCAGTGAGGCCGACCTTCTCATTTGTGCGGTATTGATCCCAGGTGCCAAAGCACCGACGCTTGTGACGGAAGAAATGGTGAAGCAAATGAAGCCCGGTTCCGTCATCGTAGACGTAGCCATTGACCAAGGCGGCATTGTCGAAACAATCGATCATATCACAACACATGATCAACCTACTTATGAAAAACACGGTATTTTACATTATGCTGTCGCCAATATGCCTGGAGCCGTTCCACGGACATCGACTGTTGCTTTAACAAATGTCACCGTTCCCTACGCACTACAAATTGCTAATAAAGGCGCTGCAAAAGCCATTCAAGAAAACAAAGCCATCGCAGAAGGTGTCAATGTCATGAACGGACATATCACATATGAAGCCGTCGCTCGTGATCTCGGCTATGATTATGTACCAGTTCATCAAGCGATCGATGCGTCTTCTATGACAGAAGCTTAATACAGACCCGCCCTTTTGATGGGCGGGTTTTATTGTTAACCAATATTAAAAACAGGTTGACAAACAACCTTCATCCCCTTAATCTATTTGTACAGATAAGACAGGGGGAAACATCATGCAACAGAAAACAAGAACCGCTGATTTTGTGCTAGTCGGAATGTTTGCTGCACTCATGGCGATTGGAGCCAATATCACATCCATTGTGCCGTTTTTGCAGGTCGGCGGAATTCCACTTACGATGCAGCCGTTTTTTTGTGTACTTGCTGGTCTTTTGCTCGGTAGACGGCTTGGTGCATTAGCGATGATTGTATATGCCTTGGTTGGAATTGCTGGCGCACCTGTATTCGCACAGTTCTCAGCAGGCTTTGGAGTGATTTTAGGCAAAAGCGGTGGTTTTGTCTTATCGTATATTCCTGCTGCCTGGCTAGCTGGATTCATTTTAGAAAAAAGAAAAAATCCTGGCTTTGGCCGCTTTTTGCTTGCAGCTATTGCAGGTACGACCGTCATGTATATGATCGGAACGACTTATACGTACCTCGCATTAAATGTGTGGCTGAATGCACCTATTTCCTATCAAACCACGTGGTTCTTTATGATCTGGTTTATGGTGAAAGACTACGCATTGACGATATTGCTTGCAATGCTGGCCCCTAAAATTTATCGCTCTGTTTCAAAAGCCACGTCCTTTCGAAAACAACAAGCCGCATCATAATTGCAGACATCATCTACAAGTCGCATAGAAAAGAGCCTGTCTTCATTCAGGCTCTTTTTTCATCATTATTCCGCGTATTGGTCGATGATTCCTTCTAGCATCCCTTCAAGCACTTCTACATCTTCAAGATCTGATGGACTGAAGCGGTAGCGCACAAGCTGTTCTCCATCATGATACATCTCCTCAAGCCACCCTCTGAGTCCTCTTGCTCTGCGGTCGACTTCGAAAACAATGTCTAACCCGCCTTCATCTATCAGAAAAATCAGCTCTAACTCATCAAGCATATAACGATAGTCGTCTGATGTCGGAATAAACTCAAATTCTTGAACAAATGGCAGACGACGCTGAAAGTAAGGTGCTTGTTCACAGTCCGCTTCGTTCAGGTGGAAGCCAAGGTTTCTAGTGGCCTCCAGTACATTTCTCACCCAAGGATGTGCTTCAACGAAAATGCGGTCATAGTCAGATTTATCGATTCCTCCTTGGATATCAAGGTCTGTCATTACTGCAATTTCTACTTTTCCGATCGTCATCGGGGTATCGATAGGAAGAATAAATGAAAACGGAAATTCATGCTTTTCTCCAGGCTGGGTGATAAAAGAATCCGTCACCCGTAAAGTAAAGATATTCACATATTTTCTATGCTCTTCATCATCTTTCACAATCACATATTGTGTTTGAATCTTGACATTGATATAGCGGATGTCCTGAGAGATTTTCCCGCCCTTTACATGGACAGTTCCCCTTACCTCTTGTCCTGGATAATAGGCGTTTTTCTCCAAAATGGTATCTACTTTCGCTGCACCAATCCCAGCACTTGCCGCTAGCTTTTTAAAAAATGACATCTCTCATCTTCCCCTTTTCATTTTTATCAGCATATATACGTAAGAAAGAGAAAGAAAGATTCATTTAATTCATACTTTAGACCTAATTATTTTTCACCTTCAGAAAGTGAACAAATGGATAAAACATCACAAAAAAAGCTTATAGAAAAAACAACGTTTTCTCTACAAGCTTTCATGTTAAAGAATAATTGCCGCAAGCCAGCCGAAGAGGACAAGCGGAACATTATAAAATACGAAGGTTGGAACACAAGTACCCCAAATGTGGTGATGCTGTCCATCCATATTCAATCCAGATGTCGGTCCAAGCGTACTGTCACTTGCAGGTGAACCTGCATCGCCAACAGCCGCAGCTGAACCAATAATAGCAATGGTGGCTAGTGGGCTAAATCCTAAGTGCATACATAACGGAACAAAAATGGTTGTAATGATTGGAATCGTCGCAAAGGATGAACCGATCCCCATTGTCACAAGTAAACCAACTAATAGCATTAAAATGGCCGCAACGCTTTGATTGTTTCCAATGAACTGAGAAGATGCTTTCACTAGTTGTTCAATATCTCCTGTTTTCGTTAATACGTTGGCAAATCCAGCCGCTACAAGCATGACAAAGCCGATAAATGCCATCATATTCATACCGGAAGTAATCAGCGCATCCGCTTCATCTCGTTTCATCATGCCTGTGGCAAACAGAACAAGAAGACCTGCCAGTGCACCGAAGATCATTCCTTCCACACCAAGGCTTTGAGATAAATAAAGCTGGACAATAAGTGAGACAAGGATAGCTAGCACTGCAAGCAATAAGCTCTTTTTCGTATAAGCTGATTTTTCTACGTCCGTGATATCTCGATCCTCATATACCCTTGGTTTCCGATACACGAAAAGTGAAACAAGCAGCCCGAGCACCATGCCCCCTACAGGAATTAGCATGGCTAGTGGAACATCTGATAATTGTACAGTTAATCCTGCCTCTTTCATGTTATCACGAAGCATTCCGTGGAAAATCTGTCCAAAACCGACTGGAAGTAAAATATATGGTGCAGTGAGTCCGAAGGTCATGACACATGCTAGCAGTCTGCGGTCAATTTGAAGCTCGTTAAACACTTTTAATAATGGCGGAATTAAGACCGGAATAAAGGCAATGTGAACCGGAACGACGTTTTGTGAAAAACACGATACGATCAAAATCACAAGAATGATCAGTACTTTTGATAATGTTTTTCTTTTTGAGTCGCCTTCTTTTCCTAAAAGCTTCACTGCTCCTTCAACCATGGCATCTGGAAGGCCTGTTTTCGTCAGCGCCGCAGCAAATGCCCCTAAAAGCGCATAGCTAATCGCCACTGTCGCATTTCCTCCGAGCCCATCAGTAAAGGCTTCAACTGTTCCTCCAAGGCCTAATCCACCTGCAAGTCCGCCAGCTAAAGCACCAAGTGCGAGGGCAATGACCACATTGACCCGCAGCAAGCTTAATATCAACATTAAAAGAACCGCTATCACAACTGCATTCATGATGAAACCTCCGAAATCCTTTAGTTTACTAATGTAGTAGATAATTAAAGTACCAACGTATGTTACCATAGAAAATTTTCTTCGTCAAATGGCGTATGACCTACATAAAAAAGGCCCTGCCAGTTGGCAGAGCCTCATCCTTTATTTCTTTCCTTCAAATCGTTCCACAAATGTGGCCAATGACCGCACCATCACACCTGTCGCTCCTGTTGGCCCAAAGCATGAAGGCTTTTCTGTTGTAGCTGTTCCTGCAATATCCAAGTGAACCCAAGGCGTATCCTCAGCGAATTCACCAATGAATGCTCCTGCCATGATCGCATGTCCATCACGGCCTGGTGAGTTATTGAGATCCGCCATTTTGCTGTTTCGTACGCGCTTTTTATCTTTTTCGGTGATTGGCAGCTGCCAAATCATTTCACCGCATTCTTCTGATGCCTCTTTAAACTGGGCATACAGTTCATCGTTATTTGTCATGACGCCTGTTGTCTCATTTCCAAGTGCCACAATGACTCCGCCTGTTAATGTCGCCACGTCTATAAGAACAGAGGCACCGTGCTGCTTCGCATATGTCACCCCATCTGCTAAAACAAGACGACCCTCTGCATCCGTATTCAGCACTTCAATTGTTTTACCGCTAAGCGACACAATGACGTCATCCGGTTTCATAGCATCAGCCGAGATCATATTATCGGTTGATGCTATGACAGCAATGACATTTTTTTCTGGGCGCAGTTCACCGATGATTTCCATGGCACCTAAAACAGAGGCTGAGCCGCCCATATCAGTTTTCATTCCAACCATACCGGCTCTTGGCTTTAATGAATAGCCACCAGTATCATACGTGATGCCTTTACCGACAAGCCCAATCACGTCCGTCCAGTCTTCCTTGCCTTGATATTTCAGAACGATGAGCTTTGGTGGTTCTGTTGAGCCTCTATTGACAGCTAGAATCCCGCCCATCCCGAGCTCTTCCATTTGTTCTTTATCTAAAATTTCAATCTCAAATTCGTATTTATACGCAAGCTCTGCCGCGTACGAAGCCAGATCAGAGGATGTGAGCATATTCGGCGGCATATTCACAAGGGTACGGGCTGAATTGACGGACTGTCCGTAGACTTCGCCCACTTTCAGACTTGCCTGAATTTCTGCTGTATCATGATCCGTCGTTGCATAAACAAACTCGATGAAGCGATCCGGTTCATTTGTTTTATGTTTAAAATCTTGTAATTCATATGTAGCTAAAAGGCAGCTTTCAGAAAGGGCATGGGCTGCATCTTGGGCAGGCAGATCCTTTCCAATAAACGTATCCAGCAAGACAGAAACCGCTTGCTTTTTATCTTGATGAAGCTTTTTAAATAAATGGGCAAACGCTTCTTTTGCCTCTTCAAACGTGTAATCTGATTCCTTCCCAAGCCCGACAAAATAAATGCGTTTGATGCCTGTTTCAGGGGACGGGAAAAACTTCGAAAGCTGATTTCGTTTAGATGAGATATCGCCTTCTTTTAATAATTCAGTGATTCGTCCTTCAAGTAATTCATCCATTTCTTTTGCTTTTCCTGATAATTGGCTCTTTTGAAAAAGTCCAATCGCCAGTGTATCTTTATGTTGCCATTCATTTGTCGAGAAAAACATATTTATCACACGCTCCTTCAATGAACTCCATTTTTCACATTGGAACTTCTATTATATCAAAATTTGCGGGTCTATACGATCATTGCCAAGCTGTCTTTTCTTGATGAACATTTATATTTTCACACGCGGAAGGGCATCATGAAAAAGCGATGAAAACTTGTACAGCCCCCCTGCACTCTCCTCGTTCCACATCTACTTTCTTTAATGTTATAATTGAACATGGACTTGGCAGCCTTTTGAATCTGCTATCATTTTTTCATCATACTAGGGTACACAGTCCATCATTTTGCACGATATTTTTTCTTACAGAGAGGATGTTTCTTGTTCATGAGCGTACTGACGAATTTTCCGCTGCTTGCCAGCCTTGCAGCCATCTTTTTTGCTCAATTTGTAAAAGTACCGATTCAATTTATCATTTCTAGACGACTAGATTGGTCGCTCATTACAAGCACAGGCGGAATGCCAAGTTCACACTCCGCAGCCGTAACAGCACTCTCAACAGCAGTGGCTTTAGAGCACGGGCTAAATACATCGATCTTTGCGATTTCCGCCATCTTTGCGATTATTACCATGTTCGATGCGACAGGTGTGCGCAGACAGGCAGGAGAACAGGCGACTGTACTGAACAAGCTGGTAACAGATTTTAACCGATTTGTTTCTGAAGCAAAGAATTTCCCGAGTGCGGAAGAAAAAGAAAAGCAAAAGAAATTGAAAGAGCTTCTTGGTCATAAGCCGATTGAAGTCTTCTTTGGCGGCTTAACAGGGATCTTACTGACACTCATCTTAGATTATTACTTCATGTAGAAGCGAAAAAAGCTTTGGACCTTAAACTTGTCCAAAGCTTTTTTATTCTTTATTGGCTTGAAACTGCTGACGGAATACTTGCATGGATTTTGCTTCATTCAGCTGGTTTAAGTCATTTTCCGTTAACGTTCCTTCTCCCTTTTTGATGATATACACATCGAGCACTTTTTTACCCCATTCTCTATACACATCATCTACGGTTTCATAGTATAAATCCAGCTTATGACCTTTAATGGCTTTTCCCGTATCTGCGACCACTCCGTAGCCGTAGTTTGGGATAAAGAGCACCGTTCCAATCGGAAAGACTGATGGGTCAGCAGCCACAGTTGAATATAAATCACGTTTCACTTTGACGCCTGAATATGTAATGCCATATGCATGGTGTTCCTTCGTTTTACCTGTTGATTCAACACCTGCTGTATAGCCTGTGGCAACAACCTTTTGCTTCGGGTAATCGTTCCAATTAAATGCTTCTTCGAGAGAAATAGCCCGCAAGTCATCGCTTTTGAGTGCCATCGTTTCTCTTTTTTGCTGTTGGAAAAAAGAAGATACTTGCTTGCCAGGATCAGTCTCTTTCACCCAGGCAGCTACATCACTTGGTTCAACGCCAGATATGCCCGTAAAGCTTGTCAAAAGAGCAAGCATAAAAAGGGCTGTCATGAACAATCGTTTCATCCATGTTTTCATCTTTATTTGTCACTCCTCTACCCATCTATTTGTTTCCAAACGAAATGGAAACTATGCAAAGGAGAAACAAAAAAACTCACTTGCCTATCCACAAGTGAGTTAAAACATTTGATATCCTCTTTTTCGAAGTGCATTAATGACAAAACCTGATGCAATTGCACCAATCAGACCACTTAACAAGATTATGATATCAGCCGCAGCGAGAGAGACTATGCGGTCCCCTATTCCTGAAAAAGCGATGCCCGGTTCTCTGACATAAGCGATCATCTTTTGATTATTGATAATGAAAAGGCATACAATTGGATATAAAATAGCCATAATCCATGACATTCTCAGCAGCATATTGAGCAAAAAGCCAATGCCGAAGAATAACACGAAAAATAAAATAACGGAAATAATAACGACTGGTAAACTGATCACTTCATCTCCACCCCCAAATATCCCATCATTAGTTTAACTTGGAAATAGAGATGAAGTCAATCAATGGAAAAAGCAGATGGATTAAAGCTTCTTTCCTGTCCCTTTACATTCCTCACATGTTTCAGATCCGCCGAGCAATAGCTGAAAATATCCTTTCCCCGAACAATATTGACAAGTAGGCTTTTTTTCTTTTGTATGTGCATTCATATTGTTCACTCCCTTAATCTAAATTTTCTGATAATTCATCATACCATACTTTACTGCTAATGACCAAGTAAGAAAATATGCCAAAAAAAAACGTGTATCACGAGGATACACGTTTTTGTCTATATCGGTTTAGAAGAACTTGAATTTTCCTTTTTTCAGAACAAGTCCTGGTCCGCCAACCATGAATAAAGAACGGTTGTCGATGATTTTCTTCATTGCTGAAGCTTTTGTTCCTTGAAGTTTTTTACCAAATGCAACACCTACAGCGTCGTGTTCACCAAGAGAAGCAACTGTTCCTTTGATGTCTGGCTTAAAGCTTTCAAGAGAACCACCTTTCACTAGTGCTGCAAGGTTTTTCGCTACTGTTTCACCTTGCTGCATCGCGATTTGTGCAGTTGGTGGGTATGGACGGTTGATTTCTTCATTGATGATCAATGAACAGTCACCGATGATGAATACATCATCATTTTCTGGTACACGAAGATCTGGAGATACTTTTACGCGGCCGCGCATGTTTTCAAATCCAGCTTCTTCAACGATTGGGTTACCGCGTACACCAGCAGCCCAAACAACAGTTTCAGCTTTGATTTCTTCAGTATCATCGTCTTTTCCAACAATGATGCCTTCAGGCGTACATTCTTTGATCGCTGTACCAATTTTGAACTCAACGCCTTTTCCTTGAAGGTAGTTCATTGCATAGTCGATCAATTCAGGATCGAATCCTGGAAGAGCTGTTGGTGCAGCTTCTACACAGATGATGCGCACGTCTTTTTGATCAATATCATACTCTTTGCAAAGCTCAGGTACACGGTTTCCAAGCTCACCAAGGAACTCAATACCTGTGAAGCCCGCACCGCCGACAACGATTGTCAAGCGCTCTGGACGTTTTTCAGCTTCCGTATTATATGTCGCAAATTGAAGCTCAATGTGCTCACGAAGCTGACGAGCAGAGTTGATGTTAGAGATTGAGAATGCATATTCTTTCAATCCTGCAATACCAAATGTTTCAGGAACAGCACCAAGCGCAACAACAAGGTAGTCGTAAGAAAGTTCGCCATCTGATGTCACAACTTTCTTCTCTTCCTTATTAATGCTTTCAACTGTTGCTTGTACAAAGTTGACACGGGAACTGTTAATCACATCTTTGATTTGATAACGACAGCGGTCATGATGAAGTGTACCTGCACTTGCTTCATGTAACCATGTTGTTTCGTAATGATAATTATGCTTGTTCACAAGAGTAATGTCCGCATCATTTGTGCCAAGCTGTTTTGTTAATCTTGTTACAGTCATTAATCCGCCATAACCTGCACCTAATACAACGATTTTCGGTTTATTCACTGGAATCACATCCACCTTTTTTAAATTTGCTGTAAAACGGATAAAAGAATTACATATCGTTATTCTCAACCGCTTTCCGGCATTTTATGAAATTTAAACAAAAAAATAAGTATGTGAAAATCTGAACTTTCACCTACATAAAACGAAAGCATTTGACCGTATCCGACAAAAATTCATAAAAAATTAATATTTAGTTCCCTTAACAATAATAGCGAGTTCTGATCCAATTTTCAAGGCTTTAAACTGAAAATCCTTATGATAAACGGTCTTTCTCACTTTTTCCTCTTTTTCAAAGCTTCGGCATCAAAAAACGACAAGTTTTTCAAAACAAGTCAAACGACGATGTGTGGTATGATATGATATAGTGATAACAATTTTCATTTGGGAGGATTAAAGGAATGCAAGAAGATTCTAAGGTATATGACATTACCGTTATCGGGGGCGGCCCAGTAGGATTGTTTACTGCTTTTTACGGCGGCATGAGACAGGCAAGTGTGAAAATTATTGAGAGCCTTCCTCAGCTTGGCGGTCAATTATCCGCTCTTTACCCTGAAAAATATATTTATGATGTGGCTGGTTTTCCAAAAATCCGCGCACAAGAATTAGTTGATAACTTAAAGGAACAAATGGATAAATTTGATCAAACCATTTGCTTAGAGCAAGCAGTTGAAACGGTTGAAAAACAGGCAGATGGGATCTTTAAACTTGTGACAAATCAAGAGATTCATTATTCTAAAACGATCATCATCACAGCTGGTAACGGTGCATTCCAACCGAGAAAGCTTGAGCTAAGTGCAGCAGAATCATTTGAAGGAAGCAACCTGCATTACTTCATTAATGACTTGAACCAATTTGCCGGCAGACGTGTCGCTGTTCTTGGCGGCGGAGACTCTGCGGTGGACTGGGCACTGATGCTTGAACCTATCGCAAAAGAAGTATCCATTATTCACCGCCGCGATAAATTCCGCGCACATGAGCACAGTGTAGAAAACCTGCACAACTCAAAAGTCAATGTCGTGACACCATTTGTCCCAACGGAGCTCGTTGGTGAAGACCGCATTGAACAGATTGTGCTGGAAGAAGTCAAAGGCGACAAAAAACAAGTACTTGATGTGGACGATGTGATCGTCAACTTCGGTTTTGTTTCCTCCCTCGGACCAATTAAGCAATGGGGTCTTGAAATCGAAAAGAACTCGATCGTTGTGAAATCCACAATGGAAACAAACATCGAAGGCTTCTATGCGGCAGGAGACATCTGTACGTATGAAGGAAAAGTCAAATTAATCGCAAGCGGATTTGGTGAAGCACCAACGGCTGTCAACAATGCGAAAGCCTACATGGACCCGAAAGCCCGTGTACAGCCTCTTCATTCCACAAGCTTATTTGAAAACAAATAAGCGAGATCAAAAAAAGGAGTTCCCACTAGCGGAACTCCTTTTTCGTTTATTTAAAAACCCCAATATAGGCATTCGCCATTCCAAGTACCATTGCAGCAAGCAGCACCACAACAATCCCTGCCACAACCAAAATTACCCGATCCTTCACACGTTCCTTTTTCGGAAGCGGCTTCTCAATCCCGCAAGCTGGACACGTTTTGGACCGATACGGAATCAGTTCATGACAGTTCCTGCAATTGATTTGTTCACTCAAACCTCAGCAACCTCTTTTCTACCTACAGTTTATGTTTGGTTCTCATGATACTCTTTTCGGGTGGAAATAGCCAGTTGTGAGAGCAAGCTGTAACAAAATTGAGCGATTTATAAATGGTTGAAGTGAGAATGAAGGTTTCATCTGATCAACCGATATAGGAAAAGAAGAAGATCTTAATGAAGGATAGGTGGAAAGATGTTAAAACGTTTCATAATCAGTTTGGGCTTATTACTGATGATTGGTGGCTCAGTTGAACTGTTTGCAAAAGACTATAATAAACATTATGCTCAGTTCGCAGCAGGATTGAATATTGATGTTGATCAACTAGAACCATTTTTAAATCGTGTGTCCACTTCAATTTTAGATTCTGGATTGAGTGATCAAGAAATCAAACAGATACTCTCCAAAGTTCAAAAAATGAATAAAAACAATGAAACGGAAAAAATGGGTACATTTGAAGTGGTGTACCACGAAAAACCAGCAAAGATTAAAATGGTGATTGAAGTCCATGTGGAAGATGACAATAAAGAAGTGGTCATCTATATGTTTAGCACCCAAGAGCTGGTGGATGTCTTGGATAAAGAGCTGTTGAAAATAGAAGAAGCAATATAGAAAGAGACACTGAATGAGTGTCTCTTTTTTTATGGTTGGTTTTCTTCATCAAAAAAGCCTCCTCGATCGTGTTGTTTACAAAAACAAACGAACAAGAAGGCTTATCTTAATTCACGATCAGTTGTTAACACTCTTCCGGCGTACCGGTATTCGTCGCTGTTCTGAACGAAGAACCGCATCCGCATGACGCAATCGCGTTCGGATTGTCAATCGTGAAACCGCCGCCCATTAGTGATTGTTTGAAGTCAATGATGGTGCCGTTCATGATATCAAGGCTTCCGGAGTCGACAAGGACCTTTATGCCTTGCTGTTCGAACTGCGTGTCTTTCTCTGAAACTTCATGGTCAAAGCCCATTCCGTATGAAAGACCGCTGCAGCCGCCGCCTTTTACGCCCACTCGTAGGAACGCATTTTCTTCTTCATGTTCTTTCATCATATCTTTAATCTGCAGTGCAGCAGCTTCTGTAATGGTTACTGGTGTACTCATGATCATCCCTCCTTTTGACTGGATGTTTCTTTTCAATTATAAACGTGATGGTGCCTTTTCTCAAATAAATGGTTTACAGATAAAATGTGCCGTCACAAATCGTTTCAGCAGGTCCTGTCATAAGCACATGCTCATTGTCTTTCCAGCGAATGATGAGATCTCCGCCAGCTAAGTGAACCGTCATGTCTGTTTCCTTTTTCGCCTGTCCATTCACAATCGTGGATACAGCAGCCGCACAAGCTCCCGTTCCGCAGGCTTGAGTAATACCAGACCCTCTTTCCCACACACGAAAATGCAGTTCTGTTTCACTGACCACTTCTACAAATTCTACATTGACGCCTTCTGGGAACATGTCGTGTTTTTCGATGATTGGCCCAATTGTATCAAGCGGTGCCTTATCAATGTCCTCCAGGTAAAAAACGATGTGCGGATTTCCCATTGAAACAGCCGTTCCATTTAAGGTCATCGTGCCAAAATCAATCGGTTCATTAATCGTTGTGCTTGCTGGTTCGCCAAGCATCGGCATCTCTTCTTTTTCAAAACGAGGCTTTCCCATATCTACTGTCACTAAATGTACGGTACCATTCTGCACATGAACGGTCGCTTCAACGAGTCCTGACAATGTCTCAATCTGGAACGTTGTGTCTGTTACGATTTGATGCTCATACACATATTTAGCCACGCAGCGCAGACCGTTACCGCAGTTTTTCCCCTCTGAACCATCATTGTTAAAAATGCGCATTTTCACAGGTGCAACATCTGATGGGCAAATAAGAATCATTCCGTCTGAACCGATTCCTGTGTAAACAGAAGAAACCCGGATCGCGATCTCTGATAGCTGCTCTTCTGGAAGCTGTTCCTTCATCTGATTGACGTATATATAATTATTTCCTAACCCGTGCATTTTCGTGAATTGAAATGATGTCATGAGCTTCCTCCAAAAATGTTGTTTCTTTATAGTATAAAAGGAGTCGGTTCAGGAGACAATCTTATCATCCCCCGTTTTTCATACATAAAAGCTCTTTGCTGCCATGGCAAGGGGCTTTTATTATGCATATGCCTCATTTTCTCTCGTGTGATGCTTCATTTTGATGATATTTTATTAGCATAACATATTGGATGCGCTTTCTATCGATTCTCCTTAAAAATGGAAACTAAAAATATGAAAAAAATGCACCTCATGACCCATGTGGTGCATTTAAAACATCTCATTTTCCTCTATAAAAGCATAAATACGCTCGACTAGCTGCTCTGCATTTTCTCCGGAAACAAATTCTCCATTCACGAGTGCAAATGGGGAGTCCATACATTTGCCGCAATAGCTTAAACAGCCGTATTCCATAACGTCTAGGTTTGGGTCTTTATCAAGCTTCTCTTTTGCTTCTTGAGACCCTTGCGCAAGATTACTTACACAAAATTCGATCAGTGGGAACACTTTGCTTCACCTCACATTGCTTTACCATCCTACCGAAATTCCTTCTATTAGTCAAAACATGAGCTTCACCTGTATCGTTACGCCTATTCCTCGTAAAATGTTTTACTATTTAGGACTAACTAATGAATATGTAGGTTATTTTGAAACAATTATTGTGGTTTCACAGTAAATTCGATATAATTTTATTTGGTATTTTAACTTAAAGTTTTTTAGTATAAGTGTTTTTCAATGTCTACGGGGAAAAGGAGAATCGTCATGAAAAATTTAGTCTTGATCGGCGGAGGTTACGGGAATATGCGGGTTCTCCACCGCTTATTGCCAAATCAATTACCTGATGATGTTACCATCACATTAATTGATCGAAATCCTTACCACTGTTTAAAAACAGAATATTATGCACTCGCTGCTGGAACGATCTCTGATCATCACATTCGAGTATCATTTCCAGAGCATCCGAAGCTGGATATTCAATATGGGGAAGTAGAAAAAATTGATATTGAAAACAAACAGATCTTATTCAGCGACCGTGAACCCATTCCTTATGACGACACGGTGATTGGGCTCGGCTGTGAGGACAAGTATCATAATGTCCCTGGTGCGAAAGAACATACATACAGCATTCAAACCATTGATCAGTCAAGACATACGTATAACAAATTAAACAATTTGAGTGCAGGTGCAACGGTTGGCATCGTCGGTGCTGGACTTAGCGGGGTAGAGCTAGCCAGTGAATTAAGAGAAAGCCGTGCTGATTTAAACATTATTCTTTTTGACCGCGGAGAGCTGATTCTATCAAGCTTCCCAAAAAGATTAAGTTTATATGTGCAAAAGTGGTTTGAAGAAAATGACGTAAAGATCATTAACTGTGCGAATATTACGAAGGTTGAAGAAGGTGTTGTTTATAACCATGATGATGCCATTGAAGCAGAGGTCATCGTATGGACAGCAGGCATTCAGCCAAGCAAAGTGATACGAGAGATGGATGTTGAAAAAGACGTACAAGGCCGCGTCGTATTAACACCTCATCACAATCTCCCTGGAGATGAGCACGTCTATGTCGTGGGTGATTGCGCAAGTCTTCCGCATGCTCCAAGTGCACAGCTTGCCGAGGCGCAGGCAGAACAAATTGTCCAATCTCTGCAAAAACGCTGGAAAAACGAGCCGCTTCCTGAGGCTTATCCTCAGTTTAAGTTAAAAGGTGTCTTAGGATCTTTAGGAAAAAAAGCTGGCTTTGGCTTAGTAGCAGATCGTCCACTTGTTGGCCGTGTACCAAGACTTCTAAAATCCGGACTCCTTTGGATGTATAAGCATCACAATGGCTAACATCATGTGAATTTTATCTCAAAGCTCCTTCTCGTCGAGGGAGCTTTTTTCTATGAAACGGCATGTGCCGATGAACGGGTCAATTTGATTGGAGCAAGGGCAAGGATGCAGTCTTTACGAAACGTTCTCATCGTCTTTTTCGATAAACAATACGCTTGGATGAGCTGGTCTGTTTGACGGTGAACAATAATTTTACGCTTCGTGCACTCTCCGTTCTTCTTCATATAAATCATCTCAATTGGTATTTGCTGATGAAGAGATTGTTTCAGTAAATAATTCATGATGCTCACGCTCCTTTCATTTCATTATAATCGAACAAACGTTCTTTCTCAACCTAAAAAAGAACGTTTGTTCTGTTTATTTTCTCAAAAAGAGAACAGTTTATTCACTGCTCTCCGTGTAACCGTATTTCTCCATTTCTTGATAAATGTCTTTTAATTTCGGATTGCCCTCTCCAACAATTTGATCCTCCACTAAGACAAGCGGATAAAAGAATTCATCATCAAGAATTCGTTCAGACAATTTCTTTTGGTGTTCGTTTTCTGGCGGGTGCTCAATATCAATATATGTGATGCGAAACGGCTGATTCGGATATTTTCGTTTTAACGCTGCATCTAACCACTCAAATGTGTCTTTTGAAGAAGGCAGATTGACGCAGCTAGCGCAGAGTACATCTCTTCCATATACATAAAGATCGACGGTTTGATTCATTTAACAAGCCCCCTATTCTTTCTTTATTTTAGCTGAATTTTCTGTATGAAAAAAGTCAAAATCACTTTTTGTTTCAAGATGAGATTGTGCTATAATGAGAAGGAAACTTTGAAACCAATCAATAGATTTTTATCGTCCAGATGAATATAATGGTGATATGTTGTGAAAGGAGCGATTATATCCAATGACTGAAGTCGAAATGAAAGACCAAGTACAGGAAGTACTGGACAAACTTCGTCCATTTCTATTACGTGATGGTGGAGACTGTGAGCTTGTAGACATTGAAGATGGCATTGTGAAATTACGTCTTCTTGGTGCATGCGGCAGCTGCCCAAGTTCAACCATTACATTAAAAGCCGGTATTGAGCGCGCATTATTAGAAGAAGTGCCTGGCGTTGTAGAAGTTGAACAGGTTTTCTAATTCATATATGACATGAAAACGACCCGAATTTGGGTCGTTTTTTTTAGTTTAACTTCTCTCTAAACCAATCCTTTATAAAGGTCAGTCTTTGAATACGCTGCCCCGGATGGCCGCTTCTGGATAAATCATGAGATGCTTTCGGGAATTTGACGAGCCTTGTGTCTTTCCCAAGCTCCTTCAGTGCTACAAAAAGCTGTTCTGCTTGATCGACTGGGCAGCGATAGTCTTCATCGCTATGCAGGATGAGAAGCGGCGTATTTACCTGCTTCACATACTTTAGCGGCGAACGATCCCATAGCTTATCGGCTGAATCATAAATATCCCCATCCATCTGCCACCTTGTGAAGTAATAACCGATATCACTGATGCCATAAAAGCTAATCCAGTTTGAAATGGACCGCTGTGTGACGGCTGCGCGAAAACGGCCGGTCTGTCCGACAATCCAGTTGGTCATAAAACCGCCATAGCTGCCGCCTGTCACTCCAAGTCTTGTTTCATCAAGGAAATCATAGGCTTTCAGCACATGATCAACAGCTTGCATGACATCCTCATAATCAACGTCACCATAGCTCCCTCTCACACGGTCGGTAAACATTTGTCCGTATCCATGACTGCCATGAGGATTGATATATACGATGGCATAGCCTTCAGAAGCGAGCATTTGAAATTCATGAAAATACGTATAACCATACATGGCATGCGGTCCGCCATGAATTTCTAAAATAAGCGGATAAGTCTTCCCCTCTTCCATCTGGGAAGGCTTCATCAACCAGCCATGCACCTCGCCGCCTTCTTTTGACTGAAACGAAAATGGCTCTGGTACCGATAGGACATGCTCCTTGAGGAATTCATCATGCTCAAACGTGATTTTCTTTAGATCTGCCTCCCCTAATGTCAGCTCATACAGCTCACTTGGTGAAACGGGTGACAGCCGGCTCAGCAGCATTTTGGATTCATTCGGATGAAGGCTGAAGTTTGTGATATGTTCTGCCTCTAATCGAACAGGATAGGCTAAGCCTTCAACGGAGAAATAATAAATCCCTGTACTGCCTTGATCAGAAACAAGCGAATAAAATCCCTGGCTATCCTTTGTCCACTGCGGAAGCTGATTGGCTTCGCCCATAACGCTATCCCCTGCCATACAGTTGCCCACATACATATCGAGCATTTCTGACAGCTGAATGACTTTTTGCTCCTTCAGATCATACAGCCATAATGCTGGGAAGGTCGCATTTTGAAATTCACGCTCATGTCCAATATACACGAGGCTCTCTCCATTAGGAGCAAAAGACACGGCGGAATAAGCGCCAGCAGATTGTGTCATTTTCTTTGTCGTACCGTCCTCTAATGATTGGAGGTACACGTCACTTATGTAAGGTTTCTGAGGATTTGATTGAATATAGGCAAGCCATTTCCCGCACGGAGAGAGCGTGTGATTCACATGATGATGCTCTCCGCTCGTAACTGCCCTGGCCTCTCCTGAATGAACATCCACTTGAATGATCTGCGTAAAACGTCCATCTAAAAAGCCTCTACCATCTGCTTTATAGGTTAAATCCTCATATACCGCAGGAGCGAACTCATCTCGCTCTTCCTTCTTTTCATCATGAACAGATTCTGATGGTTTCAGTGACACAGCCGCATAAATGAAAGCTCCATCTAGTGAAAAGACAGGATGAGATACCCCGTAAGGAATCGCCATTAAGGTGCGCACACCGCCTCCCTTGCTCTGAATGAGTGCAAGCTGAGGAGCTTCCTTTGGCTTTTGCAAAATAAACGCAAGCTGCCTGCTGTCTTTTGACCACACTGGCTGATGATGCTTTCCATCCTCAAATGTCCATTGTGACAGCTCCTCTGTCTCTTCATCTCGAACCCATAAATGGATATTATAATCGTCTTTGTTGTCATTCACCGTGACCTTTGTAAAAACCGCCTTTTTTCCATCTGGTGAATAAACCGGATGAGAAACAGAAACAATTTTCGTTAAATCTTCTGCTGTCATCAATTTCTTCATGAATGTACCTCCTCCTTTTATGCATAAAAAATAGTTCGATCCTCTAAATAATAATCCCTGCTTCATTTTATAAAAACAAGAATAAAAAAAGAACGTGCATTTTTTACAGCACGTTCTTTACTTGATTGACTGGATCATGCTCCACGACAACACCTTCTACTGGTACCGTCAGCAAATCTACTTCGCAATGCGGGAAGTTTTGGGCAAGCTGCTTTTTCAGCGCTTCTCCCTTCCCTTTTTCAACTAAGGTTAAGATTGTCGGACCAGCACCGCTTAATGCCGTTCCATACGCCCCTTTTAGCGAAGCGACATGCTCTACCTTCGACAGCTCTGGGACGAGCATTGTGCGGTAAGGCTGATGAAATAAATCCTTATTCATCATTTCTCCAACAAGCGGCCAGTTTTGCGTCATTAATGCCGCAACAAGCACGTTGCTCACAGCACTCGCACTGACGGCATGTTTATAGGAAAAATCCTCTGGCAGGACATCACGGGCATCCTTTGTCAGTACTTCATAAAAAGGAATCACGACGACAACATCTATATCCACATGCTGCACTTTGACAGCATGTGTCTTGTCTTCTTCATGAAGACCAATCAGTAAACCTCCGAATAAAGAGGCACCCGCATTATCTGGATGACCTTCTACCTCACTTGCAAAAAAGAGCTTTTGATCATCCGGCATATTTAATTCAAGAAGCTGATTGGCTAGCTCAATGGCTGCCACAATTGCAGCAGCACTGCTTCCCAGCCCCCGTGCCAATGGAATATCACTCCACACTTTGACATAAACAGGCGGGAGTGTTTTTCCAAAGTGATCTGCGACCTTTTTGGCTGTTTGATAAATGAGGTTGTCGGTGCCAGATGGAATCCCAGACACGACTTCTGATTCTGCTTCAAACAGCCAGCTATCATGGTCATAGACCGATAGCTTTAAATAACGGCTGAGCGCCATTCCAACTGAATCAAAGCCTGGTCCTAAATTGGCAGTGCTTCCCGGTACTGTGATTGAAAAAAGCATGGAGGCTTTACTCATACGCGCGCGGCCTTTTCCAAGTGTTCAAGAATTTGATCTTCATCTGCATCGAGTGTGACCGGCTTGATTTGTGAAATATCAATGGCCGTATTCGGATCTTTCAATCCGTTGCCTGTTAATACTGCAACAACTTTACTGCCTGGCTTGATCTCTCCGGATTTCACCTGCTTTAGCACACCTGCGATAGACGCACATGAGCCTGGCTCTGCAAACACGCCTTCTTCACGAGCAATCAATTGATATGCATGGAGAATTTCTTCGTCTGTCACTTCATCAATCTTTCCGTTTGATTCATCTGCCGCTGCCACAGCTTGTTTCCAGCTTGCTGGATTTCCGATACGGATAGCCGTTGCCACTGTTTCTGGCTGCTCAATCACTTCATTTCTCACGATCGCAGCTGCGCCCTCTGCTTCAAAGCCGCGCATGACAGGCAGTCCAGTTCCTTTTTTCTCATGGTATTCCTTGAAGCCTTTCCAGTAGGCGGTAATATTCCCCGCATTTCCAACAGGAATCGCCAGTACGTCCGGGGCCGAACCTAGCTGCTCACAGATTTCAAATGCCGCCGTTTTCTGTCCTTCAATTCGATAGGGATTGACAGAGTTCACAAGGGCAATCGGCGATTTTTCACAGATGCTGCGGACGATTTTCAGTGCATCATCAAAGTTACCGTCAATCGCAATGATCTCTGCTCCGTACATCACCGCCTGTGCAAGCTTGCCAAAGGCAATTTTTCCGTCTGGAATGATGACGATACATTTCATATCAGCACGGGCTGCATAAGCGGCTGCCGCTGCAGAAGTATTCCCTGTCGAAGCACACATGACCGTATCATTGCCTTCTTCTTTTGCCTTTGCAACAGCCATGACCATCCCGCGGTCCTTGAAAGAACCTGTTGGGTTAACGCCTTCTGTTTTTACATGAAGCTCAATCCCTAGCTTTTCCGAAAGCTTGGAGAGGTGGATTAGCGGTGTATTCCCTTCATTTAATGTTAGTTTTGGTGTTGATTCGTTTACTGGTAAGAATTCTTGGAATTCTTCAATAAGTCCATTCCACTTCATCAGCTTAAACCGTTCCCTTCTACTCGGTACGTGCTCTTCACTTGAACCACCACGTCGAGATCGTTTAATTTTTGCAGGATATTTGAGAAATCTTCTTCTGAGGTCCGGTGTGTAATAATCACAATTTCAGCCAGCTCATCATGCCCTTTCACAGGAAGCTGAAGGATCTTTTCAAAGCTGATACCTCTTTCAGAAAAAATAGATGTAATGCGGGAAAATGCCCCGACTTGATCTCTCACATGAATTCTTAAAAATTGCTGAGCAAATACTTCCGATGGTGATTTGATCTTTTTCTCAAACTGCGGTGCAATAAATCCGCTTCCGTTCACGCCAAGGCGCATGTTTTTCATGACTGCGACTAAGTCTGATACCACAGCGGTTGCCGTTGGCAAACTTCCAGCTCCTGGTCCATAAAACATCGTTTCTCCCACAGCACTTCCATAGACATACACCGCATTGAATTCATTGTTGACCGATGAAAGCGGATGGTGATCAGGAAGTAACGTTGGCTGGACACTGACTTCTACTTTTTCTCCGTCCCGCTGGGCAATTCCGATTAGCTTCATTGTGTAGCCGAATCGTTTACTGAAATTAATGTCTTCATCAGAAACGTCAGAGATGCCACTGACCTTTACATCCTCTAATTCCACATTCATGGAAAATCCAAGTCTTGCAAGAATCGCCATTTTCCTTGCCGCATCTAGTCCTTCTACATCAGCTGTTGGATCTGCTTCTGCAAAGCCTAGATCCTGCGCTTCTTTTAAGACATCTTCATATGCACTTTTATCGACGTTCATTTTCGTTAAAATAAAATTCGTTGTGCCGTTCACAATCCCCATCATCTTCGTAATTCGGTCAGAGGCTAATCCTTCCTCCAGCGTACGCAGAATCGGAATTCCTCCGGCGACACTTGCTTCATAATAAAGATCACAGCCATTTTCTTTCGCCACATGTAAAAGCTCTGTTCCGTAAAGTGCCATTAAATCTTTATTGGCGGTAATGACATGCTTCTTTTCATTTAAAGCATCTATTAAATATTGTTTTGTCTCTTCAATGCCGCCCATCACTTCAATAATGACGTCGACCTCTGGATCTCTAATCACATCGTATACTTCAGTTGTGAAGACCTCTCTTGCCACATCCACATCTCTCTTTTTATCGGGATTGCTCACAAGCACTTTTTGTATTAATACCGGACAGCCGATCTGGTGCATTAATTTATCCTGATGATCTTGGATAATCTTGACGACACCGCTCCCCACTGTTCCTAATCCTAATAGTCCAACTCGAATTGCCTTCACCTGAAATTCCACCTTTCTCCGTCAATGTCCTCTCTAAAAAGACATTTGTTAACCTAACACAGACATTCAATGTACACACATTATAAAGGGGTATCCTCGTTTTGACAAGGTAATAAAATAAGAGATTGTTAGAATGAAACCGCTTAACAGCTATTTATATCAAGATTCTATATTTTCAAAATATTTTTGTCAGAAAAACTCCCGAAACTCAGGGAGCCTAATATGATGAGCGAACCGGCGTTTTAGCTTGCTGACCTTGTAGGACAAGCGCAATATTTTCAGCACATAAACGCATCATCGTTTTTCTCGTTTCAACACTTGCACTTCCAATATGAGGGAGAACCGTGACGTTAGGTAATGTTGTTAACGGATGAGATGGGCTGACAGGTTCCTGTCTAAATACATCCAGGCCAGCGCCGGCAATTTTTCCTGTCGTGACTGCCTCATATAAAGCATCCTCGTCCACAGTTTGTCCTCTTGATACGTTAATAAAATAAGCAGAGTTCTTCATCAGATCGAATGCCTTTTCATTAAACATATCTTTCGTTTCTGGGGTTAACGGTGTCAGGCAGACGATGAAATCAGACTGCGTGAGCAAATCCTCAAAAGCCGCGTAGGTCACGCCGAACTGCGCTTCTGCCTCTGGCTTTCTTGACCGGTTATGATACAGCACCTTCATGTCAAAGCCTGCTGCCCGCTTGGCAAGCGCTGTTCCGATGCTGCCCATGCCGACAATTCCAAGGGTTTTATGATGGATATCAGCTCCTGCAAGAAGAAGCGGTCCCCAGCCTGTCCAGTTTCCGTCCTTCACCCAATCACTCGCCTCGACAATCCGTCTAGCTGACGCCATTAGAAGGGCAAAGGCTAAATCAGCCGTGGATTCTGTTAATACATCAGGCGTATGACAAATGGTGATGTTGCGCTTTTTAGCGGCTTCAAGATCAATATTGTCATAACCCACTTCAAGGTTTGCGATGACCTTAACATGTGGAGCCTTTGATAAAAGGGCTTCATCTACTTGATCTGACAGCATGGTGAGAAGCGCATCCGCTTTCGCTGCTTGTTTTTCTAATTCTTCTCGTGGACATGGCTCCTCTTCGCTCGGCCACATCTCGATATGAGCGACTTCTTTTAGTGGTGTAAGTGATGCTTCATCCAGCTTTCTTGTGATATAGACATAAGGTTTCGTCAAGAAGAACACTCCTTTGATTGATTTCTTTAAGCATAACGAAAAACGCCTCAAGAGAAAAGAGACGTTTCAACTGTTCACGGAAACTTCAAATCAGTGGACCTGTGATCCAGCCAACAGGTGGAATGAGGCTCCCGCCGCTTCGCATGGCACTCATTTCTTGAAAGACCTTGAGAAAGTATTCATAGCGATTGGCATCATTTAAGACGTAATCTAGCCGTTCTTCATAATATGATTTTTCATTTTCTCCCGACATGTAGTAGCCTTCCACAATTTCAAAATAATGAAGCGGAAACAACAAGCGGCTGTATAGCAAACGCTTAGAAAAAGAAGAAAGTGGTGTTACCTGCTCATATTGCTGAAGAAAGGAGAAGCCCTCTTCAATTAAATCTTCCTTATGCTGGACAAAGGTTTCTCTTAAATATTCGGCAATATCCCGGGTTGGATGATCAAAGACCCAATCTACAGGTAAACGAAGCGGCTGCTCATCCGGCCATGTCCTCCGCGAAAAACGCTGGTGGCAGACAGTGCCTGAGTCACATTCTTTCGGTTCATCATCTAGCTCAGTATCCACTAAATATTGAATGGCGTTTTCCGTTAATCCAAGATAATACGGAAAGGATTCGATAAATTTTTTTTCAAACCGTTCTAGTGGTTTTTGATGCATTTGCTGCATCCAAAAGCCTTCAAGCTGATCTAACCGTTTTGCCCATAATTCCTTCCAGGCTCCCACACGTTTTGTTTCAGACACCTCATATGGAAATCCTCTTCCTCTGACATGAAAGGCCGCCAGCTCTGACGCCTGTTGAAACGAGCGGCTTGAGATCGGCGGTGCTGCCTTCAATAAGGCATACAGCTCCTTTCCATGAGTAAAGGTGGGCTTCTCTTCATTTGTTAATTCAAACACAGCGACGTATGGGTCTCCGGCATTCAGTAAATACTGACTGATATGAAACAGCTCTGTGAGTTCTTCTTCTCGCAAATGAGACACAGGAACAATGATAAAGAGAGCCTCCGACGTTTGAAAGCTCTGATAACTGCCATATGGCATAAGTTGACGCACATCAATACCAAATGTGTGATAAATGGTTTCTTTCATGTTTTCACCTGCGTTCATATGATCGATCTCTTATCATATCGTAGTCGCAGGTTGAGGGATTTATGAATACTATTTACTATCCGAAGCTTTTTACACGTTGTGGACAAATTACGAGGATTGGGTGAGGAATATATGCCGCATCATCATGAGATGAACGAAGTAGAAAAAACAGCAAGACGCCGTTTACAAGAACGAGGCGTATCCATTCAAGATATAGCAGACCTTGTCTACTTTTTACAGGAAAAATATCATCCTGGCTTAGACATGACAGAATGCATCCACAATGTGGAGCGTGTCATCGCAAAACGAGAAGTCCAAAATGCGATATTAACTGGTGTCGAACTAGACGTACTAGCCGAGCAAAAAAAACTGACCGAGCCGCTTCAGTCTATTCTAGAAACAGACGAAAGCCTGTATGGCGTTGATGAAATTTTATCATTTGCTATCGTCAACATTTATGGTTCGATCGGCTTTACGAATTACGGATATATCGATAAAGAAAAACCAGGAATTCTCGAGACACTGAACGATAAATCCACAGGGCAGTGCCATACCTTTTTAGATGACATTGTCGGCGCCATTGCTGCTGCAGCATCAAGCAGGCTGGCACATAGTGCGAGAAATGTGGAATGAAGCAAAAAAGAGGACGCGCGCATAACGCGCTTGTCCTCTTTTTTTATGATAATCGCTCAATCCACTCTGATAATGAATCAATGACATAGGTTGGCTGTTTATCATATTTCTGAAGCAGCTCTTTTGTTGTCACGCCTGTATGAACGAGCAATGTGTCCATTCCTGCATTCATCCCTGCCATAATATCTGTATCATAGTTATCACCCACCATGAGCGTCTCGGACACATCAGTCCCGAGCACCCGCATGGCTTGTTCCATGATGATCGATTCTGGCTTCCCGATAAATGTTGGCTTGACGGTAGTGGTCACGGTCAATACAGATGTTAACGAGCCGTTCCCTGGCAGAAGCCCTCTTTCAGTTGGAATGGCAATGTCTCCATTTGTTGAGACAAATTGTGCGCCTTGACGGATGGCAATCGCACCTACTGCGAATTTTTCATATGTAATGCTGCGATCAATTCCAACAACTACGAAATCAGCGTCCTCCTGACCAAACGTCAGCCCTTTTTCTTCAATGGCCTGCTTGATTCCTTCTTCACCGATGACGTAAACAGACGCGTCTTTCTTTTGTTCGGCAATATAGTTGGCTGTTGCCATGCTTGTTGTAAAGACTTGTTCTTCTGTTGCTGGGATATCGAATGAAACGAGTTTTTCCGCTACCTGCTTTGGCGTGCGTGACGAGTTATTCGTGACAAACAAGTAGGGAATGTTCAGCTCATTTAACTTTTGAACAAATTGACCTGCTTCTTCGATCTTTTCTGTTCCTTTATACATTGTTCCGTCTAAATCAATTAAATAGCCTTTGTATTTCATGATGCTCACAACTCCAATGGATTATTTAAACGCTGATACTGGGCCAAGCTCTTGCTCCAAGTAGGTACGGATGCGGTTTGGGAAAACCTGTAGCGCATGCTCAACCTCGCTGATCACCTGCAGCAAGTCGTGATGAACCACTTCTTGGTATTGCTGTACAAGTGTTTTGCGGCACGAGACAAGCTTTTTCAGCTGACTGCCTTCCTCTTCTGGTACAACCTTTTCATCAACAAGAATATCCATGATGTCATCATAGCTTCCTGGATCACGCATAATAAAGCCATCAATCATGTCATTTCCCGTATCAAGAATACATTCGACAAGCACATGAACAATTCGTTCCAGCGCTTTTTTCTCTAGTGGACTTGTCCATGTTTGATGACTCTGCATCAGCTCATATTGCTCCTCGAAAAAACGTAATGTCTCTTCAATCTTTTTTCTGTCTACGAAATACATCATGACGCTCCCCTTTGCGTTATTTTCTGATTCGTTTTAAGACAAAATAGGCACAGCCAAAATTACAGTATTCATAAATGTATTCATCGAGTGTGCTGATTTTTGTATCAAATGTGGCCTTTTGGTTTTGGTCATCAAAGAACCCCTTCAATCTCAGCTGATTGTAGCCCCAGTCCCCCACAATATAATCGTACTTATTTAAAATATCTGAGTACCTTGCTTTAAACGCTTCTTCATCAAAACCGTCTTTAATCTCTCTTACAAGATCAAAAGTAGCATTCTGAATGACGATCATCTTCTCACCTCTTTTTAAACGATCCATCTTTAATGATAATTCATTGGAAGAACTCCATCAATTGCTAAAGCATGTTTTTTCCGATTTAGCCGAAGCTAAAGAAAAAAGGAGGTCACATTTATGAAGAAACAACTGACAGCCGCGATTCTCCTCAGCATGCTTTTAGGCGGGTGCGGCTTTCAATCAGGTATGAACCGGCAAGTGGATGAAGATTCTTCAAGTAAAACCATCCGTCTGTCGGATCGTCATGAAGGAAATAATTCCAACATGCCAGAAGCAGACACAAACAGAGCAGGGTATGTTCGTTATCAGCGCCAGCAAGTAACGGATCAGAAAGAAAGAACACCTGCTATAAATCGCGAACATCTTGCCCACGTTATTACAAGTTTAACTGTGCAGCTGCCAAACATCAAAGATGCAGCAACACTTGTGACAGATGAGGATGCACTCATTGTGTATCGTACAGGAAACAAAAACCGGGATGAATCTGCCGATCAAGTAAAGAAGACGGCGGTTTCTGTTCTCCCTCGTTATTATCATGTATACGTCTCTGATAATCCAGAGCACTTTCAATCCATTGCCAATTTTTCACGTCTTCAAACCAATTCACGTGATTTTGATCAAATCTTAACCAAAACAATTCAACAAATGAAATATTCCCCTCAAGGCGGAGATATTTCTACGAAAGAAGATGCAAATGGTATGACGAATTCCGACCGTACCATGAGAAGAAACGCCCCTTACGGACAAAATTAACAAGAGAAAAAACGCCAGAGAGATCTGGCGTTTTCTTTGTTATGCTTGCGCCTGACGCTTTTTAGACGCTTCGTTTACTTGTTCATCTGCATGGTAGGAAGAGCGCACAAGCGGTCCAGCTTCACAATGACTAAAGCCTTTTGACATCGCAATTTCTTTCAGCTCTGCAAACTCATCCGGATGATAGTATTTTTGAACTTTTAGATGTTTTTTCGAAGGCTGTAAATACTGACCAATCGCCATAATATCGACGTTGTTAGCAAGAAGATCATCCATGACTTCAATTATTTCTTCCTTCGTTTCACCGAGTCCAATCATAATGCTTGATTTCGTTGGAATGTCGGGCTGCATTTCTTTTGCACGGCGCAAGAATTCTAATGAACGATCATATGTAGCACGCGCACGAACCCTTGGCGTTAATCTGCGAACTGTTTCAATATTGTGATTTAAAATATCAGGACGTGTGTCCATTAACGTCTTCAAATTATCGTAATTGCCGCCCATATCTGAAGGGAGAACTTCAATTGTCGTAAATGGGCTTTTTCTTCTAATGGCACGAACGGTTTCAGCAAACACACCTGCTCCGCCATCCTTTTGGTCATCCCTTGCAACCGCTGTTATCACAGCATGTTTTAAGTTCATTAACGCTACTGAATCTGCCACGCGTTCTGGTTCTTGCAGGTCAAGCTCAGTTGGAAGTCCAGTTTTCACCGCACAGAAACGGCATGCGCGCGTACAAACAGATCCAAGGATCATAAATGTAGCGGTTCTTCTCACTGCCCAGCATTCATGAATATTCGGACATTTTGCTTCCTCACAAACGGTATTCAGGTTGTTTTCCCGCATCATTTTTTTCAAACCGGTATAGTTTTCATTCGTATTCAGCTTAATTTTAAGCCAGTCCGGTTTTCTTACGTGCTCTTCCTTCTTTGCCAATTCCATCATCTCCATATGAATTCGTTAAAGGTGCATCTACAAAAATCTTCCTGCTATATACGATGGATGCAGCTAAGAAGCTGCAAAAAATTGAATCTTCGGCCTAAAGCCTTTTCTTTAGACACTTTAACATAGTACAGATTGAACAACAAGGGAATGAGCTGCAAAAATACCCAAAAGCCTCCTAAAAAAATCACAAGAAAATTACTAACATTTTCTTCTTATGAAATAGGGTGATCTAACCACACTAAACGGTAGAAGACGATGCTTGATGAAAGGAGATGGACGTTTGTGAAAGTGGTTTTAGCCATCATGATCGCTCTTTCAATGCTCCCTTTACCTGTTCATGCACAAGGGGAAGGCAAGCAGCCAGATGTACTGAAGCAGCGAATGGCACTATACGAAAAAGTCGCCATCACGACACAAGTTCCATGGTATGTACTTGCTGCGGTTGATCAGTATGAGCACAATATTCGAAAAAGCAGAAGAGATTTACCAAAACAAAAAGGCATCATTGGCATCTACATTCCCCGGGAAATGTGGATCGGCCCTGAAAACCCGAATAAGCAGGATACCTCTCCTTTAAGCATTAAAGTGTTTGATGGAATTGGACTTGATGGAAACGGGGATGGAAAAGCAAGCAGCGATGACGATGAGGATGTATTATTCACGTTTGCTCAATACTTGCTTCATTACGGCAACAGCATTGATCAATTAAAAATTGCTTTATGGGACTATTATGGACGAGATCAAACCGTTGGAATCATTTCATCTTTTATGAAGCTATATCAGCACTATGGTCATCTTGACCTCGGAAAGCACGCTTTCCCTCTTCCGGTTGGAGCTGACTACAGCTACCGGAGCACATGGGGAGATGCAAGAGGATTTGGAGGCAGAAGAATTCATGAGGGTACGGATTTATTTGCCCATTATGGACTTCCTGTTCGTGCGACATCATATGGTGTGATTGAAATGAAGGGCTGGAACCGCTTTGGCGGCTGGCGGATTGGTATTCGAGATATTCATAACCATTATCATTACTTCGCTCATTTGAATGGCTTTGCAAAAGGACTCAAAACAGGTCAAATTGTTGAACCCGGACAGGTCATTGGATCTGTCGGAAGCTCCGGTTATGGCCCTCCAGGCACAGCAGGAAAATTTCCGCCTCATCTTCACTATGGCATGTATAAAGACAACGGCAGAACTGAATGGTCTTTTGATCCATACCCTCATTTAAGGGCATGGGAAAGGGCTGAACGGAAACGCAAATAAAAAACAGCCCAATCATTCGTTGGGCTGTTATTCTTTCTTCTCCTTTTTCTCAGGAAGAACAATTGATGGAGCGCCTGAGTTCGTTCCGCTTCCATTATAATAATCTGGTACGTCCCCTTGAACGGCTTGGATGGAGACGGGAACTGAGTTTTTAACCACGATTGTTTCAGATGCAAACGGGATGATGACTCTTACCTTGACCTCGATCAGAACACTAATATCAATCAAGGCATTGTTGATGCCATAAGGCTTAATGTTTTTTTCAACGTCCGTATGCGGGTCACCAATAACACTGAAGCGTACAGGTACTTTTGGTCCTAGGTTGGCGATGAGTGCATTTCCGGACGCTTGCCCAAGCGGAATGTTATATATAATGCCGTCATGTCCATCTGTTTGATCCTTTAATGCTTCTTTTGCCTCTTTTTGAAAATTCCCCTTTTCAATGTCCTCTAAATTTTTTTGAAGATGACGTGACAGATCAGCCATTGCTTTCGATGTTGCTTGCGCATTAAAATCGATGGTCGTTACTTTTCCGTTCTCACTTGTATTCATGACCACCATATCCTTCATATTCTCCTGATCTTCTGCAAAGTCTTGAACGGAATATTGAATCAGATGATTGGCGATACGCTCTGTTTCTAGTTCAGCAATGTGAATAAGGGTTGGTTTAATGGAACGGTTAATAAAAAATAGACTGATGACAGTTGAGAGTACAAAGAATAAGATCGCAAGCAGCATGACGTATCGGAATGGCAAAGGGCCCTTTTTATAGGGGCGATAGCGGCGGTTCATTCTCAATAAAAAATCCCCCCTTCTCCATTACAAGTGTATGCAGACAGGCGGGGGGATAGGAATCATCTCTCCATTTTATTTCATCATTTTTAATAAGGCGTCTCTTCCAATGGTTCCAACTGTAATGCCTAACGCTTCTGCAGCGTATGTCACAGATTCTAATGGGGCATCAAGCAATTGCTCTATCGTTCTCACTCCAACTGCTCTCCCTGCGATAATGCCTCTATCTGCAAGCTTTTCATTTAAGAGCCCGACATCCAGTGCACCGCACATAATATACCCATGTTCATTTGTCACTGCCATAAAATTTGTCTTCGGCAGTTTGACGGTGACGGCTGTAAAGGAATGTCCATCAATATTAATAGGTGTTAAATTCACCAAATCCCTTCACTCCTCTCATCACAATCTATGTGACAAGAGGGCGAGTGTTGTTAGGCAAAAGCGGATTTCATGTGGCTTCCTTCAGGCGCCAAGTAAGCACATCACGTAAAAATTCCGGCATGAAATATTCAATGTGTTCATGGTCACGAATATGAGGAAATAGAGAGCCTAATGTATACATATCGACTGTTCCAACCGTATAGGAAGCGTCTTTATTGATCAATTGATCATGCACAAAAACATCCTTCACCCGTTTGGTTTCGCCTTCTTCTAATGTATAGGTGAGACCACTATACAGCATTTTGCCCATCAGTTCACCTCTAAAGCCGAAGCCCTTGATGCGCAGCTGTTCCATTTTTTCTTCACATGCACGCCGAACGGTTTCGATGAGCTGTTGACCCGAAAGCGTCACACGAATAGGGTTAATGGGATGCGGGCAGATTCGATGGACTTCTTCTCTAGTCACAATTCCTGCCTCTAATGAATCAAGCACCATCCCAGCATTCATCATGCCGATATCTGCCCCGCACCAATCTTTAATGGCATCTGTTAAGAGCTGCGGAAGCGGGGATTCATCAAACCACTTCGTTTCTAACCTTGACTCAATCGCGGTTACTTTTTCCTGCATGAGGGCTCTCGCTCTTCTCTCTGCTTGCTGTAAAGTAGTGATGGCTTCATCTGATTCACTGATCAGCTGATCCACTGACTGCACCGTTGCTTTTTTCTCGATGAGCTCTTTGCTCGCTGTATCAATGGTCAGCTCGACACAGCCAATATAATGCCCATACTTTTCAGCGCATGCAAGCAGCACTCCACTGTCCATTTCACCCTGTTCTAACAAATGATGCGTGTGTGAACCTAGGATAATATCGATGTCAGGAAAATCACGGGCGACTTCCCTATCATGGATGATACCTAGATGGGATAAGAGCACAATGACATCCGCTTTTCCCTTCACTTCCTGCAGCATGTCCCGTATGCTGTCAAACGGATCTGTAATCTCCCAGCCCAGCTTTTCATAGACAGGTGTATACGCAATGGTCACGCCTAAGAGACATATTTTCAGTCCATTTTCCATTTGGATTATATGATAAGGCTTTGCCCACGATGGCCTTTTGCCTTTCTCAAATAAATTAGACAGAATCACTGGAAATTGTGCATGCTCGTACAATTGATCGAGCTGATCATGAGGCAGCGTAATGCCTTCATTATTCCCAATCGTGACCCCATCATAGCCAAGTTGATTGAGAAGCTTGACATTTACTTTTCCATAATCAGCTTCTGACACAAGGTTCACTCGGTCCATATGGTCGCCAATATCAAACAAGAGCATCTGATCGTGAACTTGACGCTTTTCCTCAATATAAGCTGCGATTTTTGGCCAGTTCTCAAAGTGGCTGTGCAAGTCGTTTGTATGATATAACCATAGCTTCTGCAGCATGTTGATCTCTCCCTCAAGTTGTCACTGAACCATCTCATTCAGGTTGAAAGCCGCAGCTCTCATTTAACTAAATAAATCTAACTGCTTCGGAGAAAGGCTTGAATACGTAATATCCAGCAAATCAATCATCTGCTGGCCATTCGCCGCTGCATCTCCGCCGGAGTTATTATTAAACACGACATAGACATCTTTTGATTGCTGATGCAGAATGTCGAGATTCTTTTTCCACTCTTTTAATTCAGATTCATTATATAAATATAAGTATCGCACTTCACGCCAATTTTCATGATCCGCTGGGTGAAGCCAGCCCTGTTTATTTCTCCCGTGAAAACGAACCAATGTTTTATCACGGTGCGTAGCTTGTATGACTGGCGGAATGGAGCCTTCTCCCACTTGCGGCTCATCACAGACAGAATGAATCCAGCCTTCTTTTTCCATAAAGGACAAGGTCTGCTCATAAAATTCATCTGAGAACCATGTGCGGTTACGGAATTCGAGGGCACATGGAATGTCGCCCATCTTCTCTTTACACCATCTTAAATAAAGGACGTGCTCTTTTTTGCAATCAAACCATGGTGGAAATTGAAATAGAACCATGGCTAATTTCCCTGCACGAATGAGCGGAGTCAATGAAAGAATAAATGCGTCAAACATCTCTTCCTTTGAAGCAAACGGAATTTCGCCCCTCTGATGACCGGTCATTCCTTGATATGCTTTTACGACAAATTGAAAGGTGTCTGGCGTATCCTTGATCCACTTTTCATGATTACGTTCAGGCTGAACTGCATAAAAGCTGGCATCCAGCTCCACAATGGGAAACGTAGACGAATAGTGAAACAGCTTTTGCGCACTGCCGATTTTCGGCGGATAAAGACTGTCATGGTCTCCCCAGCCAGTTAATCCGATATAAATCATGTTTCTCACCTCTTGCCACTTTCATGTATAGACGGCTTCCTCACATGAAAGCCTTTTTCTCTTGTCATACCCATCTTTCTGAAAGAAATTCTTCTGTCTACAACATATCATATTTGCCGGTAATTCTGAATGAAGATGACTGATGGTGCGTGATTTTATCATGATTTCTGTTTGTTTGTCATGTTAGTTGACAATATTCTATCTAAAATGATGTGAGCTGATAACATACTATATATCAGAGAAATGAACAGTGATTGTCCATTTATTTATTCATCTTCACCAAGAACTTTAGTTCTCAATAAAGGAGACTTAGTGGATATGAACATAGACGATAACCAATTTGAAACATTGCAAAAAATCGCCGAAAAGATTCACAAACCTGTCTATTTGTGTAACCAGCATGGGCGTCTTCTCGGCAACTCGCCCATCACGCGCCCAGATTGGATTCGCATTCTCCCTTTTTTCCAAAGCATGGCACCCCATCATTTTTCGATAATCGATACGAAGCAAACCTTTTCTGTCTTTCCGATTGATCTAGCCGAACAAACATGTGAGTATGTGGTCATCCCTTCCTTCATTCTTCCGCTGGATGAAACACTGCAAGTCATCATTGAACAAGCCGTACACGAAATCTCGATTGCGCGAATGAGACAATATACTGCCCAGCAAACAGCCAAGCGTGCCAGAAATGAAGCGTTTCGCAGATGGATAGAGGGTTTATCGTCTTCTCAGCAAGACGCTGCATACGTTGCGAAGGCGTTTGGATTAAATGTAGATAGCAGCTATCTATGCATGATCTATCAGCTTGATCAGTGTCATGAGACCACTCATTTTTTGAAGCAGCAACTAATATTAGATCAAGTCGTTGATCTGCTCGACAGCGCACTGCCAAGCTCTCCTTTCCCTTCCTTTTTATTTATCAAAGGTGATATGGGCATTCTATTAATGGAAGAGACGGGCAGTTGGTCTGAGATGAGTGACAGACTCCTCTCTTTTTTAAAACAGCTGCAGATGCTCGTTAGCATACAAGTGAATCACACCATTTCCTTCGGCGTGAGCTTGACTAGTTGTCGCATCACCCATCTGTTTGAGGGCTACAGTGAAGCATTAGACGCACTTCAAGCCGGACATCTCTCGGCACAGCCGGAATATATACACTTCTATCAAGCAAAGGATGTGCCAGATTTATTGAAGCTTATTCCAAGAAAGGATTTAATCACGTTTCACCAAATGCACCTTCATCCGTTATATGAAGCTGGTCAAAACCTCCTCCACACCATATCTGTCTATTTAGAAACACATTGCCACATTTCAGAAACAGCGAAACGTTTGTCAATTCATCGCAACACGGTCATTTATCGATTGGAAAAGTGTGAAGAGCTGCTTCGAATCAGCTTAAAAGACCCTGAAGCCACATTAAGGCTGCGCTTAGCATTACGTATTCAGATGCTTCTTTCACCCCATCCTGATTGAATGTTTTCTTCCGAAGCTTCATATAGTTTGGAGGAGAAAAGTGATACAAGAGGAGGGATGATCAATGGATGGTGAGCTGGGTCACATCCCGCAGCCAATTCGAGAGGATGGTGCTGGTGCCACCGATCTAGGCCCGCGGGACGTCCTTCGAGACATCGAGAACCCCGATATGCTTGTTCCACCTAAAACCGATGCCGGAACCATTCCAAACTTGAAATTTTCATATTCCGATACACATATGCATTTGAATCCTGGCGGCTGGTCAAGAGAAATTACGAAGCGAGAGCTGCCTGTTTCCACAACGATTGCGGGTGTCAACATGCGGCTGACTCGAGGCGGAGTGCGAGAACTCCATTGGCATAAGCAGGCTGAATGGGCGTATATGATTTTAGGAAAAGCCCGTATCACCTCTGTAGATGCAGAAGGGCGAAATATGATCGCTAATGTAGCAGAAGGAGATTTATGGTATTTCCCGCCAGGTATTCCGCACTCCATTCAAGGACTTGAGGACGGGTGTGAATTTCTTTTAGTCTTTGATGATGGCGCTTTTTCTGAATTTGATACGTTCACCATCACAGACTGGTTTGCCCATACACCGAAAAACATTCTCTCCGAAAATTTTGGCGTTCCTGAGAAGCTGTTTGATGATATTCCGAATAAGCAGCGCTACATGTTTCAAGGCTCTCCACCAGCATCATTAGAAAGCCAAACGGTATCTGATCCATACGGAAGCATCGAGCCACCATTTACGTACCAGCTGCTTCGCCAAAAACCGCTGACGACCTCTGGAGGAACTGTCCGCATTGTCGATTCACGGAATTTCCCTGTTTCAAAAACCATTGCAGCTGCGCTTGTTGAAGTAAAGCCTGGCGGCATGAGAGAAATGCACTGGCATCCTAATAATGATGAGTGGCAATACTATTTAACAGGTACAGCCAAAATGACGGTCTTTGGAGCCGGTGGCACTGCCCGCACCTTTAATTACAGAGCAGGTGATGTCGGATATGTTCCTTTTGGTATGGGACATTACATCCAAAATATCGGTCAAACGAGCCTTTGGTTTTTAGAAATGTTTAAAAGTGACCGCTTTGCAGATATTTCGTTGAATCAGTGGATGGCCTTAACCCCTCCTCAATTAGTGAAAGAGCATTTGCATGTAGGTGATGCCATGATTCGTGCGCTTCATAAAGAAAAATCACCTGTCGTGACATATAAAAGGTGGTGACCATAAAAAAACCGATCCATTTGTGCTGATCGGTTTTTTATAATTGAATTTTAAGAAATTGCAGAACGCTGCTGCACTTTTTTCCCCCACACGATGGATGCAATGAAGCTTATGCAAAGCACCAGTGTTCCGAGCATAAAAGGGAACTCAATATTCACATCAAATAAAATGCCCGCAAGGCTCGGTCCAACAATATTGGCAAGGCTCATAAAGGATGTATTGAGGCCTCCCGCTACTCCTTGCTGATTACCTGCCATTTTGGACAGCAATGTATTGAGGGCTGGACGAACAAATGATGTAGCCGACAAAAATAAAATAGAGCCTGCAAAGATCAGCCAAAATGACGGCGCAACACGGCAGACGATGAGCATCAAAGCCGCTCCCAGCAGGGCATAACGCACGACGCGCATTTCACCAAATCGTTTCACAGAGGCATTCACCAACGCACCTTGGACAAGCACGCCAGCAAGACCCGCAACTGTAATCACAAACGCAATATCCTTCGGTGTAAATCCATGTTTTTGATCTACATATAAGCCGAAAATCGATTCAAAGTGAATGATGCCAAAATTGAGTACAAACGCCAATATAAACAAAAAACCGTAGGATGTCTTTAAAGCTTGCATCATTTGTACAAATGGGTTGAAATGAATGTCTTTGTTTAACCGCGCTTCTTCCTGCTTTTCCTTTGTTAATGTTTCAGGTAAAAACAGGATGGACAATAGGGTAGAAAGAGCTGCAAAGGAACCTGCGATGAGAAAAGGAAAAGCGATTCCGTACTCGACCAAATAGCCGCCTACGCCTGGTCCAATGACAAAGCCTAACGTCATTGCTGCACTAAATAGCCCCATTCCTTTCCCTCGATCCTTCTCACTTGTGATATCAGCGATGTATGCAAACATGGCTGGCATGAGTAAAGCTCCGGCAGCACCACCTAAAAACCGAGACACAAACAGCATCCAAAGCTGATCAGCAAATGCAAAAATAAACTGGGCAATCGTAAAGCCGGCGATCCCGGCAATGATCAATTTTCTACGTCCAAATCGATCGGTCAGTGCGCCTGCGACCGGCGATAAAGCAAACTGTGTGAGACCTGTTGCAGCGACAAGAAAACCGAGTGTTTTTCCTGTTGCGCCAAAGGCCTCAATGTAACTTGGCATGACAGGGACAATGAGGCCAAAGCCAAGCATGGCAATAAAAATATTGAGCATCAAAATATATAATCTGCCCATTTTTTTCATATCAAAAAACCTCTTTCTGCTAAATAAATGAAAATGATGACAAAAATGATCAGAACTTCTTCAGTATAGCGATATCACTGTCTATAAGTCTAGTTTTTCAAAATTTAGTTTTCTTTTCCAAATAAAAAATACCCGCAAATAGCGAGTATCCTTATGACTTTATTCACCTTGTTCATAGATAGAAAGAGCCGCCTGAAGCCCTGCACCGCAATGGATAGACGCACCATGCTTGATTAGAATTGCTTCTAGCCCTGCTAACACAAAGAGCACATTTTCTTTTCGGCAGCTATAGCCCATGGTACCAATTCTCCATATACGTCCGGCTAGCGGTCCAAAGGAGCTGGCAATTTCAATACCAAAATGCTTAAGCAAATCGGCACGTACCGCTTCTCCATCCATACCACTTGGAATCTCAATACATGTCACAACTGGCATTTTACAATGTGGATCACCGAACAATTGAAGTCCCATCGCTTCAAGACCTTTCATCAAGGCTTTCTCGTGATATGCGTGCCTTTGAAAACGCTCAGACAGACCTTCTTCCAGCACAACACGAACCCCTTCACGAAGTGCATAGAGCATCGTTGTCGCTTCTGTATGATGATTTAATCGCCTAGGGCTCCAATAATCCTGGAGCTGGCTGAGATCAAAGTAATTGCTTTTAATTGGCGAAATATCCATTTGCTCCTGCAATTCATCCTGTGTCGCAATACCCTTTTCCACTTTCTTTCTCGACTCAACGACAGCTGCCACCCGTTCATTATACGTGATAGGGGACATACCTGATGGAACTGACAAGCACTTCTGCGTACCGCCAATCGCCGCATCAATCTTCCATTCGTCCACTTTCACCTGGACCCCGCCAATGGTTGCTACAGCGTCTACAATGAACAACGCATCCAGTGCTCGGCACGCTTCACCGATTTGCTCAAGCGGCTGCAATCGACCGGTGGATGTTTCACCATGGACCATCGCAACGATTTTAGGCTTAACCTGCTTCATTTTCTGAATGATATCACTAGGGTCAAAAACCGTTCCCCATTCACATTCCATTGTATGTACATCAGCCCCATAGCGCTGTCCTATTTCAATGAGAAGATGACCGAACCGGCCAAAGACAGGCACAAGCATCGAATCTCCCGGCTCAATGACACTGGCAAGCACAGCTTCAAGCCCTGAACGAGACGTGCCATCAATTGGAAAAGCCCATTCATTTTCTGTTTGAAAAAGGGAACGCAATAAAGTCATCGTCTCATTCATGATATGTGTAAATGCTGGATCAAATTGACCGAGAATTGGCGTACTCATCACACGGAGTACCCTGGGATCTACTTCAACAGGTCCTGGTGTCATAATCGTTCTTGAAGGTATTTGTAGTTCTTTCACGTTATCCATCCTTTCCCTTGCTGTCATCCTATATGCCCACTTATACCGTAATGCTGATAAAATAGCAATCTCTTTTCCTGCGAATTTATTACATAAAATTTACGATAAATCCATTTATTTCTTTCCGACATTATGATAGAAATAAAGAGAATACATTCCCTATTAAGGAGGAAATCGAATGAAGAGAACCTTATTTGGAACTGTGGCTGCCGGAATCATGATATTCGGTACGTTAGCCGCCCCGCTGCCGCAAGCTGCGAATGCTCAAAGCTTTACTCTGAATGAACCGAGCCAAACCATCACATTTTCCCCGTTACAGCTTCAAAACGAAACATCTGCACAACAAACGAAAACAACAGCTACAAGTCAAATCGATTCCTATTATCAAACTGCTAATGGCAAATCAGGACCCGCTCTAAAGAAAGCTTTACACGACATTATTGATGATCATAAGCAGCTATCCTACAGCCAGGTTTGGGATGCCTTAAAGAAAACAGATGAAGATCCAAAGAATCCAAGCAATGTGCTCTTGCTCTATAGCGGTGTCTCTCGCTCAAAGCAAGCGAATGGCGGAAATGTTGGTCAGTGGAACCGGGAGCATGTGTGGGCTAAGTCACACGGCAATTTTGGGACAAGCCAAGGCCCAGGTACAGATCTCCATCACCTGCGGGCAACAGACGTACAAACGAATAGCACACGTGGAAATTTAGATTTTGATATGGGCGGAAATGAATACAAGGCAGCACCGGGCAATTTCTACGATAGCGACTCATTCGAACCTCATAGCCGGGTGAAAGGGGATGTGGCAAGAATGCTCTTTTATATGGCAGTGCGATACGAAGGGGATGACCGCTTTCCAGATTTAGAATTAAACGAAAAAGTGAATAATGGCAGCGCCCCTCTCCATGGCAAAATGTCCGTACTCCTCAAGTGGCACAAACAAGATCCTGTCGATCAAATCGAACGAAACCGCAACGAGATCATTTATCAAACATACCAGAACAACCGCAATCCCTTTATCGATCACCCAGAATGGGCAAGTGCGATTTGGGAATAAAAAAGAAAGGCACTGCTACGAACAAGCAGTGCCTTTCTTTTTATCAAGTGGACAGACAAGACAATAATCGAGACTCTCCGATTTTTTCTCGAGCTTATAATACATACAGCAAGTCTTTCGATTGGATGTTTCTAGTAAACTGTCATCTAAGTTTAAGCTGTGATGAAATGGATTTTGTTTTGCTCCGAATACATTCCCCGCTGCTTGCTTCAGATACAGATAGTCCTCCCGTACGCGCTGCTTCACAGCAGGGTCTTCAGCCTCCCGCATCATGCTGCGATAAAGAGAATTGATACGAACTGCTACATTCTCCCATAAAACAGAATATGGAAGTCTTGACGTGCGCTTTAATACATCTAAAAGAGGTGTAACACACTCCGTAAACAGCGCATGCACAACCTGCTCTCTCCATTTATTCCGATCTCCTTCTAATGAAACAAACGAACACAATGACTCATCAATTTCGATTTTCCGATCCTCTCTAAAGACACATGCCTCTGGTGGAAACTGATAGACACCGTCATACAGCGTCATCATGTACAAAGAGGAACTGACCGCTAAGTAGGCATAACGCTTTGAAAACATCGACGACGCTACAGCTAAATTCGGTGCATGCATCGCTTCTTTTTCAGCCTCTAATAAACGCAGGACAGATGCTTCTGAAAAAAGCGCGGCAAGTGTGCGATCAGATGTCATTGGTCCATTTGTGATGTGTACGCCGAAATCAAGTAATTCTCTCTCAACCCACTCTGGCCTCATATCAAAACCTCCATCTTTCGTTTATCGATTTCTCTGCTGGTATAACAAATAAATAAAGAACGGTGCCCCAATTGCAGCTGTGAATACACCTGCTGGTACATCTAACGGTAGAAAAGCCGTTCTAGCGACTAAATCTGCGAGCATCACGAGGATACTGCCAACAAGTGCAGATGCCGGGACAAGCGCAATGAAGGAACGTCCGATGATCATCCGTGCGACATGCGGCGCCATCAGTCCAACAAATTCAATACCGCCTGCAAAGGCAACAGCAATTCCCGCCAATGTCACACTCATCAATAGAAAGAATAGCCTTTTTGCCTGTACTTTCACCCCGAGGCCTGTTGCAAGATCATCTCCAAGCTCTTTCACATTCATCGTTCTTGCTAACACCATGACAATCGGTAAAATGATCATGATCCAAGGAAGCATCGACGTGACGTCCTTCATCGTAGAACCATATAAACTGCCTGTCAGCCAAATATATGATTTTGTCGTCGTCATCGTATCACTAAGAACAAGAGTAAACGTCACACACGCCTTCATGATGGCAGAAATCCCGATGCCCATTAGAACAAGTGTGATCGGCTTGACTCCTTTTTTCCATGAAAGCAAATAAATCAGACACGAGACGGCAAACGCCCCGGCAATCGCCCACAAGGATTGATACGCAATAGGTACAGTGCCCATCCAAAAAACAATAAACATAATCGCACCGAACGAAGCACCACTCGTAATCCCAATGATGTCAGGTGATGCAAGTGGATTGCGGATTAACCCTTGCAAAATAAGCCCTGATACCGCAAGTGCGGCTCCCACTAAGACAGCCAGCAATGTTCTTGGGATCCTCAGTGTATTAAGCACAAAGGTATTTCCCTCTCCCTGACCGATTAAATGAAGAAGCACATCCACAGGCGAAATAAATCGGCTGCCCATACAGAGACTGAGAATAAATAACCCAAAAGCAATGGCCGTCAATAAAAGTAAAATTAAAAACGTCCGCTTTGAAAATTGAAATGAAATGCGTCCGCCCTTTGAACGCACTGTATATGTTTTAGCCACCTGTCTTCAACCCCTTGCGCACGAGATAAACAAACAGAGGCGCTCCTGCTACCGCCGTCATGACACCAATCGGTACTTCCTGCGGCATGATCAGAAAACGAGCCGCAAGGTCTGCGACAAGTAATAGAGACGCCCCCACTACGGCACAATAAGGCAGTACCCAGCGGTGGTCAGGTCCGACAAGCTTTTTCACAATATGCGGCACAAGAAAACCAACAAAGCCAATTGAACCAGCAACAGCGACGGAACCACCCGCTAAAAAGACGACGAGAACCCCCATCGTGATTTTCAGCATCAGCGTACGCTGGCCAAGTCCCTTCGCAATATCATCTCCTGACAAAAGGACGTTGATGGAACGTCCAAGAAGCAGCGCCACAACTGTCGCACCTAAAATATAAGGCAAAACAGGCAGCAGCATATCAATGCTTCTTCCAGACACTGAACCCGCCATCCAGAACAGGATGCTTTGAATCGACTGTTCATTCACGATTAAAAGTCCTTGTGTAAAGGACGCAAACAGTGCAGATATTGCCGCTCCCGCAAGGACAATTTTGACCGGTGTCAATCCATCTCTTCCAATGGAACCCAAAAGAAAAACAAGCATCCCTGCAATTGCCGCACCTAGAAAGGCTGTCCACATATAGCCTGTTAATGACTCTGTTGAAAAGAAAACAATCGAAATGACGATAAAAAATAGTCCACCTGCATTAATTCCTAACAAATCTGGTGCTGCAAGCGGGTTTCTCGTTAATGCCTGCATCAGTGCACCTGAAATGGCTAGACTTGATCCAACAACAGTTGCAATTAAAGCTCTTGATAATCTGGATGTCATGACAATGACACTGTTTGGATCCGATTCATCAAATTGAAGAAACGCATGGATGGTGGCTTTGAGGGAAATGGAGGTTTGCCCAAGAGAAATGCTGAGCATAAAAAAGACCAACATCAATACGACGAATCCAACAAAAAGCAGCGCCTTGCTCGAATCCTTTTTTAATAAACTTCTCATCTGATTCCCGCTTTCAATCTGTTATGGAAAAAGGAGAAAATGGTTTTTCACATTTTCTCCTCTGTTATCCTTATTTATCAATGCCGAGACGATCATAAATATCATCAAGCATCATGTTTGCAGCAATAATACCGCCGCCCATGTTCCAAGTGATTTCATCGACTTTATGCACTTGTTTCGCTTTCACTGCGTCAAGCTGCTTCCATAAAGGATGACTCGTCCACTCTTTATATGCTTTTTCAACCGCTTTATCCTGGTCATCCATGAAGTAATAGATCACATCTGCATCCATTTGCGGAATGCTCTCTTTGTCTGTAAGTGTAATAATGTCTTGCTTTTTATCTTTGACATTCTTAGGTCCTTCAAAGCCTAGCTCTGTTAAAATGGAACCTGCGAAACCAGTTTGATAGATTCTAGCATGATCTGCACGGAAGTTCACTACAGATACACTCATTGGCCAGTTTTTGATGTCTTTTTTCGCTTTTTCTTTGAAGTCAGCGACGCGGTCATCCCACTTCGTCAGCAATTCTTTTGATTTGTCTTGCTGATTTAACGCTTCACCCATTAATTTCACTGTATCTTTAAATGTGAACACTGTTTCTGTTGCAACAGTTGGAGCGATTTCTTTCAGCTGATCAAAAATTTGCTCGTGGCGGACTTTTGATGCAATAATCAAATCTGGGTTAAGCTTTTCAATTTCCTCTAGGTTTGGCTGTATTTCCTGCCCAACAATTTTGACATCCTTTAAGTCATCTCTTAAATATTTATACGTAGGTGCTTCAAGCCATGATTCAACAACACCCACTGGTTTAATACCCATCGCGACTGCTGCATCGGTTGCTCCTTGGTACAGCGTCACCACACGTTTAGGCGATCCTTTAATTTCAGTTGAACCGATAGCGCTTTCAACGGTTCTTGCTTTTTCTTTACTATTTGACTTGCCTTCACTGCTATTGCTGCCGCAAGCTGCAAGTAAAACGATGGAGAGCACAACTATTAGCGACCAAAAAGATTTTTTGAACATGTACCTCACCTATCCATTCTATATGTAGTCATATCGTTTGATAACGATTCTCATTATCACACTATGATTTTATCATAGAAAAGGATGGTGTCAATGTAAATTTTTAAGAAAAAGGGAGAGTGTTGACTAGTTGTACATACTAAATAGAGCGATACCACATTTGGATGGTCTCGCCAATCTGTTTTCCCGCTTCGAGTAACACCGACAAATGGGTATATCCATCCAGCACTTCATAGACTGATTGTTGCTTGATCTCTTCATTTGGCAGTTCATGATAGGCAGAAAATTTTTCTATATCATACAGCTCATCCTCGCTGCCTACTATCATCGCATAGGGTCGATCAATCTTAGCAAATTGTTTTTTAGGTTCAGAAGGGGTTAAAGCAAGTGATAGATTGACGGTGATGGCTGTTAATAGAAGCGGATCCTGCTCAACTACCCATGCTGGATAATGAAAACGCACGGCTTCAGAATGACCCATCAGCATTCCTTTTGTCATAGCAGACAAAACGAATTTCCATACTTGAACGGTCGCAAAAGGAATTTGATCAGGTCTTGCAGTGTCTGATTGATAGCCAAATTCAGGTGCAATAAAAAAGTAACCGTCTACTTCTCTTTTTTTCGGCCAACATAGGTAATTTAGCAGTAATCCCGCTCCAGAAGAATGCCCGCAAAGATAAACAGCTCCTTTATGCTGCTGTTTGACTGTATCCACAAACTGCGAAATATCTTGCCACACATCTGTGACACTAGGTGTATCACCCTTTTTTCCTTCCGAATGGCCGTGACCTCTTAAATCGATTAAAAACGTATTCACATGGAAATCATGCTGAAGTGTATAGGCGATATGCTCGTAACCAGCTAGGCTGTGAGCGCCTCCACCATGAATCAAGATGACATTTGCCACGTTCTGCTTTTCTGCTAAAAATGGATAATATGCAAGGCTTGTGCCGTCGTGTGATGGCATGAATTGTCTTTCTGGAATATGAACAGGTGCTGCCTGCTGCATACTGGCAAATGAGAATGGTTCGTTCTTGGTATCTGTCAATGTTTCGCTCCTTCAAACAGAAACGAGAATGGCCAGCTGCGCTAGTCATCCTCATTCCTATATCTTATTCATTGCATTCTTTCAAAGGGAAGGTATTACTTTCAATAATCTCGACAATTTGGTTTAACGCTTTTTTTGCTTCTGGTATAGGGAAAACAGGAAACACATGATTCATTTTAGGATATTCTATATAGTTTATTGGAACCCCCTGCTTCTCTGCTATCTCTTTGAATTTACGGGCATCTGGGAGGAAGAATTCGTGAGTGCCTATAAAAACAGAAATTCGTCCCAGTGCTTTGATCTCTCCATAGATTGGACTGACTAAGTGGTGTGTTTCATCCATGTCACCCGCATATCTTTTTCCTGCTTCAATTAATAAGGCTAGATTGAGCATTGGTTCTTTTGGAACCATCGCAGCGATATCTGGGTTGCTTAATGTAACATCTAGCCATGGTGATAAAAGAATGATATTCCCAGGCTGCGGCAAGCCCTTTTTTGCCAAGTATTGAGCAAAAGCTAACGATAAACCTCCGCCAGCAGAGTCACCCATGATGACGATATTTTCAGGTGTTCCTTTCTCTAAAAGAGCTTGGTACACAGGAAGGACACTCTCGATCGCATCCATATACTGATGGTTCGGTGCTTTTGGATAAACCGGCACATACACCGTACTATTTAATTGCTTCGTCAATCGGTCTAAAAAACGCCAATGCCAAGTCAAAGGCTGTTCAATATAGCCGCCACCGTGTATAAACAATACTTGATGGTCATCCGGCTGGACATTTGATTTCAACATATACGTATCGACTGGAAACGAGTGATTTTTAGTGATTTTGTACTTATTCTTAATTTTTTCAGGCAATTCATAAGGTAATTCATTTGCCCTTCTTCGTTCTTCTAGATAATCATTTACATTGAGTTTCTTTTTCGTCAAAACAATCAGCTTTTCTACTAAAAAGCTTTGAATACTTCTCATATGATCGACCCCTGTTCATAGAATCATGATGTTCGATGTCTCTTGGAAAGAAAAGGCTTCTAAAGCATACCATAAGAATACGCACATCAAGTAAACCACTTTTGAAATAACCTTTTTATCCTGATGATCACTCATCATCACAAACAGATATTCATTAATGAACAACTGTTTATTTATTGTTACTCATATTCTACTTTTTAGACGCATGACAATCAATTGTCAATCTGATCCTAACCGTTCATTAATAGACAGATGACGACTGAATGTTCATTTCGTCAATCTCCAGACATGAAAAAAGACGAACGGTCATCATTCGTCTTCTTCCCTCACTTCACTTCTTCATTCTCCTGAACCGCATGTCGTTTACTAGCGATAAAAAGTGCAACAGTCATAGCTAAAATAGTCAGCGCCCACCAGAAGGTCGATACTGCCTCTTTATGATCGATGATAATCAAACGGATGACGGCTGTGATGCCGATATAAATAAAATAGCGAAGCGGAAAATGAAAGTTTGATTTAAAGTACTTAATAATTAAGGCAATAAACTCAAAGTACATAAAGAAGATCAGCAGCTCACCAAGCATTTCATAATAGCTTTCTCCTTTGTTGACCACATTCTTGTAGACAAATTGGACAATATACCACGTTTCACTAATTAAGAGAACGCTTAAAGCAAGAGCTAGAAAGAATAGACAAATATTCAGAAGACCTTGCAAGAGATCGGGTACTTTTTGGAAGTTGTTGAATCGTTTCATTAGATTGCCTCTCCATTCCATATTATTCATTTGTCATCTATATTTTGATGTGCCAGAATCGCAGCACGGTGTAGTAAACGCCGTTCTTTTCCATCTTTTCAAACTGCCCGTGCATGCGAGACATCATACGTTTGATGCTGCGTTCACCAAGTCCAGTGCTTTCCTGCGTGTCATTTGTCTCTTTTATCGCATTGCTGACATGGATCTCAAAGATTTCTTGGTCGGATAGAAACGTGAGATTGATGTCTTTTTTCGGGTCAGCGTATTTCAGTATGTTCGACATCAGATTATCAAACACTCGGCCCAGCTCCTCGACATTCACGGTGATATAGCTGTCTGGCAGCTCTCCTAAAAGATGAACCTTGAATGTCTCTTGCTGCAAGATCGCCACCTGATCTGATAGGAGATCGTAAATGACCTCTTTGACTGCAACGGTCTCAAGCTCAGGTTCATGTTCTTTATCAAGCAGAAAATAGGCAAACAGATTATCGGACAGATTTTTCAATTGCAGTGCTTTGTCATAAGCACTTGCTATATATTGATCTTTACGTGTATCCTCCCCAGCCGCCTCTTTTTTCGCAAACTCTAAATTCATCATTAGCGATGTCAGCGGTGTTCTCATATCGTGTGACATTTCAGTAACTAAGCTGCGGCTCTCTTCTTGCAGCTCATCGATGGCTTGAAGCTTGTCCAGAAAAGCTTTACGAAGATCCTCAATACTTTTGGCAATCATCGCTAATTCATCATGCCCTTTCACCGTCATCTCGTAATCCAGCTCACCGCCTTCAAGAATATGAATGTCTTGGTGAATCGTTTGCAGGTAGCGTAAACTTTTGCGAATGCCAAGCAGAACAATGAGGAGGAAAATAAGCGTCGCTCCGAGCAGCTCAAGTGTAAAGGCAAGATCGTGATAACGAGATGAATAGAAACCATCCACCATGACCCGGCCTTCACCGTCGCTAAACTGAACCGGATACGAATGATGCTCAGCATACTGGGTCACCTTTTCTTTTCCGTAAGCCGATTCATCAGCAGCCGAATAGATGGAGTCATATTGCAGCACTTCATCCTTGAAGATGGTCAAATTAATGTAATTCTCTTTTTTCACCCACTCACCAAACGCTTGTCGATCTGTAGAAGACAGCTCATTCTCAGACACATAGCGGCTGAATTTTTGAATATATCTAGCTGACTCCGCCTCGTAATACTCGTCTGAACTCAAATATCCGTCAATGAGGTCATTGGTGATTTTTTGCAGCGTCAAAAAGACAAGTCCACTCACAACCGTAGCTGTCAAAATCAGCAGTGCCAGCTTTTTAGCTAACGTATATTTACGATGTGCCAAATCGGTATCCTCTTCCCCATTCGGTTTTGATATATAAAGGACGTGCCGGATCATCTTCAATTTTGGCACGCAGCTTTCGAATATGCACCATCACCGTATTGTTGGAACAATAGAAATAAGGCTGTCCCCACACGCTCTCATAAATATTTTGGGCTGAAAAGATTTTGTTTCGCCTGCTCATGAGCAGCTTGAGCACACGATATTCTAAATCAGACAGCTTGATTTGTTGATTTTCTTTCCACACTTCATTAAATTCTTCGCTCACCCTCAGCTTGCCCCCAACAAGAAAAGTTTCTTCCTGTTCCTTCTTTTCCTGATAGACGGTGTACCTGCGTAATTGTGCAATCACTCTAGCATGAAGCTCCTCTTGTGAAAAAGGTTTTGTCATATAATCATCCCCGCCGGCAAGTAAGCCTTCGGTTTTATCGAATGTACCTGATTTGGCTGTTAGAAACAGAATCGGGACATTAGAAGAGGCTCTCATCTGCTGGCACGTTTCAATGCCTGATATGCCTGGCATCATCACATCCAAAATCACCAAATCGAGCGAATCGTCCACAAACTTCAATGCTTGCTCGCCATTCATCGCTCTCAGCACCTCATATCCAGCACGTGTAAGGAATTCCTGCAAAAGGTCTCCAATATCCTGATCATCTTCTACGACTAATATTCGATGTGTCATGTCTCTCTCACCTCATGATACGTGATGTACTTTCTATTATGCCTTTACTATATATCATCTAGCTATGTGAAAAGATACAGCATAAATCTTAACAGTTTATGAATTTGACCATCCTCCATCAATTTGTCACATTTATTTTCAAATAATTGGATCTTCATAAATTATTAAGAATTGGGACGTATATTGATTCATTGTAAGGATCGTTGAACTGATCCGAATGACATTTATCATAACAAGAAAAGGAGCATGGATATGAATGCAAACAAAGTAGCACACGCGATGAGTTTGAAAGATCGGATCCATTTCTTAGACATCGTACGGGGATTTGCCCTAATGGGAATTATTCTGGTGAATTACTTTTTGATTGTGGATTCGGCGAAGGGGTCCGATATGGGAGCAAATGATGTCTTTCATAACTTGGTGAATTGGTTCGCCTCAGGGAAATTCATTACGTTGTTCTCCTTCCTATTCGGGGTTGGTTTTATGATTTTTATGGATCGAGCTGCTCAGAGGGTGAACAATCCGAACAAGCTGTTTGCCCGCAGATTAACCATTCTCTTAGGATTTGGCCTTCTGCATTTAACTTTTGTTTGGATTGGTGATATTTTGGCCTATTATGCAGTCGCTGGCTTTTTATTGCTTTTCTTTTACAAACGCACAGCCAAAACCATCGGATACTGGTTGATCGCACTCTTTGTCATTCAATTGCTCACGCCCTTTTTCACGATGCTGCTCAATACCGTCAGTTCAGGACCATCAGGCAAGCCGGACTTTGCTGATTTTGAATTAATCAGCCACAACAGTCTGACTTATTTAGCATCTATCGGTGATCGGTGGACAGATATGGTCACGATGGCTTCCAGTTCTTTTTCTACTGTCTATTCCATGTTCTTCATGTTTTTACTAGGTGTGTATTTTGTGAAAATGGCGTTTTTCAAAAACATGGAGGCGAAAAAAGCGATTTGGAATCGCATTTGGATCATTTGTACAATCGCTTTTCTCATCACCCAAGGCAGTACGATCATAGCAGCGATCAATCCTCTTGAAAATACAGTCTGGGCGAACATTGCCACTGCTCTGGAACAAAACGGGGGATTAACTGGCAGTATGTTTTATATGAGTACACTTGCGATGCTGTTTCTGCACGTTCCTCAGCTGCGAGGTGCTTTAATGGTCTTTACAAAAGTCGGACGGATGTCCCTGACCTGTTATTTGCTTCACTCGATCATTGGAACGATGCTATTTCTAAAGTATGGAGCAGGGCTTGTCGATCATCTCCAGCCGGCTGGTACGTTCTTTATAGCTATTGGCGTATATGTCTTCCTTGCGCTTTTCAGTACGTTTTGGTTAAAGCGCTTTAAGTATGGACCGATGGAATTTATTTGGCGTCAGCTGACGTATGGGAAGGTCAATGACAGATCGAAAACCAATATATTTCATGCGGCGAAGTAAAAGAAAAAAGGCGAATGGCTACAGTTCGCCTTTTTTAATATGTGAAGTTTTTGTGATTCAGAGACAATTCGTTCACTTTCAATACTGATCCATCATTTCTTGCAATTGAGTCAAATAACTCTTTTTTAATTCATCTGGGTATTCAATTTTTACATGTTTCCCAAATGAGATCAAATAATGAGTCATATACGATAATTCTTCTTGGTTGTACCCACCCATAATATAAGGAGTATCATCAACGATCTCTAATCTCATATTCGGATAATGATTCTTCAGAAACTTTTCTTTTCCTTGTTCCGTTAATCGACATTTAAATGAGATATCATGATAAGTTTTTTCGTACTCGACCTGCATTGCTTTTAATTCTTCCTTCGTAAAGGTGTCACTGCCTTCTTCTTCAATGATCAAGTCCTTCATAAAATCACATCTATAGATGCCCCACTTTTTATTTTGAACATCATATGCTTTGGTGAACCAAATCCCATTTCGATAAAATAACTCAAGAAATTGCAGCCTGATCCTTTTATTTTCATATTGAGTGTACGTCATCTTCACGATTTGATCTTCCATCATCGCCTGTAAAATCAATTCCAAATGATTTTGTTCACTAACTGGTGCGACATTATAGTAATGAATCACTTCCAAAGTCTCCGTAATCATTTGTTTTCTCTCATCAGACATTGTGGCAAACAGCTTTTGCCGAATTTGTGAGTAGGACTTTTTAAATGGTGTGGCTGACACCAGATCTAGCGCTTTAAGCGCGAAAAAAATAGCTTGAACTTCATCGATATTGAAATAAATAGGGACCATTGGAGATTGTTTCACCAGTCGATATCCTCCATGTCTGCCATTTTCAACATAAAAAGCTAAACCCATGGACTCTAGTTCTTCCATATCTCTCAACGCCGTACGTTTCGATATACCAAATTCGGTTTCTAAATCCTTTAATTGAAAAGAGTACTTATCACTTAAAAAAATAAGTTCCTGATTTAATCGTTCTGATTTTTTCATTTGTTTTTCCTTTTGAAAAAGGTGACATGTTTTGTCACCTTTATATTTTATACTCAGTTTATCAAAAGAAAAGGAGCATGTATATGCAAACATTAATTATTAACGCGCACCCTGATTTCACTCATCGAGAAAGTTATTCACACAAACTGCAAACACTATTTTTAGAACATTTTAAAGAAAGATTCCCTCATGAAGAACCAACAATGTTACATTTACATGAAACTGAAATTCCTCGTATCGAAAAAGACCAGCTGCTACGTATTTGGAATAAACAAGCATCCGAACAAACATTAACAACTGCCGAAGAAAAAATTGCTGCTGCTTCATCTGCTTTATTGGCTCAATTCAAAGCACATCATCGAATCGTGATTGTATCACCTGTTCATAATTTCAATGTGACGTCACGTATGAAAGATTATATAGATAATATCTTGATTGCTAGAGAAACGTTTAAATATACAGAAGATGGTTCAGTTGGTCTGATGACAGACGATTATCGTGTACTTTTGCTTCAAGCAAGCGGCTCAATTTTCACAAATAACGATCGATACACACCTCTGGAATTTTCACATTACTACCTAAAAGAAATATTCCAAAACTTAATGGGCTTTCAACAATTTCATATTGTCCGAGCACAAGGAACAGCGATTTTAGAAGAAGAAACGATCTTGACAGCTGCAGCTGACGATTTGTCTAAAGCCTTTGATGCGTTTTACTCACCTAGCGGGATGTAAGATCTGTTTTTTCAAAAACAAAAAGACCAAAAACGTTTGATATCACGTTTTTGGTCTTTTTTATTATTAACCGATTGAACCTTCCATTTCGACACGAAAGAAATACCTAATGGGGCAAGAAACTGAATAATATGAAGGGTTGCAACCCCTTCTTTTTATCACGAAAATAGAAGGCACAGCATTGCACTTGCACGTCGTTTACAATCCATCTTCACCGACTTTTTTCAATTCAGTTTGAACAAATATAGTCTGACAACGATTAACCGTATTTTCAGTTAACAAATTTTTTCTTCATTATGAAAAAATTACTCAATTTACTCGAAACGCTACGCAAAAGGATAGACAGTGTGACGAATAAACAATAAAAGACCAGGTACTCAATTTTCAAATTAGCGCCTATTTATTATTTTGCCGACTAATCAATAATTTCTCTACCTATGCCTTAAGATCCTGATTAGCATATCTATCAATTAAATAAACCCAATTATTAGTTTGATAACCAAAAATATTCATGTTATCATAAAATTGTAATGTTTTACAATTATAGGAGGTTTTTGTTTATGAAAAAATTATTACTCGTTCTTGTTATTTCTCTAGGGCTGTTTAGTGGATTAACTAGTAATGTATCTGCTGCTGAAAATAACAATCAAAATCAAACTCATTCTACTATCATGAACACATCTAACAGTATTCATGAAAAAGCTTTTGAACTAAAAAATAACAGTAGAGGTCAATTTTTTACCTACAAGTCTAACCCTATTAAATATTTCAAATTTTATTTTACTGGCTCTGACGGCGTCACTGTACTAGTTGATAGTAAATATTCTCATAAAGTCAGCATATTGAATGGAAAATTCATTCAAGTTGGATTAACAAACATAGCACTCGCTCCAGATCTAACTTATGGTTGGAATTATATTGAAATAGTAGATACAAGACCTCGTATTGGAGCATCTTACTTTAATTTAGAAATAAATTGGCTTTAATTTGTAAGTACATATTTAGAAAAATACTTTTAATTATTTAGTTAAATTTGTAAATATAAGACCAAGACAGCAATTAAGCTAGCTTGGTCTTGCTTTACTTATTACGTCTTTGTTGATGTAATATACAAACCTACTAAACGGTCATTTAACATTCTTCAAATTGTATATACTTTAAGTTTCGAATTAGAAATTATAGTCTTTTTAACATCTATTGTAATCAAACCTTCACTTATATTTACTTCGTTGTGCAATGATAAATTTAAATTCCTCAAAATCACCACTTATCATAGTGCTATTATCGAATTTTCTCCAACTAAGATTTATCAATCACCTTTTTATCGAATTCTTGTTGAATATAATGACGTACTGCCCATCCAACAGATAGACGTTTCAGCGAAAGATAATGTTGAAATAAAGATGAAGTAAAATTTTATAGTTTGGATGAATTAAAACAAATACTCGATTACATGAAAACCTATAAGCACCGACGATGCAAAGATTATCAATTGTATTATATGTTATATACTTTTTGAGCGAAACAGACTTACATAAAATCATTAAATAAAATTAATGATAATATTTTCTCTCAAAATTACCTTGGCAATTATTTAACACCTTCTACAGTACGTTAAACTATTGTAAAAAAAGGCTGGGGTAGATTATAAAGAAACGCACTGTTTAGACAAACCCACTCAGTTTTACTTTTAGAATCAGGAGCCAGCTTAAAATTTGTTTCTAACCGATAGAAATTACTGAAAATAGAAGAAGACGAACTAAAAAAAGTTCGCCTCCTATACAAAAGATAGAATCTGAATCGGCACCGGCCGATTTTCATTATTCTTTCAAAACCTCTAATACACTTAGCAGGCCTTTCAGGTGTATTACCCAATAGAACCTTCCATTTCAAACTTAATCAAACGGTTCATTTCAACGGCGTATTCCATTGGTAGTTCTTTTGTGAATGGCTCGATGAAGCCCATGACGATCATTTCTGTTGCTTCTTCTTCAGAAATTCCGCGGCTCATCAAGTAGAATAGCTGCTCTTCTGATACTTTTGATACCTTCGCTTCGTGCTCTAATGAAATGTTGTCGTTTAGGATTTCATTGTAAGGAATCGTATCAGATGTTGATTTGTTATCCATGATGAGTGTGTCACACTCGATGTTTGAGCGTGCACCCTCTGCTTTACGTCCGAAATGAACGATTCCACGGTATGTGACTTTACCGCCTTGTTTCGAAATTGATTTCGATACGATCGTTGAAGAAGTGTTTGGTGCAAGGTGAATCATTTTCGCACCTGCATCTTGGTGCTGACCTTTACCTGCTAGGGCAATACTTAATGTCATCCCACGAGCGCCTTCACCTTTTAGGATGACCGCTGGGTATTTCATTGTCAGCTTAGAACCGATGTTTCCATCAATCCATTCCATCGTTGCATTTTCTTCACATACTGTACGTTTCGTCACAAGGTTGAAGACGTTGTTTGCCCAGTTTTGAATCGTTGTATAACGGCAGTAGCCGCCTTTTTTCACGATGATTTCAACAACCGCACTGTGAAGTGAGTTTGTTGTGTAAACTGGAGCTGTACAGCCTTCTACGTAATGCACATGTGCGCCTTCATCAACGATAATCAGTGTACGCTCGAACTGACCCATGTTTTCAGAGTTGATACGGAAGTATGCTTGAAGTGGAGTATCTACTTTTATCCCTTTTGGTACGTAGATAAATGAACCACCAGACCATACAGCCGAGTTAAGCGCAGCAAATTTGTTGTCAGTCGGCGGAATGACCTTTGCCCAGTGCTCACGGAAGATGTCTTCGTTTTCTTTTAATGCGCTGTCTGTATCTTTAAACACAATGCCTAGATCTTCAAGGTCTTGCTTCATGTTGTGATACACAACTTCAGATTCATACTGAGCAGATACACCTGCTAAGTACTTTTGCTCTGCTTCTGGGATCCCAAGCTTATCAAAGGTTTGTTTGATTTCTTCTGGTACTTCATCCCAAGAACGCTCAGAGCGCTCTGATGGCTTTACGTAGTACGTAATTTCATCAAAGTTTAATGCATTTAAATCTCCGCCCCATTGTGGCATCGGCATGTTGTAAAAGTGCTCAAGAGATTTCAATCGGAAGTCGAGCATCCACTGAGGCTCTTCTTTCATACGAGAAATTTCTTCAACGATCTCTTTTGTCAGTCCGCGCTCTGAACGGAAAATGGAAACGTCTTTATCAGAAAAGCCGTATTTATATTCACCAACATCTGGCATTTTTTTAGCCATCCATTTTCACTCCAATCTTATGATTTGCCGTTATCTTCGGCAGATGCGCCTTTTTCAAGCGCCTTCCATGATAATGTTGCACATTTGATGCGGGCAGGGAATTTTGCCACTCCCTGCAGCGCCTCAATGTCACCAAGATCAATGGAATCGTCGTATTCTTTTCCTAGCATCATATCGGAGAAAATCTGAGACATTTTCAAAGCTGTTTCAATATCTTTCCCTTTAATCGCCTGCGTCATCATAGAGGCAGATGCCATTGAAATCGAGCATCCTTCTCCTTCAAATTTCGCATCCATGACTTTTTCGTCTTCGATTTTCATCGTGAGACGAATGCGGTCACCACACGTTGGGTTGTTCATATCGACGACAATGCTGTCGTTTAACACACCTTTGTTTCTCGGATTTTTATAATGATCCATAATCACTTGTCTGTACAGTGTGTCTAAGTTTACATTAAAAGACATTCGTAAAATACTCCTTTGTCTTACGGAGCGCTGCAATGAGTTGGTCAATCTCTTCTTCTGTATTATACAGATAGAAGCTTGCTCTTGCAGTCGCTGATACACCAAGCCATTTCATGAGCGGCTGTGCACAGTGGTGTCCAGCACGAATGGCGACACCTTCCGTATCTAGAACAGTAGACGCATCATGCGGATGGACGTCATCTAAGTTAAACGTCACAAGCCCAGCTCGGTGCTGCGGTCCATAAACAGTCGCACCGTCAAGCTCTTTAAAGCGCTCAAGCGCGTAAGTCGCAAGCTGATGCTCGTAACGGCTGACTTCCTCCATACCGATGTCATTTAAGAAGTCAATCGCTTTTCCTAGTCCAACTGCTCCAGCAATAATCGGTGTTCCCGCTTCAAATTTCCACGGTAGCTCTTTCCATGTGGAATCATACAGATCCACAAAGTCGATCATTTCACCGCCAAACTCAGCAGGCTCCATATTATTCAAAAGGTCCTTCTTCCCGTAAAGTACACCAATGCCAGTCGGTCCACACATTTTATGTCCAGAGAATGCGAAAAAGTCACAATCTAGATCCTGAACATCAATTTGCATATGCGGTGTGCTCTGCGCACCATCGACAACGATAATAGCACCGTGATCGTGGGCAATCTTTGCGATTTCTTTAATCGGGTTGATGGTTCCTAATACGTTTGAGACATGTGTAACAGCGACGATTTTCGTTTGATGTGTGATCGTTTGCTTCACATCTTCAAGCGATAGCGTGCCGTCTTCCTGTAACGGAATGTATTTCAATGTGGCGCCAGTTGCTTTTGCTGCTTGCTGCCAAGGGATGATATTCGCATGGTGCTCCATGTGCGTAATGACAATCTCATCGCCTTCTTTGAGGTTTGCTCTAGCATAGCTGATCGCCACTGTGTTTAGTGCAGTTGTTGTACCTCTAGTAAAAATAATCTCCTGGACAGATGAAGCACGGATGAATGCACGAACTTTCTCTCTCGCACCCTCGTATGCGTCCGTTGCTCTTGTACCAAGGGTATGAACACCCCGGTGGACGTTCGAGTTGTAAGACCGGTAATACTCATTCATTGCATCAATGACCACTCTTGGTTTTTGAGAAGTCGCTGCACTGTCCAAATACACCAAATCATGTCCGTTCACTTGCTGATGAAGGATTGGAAATTGCTCACGAACGTCTTTGATATTCATTATTTTACTTTCCTTTCAATCACAGAAACGAGCTGCTTTTTAACTCCTTCAATCGGCAGTTCTTTGACAACTGGATTTAAGAAGCCATAAATCACAAGTCTTTCTGCATCTTCTTTGGAAATCCCGCGGCTCATGAGGTAATACAGTTGAATTGGATCGACACGTCCAACAGAAGCAGCATGCCCCGCTGTTACATCATCCTCATCAATTAATAGAATTGGGTTTGCATCACCGCGTGCTTTCTCACTCAGCATGAGAACACGTGATTCCTGCTCGGCATTTGACTTTGTTGCGCCATGCTCAATTTTACCAATTCCGTTAAAGATAGAGGATGCTTGATCCTTCATCACACCATGCTTCAAGATATATCCTTCAGAGTTTTTACCGAAGTGGATGATGCTTGTTGTAAAGTTTTCCGTTTGATTCCCGCGACCAACAACAACTGATTTTGTATCACCGAATGTACCGTCGCCCATAAGCTTTGTGATGTTTTCAGACACGACGTTTCCATCATTCATCAAGCCAAGCGCCCATTCGATTTTACTGTCACGGCCATTTGCCATACCGCGTCTATTCACATAGACTGTGACACCTTCTGAAAGGTTATCTACTGCGCCGTAAGTAACGCGGGCATTAGCACCCGTGAACACTTCGGACACGATATTGAAGATTGCTTCTTCAGGTTTTGCTGTACTGATGTAGTTTTCTACATATGTCACTGCACTATGATCGTCTGCTACGACGATGACATGGTTGAACAAAGTCGTGTCGTCATTTTCATGCAGGTAGACGGCTTGAATTGGTGCTTCAAGTTCTACATTTTTCGGTACATAGAGGAAAGCTCCACCATTCACTAAAGCAGCATGTAAAGCTGTTAGTTTATGCTCATCTACTTTCACTGCATCCGTCATGAAGTATTTCTTCACTAAATCACCATGTTCGCGAAGCGCTGTATGAAGATCAGTGAAGATCACGCCTTTGTCTTTCGCTTCTGTTGAAAGAGACAAGTAGGCTGGCGTTTGATCACGCTGAATATAGACTGTCTTATCCGTGTCCTCTAAATCAATGAGAGATTTCACTTCTTCAGGAAGCTCTTCTAATGATCCAAATGGCTCACTTTCGACTGTATGCTGTTTGAAATTGGTTAAATTCCATTTAGAAATATTCGTTTTGTCAGGCTTTGGCATTGGAAGGTCTTCTGCTTTTTCAAGAGCCTGTAAGCGAAGGGAACTCATCCATGCCGGTTCCTGATGCTTCTCGGAGAAGCTTTTGACATAATCTTGATCTACTGATAATTTCGTTTCTAATGTCATCAATAATCCTCCTAACGCTTACGCTTCTTGACCAACAGTTTCGTCTTCAATTCCTAACTCTTTTTTAATCCAGTCATAGCCTTCTGCTTCTAGACGCTGTGCAAGCTCTGGTCCGCCAGATTTCACGATACGTCCTTGCATCATGACATGAACATGATCTGGTGTGATGTAGTTCAGTAGACGCTGATAGTGAGTGATCATTAAGCAGCCGAAGCTTTCGCCGCGCATTCTGTTAATTCCTTTAGAAACCACTTTCAACGCATCGATATCAAGACCAGAATCGATTTCGTCAAGAATGGCGATTTTTGGTTCAATCATCATTAATTGAAGAATTTCGTTGCGTTTTTTCTCCCCGCCTGAGAAACCTTCGTTTAGGTAGCGCTGCGCCATGTCTGGGTCCATTTCAAGGAACTCCATGTTTTCGTCCATTTTGCGGATAAATTTCATAAGAGAGATTTCATCGCCTTCTTCTCTGCGAGCGTTAATAGCAGAACGAAGGAAGTCCGCATTTGTCACACCACTAATTTCAGATGGGTATTGCATTGCAAGGAAAAGACCTGCTTGAGCGCGCTCATCTACTTCCATTTCAAGTACATCTTCGCCATCAAGCAAAATGCTGCCTTTTGTTACTTCATATTTAGGGTGACCCATAATTGCAGCAGATAAAGTTGATTTACCTGTACCGTTTGGTCCCATTACTGCGTGGAATTCTCCACCTTTTATCTCGAGGTTTACACCCTTTAAGATTTCTTTCCCTTCAATCTCAACGTGCAAGTCCTTAATTGTTAATGTCGAAGCAGTCATATATCGATACCTCCAAAATAATCATTATTCTCAATTTATTCTCATTCTAATTTTATAACAAATTAAAAGTGAATACAACACATTCACGATAAGCGTGAGAGGATGCTCTCAAAATTCTAACAAAAAAAGCCGGTAGATAAAAGGATTTATGTCGAAAAGACTGTTTTCATAAAGAAAGGACGGGAAACTGTTCTCCCGTCCCTAAGCTATTTAATAGCCTCTTATATTCATTTTTGCGAGCTGTCTTTTCTCATCTCGATAGGACTGCTCTCGTTTATATTCCACTTTCATCCGTAAGTCATGGTCTCTTTCGTACTCTGCATAGCTCATGCCATGAGCCTTATGCATGGCCTTTTCCATCTCGGCGGTATAATCCAATCCCAGTGTACTATGGTCCGAACAAATAATAAACCATTCCCTTCTTTGAGTGTAGCTTTATTGTATCAAAGACATGCGGCTTCACTCAAAAGGGATATAGCGCGCTATGCTGGCATATTTTCTCACACAAAAGGCTGAGAACGACTCAACTCCCTGAGATGGATAAATACCATCTTATCCTTCCCTTAATGCGTCTGTCCTCCAAATTCGTCAATACATTGCTGAACGACAGTAATCCCTTGGCTCAGTGCTGCCCCGCCGCCAAATGCTGCCGCCACGCTGACAACCTCTAGCAAATTCTCCTCTGTCGCGCCTTGATCGAGCGCCCCCTTTGTATGATAAATCATGCAGTATTCATCCTGTGCATGAATACTGATGCCAAGGGCAATCATTTGTTTTTCCTTTTGCGTTAATGAATCGCTCTGAAAGCACTGCTCCGTGAATTCATTGAATTTCTTCCCAAACACCGGCATTTTCTTCTGAAATTCACCCATTGCGGTTTTATAATCAGTCAGTGATTGCTGCATGGATCCGCTCATATGCTGTTCATTCATCTTCATTCCATCCCTTCAGGTCATTTGTACATTTTTATTATGAGCGAGATTTGAAAAAATACACAAAAAAACCTCGCTTTGATGAAAGCGAGGTTAACACATGGTTATTCAGATACCGGTAGTACAGCACCGTCATATTTTTTGTCGATGAATTCTTTGATTTTATCAGAGTGAAGAACTTCCATTAAAGTCTTGATCTTATCTGATTTTTCCTCACCTTTGCGAACCGCCACGATGTTTGCGTATGGGTTGTTTTTTGTTTGCTCAAGTTCGATTGAATCGTTTTTCGGATTCAATTTATTTTGGATCGCATAGTTGACGTTGATAAACACAGCATCGCCTTCACTGTTTTCATAAGCTTTCGCAGTTAATTCAGGCGCGATTTTTTTGAATTTTAGGTTCTTTGGGTTTTCTTTGATGTTCTTTACAGTAGCGTTGATTGTATCAACCTTTGGATCAAGTTTGATGACACCAGCATTTTGTAATAGGGCAAGCATACGTCCTTGCTCAGCTACGTTGTTTGTCATGATGATCGTGCCGCCGTTTGGAATATCTTTTACTGATTTGTATTTCTTAGAGTAGATACCGAATGGCTCAAGGTGAACCGCACCAGCACTCACAAGGTTGTAATCTTTGTTTGATTTATTTTCTTCGTTTAAGTAAGGGATATGTTGGAAAAAGTTCGCATCCACTTCTTTTTCAGATAACGCTTTGTTGTACATTTTGTAATCGCTAAGTACCTTCACTTTGAGGTCGTAGCCTTTTTCTTTTAGAAGTGGTTTTGCTTCTTCAAGAATCTCGGCATGTGGTGTTTTTGAAGCAGCAACCGTAATGGTTTTGCTATCACTTGCGTTATTAGATGAACCGCATGCAGCTAAAATGCCTGCAAATGCTAGGAATAGTGCACTTAAAATCAATTTCTTCATGAATAAATCCTCCCTTATCGTTTATCAATTTTATTTGTAATCAAATCACCGATTATTTGAATAATAAAGACGATGATGAGAATAAACACAGTGGCAACAAGTGTGACATCTGTATTACCAGATTGGTATCCTTCCACATAGGCAAGGTCACCAAGTCCGCCTGCTCCAATTGCACCTGCAATCGCAGTTGAGCCAATTAAAGCAATCGCTGTTACGGTAATACCTGAAATGAGGGCAGGCAATGATTCTGGCAGCAATACTTTGAAAATGATGGTCGATGTTTTCGCTCCCATTGAGCGTGCTGCTTCAATGACTCCTTTGTCTACCTCACGCAGTGCAATTTCGACAAGACGTGCATAGAATGGAGCTGACCCAATGACAAGGGCAGGGAGTGCTGCATTTGGACCTAGAATTGTATGCATTAAGAATTTCGTGAACCCTAATAAAAGAATAATTAAAATGATAAAAGGAATCGATCTGAAAATGTTGACGACTGCACCGATGACTGTGTTGATCGGTTTATTTTCCCAAAGACCACCTTTACTTGTGAGAAAGAGCAGGAGTCCAAGAATAATTCCGATCACAAAGGCAAATGCCAATGAAATGAGTGTCATATAGACCGTTTCACCCGTTGCATTCCAAATGACTTCTAAATCAACGTTCGGAAACCATTTCTCAAACATGTGTCATCACCTCAATTTCAACCTGTTTACTTTGGATATAGGCGATGGCTTTTTCTACCTCGGTCTCTTCTCCATTAATATGGATAAAGAGTGTTCCAAACGCGCCTTCCTGCGTTTGAGAAATCTTTCCTTGAAGGATGTTTACATCGACATTGAAAGATCGAATGATTTCAGTGATGAGCGGCTGCTCGGCAGAATCACCAATAAAGGACAACCGTACGACCTGACCTTCTTTTACACGCTCTAAGACGTGCTCGATTGTTTCTTTCGCTTCCTCTGGTTCAGCAAGCTGCTGGACAAATCGCTTCGTCATTTCTTCCTTCGGCTGTCTGAAGACGCGTAATACTTCGCCTTCTTCGACTATGCGTCCATTCTCCATCACTGCCACGCGATGACAAATTTTGCGAATGACATGCATTTCGTGTGTAATCAGCACAATCGTCAGCCCAAGTCGTTTATTGATATCTGCTAAAAGATCAAGGATAGAATCCGTTGTTTGCGGATCAAGCGCTGATGTTGCTTCGTCACAAAGAAGAACCTTTGGATCATTTGCTAATGCTCTCGCAATCCCCACACGCTGTTTTTGTCCGCCACTAAGCTGAGACGGATACGCATTTTCTTTTCCTTCTAAACCGACTAATTTAATCAGTTCATTCGCACGTTCTCTTCGTTTTGATGCCTTTACACCTGCGATCTCAAGCGGGAACATAATATTTTGTCTCACCGTTCTTGACCAAAGTAGGTTAAAGTGCTGGAAAATCATGCTAATTTCTTGTCTTGCTATCCGAAGTTTCGCATTCGATACTTCATTGATCCGGTTGCCTGCCACTTCAACAATTCCTGTTGTTGGCAGCTCCAGACCGTTTAATAGGCGAATAAGCGAGCTTTTCCCGGCACCGCTATACCCGATAATTCCGAATATTTCACCTTTACCAATATCCAAGTTGACGTCTTTCACGGCATCAACATTTCCGCTTTTTGAATGATACGTTTTTGATACATTCTGTAAATGGATCACAGTCTGTTCACCTGCTTTCTTGCTGAATCTATAGGTTGCCATCACATACATTATTTATTCTTCCTGCTGCCATGCTTCGCGCCTGGCTTGAGGTCAGTAAAAAAGACCTAACTGCAATGCAAGCAGAAAGGCCTTTTATGTTCAATACGCCTTTCTCTCATCTTTCAAAGCATTGCGGCTTTGAGTGAATTGGCACCAATTTCAGCTATGCTGACGGTTGCCGGGTTTCATAGGGCACGTCCCTCCACCTCTCTTAATAAGAGAAAATATGTTGTTTTATGTGATGTTCATGTTTTTACTAACGTAGAATATCATGCTACCCGAGATATGTCAACGCTGTAAATCGCTAATTTCCTAGTAAACGACTACGTTATCATTTTTCGAAAAAAACCGTTCGTCAGCCAAAGCACCGCCTCTAGTCTTAGGAGCGCACGGAATGACCCTTTTACTTTCACTTGTCCCCTGCTAATTAACTGCTGTAAGGACATATCTCCATCTAATAATTGAAGTATTTCTTTTCTCTCACCATAAAAGATGAGATCCGATAACTCAATTGCAGGTAGTTTCTTCACTTCACCACGCTCATCCACAATCAATGTACAAGAGTCAGTTTCCGCCTCAAATGTAATCTTCAAGGATGATGATGAGAGCAGCGGCTTTAGCAATAATCGCTGCCCTGTTGTGTTACCATGGGTTTTCACTTTTTCCACATGTATAACCTCCCTGTCATTTGGTTATACATAACATTTCTCTACAAACATTGGCTTGTCCTTTATAAATAACTCGACAAATTTTCAGATGAATTGCTTGAAATATGACAAAAAACCGCTTTATTTAGCGGTTTCAATCATTTCGTGAAGATATGGAACAGAGTGAAAGGCATAGCCTTTTTGCACTAGCTCACCTTTTTTAAACAGTAGAAAGCAAGGAACGCTTTCGATCTCAAAAGCTTTCGCAAAGCCTGGTGAGTAGTTTAAGTTATTTTCGTAAAATGGTACATCCGGCTGCATGGTGTCAACGACAGCAAGCATTTTCTTTGCCAGCTGACATGTCCCGCAAAACGGTGTATATAAGTATAAAAGAAATAAATCGTCCTTTATCTCCTTGAATTCGTGTTCTTCAATCTCTTTCATATACGTCCACCCTCATACATATTTCGAATGAACATCAATGTTTGCAGCTAATAGGATAGATGCAATGTGGGCTGACGGTGAAGCGGCCACTTCGCGGTACGTTCTGTCGACAAAAAGATGAAGTGCTTCAGGGAATTCTTTTCGAAATTGCTTCCGCAGTTTGTCGCCTGCATCGTCACTGTCTGCTAATATGTAAACGTCTTTCCCCAATAATTCGTCTACGAGCTGATCCAGCTTCGATGTACTGATCGTGCCATTGGTGCAAATGATGGTAACAGGTTCACTTATGATTTCTTTTAGTTTTTGTTTATCTGTTTTACCTTCTACAATGATGACCTTTTCTACCTCTACATTCATCACGATCACCCGGCCCTTTTGACTTTGTTCACTTCTCCCTTAGATTACAATCTTTCATCGAGGTTGTAAAGATTGTGCGCTTGCACTAAAAAGACTGCAGCTTATGCTCACTGCAGCCTTATCTGTGATTAGCACCAGCCATTTTCATCATCACAGTCTACATATTTTTCTGTCCCGTGAGCCAATGTATCCGTCAGACGATAAAAACGATTTTGATCATAGGAATAACCTGATTTTAGCTCATATTGGTTTTCACTAATCATCGTGCCAATCTCTTCATTTTGATGATACAGCACCATGCCGCTTTCTTTGAATCGACCAGTGACATGATCTGTTATATCCACCTGTTCTTTTTGAAAAGACAAATTGGACACCCCCCCATAAAGGTAGAGTGTCCAATTTCACGTGAATTAGTCTTCTTTTGTCATTTCTTCATATTGCTCAGCAGTCATCAAGTTCTCAATTTCAGATGTATCAGCTGGCTCTACCACGATCATCCATGCTTTTTCGTATGGAGAGTCATTGACGAATTCAGGGCTGTCATCCAGCTCATCGTTCACTTCGACGATTGTGCCGTTGATCGGTGCGTAAAGCTCAGAAACTGTTTTCACTGATTCTACACTTCCGAAAGGCTCGTCCGCTGTAATTTTGTCTCCTACTTCAGGAAGCTCAACGAACACGATATCGCCTAGCTCAGATTGAGCAAAATGCGTAATACCGATACGCACCTTATCTCCTTCTACTTTGACCCATTCATGTTCTTCTGAATAACGTAAATCTTTTGGTGTGCTCATTCAATACCCCTCCAGTCTTTTCTTTCAATCTATATTGAAGATACCACAATCTGAATGAAAGTTACATCATTTCCAGACGCTTTTAAATGTATCTTCATTAAATCCAACTGTGACTCGTTTACCGTCTGTTGTAATCGGACGCTTGATCAGCTTTCCGTTAGATGCGAGTAATTCTAGCTGCTCGTCCTCTGACATTGCAGGAAGTTGATCTTTCAGCTGCAGCTCTCGGTATTTCTGTCCGCTTGTATTAAAGAATTTCTTCAGCTCTAAGCCGCTTTTTTCATAAAGGGCTTTTAATGTTTCTTTATCAGGCGTCTCTTCGACGATATGTATGCTATTGATGTCTTTATTGTGTTCTTCCAGCCATTTTTTTGCTTTTCGGCATGTACTGCAAGATGGGTATTCATAAAAATCTAAAGCCACCATTTTCACCTCCTGCAAATAGTGACAACATTTTATCACAAAATATTTTAAAAACCTAAATGTATGCTTACAAAAAGGTGCGGAATGATATCCGCACCTCAGCGTGTAGACAAACCCTCGCATTCGGTATCAGGTCTGCGCTTCGGTGCTCACGAATGTCAAATTCGCTCCGCTCCGGTGCTCGTCCTTCCTAGACTTCAAAGGTTTTCTATCACGCTGAAAAGAAGACAAAGGGCTAAAATAAAGATCATTTTAGCCCTTTGTCAACAATCTGAGGTACGGAGTGACAGCCGCACCTTTTAAGCCGTCTTATACGATATATTTCTCTGCTTCAAAGATTCGTTTCGCCACTTCGCGCTTTTTGGCGATGACATTAATCGGGGTGAATCTTGTCAGTTTGCGAAGAGCTGACAGACTCATGCGGAGTGCATCTCCTTCTTCCATCGCGATCAAGGATTCTTTTGCATGGGCTTCAATTTTTAAGAAGGCTTCCTGCGTGAAAATTTGTGTGTAAACAAGCTTTTGAGTATTCTTATCAAGCCCTGATGCAGCGATTGCCTTTTCAGTACGCAGAATCGCCGATTCAGCAGCAAAAATTTCATTGACGATATCCGCTATGTTCACAAGAATCTCTTGCTCTTTGTCTAATGCTTTTCCATACTTCATCGCCGCCATTCCAGATACCATTAAGGCGATCTTTTTCGCATGGGTGAGCAAGTATTTTTCTTGATCGAGCGGCTGATCACCCGGCTCTTCCGGCATCATCATCATGAGCTCTTCCTGTAAGGTTTGCGCCTTTTGAAGAAGCGGAAGCTCTCCCTTCATCGCTTTCTTCAAGAATGTGCCTGGTACAAGGAGACGGTTGATTTCGTTTGTCCCTTCAAAAATACGGTTAATCCGCGAGTCACGATAGGCTCTTTCGACCTCGTATTCTTGCATGAATCCATATCCGCCGTGAATCTGCACGCCCTCATCCGCAATATAGTCTAAAGTTTCAGAGCCAAGCACTTTACAAAGAGAGCATTCAATTGCATATTCTGCAATTGACTGGGCAATTTGTTTGCCGTCCTTTTGCTCTTCTTCACTTAATAGACCCATGCGCTGTTCAAATAATCCAACTGTGCGGTAAACAGCACTTTCCATCGCATAGAGCTTTGCCGACATGTTGGCTACTTTTTCACCAATTAAGCTAAATCGAGAAATTGGCGTTTGGAATTGCTTACGCTGGTTTGCGTATTCTGCCGATAATTGAATGACACGTTTTGACGCGCCAACTGTCCCGACAGCCAGCTTGTAGCGCCCGATATTTAAAATATTAAAGGCAATGACATGACCTCTGCCAGCCTCACCTAGTAAATTCTCTTTTGGCACTTGAGCATCTTCAAGGATCAACGTTCTTGTCGAGGACCCTTTAATGCCCATCTTTTTCTCTTCAGGTCCCGTTTTGACACCGGGAAAATCCTTTTCTACGATAAAAGCAGAGAAGTGTTCACCATCAATTTTCGCATATACGACAAAGACGTCGGCAAATGCGGAGTTTGTGATCCATTGTTTTTCCCCATTCAACACATAATGAGTTCCGGCTTCATTTAAGACCGCAGTTGTCTTTGCTCCAAGAGCGTCAGAGCCTGATCCTGGCTCAGTTAGGGCGTACGCCGCAATTGTTTCTCCAGAAGCGAGTCCAGGCAGGTATGTTTCCTTTTGCGCTTGATTTCCGAACAGTACGATGGGCAGAGATCCAATGCCGACATGGGCGCCATAGGAAAGTGAGAAGCTCCCTGCTCTGGAGAATTTCTCGGTAATAATGGCTGAACTGATTTTATCTAATCCGAGCCCGCCGAATTCTTCAGGCACGTCAGCTCCTAGCAGCCCAAGCTCTCCAGCCTTTTTGAGAAGCCTGACAGAATGCTCAAATTCATGCTTTTCAATTTGATCTATATATGGAACAACGTCTTGTAAAATATAATCCTCTGTTGTCTTTCCAATCATTTGATGCTCATCAGTGAAATCCTCTGGTGTAAAGATATGCTCATAATTCGTCTCATCAATTAAGAAGCTTCCACCCTTTTTTACCTCTTCCATTGCTTTCATCCTGATTTCCCCCTTTAGATCAATTCAAAAATTCCTGCTGCTCCCATGCCCCCGCCGATACACATTGTGACGATACCAAATTGCTCGTTTCGACGTTTCATTTCATGAATAAGTGACAGTGTCAGTTTCGTTCCTGTACAGCCGAGCGGATGTCCGAGCGCGATTGCCCCGCCATTCACATTCACTTTCTCTTCATCAATCCCTAAATGACGAATGACTTGAATGGCCTGAGAGGCAAACGCTTCGTTTAATTCAAACAGCCCGATATCTTTCAGCTCAAGTCCAGCGATTTTCAGCGCACGCGGAATGGCTTCAATTGGACCGATTCCCATTACCTCAGGCGGTACACCGCCAACAGCAAACGCCCGGAACTTGGCGAGTGGCTGAAGGGAAAGTGAGGATGCTTTCTCACGATCCATCATCATCACACACGCAGCGCCGTCACTTGTTTGTGAAGAGTTTCCTGCGGTTACCGTGCCCTTTGTTGAAAAAGCCGGACGCAAAGTGGAAAGAATCTCCTCCGTTGTCCCTGCTCTTACGCCTTCATCCTGTGAGAACGTGAATTGATGTTCTTCTAATTGATATTGCTCTCCTACCCGCCGCTCTGTTACATCAACGGAGACAATTTCATCTGAAAACTTTCCTTCCTGTAATGCTTTGGCTGCCTTTTGATGACTTCTTACCGCAAAGGCGTCCTGATCTTGACGTGTGACCTGATACTTTTGCGCCACCTGCTCTGCCGTGTGTCCCATGCTCATATAATATTCAGGCGCTTGTTCTGCCAAATGAGCATTCGGACGAATGGAGTGACCCATCATCGGCACCTGTGACATCGATTCGACGCCACCGGCTAAGATTGTTTCTGCCTGACCGAGCATGATTCGTTCACCCGCATAAGCGATGGACTGAAGACCAGATGAGCAGTAGCGGTTAATGGTGATGGCAGGGACTGTATACGGAAGTCCTGCTAATGCTCCAATATTCCGAGCCACATTTAACCCCTGCTCTGCTTCTGGTGTTGCACATCCGATAATCAAATCATCTATCTGTCCGTCGTAATCACCGGCACGCTTTAATGTTTCTTTTACACACAATGCGCCCATATCATCAGGCCGAACATGTTTTAACGATCCTTTTTTCGCCTTACCTACTGGTGTTCTCGCGCCAGCGACAATGACTGCTTCTCTCATTTTGACTCCCCCTTAGTTACGTAAAGGTTTTCCTTTGACGAGCATGTGCTGCATGCGTGCTTGTGATTTCACTTCTCCTACAAGACTTAAAAAGGCTTCCCTTTCAAGCTCTAATAAGTATTGCTCCTCTACTTCTGTTCCAAATGGCAGTTTTCCGCCGGAAATAACATGAGCTAATTTTTTAACAATGGTCATGTCATGCTCTGAAATGTATCCAGACAATCTCATATTTTCAGCCGCCAATATCATTGCTGCATAGCCTGTTTCGCCCATGACGGGCACCTTTTGCTTGAGCGGCGCACGATAACCCGCTTCATCAAGAGAGAGCACAAGTTGTTTCGCATCATAGATCAAGTGATCTCCGTTCATACTGATTCGGTCACTCGCGCGAAGCATGTTCATATCCCGCGCTTCCTCTGCCGAAGTGGATACTTTCGCCATTGCAATTGTTTCAAATGTTTTCATCGTGGCGTCTTGTATAGCGGTCTGCGATGGCTTCGCTGATCCTTGTAGATGGCGAAGGTATAATTCTTTGTTTCCACCGCCGCCTGGAATCAGTCCAACTCCCGCTTCGACAAGACCCATGTATGCTTCACTCGACGCCTGAATAGCTGCTGCCGGCAGACAAACCTCTGTTCCGCCTCCAAGTGTCATACCAAACGGTGCAGCAACGATTGGACGGTCGCTATATTTCACCTTCATCATTGCCTGCTGGAAGCGGCGGATCACAAAGTCAATTTCAAAGAAATTATCGTCCTGAGCTTCCATTAAAATCAAAGCAAGGTTGGCACCAACACAGAAGTTCTTGCCTTGGTTTCCGATGACAAGCCCTCTATAATTTTGTTCCACCTCATCGACAGCGCGATTGATCATGTCAATGACATCTAGTCCAATGGCATTGCTTTTGGAGTGAAATTCGAGCAAGGCGACATCATCACCGATATCGATCAAGCTCGCACCAGCATTTTTAAAAATAACGCCGTGCTTCTTTTTCAATCTCGCTAAGGAAATATTCTTTTCGTTTCCTTTTTCCTGTTCATAAGTCCCATTATGATAAAACGCACGCTCTCCATCAGCATTCTCTTGATAGAATGTATCGTGTCCTTCTGAAAGCATGTCTTGCACCCACTGCGGGATGCTGTGACCTTCTGCTTCCATGCGCTCGACTGCTTTTTTCACACCGATTGCATCCCATAGCTCAAATGGACCGTGCTGCCAGCCAAACCCCCATTTCATTGCGTTATCGATGGACTGAATGTCATCCGCAATTTCGCCTGTTAACTGAGCCGAATAAAGGAGCACAGGTGCCGTCATGTTCCAGAGCAATTGTCCTGCACGCCCATCTTGATAAATAAGCGCTTTCAATTTCGCTTTCGTTCCCTTTTGCTGCTTCGCCATCTCAATGCCTGGATCTTTCAGCTTCGTTCGTTCTCCATATGTGAGCGTCACAGGATCAAGTTCTAAAATGGCCTTTCCATTCTTTTGATAAAACCCTTGCCCTGCCTTGCTGCCAATCCATCCCTTTTCAAGCATTCTTTCAATAAACTCAGGAAGCTGGAAAATATCTTTTTCTTTTCCTTCTACTTGGTCATATACGTTGCGGGCTACATGGAAAAACGTGTCGAGTCCTACGACATCAAGTGTACGGAAGGTCGCACTTTTCGGTCTTCCAATGAGGGGTCCTGTGACTGAATCCACCTCTCCAATGGTGTATTTGTTTTCAAGCATTTCACGCACTGTCACAAGGAGTCCATAAGTACCAATACGATTGGCAATAAAGTTCGGCGTATCTTTCGCTTCAACAACGCCTTTACCAAGTACATCCTCGCCAAACGTTTTCATAAATTGGAGTACTTCTGGATCTGTTTCTTGAATAGGAATGATTTCTAAAAGCTTTAAATAACGAGCGGGGTTAAAAAAATGAGTGCCTAAAAAGTGGCGTTTAAAATCCTCTGATCGGCCTTCTGCCATTTTTTCAACCGAAATTCCCGATGTGTTACTTGATACGATGCTGCCTTCTTTGCGGTGTTCGTCGATGAGCGAGAATACGTGCTTTTTGATGCTGAGCTTTTCAGTGACGACTTCAATGATCCAGTCAGCATCTTGTAATAAGGAAAGGTGATCTGTGAGATTTCCCGGTGTGATGTATGATAGGTTTTTTGCTGAAGTAAGAGGTGCTGGCTTTTGCTTTAACAATTTTTTCATCGCTTCTTGACTTAATCTATTCCGAACACTAGGGTGATCAAGCGTTCGCTTTTTTGACGTTTCTTCCTTTGTCAGTTCGTTTGGCACAATATCTAGCAATGTTACTGGTATCCCGATATTGGCTAGATGCGCAGCAATGCCTGAGCCCATGACACCTGAACCAATGACAGCCGCCTTGCGAATATGTTTGCCCATAAATATCCCCCTAAACATTTTGAATGAACAGTCATTCATTTTTTGTCCAAAAAAAAGCAATGCCTCTTTCTTTATCTTAAAAGATTTTCCGAAACAGTTCAAGTACGGATTTCAAAAATTTACACATTCTCATGTGCCTTACTTTGCGGCGTATGAATTAAAGACGAGAGGGCATTGTAAGAATGGAGGTGATGTCCACATGTCTCGTTTGAAGAAAAACCCATCGAAAGCAGGCGTAAGTGCTGCAAGTGTAAAAGGAAACGCAGGTCCATCACAGGAAGCAGACCTAGGCGGCAAAAAGACTAGTCAAAATCAGCAATATAAAAAGAATCAGTAAGGAAACAAAATCGTAAGGAGGAACACACCTTGAACAATCAGCAAATGAATATGCCCCCGCAAGTCATTTCAGTGAAGGATTCCTTGTACTTAGAGGATATGCTGAATTGGAACTTGATCGCTATGAAAAAGGCTCACTTTATGGCCGAGCATTGCCAGGACCAAACATTGAAACAAGAATTAAATCAAGTGGGCCAAATGCACCATCAGCATTACACACAAATTCTTCAGCATTTAGGCAGCTCAGGGCAAGGCCAGTCTACTGGCTTTATGCAATAGGAGGAAAAAACATGGAACAGCAAAACCAACAAAAAATCGGGAATCCTCAAACCCCGGTTCCCACAACAACAAACATGAATGATCGTGATTTTGTCACAGATCTCTTGTCGACTGAAAAATATATGACAAGCGGATACAACACAGCGCTCAATGAATTCAGTCATGAATCTCTTTATCAGGATATTCAGCGAATCGCGCTAGAAACTCAGAAAACACAAAGACATTTATATGATGTCATGTTCCGATATGGGTGGTATTCAGTTGAAGCCGCTGAGCAGCAAAAGCTTCAGCAGGCACACCAGAAATTTCAGCAAACACTGACAGAACAATCTCCATACGGACCATCACAGATGTCATAAAGAAAAACTGCCAGTATGGAGCTGGCAGTTTTTTTAACGGTCTTGATTGGATCGATGAGCTTCGTTCATTTGTTTGATCCGCTGAATGGTTTCTTTGATTTCTTCCTTAGCCTTTGGATACGTTTCATTAAAGTGCTTTGCTAGAGGCGGCATACTTTTTGCAATATGAGAATAGATGACCCACTGTTTCACATCTTGTTTCAGCTCGTCTGTTGATTCACCGAGCAGCAGCTCTGTATATTTCTCAAGCAATCCTTCCAGCTTTTCGTCTAGTTCATTTCCCATTTTGATCTTCCGCTCCTTTTTTCAGAAAAAAGCCTGACTCTGTACGTAACAGATGTCAGGCTTTTGACATACGATTATCTTGCAGCGAGAAATGTCTCCGCTTGCGCTTGCTGCACAATACAGCGTCCTCTGCCATGCGGAATACATAATGGCGTTCCGAATAAAGGATCTGTTGTCACTTGGCAGTTCATATCAAAGACATTTTTCACAAGATCACAATTAATGACCGTTTCTGGTCTTCCTTCTGCATAAATCGTCTTGTCTTTAATCGCTACAAGGTGATGAGCATATCTACAAGCGAGATTCAGGTCATGAAGAACCATGACGATCGTGCGCTGCTCTTTTTCATTTAAGTCAAACAGAAGGTCGAGAATTTCAATTTGATGCGTCATGTCTAAATATGTCGTCGGCTCATCTAACAAAATGATATCCGTTTCCTGCGCTAACGTCATCGCAATCCATGCACGCTGCCTTTGTCCACCTGATAATGAATCGACCGTTCGATCAGCAAGGTCTTCCATCTTCGTTGACTTCAGTGCACGATTCACTGCTTCCTCGTCCTGCTTTGACCACTGCTTCAGCCAATTTTGATAAGGATATCTGCCTTGCTTCACTAATTGATGCACGGTTAATCCTTCTGGCGCTTCTGGTCCTTGCGGAAGAATGGCGAGCTGTTTCGCTACTTCCTTTGTTGGTAATTTGGCAATGGAATGACCTTCAAGCAGGACAGAACCACCCATTGGCTTCATGAGACGGGCCAAAGAGCGAAGTAGCGTGGATTTACCGCATCCATTGCTGCCAATAAATACTGTGATTTCACCCTTAGGGATTGATACATTTAGTTCATCTATGATCATTGTTTCTCCGTAGCCTAAGCTTAAACCTTCAGTAGAAATGGCACTCATTCCGCTCAAACGCTCCTTTTCTCATGCAAATTTTTTATATGAAATATCGTCTATATATAGACGCAAAAGATCACTTATCTCAATTTAGTGTATCAGATTTAAGTGATCTTGAAAATCATTTTCAATTAAAAAATGAGAAAGTTCCGTTTTACTTCTTCTTTTGGAATGTACGTTTGCTCCCATCTTCAAGCTTAATATCGACCTGAATGCGCTGATAATCATCGTCTAAATTAAAAGCAGCTAATAGCTCATTTACATACGTTTCATTGATCTTCGCACTAGGAATAGACATATCATTTAGCTTCATCTTCATCTCCCGTAATGCTTCTTCACCTTCATAGCGGACACCGTTCATATGATCACGAATAAGTGCTTCTTCTTTGCCTTTCGCCTGACGATAGGTGGCTTCGTATAATTCGCTTTTCTGCCCGTATTGAACATGCAGGTGGAGATGCTCAAATGGAAGTTCCTTCATTTGAACCGCTGAAAGACTCTCTGCTTCTGCTTCCTTTGTTTGCTGGAGCGGCTCGATTGATTGGCAGCCAGACAGCATAAAAAGCAGCACTCCTATTTGTCCCGCCTTCTTCCAACACATCATGTGCTTCCTCCTATTTCTTATCATCGCTTTTTATTCTTCTCCATCCTTCTTTTCGTTATTCAATAAAAGAGCGGGCTATGGTAAATTGAAACAAAAAGGAGGTACGAGATGATGAAAAGGACAGCCATTGTAACTGGTGCCAATAGCGGCTTTGGCAAGCTCATCACGATAGGTCTCGCCAAGCAAGGCTATACAGTGATTGCAGGCGTCAGGCAGGAAGCCAATGCGAAAAAGCTTGCTGAAGAAATCGAGCAAGTCTCGTTATCCGAAGCGATACATATTGAAGCATTAGATGTGACAGACACGCAGTCGATTCAAGCATTTCAGAAAAAACTACATGCTTACGCCCCTATTACCCTGCTTGTCAACAATGCAGGAACAGCCTATGCGGGTTTTGCTGAAGAGGTTCCTGTTGACACGTACCGCCAGCAATTTGATGTCAATGTTTTCGGAGTCATGGAAGTGACACAAGCCGTCCTTCCGTTTATGACAAATGGTGCAAAGATATTCAATATGAGCAGCATCAGCGGATTAATGGGAATGCCCGCACTTTCTCCTTATGTATCTTCCAAGTTTGCTTTAGAGGGCTACACAGAGAGCTTGCGCATTGAACTAGCCTCGTTCGGTATACAGGCAGCCTTGATCGAGCCAGGCTCTTTCCAAACGAATATTTGGAACACGTCTATGAACGAGCACATGTTGCAGCCAGAGGAAGGCTCGAAATACATACACATTTATCAAAAGATGATGGCTCATATCAATGCCCAGAAATCAAACTACGGGGACCCGCGTGAAGTCGCAGACCTTGTGATTCGATTAGCTGAGAAGAAGCGGCTGAAAAAGCTGAGATATCCGATTGGGAAAGGAGTGCGACTTTCATTTACCGCAAAGCAGCTTCTGCCTTGGAGCATGTGGGAAAAGATCATATTACGTACACTCTCTTCAAAAAAATAAGCATAAAAAAACAGGTAGACCTTTAACGTCCACCTGTTTTTTCATTTATTCAGTTTCAGACTGTCCAAGGGTAATGTCTAGATTTTTGTTTTTCCCTTCACGAATGACAGTCATTGTTGTTTTATCGCCGACTTTTGTTTCTTTGTACAAAATTTCTTTCAGCTGAGAGCTGTTCGCCACGTTTTTCCCTTTAAACTTGATGATGACATCTCCAGACTTCAAGCCTGCTTTTTGTGCAGGTGATCCTTTTGATACATCCTTTACGTAAATCCCTTTGCCGATTTGTTTATCAAATAGGCCGAGCGTATTTTCTTGATATGTTTCAGGCACTTGCTCAAGATCAATCATTTGTACGCCAAGGTAAGGACGTTCAACCTTTCCGTTTTTCAACAGCTCATCTACTATCGGTTTGACATCGTTACTTGGAATCGCAAAGCCGAGTGATTCCACACCGCTTTCGCTAATTTTTAAGCTGTTGATACCGATAACTTGACCATCTGTATTGATAAGCGGTCCACCGCTGTTTCCTGGATTGATCGCTGCATCTGTTTGCAGTACATTCATTTCCACCGTACCAGATGACGTGTTCGCTTCAACTGTACGATCAAGACCACTAATAATCCCTTCTGTTACAGTACCAGAGAACTGGGCACCAAGCGGGTTTCCTATTGCGATCACTTTGTCTCCAGCACGGAGCTTAGAAGAATCACCAAAGCTCGCCACTTTATCAATGCCGTCTGCATTGATTTCTACAACCGCTAAATCTGTCATCACGTCACTGCCGACGAGCTTCGCGTCTTTTGTTTTTCCGTCATAAAGTGTGACCTTCAATTTATTGGCACCCTCGACTACGTGGTTATTTGTAATAATGTACGCTTTTTTCCCATCCTTTTTAAAGATGACACCAGAACCCGTTCCAGCTTCAGCTTCTGTTGAATCACCGCTAAGGCCAAACGAATTTTGGGTAGATTGATAGTTTGAGACTCCCACAATGGTTGGCTCTAAATCTTCTACCATATCAGAAACATTCGTGGCATTGGTGATTTGTTTTGTTGAGAAATTTTCAGAGGCCGCTGGTTCACTCGACGCTGTTTGCGTTTGATTGTTTGCTGCTGTGTCCTGTGACTGCGGCAAAAGCGGTGTAATGCCAAGCACAAGGCCGCCGCCAATAATTCCGCCAAGGATCGGACTGAGCCATGCTGCTTTCCGCTTTTTCTCCTTTTTCGACGCACGGTCATCCCCCATTTGAGGAGAATGGTTTGTCACACTCTCCTGAGTGGCAGAAGCTTCGTTTTCATGAGGTTGAAAAACGGCTTCCTTTTCTTTTTCAGGTTCGTCTATTTGTTTCTCATTCTCTTGATGTACATCTTCTTCTTGATTCAACTTCTTCTCTTCATCTTCTCTTCGAAAATCCATCGCTTACACTCCTTTACATCATGTTCATGACTTGCTTGATTCATATGTGTAGATAGGACTCATGTCCTCTTAATGGCAACATCATTGAAGATACTACATGACAATAAGTCAAATTATATAATACTTATTCATAGAAAAAAAGCAAGGTGCGCACATTCGTGAAAAGCACCTATTGATCTGCCTTTTGTCTATGCCCTTTTTTCCCTTGAGCTTATCATAAACAAACATTATGGGATAATAATGAGAAGAATATGTGAAATTGTGAAAAAAGCATGAGATTGTTGACATGCCGCCTTTATATCCCGTTATAATGACGTTGAGAGGATGTGGAAGACTTTGTCGTACACCATTTATTTAGTGGAAGATGAACAAAACTTAAACGAACTTTTAACCAAATATTTAGAAAGTGAAAATTGGAATGTCTCCTCTTTTTTAACCGGAGAAGCGGCACGCGAAGCAATGAATAAGCCGCCGCATCTATGGATTTTAGATATCATGCTGCCTGATACAGATGGCTACACACTGATTAAAGAAATCAAAGCCGCATCACCTGACGTACCGGTCATTTTCATTTCAGCACGCGACGCTGATATTGATCGTGTCCTCGGTTTAGAGCTGGGAAGCAGTGATTATATTGCGAAACCATTTCTTCCGCGCGAGCTGATCATTCGGGTGCAAAAGCTGCTTGAGCTTGTGTATAAAAACAGCGATACTCCGCAGCAGCAAAGTGTTACACCCGTTTCCTCTTATGTCATTCATGAGGATGTAAGAGAGGTGTATGAAGGAGATCAGCTTATTAACTTAACTTCTAAGGAATTTGACTTGCTGCTTTTATTTACACATCATCAAGGACATGCTTTTTCTCGTGAAGATATTCTCGTCAAAATTTGGGGACACGATTACTTTGGGACAGATCGTGTGGTGGATGACCTTGTCAGACGATTGCGCAAAAAAATGCCCGACTTAAAGGTCGAGACCATCTATGGATTTGGCTATAGGATGCTAAAAGGATGAAGAACAAACCACTCGCTTTTCAAATTTGGATCGTCATCTCTGGTATTTTACTCACCATCTCGATTGTCCTGATCATCCTATTTTCCAATACATTACGTAACTTTTTCACGAATGAAATTTATAAAAATATCGAAAATGAACAACAGGTGCTCACAGAATATCCGTTGAACCGAGACGGCTCGCCAAAGTCGACACCGGAAAACCGCTCGGTGCAGCACATTCTGATTCCGTCAGATGAATTAAACCAAATGGCGCAGTTTTTCCCGCACGCTTTTATTGAGAAAATCCAAGCCTTTGTGAAAAAACAAAAAAGCGCAACGAAACGCTATTCTGAAGAGGTGAATGGCCAGCACATCTTTTTTGTCATCAAAAAAGTATCAACAGGCAATACACAATATATTCTTTTGTCTTATGCGCCAGACTCTTATCGAGATGACCTGTCCTTTACGCTGTTTAAACAGCTGATCTTTATCTTGGGCACCGTTATTTTATTAAGCTGGATTCCATCGATTTGGCTTGCCCGCTACTTATCCCGTCCAATCGTTGCTTTTGAAAAGCACGTGAAGCGGATTGCACAAGAAGACTGGGACGATCCTGTCATCGTTGACCGGCAAGATGAGATCGGAAAGCTTGGTCACACCATTGAAGAAATGAGACAAAAACTCATTCAAAAGGATGAAACAGAACGGACTCTTTTGCAAAATATATCACATGACTTAAAGACACCTGTCATGGTCATCCGCGGCTATACGCAGTCAATTAAAGATGGTATTTTTCCTAAGGGAGATCTTGAACAAACGGTGGAAGTCATTGAAGGTGAAGCGGAAAAGCTTGAGAAGAAAATCAAGGATTTGCTGTACTTAACAAAGCTTGATTATTTATCAAATCAACACCCTGCACATGCTTCCTTCCTACTCAGTAATACGATGCTGGAAGTGGTCGACCGGATACGCTGGTCGAAAAATGAATTGCAGTGGAACGTGGACTTAGATGATGAGGCTGCTCTTGAAGGCGATCCAGAACAATGGAGCAAATTATTTGAGAATGTACTAGAAAATCAACTTCGCTACGCAAAAAGTAAAATTGATATTCATATGAAACAGGAAGAGGATCAAATACGCATTGTCATTCGTAATGACGGTCCTCCAATTGAAGAACATATGCTATCCAACCTATACGAACCTTTTAGTAAGGGAAAAAAGGGCGAATTCGGTATTGGATTAAGCATTGTCAAAAAAATTCTCTCCATGCATCAAGCGTCTATATCTATTGAAAATGATGAACTAGGTGTACGTTATACGATCACGGTTCCAAAGAAGAGACTGTAGGTTTTTGACCGCAGTCTTTTTTAGATGAATGAATACCCATTAAAATCACGGTATGTGGCTTTAATTTTCTTGCCAGCTTGATACATCCATTTCTTTTCAATGGTTGTCTCTTTCGGCATTTTGACTTTTTCTACTTGAATTCCTTTTGTTCGCAAGCGTCTTATCATATCATCGATTTCTCTCATGGAACATCATCCTTTCACATATTTTGACCAGTTGGTCACCTTACTTTATAATATAAAGAATTACACTGTAAAAAACAAGTTACAATCTGATTAATTTTTGAAAACTTTCGTCGTTTATGACCGATAAGTCACATCTGTTTGCGCACGTTTCCTAAGACATTTGTCTCTCGGTAAGAAAGGATGACATTCATATTGAAAAAGAAAGAGAAAATGATCATTGAGGCTGGCATGAAATTGTTTGCCAGCAAAGGCTACAATACAACGTCTGTTCAGGAAATTGCGGATGAATGCCACATGTCAAAGGGTGCTTTTTATCTTTATTTTAAATCAAAGGAAGCACTGCTCATTTCAATCTTACATTACTATTATGATAAGGTATTTACCCGGATTCATGAGGTTCAAACAGAGGGCGGCACACCAAAGGAAGCCTACCGTAAACAGCTCACTGTCTACTACGATAATATTTTGCAGCAAAAGGACTTTATTAAAATGCAGCTAAGTGATCGAGCACTTCCTATGAATGAAGAAACGCAGCAGCTCGCAAAACAAATCAGGCTTGCCACTATTCAGCTTCACATTGATAACATTAAACAGGTATATGGAGATGCAGCGATTCCATATATGGCTGATCTTTGTTTGACGATTGAGGGCATGAGCCACGTATATTTCGAGCTTGCGATTTTATATGATTTTCAGCTGGAGGCTGAGGAGCTAGCCGCAACGATGATTCACCGTATTGATGATTTGATGGGCGGTATGATGAAGCGACATGATCTTCCGCTCATCTCTGTAGATCAAGCGAGCGATTGGTTTGGTCCTATTTATGAACGGTCATTCGACCCGCTGACAGAATCTCTTTTAAAAGAACTAAGAGAGCAGGCTGAGGCACACTATGAAGTGAAAGACGAGCCTGATTTATTTGAAGCACTTGGCATTTTAGAAAATGAATTAAACAAACAGAAACCTAGACAAGTCATCGTGAAAGGCATGCTGCTTCAATTAAAATTATACACACCGCTCCGAACCCACTCCGAATCACTTTTGCGTATTTTGAAAGAGGACCATTTGTAGAACCCAAGGCATTCCTTGGGTTTCATTTTTGTTCACATCACATTCAATGAAAAAAACCAGGGGCAGCCGCCCCTGGTTTCTTATTTTGCTTTCGGTGTCACCATTTCTTCTGGTTTCACAAACTCTTCAAACTGCTCTTCTATTAACAGCTCTAATTGAAGTGCTGCTTCTTTTAACGTTAAACCTTCTTTGTGAGCAAGCTTTGCAATTTTCGCTGCATTTTCATATCCGATGTGCGGGTTAAGTGCCGTCACAAGCATCAATGAATTGTTCAAGTTTTTCTCGATTGTTTCTAGGTTTGGTTCGATTCCAATGGCACACTTGTCATGGAATGAGTTCATGCCATCAGCAAGTAATTCAACTGATTGCAAGAAGTTATAGATGATGACCGGCTTAAATACGTTCAGCTCAAAATTTCCTTGGCTGGCAGCAAAACCGATCGTTGCATCATTCCCCATAATTTGTGCTGCAACCATTGTTAAAGCTTCACTTTGAGTTGGGTTCACTTTACCTGGCATAATGGAGCTTCCTGGTTCATTTTCAGGAATAATCAATTCACCAATTCCGCAGCGAGGTCCGCTTGCCAACCATCTCACATCGTTGGCAATTTTCATTAAATCAGCTGCAAGTGCTTTTAGGGCACCGTGTGCATACGTAATTTCATCATGGCTTGTCAGCGCATGGAATTTGTTTGGTGAAGAATTGAAATTTTGACCTGTCAGCTTGCTGATTTCCTCAGCGACATATTGACCAAACTCAGGATGTGCGTTAATTCCTGTACCAACAGCTGTTCCGCCAATCGCAAGCTCTCTCATTTTTTCAGTTGATTCTAGAATCATTTCTTTTGAACGGTCCAGCATGTACACCCAGCCGCTAATTTCTTGACCTACTGTCAATGGTGTTGCATCTTGCAAGTGCGTACGACCGATTTTCACAATTTCTTGATATGCTTTTGCTTTCTCATCAAGAGTCGCTCTTAATTGATCAATCGCAGGCAATAATTTTTTGTACACAGCTAAAACAGCTGCCACGTGCATAGCAGTTGGGAATGTGTCATTTGAGCTTTGGCTGCGGTTGACGTCATCATTCGGGTGAATGCTGAACTCACTATTTTTATCTTTCAAGTAAGCAGTTGCTCTATTTGCAACGACTTCGTTCATATTCATGTTACTTTGTGTCCCGCTACCTGTCTGCCATACAACAAGCGGGAAATGCTCGTCATACTTTCCGCTGATGATGTCATCACATACAGCAGCAATTGCTTCTGCTTTTTCGCTCTCAAGGTTGCCAAGACGTTCGTTGGCAATCGCTGTGCTACGTTTCAAAATTGCAAACGCATTCACAACTTCCTTTGGCATTTTCTCAGAACCGATTTTGAAATTTTCTTTGCTTCGTTGTGTTTGTGCACCCCAGAACTTGTCCTTTGGCACCTTGATTTCGCCCATTGTATCTTTTTCGATTCTAAATTCTGTCATTATGTATCCCTCCATAGCTTCTATACACTCAACTCTATTCTATACAAAAAACCAAAATCCTTTAAGCGTTTTCAATTAAAATTTTATCTTTATTTTAATTTTAGTTCAATATAAACGCGGACATCTTTCGAATATTTGTATTTTGGGTTCGTTTTTCCGTAATCTTTTGATGTATATGTCACTTCATAATGCTTGTCAAACGACTGTAGAATACGGTCAATCTCCTCTTTTGTTCCTGCTAAACGAATTTGCGCCATCTTGTGTCCTCCAAAACCCTCATTCTTTCTTTTACCACAAAATAATGTAACACAGAATATTGTTTTTTCAAGCAGGTAATGCTAAGAAAAAGTTATTTGAGGCGGGTGATCCATTTGAATCAAACTCCACTGAAAGAGCACTTATACGATAATCTCTCTGTCATCCTCCCGCAGTTAAAGGATATGGACGATTTGATTCATGAGAAAAAAACGCTTCCTCACGGGCAAGTTGTTTACTATTTATACATAAAAGAAATGAACAAAAAGATGGAGATTCAAACCTTTTTAAAGCTGCTTCTCCAAGATCATACGTCTCTTACAAAAGAAAAGTTGGAATCTAATTTATCCATGATGACCACTCGTTCGGTCAAGACCTCTGAAGAATTGATTGATGCGATTTTTGAAGGTCACTGCGTGGTGCTGATTAACGGATTTCAGCATGCTTATATATTAGAAACAAACGGAACGAAGAAACGCAATTTAGGGGATTCTACCTCTGAAACAGTCGTAAGAGGACCCAAAATTGGCTTTATTGAAGATTTAAATACGAATTTAGCGCTTGTAAGACAGCGCTTAAAAAATCCTGATGTCAAAACCGTCGATATGAAGATTGGTTTACAGAAATACACACAGGTGACCATCATGTACATCGACGGTATCGTACAAGTACCCGTTTTAAAGGAAGTCAAAAAGCGGCTCAAGCAAGTCACCATTGATGATATACAGGACTCTGGTGTTCTTGAGGAGCTCATTGAAGACAATGTGTACTCTCCTTTTCCACAAATTCAAAACACAGAACGGCCGGATAAAGTCGCGTCTGCTTTAAACAATGGCCGGGTCGCCATTTTTGTCGATCACTCACCTTTTGTGTTAATTGTACCTGCTTCGCTCGCCACAATTATGCAATCACCTGATGATTATTATGAAAGGTGGATCGCTGCCTCTCTCATTCGGATGCTGCGGTTCACCTCGATCTTTCTGACATTATTTTTATCAGCCATTTATATTGCGCTTGTGTCCTTCCATCAAGGGCTTTTACCAACAACTCTTGCTATTTCAATCTCAAGTACGAGAGAAAATGTCCCCTTTCCGCCTATTGTGGAGGCGCTTATCATGGAGATCACAATTGAACTGCTGCGGGAAGCCGGTTTAAGGCTGCCAAATCCGCTCGGTCAAACGATTGGACTTGTTGGCGGAGTTGTTATTGGACAGGCTGCCGTTCAGGCACATATTGTCAGCTCGATTATGGTGATTATCGTGAGTGTCATTGCACTTGCATCCTTTACTGTTCCTCAATATGGAATGGGCATGTCCTTTCGCGTGCTCCGTTTTGTGTCCATGTTTGCTGCGGCTACCTTTGGTTTATACGGGATTGTGCTGTTTATGCTCGTACTCCTTACCCATCTCACACGTCAAAAAAGTTTTGGCACACCGTATTTCTCACCAGATTTTGTGTTCAGCTATAAAAACGAGGACAATTCCATTATTCGATTGCCCTTAAAAAATCAACAGAAAGGAGAACGAGATGGTCAATCATAAAGAGTCGATATCAAGCTATCAGGCAAGTGCCATTATTGCAAATACAACACTAGGCGCAAGTATGATGATTCTGCCACGTTCAATGGCTCAGGCTGCGGCTACACCTGACGGCTGGATTGCACTCTTACTCATGAGTGTCATTTACATTGTGTTTATTTTTGCAAATGTCCTGATGATGAAAAAAGTACCTTTCTCCTCATATTATGATTATACGAATGAGGGACTTGGAAAATGGATTGGCGCGCTTGCCAACCTCTTGATTATTATTTATTTTCTTGGCGTTGCCAGCTATGAAGTACGGGCTATGTCGGAAATGGTCAAATTCTTTCTGCTTCAAAACACGCCAGTAGCTGTGACAATGATCAGCTTTATTGTGGTTGGGTTTTATCTGGTGATTGGCGGAATTGGTGATTTAGCGCGGCTTTTCCCTTTTATACTGATTGTGACGCTCATCATCTTATTTGTCGCTTACGGACTTAGCCTTCAAGAATTTAAGTTAGATAACCTCCGTCCCGTTTTAGGAGAGGGATTCACCCCTGTCTTCAAATCTTTGAACGCATCAGCCATTTCGTTTGTAGGCATTGAAATGATGCTGTTTATGCCTGCCTATTTGAACACACAAAAACATACCTTTGCTTATGGGACAGTCGGCTTTTTAATTCCAGCGATTATTTATATTTTCACTTATATTCTTGTGATTGGTGCGCTGACTGTCAAAGAAACGGCGACTTTGACTTGGCCGACCATTGCCTTATTTCAATCTTTTGATATTCAAGGAATTTTTATTGAGCGAATTGACTCCTTTTTGCTTATCGTTTGGTTGGTTCAGCTTTATACAAGCTTTGTCGGATATACATTTTTTGCTGCAATCGGGGTGTCTAAACTGACCAAGTTTCCTAAACAAGTGGTCCTTGTTTTAATGGGAATTGTCATTTACTTTGCAGCGATTTTTCCAAAGGATGTCGATACAGTGCGAAATTATTTAACCTATGTGAACAACCTCTTTTTCCTGCTGTTCGGCATTCTCCCGTTTCTCTTATTTATCATCGTGTTTTTCAAAAGGAGGCGGAACACAACATGAAAAAGAAAGCAGCTGTTGCTCTTTTGACGCTGGTTCTATTAAGTGGTTGCTGGGATAGCACAAATATTGAGGAGCTTAACATGGCGATTGGATTTGCAGTAGACAAAGGGGACCAAGGGAATAAATTAAAGGTATCTATGCAAGTCCTCGTTCCTCAAAAGATCTCTCAGGAATCAAACATCAAAGACCCTACGAAAATCATTGAAACAAACGGGGATTCTGTGCATCAAATATTCCGCACAACGGCGCTGAAAAGCCATCGCATTTTCGCACAGCAGCTACGGGTGTTTTTGTTTTCTGAGGAACTCATCAATGAGAATGATTTCGACCTCGTCATTAATCAATTCATTCGAGACAATGAAACGAGGAGAGGAGGCCTCGTCTTTATGACCTCTAAGAATCCTGGAGACATGCTGAAAATCAATGACGACGGACAGCCAGCCTCTACGACCTTATACGATCTTTCTGAGAATAGAAAATCGACCATTCGCATGTTTAAGACTAGCTCATTAGGAGATATTTCTTCTGCCATGCAAAACAATGTATCTTTCGCTATTCCGAAAGTCAGCGTCGATCAAGGAAAATTAATGATCGATGGAGCCTCTATTATTAAGAATAAGCGATTTCTCACCAATATCTCTCCGTTAGCAGTACAGTCATACAATCTGTTAACTGGAGACGGACTGGGTGGAGTCATTGAATTTGAATATGAACACAGCATCTACTCTTTTGAGATTTTCAAACTCAAGCACCATATTAAAACCAATAAATCAGCCAGCGGAAAATATCAATTTGATGTGTCAGTGGAACTTGATGGACGATTGTCTGAGGATTGGAATGAACGTGAGAACGCTTTTAATGAAAAGTATCTCAGAGAAATTGAAGGCGTTGTCAAGCGTCGAATAGAGACAAGCGTTAAAGATTTCATCGGTGAATTACAGCATGAGATCAAAGCTGATATTTGCGGTTTCTATCAGAAGGCAAGTATTGCTTACCCGAAGGATTTTCGAAAAGATGCAAAACATTGGGATGAAATTTTTAGTGAATCAGATATTCAGTACAAAGCAAATGTGAAAATCCGTGACTTCGGGACTAAGGGCGCAACACAATCCTTATAGAGTATGTTAAAATGGTAAGAAAAAAAGGGTGTCAATCATGAAACGAGCTTTACTTTCGGCCGGCATTCTATTTTTGATTCTAGGAATACTCCTGTTAGTCGTTGTATTCATGCAATCAAAAGAAGATTTCTTCATTGAAGCCGACAGCTTTTCAAGCACATTTTTGATCGTGATCTATTATGGACAAACCCCTGCGCTCCTTCTTATTGGAGGCGGTATATTCGTCGGACTTTCACAGATCATTGGTTTGCAAGAGAAAAAGGCAGCTTTGGCAAAGGAGAGCGTAAAGCTATTATCCGAGATGAAGAAAGCCCTAGAAGACAAATCGGCCGAGGAGCAGGAGGCTTTTCCAGTTCCTGAGCTCCATCAACTATCCGAACGTCCGATCACAGGACAGAAGGACTAAACTTACGCATGTTCTAGCAGCTTTCTTTTGAAAGCTGTTTTTTTATTTTATTGGATCAGCTTATGACGATGCGCATACACAGCCGCTTGCGTCCGGTCTTCTACATCGAGTTTGGAAAGAATGTTCGTAATATGTGTCTTCACTGTTTTAATTGTAATAAATAGTTCCTCAGCGATGACCTTATTCGATTTCCCATCGGCAATCAGCTTCAAGATTTCCATTTCCCTTGCTGTTAATGCATCATGAAGGATCGATCCATTTGAGGAATGACGAAGTTTATTCATCACCTTTCCAGCTACTTTTGATTCTAATCTTGGTTCGCCGATACTTGCAGACCGAATGGCATCTGCAATTTCTCCTGCCTTGGATGTTTTTAATAAATAACTTAACGCACCTGCCTCAATCACTGGATAAACTTTATCATCGTCAATAAAGCTCGTCAGAACGATAATTCGAGCATCTTCAATTTCCTGACAAATTCTTTTCGTTGCTTCGATGCCATCCATGCCTTCCATGACAAGATCCATTAAAATGACATCTGGCCGTAATTCAACTGCTAGCTCTACACCTTTTTGTCCATCTGACGCTTCACCAATGACTTCAATATCAGCCTGTGCCTCTAAAAAAGCAGCAAGCCCCATTCTCACCATTTCGTGATCGTCAATTAAAAGCACTCGAATCATCGAACGTTCTCTCCTTTTCCTTCATCAAAAATGGGAACCTTCACATCAATTTGTGTTCCTTTTCCTTCAAATGACATAATCTCTGCGACACCGCCTACTTCACTTGTTCTTTCACGAATTGATTCCAGTCCGTAGGAGGCCGTCTTCACATGATCGGTTTGAAAGCCGATCCCATTGTCGATAATCTTCAGCTGCACCTGCCGATTTCGAATGAGCAGACGCACCGTCACCTTTGTCGCCTTTGCATGCCTGAACACATTTGACAGGGCTTCCTGTACAATTCGGAAGAGGTGATCCTCTACTCCTTTTGAGAGCGGTACATCATCTTCTATTTCCCAATCAATATCAATCGGCTGCTTTGCTTGAAATTCATTTAGGAGTTCAATCAAGCCTTTTTTCAAGTCTTTTCCTTCAAGGGTGATCGGTCTGAGATGTAGCAAAAGCGCACGCATTTCATTCTGTGCATCGCCAGCCATTCGTTCGACTAAGCGCATCTGCTTTAAAATCTTTTCATCCTTTTCCTTCATGCCTTCAAGAATTGCAGAGGTCATCATTGAAATTGCAAACAACTGCTGGCTGACCGCATCATGCAGTTCTCGTGCTAGACGCTGACGTTCTTCGGAGACGACCGATTTTTTCATTTGCACCTGCCATTCTGCCCGCTCATTCGAGAGCTTTTGCAAAGAGGCTACTTGACCTTCTACTCGTTTCGCCATTTCATTTAATTGGTCTGCCGCTAAGCCAATTTCATCGTCGCCAAGAGACGGCAGTCTGTATGCAAAGTTCCCATTTTCAAACTTTAAAATCGACTCTACAAGCTGATCAAGACGCTTTTTATGCTGATAGCCAAATACATGTGAGGCAGAAACCCCAATGGCAAGACTAATGATCAGTAAAATACAAAAAAACGGAATGCCGAACCAGCGGGTAGAGAGGAGAATCATCGGATCAAGCTGATAATAAAAAAACATGGGCAGCATCGTCATGATGACAACACCAAGCGAGATCCCTACTCCAAGACGAATAGATTGCCACTGGATACCTAGATGGAGTTTTCTCATAAGTATCTCACATCCACATCTCCGATCAGTAAAGAGATGGAGATTTTCACTTTTCGTTTGCTCTCATCGTAATTATCGGTCATCACATACACTTTACTGCCGAATCCGCTTCTTTTTTCATCAATAATCTTCATATCACCAATGGCAGCCGAAGCACTCACACATACTTCAATATCCTGCGGCACGAAAATATCCACATCTCCGATGAGCCCGCTTATTACGATCGTGCTCTCTTCTTCTGCGATGATGGCCTTTGATAAGTCGATTTTGACATCGCCGATAAACCCTGAAATCGTCAGATCACTTAATTGAAACGGCTTTTTCATCAGTCTGACTTCACCGATAAAGAAGTCATGCTCCTTTCGCGGCTTTGTCTGGCTTTTTGTTTTCTTTTGCTCGCCCTCTTTTTCAAGATTGACTTTCAGAGAAGGCTTATCGCTCTCCGGTGCTTCCTTTTTATCGACATCAAAAACGGGTTTGTTTTTCAATAAGCGATAGCCGGCATATATCAAAAAGGCCGCAAATAAATATCCTGTGAGACTAAACGTAATATTGAGCAGGAATTTTAAAAAGAGAAAGCCGGCAAAAATATAGGAAACTGAACCGAGCCAACGTTTGGATCTTGAGTGCAGCCAATAGCCCGCAAGCGCAAAAAACACAGGCCAAAACAAATCGGCTCCGATCCCAATAATTTTGAGAAATAGATTAATACCAAAAATCACGACAATGATGCCTAAAATTTGATTCCTTGAAAAACGCAGTTGACTCGCCTCCTTCCTTTGTTTCGTTCATTACCGCAGCTTTAAGTTTCCACTTGTCATTTCAATATCGACTAAGTGTGTCCCTTTTCCCCGCGTGCCTGTAAAGCCTCGACCTTCACTATCTGCTTGATCAAAGTGATAGGTGTGATCGACACTTCCACTTGTTTTTTTCACTTGGACGTTAAAATCTCCTTCATCCGGCAGGTTAAATTTTGCGCTGCCTGATGTCATGTGAAAGGAGACAGGTGATTCAATGGTATCAAAGCTTGCCGTCAATCTACCACTCGTCATTTCTAGCTGCATTTCCCCTTTGACATCTTTAATATCGGCACGCCCTGAGGTTGCTCCAATATCGCTATTTTTCGCATCGATGTGAGACACAGAGAGTCTGCCAGATGTCGCTTTGATTTCGACATTGTTTGCTGAGAAATTCTCGGCATTGAGGTTTCCGCTTGTTGATTTGAGGATCACATCTTCAAGTGCCAGCTTCCCTTCGCCGTCAATCTCACTGACCCCGCTTCCACCCGTAATCTTCACATTTTTATGATAATCTGTTGGCATTTTGACTAAGAGTTCTCCTTTTTCAAATGAAGTGAAAAACAAGAATCCTTTATTTTCAGCACGGATGTTAAATGTACTGCCTGTTTGTTCCGCATACATTTTCCCTTTTCCACCTACGACCATCACGGAAATATCGGAACGATTTTCAGGCTGTACCTTCACGCGAAATCCAGAAAGAGAAATATCTAATTGATCAATTTCATCTTTTTTCGCTGAAGCTGTTGTGACTGGTTTTTCACGGGAGAAACTCAAATGAAAGAGATTTTCGTTTTTGAAAAGCATCCCAATCATTAAAAAGACACCTACGAGTATACAAATTAGACCAATTAATCGCTTCATTCATACCATCCCTTTATCTTCTGACCTTTTCATTATAAGGAAAAGCGAAACAGAAAGAAATCAAATATCGGAAGAAAAATCCTGCTTTTCTTCCGACCTGTCTCTGATTTCTTAGTTTGCTTGCTTCTGCTCAGGCTTCTTCTCCAGCTTGAGCTTTTGCCATTCTTTTTCAACCTCATCTGCATAGTCTAGGTGAGCATATGCCCCTTGATCTGCAAATTGTGCATAGCTGCCTGCTTTTGTCTCCATTTCTTCGATACGGTTCTCCATTCGAAGAAATTCTTTATATGCACTTTCACTATCTACTTTATTCATAGATTCGTTCATATGCTGCTTTGCCTGTGCGGCATTTGCTCTTGCTATGAGCGCCTGCTTCTTGTCTTTAATATCACGCAGCTTCGTTTCTAACTGCTGCAATTGCTCTTTTAGCTCCTTTAGTTGTTTCACAGATTGCTGATAAGCTTCCTGATATTCCAAATGCTTTTCTTCAAAATACTTCATTTCTGTGAGCGCTTTTCGAGCTAACTCTTCTTCTCCTGCGTGAAATGCCAGCTCAGCCTGCTTCTTTCTTTTTTCAGCAAATGCTTCCGTCTCTTCCGCTTTGCGCAGGAAACCTTGTTGAATCGTTTGCTGTTTGATGATCGCATGTTTCGCTTTGGCAATATCGTCCTCCATATCACGAACGTACTGATTTAGCATGACACGCGGGTTCTCCATTTTATCTAAGCCCTCATTGACCGTTGCAACAAACATATCTCTCATTCTTCTAAATACCATTTGAATTTCCTCCTCTTATTTTTTCTTTAAAAAGTCTTCCCATTCTTGATCAAATGACGTGTGCATAGGTTCTTCCATTTTCGGTGACGTGTTTGGCTCCATATATGATCTGCTTGATGATCCTTTTGCCACTTCACCATTGATCATCGTCCACCCGAAATAGAGAAGCCCCCCAGCTAGTGCGATTCCAAGGATAAATGGCAGAGCTTGCACAACGATCATGACACCAATGACTGCTAGAATGACGCCGAAGGTTTTACTGCCTTGCTCATATTTCTTTACACCTACATAGATGAGCCACGCCCCAATCAGAATCGGGATCAGCCCTCCTAGTGAACCACCGAAGAAGATGGATAGACCGACAAACATTAAAATCGAACCGATGATGGTTTTACTTGTTATTTTCATCTTCATGCCTCCTTTCTTGCTCCTTGCTTTTACTATAGTCAAAAAAGAAAGCTGGCAAAACGTGTCGCAGATTGATCTTTCATTGCGACCAGAGTCGTAACTTCGCTCAGACTGAGCGGTAGAATCCAATAAAAAAGCACTCTTCAATGAGAAGAGTGCTTTTCTTTATTTAGACCGAAATACGTTTGCACTTCGTTCATATTCAACATCCGCTTCACCGAGTCGATGATTCACGATTCGGGCGGCTGCAAATAAATAGTCAGATAGGCGGTTTACATATGTGAGCGCAACTGATGGAATCTTCTCCTGCTTCGCAAGCGTCACCATATGCCGCTCTGCTCTTCTGACGACTGTCCGCGCCACATGTAAGAGAGCTGCGCCTTCCTGGCCGCCCGGTAAAATAAACTTCGTGAGCGGCGCGGCTTCTTCTACATAGACATCCATTCTTTGTTCAAGGACTGCTACAGACGCTTCCGTTAATTTACCTTCTTTCGGTGGTTTCACTGCTGCTAAATCACCGCCGCAGTCAAACAGCTCGTGCTGTATCACAATCAGCTCTGACAAAATGTCTTGAAACAATTCGCCATGCTGACGTAATTTTGCATGTGCGAGTCCAATAAAGCTATTCGCCTCATCTAACGTGCCGTAAGCCTCTACTCTCACATCATCCTTATCGGCTCTCCCGCCGATCAAGCCTGTTTGACCTTGATCCCCTGTTTTTGTATAAAGTTTCATTGGTGTTCCTCCTTCTCTATTGCTTTGTCCTTTTAGTATAACCTGAAGTGAAAAGGATGTATTTGTTTAACTAAAGCACTGTGATGTTCATCGCATCATAAACAAAAAAAGCGAACCCTTTGGTTCACTTTCAAATGGCATTTAATGAATAAAGAAGACGGTGCACTTTCTGCTTTAATCTTTCGTGTAAATGCTCATCATCTTCTGTTTCTTGCATACCCGCAGCAGCGATACAAAGATGATGGATGGACATGCTCGTCTCCTGTTTCATCATATGGACAAGCTGCCCCACAAGCTGAACAGACGCTCCGTCTGATATAGACTCTTTCAGTACAAGCCAAATGGTCAGCTCTCCTTGATGACGCATGCCGTAAAGCACCATGTCGTCGTCTGTGTCTTCAGCAGCAAATTGTTTTGGTCCACTTGCTTGGTCGTAAAACAATAGTCCTTCCCGATCTTCCAGCTCATCTCGAAGCATCTCACTTCCCGTTCCGAGAGACCTTTTCCAAAAGAAGCCGCCCTTTTTCTGATGTGAGGAAAGGATGCGAAGCGGCTGTTTGAGGGAAAACGTCATTCCTTCTCCGCCATGCGTTTTCCAGCCATCCGCTAACTTTGCATTTGATGCTACAGAAGCCCCCGCAGGCTCAATGATCACCTGAGGGTTTGCCCTTCGCGGATGTTGGAGCGGTGTTACATTTGTTTCATATACACGGTTGATTCGCTCAGGCGTCAAGACGTGATGCGGCAGCCCTGCCATCTCTGCCTTTCCTTCATCAAGCAGGAGCAGCCGATCACAATACAAACTGGCGATGTTCACATCATGAAACACACCGATTACCGTCAGCCTAGAGGAAGTGGTCTCTTCTTTAATTAAATCAAGCAAGTCTTTTTGATAAGCCAAATCAAGAAAACTGGTTGGTTCATCCAGCAATAAATAGTCAGGCTGCTGGGCTAATGCCTGTGCCAAGTACACACGCTGCTGTTCTCCCCCGCTTAGCTCATGAATGGATTGATCCTTAAATTGTGCAACATCCGTTTGTTCCATTACTTTGTTGATGATCTGCATATCTTCTCGTGTAACAGATTGCAGCCATCCTTTTTGATATGGATAACGACCGAATTGAACCGTTTCTTCCACTGTAAATGAGAAGGCTTGGTCCGTTTTCTGCGGTAGAACAGCCATTTTTTGCGCAAGTGCCTTTGGACGGTAAGATTGAATCAGTTGACCGCTCAGGCGTATCTCACCACTGTCAGGTTCCAGCAGCCCAGAGATCATTTTAAGCAAGGTCGACTTCCCGCTTCCATTTGGACCAAGTATACCGAGAAATTCCCCTTGCTTTACCTCAAGACTGATGCCGCGTATGACCTCTTTCTCTCCATATCCACCTTTAATTTCCTTCACTTGAATCATAGATGAGTCCCTCCTCTATATTTACGAATGAGGATGATGCCGAATACAGGGGCACCAATTAACGCTGTGATGATGCCGATCGGTAATTCAGTCGGCTCAATGATCGTACGCGATAACACATCTGCTAAAACAAGAAAGGAAGCGCCATTCAGCATAGACAAAGGCAGGAGGTGCCGGTGGTCTGTGATAGCTAAGAGGCGAATAAAATGCGGAATCACAAGTCCCACAAATCCGATCGTTCCTGATACCGCTACCGCACTTCCAGTCAGAATTGATCCAGCAAGCAGCACGATATATTTGCTCCTTTTCACATGTACACCTAATAGCTTTGCCTTCTCCTCGCCATACGTCATAACATTCAAATCTCTCCCCATCAGCATTAATGCAAAGGTCCCAATCAGAAAGAAAGGAAGGAAAAGCACAATATAGCGCCAGCCCCTCATGGACACACTGCCAAGAAGCCAATGAATAATCTCTTTTAGATCATCACCCGTTAAAGCAATCATCAATGAAATAAGTGCGCCCAAAAAGGAACTGAAAATCACCCCTGTTAAAATTAACGAGGAGATGCTCATCCCCCGATGAACAAGACGTGCAAAAAAGAGGACGAGACATAAGGTCACAAGTGCTGTTGTCATACTGAAAAAAGGCAGTGTGAAACTGCCGAGCAAAGGGAGCTGCAAACTGAAAAATAGGGTCGCGACAGCTCCAACTGATGCACCTTGAGATACCCCCAGTGTATATGGGTCAGCAAGAGGATTTTTTAATAAGCCTTGAAAAGCTGCTCCAGATAACGCCAGCGCTGCTCCGACTAGTGCCGCTAATATCACTCTTGGCAGCCGGATATTCATCATAATATTGCGATCAATTGAATCTATTGTGCCTATCTGCACACCGAATAATTCGTGAACAAATATACGGAGAATAGAAGGAATGGGAATCCCTAAGCTTCCAAAGGAGATTCCCATTCCAATGCTCACCACAAGAAGTAAAGCACTTAGTGTGTATGCGATGATGAATTTATTTGAACGTGTCAGGATAGATGCTTTTCGCAAGAGCCTCGACTCCTTCAACCAATCGCGGTCCCGGTCTTGATGCGAGATCCGTATTCAATTGAAAGACTTGTTTTTCCTTCACTGCTTTGATCGCATTCCAGCCGTCTCTCTTTTTCAGATCAGCTAAACTGGAACCATCAATTGTGACGATTACGTCAGGGTTTCGTTTGATAATCGATTCTTCTGTCATTTGCACCCAGCCAGTTTGATCACCAGCAGCATTTTTCGCATGGATCACAGAAAGCATTTCGTCCATAAATGTATGAGTTCCTGTTGTATAAATTTCAGGAGTACCTGATACTTCAACAAAGACTGTTTTCTGTTTGTCTTTTGAGATCGCCTCTGCTTGTTTCTTGATGTTATTCAATTTTGCTTTCATCTCGTCTACAAGCTTTGTTGATGCTTCTTTTGCACCTGTTGCTTCACCAATCATATTGATCGATTTGTACACATCCTTAAAGGAAGTGGCATCATTTACAGTCAGTACTTGAATCCCTGCATCCTCTAGCTGTTTAAATCCATCTTTTGATCCCATCTGCGAGGCATGAGCTAGTACCAGATCAGGTTTTAAGGAAATCACCTTCTCGACATTGAATTCAAGTCCGCCAATTTTCTCTACCTTTTCAACTTCCTTTGGATAATTGTCAAAATCAGATCGTCCAACCATTTTATCTCCAAGACCAAGCGCATATGCAACTTCTGTATTACTTGGAATTAATGAAACAATTCGTTTAGGCTGTTCTTTGATTTCGACTGTTTTACCAGCTGCATCTTTAATCGAGACAGGAAATGCCGCAGCCGCTGTTTCGTTATTTTGTGAACTCTTTGCTTTATGGTCTGTTTCAGCACCTGCACATCCTGCTAAAACACCCATCACAAGCAGGAGCGATAGCCAAATGGCCGTTAACTTTTTCATGAATGAACCCCCTGATTTATGTACTGCTTGACGAAATCTCTTCCGTCAATTCTTTTCTAATTTCGGGAATATTATACTACAGTGCAGATAGGTTGTATATGTGATTTCTAAAAGCGTCTTTTTCGTTCTGATATAAGAAAAACAGCCTTTAAAAAGACTGTTTTTCACCCATCTATTTATTAATTTGTTCCCCATTGATGACGACTTTCTGAAAAGAAGGCGCTACTGCATGCTCCAAAGAAAGTGGATACGTCACGTGATCTATGACACAATTTTTCATGTTGAAATGGGTCACAGGAGAATGTGAGTAGGCGGCTATTTTCACACCATATCTTCCGCCGCTGCTTTTCAATCCTTCTACTTCAATATGACGTACAACAGGACGATGTGGACCCGCATCCCCTTCCTCATACATCATGTCGATACAGACCACTTCATGCTTTAGGCTTTTGACTGTGTTGTTTTTAAAGTAAATATGTTCAATGGTCCCGCCTCTGACAGAGTTGGTTTTAATCCGCAGTGCCCGGTCAAGGTTCGGACTATCCATTACATTATTCTCTGCATAGACATACCTTACCCCGCCAGAGATTTCACTCCCAATCGTCACTCCGCCGTGTCCATCACGCATCTCATTTCTACGAATGACAATGTTTTCAGACGGAACCCCTATTCTCCGTCCGTCCTCGTTCCTTCCAGATTTAATGGCAATACAATCGTCGCCATTATCAAAATAACAATCTTCAATGAGCACATTCCGGCAAGATTCCGGATTGACACCATCTGTGTTTGGTCCATGCCCAATAATATGGACTCCACGGACAATCACATGTTCACTCAGTACAGGGTGAATTTGCCACATCGGTGAATCCTTCACTGTCACTCCCTCAATAAGAACTTGCTGACATTGGTAGGGCTGGATAAAGCTTGATCTTAAATAATGCCCTTCTCCAAACTCTCTTTCTTCTACTGGTATTCTCTTTTCAGCCATGTCAAATAGAAGCTGACGATCCCGCTCTTGAGAAGGCTGGCCATTCGTGCCATATTTCCAAGGCCACCAATGATGCTCATCCCCTCCGCCATCAAGCGTTCCAGCTCCAGTAATGGCGATGTTTTCTGCATGGTGTGCATAAATGAGAGGTGAATAATTATAAAGCTCAACCCCTTCATATCTTGTCAGGACAAGCGGCAGATAATCCTTTGGGTTTTGGCTGAATGTCACATACGCTTTCTCATGCAAATGCAATTCTACATGACTCTTCAATTCTAGCGCACCTGTCACAAACGTCCCTTCCGGAATCAGCACACGTCCCCCTTTCAAACGGTGCGCATCATCAATGGCAGACTGGATCGCATCTGTTGAAAGCTCGATTCCTTTTGCATCTGCACCATAATGAACCACATTAAATTCACGATCAGGGAACAGCGGTGCTTTTATCTGTTTTAACACTTGATGGATTCCGTTTGCCTCTTTGTCTTTCTTCCCTTGCCTTGCTAAACGAGTGAGTCCAATCCCCGTAAGTACCGTTCCTGCTGTGATATACATCAAATCCCGTTTTCTAGACACATTATCATCCCCCAGTCGCCTTAAAGTGTGACACCTGTTTTGAAAATAGCCAGCTCTCTAAAATTGTTTTTTTCATGATTTAATAGCTTTCCGCTCGCCACATCAATGACCGTTGAAATGAATTTTTCTAACACAATATCTTCTAGTACATCTTCAAGCAATTCTCCCGCATTAAAGTCAATCCAATGTTTTTTTGTTTCATATAAGGCTGTATTCGTCGAGACTTTCATTGTTGGGACAAACGTGCCGAATGGTGTCCCTCTACCTGTTGTAAAAAGAACCAACTGACAGCCAGAAGCGGCAAGAGCAGATGAAGCAACCAAATCATTTCCCGGGGCACTTAACAAATTTAAACCCTTTCGCTTCAGCAATTCCCCATATTTCAATACATCTTGAATGTCAGAAGTTCCTGCTTTTTGTGTACAACCGAGAGATTTATCCTCTAATGTCGAAATTCCACCTGCTTTATTTCCCGGGGAAGGATTTTCATATACTGGCTGTAGATGATCCATGAAGTATTGTTTAAAGTCATTGATCATTTGCACAATATTGTCGAAAGTCGCTTCTGATTCCGCTCTCTCCATTAAAATCGTTTCTGCTCCAAACATTTCGGGCACTTCAGTTAACACTGTCGTGCCGCCTTGAGCAACAATAAAATCGGACAGCCTTCCTAAAAGCGGATTTGCGGTAATTCCGGAGAATCCATCTGATCCCCCGCACTTCAAGCCGATTTTCAGCTCAGATAACGGGATTTCTTCACGGTGATCTTCTTTCGCTGCCTCATAAATTTCCTTGAGTAAAGCAACTCCCGTCTCAATCTCATCTCCTACTTCTTGGCTTCTTAAAAATTTCACTCTCTCACGGTCATATTCACCTAATGTAGACTGAAAATGGTCAATATCGTTATTTTCACAACCAAGTCCGAGGACAAGCACTCCTCCAGCATTGGGATGCTTCACGGCATTTTGTAAAATGGTTTTTGTATTCTCATGATCGTCCCCAAGCTGTGAGCATCCGTAATTGTGCTTTAACACGAGAGCTGTTTCAAACGGATGGATGCTTCCGCCCATTTCAGCGGTAAAAATTTGAATGATTTGATCGGCGATGCCATTTACGCATCCAACGGTTGGGACAATCCAAAGCTCATTTCGAATCCCGCTTTCCCCATTTTTTCGTTTATATCCTTTAAATGTAAGGTTCTTTTTTTCATAGGGGTTATTTGTAAAAGAAGGCTCGTATTCATAATCGAGCTTGCCTGATAAATTGGTTTTGATGTTATGTGTATGCACCCACTCTCCAGCAGAAATGGCAGTCGTTGCATGCCCAATAGGGTAACCGTATTTCATGACATTCTCTCTTTGCTTGATATCAGCCAATGCAAACTTATGACCTTTGGCGATGGTCTCTTTTAAAATAACGGAATGATCTTGATGATGTAGCTCCTCCCCTTGTTCAAGTACTTTTAAAGCAATACCGACATTATCTGAAGGGTGAATCACAATAAAATCTTTCATGCCTTCTCCCCCTGACTTTCATATTGATGTTGTAGCATTCGTTGAACAGCCGCTCTCATCCCTTGCTCCCTTATGAGGGTAAGCTGGTCAGCTACAGCGTGAACCAAATCATTTATATCCGTTAAATTTCTCCCCCATAATTTCTCACATGATAGAATCTTTGCTGCGATCGTTTCATTAGATTGGTTCTCTTCTTCAAAGGCTTCCTTCATGAATGCCAGTACAGTCTCATCATCCTTTATCTTTTCTGCATGTGCTCTGTAAAAATAAATGAGGCTGCTGAGTGAAAACACGAGTTTCATTGGCAGCTGTTTCTTTTGCTCAACATAATCGAGCAATGACGGAAGAATACGGGTTCGAAACTTAGATACACCATTAAGCGCAATATCCAGCAATTGATGCTTCACAAATGGATTGCAAAAGCGATCCCAAACCGATTGTGTATAAAGAAGAAGCTCATCTCGAGAGAGCTCAAGCCCTGGCAGTACTTCCTCCTCCAACAGCCGCCGGATGAACGTGCCGACATCCTCATCATCCACAGCTTCTTTTACAGTTTCTACCCCGCATGAGTAAGCGATTGGCACCATTGCTGTATGAGCACCATTTAAAATCCGTACCTTGCTCATGCGATAAGGCGCAATATCCTCTACAAAAAGGACATTTAAACCTGCTTCTTGAAAGGGAAGCTCTTTTTGTACGAAGGCAGGTGCTTCAATAACAAAAAGGTGATAGTATTCTGCCGTGACAAGCAACTCGTCGATGTATCCCTCTTCCTTTTGGACAATTTCAGCTGCTTCCTTAGAAAACCCAGGAACAATCCGATCAACAAGCGTATTACAAAACGTATTGGCTTCCTTGATCCATGTGATAAACGCAAGCGGCAGATCCCACTCAGCTGCCATGTCTATCACATATTCCTTCAAGCGATCACCGTTATGTTCGACCAGTTCACATGGAAGGATGATCAGCCCTTTTTGTTCATCACCAGCAAATGCTTTAAACCTGTGATATAGGAACGCCGTCAGCTTTCCTGGAAAACTAGCTTGCGGTCGATCCTCCAAGCGATCGGCCTTGCTGAACATAAGTCCTGCCTCTGTCGTGTTTGAGAAGACAAAGCGAAGATCGGGGTTTTCAGCTACTTGTAAAAAAACATCATAATCCGGATACGTACTGATTCCTCTGCTGATCGATTGAATGATCATGCGCTCATTCATTTCTTGCTGGTCATGATAGCCCTGTATACATAAAGTGTATAAGCCATCTTGTTCATTTAAAGCTGCAACAGATCCTTTTCTCGGAGGAACAACTACAGCTCTTCCTTTAAAATCTGTGCAGTCGTTCAGCTTTTGAATGTGCCAATTAATAAAGCCTCGCATAAAATTCCCTTCACCGATCTGCAAAATCGTTTCCGGATACTCAGGCACCGGATATATCGTTTTTGATAAACGTTTCAAATGGATTCTCCTCTCTGTAATTTATGCACACGTGAACATCCCTCTATAAAAGATGCTGATTACTGCATCTTTTTGACTGAATCTCTAATCATCAGCTCTGTGTGGACATACACTTTTTCCATATGATCTTCTTCTTGCTTTTCACCGTTAATGACGGATAGGATGGCCTCTGCTCCAAGTGCACACATTTTTTCGATTGGCTTTTTCACCGTTGTCAGTGCAGGCGTGGTATAGGATGAAAATGCAATATCATCAAAACCGATAATAGAGACATCGCCCGGGCACGTCTTTCCCTTTGCATATAAAGCATTCATCGCACCAATGGCCATGTCATCATTAGAGCAAAAAAGCGCTGTTGGCGGATGATCAAGGGTCAGCAGGGATTCCATTGATTCATAGCCGCTTTTCATATGGTAGTCACCCGCGATCATATATTCTTTTTTCATAGGAATATGGTGATCAATTAACGCTTGGAGAAAACCAGCTTTTCTCTCCTGAGTCGATTTAAAGCCTTCTTTTCCTTCAATGATGGCGATTTGTTGATGGCCTTGCTGAATGAAATAGTGCGCTGCCTGGTATGCTCCTTGACTATCATCTGCTAATATATTCATCACTTCATTACTTTCTACACGGCGGTTCAGCACAATGATTGGAATGCCCTGTTTCTTGACATGATGGATAAACGCTTCATCGTGCTCACTTTGGCTCATCAGCAAAATGCCATCGTAGCGCTGCTTATGAATGGTTGTGTAATCGTGAAAATCGTCAATACCTCTGACAAACAAATTGTAATGCTCTGTCATGACGCTATTGACGCCTTTTAACGCATCCACAAAGAAGCTTGAGGATGTGCCTTCTGTTAAACTCGTAAAAAACAGACCGATTGTAAACGATTTTTGTGATACAAGGCCTCTGGCATGGACATTTGGTGAATAATTCAGCTGTTTTGCAATCGACAAAATCTTTTGTTTTGTCTTCTCTTTAATAAAAGGACTGTTATTCAAAGCCCTTGATACTGTGGTATGAGAGACATTTGCCAATTTTGCTATGTCTTTAATTGTGACTGTCATGCTATTCCGCCTTTTATGATTTTTTTCCATCTTATCATAAAACCGCTTTCATTTTCTTGCCTTTCTCTTCATGTGGTTTTACTTTGATGATAGAGCTGCTTTGCCCGGTCAAATTGAAAATATTGCTTGGCATTTTCATAGCTGATACCTTTCACAATGCCCCCTAGCAGCTCAAGGTCATAGGGGACTTCTCCTTTTTCTACCCAATCCCCGATAATATCACAAAGCAGTCTTCGGAAATATTCATGCCTTGTATAGGACAAAAAGCTTCTTGAATCAGTCAGCATTCCGATAAAACGGCTGATCAGTCCGATACTGGAAAGAGCCATCATCTGTTCTGTCATTCCTTGTTTCGTATCATTAAACCACCAGGCTGTGCCGTGCTGCATCTTCCCCGGTGTCTTCCCGTCTTGAAAGCTTCCAGCCAATGTTGATATCACGACATTGTCCCTTGGATTCAAGGAATACAGAATCGTGTTTGGCAATGCATCTTTTTGTTCTAAACGATCTAATATGTGGCAAAGCGGCTTTGCAATGTCTGCGTCATTCATCGCATCGTACCCCGTATCTGGTCCGAGTCTCTCAAACATTTTCGTATTGTTATTTCTAAGTGCATTGATATGAAGCTGCATTGCCCAGCCACGCTCACAGTAAGCCTGACCTAGCATAATGAATGTCTCTGTTTTAAATTTGATCTTCTCTTTTTCCGTCAATGGATGACCAGACATTCTTTTATGAAAGATAGTCTCCACTTCTTCTTGTGTCGTTTCTTCATATGTCATTTCATTAATAGCATGATCCGAGATCAAGCAGCCGTGTTCATGGAAAAAATCAATTCTCGCTCGGAGGGCATGTAAGAAGTCTTGGTAGGATTGTATTGGAATAGCTGAAGCCTCTGCCAGCTCATGAACATATTTTCCAAACAGATCATTCGCTATATCTAGAGCTTTATCAGGTCGAAACCCTGGTAGCACTTGTACAGAGAATCCCTCTTCCCGCAGTTTTTGATGATATTGAAGTGAATCGACCGGATCATCTGTTGTCACAACGGTTTCTACGTTTGATTTCATGATGAAGTCTCTCGCCCCAAATCCCTCTCCTTGCAGCTTTTCATTGACTTTCTGCCAAATGATATCTGCATTTTTTTCATTTAATAGGTCTTCGACTTCGAAATACCTTCTCAGCTCTAGATGGGTCCAGTGATAGAGCGGATTTCCTATGGTCATAGGGACGGTCTTCGCCCACGCCAAAAATTTATCATCATCAGATGCATCACCCGTGACGTGCGTTTCAGGAATGCCATTTGCTCTCATGGCCCGCCATTTGTAATGATCTCCATAAAGCCATGCCTCAGTGATATTTCGGAAGGTTTTATTTTCATAGATGTCTTTAGGACTTAAATGGCAATGGTAATCTATGATTGGAAGGTCCTTTGCAAACTCATGGTATAACTTTTCCGCCGTTGGACTGTTTAGTAAAAACTGCTCATCTAAAAAGGCTTTCATCAAATTCCCCCATCCCTCTTATCGTATGAAAATGATTTGTTCACGTTAACAATTTAATTGTAATCGTTTACAAAGTTGATTTCAATCCTAAAATAGGAAAAAACGATCTCCTTCAGAAAGGAAAATCGTTTTTTGGCTATTTTACAGGGGGTGATTTTTTTAGGATAATCGCAATAGTTGTTCCAGCACCAGGTTCACTTTCTACTTGAATATCACCGTCATGCAGTAAGACAAGCTCTTTTGCTATTGCCAGACCAAGTCCTGTTCCATTCGTTGGATCATTTGTATTTGTCCCTCTATAGTAGCGGTTAAATAAGTGATCGACCGTTTCTTGTGCCATTCCGCATCCGTTGTCTTTCATTTCGATCCGAACTTCTTCATCTGTTTCAGACAAAACAGCTGTAATATGCGTGCCTTTTTGGTTATGCTTGACTGCATTCGCCAGCAGGTTCTCAATCACTCGCCTGAACCAAGCTTTGTCGATCTCAAAGATGACACCGCTAGTTTGATCTTCAAAAGAGGATGAAAAATCCTCAGAAAAAGAGCTTCTTGAAAACTCGTCCATAATAGCGGCTAAAAATTCACCCAGCTCGACCGGCTTTCGATTAATAGGCAAGGCCCCATTTTTCAATCGATACGTGAGGTTTAAATCTTCAATCAAGGTCGACATGTATTCTGATTTCTCACGAATCACCTGTCCCATTTCCATGACTTCTTCCTTGGACCATTGATATTGATCAGATTCAAGCATGAGCCCGTAGCCGTAAATGGTACTAAGTGGTGTTTTCAAGTCATGAGACAATCCTGCAATCCATTCTTCCCTTGTGGTTTGAATTTTTCTACGGTTTTCTTCATTCTCTTTTAATGTAAGCGTGAGCTGATCCATTGTTTTTAGGATATCCTCAAATAATCGGTATTCACGCTTAATACGACCTTTTTTATTTTTACTGATTGGAATTCCTTTTCTATTTGTTGGTTCCTGCAATTTATTTCTAGATAAGAAAATCAGCCAGCGGATAATGTGATAGATCGGAAGACCATAGCGATACGAGTACCATAATGTCATGACGATAATAACCGTAATCACAAGACCTGCAATTAAAATGGTTGTATATTGATTTAATGCGTCTGTTTCTTTATCGTATAATCCATCTGGGCTGTATACTTTATTTGGTACAGAAATAATGATATACAGATTTTTATTCACTCTAATATAAGACAGATCACTTCTAAACTCCCAAGGCTTTGATTGATACTTGAGCAGTTCAACATCTGTTACATCATGTTTCAAATTGGTATTGGCTCGAATGCCTTTTAAATATTTCCCTTGATCATTGAACAGGTGCACCGACCCATTCATTCTCTTCAAGAATTCTTTCGTTTCAACCGAATATTGAGAGAGTGCAGCCAAATTTTTCTCGTTCTGCTTCAAATAATTGGCTACCTTTGTGCTGTTTGTTTTAAACCCATACAACACGATAAAGCTTTTTTGATCAATCTCAATTGGCCAGAAGTACATCTTATAATCTTTATATTGCCTTTTTTCAAAGATCTTGATCATTTCATCCTTTTGATAGGATGTTGGAATGGACTTGGGGCGGTGATAGCTATAGACGTTATGTTTTTTTGAATCAATCACTTGCAGCCAGCCGTCTCGTTTTCTCACTGCTTGCTTGAGCTGATCATCGGCTTCCATTTCTCCATCCTCGTTAAAATAAAGCCAGCTCATGAGTGTATCTCCATCAGCTTTTGTTAAACCGGTTTCAGCCATGTTCTCGTAGTATTTTTTTAAATATAAATTATCAGAGAACGTATTTCCGATTAACAAAATGGCAATCACAATAAACATTTGTCCGACAAAGTGAAAGAAAAGTTTTGCTCGTAAATTCATGAATTAATGATGAACCTTTACTGGGTGTGGTATAAATTTATATCCCATTCCACGGATCGTCACAATATATTCGGGCTGACTCGGATCTAACTCGATCTTTTCTCTCAGCTTTCGAATATGAACCATGACGGTGTTGTTATCACCATATGATGGAACGCCCCATACTTTCTCATAGATTTGATCTTTTGAAAGAACCACATTCGGATGATCACAAAAGTACTTCAGCAAAGAAAGAAGCTGAGCAGAGCATGCAGTCAACTCTCCTCTTACTTTCAATTCAGCTGAATGAGGATGATAAGAGAAATGAGCATATTCATATTGACTTTGAGCCTCTTCTTGCTCTTCCTTTAAAGAGATATAAGTTCGGTTTAAGTGAGCCTTAATTCTAGCCACAAGCTCTAGCGGATTAAATGGCTTTGTGATGTAATCATCTGCCCCTTGAGCAAAACCGGTCAGTTTATCTACATCAGACGTTCTTGCAGTTAAATAGAAAATGGGTGCTTTCGTATATTTTCTCATTTCAGGAAGAACATCAAAACCAGACTTACCGGGCATCATCACATCTAGAAGTAAGAGGTGGATGTCCTCGTTTTTGACAACATCTAATGCTTCATCTGCATGGTAGGCTTTATATATATGCTTGAAACCTTCTTTTTTTAATACGCGTTCAACCATTTTGACAATTGCTTCTTCGTCATCTGCAATCAATATTTTTGCTGTTTCCACGCATCTCTTTCCTTTCTAGCTATGATCTCTAACCGTATATTACCATTGTCTAAAGTAAAAAAGTACCTCTTTTCTGCATAAAAGCGAAAAAATATCAACTGGGAAAAATGGTGGTACTAGGAAGTTTCAGAGACGCAAAAAAACTCGGCTATTCCACCGAGTTCCTTTTACTTCTATTATCCATTCACAGCTTCTAGCTTTCTTTCATGGTTCACCAAATCATATGTTAAACAGATCGGCTTATTCGTTCTAGGATCAAGTACGATTTCTGCATCAATGTGGAATACCTGACCAAGCACCTCTTTGGTCATGACCTCATGAGGCGTCCCATCTTTGATGACTTTTCCTTGATTGAGAGCAATCATGTAATGAGAAAAACGTGCCGCATGATTCAAATCATGAATGACCATCAACACAGTTCGTCCCTGTTCTCTGTTTAACCGTTCTAGCAGCTGAAGAATCTCGAGCTGATGTGCCAGGTCCAAATACGTCGTCGGCTCATCCAATAGAAGCAGTTCTGTTTCCTGGGCAAGTGCCATTGCAATCCATACACGCTGACGCTGTCCACCAGAAAGTGCTTCAATTGGTCTGTCATGAAAAGCAATCATGCCCGTTTCCTCAAGTGCCCATCTGATGATTCGTTTATCTTCATTTGATAAGCGACCAAATCCATTTTGATGTGGGAAACGTCCATATGACACCAGCTCATACACTGTCAGTCCGCTTGGTGCTTCGGGTGTTTGCGGTAGGATCGCCATTTGTTTTGAAATTTCTTTTGTAGGCGTTTGATGAATAGCCTGACCATTTAAGTAAACAGCGCCTTGATTGGACTTCATGATACGGGACATTGTTTTTAAAATCGTTGATTTCCCGCACCCATTCGGTCCGATCAATGTTGTCACCTTGCCTTTTGGGATACTGATATTTAAATCCTCTACAATCAAACGGTCCTGATAACCGATACATAGCTTTTCTGTTTCAAGCGATTTCATATGTTTTTCTCCTCCCTCATTAGTTCGTTTTCATCAATAAGTAAATGAAGTAAGGTGCACCTAAAGCAGAAACGACGAGACCAACTGGCACCTCTGATGGTGCAAGTATGACACGGCCGAGTGTATCTGCCAGTAATAATAACAGTGCGCCAATCAACGCGGAGGCTGGTATCATTCCTTGGTGCTTTGGTCCAACAAGCTTTCTCGCCAAGTGCGGTGCGGCTAACCCTAAGAAAGAGATACTACCTGCAACAGCGACACTTGCACCTGCTAATGCAACGGCAATCAGCATCATAAAGCTTCTTTCTTTATGAACTGAAATCCCTAATCCATAGGACAGCTGGTCACCTAAATTCATGATATTTAAGTAGCGTGCTCTCACAAGCGCTAGCACAAGGAAAATAAGCATCCATGGCAGAACTGATAGGACATACGTCCAACTTGAGCCCCAAATGCTTCCTGATAACCACACAATGGCTTGGTTAAAATCATTTGGGCTCATTTTTAATTGAATGACCACAATTGCTGCTGAAAACGCAGCATTGACACCAATACCCGTTAAAATCAAGCGAACAGGTGTGATGCCTTTTTTCCACGCTAACACATAGATAAGAAATGCAGCAAAGGCTGCACCGGCAAATGCGAAAAGCGGCAGTACAAAAATCGTCAAATGTCCTAAGTTCGACATTGTGCCTTGAAATGCAAAGATAAAAAGTACAACAGCAAATCCTGCGCCCGCATTCACACCAAGAATACCAGGATCAGCTAAGCCGTTTTGAGAAACACCTTGCCAGATAGCTCCTGAAACAGCAATAGAAGCACCGACAAGTAAAGCGATGATCATTCTTGGAAGTCTAAATTCGAACAGCACCAGCTCATCCATTTCACTTCCGAGTCCAAAAAATGTTTTCAATGTATCTATCGGAGAAATACGAATCTCTCCGGTATTTAAACTAATCAAAAATACCACGACGATGGCTAAAAAGATCATCAGCATCGTTCGTTTATATTTCTTTTTCTTTGCCTGCTGCACCATTTCCATTTAAATTCCGCTCCTTTCACGTCTAGCTAAGTATAAGAAGAAAGGAACGCCTATAATCGCAGTAATGGCACCAACTGGTGTTTCAAATGGAGCATTGACCAGTCTTGCAGCAACGTCTGCATAAATTAACAAGATGGCCCCTAAAATAGCTGAGCAAGGGATGATCCACCGGTAGTCCACTCCGACCAAGAATCGAGTGACATGGGGAATGACAAGCCCGATAAAGCCAATTGAGCCTGCCACTGACACAGCAGCACCGGTTAAAAGAATCACGACCAATATTCCTAGCACCTTGACCGTTTTCGTATACTGCCCGAGCCCTTTAGCCAATTCATCACCTAAGCTCAGTACAGTGATCGAGCGAGCAAGGATCATCGCAATCACAAGCCCTACGATGGCGACTGGAATAACGACCTGAATGTTGCTCCAATTCAAGCCTGCCACGCCGCCTGCGTACCAAAAACTCATGTCTTGAGCGACGTCAAACCGAATGGCAATTGCTGAAGAGATCGAGCTTAAAAGAGCTCCAACCGCCGTACCCGCTAGTGCGAGCTTCACTGGGGTTAGTCCTCCCTTAGACAGGGTACCGACACCAAACACAATAGATGCACCGAGTGCGGCTCCAGCAAATGACCAAAGAATTAATGTGAAAGATGATTGGCCTGGGAAAAATGCAAATGCTATCGCAATCGCAAATGCAGAGCCATTTGTCACACCCATAATTTCAGGAGACGCAAGCGCATTTCTTGTCATCCCTTGCATAATGGCACCAGATACAGCTAAAAAGGCACCGACGAGTGCAGCCCCAACTGTACGCGGCAGCCTCAATTCCCGAATGATTTGATGTGAAGTTTGCTGTGGATCAAAATGAAAAATGGCTTCCCATACCGTGTGTAGATGAATATTTGCTGCTCCTAATGATACCGATAAAAAAAGACCAAATGCTAAAGCGATGATTCCTATGATGACAACAGCTGCTGTTCCAAAAGGCTTCGTGACAATATCCATTGCATCGTCCTTGGCTGGCAGCTGCTTATTCGATTGTGAGCCCAAAACCAGTCTCTTCCTTTCCGTTCATATCTATTCTTTATCAGTGATAATGATTATCAATCTCGAAGTCTAGTATATCATTTTCTTTCCTTTTTGAAATCATTGTTCTGAACATTTTCTTTATTTTCATCAAAAAACCGGGAGAAATTCACCATTTTTCTTTAGGTCCTAACATAGCCGATGCATTTTTCATTCCATCATGTTACGATATAATTGAAATTGAGAATCATTATCATAATAACGTGAATAGGAGAGAATCTTTGTGAAAAAACGATCTGGATTTCTTTTGATATCCTTAGCCTTTCTCATGCTTTTTACAGCTGCTTGCAGCGGCACTTCAAATAAAAAATCTGGCGCCAACCAGGATGACACAATCACCTATCAGGACGTGAAAGGTGAAGTCAAACTCCCTAAAGATCCAAAACGAATTGTGCTTTTGGCAGAAAGCTACTACGGTGACCTCGTGACACTTGGCAAGACGCCGATTGCTACAACTGCCCCCATCTTTAAAAACCCTTTCTATAAAGGCAAAACAGATGGTGTCAAAAACCTTGGAACATCCCCTTCTGTCGAAAAGGTCGCCGCTTTGAAGCCAGATATGATTATTGCTTGGGGAGAAGACGAGAAATTTGATCAATACAAAAAAATTGCGCCAACCGTTGCCATTAAATACAATCAATATTCCTTTAAAGATCAGCTGAAAGAATTCGGTAAAATGACAGGTACACCGAAAAAAGCAGCAGAATGGATCACAAAATGGGATACAAAAATAGCTGAGGTAAAGCCTAAAGTAACAAAAGCGGTCGGCAGCAAAACCGTTTCAATCGTGTCACCCTTTGATAAAGGTATCTATATCTTTGGAAACACCTTTGCACGAGGAGGCGAAATTATTTATGACGAGCTGAAATTACGTGCGCCAAAGGCAGTTAAAAAAGATGCCATCGATAGCGGCGTCGGCTATGCAAACATTTCCCTTGAAAAGCTGCCAGAATACGCAGGCGACTATATTTTCACTAGTCCATGGAGCGGTTCAAAAAGTAAAGGAGATCAGGTGTATGAAAGCAGCATTTGGGCATCACTTCCTGCTGTACAAAATAAACACGTATTTGAAATCGATCCTGTCGGTTACTTCTTTAATGACCCAGTGTCACTAGAAGGACAGCTTGAGTTTATTGTGGACCGTTTAACATCTGAATCATAAAAAAACGTTTCTCCATATACGGAGAAACGTTTCCCTTATACCGTTCCTTTGGCAAATCCTTTTGACATAAATGGATAAAGCAAAATACCTACTAAGAACAGACCGATGCCAAGTCCAAATGTTTTAAAATCAGCTGTTCCTGAAATAATGACCCAAGCGGAATACCCCATCGCAACAAGCGCAATGATTCCGTCTCTTGTTCGCTTCCCTTTTTGAAGATCATACGTGTCACCTTGTATGATGACTTTAAAGCTATAGATCGAAGACACAATATACGGAATGAGATACGCAAGTGTCGCTGATGTCGTTAAAAAGGTAAAAGCTTCATTAATCGTACGAGACATCACTGAGAAAATAAACAGCTGTGACATAATGTTTGTAACCGTTAAAGCAAAAACAGGACTGCCTTTTTTGTTTGTTTTTGCAAATACTGCCGGGAAATCGCCAGCCTTTGCTGCTTGATACGGTACTTCTGAACCAAGTAAAATCCAGCCAAGCATCGAGCCAAATAAACAAATAATCGCAAGCAGTGCCATCACAATTCCGCCAGCCGGCCCAATAATAAGCTGAAGCACGTCAACGAATGGTTTATCTGAGCCTTGCAACTGATCGTGCGGCAGGACGCCCATTGTAATCAAAGTAATAATCATGTAGATAGAAAGTGCAATTAAAAGTCCTGTAATCGTTGCACGTTTCACATCGCGCTGCGAGGACGCTCTTCCTGATAAAATGACAGCAGACTCGATGCCAATAAATGCCCATAGTGTGGAAATGGCCGCATGATGAATTTGGCCCCCAAGTCCGAGCATTCCTTCGCCCTCTGCTGCAATTGGGAAGTAATAATGTTCAAATAATGCCGTTTGGAATGCAAATAATCCCGCAACAATAAAAAGGATGAATCCAAGTACCTTTGAAAAGGTCGTAATAAAGTTTAATTTACTTGCAGCACTTAAGCTTGTAATTAAGATCGTATGTGTTCCCCAAAGAAGAATGGTACATACAATAAACGTTGTCAGCTGACCTAGTGTGATCGCTTCTTTACCAAAGGTGAAAATTTCCGTCTTCACGGTGAGAATTGGGAAAAATGTCGTTAAATAACCAGCAAGACTCGTAATAATCGCGACATTACTAATCCAGCTTGCTACCCAATATCCCCAAACCATTGTAAAACCTGCCGCTTTCCCTTTTTTCGGATCGTTGAAAAGCGCTCTTGCATAACTTTGTGGTCCAGCTGTCAGCTGCGGCTTATGAATGGACAAATGCCCAAAAACAAGTGCAATCATCAGCACACCGCCACCTGTGACAAGCCATGCCATCGTCACACCTAAAGGACTCGCATGCTGGGCAAGCGTACTTGGCAGCATAAAGATGCCTGAACCTACCATATTTCCGACGACAAAAGCCGTCAATAACCAAAAACCCCATTTTTTTGTCTGTTCCATTTCCGTACCTCCGTTATATTCACTTCGGACCAGACCCGGCAGTATCTTCATTGATATATTTGTGAAGCAATGACTTGTATTCTTTATGTTCATTATGGGTCACTTTCTTAACAGCATACCCTTATCTTCGGTACTCAGAACATAAAAAAAAGCCTGAACAACAGTCCATGCTTTTCAAAACATACACCTTGATCTCCGGATAGCCCTCCACGCTTCAAAGACGTGGCAGTCCTGCATTTATTCAATGCAGACCCAGCATAAAGAAAGTTGGAGCTCTCTCTACACTTCGGCGCTGATGCCTTTTTTCTCATGATCTTCGATTCCATCTCTCCCATGAGTGACTCATCATCCGCGCAACCTCTACCTCACTGAGACATAGCGTGAGGATTTCTATTCATTTTTACTACACGAAGGTTATCAAACATTCTCACTTCTGTCAAAGGGAAAAACATAGAAAAAGAGCAGAGATCTTTTTCTCTGCCCTATACCTGCTTATTGATCGTTGTTTTTCTTCTTTTGTACAGCTTCCTGAAGCGGATCGCCTGCTAGCTCTTTGCTTGCTTCTTCTAACAGCTGATCTACTTGCTTGTGGTCTTTCTCGCTTTTCGCCTTTTTATCCTTTTGGAAAAATGACATCGCTGTTTCCTCCCTTTTCATAAAATGCGGTTGCCTGTTTAATTTGTGCTACAGTGCGCCGCATTATACAAAGTGGAAAGGCTCAATCATCATGAAAGGTTTGTCTCATTTTTTGCAGATATGTCAAAAAGGTCTTTAAGTCTTCCTTTGTGAAGTCTGACATCATATGCTGAATCACCTTTCCGAAAAGACGTGTATGCTTTTCATAAATCGCCTGCCCTTTTTCGGTGGCTTCTAATCGGACGAGCGAGGGGTCGTCTTTGTCCCGTTCTCTCTGAATATAGCCCTGCTCACATAATTTATTGAGTGCAATGGAGGCTGCACCTGGGTTTAAAGAGAGCCTTTGTTTCAGCTCTTCGGCATGTGATACTTTGCCTTGTATCAGAATAGTAAGAGCATATATCTGCGGAGGCGTGATGTCTTTTTCTAACTCAAGTAACTTGCGGTTTAATTTACGGCTGACTTCATAATGTACAAGAACAATTTCTTTTAAAATGTCTGCATTACCCATCCGAATCGCATCCCTTATCGTTAGTATCAACTTGACTTCCTCCTTATTATAGAATGTTTTACCAATCAGCCAACCCTTTTGTCCTTTTTTTCTTTAGAAATAAGCCTTGCTGAATGAATTCACCCTTGATATAGTGAATACTTGAACAAAAAATAGAACAGGAGTACGCATCATGACAGGAAAAACACACATTATGGGCGGAATCGCCGCCTCAACGGCCGTCGCCTACTACTACGGATTCGACCCAGTCATCATGGCTGCAGCTGGATCAGCAGGTGCTTTGATCCCCGATCTTTGTCATACAAAAAGTAAAATCGGTAGAAAATTTCCGCTGCTCTCGGCCCTGATCAGCAGCGTGTTCGGTCATCGCACGTTTACTCACAGTTTATTATTTCTGCTGATCATTTATTTTCTCGCAACAACATACATTCCAAATGACAGCCTAAGTATTGGTTTATTAGTTGGAATGGCGAGCCATCTTATCCTTGATGCTGGAACAGTAAACGGCATTAAATTTTTATTTCCAGCTTCCATTAAAGTGCGTCTCCCCTTCTATGTCAAAACAGGCAGCACAGGAGAACAAGTTGTACTAGCTGCTCTCACTGTCGTCACCTGCTATTACATCGCAGTCATCTGCGGCATGTCTATCCCCATCCAGTTCTAACAGAATAAAAAAGAGTTTTGCGAAAAAGATAAGATATGAATTGATCATTCCTCATTTTTTTAGTAGGTTTAAGATAAGTGTTTTTGCCTTGCAGCTGAATACAGAATGGTGAGGAGATACATAGATGAAAGCGTTTTTCAAAAATCACTGGTTTTTAGTGTATTCCATCCTCTTCATGTGGATGAAAACATACATCATTTATCAACTAGGTTTTCACATACGAACAGCCAATCTGTTTCATGAATGGCTGCTTTTGATCAATCCACTTAGCTTTCTACTCCCTTTGTTTGGGATAGCTCTTTTTTTAAATGAAACCAAACAAAAGGTTTTTTTATTGACTGCAAATTTTATTCTCACGGCGATTCTTATATCGAATACGATCTTTTACGGTTTTTATATTGATTTCATTACCATTCCCGTGCTATTCCAAGCGAAGAACATGGGAGATATGGGCAGCAGTATGACGGAATTATTCCACCCGCTTTTTGTGCTGATGCTCGTTGATTTTGTCGTACTTGCTTGGCTGCTCAAGCGCAGACCATTAGCCCCAAAAGCGTCATACAAGACGATCAAAACATATTATGCGATCTGCTGCAGCTTCCTATTGTTTCATGTCAGCTCAGCTATGATGGATCACCCTCGATTTCTGACAAGCTCTTATGATCGTGAAGTCATTGTTAGAAACCTCGGGCTGTTCCAATTTCATCTGTACGACGGTGCTGCCCAAACGGCACGCATTGGACAAAAGGCTTTTGCAGATGAAGATACGCTTTCTACTGTAGCAAACTACACAAAGGCTGATTACAGCGCACCAAACGAAGAGTACTTCGGACTTGCTAAAGGCAAGAACGTTGTGTTCGTTTCACTTGAATCGACGCAGCAATTTGTCATGAATCAAAAGGTAAATGGACAATATATCACTCCCTTTTTAAATCAATTGGCTAAAAAGAGTTTTTATTTTGATGAATTTTATCAGCAGACAGAGCAGGGGAAGACGTCCGATTCAGAGTTTATTGTCGCTAATTCTCTCTATCCTTCTAGCAGCGGCGCTGTTTTTTTCACAGCGAGTGACAATGAATATGACACATTATACAAGCAGTTGAAAAAAGTAAACTATCAATCCGTCCAATTTCATGCGAATAATAAAACGTTTTGGAATCGTGATGTGATGTATGAATCTCTAGGAATTGATCGTTTTTACGATGTCGATTCATATGATGTCAATGAACGGAATTCCACTGGCTGGGGTTTAAAGGATATCGACTTCTTTGATCAATCCGTTGATCATTTAAAAAAGTTGAAGCAGCCTTATTACAGTACATTTATTACTTTGACCAATCATTTTCCATTTGAAATTGACCCGAAGGATCAGTTTATTGATGAATATGATTCGTCCAGCACCATTTTAAACCGCTATGTGACGACCGTCCGCTATCAAGATGAAGCGATTAAGTTGTTTTTTGACCGTATGAAAGAAGAAGGATTGTATCACAATACGATGTTTGTCCTCATGGGTGACCATTATGGCATCTCTGAGGCACATCATGAGGCAATGGCTCAGCTGCTCAATCAAGAGGAAATCACACCGTTTGATGCAGTCAAACTGCAACGTGTTCCCTTTTTAATTTACATTCCTGGTGTCACGGATCAAGTACCGCAGACGATTTCTGAAACAGCTGGTCAAATGGACGTGAAGCCGACACTTCTTCACTTACTAGGGATTGAAACGAAGGATTCCATTCAATTTGGCAATGATTTATTTTCAAATGAACGGACGCCTTTCGCTGTATTGAGAAACGGGAACTTTATTACAGATGATTATCTCTATACAAAGAACACCTGCTATGATCAAAAAACAAAAGAACCCGTGAAGCAGGATGAGGTATGCCAGCCCTATATAGAAAAAGCAAACAAAGAGCTCTCCTTATCAGACAAGGTGATCAATGGGAATTTGCTGCGTTTTTATCAGCAGTAAACAGGATAAAACGATCTCCTTTGTCGTCACGCTAAAAGTCGCCATTTGGCGGCTTTTTCTTCTCTCTTTTTGCTGAAAGCCTATGAATGCTCAAATAAGTTTGCTTATAATAAAGGGAACTACATGATATTGAATGATAAGAGGTGTGAACATGAAGTATTTATTCTTAGCCCTCATCTCCCTATGTTTGCTTCTGAGTGGATGCCAAACAGAGATGAAGCGATCTAATTCGAATAAAGAAACAGAGCTTGTGATTTCAGCAGCGGCAAGTCTTCAGGATGCACTAAAGGAAATTGAAGCCTCCTTTCACAAACAGCATCCACATGTGACATTAACGAATAACTTCGGATCATCCGGCGCATTGAAGCAGCAAATCGCTCAAGGAGCAAAAGCGGATCTCTTTTTCTCAGCAGCTGAGGAACCCTTTGATGAACTTGTTCAATCTGGAGACATAGATCAAGATTATATCAAGGACGCCATACAAAACGAGCTAGTCCTTATTGTGCCAAAAGATGGCTCTTCCTCTATTAAAAGCTTTCAAGACGTCCAGCACGTAAAAGGAAAGATCGCTCTTGGCACACCTGAATCGGTTCCTGCTGGTACATACGGAAAAGAGATTTTCACAAAACTGAATATATGGGATCAAGTAAAAAAGAATGCTGTCTATGCCAAAGATGTACGACAAGTTCTAAGCTATGTTGAAACTGGAAATGTCGAAGCAGGTGTTGTGTATAAAACAGACGCCCTCGTCTCCAAAAAGGTAAAGATTGCAGCTGAGGCACATTCGGACATGCACTCCCCGGTTATATATCCAGTAGGGATTGTCAAAGGGACAAAACATCTAACAGAAGCCAAGGCCTTTTTTGAATTTCTTCAATCTGATAAAGCCAAATCAATTTTTAAGAAATACGGCTTTCAAGTGTCGTAATGCCTATGCTGACTGAAGACTTTCTATCACCCATTTGGCTGTCCGTTCAAGTGGCCATCGTTAGCGGACTGTTGGCCACTGTCTTTGGCACAACGATTGGCTTTTGGATGGCGCGAACTACTTTTAAAGGGAAAATGATTGTGGAAACGCTCCTGATGATGCCGCTCGTTCTCCCGCCAACAGTCGTTGGCTTTTTATTGCTCATCGTATTCGGAAAGCATAGTGTAATAGGGGGCGCGATTGAATGGATCTTCCATCAGCCGGTAATCTTCACATGGTGGGCGGCGGTCATTGCATCGACTGTCGTGGCATTTCCGCTCATGTATCAATCAGCAAAGGCGGGCTTTTCTACAATTGAGTCAGATATTGAAGGGGCTGCAAAAGTAGATGGTGCTCATTCCTTCCAAGTCTTTGCCTATATTACTGTACCTCTTGCCCTGCCGTCCCTCTTGTCAGGCAGCATCCTTAGTTTTGCAAGAGCCCTTGGAGAATTCGGAGCGACCTTAATGTTTGCGGGCAACATCCCAGGAAAAACCCAAACACTCCCAACCGCTATCTATGTGGCGATTGATTCTGGGCGTATGGAACTTGCTTGGGCATGGACGATCTGTATTGTGATCTTATCTTTTATGATGCTTTTGGCTGTTCGTAGAAGCAGTACATAAAAAACCCCTTTCTCACATGAGAAAGAGGATTTTTTTATTTATTCAAACCCAACCGTCATCGTCTCTGGATTCGAGCCGACACGCTCGTTATTGTTTAATGCATCGATTTTTTCCATGTCTTCTTTTGAAAGTTCGAAATCAAAAATATCTGCATTTTGTTTAATGCGTTCTTCGTTGATTGACTTAGGAATCGTCACGACGCCGCTTTGCAGATCCCAGCGCAAGATGACTTGTGCAACGGATTTGTTGTAGCGTGCAGCAATGTCCTTTAATACGTCATGATCTAATAGCTTTCCTTGCATAAGCGGAGACCACGCTTCAATTTGAATGCCTTTTTCTTTTGCGTATTGACGCAGTTCGACAAGTGTCAGTTTCGGGTGAAATTCAACTTGGTTCACGGCTGGAACAACTTCAGCATCCTTTAATAGCTCTTCTAAATGCTGAATGTAGAAGTTGCTGACGCCAATGGCTCTCACTTTCCCATCCTTGTAAAGCTTCTCAAGCGCACGCCATGTGTCTTTAAATGTTTCTGCATTTGGACCAGGCCAATGAATCAAATAGAGGTCTAAGTAATCAAGGCCTAATCGATTTAAGCTTGCGTCAAATGCAGCCAGCGCTTTGTCATAGCCTTGATCCGTATTCCATACTTTAGACGTAATGAACAAATCTTCTCGTTTCACGCCAGATTCTTTAATTGCTTTGCCTACGCCTGTCTCATTTTTATAAACGGCAGCCGTGTCAATACTGCGGTATCCGTTTCGTATGGCTGCTTTTACGGCATCTACCACTTGATTGCCGTCCTCCACTTTGAATACACCTAAACCAAACCAAGGCATTTCCACTCCGTTATTCAGTGTTACGGTATCATTCAAGCTTTTAACCATTTTAACAACCACCTTTTTCATAGATTCCATCTTTTTCATTATCTCACGTTGTCCATTAAAACTCTATTATCAGACGTTTTTCTTCGCTTCGATGGCTAACAGCAAAGCACCTGTCATGCCGGCCTTGTCTTCAAGTCCAGGAGAGACAATATATGAATCAAGCGGCGGCAGGTCTACATAATCATTGAGATAAGCAGCAAGCTTCTCTCGAATTAGTGGAAACAGTTGTTTTTGCTTCATGACGCCCCCGCCCATAATGATGCGCTCTGGGCTTAAAATAAGCGAGTACTGCATCAGTGCCTGCGCCAAATAGTCGGCTTCAAGTGTCCAAACTGATTCTTCCTCTGTGAGCTGTTTAGCAGATTTCCCCCACCTTTTCTCAATCGCTGGTCCAGCGGCCAGTCCTTCTAAGCACGTCCCATGCGCTGGGCAGACTCCTTCAAACTGGTCGGATTCATGCTGCCTGACAAGGATGTGCCCCATTTCTGGATGCGAATGACCGTGAAGAAGCTCGTTTTTTACAACAGCGCCAGCACCGATACCCGTACCGACCGTGATATACATACAGCTATTCAGCCCTTTGGCTGCTCCTTTTGTTAATTCACCTAAAGCTGCCGCATTTACATCTGTTGTAAAAGATACTGGAACTTCTATTTGCTTCTCTAGCTCTGGGATGAACGGGTAATGCTTCCACTCTACTTTCGGCGTGTTCATGATATAACCATAGGAAGGGTCGTCCTTTTGGACACAAATCGGTCCAAAGGAGCCGACCCCTAAAGCTTCAATGTCATGCTGCTTGAAAAATGGGATGAGCTTTTGTAATGTTTTTTCTGGGTGCTCTGTAGGTATCGTCATTTCTTCGAGAATGTCCCCGTGCTCATTGCCGATTGCACAACAAAACTTTGTACCGCCAGCTTCAATTGCTCCATAATACGCCATCATTGATCTCCCCCTGCTTGTTCTCTTTCCTCATCATAAAACATAGGGGAGGAGATGACAACATTACGTATTGGTCAGAAGAACAGCTTCCATATCATTGATATACTCCCTTAGATGATGGGCAATATCACGATTGATTTCACCATTTTCATACAAAGTTTGAATTTCATTTCGAATCGTCTGTACAGCTTGGAAGTTAAGCTCTTTTTTCTTCCGGTCAAATGAACGGTCTTTTTGCTGAAAGAAGCTTGGACCGTGTTCACAGCGATAAATGACTTGGTTGTAAAAGCCAATCACTTGATGACACGTTTGTTTATTTTCATCGGTCATATGCTGTTTGATCGAGTCCACAGCAGCCTCTGCCGTTTTCTTACGGATTTGCTTGTACGAGTCCTCGTTTTCTAAAATACCGCTGGAAACGAGCTGATTCGGCCGCCATAATTGGAGCCATTGAAGCAAGCGTAGAAACTTCACTTTTGAGAAACGAATTTTGAAGGAGTTTGAATACAGCATTTCGAGCTCATGAAATCTTTCTTGCAGCTCATAGGCTTCATGTTTATCGATTTTCTCTTCCTCAATGAGCTGTTGGAGCTTCATTTGTTCCGCTTTAATTCCGTGCAGCCTGATTTTTTTCTCTTGTCTTCTCATCCCGAATTGGTACGGCTCACGCTGGATATTACGCAGCTTCATTCGGTAATCATTGATGAGCGCAAGAGACACTTCTCTGTTGTCTTCATTCATTCCTTCTCTTAGCGTTTTAATCGCACTTCTCAGCAGCTTCCGTTTCGCATGCTGAATCTTTGTATCCAAATCCACAGCGATTTGTTTGTCTTTTTTCTCAGATAGAAGAGGCAGTAGCACACTAGCTAAAATGAGTGTACATAAAATGACGCCTGCTGCGAGGAAAATAATCAAATGCCGTTCAGGAAACGGTGAACCGTCCGCAAGTGTAAATGGGATGGAGAAGGCACCGGCTAATGTCACGGCCCCGCGTACACCAGAGAATGTCATGAGCATCGAGGCGCGAAGCTTCGGTTTTTTCACGTTTTGCTTTTTTGTTGCGCTCCATTTCCCTGCCCAGAAAAGCCATACCCATAAAAATCTCAGAATCATGAGACATAGCGTGATGATTAAGATGTAACTGATGACCTGCAAATTATTAAACGCTTCGTCCTGGAAAATAACTGTCGATACATCAGGAATCTGCAATCCTAGAATAACGAAAACAAGTCCGTTTAATATAAATAAAATAATATTCCATGTGTTTGATGAAGCAATTTGCAGTTTGGCTAAATTTGCTTCCATTCGATCCTGCTCAATGGCATGTGTCACACCACCAGCAACAACGGCTAAAATGCCGGATACACCAAATTCTTCAGCTACTAAATAGATAACAAATGGTGTAAGAATTTGCAGGATGATGTGCATCGTGACATCGTCCATTCCTAAACGGCGGAGAAAATAGCGAAAACGAATGATAAAAAAGGATAGAATAAATCCAGTCAATAAACCACCTGCGGCAATCAGGACAAAGCTAAAGGATGCCTCAGCAATTGAAAAAGCGCCAGTCACTGTTGCTGCAATGGCAAATTTAAAGGCAACAAGTCCTGATGCATCGTTCATCAATCCCTCGCCTTCCAAAAGTCTCATGATGCCCTTTGGCATATTCACACGGCTGGAAAGAGCACTGACTGCTACCACATCTGTCGGTGATAAAATTGCTGCAAGTGCAAATGCGGCTGGAAGCGGAATGCTTGGGATCATCCAATGGATGGTATATCCCGCGACAATGACTGTCGCAAAGACTAACCCTAGGGCTAACAGAAGAATCGGCGCTCTTAATTTCCACAGCTCATCCCTTGGGGTACGCTTCCCGTCATTAAATAACAGCGGCGCAATGAATAAAACGAAGAATAGTTCAGGATTTAAAGAAATATGTAAACCTGAAGGAAAAGCTGCCACCAGTATTCCTAAGCCCACTTGAATTAACGGGACTGGAATAAAGGGGACAAAACGATTGATAATATTAGATGATGCAATGAGTGCTAGTAGTACGAGCACTGCTAAAAAAATCTCCACTAATACGTGTCCCTCCTTCATTCATGTTTTTGTCAAGTTTTGCTTACATGCAGTGATGTGTTCATTTCAAGAATTCATCCGTTCAAAGATATATGCCTTCTTAGTATTCCGCAAAAAGAGAAACCAACACATAACAATCCATCTAGGCAAAAAAAGACTGAATCCACATATTCAGCCAGCTGACAAAATTTTCATCACATGCATTGTTCTAATGATGAACAAAAAGATCCTGTTTTTATTTTACACGAAAACTCTCTTACCTGCTGACATCCAGCTCGTATCAAACACAAAAAAAGAGCGAAATCGCTCTTTTCTCGTTTTACCCTTTATTTAAAAAATAAGACCTAGCGGGAAGCCGCCATTTGAATAGGTAGGAACACACTCTGCATACGACGAGAATGAGAAACAGCAAATACAAAGCAATCTCTCCTTGTGCTAAACCGAGTCCTACGAGTAAGCCGCCAAGTGCTGCCCAGACTGCGTAAATCTCCGCTTTTAGCACAAGCGGCTTTCGCCCTGCCAATAAATCACGCACAATTCCGCCTCCGCTTCCAGTCAAAATGGCTGCCACAATGACCGCACTGAGCGGGAGCTCTCTTTGCACAGCAAATAATGCACCTTGGATCGCAAACGCTGCTAATCCAATCGCATCCGAGAAATTCCCCCATGTGCTCCAGTGCTTGAGCAAAAGCTTTGGAAAAAGAAACACAATCGTAATGGATACAAGAGCAATGGTAAACATCTTGCCCTGTGACCATAAAGCAGACACCGGAAGACCAATTAATAGATTCCGAATCGCTCCACCGCCAAATGCTGTCACAATCCCTAAAATGTACACACCAAGAATATCGTACTCTTCCTCCATTGCCACTATCGCACCACTAATGGCGAATGCGATAATACCAATGATACTTAAGACTTCCCATGCCATTTTCCGCTTATCTCCTTACATGATCTGATCATCTCATACTACTCCCTTAATGTATATCTGACATAAGCGAAAAGCAATACAAATTTTCTTTAAATTTTATCTTTTTGCAAAAATAAAAAATAGCCTGCTTAAAAGCAGGCTATTTCTCAATCTTCTTTTGCATTTAAGAGCAGCATACTGATGATAATCAGAATAAATGCAATAAGTGCTAACAGCGGAATGGTGATAAAACCAAACCAGTTCAAATAATCAACAGAACAAGGAATGCCGCTCAGGCAAGGGCGAATCGACGCAAAGCCTGGAATCTTTTGTTCCATATAATGATAGATGGAAAAGCAAGCACCGATCACAGCCAAAGGCAGTACGTAATACTTCACTTTGACATCACCCCGGAACGTAGCAATTCCAAGTAAAAGCACGAGCGGGTACATGAAAATGCGCTGAAACCAGCACATATCGCATGGAATAAACTTTTTAATTTCACTTAAATACAGGCTGCTCATCGTTGCAACGATCGAGACAATCCAAGCACTGTACAAGTAAATAAGCTTATTCTTCATGATTTCTTCCCTTTCAGCTCTTGATCAATTAATTCTTTGATTTCATCATAGTCATAGAAGTTTTGAACTTGTTTATTGTTAATGAAAATTGTTGGTGTTGAATTCACTTTGTATTTGTTCACAAGCTGATCGTCTGTGTTCAGCTGCGGCTGATACGTTTTCTTTGATAAGTTATCTTTGAGTTTGTCCGTATCAATTTTTGTTGTCTTTTTCGCCAGTTCAGTCAGCTTAGCAGGCGTCACCCATTCTGCTTCACTATCTGGCTGTGCTTGATAGACAGCTTCATGGAATGCCCAGAAGTTTTTCGGATCTTCTTTCCATACTTCTTCAGAAGCTAGTGCTGCTAACACTGCGCCATCTCCATGAACAGGAAGTGGCAAGTTAATAAATGAAAATGATACATCGCCTTTATCTATGTAGTCTGCTTTCAGTTTTGGGAAAATGTCTGTTTCAAATGATTTACATGACGGACATTTGTAGTCCCCAAACTCGACAATTTGCACCGCTGCGTTTTTGTCTCCTAAGACAGGCTGTCCTATAATCGAAGGCTTACTGTCAACTGTTTGTGCTTCTTGGCTGTTCTTGTTTCCAATCACAACAAATAAACCGATGAGAAGAGCTGCGATGATGGTTAAAATGACAGCAAATTTAATGGATGAAGATTGATTATTTTTCTTACTCACATAAGCACCTACCTTATCTTTTTCATTCCTTAAAAAAAGAAAAAGGATAATAGCTCAGGAAAATGCCATTATCCAACTTCTTCTATTTTAACAAGAGGGGGCCCATTATGAAAGATGGTATTCATGAAATTTTCCTTACAATTTTATTTCATGACCCTCATCGCATTTAAAACAGCGAGTACGGTGACACCGACATCTGAGAAGACGGCTTCCCACATCGTCGCAATACCGAATGCACCGAGTAATAGGAAAACGCCTTTGACACCAAGAGCAAATGCGATATTCTGCCAGACAATCCTTCTTGTTCGTTTTGCGACAGCAATAGCCTCTGCTACCTTTGATGGCTGATCCGTCATGATGACGATATCAGCTGCTTCGACAGCCGCATCTGAACCAAGCCCGCCCATTGCAATTCCTATGTCCGCTCTTGCTAATACCGGTGTATCATTAATGCCGTCCCCAACAAATAATAACTTTTCTTGAGGCGATTTTTTCTGATCAATTTCTTCTAATTTCGTTACTTTATCCTGCGGTAATAATTCTGCATGTACTTCATCAATGCCAATTTGCTTAGCGACCGCAGTTCCAACTTGCTTAGCATCACCTGTGAGCATGACGGTTTGAATTCCAGACGCTTTTAGAGCAGATACGGCTTCAATGGCATCGTCCTTCAATTCATCTGCGATCAAGATTGAACCGGCAAACTCACCGTTAATCGCCATGTACACAACGGTTCCGCTTCTTTTTTCTTTTTCATACGCAATGCCTTCTCGCTCCATCAAGCGATGATTTCCCGCTAAGACGTGAGAACCGCTGATGGTCGCTTTAATTCCATGTCCCGCGATATCCTCGTATGCTTCGATCTGACTTTCATCAAGCGGTGAGCTGTATGCCGCTTTAATTGATTCTGCAATAGGGTGAGAGGAATGGGCTTCTGCTAGTGCTGCAAAAGAAAGCAGCTCTTCTTCTGACCACTTGTCACTGGCTGTGGCAATATTGGTCACTGTAAAATTTCCTTTTGTAAGCGTGCCCGTCTTATCAAATACCGCATATTTCACAGCATTCAATGCTTCTAAATAGTTACTGCCTTTGACAAGGATGCCTCGCTTAGACGCTGCCCCAATTCCCCCGAAAAATCCTAATGGAATGGATACAACAAGAGCACAAGGACAAGAGATCACGAGAAAGACAAGTGCCCGGTATACCCAATCAGACAATTGTGCTGATGGAATAAGAAGCGGCGGCAGAAAGGCAAGCAATAAGGCGAGCACGACGACAGCCGGTGTATAATATTTTGCAAACTTTGTGATGAAATTTTCTGTCTGTGCTTTTCGGCTGCTTGCATTCTCAACCAAATCTAAAATTTTCGTCACTGCCGATTCGCTTAACTCTTTTTGCACTTCAATTTCAAGTATACCGTTTTGATTCACAAATCCTGCAAGAACTTCTTTTCCCGCTTCTACATCCCGCGGCACCGACTCCCCTGTTAATGCGGATGTATCAACAAGCGAGAAGCCTTCAGTAACGAGCCCATCCAGCGGAATTTTTTCACCAGGCTTCACGTCAATACGGTCACCGGCTTTTACTTCTTCTGGATTTACTTTTTTCGTTTCATTTCCGACTTTTAGATTCGCGTATTCTGGACGTATATTCATTAATTCACTAATTGAACGTCTTGAACGGTTCACTGCCGCCCCTTGGAAGAGCTCTCCAATTTGGTAAAAGAGCATCACTGCCAGTGCCTCTGGATATTGCTGAATAACAAAAGCGCCAACTGTTGCAATGGTCATTAAAAAGTTCTCATCAAACACTTGGCCACGCACGATATTTTTCAGCGCTTTAAAAACCACATCACCGCCGACTAGTAAATATGCTGCGAAGAACATAAGGAACTTTAATACACCATCTTCAGGTATAAAGAAAGCGGCTGTTCCAATGACTGCACCGCCAATTAATTTCAGCACGATCGTTTTTAAATTTTTCGTCCCATGATCATGATCGTGATGATGACCATCTTCTTTCGGTGATACACTCACATGAGGTTCAATGGACTGAACAGTTTTTTCAATTCGCTTCGACATCGATTCTTGCTTATCTGCATGCGTCACAGTCAAGGTGCCTGTCGCAAAGTTAACAGAGCAAGCTTCCACTCCATCCATTTTGCTGACACCTGTTTCTATTTTACGTGCACAGTTGCCGCAATCAAGACCGCTTAATACGTATTCATCCTTCATCTTTTTCATGTTCTCACCTTTTTCTATATGATAAGTAACGTTCCCTGGATCGATTCAACCTATTAAAAATTAAAAACTTTATATATGAGCATATATTCATATATTAAATTATCCTTATTATATGAGGATTTCTTATCTTCTGTCAATCATTTATGAAGAAATAATTGGTTTTTTATATCCCATTCTGTCACACGGATTTTCAATAAACCAAGCTCATGTCCCCCGCTCTGCGCATAACATAAAAACGATCGTTTGCCCTCCGACAGAATAAGTACAGTTTTTCTCTTTACAAAAGAAGGACATACGCTTAGAATAAAATAAAAGTTTCCCTAAGGAAACAAATTAGCATTAGAGAATCATTTCATCCTTTAGTCAAAATTATTTAATGTATGCATATATCTTTAGGAAGTGCAATGATGATTGAAAGGGGCCGCAAGAGATGCCAAATGCTTTAACAATTGACCGTCTTCATGTCTCATATCATGGACAGGATGCTTTAGAGAACATTTCTCTTTCCATACAGGAAGGAACGATGACAGGAATCATAGGTCCAAATGGTGCCGGTAAATCAACTTTACTCAAGGCATGCTTGGATTTAATTGAAAAAGACCAAGGGGATATTCGCTTTTTTGACCAGCCCTTTAAACAAGTTAGAAAACAGATCGCCTATGTACCCCAGAGAAATGATCTAGACTGGACGTTTCCTATTCATGTGCTGGATACCGTCCTACTTGGAACATATCCGAAGCTTGGCCTGATCAAACGTCCGAAAAAAGAAGACCGGGCATATGCCTACCACTGTTTAGAAAAGGTCGGCATGCAGGACTTTGCTAAAAGACAGATTGGTGAGTTATCCGGAGGTCAGCAGCAGCGTGTCTTCCTTGCAAGAGCACTTGCGCAAAACGCACAGCTCTTCTGTTTGGATGAACCGTTTGTTGGGATTGATATGGCAAGTGAAGAAACGATGGTTCGCATTTTGAAGGAATTACGGGATGAAGGAAAAACCATTTTAGTGGTCCATCATGATTTAAATAAAGCCGATGATTACTTCAGCCATCTCGTTCTGTTAAATAAAAAACTCATCAAAGCTGGACCTGTACACGACATCCTTCGCCCAGAGGTCATGCTGGAGGCATATGAAACGCAGCTGCCATTCTTAAAATCAGCAGGAGGAGACGCGTAATGGAATTTTTAACCGGACTCTTTGAATATGCATTTTTACAAAAAGCGTTATTTACATCCGTGATGGTAGGCATTATTTGCGGGGTCATTGGCTGCTTTATCATTTTACGGGGCATGGCCTTGATGGGAGACGCCATATCGCATGCTGTACTGCCAGGTGTCGCCATCTCTTATATGCTGGGAATTAACTTTTTCTTCGGTGCCGTCTTAACTGGTGTATTAACAGCGATTGGCATTGGATATGTGAGTCAAAACAGCCGCATTAAAAATGACTCTGCGATTGGCATTGTCTTCACCGCTTTTTTCTCAATCGGGATCATTTTAATCACATTTTTGAAAAGTTCCAGTGATTTATATCATATCTTGTTTGGAAACGTTCTAGCTGTTCGATCATCTGATATGTGGATTACGCTTGGCATCGGCATTTTTATCCTGCTGGCCGTCATCGTTTTCTACAAGGAATTGCTCATTAGTTCATTTGATCCGGTCATTTCTTCGGTTTACGGTTTACCGAATCGAATGATCCATTATTTTCTCATGACGTTGTTGACCCTTGTGACCGTTGCTTCACTGCAAACTGTTGGGATTATTCTTGTCGTTGCCATGCTTATTACGCCGGCAGCCACTGCGTATCTCTTAACAGACCGGTTATGGATCATGATCTATTTATCTGCTTTTTTCGGGGCAGTTTCTGCCGTTGCCGGTCTTGGGCTTAGTTTTACGTATAACTTGTCGTCTGGTGCTTCTATCGTACTGGTCGCGACCATTTTATTCGGGAGTGCCTTTATCCTTTCACCAAAGCAAGGAATTCTATGGAGATCATTAAAATCTAAACGAAAACGAACGCAGCTAAAAAAGGAAGCGTCTATGTAAAAGGAGGACATATATGAAGAAGGTATTTGCAATCCGTTTGACCGCAGTATTCATTGGCCTTATGATCATCACAGGCTGTTCTACTAAGCAAAATAATTCCGGCAAAGACGACGGCACATTAAAAGTCGTCACGACCTACTCCATTCTTTATGACATTGTGAAGGAAGTAGGCGGAGAGCACGTCTCTATTCACAGCATTGTTCCCATTGGTACAGACCCGCATGAATTTGATCCACTGCCAAAGGATGTTCAGCATACAACGGATGCAGACCTTGTTCTATATAATGGTTTAAACCTTGAAACAGGGAATGGCTGGTTTCAAAAGCTGCTCGAATCGAGTGGCAAGGACGGGGATGATGCACCTGTAGCCGAAATGAGTAAAGGCGTCAAAGTAAAACATTTATCTTCAAAAGGCCTCGAAAGCCAGCAGGACCCCCATGCTTGGCTAAATGTTGAAAATGGGATTCTCTATGCTAAAAATGCCAGAGATGCACTTATTCAAGCGGACGCTGAGCACAAAGAAGATTATGAGAAAAATGCGGAAGCTTATATTAAAAAGCTTCAAGCCCTTCACGATGATGCAAAAGACAAGTTCGACCAGCTGCCAACAGATAAAAAGCGTCTTGTCACAAGTGAGGGAGCCTTCAAGTATTTTGCAGATGCCTATGGACTAGAGGCAGGCTACATTTGGGAGATCAACACAGAAAATGAAGGAACACCCGGACAAATGAAGCGCATCATTCATTTTGTCAAAGATCATCAAGTGCCTGCGCTCTTTCTTGAAACAAGTGTCGATCAACGCAGCCTTGAAAGCCTATCTGAAGAAACTGGGGTTCCGATTAAAGGAAAAGTATTTACTGACTCCATTGGAAAGAAAGGTGAAGATGGGGACAGCTACTATAAGATGATGAAATGGAATATTGACACCATTTACAAAGGGCTTTCATCATAAGAAAAGACAGGCGGAATGATGTCGCCTGTCTTTTCCTATTAGCTGGCTATATTTTGCGGGTGTTTTTTCGGCCAGATCACATAGCTGATGCTAATGACGAAATCAATGGCTAGGACCATTCCCCATACTCTCGCTAACTGCATCAGTGCTTCCGTTCGTTCTGGTGCTTGGATGAGGTAGGATAACCCAAATAGTAGACCAGCTCCGATGATATAAGAGACAAGATGCCGGGTCCAGCCGACTATTTCATACACTGACCGTTCCTTCCCGTACTTTGGTCTTCCCTTCGGCCTCGGACCTCCTGCAAATCGATAAGCAAACCGGACATCTGCCCATTTCACCATTTGATGACCAAAAGCGAGACTCACCCCAATATAAACAGCCGCGAGCCCATGAATGACACTCGCCACAGCCCCCTGTCTTAAATCCAAATACGTCGCTGCAAGAAGAATGAGATCCAAAATCGGTGTACAAATGAGAAAGAAGGCGCCCCACTTTTTCAGTCTAAACACATAACGAAGTGTTAACCCCACCAGAATAAACAGCCAAAAGCCAATTTCACATGCCACAATCAATAAACCGATCAATATTCCCCACATCCTTTTTAACACGATTGTATTAAATAAAAAATAACACAACTGTGTTAAAAAAACAATAGCTGTGCTAAAATCAATGTATGCCAAAAATCGTCGATCACCATAAACAAAAACAAAAAGTCGCTCAAGCTGCTATGAGAGTGATTAAACAGGATGGATTGGAAAACGCTTCTGTCCGAAAAGTAGCGGTAGAAGCTGGCATTTCAGCGGGCTCTATGCGTCATTATTTCTCCACACAGCAGGAGCTATTTCTTTTCTCTATGACATTGATTCAGGAAAGAGTCAAAGAGCGGTTGACAGCACTTGAGCTGAACGGTTCAACGGAAGAAAATGTTCTCGCGTTATTGGAGCAGGTTCTTCCACTTGATGAAGAACGAAGATTTGAAATGGAGGTGTGGCAGGCTTTTACAGTCAAGTCGATGACTGAACCTGATTTACAGCCGCTCAATGCAAAGATGTATGACGAGCTTTTCCAAATGACCCAATATTGTTTAATGAAATTAAAAGAAGATGGGCTTTTGCTCGATCATATCGATCTTTTAGTCGAAACTGAGCGCCTTTATGCGGTCATCAATGGGCTTGCATTGAATGGAATCTTGCAGCCTCATCGTTTACCGCCTCAGCTCATACGCTCCGTGCTGCAGATGCACCTGCAATCCATCACCAAAAAAGACATGTCTCCCTCATGAGGGAGCATGCCTTTTTTTAATCTTCCATAAAAATACGTTTTGCTTCGTAGTAGAGCACCTGCACAAATTTCTTCACATTGATACGGGTATGTTCTTCTCTACCGTTCGTTTCTTTTGTTAATTCACTCATTTTCTTTCGCACGATGGTGAAATCAAAGAATTTAGAAGCGTAATTTTCAAAAGTCGGATGAGAAAAATCAGTTAACCCAAGTGATGCGATGTGTTTCAAGGATTGGTTGATCGCGCGCCTCACCCGCTGTTCCGCTGCCTTCGCTTCTCTTGCAATGTCTGCAGATGTGTAAGGCTCATTTAATTTATCCTCCGTGACACCATTGAAAATGACCTTTAAAGAAGGAAAGGAATCATGATGTTCAGTATGCAGCGCTAAATACTGATCTGTGAAGAGGATCATATCTAATAAATCTTTAGACCCCTTTTCTCCCACAATCCCAAGCTCTGCCAGCAAGAACTGACCTGCCTCTGCAAGAGTTTTCCCACGCTGCTTCGTTTTGGTCTGACCTCGCTGCTGAAACTGCATGACAGATTTGAGTGAGTGCTGAATATTTTCAATTGAATGCTCCAAATGAAGCCGCTCAATCATGAGGTGGAGCACACTTAACACCTCTACACGATTGATTGGCTTTGTCACATAATACTCGACACCAAGCGTATACGCCTGGCCGATTAATTCCTTTGTTTCTACCTGTGACAGCATTAAGTATTTCCCATGAAACTCATCCTTAATGGCTCGAATCGTTTCAAGACCATCTCTTTCCGGCATCAATAGATCAATACATAAGATATCAATGTGCAAATCATTTAAGTAGCTTGCTGTTAACTCTGCGCCATCCTCTGCTTCCCCTGCGACAATGCCAAGCTCTTCATCTTCAATGAGCTGAGCGAGTGAAGAACGCACGGCTTCATCGTCATCCACAATAAAAAATCTCATCTCCCAATCCCCTCTTTTCTACTGACTTGATCCATTGGTATCGTTAACGTGAAAATCGTTTGTTTATTTGGGATACTCTTCATCTCAACACTTCCGCCAAGCTTCTCCGCTGTATCCTTCACATAGGAAAGCCCGATACCGCTTGATGGATTTCCAGCCTGATCATATTTTAAAGTAAAACCGGGTTTAAAAATCACATGATGATTACGCTCTTTAATGCCAGGCCCGTTGTCACTAATTTGAAAGATCACATGGTTCTCTTTCTGGGAAATAGAGAGTGACACCTCTCCATCCACCGGAATGGCTTCGACAGCATTGGAAACGATATTATTTAACAAAGATAGAATGGTATACACATGATAGACGGGATGCTGCCCATCTTCATCATAATGAAAGACAATGTTTTTTTTAAGAGATTCTGCGTAATTTTCATGAATACGAATCACCAGCCCAGCAATATGTGCAGGACTTGCATAAGCCTGAAAATTTTCTTCATGAATCAGCTTTGATAAGGCAGAAAAAATCCGCTGATTATCCTTTTTGATCTCATGCACCTCTCCTGCGATTTGCAGGGCTGTTTTTCCGAGCTTTTTCAAATCCAAAGATTCCGCATCCTTTGCGTGATGCAAGGATTGATACAATTGATAGGATGTCGCTGTAATGTGTTCAGCATGTGCAAGTGTTTTATGAAAGTATGTAGATTCCGTATAAAGGTTAGACAGGAGCATGAGCAGATGTTCCTTTTCCTTTTTCATCTGACGCTCTCTCGCCTGCTCTTCATATAAACGAATCATTGTATAACAAGCCAACACGAAAAAGCTTCTGAAAATCGCTAAAACGAAAAGTTGAAACAGCGTCCGCATCGTTAAAATTTCATCGATGGTACCACGAAGTGCAATCATTTCAACAACGCTTGCACACAGCTCCATGATGATACCTGTCGCTCCAATCAGCCAAGGCTGATCACGGAAACGTCTGACCTTTAATAAATAAAAGAGCGTGCCGTAGACGACATAATAAAGCAGGGGAGGAAATCTTAATGAAACCGCCTCTTCCAGCGGAAGATGACCTGTGACAGCTGTATCAAGAAGCACGCGAAATACAAAAACAGAAACCCCTGCAATGATACCGCTTGCCCATGCCGGGAATTTTTTCATTTGAAGCAGGATAAAGAAAAAGACAACGGTTCCAAAGCTGACCCGAAAGCTGTCCTCAAATGGATAAAATTTAAACTCTCCGCCAATCGGTGTCAGTACAATGAGCATCACAATTAAATAAGGCTCTGTATTCAACCATTTTTTCAGTAGATTCAAACGCAGTCACATCCCTAATAATTGACGATAGTATACTATGTGAGCTTGAGAAAAACAAACATCCATAAAAAAGCGCACACCGGAACTTTGTCGGTGTGCGCTTCTCATGATGCCGCTTAATCTTCTAAACGATCCTTTTCTAAAAGTGATGCGCCAGCAATACCTGGTTTGGTCATTTCAAAAGGATTCAAGATGACGTCAAGCTCTTCCTCTGTTAACACATCATTTTGCAGACAAAGCTCACGTACAGATACGCCTGTAAGAATCGCTTCTCTGGCAATTCGTGCAGCAGCTTCATAACCAATATGCGGATTGACCGCCGTCATGACACCAGCACTCTTTTCTACATATTCTTTTAATCTAGATTCATCTGCTTTTAGGTCACGCAAGCAGTTGTCTACGAAGGACTCAAATACATTCTTCATAATGCTGAGAGATTGAAGCAGGTTGAACACAAGCACCGGCTCCATCACGTTCAGCTCAAGCTGCCCAGCCTCTGATGCAAGACAGATCGTGTGGTCATTTCCGATGACTTGGAATGCCACTTGGTTCATGACCTCAGGCATCACTGGGTTGACTTTCCCTGGCATGATAGATGAACCTGGCTGTCTCGGCGGCAAGTGAAGCTCACCAAAGCCTGCTCTTGGACCTGATGCCATTAAGCGAATATCGTTCGCCATTTTGGACATATTCATCATACATACTTTCAGTGCAGCTGATACTTCTGTATAAGCATCCGTATTTTGCGTAGCATCGACTAAGTCTTCTGCTCCAACTAAAGGTAATCCGCTAATATCAGATAGATAGCCAACCACCTGGCGAATATATTTAGGATCAGCATTCAAGCCAGTTCCGACTGCTGTTGCTCCCATATTGACTTCATATAAATGCTGTCTAGACTGCTTGATACGTTTAATATCACGAGCAAGAACCTTTGCATAAGCATTAAACTCTTGACCAAGTCTGATTGGAACAGCGTCCTGAAGATGCGTACGTCCCATTTTGATGACATGATCGAATTCTTGTGCTTTTTCTGTCATGACTTGATGCATGTTTTCCATCGTATAAAGTAGTTTTTCAATCATATTCAATGTTGAAATATGAATCGCTGTTGGGAAAACGTCGTTTGTTGACTGCGACATGTTCACATGCGTGTTTGGACTTAGCTCAGTATAAGCGCCTTTTTCCTTTCCTAGTAGTTCAAGCGCTCTGTTTGCAATGACTTCATTGGCATTCATATTCATTGAAGTGCCAGCCCCGCCTTGAATTGGATCGACAATAAATTGATTGTTCCATTTTCCTTCAATAACCTCATCTGCGGCTTGAACAATTTTTTCTCCAAGACCAGAATATAGTCGCTTTGTATCCATATTTGCAAGTGCGGCTGCCTTTTTGACAATCCCTAATGCTTTGATGAGTTCCTCATGAACATGGTAGCCAGTAATTGGAAAGTTCTCTACTGCACGTAATGTTTGAATTCCATAATACGCTTGAGTGTCTACTTCCTTTTCACCTAGAAAGTCTCGTTCGATTCGAACTTGCTTGTCCTGTAGCTTCGTCATTTGAAAAGATCTCCTTTTACGCTGCTTTTGTTTGTTGATTTAATTCCTCAATATACTTCTTCGATTTCTCTTGATCAAAAACTTTTTCCCACTTAGACATGACAATGGCTGCAAGTGAGTTACCAAATACGTTAACAGTTGTACGAACCATGTCAAGAATACGGTCGATCCCAACGATGAAGGCAAGTCCTTCAAGCGGCAGTCCCATTGCACCAAGTGTTGTGATAACAACAACGATTGATGCACCTGGTACACCAGCCATTCCTTTTGATGTCAGCATCAAGATTAATAGTAACGTAATTTGCTCATAGATGGAAAGTGGCATGCCGTACATTTGTGCAACAAATATGGCGGCAATAGATTGATAGATGGCACTTCCATCTAAGTTAAAGGTGTAGCCTGTTGGGATAACGAACGACGTGATCGCTTTCGGGCAGCCGAACTTCTCCATTTTATCCATTAGTCTAGGCAGTACAGCTTCTGAACTTGCTGTTGAGAATGCAAGAATGATTTCTTCTTTTAGCACTCTAAATAGTGTAAAGACGCTTGTTCCAGCTAATTTTGCGATAATGCCAAGTACGACAATCACGAAGAATGCCATTGTGCCGTAAACGACAAGTACCAGTTTACCTAGCGGGAGAAGCGCTCCGACCCCGAATTTGATCACCGTCACACTGATGAGCGCGAATACACCAAATGGTGCAAACTTCATCACTTTATTGGTCACCCAGAACATGGCTTCGAGTATCCCCTCAAAGAACCCTAACACTGGTTTCCCTTTGTCTCCTACTGCGGCAATTCCTAATCCGAATAAGACGGTAAAGAAGATCGTTGGTAATAGATCACCTTCTGCAATGGATTGGAAAACGTTTGTTGGCACTAGATGCACAATCGTTTCAGAGAAACTTGCTTTTTCGGAAGAAGCTTTCGATGTCTCTTCATATTTAGAGATATCGCCCTTTTCCATGTTGCTCATGTCAATTCCTGTACCAGGATGGAAAACGTTTGCTGCAAGCAGTCCTACTGCTAATGCAATCGTTGTCACAATTTCGAAGTAAAGAATCGTTTTCCCACCGAGTCTTCCGATGGTTTTCATATCCCCTACTCCAGCCACTGCTACAATCAACGCAGCAATAACAATTGGCAGAACGATCATTTTAATTAAATGGATGAATATATCGCCAATCGGCGTTAACACATTAATAACGGTTTCATTTTGATAAAACAGCGCTCCCACGATAACACCCAGAACAAGTGCAATGAGTATTTGAGAAGCTAACCCTAACTTTTTCATACGTGAACCCCCTTTTTTTGATAACGCTTTCTTTGTTGCTTAATCGCATCTTAACGATGAACCTACAAAAAACGACAAAAAGGAACAAAAAGAAGTGAATTTTTTATGAAAAATCTTTTAAAAGGTGGGTTTTTCCACAAAATTGTTAAAAAAAGACTTCGCTTTTGGGCGAAGTCCTAATGATTTTGCATTTGTTCACTTGGTGTATCTTGTTGTGGATAAAATTGATCGTACATCGCATATCCAATGAGGACAAGAGCAACATAGAACAATGCACTAATCGTCCAAATCCATTTGACATTCAGTTTCATTGTGCCACTCCCTCTCTAACCGGTTTCAATCGCTGCAATCTGAGCGCATTCAATACAACCGACACGGAGCTAAAGGCCATTGCTGCTCCTGCAAGCCATGGCGCAAGAAGTCCTAAAGCTGCTATCGGTATCCCAATACAATTATAAGCAAGCGCCCAAAATAGATTTTGCTTGATGTTTCTCATCGTTTTTTGACTAAATACAAGTGCATCAGCAATGGCATGGAGGTCTCCTGTCATGAGTGTGATATCTGCTGCTTCCATGGCGACATCTGTCCCAGTTCCAACTGCCATCCCAATATTCGCTGTCGCAAGAGCTGGGGCATCATTAATACCATCTCCGACCATGGCGACTTTCTTTCCTTGTTCCTGAAGCGCCGCAATGTGTGCAGCCTTTTCCTCAGGCAGGACTTCAGCAATGACATGATCAATGCCCGCCTGTTTCGCAATCGCCTCTGCTGTCAGCTTGTTATCACCTGTCATCATCACGACGTGAATCCCTTGCTCCTTCAGACGCTTGATTGCTTGAGGAGAGGATGATTTGATCGTATCTGCGACCGCAACAATACCAGCGAATTCGCCGTCAATTGCGACAAGCATAGCCGTTTTTCCTTGCTGCTCCAGTGTTGTGACGGATGCTTCGACTTGATCATATGGGATTTGATGTTTCTGTAATAGCTTACGCGTTCCAACCAAAAGCTTGTGTCCTGCTGCCTTTGCTTCAATCCCATGACCTGGGTCAGCTTGGAAGGCTTCAATCTCGACCGCTTCAAGACCTTGTTCCTTCATTCCATCTGTGATCGCTCTAGCAAGCGGGTGTTCCGACTGCTGTTCAGCTGATCCTACTAACTGAAGCAAAACATCTTCTGTCCAATTAGCATATGCCTGCACATCTGTCAGACTCGGTTCCCCTTTTGTCACAGTTCCTGTTTTATCTAACACCACCGTGTCGAGTGATTGAGTCACTTCTAAATGCTCCCCGCCTTTAAACAGGATGCCTGATTCAGCTGCACGGCCGCTCCCAGCCATAATTGAGGTTGGTGTAGCAAGGCCAAGCGCACACGGACATGCGATGACGATGACCGCTATAAAGGTTTCAAGTGCTGCTGTCACATTTCCTGGATCAACAAAGAAAAACCAGATCAGGAAGGTGAGCACTGCAATTCCTACAACAATGGGAACGAATATCCCTGAAATTTGATCTGCCATCCTTTGAATCGGTGCTTTTGAGCCCTGTGCTTGTTCTACGACTTTAATAATCTGTGAAAGGGCGGTCTCTTTCCCAACCTTTGTCGCTTTCACTTTCACAAACCCATTTTTATTGATGGTTGCCCCGATGACCGCATCACCAGCCGTTTTATCAACAGGCAGACTTTCGCCCGTAATCATGGACTCATCAATTGCGGTTGTTCCATCCACGATTTCTCCATCTACCGGCACTTTCTCTCCCGGTTTGACAAACACAAGATCATTCACTTTCACTTCAGAAATAGGAACAGTCATCTCTTTCCCATCTCGCTCGATGACCGCTTCTTTCGCTTGTAGACCCATTAGCTTTTGAATCGCTTCTGATGATCTCCCTTTTGCTCTTGCTTCCATTAATTTTCCGAGAACGATCAACGTAATGAGTACAGCACTTGTTTCGTAATAGAGGGCTGCCTCATGTGTGCCTTGAACCGCTGACTGAATGCTTTCATATAAACTATAGAAAAACGCAGCTGATGTCCCAAGTGCGACAAGAACATCCATGTTGGCACTTTTATTACGTAACGCTTTATACGCACCTACATAGAAGGGCCAGCCGACAACGAACTGAACGGGCGCTGCTAACGCCAGCTGGACCCAAGGATTCATGAACGCTTCAGGCAGCCAAATAAAAGACGTGAAAGAAAAATGACTGACCATTGCCCAAAGAAGCGGCAGTGACAGAATCATTGAAAATAAAAAGCGTGCCGTCTGTTTCTCTATTGCTGCTTGGCGATGATCTTTCTTTCCTTCCTCTGCTTCATCTACAGCTGGTTCAATTAAAGAATACCCAATGGACTGAACCGCATCCTTTATATCACTTGTAGACGTTTGGTCAGGGTGATATGTGACCTGAAGGGTCTCCAGCGCAAAGTTCACAGATCCATGATCAACACCATCCATCCGATTAATTTTTTTCTCGATTCGGTTGGCACATGCTGCACACGTCATTCCCTCTATATCAAATTCTGCTTGCTCCATCACCACATCGTAGCCGAGGGATTGAATTTTTTGCTTTAGCTCCTCAGGTGTGAGTTGTTCTGCTTCATACACAATATGAGATGTTTCCAGCGCCAAATTCACATTGGCATCCTCCACACCTTCCAGCCTGTTCAATCCCTTTTCGATGCGTCCTGCACAGGCAGCACAGGTCATCCCCGTAATTTGAAAGTCGATTTCCTTCTTCATTAACCTCACCTCTCCATATACACCATGGGGGTATTATATTTTGAAAAAAATACGTGCTGTTATGCAGCACGTATGTTCATTTATACGACATCATATCCCTGTTCTTCAATTACATCAGAGATACGGTGCAACGTGACTTGATCTGGGTGAAAAGAAACTTCCACCTCTCCTTTGTCTAAATGGACTTTCACAGATTCAACACCTGCTAGTTCTCCTACATTTCCTTCGACTGCTTTCACGCAATGTCCGCAAGACATGCCCTGCACTTGAAGTGTTGCTTGTTCCATTTCTCATCGCCTCCATCAATCATTTTCTACACTTACTATACCCCAGTAGGGTATCATTGTAAACATATAAATGCTACGATTTTGTCAGTTTCGTAAAAACCGTCATTAACTCTTCAATGGCTTCATCTCCATTGCCGCTCTTAATCGCATCCGCTACGCAGTGATGTGTATGCTTTTCCATCAAATGAAGGCTGACCTTTTTCAAAGCCGCATTGATTGCGGAGATTTGATTGACAACATCTATACAGTAACGATCATTTTCAATCATTTGCTGAATTCCGCGCACTTGTCCTTCCACTCGTTTCAGCCGATTAATCAATTGATCTTTTTCCTTCTCGGCTCTAGGCGAAGCCATATGTCTTTCTTCATGTTCTGTCATGTGATCACCTTTTTCCATTATGACTTATCTTTCCTTAAATTAAAGCATATCTCCACCGGAAAAGGCAAAGATATGCTGAATTCACTTTATAGTGTTTGCTTTAGTTTGTTAATTGTTCAATGTCCTGCAATAGATTCACGGACTGCTGAAGCTGCTTGATCAACCCTTGCTGATCCTCAAGCATGGCGGCAGCGTCGATGTTGTCTACTTTCAATTGCTGTAAATACGTTTGAATTTCCTCTGACAGCACCTTATTTTTTTCAATGATCTGTGCATGCAGGTCTTCTGCTATTTGGGGTGCTTTGACTTCATTAAATGCCTGAATGTCTGCCTTCAATGATTCTAACTGCTTGGTTAATTCTGCTTTTTTGGCAGCGTTTTTCACAGCTTCTTCAGCAAGTTTTGGAAAGTCCTCTGTAAATTGCTGAATGTCTGTGACATAGTCATTGGCCTCAGTGACATATGTCGTTGTATCGTTGACTTGATCAAGTAAGCTGGAGCACCCGCTTAATACAAGTGTTCCGGAAAATAGGAAAGCTATCACATATTTTTTCAAGATCGATCATCCTTTCATCCGTGGGATTAAAAGCATCATTTGTTTCTGCTTCCCTATCACACCGACTTAAAAAGACCTTAAAAATAGCCAGACCTTTGCCTCATGTGTGATAGGCAAAGGTCTGGCTAACATTGTTCATGCCGGAATAGCCGAGAAACAACGGATGTTTCTGTAATGACGACCAAACCGTAAAAGCTACTCCCCTTTTAGGAAACCGTTCAAATGTTATGTTTATCATATCGAATGTCAGGACAACCGTCAATGAGAAGCTAGCGGCATGTCAATTCTTCTCTTCATAAAGCATATAGTCTGCTCCAGTTGACGCATAAATCCGGTTGCGTCCTTGGCGTTTTGACATATACAAGGATTGGTCTGCTTCAAATAGAAGAGTTTCTAATACATTAGGATCATAAGCTGTGTGAGCAATTCCAAAGCTCGCTGTCACTCGCACTTTTTCCTCATCATTCTCAAAGAAACTCATCTCAAACGAATGTCTAATTCGCTCCGCAATATGACATGCCTCTTCAAAAGAATGATGCGGTAGACAAATAGCAAACTCTTCTCCGCCATATCGTCCGAATAAATCGTCCATTTGTAAATGCTGCTGACAAATGGTGACAACATGACGCAGTGCCTCGTCACCAATATGATGTCCGTGCGTGTCATTGATTTGTTTAAAGAAATCAATATCAAACAGCATAACAGCCGTATCCTGCGCATCCTCTTCTAGGATCATCTGCGTTCGTTCAATGAATGAAGACCGATTGAAGATATTCGTCAATCCATCAATATATGCACGGCGCTCCAGCTCTTCCTGCAATAAACGCTGCTCTGTTACATCACTGATCACAATTTGCCTGCCCTCAATCTCTCCTCTTCTATTAAATAGGGACGATGCGGTCAAGTGATAATAGCTGGAATGATCTTTTTCATTTTTCAACATTAGATCATATTGCGAATGATCCTGCGGAGAACGCAGCCATTGAATGAAGTCATTATCTTTGATGATCCCTGAGAATATATCGTCTATTTTAAAACCAATCCCCTTTTTATTAGAAAGGGCTGGAATGATCGATGCAGCAGCGGGGTTGTAATCGATGAGTGTTCGGTACCGATCTAAAATGAGAACCCCTTCAGACATATGCTCAAACACACGCTCCATCGCAATGGGAGAGAGCTTAAAGAGCTGGAACGACATAATCGCCCATAAGTAGAGCGCATTGGTTAAAAACATCACCACAGGGACCGGGTCAATATGAAGAGGTGTCACACCTAATAAATAGATAAAAGATGTCGTAATTGGCAGTAACATGCCCACTAGCAAAATAAGGATCTGCTTTAGATATTCCTTTTTTGTGACATGCAAAAACCAAACCAGCATAAAAATAGCGAGCATCGAACAGCCAAATGTATAGACGCCATGAATGATATACCAATAGCCAATCGTAAAGTCAGCCAATAAAAATCCGTCTACTGGATTCATCGTAATGCTTCGATAAAAGAGTGAATGAAAAGAGTTGGTGAACACCATAATGGTGGTGAGAGTTGGAATCAGTAAGATGAGAAGCACGCGGCGCTTTGTGAAATATTGATGGAATCCCGTAAATTGCAGCACAATCATCAAACTGAATGGCGCGATGAACGGAAGGCCTATGTATTGAAAACAAACCCAGAACATAATCTCCCTAGGTGTACTTGCCAATAATTCAAACGTGTGCCCAAAGATATAAATCGCAGTTGCTCCAGACATGTACATAAACAATTGACAGCCAATATACCGGTGGCGGTTCGCATGAGCAATGATTGATAATATCACGGACAGAATGCCAGAAACACTCATGATCACAATAAAATGTAAAACAATCGAATCCATGTAAACGCCCCAATTTAAGTTATTTAGAACTAGTCTAATCTTACTATATATGAGGAAGTCACAAATGGGAAGATGTGATTTTGAATTGGTTGGGGGTTTTTTGTAAAGTTTCGGTCGACTTTTGTCCAAGAGACCTTATATTTCCGCTACTTTTTGCTTAATTTGAGGGAGAGATATGTTGCGTTCGGAGAAATATCTGTACAATGTAGGGATTGGAAAATCAATGAAGAGGAGGCTTGCAAGGTATATGACTTTTTTGATTATAATGGCGGGGCTGTTTATGCTGATTCTTTTGGAGAAGCCGTTTGAGAAGAGAACATCTGGATTGATATTTTTGGTGAGTTATTTACTGCTGATCGCAGTTTATGTGGTTCAAACAACTTTTGTGAAAATTGTATCGAATGGTTTGTTGATGATGATGGCAGTGATTGTGGTTTGTCCTTTATTTTTTCGATTGGTGCAGTCTTCTTTGAGGAAACATTCTTGAAAACCATAAAAAATTGAACCTAGATTAATATTTTATAAATTAAAAAGTCAAATATACAACAAAGGTCAAAGCTAATTGTACCTGGTCAATAGAGTTATATTCTTGGGAATAACCAAAATAAGCAAGCATGGAGCTTGCTTATTTTCATCATCGCTTATTAGTAAAAAACTTATCAATAATGTTAATAGCAATAAGACAAATAGGAAATGCGATGATAATGTACAGAAAATTTTTAGGTACAAACATATTGTAATAATAGAAAAATACGCTGATAAACAGAATCATAACAGCATACTTCATTATATTCTTCACAAAATTCCTCCTAATAAATATCCACCCAACCATTATTAGGGCGCTTATCTCTTTTATCCAATTGTTTAGCAATTTGGGTTCCAATATCCAAATAATTTAGAGCAATTGCGACAGCAAAACCAATTACAGCATTGAAAACTGCACCTGCAAACCTAACAAATACACCAACCTTTATACCTGATGATTTTTTCTTTTTAGCAGCTTCAACTTCTTTAACCCCAAAGGAAGAAGCAAACACCTCTTTAGCAAATGCTAAGTTCTCATTGATACTCCGAATAATAATTTAGGTTATAATACTACGGAATAAAAAAAAGACGCTTAAAATAGCGTCTTTTTTATTCTTAAAGTTTTAATAAAATCCTTTTGTGTTAACCAATCGTTTAGAACACCATGTTGCCAAAATGTTGCCAGCCCACGCATCAAGGGCTTTCAAACCCTTGATACGACTGCATTCTAAAAGTTTTGATGGAGACGGTGGGAGTCGAACCCACGTCCAGAGACATCGATTACTTAAGCGTCTACGAGCGTAGTCAACATATTTGGTGTTCACTCATCCGCATGCCTGCTGACGGGCGCTTGGAGAGCTAGTCTGATGGATCTCTTCTTACGTCCTCAGACGAAAACGTAAGCGTAGCCTACTTCATTGGGCTCCTCACAGACACATAGGCGATGTCAGGAAGAGCTCGCTGCGCTTATTAGGCAGCTAGTGCTAAGTTTTGGTTAAAACTTTTAGTTTTGCCAGTTACATTTAGTGCGTGTTAACGAGATCGCCTCTCGGCTCGCAGCCTAAGCTCGAACCGCCCCTGTCGAATCCGTAACGTCCCCTTGTAAAAGGGATATACGGGATGGAAGTTCAGCTTAACTGCTTCCGTATATAACTATTATAACAATCTCATCGCTTGAAACAACTGGTGGTTTCTGTAAGAAAAGCGGTGATTGTTTACTGCATAACATATTGTAGCATAATGCTTCCGCTCTCAGCAAGCCATCTGCATCAGGCTAGAATTGCTTTTGACGATCACGGAAGGCACGGTCGATTTCGCGTTTTGCATCTTTTTTCTTTAGATCTTCACGTTTATCGTATTTCTTTTTCCCTTTACCAATTCCGATCAACACTTTGGCGAAGCCATTTTTTAAATAGAGTTTCAGCGGTACGAGTGAGTAGCCTTCTTCCTTTGTCGCACCAATCAATTTGCTGATTTGCTTGCGATGAAGCAGCAGCTTTCTCGTTCTCAGCGGATCATGGTTATAACGGTTCCCCTGCTCGTATGGGCTCACGTGCATGTTGTGAAGAAACACTTCTCCCCGCTCGATTTTGGCAAAGGAATCTTTTAAATTCACTTTTCCTGCACGAATCGATTTGATTTCAGTTCCTTGTAACACAAGGCCGGCTTCATATGTTTCTTCTATAAAATAGTCATGATTTGCTTTTTTGTTTTGGGAAACAACCTTTCCCTCTCCCTTTGGCATTGGCGTACACCCTCCTTTTGACACAAACACGGTCCAAATCGTACGGATTATTTTATCAAACAATCCAGCTTTAGACAACGCTGACGCTATGTGGTCAAAAAGCAAATAGAGCGTGATGCCCTATTTGCTTTTTGTCACGTTACTTTTTCTTTTTACGCTTTTGTTTTGGCGCGTTATCAAATACACGTTTTTTCTTTTTCTTCTTTTTACGGCCTGTGAACCAGTCACTTCCGCCTTTATCCTCTTTGGCTTTATCACCAGAGGCATTTTGACCTCCGCGCCCTTTTTTCGCTGGTGAATCCGTTCGTTTTTTAAACTTAAAATCTTTTGGCGATTTTCGGCGGGTGCCTTTCATGCCGACGATTTCAAAATCAATCGAGTGCTCATCTTTATTGACATTCACCACTTTGACTGTGATTTCATCACCGATACGGTAGACATTTCCTGTGCGTTCACCGATCATGGCAAAGTGCTGCTCATCAAAGCGATAGTAGTCGTCGGTCATGTAACTGACATGGACAAGACCTTCAATTGTATTCGGCAGTTCAACAAATAGTCCGAAGTTCGTCACTGAACTAATCATGCCATCAAACTCTTCACCGATTTTATCAAGCATAAATTCTGCCTTCTTGAGATCATCTGTTTCACGCTCTGCATCGACTGAGCGGCGCTCCATTGTAGACGCATGATCTGCAATTTCAGGAAGCAGCTGGCCCCACTTTTCTAGGGTTGCTTCGTCTGTCTTCTTCTGAATCAAATAGGTTCTAATCAGTCTATGCACGATTAAATCCGGATAACGGCGGATCGGTGATGTGAAATGTGTATAGAATTCCGTTGATAAACCAAAATGGCCGATGCTTTCTGGATCATATTTCGCCTGTTTCATCGAACGAAGCATCACAGTTTGTATCACAACTTCTTCTGGTTGATCTCTCACAGCATCAAGTACACTTTGAAGTGCACGCGGGTGGATGTTTGTCGACGTTCCTTTCACAATGTAACCAAACGTTGTCACGAACTCTAAAAAGCGCTGAAGCTTCTCAGGATTTGGTTCTTCGTGAATTCGATAGATGAAAGGTACATTTAACCAGTGGAAATGCTCTGCAACTGTTTCGTTAGCAACAAGCATGAATTCTTCAATTAATTTCTCTGCGACTGAACGCTCGCGAACGACAACGTCTTTTGCTGCGCCTTCATCATCTACAAGTACTTTTGCTTCCTTGAAGTCAAAGTCTACTGCTCCGCGCTCCATCCGTTTTTCGCGAAGGATCTCTGCAAGCTTCTCCATCTCTTGAAACATTGGGACGAGCGGCTCGTATTTGTCTATAAGCTCTTCGTCTTGATCGACTAAAATCTTATTCACATCAGTATAGGTCATTCTTTCCGTCGTTTTGATCACACTTTGGAAAATCTCGTGTTTGACGACCTTTCCATTTCGATCAATGACCATTTCACAAGACAGTGTGAGACGATCGACCTTCGGATTCAATGAGCAAATACCGTTTGACAGGCGGTGCGGGATCATCGGAATAACGCGGTCTACGAGATACACACTCGTTCCACGCTCATAAGCTTCCTGATCAATCGGGGAGTTCTCAGTGACATAATGAGAGACATCTGCAATATGCACCCCTAGCTTATATTTGCCATCATCCAGCTTTTGCACCGTAACGGCATCATCTAAGTCCTTCGCATCTGCTCCATCAATGGTGACAATCGTTTCGTTGCGCAAGTCACGTCTGCCTTCGAGGTCTTTTTCATCAATCGTTTCAGGTGTGTCTACTGCCTGCTGGAGCGCTTCTTCTGGGAACTCCCCTGGCAGGCCGTGTTTATGAATGATTGATAGTATATCAATGCCAGGGTCATTTTTATGACCGAGGATTTCAGTCACTTCGCCCTCTGCACTCATTCTTCCTTCTGGGTAGCTAGTCAGCGTCACGACCACTTTATGCCCTTCGACCGCTCCATTTTTAGCGGATTTCGGAATGAAGATATCGGTTGTGATTTTTTTATCATCAGGAATGACAAAGCCAAAGCTTTTCGTTTCTGTGTAGGTACCGACAACCGTCTGAGTATTACGCTCCAGAATTCGGATGACCGTTCCTTCTTTTTTTGTGCCGTTTGATTTGTGGCTGACACGAACCATGACCGTATCACCATTCATCGCTGTGCCTAGCTCATTAGGCGGAATGAAAATATCATCCTGTCCAAACTCTTCTGGTGTCACAAATGCAAAGCCTTTTGCATGAGCAGACAGCTTTCCTTTTACCAAGTTCATTTTTTCTGGTACACCGTAGCGGTCGCTGCGCGTGCGAACGATGAGTCCTTGATCTTCCAGCATTACAAGTGCTTTGACGAGCTCTTTATAATCATCTGGATTGGTAATCTCCATCATCACTTCCAGCTCTTGAACGGTTAACGGTTTATACGCTTCATCTTTCATAAAAGCGAGTAGTTCATTCATAAATTCTTCTTTTTGCACACTCTAACCCCCTATATATTTAAATTGACCAATCAAGTGATTCTAGGAATGCATATACATCCTGATGAACCTTCTCGCGCTCTTTATCAAGCGTGATCGCATGGCCTGATTCTTCATACCATGTCAAATGCTTTTGATCTGTCTCTACTTCGTTGTAAATGATATTCGCACTGTCTGTATTAATCATATGATCGTGACGTGCCTGAACAACAAAAGTAGGTGAATAAATCATGTCGACATTGTTTCTAACATCTGCAATGAGTTCTTGCAGGCTCTTAAGTGTATCCATTGGCGTTTTCTTGAACTCTTCCATTTCCTGTTCAATTTGGTCCTCTGTCTTACCCTCGAATTTCTTATAGTTACGGGCATATTCTAGTACACCCTGGTACATGACTTCTTCACTTTTTATGTACATAGGTGCACACATAGGTACAATTCCCTTTACAGGTACAGTGTAACCTAATTTCAATGAAAAAACTCCTCCGAGGGATAGGCCGCAAACCGCGATTTCCTCATAGCCTTCATCCTTTAAGAATTGATAGCCTTCTTGTACATCCTTCCACCAGTCATCCGGTCCAAAATGGACAAGCTCTTCTGGCGGCACACCGTGTCCTTTATATTGTGGTGCATGACACGTATACCCTCTTTCGTTCAAATAACGACCCAGCATTCGAACATCGGCTGTATTCCCAGTAAAACCGTGAAGAAGAAGCACTGCCTTTTCTCCACCTTTAAACGTAAATGGTTTTGGTGTAACAACTTTCATGATGTGACTTCCTTTCCTTCTGATATGGTTTATATTTTCCACTTGTATGTATGAAACAAACACAAAAGAGTGCTGATAATAAAAAAAGGTCTGAAAAAAGATCAGACCTTCTGTTACTCGCGCTTTACACGCCTAAATATGCCAATGCAAGTGTTAAAATGAAGAAAAGCACTGACAAAATAACCGTTAAACGGTGAAGTATCAAGTCAAGACCTCTCGCTTTTTGCTTACCGAAAAGTTGCTCGGCTCCACCTGAAATAGCGCCTGACAGTCCAGCACTTTTACTAGATTGTAACAATACAACGATGATAAGTGCGATACTGACAATTACGAGTAATGTAATAACAAATGCGTGCATGAAAACACCTCCAGACAAACTGGTACACATAACTTTATTTTACATGAAAACAAGGTGCATGTCACGAAACATCAAAATAAAGATTCCCTCTATATTCTCGACTTTATTCGTTATTTTGATTCAATTTCATTCCAAAGAGTAGTATGCAGCATTTTTCATATGCAATTTTCGGTTAAAAACACGTTTTTAACGGGTTGCTTCTTCTTTCAATAGCTGTTTTAATTCTACTAACAAACGTTCAGCTCCTTCAGGACTCAGCATCACTTTCCCATTTCCATAGCTTTTGTTATACTTCGTCACTTGTCCAGTTAACAGGCAGCTCTTATCAGCATCATATTTTTTCAGCATGATGGTTTGATCTTCAATGAAAATTTCTAACAGCTGCTCTTCTTTAATATTGAGCACCTTGCGCATTTCTGAAGGCAGAACAATTCTCCCTAGTGAATCAATATGTCTGACCATCCCAGTTCTTTTCAACGACATTGCCTCCTTGATCATTTCATTCATTGACTTTTGTCAACATTTTCATAGTAAAATAGATCTTCAAATTTTTTATCAAAGTAATGAATCATTTTGCCAATGACAAGCTGGCCTGGTTTCCGGTGACCATTTAATACCCTGCTAAGTGTAGCAGGAGAAATGCCAATTTCATCAGCGAGCTGATTTAAAGACATATCGTTTTCGATCATATACTGCATGACAAAAGTCCGCCTGATCTGAATCTTTTCGACCATCATTACAACCTCCTATTGAATCAATATGTACAACGTGTAGGTGCTCATATGAACCAGATCTATTAACTTAAGTCAACACTTTTACCCCTCTGCTATTTCCTTTGGTCAATGATCATACTAAAATAAGTCATATACTGAAATGTGAGGTTCGATGTCATGAATCACTTTGGTGAACAATTACGCATTTTAAGAGAAAATAGAAAAATGTCTGTCAATCAACTCGCCATGTATTCAGGTGTAAGCGCTGCTGGTATTTCTCGTATTGAAAATGGAAAGCGTGGTGTGCCGAAGCCTTTAACCATAAAAAAATTAGCACACGCTTTGAAGGTGCCTTATGAGGATTTAATGCTGCTTGCCGGTCATATTGAACAGGAACAAGTTCATGAAATGAAACCAAAATATGAATCCGTGTTGAAAATCTATCAAACGGCGCTTCAAAAGGATGTAGAACATCTTCCCATTTTTGACGGTGACCTATGGGAAAGGCTATCCGCACAAGACATCAGCCAGCTGAATGAATACTTTCTCACGCTCATCAACCAAAAAAAGACGAACAAATAGCGGGGCATAACCTTAAGATACATTCACTATTAACTAATGTCAATATTTTCATGGTATACTTGTTGCCAATAGTCAACAAATCAAGTAAAATAGATATATCTAATCTATAACCATGTGAGGTTTTGCCTTGATGAAATTTGGTGCATATTTAAGAGCATTACGTGAGGAAAAGAAGCTGTCAGTGAACCAATTAGCGATGTATTCAGAGGTCAGTGCTGCTGGTATTTCTCGTATTGAAAATGGGAAACGCGGCATTCCGAAGCCTCCTACGATAAAAAAATTAGCTGGTGCATTAAAGGTTCCCTATGAGGAAATGATGCAGGCTGCGGGATATATTGAGGAAGCCTCTTCTGTCCATCAGTTGAAGGAAGAGGAAATGGCACTATCCAAAATAAAGGAAGCCGCAGCGCAATACGAACTTGGTGATCTCGAACTATTTGATGGAGACATTTGGTCAACTCTTTCGAAAAAAGAAATAGAGGATCTCAATCGCTATCTGTTATTTATAATCAACAGCCGTTCGTCATCATAGAATGTTTTGATCATTGACAAGCTTTTTGAGCTGATTTATGACAAATTTACGGTATAATGGGTTCAGATTGGAGTGAAGAAAGATGAATCAATCTGATATGTGCCCGCGGTTTGAAAAAGCAGTTGAGTTATTGAGTAAACGCTGGGTTGCACTGATTGTTTTTCAGCTTCTCTCAGGTCCGCAGCGCTTTAGTGAAATTGAGGCCGCTCTGACAAATTTAAGCGGAAGAGTATTATCTGAGAGATTAAAAGAACTGGAAGCAGCAGGCATTGTAAAACGGGAGGTTTTTGCTGAAACACCCGTGCGTATTGAGTATTCTTTAACTGATATGGGGCGTTCCCTTGCACCCGTTTTTGAGGAAATTTCGAAGTGGTCTACTGAATGGATCACGCTTGAATCATAAAATCCCCGCATGTGAACTGCCTGATCATCATAAAAAAACCTCCCTTACAGATTGTAAGGGAGGTTTTATCTTTTCAACCGCTTAAGCAGATGTCATGTTTTTTTCAGCTAATGCTTTTCTTTCTTTTTTCTTGTTCGTTGGGCTTAAATAGCGTTCGAGCCAGCCCATGACTAGGTCAGCGATAATGGCCATGAGTGCAGTTGGAATAGCACCTGCTAAAATGATGGCTGTTCCGTTTGTGGCGTTTGATCCTCTGATGATGATATCACCTAGACCTCCTGCACCAACAAATGTCCCAATCGCTGTAATGCCGATGGCGATGACCAGTGCCGTTCTTAAACCAGCCATAATGACCGATAAAGCAAGCGGTAATTCAACCATTCTCAGCACTTGCCATTTCGTCATGCCCATCGCTTTACCCGATTCTAAATAAGCATGTTCAATGCTGACAATCCCTGTATACGTGTTGCGGATGATCGGCAGAAGCGAATACAGAAAGAGTGATAAGATGACTGTATTGGCGCCAAGTCCTAGTACAAGCATTAACACGGAAAGCATCGCCAACGCCGGTATGGTTTGAATGACGTTGGTAATGGCGAAGATCCAATTGCTTAGCTTACGGTAATGCGCCACAAAGATGCCTACTGGAATTCCGACTATTGCCGCAAACAGCACCCCATACGCTGACATGAGAAAATGCCGATAAAATTCTTCTAACACATATGAACCGTTCTGCTGATAATACGTCCATAATTGCTGCAGTGTGTCCATCAGACGTGACACCTCCCCATCTTACTCAAAGTAATTGTTCTTTTTCAGGAAATTCTTCGCAACGGTGGCTGGTTCTTGAAGCTCCCCGTCGACTTGATAGTTCAGCTCTTGCATTTGCTCTGTATCGATTTTTCCAATCAGTCTGTTGATCACCTTATCTAGCCCTGGATTCTCTTTTAAGACTTTTTCCGGGACAACAGGCGATGCGTCATATGGCGGGAAAAACCGCTTATCATCTTTTAAAATTTTGAGGTCATAGGCTTTGATTCGTCCATCTGTTGAATAGGCAAGCACAATATCCATTTTTTCATTTTTTAATGCATCGTAGACTAAACCAATCTGCATTGGATACGTGCTTCCAAATTCAATTCCGTATGTTTTCACGAATCCTTCATAACCGTCGCCTTTCTTTTTGAGCCAAATATTATCGACACCGAACCGGTAATTCTTCGCATTCTTTTTCAAGTCAGAGACCGTTTCTAACTTGTTTTCCTTCGCCATCTTTTGCGTCACGGCAAAGGCATACGTATTATCAAAGCCATAGGAATCAAACCATTTGTAATCATAGCGTTTCTTAAATTCTTTTTGAACGATTTCCATTGCACGCTCCGGATCTTTTTCCGCATCCATTCCAAGCGTACTCGTCAAATCTGTCCCTGTATATCTTGTCGCAGAAATGTCGATATCTCCATTTTCCATTGCTTTCTGCTGTACGGTATTGGAGCCTAGGTTTTTCACAATGGTTGTCTTTTTATCTGTGTAATGTTCGATGATCTCGCTCACCATATAGGCCATTATTTCTGATTCGGTAAAGTTTTGTGCTCCCACCCGCAGCGTATTGCCTGAGGAGCCGGCTAGTCCAGGAAGTGAACAGCCGCTTATCAATAACAAGCAACCGGCAAGCAGTGCACTGATCCATTTTGTTTTTCGATTCTTCACATAAGCCAACTCCTTATGAAACTTCCTTCAATCCTTTTAAGCCTTCTGGTGTTACCTTTTTCTCCAGCTTCATTAATGTAAAGTCGATGATGACCGCTAAAATAGTGACTGGGATGGCACCTGCAATAATGTATTCCGGCTGGTATAGCTGAAGTCCAATCAAAATGTAGTCACCAAGACCGCCTCCACCGATAAAAGCAGCAAGTGTTGTCCAGCCAATTAAATAAATCGTTGACGTACGGACACCTGCCATAATGATCGGTACAGCAAGCGGAAGTTCCACAAGTCGAATTTGCTCCCATGTCGTCATGCCGATCCCTTTACCGGATTCAAGAAGGTTTTTGTTCACCCCTTGGACGCCAGCATACGTATTTCTCAAAATAGGCAATACCGAATAGAAAAAGAGAGCAACGATTGCAGGTATTTTCCCAACTCCCAAAATAGGAATAAAAAATGCAAGAATCGCTAAACTAGGGAGTGTTTGAAAGATATTTACGACACCGATGACAAAGCCTGCGCCTCGTTTCATTCGCGTGAGAACGACGCCTAAAGGAACGGCAACGATAATTCCTAGCACGACAGCAATTAAGGAAATATATAAATGCTCCCACATTTTTGTGAGGAGTTCCCCACCATTTTTCTCTAGAAAATCGATGATTTGATCCATGTGTCCACCTCCCTTAGTTCATTTCAATGGCAGACGCTGGCGTATCGTCTCCCCAAATGGAGTCGTACACAACATCTACAAGACTTGCCCGTGTCACAATGCCTTTTAAATGCCCTTTGGCATCGACAACTGGTACATATTTAATACCGCGTATTAAGATTTTCCGAACGGTGTCTCTGAGAAGTGCGCCTTCTTGTACAGTATAGAACTCTGTATTTAAGATCTCTCCAACGAAAGCCGCTTTTCTGCGGTTCGCATCAATAGTTTCAATATCGATATAGCCTTTTAACACATCATGTTCATCTACTACAAGCAAGGAATCGACCCGCTTTTCTCTCATGATGTAGATGGCATCAGTCAACGTTTGTTCGACTGTAATGGTAACTGGTGACGTGTTCATCATTTGTTCTACACGTTCCATATTCGGATTTGACTGAAGCAGGCGTTCTTTCCCAATGAATTCTTCAACGAACTCGTTGGCAGGGTTACGCAAAATATCTTCTGGTGTGCCTACTTGAACAATCTCTCCATCTTTTAAAATCACAATTCGGTCAGCCAGTTTAATTGCTTCATCCATGTCATGTGTGACGAATACGATGGTTTTATTTAACGTTTTTTGCAGTTTCTTAAATTCTTCCTGCAATGTATCTCGTGTAATTGGATCAAGTGCACCAAATGGTTCGTCCATGAGGATCAGAGGGGGTTCTGCTGCTAGTGCGCGAAGAACTCCGATACGCTGCTGCTGTCCTCCACTAAGTTCATGAGGATAGCGCTCTAAAAATTCCGGGCCCATGTCGACGAGCTTCAGCAGTTCACGTGCTCGCTCTTTCCGTTTTTCTTCCGGCCATTTTAACAGCTTCGGCACAAGTGAGATGTTTTGCGCGATGGTCATATGGGGGAACAGTCCAATTTGCTGAATCACATAACCGATTTCTCTTCTTAATTGAACTGGATCTTTTTTCATGATATTTTCTCCCTCGATATAAATGTTTCCTGAGGAAGGTTCGATGAGTCGGTTGATCATCTTCATGGTTGTGGTCTTACCACAGCCACTCGGTCCAATAAAACAAATAAATTCTCCTTTTGCTATGTCTAAATCAATATTTTTGACAGCTTTTTTTCCGCCTTTATACGTCTTAGATACATTCTCTAGTTTCAGCAAATGAGACACCTCCAATTAGTTGGATCTATATATTCAGAAAATTTACACCTTATTAATTATAGTGCAAACTTTATAAAATAAAAAGTTTATGATGTGTTTGTATTGCATAACATTTATATAAAATTTTCAGTTAACGCTGTAATATCTAGAGATCTCTCCTTTTTCCTCCAAATTACTAGCAATTACTCAATATTTATTGTTTTCATCAACAAACAGGTATATGATATATTGTGTTACAAATTGTCAGTCGTGAAGGGATGAAGCGGGGAGTGGACAAGCAAGCGCTAGGCGCCATTCAAAAAGCACAGGATCATTATATTGAAAAAGCTGCAGAGAACATGAATGCCTTTGGTCTTTCTTCTACAGTGGGTAGAGTGCTTGGTATCATTCACATGAACCGTAAACCAATGACGCTGGAAGAGCTATCAGAGGCGACCGGCATGAGCAAAACGAGGATGAGTCAAGTCGTTCGAGAAATGCTCGATTTAAATATTGCGGAAAAGGTTTATGAAAAAGGAATACGTAAAGATCTTTATGACGTTGAGCAAGATCAATACCAAACGTTTATTTCATTGTTTGCAGCCAATTGGACACGTGTTGTCAGTAAAAACCGTAAAGCACATAAGAAAACGTGCAAGGAATTGCAAGAGCTGCTTGAACAGGAAGATTTACCAGAAGAAACAGAGGATAAAATCAATCTGCTTCTTTCAGAAATCAAGGAAAGTCTTGATTACTATGATTGGATTAGCCGCTTAATTGAGTTCTTTGAAAGTGAAGAAGTATTTAAGCATGTGCCGAAACCTTAAAAAAAGCTGTTTTATTTTACATCTTTGTAGAAAAAAACAGCTTTTTTATATACACTTATGACATAAACATCGGAAACATCCCTTTTAAGCCTGCGCCGATCATTTCAACTGCCACTACAGCCAGAATTAATCCCATCAAACGCGTCACAACATTCATCTCTGTTTTCCCCATTTTTCGCATAATAAAACTTGAATAATGAAACGCATAATACGTCATAGCAAGAACGATGACAATGCCAATTAGAATCGAAAACATGTGGAGCATCCCTTGACTTCCAGGGGTTAAACTCATGACTGTAGCGATTGTACCGGGACCAGCGATGATCGGAATGGCGAGCGGCGTAACGGAGATATCTGCCTTCTCTTTGCTTTCTGCCTTCTCCTCCGAATGAGGATTTTGGACGTGTGATTCTTTTGCATTCAGCAAATTGTAAGCGATACCAAAAATAAAAATACCGCCAGCGATGCGGAGTGCATGAATATCGATCCCAAACAATTTGAAAATAAGCCTGCCTGCTAATAAAAAGGCGATCAAAATAATAAAAGAGACCACGACGGCTTTTTTGGCTGTCTGGGAGCGCTCTTTCTCTGCCCTCTGTTAAGGTGATGAAAAGAGGTACGTTTCCTATGGGGTTTGATACAGCAAATAATGAGACGACCACATGAATCATAAAGGAAATCAACAGACACCCTCCTTTTTTCATAGTGTCTGCCATTCTGATGTGAATATTCCCTTATGATGTTAAAACCTGTATATCTTTAACCGATGATAATAGAGGTTTAAAGAAAGGGGTTCACACATGAAGAAAACAATAACGATCATTCTTCTTTCTGTAGCAGTTATAGCCTCAGGTGGCTGGATTGTTTGGCAGCAGCAGACCATCGAAGAAGCAGAGAAAACTCATCAGCAAGAAAGCAAAACGAGCGATCTGAAGCTCTCGCAGTTAACATCAGATCAAACAGATATGAAGCATAAAAATGATGAACAAAAAAAGCAAATAGCCACCGTCACAAAAAAGCTCAAAAAAGAAAAGAAAGCCGATGAAAAAGAGGTAAAACAGCGTAAAGCGCTTGAGGTAAAAGTCGACCAGCTTCAAAAAGAGCTGACGGCAGCAAAAGCTACTGCTCAAGCAAATAAGCAGACCACTCAGTCTACAAGGAAACCAACTGTCAAAAAAGACCCGAATGTCACTCATCATCCTCCCTCACAGTGGGTACAGGACCAATACGATTGGGGCGTGAAACAAGGGTATATTAAAGAATAGAAAGGACGAAAAAATGTGATACAGATTCGGCAATTATCTCATGATCAACCTCTGCCAATGGATCTTTTACTATTAGCTGATCCTTCAAAGGAAAAGGTTCTCACTTATGTACAATCCGGCTCTTGTTATGCCGCTTTTCATGAAGAGGATGTGATTGGTGTCTATGTGCTATCATCGCTCTCTCAGCATTCATTGGAAATCATGAATGTGGCTGTGAAGGAGTCATGGCAAGGAAGGGGAATTGGGAAGCAGCTGGTCCGTCATGCGATCGCTGAAGCGAAAGCTGCTGGTTTTCATACGATTGAAATCGGCACAGGCAACTCGAGTATTCAGCAGCTCGCACTTTATCAAAAATGCGGCTTCCGCCTAACGTCGATCGATCGAGATTTCTTCCTTAAGCATTATGATGAACCAATTTATGAAAACGGGATTCAGTGTATAGATATGGTACGGCTGTCACTCACATTTCAAGCAGACTGACTATTTGTTCAGCCTGCTTTTTTTATGCTCTTCGCTTTTTCACAGCATGAATCACATATTGAATGAATAAGTAAAGCACAGTGCCAGTTAAAAAGCAGACAACGCATCCAAAAAGCGTCGCCTCAGAGCTGAATTGATACTCTTCAATTTTCATGATATAAAATGGCATGCCAAACAGCGTTGGACTTGATTCGATATGATTGACCTCTAACAGTAGTAAAAAGACAGGGGTCATAAACACAGCAAATATATACAGCATCGCAAGTGTTAAGCCGCTAGAAAACGAATGAAATACTTTGATCATCTCTTTCTCTCCTTTATCTCTTTTAAACTGGCTGTGATATTTTTCCCGTCTGGGCAAGCTGGATGCAGCATCACAGTGTTCAGTAAAGAAAAAAACAGCAGCTGATGGCTCACCGGATGCTTCCACATCAAAAAAAGCACAATCGAGCAGAGTACCGGAAACAGCGGACCTGCAAGTGCCACCATCAAATTAAAGATCGGCCGGGCAAATGTCTCATGAATGATCGCCACATGCTTCCAATCAATCGCTACCACAAAATCAAAGAGCGGCCTTTTTTCGACTTTGTTACATACCATGATCATCAGCATATGACCGAGTTCATGTATGAGCACAACCGCTAGTAAACTAATGACAAGCCCCATCATCGCAATATCGGCCTTTTTAACATCACAGCATATATACAACTGAAAAAGACAAGTGAACCAAGCAGATAAGCGGTGGCAAGAAGAAAAATATTAGCTGACAGCCACTCTAATAAAAGCATATCGATGAAGCTGAATACAGCTATCATCATCACGATGACAAATAGTTTATTAAAATCACTGATTTTCACGACAAACCCTGTACAGGCTGCCATGACGGTCATGAATAAAATGGACAAACTCGCCAAGCCATGACCTTCACTTTCAATTCCAATCACCAAATAAGCAAGGCTAATATAGACAAAATAAATGAGTAAATTGATTGTGTAATAAAATAAAATTCTCGACAATATATACGCGCCCTTTGATGTATTTAACATAAAGATGGCCCGTTGATTGAGATGATATTCTCTGCCAATCATCAGTGGAAGCATGATCAATATTTCCTTTAACGCAAACTGCACAATAAAGGCATACAGCCAGCCAGTTTCTTCAGGTGTAAAAACAAATGGCAGCCCAGCCGTCAAACAAACGAGAAAGAGGAACAAAATGCCTTGTTCTTTAAAAACAGCTGATCGAATGAAATAGACCATTTCCTGCCGCAGGTGCGTCAGAAAGGAAGAATACGTCCTGATTTTCTGGTAAGAAAACGACTTTATCTCTGTTTTCAGCTGCAAAAACATTTGATGAACATAGCAAGCTGCTAAACCTTTTACCCATAGCCATCCAGCGCTTAGAAGGATCACCAGCAACGTCAGATAGACAGCCGGCCATACATGGATCATCTCCATCGCTTTTTGAAAAAGAAGAAATATGAGTACTTGAAGTGCCGCAAAGCCGGTCGTTTGCAGCAGTAAATGCTCCTTTGTTTTTGATACGAAATGACTTACACCGATCCGCAACAGCATCCATGAAGAGAGCGTATAAAGTGCCAAGATGCCGCATGTGATGCAGACAACGATGATCCAATACAAAGATGGGATGACACCCGTGATAAAAAGCCCTAATACAATCGGTAAAAAAAGCAGTCCAGCCATGAGAAAGCAAAAAAGCACTGGAAAGAAATATGCACAAAGGACAAATGGTACACTTTGTATCGCACTGTTCAAAAAGTAGAATTGATATTCTTGGCGCTTCAGTTTATTCCGGGATAACACAATCCCTGCTCCTAAAAGTAAGAGCGACATTTTGACAAATTGGATGTATAGCGCAGCTGGCTCACTTTCACCTGCCTGCATGTAAAAGCGCAGGCTGATGACAACGTATATCGCATAGATGAGCAAGAGAAAAACGGTGACTGCGAGAAGCTGCAAAGGATACTTTTTTCCAAGCTGTTTTCCTTTCGTTGTCAGCATACCCCATTCGATTTTATGAAGAACGTGTCGTGTCCAAATCATTGAGTAACCTCTCCACCTGCATATAGTAATCTCGATTTACTTCTTTATAAATCTCTTCAAGTGCCTGATGAGGATATGTCTGATTCGTTTCTTGGCGGGACATATTCAGCTTGACGTCACCATTTCTTAAGATCATGAGATGATCATATAATGTATCACCAAAGCTCAAATGATGAGTTGAAATCAGAATGCCAGCACCTTGATCTCTCAGCTTCATGAGCACCTTTTTTAAGATGATCATCATATCTGGATCAAGTCCGTTCGTTGGCTCGTCAAACACATAATAATCACACGGTCTGAAGAGCTGCGAAATGATCTGTGTTTTCTTTTGATTGCCATACGACAGCTGAGCGATTGGCTGATCCATATACGGATTCAGCTCAAACAAATCGATGAATGTCTCTTCCCGTGTGACATCTTGCTCATGTGGCAGCTGAAGTAATTGAAAGTATTCCCTCGGTGTTAAATAATCGAACAACGCATGATCATCAGGAATATAGGAAACATGTTTTTTCAAAAGGGAAATATGTGCTGAGGATTGAAGGTTCAGCTGTTCACCATGTAAGGAAACGCAGCCAGTAAATGGCGTCAGACCAAACATAGCTTGGATCATTGTTGTCTTTCCTGCCCCATTGTGTCCTAAAAGAAGCATCGTCCGGCCTTTCTCCACATTCATTTGTATATGGCGGAGAGAGAAGGTGCGGCTATACGTTTTTTCTTGTAATTGTAATGTCAGCATCATATTCCTCCGTTTGTTTCAGATGGAACAGATGGCCTCGCATCTGTTCTCATCCCTGTTAGAAACCGCATTTGATTTTCACGTACATGCCTAAGAACTTGAATTCGCCTAAAAATTTAGAGCCTTTTCCAAAGGTCTTGCATGCCCAAATCAATGCTGCGACTGTCACAATACCTAAAATAGCGGCAAGGACATAAATCCAAAATGCATTTTTCTGTACGTTCTTAGAAGTTAGAATTCGTTGCTTCCTTTCATCATAGGCCACCAGTAGGTGAAGGACATACATATACACTCCTACTGGAAAACGAAGGCTAAAAGGATTCAGCATCTCATCACCCCCTAATATATGTAAAATGATACCATCCCCCATACAGAAAACATAAGTTCATTTCAGATCATATTTTTAGTCGATTTTTCATGATCTATTGCTTATAAATAGTCGAGCTGCGCGCTTTCCCTCTGACCGAAGGACGACTTTTTACAAAAATAGGATGCGACTATTGAAACAGCTGCGGGATCTCATTCAACAAAAAAACGCTGCGCCCACTCTTATATAAGAGAGGAACGCAGCGCGTGACATTACATTATTTATTCAAGTTATAGAATGTTTCAATGCCGTGGTATTGAGCTGTTTCAGCCAATTGATCTTCGATGCGAAGTAATTGGTTGTATTTCGCCACACGGTCCGTACGAGACGGAGCACCTGTTTTGATTTGTCCAGCGTTTGTTGCAACAGCGATGTCTGCAATTGTGCTGTCTTCTGTTTCACCAGAGCGGTGAGAGATCACAGCTGTGTATCCTGCACGTTTTGCCATTTCGATTGCATCAAATGTTTCAGTTAATGTACCGATTTGGTTTACTTTGATTAGGATTGAGTTACCAACGCCGTTTTTGATTCCTTCAGAAAGCTTCTTCGTGTTTGTCACGAATAAGTCATCTCCTACTAGCTGAACCTTGCTGCCAAGGCGCTCAGTTAATAGTTTGTGACCTTCCCAGTCGTTTTCATCAAGGCCGTCTTCGATCGAGATGATTGGGTATTTCGATACCATATCTTCATACCAGTCAACCATTTCAGCAGAAGTTTTCACAACACCTTCACCTGATAAATGATATTTACCGTCTTCTTTGTTGTAGAACTCAGAAGATGCAGCATCCATTGCAAGTTTCACTTCTTCACCTGGTTTGAAACCAGCTTTTTCAATCGCTTCTACGATTGTTTGAAGTGCTTCTTCGTTAGAACCAAGGTTTGGAGCGAATCCACCTTCGTCACCTACAGCTGTGTTTAAGCCTTTTGCACTTAATACAGATTTCAGGCTATGGAAGATTTGTGCGCCCATGCGAAGTGCTTCACGGAAGTTTGGGGCACCTACAGGCATAATCATGAATTCTTGAATGTCTACGTTGTTATCCGCATGCTCTCCGCCGTTGACGATGTTCATCATTGGCACTGGAAGCGTTTTGGAGTTGAATCCACCAAGGTATTGGTAAAGTGGAATTTGTAAGAAATCAGCAGCCGCACGTGCTACAGCGATAGATACGCCAAGGATTGCGTTTGCGCCTAATTTCCCTTTGTTTTCTGTTCCGTCAAGTTCGATTAACATTTTGTCAATTGCTACTTGTTCAGTGACATCAAAGCCTAAAAGCTCTGGTGCAATGATTTCGTTTACGTTGTTTACAGCTGTCAGAACACCTTTTCCAAGGTAACGGTCTTTGTCTCCGTCACGTAGTTCTACTGCTTCATATTCACCTGTAGAAGCACCACTTGGTACTAGTGCACGGCCAAAGCCGCCAGATTCTGTGTAAACTTCTACTTCAACTGTTGGGTTACCGCGAGAGTCTAATACTTCGCGTGCATATACGTCAACAATGTATGGCATCGTTATTTCTCTCCTTTTGAATCAATTTGTTATTTCTGAATCAATGATGTTCCTGTCATCTCTTTTGGTTTTTCAACACCAAGTAAGTCTAAAAGTGTTGGAGATAGATCGGCTAGAATGCCGCCTTCTCTAAGCGTTGCACCTTTTTTCGTTACGATGACTGGAACAGGGTTTGTCGTATGTGCAGTATGCGGCTTTCCTTCTTCGGTAATCAGCACGTCTGCGTTACCGTGGTCTGCCGTGATGATGGCATGTCCGCCTTTTGCTAGGATTGCGTCGACAACAGCTCCTAAGCACTCATCTACTGCTTCAATGGCTTTGATTGTTGGCTCGAGCATACCTGAGTGACCAACCATATCCGGGTTAGCAAAGTTCAGGATGATCGCATCATGCTTGTCAGCATTGATGTCTGCAACAAGTGCATCCTTTACCTCATAAGCGCTCATTTCTGGCTTGAGGTCATAGGTTGCCACATCTGGCGAATTGATCAAGATGCGGTCTTCACCAGGAAATTCTTCTTCACGTCCACCGCTCATAAAGAACGTCACGTGAGGATATTTCTCTGTTTCAGCAATCCGCAGCTGTTTCAATCCATTTTGCGCTAGCACTTCTCCTACTGTGTTATCCAAATTCACTGGTTTGAAAGCAACATAGCCATCAACCGTTTCACTGAAGTGTGTGAAGCAGACGAAGTGTAAATTCTTCGGATGTGCTTCCCCGCGGTCAAATGAGCGGAAATCTTCATTTGTGAAGGTGTTCGAAATTTGGATCGCACGGTCTGGGCGGAAATTATAGAAAATCACAGAATCGCCGTCGTTTACTTTAGCAACTGGCTCACCGTTTTCTCTCGTGATGACAGATGGAATAACGAATTCATCGTAGATTCCATTTTCATAGGAGTCATCAACGACATCATAGATGTTTTGATAACTTGGGCCTTCACCATACGCCATCGCGCGATATGCTTTCTCCACACGATCCCAGCGTTTGTCACGGTCCATTGAGTAATAGCGTCCAGAAAGTGTTGCCACTTCTCCGACACCGATTTCTTTGATTTGCTCTTCAAGCTGTTTTAAGTACACTTTGGCTGTCTTCTGACCAACATCACGTCCATCCAAGAAGCCATGAATGTATACTTTTGTTAAGCCTTCTTTTTTCGCTAGTTTCAGCAAGGCAAAAAGATGCTGGATGTGGCTGTGCACACCGCCGTCTGACAAGAGACCGAATAAATGAAGGGCCTTGTCATTCTCTTTTGCATAAGTCATTGCCTCTAGGAACGTTTCGTTTTTCTCAAATTCCCCATCACGAATGGCAACATTCACTCTTGTTAAGCTTTGATACACAATGCGTCCTGCACCGATGTTCAAATGCCCAACCTCAGAGTTCCCCATTTGACCTTGCGGGAGGCCTACTGCCTCACCTGAAGCCGTTAAGGTTTGATGCGGGAATTCGTTCCAGTAGCGGTCGAAGTTCGGTTTCTTTGCTTGGGCAACAGCGTTACCTACTGTTTCGCCTCTTAAACCGAATCCATCTAAGATGATTAATGCAGCTGGTTTCTTACTCATATTGACCTTCCTCCAATAATTGAACGAAAGACTGAGGTTCTAAGCTTGCGCCGCCTACCAAAGCACCGTCAATATCGGATTCTGCCATATATTCTTTAATATTCGCAGGTTTCACGCTTCCGCCATATTGAATGCGAAGGCTGTCTGCCGCTTCTTGACCATATTCACTTGCAACCGTTTGACGGATATGCGCACAAACGTCGTTTGCATCTTTCGCTGTAGAAGATTTCCCTGTACCGATCGCCCAAATTGGCTCATATGCAATGACAGATTCAGCGACTTGCTGAGTTGTTAAACCAGCTAGTGCTTTCTTCACTTGATCAGCGACAAGTTCATTTGTTTTGCCAGCTTCACGCTCTTCAAGCGTTTCACCTACACAAATAATTGGAACAATACCATGCTTAAATGCAGCATGTGCTTTTTTGTTCACTGTTTCATCTGTTTCAGCAAAGAATTCACGGCGCTCTGAATGACCGATCACTGAGTAGCCGATGCCAAGATCTTTTAGCGCAGCAGGGCTGATTTCACCAGTGAATGCACCATTTTCTTCAAAGTGCATGTTTTGTGCACCAATTTTAAGGTCTGTTCCGTTAGAAAGGCTGTTTAGCTTTTCAAGGAAAAGGGCTGGCGCACAGACAATTGCTTCCACTTTGTCAGGAGATGGAATGGATGACTTGACTTCTTCAACGAAGCTAACCGCTTCGCCAAGTGTTTTGTTCATTTTCCAGTTCCCAGCTATAATTGGTTTTCTCATGATTGACACTTCCTTATAGCAGTTTTGGTCTTATTTATCGTTTAATGCAGTAACACCTGGAAGCTCTTTGCCTTCCATAAATTCAAGTGAAGCGCCGCCGCCTGTAGAAATATGGCTCATCTGATCAGCAAGACCAAATTTCTCAACAGCTGCTGCTGAGTCTCCACCGCCAATGACAGAATATGTATCTTTTGCTTCTGCCAGTGCTTCTGCGATTGCTTTTGTTCCTTTAGCGAATGCGTCGATTTCAAATACACCCATTGGTCCATTCCAAACAACAAGTTTGCTGTTTTTAATGACATCAGCGTACTTGCCTATTGTCTCTGTTCCAATATCAAGTGCTTCTAGATCACTTGGAATTTCAGAGATTGGCACAATGCTCGTATTTGCATCATTTGAAAAGTCGTCGGCTACCAGAACATCTGTTGGAATCAGGAAGTTCACGCCTTTTTCTTTTGCACGGTCCATAAAGGATTTTGCTAAATCAACTTTGTCTTCTTCTAATAAAGATTTTCCTACTTCGTGGCCTAGTGCTTTCACAAATGTGTAAGCAAGTCCGCCGCCGATGATGAGGTTGTCCACTTTATCAAGAAGACTTTCAATCACACCGATTTTATCCTTTACTTTTGCGCCACCAATAATCGCTGTAAATGGGCGATCAGGGTTTGAAATGGCTTTTCCTAGAACCTCAAGCTCTTTTTGCATGAGGAAGCCCGAAACAGCCGGAAGATATGCTGCAATACCAGCAGTGGATGCATGTGCACGGTGTGCAGCACCGAACGCATCATTGACATACACATCAGCTAAATCAGCAAATGCTTTTGATAGTTCAGGATCGTTCTTTTCTTCACCAGGATAGAAACGAACGTTTTCAAGCACTAGCACATCTCCTTCTTTTAAGTCAGAGATTTGCTTTTTCACGTTGTCGCCATAAGCTTCATCCGCTTTTTTCACTTCTTGTCCAAGAAGCTCTTGCAGACGTTTCGCTACAGGTGTCAGACGCAATTCTTCAGTAACTTGACCCTTCGGACGACCCAAATGACTAGCTAGCAGTACCTTTGCGCCTTGTCCTGTTAAATACTCAATCGTTGGTAATGCTGCGCGAATACGAGTATCATCCGTCACTTTTCCATCTTTCATTGGAACGTTAAAATCTACGCGGCAGAACACAACTTTACCTTTTACGTCAATGTCTTTTACTGATTTCTTATTCATGCTCGTCAGGAGATCCTCCTTTATTCTGGTTTCCTTACGCATTGGACAAGTCTCTCTTTATCCTTTTCCCATTTTGCCCTCATCAAAACGAGAAATCGTGCAGAACGGATAAAAACAGAGAAAAAGGGAAAGGGATGCTTCCCCTTCCCTTGTCCGTCTTCATTATATCGTGTCTCTAGGAAAGAACCAAGTGAGTTCCTTCAGTGTGACAAATTAAAGACCTTGTTTTGCAATGTAAGCTGCAAGGTCAACAACGCGGTGAGAATATCCACTCTCGTTATCGTACCAAGAAATGACTTTCACCATGCTGCCTTCCATTACCATTGTAGAAAGAGCATCGATTGTTGAAGAGTTTGCATTACCATTGTAGTCACCAGATACTAATGGCTCTTCGCTGTAGCCAAGGATTCCATTAAGTTCTCCTTCAGCTGCTTCTTTAAGTGCTGCATTTACATCTTCAGCCGTTACATCTTGGTTTAATTCAGCTACAAGGTCAACTAAAGAAACGTTAGGTGTTGGAACACGCATAGCGCCACCGTTTAATTTACCTTTAAGTTCAGGCAATACAAGTGAAACAGCTTTTGCAGCACCTGTAGAAGTTGGGATGATGTTTTCCGCAGCTGCACGAGCACGACGGTAGTCTTTGTGCGGAAGATCAAGAATTTGTTGGTCATTTGTGTATGAGTGAACAGTTGTCATCATACCGCGTTTAATACCAAATTTATCGTTAAGTACTTTTGCAAATGGAGCTAAGCAGTTTGTTGTACAAGATGCATTAGAGATGACATCGTGGCTAGCTGCATCGTATTTGTCTTCGTTTACACCCATAACGATTGTGATATCTTCTTCGTTAGCAGGAGCAGAGATGATGACTTTTTTAGCGCCAGCTTCTAAGTGTTTTGCAGCGTCTGCACGTTTTGTGAAGAATCCAGTAGATTCAACAACGATTTCTACGCCTTGTTTACCCCAGCTTAATTTCGCAGGGTCACGCTCAGCTGATACTTCGATTGTTTTACCGTTCACTACTAAGTTCGTACCGTCTACAGAAACCTCTGCATCTAGTTTTCCGTGAACAGAGTCATATTGTAAAAGGTGTGCAAGCATGTTAGCGTCTGTTAGATCGTTAACCGCTACTACCTCAACTTCAGGATTGTTTAATGCTGCACGAAATACGTTACGTCCAATACGTCCAAATCCGTTAATACCGACTTTTACTGCCATGATGTTTCCTCCTTTTATAGGTCACAATGTTTTATATTGAGGGATCAATTGACTCCCTTAATAACTCTTTTGCGGCTCCTTCGTCTGTGACGAGAACCGTTCGGCGGGGTTTTTTGAAATAAGCTTCAATGGCCCCTGCCTTTGATGATCCACCTGCAACAGCAATGATGTGTGGAATGCTTTCTAAATCATCTAGCTGCATGCCGACGGAGTGCACTTTGTGGACGACCTCACCATCACGGTTAAAGTAATAGCCAAAGGCCTCTGTCACTGCGTCATGCTCATCAATCTTTTTTAAATCTTCAGCTGGTGTGTTTCTTCTCATCGCCATTGTTTTTGCTTCACCGATTCCATGAATGAGCATCGTGGATGATTTAATCGTTTGAAGCACTTCTTTGACTGATGGCTCTTCAATAATGGAAGAGTAAGCACCTTCTGACAGCTGTCCTGGAACAAACAGCAGTTTGTAAGTACCGGAAGCTTTTTCAGCCATGTGGGCACAAATGGTGTTTGCCTGATTTTTTACATTCTCCCCAAGACCGCCTCTTGCAGGGACAAACATCATGTCTCTGTTTTTGGCATCAGGGGTCATCATTTCGGCAACGGCTTCCATCGTCGTTCCGCCAGTGACGGCGACGATATTATTTCCAGTAAACCTTTTTTTCATACACTGGACAGCAGCTCTTCCCATTTCTTGCTTCACCCACGGGGATTCGTCACTGTCACCAGAAACGATCATGACTTCTTCTAGGCCTAACTTCCTCTTTAATGTATTTTCCAAAAAGGTTAAGCCTAAAACGTCCTTCATCATTCCTTCAAGCATTTCAAGCAAAGCATGACCTTCAGTCGTCAGCATCATTCCGCTCGTTTTGACATCCAGCAGATTTTGTTCTTTTAAGAACTGAACTTCAGCTCTTAAGATGCGTTCACTGAGACCTAGACTCGTCGCAAGGCTTCTGCGGCCGATTGGTTCAGCTAGCCTGATGTATTGCAAAATGTCGTAGCGTTTTTGCATAACTGTGAGAAGATCTGGCAATAATTTTTTTTGAGCTTCCAATAAACGATTCATGGCTAACGACCCTTTCTTTTCACGTTGGACTAAAAACGTCCCACTGTGACAAAAAACGTCCCGCCACAGCCAAAAAAAATCAATCCCTGCTTTCTTTAATTATTTTAACAGGATAATCTTGCATTTTCAACTCTTACAAACACATTCAGACAAAAAATAGACACATTTTCACCGATAACCTGCTTGTCATCAAGGTTCTTGCTATGATATTTCTTTTTAAAATATTTTATTTTCTTCTATATTGAATGAATGCATCCATGAAAGTGTGCATGCGTAAGAGGTCCGCATGCACATTTTTTGGTCTAGTCGGTCTTTTATGTTTTTGGGACTCCTTCCTCTTCGTCGAAACGCTTTGCCTCTTCCTTCGGTTTGATTTTTAGATAATAAATGATGTAGCAGGCTGCCATGAACGGAACGCCGCAATAAAGGCCAATCCGCTGATCCTCAATAAAGAATAGGCTGATGAGCACGATGCCAAATGCGATGAAGCCTGCTAGGGGGACAAATGGATAAAGTGGTGTACGGAAAACAAGATCCTTTACATCTCCACCGTCTTTTATGAATTGTTTTCTAAAGAAATATTGAGACAAACAAATGGACATCCACACCACAACAAGAACCATTCCAGAAATTGAAATAAGCCACACATACACCGTTTTTGGCGCCACAACACTTGTGAGCAAAGATAGAGCGGATACACCCATTGTCACCAATAATGCATTGATTGGGATTTTACGCTTGGACAGCTTTTTCGTAAAGTCAGGTCCTTTCCCGTCCTTTGAAAGCGACCAGAGCATACGTGATGATGCATACAATCCAGAGTTTGCTACAGATAAGACAGCTGTGATAATAATAAAATTCATGATATCTGCAGCATATGGGATGCCGACCTTGTCCAGCACGACCACAAACGGACTGTCGACAGCGCCTGCTGTCTGCCATGGAAGAAGTGCGGCTAAAACCGCAATGGATAAAACGAAAAAGACCATTGTTCTCCAAATAATATTTCGTATTGATCGAGGCAATGTTTTTTCAGGGCTTTCACTCTCACCTGCTGCGATCCCTACAAGTTCTGTTCCTTGGAAGGAGAAATTGACGGTGACCATGGTTAATAAAATAGCAAAAACACCATTAGGAAATAGTCCGCCATGATCCGTCAAATGACGAAATAAAGGGGCTGGTTCTCCGCCTTTTAAATGGATCATTCCGAAAATTGCGCCAATTCCGATGATAATAAACAATAGGATGGCCGCAACCTTGATGGCTGAAAACCAAAACTCCGTTTCAGCGAAGCTGCGAGCAGAGATGGCATTCACGGCAAATAATATGACGCTAAATGCTAGACACCAGAGCCAAACCGGGATATCTGGAAACCACCTTTGGAGCAATATGCCTGCTGATGTAAACTCCAGTCCAATCGTACACGCCCAGCTAAACCAATACAGCCAGCCGATCATAAAGCCTGTGGACGGGCCGATATATTTGGTTGCATATTCCTGAAAGGAACCCGCTGTCGGCATCGCCACTGCTAATTCTCCAAGACACAGCATGACCAAATACATTAAAAATCCGCCAATGATAAACGATAGAATGGCTCCCCCTGGTCCTGCCTGATGAATAATCAATCCTGATCCAAGGAAAAGGCCCGTACCGATGACGCCGCCTAAGGCAATCATAAAGAGATGTCTGCTTTTCATGGAACGCTCTAGTTCATTATGCTGTTCTTGCATCAAATCCACTTCCCCACTTTCCCTCTTCTATTCATCATCCTTTGACAAAATTCGCTGTTCATTGAAAAAGAAAGGGAGAAAGTGAAGCTTCCTCCCCCTTTGTCATTTAAGCTTGAAATAGTGCTTCAATATGACCAATCGCCCAGTCTAAATCTCCTTTTGAAATGGTCAGTGGTGGTGCAAAACGGATGACTGTTTCATGGGTTTCCTTACATAACAATCCTGCTTGCTTCAGCTTTTCACAATAAGGTCTAGCTGCCTCTTTCAGCTCCATGCCTATAAATAGTCCGCGGCCGCGCACTTCTTTAATCACAGGACTTTGAATGCGTGACAATTTGTCTTTGAAGTATTCGCCAAGTTCCATCGAGCGTGCTGCAAGCTTTTCGTCAATTAAAACATCCAGTGCAGCAAGCGACACCGCACACGCAAGAGGATTTCCTCCGAAGGTAGACCCATGAGAACCAGGGTTAAACACGCCTAAAATATCGCGGTTTGCTACAACACACGAGATTGGGAATACTCCGCCGCCTAAAGCTTTCCCAAGAATCAGCATATCTGGCTCAATGTCTTCCCAATCACACGCAAACATCTTACCTGTTCGTGCTAACCCCACTTGAATCTCATCCGCAATGAACAGCACATGTTCTTGTTCACAAAGCGCTTTGGCATCTTTCAAGAAACCTTCTGGCGGCATAACAATACCCGCTTCACCTTGAATCGGTTCAATGAGGAAAGCCGCTGTCTGTGGTGTGATCGCTTCACGTAATGCTTCAATATCTCCGTAAGGAATCAGCTTAATTCCAGGAAGCATTGGACCGAAACCTCTCTGGTATTCTGCTTCTGAGGAAAGAGACACAGCCGTCATCGTTCTCCCATGGAAATTGCCAACACATGCAATGATTTCTGCACGATTCTCTTCGATTCCCTTCACATCATAGCCCCAGCGTCTTGCGGCTTTTACAGCGGTTTCTACAGCCTCAGCACCTGTATTCATTGGGAGTGCCATGTCTTTATTCGTCAGTTTGCAAATTTTTTCATACCAAGGACCAAGCTGATCATTATGAAAGGCTCTCGACGTCAGTGTCACGCGGTCTGCCTGTTTTTTTAGCGCTTCAATAATGCGGGGATGGCGATGTCCTTGGTTCACTGCGGAATACGCACTCAGCATATCCATATATCGATTACCTTCAGGGTCTGTCACCCACACCCCCTCAGCCTCTGAAATCACAATTGGCAGCGGATGATAGTTTGCCGCTCCATATTGCTCTGTTTGTTGAATCAATTCATTTGTCTGTGTCATCATCTATTCCTCCTTCTGTAAGGTCGCTTTTTTCAATTGGGTTCATCTTCATCCATATGTTATGCAAGGATCGTGCCAACTTTCTGACCGCTTGATCACGGGGGACTATCTCATTCATTCCGCAAAAATTATTTGCATGTGCCGAATTTTATAGAGGAAACCGCAAAATTTTTCATGTAAAATAGAGGTAACGTCAGGAGGTGGCGCAAGTGAAAAAAGATCTGCATAACGCAAAGCTTGAAAATGAGATTGATTTATATAAACAAATGCTCGATTTAATTGATGTCGGGGTTCATGCAATTGATGAGAATGGACATACGGTTGTTTATAATAAAAAAATGATGGAGATCGAGTCTTTAAAACGCTCTGATGTTCTCCATAAAAATGTGCTCGATTTCTTCGCCTTTCAAGATGAGATGCACAGTACACTTGTCCAAGCGCTGCGTACCGGGAAACAAACCGTACATGCCAAGCAGACGTATCATAATTACAATGGAAAAGAAATCACAACGCTTAACCATACATACCCGCTTGTTCGAGACGGTCTCATTCAAGGGGCTGTTGAAATTTCGAATGATGTGACCAAGCTGGAACGGCTGATTCATCACAATATGAAGAAGAAAGGAAGCACTCGCTTTACCTTCGACTCTATTATTGGACAAAGCCCTGCATTTTTAGAGGTGATTGAGCATGCGAAACGAGCGACACGCACCTCTTCTTATGTGCTCATTGTTGGCGAAACTGGGACTGGGAAAGAACTGTTTGCTCAAAGCATTCATAACGGCAGCAGCCGGGAATCTGGACCATTTATTACCCAAAATTGTGCGGCACTGCCTGATAATCTGATTGAAAGCCTGCTCTTTGGTACACAAAAAGGGGCTTTTACGGGGGCAGCTGATCAGCCTGGCTTATTTGAGCAGGCACAAGGAGGAACCTTGCTTTTAGATGAGATCAATTCACTGAATCCTCATCTTCAAGCAAAACTACTGCGCGTCTTACAGGAGAAACGCGTGAGAAGGCTGGGCAGCACAAAGGAAATCGCTGTTGATGTAAGAGTGATTGCCAATATGAATGAGGACCCTGTGGATGCAATCGCAGGTGGACGCATGCGCAAGGATTTATTTTATCGTCTCGGTATTGTCACCTTATTTATTCCGCCGCTTTCTGAGCGAAAAGAGGACATTCCTACGTTTGTGAATCATTTTATTCAAAAATATAATGAGTTGTTTCAAATGAAGGTGAAGGCGGCTGATGAAGAGGTACTTGCCCTTTTTAAGGCGTATGATTGGCCAGGCAATGTAAGAGAACTGGAGCATGTGATTGAGGCGGGGATGAATATGATGATGGATGAAGACGACTTAGGCATGCATCACCTTCCCTATCATTTTAGATTTAAGCACGGGGAAGGCCGTCCTAAGGCGCAATTGCAAACAAATTCTCTGCAGCAAACCGCAGCTGCTGACATCTTTGTGTATACAAGCCCTGAACAGACGACTGATTTCCAAACCCAAATGGAGCGGTTCGAAAAACAATACATCGTCCATTACTTAGAAAAAATGGACGATAATATTTCACAGACTGCAAAGTTATTGGGCATGAGCAGGCAAAGTCTGCAATATCGAATGAAAAAGCTACATATTTCTCTTCAATAATAGAGCTGTGCCATCATTCGGCACAGCTTATTGTGTATCTGACTGTTCTGCTGGGTTTTGCAGCACATCACCGAGCAGATTTTCTACATTTTTTAAATGCGTAAGCATCGCTTTCTCTGCTTCTTCTGGCTGCCTTGCCATGACGGCTTTGTAAATTTGTTCATGTTCTTCGTAAAGCTTCTGAATGGAGGCTTTCGTTGAGAATAACACGACTTTTCTCGTTTCCCGCATCGTTTCTACTAACAAGGTTGAGACTTGATTCATTAACACCTTTAATACGTCATTCTTCGAGGCTTTGGCTAATGCAAGATGGAAGGTAAGATCTGCCTCTTCACCAATTTCTTCATGGGCTTCTGCCTGCCTCATTTGTTCGAGTGCTTCACGCAGCTGATGAAGGTCATCGTCCGTCCGAAACAGCGCCGCCTTTTTGACAGCGCCTATTTCAATAATGGTTCTCACTTCAAGGAGCTGCCTGACATCATGCTGCTTCATTAAAAATGCAGGAGATAAAGAAAATGCGAGCTGTTCAGGATCGAACTGCTTCACATATGTGCCTTCCCCTTGTTTCATCTCTATTAATCCGATCGCTTTGAGAGCAGACAGCGCCTCTCTCACAGCGGAACGGCTGACTTGAAAGCTTTCTGAGAGCGCTTGAACCGAATCTAATTTTTCTCCCGGAAGAAGCTCACCAGTGCGAATGGATTCAATTAATGCATCCGCAATTTCTTCATATATTTTTTTGGTTTTGATTTGTTTATATTTCAATTGGTCTCACCTCATCACTGTTGTCTACCCTTATCGGCTCATGCCCTATCTTATACTTTACCCCAAAATTTCCGTTCACACGTCTCCCCGATTTAATTTTCAAAAAATCTTCTGTGTGCCTTGCTTCCAATTAAAAAAAGCACCTGCCATGTTTCTGGCAAGTACTTCTTTTTAATCATAGCGCTTCCGCAGTGTAGATGATGGAAGATTCATTTGTTCACGATATTTCGCAATGGTTCTGCGCGACACTCGGATGCCAAAGGTTTGCTGAAGCTGCGTCATCATTTGCTGATCTGAATACGGTTTTTTCTTATTTTCTGTTTGGATCAGCTCTGCGATGTACGTCTTGACTGTATAGCTGGACGCCTCTTCCAGCGAGGGTCCTTCTAGCTTTGCTTGGAAAAATTGTTTCATTTCCATGAGGCCATAAGGGGTTTGCACCATTTTCCCTTTCACCGTTCGGCTGACTGTGGACTCATGCACTTGCAATATATCTGCGATACGCTTCATCGTAAGCGGTTTCATTTTATGTTTCCCTGTAAGGAAAAAATCTGTCTGATGTAAGATAATCTCACGAACGACATGAGTCATCGTTTGTTTTCTTTGCTTCAACGCTTGGACTAGCCAATTGTACTGCTGCTTTTTTTCCTTTAAATACACATATGCTTCATGCCGCTTTTGGTCTTGCATCATGGCGAAGTATCCTTCATTCATTTCAACATCTGGGAAAGCGCGCTGATTCAGCTCAAATGTGATGTGGTCCTGCACGACAGTAATCGTCACATCCGGCTCTATATACACATGGTCTTCTTCGTATGAGAAATGGATGCCTGGTCTTGGCTCAAGCTGCGACACCTCATCTTGTACCGCTTGAAGTGTTTTCATAGAAATGCCTGTTTTCGTCGCAATTTCCTTCCATGCCTTTCTTGCAAAGAGAAAGAAATGCTCATCGATGATCAGCTCGGCTTCATACCAGCGTTCCTTTTTTCTTCTCAGCTGAAGCAGGATGCATTCTTGTAAAGATCTTGCACCTATACCAGCAGGCTCTAGCGATTGAAGCTGATGAAGGACGGCTTCTACTTCTTCAGCTGACACCTTTAAGACAGCTGCCATCTCGTCAACCGGTTCATTTAAATAGCCATTGGAATCAATGGACTCGATCATAAAGTGAAAGATCCTTTGATTTTTTTCACTTAGATTCAAATCAATGGCTTGTTTCTTTAAATACATTTGCAGGCTTTCTTTTTGATGCGTTCGATACGGCTCTGTCATTCGGTCTTGAGATTTTTTATGATAAACTGGTTGATAGCTGTCCGTGTCTTTCCGCTCAATCAGAGGGTTCTCAAGCGCTAACTGGTCAAGATACTCGCCAAGCTCAGTGCTATTCAGCTGGAGCAATGTAATGGCCTGCCTGAGTTCTTGTGTGAGCACCTGCTTTAATACTTGTTCTTGTTGCAGATTAAGGCTCATTGTCTCCCCTCCCTCTCATCATTTTACATGAAGATTGACGGACCGTATATACGAAATAGGAGTGATTCCCATGTCTGAACTTTTTTCCGTTCCATACTTTGTTGACAACTTGAAACAGCACATCACCATGAATCAAAATGAAGACAAGATTCATGCGATGAATGCCTATTACCGCTCAGTGGTGTCAACGCTTGTACAAGATCAGCTGACCAAAAATGCTGTGGTTTTGAAGCGAATTCAGCACCTTGATGAGGCGTATCAAAAGGTGAAAAAAGAAAGCGAATGAACGAACAAGAACACCCTTTGTCATGATGGCAAAGGGTGTTTTTCATTTGCGAAAAGCTTCTGATCGAGCCTTGATTTGTACATCATCAAAAAGCCAGACCGTCCGGTAGTATAGATGATAAAGGCAAACCATAATCCGTGATTGTGCCAAATAGGCGTAACTGCTGCTTGAACAACGATAAACAAGATCATCGCAAACAGCATCGAATTTCTGACAGGGGCAATTTCTGTCGCACCTGTAAATACGCCGTATATGACCAAACCGAAACAAGCGGCAAACGGATAGAGAACGAGCCAGTCTGCATAGCCCAATGTCACATCTAGAAGACGCGGGAGATTTGTAAACAAGCCCAAGATCGGCTCTTTTAAGAGAAAATACACCGACGCAATGAGGCATGCCATGACAAGCGCCCACTGCCTCGAAAGGGTTAACGTTCTCTCATAAAGGGTGCGGTCATTTGCACCAACTGACCTGCCCACAAGGATGCTGGATGCATTGGCAAAACCATCGAACAAATAAGCCATGATGTAGTGAATTTGAAATAAGATGGCATTGGCTGCCAGCATTTCTGTTCCAAAAGAAGCGCCTTTTGCTGTAAACATGTTAATCACGACAAGCAGACAAATCGTCCGAATAAACAAATCTTTATTCACATGAAACATTTTCTGCACTGCCCGTGTATCCATGATTTTCTTAATAGACGGCATCTGGAACCCGTTTTTTGAATGCTTCATGATGATCCATGCGCCTAGTACAAAAGCAGTTAATTCAGAGATCAATGTCGCGGCCGCCACCCCTTTAACTGCAAACGAAAACACATGAACAAGCAGAAGGGCAAGGAGCATATTCATGACATTGATCAAGATTTGTAAAGAGAGGGCTTCCTTCATTTTTGCCATTCCCATCAGCCAGCCTAATATCACATAATTCATCAAGGTAAACGGTGCACCCCAAATCCGAATATGAAAGTAATCTGCTGCAAATTGCCGAACATCCGCAGCGGGAGAGATCACGAGAAAAGCAGATTGAATAATGGGCCATTGCAGGGCAATAAAACAAAGGCCGACAATGATGGCGATTAAAAATGGTCTCAGAAAAGCAAGTACACCCTGCTCTTCACTCTGCGCCCCGTTTGCCTGAGCGGCAAAAGCAGATGTACTCACCCGCAAAAAACCAAAGAGCCAATAGAGTGTACTGAAAATGAGACTGCCAACTGCGACGCCTCCAATATACGCGGGATTGGCAAGCTGACCAACAACGGCTGTATCAACAGCTCCAAGTAATGGTGTCGTCATCGTTGAGATGGTTAAAGGAATGGCTAAAGCTAAATACGCTCGATGGTTCACGATGCTACCTGCCTTTCATGAAAAATAGCCTCTTCTACAAGAGGCATTGATGAAATGACGATTTATCGAACTGGTCTGCCAATCGTTCGGGACAAAGGATGGTCTGCCAGCATTGCCTCTCTCATCTTTTGCACCGCTTTCTCTTCTGATGAAAAGAAATCATCCTTTGATCGAAATTGTGCAACAAGTTCACCTTGATCTAATATCGCCAATTGATCACTTAAGTGATAGGCTGCCGTCATATCATGTGTAATAAATAAGTAAGCGACACCCAGTTCCTTCTTTAATTCTACTAATAAATCTAAAATGACACCCTGTGTGACCATATCTAAGCTGCTGACGGATTCATCCAGTACGACGAGCTTTGGCTGCAACAATAAGGCTCTTGCAATGTTGATCCTTTGCAGCTGGCCGCCGCTGAATTGATGCGGATATTTAGACAAGTCCTTTTCACTGAGCCCGACTCTTTCCAGCCAATGGATCAGCACGCTTTTGCGTTCTTTTCGGCTCATCGTTTCATAGTTTTCAAGCGGTTCGGATAAAATTTGTTCGACGGTCCACCTTGGATTCACCGCCGAGTATGAATCTTGAAACACCGCTTGCACATGACGGCGATAATGTTTGCGTGTTCTTTGGTCTGCACAATATATATCCTGACCTTCAAAGAGAACCTGACCGGCTTTTGGCTTCTCTAGACCAAGTATGATACGGCCTAGCGTGCTTTTCCCTGCGCCGCTTTGCCCTAGCAATCCGACGCACGTGCCTTCTTCAACGAGCAAATTGACGCCGTTTAAGACTTGGTCTGCGCCTTTTTTTCTCATCAGAAACGACCGGCTGTTGTATGAATGACTAACTGCTTTCACTTCTAATAAATGCAATGGCCTTCTCACCTCAAATCGGACAAACAGCTGGGATGGATGGACGAGCTGCTAATAGTTTCTTTGTATAATCATGCTTTGGGTTTTCAAAAAGCTCAAGCACTTCTGCTTTTTCTACTATTTCTCCCTGCCTCATGACAACAACCTGATCTGCCATTTCTGCAATGACGCCAAGGTCGTGAGTAATGAGCAAAATGGCGGTTCCATACTCATGACGAATGTGGTTCAGATGCTCAAGCACCAGCTTCTGCGTGTGTACATCTAAAGCAGTTGTTGGTTCATCTGCTATGAGGAGAGGCGGGTGCATACAGGCAGCCATGGCAATCATGACACGCTGCAGCATGCCGCCGCTTAGTTCAAAGGGAAACTTGTTTAACAGCTTGTCTGGCTGCGGCAGATTCATCTGCGCTAACGCATCCATTGCCTTCGCTTTTGCCTGCCTTTTACTGACAGAGGTGTGCTGGCGGATGGTTTCAATCAGCTGATGACCGATCGTCCATACTGGCGTAAAGCTATTCATTGGATTTTGCATAATATATGAGATGTCCTTGCCCCGAATAGACCGCATATCCCTTTCACTCAGACCGATCAATTCTCGTCCTTGTAATGTGATGCTGCCAGTAACATCCGTTGTTTTCCGGTCAAGCATATGTAAGATTGACATACTTGTCACCGTTTTCCCGCAGCCGCTCTCACCTATTAATCCAACGATTTGACCTCGCCCTACTTCAAACGATACGTCCTGAATAAGAGAGGTTGTCCCATGAGGCGTTTTCGACTGCACATACAGGTTCTCTATTTGTAAAATGGACTCTTGCACATTGATCATTCCTTTACACACGGCGTTTGATACCATATTTCTCTGAAAGGGCTTCTCCTAGTAAATTAAAGAGGACGACGACAGCCATGATGACAAGACCTGGATAGAGCATCAACTGTGGATTCGTTTGAATATACGACTTCCCTTCATGAATCATCGCTCCCCATTCAGGCATAGGAGGCTGAACGCCTAATCCGAGAAAGGACATCGCTGAAATGTCCATAATCGCCCAGCCCATTTCAAGTGTGCCAATGACCGCCAGTGGCGGCAGGACATTTGGAATCATATGCTTTTTCATGATGTTCCAGTGGGATGTCCCGCTAATTTTCGCAGCGGCAATAAAGTTCTGTTCTTTTAAACTCAGCACCATTCCTCGGAAGACGCGAGCATAGTATACCCATTGCACAAGCATCAAGGCCAGCACGACTTGAGAAAGTCCAGGACCGAAGATGCCGACTAATCCAAGGATCAGCACCAGATTCGGGAATGCCATGATTCCGTCGCAGAATCTCATTAAGACGTGATCGATCCAGCCGCCTTTGTAACCTGACAACAAACCTACGATTAACCCAATCAATAAAGAAGAGAGAAAGATTAATAACGCACAGCCTAGCGAAACACGTGCCCCATATAAAATTCGGGATAAATTGCATCGGCCTAATTGATCTGTCCCAAGAGGATATTCCCACGAAGACCCCTTTAGCTTCATCGCTAGATTGACAGCCGCCGGATCATGTGGAGCGATCCACGGTGCACATATTGTCACAATCAGCAATAGACCAAGGAGCACCACGCAGATCGAGATCATCTTTTGATGAGAGAAGAGATATTTTCCTTTTGTCATCATGACTGGCGGCCTTCCTTTCTGGAAATACGGGGGTCAATGATCAGCTGAAGTAAGTCCACAATCAAGCTGCTCAAGATAAAGATACATGCTGCCATGAGGACATAGAATTGAATGACCGGCAGATCCCGGTTAAAGATCGCTTCAATAAAGAAGCGCCCAAACCCTGGCCATGAAAAAACAGCCTCTACGATAATAGTTCCTGTCAGCAGCTTGCCAAGATTCACCCCAAGCCCTGTCAGCATTGGCGATATCGCGATTCTCAATACATGCTTGAACATGATTGACCGTTCCTTTAATCCTCTAATTCTCGCATATTGAACAAACGGCTCTTGAAGCACCTCACTCACACTTGAGCGTAATAGCCTTGTATACATTGCAATTAAAGGGACAGCCAGTGTGACCGATGGCAGAATGAGATGCTCCCATGTTCCCACCCCTTCAACCGGTAGAAGATCGAGCTTCACTGAAAAAAAGTAGATGAGCAAATACCCCAAGACAAATGTCGGGATCGATGCTCCTAAGAAAGAAATGAGCCGGCTCACATGATCAACGATGCCATTTTTCCTCATACCGCTGAAAAAGCCGAGTGGAATGCTGACACAGATAGCAATCAGTAGACTAGTCAGCGCCAATTGAATCGTCGCTGGTATTCTATACATCACCTCATTGAGCACAGGCTGGTTAGACATATATGACTTGCCAAAATCAAGATGAATGACTTTTTCAATGGTGTGAAGATACTGCATATAAAACGGTTGGTCTAAACCAAATTCACTTCGTTTTTGCGCTAATATTTCATCCGTTGGCTGGATATGAGCCGCTGCTAAATATGCCTCAGCCGGGTCAACTGGCGAAAGGTGAATCATACCAGTCGTGAAAAGAGTGGCTAATAAAAATACAGGGATGATTGATAGCATGCGTTTGACGATATAGCGGCCCATTTCCTAACCTTCCTTCTATTACTTCAGCTTAATACCTGAGAATGGATGTTCATCGCGATTTGCTGGGAACTCAAAGTCCTTCACATTTTTTTGATAAACGGCTGTCTTTTTAAAATAAGAGATTGGCACAATTGCGCCTTGATCCTGTAATGAAGATAAGACAGACGAATAAAGTGCTTTTCGTTTGTTTTCATTGGTTGTTGATGGAATTTCACTCATTTCTTTGATCAACTTGTCCTTATTTGGATAGGCTGAGATGGCTTCTTTGAATCCAAAACCATCTGATGAGACGACGTTCATAAATGTATGCGGATCATATGGTGCTCCGTAGTTGCTAAAGAAGTTCATATCAAACTTGTTGGCTTTAAAGCGCTGCACCTGTGTTGCCAGCTCTACACCTTCAAGTTTGACGCCAACGCCAATGGCACCCCATTCTGCTTGAAGCGTCTCAGCCATCGCTTTTTGAATCGATTCTGCTGAATCATACATCATACTAAATTCAAGCGTTTTTCCATCTTTTTCACGAACGGTTTTTCCTTTTGGAAGTGTCCAGCCTGCTTCATCCAGCAATGCTTTCGCTTTGTCTACATCATATTGGAACGGCTTCACATGAATATCAGATGTGTAAGGCATGTTGGTCGGCAATATGTGATCTGCTTCATCCTCTAAGCCAGAGGTGACACCCTCTACCATTGATTTCTTATTGATCGCATATTGAAGGGCATGTCGCACTTTCTCATCTGACAGCTGATCGACTTTTGTATTCATGACAAGCTGTCTCGTTGCTATAGGCTCTGACATTTTTGTTTCATACTTACCACTCGCCTCTAACTGTTTGTAGGCATCAAGGCTAATGGTTCCTTCTCCGTAAAGGACGTCTACATCACCTTTTTCAAATGCCATGACTCTCGTTTCCGCATCTGGGATGACCTTGACTTTGATTTCTTTGACCTTTGGCTTTTCTCCCCAATAATGTTCATTTCGTTCGAAAATGGCATAGTCATCTTTTTGATATGTTTTTAATACCCATGGGCCTGTCCCCACTGGTTTTTCAATTCCTTTTGACGTATCTCCGTTTTTAGGGAAGCCTGCTTCGCCTAAGAAACGAACCGGTCGGACAACGGCTAATTCTTGAACAGTTGGATAATATGGTTCTGTTAATGTGAGTTGAAACGTTTTCTTGTCTACTGCTTCTGTCTTTTTGATTTTTTTTATCACACCTAACCAGCTATGTATGTCCTTGTTTTTTAAGATGGAATCAAAGTTCTTTTTCACAATGTTTGCATTAAACTCAGATCCATCTGAAAATGTCACATTGTCTCTTAGATGGAACGTGTACACCTTGCCATCCTTTGACACATCCCATGATTTCGCTAATTCAGGTTTTAGCTTTCCATTCTTTTGATAGCTGACCAATGGCTCATAAATCATTGATTGCGCGAACAGTTGTGAAGGGTTGTATACGTGCGGATTCATTTCGCCAATATCTCTCGGCCAGGCCATCGTGATCATGTCAGGATGATCCTTATCTCCATCTGCTCCATTGTTTGCTTGAGAGCAGCCTACTAATAAAAAGATAAGCAGGAAAGGGATGACTGTATTTATTTTAATTTTCGGAAAAAAATGGATACAAATCGACATAAGATGTTCCTCCTAATTGATGCTGATAATCATTTTCATTTTAAGGAGGAAGGTCCTCGTTGTCAATATCATATTTAAATCGAATTGGCAATGCTCATTCCTATTTATTCCACTAATTGATGAATTTGATAAAAAAGAGAGGCAGGCTGCTTACGAGTGAGCAGCCTGTGAAGAGGTGAATGTTTTGTCTCGCAGGGCATGACGAATTATGTCAATGATACGATCCTGTTCAGCTTCTGTCATACTTGTTCCAGAGGGGAGACAAAGCCCTGATTCAAATAACAACTCAGATACGGGGGTGCCTTTCGCAGCTGAATAAAATGGACAATCACGAAAGAGCGGCTGCTGATGCAGCGGCTTCCATACACGCCTTGCTTCAATCTGTTCTTTTTCTAGTGCAGCAATGATGTCCACTGGAGACGTTTGCTTATCACAATCAATCGTCAATGTCGTCAGCCAGCGGTTGGACTTGGTGTTTTGATATTCTGGCATGAAATAAAGCCCCTCAACATGAGATAACGCATCCTGATAACGCCTGAAAATGCGGCGCTTTTGTTCAACACGCTCGTCCAATATTTCCATTTGAGCGATCCCGACGCCTGCTAGCAGGTTGCTCATGCGATAGTTGTATCCTATCTCTTGATGCTCATAATGCATCGCGCGTTCTCTAGCCTGTGAAGCGAGAAAGCGGCAGCGTTCGATCGCAGCTTCATCATCACTCACAAGCATTCCGCCGCCTGATGTTGTAATGATTTTATTTCCATTAAACGAATAGACACCGAACCTGCCCATTGAGCCGCTTTTTTTTCCTTTATAAAGAGCGCCTAACGATTCAGCCGCATCCTCAATGACTGGTACATCATATGCTTCACATAACGCCAAGATCTCGTCCATTTTTGCGCTTTGTCCATATAAATGCACGACAATGACAGCACGGGGCATTTTTCCAAGTCGTTTTGATTCCACAAAGGCTTTCTCTAAAGCAAGCGGACACATATTCCATGTATCCCTTTCAGAATCAATAAAAACGGGTGTGGCGTGTTCGTATAAAATCGGATTTGCAGTTGCCACAAATGTGAGGGTGGAACAAAAGACAATGTCCCCTTTTTCAACGCCAATCAGCTTTAATGCAAGGTGAATGGCTGCTGTTCCAGAAGATAAAGCCGCTCCTGCATTCACTCCTGCATAGCGCGCAACTGCCTGCTCAAATTCATTTACAAGAGGCCCAAGCGGTGCAATCCAGTTACTCTTGAAAGCTTCCTCTATTTTCAAATACTCTTTTCCGCTCATATGCGGTGGTGATAAGTAAATTCGTTTCCTTTCTTGCATCATCTCCCGCCCTCTCTCCGATCTTTGATTTCTATTGCAGGAATGCCTACAGCGACTTTCTGATCGTCAATATCTCTTGTTACTGCGGCTCCTGCGCCAATGATTGTCCAGCTTCCGATCGATGTCCCGGGTATCACAACAGCACCTGCCCCAATATGTGTACCCATTCGTACCGACACACAGCCAGTTAACACTGCTCCCGGTGATAGATGGACAAACGATTCGAGTATACAGTCATGCTCTATGATAGATCCTGTGTTGATAATCGCATGTTCACCGATTGCTGCATCTGCTTGAACTACTGCCGTTGCCATCACGACAGTTCCCCTTCCAATGACCGCTGATGGACTTACGACCGCCCGTGGATGGATGAGTGTGGCAAATGCCGTGTTTTCAAAAGAGAGGCGTTCCTTTACTAACTGTCTGCTCTCATTTTGTCCGATCGCAATCAGCCATTTCATATGTGGCATTGCCTCTCTCAGCTTTTGACTCATGGAGATCGGTCCATACAAGATACTGCTTTGAGTGACTGCCTCTTCAAATTGATCATCTAATACAGCACATAATGAGTAATCGGGATGGGCAGCAATCATGTCTTGAATGACTTTGCTATGCCCACCAGCCCCAATTAAACCAATTGGTTGCTCTTTATATATCGGTTCCTTTGAATTTTTCAGCTGTGGCATGATGCGGCTGCTGCACCCCCTCTGTTTTGATAACTTTCAGCAAGGTCATCCATAAAATTTTCATATCAAGCCAAAATGATTGATGCTCGACATACCAGAGATCATAGGTGAATTTTTCCTCCCAGGAGATCGTGTTCCTTCCATTCACCTGTGCCCATCCAGTAATGCCAGGCTTGACAAGATGGCGCCTTGCTTGCTCCTCTGTATACATCGGCAAATATTCCATCAGAAGCGGCCTTGGTCCAACGAGACTGAGCTCTCCTTTTAGAACATTGACTAGCTGCGGTAATTCATCAAGACTGAGCTTGCGAATCAATGCGCCCGTCTTAGTTAATCGTAGATGATCTGGCAGGAGCACCCCGTGTTCGTCGCGTTCATCGGTCATCGTCCGAAATTTATATAGCATAAATGGCCGGCCATACAGACCAGGCCGCTTCTGCCGAAACAACACAGGCGTCCCAATTTTCCACCGAATCAGTCCATAAAGCACAAGAAAAAGAAGACTGCCTGCGATGAGCAGCGTCAATGCCACCACCACATCTAACATTCTTTTCATCATGAAATCTCCTTATCTCACTAGCGGGAAACAGCTTGTTTTACCTTACGCACCAGCTGCTGCCGCTCTCGTTTTGTTCCTGCAAATTGATACAAGTAGCCCATATAGAGAAAGAAACATAGACCCCCAATACAAAACAGCTCCCACCAGGACGTCACGTCATAAATCGCTTGAATTCCTGCACAGACGCCCCAAATCATGAGCGCTCCTGCAAGTGGAACCATCGTATGTTTGTAAAAGATGGTGCGTATCTGATTCGTGATGCGGGCCGTATAAAATGGCAGAAACACGATATTTTTGATCAATAAAACAATCGCTCCTGCTGATGCAATGCCGTATAAACCAAGCTGAAGCGTATGCGTCAATCCATAGGCAAAAAGCACATTGGATACACCTAATATGAGCGTGACCACTGCCGGAACCTTCAATCGATTAAAAGCGGTCGGGACATATGTCAGCGGTAAAAACATCAAGGTCAAGCATAAATAAGCAGCATGAATCATGAGGAGCCATTTCAGCTCTTCAAAGGCAGGTCCAAGCCACAAAAGCATGAGCGGACCGGCAAGTCCTCCTAGCAGAGCCGCTGGAAACGCGACAAATAACCCGCTCCACTTAATGGCATTTGCTGCATATCGGATGAGACCCTCTTCATCTTGATTTGAGTAAAATTTCGTAATCGTTGGGGCAAACACAACCGCCAATGTTCCTGCTAGTGTGCGTAATAATAATGGAAATTGTAATATCGCCGCATACTGTCCCGTCGCTTCCGCTCCAATGAGCAGATTCGTCATCAATAAATCAATCTGTAGAAATAGCAAAATCCCCATTTGCTCAAAAGAATGCCAGACCCCTGATCGAACAAGTGTGAGACTAGAAGATAGTGAAACGTGCCGCCACTTAAACGAAAACCAAGGGATGAGTTTTTTAAAATAATAGATACCAATTCCCATAGCCGCCAAGCTTCCTATCACAGCCGCAAGTGGAATATGCCAGATGGCAGGTGCCGTCCATGTAAACAGCAGCACAATCATCAGTGCCCTCAAAAACATCTGAATGGCCTGACCAATACTTGATACATATAACTTATTCGCATAAAACGGCGCAGCCCCAATGCCGGACATGACAAAATTGAGCATAAATAAAAGACCCCCTAATATAAAGGCGGTCTGTGTGTCCTTTGCGAGATCATCAGGCACATGAAGCCACTCTACCAGCTGGCGGGACATGAAGAGACAAAACAGAAAAAGACTGATTGATAAAAAAACGGAACTGACGAAATAAGATGAGAGATAGCGCTGCGCCTTCTCCATTTCCCCTTTATGAGCCGCCACAGAAAAAAAACGCACCACCACAGCACTTAATGAAGCCGTAATAACCGATAAATAGTTGATCATATTTTGCGTCAGATGGATTAAGCCGAATGCTTCCACTCCAAGTGTATGAACGATATACGGTGTTAAACAAACAGACATAAGCATCATCAAGACAAACGTCATGATGTTTGCACTGGCATTGTAAAGAAACGCTCGATTCATTTTGATTTCACGCAGCGTGTAAAATCCTTCATCCAGCTTCCTCTCCCTTTTGTCTGCTCGTTTTCATCATCTGATGAATCGCCTCTTTCACAGACGCCTCATTCGGTTCTTTCAATAGCGTCAAAAACGGAAGATGGGCCACCCATTCATACCCTTCCATCACCTTATGATCAAATGACCTAAGGACAACACACGGTGTTTGCGTAATCGCACAAAAAATCATGCCATGAAGCCGGTCTGTCACGACGACCTGTGCCTTACTTAACTCTGCCCATAAAGCAGATAATTCATCTAAGCGAGTCGTTCGATCAACTCGTTTGCCAATTGTCGTAGTGATCAAACCGACTTGATCATACGTCTCTTGAATATGCTGCTTTAGCTGCCGCCGCTCCTTTTCAGTGAGATACGCTTCCTTATCTTCTCGCAAACAAAGGAGAACCCCTTCACGTTTTTGTTCCTTAGTCGATTCATCTAATGTGAGCACCATATCAGGCTGTTTCCACACATCTTGATCAGGGAAGTGCTGCTTCATCCAATTGTAGGTTGTTTGATCTCTTGCCATGAGAAGCAGTCTTGGATGGTGTTTGTATGTTTGAATGGCGCGGCGTTCCTCTCTTTTTCCTCTCTTTGTTTCTGTAAAATGGACAGTGGCCGGCAATTGAATCACTGGATAGGACTTGAAGGTTTTCATAATAAATTGTCTCGTCCATTCTTCATAACGGTATAAGTCCCCCATATTGCCCCCACCGATGATACAGACGATGTCTTCCGGATGCCGCATACGCTTTAACGGACGGGCGAGGCGATAGATCTCTTTCATGTCTACTTCCATGATGTCATAGGCGGGAAAGTGCTCTTTTAAAAAACAATAACTCGCATAGGCAATCGCATGATCCCCTAAATTATCATGTCCTGGCAGCAGCGTGAGAATGATTTTCTTCTGATGACTCCGCTCTGGCAGGCGTTGGCGGCTCAGTCGATATTCAAGTGGATATTTCACCTTTAAGAGCAGCCACTCTGCGGCGTGTGCCTTCAATTGCTGCAATGTCAATCTCTTCACCCCTATTTCCTTGTTTGATATTCGATCCATTTTTGATAGCTTGAAGCGGCGGCAGAAAGCGGATAGACCAGCCGGCACTTCGCAAGGAATAAAATCATTCGCTTTCGAGCAGTGAGCTTCGAGGGTTCCACTTGTTTGACGGCATGCTGAAAAGCTTCGTGTGTCACCATTTCCCGCATGTGATCAAGCTTTTCCCGAAGAGAGAGTGCATTTTGGCTCTTCCATTCGTTGAGCATACAATGAAGGGTGTGATTGACAATAAAAAAATCAAGTGCCTTCTCATACAGAGAGATGTCATCATATTCTGTCAAAAACAAGCGCTGCGCATGATAAAAGGTCAGTCCATGATGAAAATACTGCTTTTGATATCGCTGCACAATAGAAGATAGATGAACCCGGTAGTAATAAAGAGGTTCATGAACAAAGGCAATGCCGCGAGCTAAAGAAAAACAGCGCAGCGTCACATATTGATCTTCTATGTTCTCAAGTTCCCCCCGAAGCGGAAATCGAATGTGATGTTCTTCGATAAAGGCACGCCGATACAGCTTATTCCATGAGAACCCCGTCATGTCTCCGTGCAATAACGCTTCAATTAAACTCGTTTTTTCGGAAGACTGCTCGGCTAACAGCGTCGTTGGTATGGTTCGCTTTGACTGTTCAAATTGAATCCAGTACTCACTGATTACTAGATCTGCGCCGGTCATTTCAGCTTTTTCATACAAGGCTTCGCAGTAATGAGGCGCGAGAATATCATCTGAATCAATAAAGGCAATATACGTGCCCTTTGCTTCTTCGATGCCCCGGTTCCTCACAGCGCCTAACCCTTGATTGGTTTGATGAATGACCCGAAACCGCTGATCTTGCTCAGCAAATGCTTCAAGATATTCTCCGCTGTGATCTCTAGATCCATCATTCACAAGAATGACCTCTATATCTGAAAAACTTTGATCTGCAATTGATTGAAGGCATTGCTCCACATATTGACTCGTATTGTAGACTGCGACCAATAGACTGATAGCTGGCATTACAACATGCTCCACCTTTCTCAAAATCTACTTTGTAAATATCGTCCTGTACGGCAACACAGATGAATCGAACGGCATCAGCATGATGCTGTACAGAATATAGCAAACAGCAATCCCTACATAGATAAAGACATTAGACCGCTGATCAAAAATACGTGTGAAGTATGGCAGTAAGATAAGCTGATACAAGCCAAAATAAATATGAAATCTTGCATAAATGACATCCTTTGTGGCAAGGATGCCAAACAAGAAACCGAGCAAACAAAAGTTCACAACGTAATCGCTCTCAGGCGTCAGCTCACGAAGCCGTTTTCGATAAAAGAACGCGAGCAAAAGCGGCAAAATCAATACACCGATTTTTGTCACATTCATTCCATTTGTATTCGTTGTGAGCCATTCCTCGTAATGCCCATATGAACTGCCTTGCAGCATCACGACAAACACAGAAACAAAGCGGTCATAAAGAGCGGTTAACCCTAAGAAAATCAAGCATAAGACCAGCATCATCCATGACCACGATCTTGTTCTCACGATAAAATACACAGGAATCATGATGAGAGCCGATGAATGAAACAATGAACATACGAGGACAAGCGGAAAATACAATTTCCATTGACCATTGATGACAAGACGGATGGCATAAAAAAGAACCGCAGCCACCATATACTGACGCATGCCATTAAACGAAGCGTAATAATGAAAGGTGCCGAGAAAAAGCAGCATACTCAGCTCAAAGGGACGGCCATATTGAATGAGCGTCTTGATGATAAAAAAATAGGTGATCGCCCCAACCGAGATATACATGATTTGCGGATCATGGGACAGTTGATTGAGCATCCATAAAATAAACGTAAATCCCGGGTCAGTGGCCGCCTTGTCCACACCAAATCCGAAGATATGCCAAGGCTTTTCATAATTGATGGAGAACTCATACATCTGTCCATATGTGACAAAATCGGTTCCTACTTTGTACCGAATACCAGCGACAATACAAAGAAACAAAAACGGAAATAACACGAGAATTTTGTTAGGCCGCCATCCGCTTTGAATGGTATCATCACGCCTGCCGTAAAATGCGGCAAAGCTCGACCATAAATAGACCATGATCATGTTCACCAAATATACCGCCATCTGCCATTCCTTCCTTACAGTCCATATCCATTCATCACACGTGTGATGTTCTGTTTGACATCAAATCCTCTTTGTTCAAGCTGGGACGTAATGGTCTCTTGAAGAGGAGGCTCTGCATGATACGCTTCAAGCACCGCCTTCATCCATTCATGAGCGGAATCCCGAAGCGACATTCTTTTCACAAGACCGCAACCTAAATCTACTTCCTCTGTAATATGATCTGAAATCACACAAGGCAATCCAGATGCCTGTGCTTCCACTAAAACAAGCGGAAGTCCTTCAAACAAGGAAGGCATCACAAATACATCAAATGCTTTCATATATTCTGGAACGTCTGATACGACGCCTGTAAAGACAATGTCGTCTAACAAGCCGGCCTTTTCCGCATATGATTCAACCACCTGCTTCAGCGGTCCATCCCCTACAAGGACAAGCTGAAATGAGACCCCCTGCCTCTTTAAGGTCTGTGCCAGTTCCATAAAAAAAACGTGATTTTTTTGTTCATGAAAACGCCCAATATGACCTATCACCATACTTTTTTCCTGAAGACCTAGCTGCTTTTTGATCTTCACCTTTTCTTCTGGATCAGGCTGAAAGAAAAGGGATAAATCAATCCCATTCGGCAGCACCTCAACCTGTCTATTCTTCATTTTTTTCTGACCAAATAAAAAGGAACCGGCATCCTCACCGCATGCAACAAGCTTTGTAGAAAATGCAAAAATCAGCTGACGAAATCCTTTGAGCATCATATGGTCTACCCAATTTGGCGACTGTTTCCAAGCAGTATTATGCGAATGACAAATGCGCACCTTCACACCCGACAATTTCGCAGCAAGGGCAGAGAAGCCTGTTTGAAAATCTGTATGTGCATGCACTGCTTGATACGGTCCTGTTCGCTTGATTGTCTTTGTCAATGTTCTGACAAATGCCAAAGGAGAGGACGCCCCAATACTCGGGACATAAAAGATACGCCCGCCGAGTCTCTGAATTTCCTCATCATAATCACAGACATCCTTCCGGTGGGTAATAAAGTCAAATTGAAGGACATTTCTATCGAGTGCACGATAGATGTTCATGATCATCGTTTCAGCTCCGCCCCGGTTCATCCCGCCCACAATATGAAGGACACGCTTTGGCTCACTCATCCCGAATCGTCCTCCTTTTCAACAAAGACGCCTCCAGCTTCCGCTGATGATAAAATTTCATGATCTTCGGTGATAAACAGGCGCGGACCACAGGCTTTAGCGCAAACAAATAATGAACTGGCGACAATTTTAATAACCAGCATGCTTTTAAAACGAGCCAAGCATTATCTATCGAGTATTGAAACTTACGGCGCTGAAAAGCCGCTTCATCCTCTCTCACAAGGTATAACGGCTCTTGTAAATTAAAGCCTTTTCTCCCCGCAGCAAAAAAACGGATCCACAGATCGATATCTTCCATCCGCCTCGTTGTTTTCACAGAGCGATATCCATTTAAAGCCTTGTACGCAGCAGCCCTCATCATAATGGTTCCATGACAAAAAGGCGTCCCTCTTGCCAGCACTTTTCGATCAGGCGCTGAAATCAGTGCACGTACACCTTTTGTACCCGATTCATCAAACACGGTCATCGCCGTCCCGACCACATCATATTCAGGATGTGATTCAAGGAAATGCACCTGTTTTTCTAAACGATCAGGTACTGATATATCGTCGCCATCCTGCCTTGCAATCAAGGCTCCCCTCGCTTCAGCTAGACAGCGATTCAGACTGGCAGCGAGCCTTTGATTATGCTCATTGCGGATAAGACGAATTCTTTCAGGGTCTCGTTTTGTATAGGACAGCACTATTTCATAGGTGCCGTCTGTTGATGCGTCATCACATATGATGAGCTCCCAGTTGTCATATGTTTGATGAAGAATGGATTCAATACTTTCTTCTACTGTGTCTTGGCAATTGTAGACGCCCATGATGATAGACACCTTTGGCTTACGCATGCTCACATCACCTTCTCTGCTTGATCCATATAAGTTGTATAAATTTCTTCCATCGCACTCACCGTCTGCTCCTGTGCAAATGCATATGCTAAGGATCGCCCTGCTTTTCCCATGAGGGGCAGTTGATCCCTTTTGTGATAAAGCTGCCGCAAATATTCAGCCAAGTCATTCACATCATGCGGTTTGACTAAAAAACCATTCACGCCATGTCTGATCAGCTCACAGTGTCCTCTATTCTCAGTTGCAATGACCGGCTTTTCCGCAGACATTGCTTCAAGCAGATTCATGCCAAGCCCTTCTCTCAAACTAGTCGACACACATACATCACTCAAATGCATCCATTCTTCAATGTGTTTGCAAAAACCAGCAAAGTGGACATGCTTTTCAAGATGGAGTTCGTGAACCAGCTTTTCATACATCGGCCGCATGGCCCCTTCCCCGGCAAACACGATCTTCACATTTGGTATTTTCCTATATAGCTGGGCACATGCTTTGATGAGCATTCCTTGGTTTTTATTCGCATTTAATTCGCCAGCGCACAGCAAAATAAAATCTTCTGAAGAAAAGCCATGGACTGCACGAAGACGCTGCTTCTCTTTTTCATGAACTGGTGCAAATCGTTTCATATCCACACCCATACCAGGAACATAATAAACAGATGCCCGTTCTTTTGATAGACGATCTGCACTTTTAAAATCTTCTCCATTAATGGTGATCAAAGCGTCTGTATGGCGGGCGAGCCATCGCTCAATCGGATAATAGAGCAGCCAGTTTTGAAGCGGCGCTCCTTGCCAAAAGTGAAAGCCATGTGCTGTGTAAAGAACCTTCGTCCCTTTTTTGCGCGCGCTTTTGGCTGCAAGTCTGCCAATTACACTTCCCATTGGTGTGTGGCAATGGATGAAGTCATAGTGTTCTTTCGCTAATAGCTTCTTCAGCTCCACATACGCAAACCGGTTGTGCACATGAAAAGGAGAGCGCTGAATCGGAATCGAGTGCGCTTGATCCACATAGGGAAGCTCCAGCTGACCATTTGCCGCTGTATGCACTTCCCATCCTTGTTCCTGAAACCACCGGAAATACGGAAGGTGAAATGCCTTAAAATGATAGTCAACCGTTGCGCAAAACAAGACTTTTTTCTTCATCGACAAGCGCTTCCCCCTCTCTTGTCATTTGTTCAGACAACAAATCATGCGATTCGATGGCAACAAACAACGCTTCTCTCATTTGCTCTTCACTCATCATGTCAAATTCATGGATAAAGCGGTTCAGCACATATGGGTCTCCATCCAGCGCATGGCCGATATGAATTTTCGGGAAAATTTGTTCCTGTGCTTTTTCATGCTGGTTGAGTAGTTCCTCATACATTTTCTCCCCAGGGCGAATGCCTGTGAACGTAATCGGAATCTGGTCTGTGGTGTAACCTGAGAGATGAATGAGGTTTTCTGCGAGGTCAACAATTTTCACTGGCTCCCCCATGTCTAATACGAAAATCTGCCTTCCTTCTGCCAAGGCACCCGCCTGAATGACAAGCCTCGATGCTTCTGGAATGGTCATAAAATATCTTGTCATGGCTGGGTGTGTGACCGTGACCGGCCCGCCTTGTTCAATCTGTTTCTTAAAAATTGGTATGACGCTTCCCCTGCTTCCGAGTACATTTCCAAACCGTACCGCGACAAATTTGGTGTCACTGCTTGCCCCCATGTGCATGATCAGCATTTCAGCAAATCGTTTTGTGGCGCCCATGACATTGGCAGGATTGACCGCTTTGTCAGAGGAAATGAGGACGAATGTTTCAATGCCATGCTCATGTGCAGCTTCTGCGACATTTTTTGTCCCGATAATATTGTTTTTCACTGCTTCTTTTGGACTGATCTCCATGAGCGGGACGTGCTTATGTGCCGCGGCATGATAAATCATATCCGGCTGAAACTGACCAACGATTTCACTCATTTTCTGTTTATCTTGGATATCCGCAATTTGCGGATAGAGGCTGATGGTGTCCCCATAAATTTCTTTCAGCTCTAGTAAAATAGAATGAATGCTAAATTCTCCATGTCCCACAAGCACAATCGCTTGAGGGGCAAACACACAAATTTGACGACAGATTTCGGACCCAATCGATCCACCTGCCCCTGTGACCATGATCGTTTTCCCCTTTAAATGGACAGATAGACGGCTTGAATCTAATTGAATCGGTTCTCTACCTAGTAAATCCTCTGGCTGTACATCTCGTAATTGATTCAGCGCATGGGTTCCTTTTAGAATCTGCTCCATCTCCGGCATGATCTGCGTTTTGACCCCAGTCGCTACGCATTCCTTATACAGCCCTTTTAACGTATGGCTGCTTTTGGACGGAATGGCGATGATGATCTTTTGAATATCCATCATCACAACAGCTGTTTGAATCTGTTCTTTTCCCCCTAAAACAGGCAGTCCCATGATTTCAAGCTTATGTTTCCTCTTGTCATCATCTATGAAGGCGACTGGTTCAATATGTACATCACTCGATTGCTGAAGCTGACGAACGATGATGGTCCCAGCTGATCCGGCGCCAATGATTAAGGCCCGTTCCTTTTCTACCTGCAGCCGCTTTGCCCCATCATGAAATAGCCGGGATGCCATTCGAGATGCACCGATGAATAATACGTGAAAAAGCCACACGATGAATAAAAAACGAAAGGGCCATGTCTGCACGAAAAGGTACAGCATTGCCATTGAAAATAAAAAAGAACATGCAAAGGTCTTCATTAAAGAAAAGAGCTCTCTTACCCCTGTATAAGCCCATACTTGCTTGTACACGTGAAAAATATACGAAAACAAATGGTGCCCAATGAGTAGACTGAGCGAAGAAATGACGAGCATTTCAAATGTATAAACAGTTAACGCCGCTTCTTGGACAAATTGAAAACCAAAAAAGACAGCCACTAAGATGAGATATGAATCTAGTGCCACGATGATTGATAATCTTTGGGCGTAAGTCAACGCTCCTCCCCCTTTTTCAACATCACTATTCTTACGTAAAATGGGCATCAAACCCGTCCTCACATCCCACTATTGATGACGAGCATCTAAGGCATTGGTCATGCCCACAGCAGGGTCGAGTGCCTCCATTGTTAAAGATTAGGAGACATCACCTATCAATCTTGTTAATACATATACAGCCTTCCCTTTTTCTCTTTCTTGCCATTTAGCATAGCCCCAAGCAGTTTACCTGTTGTCCCGTCTAACACTTCTTTTGATTTCTTCACTGCAGCTATCTTGGTTTTGCCACTTAAGACAACAAGAATGCTCCCATCTGTCCGGTTCGCCAGGATCTTTGCATCGGCTACTGGCAGAAGCGGCGCAGAATCAACAATCACCATGTCATATTGCTGTTCAATTTCATAAAACAGCTGCTTCATGACAGAAGAGGAGAGCAGCTCAGCTGGATTCGGCGGAATGGTTCCGCTCGGAAGCAGCTCTAAATGCTCAATAGGTGTGGGTAAAATGGCTTCCTCCAAGCTGCAATTATTTAATAGCACATTGGTCAAGCCCGTGTGATGGCTCAGGTCAAAATATTCATGAACAGCCGGCTTTCGCAAATCAGCATCCATCAGCAGCACACGCTTTTTCTGCTGTGCAAAAACAGCTGCTAGATTTGCAGCCGTAAATGATTTCCCTTCCTTCGGCAAGGAGGATGTCACCAATATGGATTTCAGCCTTGTTTGGATTGATGTGAATTCGATGTTCGTTCGGATCGTACGGAATTGTTCTGCTATGACAGAGTGAGGATTTAATACAGAAATACAGGTTAAATCTCTCTTTTCTCTTTTCTTTCTCTTAAAGATCAATGTTCTGTCCTCCCGTTATGACGGACTGCTTGTCTTTTTTTGTCCTCCTGTCTGCCTGCATCTGATAGACGCTGCCGAGCGACGGCAATCCGATCTCTTCTCTTATTTGATGTGTTCGTTTTACAGTATCATCGAGTAGGTTCATTAAGAAAATGAGTGTTATCCCCCCTAATAAAGAGGCGCCTAGTGCCAGTACGATATGAACGAATTTTCTTGAATTCATGAGAATCGTATTGGACAGCTTGGCTTCAGACAAAACATTAATGCGATCCATATTCATGGTTTTTTTGATTTCTTCTTGCAGCACCTCTGTTGCAGTATTTGCGATGGCGACTGCCTTTGCGCGATCCTCATCTTGTACAGAAATATTAATGACCTCAGACTCATTTTCTGTACTTGTGGCAATTTTGTGTTTTAATCCTTCAGCTGATTCTGTGAGGTTGAGTGTTTCTTTTACTTTTTCAATGACGATTGGACTTTTCAATAAAACTTGAAAGGTACGTGTATATTGAAGGTTCATCTGAATATCGTTTAAGTTTGCTTGTGCGTCATTGCTGCGTTTATGAACAAGAATTTGAGTGGTTGCCTGATATACAGGAGTCGAGACATAGAACTGATAGTAGGCTGAAATGCCCGTTACGATCAGGACAATCAGGATCAGAAGGGCCATTTTCTCTTTAATGACAGAAAACAGCTGCTTAAAACCTATATTCTCATTCATAGATACCTCCCGATTTCATCATAAAAAGGTTATATATGGTTTCTTTTTGTTAATGATTGGATTATAAAAGATAATACCCGCAAAGAAAAATGTCATAATAGGTCTTATAGTTCTTTTTAAAGAACAAAATCGTTCGTTTTCTTTTGTTTACTTCCTGATTCTTACGTTTTTGAATTTTATAAAGAACAATTTATTTCTTATAATGAACGAAAAGGTCGCATTACGATTCGCCAGGGAGAAGGGAGATCATTGATCGAATGATAGGAAAGGTGATACGCATTTACCGAAAGAGGAAAGGATACTCCATTCAGCAGCTGGCTGAAGATGCCCATGTTTCTAAATCTTATTTGAGTAAGATTGAGCGTGGTGTCCACAGAAATCCATCTGTCCAGTTTTTAAAAAAGGTATCCTCTTCGCTAGAGATTGATTTACAAGAGCTATTTGACGCAGAGACGTTGATGTTTCATGAGTCTGAGAGTGGTGAACATGAATGGCGGGAGCATATCGTCAATGCCGTCCAATCCGGCATGCCAAAAGAAGAACTCTATCAGCTGCTCCAAACGTATCGAAAAGAGCAGGAAGAAAGGACGTTACATGTCACTCATAGAAGGTTGACGGATTCAAATATATCAGAGTGGAAGCGTCTGATGAGTGAAGCGAAGGCCATCGGCTTAAGCATTGAGGAAGTAAAAGCATTCCTCGCCAACATGGGAGAACGACGGGCGTAAGCCTTTCAGGAAGAGTCAAATTGCGGGGAGAGGCGTTTAACGCTTCGCTGAAAAAGAGCCTTTTATCATGAAAAGGCTCTTTTTCCTCTTATTCTGCTTTTTTTGTTCGTGCTTTTTTCGTTATATCATTGTTTTTCCAATAGGCCCAGAGAGATGTAATCCCAAGAAAGGCTAACGTGATGAATTGCTGAATACCTTCTTCATCAATAGGTATTGGGCTTTTTCCCGCAGCGGTTAGCGCACTGTTGACAAGTGCGAGCAAAAGCAGCACAAACCTTGCAATTGTACCTGCACTAATTTTTTGAACTTCCAACTGTAACCCCTCCCTTTCTTCCCCTTTACGGGCGGTACGGCTCGTTCTCTCTCATATGTATGCAAAAGCCGAAAGAATAGAAGAGCGGATCAAAAAAAGAGACATCATGCCTATATAAGGAATGATGCCTGATTTCATCTTATTTTGATGTAGAAAACATCTCTTTCGCTTCATCCAATGCCATTTTATTGCCTAGTGCTGAGTAATCGAGCCATGGCTGATCGGCAATCGGATAAACTTGGTTGTTCTTCACGGCTTTTAGACCCTTCCAAATCGGCGTCTTTTCTAATTGCTTGAATGCTTGCTGGGCTTTATCATCACGGTTCACGACAACAAAGATAGCATCTGCATTATAGTCAGGAAGAACCTCTTGAGAAATCACTTCAAATGGCCGCTTGCTGTCTAGTTTCTTCACACCATCGACAGGTGTGAGGCCTAAATCCTCATACAAAATTGGACCCATTGGGCGCTTCATACTAAATACTCGAAGCTCCTTTGCCGTCACACGGATCGCCATTACTTTTCCGTTTCCAATCTTTTGTTTGATGAGCGATTTGACTTCTTTTGCTTCTTGATTGTAATCCTGAATATATTGATCGGCTTCTTTTTCTTTATTGACGAGCTTGCCGATTTTTTTCAAATGATCGCGCCAAGTGCCGTTATTTAAATTAAACACTTCTGTTTTGGCAATTTTTTTATATTTCGATAAGTCTTGTCCAGCTAGTTCTTCATCAATGTAAATAACATCTGGTTGTAATGCAAGCAGCGACTCCATATCGGGATCGGCTGCGATGCCCAGCTTCTTCGTACCACTCAACTGCTTTTTCGCATGCGGAAGGAAATCTTTTAAATCCCCTCCTACAACAGAGCCTGCCGGCTTGATGCCGAGAGCTAATAAGTCATTCGTTAAATGAATAGACAAGGAAGCAATTTTCGGTGTTCCATGATCATTTTGAGTTGCTTTATTCTTTGTTTCCTGTTGACCACAAGCGGCAAGCAAGATAAAACAGAGTGTTAAACCAAGCACAAGTAATTTTTTCATGATGAGTTCCTCTTTCTTGTTTTATTTCGTTTTTGCTAATAAATAGAGAAAATAAGGAGCGCCGATAAAAGCCACAACGACACCCGCTGGAATGGCATTTGGGGCAAAGATGGAACGTCCGATTGTATCGGCACTGACCAAAATCAACAAGCCAATCAGCGCACTAACTGGTAAAAAATATTGATGGAGTGAGCCGACAAGCCTCCTTGCCAAATGCGGGGCGACAAGTCCAATAAAACCAATACCGCCTGTCATTGAAACACTTGCACTCGCCAAACCAACAGCTAAGGTCAGTAAAAGGAGACGCTGACGCTGGACACGTACACCTACACTTGAGGCGACAGCATCTCCTAATGTCAACGCATTGAGCGTGCTTGACTGCCTCAGCGTGAACGGCACAAGGCATACAATCCAAGGCAGAAGCGCTAACACATGAATCCAGTCTCTCCCCCAGACATTGCCGACAAGCCATCTTGAAGCAAATGTGTAAGTATCTTCATCCAGCTTCAATGACAAAAATAACGTCAAAGCACTGAATCCCGCTGCAACTGCAATTCCTACTAGAATCAGCCGGATGGGAACTAGCCCTTCCTGCCGGTCATACGCCAGAAGCACGATGACCGCTGCCGCAAGAAGCCCTCCGCCAAATGTAAAGAGCGGAATAAGAAGAGAGGGATTACCTTCTAGTGCGTGGAAATACGTCACAAACACGATTAAGCCAAATGCGGCGCCTGCATTTAGTCCAATAATCCCTGGATCAGCCAGCGGATTTCGAGATAGACTTTGCAAAATGCCTCCCGCAATACCAAGCCCAATTCCTGCTAGCATCGTTACTACGATTCGAGGCAGACGATAGTCAAACAGCACGGTTTCACTTTGAAAATCTCCAAAGCCGAATAACGTTTTGACGACCACAAGAGGATTTAGCTTCAGCGTACCGGTATTTAAGCTATAAAGCACAACAGCTACACTTAAACAAAGCAAAACGACCGTCACAACAAGAGCCCGCTGTTTCTCTCTCATGACAGGTTCCTCCCTTCTTTTCTGGCAATATACAAGAAGAAAGGAACACCGACAAGTGCCACCATCACGCCAATGGCAAGCTCTCGCGGTGGATTAACGGTGCGGCTGGCAAGGTCAGCAAAGACAAGCAGCACCGCGCCTAATATCGCTGACATCGGAATGACGAAACGATAGTTAACACCAACCAGCTTTCGTGCGATATGCGGGATGACAAGACCGACAAACCCAATGGAGCCGACTGCTGATACAGAAACCCCCGCTAATAATACAGCAGCTGCCATTCCTAGTATTCGCACTTGTCGCGTTTTCACCCCTAAATTTGCCGCCACATCTTCACCAAGCGACAGTAGCGACAGTGACCGTCCTAATAGCATCGCCCAGACGATCACTATGAGAATGACCGGAGCAAGAATTGTCAGCTGCGGCCATTTCACACCAGCCACTCCGCCTGCATACCAAAACGCAAGGTCCTGACTTAAGTCAAAATAAATCGCGATTCCAGAGCTAAGTGCATGAAGCAATGCAGCCACAACGGCCCCTGCTACAGTTAAGCGCAGTGGTGTCAAAACGCCGCCAGCCGCACCAATCGCAAAGATCAGCAGCGTACTGAGCACTGCACCAATAAAGGAAAACAACATCAGTGCCGAATAAGGGATGCCTGGGAAAAAAGCAAAACAGAGAGCGACCACGAACATCGCACCTCCATTGATGCCCAAAATCCCCGCATCGGCCAGAGGGTTTCTTGTGATCCCCTGCATGAGCGCACCCGCTACGGCAAATGCCGCTCCAACAAGAGCCGCTCCTAAAACACGTGGAAGTCTCAATTCATGGATGATCTGCTGCTCTGTGACATCTGGCTGATAGTCAAATACAGCTGTCCAAACCGTTTGCAGAGACAATGTTTTGGCACCATATGACACAGCCAAAAACATGGCAGCCGCCAAACCAATGACGGCGAGAAAAAATATCAAAAAGAACAGAATATATGATGATCGTTTTTGTTGAGGTGTTCGCTTATCCTGCAAAATCGGTGTCATCCTTTTCTTCATTAAAAGTCTGTTTGAAAATGAGAATCATAATCATCAAAATTATATCTGCCTGCCTCTCAAAAATCAATGTACGCCTTATTTTTTAATTAATGAAGGTATTCAGGTGACCGTGTCATACAGTGTCTTTGCTCGTTTGAAACGGCCTATCACTTTTTCTCATAGTTTAATAGGAAAATAGTTGACATTCCGCCTGAATATCCTCTAAAATTACAAAAGTAAGTCAAATATTATAAAAATATTACAAACAGATGTCAAACTGATAAAGAATGGCCCGTCTTGAGAGGAGATTTGAACGTTGTGTCACTAAAGGGAAAATGGAGTATCGGCCTATTTGCACTTGCGATCGTCATTGGAATCGTTGCTTTCTTTCAGAATCAACAAGCAAGTGGGACCGAGAAGAAAAATGTAAAGCAGGATACGAACTATAAAAACGTCGAGATCGTTACTCTCGTAAATGACGGGAAATTTATGAGATATGCAGTCAACTATCCTCTTTTTCATCAAAAAGAGCTAGATGACAAGATTCAAAGCTACGCCAATTCAGCTTTAGAGCATTTCAAAAAGACGTTTAGTGAAGCCAAGGACGTCGATGAAAACAAACGCTTTGAACTGAATATTGATTATGATATGGTGCATTATGCGAAGCAGTCTGCTGCGATTCGCTTTACGACTTATACCTATACAGGTCAGCAAAATGGGACCACCAATCATCTCACGATCAACTATGATTTTCAGAAAAAAACCTTTCTTGACACAAAAGATTTATTTCTGCCTAAAACCAACTTTTTGAAGAAATTATCCTACATTACATATTCGGAGCTTCAAAAGGACAAAACGTTATCTAAGGATCAGACGCTCCTTCAGAAAGGAACTGCCCCTACTGCTCAAAACTTCAGTCAATTTGCCTTGAAAGAGAAATATGTAGAATTTTATTTCCCAGCATCTCAAGTAGCCGGCGAAGATCTTGGTCCGCAAACACTCGCAATTAAAAAGACGTTGCTAAAAGATATATTGAAGCCAGAATATATGAATAAAACCAAGAATCAAAATGAAATGAAAGAACCAAATCCGAAAAGAAAAGCCGTCAAGCTGCCGCAAAAATCAAAGCTTGATCCAAATAAAAAAGCCATTGCCCTTACATTTGATGATGGTCCGAACCCAGCGACCACCTCAAAGATTTTAGAAGCACTGAAGGAAAATAAAGGACATGCGACCTTTTTCGTATTAGGCAGCAGGGTGCAGTATTATCCTAGTATGCTTGCCGATATTCTAAAAGGCGGGAATGAAATCGGAAACCATTCTTACAGTCATCCTTTATTAACAAGACTGCCTTTAAAGGAGGCGGTAAAACAAGTGAAGGACACTCAGAAGCTGATTGAGAAAGCGAGCGGGTATTTACCTACGCACTTTAGACCGCCATATGGTGGAACAAATCAAGACATCAATCAAGCGGTTGGGATGAAGGTCTCTTTATGGGATGTTGATCCTGAGGATTGGAAAATTCGCAACAGCCAGCAGATCACAAACCACGTTCTCTCACATGCAGCAGATGGCAGAACGGTGTTGATGCACGATATTTATGACAGCTCAGCTCAAGCAGCAGTGAAGATCATTCATGAACTCACCAAACAAGGCTATCAGCTCGTCACGGTCAGTGAACTTGATCAATTAAAAAAAGAACGGAATGAACAAGCCCCTGTGCAATAACACAGGGGTGTTCTTTATGACTCCAAAGATTTCTTTTGTTTCAATAATGCTTGAAATGTCTCCTCCAGCTCCTGAGACGGCTCAATACTTAACCGGCTGAGCACTTCAGACAGCTGTAAATCAATTAACAGCAGCTCCTCTTCTCTTTGGGTAACAGCTGGTTTGTCGTCTTTTTGTTTATACGCTTCATATGTCCCATCAAATGCTTCAATACGCTTTTCATGAACATGAAAAATGCGAGTCGCCACCTTCTCAACCAGTCTGCGATCATGGGAAACGAACACAACAGTACCAGGGTAATCCTTTAATAGACCTTCAAGCGCTTCAACTGCCGCCAGATCTAGAAAGTTCGTCGGTTCATCCAGCATGAGGACATTGGCATCGCTGACAAGCAAGGACGCCAGCATGGTCTTCACCCGTTCTCCCCCGCTTAATACCCCAACAGGTTTATGCACGTCATCTCCTCGAAATCCAAGTCTCGCTAAAACCGTTCGTACTACTGTCTCATCTTGAACTGCCTCTTTCAGCGCATTTTGTAAAATCGATTCATCTACCTTTAATCCTGAAAGATCCTGACGAAAATAGCCGAGCTTGACAGCTTCTGAGCGAGAAACTCCGGGATGTCCATTCACCAGCATTCGGAGAAATGTCGTTTTTCCGCTCCCATTCTTGCCAATGATGGCGACCTTGTCCCCGCCTCTCACTTCCACATTCGCCTGTTTCCAAAGCAATTGATCGCCCGCCTTGCCATCTACATTTTTCACTCGCAAAATGGTACGGCTCGCTACTTCTTTCATTGAATGCTGCGTCATTTGAATGGGCTGAATGTCTTTTACTTTCTCAACCTTTTCTAATTTCTCCATTCTTGTTTCAATCGATTTGGCTGTTTTTTGCAGTTTTTTTTGCTTATTTGCATAGTAGGGCTTTGCAATTTTTGGTCCTGATGATTTCAGCTTTTGGGATGGCTTTGTCGCTTTGTCGGCTTTTTTCTTTTTCTTTTCCAGCGCATGCTCTAACTGTTTTTTCTTTTGGGTATAAGCTTCGTACGCTTCCACCTGTTGACGATGCGCTAACTCTTTTTGCTGTGCAAATTGCGTGTAGTTGCCTTTGTATTGATTGAGCCGTCCATGATCCAGCTCCCAAATCTCCGTACATACCGCATCTAAAAAAGCACGATCATGTGAAACGACAATAAGGGCTCCTTGATAATTGTTCAACTTCTCTTCCAGCCACTCAATGTGCTCTGTATCTAAATGAGTCGTTGGTTCATCTGCTAATAAAAGGGCAGAAGGACGGTTTAACGCTCTTTCAATATAAGACTGGGTCATCTCACCACCACTCTGTGTGCCATCCGCTTGTTTTAACTGAGGAAGCAGTGTCCAGGTCGTTGTGGCAGCAAACGTGCCACTGTCTGGTTTCTCTTGCCCCGTGAGCACGTGTAATAATGTCGTTTTCCCGCTTCCATTTGCCCCGACAAGTCCAATGCGGTCACTTTGATGGATGGTAAGTTCCTCAATATCAAATAACAATCGATCTTTTCGAAACACTTTTAACTGATTGGCCTTTACTAACATCCAACCCTCTCCTTTCGTATCAGGAGACATGAAAAAGCCTCCCATTCTCAGAATAGGAGGCAAAATGGTGTACAAAAATAAGCGGATCAATTTCGGATGACGTGCCGTTCCTATCTGAACACACACATCCCCCGTATCAATCTCCTCATTCTTTGATTCCCAAGCTGTACCATCCTATTCCGAAGCTAAAAAATGAAAACGCAGCAAACATGGCAAACCAATCGTTTGCTCACTGCCTTCGTTTTTTCATTTTGCTTACAGGTCATAGGATTAGTACTTCATTGCATTGGGTCACCCTTCCGTCGTTTGTTACGTTTACAATAAAAGATTGGTTATTTTTTGTCAAGCTGATATGGCATAAGTGAGTCCATTAATTTCAGCGTAAATGGATGGACCGCATCAAGCAGTTCATCCTTTTTGCATTCTTCCACTATGCTTCCTTCATGTAAAAATAGGAGACGATCACATAAATACACTGCCGCTTCTATATCATGAGTAATCATAATGATGGTCATGTCTAGCTCTTGTTTTAATGTCTCGAGCAGCTCCAATATTTGCACCTGAACAGAGACATCTAGTGAGCTCAGGACTTCGTCTAGTATGAGAATGGATGGATGCGTTGATATGGCTCGCGCGATGCACACTCGCTGGAGCTGACCGCCGCTTAGCTGATGAGCATACTGATTTAGTAAAGAAGAGGGTAGTCTGACTTGTTCAAGCAACAATAAAATCTTCTGATCCACATTTTTTTCCTGCTTTAACAATCGCATAGGCTCAGCAACGATCTCTTTCACCGTAAAGGAAGGGTGAACTGAAGAGCGATAATCCTGAAAGACAACACTCATTTTCCCTCGATTCACCTTCCGCCATGTGTCAGCTGACTTCCCCTCAATCTGCACCTTGCCGCCATCTATTTTTTCTAAACCGAGCAGGATTCGTGCCAATGTACTTTTACCGCTGCCGCTTTCACCGACCAACCCGGCACATTGTCCTTTTTCGATTTGAAACGAGACGTTTGATATGCGTGGTTTTGACCGCATTTGCCGAGAAAAGAAACCTTTCTTCTCTCCATATTTAATGAGGCTATCAGCTGTGATCAGCATGGAAATGCCCTCGCTCTCTGCTGCTGCCGCAGCGTTTCAAGGGACGCAGATAATCGGCGTCTCGTCTCAAGTAAATGCTTCGTTTGGGGATGCTCAGGCGCTGTGAATACCTTCTCAGCTGGGCGATGCTCAAGCATCTCCCCTTGATGCATCACCAACACCTCGTCAGCGATCGCCTGAACGACGCCTAAATCATGCGAAATGATGATCAAGGCCGCGCCTGTTTCTTCTTTCAGCCTCTGTAATTGCATGATGACTTCACGCCGATTATATGCATCAAGCGACGCAGTTGGCTCATCGGCAATAATCACATCAGGAGAAAGCATCATCGTGATCGCAATCATCACTCGCTGAAGCATACCGCCAGATAATTCATAAGGATATTGCTTCAACAATTCTTTTGGATTTTTTAAATGAACTCGCTCCAGCCCCGCGATGGCAAGTGCTTTCCCCTCTTTTCCGTGTAAGCCCAAATGCCGCTGGAACGTTTCCAACATTTGATGACCAATGGTTTCGATGGGATTGAACGCATTCATCGCATCCTGTGAGATGAAGCCAATTCGCTTGCCTCGCCACTGCTCAGCTGCCTGTGTTGTCAATGTTTCGCCGTCAAATAGGATCGCTCCCTTCACTTCTAGCGAGGGTGGAATCAAGCCAATTAACGCTGTTGCGACGGTTGATTTTCCGCTTCCACTTTCTCCAATTACGGCTAAACAGCGTTGCTGCTGTAGGGAGAACGTCATGTTCGCCACGATACTCTTTTGTTGAACTGGATCATGTACGGACAGGTTTTTTACGTCGATGAAAGGCAAATGGTCTCGCTCCCTTCTTATTGTGATGATACATCGCAGGGGTCGTAGCCTGCTGCAGGCTGTCTCCTAAAAAATTCAGCGCCATGACCACAAATAAGATGGCGAGTCCAGGCGCAAGCATATGGGCTGGATGGGTCACCATGACATTTTTCGCTTCGTTGAGCATCATCCCCCATTCCGGGGTAGGTGCGCTCACACCTAATCCAAGAAAAGACAGAGCAGATATATTTAAAATGACCCAGCCCGCATCAAGTGTCGCAAAGACAGCAATTTCTCCTGAAATGCGCGGAAATAAATGCTTCCTCAGGATGTAAAATGGGGCGCCGCCAGACACTTTTGCAAACTGAACAGATGGTTCATTCGCATATTGCAGAACGGACGAACGAATCATCCTTGTATACCAAGCCCATTTCGCTAGGACATTTGCCAAAATAATATTGAACAGTCCAGGCCCCAGTATCCCGACAACCGCTAGAATCATCACTTCTGCCGGGAAGGAGAGCATGACATCACACAGTCTCATCAACAAGCCGTCCACTTTTCCTCGAAAGAAGCCTGCCATGAGTCCAAGTGTGCTGCCAATGAGCATCGTTATGCACATCGTCAGTATCGCCGCAAGCATTGTGGTGCGAATCCCATATAAAAGTCGTGACAATACGCACCTCCCGAGCTGATCCGTTCCTAGCGGATAAGTCAGGCTGATGCCGGCATATTTTTGAAGAATGTTCGTTTCTGTTGGATCATGTGGTGCGAACACTGGTGCCAGCAGCCCTGCTAAAGCGACAAGTACTAACAGCCAGATAGAAAGAACAGCCATACGGTCTTTTTTTAATTGTTGCCAACCTATCACCCGTCTCACGCCTCCTTTCGCAGCTGAGGGTTCATGGTCATTTGCACAACATCAGCGATGAGGTTGCACACAACAAAAAGGAACCCCATCACAAATAAATAGGCTTGTATAATGGGAAAATCAGCGTGAAAAATAGCTGTTACACACAACCGGCCAACCCCTGGCCAAGCAAAAAGATTTTCAATAATAACCGTGCCTGCTATAAGCTTTGGAATAGACATACCAAGTGCTGTCACCGCTAATTGAAGCGCATGTCTCATCACTTTCAATTGAACAGCTCGTTCCTTTAATCCGCGAGCTCTCGCATAAAAAACAAAGGGCTCGTGCTGAAATTTCAGGATCTGATTGCGGATCAGTCTCACATAGGTGGATAAATAGCCAAGTGATAGTGTGACAGCTGGGAGAAGAATCGATTTGAACCCTTCCATACCACTCGTATTAACCCAATTGAATTTGACAGAAAAAAGCCAAATAAACAAAATCCCTAACCAAAAACTAGGCATTGAAGCAGCGATAAACACAAAGGCTCGCAGTACTCGGTCCACCCAGGTATGCGCAGCATATGCACAGACCACTCCGAATAACAAACTCAGCACAATGATGAAAAAGAGCGCTGCTCCTGCAAGCTGCAATGTGGCAGGCAGCGCCTCCATAATAAGATCAAAAACCGGCTCCTGTGTAACATAGCTCCTGCCAAAATCACCTGTTAAACTAGCTTTAAGCCATGTAGCATATCGTATAAGAAATGGCTGATCTAAGCCTAGCTCCTGCCGCATCGATTCAATCATGTCTTCTGTTGGAGTGACTTGATTCACCCGCAAAGCGACTTCAGCTGGATCACTTGCCCGCATCGTCAGCAGGACAAAGGCAAAGAAGGTGATGAACATCATAAGCGGGATAAGCAGCAATATTCGTTTTAAGAGATAGCGTGTCATGTCTCCGCCCCCTCTTTATGACGAAAAATACATACGGTCAAAGGGAATTTCATACTGTGACACATGAAAACCAATACCTTTCAGGCGCTTATTATAAACGGCCTTTGTCACAGAATAAGAGATTGGGATGTAGACATTTTCATCATGAATATACGTCAAGATGTCTCGATACATTTGTTTCCGCTTTTGCTCATCTGGTTCTACCAATACTTTCGTAATCGTCTCATCCAGCCACTTTTTCTTCTTCAACCCTAATTGGGCTTGGTAATCAGCATGCGATGCTACGCGGAACGAAGAAACATAGGTTTGAGGATCATAAGGAAGTCCCCACGACAGTGAGTACATCAGGTCGAATTTCCCTGTTTTTTGGCGATCTAAAAATGCCTGTTTTTCTTCTCCTCTAATATCCAGCTTGACTCCAACCTGCTTGAAATCTTGTTGAATCGATTCACTTATCGTTCTTTCGCCTGCATTATCGGAATTATAGTAAATGGCGACACTCAGCCTTTTGCCATTTTGATAGCGGTAGCCGTCTTCTTTCAGCTTCCAGCCTGCCTCATCCAGTAATGCTTCTGCTTTCTCTTTTTGATAGGTTTTCCTTTTCAGCGGGATATCTGCGTAAGGGACTGACGGGGCAAGCAGCGTATGTGCCACCTGTTCCGTTCCATTTAAAATGCCTTTTGTAATCATTTCTTTTTGAATGGCATATTGAAACGCTTCTCTGACTTTCGGATCTTTTGTCATTGGCTGGTTTGAATTGATGACGATCGACCTTGAACCAACAGGTGGACTCACGGTCACACCGTATTGACCTGCTTCCTTTAAAGCCTGAAACGAGTCTCCGTCGATCATGTCACCATCTGCTCCAAATAAGAGATCTATTTCTCCTTTTTGCAGGGCAAGTAAAATCGTTTGATGATCCGGCATGACTTTCCATTTCACTGTCGAAATGTTTGGCTTTTTCCCCCAGTACTGATCATTCGCTTTAAAAACGGCATATTGATTTTTTTTATGTTCCTTTAGCACATAAGGACCTGTGCCTGCATAGCTTTGTACTCCTTTTGCAGTCGTTCCATCAATGAAGCTTTTTGGAGAAATAAAACGGAAGGGACGTGTTAAGCCCAGTTCTTCTAATGTAGGATAATACGGCTCTTTTAACGTGAGAACAAATGTATCATCATCCACTGCCTTTGTGGATTTGATTTCGGATACGAGATTAAGCCAAGCATTCTTTTCAATATTTTTAACGACAGCATCCACGTTCATTTTCACTGCCTTTGCATTAAAAGGCTCGCCATCTGAAAAAGTTACGCCTTTTCGAAGGTGAAAGGTGTAGGTCCTTCCATCCTTTGAAATGTCCCAGCTTTTTGCTAAGGCAGGCTGAACACCTTTCTCTGTATTGACGACAAGTGATTCAAACGCCATATTTTGAGCGGCCATCTCTCCGCCATATAAATGAGGATTGATATCCCTTATATCTTTTGTACTTGCATACACCAGCTCATCTTCTTCTCTGTCATTCATGCTGGAAGATGCTTTATTTTCAGAGCATGAGGCTAATAAAAAACAAGCCATGACTGAAAACAGCATCAAGGTGTATGTCACATAGGATTGCTTTTTCTTTATGTAAACAGGCTGATCACTCATATGTACGTCCCCCAAATTTTATATTATCGTAATCATTACGATTATTAATCGAAATGATTACGAATTGAATAATAGCATACAGAACTGGGGAATACAATCACTTTTTTCATCAAAAAAACAGACTCATGATTGAGTCTGTTAGATTGTTGACAAAGGGCTAAAATGATCTTGATTTTAGCCCTTTGTCTTCTTTTCAGCGTGATAGAAAACCTTTGAAGTCTAGGAAGGACGAGCACTGGCGCGGAGCGAATTTGACATTCGTGAGCACCAGCGCGCAGGACTGACACCAAATGCGAAGGTTTGCCTACACGCTGACAGACTCATGATTGAGTCTGTTTCGTCTTCATCCATTGATCAATCGACCGCAATGCTTTATCGGTTCCACCTGCTGTTTGGAAGCTTTCTTCAATTTTTTCGATTCCAGCACGGTACGTGTTACTTTCCAGAACAGATTCCACGGTTTCTCTTAGCTGCTTTGCTGTCAGTTGATCTTTATCAAGTGCACGGGCAGCAGATAGCTCGGTCAGTCTTTGTGCGACCATCGGCTGATCTTTGTCGACCGGAATGACGACCATCGGAACGTGATAATGAATGCCTTCATTGACACTGTTCATTCCGCCATGCGTCACAAACACATCTGTCAGCTCAAGCACTTCAAGCTGCGGCACATAAGGCTCGATCAGAAAATGAGATGGTGCTTCTTTCAAGAGAGATCGATCTACTTTTTCACCTGTTGCAAGCACCACTTTTCCATCAAAATCGGCAAAGGCATCAATACACATATTAAAAAATGCTTCTGTATCCCCAAGAACGGTGCCCATCGAAATAAAGACGACTTTTTCTTGCTCAAGTGCTTCCAGCGGGAAATCATGCTGATCTGCCCTTTTTAGAAAGCTCGGTCCAATGAAAACAAATGAGTCGTTTACTGCATCAACAGACGGCTGAAAATATTCACTTGTATACACGATATTCAGTTCTCCGCGATTTTTCATAAATTGCATCAAACGCGTTGGCTGAACGCCAAAGCGCTCTTGTATGCTTTCTAACAGATGATCGGCTTTCTCATCCTTTCTGTATAGTGGTGTATCAAAATGCGCCTCTTGCAGCACAAAAGATGGGTTTGAACCGATCCCTGGAATTTGTAAGTAATCTCGAACAAGCTCTCCTGCCCCAAACATATCAAAATAGACAAAATCAAATGAATGCTGCTGAGAAAGTGTTTCCACCACCTCTAAAATATCAAATGATGTTTGCAACATGGCATGAAAGAACGGCTGCATGGAATCGAGATTTCCTTCATCCACATGTAATGTCCGAATATAGTCTGGATGTTTATGTACGTGAGCGCCTAAGCGTTTGATTCGTTCTTCATAATGTACAGTTGTGACCGCATGCACTTCATCTCCACGATCCGCCCAAGCTTTGATGATCCCTAACATAGGATTCACATGCCCTTCAGCAGGAAATGTAATCAATAAAATCTTCGCCACAAGAAACCCCTCCTCATTGTCAATTCTCTTCCATGTTAATCATATACAGTCAGCATGCTCAACAAATACGCCTGTAAAGGGAAGAAATGAGTCTTATGGCTAGTAATTTAAGAGGTTAACAGAAAAAATAACAAAGCACGCAGTTATGTGCTTTGTTATTTTTTAAGTAGTATTTCTTTAAATTCTGCAGACTGCCTTTCCATAGTAATAGGATTGCATAGATAAATTCATATCCATTGATTTAATAGTAAAGAACCTGTTCTTGTTTTACTGCTTTATTTTTCTTTGATACTACACTATATTGTGATACCAAGGTCTTTATTAACTTTAAAGGTTCTGAGACATCTATTGTCATAGAACCTTTAACTTAATACTTTAGGATTTATTCAAAGCACGCTGAATACACATTTCCTATATTGAAAAATTCAAGCAGTGCTCTTTTTGCTTCAGGGCTAGCTTTTTTCGCGGCTTTATTTACTGCTATTTTTACTGCGTTCCGCTTACTCTTTCCAGACTGTCTGGCGGCTTTATAAGCTGGAATTAATGTTTTAACAAATTTTGTTGCGCCCCCTGCAGCTTTTATGGCTGACTTAACTTTTGCGATTTTTGCTATCGGTATAACATTGGTTATAATGGCTGTTCCAACCGCAGATATACACCCCACTACACCCAAAGTTACAATTTCACTATGTCGTTGAACAGGGATATTTGAGTTCTCTTGCAACCATTTAACGACCGCTCCATCTCCTTCCGCAATAACGCTGTCAGGTAAAGCTTCAATCGCCAATAAAACTTCTAGCAACTCTTGATACTCTTCATCCACCTCTGAATTAGGACTAATTGCTGTTGAATTTGCTGTGAAAATCGTTGAAAATAACAGAAAAAGAGCTGTTATTAAGCATATAGCGCCCTTCTTTCGAAAAACAACTTGCATCCAATATACCCCTTTCTTGTTTATTTTTGCATACGCGGTAAAAATATCATATTATACTAACTGTTTCAATTTATAGATTCATATTGGAGGGATATTTTGTGAAAGTTTTAGAGAAATACAGTTATTTAATCATCATTCTTTGCTTATTAGCAATGGTAGTGACAAACTTCACCGTAGATGACAATACAATAAAAAATAGTGTATCAATTATAGGATTTATCATTGTTCTTCTTACAATTATATCTGTGGCTATTTACAAGAAGAATCAAAAAAGGTAGGTATGCCCGCTTTATTCTTCAGTAGATGGAGACAACTGCGAGTATGGATTGAATTAATTTTCTATTGAAAAACAAGCAATAAACCCCTCTCTTAAAGTAAAAAGGGGTTTATTTTTATTATAATCGAGTTGATTCTGCTGACTCTACTATTCCAGTATCTACTCGATTTAACACCTTGATAACTCGTAGATAACAGCAGCCCATTCCTTCTAATTTTCCCAATAAAAATTCACTCTTTAGTGACCAGTAATGAAAAAAAAACCTTTTAGGGTGCTTTGTAACCGCAAGTGTTCTATCAATTCCCTAAGTGTATTCGCGTTTTGCACTTTCATTCTCTTTCTGCTCAAATATCATTAGCAATGATCAACATGATCATTTTTCACTTACTTACCCTATCCTTATTGGAAGTGAACGATAAATTACGATTGAACACAAAAACCCCCTCTCCATCTGAAGAGGGGGTTTTAAAGGACCTTTATCAATCTTAGACAAGGTCAAGTACGCGCTCGGAGGGATTCGAACCCCCGGCAGACGTGGTACCGGAAACCACCGCTCTATCCAACTGAGCTACGAGCGCACGATATGTTTTTGAACGTCAGCATATCAAATTATAAGGGAAATGCTGCAAGAAAGCAATGATATTCTGATGACTTCAAAGAAGAAGCCTGCACCGAAAAGATGCAGACATGTCGACTTATGCACTTTTAACAGATGCAATAATTTTTCGTTCCATGTTTTCATTTACTTCATCCACTGTTTTGACAAGACAAATGATTCCATCAATAAATGGCCAAATGAACAATGTCAACCATCCTAGTAGAAGCATGGTCACTGCATAGCCTTTCTTTTCATCAAGATAAAAACGATGAACGGCAATCGCTCCAAGGAACCACCACAAAATAAATACAACTAATTTCGACTTTTTTTTGGCTTGAAGTTCAGTTGATACAACAATACGCTGTTGATCAGTCAAGCTACTTTTCTCCAAAAGATTATCCACTCTTTTTCCTTCTTTCTGACTATATATAATAATAACATAGGTAATATTACCTCGTAACAGAAAGTTTTACCATATTTTTTTAAAACTTTTCCATGGTTTAAGAAAATGAATTTTTGGGAAAAATAACATGTGGCTGTCGAATTTTTTGATTGCGTTTTGTTTGACCTTTATTGACCAAAAATGTATCATTGAATTACATACTTACCTAAAAGGTGAAGGAGGAACATTATGAATTTAATACCTACAGTCATTGAGCAAACAAATCGTGGGGAAAGAGCTTACGACATTTATTCTCGTCTTTTAAAAGACCGTATTATCATGCTTGGTTCTGCGATTGATGACAATGTTGCCAACTCCATCGTGTCACAGCTGCTTTTCTTAGAAGCTGAAGATCCAGAAAAAGATATTTCTATCTACATTAACAGCCCTGGCGGTTCAATTACAGCTGGTATGGCCATTTACGATACGATGCAATTTATTAAACCAAAGGTATCAACCATTTGTATTGGTATGGCTGCATCTATGGGTGCGTTCCTGCTTGCTGCTGGTGAAAAAGGTAAGCGTTATGCCCTTCCAAACAGTGAAGTCATGATTCACCAACCACTAGGTGGTGCCCAAGGTCAAGCAACAGAAATTGAAATTGCGGCAAAACGAATCCTTTCTTTACGTGATAAACTGAACCAAGTACTTGCTGAACGTACTGGTCAGCCAATTGAAGTCATTGAGCGCGATACAGATCGTGACAACTTCAAAACAGCGGAAGAAGCACTTCAATACGGACTCATTGACAAAGTCTTGACCCGTAACTCAGAAGAACAAAAATAATATGACAAAACAAACCGTCTGCTCCTTGAACAGACGGTTTTTTGTGTTGAAAACACGCTTTACGACAGCTCCGTCCATTTCTGCTGAAGAGTTGGTGTTCGATAAGAAGACATCTGCGTGATTAATTCCTCCGGTTCGCTGGAGGCATGTAACAATTGGAGATGTGATTCATTCGAAAAACCTTCCTGTATACTAAACTTCACCATGTCTATGAGCGGATTGAAATAGTCATTCACTTGATATAAGCCGATTGGCTTTTGGTGAATACCAATTTGTGCCCAGCATAGCACCTCAAATAATTCTTCATATGTACCAAAGCCGCCTGGCATCGCAATAAATCCATCAGCCAGCTCACTCATTTTCGCTTTTCGTTCATGCATTCCTGTTACTTCGATTAATTCTGTCAGCTCTTGATGCACAACTTCTCCTCTAAAAAGCCCTTTAGGCATAACCCCAATGACTTGCCCGCCATGTCTTAAGACCTCATCTGCAATGGCACCCATCAATCCAATTCGTGAACCGCCATATACAAGACGGATGTCTTGCTCTGCCATATAAGTTCCCAGCTCTACAGCCTTTTCTTTGTAGACGTCCTTCACGCCTGGATTCGAACCAGCAAACACACAAATCGTTTTCATCAAAACAGCTCCATCTCTCTCTATGATTACTTCACCCACTCATTCTACTATAATTGTTTTTTAAAAAACAGCCGCTTCATCTATATATAGTGTAAAATCAAAAGGTGCACACCATATAAGGAGCTGTATAAAGAGAATGCAAACAAATGAGATGGAGAAATGGATCAAGGATTTTTACAAAAAGAGAAATTGGACAGAATACGGACCGTTTATCCGATTAGGGTTCCTGATGGAAGAAACAGGCGAACTCGCTCGCGCTGTTAGAGCCATCGAAATCGGACGTGACCGGCCTGACGAGCAAAAACAAAACTCAGCTGAGTTGAAGAAAGAACTCGTTGAAGAAATGGGAGATGTATTAGGAAATCTACTCATTTTAGCGGATCTCTATGATGTCACAGTAGAAGAGATTTTCTCCTCTCATCAACAGAAACTCACAAAGCGTTTTTCAGAACTGAAAAGCACGTGACCACATCGTCACGTGCTTTTTTCCACCTTTATAGATGCTGTGGTGAAATATCATCTGTTCGTTCAAAGAAATGCTGTTTTCCAATATGATGGAAAAGACCTGTCCGACGCAAAAGCTCTTTCGGCTGTGATTGAAGGCCGACAATCACCAGCTTACCATTATGATGCTTTAACCGATTGGAGATATTCATCAGCACCGCTTCTGCTGATGTGTCCATATAATTGACTTTATTCATGAGCAGAATGAGCGTTTTCGGCTTTGTCTGAACATGGTCCAGAATCGAGTTTTCGAGTGAATCTGTTGTTCCGAAAAACAATGGCCCTTCAATGGCGTACATACTGATGCCTTGCTGGTCTGTCTGTTTTTCTAAAGCAGCTGCTGTTTCCATTTGGGGAACCGCAATGTTTGGATGAATGCTCGTTGTCTGGCTCATTTTCTTGATAAAAGCAATAAAGGCTAAAATGAGCCCAGCGGTGACGCCAATAATCAAATCACCGATGACCGTCAGCAGGAAGGTCACAACAAGTACAAGTGAATCCGCATTTTTCACTTTTACAATATTGATAAACTCTTTTTTCTCACTCATATTCCAAGCCACAAACATCAAAATCGGTGCCATCGCAGCAAGTGGAATCATCGACGCATATGGTGCAAACAGCATTAAGATGAGCAAGACGACGACACCATGCACGACACCTGAAATCGGGCTTACTCCGCCATTTTTAATATTTGTTGCCGTACGGGCAATCGCCCCAGTCGCCGGAATTCCTCCGAACAGCGGTGCCGCCATATTGGCAATTCCTTGCCCGACTAGCTCCTTATTGCTGTCATGCTTTGAGCCTTTCATATTGTCTGCGACCATTGCGGATAAAATTGATTCCACGCCGCCTAAAAGCGCAATGACAATCGCTGGAGGGAGGAGGTATATCATTTTTTCAATCGTTACTTCAGGAAAAGCAAAGCTTGGCAGTTGACGAGGAATTTCCCCATAAGCCGAGCCGATCGTTTCAACTTGTCCTTGAAAAAAGAGAACAGCTAGAAACGTTGAAGCCAATAGACCTAATAGAGCACCAGGTATTTTAGGAATGTATTTTTGTGCCGCCAAAATCACAATAAGCCCAATCACAGCTGTAATGATGGCAAGACTGTTTGTGGTACCGAGATGGACCACAATTTCTCTCATATTGAGGAAAAAGCTTTCATGCTTTTCAACACCCTTTAATCCGAGGAAGTTGGCAATCTGCCCTGAAAAAATAATGACAGCAATGCCGGCAGTAAAGCCGATGATAACCGGACGAGGAATAAATTTCATGAGCTTCCCTAGCTTGAATATCCCGAATAATACAAGCATACACCCTGCCATAAAACCGGCAATGAGTAAGTTTTCGATACCGTATTGGCTGACGATACCAAATAAAATCGGAACAAACGCCCCAGTCGGCCCGCCGATCTGATACTTTGAACCACCAAACAATGAAATCAAAATGCCGGCAACGATGACTGTGTATAATCCATATTCTGGTCCGACACCAGATGCAATGGCAAAAGCCATGCCTAAAGGAATTGCCACAACGCCCACGACAAGCCCAGCGATTAAATCACGTCTAAACTTTGATGAATCATATCCTTCAAATCTTCCATAAAAACGCATGGTATGTGTTGGCCTCCTTCAAGTATGTGTAGATGATTTAGGTATACTGCGCGTCAATCTGTTTATCTTTCACAACGACATCCAGTTTTCCCGTTGCTGGATGAATGACAAGTCCATGAACAGACACATCACTTGGCATCAATGGATGCTCTTTGACCAATTTCACACTTTGAGACACGCTCTCTTCAACCGAATCAAAGCCTGTCAGCCATCCCTTTAAATCAACTCCTGAGTTTTTCACGATGCTCAAACATTTCTCTTCAATGCCGCGTGCTTTCGCCTTTTCAAGTAAAGGCTCTGCCGCAAGACCTGCCATTCCGCATTCATGATGTCCTACAATGCATACCTCTTCTGCCTTTAGCTCATAGATAGCTAATAGAATACTCCTCATCACACTGCCAAAAGGATGTGTGACGATCGCGCCCGCATTTTTAATGATCTTTGCATCACCATTGCGCAGCCCCATGGATTGCGGCAATAATTCCAAAAGACGTGTATCCATACAAGTTAATATAACGAGTTTCTTTTCAGGAAATTTCCCCGCTTTGTAAGGCTCATAATGTCTCTCATGTACGAACTCTGAATTGTGCTGAAGAATCTGTTCTAATTTTGATCGCATCTTGCCATCTCCCATCTTTTTATAAATCATGTAAGCTACTGCCCGTCCTCCTTTTCTTTCGTGTGTTCTCAAGCATAAAGATGAAAAATGATAGAAAAAAAAGAAAAAAATGAGAAAACGATGAGAAGAAATGGTATCATTTTCTCTCATTTACGCTTCATCGCAAGGGGGACGCGGTCCTCCTTTCAATCTATCGTTCTCTGCTCGGCAAAAGACGATGAAATGGTTTAGTAGAAAGTGACCTTCCCGTTTAATATGTTTCAAATATAATCATTTTTCTATCAAAAAATCTCGATCTTTTTTCCAGTTTGTCAGATATCTCTCAGAAAAACCGGCTTTTTCATATGTCACATCTCCCATTAGCTGATTTCCATCTAAGTAAAAAATGCATCAGATGGCATATGAATAACCTTTTTCACTAAGAAAATGTCTCTCTTTTCCGTTATTTTAGTATATTAAATATTGAGCAGATAACCTTCAGACGTGTTTAGCCTAAATAGTTGCTTTATAATAAAAGGAGCAAGATGATCATGTGAGAGGAGCGAGTTGACAGTGAAACCACACATTTTTGTCGCCAAACCATTACCTGCCTCATTTGAGGAAATACTAAAGGAACATTGTACATACGAGGTGTGGCAATCAAAAGACCCCATTCCAAAAGATATTTTATTTCAAAAACTGCAGCATGCTGATGGTCTTTTAACGTCTGGGACGAAAATCGATCAAGAGCTATTAGATCATGCACCAAAACTCAAAGTAGTGAGCAACAACTCCGTTGGCTATGACAACTTCGATATAGAAGTGATGAGGCAAAGAGGCGTAATTGGAACACACACGCCTCATACACTCGACCATACTGTGGCTGACCTTGCATTTTCACTCATTCTTTCCTCTGCGCGAAGAATTGCCGAGCTTGATCGTTTTATCCGTGAGGGGAAATGGACGAAATTTGTACAGGAAGAGGATATCTTTGGCATCGATGTCCATCATCAAACGCTTGGCATTATTGGCATGGGACGAATCGGAGAGCAAGTCGCCAAACGAGCTTCACATGGTTTTGATATGAATGTCCTGTACCATAACCGCAGCCGGAATGAAAAGGCTGAATCGTCATATGGCGCTTTATATTGCACACTTGATGACCTGCTAAAGCAAGCTGATATCATTGTGTTGATTACACCGCTGACCGATGAAACGTATCATATGATTGGTGAACGAGAATTGAAGTTAATGAAGCAATCGGCTTTATTCGTAAACATCTCCCGCGGGAAAACAGTGGACGAAAAAAGCCTCATTCAAGCGCTTCAAGAGGGATGGATCAAAGGCGCAGGTCTTGATGTCTTTGAACAGGAACCGCTTCAGGAGAATCATCCTTTCAAAGAAATGAACAATGTCACCCTTGTTCCTCACATCGGTTCCGCTACTGAAACAACGCGGGATCTTATGCTGAAACGAGCCATTCATAATGTGATTCATGGAATTGATGGCAAAGCCCCTGTAGATATTGTAAAAGAGCTTGCTTCATCTTAATCGGAAAAGACGCAGAATTCAGAGCTGCGTCTTTTTATTTATTTCATCAGAAGGGTATCAGGAGAAAAGCCTCATTTTAGCAAAGATCCTGTTTCTTTACATTTCCTTCATGTTCGGGTGCTATAATATGAGGTAGACAAGCATCAAGAGGACAGCTTCCGATTTCCTTAATAGGAGGATGAAGATGAAAAAAATCAGTTCGGTTTTTACTATGTTTGCTCTGATCGCTGCTATTCTGTTTTCTGGTTTTATTCCGCAGCAAGCCTATGCTGAAACACCACTTACACCGACCGCCACAAATGAAACAGCTTCTATTCAACTGACATCAGATGTTCATACCCTTGCCGTCATTAATACGTTTGATGGTGTAGCAGATTATTTGATTCGCTACAAACGACTTCCCGATAACTACATCACAAAATCACAAGCAAGTGCGCTTGGATGGGTGGCATCAAAGGGAAATCTAGCAGAGGTTGCCCCAGGCAAAAGCATCGGTGGAGATATATTTTCTAACCGGGAGGGACGTCTTCCTTCAGCAAGCGGCAGAACATGGCGCGAGGCCGATATCAACTACGTCTCAGGCTTCCGCAATGCTGACCGCCTCGTGTATTCAAGCGACTGGCTCATTTATAAAACAACAGACCATTACGCGACATTCACGCGTATTCGTTGATCATTGAAAAAAGACAGCCTAATACGATGAGCTGTCTTTTTTATGATATTTGCTTGCAGACTGGACTGAGAGTTCGTTTCAAAACAAATTGATCATGATCAACGAGATATATCGCTATAACCTTCGTATTCGTGTTATTTTCAACATGAAATAAACAGAATATTAAGTTAATTATTCTTTTAAATCAATTAGTTTAATATTTTATATCATTTATTTTGTTCACCTTTAGTTGTTCATCTTCAATCATATTTTCACTACGTGCAATACAGAGTGTACTTACTACGTCACCTGTAACGTTAAGTGAGGTGTGCCCCATATCGATGATTCTATATATCCCAGCAATCATTCCAACTATCTCCATAGGGAGTCCCAATGTAGTTAACAGCATAATCGTCATAACAATACCGCCTCCAGGAATGCCGGGCGATCCAACTGATATTAAAGTTGTCATTAATATGACTAGTAATTGCTGGCTAATTGGCATTTCAATTCCATATATTTGGGATACAAATATGATGGCAGCAGAGTAATAAACAACGGCACCATTCATATTCATCGTTGCTCCAATAGGAAGAGTAAATTGTGCTAGTTCCTCTTTCACCTTAAAATCTTCTTTCGTCACAGAAATAGTAACAGGTAAAGTTCCAGAACTGCTTGTCGTACTCGCAGTGACCACCCAAATTTTACCGATCGATTTAAAGAACTTAGATAATGGAATTTTCGCTATGAATTTTAACATAAACAAGTACATAAAAATGATGACAGAAATCAAACCTATATAATCAACTAAAATAAATTTGCCCAAAGGTCCAAATATTTTCAAACCATATTCCCCAATAGTACAAGCCATTAATGCAGCCACACCTATTGGTGAAAACGACATGATGATTCCTGTCATTTTATACATTACTTGTGTACCCTCTTCAAAAAAATGTCTAAGGGTTACTGATTTGCTTCCTATTAAAACGATGGATATCCCCAAAAAAATAGAAAAGATGATAATTTGCATGAGATTTCCTTCTGCTAAAGCCTGAACAGGATTTGATGGAAATAGACCTAATATCGTCTCTCCAAAAGTAGGAATATTTGCAGCTTTATATTCAGATGATGTCTTGATACTATCAATATCTATTCCATTCCCTGGTTTGAATAAATGCGCAACCAAAAGACCTATTCCACCTGCTATTAAAGTCGTTCCGATATAATAAATCAAAGTCTTTGTTCCAATTTTCTTTAATTTTTGAACATCACCAATACTAAAAATTCCAGAGGTGATGGAGAAAAAAATGAGTGGAACAACTATCATTTTAATGAGAGTTAAGAATATATCCCCAATAGGTTTAATGATTAATATTTTTTCTTTAAAGATTAAACCTAACACTATTCCGATGACAAACCCAATAAATACTTTTGTACCGAGACCTAATTTCTTCATTAGTAGTTCCCCCTATTTAATGAGTTTGCTTATTCTCTTAGTGTTAGATAACTCTTTTGTTATACATAAAAATTGATCAATATCCTCTTCTGTATGACAATGGAACGGCGAAACCCTTATCGCACCCGTTAGTCCAATGGCTTCGAGTATACGTTTTGAGTAGACACTAGTATTCACTCTTTCATAAACGGTAATTCCTCTATCTTGATATTCCTTTCTCAGTTGTTCATCATCTCTCCCCTCAATTCCCATCGCAACAATGAGATCTCTTTTCGTTAAATCAGGATAATCCGCAAAAACTTTTACGTTCTCCATATATCTCAATCCCTCGATCTTTTCACTACCTTCAAGAAGTCTATGGAGTAGTGCTCTTTCGTGAAGAACTATTTTTTCCATACCCTTTAGATACCTATCTCTTCTAGACATTTCTTCAATACAGTCGTATGAACCCAGCCAGCATACATAGTCGACAACAGCTGAAATGGACGCAAAGAGCGAAGGTGTTGGTGAACCAAGTTCCCATTCACTATCATCTTTTGCTATTAATTTTTGATGTGGAAGTTTCGATAATCTTTCTGAAACATAGGCTAATCCAATACCTCTTGACGCCATAAACTTATATGGTGCAAAGTTTGCTCCGTCTATACCAAGCTTTTCTACATTAAGAGTTCCATGCGGCATATGCTGAACGACATCAACAATAATATATAAATCTGGTTTTTTCTTTCTAGCAGCTTTTATAATTCCTTCAAGATCCATGATATTTCCTGAAATATTACTGGAAGCAATGACACTTAACAAAATCGTATTCTCGTCAATTTTAGCAGCGATCGCTTCAGGATCAACAAATCCTGTCTTGACATTTGCTTTAGCAATTCTAAATTCTTTATTGTTCTTTTGACAGTAAAATTCTAATGAATCATAAGCAGAAGGATGTTCAATATTAGTCGTGACTGCATTCGTTCCTTCAACATTTTCAATAATAGTTGATACCATTTTAAACATTGCTTGAGATGCTGTTAAATCCGTTATCAAAGAACCGGACTCAGCCCCGAACATGACACTCAACACATCATTCTTACATTTGTCCATAATGTCATTCAGATCTGTTGCTCTTTGATGGTACCTTTCTGGACAATCCGGTAACAAATCAATCTTTTCTTTCACCATAATAGCTTCCTTTAGTCTTAAAGAGCCTCCTGAATTATCAAAAAAAAGTCTTTCCCCATAGTCAGGGTCGAAAGATAGAAACGAGAATTTTTCACGCAATTCCTTTAACAGATGCTGATCCATTAATTTCCCTATTTTATTATCTTTCAACATATTTCCTCCTCTACAAAACAAAAATGTTTTTAATCATTCTCAAATAATGAAACTTGAATAATTTTCTTCAATACTATTATTATTAAAGGTTCTTTTTTCGTCAGTTTTTTTGTAAAAAAACATGACAGATTTTTTAAAATATATACCCCTTCCAAAATTCTGATTTAATACACTTCATAGAAATTAGCATTAATAGTCAACCATATAAGCAAGCGTTTACATTTATTCATTTTTTTTAAAAAAAGAAGAATTTATTTCATTTTGATTTTATCATATACAATTTGTTTTTAACAATTTTTTTCGAAATATCAGAAAATTATTTTAGATTTCCTGTTCCATTATAGATCTTTGCATCTAAGATGTTTTTCTAAAATTGATCAACAGTAATTTAAAGTAAACAAATAATAACCCACCAATTAGAAAATTGGTGGGTTAATGGAAGTCACATTCTATGTAAATTTACTATTTCTTTGAGTGATGCATGATTGTAATACAGCCTTTACTTCCCCCTTCTTTCAGACCCCAAAGAATTCATAATACCAATTGCACCCCTGTAAAAAGGTTAGATAATCTTAACTAACAGACATTTAAACATCATATTTATTTCAAATATTCTTTTCATTAATACATACCGAAAAGGCTAATATGTTTATTAATTCTTTCTAATTTTTCCTCACTATGAGTGACTGTCGCTCGACTTACATGTGTACATATTAACTCAGCTAAAAATAATACAGGTGTGTAAGAATTGAAGAATGCATTACTATCCACTGAGACTAAAAGTAGGACATCAGCAAAATGTGCTATAGGTGCTGTGGCTTTATCAGTAATAATAACAACTTTTGCATTAATTTCTTTTGCCATTTTGGCTGCTGCAAAGTCCAGTTCAGAGTATCTTGGGAATGAAAAAATAAGGACACAATCATCCTTACTACATGAAGCTAAGGAATCAAAAGGGGTAAATGAATGATTACTATTAACTACTACATTATCAATAATCTGATTGAGGAAAACTCCCATTATTTCTGTCAAACCAGTTCTAGCTCTACTGCCTAAAATATAAACTCTTCTAGCGCCAACGATATAATTGATTGCTTTGTTGAACTCTTCAGATGAATTTTTCTCTGAAATAGAATATATATTTTTTTCAAGAATTTTCAAATTGTTATTCAGTAAATCTGACTGTATCACTTTATCATAACTTAATTTTAATCTTTCAGAAGGGATGGTCACATCATCAGAAATTGCTAAGCTTTTGTCATAGTACTGCTCTCTAAGATATTTTTGAAAATCACTATATCCTGAAAAGCCTAACTTTTTCGGAAATCGAATAATCGTAGCATTACTCACTTTTAATCTATGAGCTAATTCTGTTGAAGTCACAAGACATGCTTCTCTTATATTATTTAAAATGTATTCTGCTATTTCTTCTTCCTTTTTTGTTAGTTTAGTGTTACTTATCATTGTTTTCAACGACTTTTGCGATAAATCCATTTGACATCCCTCCATGTTCCCTTATATTGATTCATTATATTAGGGGAATAGAATGATTAAAAGCACTAAGTATTTTTATAAGAAGTTCTCAATTTCATGATAAAGCACGATACTAAATCTCAATTGAGATGATAGATGGGATTTTAATGTAATGCACATTTTTACAGCAATTATAAGCGGTGAGTCATACGCATAAAAAAGGGGGGTGAATAGCCGGCCGAGGATGAAACTTTCGTGAGTACGACAGCGGGGAGACAGCCCGATCAAACGGACTGTCTCTATACTATCATGATTTAGGCGCAAGATGTGTTTGTACGTATGCTTCAAAAGGTTGCAGAAGCGGTTTTTTCGATACTTCTTCCTGTTCATGTATCGTAACATGATCCTCTGTCACGACAACACGGCCTGTTGGTGTTAGTTTGGATGCAAGCGGCCTTTTGTTAAAAGGAGAGGCTTCATTTTCATAAATCTGCTTTCTCATTTGGACCAATGTAGGCTCACTCACCTCTTCTAATGTGAATGCATAGCCTGTTTCAGCGCCTTCTCCTCTATCTAATTGGAGAAGATGCGTACCTTTTTCGGTTTTCTCTTCTTTGACTCGAAACCGAATAGATGCTCCTTCCACCCATTCCTCAGTAAAGGGTACAGGCTGAAGAGGTAAATTCACACCAAAACCTGCATCAATCAGATACCGGTCGCTGTGATGATTCAATGTCATGGCTACGTGCGTACCATCAATTGCCCATGTGCCAGCTTCCTTGTTATACACGGTCCCTTGAACGAGCTGTACAGCGAGTCCTGCCTCTTTTAACACATAATATAAAAGAGGATTGAGATCGTAACAAAGACCTCCTCTGCTGCCTTCAAGAAGATGCTGCTTCAACCCTTCTTGATTCAAGGCATAGGATTGTTTGTTCAGCACAGATCTATTTTCAAATGGAAAGGTGTAGGCCATCTTTTTTAATAATGCAGGCAGGTCATCAAAGGTGATGGACTGTCCTTCATATCCGATCTTCTGTAAAAATGCTGATTGCATCATGTTCATTCCCTTCTAAAAAAACTGAGTCTGTGAAGAGACTCAGTTTTCTTGATTGATAAAATCCGTTAACGCATCAATAGCTTCTTGTTCATCCGCACCATCTGCTATCAGTTTGACAGTGACCCCAGAGCTGATCGCAAGGCTCATGAGACCCATAATGCTCTTCGCATTGACTCTTTTTCCGTCCTTCTCTAGAAAAATTTCAGCCCCAAAGCGATTCGCTTCCTGTACGAACAAAGCAGCGGGACGTGCCTGCAAGCCTGTTTTCAACTGGATGGTGACCGTTTTTTCCACCATATGATTTGCCTCCCTTTTTCATTCTCCTATTTGAGTGTAACAGCTTGTCCGTTTCGTAATTGTTCTGCAATTTGATCTAGCTTTCTTAAGCGGTGATTAATGCCTGATTTGCTGATCTTGCCGCTTTCCACCATTTCTCCCAGTTCCTTTAGCGTGACCTCTTGATAGTCGACTCTCAGTTTTGCAATTTCACGCAGCTTATCTGGCAGGGCATCAAGTCCAATTTTTTCATCAATGAATTGAATGTTCTCGACCTGGCGCAGCGATGCACCAATCGTTTTATTCAAGTTGGCTGTTTCACAATTGACGAGCCGGTTCACGGAATTCCGCATATCACGGACGATCCGAACGTCTTCGAAGCGAAGAAGTGAATTATGTGCACCTACAACACTTAAGAATTCGGTAATTTTTTCGGCTTCTTTCATATATGTGATGTAGCCTTTTTTACGCTCAAGTGTTTTACTGTTGAGATGAAATTGGTTCATCAGCTCACAAAGGGCATCATTGTGTTCTTTATATAGTGAAAAAATCTCAAGGTGATAGGAAGACGTTTCTGGATTATTTACAGAACCACCTGCTAAAAAAGCACCTCTCATATAGGAGCGCTTACAGCATCTTTTCTTTACAAGCTCTTCTGAAATATTGCGCTCAAATACAAATTGCTCACCTAATATTTTCAAATCCTCTAAAATGGTTTTCGCTCGTTCTACCAGTCTGACAATATACACATTATTCTTTTTTAATCTCATTTTCTTACGAACGAGCAGCTCGACTGTGACATCATATTTCTTTTTCAGCAGCGTATAAATCCGTCTTGCGATGGCTGCGTTCTCTGTCTGTATATCTAGAATCAATTTTCGATTAGAGAAAGATAATGAACCGTTCATACGGATGAGGGCAGAAAGCTCTGCTTTTGTGCAGCAGTCCTTCACGTCCAGATTAGTCAGCTCTTTTTTTGTTTCGGATGCAAATGACATCCTTGCCACCCCCATTCCTATTTTTTCTTAAGCAGCAGGTCGACAAGCAGCGCAGCTACTTTCAGCGTGTCGTGACGAATCACATGCTGGTCGTATGTAATGATTTCTCCAGGAATGACTTCCAGTCCCATTGCCTTGAGTACATCTGTGTCGAACTGTACAGGCTGTGCCTGTTCTTCTGCATATTTTGCTTTGATCTCTTCTGGAATTTCTTTATTATTCACAAAAATGGTATCAATAAATGGACGAACCATATGATCGTTTAATGCCTGCACATGATCAGCTGCACTGTAGGAAAGCGTTTCCCCTGGCTGCGTCATGACATTGCAAATATACACTTTTTTCGCCTTAGAACGAATCACTTCTTCGCCAATATGCGGTACAAGCAAGTTTGGCAAAATACTTGTATACAAGCTGCCAGGTCCAAGGACGATCAAGTCGGCTTCACGAATGACTTGAATCGATTCTGGGAGCGGCTCAATCGTATCGGGTGTGAGGAACACTCGTTTAATTCGCTCACCATAGGTTGGGATTTTTGATTCTCCTGTTACCACTTGCCCATTTTCTAATTCAGCATGAAGAACAACACTTGAATTCGCTGCTGGCAAGACTTTTCCTCTCACATTTAAGACCTTGCTCATTTCTGTGACGGCATGAAAAAAATCACCGGTTATATTTGTCATGGCCGCAAGAATGAGGTTGCCAAGAGAGTGGCCTGTTAAGTCATTCCCTTTGTTAAAACGGTGCTGAAATAAGTCTTCTACAAGCGGTTCAACATCAGAGAGAGCTGCAAGGACATTCCGAATATCGCCTGGAGGCGGAATATTCAAATCATGCCGCAGTCTGCCTGAGCTTCCTCCGTCATCAGCAACCGTTACAATAGCGGTAATATCCACTGGCTTTGTTTTTAGCCCTCTGAGCAAAACAGATAAGCCAGTGCCCCCGCCAAGAATGACCACCTTTGGAAGTGTCGTCATCTATTTTCTGCTTCTCTTTTCAATGTCCCGGTGAGTGACATGAGTATAGTAGTCATTTTTAAAATACTCCGATAAGTAGTTCGCTAGCGTCACTGATCGGTGCTGTCCGCCTGTACAGCCAATAGCGATCACAAGCTGACTTTTCCCTTCTCGTTTATAGGCCGGAAGCATAAAGCTGAGAAGGTCAATTAATTTCTCTGTGAATTTTTGTGTCTCGCTCCATTTCATTACATAGGAGCGCACTTCTTCATCGTTTCCAGTCTGTGGACGCATGCTCTCAATATAGTAAGGATTCGGCAGAAATCTCACATCAAATACAAGATCAGCATCAATCGGCAGACCGTATTTAAAACCGAAGGACATCACATTCACTGTAAACACCTGCCCTTGGCTCGTGGCAAAGTGTGCGACAATTTTTTCTCGAAGCTGTTTGGGTTTTAAATCCGATGTATCAAAAATCATTTGAGCCCGACCTTTTAACTCTTCTAACAGATCGCGTTCCATCTCGATTCCTTCGAGCGGCAAACCTGTAGTCGCAAGAGGATGCGAACGTCTCGTTTCTTTGTATCTTGAGACAAGCACCTTATCGTTTGCATCTAGAAATAATATTCTTGGTGTGATCCAGCCAAGATCACTCATTTCATCTAAGGCTGCAATTAAGCTGTCAAAGAATTCTCGTCCGCGCAAATCCATCACAAGGGCAACCTTGCTCATCTTAGAATTCGATTCCTTCATGAGTTCTAGAAACTTTGGTAAAAGTGATGGCGGCAAGTTATCTACACAGAAGTAACCTAAATCTTCAAAGCTTTGAATGGCAACGGTTTTCCCCGCACCTGACATTCCTGTAATAATCACAAGCTGAATATCTTCTTGTTTGTGCGTATTCATGCCTGCTTCCTCTCCTTCTTTATAAAAACGGTTCATATATTAGTCTCCTTGAGGATCTAACCGATAAGCAATCAATTCAAAATCAGGTGTATACGTAAAAGTACCGTGCAGAAGTCCTTTTCCCTTTAGCATGAAATCAAGAATATGAGAATCTCCTGGTGCCATCGGTAAATGCGGCACATCCTTTACTTCATGCCACTTTAAAATACCTTCCTCTGACTCTGTCACGTTTTTTCCAGTAAATGAATCTGCCATAAAGGTAAACATCATCCACTCTTGAACGATTTGATCGCCTTCTTTTATGATAAAGGTAAAAACACCTTTTAACTGTGGATTTAAAATATAAATTCCTGTTTCTTCTCTATATTCTCGAACGACTGAATCCTTAACCGATTCTCCGCTTTCCATTTTGCCGCCCGGCGCTACCCACCAGCCCCGTCTTGGCTTTTGCAGCAAGAGAACTTGATCTTCGTGATGCAGCACACAATTGGTTACTCGTTGCATCAGCTGTCACCTACTCTTTTATGTCTTTAACTTATTATACAGGTTCATCCTGACTCCCACAATGAACATGCCCCTTCTTCACCGAAATCAGACCGAATTTCCTCTGAAAGGAGTGGCGGGCAATTTCTATACTCTTTATTTTACAGCATCTAATGGTTCTCCATGCGTCATTTGTGAACATCTCATGAATTTCTGATTTTAAGCAAAAAAAAGGACACGGATTCTCATCCGTGCCAAACATGTATTCCTTATAAAAGGGGGTCAATTACTAGTTTTATCATAACGGAAAATTGTTTCACCCGTGTTACATTCCAGTTAAAAGCCCATGACGCTATATTAAGGATTTACGACAGCCTTTTATTTCGCTGCTTTCAGCTTTTCAGCAAGTTCTTCTACATAATGCTGTGCGCTTTGTGCGGCAATACTTCCGTCACCTGTTGCTGTCACAATTTGGCGGAGTGTTTTTTCACGAATGTCACCAGCGGCGAAAATGCCTTCCACTCTTGTTTCCATTCTTTCGTTTGTCTCGATATATCCTTCTTCATTTGTAATGCCGAGATTTTCGAATGGTTTAGATAGTGGGAGCATCCCGATATAGATAAAGACGCCGTCTGTTTTAAAATCTTCTTCTTCACCAGTCACCGTATCAATCAGGGTCACACTGCCGACTTTACCGTTTTCTTCATTGATTTGTTTAACGGTTTTGTTCCACATGAAGTCGATTTTTTCATTATCAAAAGCACGCGCTTGTAATATGCTTTGGGCACGAAGTTTATCGCGTCTATGAACGATTGTTACTTTTGACGCAAAGCGGGTGAGGTATACGCCCTCTTCTACCGCAGAGTCTCCTCCACCAATGACGACGAGCTCTTTGTTTTTAAAGAAAGCACCATCACATACTGCACAGTAAGAGACACCTCGGCCGCCAAGTTCTTTTTCACCTGGTGCACCAATTTTTTTGTATTCCGCACCTGCTGAAATAATGACAGAGCGTCCTTTGTATTCTTTTGAACCGGCTTTGACAATTTTGTACTCTTCACCGTCAACGATTTCTTTGATATCGCCATATGCATACTCAGCACCGAATTTCTTCGCATGGTCAAACATTTTATTTGAAAGTTCTGGCCCTAAAATGCTTTCAAAGCCAGGATAGTTCTCGACATCTTCTGTATTAGCCATTTGACCGCCTGGAATCCCTCTTTCAATCATCAATGTTGAAAGATTTCCACGTGATGTATAAACAGCGGCTGTCATTCCGGCAGGTCCCGCTCCAATGATGATCGTATCGTAGATTTTTTCTTCTGACACAACTGTCACTCCCTCTTCAATTGCTGCTAGCATTTCTTATTAGAATGCCCTTGGGTGATGCTTCCATTCATGACAGAAAGCATCAATTCCACTCTTACTTTTATTCCTTACCCATATCCTATTAAATCTGCGGATAATAAGCGAATCATTTGCTCATATCTTCAAAAAAAGAAAAAGCTTCCTTAAACTGCTGTTTAAGGAAGCCTGTTTACGGTTATATAGTAAGTAATGATTTATTCAACGACTCTTCTTACAACGCCATTGAATGCTTTTTTCCAGTAAACATTGCTCATAGAGTCAACTGAAACACCGCGAGAGCTGTTATCGTTCAAGAATGTACCGTTTCCTAAGTAAATACCAACGTGTCCATTTACTTTATACGTATCAAAGAACACAAGGTCTCCGCGTTTCATGTCAGATGCACTTACAGCTCTTCCTTTACCTACAAGCGTATCTGTTGTTGTACCGCCAACTGGTCCAAGGTTGATGCCTGCTGATGCAAATGCCCAGCGAACGAATGAAGAACAGTCAAAACGACGTGCGTTAATATCAGCTTGTGATCTGCCGCCAGCCCATTTATATGGAGATTGTCCAACAATGGAAGAACCTGTGCTGATCGCACCTTCGATTCCGCCTACGTTACTGCTGACAGGTGATCCACCGCCAGTAGATGGCTTCTTGCTTGGTGAACTGCTGTTGTTGTTATTATCGTTGTTGTTTGAAGATCCACTGTTACTGTTATTTGAAGACGGGCTGCTGTCGTTAGTTGAGCTGTTGTCTTCTGCTTGAACACTAGCTTGACGCTGCTGTTGTCTTTGTACTTTTTCTTCCTTTGCTTTTTGAGCTGCTTCTCTTGCTTCTTTTTCAGCTTGTTTTTGAGCAGCGATTGTTGCGTCTTTTTCAGATGCAATGCTGTTAGCCTCACTGTTTAATTCGCTGATTTGAGAAGAAGCACTTCCTTTTTGCTTTTTCACTTGCTTGAATAGCTTGTCTTTTTCATCAAGCTGTTTATTCAAGTCAGTTTGAAGTGTTTCAAGCTTTGCAAGTGTCTTTTGAACATCTTCAAGCTTTGTGTTTAATTCGTTTTCAGACTTTTGAAGCTCAGCTTTGTCTTTTTCTTGCTCTTTAATGATTTCGCTGTCTGCGTTGATGAGTGTAGATACTGCACCTGCACGGCTGATGAAATCGCTAAAGCTTTTCGCTCCTAGTAACACATCTATGTATTTCGTAGAACCGCCGCTTTCTTGAAGAGCACGTACACGCTTTTTCAAGAATTTGTTTCGATCTTCAATACGTTTTTCAGTATCAGCAATGTCTTTTTTCAGTGCATTGATTTCTTTTTTCGTTTGTTCATTTTCTTTTTGTTTTTCTTCGATTTGATCACTTGTTTTTAAAGCTTTCTCGTCAATTTCTTTTAGCTTTAGTGCAAGTGCCTCTTGTTTTGCTTCAAGCTTTGAAAGCTCATCTTTTTTCTTTTGAAGGTTTTTGTTGACCTCAGATTGCTTGCTGTCCAGCTCTTGTTTCTTTTGTTCAAAGTTCTGTGCGTTTGCTTCATGAGTAAATGGGATAAATAAACCGCTCGCTCCGATGACCGAAGCTAAACCGAAAGTAATAAACTTTTTCACGAATAGTTCCTCCTTTGACAATTTCCAAGCGACATTAGAAAGCAGCAAATTCTCTGCGACCAATCTGTGCTATCTATGTCTTTCTTCCCGATTGATCAGTCAGATGTTGACCAGATTGTTTCTATCACTAGGTGTTTCATTATGTATAGTAAAATATCTAAATATATGTCTTTGTTTTAATCCACGATTTTCATTATACATGAGACATCGACAAAATGAGCTAATATTTTTATTACATTTATGTTTCAAAAACATGTCGTGATTGTCATACTTCGCCAAATCCTTGCAAATCCCACCTTTTTATCCAAGAAAAAAGCATGACCTTTTTGGCCATGCTACAATCTTCTAAATCTATTTACCTATTTAATCAATTAATGTACAAATGACTTGTTCATATTTAGACAGTGTTTGAACACTGATTTGAAAAGAGGATGCAATCTCTTTTTTGCTCATAGATTCTTCTTGCTCCTGCATCCATAAATAATAAGATGCTGCTGCCCATGCAGGCGCATTTTTCTTATCTATGCCAGAAGCACGTGCCTGCTGAATAATATGGAATAACCAAAAATAAGGCATATGGCTGTCAGGCTGAACAGCTTCTTCCAAGCTGGATGCCGCCTGTTTTGTGAAAACCGCATCTTCTGAAAAAGACCGTTCTTTCATTTCATCTTCGTATAAGAGCAGTTCAATGAATTGCTGTTCAAAGGCTGTTTTTGCTGCGCGTGCGTCAAGGACAGATTGAAGAACGTCACGTTCCCCTTTTTGTTTGCTTACATAGTACGCCGTCAGCCGCTCCTCAATGGAGACCATTGGCTCAGTCTCCTCAGGTTTATCCTGCCATGGCTTGATTTCATCTGCATCGATATCTTCTTCGACCATCTTATCCCAAACCGTCTGCGCAAGCGTTTTATGACCTGTATAATAAGCTGCGCTTGCAAGCCAGTATAAAAATGTACTATCTCCTTGAAAGCCTGTTTTGTATAAAGAATAAAGCCATTTAAAGGCCCATTCAAATTCTCCAACTAGGGCAAATGTTGCGCCAAGCTTATAACGCTGTTCACTTAATATTGGATACACGTGCGTTAATTGCTTTGCTAACGTCTTGACCTTCTCTTCTTCTTTTTCATAATGATAGAAGACTAGCTGGTTGCAAAGGGCATGCAGATTACCCGGATTTTCATGTAAAACCCGGTTCAGCATCTCTTTTGCCTGATGGATTTGACCAGAATAAAAATAGGCCAATGCGAGATTATTATACGCTGACCAAAATTCTGGATACTCAACAATCATCTGTTCCAGCATCTCAATGGCTTCATCAAGCCTGCCGCTTTCCAGTAAGTGATTTGCTTGATCCTGCTTCACAATCAGGTCATCCTGATCGTAAGGAAAATCTTCGTCCTCTTCGTCACTCATATCGAGCAAGTCGAGAAGGTCATCATTTTCATCTGCAAATTCTCCGTTCTCTTCTAATGAAGCATAGGCAGTCGCTGACCTATATGCCTCTTGAAAGAGTCCTAAATTCGCATAATTATTGGCTTTAAAATAGTGACACTCAGACATATTTTCATCAATATGCTCAAGGATGAAATCAAGCAGTTCATTTGATTGTTGGTAATGACCCATTTCAGTATAAATAATAGCAAGCTGTGACAGCATTTCTACATTTTCAGGCTCGAGTACGATAGCCCGCTGTATGAGCTTACTTGCTCTAGATAGATTTCTTTCTCTATAAGCTTTTAGACCTTTATGAAAAAAGTAATGCCCATCTTGGAAGAGCTGGACGACTTGTGTGTGATTATTTTGAGAAGTGTATTTACTCACTGATACCCTCCATTTCGAACAGTGTACCGTGTGTAGTATAACATACTTCAAGAGTCGTCACATAGAACAAAAGAAAAGGAAGGATTTGTTTTACACTTGGAAAATAAAAAGCCAGAGGTGCCTCCGGCTTTTCACTCACCTTGATGACGTTTTTTTAATACTTTTAATACATCATCAAGCGGCAATTGCTGTTCACGTAATAACACAAGCAGGTGATACAGCAGATCGGCTGTTTCCCATTTCAATTCTTCTTGATCCCGGTTTTTCGCGGCAATGATGACCTCTGACGCTTCTTCTCCTACCTTTTTCAGGATTTTGTCGACCCCTTTTTCAAAAAGATAGGTTGTATAAGCGCCTTCTGGCATTTCTGCCTGACGTTTCGCAATCACCTGTTCAAGTTCATTGAAAATGGCAAAACGATCCTGCTCTTCCGTTTGACGCTTCACGCCTTCTTCCGAAAAGCAGCTATAGCTGCCAGTGTGGCAGGCTGGTCCACTTGGTGTGACAAGAACAAGCAGAGCATCTTTGTCACAGTCATATCGAATAGATGTGACTCGCTGAGTATGTCCAGATGTGGCGCCTTTGTGCCAAAGTTCATTTCTTGACCGGCTGTAAAACCATGTTTCTCCTGTTTCTAGTGTTTTTTCATAGGATTCTTGATTCATATACGCCAATGTCAATACTTCCTTACTTTGAGCATCCTGTACAATCGCAGGTATCAGGCCTGCCTCATTAAAGGATAATTCGTTTGCCTGTTTCATCTGACCTTCACCCCGTGTTCTCTCAAGTATGTCTTTACTTCTTGAATTGAAGTCTCTTTATAATGAAAAATGGAAGCTGCTAAAGCTGCATCCGCTTCTCCTCTTGTAAATGCCTCCAGCATATGCTGAGCATTGCCAGCGCCCCCTGAAGCAATGACAGGTACGGTGACAGCTTCTGACACAAGCTTTGTTAATCGATGATCAAAGCCCTTTTTCTCGCCGTCAGCATCCATACTTGTCAGCAAAATCTCTCCTGCTCCCCTCAGTACGGCTTCTTTTGCCCAATCGCTAACCTCTATATCCGTTTGACGGCGCCCTCCGTGTGTATAAACCATGTACGCTTTTTTCTCTTCATCGTACTTTGCATCTATTGCGACAACGATGCACTGAGAACCAAAAAAATCGGCGCCTTCTGAAATCAGTTCTGGTCTTAAAACTGCCGCTGTGTTCACAGATACTTTGTCTGCACCCGCTCTTAGTATGCGCTTCATGTCATCAAGGTGGTTAATTCCGCCGCCTACCGTAAAAGGGATGGCAAGGGTTGACGCTACTTGCTTGACCACATCCACCATCGTTTTCCGGCCTTCATGAGAGGCAGAAATATCAAGAAAGACGAGTTCATCCGCCCCTTCCTCATCATATATCTGCGCTAATTCTACCGGATCACCAGCATCCTTTAAGCCGAGGAATTGCACCCCTTTGACCACACGTCCTTCCTTCACATCGAGACATGGGATGATTCGTTTTGTCATCATACGCTCTCAAGCCCTTCAATTGCCTCAGCTAAAGTAAACCGCTCCGTATAAAGTGCCTTTCCAATGATCGCACCAGAAACGCCTGACTGTTTTTGTGCTGACAGCTTTTGAAGATCGGCTACCGAACTGATACCGCCTGAAGCAATGACTTGTTTGCCAGTAGCTTCTGCTAAGCGAACTGTACTTTCCACATTAGGACCAGCCAGCATGCCATCCATTTGAATATCTGTGAAAATAAAGACCTCCGCGCCTTCCTTTGCCAATTCTTTGCCGAGATCCTCTGCCTTCACTTTCGATGTTTCAAGCCACCCCTCAGTCGATACGAATCCATTTCGCGCATCAATGCCAATCGCTATTTTCTCCCCATATTGCGCAAGCATTTTTTTCACAAAGGCAAGGTTAGAAACAGCCGAGCTGCCAAGAATGACCCTAGCTACACCACTGTTTATATAAAAAGCAACATCTTCTTCTGTCCGAATGCCGCCGCCTATTTGTACATTTACATCTAAGGATGAAGCAATCGCCAGCACATGCTCATGATTGACGCGATTCCCCGCTTTCGCGCCATCTAAGTCAACAAGATGAATCCACTTTGCTCCTTCATTTGCAAATCGCGTCGCCATATCGAGCGGCGAATCTCCATAAATGGTTTCTTGATCATAATCTCCTTGCACAAGCCGTACACATTTGCCATTTCTCATATCAATCGCTGGATACAATGTAAATTCACTCATCTGTTCACCCTCTGTTCGTTTGCTAATTGAATAAATTGTTTGAGCAGCGCCATGCCCGTTGTACTGCTTTTTTCAGGGTGAAACTGTGCACCTAGCACATTTCCCTTGCCGACAATTGCTGGTACTTGAACGCCATAGTCTGCGCTTGCTAATTGCTCTTCTGCATTCATATCCCTCACATAATAAGAGTGAACAAAGTACGCAAATCCTTCCGGTACCCCGTCAAACAATGGGGAGGGCTGATGAAATGTAAGCTCATTCCAGCCCATATGAGGCACCTTCAGCCTTTGCCCATCCTGGTCACGATCCTTTAAAAGAACGATACGCCCTTTTAGCAGCCCCAATCCTTTTGTACGCCCTGCCTCTTCACTCTCTTCAAATAACAGCTGCATCCCAAGACAAATGCCAAAGAGCAGCTTTCCTTCCTGCACTACTTGGTGGATAAACGCCTCAAGCCCTGTCTGTTTTAACAGCTGCATCGCATCACGAAACGAACCAACCCCAGGCAAAATATAAGCATCTGCCTTTTTGAGCTCCTCCACATCAGAGGAGACGATATAACTGGCGCTTGCTCGTTCCAGTGCTTTTGATACGCTGAACAAATTTCCCATTCCGTAATCAATGACGCCGATCATTAGAGCATCCCCTTTGTCGAAGGAATCCCTTTCACACGTGGATCAATGGTTGTTGCTTCATCTAAAGCACGTGCCATTGCTTTAAAAATAGCTTCAATCATATGGTGTGTATTGGTTCCATAGTGAACAATTACATGAAGATTTATACGAGCTTCTAACGCAAACTTCCAAAGAAACTCATGTACGAGCTCTGTATCAAAGGTACCGACCTTTTGACTTGGAAAGGCCGCTCTCATTTCCAAATGAGGACGATTGCTTAAATCGACCACAACCTGAGCAAGCGTTTCATCCATAGGAACAAAGCTGGAGCCATACCGCTTAATCCCCTTTTTATCACCTAACGCTTCCTTAAACATTTGCCCAAGCACGATGCCAATATCTTCTGTTGTGTGGTGATCATCAACATCCGTATCTCCTTTCGCATCGACGGTCAAATTAAAGTGTCCATGCTTCGTAAATAGATCGAGCATGTGTGTCATAAAAGGGACATCTGTTTGTATATCCGCTTTTCCTTCCCCATCAATCTCTAACGATAACGAAATATTCGTTTCATTTGTTTGTCTCGCTGTTTCCGCCTGTCTCATGACGATTCCTCCCGCTTTCTCGATTCAATCGACCTTGCATGTGCCTCGAGCCCTTCTAACCTGGCAAAAGCCGCAATGCTATCCCTGTGTGTCTCAAAGGCTTCTTGACTATATGAAATAATGCTCGTTTTCTTTTGAAAATCGGTCACACCAAGCGGGCTAGAAAATCTAGCTGTTCCGTTGGTTGGCAGCACGTGATTCGGTCCTGCAAAATAATCGCCCACCGGCTCAGGGCTATAACGCCCTAAAAAAATCGCCCCTGCGTGCTTGATTTGACCAAGAAATGATTCTGGATATGCTGTCAGCACCTCTAAATGCTCTGGCGCTAACTGATTGACGACGTCTACTGCACGATCCATGGAATCTGTCACGTATATACGGCCATGATGTTGTATGGATTGTGCGGCGATTGATTTTCTTGGCAAGGTATTCAGCTGCGTTTGCACCTCAGCTTGCACGTTTTCCGCAAGTGTCTTAGACGGAGTCACCAAAATACTAGATGCCATCGCATCATGCTCTGCCTGAGAAAGTAAATCGGCCGCCACTTCATGTGCTATGGCCGTGTCGTCTGCTAGAACCGCAATTTCACTTGGACCGGCAATCATATCAATATCTACCTGCCCAAATACTTCCCGCTTTGCCAGTGCGACATATATGTTGCCTGGACCTGTGATTTTATCAACAGGCTGGATACTTTCTGTTCCATAGGAAAGTGCCGCAATCGCCTGTGCACCGCCCATTTTATACATCTCTGTAATACCGAGCTCCTTCGCAGCAACGAGTACAGCGTCAGAGAGGTAGCCGTCTTTCCCTGGGGGTGTCACAAGGACAATTCGCTGAACACCAGCGACAAGCGCCGGAATCACATTCATTAAAACAGATGATGGATAAGCAGCTGTTCCGCCGGGGACATACACACCAACTGCATCAAGCGGTGTCACCTTTTGTCCAAGCATAGAGCCATCTTGCTGGTGATAAAACCAAGAGGATGCCATCTGACGCTCATGGTATGTGCGAATATGACGGATAGCCGTTTGGATCACCTGAATCATGGCTGGGTCCAAGCGTTCGAAGGCTTTTGTCATTTCTTCCTCTGTGACAAGCGAGTCTTCAAGCTGCACCCCATCAAATTGCTTCGTAAAAGACTGTACCGCTTGATCACCATTTTTCCTCACTTCTTGTATAATCCGCTGAACAGCCAGGCGCTGCTCTTCCGTGCCTGTATCTAAAGTCCGCTTGAGTGAGAGTGTCTCTGTCTCACCTTCTTTTATGTAGGTGATGTTCATGATGTTTCCTCCCCTTCAATGATTCTTGCAAGGCGCTGCGCCATTTCATCGATCACCGCATCCTTCATCCGATAGCTCACAGGATTGACAATAAAGCGTGACGTAATATCACAAATATGCTCCGTTTCAACAAGTCCGTTTTCCTTAAGTGTTTGACCTGTAGAGACAATGTCAACAATACGGTCGGCGAGTCCGATGAGCGGTGCTAATTCAATGGAACCATTCAGCTTAATGATCTCTACTTGCTCCCCTTGTTCTCTAAAATAGGAAGATGCGACATTTGGATACTTTGTTGCCACACGCGGCGCGACACCGCCCCAGCTGGCTCCCGGCAATCCGGCAACCGCTAAATGGCATTTACTGATGTTTAAGTCCAGCACCTCGTACACATCACGAGCTTCTTCGAGCATGACATCCTTCCCTGCAATGCCAACATCTGCTACACCGTGCTCTACATAAGTCGTCACATCCATTGGCTTCGCTAAAATAAAGCGGAGGTTTTCTTCCGGTACATCAATAATTAACTTTCTTGAATCCTCGAATTCCTCTGGCAGCTGATATCCCGCCTGCCTTAACAGCCCTGCGGCTTCTTCAAATATCCGGCCCTTCGGCATCGCCATCGTCAACACTTTACCCATTTTGCTCTCCCTTTCTAGCACCGATAAAATAAGTCACCTGCTCAAATGCCTTGGTCATCGCGTCAATATTTTCAATCCCTGCTAAGTCTTGAAGCACGATCTTTTTCCCTTTTGACCGCTCCTTTTCTGCAAAAGCAAAAGCCTCCAGCCGTTGTTCTTTACTAAAAATCACTGCCTCCTGCGGCTCATTGATTTCTTTTGCATCAAGTGCTTCAAGCAGACGGTCTAATCGAAGTCCGAATCCTGTAGCTGGTGCAGGTGCATCGAAATGAGCAAGCAATTGGTCATATCTGCCGCCACTTCCGATGACTGACCCAACATGATCTGCAAATACTTCAAACAAAATACCCGTGTAGTAGCTCATATGACTCACCATGCTTAAATCTAGACGGATATATTCTGTACAGCCGTAATCTTCAAGTGTCTCCCAAAGCGACTTTAACTGCGTGAGCACCTCTTTTCCTTCTTGTGAAACGACGATTTCCTCTGCCCGCTCTGTGACTTCCTGGCCGCCTCTTAACTCTAAGAGCTGTAACAGCCTCGTTTTATCGATAGAGGAGAGTGGTAATTGCTTCACATGCTGACGGTATCCTACATAATTCTTTTCATATAAGAATCGGCGAAGAACGTTTGCACGCTCTGTATTTCCCAGTACATCTACAAATAACGTCTCTGCTAAAGCGACATGCCCAATCGCGATTTTGAAGGACTTGAGCCCAGCATTCTTTAATGCGAATACGACAAGCGCGATCACTTCAGCATCTGCACTAATCGAACCGTCACCAATCAACTCAATTCCGACCTGCTCAAATTCTGATGGCCTTCCGCCTTCTCTTTCCTGCGCCCGGAACACATTGGCCGCATACCCAACGCGAAGCGGATACGCCTGTTCATGAAGCTTTGATGCTGCCACTCTCGCAATAGGTCCCGTCATATCAGGTCTCAGTACAAGGGTTTGCCCGTTCTGATCTAAAAGCTTAAAGAGCTGTGTATCTGTAATCGCCGATTGAACACCGACTGTATCGTAAAATTCAAGCGTTGGTGTCTCCATCAATCGGTAACCCCAACCATTCATAACCTCTGTTAAGGAATGTCTCACTTTTTTCTTCGTCTCATACAATCCTGGTAATGAATCCCGCATACCATATGGTTTCTCAAACATAAACATGTTCTTCTGCACCTCCAACACATTAAAACAAAAAATTCCGAATCCTTTAGTTCGCTAATATGATAATATGCTAACAAAATAAAGTGATTAAATCAATCATTTTTATTTTCTCTCTATTTTCATGAAAAATTTGTGGAATTATTACATTCAAGTGACACCTGTCCCTTTTCTATATGTTCGATGAAAGAACGTGCTATAATACATAAAAATATTGAATAAAACAGGAGATTACAGTGAAGTTCATCCAGACATTAATCTTAACTTTGTTGTGCGCATGCCTTGTTTATTTCGGCTTTATATACGTGACACAAATCGACCAAGTCAAAAAGACAGCTTCACCACACGAAGCAGCCAAAGAAAAAGAAAACGATACAGCACTCGCAGCTGAAGAAACACGATCAACGAAAAAAACAGACACCACCTATTCTTCCTTAAAAGGAAGCAAAAAAGCCATGGACGTCACCCTCTACAATCAAATGGATGCCCCAAAGCTTTATAATGGATGCGAAGTTACAAGCTTAGCGATGCTTCTTCATTACAGCGGATACGAGCAAGTGACGAAAGACGCATTGGCAAATGAAATTAAACGTGTTCCGCTCAATTACGAAAATGGCTTAAAAGGAGACCCACATGACGGATTTGTAGGCGATATGGAGAATGGACCAGGTCTTGGTGTATACCATGAACCTATTTATCAGCTTGCGAAAAAATATGCGGGCGCTCAAGTCGTCGATTTAAGCGGAAAACCTGTCAAAAAGGCCATCTATCAATCACTTGAAAAAGGGTATCCTGTTTGGGTGATTACCACATCCACCTTTGACAAAACAGATAACATCGAAACATGGAATACACCAAATGGCAAAATAGATGTAAGCTTTAATATGCATAGCGTGGTCATCACAGGCTATGACAAGGAGCATGTTTACTTAAATAACCCATACGGAGAAAAGAATCAAAAAGTCGATCGCGACCAGTTTGAAGATTCTTGGGAACAGATGGGCAGTCAAGCGATTATCATTAAAGCATAGAATAATTTCTCTTTGAAAACATGAAAAACCATCCTCTATCCGAATAGAGGATGGTTTTTTTCATGATGATGCTTCTATGATTTCCTTCAGGCGCTCCTCAAGCTTTTCAGCTGTCATCGCTCCTCCGCCTACATTGAAGTATTCATCCCCTTTTTTTAATAAAAGGGCAGGGTAGCCATTCACTTGAAGCTGATGAACCTTTGCAAAGTCGGCATACGCATCATTGATGACTTCTTTTGTTTTCATTCGTTCAATGACGATATTAGGATCAAGTTCATGTGCCAGAGCGATTTCCTGATACGTTTCATCATCGCTCAGGCTTTTTCCGTCTTGATAAAAAGCCTTTTGCATCGATGCAGCCAAGTACAATGCACGATCTGGAGCAACGGATCTTAATGCTGAAAACCCAATGGCTGCAGCCTCAGAGTCTAAGACAAATGTCCCGTTTGCTAGCAGCTTCTGATAACGTTCACCAAACTCAACGCCAGTTAGCTGACTGATCCGCTGATTCGCTTCTGATATATGTGGATATTCCTTTATTGGAAGACTTCTTTCTCCTACAAATAAGCCGCCAGATACTAGCGTCAGTGACATTTCAGGATGATTCTCATGCAAAGTACGGATACTGTTGGAAAATCCATAACACCAGCCACAATAAGCATCCCATACATAAATGAGAGACAATTCTTGATCATTCATACGTTAAACTCCTTACTCCTCGTTTTTTAGCGGTAACGAATTGATTTATTCTGCTTCAGATACAACAGTAAAACGTTCTCCAACATGGGCAGCCTGCTCCATTTCATCGACAAGCGCAATGGCGTAGTCAGCATAGCTCACATAGCTGTCACCTTTAGAATTGACAATCAGCTGGTCTTTCCCTTTCACATAAGAACCTGTGCGTTTGCCTGCTGGATCAAAGAATGCAGCAGGGCTGAGAAAAGTCCATTTTAACCCTTCGGTTTGTTGAAGGTCTTTGAGGTTTTCACCTTGCTGTGAAGCAGTCGCCATATACTCCTTTGGAAATTCTGGTGTATCAACAAGTCTTGTTGTTTTGGCTTCATCAACAAAAAGACTGCCCGCTCCGCCCACAACGATTAAACGCGTATCGGGTACTTCTTTCAAAATATCAATCAGCTTTTTCCCAGCCTCTACGTGAAGGTGTTCTTGTCCAGCAGGTGCGCCAAATGCATTGACGATGATATCAAACCCTTTAATGTCTTCTGCTTGTAAATGAAACACATCCTTCTCGATAACAGCTACCGATGAATCTGTCACTTTTTTCGCATCTCTAACGATGGCTGTTACCTCATGTCCTCTTGATAGAACCTCTTTTACAATTTCCTGTCCTGCTTTACCTGTAGCGCCAATAATACCGATTTTCATATGAATTCCTCCTGTAAAATGATGTTATTCGATAAATAAAGGTGTAACCAATTCAGTTACAACATAGGTAAAAAAAATTGAATAGATCATCCAATTTTTTTAATTAACACCTGCGTTAGTTCACTTAATTTGATCTCAGCAAGCACTTGCTCCATCGCACTTTGAGCGCGGCACAAGATTAACTCAAGCACAGCTTGGATATTTGCACCAATCGGACAGTCAGGATTTGGGCTTTCATGGATTTGAAACAATTCTCCCTCATCCACCACTTCAACCGCTTTATACACATCAAGCAGCGTGATATCGTCTTCACTGCGGTTCAGTTGAGAACCGCCTTTGCCAAGACTCGTTGAGATTAGGCCTGCTTTTTTTAATTTACTCATAATACGGCGGATGACCACTGGGTTGGTATTCACACTTCCTGCGATATCCTCCGATGTCTGTAATGATCCTTTTTCAAGTGATAGCAAGGCCAGAATATGGACAGCGACAGTAAATCTGCTGCTGATTTTCATGTTTTCTCACCTCTATTGTAATCATTATAGTTACACCACAACATATTGTCAACAAAAAAATCTGCCGAGCTACTCAGCAGACTTAGATTGACGTGCTTTCATTTCTTCTTTCGTATAAATCATGCGCATTGGATTTCCTCCAACAAATGAGCCTGCTGGAACATCCTTATGTACAAGTGTACCAGCCGAAACGATCGCTCCATCCCCAATGGTCACACCAGGTAAAATGGTGGAATTGGCTCCAATTAAGACTTCATCACCAATATAGACTTCCCCAAGTCTGTATTCTTTAATCAAATACTCATGGGACAAAATGGTCGTATTATAGCCAATGACAGTATTTCGACCGACTGTGATTTTCTCAGGAAACATGAGGTCAACCATGACCATTAAGGCAAACGCTGTATCTTCGCCGACCTTCATACGAAGAAAGGTTCGGTATATCCAATTTTTCATTCCCATAAAAGGCGTGTACCGTGCGATTTGAATGAAAATGAAGTTTTTCACCACTTTGAAAAAAGGGACTGTCCGATAGACTTGTCTTAACGAATTGACCCCTTTTACAGGATAACGATCTGTTTTTCTCAACTCAATCAGCTCCAACAATCGCCAGAAGATCACTCATTTTCTTTAGCATAAAATCAGGGCGATGCTTTAAAAGGGCTTCTTCTCCCTTAATTGACCAAGCAACACCTGCTGTTTTTGTCCCTGCCGCTTGACCAGACAAAATATCGTGATAATTATCGCCGACCATCACTGCTTCATGTGGATCACTGCCAAGCTTGGATAATGCCAGCTGGACAGGCTCCGGATGCGGCTTCTCATTTTGGACATCATCGAGCGTCACAATCACTTCAAAAAATGGCTCTAAACCAGTCAGCTTCAATCCCATTAACACTGTGTCACGTATCTTTGTTGTGACAATTCCAAGCTTAAACCCTCGATCCTGCAAGACTTTCAATGTATCTAAAACAGTCTCATATTCAGTGACGAGCAGATCATGCTGTTCATGATTAAACATACGGTACATCTGAATCATGTCATCCGTTAGATCAGGATCCATCGCAGAGAATGTATCAAATAATGACGGACCAATGAAATGAAGGATCTCTTCACGGCTGTACTGACTAGGGTAATAATGATCAAGCGTATGTTGAAATGAAGCAATAATTAATTCATTCGTATTGATTAATGTGCCATCTAAATCAAATAGCACGGTGTTAATAGTTGATTCGTTCATATGGCTTCCTTTCTAACAGCTGCGAGATCGCGCTTTCGCCAAATATAGCTAATGGCAGCTGTTAATAAAATAGCAGATATCAAACGGATGACAAGAAGCGGCCATACAGGAATCCCAAGTGGAATAAATATCAGCGTATCTTCGACCACTGCATGGCAGGCAACAAGGAAAATGAAAGCAAGAGTTAAATCCTTTTTACTCACGCCGTCCTCTTCCACTGCCTTCATCATCACGCCAGCTCCGTATGCCAGACCAATCGTTAACCCAGCGACCATCGTCATCGACGTATTTTCTTTCATCCCAAGCATTCTCGTAAATGGAGACAGCCACTTAGACAGCGTATGGAGCCATCCTAAATCTCTCATGAATTGAATGATGATCATGAGAGGGATGACGATACAGGCGAGCTGGAGCACACCGAGTACGGCTTTTTGTAAAGCGACAAGGACAATCATGTACCAGCTAGAAGGTACATCAGCCGTTTGGGCAGCCGTCAGCAGTCCATATTGTGCCGGCTCCTGGCCTCCCTGCCAAACGAGATGAATGACAATAGCCGAAACAACAGCAAGACTGATTCTGACCAGCAAAATGACAGACACTCTCAGTCCAACCTTTGCTGCCACTGTCGATTCGATGATCAGGTTATGACAAAAGGACAGCATCACGGCCAATATGAACACTTCCTTCACAGGAAGATCTAGTGTCAAAATGGCGGCTATGCCCGCATACAAGTTCAGCACATTTCCTAACACAAGCGGAATGGCTGCTTCTCCTGAAAGACCAAACAATCCCATAAATGGCCGTATGAATTGAATGATCCAATCCATAACAGGCGTATGCTGCAAGATACTGACGAGAATGGTAACCGGAAAGATGACTTTTCCAAGTGTCCAAGTTGTCGATAGCCCTGCTTTTAAGCCGTTTTTCCATGTCTCCCGCATCCTTCTGATCCCCCCTGCTTTAATTCGATGAGTTGTTCTCTTTATACGGAATCGATGCGTGACCTTTTATTCTTCTAAAGATGATCAGCAGAACAGCCACTGCAAAAATGGCAATCGAAATCATTTGAGCGATCCGAAGATGTTCTGTCAGCATCAAACTGTCCGTTCTCATACCTTCTATGAAGAAACGACCGATTGAATACCAAATTAAATAAGACAAGAAGATTTCGCCTCTGCGCATCGATGTTCTACGTAATAAAACCAAGATCACAACACCGGCAAGATTCCATAATGATTCATATAAGAACGTTGGGTGATAATACGTCCCATCAATATACATTTGATTAACGATAAACTCAGGCAAATGCAAATTCTCTAAAAAGGCTCTTGAAACAGCCTCACCATGCGCTTCCTGATTAATAAAGTTCCCCCATCGTCCAATGGCCTGCGCTAGTAAAATACTAGGTGCTGCTACATCGGCTATTTTCCAGAAGGACACCTTTTTCACTTTTGTGAAGACGATCGCTGTCAGCACAGCACCTATCAGCCCGCCATGAATGGCAATTCCGCCATGCCAAATCTTAATGATTTCATTTGGGTGCTGCTGATAGTAATCCCATTCGAAGGATACATAATAAATTCGTGCACAAATAATCGCTATTGGAATGGCAAATAAGATTAAATCAATAAACGTATCTTTATTGATTCCTCTTTTCTCACATTCTCTTAGTGCGAGCCAGAGTCCTAGTAAGGCTCCGACCCCAATGATCACACCATACCAATGAACCGAAAGAGGTCCGAGCTGAAAAGCAATCGGATCAATTGGCTGAATCGCTTCGTTCATATAGACAACTCCTATTCATCTTGGCCATTGTCTTCAATGACATCGGCTAGTTTACTTGTAAATTGTTCCGCCGCATTATGTCCCATGCGTTTTAACCTGAAGTTCATCGCAGCCACCTCAATGATAACCGCTAAGTTTCGACCAGGGCGGACAGGAATGGTAAGCTTCGGTACATCTGTATCGATGATTCGCATCTTCTCTTCTTCAAGTCCTAAACGATCGTACTGTTTGCCTTGTTCCCAAAGCTCAAGATTCATCACAATCGTAATTCTCTTATAGCTTCTGACAGCCCCAGCTCCAAATAAGGTCATCACATTAATGATGCCTAATCCACGGATCTCTAAAAGATGTTCAATCAGCTCTGGTGCGCTTCCGACTAACGTATCCTGATCCTCTTGACGGATTTCCACGCAATCATCTGCGACCAGCCTGTGTCCTCTCTTTACTAATTCTAAGGCTGTTTCACTTTTTCCTACTCCGCTTTTTCCAATTAACAATACACCTACACCATATACATCTACGAGCACGCCATGAATCGCGGTTGTAGGTGCAAGCTTGCTTTCTAAAAAGTTGGTCAAACGACTCGAAAGTCTTGTCGTTTTTAGGCTTGAACGTAACACAGGTACACCATTTTCATTTGAAGCTGCAATTAATTCCTTCGGCACTTCACGATCTCGTGACAAAATAATTGCAGGGGTAATATCAGTACAAAGAGACATCATTCTCTGCTTTCGTTCGCGTTCTGGGAGCTGTTCAAAAAAAGAAAGCTCTGTTTTCCCTAAAAGTTGAACTCTTTCTTTTGGGTAATATGTAAAATAACCAGCCATTTCAATACCTGGTCTGGAAAGATCACTGATTGTAATGGGACGATTAATCCCTTCTTCCCCACTTACCAGTTCAAGATGAAATTGTTCCATTATGTCCTTCGTACGAACTTTCGGCACGCTTCTTCCTCCTTTTATCACAGGCGATTCAGAAATACAGCTCTATTTTATCACTTTCAATGATGATCCCAAAACAGTATTTTATCCTGATCCTGTTTTCCGTTCATCAACTGGTATAGACAACTATACTTAAAAAGGGTAAACTAAGTCAAAGACAATGACTAAAGGGGGCACAATCATGAGCAGCTCTTTATTGCTCTCCAATATTCATATTGTGACAAAGACTGAAATGATGACAAACGGTTTTGTCGGTTTACGCGACGGCAAGATTGACTATATTTCAACATCACCACCGACAGGAAATTATGAAAAAGTATATATTTCCCGGGAAAACTTTTATTTACTTCCCGGAATGATTGATATTCACATCCATGGTGGATATGGAGCAGATATGATGGATGCGACATCAGAAGCCATGAATACACTCGCTGCTAACTTACCATCAGAAGGAACGACAAGTTTTTTAGCCACAACCATCACTCAAAACCATCAGGAAATAGAGCAAGCACTTAAAAATGTCGCCCAGTGGAAACAATACAATGAAGAACAAGCAGGCGTTCAGGCACAATGTTTAGGTATCCATCTTGAAGGTCCTTTTATTTCTAAAGATAAAGCAGGGGCACAGCCTGTTCAATGGATCAAGCAGCCCGATCGCCCTCTTTTTGAAAAATGGCTGGATGCTTCTGAACAGCTTATTCGAATTGTCACGTTCGCACCTGAGGAAGACCCTGACTTTGCTTTTCTTTCCTTGTTGCAAGAAAAAAACATTATTCCTTCTATTGGACATACGAATGCCCATCATGACATGATTGAATTAGCAGCAAAGCATGGTGCACGCCATGTCACACATCTTTATAATGCACTGAGTTCGTTTCAGCATCGAGAACCAAACGCTGTAGGAGCTGCTCTTACGAACGAGGATCTTCATACTGAGCTGATTACGGATGGGATACACTCTCACCCACTTTCCATCAAGCTTGCCTATTTAGCAAAAGGAAGTGATCGTTTAATAATGATCACTGACTCGATGCGCGCAAAAGGACTCGGGAATGGCACGTATGAGTTTGGGGGCCAAACAGTCACAGTCAGCGGCGAAAAAGCTTTACTGGCAGACGGTACACTAGCAGGATCGATTCTGCGCATGAAAGATGGCGTCAAACGGATGAAACAGATCACACATTGCGAATGGACAGAGATCGCAAAGATGACTTCAACTAATGCAGCCATTCAGCTAGGACTGGATCAGCAGCTTGGTTCGATCGAAGTTGGAAAACAAGCAGACCTTGTGATCTGGGATGAGTCTGGCGAACTAATGATGACGATCTGTCATGGACAAATCGTCTTTGAGAATAAGGAGGCCAACCACTAATGAACATCATTGAATTTGAAGATAAAAAACAATTAGGGAAAGAAGCAGCAGCCCTGATCGCGCACACAATCGCTTCTAAACCAGATGCCGTACTCAGCCTGGCAACGGGCGGTACACCTCTTGATACGTATCAAGAGTTAATTCACCTTCATCAATCGCAACAATTGTCATTCAAACAAACAAAAACAGTCAATTTAGATGAATATGCAGGACTTGAGCCAGATCATGAAAATAGTTATATGACCTACATGAAACGTCATTTATTTGATCATATTGATCTTCCACAGGATCAGTATTTTCTTCCAAATGGCGCTGCACCTGATTTAGAAAAAGAATGCTTAAGATATGATCAGCTTATTCAAGATATAGGCGGCATCGACCTTCAGCTTCTTGGAATCGGTCAAAATGGACATATTGGGTTTAACGAGCCCGGTACCCCATTTAACTCAAAGACTCATGTCGTGCAACTAGATGAAAACACACGGCAGGCCAATGCAAGATACTTTTCTTCTATTGATGAAGTGCCTACACATGCCATCACCATGGGCATTGCAAGCATTCTTTCTAGTAAAAAGATTCTCCTTCTTGCATCAGGAAAATCAAAAGCGAAAGTGATACAATATTTAGAACAGACTGAGATACATCCAGACTTCCCAGCATCTGCTCTGAAACTTCATGAAGATGTGACGATTTTGATTGATCGAGAAGCTGGTTCACTACGCTAAAGCTAAACACGAGAGGATTTTCACATGTTTATTGATAAGCAGTCACCTATTCCGATGTACCATCAGATTATGGAGAACTTGAAAAAACAGATTGAGGATGGAACATTAGCACCTGATACACTCATTCCTTCTGAAAGAGAATATGCCGAACGCTTTGGTATAAGTCGAATGACTGTCAGACAAGCCTTATCGAACCTTGTGAACGAAGGATATTTGTATCGACAAAAAGGGAAAGGCACCTTTGTGAGTCGAAAAAAATTTGAACAGCCGCTTCAAGGTTTAACAAGCTTTACAGAGGATATGCGTCAGCGTGGTCTTAAAGCTTCAAGCCAGCTGATTGATTTCAAAAAAATCGTCTGTCCAGATCACTTGCTGCCTGTCTTACAACTCTCAAATGGCGATGCTATATTTGAACTCAAACGGATACGCCTCGCAAATGATGAACCGATGGCGATTGAAACGAGCTATATCCCTGAAGCATTTGCCGGAGATTTAACAAGGGAACATTTAACTGGCTCTATATATGAATATATAGAGACTCAAACAGGCCTTACAATTGCTCATGCAAAACAAGAGCTTGAAGCGAATGTTGCTTCAAATGAAGAAGCACATGTGCTGTCTATTTCAATAGGCGATCCCGTGCTCTCAATCGCAAGAACGACCTATTTTCAGAATGATATTCCCTTTGAATATGTCCTTTCCGTTTATAGAGGAGATCGTTACAAGCTGATTCATACAATGGAAAGATAAACAGTGCCCTTATAAAAGGAGCACTGTTTTTATTTCCTAAGAAATGTTGCTTCACGATCATCTTTTGTATGAATTTTCCATATTGGTGAAATTGCTTTTCCTTGAAAACGATCTTTTGCTACGGTGTACCAATAATAATCTTCGTTTGGCTTTAAGCCTTTCCACTCAAAGCTTGCTTTTTTGCCGCTTCTTACGCCACGCGCCTCTCCTATCAAAACATTTGTGTACACATTGAGTTCAAAATAGTTGGTTTTGACAGATTTCATTTTCGGTGTCAAATCCACATCGATTGAAAATTCATCTTGATCTCCATACGTTTTAGGATCGTAGAAATGCTCTTGATTCATGTAAGGTGAGTATGTCGTAAAATGAAGCTGGTTTTTTTCTTGATCGGCTGTTATCAATCGCATAAACCCTTGTCCCCCTTCAGGTCCTGACTGATAATCAGCGAGTATTTGATATACTTTCCGGTCTACTTTACCATCCTTGTCATCGTCAAGCTCATCTACTTTCCTGCTCGCTCCGTGATAGTGTCCGCTAAATACCGCCACTATATTGGGATGGCGTTTCACCACCTGATGAAAGATGAGGTCACCAATCGGACTGCGGTTGCCACTGACCAACAAATACTCATGGAAATTTAAAATGACAATACGGTCTGGATGCTCAGAAATCACACGGTTCAACCAATCAATTTCATCTTGCTTAATCCCCCAGCCCATGTATACCATCATATAATCATTGCCACCGGCAGAAATGAGATCATAATGACCTCGATTGTTTTGATAGGATTCACCATAATACGGTTTATTTGCAAAGCGTTTCTCACCGAAATATTTCCCATATTCCGCATAAAAACCGTCCTTATGTCGAACATCATGATTTCCTGCTAAAACACCATAAGGAATCTGATGCTCATCTAACACGCGCATAAAGGTATCAGCACGATGCCATTGTTTATCTTTTGAATCATCCACAATGTCACCTGTATGGAACACATATTGAATGTTTAACTTTTCTCTCTGGTCTCTGATCCACTCGACCATTTGTTTAAAGATATGGGGATAGCTTTTTGCATAATACTGTGTGTCAGACATCCAAACCATCTTATATGGCTTTTGCGCTTTACTGATTTCATCCTGTACAAGCAAATCAAACGTATGATTCTTCATGTACTGTCTGACTGATAGCAGTCCTTTCAGGTAAAATTCCTTCTGATCCTTAGCAAAATGATGAGTGATTTTATCCCACTTTTCTTGCTGATGGTTCCATGCATACATGGTCACCTTTCTACCTGACAATGAACTCCCTTTCCACATCGCCTCGACGACATCCTTTTCACGTACATCTTGATCAACCTTGATTTGAAAACGATGATAGGGAAAACGATGTAAATCCTTCGTTTCAACTGACTTACCATCAGCAAATGCAATGCGATTTCGTTCTTGATTAGAAAAAATCACTTCTCCTTTTTCAGTAAAGCTCTTTGGCGGTTCTGTCTCCGCTGCATATTTCAAAATCTTCATTGATGGATGGAGTGATGTATATTGATAGGCACGGTAAAAGGAATAATCCAGCTTATCATTCGTCGGATCCTTGGTGAGCACAGTTTGCTTAGACGATTTCATTTTTGTCTTATCTGCTACTCGTTCTGGTGGCTCAGGGTGCTCATGTACCGTCTTGAATTCCTTTTTCAACGTTGACATGTTTCCTGCGGCATCTTTTGCTTTAATTATCAACGTGTGTTCCCCCGGGTTTAATTCGCTAGAGGACGTCTGGTATGGCAAGGAAATTGGCTTACCATCTACATATGCTTTCATCTCTTCTATGTCACTCCAACGATCCGTTACCTTTGCTTTTAACGTAAAGGCTCCTTTATATGGATCCTTTGTTTGGACGTTGGTTTTAATTTTTGGCCCCGTATTATCGACCATCACACGTACAGATGCATGCTCGTCTGAGGTTTTGGCCTCAATCAGGTGCGGCCCTTCTTTCAACCTTCTTGTATTCCACTTCATATACGTTGAAACATAAGCTTCTTTTGGTATGTCAAATTGAAATGTTCTGACCTTTTTAGCGTTACCGCTGTCTCCCATTCTCCATTCTTTTTGCGGCTTTGCATTGATTGGAGGAATTTGAGTTCCATTCGACAGAATCATCCGAACGTTTTTTAGTTCAAAATCATCGTGATTCTCTCCAGGCAGCCGATCAACTGGAGAAGATTTTGTTCCTGCATGGAAGGAAATCGTTTGGAGACCTGCTTTTTTCATCTCTGCTTCTGGTATTGGCATTGTATAGGTACGATACACTTTAGTCGAATCATCAAAAATAGATAGTAAACGCTTACCTATAAACACACCATTTTTAAAATATAAATTCGTCCCTTTGACATCAAATGCAATATATGGATCTGCTTCAAGGGCAGAAAATACTTGCTGATTCCGCTTTCCATCTATCAATAATTCAATGCTTTTTTTCTGATCAGACGTCGCCTTTAATGGAAATAATCCTGAAACCGTATCTCCTTCTTCTACATTGAATCGAAGGCCATGAGCTTTGCTAACTTGCTCCACATCAACCATTTTTTTCATCGTCATTGCTGTATTTTCACCGTCTGACGCTTCAAGCTGATATTCCAATTGTTCTTTACCAATCAACTCAGGTGAGTAAATAATGTGATGAAATAACCGGTCGTTATGATCTTTTTGAAGCAGTATTTCCTTGAAATCATCTTTCCGATTTGTTCGATAGCGAAGCTTGACGGTTTTGACGACCTGATCATCCTGTACATCTGCTTTAATCTCTATACTTTCAGTTGGTTTTACTGGTTTTTTCACTGTCATATCTTCAATCACAGGTTTATGGATATCCTGAGACATTTCTTTTTTCTCAGATGGAATTTGTGCTTTTAGCACTTTTCCAGGCGTAGGCTCTTCTTCAATTTTCGAGATCAGCTTCATTTGCGAAGTACCGTCCATTGGATATTTGAACAGCAAAGATTTATGCTCACTAAACCATGAAGGTTTCAAGCGAAATGCTGCTGAAGAAATCTCCTCCCCTATATTTGTTGTGATGGAAACAAGACGAGATTTAGAGTTGGACAGCCCTTTGCTTTCGATGACAGATACATCCTCTCCCTCTTTTAATTCACTTTTGTACATGGCATTGAAGTCCGCTATAGTTAAATGCTCCTGCCCTTTTTTCCTCAGCCAGAAAACATACGGTTTTCCAGGCGAAAGAGTAACTGGATTTGTGTGAAAGGAATACACATCATCCATGTCGGTTCCTTGTGCAGGATTGCGATAGCGAAGCTGATAATGTTTAAGGGAGATCGGCTCATGTGTTGTGTTATATACCTCAATAAATTCAAATGCATCTTTGCCTTTGCTATTTTTTGAATTGACCACAATTTCTGTGATGACTAAGTCCGTAATGCGTGAAAGATCCTCTTCAAATCCATTTAAGTGGACAGATTGTTCTGCCGTTTTGATCACGGACTTTTGCGTAAGAAACTCTGTATAGTAACGAACGGTTGAATTCCATAATTGATCTGGCGGAATTTTCGCTGTAAATTCTGGCTTCATACCTGGCAGCCGTTCCATTGGGATCAAACGGTACCCTAGCTCATCACTTTGTTTATAATACAAGTTCGCAGACAAAATTTGTTCCGCATCCGTAATAGACGCACGAAACTGGAGATCACGACTTTTTTCCCCTAGAACTGGACGGACATCCACATGAAAGGGATCAAAGATAAAAGGAGAAAAAGGCTTGTCCGGTATATTGACTTGTGTTTGAATAAAAGGCCCTGCTGAAGCAGGCTGATTGAAACAAAAAAGAATGATAAAAAAACATAAAAGCATGATTTGTCTGCTCACGTTCACCATCGTGCACCGCCTCCCTTCGGATATTGTGTCTCCTGAAGGAAGTTTTTATGTCAGATGAAACGGAGAAACGAGACAAAATGGGTCAAAAAAACCGTTAGCTTTTTTTCGCTAACGGCTCCACAATCCCTTTTTGTATCAACAGATGGAAAATGGATAATATGACAGCCATCCAAATAGCCGTTCCAAACCCATCAATGTTAAAACTATCACCCATAAAACTTGATGTCATCATAAGTGTGATGGCATTAATCACAAATAAGAACAATCCTAGTGTGAGGACGGTTACTGGAAGCGTTAAAATGATCAAAAACGGCTTCACTAAAATATTGAGCAAGGATAAAATGATACTAGCCACAATGGCTGCGCCAAACCCTTCAATATATACGCTCCCAAGCCCTGGCAGAATGCCTGAATCAAAATATCCAGCAATGACGATTAAAAGTAATGCATTTACTAAAATACTGACGATCCATCTAAACATTTAGTTAGTGCCTTCTTCCGGAACAACAAAATACCAGATGAAGTAGACTAGGAAAATTGGCATAAATGCTGTCATAAATCCGATGATGACCGTTAAAATGCGAAGCAGGGATGCATCGACACTTAAGTATTCGGCAAGTCCACCAACAACACCCGCTATTTTTTTATCTGTTGCTGAACGATAAAGCTTCTTCATGTAGAATCACTCCTTGTCTGATTGGTGCTTCACTTGTATTGAACCTGTTTTTGTTTCTGCAAAAATGGATATACTGTTCACTGCCTGTTGATTGGCTTTGATCATTTTCTCTTTTTGTAATGTCTCATTTTTCTCTTTAATCATCTCTGCATCAAGCAAATCGTGAGAAATAGACCCAAGATTGCTTTTCAGCTCAGCGGTCACTGCACACGCACGCGGGATCTGGACGTCCACACTGCCCGTTGTCGTTTTCGCATAGATGGAACGGCACTTCTCATCCGACAGCTGAACAGCAATATTTCCGTTAAAGCTTTGGGCATCAATTGATTCACTTTTCCCGCGCAGGTCAATAAGCCCATTAATGGTTTCTACTTCAATCATACCACACTCGTGATCCGCCAGTTTAATTTGTCCGTTTGCTGTTTCAATTCCAACCTTTTCCGCCTGTAAAGAGGCAAAAGAGACAACACCATTGGTGGTTTTCGTAGCAAGTTCTTTTGTCTTTAGCTTTTCCCCGCGAATCGGACCATTAAACAGCTTAACCTTGATTTTATCGTATTGGATACGCGGTACATATAAAGTAACATTGACTTTCATTGTCTTCTTTTCGGTCCGGATAAAAAATTTATCCCCTTCGAGGCCGCAGTCCAATTGATTGAGAAATTGCTGTCTTGCCTGCTCTCCGTCTTCTGCACGGTAGATTTTCGCATGGCACTCTGCTCGAATATCGCCATCGTCCCAAGGCATCAGATTGAGACTGCCATTCGCCAATTGAATATCTAAGTGAGTGAGTGAGGCGTCTTTGAACTGAAAAATGTGCTCAACGTCGACCGACTGTCCAAAGTTCAAATCAAGATCTACGTCTTTCACCTTTTTCACCGCAGAATCTAACCAGCCAAACAGCTTTGCACCAAGATTTTCGGTACCAGTTCCTTTGCTCTCTGTGCCAGCTTTTTCTTCATGAAAGGTGTGATCAGTCGTTGATTTTTCTAATGAAACAGACGGGCTTTCCTCCAGTTTTTCAAGCAGCGTAATCGCTTCTTTTGCCGATAATGTCCCGTCTTCTACTAATTTTAAAATGCGTTCTTTTTCATTCATACAAAGCCCTCCTACGATTTGATGGATTGAAGTACTTTAATACCTTGAATGATATTCCAAATGACAGAGATCAAAAATCCAATAGCGACTAAAAAGGATAAGATGAGCATCGTGATCACTGGCATGAGTGAGTCACTTGCCTGTGTCGACAATAAAAAAGGGATTGACCCAAAAACCAGCAACACGCACGCTGCGACTGGCAAAACATGTGACCATAATGCCCGCAACGCGTGCCGTTTCGGTTCCTTTTGGTCGACTACAAAATATGCCACAATCGGTACAATAAACGGCATAAAAAAGACACTAAAATAACAAATTGATGCAATGATCGACTGATCTCTATTCATATATATTCGCTCCTTCATGATGAAAATTCCTTTCTAACTCATACGTTTATTGCGTATCAAAAGTTTCAAAATCATTCGATTTACATATGACCTTAGACACAAATTACATCTTTTTGCACCTAAGTGTAGATTCTTCACGGATTACCCTTTAAAATATGTTGAAAAGATGGTGATTATCATTATAGGGGGTAATTATTTTGACAGATCATCATAATACTAACCACACGGCTCAAACGCTTTTAGACCTTATACAGAAACAAAAAAGCATGAACAGCGATATGATCAGGGAGCTTGAGACCATTCATCCGTCTCATCCAAAGTATGGTGATATCCGTTATTTAAAAGTACTGCTCGACAGCAGCAGCACGCATATTTTAAAGGATTTAACGCAAATCAGTCATTTAGTGCCAAAGGAAGATGCGCAATAAAACAAAGCCCCCTCTTAAAAGAGGGGGTTTTTTATGATGAAGTCACACTTTCTGTTTCTTTGACCAACTGTTTCATTCGTTTACGGTCACGCTCTAAAACAGGCTTTAAGTATTGACCAGTGTAAGAAGCTTTTTCTTTTGCAATCTGCTCAGGAGTTCCAGAGGCAATGATCGTTCCGCCGCCTGCACCACCCTCTGGTCCGAGATCAACGAGGTAATCAGCAGCCTTGATAATATCAAGGTTATGCTCAATCACTAGTACCGTATCTCCGTTTTCAACCAAACGCTGAAGTACTTTTAATAAACGGGCAATATCATCCACATGCAAACCTGTTGTCGGCTCGTCTAAAATATAAAGAGACCTTCCGTTTGAACGGCGGTGAAGCTCAGATGCCAATTTCACACGCTGTGCCTCTCCTCCAGACAATGTCGTCGCAGGCTGTCCAAGTGTAATGTACCCTAGTCCAACATCAAAAATCGTTTGAAGCTTCCGCTTAATTTTCGGGATGTTCTCGAAAAATTGGAGTGCGTCCTCCACGGTCATTTCAAGCACATCAGCAATGTTTTTCCCTTTATATGTGACCTCAAGTGTTTCGCGGTTATACCGTTTCCCGTGGCACACCTCACAAGGCACATACACATCCGGTAAAAAGTGCATTTCGATTTTAATGATGCCATCTCCGCGACACGCCTCACAGCGGCCACCTTTGACGTTAAAGCTGAATCTTCCTTTTTTATACCCTCGTACCTTTGCTTCATTCGTTTGTGCAAACACATCCCGCACATCGTCAAATACACCTGTATACGTGGCAGGGTTAGATCTCGGCGTACGACCGATTGGAGATTGGTCAATATCAATCACCTTATCTAATTGATCCATTCCTTTGATTTCTTTGTGCTGTCCTGGCTTCGCTTTTGCTCTGTGCAGTTTTTGCGCAAGTGATTTTAAAAGAATTTCATTCACAAGCGTACTTTTCCCTGAACCAGACACCCCAGTCACAGCTGTAAAGACACCTAGAGGAAACTTCGCATTGACGTTTTTCAGGTTGTTTTCTTTTGCACCTTTGATCTCAATGTAGCGGCCGTCAGGCTTTCTTCTTTCGATCGGCAGCGGGATAAATTTCTCTCCAGATAAGTATTGTCCTGTTAAAGATTTCTTGTCCTTCATGACTTCTTCCGGCGTTCCAGCTGAAATCACTTCTCCTCCATGAACTCCTGCTCCAGGTCCAATATCAATCAAATAATCAGCGGCTAACATCGTATCTTCATCATGCTCTACGACAATGAGGGTATTCCCGATGTCACGCATGTTTTTCAATGTCCCGATCAATCGGTCATTATCACGCTGATGCAGACCAATAGATGGTTCATCTAATATATAAAGAACACCTGTCAGCCTTGACCCGATTTGAGTCGCCAGACGAATCCGCTGAGCCTCTCCTCCGGATAGTGTGCCAGCCGATCGGCTCAATGTGAGGTAATCTAATCCCACATTATTTAAGAAGGATAAGCGCTCTTTGATTTCACGCAAAATGAGCTGAGCTATCTGCAAATCTTTCTCAGACAATTCGATTTCACCATATAAATCAAGGGCATCAGAAACAGACAAATCAGTGATTTCTCCAATATGTTTGCCATTGATCAGAACCGCAAGCGTTTCTTTTTTCAGGCGATAACCTTTACATGTCGGACATGGCTGGTTCGCCATATATTTTTCCATTTGCTCACGAATATAATCAGAGCTGGTTTCCTTATAGCGTCGTTCAATGTTACGAAGAACACCTTCAAATTCAATTTCATTTTCACGTACCTGACCAAAATCATTTTCATATTTGAAATAAATTCGTTCAGAGCCGCTGCCATATAAAATTTTATCGAATAAATGCGACGGTATATCTTTCACTGGAATGTCCATGTCAATGCCGTAATGGGTACATACTGCCTCAAGGAGCTGAGGATAGTATTGTGAGCTCTGCGGCTCCCAAGGGGCAATGGCATGCTGTCGTAACGTCAAATCCTTATTAGGAATGACAAGCTCAGGGTCAACTTCTAGTTTAGAGCCAAGCCCATCACAGCTCGGACAGGCACCAAAAGGACTATTAAATGAAAACATTCTCGGCTCAAGCTCACCAATAGAAAATCCGCAGTGTGGACAGGCATGATGTTCACTGAATAACAGCTCTTCTTGTCCAATCACGTCAATCATCACACGGCCTTCACCAAGTCGCAGCGCCGTTTCAAGGGAGTCAGACAGCCGAGCCGCAACGCCTTCTTTCACCACGATTCGGTCGATCACGACTTCAATGGAATGCTTCTTGTTCTTTTCAAGCTCGATCTCTTCTGACAGATCTTCCATCTCTCCGTCGACTCTTACTCGCACATAGCCTTGCTTTCGAATTTGATCAAGTACTTTGACATGTGTCCCTTTGCGGCCAGATACGACCGGCGCAAGCACTTGCAATTTCGTTCTTTCTGGATATTCTAAAATACGATCTGTCATCTGCTCAATCGTTTGGGACGTAATTTCAATCCCATGTATCGGACAAATCGGTTTCCCAACTCGAGCATACAAGAGTCGTAAATAATCATAGATTTCAGTAACGGTTCCAACTGTTGATCTAGGGTTCCTGCTCGTCGTCTTCTGATCAATACTAATCGCCGGAGAAAGACCTTCAATCGCATCTACATCCGGTTTATCCATTTGACCGAGAAATTGGCGCGCATATGCTGAAAGAGATTCAACGTACCTGCGCTGACCCTCTGCATAAATGGTATCAAAGGCAAGCGACGATTTTCCTGAACCAGATAAACCCGTGATGACCACTAGCTGGTCACGCGGGATATTCACATCAATATTTTTAAGGTTGTGGGCTCTAGCACCTTTCACCTCTATTCGTTCCATAGCCATCAGGCAATCATCCTTCCGCTTTTAGCTCTAGCAATAGATCTCTTAATTCTGCTGCTTTTTCAAAATCAAGCGCTTTTGCTGCATCTTTCATTTCCATCTCGACCTTTTCGATCACTTTTTCTCGCTCTTTTTTGCTCATTTTTGACAGCTTTGGTGCTGCATTTGTTTCATATTCTTCCGATTCCTCATGTATCTTTGTTGCTTTAATGGCATCTCTAATTTTCTTATGGATGGTTTGCGGAGTAATTCCATATTTCTCATTATACGCCTCTTGCTGCTCTCGTCTTCGCTTCGTTTCTTGAATCGCAATATCCATTGATTTGGTCATTTTATCTGCATACATAATGACCCGGCCTTCTGAATTTCTCGCTGCCCGGCCAATCGTCTGGATAAGGGATCTTTCAGAGCGTAAAAAGCCTTCTTTATCTGCATCTAAAATCGTCACGAGCGACACCTCTGGAATATCCAGTCCTTCACGAAGAAGGTTGATTCCCACAAGCACATCATATTTTCCGAGACGTAAATCGCGAATAATCTCAATCCGCTCAAGGGTCTTAATTTCTGAATGAAGATAATTGACCTTGATTCCGATCTCTTTTAAATAATCTGTAAGATCCTCAGACATTTTCTTCGTCAGCGTCGTCACGAGCACACGCTCATTTTTCTCAACCCGCGCATGAATTTCTCCAATTAAGTCATCAATTTGACCTTCAATTGGACGCACTTCAATAATCGGATCAAGTAAACCTGTTGGACGAATAATTTGTTCCACAACCTCTGGGGTTTTCTCAAGCTCATAAGGACCCGGAGTGGCAGATACATGCACAATATGGTTAATATGCTTTTCAAACTCATCAAAGGTGAGCGGCCTGTTATCAAGTGCTGAAGGCAGACGGAATCCGTGATCAACCAACACTTGCTTTCTTGCTTGGTCCCCATTGTACATTGCGCGGATTTGCGGGATCGTCACATGTGACTCATCGACAACAATCATAAAATCATCCGGGAAATAATCAAGCAATGTGTAAGGTGTTGAACCAGGAGGACGCAAGGTCAGGTGCCTTGAGTAGTTCTCGATTCCTGAACAAAAGCCCATTTCTCTCATCATCTCAAGGTCATATCTTGTCCGCTGCTCAAGGCGCTGCGCTTCTAGCAATTTCTCATTATCTCGAAGCTTTTCGAGCTGCTCCTCAAGCTCTTGCTCAATATTAATAATCGCTTTTTCCATTTTTTCTTCTCTTGTGACGAAGTGAGATGCTGGGAAAATAGCCACATGTTCACGATCACCGAGTATTTCTCCAGTGAGTGCATCCACTTCACGAATACGTTCAATTTCATCACCGAAAAACTCCACTCTGATACAATGCTCATCACGTGAAGCAGGGAAAATTTCAACGACGTCTCCTCGTACTCGGAAGGTTCCACGCTGAAAATCTATATCATTACGAGAATACTGAATGTCCACAAGCTTACGAAGAAGCTGATTACGTTCAATCTCCATTTCAGTACGTAAAGACAGCACAAGCTCTCGGTATTCCTCTGGCGAACCTAAGCCATAAATACAGGAGACACTGGCAATGATGATGACATCTCTCCGCTCAAATAACGAGGACGTAGCGGAGTGTCTCAGCTTATCAATCTCATCATTGATGCTGGCATCCTTTTCAATAAATGTATCAGTCTGAGGCACATATGCCTCTGGTTGGTAATAATCATAGTAACTCACAAAATATTCGACAGCATTATTCGGAAAAAATTCCTTGAACTCGCTGTATAGCTGGCCGGCAAGTGTCTTGTTATGTGCAATGACAAGTGTCGGTTTGTTCACTTCTTTGATCAGGTTGGATACAGTAAAGGTCTTTCCCGTACCTGTAGCACCTAACAGCGTTTGATGCTGTTTCCCCTGATGGATGCCCTCGACAAGCTTTTCGATTGCCTTCGGCTGATCTCCTTGGGGCTGATAGTTAGAAACTAATTCAAAGCGGTCACTCACATCAAAGCCTCCGTTTCGTTACGAAATCTATCTAATGAATATATTATCATAAAAGAACACAAAAATACGAACTAAAGTTCGGCTCTTACTTGATTTTTATTTCCAATACAGTCATACCCTCTCTTCAATGGCAAATAACCCTCTTACGAAAACCTTCCTTTCAGTATGGAACATTTTGGTGAGAGATATTCGATGAGCAGAAAAAGAGAACAAAAAGAAAGCTGCACTCACTAGAATTCGTAAGCACAGCTTAAAAAACGTCATCTTTCGGCCTAACACGCTCTTGATGATGACATCAATGATGTTTTTCAGCCTTTTCTCTCTTTTCAATTTCTTTTTTAGCCATATATAATGCACCAGCTACTAAAGAAATGATATCTAATCCCACAATAAAGTAGGTTTCTGTATAGCCCTTCATGTACGAAGCAAATAAAAGCGCTGCTGTTAATGCAATGCCCACATAATGATTATAAGTAACCTTTGAAAATAAAATAACGAGCAGGAAAGGAAAAACAAGTGCAAAAATGGCTTTTGTAATCACAAAAACCCTCCCTCTTCATGGTCTACTCCCTTGATTATAGTAAAGTTTGGCATATTGAACAATTCACAGTTTTCAATTTCACCTATTTTTCTTTCTGCTCGGAGACTTTTGTTATAGATATAGAAGGAAATTAGTGAGAATGACCCCTTTGAAAAGATAGGTCTTTCCGTCTTTGACAGTAACATCCAATAAATCCTATGATTAAAATGATAGTGCGCACTATCATTTTAGAAACGATAGAGAGACAGACAAACCATTGGCTATTTGGATAAGGGGGCATTCCCATGTATTCAGTTTTATTTCATGCGGCCGAAGAATCCGCAGCACTCGCAGGGGCAAAGGGCCTAAATTTAATCAAATTAAACAATCACGGCCTACCAGTCCCAGATGGTTTTATTATCAAAACCAACAGCTTTTCAAGCTTTCTTTCATATCACAACCTGCATCCAACTGAACAAAACCTTGCTGACAAAATCAAAGAAGCATCGTTTCCTTCTCAAATGGAAGCAGAACTCCTTTCGTCCTTTCAATCATTGCGGAAGACTTATCCCTCAGTTGCAGTTCGATCCTCTTCTGTTGCAGAAGATCTCGAAGGTGCCTCATTTGCAGGACAGTACGAAACTTATTTAAATATCAAAACAAATGAGGAATTCTTACAGGCTGTCAAAGAATGCTGGTCTTCTTATTTTGGAGCGAGAGTGACAGAATATAAGGAAGAGATGGATGAAAACGAGGAAAAGATGCCGCTCATGGCTGTCGTCGTTCAAGGATTGATTCATTCTGACGTCTCCGGTGTCATCTTTAGCGAGAATCCCGTAACAGGAAAAACCAATGAAATGATGCTGACAGCAAGCTATGGACTAGGAGAAGCAATCGTTTCCGGGCTTGTGACACCAGACACATTTGTTATAGACAAAGAGACACTTTCTATTGAAAAATCACTTGGAACGAAAGAGCTGCAAATTATTCCTTATCAAGAAGGTGTCATTGAACAAGCAGTGACGGAGGAAATGGCTGGTCAGTTTTGCCTGAATGATGACCAATTAGTAGAAATCACGCAAATCACCAAACAAGTAGAATCACTTTATGGCCATAGCGTGGATATCGAATTTGGAATAGCAAATGGCACATTTTATTTACTCCAAGCCAGACCGATTACCGCAGCCCTCTCAAAAGCAGCAGATGAAACAGCGGGTGCTTCTTTTCAAATGCAGCCAGACGAGCTGCAGGATTTCTGGATCTCAATGGACGATCATATGCCGGGCCCAACAAGTCCTCTCTTTTCAAGTCTGATCATCCCAGCATTAAAAAGCGGTATGAAGAAAAACGGTGAAAAATATCAAGTGCCTGATCTGAATATTAAAGATATCAAGCTTTATAGAGGTCACCTGTATTCATCACCGTCACTGCCTGAAGCGAGTGCAGAAGCTGCACCAGTATTCGATGAGAGTATATTTGAGTTATTTCCGCATTTAAGTGAACGTATGTATGAGATTTTAGAGAAAAATTTCTTTCCCTTTTACGAAAAACTCGATCATAAAATGAAGGAACCGATGACCATTGAAGAAGCCATCATCGGCTTTGAAGAATTAAAGACTTTTTATATACAAGCATATGATGATCATTTTGATATTGTCATACCACAAGTCATTTTATCGGCTATGATTGAAGACATGCTTGTGACGTATACTGGTGATCAATCACAAGTGATCCTGCTGCATGAGATGATGATAGGCGTGATGAACAAATCTCTTGAAACAGACAAAAAGCTATCTGATTTTGCAAAGAGTGTCCTTCAAGATAATGAACTTCATCAAGCATTTATGAACCATGAAAAAAATCCAGAGCTGCTTGATGCACTCACTCAATCGAAAAAAGGCAGACACTTCATTTCGACATTAGAGGAATTTCTTCAAATCTATGGCTGGAGATCTGTTAAAAGTCATGATCTTACTGAAGAGACATGGGTGGAAAACCCTGAGTTTATACTAGATATCATTAGAAACAACATTCAACACCAAAGTGATTTTGATGAAGAATTTGCACAAGCCGTCATCAAAAGACAAGAGACATATGAACATTTTATGAGCCAAGTGAAGGATGAAGCGTTTAAAACGAAATTTGAGACACTTTACCAATTTGCTCTACAGGCTGCTAATATCCGTGACGATCATCACTTCTACATTGATGCCATGTTAGATGCTAAAGCCAGGGTATACCTATTGAAGATTGGTGAACTTCTTGTACAAAAAGGGGCGATTCCTCATCAAGAAGATCTATGGTACCTCTACGATGAGGAGGTACACACAGCTCTCACAACGTCTACAACATTTAATACAGTCATCGCACAAAGAAAAATTGACATGAAAGATAATGAAGCCATCCAACCACCAGCTTATATGGGCACCCCAACTGAAGCTGAATTGCAGCAAGTAGAAAGAATGCTCGGTTCATTAAGAGAAAATGAAAACAACACAAGCGATATGATCTATGGAATTGGTGCATCTAGCGGTATTGTTTCTGGAAGAGTAAAAGTCATTACATGTGCTGAGGAATTCTCACAATTTCAAAAGGATGATATTTTAGTTTGCAAAACAACCACACCTTTATGGACGAGCTTATTTAGAGATGCAAAAGCAGTCATCACCGATGCTGGAGGCATTTTGTCTCATTCAGCTATTATCGCTAGAGAATATATGATGCCAGCTGTCCTAGGAACCCGAATAGCGACTGAAACACTTCAATCCGGTGACCTTGTGACAGTAGATGGAAGCAATGGACGCATTCAGATATTAAAACAGCATGCACGTGTCTAACTTTATCGTTTTGGATCATATTGGCGGTCATAGGTTTTATCGGTATACTTACTTTGTTGCAAACACATTCATAACCTGAGGTGAGTATGCTTGTTAAAATCTACAAATCAACGAATCATTCGCGCAACAATGGATTTATTGACTGAAAAGGGCTATCAAAAAACAACAACCAAAGAAATAGCCACAAAAGCGAATGTCAGTGAAGCAACAATTTTCCGCAACTTTAAAAACAAACGCGGCGTTATTGCTGCCATTATGAAAATGAAATCAACACCGACGAAAACCCTAGAAGCAGAATTCAAAGGCGATTTATACACCGATTTAAAGTTTCTCGGTTACTATTTCCTTGAGGATTTAACTTCAAAAAAAGAATTTATTTATATCAGCATGCGAGAACCGGCTATGTTTAAAGATCTGACTAGTCATGAAAAAGTTTATCCTCAAGAACTAAGAGAAATGCTGATACAATACTTCAAAAAGATGGGCGCTCAGCATCATGTCTTAAAAGGAAAAGAAGACATTTATGCAGACATTTTCATTAGTACGTATTTTGGTTTTTTTATTCAGCAGCTAGAGCAAGACTTCCAGCTCGTATTAACACAAAAAGATGATTTTATTGAGACATACACACACATTTTCATGAGAGGAATTTCTCCCGCTTAAAGGGTGGAATTCTTCTTTTTTACAAAAGGTGGTATACACATTGAAATTGCAAAAAGAGAGTTTGATCATCTATTCTTTGTTACTTGGAGCTATACTAGTTCCGGTCAACTCAACGATGATCGCAGTCGCTTTATCATCCATATCAACTTATTATGATCAATCCATTTCAAACATTACTTGGGTTGTCACGATTTATCTTATTGTCATGGCGGTCACCCAGCCTATCGCTGGTAAGTTGGGAGATATATATGGGCACCGCCGTATGTATTTAACCGGAGTGACACTCTTTTTAATCGGCTCGATTGGCTGTGCTTTAGCACCTAATCTAGCATTTCTCATCATCTTTCGCTCCATTCAAGCAGCTGGTGGGGCCATATTAACACCGAATAGCATTGCTTTGATTCGTGCAACAGTCTCACCAGAAAAGCTATCTAAAACAATGGGTTACTTTGGATTTGGTGCTGGTATTGGTGCCGCACTTGGGCCTTTTATTGGATCAATTCTCATTCAGAGTTTTGATTGGCATTCCATATTCTTAGTGAATATCCCATTCCTATTTCTTACACTAGTCACCGGTGTTTTACTTATTCCAAAGATAAAGCATACACGTATACATGCAAGAGTAGATATGATCGGTTCATTGTATTTAACCATCGGAATTGCCACAGTCATTCTATGCTCAAAAAGCCAGCTACTAAATGAATATTTAATTTATGGCATTCTAGCATTGATTGTCATTCCTTTATTTTTTAGACATGTACGGAAAGTAAAGAATCCGATCATCGATTTGTCTCTATTTAAAAACAGTTCATTTACAAATGCGAATCTGTCGATCATGCTAAGTAATTTTGTGATGTATGCCATCCTTCTCATCATGCCACTGTTTATGGAACAACAACTTGCCCTTTCTCATACACAAAGCGGTATGATTCTATCGGTATTTTCTCTTTGTATGTCTCTTAGCGGTTTATTAGGCGCAAGACTCCATCCAAAAAAAGGCGCGAAAAAAATGATTCGCTTTTCATTTCTCTGCCTTACTTTATCAGGCATCATGTTAATTGCACTGAGTCAGTACCCAACCTTACCTCTGCTTATCGTGACACTAGTCGCAGGTGGAATTTCATCAGGGATTGGTATGACAAGTATGCAGATGGCTTCTTTAACAGCTGTTGATCAAAGTTTATCTGGTTCGGCCTCTGGTATTTTCTCAACCTTTCGATACTTTGGCAGTATCATTTCGTCGACATTGATTGGTATCATGAGTGGTTTCCAATCTTTATTTATTGTATTAATGGGCGCAGGAATCCTTGGCTTCCTTTTATCCCAACGCGTCAAAACGAAATCTACCTCCCCATCATCTGGGCATTCTGCCTAATGACTCCCTGCGCTCTATGTCGATTTAGAGCGGGGGAGTTTTTATTATTTTTATCACTGTAAGCTATAACAGGCACAGGAATCAAATATTGAAAATCCTTTTTTAAAGAGGAAAAAAACCATATGACTAGACAAAAAAGGAACTTTAAATCGAATTGTCCTCATTCATCCACCTAAAATCTGTTTTTCATCTCTTTCAGTATTGATAACTTCGATTTTTTTTCACAATTTTTGTGGTATGCTTTTTGAAAATAGAGGACACAAAGGAGCGGAAGAATGGAACGTGTAAAATATGTTTTGATCTATTTATCAGCTCTATTGTTATTCCTGTCAGGCTGTGGAAAAGACCAGCAATTTACTCCACCTGGCAGCTCTCAATCGATCGCGGTCATCTCTCAATTAAAAAAAGCCTCCTTTTCAATAGTTGATTTACAAAAGAATAAAATGATCTCTTCCGTTGATTTAAAACATCCGCTCACTGATCTTATCCAAATCAACAAAGACGTCATCATCGCAACTAGTAAAGAAGGAGAATCGCTTATCGAAATTAATTTAAAAAAAGGTACAGCAACAGATTATATGGATGTGAATAAAGGGCTGACTTCCCTTACATATGATGCAGCTTCTCACACCTTAATTGCAGCGGATTCACAGAAAAGTGTCGTTTATTTTATTGATACGCAGCGTAAAAAAATAAAAGCAACTGTAAAGACCGGAAAGTTACCTTCTTCTATGACACTTTCTCCGTCAGGTACTTTATTTGTTTTAAATGCAGAAAGTCATACTGTCTCTGTCATAGATATTGAGAAGGAAAAACAGATACGTACGTTCTCTGTACTTGAACGACCTTCTGGTATTCATTTTGATGGACAATCCATTTGGATCGGTGGTCACGGTAAACCAGGCACCTTAAATAAAAGCATTTTTGCTTACGACCCTAAAACAGGTAAAAAGCAGCGAGAAATAAAACTAGGCGTTATGCCTGTTGCATTCTTTTCAGAGAAAAACTCTTCTACTTTATATGTTCTTTGTCATGGAGATCATACGCTATACAAAGTAGATACAGAGACGAATAAGCAGCTTGCTTCTGTTGAAACTGGTCAAAATCCGAATTATATCACCGCTGATACCACATCAATATATGTGAGTAACTTAGATGACAATTCAGTATCAATTATCGATAAACAGACATTCATGATGAAAAATCGACTGAATGTCTCATCAGGACCTTATGCTATCGTGTTGGAGGAAAAGAAATGAAAGAACAAATGCATATTTTAATCGTAGACGATGAGTTCGATATGCTTGAGTTAATCGGATCCTTCTTAAAAAGACAAGGCTTTCACATCATCACAGCTAATAATGGAATGGATGCCTTACATCAGCTTGAAAAGGAACCCGTTGACCTTGTAGTACTAGATATCATGATGCCTGACATGGATGGATTTGAAGTCTGCCAACGTATTCGTCAAACATCTCAAATCCCCATCTTATTCTTAACAGCTAGAAGTTATGAGGAGGATCGAATTAGAGGGTTAGAAATTGGTGCGGATGACTACATCATGAAGCCTTTCAGTCTACGTGAGCTTGCAGCAAGAATTGAAACAACTTTGAGACGAATTAGAGGGCTTTCGCTAAAGCGCAGCCGCATACAGTTTGATGACATGGAGATTGATCAGGATGGTAGACAAGTCTATATCCATCAGGAGCCCATTAATTTAACTAGAAGAGAATTCGATTTGCTCATGTTTCTTTTACTCAATCAAGGCCAAGTGTTTTCACGAGAACAGCTCTATCAAAAACTGTGGGAATCACATTCTACGAGCGGATCTTTACGAACAGTCGATACACATATCAAAACGCTGAGATTGAAATTAAAGGGAGCGGAACGGCATATAAAAACCGTTTGGGGTGTCGGCTATAAGTTTGAGGAGGAAGAATGAAGCCTTTATCTATTAAAAAGAAGGTGCTCTTCTTAATCCTTGTAGTGACCGGAATCGTTGCTGCTTCAGCTCTTGCCCTCACCTATTACTTATACCAGCACTTATATGTTGATAAACAGATTGATTCCTTAAGTTTACAAGGTAAAAAGCTGGCACAAATCTATCATAAACACGGGAAAGATACGTATTTTACCGATAGAATAAAATGGGCTAACGACTCGAGTCAGGCGAACATTATTTTTACAGATGATCCAATGGAGCTTTCAAGTGGTCTTCCTTTTGATACGAACACAAATGATAATCTCATCACGTTCAAGGAACGCCAAAAGCTCCTTCAAGGGGATACTGTCGTGTTGATTAGAGAACACTCTCAGTTTCATCAAGATATTCTTGGCATCGCCATCCCTGTTTTCTCAAACAAAGATGAGCTATCAGGGACAATTTTTCTATCCATGCCCTTATCGGATGTATATGAACCCTTTGTCCAAATCAGATTGACACTTGGCATATCTATTTTATTAATCCTGCTCCTGATTTTCTTTATCGGATATAAAAGCTCCAATAAAGTCGTTCGGACAATTAATCAGATGAAAGAAATTGCTATGGAAATGGAATCTGGTGATTTTTCAAAACGGATGGCTGTGACCAAAAACGGAGATGAGTTAAACCAACTGAGTCGCTCTTTTAACAAACTGTCTTCTACCCTTGAAAAAGTTGAGCAGCACCGCAGGGAATTTCTTGCGAATGTCTCTCACGAACTTCGGACTCCGCTAAGTTATATGAAAGGATATGCTGAAGGTATTGAAGAAGGGATCATTGATCAAAAAAAAGGAATGCACATCATCCAGGATGAGGCCGCACGTTTAAGCCGGCTTGTGCATGATCTTTTAGACCTTGCGCAGCTAGAAGGAGATTCTTATCCACTAACGATGGAGCCAATCGTCTTTGCTCAGCTGATTCATGACGTTCTTGATCAAATGGCATTTATCGCTAATCAAAAGGACATTTATCTGAAACGGACACTTGATGAAGATTGTATTGTGTATGGCGATAGCGATCGGCTGCAACAAGTGATTCGTAATTTACTGGATAACGCCATTCATTACACTCCCTCTGGAAAATCGGTCTCGATTGAATTACTAGTTCACCAACATAAAGCTGAGTTGAGAGTGACAGATGAGGGCAACGGTATTCCAAAAGAAGACCTTCCACATGTTTCTGAGCGGTTTTACCGAGTAAATAAGGCGCGTACGAGAAAAGATGGCGGCTCAGGCCTTGGACTAGCTATTGTCTATCAAATCATGAAAAAACATCATGGCACGTTCGATATTCAATCTGAGACAGGATGCGGTTCGACAGCCATCATCCAGCTGCCATATACTCCAATCGATGAAGACCTGCCTACGATATAACCAAATAGACTTTGTAGGTAAGGTCATCCGTTTAATCCATATATACGCATCAGTCGCCTAAATTTGAACAGCTATTTTCAGCCCCTTTTTGATCATCTGCTTTTATGTATCAATTTCTTTCAAAAGGTAATTCGGTACTTTAGTTCAAACAATAAAACTACATTAAAAAAGCGTGCGAGACCTTCTTCAAAAGTCCTGCACGCTTTTAAATTAAACAGCTGTTTCAAACCGCTTTCTATTGATGAAGAAAGAAAGCGTGATGATGAGATAGATACCCATTGTGACCATGGTTTGGACAATTGGAGTCGTTGATACTACACCGATAAAAATGGCAATGATCGCAATGACAGAAAACCATGTCGTGAAAGGATACAGTTTGACCCGATATCCTTCTGGTGCTGCTACACTTCGAGACTTTAGATGCCCGACAGCAATAATAAACCAGATGAATAGGACTGTATAACTTAAAGATCCCATTAAATAATTAAAGGTTTGACTTCCTACAAAAAGAGAGATTAATACAGCTGCATACAAAGTAGATGTACATACTAGAATCGCTCTGACTGGCACCTGCTGTTTCGACAGCTTCGAAAAGCCCTTCCATACACGGCCATCCATTGCCTGTGTAAATAGTACCCTTGAAGAAGCATACAGACCAGAGTTCATAGAAGACAAGATCGCTAATAAAATAATCCCGTTCATGATATCACTTGCATATGGCACACCAATCGTTGCAAACACTGTGACGAATGGGCTCACTTGTTCATTGTTTACTTGATTCCAAGGAATTAAGCTGACGATGATGAAGAACGGAAGTACATAAAAACCGATGATTCGTACAAATGTACTTTGAATGGCTTTTGGGATGACTTTTTCAGGGTTTTTCGTTTCTGCTAATGTAACCCCAATCATTTCAGTTCCGCCATATGAATACACGACCACCAGCATTGCCGCAATTAAGCCGCCCGTTCCATTTGGGAAAAATCCTCCGTGGTCGGTTAAGTTGGATAATCCCGGTGCTGCATGCTGTCCGAATGAGACAAACAGCATCGTTAACCCGATGATAATAAATAAAAGAATGACAGCAATTTTAATAGAAGCTAACCAGTACTCTGTCTCAGCAAACATTTTGACTGAACAAACATTGATCAATGTCACAACAAGTGAAATGATTAACACAAGTGTCCAAATCGGTACTTGTGGGAACCAGTACTGAATAAAGATGGCAGACACGATCGCTTCTGCTGCAATGTTCAACACCCACATTTTCCAATAGATCCAGTCTAAGAAATAGGCGGGGTATTTGCCTAACACAGGTTCAATTAAATCACGGAATGTTCTAGCGCCAGGTCGTGCAACTGTCATTTCGGCAAGTCCTTGCATAATAAATAATAAAATAAGACCACCAATCATATATGCCAAAATGACAGCAGGACCCGCGATATCAATGGCAGAACTGCTTCCTTTAAACAGACCAGCACCGATGGCTCCTCCAAGTGCGAGCATCATGATATGCCTTGACGTCATTGTTCGTTTTAACTGTACATGTTCCTTTTCCATTTTCTATAGCTCCTTTAAATTTGAATCTTCAGACAAATATAAGATAAAAGCATATAAAAAAGGCCAGTCATCTCCTTGAAGAGACGACTGACCTTTCAACCGCGTTACCACTCTTATTGACTCAGACATAGCTGAATCCAACTTGAAACCCGATAACGGAGGTCACACGTAAAGACTTACTATTCATTCAGTCTTACCGCTCCTTGAGCGAGTTCAATGATTCGTTTTACTGCGTTGCACCAACCCGCAGCTCTCTTAGAAAACGGATATTCATTTACTATTCTCAAGTCAAAGCGTTTATAGTCAATTTGTCTATTTATCAAAGATTTTATTTTTTAAATATACTGACTAACCACGCAATTGTCAACAGCCTTTTTCCGACATTTCCTTTTAACGAATCCAAACGGCTACTTCATCCATTGGACGACGCGTTTTTCCGCGCTTTGGCTCAACGACTCGATACCCAAAGGCAGCCATGACAGAGATGTCGTACTGACCATCTTCAAGTAATCCTTCTTCCTCAAGCATACGATGAATTTCATCGTAGCTGAATCCCTCAACAGGGCATGAATCAATGCCGATTTGTGCCGCAGCTGTCATCATATTTCCAAGGGCAATATACGTTTGTTTGGAAGCCCAATCGAAGAGCGTACGGTCAGTTTCCATCAAATGAAGATCATTCTCTTGGAATTGTTTGTAGCGTTCTTTTACCATCTCAAACGTTTCGTCTGTCATTCCTTTGATTTCCTTATTGATGTATTCTGCATATGGTGAATCATACCGGGCGTCTGTTCTTGACAAAATGATCACAAAATGGCTGGCAGTTGGCAGCTGCTTTTGCGCACCCCATGTATATTCTTTTAATTTCTCTCTAAATGCTTCATTTTGAACGACGAGGAACTTCCAAGGCTCAAATCCGACAGAGCTTGGGGAAAGTCTTCCTGTCTCTAAAATGAACGCAAAATCATCTTCTGGAATCTTTTTCGCCGGGTCAAACTCTTTTGTCGCATGACGGAATTCATACGCCTCAATGATTTCTTTTTTTAATTGCTCTTTGTCTCGCATGGTATTCATCCTTTCTAGTGAACGGTTAGGGTGTGAAGTTTCACCAATCCAATTTCTTTCCATTCCATATAGAAATTGTTATGATAAGAAAACAAACAACCCGATGTGTGATGTGATATCTCTATGGTAAAAGAAAAGCTTCCTTTGATTCAAGTACGCACATTTTTGTTCGTTAGGTACAATCATGTTCGTTTATCACCCATTTCGTCTTAGAAAGGAGCGTAAAGATGAGTGCACCATCCAATCCAGTCAGTATTGTCAATCATGGCTGTCCCGTTTCAACCACCTCGAGTGTAATAGGAGGAAAATGGAAAGGAGTGATCCTTTATCATTTGACTTGCGGTCCAAAACGATACAATGAATTACGCCGGCTTCTGCCAAGAATTTCTCAGCGTGTTCTTACGCTGCAATTGCGTGAACTAGAACAAGACGGCATTGTTCACAGAGAAGTCTATGAGGAGGTCCCTCCTCGTGTCGAATATTCACTCACTTCTCTAGGAGATACGTTAAAGCCTATTATCTTCGCTATGCGTGAATGGGGCGAATCCTATGGAAAAGAAGCGCGCCCAAAAGAAAAAAGCTGCCATCTCTAGCAGCTTTTTTATGATGAAATCGCCGTTGATTCTTGCTGTGGATCATCCTTTACAAACAGGATGCCAAGCTGATGATGCTCCCCTTCGTAAGAAGCGCGTTTCTCAAACCTTGTCTGACCATTCAAGCCAATGATCTCAAGCTTTGTCAGAGCACGATTGGTTTGAAGGGCTTCGTAAAATTCCGAAACGGTTTTGACTTCAATTCCATTCACCTTTGTAATGACTTCTCCGATCTCAAGCTTTAAATCAGCTGCAGGGGTATTCGGAATGATTCCCAGCACCATTAGCCCCTGATTACGCTTAGAGAAGTAGAATGGAGCCGCATTGTCGTTGACTCGCTGTTTCCATGAAAGGAAAGCTCTACCGGCAATCGCTATTAATACAGCTCCCCATGCAATCGGCTCAAACCAAATACTTGCAGCACCTAGTAAAGCAACAGCAAGTCCAAGCATGAGAATACGCCGAGCTGTAATTTGAATGCTCACAATTGGCAGCGATCCTTGAATCCGCTGCCCGAAACCGATGATGTATGGAATCAAAATAAAAGAAAAGCTTTGATCGTGTACTTGAAGCACCGGCCACCATGGCAGAGAAGAAGTAAATTCACCTGCCGGCATCAGCAAAACAAGCGGTAAAAGCCACAGACGGTTTGCTCGCTGCTGGCCAATCAAAAGTCCTCTCGCACTCATCACCATTGCAGGCGATGTTCGTAAATGCGCCGTTCGATAGGCTAGAATCCCCTCGGTCATTAATAAAAGACCTAGCAGAATGACAACGGCTGATGCATTCATCATTGAGAGCTGCGGCAGCCATGAATGGCTCACTTGGACATACAATAGTCCAAGTGCCGCAATAAAACTGAAACCGAGTGTGTATGCAGACGAAAGCGCACTCGCCTTAAAGAATAAAGAGCAAACGATGGTCATCGCTGCAATCAGCACGATGAATCCAGGCGGGAGGGCAATCCCTAAGCCTACTGAAATAATGGATAGGCAAATTCCTAGAATCCATCCCTTTGAATATGTAAATTTAAGTTCATCGTATACATCTTCTATTCTTGTTTGAAACGCTTTTCTCTCCCGCTTTACGCGGATGTAGCCATGTAACAGGCTGATTAATATCATGAAATAAAAAAGAGGGTGGATTAAAAACAGACCGACCGCTTTTAATCCAGCTCCCATCCACTCCGAGCTCATTATCGTTCACCGCCCAAGTCAAGCATTTTCTCTTATTCTATCAAATAAATCGATGCTTGACACCAGGTTTATTTCTCCTGATTCATCCAAAGTGTGACATTCGACAGTGAAAAATCTTTTAAGTAGTGATTGACATCTACATCTAGTATGCCGCCGAGCAGCTGCATCGACCTCTTGATGTCGGTTAAGTTTATACCAAGTCTCTTATGATTATCCATTAAATAATTGAAGTATATCTCAGCACAGTCTTCATCGATTTCGTCGACTGATTCTACCGTTGTGTAATTGACCAAGTACCTGCTCAACAGCATGAGCAGACTTAATGCCTTTGTAGCGGAAAACGTCACATCTTTCGTACGACTCTTAAGCTCCTCTACCAACTCGTAATATTTTTTCTCTCTCACAATACTTGCCCTTTTCAATTGTGTACCCCCATTTACTAGTTCTTTTAAGAAAAGCGCAAACCTCGGTACAGCTTAATGCTCAAGCTGAATATCCGCAAAAAATAAAATATTTAAAATGAGTGCTACTTTATATTGTAAGAATTATTTATGTAACATACAACTTTCAAAAGTTTCATTTTCATGACATGTTTAAATCAACAGAAAGTCTCTTATCTAAATATGTTATCGGGTAAAATCGGAGGAATGTTATGTTTTTTGTAAAATAAATGAATATATTTCTCGATATAATTTATTTTTAAGAATAAACTATTACATGTTTGTGACACTTATGAACCAAAAAAAAGAGGCATTTATTCGCCTCTTTATTTTTTAAGATATAGTGCTTTTAGTGCAGTCTGCAGTTGAAGATCATTTTTTTCATAGGATTTCACTTCATCCACCATTTTGTTCATCATTTTCGCTGTCTTCAGATCAATTACACCTGATTTATTAAGATTGTATGTGCTTTGGAAGGCTAATACCGCCTTTTTCGTTTCTTCATCAAAGTAGCCATCTACTCTGCCGGGGTCGAATGACAAGCCCTTTAATAGCGTCTGTGCTTGTCTCACTTCTTCATTGTTCATATCAAGCTGAAGAGGTTCTTTCAGCTGAAGCGGACCTACAGTAAAGTAATCTGGCTGATGAATCGCAATGGTCGGTACGACACCTTTTTTGTGAATCCAATTCCCTTTTGGCGTGAGCCATTTATACAACGTTAATTTAATGTTACTGCCGTCACCCATTGGAACCGCCTGCTGCACAGTGCCTTTGCCAAAGGAGACATCACCGACAACTTCATATTTTCCGGCTTCTTTCATAGCACCTGCAAGTATTTCAGAAGCGGATGCACTGCCTTTATCAATTAAGACATTAACTGGGTAAGGCTTCTGTTCCTTCCGCTTTGAAAAATATCGTTTCCTGTCGCCGTTCCGTTCTGCAATTTGAATATATGGCTGATCCTTTGTAATAAAGTGCTTTAAAATGTCTTCTACACTTTGCAGATAGCCGCCAGGGTTTCCTCTCACATCAAGCACAAGGCCTTCTATGCCCTTTTTCTCGAGCTGTTTCAGGCTTGACGTGAAATCCTTCGCAGTATCTTCTGAAAAGCTTGAGATCGCGATATAGCCTGTTTTATGTCCATTTACCTCTTTCACAGAGGAAGTCACGGTTTCAAGCGGGATTTCTTCTCGTTTGATTTGGAAGGTTAACTCTTTTTCAATCCCATTTCGTCTGATTTTGAGAGCGACGGATGTTCCTTTTTTCCCTCTTATTTTCAGTACAGCATCGTTTAAGCTTTTTTCTTTCATCGACTCACCATCAATGCTGATGATTTCATCTTTCGGCTTTAGACCTGCTTTTGCTGCGGGGGATTTTTTAAAGGCAGAGACGATAATGATTTTTCCTTCATCCATCCCCACTTCTGCCCCAATTCCCTCAAAAGAAGAATCAAGCGAATCAGAAAATTGCTTGGCAGTTTGCTTGTCCATGTATACTGAATATGGATCATTTAAAGTTGAAAGCATTCCTTGAATGGCGCCTTCAAGCAGCTTTTGGCGATCCACTTCCTCTACATATTCATTCGAAATAAGGTCATAGGCTTTCTCAATTTTCTCCATCCCATTCTCTTTCGCCTTATCACTTGATTGAGCTTGTCCAGCCATTGCAGCAGCTGCTTGCGGTGACTCCGCATGAGTTCCCTCTTTATGCGTCATCACCCCTGCACTAATTAATAGAACGACACTTGCCATAATAGATGCGATTTGTTTTTTCATATTTGGCCTCCTTCTTCAACTCTTCCTGATGACCTGAGTTATTATATGCCAGAAGAAGGGATTTCATGTAAAGACATTCTGCCGCGAAGGCTTGACTAATTATTTTATTAGGTGTAATTTTTATTTTGTTATGATCGAGAAGGAGTCTTCGCTATGTATATTATATTGACGATGCTATTATTAGGAATTTTATTAGGATTTGTAGGAGCAGGCGGGGCTGGTTTTGTCATCGCATTGCTTACGTTAATTTTTGATATCCCTATCCATACCGCACTTGGGACGTCTTTAGCCGCAATGGCATTTACGACGTTATCAGGTGCATACAGCCACTACAGGGAAGGGAATATTCAGCTGAAATCTGGTTTGATTGTCGGAGCTTTGGCTTGTGTGGCTTCCTTTGCAGGAGCTAAGATCGCTCCTTTTATTCCAGAAGGAAATCTGCACTATTTAACAGCCGGAATGCTCTTTTTATCTGCTGTGTTTATGATGATCAAATTATTTGTTCTGAAGGAAGAAGCTGAGCAGCAGCCGCTTTCTTCACGTCAGCTGCTCATAAGGGGTATTATTTTAGGACTTGTATCCGGATTGCTGTCAGGTATGTTTGGTATCGGGTCCGCACCATTTATCCAAGTAGGACTTTTGATTTTACTGAGACTTTCCATTCGACAGGCAGTTGGCACGACGATGCTTGTCATTATTCCGATTTCCATCGGTGGTGGAATTGGATATATTACAGAGGGCTATGTTGATTTTATCTTACTCATTCAAATTTTAATCGGAACAGTATTAGGGGCTTATATTGGCGCAAAATTCACACGTCTTGCACCGAAGCTTTTATTGAAATCGGCTGTACTGCTAACACCTATTATTGCCGGTTTACTGCTGTTATTTTAATTTTATTTAGAATAAAAAAAGCCGATAACATGATGTTATCGGCTTTTTGATTAGCGGATATATTGCGCTGGGTTGACTGCATTTGATTTAGCACCATTCCATAATCCTTTATGAATTTCAAAATGGAGATGCTGACCATGTGACTGGCCTGTATTCCCCATATATCCAAGGAATTGTCCTTGCTCGACTCTCTGCCCTGTGGACACACTTCTTGTAGATAGGTGGGCATATACCGTTTGATAAGTCTGTCCATTGATATTATGCGTAATGAATATCACGTTCCCGTAGCTTGATGAGTAGCTTGAGTTCGTGACTGTTCCAGATGCTGCTGCGACGACAGATACTGTGCCTTTTGCTGCAATATCTAATCCAAAGTGGTTTCCGCCAGAACGCCCGCCAAAGCCAGATGAGAAGCGCCCTGCAGCTGGTTTAATAAAACCTGAGCTGCTTGCTGGTGTATCAGATACTTGATCTGAGCCGCCACTTTGAGGTGCAGGTGCACTTTTTTCAGCTGCTGCTTGTTCTGCTTTCTTTGCTTCTTCCTTTTGTCGGCGTGCTTCCTCAGACTTCACAGCCGCTTTTTGGTTCGTTAGAATTTCTTGTTCATTTTCGAGTTTGCCTAATTCATCATGGGCATGGTTCTTTTTATCTGTTACATCCCCTAAGATTTTCTCTTTTTCTTTTTGCTGTTTAGACAAATCCTTTTTCAACTCTTCTAGCTCTTTCAGAGATGTTTCAAGTCCACTTAGCTGATTATTTAGCTCTGCTTCTTTTTGCTCCACCAGCTTTAAATCATTTTCATGTTCTGTAATCATGTCTTTGTCTGCTTCGACAATGGTTGTGACAGCTCCAACACGACCGACAAAATCACTAAAGCTGCGAGCACCCAGCAGCACATCTAAATAGTTGATCGTACCGCCGCTTTTTTGCATCGAACGAATTCGATCTTTGAAAATAGCTTTTCTTTTTTCAATTCGATCATTGATGACTTGAATGTCCTTTTTTAGTTTCTTGATCTCTTGCTTCGTTTGTTTGACTTCTTTTTCTTTTTCTGCCACTTTTTCAGTTGCAGCACTTACCTTATGATCAATCTTTTCAATTTCTTTTTTGAGCTTGGATTCTTTCTTTTCAAGCTTAGCCAGCTCTGATTTCTTTTTCTTCAAAGTTGATTCAGTCTTTGATGTTTTCTCTTCGATTTGTTGACGCTTTTTATCTAGGTCTTCGTATGCGAATGCACGATTCTCATTCCCTGGAATATATAGCCACGTTGTTCCAATAAATGCTGCCATTCCAGCCATCATCAGCTTTCTTTTCAAAACGATATTCCCCTCCTATGACAACTGCCTGCATGAAGAGTCGACCGGATGAACTGGTTCAACCGGTCACACCTTCTATCAAATTCTCGAGTGCTGCCATCAAAAATAGATTTATACTTTTAAGAATTTACGGATGGACGTCAAGCTTCCCCATACACCAATGATTGCACCGATTAAAAGAAGGACCAGTGACACTTGATAAACAAACGGGTTATATGGAAGCATGGAAATAAATGAGCCTTGTACTCTCGGTGCCACCCAGCCCACTGCATATTGATATGTGCCAAGTAATAGAGCAATTGGTATAATGGAACCAAATACACCGAGCAGTAATCCTTCAATAAAGAATGGCCAGCGGATAAACCAGTTCGTTGCACCTACAAGCTTCATAATCTCGATTTCTTTACGTCTAGCAAAAATCGTAATTTTGATCGTATTTGAGATCAAGAACATGGCTGTAAATAAAAGCCCAATAATAAGCGCAATCCCTACATTTCGCGCCACTCCGACCACATTAAAGAGTCGGCTGACTTCTTCTTTACCGTAGGTTACTTTATACGTACCTTTTAGGTTTTCTAATTTCTTCGCAACTTTTGGTGTATCGTGTGGATCTGATGTTTTCACAATAAACGCATCGTTTAATGGGTTTTCTTGATCAACAAGTCCCATGGATTGTCCATTTTCACCAAAGCTTTTAATCAGTGCTTTTAGTTCATCATCCTTGGATGAGTATTTCACATCACTGATTTCAGGAATCTTCTCAATTTCTGCTTTTAATTCATCCTGCTGCTTTTGATTCGCGGTTAAATCGATTAGAACTTTTACTTCTACTTCTTTCTCAGCGTTCGATGCCATGTTATTCAAGTTGAGCATAATCACAAGAAAAACCCCAACTAAAATCAATGTGACAGTGACCGCACTAATTGATGCAAATGTCATCCACGTGTTTCTTCCAAGTGAACGGAAGCTCTCACGTAAATGCCGCGAGAGAGTTTTAATCATAAATGCCGTACTCCCCTCTTGCTTCGTCACGCACAATCATTCCATCTTCGATTGCGATGACGCGTTTCTTCATGCTGTTTACAATCTCTTTGTTATGTGTTGCCATAACGACTGTTGTTCCTCGGTTATTAATCTCTTCGAGTGTCTTCATGATTTCCCAAGAAGTGTCTGGGTCAAGGTTTCCTGTCGGCTCGTCTGCAATGACTACCTCAGGATTATTCACGATCGAGCGAGCGATGGATACACGCTGCTGCTCACCGCCAGACAGCTGGTCAGGAAATTGTCGCGCTTTGTGCTTGAGCTGTACCAAATCAAGTACATCCAGCACTTTTTTCTTAATGATTTGAGGCTGTTCCCCAATGACTTCGAGAGCAAATGCCACGTTCTCAAACACAGTGAGAGTTGGGAGTAGTTTGAAATCTTGGAATACTACGCCAATTTCTCTTCTTAAGTAAGGTATTTCTTTTTCCTTAATCGAGCCTAAATCTTTGCTATTAATTAAGATTTTCCCTTTGGTTGGCTTCTCTTCACGATACATCATTTTGATGAAAGTGGATTTACCAGCACCACTGGGACCAACAACATACACAAACTCTCCTGGGTGGATAGAGACATTGATTCCATTGATCGCCTTTACACCGTTAGGATAGATCTTGTAGACTTCCTTCATTTCAATCATGTAATCACCTAATCTTTTCTTATTTCTGACTAACAGCTTATCATGATGTTTTGACAGTAATCGTCAAAACACGTTATGTATGGTCACGCACATACCCTTCGATACGCACAAGCAATTTATGTCCTTTTCATCCAAAAAGATGAAAAAATTGAATCGTCTAAATTTCAACAACTCCAATTATACGTCATGAATCGACGCAATGGTATTACATTTATGTTTCAAAACTTATAGTTAAAAGGTAAAAACAACATTCAAAACCGAAAAACATGTCTTTTTACCCTTATTTTTTAAATAAAATTTAATATAATACGCTTTCATACTATTCAAAAGTCTTTTTCTACATATAAAAACAAAAAAACCTTGTCGATTAGACAAAGGTTTTATTTTTTCTCTGCAAGCCACTTTGCTACTTCTTTTGCTTGCTTCTCATCTACCATTCCGCTTGGCATAGAGCCTTTACCATTCTGTGCAATATCTGCAATTTGGCTTTCATTATATTTCTTCCCTACTTCTTTCAGGCTTGGTCCGCCTCCGCCAGATAGGTCTTTCCCATGACAGCCAATACAGTTTTGCTGATAAATTTCCTCACCACTGCTCACAGTTGAAGCACTTTTGCTGCCTTCTTTTTTACTGTCACTGCTGCTTGAATTTCCTCCACAAGCCGCAAGAACAAGAAGCATCGCTGCAAACAGCATCATTAATCCGCTCTTTTGCATCAATTTCCCTCCCCTACAATCATTTGGTCAACGCTATTATATCCTTGTTTACGCCCTTTTAAAACCCTCACCAAGCACCTCTTTTGCATCCATTACGATGACAAATGCTGATGCATCGATTGCTTTCACCACTTGTTTCAACTTTGTGAATTGTGACTGCCCAACGACACACATCAAAATTGGACGGTCATGGTCAGTATATCCTCCGACTGCTGAGATTTTTGTGACACCACGGTCAATTTGATTAAACACTGCCTGTCTAACTTCATCCTCATACCCTGTAATGATCATCGCCATTTTCGAATGACTGAATCCGGCCTGTACGACATCAATCGTTTTACTTGAAATAAATACACCAATGACAGCGTACAGTCCCTCTTCAATCCCGAAAACAGTCATCGCAGCCAGTACAATTAGGCCATCCATCATCGCTAGACAAGTGCCAAGCGTGAGGCCTGTATATTTATTGATGATTTTGGCAGCGAGTGCCGTTCCACCTGTTGACCCATTTCCAAGGAACACGAGCCCTATTCCGATCCCAATCACTACTCCACCAAAAATGGCTGCTAAGAGCGCTTCATGTGTCACAGGTGCAATATGTCTTGTGACAAACACCATCAAAGGTAAGAAAATAGAGCCAACAAGCGTTTTCACTCCGAATGTACCGCCTAATAAATAAAAACCAGCGATAAACAGCGGAATATTGAGCCCCCACTGCACATATGCCGCCTCAAAGCCGAATGACTGCATAATCGTACTAATACCGCTCACACCACCTGCGGCAATCTGATTCGGTAATAATAACGTATTAAATCCAATCGCCACAATGGCTGATCCAATTAAAATGAACAAGTAATTTTTCGCTTCAATCCATAATTGTGAATGTCCCTGCTTCATGTCTTTCTTCCTCCGTTACTTCTGAATGCACACCTATTTTAAGCCCTCCTATTACGAATGTAAATAACAGCCAAATGCAGTGCTAATGGATTAATACTTTATCACACAAACGGACCAGCGTACTTGTCGTTTGGTATAGGTGCAAATGATGGTATATTTAATATGTACATGAGAAAGAAGGGACATGCGATGAAGAAAATACTGAAGATCACAGGCATTACATTACTTGCACTGATCATTTTGGCTTTTGGTGCTTTCTATACATGGAGCCGCTTTACATACGGACCATCTGCCGCATTAAAAAAGCAAGTAAACATCGAGCAAGTAGAACATAAAAACGACGTATATACATTTGCATCAACAAAAAGCGATACAGGCATCATTCTCTACCCAGGAGCAAAGGTAGAACCACTTTCGTACGCCTATATCGGGAATGAATTGATGAAAAAAGGCTATTCTGTCTTTATCCCTGACATGCCATTTTCGTTTGCAATTTTTCATACAAATAAAGCACAAGATATCATGAAAGATCATCAAACGATCAAACACTGGTATATTGGCGGACATTCACTTGGCGGAACAGCTGCCGCTATGTTTGCAGAAAAAAACCAGCACAAGCTCGACGGTCTTTTTTTCCTTGCATCTTATCCAGCATCAGATGAGCTGGAAGCATCTTCCTTGAATATCCTTTCTATATCAGGTGAAAAGGATGGACTTGCGACACAAGAGAAAATCATGAAGTCGAAAACAAACCTGCCGTCTCAAACCGTTTATCATGAAATAAAAGGCGGGAACCATGCTCAGTTTGGCATGTACGGTAAACAAAAAGGTGATCAGCCAGCGGACATTCCAGCCCTCACACAGCAAAAGGAGATCATTCAGACGATGCTTGAATGGCTAAAACCAGCAAAAAAGCTCCCGTAATGGGAGCTTCATTTTTACTTTTTCGTCGCTTCTAAAAACTCTTCAGCGTCTGCTACAGCGAGGCTAATGGCTTCCTCCCAAAAATCTTTTTGGGTAAGATCGACACCTAAGTGCTTAAAAGCCAAATCTTCTACTGTCATCGAAGCTGTGTCCTTTAATAATGCAATGTACTTTTCTTCAAACGAAGTACCAGCCTGCAAGGCTTTTGCATAAATCCCTAGTGAGAACATGTAGCCAAATGTGTATGGGAAATTATAAAACGGTACACCCGTGATATGGAAATGCAGCTTAGACGCCCAGAAGTGTGGATGGTATTCATCTAATGAGTCGCCAAAGGCTTCTTTCTGCGCTTCTACCATCAGCTCATTCAACCGGTCCGCCGGCACTTCTCCTTTTTTACGCTCTTCATAAAAGCGCTGTTCAAACAAGAAACGAGATTGAATGTTCATGAAAAATGCGACACTACGCTGCAGCTTATCCTCTAACAAGCTGAGGCGCTCCTCTTCATTTGCCGCTTCATTTAAAGAAGCATCAGCCACAATCATTTCTGCGAATGTCGACGCCGTTTCAGCTACATTCATCGCATATTTGCGATTAAGAATGCGAACATCCTGCATCACTTCCTGATGGAACGAATGACCAAGCTCATGCGCAAGTGTTGCCACATTGGATGGACTGCCTGAGAAGGTCATAAAAATGCGTGACTCTCCGCTGTCAGGGAAATTTGTACAAAAACCGCCTACTCGTTTGTTCGGGCGATCCTCAGCTTCTACCCAACGCTCATTAAAGGCCTTTTCTGTAAAAGCAGCAAGCTCTTTTCCAAACCCAGCGAAATGTTTCACAATAAAAGCAGCTGCTTCTTGATACGGATAGATCTTGGTCTCACTGCCAATAGGGGCCCCAACATCAAACCAGCTTAGCTTATCCACTCCAAGCATGTCAGCCTTTCGATGTAAGTAATCAATGAACGGCTGCTTATGTTCATCAATCACAGACCACATAGCATCAAGGGTTTCTTGTTTCATCCGGCAAATATCAAGCGGCTCTTTTAAAATATGATCCCAGCCTCTTGCTTCATATACTTGCAGACGAAAACCTGCCAGATGATTGAGCGTGCTTGCAAATAGATGTTCGTCCTGCGTCCATGCATGCTCTAGGTTATGGTAAACAGCCTTTCTGACTTCACGGTCTGAATCATCCATCGCATTTTCCGCTTGGCCAACAGAGATCATCTGCGTTTCATCATGTTGTTCAAACGGAATCGTAATCTTATTTACCAAGCTAGAATAAAGCTCATCCCACGCATGGTAGCCATCTACGGCTAGCTTTTGAATCAATGTTTCTTGCTCCACAGGCAATTGATCCTTCACGCGCTCTCTGCGTTCATTTAATATGTAGCGAACATCTGAAAAGGCATCTGAATTCATGAGATCTTCCCATTTTCCAGGAGAGATGGCAGCGAGCGCCTGATCAAACAGCGCAAGAATGGTACCTAAATCAGCTTCCAGCTTAGCAATCGTACCTCGAAGACTACCTGCCTTCATATCCTTTGTATTTTGCGATTGAAGACAGGATACAAATGAACCTGCTTGAGACAGTTTTTTAAATGTGGTTTCATACGTGTCAAGAACAGACGTTAACCTATTTTCAATGTGTGTATCTTCTTTTGAAAAGGCATCGACCTTTTGTCGTAATTCATCTAATAGCTGCTCAATGTGTTGCAAGTATGTTTTAAATTCTGGTGAAGAACTGCCTCCTTTAAAAAAGGCATCTAAATCCCACGTCTCTTGTAATCGTGTTAATCCCAAAATATTTCCCCCTTTATTTGCTAATTTCATCATACAAAGGATATAGAGTCAGTATGGCGTATGTATTCCTTTATATTCATTATATTTTCTCACAATAAAAAAAACCCGGCAAGAAGCCGAGTTTTTATGATAATTTCGAACGTAAGTAAGCGTCGATAAATGAATCTAAATCTCCATCCATGACCGCTTGAACATTTCCCATCTCCGTATTGGTTCGATGGTCTTTCACAAGAGAATACGGATGGAATACATAAGAGCGAATTTGGCTTCCCCAGCCAATTTCTTTCTGCTCTCCTCTAATTTCATCCAATTCAGCCTGCTGTTCTTCGATCCGTCTTTGATAAAGTTTCGATTTCAGCATTTTCATCGCACGATCTCTGTTTTTGATTTGTGATCTTTCTGTTTGGCATGTCACCACGACATTGGTTGGAATGTGTGTGATACGAACGGCAGAGTCCGTCGTATTGACGTGCTGTCCACCTGCGCCGCTTGCACGATACGTATCTACTTTGATATCTTCTGTTCGAATATCAATATCAATTTCTTCATTGAACTCAGGCATGACATCACAGGAAACGAAAGACGTATGCCTGCGGCCAGATGAATCAAAAGGAGAAATACGAACCAAACGATGGACGCCTTTTTCAGCTTTTAAGTACCCGTATGCGTTATGCCCTTTGATGAGCAATGTCACAGACTTAATTCCTGCTTCATCACCAGGAAGATAATCGAGTGTTTCAACCTTAAAGCCTCTGCGCTCTGCCCAACGAGTATACATTCTCAGAAGCATAGAACCCCAGTCCTGTGATTCAGTACCGCCTGCGCCTGGATGAAGCTCGAGGATGGCATTGTTTTTATCATATGGTTCACTTAAGAGAAGCTGCAGTTCAAACTCGTTAAATTGCTTGGTTAAATTCTTCAGCTCTTTCTCAAGCTCTACATGAAGCTCCTCGTCATAATCTTCCTTTAATAGGTCATGTGTCATTTGCAGCTCTTCATGAGATTCACTGAGCTCATGGTATGAATTCACATTATCCTTTAGTGCATTGGCTTCATTGATGACGCCTTGTGCCTTTTGCTGATCATTCCAAAAATCAGCCTCTGACATTGTCGCTTCGAGTTCTGCAATTTTGGCTTCTTTTGTTTCGAGGTCAAAGAGACCCCCTAAAATCAGCTAGCCTGCTAGCCATATTTTCAAGCTCTTGTCTAATTTCTACTAATTCCATATCCTTCACCTCATAGATGTATGGGGGCTGACATGAATAGAAAGAGGTTTTCACCTCTTTCTATTACTTATTCTGTCTTCCCATGACAATTTTTATATTTCTTGCCGCTTCCGCAGTGACATGGTGAGTTTCGACCAATGTCTACGACTTTACGTACCGGCTTCTTTTTCACTGTCTTCTCCTCATCACCCTCTTGAGGCTGATGAGCTGTTGTTTGACCTTGAACGACTTCTTCGCGTTCTAAGTTGTTTTGGATTTCTGATTTTAAGACATATTTGGCCACATCATCTTCGATTGAAGCGACCATATGCTCAAACATCGCAAATCCTTCCATTTGATACTCACGAAGCGGATTTGTTTGTGCATACGCACGTAAATGAATCCCTTGACGCAGTTGATCCATTGCATCGATATGATCCATCCACTTTGAATCCACCGCACGAAGAACGATGACTTTTTCAAATTCTCGCATTTGTTCATCGCCATATGTTTCTTCTTTTGCATCGTATTTTTCTTTAATACGATCCATAATGAAGGAGGTGATTTCATCTGCTTCTTTACCGTAAATGTCCTTAACCGAAATGGCTCCTTCATCTAAATAGTTCGTGTTGATTAATTCAACAAGCCCATCTAGTTTCCATTCTTCAGGAAGCTCTTCTTTCGGCGTATAAGAACCAACAGCGCGCTCAATTGAAGACTGAATCATATTGATCACAATCGATTTTAAGTTATCAGAATCAATGACTTCAAAACGCTGCTTGTAAATCACTTCACGCTGCTGACGAAGTACATCGTCATATTGCAGAAGCTGTTTACGTGAATCAAAGTTGTTCCCCTCAACGCGTTTTTGAGATGATTCAACGGCTTTAGATACCATTTTACTTTGGATAGGTGTAGTGTCATCCATGCCAAAGCGGTCAAGCATTGCCATCGTGCGCTCTGCACCAAATCGGCGCATCAATTCATCTTCCATAGAAAGATAGAATTGGGTAATCCCTGGGTCTCCTTGACGACCAGAACGTCCGCGCAGCTGGTTATCAATACGTCGTGATTCATGACGCTCTGTCCCAATTACAGCTAGACCGCCAAGCTCTTTGACGCCTTCGCCAAGCTTGATGTCCGTACCACGTCCTGCCATGTTGGTTGCAATGGTGACAGCACCCTTTTGACCAGCCTCTTCAATAATTTGTGCCTCACGCTCATGGTTTTTCGCATTTAACACTTGATGAGGAATCCCTTTATTTTTAAGCAGCTTAGAAATAAGCTCAGACGTCTCAACCGCTACTGTTCCGACAAGCACTGGCTGCCCTGTCATATAGCGCTGCGCAACATCTTCAGCCACTGCTTTAAATTTACCCTCCATTGTGCGGTAAATTAAATCAGGTCTGTCATCACGAACCACTGGTTGATTGGTCGGGATTGTCACAACCTGCATGTTGTAAATGTTACGGAATTCTTCTTCTTCCGTTTTCGCTGTACCGGTCATACCAGAAAGCTTTTCATACATGCGGAAGTAGTTCTGGAACGTAATCGTTGCAAGGGTCATACTTTCGTTCTGCACTTCGAGACCTTCTTTTGCCTCAATGGCTTGATGCAGACCTTCACTATAACGGCGTCCTTTCATGAGACGTCCTGTGAAAGAGTCAACAATAACGACTTGACCTTCTTCAACGACATAATCCACATCTTTTTGCATCGCAACATGTGCCTTTAGCGCCTGGGCGATGTGATGGTTCAGTGCGACATGTTTAACATCGAATAAGTTTTCGATGCCGAATGCTTTTTCTGCTTTCGTCATTCCGCTTTCTGTCAGCTGAACACTTTTTGTTTTAATATCGTATGTGAAATCATCTTCTATTTTTAGTGTACGAACAAATGCATTCGCTTGTACGTAAAGCTTTGTAGACTTCGCAGCTTGTCCAGAAATAATAAGAGGTGTTCTCGCTTCATCAATTAAGATGGAGTCAACCTCATCAATCACGGCATAATGAAGCGGTCTTTGAACCATTTGCTCTTTGTAAAGCACCATGTTATCCCGTAAATAGTCAAAGCCAAGTTCATTGTTAGTGGAATACGTAATATCAGCGGCATACGCTTCTCTTTTTTCATCTTTGTCTAAGCTGTTTAAGTTTAAGCCAACCGTTAAGCCAAGAAATTCAAAAATCTTGCCCATTTCCTCTGCATCACGACTTGCCAAATATTCGTTGACTGTCACAATGTGGACGCCTTTTCCAGAAAGAGCATTTAAATAAACAGGCATTGTTGAAGTCAATGTTTTACCTTCACCTGTTTTCATCTCAGAGATGTTGCCTTCATGAAGCGCGATCCCCCCCATGAGCTGCACCTTAAATGGGAACATTCCTGTCACGCGGCGCGATGCCTCGCGAACCGTTGCAAATGCTTCAACCAACAGGTCATCCACGGATTGTCCTTTTTCAAGTTTTTCTTTAAATTCGATCGTTTTATTTCGTAAAGCCTCGTCAGATAATTTCTCGAAATCTTGAGCGAGAGCTTCAATTTCATTTGCTTTTTTTTCATATTTGCTGATCGTACGTTTCGTAGGATCAAACACTTTGTTTAAGATTCCAAGCATATAATAACGCTCCTCTATTTCATGCAATTTTTCGGCATGTCCAAAAGATTGACAGGTCCATATTTACCTGCATTTATCATACCATACCTTCCTTCATTTCCAAAGAATTTGCAATGATTTCGCACAAAAAACCCGCCCCTCATGGAGGGAACGGGTTTACTTTTTTTAGGTTATTTTTAGATCAGATTAAGCGTTTGGCTCAATGAGTCCATATTTTCCATCATTTCGGCGATAGACCACATTGGTCAAATTTGTCTCAGCATTTGTGAAGACGAAGAAACTATGACCTAACATGTTCATTTGAAGAATGGCCTCTTCGCTATCCATCGGTTTTAAATTGAAACGTTTTTGTCTGACGATTTCTGTTTCATCAATTTCTTCGTCATCTTGAACAGCTACATCAGCCGTCCCATTTCCTCCAGCAAATAAGTGCTTTTTGGCACCTTGCTCGCGGAATTTACGGTTTACTTTTGTTTTGTGCTTACGAATTTGACGTTCTAATTTACTGGCTGCTAGGTCTACTGCATTGTACATATCTTCATTATGCACCTCAGCTCGAAGTGCTAGATCAGTCATTGGAATGGTAACCTCAACTTTAGATTCTTGATCATTGTAAAACTTCAAGTTCACGTTGACTGAAGCATCTACGTCTGTCTCAAAATAACGCTCCAGCTTTCCAATTTTTTTCTCGACATGATCTCTTAGTGCAGGTGTTACATCGATGTTTTCTCCTCTGACATTGTAATTCATGTAAAGAACGCCTCCTTTAAAATTAAGGATATGTAAACCTATTTCTACTTTTCCCTCCTTTTCTCCTGCTCAAACGTAAAAAAAATGTGAATATTTATTGAAATTTGTCGAATTTTGCGGTGCTTCAACTGTTGCTTGATAGGTGATGAATATATATTCGGCTCATTCTTGAAAAAGACCAGCACACATTTAAATGGTGAAAGATGATATTGATGTTTTCAGTGATTGAGATAAGGTTTTTAAGTCTTCTGCCGCTGCTTTCATTTCTTCATTAGCTGCCAATGATTCTTCAACAGCCGCAGACATGTACTCCGTCTCTTCTGAATTGCGTTTGGCTCCTTCTTCAATGACCCCAACCGTCTGAGATATTTCCTCTGTACTAGCTGAAATCTCCTCTGCAGTGGCTGAAAGTTCCTCTGCTTTCATCGAAATATCACGAATAGATTCCAGGATTTCATGAAAACTCTGTTCTGACAATTGCGATACTTTCACACCTTCTGCTACATCCTGCTCAACCTTTGTCATCGTATGTGATGATTTTTCAGTATCTTTGTTCACGTTCGCGAGCAATTGGCTAATTTGATCTGTCAGCTGACTAGATTCTTCCGCCAGTTTCCTCACTTCATCTGCTACTACCGCAAAGCCTCTCCCATTCTCTCCCGCTCTTGCCGCTTCAATAGCAGCATTTAAAGCAAGCAAATTCGTTTGATCAGCGATTGCATGGATATGACCTAACAAATCTTCAATGCCAGTAAACTGGGCTTGTACATGAGCCATTGTGGAATGGTGCTCGTTCACAGACGCTTTGATAGAGCTCATTTGTTTTACGAATTGCTGAATAAGTGCTGCACCCTCTTCAGCCTTTTCAGTCACTGAAATTGAGTGACCCGAAACATCGGATGTGTGCTCAGCTGCATTTTGCATACCAGTCGAGACTTCTTGAATGGCAGACGCTACTTTTCCGACCGCCTCTGATTGTTCACGTGAAGCTTCACTAACCTGTTCAATCGAGCTAGATGTCTGCTCACTGGCCGATATGGTTTGATGAATCGTTTCCTCAAACTGAGCAGCAGAATCAGCTAATTGTCTTGATCCTTGTTGCACCTGTAAAATGAGCTGACGCAAATGCTTTGTCATTTGATTAAAAGCAGTACCAAGCTGCCCAATCTCATTTTTAGAGGTCACTTCAATCTCTTCAAGTGTAAGGTCACCATCTGCCATCCTTCTTGCAGCATTTGTGACAGACACAATCGGCTTTGTCATACGATAAACGAATCTTGTCCCAATCAACAAAAAGCCAACAATAATGACCGCACTAACTAGAATGAGAGTGAATAGTAATTGATTACTGTCTTGGTTGAGCTGATTGATTTTTTGGTCACGCTGCTTTAACTGGGTTTGAGCAAATTCTTTTGTAAAGGTATGTATTTCTTGTTCGATAGGTTGTAATTCTTGATTGAGGCGTGTGTTGAATTCTTTTTGATTTTGCATATTCAATGAATTAAATAGTCGGTTCGTTGAGGTGTAGTAGAGATAATTCTTTTCTGAAATTTGATCTAATAGATTTTTTGCTTGTTTGACAGTGCTCATGTTTGCAGCTTCCGTTGTTTTCTTATTAATCTCTTCATATGTTTGCTCAATTTTCTGTAAATTTTCAGCATCTTGCACGACAACATAGGTTTTGATTTGTGCTTCCTGTTTTTGCAAAAGCGCCTCTAATTCCAGTGAGGTCTGATAAAGCTTCACTTCTTTATTGAGAAGCGTCTTGTAGGATTGATCTGTTTTGTAATAGATAAAGCTTGAGAATCCTAAAATACTGACAAACAATACACATATGACAATAAGCCCAAATAAAAATTGATTTTTTAGTCTCATAATTTCCTCCGAAAGTCTGAATTGAACAAAAATTAATGAATGACATACGGCCTCATACAGGCATGTATTTCATCCATCCACTTTCTATATTCAGGTATAAAATATGATGTAAGGAATGATTGGAAGTGTATTGAAGGGAATGTATAGAAAGCTAGTATATCAAAACTTAAAAAAATTTGATCAAACGAACGAATCGTTTTGGCAAAGTGCTCATTTTCTATAATTGAAAGCAGAAGGGGATGAGTTGTCTCTAAATGAAAGAAGGCATGGATCAGATCATTAAAGATCCGATCCCCTTCAGTTTTAGCAAAATCCTTCTCAATTTCATCTAAATATTTTAGACTCTCTTCTATCGTAAATAGAAGTTCATAATATGTGGTTAATAAAATATAGTCATCTGAACGATACGCCACAGGTCTCACCTAATTATTTCCGTTTATCGTAATATACGCCGTCACTCGTCATAGGCTGGTATGGATTTTGATAATTCAGCTGTTTCGTTTTCTTTTTTTGAATGGCTTGAATATCTGCTTTGATCCCATTTTGGATCACAGTTAATTGCTTTGCCATCTGTTGATCTGTTTGGATAATTTCTTTGATTTTTTCTTTTTCTTGATCTGTCAGCTCATGCTGAATCTCTCTCATTAATTCGTCTCTCTCAATTAAAAAGGCATCAAAGTCTTCAACTAAGGTGTCACTTTGCGGATTTGACGTTATTTCGGCTGCCATTTTTAATGTTTGGTCATGCAGCTGGTCCACAATACTCATAGAGATCCTCCAATAGAGTGGTGGCGCCCTTTTCGATCGGTTTGAATAACTTCCTTCCACGCATCACGAAAATCAGTTACGTATTGCTCTACTTCATTCAACATCTCTTCGTCATTTTGAAGATTGGCTTCAATCAGTCTGCGATAAATGTAATCATACATACTTGCCATACTCTTTGATACGTCATAAGAACGATTTAAGGTGACATTTAATTCTTGAATGATGTTTTGAGCCTTCTTCAGGTTCACATTTCTCGTTTCTGCATCCTCTTTTTGAATGGCATACTTCGCTAATCTAATGAACTTTAAGCAGCCTTCATAAAGCATAAGCGTCAACTCGGCAGGTGTTGCTGTCTCAATAGAATTTTTCTGATAGGCGGCATAAGGGTTCTGAATTGCCATATGTTATAAACCTCCAATTATTGTCCAAGCAGTTGAGAAAGATAGCCAGATTGGTTGTTTAGCTTTTGAATCGCGCTATCCATGGCGTTAAACTTTTTGTAGTAACGGGCTTCAACAAGTTTCAAACGGTCTTGGAATGTATCCATTCGTTTTGTTAAAGAATCAAGGTCCTTACCCAGTCCGTATTCCTTTAATTCCATTGTTGTGCTACCAGCCTTTTTTTGAATACTTTTCGAAAGTTCTGATAAGGAATTTTTGACACGATAGATGATTCCTTGTTCTTTATATTGCTGTTGCGCTTTGTCTTTATCTTTTGAATCCACGTTTAATGAACCTGAGATAAACATTTGACTGACCTTCTCTGGGTCTTCTTCAATGGCTTTTCTTAATTTCTCTACACCATTAATATCCTTACTAAATTCCAGCTTTCCGCCATCTTTATACTTGGATGATGTCGTAATACCGATTTGTGTGAGGTGAATTTTATTCGCATCACTAGTCGTAATATCTGCATAAAAATCACTTCTTATTTTAGAAGCACCAGCTCGTAAAATGGAATCACTTCTCAGCAAGCCAGACTTCGCGGTCGTTTCCCATAGCTCCACTTCTTTTTCAGACATCGCTTTTTTCTCTTCAGCCGTTAATGGATGATAGTCTCTGTTTTTCTTTTCATTGACTTTACCATTAATCTGCTCAACGAGCTCATTGTATTTATCAACAAATTGTTTAATTTTATCAAAGATTGCATCCACATCTGTCGAAACATTTAAGCTGACAGGCTTATCGGTTGTCCCTTTAAGCTCGTACGTAATACCAGCTTGCTCAAAGGTATTGCTGTTATTTTCCATTTTCAGACCATTAATCTCGTATTGTGCTTTTTGCCCTTGAGTGGTCGCAACTAATTTGTTATCTCCATCCACTTGGAAGCCTAATTGAGTGAAGAATGAAGCTGAATTACCATCAGCTGCTTTAATACTGACACCTTCCCCCGTTGTCCGAGAAGTAAGAGCGATCGTATCGACATAGTTAGATCCGTCAAAGATCTGTCCTTTGTAAGCTGTCACACCTAATTGTGAGTTGTTCAGTTTTTTCACGATGTCATCAATTGTATCGGTATCAGTAGTATTGATCGTCACCGTTTTCGGTTTTGTCGAATCTGGTGTCGTCACCTCGAATGTAAACGTGCCATTTGCAGGTGTAAAACCAGAAGTACCAGACGATTTGAAGACAGAAGCTGTCGCTAGTTGGGTAACATTGATTGAGCCAGAGGCAGCATTTGTTGATCCAGTTGCTGTGACAGCAGATTCATTAGAGCTTGTCACTTTTTTTGCTCCATATGTACTTGGACGCGTTAAGTTTAAGCTGTTGATTAAATCATCTAATTCTTTGACTTTTGAGGTAACCTCACGATAACTGTCTCTTTGCCATTCAAGTGTTTGTTTCTGGCGTGTCATTTTATCAAGTGGTGCTTGTTCTGTTTTCATGAGTTTTGATACGATTTCATCAATATCAAACACATTCGAAAATCCCGTAATTCGATTAACCATTGTTTATGTTCTCCCTTCAATTACATTCTTTTATCTACAAATAAACCGACAATTTCTGTCATCGCCGCATAGAAATCAAGCCATTCCTTGGAAGGAATCTCTCTAATGACTTCTTCTGTTTGGTTATCTACGACTTTGACATAATATTCATTGAGTTTTTCATGTAATTCAAATTGCAGATGAAATTGAGTGGGTTCAATTAGCTTGTTTGCTCCTTGAAGCGTTTTTTCAATTTCTTCTTTTGAAACGACCTTGCCATTTGCTTGTGAATCAGAGTTTACATTGTCATTCTGATTATTAGAAACACGGGTTTGAAATGCATCAATAATTGGCTCTAGCGATGTCAATTTACCAACAGACATAGTTATTCAGCTCCTGTGCTTTAATCTATCTTTTATATCGGCTTTGAATTTGCAAATTAAATATAGATGGACCGATTTGTTAAAGTTTCCTATAGATCATGAACATCTGTATTGATACGCTTTCACACGGAGAAGGACAACTGAATGCGATAAAAAAATCCTCACTTTTTTTGTGAGGATAATTGAGAGAGGAGATCTAAAGATAAACTCGCAGCACGACTGTTCTCTTCTTGAATAGACAGGTACACTTCTTTCCTGTGAATATCAATGTGCTTAGGAGCTTGAATCCCGATTTTCACTTGATCACCTTCGATTGAAATAATCTTAACTTCAATATCATCGCCTATTTGAATCGACTGGTTTAATTTACGAGATAGAACTAACATGAGGATGCCACCTCTAACAAATGTTTTGTATGATAGGCTGAATCATGCAAAATCACCTGCTTGGCTTTCATGTTTTTGCGGTTCACAATAATAGGCGCTCTTAAATTGGCTGTCGTTTTTTCAATAGAAGATTCCATTGTTAAGATCACCATGACTTCCACTTCATTCGCATCTTCTACTTCTAGAATATCTACGACCGTTTCGTCTAGATCGAATTCATATTGATTGAAAAATAAAAACGGACTGCTGACAATAAAGCCTAACTCTGCGTTTTTCAATGATTGAAGAACTAAAAATGGAGACTCGTCTGATAAAGGTAAAATGACAAACTGTTTTTGATCCAGAAATCCTGGTATTCCATTAGAGAAGTTGATAATTTGTTCCTCTTTGATTGTCACTTCACCATGGTATTTTGTTTGAATGATCATAATTCACGACCTTTTTCTTTTTCTTAACTATACCTTATCACCATTTTGGCCCGTTTCGTCAACTTCTATTTTCAAATCTGGATATTGTAACATATCAATATTGACCTTACCTGGCTGGTAGTTAACGATTGGTTTATGAGGCGTTGCCTCTATGATAGCTTTTTGAGGCTCCACATCAATTTGAAGCTCAGATGGCTGATAGTGAATTTTCACACTAAAGAATGAAGGGATCACACCAATGGTGAATTGTTTGGCTGGAGGAGCGCCATTGATTTTGGCAAACTCAGCAATTGCATTCCCACCATTCTCAATCTTGATGAGCTCACTACCTTCTTCCGCTCTTCTGCCCATTCCTTCTCCAACAGCACGTTTCCCCTCAGCTGCCCATTCCTCAGAACGTCTAAAAATCGACTTGATATCCATATCGGCAAATGCCTCGGTTTGATCTATAGTTAATTTTGACGGTGTCCTTTTGATATTCATAACAGCTTTGGGCTGCTGAATTTCAAGGTCCGCTCTGGGCTGCTCCACTTCTTGCCGGGATGGAGTTGTCGACATTTGCAGCTTTGCATAGGTTTGTTGCATTAACAATCTAGGGATTTGCATATTGGTACACCTCCATGATGCAAAAAAGCACCCAACGGATGCTTTTTATTATCTTAAGAAATCGACTAGGGATGGCTGAATAACTTTAGCCGTCGTTGCTAAAGCTGCTCTATTCACAGTCTCTTGTTGAAGAAGATCAAGAATCGCTTTTTCACTTTCTACATCTTCATTATCGGATTTAGCATCTTTCAGCACTTGGAATTGTGAAGTCAAACGGCTGCCTACTAAGTCAACACGATTTGAACGGGCTCCTAAGTCCGAGCGCTCAGCACTCATCACTTCTTTAAACTGATCGATACTTCCTAACGCATCATCAGAATTTGCGAACGTTCCATTTTTCAATGAGTTTTCTAAATCCGTCAGCATTTCAATGACATTTTGACCGCTGGCAGACTGTCCACCAAACGCTGAAATTGGATTTGAGTTCACATTTAAAGTGATACCATCAGAAATGTTCGACTTAACAGAATTTGCATCTGTATAGTTTTCAAAGTTAAACGTAAACGTACCATCTGCGTTCTCAACAACTGGTTTGACATTTGTATTCGTACCATTAAATACGAATTTACCTAACATCTGAGTGTTCATCGCGTCAATGATTTGTTTCTTCATCTGACCAATTTCTACTCCGATAGCTGCTAAATCTTCTGGCTGCTTTGTTCCATTAGCCGCATCAAGCACTTTATCTCGTACATTTGACATAATATCAATGATTTCAGTGACACTTGTTTCAGATGTATCAATCCAGTTCTGTGCTTCATTTAAGTTTTTTTGATATTGTTCATTTCGAAACATTGCTGTGCTATATTGAAGGCTTTTTACTGCTGCAACAGGATCATCAGACGTTTTTGTGAAACGTCTCCCTGTTTGTGCCTGCTCATTTATTTTAGAAAGTTTTTCATAACTTTTACTAATATTACGAAGTGAGTTTTGAGAAATCATACCTTGTGTGACTCGCATCAGTTATACCTACCTTCCTACGACACCCATGCCGTTTATTACTTTATCCAATATTTCATCTTGTAATGTCACAACTCTCGCAGCAGCATTATATGCATGCTGAAATTGGATCATATTCGTCATTTCTTCATCAATGGAAACAGCACTCGTGGACATTCTACGTTCATTGGCTGAATTGACAAGAGCGGCTGAACTGCTTTCTAGCGTCATGTTCTTTTTCCCTTGAATCCCCATCTCAGCAATGACATTTTGGTAGTAATCCTGGATCGTTGTTGTATTGCCACCGATTGGTAACTTTAAGTCTTGTATATTTGCTAATTTTGTAGCATTCGAACCGTCACCTTGTGTTTGATTGAGAGATGCTGCAATATTATCTGTTGATGCTAAAATGACATCACTCACTTTGATACGAGCAGCTAAGCCTTTATTCAATTCATTGTTATTCTCAATATCAAAGAAGTCTTGTCCACTTGTGCCATTTAACGTGTACCCCTGCTTATGCACATCGTTAAATGTATCCATAAATACTTGTGCTACTTCATCCAGCTCTGCAAGCATATCTGGATACATGCCTTTTTCAGCGCCATTTGACATGTAGCCATAAGCCTCAACAAGTGCTTTTACTTTACCATTCACTTGAAGCTGATCTGCTGCAATGGTTGTTGTTCCGAATTGAAGTGAGTTAACAAGTCCCGTTGTATTATCATAGGAGATTTGCAGTTCAGATTTTTCGTTCGTAATGCCATTCAAAATCGTTCCAGCAGATTGTCCATTTGCACCGATAATGTCGATGTTGACAGTTCCTTCTGCAATTTTGAGTGCATTCCCGCCAGATGGATTATAGCTCACTTTAATATCAACAAGTGAAGATAATTGATCTACCAACGCATCACGCGTATCATATAGATCATTTGGAAGATATCCGTTTGGCTCAACTGCTGCAATCTGTTTGTTCACTTCATCTATTTGAGATAAAATCGTGTTCACATTTTTGGCTGTTGAATCGAGTTCTGTTTTTAAATTCTTTTGTATCGTTGTTAAAGAAGAATTAAGTAGACGGAATTGATCTACTAAAGCCTGTGCACTTGTTTTAACAACTGTACGCGCAGACGCTGTATCAGCATTTTTTGTTTCGGATAGGACCTGTAATGATTTCCAAAGGTTATCAAAGGCTCTATTTAAGCCTTCATCCGTCAAATCATTCATAACTCCCTCCATTTGTGAAAGGGCGTCAGATTTTGTTGAGTAGTAAGACAAATTATTGTTATGATCTCTGAATTGCAGATCTAAAAAGCTGTCTCGAATTCTTTCAACGGTTCCAACTTCAACACCTGTCCCCATTTGGCCATACGTCTTGCCGTCATAAACTGAAATGACTGGATAAGGATTATCTGCTTTAAAGGTAACTCTTTGTCTTGAGTAGCCATCCGTATTTGCATTGGAGACGTTGTTTGATGTGACATAAAGCCCTGCACGCTGGGCTGTGATTCCTCTTTTTGCCGTTTCTAGTCCCATGAATGTAGAACCCATTGGTATCCTCCTTGTTTACGCCTTTGAATCAAACAAAGCCCTCTGCTGTTTAGGCTTTGAACTCTCAAGACCATTTTGTCCGTAATTCATATTCTCTTTATTAGGGTTAACGAGATCGAATGTCAGTGAAATAAATTGAAGCGACTGCTGAATGAGCTGTTTGTTCAGTTCATTTACATCTTTCAGTTCCACCATGATGTCATTTAATTTGTCATATAACGAAATGAGCTCTTCTTGATCCGAACCTTCAGCCTTTTCGATACACGCGGTGATGGTTGGCGGTTCATCACTTTGTAAAAATTGAACTGTCGCTTCAATTCGTTTTTCTTCTAATTGAGAAATGGCCTGAATATATTTTTGTTCTAAATTCAAAACCTCTGAAAGAGCATCAATCTCATTGCTTTTCAGCATTTCTGTTTTATCCTTCGACAGCTTCAAAAGCTGTTCATGCAATCCATAGAGACGATGCAGCTCTTCAATGATTATTTTAACTGACATTCACGCTACTCCCTTTTGTTATTGTTGTTTATAAAAATTCAGCATTTTATCAGCAATGCCCTTTGTATCTACTTGATATGTTCCGGCTTCAATGCTTTTTTTAATTTGGTCTATTTTATCTTGGCGTTCTTTCATGATATTCGGCACCTTTTGCATTTCGATTGCCTTTTTAGAAATTTCGACTTTATCAGTTGATTTTGCTTGATTTGATTGCAACGTTTGTTTCTCATATGTTTTCTTGTAAGGATTTACTGGTTGTGTTCCATATCGATTAATTTTCACGGGATTCCTCTCGCTTTCCGTTACAGTCTGTCTTGATTCTATCCATTTTATCGACCAAACTGCAACTTAGTTTAGGGAATCAATCGTTTTTAGGATTAATGGCATAATAGGTGTCTTTTTTCCTAGATTCAATCTCCCTTTTACGCTCTTCTTCTTGGTTCATTTGACTCATTTGCGAATGAATGTCCTGTTCACATTGGCTGCAAAGCTTGTTTTTTCTGATCGGTTGGCCACATCTTTCACAAGGATAGTTGATATTCGGAAATTGGCTAATTTGAAGTCTTTTCAAACGGATAAATTTCAAGATTAATTCTTCATCAACTTCTGTTGCATCTACTATTTCAGCAATGGTTGATTGTCTATTACTTTGCTTTCGCAAGAATTTATAAACGATATCAAAGGAACGTTCTTCTTCTTCAAAGCATTTGTTACAAACCGTTTGGATGGTCGTTTTTAAAAACAGCTGATTACATTGTGGACAGTTTGCCAATTGATTCATAACCAAAACCCCTTACGTTATTTTCTCTTCTTATTATCGGTTAATTATCCTGAATTTTAACTACGGATCAACGTAAATGAGGAAACACTTTTAGCACCTGCTTCTTTTAAAATTCTCGCCGCATCATAAATGGTGGCCCCTGTTGTATAAATATCGTCAATTAAGATAACATCCCTTTGAACGATCGCATCTGTCTGATTGATTTGAAACATTCCTTTTTGATCTAAACGTTCATTTTTCTTTTTCTTGGACTGTTTACTTTGATGTATTTTCACAAGCGGCTGCTGGATCGGCTGACCAATCAAGGAAGCAAGTATAACGGACTGATTAAACCCTCTTTCATTTAGTCTTTCTTTACTTAAAGGAATCGGGATTAGTACAGGTTCTTTAATTGAAAAGGAACGCTTAAATATCGCTTGGACATCTTGTTTAAAAAGCTCAGCTAATGCTGTATCACCTCGAAATTTAAAGCGGGAAAGGACATCTTTCATCAAATCGTTGTAAGCATAGACAGACCTATTTTTCACAAGTACTGTAGTAGAATCAAGGCGTTCTTTCCACCTGGAACAGTCTTGACATAATTGATCATTCGACTGCGCTCTCCCACAGGCTGGACAAATCGGGCGTTGAATTTTTTCTAGGCGATGCTTACATGCTATACATAGACGATCATCATTTAATAGAAGTAATGATTTCCATGTAAAAGAAGCGACAAAATGCCCCTCACAAATTAGGCAGATCAATTGTTATCCTTACTTATTGGCAGACGATGTTCGCATCTTGGAAATGTGGAGACCTTCGAAGCGGCTTCTGTCAGGATGACCAGCATGGCCGTATTCTTCTGTTTGTCTACCATCTCCGATTTACTGTAAGATATTTTATCGATGTCTGTTATATACTGAGGCTTCACTTGATTCAGTGAAATTGCTAATACATCTTCTATACACTTTTCACAGTGACAAATCATGTTTAATTGGTTGAGATATTGATAGAGGATTTCCTTGAGAAGTGTTTCTTTTGCATTGAGTAGCATATTTGTCTCTCCTGCCATTTGTGTATTGTGAATATAAATGTACCATGAAATTTAGCTGAACCCACATTATTTTTCAGAGAACTCTTTTTCAGCTGTATCATTCATTTTTACAATATGCTTCTTTGCTTGTTTCATATTTCTTGTTAAACCAAAATGAAAAAAGAAAACATCTCCTTTAAAAAAATCAGGATGTCTACCTGCTCTACCAGAAATCTGAACAAGTGCACTTTCTGTAAAGATAGTAGATTCTGCACCTAGTACCCCCACTTGTACATTTGGAATGGTTACGCCTCTTTCTAGAATTGTGGTTGTAACTAGTACATCGTATTTATCATCTCTGAATTGCTGGACCTTTTGTTTCCTGTCTGGATCTTCAGCAGACACCCCTTCTACATTTAAGTGGTGCTTTCTAAGAACCTTCGTTACCTTCTTCATAGTAGAAATAGAAGGAACAAAAAATAAAGTCCTTCTCTTTTTTGTAATATGATTCTGCATCCAATTCATTACTTTAGATGGGAGCTGATTCTTCTTTAATTTCTTCTTCCAATTTCCAACCCAATGAAAGGATGGGACGGGTAAAGGTTGTTGGTGAAAGCGCAGAGGAATTTTTATGGCTTCTAGTTGTCCACGAAATACATCTTTTATCATTTTCTTAGACGGCGTCGCACTTAAATAAATCCTGACCCCTTTCTTTCTCATTGCCTTTAAAACAGCAAATTGGAGACGTTCATCGATTGAATAAGGAAAGGCGTCCACTTCATCAATAATGAGCACATCAAATGCATGTTTATATCTCATCAACTGATGAGTTGTAGCGATGACTAGCGGTGCTATTTGGAACCTTTGAGGACTTCCTCCATAAAGAACAGCTATGTTCAGTCCTTGAAATGCTTTCTTAAGCCGCGGCTCTAGTTCAAGGACAACATCAGTTCTAGGTGTCGCAATGCAGACACTCATCCCTTGATGTAAGGCATATTCTATTCCGTGAAAAAGCACCTCTGTTTTCCCTGCCCCGCAAACTGCCCAGATGAGTAAATCAGATTTGCTTTTTATCGCTCTGATCAATTTTTCTGATGCTCTTTTTTGTCCTTTAGATAGGTTTCCCTGCCATGTTAATTCCGTGTGACATATTTCTTCCATTTGCGGACCCGTCCATTCATAAAGAAAGCCACATTCCTTTGTTTTCCCCATCATGATGCATGATCTACAGTACACACAATCTTTTTGACACTTGTCACACGGAGAGTGGGCAAAGTACCGATTTTTTGATACACCACATCTGCAGCAAATTAGACCATTTGCTTTCCTCTCAATAGCAGGTGTTCGCATAACTAACCCTTTCTCCTCCAACCAATCCAAATCAGACTGCGAGCATCTTGTTTCAGCAGTAAGCAGGTGGCGTGACTGCAGGTGCTGCCCTAGTTCCATTGCTTTGTCTATGTTCAATTTCAACAAACACCTTTCAACTGATGTTTGCCTATTATGCGCAAAGACATGACCTTTCGTCCAACAGCTAAAAAAGAAAAACAAAACCCCTTTTCTAAGAGAAAAGGGGTTTTTAGGATTTATCTCATCACCCAGCCAAGAGCTAAGGAGCCTTCGCCTAGGTGAGTGCCGATTACAGCACCAAAATAGCTTTTATAAAATTCAACATGAGGATATTTTCCTGATAAGTGCGCAATTAAATCGTCTACTTCTTCTTCTCTATTACCATGTATCACTGTTGCTCTCATCGGGACACCGCGTGATGCATCTTCGTCAAATAATTCAAACATACGTGAAATGGCTTTTTTCCGTGTACGAATCTTCTCAAAAGGGACAATTAGCTTGTTGTCAAAATGCAGTATAGGCTTTACCTTTAAGAGGCTCCCAATAAAAGCCTGAGCACCATTTAATCTGCCGCCTCTTTGTAAATGAGTTAAATCGTCTACCATAAAATAAGCTCTCTGATGCTCTTTCAGGTAATTGAGATGGGCTAACACTTCTTCTAGAGAAGCACCAGCTTGGATTTTTTCAGCAGCTTCTATCACATAAAAACCTTGCGCCATACAGCTAGTTTCTGTATCAAACGGATAAATATCAATTCCGTCAACTAGGTCATTTGCTGAGGCTGCACTATTATATGTTCCACTAATTCCGCTAGAAAGGTGAATACTAATCACGGCATCGTATGTTTCACTTAGTTTTTCATATAATTCTATTAGTTCACCGAAAGCAGGCTGAGAGGTGGTTGGAAGGTCTTTATGCTTTTTGACTTCTTCATAATATGTCTTCCAATCCATTTCTATTTCTTCACGGTATGATTCGTTGCCAAAAATGACATTAAGAGGGATCATATGAATATGATGTTTATCACGCAGCTCTTGTGGTATATAAGCAGTACTGTCTGTTACAACGGCTATTTTCATTCTTAAATACCTTCCTTATCCGTTAAGTTGCTCTTTTTTATTTTTAAAGAATATTCATTGTGTTTCATTAGATTTATAATAGTAATCAAAAAAGCCTGCCTAATCAATAGGCAAGCCCGTTATATCCGAAAAGACTCCTTATCTACCTATCATTTCTCTCCAATTAACATGTGAGAGAATCAAAAACAGGCGAAAAAGGAGTACTTGTCCGGAATATTATCTCATTTCTACCCAGCCGTTCTTAATTGCTACAACAACAGCTTGTGTACGGTCGTTTACATTCATTTTTTGTAAAATGTTACTCACGTGGTTTTTGACTGTTTTTTCACTAATAAAGAGCGACTCACCAATTCCTCTATTGCTCTTTCCGTCAGCTAACATTTGAAGTACTTCGCACTCACGTCTCGTTAAGATATGAAGTGGTCTGCGAATTTCAGGATATACTTCATGCTGCGGATGTGCTGAAACACCGCTAGTCGCTAGGCGACGGAATTCATTTACTAAGTTATGAGTAACTTTCGGATGTAAATAAGATCCTCCGTCAGCTACGACTTTCACTGCTTCAATGAGCGTGTCTGCATCCATTTCTTTTAACAGGTAACCTCTTGCTCCTGTTTTTAATGCATGTGTCACATAGTTTTCATCGTCATGAATAGATAGAATAATGACTTTTGATTCGGGATAAAGCTCAACTAGCTGCTTTGTAGCCTCTACACCATTTACATTCGGCATATTAATGTCCATAATGACAACATCCGGATGATAGTGTTCTACGATACGTGCAGCTTCGTCACCGTCGTCTCCTTCTGCAACTACTTCAAAAGTAGGTTCAAAATCTAAAATCCGTTTGACACCTTCACGGAATAATTGGTGATCATCAATAATTACAATATTTACTTTAGTCACAAGCTACGCCTCCCCATGTTTATTGTTCTACACCTGAACTTTATGGTCAATATGTCTTTTGTCTCTATTTTACAATTTTATTTTGCAATGTTAATGGCACGCGAATCATGATGAATGTCCCTAGACCTATTTTTGAGTCTATGGTCATTTTACCTTCAAGTAAGTCTACGCGTTCTTTCATGCCAAGTAAACCGAAGGATTTGTTTTTGTTTGTTTTCACATCTTTCATATCAAAGCCTTTTCCATCGTCTTTGATAATTAACGTGACAAAGTCTTTCGTCACTTCTACTTTTACAGAGATTTCTTCAGCTTCGGAATGCTTCAATGAATTTGTGACAGCTTCTTGGGCTAGTCTAAACAGTGCCACTTCGAATTGAGAAGCAATTCTTTCATTTTCTGTATCCCCTAGGCATTGGAACGTGATCTTGGTTTTTCCATCATACTCTTCGATTGTGTTTAAATATTTTCTTAGCGTCGGAATGAGACCCAAATCATCTAAAGCCATTGGTCTTAAATCATAAATGATTCTTCTCACTTCGTACAGAGCATTTCGCACATTCTGTCTGAGACTTCTAATTTCTTTAAAGCCTTCTTCTGTCCCACGATCTCTGAAAATCCGTTCAATTAATTCAGAACGCATCATCACGTTTGCCAGCATCTGGGCGGGACCGTCATGAATTTCACGGGATACCCTTTTACGTTCTTCTTCTTGGGCTTCAATAATTCTAAGTCCAAAATCTTGTTTTGCTTGAGCATCTTCAAGTAACACGCCAACTTGGCGTAAGTCCTGGTTGAGATAGTTGAGAACCACTGTGATCTGGCTCACAAGCGTTTCAGAGCGTTCAATGACGTCTTGCAGGCTTAATAATCGTCTTTCCAGATCGTCTCTTCTTTCTCTCAGTTGCTTTTCGCGCTGCTGGATCATGGTGAGTTCCACTTGCAGATTATGTGCTTTTTCGTAGGCCTCCCGTATTTCTTCTTCGCTAAATTTGTTGAAGTTTCTGCTGACCTCAGATAAACGATTTCTAGCATGTCTCGTATGGACTTCTAGTTTATCCCCAAAATCAATTACTTCGTTTACTTGCTGTTTGATTTGCTTCAGCTCTTCTACAAGGCTTTCATATTGTTGACGGGACTGTTCGCCTATCCTAAATACTTCGTCCTTGCTGCCATCAACTGTACTTAGCATTTTCATGATGATTGAATCCAATAATTTCGGATCCATTTTAGGTGTTGTCATGGCTTTTCCCTCCCGTAACAGTGATGTCATCTTTTTTTATTATAAATGTCATTGATCTGCATTTTATGTCGAATTATAATGAAAGAATGCGTATAAATCATGAAGTTTTTATGACGACCCTTTTTCTACCCCTATCATCATAACAAAATACGCTGTAAAATTCTAAAACCAATGCAAATTTTCTCTAGTCTTACAATTTGCTTTTCAGGAGGGTATGTCTTTTGCTGAATCGCTATCTTACAGTAAAAAGCCGTGGCGAGCATGAGATCGTCATTGAAAAATCACGTTTTATTTGTCATATACAGCGTGCTGTCTCAGAAGAAGAAGCACAAGCATTTATACAATCCATTAAAAAACAACATTGGAATGCCACACATAATTGTTCTGCCTATCTCATTGGAGAACATGACCTGATTCAAAAAGCGAATGATGATGGTGAACCAAGTGGTACAGCAGGTGTGCCAATGCTTGAAGTGTTAAAAAAACGGAAGCTGAAAGATACAGTCGTAGTAGTCACTCGTTATTTCGGCGGTATTAAGCTAGGCGCCGGTGGTTTGATTCGTGCCTACGGAAAATCTGTATCAGAAGCCATCAACCATGTTGGAATGGTAGAGCGCTGTTTAATGCGTACGATGCACACAACAATAGATTATACATGGCTTGGAAAGGTAGAGAATGAGCTTAGAGCCTCATCTTTTCAGCTAAAAGAAATTCATTATACAGAAGATGTTATTTTTGAGACGTATGTAGAAGAAACACAAACAGAGCAGTTCATCGAATGGATGACTGAGCTGACAAATGGAAAAAGTGTTACAAAAGAAGGCGAACTGATTTATTTAGAAAAGGACATTGGTCCGATAAAGGAGACAGATGAATGGCACAACGAGTAAAAGTGCGTGTACGAAAGAAAAAGAGTAAGAAGAAGAGAATTTTCAAACGTATCCTGGTCTTATTTTTGCTTCTTATCATCTGCATGGGCGGATTTGCAGTCTATAAAATAGTCAATACACTTCAAGCCGCTGACAAAACATATGATGAACTAGACCGCGGAGAGAAATCGAAGCTTCGTGATGCGGTCATTGATATTAAAAAGAAGCCCTTCTCTGTTCTATTTGTCGGAATTGAGGATTATGCCACAGATGGTGACCATGGCCGTTCAGATTCACTTATTGTCGCAACAATTAACCCTCAAGACAAAACGATGAAAATGGTTAGTATCCCTCGTGACACACGCGTACAGCTTGCAAGTGACACGACAGGAAGTAAAGAAAAGATCAATGCAGCATATGCTAAAGGCGGTAAAGACGAAACGATCGAAACTGTCGAACAATTCTTGAATATTCCGATTGATAAATATGCGACCGTTGATTTTGACGGATTCAAGGATGTCATTGATGAAGTCGGTGGAATTGATATCGATGTTCCATTTGACTTCAATGAAAAAAGTGATGTGAAAAAATCGAAAAAGATTTATTTCAAAAAAGGCAATATGCATTTAAACGGGGAAGAAGCACTTGCTTACGCACGGATGAGAAAACAAGATCCACGCGGTGATTTTGGACGTAATGATCGTCAGAAACAAATTTTACGTGCAATGATTGATCAAATGTCGAAGCCAAATAACATTGCGAACGTCGATAATATCGCCAAAGAAGTCAGTGATCACATTTCAACCAACTTCCGTATCACAGAAGGTCTAGCGCTTCAACAAATCTACGGCGGGTTTAAGGGAGACGACACAGAAACACTTTCTATTAAAGGGTCAGATCTTTATTTAGGACCAAATCGAACGTATTACTTTGAGCCAGATCAAACCAATCTAGCTAACGTACAAAATGAATTACGGACGCATTTAAAGCTTCCTGCTGAATCTTCGACTGAAACAGGATCAAGTGATACAACTAATCCCTCCAGCACAACAGGCCAATAATAAAAACAGCCCAGTTCCTAGGAACGGGCTGTTTTTTATTGTCTTTTGACCATTCGTTTATAGAATTTCGTAAATGGTTTGAACTCTTCGTTGACCAAACCTGTGACTTCCGCAATCACTTGCATAAACATCACCAGTAAAAAGATAATGATGAGCGATAACCAAAGGGTCGCGCTTGTCAGCAAAATCGCACTTAAGCTAAAGACTAACCCAATCATGTAAATCACGATGACAGCCATGCGATGGGACAAGCCAAAGGCCATTAGTCTATGATGAATATGAGATTTGTCCGGTGATGAAATCGGCTGTTTGTTTAATATGCGCCTAATGATTGCAAAGGTCGTATCAAATATAGGAACACCTAGAATGATCACAGGAACAACAACACTAAACAAAGTGACACTTTTGTATAGCCCTAAAAGTGACAGCACCGAGATCATATAGCCTAAAAATAGCGAACCGGTATCTCCCATAAAAATCTTCGCCGGATGAAAGTTGTAAAAGAGAAAGCCGATCGTACTGCCAATGACGACAAGAGATAAAGAAAGAATCAGAATCTTATCAGCGGAAAATGCCATCACTGCAATCGTTGTTAAACCGATGACAGAAATACCGGCAGCTAGTCCATCAAGGCCGTCAATTAAATTAATGGCATTTGTGATGCCCACAATCCATAGCACGGTGAGGGGATATGCCATCCAGCCTAACTCAATTCGATCTGTTAAAAAAGGAACAGAGAAGAAGTCCATTTTTAAGCCCGTGCTCACAATCAAACAAGCAACAAGAACTTGTACGAGAAATTTAAATTTTGCACTTAAATTATATTTATCATCAAATATACCTAAAATGACGATGAGTACGGCACCAACTGAAATTGCTGTAATTTTATTATGTAGAAACAGCCCGCCTGCTAATGCTCCAGCCGCTACTCCAATAAAAATTGCCAAACCACCCATTCGAGGCATTACTTTATCATGAACTTTTCGTTTATTCGGCTGGTCCACTGCACCAATCTTAATTGCAAACTTTTTGACGATTGGTGTCACAATTAAAACTGTAGCCAGAGAGACAAAAAACGCTAATAAGGCGCGTTCGTAATCCATAGGTCAGTCTCCTTCTAAATTGAAATCTGTATTTTGTATATTGGCCGCTCTTTCCATTATACAATTGAATAGAGGATGATCACAACCTCCCCGGTGATGAAACAAATAAAAACGCACAATCCCGAATGAATTATGCGTTTTCTTTAATATTCGTTAGTTCTACCATGTTTGTGAACAGCGCGTGCCAATCTTTTTTCTTCGCTCGGCTTTGTCTTAGATGTCTATAGCTTGTGTCATCTTTTTTGCTGATCACTTTTAGGCAGGCTTCTACGAAGAGCACAGGATCATCGCCCTCTAAATATTCATACACATCCTTCTCTTTTAGCCTTTCCGTTGATGGGAGATTTAAACCGACAACCGGTATTCCAGCGGCTAAAAATTCATAAAGCTTGAGAGGGAACACCGCTTGATTGTAAGGGGATTGTTTGTATGGCATCATCCCTACATCAATCAGCTTCATATAAGCAGGCACTTCTTCTGGTGCAACAGCTCCTGTCCAAATCACATTAGGCAGTTTGAGTGCATGCTGAAAAGATGGATCTCCATTCGTTCCATCCGGACCGACAAATAAAAATGTCCAATCAGGCCGCATACGAGCAGCTTCAGCCATCATGTCAAAATCGAGCTTTGGCTTAATCCCTCCGATAAAACCAAGCACGGTCCCTTCTCTTCCTTTCAGCACATCTTCTTTACACGGAAGATTGCTTTTCGCAAACACATCATATTCGACGCCATTTTCCACCGTAAACACATCTTTTGGTTCTCCCATAAGACGTTTTTTGATTTGATCGTGTAAATATTGAGAAGAGCATGTAATGCTGTGTGCATATTTAATGATTCGATTTTCTGCTTTGACAATGACACGCTGCCTCATATAAGAAAGAATGTTATGGTTGCCGCTTATTGGCTCTCCCCACAGGTCACTGCAATCATAGACAATATGTTTCCATTCAAATAAAGAAGATAAGAGCGGAAAGCCCGGAAACGTATACCACAAACAAACGGCGATCCCCTTCTTTTCCTCCTGCCGCAATTGTTCAAGAAGAGGGGATAATTTATGAATATAGAACATGTCTTGATATCGGCCAAAGCGAAATAATTTGCTCTTGAGCACATCAGGAATGGTCAATTGCTTCATTCGATCTGTTATGGGCTGAAAGGGAGTTGTATGACGAGATGATGACGGGCATACCCAGATGACCTCTTTTGTTTCTGGATCAGATGCTAGAAATTCGGCCAGCCGATGCCGTCTGTACCTCAGTCCGTCCTGTCCCCATTCTCCCGTCGCTACGACAACATGTATGATCGAGTCTGCTTTCACCTTTATCACCTTTTTTCCCTTCTGTTTATAAGCGCTTCTTCACAGCATTTGTCGCATAGTGCATAAAACACCAGGACGCTTTGACAAAATGAAGCTGCTCAATTTCTCTGTAGACAAACCACGTTTTTTTCGCTGCTTTCCACTTGTTACTGGAGATGGAGTTCCCAACGATGCGATATTCACTGAGCGGTTCACTCATACCATAGGCTGTAAATCCTCTTTTTAGTATAGACAGCCATGTAGCTAAATCCTGCCTTGTACGAATGTTCGGCATCTCCACATGTCCTACCTTTTGAAGATCAAGCATGACCGTTAAACAGCCGATAATGGTGTTTTTCAGGGCTTCATTATAGTCTAATCTCGCTGGCGCTGTGACGGTTTTTTCTAATGGTTCTCCGTTTTCTGCAATGATGTCATATGCCGTAAATGTAAAGGCATAATCATTTGTCAGCATGAAGTCTACCTGTTTTTCAAGCTTCGTCTCTTTCCACATATCATCGCTGTCTAAAAAAGCGAGAAAGCGTCCCTTTGCCTGTTTGATGGCTGCGTTTCTAGCAATGGCGGCTCCCCCATTTTCCTCTAAATAAATGACGTTGATTCTGTCGTCCGCTTGACTTAAATCCCCTAATAGCTTTCTAGTCCCATCTGTAGAACAATCATCTGCAATGATCAGCTCCCAATTGGAATAGGTTTGGGCAAGGACGGAATGAACTGTATCCGTTAAATAACGTTCCGCATTATACGCCGGTGTAATGATGGATACTAACGGTTGATTGTTCACCTAAGACTCATCTCCAGTTCATTATTAAGATTCTTTGAACACTTCGGGTAAGACCACAAACATGAGCGAGATGCTAAAGCCAATGACAAGCCCAAGCAGTGCCCGTTTTTTGGCTGACATGCCTTTATTGCCCTCATCAAGTACTTGGGCAGGGTCGACAATCTTTGCCTGCTTCATTCCAAGCTTTGTTGACTCCAATTCATATAAGAATCGTTCTTTATCGACTTTGGAATCATTGCTGACCGCTTCGTCTTCAAGAGCAGCTAATCTATTTTCGATGACCTGCTGCCTTTTTGTGAATAATGCTTTGTCTTGCTTGAGAAATGTATCCGACACCTGCTTCACAACAGCCAAAGCACGATCCTTATCGGCATCCGTGAAAGACAGCTGTAATTGTGTATCCGATTGATTGGTAAGAATAAGACGGGTTTTCACATCCTGTCTTTCTTCTTCTTTCACATCACTGAGTGCTTCATTTAGAAATGCATCGCTTTTTAATAGAGATGTCACTTCTGCCATATTGTTATACACCCCATCATCATATTTACCGAGAGTGAAGGTAACAGCAGCTGTATAACTAGACTGCTGCGTCGTTCCTTTAGCAAAAAGGAAACCAAAGGCGCCTAATACAACAGGCAGCAGTATGAGCCATACGATGTACTTTTTGATTCGCTTCCCTATCCTAGATATGAAACCAGACATGTTCATTCTCCCAACATTGACATATTTGCTCTTTCACTAGTGTAGCCATACAAACAAAGCATCACACACGGTTTACCATAACTTGAGTCGTTGTTTGTTTTTCAACATATTCACCGCTGCGATCACCAGTCCTAAAAATACCCAGTGGAAATATAAATTCGAGACGGAGCTAGGACTGATACTTGAAACGAGAAAGCTCAGCATGGCTGCAAACAACCCCTCAATGATCATTTTTGCCGATCTTGTGTCAGCCCATTGGTATTGTTTGTACAGTGTGAACATGAGATAGGCGTATAGTGAGATATAGCCCAGCATGACTGCAAACCCAAAGTTCGTCATCAATTCCAGCAGCCAATTGTGCACTTCTACGACCTGGTCTGTATCAAAGATCGAAAAGTGAGCTAAGTAGTAAGACACATTCCCCGCTCCAACTCCGAATCCGTATGAATTCGTAAAGAAGTGCCAAGCATTTTTGATTAAATTCGCTCTCGCAATATTAGACGGGAGGGGTTCACTAAAAGAATGCGCGACCTGAGAAGCGAGAAACAAGTCATAAAAAACTGAATAAATCTTAGCTGAAAAGACTGCGATACCGATGACGACAAGTCCGCTTGCTGCAATGATTGACCACTTTTTGAGAAAACGCGGGAGCAGCAGCCACACATAGATCGCCACTCCTGCTAATATCCCAAGCAGACTAGCGCGGGATTCGGTTAACAAAATGAGATACAGCGCGGCAATTGCACCTAATAATCCAAACGCTTTGATATAACCGTTTTTCATTTGACGCATGCATGCTAGGTATAAGAAGAAACTAATCGATAAAAACGTTGCAAAGTCATTCTGATTAAAAAAGACAGATGTAGGATAGTGCTGTTTATACGCTGGCCCTAGATACAATGAGGTATTCGGTAAATGGTTCAATGTAAAGTGGTTATAGAACCCAATCCCCATCACAAACACAGTCATGACAAGCCAAATGCTATAAAAGGTCACTACTTGGTCCATTCGCTGAATATACATGACGACAAGAAAGACAAATCCCATCCCCATTGCAAGAAGGGACATATACTTCAGACCGTCTGTGACGGAATGAGCCCAAAGCAGTGAGATGAGCCCGTAAAGAAACCATGCAGCGAAAAAACCAAGAATACCTTTGACACGAATTTGCTGCCACTGAGATATGTACGTCCCCTTATCTCTCATCCGCCATATGAATAAAGCAAAAGCGGCGATGAGCATGATACGGTAGAGAAAAAGACTAAAGAATCCTGCACTAATAGAAAAGAAAGCGTTGTTGAGAAAGGTCAATGTAATCAATAGATAGATGACTGACATGAAGAGTTGCTCACCATTCATGTACAGCTTCATCAACACGAGAGCAACCGACAGGATCAGAAGTATAACCGGAACAGCCACCATCTTCTTTAACCCGACGGGCTGCGAGGATGCCAATTGTACAAGCCCGATCCCTGCTGTAAACAAAATACATCCAATCATGATTTGCCATGCTGTTTGTTTCACACTCATACTCATTATCCTCCTAAGCAACCCATCCGATTTGAGCGATTAAGCCTTGACCTCCTGTTCATAGTAGGAAATGGTACGAGCCAAACCTTCCTGTAAACTCACAACAGGCTCCCATGATAAGACTTGTTTCGTTTCCTCATTTGCCAATGTACTATGCACAATATCTCCTGCACGCTGCGGCTTGTAAATTGGTTCAAGATGCGACCTCGTCACTCGCTTCATCGTTTGAAACAGCTCATTCACAGTGATCGAATCCCCACATGAAATATTTAAACAAACGTTTGATTGAGCTGTTAAAGCCGCAACATTCGCTGCTGCTAGATCACCTACATAGATGAAATCTCTTGTTTGTTCCCCGTCTCCAAAAATGTAAGGAGCCTCATCCTTTGCAAACTTATCAGAGAAAATAGAGACAACCCCGCCTTCGCCAAGTGCGTCTTGTCGCGGACCATAAACATTGCTATACCGAAGAATACAATAGTCCACATCATACAATGTTTTTGCCATTTCTAAGTACCGCTCTACTGTGAGTTTTGATAAACCATACGGCGAACCAGGCTTTAACTGGTGAGCGGTGTCTACTGGCAGATACACAGGATCTCCATAGACAGCTGCCGATGAGGCAAATACCACTTTCTTGACACCTGTTTCAGCCGCTGCTTTCATGACGTGCAGGGACCCTTTGATATTGACCTCTTCGTCATAAATGAAATTCTGAACAGACACGGCGACACTCACCTGTGCTGCAAGGTGAATGATATAATCCGGTTTTATTTGTTTGATCAAACCGACCGTTTCTGATTTTGTGACATCTGCCTCAATGCATTGAACGGATAGGTGGGCAATATTTTCCCGAGATCCAGTTGAAAAGTTATCCAAAACGATGGGCTCGTAACCTTTTTCTAGTAAAGCCTCTACCGTGTGTGATCCAATAAATCCGCTTCCCCCAGTAACCAATACTTTCTTCATCCAAGCTCCCCCTGTTATTGTGCCTTTGATACCAATTCTGCTTCCCATACGCCTGTGCGGCCGATAGACTGGTAAATAAATCCTCTATCTTTCATTTCTGCTGGATCAAACAAATTCCTTCCATCAATTACAATCGGTGAACGAAGCAGCTGCTTGATTTGATCTTTATCCATCTTCTGTACGTCATCCCATTCTGTTAAGATGAGACAAGCATCCGTATTTTTTACTGTTTCATACAGGTCATTACTGAAGACAGCCTGCGGGCCAAGCTCTCGTTCTGCTTCTACATAAGCAATCGGATCATAGGCCTTCACAAAGGCACCCAGCTCTCTCAGCATTGGGATAATATCTAATGCAGGCGCAGAACGCATATCATTTGTATTCGGTTTGAATGCGAGACCTAAAACAGAGATGGTTTTTCCTCTAATATCACCGAATACACTCATCAGTTTGCTGACAAGGTGTGCTCTTTGGTGATTGTTCGTTTCAATCACGGACTCGATCAGCTTGAACCGGTAGCCTGCTGTTTCAGCAATTTTGAGAAGAGCCATCGTGTCTTTCGGAAAACAAGACCCACCAAATCCAATGCCCGCTTTTAAAAATTTATGCCCGATGCGGCTGTCTAATCCAACTCCTTCACTAACTTTTTCAACATCAGCACCCACCCGCTCGCAAATATTTGCAATGTCATTGATGAATGAGATTTTTGTGGCAAGCATGGCATTTGCAGCATATTTAATCATTTCAGCACTTTCTAAGTTGGTCTCTACAACCTCTGTTTGAAACGGATCATGCAATTTTTTGATGATGGTTGACGCATGGGTGCTTGTCGAGCCTATTACTGCCCGCTCCATATTCATCGTATCTTGGATGGCAGAGCCTTCTCTGAGGAACTCTGGATTGGATACGACATCAAAGGGATATTTACTGCGCGATGCTTTTTCGACAATGGCTTGAACGAGCCGGCCTGTTCCAACGGGCACTGTGCTTTTATTAACGATGATTTTATAGCCATTTAGATGTTCACCAATTGTTTGAGCGACAGCTTTCACGTACGTTAAATCAGCATCCCCCTGTGCTGTCATCGGTGTTCCTACAGCAATATAGATAATCTCTGATTCCCGGATAGCAGCAGGAATATTGGTTGTAAAAATCAGTCTTCCTTCTTCCGTATTCTTTTCAATCAATTCCTTTAAACCCGGTTCATAAATGGGAACGACACCACTTTTTAAGCTGTTGATTTTTGATTCATCGATGTCACAGCAGATGACACGATTTCCGATATCAGCAAAACAAGTACCCGATACTAACCCGACATACCCTGTTCCAATCACAGCAATTTTCTTCAACATTTTTCATCCTCTCAGTAAAAGCATATTGTCCGTTCCAAGCTGTTTATCTATCTATCATTCTTTGCACATTTTATCTTGTTTAAACGATGGATCTTGATTGATGAAGTACCTTTTCATACTGCTGTATGAGCTGCTTCGTATTATTTACTGATGAATATTCTGTATGAACGATTTGATACAGATCGCTTTTCACTTGCTCATTCCATCTGTTTTCATAAAGATAGGCGTGAATGGCCTCTTTTAACTGATTTGCCGAATGCGGATCAACGAGCAAGTGTTGATAGCTAGAAAATAAGGTTGGGAGACCACCGACTCTTGTCGCAATGACAGGCACTTTTAAAGCGAGCGCCTCCAGAACGACGGTTGGCATTCCTTCACTATAGGATGGGAGTGCAAACAGATCGGCTGCCACTAAATAGTCTTTCACGTGATCATTCGGCACCTGCCCTGGGAGTATAATGGATGCTCCAGCCCGTTCTGTTAGCTCCTTTGCAAGGGGACCTTTTCCGACAAAAACTGCTTTCACACCATCCATGCCGCTGACAGCATCAGCTAATTCAAGTAAGCCCTTCTCTTTGACTAATCGCCCGACGAAGACAACGAGCTTGTCGTGAAGGGGTAAGCCTAACTTTTCCCTGATGCCTTGTTGATCTTCTTCCGTTTTAGAAAATGACTGGAGTGGAATACCGAGCGGGAGGCATTTTGCTTCTACTTTGGTCATATCATTTGTCTTTTTAGCAAGCTCCTCACTTACCGTCAGAACAGCAGATGCCTGTTTCACCGCCATTTCAAAGGCTCCATGTGCCCCTTTGCTATAGCCCGGATACACGTTCACATCACTGCCATGTAAGGTCAAAAGATAAGGAATTTGCGTTTCTGTCTGAATCACAGCCGCCGCTCCGCCAGACGGCATTGCAAAGTGCGCATGGATAAAATCTGGTGACAGCTGATAACGCTGCATAGCGCCGAGAACGGAAGCCGCTATTCGTTTACTTGGCTGTGCCCATTTTAGCTGTCCAGGGAGCGCTGTATAGGGCGGCCTGTATACGGTCACTCCGTTTCTCACTTCCTGTTCGGGCAGATCCTTTTTCTGCCGATACGACGCTTTCAGCATCCGCAAAATTGGTGGATTGACTGGGTTGGGACAGATGACGGTCACTTGTATTCCTTGTTTGAGCAGCTCCTGCACCTGCGTTTCATGGAATACGCCTTCACTTGGATGTTTTTCACTAGGATATACACTTGTCAGCCATAGCACCTTCATGACGAACGACCTCTTCTCAATAATTTGCCTGCTACCTGCGGATACATTTTGATGAGCAGCAAGCCATACAATGCTGCACTGACACAAATCGTCAGTCCTAATTGAAGTAAAATGTCTGCTGATGTCAGCTTCATCCCTTGATGCAGGGCTACCGCACAGGCGGCCATCAATAGCGTCATAACAGCAGGCTTGCTAAGTGATTTTAAATACACCTTCATATCTAGCTGAATGACATACGCCATGAGCCATCTGCCGACAATGAAGTTGAGCAGGCTGACACCTGAGTAAACCCAAGCTACTGTGAGCAGACTGCCTGTGCTGACACCTGCGTATAAGGCGCATCCATACACAAGAAGCATACCCGTATCCCAATAAAAGGCTAAGTCCGCTTTCCCCTTTGCAAGGAGTATTGACCCGTTTGGATTCATCAGCACACGCAGAAGGCCGACAATGCACAATATATTAAGAACCGGAACAGCTACGAGCCATTTCTCCCCAAACACTACTTCTATAAAGCTATCTGATACGGCAGCAAGACCGATTAATAGTGGAAAGCTAATCAATGCGAGCATATTCGTCATACTGAGGAAGCCCTCTCGCAGCATGGAGTGATCACGCTGGCTTTTTGCGAAAACAGGGAAGGCCACTCTCGTCACGATTGGGTTAATCTTCAGCACGGGGATCGTCACGATTTGATACGCCAAGCTATAAATTCCTAACGCTTCCGCTCCAAGAAACCGGCCGATTAAAATCATGTCTATGTTCGATCCTGCTCGATTAACTAGTCTAGATGCGAGCTGGAATGCGCCGAATGAGAAAAATTCTTTCACCTCTCCTAATGCAAAAACAGGAGCTGGGCGCCACTTCTTCCAATAAGCTGCGGCATACATAAGTCCTTTTCCTGATTGCAGCAGCACTTGAGAAATGACATAGGCAACAATCGGATTGATAAAGAAGGCCAAAGCGAGTAAAACAATCAGCGATATCATGGTTGCAATGGCTTCAATGGCACTTAATGTTTTAAAGGCTAAGTCCTTTTGCATCATGTATTGGTATTGCTGGCCAATAGGAGCAATCAGAAACATGATCGATAATAGTTTCAGCAACCCTTCCAGCTCTGGCCGGTTATAAAAGGCGGCAATCATTGGGCTTACTAGAATGAGTAAACAGAATAAGACAACTCCAGTGAGTAAGTTGATCCAATATAATGTAGATAATTGACGTTCTGTTGTTTGTTCCTTTTGGATGATCGCTGCCCCGATCCCTAGATCAAGTAAAATCTGCGTAAATATGGTGACAGTTGTGATCATGCCAACGAGTCCAAACTCCTTCAGTGACATCACGTTCCCTAAAAAAGCGAACTGTGCAATTTGGATGATCGTAATGATGAATGCGGACAAGCTTGTCCATTTTGCCCCGCCTAGCATGCGTTTTTTCATACTTGCCATTTCTCTTCCCTACTTTACTTATCTGGCTCCGTCACCCGTCATGATGACTTTTAACGTTTTTACCATAATCTTCGTGTCGAGAGAAAATGTCAAGTTTTGAATATACTGTAAGTCGTGTGTTAATTTTTCACTTGGGCTCATTTCATATCCTCCATTTACTTGAGCTAGACCTGTCAGTCCCGGCTTGACCGCTAATCTTTTTGTAAAACCTGGAATCGTCCGATTAAATTCTGCGGTAAACATCGGTCTTTCCGGCCGCGGACCTACGATACTCATTTCTCCTTTTAACACGTTGATGAATTGAGGGAGTTCATCGATTCTTGTTTTACGAATGAAAGCTCCTACTTTGGTGATACGCGGGTCGTTTTTTTGTGCCCATTTCGCTCCTCCGCTCTCAGCATCGGTTCTCATCGATCTGAGCTTCCATAATTTAAAGTAAACACCGTCTTTCCCGACCCTCTCCTGCATATAAAAGGCTGGTCCCGGTGTTTCCAGCTTAATCAAAAGAGCAAACAGCAAAATGATTGGCGTACTCAACATTAATCCGATGAACGAGAACATTAAATCTATGAAACGTTTTGCAAATAAATAACGAACCATATGTTCTGTTAAGGCAAAAGAGTGGTTTCGTCTCACTTCATATTCTCTATAAAGATTCATCGCTTTCTCTGCACTCACTGACCAGCACCTCACCATTCAAATTAGTTGTTGTGTAAAGAGATGTTCTATGAAAGTCAGTTTAGCAGAGCAACATTAAGCAAATGTAAATGCGTTGTTAAGTCTTGTAAAACTATGTTAAGAATGTGCACTTATATCAAGTTATGCCCTTTTCAACGTAAAAAAGACCCGCAATTCTGCGGGTCTCTGTGTCTTTTCTTTATTTTGCTTTAACGGATTCGATTGTTTTTAATCGAAGGGTTCCGTTTGCATCTTTTGTATAAGTTACTTTCACTTTTGATTCTTCTTTTAAGCTGTTCACTTGTTTAGAAAACGTATTTCCAAATTGAATAGCGACTTCTTTGCCATCAATGTTCACAGCAATGGTATGTCCATCAGCCAAGCCGACATATGTGCCTTCCTTGGTGACTTCATTTTTATTATTTGTTGTTGATTCTTTCTTTGTTTTAGAATCAGTTTTTGATTGTTCCTTAGCAGGTTCTTCTTTTGTGATTTCTTTACTTGAGCTGTCTTTTGCCTCTTCATCAGATTGACCAGATTGCTCTTCTTTTTGAGCAACTGTTTCTTTGCTTTGATCATCCGCTTTTTCATTTGATGACTGATCTTCTGTTTTTTCCTCTGAAGCATTTTCTTTCTTTTGATCAGCTGCTTCGGTTGTTTCCTTTTTGCTGTCATCCTTACTGTTGTCGTTGGATTGATTTGTTGTGCCGCAAGCTGTGAGTAATACACCTAGAAGCAATACTAGAAACGGCATTGTGATTAATTTTTTCAAGATCGTCACCTCTTCATGATTTGTCGATTGGCTATCGCTTGAAGATTCATGCGTAAACCATTCACCTTTTATGTTTCAATTATAACAAAGATAACTAGAAATGAAATGTATTTTTAACTTGACACAATATTGTCGACTCGATTATTTCATAGACTTTTGAAAAAAGGCTGCCGAGAGACGTTCTCGAGCAGCCTAAGAGGAGTATCTTAGGCACCCCTCATGTTTGTATTTTCTTATCTAAAGTAACCAGACACACCGCTTGAAATGCCTGACGCTAAACGATCTTTATACGTAGCAGATTTCAAGATATTTGAGTCAACTGGACTTGACACAAAACCAGTTTCTAAAAGAACACTCGGCATTTTAGAATATTTAATTACGTAGAATCCAGCTGTTTTCACACCACGGTCTCTAGTACCAAGTGCACTGACCATTTTCGGCTGAATGTTTTGCGCAAGCTTCAAGCTGTTTGCAGACGCATATGTTTTGTCATAATACGTTTCTGTTCCGTTTGCACTGCTGTTATCATTTGAGTTCGCATGGACACTAATGAAGATATCTGCATTTGCTGACGCACCTTTACTCACTCGTGTTTGAAGACTGTCAAATGTGTCTGATGTTCTTGACATCGTAACAAGTGCACCCGCGTTGTTTAATTTCGTATTTAAACGCTTGGCTACATCTAAATTCAAGTTCTTTTCATATAACCCGTAGCCTACAGCTCCTGAATCATGTGCACCATGACCTGGATCAATGAATACTTTTTTACCAACAGCCGGGTTCTTCAACTGGTTCACAACAGTCGGAGTCACTGTATTTGTACTGCCTACGACAGTAAATTTGGTGATTTTCTTGCTGCTCACTGTTGCTCTTGTTACTTTTGGCAGCGTCTTTTCATTCGTTAGAAGCAATGCTTTGTTTTGCTTCGCTGCAATTCCTGCAGCAGAAGATGAAGTGGCATAACCAAATCCTCTTCCTACATAGGTATTATTGACGCTCATATTGTACTTTTTCACAATATTTGCCGCGACATCATAACGAGTCGAGCCTTTGATTCGCGTTGGAGACTTTAATTGGTTATAAGCTGCTTTTGTGACGTAATTCTCTCCACCGACTACAATTGTTTGTTTCACGTTGCTTGCTTTTGCAACAGAAGCGATTTCAGAACGAAGTCCCTTTTTATCTGTGTATAGAATTGGGAATCCTTTTTGAGCTGCTACAGGTGCAATTGCAATCCCATGTGCATAGAAAGAACCCTCAACAACAACGACGCCTGCTGGCTTTTTCATTTTTTTCGCGATATTGGCAGATAGCTCATATCGGTTTTTTCCTGAAATACGCTGTGTGGAGATGCCCATTTTTTTCACTTGGTTGACCACGTTGTTTGACACGCTTGATGTACTGCCTAAAACGATCACCGTCTTTGTTTTTAATGAAGTTAAGGCTTTTTTTGTATCACCCGAAAGGCTTTTACTGTTTGTGTAAAGAACTGGTCCATTTTTTTGGTATGCAAGTGGAATTCCTGCTGTTGCATCTGCATACGCAGTTTTTCCTACTAAAACGACTGTACTTGCAGTTCCCCATCCTTTTTTCGCTACGTTTGCCGCTACAGCATATCTGCTCCCGCCATCAATTCGTGAGACTGAATTGTCTGCCAAAGCTGTTGGAACGATAACGAAAATAGCAATGAGGCTGAGGATGGCTGTTTTCATGATTGAGCGCATCGTCTATGTCCTCCTTTAATCCTTTAATAGTTTGTTAGTTTTGTACCCGGATAGTAGAACGAAAGTATAGAAGAATATGAGTTTCCAGATTCTGCTCTAGCTTTGGCTCCGTATTGGCTCATGCCAATGCCGTGGCCATATCCTTTTCCTGAAATCGTAAAGTCATTTGTATTGTTTTTGACTGACGCAAATGTACTTTTCACCTTTGTTGCGCCCATGATGGATCTAAACTCGGTCATCTTCATACTTGCCGTTGTACTTTTGTTTACTGCATATGTGCCTGTTTTATTTTTCAGATGATATGTCAGCTTGATTGATACCGTCTTCGCACGTTGTCCTTTTGTTTTTCCTGAGAACGTCAAGCTTGAGATGGATGCAATCTTCATATCAGATGCAGCTGTTTCTTTATTTTTGAGCAGCCATGATTTGAGACCAGCAAGATCCGCTGCATTTGTCTCTTTTGCCTTAGACCACTGAGATGCTGCTGTGCTAGCAGTCAATGTAGTGCCTAGCTGCTTTTTAGAGAGTTTTAGTGTCCATGCATTGACTGGATCTTTTGTATCCTTTTTGGCCACTAAGTACGGCAATGCATTTGCCCACACTTCTTCACTTGCCTCTGTATAGCCGCCATTACTAGAATAATAGGTGGCTGAAATGAGCTGATTGTTGTATTTCAGTACTTTCCCTTTTGTGGCATCGACAGCTTTTGTCGAATTCGTGTACCAGTTATATCCTCCATATACTTGGAAGGCGGTTGTATCAGGTACGACTTTTCCAATACTTTTCACTGAATACGTTCTAGCGGCCACTGCCTGTGCTTTTAGCGCTTCAACATGCCAGCTTGCAGGCATTTCATTTGGTACTACGCCTTTTAGATAGTCTTCAAATGGAATATTTTCAAGAGTCGGCCTGATATAACCTGATTCAATTGCAAAGTTGACGCTGCCTAGGTAAGGCTTTCCTGCAATTTGAAGGATATTTTTCGTTGAATATTTCTCAGGAACAACTCTTACATTGTTATACGTCTTTATACCTTTTAATGAAATTTTTCCGTTAGAAATATTCAATTGGTAGTTTTGATTTTTTTTCAGATAGACTTGTTTGGCTAATGAGTTCTTCAAGCTATCTTTAATCGCACTTGTGCTACCAGCAAGGTGATAAGCATATGTACCCTTTTCTTTCAGCAGTTTTTTTAGTGACGCTGTGACAGAATCCGGTTTCACATAGACAACAGTACTATTAGACTTTGCAGCCAATTGAGACAGCGGCATAGCATAAATATAGCTAGCGGCTTTTGCCAAATAAACTTTATCTGCATTGATATTTAATTTCTTCATTATATTCACAGAGAGTTCATAGCGATTGGCACCACTGATTCTTGTCACCTGTGACGTTTTTTTAATTTGATTTTCTACTTTTTGTCCCGTACTTTTCGTACTGCCGATGATGATGACTTTGCTTGGCAGCTTGTAAGACGGAATGGAATCTTTTTTTGTTAACAGGATTGGGTAACCCTTTCTCGATGCATAGGATGCAATCGCAATCCCATTCATAAATGAGTTTCCTCCGACAACGACAGCTTGCTTATAGTTACCCATTTCTTTAGCGATTTTTTGGGAGATTTCAAACTTGTCTTTTCCACTAATACGTCTGACTTTCCCATACTTTTTAATAGATTTCTCAGCAGCTGTTGAAATACTTTTCGTGTTACCAACGATCAGGATGTTATCCGGCTTCATTTTCTTCAGCTGATTTTCAGTTGTTTTTGTCAGTTTTTCAATGTTTGTATACAAAATGGGTGCGCCTAGTTTGTAAGCTAACGGTGATACAGAAATAGCATGATCAAATGCATCACGGCTCACAATGACAACTGTTGATGGATTCTTCCAGCCGGCAGACGCGATGCTATTGGCAACTTCGTATCGATTTTTGCCATCATATCTTTTCGTAACAGCCACATTCGACCCTGACAGCTTGTATTCTCCAGCTGTGGATAAGTCCATCGTTTGTTTATTTCCGATATAATTAGACAATTTCACTGAAATTGTCGAGCTAGCCATGGCAGACTGAAAGGGTGCAATTAATAGAGTCATTGTCATGAGAACAATAAGTGTAACGCCTGTTTTCTTCAATTTTGTTCATCCCGCCCATCTTTTTTACTTCTGTTTTTCGATCTTTTGAATTTCCTTTTGACCACTGTCATTGATAAAGTAAGAGATTTCTACTTTGTCTCCTGGTTTGAATTCATTTAAAACATCTTTAAAATTATCCGTAAATTCATAGCTTAAGGTCGTATTCACTTTTTTCACTTCGACTGTATGTGCATCAGCCATTCCAATAAATTCAGCTTTCTCTTCCAGCACCTGAGGAGTTGAACTGCTTGTCTTGTTTTCTCCTGAGGACTGCTCAGCCGTTCCACATGCTGTGAGCACGATACCAAGTAGTAGTATTAAGAACGGTAAAACGACGATTTTCTTCATTTTTTTCACCTCATGTCTTTGTATCGTCTTATAACTTAATATTTTAAGGTAAATTTAAGGTTTTTTGAAACCTTTTTTTTGTTACAACGTCTATATCTAGGTTCAGAGTAAAAAAATAACTTGTTTATCAAGATTCGTAAACCTATAATCATGGAAGAATCATAGAAAAGGTGAGGGACATTATGAGAGCTGAAAGAAAACGAAAGAAGAAAAAAGTTCTTTGGATTGTTTTATCGATTATTGGCTTATTCGTATTAGCAACTGGCGGATATGCATATCATCTTTGGAATACAGCAGCATCAACCGTGGCAGGCATTCAGGAGAATTTAAAGAAGTCAGATAAGCGTGACAAAGATGTCGATTTAAATAAGAAAGACCCGATTTCTATTTTAGTCATGGGCGTTGATGAAAGAAAAAATGACCGAGGCCGTGCAGATACATTAATATACATGACTGTCAATCCAAAAACCAAAACGACTGAGATGGTGAGTATCCCGCGTGATACGTATACGAAAATTGTCGGAAAAGGCACAATGGATAAAATCAACCACTCCTATGCATTCGGCGGTACACAAATGGCAGCTGATACTGTAGAGGAATTGCTTGATGTACCTGTTGATTACTTTGTAAAAGTGAATATGGAAAGTTTTAAAGACATTGTCGATACACTTGGCGGCATTACAGTGAACAGCACATTTGCTTTCAGCTATGATGGCCATTCATTTGGTACAGGAGAAATTAATCTAAATGGCGATCAAGCCCTTGCCTACACAAGAATGAGAAAGCAAGATCCAAAGGGTGACTTCGGACGTCAGCAAAGGCAGCGCCAAGTCATTGAAGGCATCATTGCTAAAGGGGCAAACATCTCATCTATTACAAAGTTCGGCGATATGTTCAAAGTCGTGGAAAACAATATGAAGACCAACATGTCATTCGATGATATGTGGACGATGATGAATGACTACCGTGACGCAAGACAGCATGTGGAGCAGCACGAGCTGAAAGGTACGGGAGCACGCATCAATAATATCTATTATTATCAGCTTGATGATAGCAGTCTGGCTAAAGTGAAGAAGGAATTGAAGGACAGTTTGGAGCAGTAAAAAAAGAAGACTACATGATTGTAGTCTTCTTTTTTTATGATTTAAATGGGGCAGGTTTTTCTTCACTTAATCCAAATCGATGAAGAAGTTCTTGGACGATTCGTTTCGATGCTTGTCCATCACCATAAGGGTTAGACGCCTTCGACATGCTGTCATATTCCTTCTGATCTACTAGCAGCTCTTTTGCCATTTTGTAAATGGTCTCTTCATCCGTACCTGCAAGCTTAAGTGTGCCGGCTTTCACGCCTTCTGGACGTTCTGTTGTATCACGGAGCACTAATACTGGCTTCCCTAGAGAAGGAGCCTCCTCTTGTACACCGCCAGAATCCGTTAAGATAAAGTGCGAAGCGGCAGCAAAGTTATGGAAATCAACGACTTCAAGCGGTTCAATTAAGTGTACACGATCGAGACCACTAAATTCTGTCTGAGCTGCATCACGTACGGCAGGGTTTAAATGAACAGGATAAACGACCTGAACATCTTCAAATTCTTCTACAACACGTCTAATGGCTCTAAACATGTTTTTCATCGGCTGGCCAAGGTTCTCTCTGCGGTGGGCCGTTAACAAGATCATTTTATCTGTGCCTATTTTCTCTAAAATAGAGTGCTGATACTGATCTGTAACCGTTGTTTGCAACGCATCAATCGCAGTATTCCCCGTCACACAAATCGTCTCTTCTTTTTTATTTTCAATTAAAAGATTCTGCTTCGCCTCATTTGTAGGAGCAAAATGAATATCGGCAATTGTGCCTGTCATTTGTCGGTTCAATTCCTCAGGGAACGGCGAGTATTTATTGTGTGTTCTTAAACCCGCTTCAACGTGACCGACTGAAATTTGGTGGTAGAATGCGGCCAAGCTTCCTGCAAAGGTTGTTGTTGTGTCTCCATGAACAAGGACAATATCAGGTTTTTCCTCTTGGAATAATTGATCTAGCTTCAATAGTGCATTTGATGTGATTTCAGATAATGTCTGGCGCTGCTTCATAATGTTTAAATCATGATCTGGTGTAATAGAAAAAGCCTCAAGGACTTGATCAAGCATTTCTCTATGCTGAGCTGTTACAGTAACAATCGAATTTATCTGTGGATGTTTATTCAGTTCAAGGACAAGTGGTGCCATTTTGATCGCTTCAGGTCTAGTACCGAAAATAGTCATTACATTTAGTTTTTTCACTTGTTTAATCCTCTTTCCTAGTATAGTACTTTCAATTATACACAATTTGGAGGATAAATTTAATGGTATAAAAAAAGAAATTTACATTGAATTAACGTTAAATTTCTCTTTCCTTTACATTTAACATATAAAATATGAATTATCTAAAATTCATTTTAGTGAAATCATTTGTCTTTCCTATGATTTGTAAGTTACACTTTAAACAGACGACCAAGAACAAACATTGATTGATTAAATCGGTTATCTATGTAAGGAAGGTGCAAAGTTCATTGAAAAAAGTACGTAAAGCCATTATACCAGCTGCAGGTCTTGGGACACGTTTCCTCCCTGCCACAAAGGCAATGCCTAAAGAAATGCTGCCAATCGTTGATAAACCAACCATTCAATATATTATTGAAGAAGCTGTTGAATCAGGAATTGAAGACATTATTATCGTTACTGGAAAAGGAAAAAGAGCCATTGAAGATCATTTTGATTTTGCACCAGAGCTAGAGCGCAATCTAGAGGAAAAAGGGAAAAGCGAGCTTTTAGAAAAGGTGAGAAAATCCTCAAACATTGCTGACATTCATTACATACGTCAAAAGGAACCTAAAGGACTTGGACACGCTGTTTGGTGCGCACGCAACTTTATCGGCGATGAACCTTTCGCCGTTTTATTAGGTGATGACATTGTCCAAGCTGAAACACCTGGGCTTCGCCAGCTGATGGATGAATATGAAAAGACCCTTTCATCTGTGATCGGTGTTCAGCAGGTAGCAGACAGCGATACGCATCGCTACGGGATCATCGACCCTCTTACACAAGAAGGACGCCGCTATCAAGTGAAAAACTTTGTGGAAAAGCCGCCGCAAGGTACCGCACCATCCAATCTAGCCATCTTAGGACGTTACATTTTCACGCCAGAGATCTTTATGTACCTTGATCAGCAAGAAATTGGTGCAGGCGGGGAAATTCAACTGACAGATGCCATCCAAAAGCTGAATGACATCCAGCGTGTATTCGCCTATGATTTCGAAGGAAAACGATACGATGTCGGTGAGAAGCAAGGCTTCATCGAGACGACTCTCGAGTTTGCCCTTCAAGATGAGGATCTGAAAAAGAAACTCATTCCATTTATGAAACAGCTTCTCGAAAAAGAAGAAGTGAATTAAAAAAAGCTGCCGGTTTCGGCAGCTTTTTATTTCATCACTGAAATCGTCAGTGTATGCTGTTCATTATCAATGACAAACAGATTACTTTCGCCCTTTAATGCGAATTTCGTTTGTTTCTCATTCATCCAAATCTTCTGTTCTGTCAGTCCAAGTGTCGAAGGAGAGATCGGCATCACCTCATGAAAGACAATCGCATTTGCTTCACCATTTTCAATGACATAGTCAGTTTTCTCTGTGGTCAATCGCTCAATCGTTCCGCCTTGATCACTTTTGATCGAGCTCAGCGTTTGCATTTTTTGCTTAAGCACAGATTCTTCTTTTCCAAGGAAAGAAAGTAAATACTCATACGAACCTGCCGATGCAGGCGATACATAGGAATTAAACTGTCCTGGTCCAATGGATAATGACTTTAATTCCTCTGCTTTTTGAAGCGCAGCAGGTTTGACAAAATACGTTTCTGAAGCTGTTTTAATTTGGACGGTTTGTTTATTCTCAGCAACAGCCTGTACTTCTTGTCCAAATGGCAAGGTGACATCCGCCTTTTTTTTCAAGGCTTGGTCTTTGTAAAGTGTGAGTGGATCAGACGTGACAATCACCTGTTGATCCACCTTTTTCATATCGGGAGCTCCCTTGGTCTCCGGGTTCTTCGAATGAGGCGCTTCTATCTTATCTGATGGGATTGCACCAAATGTCGCCAGTGTACGAAGCGGGCGATCTGAAAACATCGATAAGGCAAGCAATATCGTTAATACTGCTAAAACTGTCACTTGAAATGCGGGTCCGAACAGTGAACGCCGTTTTCCGTTCTCTTGATAACGAGACACCTTTTCTGTCTTCTGTACGCCTTTGCGGCCTTCTTTATGTTTCAATTGATATTCTTTTTTCTCTTTCTTTGAAAGCTTGTTAAACCACTCAACAAACTCCTTATACTCTTTCACAACTTTTTTCGTATCATCAAACATACGAAGTTCACCATAATGCATCCAAGCTACCCGATCACAGATTTTTTGAATTTGGCTAATAGAGTGACTGACAAAAAAGATCGTCTTTCCTTGTTCTTTGAATTCTGTAATACGGTCCACACATTTTTGATAGAAGGTTTGGTCTCCAACAGAGAGCGCTTCATCAATAATCAGGATATCTGGATCGATGTGCGCTGAAATGGCAAAGCCAAGGCGCGATTTCATTCCGCTTGAATAGCTCTTTACAGGCTGGTCAATAAAGTCACCAATATCCGCAAACTCTACGATTTTTTCATAAAGCTCGTCTATCTCTTTATTCGTCAGTCCCATCATTAAACACTTTAAGCGAATGTTATCTTTCCCGCTTAATTGGTTGTTCAGCCCTGCAGCAATTGCAATTAACGAAGGCTGGCCGTCCATATCAATTTCACCACTTGTCGGTGGAATGATTTTCGCTAGAAGGTTCGACATCGTGGATTTACCAGATCCGTTGATCCCTACAAAACCAATCGTTTCTCCCTCATAGACATCAAAGGACACATCACGAACAGCAAAAAAACCTTTTTCATTTTTATTAGGAAAAAACAGCCCTTTAATCTTATCTGACTGCTTTTTATATAGGACGTATTGCTTGGATACGTTTCGAAACGAAACCTTTAGTTTCATCGTATAATCTCCTTACTTTTTAAAGAAAATCGACAAATTTATCCCTAAATTTCATATGAAGCAATGAACCGACTGTTAAAAGAAGAAGCGTGATCAGCCAAAAATAAAGTGTGTATTTGACATCATGGAAGAACCATTCTCCCTTTAACAAACTATTTCTAAAACCATCGATAATGTAGAAAAGAGGATTCAATCTTAATATATCCCCAATCCACGCTTTGTCTCCAGTGAGCTTCTCTGAAATATTCCAAAAAATCGGCAGCAAAAAGAAAAGTAATCGTGTCACGGATTGCAAAAGAAATTGATAGTCTCTCACGAGTACGCTAATCGTGGAATTAAACAAACTAAACGAAAACATAAACGCGATCATACAAATAAGATAGTATATATATTGCAGCCAATGTGCGTCAGGATAGATGCCATAGGAAATCAGCACAATCAAATAGACGCCCATCATGACAAAGTAGCTGAACAAGTTGGACATAATCACCACAGACGGCAGCGCACTAATCGGAAAATTCATTTTCGATACCATATTAATGCGTTTAAACACACTGTTTGATCCATCAAGAATCGTCGGACTAATGAAGAACCAAGGGATTAATCCAGCAAGCATCCAGATGATAAATGGAACCTCCATGCCTCCAATGACAATTGGCTGTCCTCCGCGAATGCCCATACCAAAAACAAACCAGTAAGCCAGCATTTGAATCAATGGATTTAAAAACTGCCATAAAACACCTAAATAATTCATCTGATATTTTGATTTTGTTTCATAAACAGCAAGTCGCATAATCAGCGGAAATGAGCTGATTTGCTCCTTTAGTATCGTCAACATTGCGTTCATTCTAATCTTCCTTAGATATAAGTTTTTGGGATTACTTTTTTAAAAAGCACCGCTCATAATTGTAACAGATAACGATGCACATTTCATCTTATAACAAAAGTCATGCACATCAAACTAGAAGACAAAAAACCCCTGAATCCTTTCAATCATAGATTCAGGGGGCATAAGACATTAGATAATTTGATGCTCTTTTAAGAAATCTGTAATTCTTTTCGTATTCTGATTATCGTTAAAGCTGTTAATTTTCAAGTATTTTTCTTTATATTCATCTTCCACAACATACTGATTCTCAATCGCATGTTTGACAATACGAATCAACTCTTGAGTATTATATGCAATCGGTCCTGGAGCATTTTCTTCGTTTACAGGAGGAATTGCTTTATACTGTCTAATCAAGTAATCTTTTTCTTCCCAATAAAAAATAGGGTATGCTCCTCTATATTGTGCATCATAAATAGCAGAAGAGTAATCAGTGATAAACACCTTTGATACTTTTAGCGCTTCCGATGGATTATCAGAAATAATATGTTTATACTGAGGCAGGTTTTGATAAACGTACTGTGAAAATTTGTTATGCGGTACAATTAACAGACGATCAAGAAGACCTGCTTCTTCAAAGCTTTTAATGATTTTAATCAGAACTCTATAGTAAGATGTTTCTTCGATTCTATTTGTATATATTAGTCCCTCTTCCCAATAGCGGTAAGTTGGCATAAAGGCGATCTTATCTGCACCGTCTACTAATTTGGCATGATCAAAAGTTGCGAGACCTGTCAAAATCAAATCCTCACGGTCATATTTCATTTTGTAGAATTCACCAGCCTCTAGTTCAGAGCTGATGACTGATTTATAAATATTATATTGGTTCTTGTCTTTATGGAATCCAAAGGCCATCGGATTATCAACTGGTTTCGCAAACATTATTCCATGCTGCAAAAAGACAAGTGGAACACTCATAATTCTTTCTCTAAGATGATCAATATATAACCTATCATTCAGAACATGGTTAGATAATTCACTTGAAATAAAATAGCTGGCATTGAAGATGCTTAAATAATGTCTCAGACTATATTTCGGAATGATTCCCTTTCCATATTTAGCTTTAAGTGCCGGATAAGCAGTTGATTTCTTATTAAGAATAAAGTAATTTCTTGAGTCTGTTTGACAATTCTCTTGTACATAGTCATACACTCTAATAGCGGATTCATCTGCTTTATCACTCTTTTTCTCAAAAAACAAATTCACACCATACTTCTTGTCTTTATAGAATGATGATAAGATACTCGCTATTTTTATTTTTACTTTACTAAATAAAGAATATTCCTGTGAATAAGGAATAATGGTTGATGTCACATTTCCAAATAGATTTGTTCTTAGTACTTGAAGCTTGTCCCCATTCTTTTTCGTAATATATGTTTTCACCTTTTTATCTCTTTTTTTCAGCCTTAAACTATGGATAATCCGGTTATCATTTCCAACGAATAGGTTATTATGGATTCTGCTGTCTAAGTCAAGATCATTTAACGAAATTTTAAAGAAACCATACCTTTTTAGGAATTTGATCTTTCTAAATGGTCTTATAAATTTCGCCACTTGGTAATCAGAATTTCTAATGTACAGATATTCATATTTTTGGTCTGAATTATACGCGTAATGTGTCAGTCTTCCATAAACATAAAAGCTATTAAACAAACTAAAAATACGTAGTCTTGATGTATGTTTTGTAACAAGATAAGGGTTTCCTCTTACTAAGTAAACACCATTCGTTCTTACATAAATGTAATACCTTTGTTTATTAATCACCAAAATATTAATGATATTATCTTCTTTGAATTGCTCTAATGTATCTTTACCAAAAACCTTGAGCGGCTGATATCTAGGAACAAGTCTAAAGTTGACGATTTTCTTTTGCTCAGTCACCTTATTTAAAATTTTGATTTGATTACGATTATTCACAGTCACTTCAATATCTTTATGTTCCTGCATCACATCAAACAAAATTTTCCTTACATTTAGTTCTTTATTTTGGCAATCATACGTAACGACAAAGTTGAAGGGACTATATTTGATAAAGGAGATGTCTACAAATCTTCTATCTGCCCCATGAATCTTCAAATCCATTTTATAATTCCGATTGATCTCATCTACGTTCAGCAGCCCTGAGAATAATAACAGTTCCTCTTCGCCTCTATATAAGCCATAGCGGTCTAACCCTAATTGTTTGACATATATATCTTCAAATTGATTGTTAATGTCGATAGGATGTATTTGATTTGGTTGAAGAATGTCAGAACTTTCTTTGACAATATACAAGTTCTGATCCTTAGAATAAAGATAGATCATTTCATTAGAATGATCTATTGAAGATTCAAAAATCATCTGATCCTTTACATTAATTTCACAAATCCTCTTTGATTCGTTTACAATTAGCTCTTTAAATTCAAAAGTACACAACTTCTCTATGTCATCAATATATAACACTAACTTTTGTTCATCTAAATTAAGAATTTCTATAAAATTATGATAAAGTTTGTACATTGAAGCACCTCTATATTATTTTCAGCAAATTTACATTACCGGATAATCTTATCTAAATTTAGCATGTTTACTGTTAAAATTCTATGTTTTTTTATTTTTACCATAACTTTTAAATATGTGTACATTGGAATAAAAAACACAAAAAAGTACCGTTCAAAAGATGAAGAACGGTACTTTTTAAACTATTTTTCAGAAAACACTACTTCCACCACACGCTTCGAAGACTCTCCGCTCTCTAAGTAACAGAATTTCTCATAAAACGGCGCGAATGAAGCTGGCAATGTAAAGTTTGGCTGTTCTGTTTCTCTTACCCAGTCAATGACGCTGGCTGTTTCTTTCACAAGAGGTCCAGGTGCTTCTTGTTCAAAATCGAAGTAGAAGCCTCTCAGCTTGTCACGATATGTTTCAATGTCTGGCACATAGAACAGCATCGGACGTTTGAGGTTTGCATAATCAAAGAACACAGATGAGTAGTCAGTGATGAGCAGATCAGAAATCATATAAAGGTCTCTAATGTCTTCGTAATGAGAGAGGTCATAGGCAAAGCCTTCATATGGCCCTAAATCAAAGTTTTCAGCGACTAAATAGTGCATACGCAGAATGATAATATATTCGTCTCCGATAGCGGCTCTCAGCTCATGCAGATCAAGGTCTAAATCAAATTTGTACTGCCCCTTTTTATAAAATTGATCGTCTCTCCATGTTGGTGCATATAAGATCAATTTTTTATCAAGCGGCAGGTTCATCTTTTGTTTGAGTGCTCTCATCGTTTCTTCATTGTTTTGATTGTGAAGGAAGTCATTTCTCGGATATCCTGACTCAATCATAGTCTTTTGAAATTGGAAGGCACGTGTAAAGATTTCAGTCGAGTAAGCATTTGGAGAAATGAGGTAGTCCCAATTTGACGCTTCCTTCGTGAAATTCTTTTTGTATTTTTTCGTGTTTGTTCCAGGCATATGCACCTCATCCATATCCATCGCCAGTCGTTTTAACGGCGTACCATGCCAAGTCTGCAAGTATGTTGTGTGATCTGGCTTTGGAACCCATAGCGGCAAACGGCTGTTTACAACCCAATACTCCGCTCTCGCCATTGCAAAAATCCATTTCAATGACAGACGATTGATATAGTAGATTCCCTTTTCCTTAAACGGTGCTTCATGCCCTTTTTTCACGCTCCAGATCAGCGTATATTCAGGGTGATTTTTTTTCATATATTCATAAATACCACGCGGGTTACAACTGAATTGTTTTCCATTAAAGCTTTCAAAAATAACGGTTTTCTTCTTCACAGACAACTTACTTGCCAGCTTAAAGGTCGTTTGGAAAGTTCTTGTCACAAGGCGGTTACGAACTTTCTTTATTTTACCGATTTGCTTTTTGAACTTCTTCCACTTGCTTTTGACGTAGTACTTCGCACGTGTTTTCATTGTATAATCATTGATTCGGATGCCAAGCGTTTGTTCTTTTTTTCTTTCGATACACCTCATATCGAATCGGTACATCATTTCTTTTATGAATTTGGACAAGTCCTTTGAGTTTGTTCGAGCGATCTCCAAGCACTAAAGAAGTGGTTGTTAATGTTTCCTCTGCTCCGTTCACATCGCAGATAAATTCAAGATAAAAGCGATATACAAAGCGTTTGTTTAATGAATAGGTCAATTCCTCTAAAGGAACTTCCGCTGAAAATTGATAAAGCTGTGGTACATGTTGATCATCACGGTATTCGATCACTTCATCTTTTATATGGGTGATATTTACCGGAAAACGATGCTCAATTGGTTCTTCACCATTTTTCTTCAATAGAAGCTTTGCTTCTATGATCTCATACGGATGTTCTGCACTTAGAACGCCTGCATAACCGGACACAGATAACATACATCCTTTGTTGAGCTCGATATGATTGAATTTCACAACCTTCAGCTCACGTTTGATTTTCAAAGATGCATTTCCTTTGTCTGTGCGGTATGGAATAATATACAGCATGGCGTCTTTATTTTCTAAAAAAGTCATCTCAGGTTTTTCTATTTCCATTTTTAAACGGCGTTTATAGTATGACGTCTTTTCTTCTACTTCGGCATGATCCGTTTCTTTTAGTTCTTCTTCCTCTTCTTCCGAATCAGAATCATAGGCCGAGTCCTCAAGCTCGTCCTCATCCTCTTCTTTGTCTGCACTCAAATAGTCCGTCACATACAGGTTGTATGTCTGACCCTGCTCTAATGCAAGCGGAAGCGATGATTCACTCAATACCAATTTGAATAGATTGTCTTCTTGATGAACAAGCGGCAGGAAAAGCTCTTGTTTTGATACTCTTTCCCTCATAAATAAATAAAATTCTCTATCTGTTAATGGCATGTCATCGTCGATACGAATAAGCATTTCTAGTTTCTCATGATGATTTTTTAACCCTTCAACGACACTCTTCTTATGAATTCCCTCTTCAATCATTAATCGTTAATCTCCTCTGTTCAGAAATCTTACCGTTGTGTTGTCACATTATTTTACTTTCCAAGAATAGTTTCCTTGTTTCGTTTGATACGACCATCCATCGATTGACGACGGTTTATTGGTGAGCAGCTCTTCCTCTACTTCTAGACGCTGCAAAACTTCCTGAAGTTCTTCTGTTTTAAAACGAATGTAAAAATCAACGTATTTTGTTTGATTCGTTTCAATGTTTTTCTTTGTTTGAAAATGGCCAATTGGGAAGCTGACTTGATGGTTTTCATCGATTGTTTGAGATATGATTTCAGCTCCATTTACTCGATCATATCCTGCGAAATCAATTTGCACATGATCCGCATGACTCATTTCGTCCTTCAGCTCAAGCTGAAGATGAAGAACATGATGTTCAGCGCTTAGATCACGCAAAACCCATTTCATGCGGTCCAAGATCCTTCTCAGTTCATCTTTACGCTCACGGTTTTCGAGCATTTGATGAAGCGCTGTATTCCAAAGAGACATTTCATCAGATGGCACAAGATAAAAATAGGCTTGTTCTCCCAATACCTTCTCAACATCTAACTTATGCTTAGTATCTCCAAAGAAGACGGCATCCACTTGCTGTTTTCTTATTTGTTTAAATAATTCTCCGTAATGAGAATAGAGTTGATGCGGATCTTCTTCATAATGTGCGTCATGTACAAATGCAGCATAATACGTTGTTTCGGGCTGTTCGACTTTAAACAGATGACGGTCTTGATCCCGGTCTTCTGTAATCATCAGTTTCAAACGGTCATTTTGTGTTTGAATACTAGATAACCATAGTTGCTTTATATCCGTCTTCTTTGTAAAAGTTTGAATTCCTGTTTTTTTATACCAATTAATATGCCGGACTGGATTCTTTTTTGTATCTCCAGGGTAGATGATCTCCATATAGATATTGCCATCGTCATTGATTAGTTCTTCCAAGTATAGAGCACCTGTATGAGGAACAAAGCTTTGTACTCTGCACAAAACGCCCTGCCAATTGTACTCTTCCCTCTTTACTAATTGCTGCTCTTTATTATATTGATCAATAAAACAAATAGGGGAAGATGGCAGTTCATATCTCGTCACCTTCACTGTTGATTCTTCTGCTGGCATCACTGCTTCATTGATCGATTGAAAAGTTGTATCAATGATAAATTCCGAGTAACGCCTTTTACTTCCACTTTCCGGTAGAATATAGTGCTCAAATACATTCAAGATGTCAACTTGGTGAAGAAAGGTCTCCTCCAAGCTATGAATATGTTCTTTCACATTTGCATCATAATTCAAAGTTAAAATGGCATTACGTTTATGTTTGTCAGCCAATGGCTTTAATCTCGCTTTTAAAGACTTTGTTAAGGGCTCATCCTGTTTTGGTACATCACCCATGATAAAGTAGTAGTCCATATCAGGCATGTCAACTGATGTCATTGTTTCATGTTGTTCAGGTTGATCCAATGTGTGTTCAACTTTTTTCTTCATCCAATTTTGAAACAAAGGAAGCTCTCCTTAAAAATAATGATAACTTGCTCATTGTATTTTACATGAAAAAGTACTTCTCACCAAAAGATAAGAAGTACTTTTTTTCGATCTATTAAAGTCCAGCAATTTCTTCCTTAATTTGTGTTGTTGAGATGCCTTCTGTTCTTTTCAAGTACACGACTTCGCAATGCTCTTTCAAGAAATCGAATTTACCTTCCCAGTCATCTCCCATGACAAACACATCAATATCGTGCTCTTGCACGTCACGGACTTTTTGATCCCAGCTGTTTTCTGGAATGACTTCGTCTACATAACGAATCGTTTCAAGAATCAGCTTTCGATGCTCGTAGCTGTGATAAGCCTTTTTTGATTTTTGCAAATTAAACTCATCCGTCGATATGGCCACCACTAAGTAATCTCCAAGCTGCTTTGCACGTTCGAGCAGCTTAATGTGCCCCCAGTGTAATAAATCAAATGTACCGTAAGTAATAACTTTCTTCATTGCAAACATGAACTCCTTTCTTCATTCCTTATTCAACTGCTTTCATGCAGTAATGTTTATCCGTAATCCTATGATCATCGTTCGTATTTTTTCGCTCTTCGGAACCTCATTATATCACAGCGCCTATCAAACGTTAAGCAGATGTAAAGACAAACTATTTCCAATTTATTGGGCGGAGAAGGGAAAGTCCGAAGAATCAATGTTTCTTGCAGCATCCTCCTTATGAATTGATGAAAATGTCATGAAATTTAAAGGTTTGTAAAGTTATTGTTAATATTTCATGGAGCATCTGTGATAAAATGATGTGTAGACGAAAAACGAATTTACAATGAACGTTCATAGATAACAAGATGAAAAAGGAGGTCTAAACAATGCAAACAGAAGTGGTCTCTAACCTTTCTTATGTAAACGGCGACCTAGATGAATTTATTAGCTATATGAATCACCATCATATTTCTCAAAGAAGAGGCGCCATGATTGCGACTGTCAATCCAGAGATTGGCTATGCTGTTATGAAGGATCACGCGTACCATCAAGTTGTCTCCTCTGCGGATTATGTTCTGCCGGATGGTGTAGGCGTCGTCTTGATGTCACGTTTGACACAAAGTCCGCTGAAGTCAAGAATTGCTGGCTTTGATGTCTTCATGTCTATGCTTGATCTAGCAAACAAGCAGTCTAAAAGTATCTTTTTATATGGGGCGAAAAAAGAAGTGCTTGAGGCTGTTAAACAGCGAATTGATACGGAATATCCAAATGTGGTCATCGCAGGCAGCTGTGACGGTTATCAAGCAGATAAACGTTTCGTAGCAAAACAAATCGCTCGCTCGAAAGCAGATATGGTGTTCGTTGCTTTAGGTTATCCAAATCAAGAGAACTTTATTTATGAATACCGTCATTTATTCCCGCAGGCTGTTTGCATCGGTTTAGGCGGAAGCTTTGATGTATTTAGCGGAACGGTGAAGCGCGCACCACGATGGATGATTAAAACAAATACAGAATGGCTGTACCGACTTATTGTGAATCCATGGAGATGGAAACGAATGCTGAATATTCCTAAATACGCTTTTGCCGTATTGAAAGAAAACAAAGGGAAAAAACGTTACTATCCTGAGCAAGCAAAGGATCAGACGAAACAGCTGTGAGAGACTGACCAATGATGAATATACGCTCAATGATCATTTCATGCTATGCAGCTTTCATTTCTTTCATTGGATGGCTGATGAGCGGCGTGAAACCACGGGAAAACCAGGTGACGCTGCTTGTTTCATTTCAAGAGAATACAGCTGCTCTTATTGATACTTATCAACAACAGGCGAACATGACGATGAAGCTTACTGTCCTCTATACGAAGCATGCTTCTGCGATAGAAAAGGACGAGTCTCATCTGTCATTTCGCTATTTTCATGAAAAAAATCCTCTCCATCTCATTCAATGTATTTATACGATGTTTAAAAGCAAGGTTGTCGTGACAGATAATTACTTTCTCATGACAAGTGTACTCAGAAAACGTCCTTCTACCACCTGTATTCAAGTATGGCATGCCAATGGGGCGTTGAAAAAGTTCGGGCTTGAAGATGCTTCAAATTCGGAACGAAGTCCTCGTGATATTAAACGGTTCAAACGAGTCTATGCGTCTTTCGATTATATCGTTACAGGCTCAGATCATATGCGCGAGATTTTTAAATCTTCGTTTGGGGTGAATGATGAACGTTTTTTACCAACAGGTGTACCGATGACGGATGTGTACTATGAACAGCATCAGCCTTCCTTGAAGCCGAATGATTTTCCTAAAGGGAAAAAGATCCTGCTTTATGCACCGACCTATCGAGACTTTGCAATGGGCGGTCTTGTCCTGCCTTTTTCAAAAGAACAATTGCAAACAGAGCTAAACGGTGATTATATTCTGCTCGTCAAGCTTCATCCTGCGGTCAAACATTTAGCGAAGGCGGAAACAGACGATGAATGGATATTTGATGTATCCGATCAGCCGCTTTATCCATTGCTTTGCGCATGCGATGTACTGATCACAGATTACTCGTCGATCGTGTTTGAATATGCACTGCTTGAAAAGCCTGTTTTGTTCTTCACTTATGACTTAGACACTTATCGCAAGAAGCGCGGTTTAGTCGATCGATATGAGGACATCATTCCTGGGAAAGCTTGTATCACTCAAGACATGCTCTTGATGGAGTTGCTTCAACTAACCGAATCAGATGATCAAGACCAAATCAAAACCTTCGCCGAGGAATGGAATCAATATTCAAAGGGAAGGTCCAGTGAGCAGCTCTTATCCTTTATTGAACAACAGCTCTTACACAAAAAACGTCCGGCTTCTCAATAGGAAGCACGGACGTTTTTTTATTTGTTATACACCGGGATATCGTAATAGAGCGTATAGTCATCAAGCAGGTTATACAAACTATACATACGAGTGACTTGTTTATAAGCCCAGCCAATATCTGTTGCATATTGATGAGTCGCTGCACTAGACCAGCGCATTTTATAAATTGTATCTTGCTTGTATGTGGCATGATTGATATAGCTGTTGCCAATGAATTTTGCTCCGCCAATAATGGCAGCCTCTGGCGTGAACCATTGCTGTTCATACGCATACTTTGCACCAAGATAGTTCGGATTGCTGTCATATGCGCCAATGCCATACATGTTATATACTTTCTTTCCATTAAACATTGTACCATTCGCTAAAATGGAACTTCCGTTACCCGTTTCAAGCAGCGCATGAGAAATAAGATAAATTTCGTTGATATGATACGTTTTCGCTGCCGTAATAAAGGCTTGTCCTTTACCTGCAAGAATCCCTTTGCCTGCTAGAATCTTTGAATTGACTTCTGCAGGATTGAGATTCGCAGCTTCAGAGAGTTTCAGGAATTGAAAATAAGATTGCGTGCCTTCTGCAATATTAGCTGGGTCTACATATTTTTGCACCTCTGCTGCACTTGCATTTCTCCAGCCAAGGCTGATCTTGATCCAGTTTCCTTCTTTCCCAAGCTGTTTCACTTTTGCTCCTTTGTTCAGCTGCGCCACGATGTTGCTTGCAGAGCTCGAATCTGGTGTCGAACGGACATTTAAGCCGTCCGTATTCACTGTTGATGTTGCTTGGTCTACATATGGTGCATAGACATAAGCCGCACCATCTGTCTGTGGTGATACCTTCATTTGTTTGTTGACCATCTCATTGACAGTAAGGTTGTAGTTCGTTTGCATGACCATTGGGCCATTTTTGATTTTTACGGCTGTAGCTGTCCAGCCATATTGACTTTTCACAAAAGCAATGGCTGCATTTACAGTTGGTAACCCTGTGAATTGCTGCGTAATGTTGATTTTGTAGGTTGGTTTCGTTGTTGTTTGATAGGCTGCTGGTTCATTCCGGTTTTTGAAAAATGCCATACCTTGATCGCGCAATGCAGTTGTTGAGATGGCACCTGTTTTGATCTGATATTGACCATAATCAGCTGCACCTGTTTTTTGAGCAGCTGCTTTCATTTTTTGTTTCGTTAAATAACTTAACGCTTGATTCAGTTTTGTCTGATTCACCGTCGGCTCTGTTGTGATCCGGTATTGTTTAACCGCTTCAGTCAACGTTTTTGTACTGCTGGCAACGCCATTTTTCTTGATAATCTCTTGAGCCTGCTTGACTTTATTTTGCTCATATACAGGTGTTGTCTTGAGACTATACGTTTTGCTGACAGCTTGGCCCTTACCAGTTGTAATGCTGCTTGTCACCTTCTGCGTTTTTAAATATGCGGCACCTTTATTGATTTTGGCTTGCTCCGCCGATTGATTGACGACAAGTCGATACGTGCTGTCAGATGCTTTACCTGTTTTTTTCGTTGTTGCTGATACCTTTTTCCTTTGGAAGAAAGCTGCTGCTTTTTTCGCTTGGTCAACTCCTAAAAGGTTTCCAGTCACTACTTGATATGGCTGAGTAGAAGAGATCTTTTGCGATGTGTAGCGCCATTTCTTTTTCTTGAAAAAGGCCACCGTTTTTCCGTATGCTGTATCGTTCAGTTGATTGAGCTTCACGATATAATTTTTTGTTTTTCCCACTCGCTGTACAGTCCCTGTAGCGCCGGTTTGTTTCTTAATCTGGGCCGCAGCTGAGGATGCCTGTTTGTTGTCTTTGAAATAGCCTGATTCCAAGCGATAAACATTTTTTAAAGCGCCTGTCTTTTGAATCTTCCCGCTGATCTTTGCTTCTCTTTGAAGCTGGGTAAGAAGCGTCTGTGCTTTTGACTGGTTCGCTTGTGCAGCTGATGTGACGATGTAATATGGCTTGCCTGCTGTCACCGTTTGAAGCACCGCTTTTAAACCAGACTCTTTTTGAAAGCCTTGCAAGATCGTATTCGCCTTACTTTGCCCAACGATACCGCCTGAAATCAGCTGATACACAGTGCCTGCTTTGTTTTCAGTTTGGTATGTACTAGTGACACCGGCCTGCTTTTGTAATTCGGTTTGAATATTTTTGACTTTCGTTTCAGAATCAATGGTTCCTGAAATGACCTGATAGGAAGGTCTGCTTTGATTGATCACTTCGTAGGTGCTATTGAGTCCTGAGGTTTTCGTTAGCTCGAGTGAGAGCTTTTTCGCCTGAGCTTCATCATTGACGGGGTCAGATACGACCTTTTGTAATGGAAGGCGGTCACCTACTGGAGACACCGTACCGCTCATGCCCGTCTCTTTTTTTAATGCAGCTGCACTTGCACTCGCTGCTGCTTGTGACTCATATCCTGAGGCAGTGAGCTGATAGGTCGACGTGTTTCCTGAGGTTTGATAAGTGGCTGTCCACTTTTTGTCCTTCTTCAATGTTTCCACTGCTTTTTTCACTTCTGACTCTGTTGTAAATACTTTTGAGGTGTTCATCGTATAAATGGATTGATCGACATAGGAGGCTGCTTGCGCTTCATTGCCCGCCTGTACTGTCATACCAAAGGCAGCTGCGAGTAACATAATCTTGATGGTTTTTTTCACGTTCACTGTCCCTCTCTTAACTTTGCATAATCGTCTACTAATCTCTTTATCGACAAAAACAAGTACTCTTTCAAGTCATTTATGCAATAGAAAAATAGAGGACCCCTTCGAAGTCCTCTTTTCCTTTATATATGCGATACAATCAGTTCACAAGTTCCTTCAATTGAGAAGTTCCCTGTTTCAGCCGGCAGGATAAAATGAGCTCCTTTAGGCAGTGGATATGTATGCCCATCATGCGTTAGAGCCCCTTCCCCGCTAATTACACTGCACAGCAAAAACGGATAATCTTGCGAAAGCTCTACTGCTTGATCAATTTCCCATTTATACACTGAGAAATACTCTGCTTCAACAAAAGTTCGAATGGTCAGCCCACGGCGTGTTTCAACTGATTCATCTGCATAACCATCTACATGGGGGACCGTTGTGACATCAATGGCTTGCGCAAAATGAAGTTCACGTTCATGGCCATTCTGATCTTTTCGTTCATAATCATATACCCGATAGGTGGTATCTGAGCTTTGCTGCGTTTCGAGGACAAGCGTTCCTTCGCAAAGCGCATGAATGGTACCGCTTGGCACATAATAAAAATCACCAGGCTTAATCTTCACACGACGCAAAAGCCCTTCCCAATCTCCACTGTTCATCATGGTCACAAGCTCAGTTCTTGTTCTTGCGCTGTGCCCATAGATCATTTCTGCTCCTTCTTTGCAGTCAATGATATACCAGCACTCTGTTTTTCCAAGCTCGCCATTTTCATGTCTTTCCGCGTAATCATCATCTGGATGAACTTGAACGGACAAGTCCTGGTTTGCATCTAAAATTTTAGTTAACAGCGGGAATCGATCGCCTTCTATTCCCCCGAACAATTCTCTGTGATTGTCCCATAGTTCGATCAGCGTTTTCCCTTTATATGGACCGTCTTGCACGATACTTGGTCCGTTTGGATGAGCAGAAATTGCCCAGCATTCTCCCGTTTGATCAGAAGGAATATCATAGCCAAATTGATCTCTTAAGGCTGTACCTCCCCATATTCTCTCCTTCAATTCAGGCAGTAAAAAAATTGGTGACTGCTTCATTCAGGATGACTCCTCCCTTTGCTACCCTTTGATAATCCTTGTAAGGCTTGATGAAAACTAGTAAGTCTCAACTTTTATTATGACGCTATCTAAAGAGAAGTCAATCCTTTCAGTACACCAAATGAAAACGATAACACGAAAAGATTTCATCCTTTGACAGAGCCTGCGAGAAGCCCTTTGACAAAGTATTTCCCAAGCAGTATATAGACCAAAAGTGTCGGCAGCGCGGCCAATATTGCCCCTGCCATTTGGACGTTCCATTGCACAATTTGACTGCCTGATAGATTTTGCAAGGCAACCATCACCGGCTGATGCTCTGCAGTGGTCATCGTGACTGCAAATAAGAACTCATTCCACACATTTGTGAACTGCCAAATCGCGACCACCACAAATCCTGTGATCGAAAGCGGAAGAATCATATGTCTGAAAATCCCGATAAACCCTGCGCCGTCCATTTTTGCCGATTCAATCATTTCATCAGGAATGCTCACATAGAAGTTTCGAAACATGAGTGTTGTGATTGGAAGTCCATATACGACATGGACTAGTACCAAACCCGGAATCGAATTGTATAATCCGACTTCACGCAAAAATTGAATGAGTGGGATGAGGATACTTTGATATGGAATAAACATCCCAAACAGCATTAGAGTAAAGACTACTTCTGATCCTTTGAAACGCCATTTTGATAGGACATAGCCATTCATCGCCCCTAAGACAGCAGACAATAAGGTAGCCGGAATGACTAGATAAAGAGAATTCATTAAATTGGGCGCTAGCTTTTCAAATGCGATTTGATAGCTTGAAAAATCAAGTGTTGACGGCAGTGCCCACATTTTCTCAAGGGTTACTTCACCTAATGGCTTCAAACTTGTGACAAGCATGACATAAACTGGCATGAGAAAAAAGAGACTGCACAAAATCAATAAAGCATAAAGAACTGGACGGACAAACCATCTAGCTGTCATGATGACGCCCCCTTCCGGCTCGACAGGAGATATGGCACAATAAAGACCGCAACTGAGATCAGCATCACAATCGCGATAGCGGCACCGCCCGCATAATGGTTTCCTCTAAAGGTCATTTCAAACATGTACACGCCCGGAACATCTGTGACAAAGTTTGCACCCGGTCCTGTCATCGAGTAAATCAAATCGAAAATCTTTAATGAAATATGAGCCATGATGATAATGACACTTGCAGTTATCGGTTTTAATAAAGGAAAAATAATCTTCCGGTAAATCTGCCATTCGGTTGCGCCATCCATTCTAGCAGCCTCTCTTACTTCCTCTGGAATGCCTCTCAAACCCGCCAAATACATCGCTAGAGAAAATCCAGTCATCTGCCAAACAGCTGCAATTACGACTGCAATGATTGCCGCAGGGACACCAAACTCAATTTTCCCCCAGACAAATCCAGCTAAAATATTCGTATCCGTGTACCACTTAGGCTGGATACCAAGCGTCTTTAAAAACAGATTCACCCCAGTGGACGGGTTTAAAATCCATTGCCAGACGACCCCTGTCACAACGAAGGAAAGGGCCATTGGAAAGAAAAATAAATTCCGAAATAGAGATTCACCCTTGATCTTTTGATCTAGTAAAATCGCAAGTGCAAGCCCAGAGGCAATAACGGCTCCAATAAAGAATAGAGTAAAAAAGACCGTGTTCCGAAGATCTGACTGAAAGCGGAAATCTTGAAACAGCATCATATAGTTTTGAAGCCCTGCGAAAGAGAAATCAGGAACAAGCGAGGTCCAATTTGATAATGACACATACCCTGTCCAGCCAATAAAGCCGTAAACAAAGATGAATAATAACACAGCTGACGGGGCTAAAAATAGAAGCGCAAGCAGCTGATCCCCACTCCATTTTTTCCGAACACGTTTGACTTTGGGTGTTGATGCTTTTGTGATCGGCGATGTATCCATGCGCATGAAGCTACACTCCTTTTTAAAAAAGAGGCGGTGCTTAGTCGCCGCCTCCTCGTCTTTATTTCATTGAATCTTTTAAAGATGAAACAAACTGGCTGCTGTCTTTTTGTGTGACGAAGATATTGACGGCTTGATTCGCTTTTGTCACAAACCCTTCTTCAGCAGCTGAACCATGCGCGAGAGACGGCGCCAGCTTTGAGTCTTTAAATGCCTTCATCGCCGATTTTCCGTATTCATCATATTTAGACATATCTGCATCCACACGTGCCGGAATCGATCCCTTCAGCGGGTTAAATGCATCCTGTCCTTCCACAGATCCTAAGACAGATAAGAATTTCTTCACGTTTTCTGGCTGTTTCACGCCCTTTGGCAGTCCAAATGTATCGGTGATCACCATAAAGCTTCCCTCTGTTTCAGGAGTCGCCACGTATCCAAAGTCTTTATTCACCTTCAGATCCAGATCATTCACAAAGTACCCCTTCGCCCAGTCGCCCATGACGTTCATTGCAGCTTCCCCTTTTGCTACGAGCTGCGAGGCATCCTGCCAGTTACGTGAGCTGTGGTCATCATTGACATATTCAAGCATACGTCCAAAGATGTCTGCCGCTTCCTTCACTTTTGCGTCATCCATTTTCATGTCTCCAGCCCAAAGTTTTTGATATCCATCAGCGCCTAAAACGCCGAGCAGTACACTCTCAAACAAATGTGTTGCTGCCCAAGGCTCTTTATCCCCAAGCGCAAGAGGTGTAATGCCTTTTTTCTTTAAAGCATCTGCTGTCTTGAAAAATTCATCAAAGGTCGTTGGTGGCTCTAAACCTGCATCATCAAATACCTTCTTGTTATACCAAAGCACATTGCCTCTGTGAATATTCACCGGTACTGAATAGATTTTCCCATCTTTGCTGACAAGGTCGATGAGTGATTCCGGAAATTTGTCTTTCCAGCCTTCCTTTTCATATAGATCATCCAGCGGCTCCATTTTACCTGCTGCGACCCAGCTCTCATTCAGCTCCGCTCCGCCATGTACTTGGAATGTAGCTGGCGGGTCATTTCCTTGCATCCGGCTAGTCAGAACAGCCTTTGCATTTGTACCAGCACCACCTGCGACAGCTGCATTTTCAATTGGAATATCTTTATTTTTCTCTTCAAACAATTGAATGAGTGCTTTCAGTCCGTCCTCCTCACCTGCTCCAGTCCACCAAGAAAAAATGTCGAGCTTCTCTGCTCCGCCCTCTTTTTTTGCATCTGAGCTCGTCGATGAACTACAGGCAGTGACGATAAGCATACAGAGAACTAACAGCGTAAAGCCTAATTTAACCTTCATGATTGATCCCCCATCCCTATTTTGTAAGCGTTATCATAATAAGTATAATGGCAGATCCTTGCTTTTTTTTAGGCAAACTTCTTCACTTTTTTATGAAATTCTTCATTTTTTTACGGTCTGTTTTCGATATTCCTTCGGTGAACAGCCGACCATCTTCTTAAACACACGGCTGACATAATTAGGGTCTGTATATCCTGCCTGATAGGTAATTTCTTTTAAACTAAGCGAGCTGTCTTTGAGAAGCCTTTTGATTTTATCCAGCCGGCAGGCAGTCACATACTCTTTAAATGTCAGCCCTGTCTCGTCTTTAAACCTTTTTGTGAAATAGGTCGGACTTAAATCAACATAGGCCGCAGTCTGTTCCAGCGTGATCTGTTCACAAAAATGCGTTTTGATGTAGCGCTTTGCCCGCTCAATATCATTCACAGTCTGGTTTCTTGCTTCGTACACGTCAAATAAATATTCACAGCACTGGCGGCATTCTGCTGCGGTGTTGATCGTTAATATAGGCCAGTCTGTTCGGAGTCGTGATTTAAATAAGATCAGCAGCTCTTTTAGTTGAGACAGGGTCGCCCCCTCTAGTTCAAAAGCATCGAATAAAGCGAGGGCCTCCTCTCTTCTCCCTTCTTCCATTGCCTGCATCATATCGTCTGCAAGCTCAGGCAGATGGATCAATGGATGGGACTGTTCTTCTGTTTGGTAAAAGCCATAACGAACAACGCCAGAACTCTTTTTCCGCTGATAATAGGAAAGCTTCGCCTCTGCTGCACTTTTCTGAAGATAAAGCGGATTTGAGACCGGGTGTCCCATGCCAACGACAGGTGAAGGCTGATCGTTGGTTGTGGCATTTCGAATCGCCTGCAAGACATCTGCCTTTAACTGACCAGGCGCTTGGTGACGATAAATGAGACATGTAAACAGCTCACCACTCACCTGAATCGGCACCGTATGAAAAAGGGGAGATGTCTGTAAATGAATCAACAACTGATTCCCGATTGTCCGCTGCACAGCGATGACAAGACCTGCTTCGAATTCATGAAACAGTTGTCGAAACTCCGTGGAAGTATAGGATTGTCCGTTTATGACATGAGCTTCAAGCCACTTTGACTGCTGACCGGCCGCCAGCGCCTGCCGCTGAGACGCCTCCTGCTGAATCTCTGACGCAACCGTTCGAATGGCGGCGATGGTTTCATCTTTGTCAGCCGGTTTGACGAGATATTGTTTCACTCCTTCCTGCATCGCTTGCTTGGCATAATCGAACGTATCGTAGGCTGTCAGCATAATAAATTTTGTATGAGGACTGATCGCTTTGATTTGCTTGATCGCTGTCAATCCATCCATTCCAGGCATCTGAATATCCATGAGCACAAGATGAACGGGCTCAGTCCGCACGAATTCAACCGCCTTTTTTCCATTTTCAGCTTCTCCTGCGATATGACACTCTGGAAGCCAATCGGTCATGAACTTCCGCATCGCTAGCCGTTCTATCTTTTCATCATCTACAATCAGCACGTTCAGCATGCCGGTCCCTCCTTCATTGGAATAACCAATTGAATAGTGGTGCCTTCGTTTGGATTTGAGTCAATTTGAAGGGCATCTTGTACCCCATAAAACAAACGCAGCCTTGACATCACATTTCGAAGACCGATTCCTGTTGAATGCCCTTTACTCAACATGTTTGGATCTTCCTCTTCTTTTTCTGATAGCAATCTTCTTTTCTCTTGTTCATTGATTCCCATCCCATTGTCCCGAATCCGAATCATCACATAGCCGCCTTCTTGATAGATCGAGAGCTCGACAAGTCCATCTTCCTCTTTTGGTTCGACGCCATGAATAAAGGCATTTTCAACAAGTGGCTGTAAGGTGAGACTTGGGATACGTACAGATAAACACGATTCATCTATGGTCGTTTTGCATGTAATACGATCGGCAAATCTTGTTTCTTGTATATGAAAATATTCTTTGACCACTTTTACTTCTTGTTCGAGCGTAACGGATGCACTGAGAGCTGACAGCGAATAACGCATGAGAGTGGAAACAGATTGGATCAACCTTGATGTGGCATCCGCTGATTCTAAGTAAGCCATGCGTGAGACGATGTTTAAGGTATTAAATAAAAAATGTGGGTTCATTTGGTTTTGGAGCGTTTTCAGCTTCATATCTTTGATTTTTTGATCTAAAGCTGCCTTTTGTTTCATCTCTTCAATCATCATTTTCATCTCTTGACGCATTCGCTGGAAGGCCTCATTTAATACAGAAATTTCATCCTTTGAGGTGACATGCAAGTCCGCTCCATCAAAGTTTCCTTCTGATACTTCCTTTACGCTTCGAGAGAGATGGACAATCGGTCTTGAAATCCCGCCAGCAATCATATACGCCATCCATAATGCGACTCCAATAGACAGTGTAAACAAACATAGGGTAAAGAGCGCATAGATTTGGTGTCTTTTTTGCAGAGATTGATAGAGTACTTGATACTCAGACAATTCATCATCAAGCAAGGTCATTGTTTGCTCTTGTATGTAGGAGGAGACGGTTCTTACTTCCTTCACACTTGCTGCATATTCTTTGATTTTTCCTTCTTTTACATGTGTCATGGTCGCATCACTCTCATTGATGAGCGTCCGTATCATATATTGATATTTTTCAATAGAAGGAACTGCCGCATGAAGCCCGGCATCTTTTCGCAATGTCTGGTCGTAGGATTTCATTTTTTGTTTTGAAGCTAGGTATTCTTTGGCAAACTGCTGATCCTTTTCAATCGCATACGCATTGACCTTTTCATACATCGTTTTTGCCTCTGTCGATATATCATTAAGCAGGAGAAAAGAACGAAAGCTTCTGCTATATTCCGATACGATATTCGAGCTGCTCCAATAGACAAAAAAAGCGGCCACGTTTCCAAGAAATACAAGGGTTAAAAATGCCAGTAACAACTTGCTTCGAATCCTTTTCACGGCTGCACCCCCTGCCTTCTGTCTGTTTGCTGTAGCGGCAGATCCTCTTGCCGAATCACACTCGTTCCTGTGTACTGAAGCGGCTCTTCTTTTTCACCTTTCTGCAAGCGCACAAGCGATTCCACTGCTTGGTAGCCCATTTCATAAGGATGCTGAACAACGACTGCATCAATCTTTCCATCGTCGAGCGCCTGAATCGTATCTGGCAATGTATCAAATGCGAGTACATAGACATCTGTGGACGATCGATATTGCGCTGTTGCTTGGATGATACCTGCACCATCTAATGCACTCGTGCCGTAAAATGCAGTGAGCTTTGCATGATCGTTTAATAGTTTATACGCGGCACCGGAGGCCCCTGATTTTGTAATGGCTGATTCTTCTATTCCAACAATATGAATGCGTTTTTCAGCGGCGACGGCATCTCGAAATCCTTTGACGCGCTGCTTTTGATGAACGGCATCTAGCCTGCCTGTGACAATTCCTACGTACTGTTCGCCTTTTGTATCTGCGATGAGTGCCTGTCCTGCGATAAAGCCTGAATAATAATTGTCCGTGCCTACATACACTTGACGCATGCTCCCCTCTGCATCTGTATCAACTGTGACAACATCAATGCCCTTTTCCCTCGCCTTCTGAAAAAGCGGTTTGTATTTTTTCGCATCAAGTCCCTGTGTCATAATGCCATCAACATGCCCTGCGATTGCCATATCAATGGTTTTCAAATGATCATCTATATCGGCTTGCTTCGGACCCAAATATTCTAAATATACGCGATGAGCGGCTGCCGCATCAGCAGCTCCCTTTTGGACCAGCTGCCAATATTCATTATCAAGTTCCTCCGGTACAAGGACAAAGTGATATTGATAGGTTGATGACGCTTTTTCGGAAGCGCTTTCAATTTTAAATAAATCTTGACCTAATGATGTTAAAAAAATGACAGATACGACACAAAAAGTGAGAAAGGCGCCCACCCCGATCCACTTTGATACTTTCACCGCATCCTCCCCCTTTCAAAAATTGCGCATAAAAAAAGAGCTGCTTATAAGCATACTCTCTCGACCTCTATAATTCCTTTGTCATAAATAAACTGTTTGGATCTTCTTGATATGAACCGAAAGGCGGACAAATATAAAACCCAACACTCTCATATAGTTTTCTTGCTGGCTCAAAGAAAGACATCGCACCTGTTTCTAAGCTGACACGTGAATAGCCGCGCCTTTTTGCCTCTTGGAGAAGATGGTTCAGCATATACCTTGCTACACCTTTTCGCAGATGGAGAGCTGCGGTTCTCATGGATTTGATTTCACCGTGCTCTCTTGACAGCTCCTTTAACGCTCCGCAGCCAAGAAGCCCCTCTCCATCCCGTACACTCCACACTGTGACATCTTGCTTTTTCAAATCAGCTAACGGAAGGGCATGAATACTTTCTGGCGGGGAATGCTCTTTCATTTCTTCTATATGAGCGGTAATCAGCTGTTCTATTTGTCCATCCGTGAGTGTATCTTGTTGAATGTACACTTCTACCACTCCTTCACGATCATTGTACGTGAAGAGTCAGTATTCACCAGCTGTTATGTCAGATAAACGAACAAACAACCAGCATTCATCTGCCAGTTGTTCATTTGATAGCACCTATTTATGAAGAAAGAACCGCTTGTAATTCTTCTGCCGTACTGCTTTCAAGCTGACTTCCGACCCCTACTGCCACTGCGCCTGCTTTCAGCCAGTTTGGCACATCGGCTGGATGAATACCTCCCGTTGGAATAAATTCAATGTCTGGAAATGGGCCTTGTAAATTTTTCATATAGGATAAACCGAAGGAGCCACTTGGAAAAAGCTTGAGCAAGCAGTATCCAGCTGCTTTTGCCTGCATGATTTCACTCGGGGTGAGGACACCTGGTACATAGAGTGTGTCGTGAAACGAGAGATGCTCTCCAATGACAGGAAGATATCCTGGACTGACAATAAATTGTGAGCCTGCGTCAATGGCTGACTGCGCCTGCTGAAGGGTTGTGATTGTGCCTGCTCCTACAATCAGATCTTGCTCATGCTGAAAAGATGCAATGATGCGTTCCGCATTGGGCGTGGTATACGTCACTTCAATGGCACGAACGCCTTTTTTCTTTAAACGCTCAATGATCTCAATGCCTTCTGCTTCGCTCCCCGCTCTTACCACTGCGATCAGCTTACAAGCCGCGATCCGCTCTTTAACGCTCAAACTTGCTGACTTTCCCATATCCTTCGTCCCCCTTCATATATTCCCGTCTGTGATATCGTTTGGCTCCCTTCATAAAAGCCTGAAGCTCTTCCCGAGTAGGCAGACCATCCTTATCGCCTGGAGACATCACCGCAAGAGCCCCTACAGCATTGCCTCTTGTCGCAGATTTTTCATATGATAAACCGTCCAGTAAACCACTGATGACCCCCACGGCAAATCCATCACCGGCACCGACTGTATCCACGACATTGGGCACATAAAAGCCGCTCACAATCCCCTGACTGGCTGCACTTTTATAAAAGGCACCTTCTGCACCGAGCTTAATGACCGCAAGCTTGACGCCTTTTTGCAAATAAACATCTGCAATCTCTTCCGGCTCGTGACAGCCTGTGAGCCTTTGCCCTTCTGCAAGCCCCGGAAAAAACCAATCCACTTGAAAAGCTATCTGATTCACTGTATGGATCATATCTTCTTCCTCTTCCCATAGCTGTAGCCGAAGGTTTGGATCAAATGAAATGGTTTTGCCTGCCTCTTTCATCTTTTGAAGAGCATGAAAAGAAAACGCTCTCATTTCATTGGATAACGCAGGTGGAATACCTGTCATATGGAGATGTCCTGCCTGCTTGAAATAATCCGCAGGAAAGTCGCTTGGACTCATCGTGCTCGCAGCAGAGCCTTTGCGATAATATGTGACGTCAGGATCTCCGTCCATCACTTTGGATTTAAGTAAGATCCCTGTTTGAGCCCCATCATTTGAACGAATCACTGCACTTGTATCGACTCCTTCTTTTTGAAGCTCTTCTAAAATAAATGTGCCAAGTGAATCTGCTCCTACTTTGCTCATCCATCCCACATCAAAACCTAGCCTCGCTAAACCGACTGCCACGTTACTTTCGGCACCAGCAAGCGCCTTTTGAAATGTATGCACTTGATGAAGCTCCCCGGCTTCTTTTGCGTAAAACATCGCCATTGATTCCCCAAATGTGACCGCATTCAATGCTTTCACTCATTTCTCCCCTTTCATGGTACCGGTTTCAAATTAGTTGAAAAAGAGAGAGCATGCACGTATGTATACTCTTCTCTGTCTGTTGTTTATAAGGATTTTCTTGCGATGATTTCTCCATCAAGCTGAATGGTTTGGGGCGCACTTTCATCCCCTTCAAGCCGAGTCTTGATTTTTTGCATGGCGGCTTTCCCCATTTCATGAGATGGCTGGGCAACCGTTGTGATTCCAGGCCCAATCAGCTTATACCATTCTGTATCATCAAAACCTGCAATGCCTATATCTTCTGGAATCTTTAATCCGAGGTCTACAAGCTCACTAATCAGCTTCAGCATAAGTAATCCATTGGCTGCTAAAATCGCTTTTTTCTGCTGGTTTGATTGGACAAAATGGACAAGCTCTTCTCGCAGTTGTTCCTTTTGTTTCAAATCAATTTCTACAATGAGCGGCTTCTTATGTTTACTCATGGCTGTCTGTTCATATGCTTCTTTTCTTTCTTCACGAGGACTGATCCCATCGACCGGCTCAGTAAAGAAGGCAATGTGCTCATAGCCTCTCTCATACATTTGTTGAAGCAGCTGCATCGTGATATCACGGTTATTCGTTGTCACTGTGTCGACTTTTAGTTCAGGTAATTTCCGGTCAACAAGGACAATCGGCACACCGTTTTTCTTAAAATCCTGCAGAATGTCATTGTTCTGGCCTGTCGTATTGATGATGAGCCCTTCAATATAATGCGCATTCAGCTTGAGGAGCATTTCGCGTTCTTTTTCTGGCCGGTTATCTGTATTACATACCATGATGCTGTATCCATATTCATCACAAATTTCTTCGACTCCGCGAAGTGTGGCAACAGAGAATGGATTTGTAATGTCGGCTACAATAAACCCAATGACCTTGCTTTTTCTTACTTTCAATCCTTGAGCGAGCTGACTCGGACGATAATGCAGTTCTTCAATGGCTTTTTTAATTTTTTTGACCTTTTCAATAGAAATTTCATTTGTTCTGCCATTGATATATCTGGATACAGTTGATTTTGAAACACCTGCATAAGCGGCCACTTCGTTGATGGTCACTTTCGTTTGCTTTTTCTCTTTCATTCAAAAAACTCCCACAATCAATGTCTTCTCATTTGTTTCGAAACCGATTTCAAATAACTTAAAAAGAGCATATCATAATTTCTTGTATTCCAGAAGATTTTTTTGCTTGAAGATGGCAAATAATTATTTAAATAAACAAAAAGAAAGCGATTTCAAAATAACGGTTGACGACACTCTCTTTTTCCTCTAAAATTTTCCTTGAAACCGATACCAAATAAAATACCTACATTTTGTTTCAGATGGAAAGGGAGGCTTATTTCAAATGGAAAATCGTTATGCTGTACATCCTGAGCAGGTCAAGCGTTTTACAACAGAGGAACTTCGTCGTCATTTTCATATTCCTACACTATTCGTCAGCGGTAAATTAAAGCTCTACTATTCGCATGAGGACCGCGTGGTGATTGGCGGGGTTATGCCGTCTGTAGAACCGCTCAAATTAGATGCCGGCGACTTTCTACGTACGGAGTATTTCCTTGAAAGACGCGAGATCGGCATTGTAAATGTCGGCGGTCAAGGAACGGTCACTGTCGATGGTGAAGCCTTTGTACTGGAGCACAAAGATTTCTTATATATTGGGCTTGGACACGAAGATGTACAGTTTGCTAGTTCATCAGGCGAAGAAGCCAAGTTCTATCTTGTATCAGCCACCGCTCACAAAGCGTACCCTACGCAAAAAGCAGCCATCGCTGAATTAACACCGAATCACTTAGGGGAAGCGTCTGCTTCAAACGTACGAAACTTGTATCAAGTCATCCACGCAAACGGTATTCAAAGCTGTCAGCTCATGATGGGAATCACTCAACTGGAAACCAATAACACGTGGAATACGATGCCCGCTCATATTCATGATCGACGTATGGAAGTGTACTTATATCTTGATATCGAAGAAGATGCTCGTGTCTTTCATTTTATGGGGGAGCCATCTGAAACAAGACATCTCGTTGTGGCCAACGAGGAAGCGGTCATTTCTCCTGCCTGGTCCATTCATTCAGGTTCGGGTACAGCGAATTATTCATTTATTTGGGCGATGGCGGGCGAGAACTATACGTTCAAAGATATGGACTTTGTCCCAATGGACCAGCTGAGGTAATGTGATGACGACAGTATCCTATGTAACGTCCCTCTTTTCTCTTGAAGGCAAAACAGCCCTTGTGACAGGTCCTGGAACCGGCATTGGGCAGGGCATTGCTGTGGCGCTTGCCAGGTCAGGCGCAGATATTATCGGCACATACCACCACACACCGCTAGAGGAAACGAAAGCGCTCGTCGAACAGGCGGGCCGCTCGTTTCATGCGGTTCAGATTGATTTTTCCGACCCTCAAACTGCAAAACAGGCTGTCGATGCCATGTTACAAAAGCATACGATCGATATCTTAATCAATAATGCTGGCACCATTAAAAGAGAACAAGCTGCTCATTATTCAGAGGAAGACTGGCATACGGTCATGGATGTGAATATCAATAGTCTCTTTTTCCTCACCCAAAGGGTTGGGCGGCAGATGCTGAAAACTGGTCAAGGGAAAATCGTTAATATCGCCTCCCTTCTATCATTTCAAGGCGGCGTCTTTGTCCCCGCTTATACAGCAAGTAAACACGCAGTCGCAGGGCTGACGAAGGCATTTGCAAACGAATGGGCGAACCAGCAAATACAAGTGAATGCGATCGCTCCTGGTTACATTGCGACCAATAACACGCAAGCCATTCGGGACGATGAGAATCGAAATGATGAGATTCTCAAACGAATCCCTGCCGGTCGCTGGGGAAAGCCTGAGGATCTAGCCGGTGCTGCTGTTTTCCTTAGCTCACCAGCCTCTGATTATATGAACGGTCATATTTTAGCTGTTGATGGCGGCTGGCTTGCGAGATAAAACAGACGAGAGAATTCCTATTTGCAGGGATTCTCTTTTTTCTATTTGCATAATTCTCCACCATCCGAGTCACTCTATAGAAAACATGACATGAGGGTGAGGTATTATGAAAAGTCGTATTGAACAAGATATAGCGTCCGTCATCAAGCGCGTCAAAAGCTTTGCCGGGAAAAGTGATGATATCGTGTTCCACTCATTTTCATTTGGCCCTTCTGCTATCTCTGCATGTCTCATGTACATTGAAGGACTCACAGAATTTGAGATGCTTTCCAAACAAATCATTTCACCTATGCAAAAGGAGCTGGATATCACCGAAGTTGATTCTAGTACGCTTCCAGCCCTGTCTAAAACGTTCTTCGGCATCCAAAATGACGTGCTGGAGGATATGAACCTTGCCATCGAGCAGTTATATAGCGGCAGGGCTATTTTATTTGTAGATGGCGCGGCTCAAGCACTTGCACTCCAAACGAACCTTTTTCAATTTAGAGAAGTAGAAGAGCCGCAATCGGAAGTCCTTGTAAGAGGGCCTCGGATCGGTTTTATTGAAAATCTTGAAAAAAACACGGCTTTAATCCGTGAGCGGGCAAACGACCCAAACCTTGTCATTCAAAAGGTGAATGTAGGTACTCGCAATAAAAAGTCCGCAGCCCTTGTGTACGTTCGTGATATTGTTGATCCCAAATTAGTAGAAGATGTTTTAGCACGCATGACCGAAATCAAAATGGATGACATCCCTGAAACCGGCTATATTGAACAGTTGATTGAGGACAGCCACATCTCCATTTTTCCGCAGATTCAAAATACAGAACGTCCTGACCGAGTGATTGCATCTGTGCTTGAAGGCAAAGTCTCCATTTTGCTCGACGGCACACCTTTTGCCCTCATCATGCCTATGACACTTACAGCCTTGATGCAATCACCGGAGGATTATTATCAAAGATGGACAAGTGCGACTCTTTTGCGCCTACTCCGTTATTTTGCCGTACTGTTAACGATTTTTTTACCAGGGCTCTACATCGCTCTTGTCTCATATCACCCCGGGTTATTACCAACACGAATGGCAATCACCATCGCAGGCAGTCGGCAAAATGTTCCGTTCCCTCCTGTTGTCGAAGCCATTCTCATGTCGTTTACGATAGAGCTGCTGCGGGAAGCTGGTCTTCGTCTTCCGAGGGCTATTGGACAAACGATTGGACTCATTGGCGGCGTGATTATTGGTCAGGCGGCTGTCCAAGCCAATATCGTCAGCGCGTTAATGGTGATTATCGTGTCGCTGACCGCCTTGGCCGATTTCACTGCCCCGTCCTATGACTTTAGTTTCCCGCTGCGCATTTTGCGGTTTATGGCCATTTTCAGTTCAGCGATGTTTGGGTTATATGGCTTAATCATGTGTTATTTATTTGTGCTTTGTCACCTGATGCAATTAAAGACCTTTGGTTTTGACTATTTCACACCTGTTTTGTCTTCACCGTTTTCAGATTTAAAGGATACGTACGTACGTTTACCAATTGGGCTATTTAAATCGAGACCGAAAACAGCAAAAATAAAAAATCTCAAAAGACAAGGAGATTAACCGATGTACAGAGCTGAGAAGCTATCATTGTTACAAGTCACCATTCTGTGCAGCTCTACAATGATAGGCGCTGGAATTTTAACCATTCCTCGCAGTTCTGCCAATTCAGGATTCCCTGATGGCTGGATCATTGTATTACTACAGGGAGCCATCTTTGCTTTCGTTGCTTTTTTGTTAGGATGGATTGCTGAAAAGAATGCACCGGACACCATTTTCGAGTCAAATACTAAAGGAGCCGGTGCAATCTTCGGCACGTTCTTTAATTTAATGCTGATTGCCTATTTACTAGGCATTGTCGGCTTTGAAGCGCGTGTTCTCGGGGAGGTTGTTCAGTTTTTCCTGTTGCAATCGACTCCCATGGCAGTGATTGTGATGATTTTTCTTCTGGTGGCGATCTATCATTTGAAAAGTGGTATTTTTCCAATAGTAAAAATGGTGACTTACATATATCCGATGACAATGATTATTTATATTGGGCTCATGCTGTTTAGTTTGAAAATATTCGACTTTGATTACTTACGCCCAGTGATGGCGCACGGGTTTAAAGATTTCAGTAATTTGTTCTCTCAAACATTTATTCAATTTACAGGCTTTGAGGTCATTTTGTTTGTTGTACCGCTCATTTATAAAGACAAATGGTCGAAAGCAAAGTGGGCTGCTGCGATCGGGGTTGGAATTACTTCTCTTATCTATTCTCTCACGCTCTTTATTGTGATTGGTTCCATGACCGTTGGAGAAACGAAATCCCTCACCTGGCCCACTGTCTCACTCATTCAAGCACTAGAACTTGAAGGGGTCTTCATTGAACGATTTGATATTTTTTTACTGACGATCTGGACTTGCCAGCAGTTCATTTGTATGCTTGGCTTTTTCCAATTTGCCATTAAAGGGTGCCACACAGTCTTTAAGACAACCAATGTAACGAGACTGCTTTGGCTGCTGTTTTTGATTACCTCTGCCCTCTCTTTATTTCCGAGAAATATCAATGAAGTCTTTTACTTCTCTACTTTACTCGGCTACGCATTGTTCGCGATTTTAGCCATTCCTTTTATTACAGCTGTTCTGCTGATGATACGTAAAAAATGGGGAGGTCGTTCTGCATGAGAGGAAGGCGTGTACTGCTCATCTTTTTATCCTGCTGTCTTATCCTTTTATCAGCAGGGTGCTGGGATTTAAAGGATATTGAAAAATTATCATTTGTGCGCGGCATTGGCATTGACGAGGAAGAGGAGCAAGGAGTCAAACTCACTTACCAAAACCTGGTACCGAAGATGGGCGGGACACAAGAAGCGGATTCTCCTGGCTATGTGAATGTCGTCTCGAAGGGGAAAAATGTGCTGGAGGCTGTCAGTAATGTTGCCTTAAAGGACCCGCCGATCTATAGTGATCATCTAAAAATCTTCCTGTTCGGCAAAAATCAGGCAGAGCATCACGATATTCAAGGAACGCTCAATCATTTTATTCGAGATGATGAGGTTCGGCGAAGCAGCTATCTTCTCGTGTCACGTGATGATGCATCAAAAGTGATCAATCAAAAATTGAAATCACAGCAAAAGGTTCCGGTTGAACATATCTTTGAAACATCCAAAAACCGAAATTTTAACGGAAAGATTTTGCTGCCAACCCGTATTGGCCGAGCATCTGATTACTTCCAGATGGGCGCTAGCTTCCTTGTCCAAAGTGTAGATGCGATAAACGGTGAACTTATTTATAATGGGGCAGGAATTATAGATGGAAAAACACGAAAACTGATCGGTTTCATTCCTGCGAAGGATGTCCAATCTTTAAATTGGGTGATGGACCGAATTTCAGGCGGCGTTGTACCTGCCACCTACAAAGACTTTCCGATCACGTATGAAATTAAGAAAGCAAAAACCAAGATTGAACCCTATCTGAAAGATGGACATATTTCCTTTAAAATTAATGTCAACACCCAAGGAAAGCTCTCTGAAGATCAGTACCCTGCAGAAAATTCCTACGATGAGCAGTACATCAAAAGATTTGAGCATCTTTTTGCTAACAAAATCAAACAACGAATTCAAAAAGCGGTCCATCATGTGCAAAAAGAGGTGGGCGTTGATCCCATATTTTTAAGCCGACAGTTTCGTATTAAATACCCTGACTATTGGGAAAAGCATCGAGACGAATGGGATGCGCTCTTTCAAGAAGCGGATATCGAATATGAAGTCAAAGTCAGTATTTTGAACTTTGGGGCAGAAGGTGCAACAAAAAGCTTTAAATGGTAAAGTAAAAAGGCGATTATCCCGAAGGGGAGCCGCCTTTTTTACGTACGACGATGAGAAGCTGATACAAGGTCACTTGATCAGTCAACGCTTTTGTTTGAAAGCCAAGTGACACTCCTACTCTCGCCACCTCATCAAAAAACAATTCGACATTTTGATCAATCGGAACATTGATCCTCTGCTCGATCACCCGTTCAAACAAATGATCTGGGAAAAGCGCACGCATGGTGTTTGGTGTGAAGAACCTCAGGTGACCTCGGTCTAAAATTCCTACATCTTGATACGTAAAATCCCCAGTCATTAACGGGAGAAGCACCTCCGCATGCATCATGTTTGGCAGACAGCAAATGATCACACCGCCCGGTTTTAAAGATGCGTGCGCTTGTTCAATGATGTGCCAAGGATCTGACACATGCTCTAAAACATCCGAAAAAATGACCGCATCAAAAAAAGCCTCTTTCTCTAACCACGGGTACTCATCTGCTTTAGCCTCAATGACTTCTTTGTAATATGCCTTTGCGATGGCTGCTTTTAATGGATCAGCCTCTACGCCGTACATGTCAACAGTCTGCCGATTCATTAGTTCAAGCCCTGTTGCCCCTGCGCCGCATCCCACATCCAGTACACAGGCAGCATCTTCAGGCAGCAGAGCCGCAAAGTATGGATGAGGGGTCACAAGATTCAGATCAATGCCCCATTTATCTAAAAATCGAAGCCTGTTCTCTGCAAACAATGTAGAGATGTTCGTTTCTTGATTCGCTCGAAAGGTTGCATGACCGTGATGATGCACAAATGAATCGTGAACGATTTGAAGCTGATATCCCTTCAGTAAGGATCTCAAACAAAGGTCGTCATCCTCAAATGATCCATACACGAACCGCTCATCAAATAACCCCACCTCTTCAATGATCTCTCTTTTCACAAGCAGACAAAATCCCACAAGCCGATGTACATAAGTTCTCTGACCTTTTTTCGCAGCCGTATAATTCTTCGCAAAACCCGGGAGCTCCTTCACATCTGTATACGCTGGCTCGACTATTTGAGGACCGCTCACATAATTGGAGACTGGTCCTACCATCCCAATGCGTTCTGATGCAAATAACGCCTCTCTTAATGGAGAAAGCCAGTTTTCCGTGACGATCGTGTCGTTATTTAAAAAGAGAATGCTATCTCCTGCCGCTTTTTTTGCTCCTTGATTACAGCCCTTTGCAAAGCCTCGATTTTCTTCATTTTCTATGAAAATCACATCGTTCAGCTCTCTCACATATTCCTTTGTCCCGTCGGTTGACGCATTATCAACGATGATGAGTTCATATTGGTCACTTCGGGTGTACTGCTTGATGCTGTCGATACATTTTTTCGTTAAATGCAGTTCATTGTATGTCAGGATGACAATGCTCGTTTTCCCTTTCATCTCATTTCCACCTTTCGCCCGCCTGTTCCATATGTATGTCATATGCAGCACGTTCAGAAGATGAGAGATTGTCCTTTCTTGATTAAACGTTTGTTTAACAAAGAAAAACCAGCTGCATACGGGCAGCTGGTCATTGTTCACACCGTTTTTCCTTCGTCACCTGCGACGGCACGGTTTCTCTTTTTTAAATCTTCTTCAATTTCTTCAAGACTTTTCCCTTTCGTTTCAGTCACCATATATTTCACAAACAAGAAGGCGCCTACGCCGATGACCGCGTAAATAAGGAAAAGATTACTGATACCCATCGCGCTTAGTAAAGTTGGGAATGTAAGCGAGATGATTAAATTTCCTGTATGAAGGAGGAAGGTAGAGACACCTGTACCGATTCCTCGGACATGTACCGGAAACAGCTCAGGAAGCATGACCCAAACGACAGGACCCCAGCTGACAGCAAAGATGACGATAAAGAGCCCTAAACAAATAATAGTCGTCCATCCTGCAGCTGTTGACCCCTCGAAAAATCGATTGACCACTGACAGGACAATTAAGCTTAAGACCATGCCAGCATTCCCAAATAAGAGCAGCGCTTTACGCCCTACACGGTCAATGATTTTAATCGCCACAAACGTCATGACGACATTCACTGCCCCAATTCCAACGGTTCCTAAAATGGCCGCTGAATTACCAAAGCCAACGCTTGTGAATGTTTTTGGTGCATAGTAAATAATCGTATTGGTACCGATAAACTGCTGCAGAAAGGCAAGACCGACCCCAGCGATTAATGCTGGGCGTACCCATGGCTCAAATAATTCCTTAAAACCGCCTTTTTCTTCACTTTCCGCCTGCTGAATATCAGAAATTTCTTCTTCCACTTCTTGCTTACTCTTTCTCAGTTTAGATAATATCTCTTTTGCACGGTCTGCCTGTCCATGGACAAACAGCCAGCGGGGGCTTTCCGGCATAAATAGAATCCCACATAATAAAAGCACAGAAGGAACAACCGCAATTCCTAGCATGAGGCGCCATGCTTCTGCATCTGCTAAAGCGTAATTCACAATATAGGCGAGTAGAATACCAAATGTGATCATGAGTTGGTTTAATGAGGACAGTGCTCCTCGCGATTCCTTTGGAGCAAGTTCAGATAGATATAATGGAACAATCGTTGTCGAGCACCCGACAGCAAGCCCTAGCACAATTCGGAATAAGACCATCACTTCCGTATTCGGGGCAAGAGCCGTACCAAATCCGCCGATAATAAACAAAATCGCTGCGGCGATGATGGCTTTTTTCCGCCCAAATTGATCTGTCAGCTTTCCAGATAAAGAGGAACCGAGCATCGCTCCGATTAAAATCGAACTGACAACAAGTCCCTCTGTAAATGCATTTAATCCTAAATCCTCTTTCATAAATAAGATGGCGCCAGAAATGACACCTGTATCATAGCCGTATAAGGCGCCGCCAAGTGCGCCGAAGAAATAAAGCCAGCCATTCCGATTTTTCATGTTCATAACCCCTCTTTTGTTCTGTATGTACTGGATGTTTCTCTATGAAAAATCATTTTCCTCACTTTCTGTCACTTCAAACATTTCGATGTTTTATGACAAATATATTTCATTTGCGTATTATTGAAACTTTTTACGATAAGGATACGTCAATTAAGCGTTAGTGAAAAAAATGTCGCACTATATCCCGTTTTAAGGTATATTTGTTTTAGTTTGTAAGCAAAAAGAAGGACATCTTTACTATAAAAATCATAGCGAGGGTTTAAAATATATGGATCAATCAAGAAGCAAACGCAAAGGAAAAAAGCGTTTAAAACCATGGGTGAAAGTCACTCTATTTATAGTCGGTATTCTTTTACTGACAACCGCTTCTGTCACAGGCTATGCCTACTATAAAGTGACAAGCGCTGCAAAAAAAGCACAAGTCTCTTTAGATCGCGGCGCACAATCTGTCAAACGGATTGAAGCATTTGATCCTGGGAAAGACAGCTTTTCTGTCTTGTTGCTTGGCATTGACAGCAGACCGGGTGAAACAGTGAAACAAGCACGAAGCGATGCGATGGTCTTAGCAACCGTCAATCGTACAAATAAAACTGTGAAATTATTAAGCATTCCAAGGGACTCATACGTGAATATTCCAGGGCATGGCTATGACAAAATTACACATGCACACGCATTTGGCGGTGCAGATTTAACCTTAAGTACAGTCGAAGATTTACTAGATATTCCGGTTGATTTTGTGATCCAAAGTAATTTCAAAGCATTTAAAGAGATCGTCAATGAACTAAACGGGGTCTCTATTAACGTCAAGGATGAATATGTGGTTAAACAGGTTCTAAAAGATACAAAGGGCAAGGTACAGCTTCAAACAGGTACTCATACGCTAGACGGTGATCAAGCACTCGCATATGTGAGAACAAGAAAAGCAGATAGTGATTTAATGCGCGGACAGCGTCAAATGGAAGTATTAAAAGCCATTTTTGATAAATCAAAATCGTTAACATCTATTCCGTCATATGACAATATCATTGATACACTTGGTGATAATGTCGCGACCAACCTTTCAATGAAAGAGCTAGTCGGGCTTTTCCCGCTTCTGACGTCATTGAAATCGGTAGATACCATCCAGCTGAAAGGCTCTGATTACCAGCCAAACGGAGTTTATTATTACCAATTAGATCAAAACCAGCTAAACGAAGTGAAGACTGAATTGAAAAAGCAGCTTGAATTATCATAAACAGAAAGCGTCCCTAGGGGGCGCTTTTTCTTATTGACAATGATGAAGATTTTCTCCCTTTGGCTTATTTCCTTGATCATTCGTTCATTTTTGTTTAGCCTTGTAGATAGGATCAAGCATCGTATTGCTCATGAGAATGAAGGAAATCGTACATACTTTGAATAGGCGATTGCATGCATGAAGGAGGATTTGACAGCGATGAAAAAAATGATTGCGATTGATTTAGACGGTACACTTTTAAATACAAAAAGTGAAATATCTGCTCAAAACCGGGAAGCATTGATCCGTGCGAAGGAAGCGGGATATATTGTCACCATCTGTACAGGGCGAGCGACTTTTGATGTGAAGGAACTGCTTGGCGATTTGGACATCCCTATTATTGCAGCAAACGGCGGAACCGTTCATACAGAAGGCTACAAACTTTTCAACCGCATCACACTTGACCAAGAAGCAGGAAAACAAGCGGCTAGGGCATTAGTAGAACGAAACATTTATTTTGAGGTCTACACGGACGATGCGCTCCTCTCTCCTTTTGATGGAAAAGAGAAGCTGAAAGCAGAATTTGATGTGATCAAAAGTGCGAATCCAAATGAGGATATAGCTGATTTATGGGAAGGGGCAATGACTCAATTCAAACAATTTGGTATCAAACCAGTGGATGATATCCGCCAGATTTTTGAGTCGAATGAAGCAACCTATAAATTACTCTGCTTCTCATTTGATATGAACAAACTACAGGAAGCACGAAATCTCCTCGCGGAAATGCCTGAGCTTTCATTGACCTCTTCTGGAAAACATATCATTGAGGTACTTCCAAAAGAGTCTGGGAAAGGACATGCTCTCAAAAAACTCGCAGCTCATTATGGTGTAGACCGCTCACATATTTATGCGATCGGTGACAGCCCCAACGATCTATCCATGTTTGAGGAAGCAGGCCACCGCATTGCTATGGGGAATGCAGTCGATGTCATTAAAGAAAAGAGCACTTATATGACAAAAGGCAATCATGAAGACGGTGTTGCTTACTTTATTGATTTGCTTTTACAAAATCAATTCCATGAAAAAAAGACGCTTGTGTGATTAGCGCCTAGAGAGAAGTCTAAAAGTCCGATGCGAGCATTGATCGGGCTTTTTCTTTATTTTTTAATTCGAACTGCTGTCTCATACTTATTCTTCCAGTACGTACTTGTTTTCATATTCGTAAGCACGACACCATTTGAGACGGTCACATGAATGACTTGATTTGACCCTGCATAAATCGCCGGCATCAATGACGTTCCTCTAAAGAAAACGAGATCTCCCGGCTTCAGCTCCGACCGTTTCACAGGCGTACCTGCCTTGACTTGACCTGACGCATAGCGAGGCAGCTCCATACCAAGCACTTCACGATACACATACTGTGTGAACCCTGCTGTGTCAAAGCCTTGTTTTGGATTCGTCCCACCTTTAACATAAGGAACTTCACCAATATACGTAGCGGCTTTTGAGACAATCGGGTCTTCTTTTGCTAATTTCAGCTCCGTTAATCGTTTCGCACCTGTCCATTTTTCGCGCCAATAAGACTCAGACAAATAAGAAATCGTCACACTTTCCGAACGGCTCGCATGAATAAAACGGTCGCCCCCAATATACATCCCTACATGAGAAATACCTGGCTTATATGTGTTGCTAAAAAAGACAAAATCCCCAGGACGTATATCATCTAATGCCACTTTTTCTCCAACCATCCACTGCTGTTCAGCACTTCGAGGCAAATAAATCCCTAGTGATTTTTCAAATACATATTGTAAAAAGCCTGAACAATCAAAGCCAATCTTAGGGTCTGCTGCACCAAATACATAAGGAATACCTAAATATTTCATTGCATCTTGCACAAGACGATTATCCGAGATTTCCGGTGTGCCGGGAAGTCGTTTGACTGCATAAAATCGGTCCGTCCAGTATTTGCTTTTGCTGACGTCTGTTTTCACCACACCTTGACTAAGCGTGATGTGGATGACCTGATCGTTACCAGCGTACAACGCTACATGTGTCGGGATATCCTTTGTTTCTTCAAGGCTGCGAAAATATACAAGGTCACCGGGCTGGGCTTTATCCCATGATACCTTTTTTCCAATCTGATACTGGTCGATCACCTTCCGCGGCAAATCAAATGCACCTGATGTCTTGTACACATATTGCGTAAACCCTGATGCGTCAAAGCCCGTTTTTGGATCGGTTCCTCCTTTATGATATGGTGTTCCAATCAACTTTTCCGCTTGCTGCAAAGGAGACACTGTTTGAGCAGATACTTCTGATTGAGCCATGAACATCAGCCCTGCGAGCGCGCATCCACCAATCAATATTTCTTTCCATTTCATGATCTTTCCCCTCCTTTCTTCTATAGTTTCGGCATGACACCTAACATTTTACACCTTTTTTCGACAAAAAAGAGCACGCAATGCGTGCCCTCTATGCTCGTTAGAGTTATTTACTTGCTTCCGTTTTTGACTGTTTTTGTTGTTCAATTTTCTGCATTTCAACCGAGATCTTTTGTTTTTCATGATCTGTGAGGCTGTCACTAAATTTAAAAGCAGACATAAAGACAAAGACTAAAATTAACGCAACAAACGGCCAGCTTGCTTTTAGAAATTTCATTTCTTCTCTTTCCCTCCGTTTTCTTTTAAGTGTTTAACTTTATCAGCGTGATCTACTTCAAAGAAAATGTGTCCGTCTTTTTCTTTCCAATCCGCATTCGTACCATTTGTCAGCATACGGATAATGGATTTTGATTCAAATGATCCTGCTTTAACCGGAGCAGGCGTTGCTTCTTTGATGTACATTGGGACAACTTCAAATGTCGCTTTTCCATCTTCATTCAGATGATACTGAACAAGTGCAGAATCACGTGTTCTTGACCAGCCTTGGTCAAAAATAAAGTTTCCTAAGCTATAGAAGATCGCCGTACCGTTATAGACTTCCATTGGCTCAAGAACGTGCGGATGAGCACCGATAATGACATCAGCACCAGCCTTTGACATCGCTCTTGCCAATTCTCTTTGTCTATCGTTTACCTCATTGTTGTACTCCTGTCCCCAGTGAGCATGAACAACGACGATATCTGCCTTTTCAGCAGCCTGCGAAATCATCGGAATAAAGATAGATGGATCGGCTGGCAAGATACCTGCCTGGCGATTCGTTGCTTTAAAATCTTTCCCATACACATCTGTAAAACCAAGTGTAGCGATTTTGACACCATTTACTTCTTTATACGAAATGTTCTGCTTCGCATCCTGAAGATTACGGCCTGCGCCTGTATAATCCATGCCAGCTTGATCAAAGGCATCAATCGTTTTGTTTAGCCCTTTTTCACCATAGTCTGCCGCATGGTTATTCGCAAAGTTTAATACAGAGAAATTCAAATCTTTCAACGCTTTGACAGAATCCTCATCTGTTTTTAAATGAATATTCTTTTGCGCCGCTTGTTCTTGATCTGATGCGACTGGATGCTCAAAGTTACCAGTCACATAATCTGACACATCAAAGTATGGTTTGGCATAGCGGAAGAGATGCTGTTTTCCATAACGGTCTGTTACTTTCTCTACGTTTCTTCCAAACATAATGTCACCGACAAACGAAGCGGTCAGGATGTTTTCTGGGTTCTTTTGTACAGTTGGCACTTTTGCTTGCCCGATAAACGTAAATAGAAATGTACAAGCAATGACGATCGGTAAAGCAATCAGCACGTGTTTATTCGTTTTTTTCTTTTGGCTCTTTGTGATTTTCAGCAGCTTTTCCTGAAAGCTCAATTTTTTATTCATCATTGGACACACCTTATCTTAAAATAGATAGTAAACATACATGATGGCAAATGTTGCACCACTTAGAAGTAATGTGCTTCCAAGGGTAATTGTAAGACCTTGCTTTTGAATCGTATTTGCAATCAATCCAGGAACGATAATACCGATTCCGCGGAATTCTGCTATTTCAAATGGGACCACTGGATAGAAGAAATCAAAGACCAGCTTTAAGGCAATCCCTGTAATCAGCATCGCAGCAAACTTTCTGCGTCCGTATAAAATCATAAATTTTGATAGACCAAAGCGAACGATGACATACGTAAGCAAACTGACAGATAAGACAACTAAAATGAAAACTGGCTGGTTAAATACAAGCGCTAGATAACCTGGTACAACAAGTCCAGCTGGTACGATTCCTGTTTTTTCTGCAAAGATTAAACTAAGTAGAACACCTAAAATTAACGAGATATAAAGATCTGATCCGAACATTTTCTATATTTCCTCCTAGCTGACAAGCTGCTTAATTTTGTATTCTTGAATTTTTTCGATTAACGGTTCAGCGGCACCATGAATATTGCCGACTCCATAAACCACTCGATTATGAAGCTTTTTCTCAAGCATGTTCATAATTTCTTCTGTAGATTGATATTCAAGGTTGTGTAAGTGGTCAGCCGGGATTTTTCCATCCTCATATGCTTTTACAATTGGATCTGTTGTTTCACCAATTAAGACGAGATCACTTGCTTCAATATAAGGAAGTACATCCTCCGCAAACTGGATCGTTCGATCTACACGATCCGCACGGCAGTTCATGATAATAATCGGTTCATCTGTTGGATATCCAATTTCTTTTACACGCTTCCAAATGTTCAATGTAGATGATGCGTCATTTGCCGCAAAACCATTTACAAAGTGTCCAGGCGTTTTCGCATCCATTAATGGAAGAATTCTCATCGCTCCTGGATCAGGCGGCGCATTTAACATTCCTCGGAATGCCGTATCTTCATCAATTCCCAATGCCTGTGCAACACCAAGTGCAAGTGAGGCATTATCTGGGAAGACCATGTACTCAAATTTCCGTAAATACTCATCAGAAATCTTGGAATTATCTGCAACAATGACTTCTGTATTGCGTTTTTTCGCAATCTCTTTAAAGAAATCCGTATATTCACTATCCGTAATAACCAAGTGTCCATTGTAAGGAATTGTCGCTGTAAAGGCTTCTGCTATTTCATCAAGTGTCGGCCCCATGACGTCCATATGATCTTCAAGAACGTTTACGATCACGCCAATATTCGCTTGAAGCAGCTCTTCTTGAAAGATTATTTGGTAATCTGGATTTACCGCCATACATTCACTGACGATGGCATTTGCTCCTCTTTCAACGGTTTCTCTCATAACTTCCTTCTGCTCACCGATATTCGGTCCTTGCGGTTTCCTTTTAATCGGTTTCTCCTCTGGCGTATCCCAATAAATCATTCTTGCATCTGTTCCCGTTGTTTTGCCGACAGTTTTATAACCTGCCTCCATTAAGATACCGGTTGTCAATCTTGTAACGGTAGACTTTCCGCGAATACCATTAATATTGACGCGCACCGGTAGGGCATCGATATTTTTCTGGTGACGCTTCTTTTCAATAAAGCCAATCCCTAACATGATGACACAGGCTATAACGATTAACCACATCGCTTATCTACATCTCCTTTTTTTATGAGTGTGATATGTAAATTCAATCATCAGTATATAGGTTCAGCATAAAATCACAATCGGTATTATGTAACATAATCTTTCACTTCCTCGTATGCCAAATTCCTCTAATCAGAAGGTGTATTGACCTAGCTCCTCTTTAAATGAAAAGGCCAAAAGACGGACAAAAATCAGCTTGAATTTCGCCTTCAATCAAGAGTAAGCGTTACCATCAAGCATCGAAAAATCTTTTGTCCTTTTCTCCCTAAATTTTTTGACAATTATTAAGATGTATTTCGAATCAATGTTTTAAAGCCTTTTAAACTCTATAACATCAGTCATATCAGCGCTTTAAATGAATAGTGCGTGTTTTGGAATGTTTTCGATTTTTGAAGGAACAGGTTAGAAAGTCATCCTCATCGCTCAGAATGCTACGTGTTGACCTATGACAAAGGTCATCTCTAAAAAAATCAAGTCATATGCTTATTTTCAGGTCACGAAAAATTGGGATAAAATGTAAACTATTGATCATTTCGAAATGCCTTCTCATTACGATATTCGATCCTTATGACCTAAACAATGAAACATTATTCATTTGTTTTTATCAAGATTCATCATTTCTTAACATTTTTAATATGATTTTAGTTGAAAGTTGTCATCTTATGTCATGCTTTCAACTAAGGTGACGAATAAAATAAGCCTGTCCGCTCACACTATGGTTAAAAAACTGTGAGAGGAGGCTAAAGATGCCAAACGCCAATGAGCAAACACGCTTGCATTTTTTATCAGGCAGCTTCGAGGAAAAAATCCGGATTCTAAAAAAGACATTTCAGCAAAGCGGGGATTTTGAATACCGGGAGTTAATGGTGAATGAAACGAAATCTGTCTTGTTTTTTGTTAAAACAAGGGTAGATGAAGGTAAATTAAATAATTTCATTATCGGGAACTTGTTAGGCCCTCCTGGAAAGCAGGATTATACAAAGTCTCTTAGCACACTCGAAACTGGTGACTTGACACTGATTACAGACAGTATCATTGCAGGAAGCATTGCCTTTCTTGAAGAAAATGCCTCACAGATCAAATTATTTACCGTTGGGCAGCCTCCGCTGCGCTCTATTTCTGAGCCTTCTTCAGAAAGCATCATCGCGGGTGCTCATGATGGATTTGTGGAAAGCTTAGATACGAATTTATATTTGCTGCGTTCTCACTTAAATGATCGGAAGCTCGCCATTCAGTACCATAAGGTCGGTACAAAATCAGAAACAAAGCTTGCTACAATTTATATTTCTGATATTGCCAATCCAGAAAAGGTAGAAGAAGTGAACAGACGTATTTCTTCTATTAAAGTAGACACACTGCTCAGCCCTGGGTCTATCGTTGAAGCAATTGAGGATGATTCATTTTCTATTTTTCCGCAGCTGATTGATACAGAACGTCCTGACAAAGTCAGATCTGCCATCCTTGAAGGCAGAATTGTTGTATTGATGGATGGCAGTCCGATGGCCATTATTCTTCCTATCACATTCTTTAGTTTTTTTCAGTCGCCAGATGATTATAATAGCCGCTGGATTCCAGCTACATTTATCCGTGTTTTGCGTTATCTCTCCTGTATCATCGCAGTCATACTGCCATCTTTTTATATCGCCGTGATTGGGTTTCATTATGAGGTGGTTCCTGATGAACTCGCTATTACGATGAAGAACTCTATTATTGGGATTCCCTTCCCTCCTTTAATAGAAGCCATGCTGATGGAAATTACCATTGAACTCATACGGGAAGCTGGGGTGCGTCTGCCAAAACCCATCGGGCAGACCATTGGGATCGTAGGCGGTTTGGTCATTGGGGATGCGGTAGTACAAGCAGGACTCATCTCGAATGTCCTTATCGTTGTCGTTGCCGTGACTGCCGTTGCTTCCTTTGTCCTCCCTTCATTTGAAATGACGTCTACCATCAGGATGCTGCGTTTTCCGCTCATGTTCATGGCTTCAATGTTTGGATTTATCGGCATTTCATTTGGCCTTGCCATCGTCCTCATGAATTTATGCCGCCTAGAATCATTAGGTGTACCGTACTTATCACCTGTTACACCTTTTAACTGGCAGGATTTAAAGGACACCGTCATTCGACTACCTATGTGGATGTACAAACAGCGTCCTGTTTATTTAAATCCGCAAAGGAAAAAACAAATTGAACAATTGAGAGGATGGGAAAAGAAAAATGAAAAATAAAATATCTCCATCTCAAGCGGTCTTTTTTCTCATTCAATCTCAAATTGGTGTAGGGATTTTAGGGCTTCCTCATCTGCTGATGAAGGATATGGGGCACGATGGGTGGATGGCCATCATCTTAGCCGGCGTATTTATTCAAATCATCAATACCATATTCATTTACATCATTCAGAAATATCCTGACATATCGTTCTTCCAAGCATTAACCAAAGTCTATGGGAAATGGATAGGACGAATTTTGATCGGGCTGTATACTATATATTTTGCCTCGGTCTGTATTGTGGTTCTGTCGATTTTCACAAGAATACTCGGAATATGGGTACTGCCACTTACGCCAAACTGGGTCATTAATTTATTGCTGATGATCTCTATTATCTATATTGCAAAAGAAAAAATCACAGCGATCGTCAGATTTAACTTTATCTTGACTCCCTTTTTGCTCATGCTGTCTTTACTCATGTTCTATTCATTAAAAGGAACCAATATTGACTACCTCATGCCTTTCTTCCAGACGGACCTGTCTCAGTTTCAGCTTGGATTGAAAGATGTGGTACTCTCAATGAACGGCTTTGAGATGATTCTCATCATCTCTCCTTTCATGAAAGGCACCATCAAAGAACGGTATAAAGTCATGACCATTTCAAATATATGCACGACACTTTTCTACCTATTTATTACATTGATTTGTTTTATGTTCTTCAGCCCGATTGAGCTTGATATTATTCCAAATCCTGTGCTTTATCTATTAAAGACCATTACATTCGGAATAATTGAACGAACAGATTTAATTTTTCTTAGTTTCTGGGTGTTTGTTATTCTTGCCACACTCAGCAATTACCTTTACTTCTGTGCCAATGGCCTAGCGAGCCTTCTTAAGAAAAAAGATCATAAAAAATATGTCTATTATTTTGCTATTTTTATTTACGCGGCTTGCTGTTTCCTCGCAAACGATAACTTTAGAATACAGCGCTTTAACGAATTTACGACCATTGCACAGATCTCAGTAATTTACACACTTCCGATCATTATGGCCATCATCATCTTTATCAAACATCGCAAAGGGAAGGTGAAATCACATGCGTCATAAGTTTTTGCTGACGCTCCTCATGTGTGTGTCTCTCATATTCATGCCTGGCTGCTGGGATCAAAACTTATTAAAAAACATCTCTCTTGTGTTAACGTCTGCGGTTGATCAAGGTGAGGTCGACAATGCGAAATTCTCTATCACCTATCGTAAAGTCCAGCAGTCTCAAAGCATGGAGCAAGGAAATTCAGGCAGCTATTTAACCACTGTTCTCACAACGGAAGCCCCTACATTAAGAAAAGCAAGAACCAACTTCAGCCGAATTGTCGATCAAAAAATTGATATGTCAAAAATGCGGGTCATGCTCATTGGTGATGAATTTGCTCAAAATCAGATTCTTCCTTACTTAGATATGTTTTATCGAGATCCAAAAAGTCCTTTGCTCGCAAATCTTGCAGTGGTACAAGGGGGAAGCTGTGTGGAATTAATCAATCAGCTCCTCAAGGAGAAGCTCATTGTGAGCGATTATTTAAACAACCTCATCACCACTGCATCTCGGTCCTCCCAAGTAGCACCGAAAAACATTCAAAGCATTCGTTCCAAAATGCTGCAAACTGGAGAGGATTTCACACTGCCGTTACTTCACTATGATCAAGAGAAAAAACTAACGAGTGTAAAAGGCGTCGCCTTATTTGATAATGAGAAAAAGAAAGGTGAGCTGTACGGACAAGATGCCATTCTTCTCACTGTCATGGACGAGAAAATGGGCAATTATGCAAACTTCACTAAAAAAGTAAGAAGTGATATGAAATCAAAGGAGAACAATTACATCACCATTCAAGTGACAGATTCAAATAGAGACATCAACATTGTCAATCCTGACCATCGAAACTTAACCTTTTCTCTTGAGTATGAATTTACGACCTCTGTCCTTGAATACCCGAAAGATAATCTAGACACAGATAAAAAAATTGAAATGCTCAACAAAAGGCTTTCTGAAATTTTTACAAAAGAAGCAGAAAAAGTGGTATCTGTTCTGCAAGAAGCTAACTCTGATGTACTCAGCCTAGGGAGAAAATATCGGGTAAAACACTATGATGAATATATGAAAATGAATTGGGTTACCGAATATCCAAATGTAAAAATCATCCCAAAAGTCAAAGTCAATATTACACAAACAGGGATTATTAGTTAAGAAAAGGAAGAAGTCATCTTTCTTTTCTTTTTTTATTTTTTTAAGATTGTCATTTAAAAGCTTTCATGATAATCTATTTGTGTAAACGGTTACACATCCACGAAGGGAGGCACTCCATTGGCTACAATTAAAGATGTTGCAAAAGCTGCACAAGTGTCTGTTGCCACTGTGTCTCGCGTACTGAACGATACTGGATATGTCCATTCAGATACGAAAACCCGCGTGACACAAGCGATGCAGGAGCTGAACTACTTTCCCAATGAAGTGGCTAGATCCCTTTTCAAAAGAGAATCCCGCTTAATCGGTTTGATCTTGCCTGATATCACAAATCCCTTCTTTCCTCAGCTTGCTAGAGGCGTAGAGGATGAGATTCATGCGCAAGGTTTTCGGTTGTTATTCGGAAACAGTGATGAAGATCGAGAAAAGGAATTGGCTTATTTACAAACCTTTAAACAAAATCAAGTGGTCGGTGTCATCGCTGTCACAAACGAACCCGAATCAGATATATACAATGATGATGAATTGCCGGTTGTGTTCTTAGATCGAACCGTTCCACATGCACCTTCTGTATCTGCAGATGCTGCAACTGGCGGGAAAATGGCCGCAATGGAATTAATCAGGCGCGGCAGCCGGCAGATCACACTGCTGAAAGGACCTGCCCACCTTCAAACAGCGCGGCAGCGATTCAAGGGTGCACTCGATGTACTAACCGAAAAAGGCGTCGACTTCCATGTGATGTCTAACGCTTCGTTTTCTTTTCAAGAAGCCCGTAAAAGTGCCAAGGCTCTATTCCAGCTGTACCCTGAAACAGATGGCATCATTGCGAGTAATGACATTGTCGCAACAGCGGTCATACACGAAGCACTTCGGATTGGAAAAGCCGTTCCAGAGGATGTTCAAATCATTGGGTTTGACGATATTCCCCAAAGCGAGCTTCTCTTCCCTTCGCTATCGACAATTAGGCAGCCAGCCTATGAGATGGGAAAAGAAGCGGCACAGCTGTTAATCAAAGCGATTCAGAAACAGCCTATAGATCAACCAGTTATCCAAATGCCCGTCTCTTTTATTGAACGAGAGACCACAAGAAAGGTGGATTCACAATGAGTCATATTGTTGTAGTAGGAAGCTGTTCTATGGATTTAGTCGTCACTTCGAACAAACGACCAAATGCCGGTGAAACAGTATTAGGCGAATCATTTAAAACCGTACCAGGCGGAAAAGGCGCCAATCAAGCAGTCGCCAGTGCCAGACTCGGTGCTGATGTATACATGGTCGGCCGGGTCGGTGATGACGCTTATGGCCAAGATATTCTCAGCAATCTGCAAGGTCAAGAGGTCCGCACCTCATATATGAAACCGGTTACCGAAATGGAAAGCGGAACGGCTCATATCATTTTAGCAGAAGGTGATAACAGCATTGTTGTGGTCAAAGGGGCAAACAATGAGGTGACACCTCACTATGTAACAGATGCTCTTTCTTCTATTGAAGATATTGGAATGGTCCTCATTCAGCAAGAAATTCCTGAAGAAACAGTCGAAGCCGTCTGCACCATTTGCAGCGAGAAAGGGATTCCGGTCATCTTAAATCCCGCACCAGCTCGTCAAGTTTCTCAGCAAATATTAGATCAAGCTGCCTATATTACTCCAAACGAACACGAAGCAGCTCTTATGTTTGATGGACTCACCATAGCAGAAGCTTTGCGCCAATATCCAAACAAATTACTCATTACAGAAGGAAAAAATGGTGTTCGTTACTTTGACGGAATAAAAGAAGTGTTGGTGCCGGGCTCCCCTGTGAAAGCCGTCGACACTACAGGCGCTGGTGATACTTTTAACGGTGCTCTAGCTGTAGCACTAACAGAGGGAAAACCCCTATACGACGCACTGGCCTTTGCCAACTTAGCCGCATCTATCTCTGTTACAAAGTTTGGCGCACAAGGCGGCATGCCAACAAGAGAAGAACTGGAGAGAAAGAAATGAAAAAAAACGGCATCTTAAACAGTCATATCGCCAAGGTACTTGCTGACCTTGGTCATACAGATACAATCGTCATCGCAGACTGCGGACTGCCTATTCCAGATGGTCCAGTCAAAATCGACCTGGCGTTAGCGATCGGCACACCGTCCTTTCAGGAGGTCACCTCCCTCCTTCTTCAAGAAATGGCGGTTGAACATATTACTGTGGCTAGTGAAATCAAAGAAGCCAATGAGCGAGATCATCTATTTCTAAAGAAAGCGTTCTCAAAATCATTACATGATGTAGACCACGAGACGTTCAAAGACATGACCAAACAGGCAAAAGCAGTCATTCGCACGGGTGAAGCCACCCCATACGCAAACTGCATTCTTCATGCCGGTGTCATCTTTTAAAAGGAGGAGCCAGATATGAACATTGAGATGCATAACATCCATAAGGCCTTTGGAAAAAACACCGTTCTTTCCGGGGTCTCCTTTGACCTCGTCACAGGTGAGGTTCACGCGCTCATGGGTGAAAATGGCGCAGGAAAATCCACTTTAATGAACCTGCTCACAGGTCTTTATTCATTAGACCAGGGAACGATTCTTATCGATGGGAAAGAAACCGCTTTCAAAAATCCGAAGGAAGCGGAACAACACGGTATCGCCTTTATTCATCAAGAGCTCAACATATGGCCGGATATGACCGTCTTGGAAAACCTATTCATCGGGAAAGAAATCTATACGAAGTTTGGATTGCTAGACACAAAGAAAATGAAGGTTCTTGCCCAAAGCCAGCTGGATCGATTGTCTGTGAACCTCTCGCTTGATCAAGAGGCTGGCAGCTGTTCTGTTGGACAAAAGCAAATGATTGAGATTGCAAAGGCATTAATGACGGATGCGAAGGTCATCATCATGGATGAACCAACGGCAGCTCTTACAGACCGTGAGATTGAAAAGCTCTTTCAGGTCATTGAATCTCTCAAAAAAGAAGGCGTATCTATCGTGTATATTTCTCACCGTATGGAGGAAATCTTTGCGATCTGTGATCGGATTACAATCATGCGCGATGGGAAAACGGTCGATACGAAAGCCATACCTGAAACAAATTTCCATGAGGTCGTCAAAAAAATGGTCGGCCGCGAATTAACAGATCGATACCCTGAGAGAACGCCTTCTCTAGGAGATACGATCCTTGAGGTGAAGCAAGCGACAAGAAAAGGACAATTTCAAGATATCAGCTTCTCCGTTAAAGCTGGAGAAATCGTCGGTGTTGCAGGCTTAATGGGCGCTGGCAGGACTGAAATGATGCGGGCGCTGTTTGGCCTTGATCCTCTTGATCAAGGGGAAATCTGGGTTCATGGAAAAAAAGCTGTCATTAAAAAACCAAGTGATGCCGTTAAGCTTGGCATCGGTTTTATTACAGAGGATCGCAAAGATGAAGGACTCATGCTGGATGCATCCATTCGAGAAAATATTGGTCTGCCAAACTTAGAAAGCTTCTCTCCAAAGGGACTGATCGATAAGAAAAACGAACAGGATTTTGTTGACCTGCTCATCAAAAGATTGACGATTAAAACGGCTTCCTCTGAAATTTCTGCTCGAAGTCTCTCTGGTGGAAATCAGCAAAAAGTCGTCATCGCCAAATGGATCGGTATCCAGCCGAAGGTCTTGATTTTAGATGAACCGACAAGAGGTGTCGACGTCGGAGCGAAACGAGAAATCTACCAGTTAATGAATGAACTGACTGATCGAGGTGTTGCCATTTTAATGGTCTCCTCTGAGCTCCCAGAAATTCTGGGGATGAGCGATCGAGTGCTTGTCATTCATGAAGGAACCATCAGCGGAGAGTTAAATAAAGCAGACGCAACACAAGAACGAATTATGACACTAGCTACAGGAGGGAAGTAACATGAAACCACTTACTTCAAATGGACGATTTGATCACATCATGCAAAAGCTTGGGCCATTCTTAGGACTCATCATCCTTGTCGCCATTGTTTCTATATTAAACCCGGCCTTTTTAGAACCATTAAACATCTTAAACTTACTGAGACAAATCTCCATTAATGCCCTCATTGCCTTTGGTATGACATTTGTTATTTTAACCGGAGGAATTGATTTGTCGGTCGGTGCCATTTTAGCACTTTCTAGTGCGCTGACTGCCGGATTTATCGTGTCTGGTATGGACCCGATTTTGGCTATTATTGTTGGCTGTATCATCGGCGCTATTCTTGGAATGGTCAACGGTCTTTTAATCACAAAAGGAAAAATGGCTCCTTTTATCGCAACACTTGCCACGATGACGATTTTCAGAGGGTTAACACTTGTTTATACAGACGGAAACCCGATTACAGGACTCGGTTCTAACTATGCATTTCAGTTATTCGGACGCGGGTATTTCTTAGGCATTCCTGTTCCAGCGATCACGATGCTGCTCACCTTTATCGTACTTTGGGTCTTGCTTCATAAAACACCTTTCGGCAGAAGAACATATGCCATCGGCGGAAATGAAAAAGCTGCGCTTATTTCAGGTATCAAAGTACCACGCGTAAAAATTATGATCTATTCATTGGCAGGTTTCATGTCTGCTTTAGCAGGTGCCATTTTAACATCCAGGCTAAATTCTGCGCAGCCAACAGCTGGTACATCCTATGAGCTTGATGCGATTGCTGCTGTTGTACTTGGCGGGACAAGCCTGTCTGGCGGAAGAGGACGAATTGTCGGCACACTGATCGGGGTGCTTATCATCGGGGTCCTGAACAACGGTATGAACTTACTTGGTGTATCATCATTCTATCAATCTGTTGTGAAAGGGATTGTCATCTTGATTGCAGTCCTACTAGACAGAAAGAAATCTGCTTAAGGAGGCAGCTGCTATGAAAAAATATCTCATTCTCATTCTGACTCTCTCATTGTTCATGCTTTCTGCCTGCTCGTTAGAACCGCCAGAGTGGGCCAAATCAACAAAAGATGGGAAGAAAAAAGACATCAAAATCGGTCTCTCGATCTCAACCTTAAACAACCCATTCTTCGTTTCTCTCAAAAACGGGGTGACGAAAGAAGCGAAAAAGCTTGGCATCGAAATCGTCATTGCAGATGCACAAAATGATTCAGCGAAACAAACAAGTGACGTAGAAGACCTCATTCAGCAAGGGGTCGACGCATTACTTATCAACCCAGCGGACTCGTCTGCTATCTCAACTGCTGTTGAATCAGCGAATGCTTCAGATATTCCTGTCATCACATTAGACCGTTCAGCTGAAAGCGGAAAAGTAGAAGCACTTGTTGCCTCAGATAACGTCAAAGGCGGCGAAATGGCAGCCAACTTTATCATCGACAAGGTCGGTAAAGGAGCAAAAGTCGCTGAATTAGAAGGTGTACCAGGCGCTTCCGCTACACGTGAGCGCGGAAAAGGATTTCATCAAATAGCAGATAAAGATCTAAAAGTGACAGCAAAACAAGCGGCTGACTTCGACCGAACAAAAGGATTGAACGTCATGGAAAACCTCCTTCAAGGAAACCCTGACATCAAAGCCGTTTTTGCCCACAATGATGAAATGGCACTTGGCGCACTAGAGGCGATTCAAAGCTCTGGAAAAGACATTCTCGTCGTTGGCTTTGACGGAAACGAAGATGCACTCAACTCGATCAAAGCAGGAAAACTATCTGCCACAGTCGCCCAGCAGCCAGAGCTGATCGGGAAACTGGCAGTCGGCGCTGCAAGCGACGTCTTAAAAGGGAAAAAAGTAGAAAAGAACATCGCAGCTCCACTGAAACTAGAACAGAAAAAATAAACACAAAACCCCCGATAGCTCTCGGGGGTTTTCCTATTATTCCGGTCTTTTTAGCACAAATGACGTCCCTAAATGGGCGTAATCATTTCCCGCTAAACGTGCGACTGGCTTTAGTTCATGAGTCGAAACATAACCTTTTTCCGCATCATACACAGCCTCATCTAAATGCGCACACACAACCCGGCCAATGATATGATCGACCGTGATCTCCCCTTCATCATTTTGAAAGGTAAGATGCTTTTCAAGTTGACATTCAAAGCGAATACGTGCTTCCTGAATGCCCGGCACTGACACGACATGGCTCTTTACTTGATGAAGACCGGTTCGATCCAGCTCACTCTCTTCCTGTGGCAGCGTAGCAGCTGTTTCGTTGATATCTTCTATTATCGTTTCATCACTCACATGGACCACAAATTCTCCCCTGTCAATCATATGCTGCGCTGTGTCCTTCATCTGACCTTCGCGTCGTCCGATAGAAACTGCGAGGAGCGGCGGGTGTCCGCTAATGACATTAAAGAAACTAAATGGTGCGGCATTGACGACATCGTCTTTAGACAGACTTGTAATAAACGCAATCGGTCGTGGAACAATAGAGCCCGATAATAATTTATATGCTTCTTTTCGTGAAAGCTGATCCATTTGCAACGTAATCATTCAGCACGCCTCCTTTTGGTGTATCGACATCATACCATACCCTTTTTTCTATGCCTCTGATTCAGTCTCGGTGCGATGCAGGATATGATGGACAAGATGAAATAAAGCAGGATTATGATTTTCTCGTCTATAAGAAATCGTCCATTCTGCCAAAAGCTGTTCACCCTCAATGGACCGATACACAACATCTAGATTAAATAAACGCCGGGCTGATTTCGGAATGACCGCAATGCCGATACCAGCTGTGACAAGACCAATCACCATTTGATATTCTGCCGCTTCCTGCACAATATTCGGAGAAAAACCGTACTTTTCACATAGCAGGACAAAGTGTTGATAAAGGGACGGCCATGATTCCTGTGATAAAGAAATAATCGGTTCATGACGAATATCTTCGATTGTGACTGCCTCTTTTTTCGCCAGCGGATGATTTTTCGGAATCGCAAAAATACATTCACTTTGCTTCATCAAACGGCTAACCAGTTCTTCATGAGGCGATGTAGGATGTAAAAAACCGATATCAATCTCCCCATTTAAAAGCGCTCCTAGCTGCTGCGGAACAGAAAGCTGTTTCAGCTCAATACTGACAGAGGGATACAGCTCTCTGAATTCGCGTACAACTGGCGGCAGAATATCATACGTCGCTGTTCCAACAAACCCTATGATGATTTTCCCCAGCTCTCCTCTTGCTGTATGCCGGGCATGATCAACGGCTTTATTAAGCTGATGCAACACACCTCGCACCTCATGTAAAAAGACCTTTCCAGCAGCTGTTAGCTCCACCACTCGCTTTGACCGGTGAAACAAAGGAAACCCCAATTCTTCTTCAAACTGTTTAATTTGCTGACTAAGTGGAGGCTGTGTCATATTCAACCGTGCGGCTGCTCTGCCAAAATGCAGCTCCTCCGCTACTGTGACAAAGTATTGCAAATGTCTCAGTTCCATCCTTTCACCCCTCGCACACTTATTCGTGAAACATATTAAAACCACGTTAAACATATATTGGAAATTTTCCATTTTGAAATGTATAGTAAATCATATCATGAAAATATATTTTCATAAAAAATTTTACTTGCCGAAAGGAGTGCGGGGTAAATGAATTCTCAAGCACAACCCCTAACAAGACGAGGAGCAGAATTGATTGTTGATACGCTGATTGCTCAAGGTGTGACCCATGTTTTTGCAATTCCAGGTGCCAAAATTGACGCCGTATTTGATGTATTAAAAGACAGAGGTCCAGAGCTTGTCCTATGCAGACACGAACAAAATGCCGCCTTTATGGCAGCTGCTGTCGGCCGCTTAACCGGCAAACCAGGTGTTTGTCTCGTGACATCAGGTCCCGGCGCATCTAATTTAGCAACAGGTCTATTAACAGCCAATACAGAAGGTGACCCTGTTGTCGCAATCGCCGGAAACGTCATTCGTGCAGATCGGCTGAAACGAACACATCAATCACTCGACAATGCGGCATTATTCAAACCAGTTACAAAATACAGTGTTGAAGTACAAGACGTTCATAATATACCTGAAGCCTTAACAAATGCTTTTCGCGCGGCACAAAAGGGGCAGGCTGGAGCAGCATTTATCAGCTTTCCACAAGATGTCGTGACAGAACACACTACACAAACACCAGTGTCTGCTCACCCTTCTCCAGAACTAGGTCCTGCACCGGATGCTCTCATCAGCTCGGCTATCGCCAAAATTCAAAATGCACACTTACCTGTTGCCATTGTGGGAATGAAAGCAAGTCGTCCAGCTACTGCAAAGGCTACTAGAACATTATTGAAAACACTTGGAATTCCATTTGTCGAAACGTACCAAGGAGCTGGCGTTCTCTCAAGAGAGCTTGAGTCTCAATATGTAGGCAGAATCGGTTTATTCCGAAATCAGCCGGGCGATCTTCTCATTGAACAAGCAGATGTCCTTTTGACCATCGGCTTTGATCCAATTGAATATGATCCGAAGCATTGGAATATTCAGCCGAAGCAGCGACAGATCATCCATGTCGATGACATGCAGGCAGATATTGATCATTTTTATGAGCCGGCGCTTGAGCTTGTCGGCAATATAGCTGAAACCGTTAAACATCTAGCCCATGACAGTGTTCCACTTTCTCTATGCAAAGAACAAATTGAATTCGTCACTGAATTGCAGGAGCTGTTAAGCGACATTGAAAAAGCACCAGAAAGAGAAAGTCATCTATCTCACCCGCTGGATGTCATTCATACATTAAGACGCCTGATTCCTGATGACACGAAGGTCACGTGTGATATCGGGTCTCACGCGATTTGGATGTCGCGTCACTTCCGCGTCTATGAGCCGAACACATTCCTTGTGAGCAACGGCATGCAAACATTAGGCGTCGCCTTACCATGGGCCATTGCGGCTTCCATACTGAACCCAGATGAAAAGATCATTTCAGTCTCTGGTGATGGCGGTTTCCTCTTCTCTGCTATGGAGCTAGAAACAGCCGTCCGCATGAAAACAAATCTCGTTCACTTTGTTTGGAATGACAGCACATACGACATGGTGGCGTTTCAGCAGGAAATGAAATATGACCGCACATCCTGCGTTGAATTCGGACAGATCGACTTAGTGAAATATGCGGAAAGCTTTGGAGCGACTGGATTACGGGTTAACTCACCTGAAGAGCTTTCAACTGTCCTACAAAAGGGTATAAACATAGAAGGACCCGTTATTATTGATATTCCGATTGACTATCAAGACAACCCAGACCTCGCCAGTCAAAAATGGCCAGAAGTCTTTCGTGAAACACACACATTGAACGTCAGATAAGATGTCCATACATTACATCAAAGGAGTGAGCGGATATGGGTATGATGCACCCAATGAATCAACAGAACGACACAAGACAACATGACAAACAGCAAGAGGTCTATCAAGTATCGACGATGACCTCTTTGCTGGAAGCCGTATATGATGGAGATTTCTCCCTTTCACAAATTCCCGAGCACGGTGATTTCGGCATTGGTACATTCAATCAATTAGATGGAGAGCTGATCGGCTTTGACGGCGCATTCTACCGACTGCGCTCGGATGGAACAGCGACACCGGTTACCGATCAAGACTATTCACCCTTCTGCTCTCTAGCATTCTTTGAAACCGATATCGTTCATCGAATTGATGCAGCCATGACAAGCAAAGAGCTAGAAGAAGAAATCGACCGCATTTTACCGAGTAAGAATGTGTTTTATGCGATCCGCATTGATGGATCATTCAAAAAGGTGCAAACACGTACGGTCGAAAAACAGGAAAAACCTTACGTTCCGATGGTGGAAGCAGTCAAGTCACAGCCCATCTTCGATTTCGAGAATATTCAAGGAACGATCGCTGGTTTCCGTACACCGCAGTACGCACATGGTATTGCGGTGAGTGGATATCATCTTCATTTCATTGACGACGATCGAAGTGTCGGCGGACACGTTTTTGATTACACTGTTGATCAAGTGACCATCCGAATTTCTCAAAAACGCCATATGAACTTACACTTGCCAAATACGCAGGAATTCTTCCAAGCAGACATTGATCGAGCTGACCTCGCACAGCAAATTGCGAGTGCAGAAAGCAGCCCAGATCAATAAAATAAAGACACCCCGGTGATTCCGGGGTGTCTTTTTATGCAAAAGGAATACTTATCACTTCATTAAATTTCATTTCGTTAGTAAATTGAAATTCATTCATTCTATTCGTAATGAAATATGTTAAAATATCAACAGAAGAAAGGTGGTTATATGGTGGCAAACGACTTTAGCATTCCGAACTTAACATTAGACGAACGAGATAAACAAATTTTATCCCTATTACATGAGGACGGGCGTATGTCCTATACAGATCTAGGAAAACAAGTCGGTCTTTCACGTGTTGCTGTACAAGCCCGTATTCAGCAGCTAATTGAAGCAGGTGTCATTGAACGATTCACAGCTGTGATCAACCCTGCTAAGATCGGCATTCATGTTTCTGTCTTCTTTAATGTAGAGGTTGAGCCGAAATTTTTAGAAGCAGTCGCCCTTCAGCTCGAACAGGAAACAGCTGTCACAAGCCTTTATCACATGACAGGGCCAAGCAAGCTGCATATGCATGGCATTTTTCAAAACGAACAGGAAATGGAGACATTCCTAACAAAAAAACTGTACCCGCTTGAAGGCGTTGTGAGTGTGGACTGCCAAATGCTCATTAAACGTTACAAAAGCCGAATGGGCATGAAATTGTAGATAGGAGTTGAAGCACTTGCAATCATATATCGAACTCATCATCGCTATGGTGCGAACCGGCATTCTCGGTTTTGGCGGAGGTCCTTCCGTCATACCACTCATTCGCCATGAATCGGTAGTGAAATATCAATGGGTCAACGATGACGAATTTGGAGAAACACTCGCCATCGCCAACGCATTACCAGGTCCGATCGCGACCAAAATGTCAGCATATCTCGGCTATCGATTGAAGGGCGTATCCGGCGCAATCATCGCAACAGCTGCCCATATTTTACCGTCATGTCTCGCCATGGTGGCACTCGTTACACTTGTCAGCGTCTTAAGCTCCTCACAAATCATTCAAAATATGATTGGCGCCGTGACGCCAGTTATTGCCGTCCTGCTTGGGATCATGGCATACGAGTTTGGACAAAAAACGCTAAAAGGCTTCGGAATGATCTTCGGGATCGCTCTGTTCCTTTTTACCTTTATCGGGCTGCAGGTGCTGTCCATTCATCCAGGAATCATTGTCATCATCTTTTTATGCTATGGCGCTTTTCATTTCAAACTGAAACAACGCTGGAATCGACCAAATAAAGAGAAAGGGGTGTCTTCATGATGCTGATTCTCTTTTTATTCTGGGCATTCTTCTTGTCCAATCTATTAGGTTATGGCGGAGGACCTGCATCCATTCCGCTGAATTATGAAGAAATCGTCAACCATTTTCATTGGATGACGAACGAAGGGTTCTCCAATATGCTTGCTTTAGCCAATTCACTGCCAGGACCAATTGCGACGAAAATCGCAGCATATGTCGGCTATGACGTCATGGGCTGGCCAGGCTTTATTGTGGCACTGCTTGCAACTGTTCTGCCATCAGCCATTGGATTGATTTTACTGCTCAAGCTGATTGACCGCTTTCGCCAATCTCCTGTCGTCAAAGGCATGACCTTGTCCGTCCAGCCTGTCATTGCGATGATGATGCTTTTATTAACATGGGAAATTGGCGGAGATGCAGTAAAAGCCATTGGCTGGACGCAATCGCTCGCTATTGCCGCGATCTCCTTTTTCTTTATGACTAAATTCAAAATGCACCCCGCCTTTCTCATTGTGGCTGCCTTTTTATATGGCGGATTGATTCTGCCGCATTAAGAAAACCGATAACATGGCCTGTGTTATCGGTTTTCTTTTACATATAGATTGGAGAAATCGGTCTGCGCCCAATCGAATGATATTCGACTCCTGCTTGTTCTGCTGCTTCAAGCGTATGGCAGTTTCGCCCATCGAAAATAAGCGGCTGTCTCATCCATTCCTTGTAGGATGTGAGCGGAAACGTCTGAATATCTGTCCACTCTGTTAATATACAAGCTGCATGGACATCCTTTATCGCTTCTTCCATCGTATGAGCAAACTTGACTTGATCCGGCAGTTCACGAGCGGCATGGCGTGAGGCAACAGGATCATACGCCACAAGCTCCGCGCCTAATTGATGGAGTTCATGAGCGATGGGTACCGATGGCGCCTCCCTCATATCGTCTGTATTCGGTTTAAAAGCAAGGCCAAGAAGTGCAATTCGCTTTCCTTCAAGATTTGATCCCAGTCTCTCCTGAATACTTCGGATAAAACCCGCTCTCTGCTCATTGTTTACTTTGATAACAGCCTTTAGCAGCTCAAAATCATGCGACACATGCCCTGCGATTTGGACAAGTGCATTTGTATCCTTTGGAAAACAAGAACCTCCGTAGCCAATCCCCGCCTTGAGAAATGAAGAACCGATCCGCTCATCGAGCCCCATTCCCTGCGCCACCCATTCAACATCAGCACCTGTTTTTTCACAAATGGAGGCAATCTCATTCATAAAGCTGATTTTGGTCGCAAGAAAAGCATTAGATGCATACTTGATCATTTCTGCACTTTTTCGGTCTGTCTTAACCACTGGCAGGTGGAAATCAGCATACACCTCCTCGAGCCGGTCTAATACAGCTTTTGTTTCAGCCCCAATGACAAGCCGATCTGCCCTCAATGTATCTGAAATGGCAGAGCCTTCTCGTAAAAACTCTGGGTTAGATGCAATCGATAATGGCTCATTCCGTCCTAATTCTTGATGTATCATCTGTTCGATTTGATCACCCGTTCCAACAGGCACCGTACTTTTCACCACAAGAACCGCACCTGATTTCGCTTTTGTACCGATCTCCTTTGCGGCTTGAAACACATATTGTAAATCAGCTTGACCATCTGCCTGCTGCGGGGTGCCAACCGCAATCATTAACACATCAGCCCGCGGGTAGGCTGCCTCCCCATTTATGTGAAATTGAATTCGACCTTGCTCAAGATTGCGTTTCAGCAGTTCTTTTAATCCTGGCTCATACATTGGTGGATGTCCCTGTTTCAGCTGCATGACCTTTCTCCGGTCAATATCAATACATACCACATTGTGCCCTGCCTCCGCTAAACACACACCTGTGACCAGTCCCACATATCCACAGCCTGCAATTGCAATATTCATGACACCATCAGCTCCCCATACGCCTTATGCTTGTAAAGACATCGTATGCTGGGAGCTTTCTTTCCATTCATAAAAGCATACAAAAACCCCCTGCCATTACTAGCAGGGGGTCACTTTTATGAAACAAGACCATTTCGAATATGAGCAATCAGATTTTCAAGCATTTCTTTTGTTGTGACATCATTTGAATTCTCACCAATATCATGAGCGTACATCAAAATTTTTAAAAACTCTTCTTGATTCAAACCCTTATTATCCATGTCTGTATCCTTTCGATTCCACTAATTTCATTATTATATGCTGTAAGGTTGGTTTATGCAATACTCTAATACATCATTCGACAGCTTTTGAAATTTATGACCATTTTCATGAAAAACTTTTTTATAAATCACCATTGAGCTATAATAAAAGAATTGGAATCTTTTACTTGGTTAGGAGCGGATCAAATGCTTCAGCACAACATCAATGAAGAAGAACTCAAGCAAACAGCCGAACAAATCAAAGAACTTCTTCCTGCAACAGATGAAAACAAACAACTCATCAAAAAAGCATTGATTACTTATAGACAGGACAGTGTATATCGTCTCAAGCAAGAATCTGATACGGAATGGTCAGCTTATGTACATGATGTCGTGGCAGCAAGAGTCCACCTTCATGTGCTGTTTCCTGTGAGAAGCAGCTGCTCATGTCCGGCAGATGGACTTTGTAAACACATTCTCGCTGTCTTCTTTTCGCTATACGCTCAAGTGGAGAGTGTGACCGGATTTACAGAAAATTGGTCAGAAAAGGATGAATTACAACGCAGCAAAGAATTAATTCGCCAGCACTTCCAAGTGAAGCGCCCAGACGAACAATCACTCCAAAGCTGGTTGAATTTTTTCCAAGAGGAATTTAACCTCTGGCTGAAACGGACACCAAAGCACCAGCAAACACCGCAGCATTTGTATTACGGCTATTTATCGATCTTAAAAAAACACGCACCTCATTCACCTGAATTCAAGAGTTTGTATGCGATTCATACGTCAATCGATGTGTGGTTAAGGATTTATGAATTAATCGACCTTGGCCAGCTTGATGCCGAGAAGGACTTTTATTCCATGAATCCATATGTAGAACAGCTCATGAACACCATTTTTGATTCAGTGGATCACTTAAAAACATACGCCCTTTCCTTTTCCCTCGATCCGTTTCTTGAAAACACACCAACTGCCGTTCGGACACTTCTTCAAATAAACGGACCTTTTCAACATGAACGAGTAGCGGTCTTTATGGAGATTTGGGGCACCATATTAAATAGAGGGAAATGGGTTAAAAAAGAAACAGAATTACTAAAGAACGCTCAGCAGCAAAAACAAACGGTTGAGCGTACCATCGGATTGATGCACATGGATTATTTACTGAAAGAAGACGATAGCCTTTTTCAGCAATTAAAGCTGCTCAATGCAGATATGCTGCCAAATGTGCTCAACTGGCTGAAGGATCTGTCAAACCGTAAGGACTGGAAGCGGCTCAAGCTCTGGTATCATGAGATCACCTATATTTTAGAGGAATATTGCCAGCTCGACCTTTCCTACAGAGAACTGCGAGGAGCCGTCAGTGATTTCTTCTTCTATTTAGACGCATACTTTAAGCAGACGAATGATCATCATTTATATGAACGCTACCTCCAGATCTGCATGCCCTATGCGTTTACTGAATATAGTCAGCTCTTATATGCACAAGAGCGTTATGCAGAATGGATTGAAATTCACAGCCTTGTTGGTTTCTCCATCAGTGAACTGGAGAAGGACCTGATCAAACAAATTGCAAAAGAGGAGCCTGAAGCGCTCATTCCGTCGTATCACCGTGAAATCTCACAGCTTCTCGATCAAAAGAATCGAAGTGCTTACCGGGAATCTGTGAAAATGCTAAAAAAACTGCGCACGCTTTATCATAAAACGAAACAAACTGCGATTTGGGAAAGATATGTAAAGCAGCTACAGGATTCAACGAAACGGCTGCGTGCGTTCCAAGAGGAAATGAAGAAAGGAAAATTAATTGATGACACGCCATAAACAAATTGTCATTCATGCAGAACAAACAGAAGATTTCTCTTTCACCATTTCAGCGCAAGCAGAGGACGGACACCCTGTTCCGCTTAATGAAATGAAGAGGCAGCTTTTCCAATGGCACGAATCGTCTTTTTACGGAACATTTTTAGAAGATGTGAGCTTTATTGGCACACCTGCCTTCCTGCTAAGCCCTTGGATGACCGTTGAACTGCTAGGGAAAAATTCATTTAATACCTTTAGTCATGTGACACTAACCGATGAAACGGAACCACTGATGAAGACAGCCTCCACCATTTATGAATTCATTGAGGATGAAGATTTTATTCCCGATTACGAGGCTTGGACAAAAGGTGTCCTTCGTTTTAAAGACAAAGAAGGACTATTAGATGGCTATACGGCTGAGTGGTTCTCCTTTGCCGTACAGGATTACATTCAATATGATGATGCCTTACAGCACAAATGGAACCGCATGACAGAACAATCGCCTGCGCTCTCATCCTTCCAAGGACATTTTTTAGATGAGCAGGATTTCTTGGAAACGATTGGCTGGATTGATGACGACACACCTTTCACTGTCGGCTTGCGTCTAAATGAACCGGATTTCGACGGAGACAATTGGAAAATCGAATTGTTTTTGCGTGATAAGAAAAACAGCGATCTTCACTTTTTTGAAGGCATCCGTTCATTGAAAAGATCTTGGCATCCTTATCAAGATAAAATCTCCAGAGAGCTGGAGCGATTCGGTCAAATTGTCCCTTGGCTCTCTTTCACATCTGGCACCACGCTCATGTCAGAAGACGAAGCATGGCTCTTCCTATCTGAAGCAAGTGAAACACTTGTGAATATGGGCATTGAGATCCTGCTCCCATCGTGGTGGCAAATTGTCAAAGAAAGCACCATGATGCTAAAAGCAAGGATTTCCTCTACTCCAAGAGGCGAGTCGCATGTCGGAATGGATGCCTTGATGGACTTTAATTGGCGCTTTGCTACAAACGGCATCGAGCTGACAGAAGATGAGTTCAACGAGCTTGTCCAAAGTAAACGGCGCCTTGTCAATATTCGTGGACAATGGATTAAAATCGATCCAATCTTCATCCAGCAAATGAAAAAATGGATGGAGCGCGCCGAAAATGAAGGGCTGCACATGTCTGATATTTTGTCACGTGAACTGGCAGATCAAGAAGCATCCTCTGAATCGGTTCCAGAGCTGCTAGACAGCTCAGCATTTGCACATATTCAATTTGAACTCTCATCTCAATTAAGAGGGCTTGTCCATCAGTTAAATGATACGCAGGAGCTGCCTTCATACGAAATGAGTGAGTCCTTCAAAGGCACACTCAGACCGTATCAGCAGCATGGTGTCAACTGGCTGTTATTCTTAAGATCTCATGGATTTGGGGCTTGTTTAGCAGATGATATGGGTCTTGGAAAAACGATTCAAATGATTGCATATTTCACATATTTGAAAGAGCAGGAGCAAAATGCCGCTCCATCTCTCATCATTGCGCCGACCTCTGTCTTAGGAAACTGGCAGCGAGAGCTTGAAACCTTCGCGCCACATTTGAATGTTGCCTTGCATTATGGGCCATCGCGTCCTCAAGGGGAACACTTTACAAAGGCATACGAATCAACAGATATTGTCCTGACATCTTATGGACTCTCACATTCTGATCGTGATGAATTAACGTCAGCAAAGTGGGATACGATTTGTTTAGACGAAGCCCAAAACATTAAGAATGCCCATACAAAACAATCGAGAGCGATCAGACAGCTCAAAGGGCAGCATCATATTGCCCTTAGCGGGACACCTATGGAAAACCGTTTAACAGAGCTTTGGTCCATTTTTGACTTCGTCAACAAAGGATATCTCGGCAGCTTGACGAGCTTTCATAAGAAATTCGTTCTGCCGATTGAAAAAGACCGTGATGAAAAAAGAATTGAACAGCTGCAGCAACTGATTAAGCCTTTCCTTTTAAGACGAACAAAGCAAGATGAAGAGGTCGCCCTGAACCTGCCCGAGAAACTCGAAGAAAAAGAATACATTCCGCTATCCGCTGAGCAGGCTTCTTTATATGAACAGCTCGTGAAAGATACTTTCGAACACATGGCTTCGTTAACAGGAATGCAGCGGAAAGCCATTATTTTAAGTATGCTCGGCAGACTCAAACAGATTTGCGATCACCCGGCTCTCTATTTAAAAGAGAGTGGAACCGATGTGAAACTGCTGAAACGTTCATTAAAAATGGATAAACTCGCAGAGCTGTTAAAAGCAATACATGAACAAGGAGAAAGCTGCCTCATCTTTACGCAGTATATTGGAATGGGGAACATGATCAAGCAGCTGGCGGAAAAGATGTTTGGAGAACCCGTTCAATTTTTAAATGGCAGTCTGTCCAAACAGGAGCGGGATAAAATGGTGGACCGCTTCCAGAAGAAAGATTTCAACATCTTAATTCTCTCTTTAAAAGCAGGAGGAACAGGACTTAACCTAACCGCCGCAAACCATGTCATTCACTACGACAGATGGTGGAATCCTGCTGTGGAAAACCAAGCGACCGACCGTGCTTATCGGATCGGACAAAAACGATTTGTTCACGTCCATAAGATGATCACAACGGGCACGATCGAGGAAAAAATCGATCAAATGCTCGAAACAAAACAAACGTTAAATGATCAAATTATCCAAAGTGAAAGCTGGATTACAGAGCTATCGACAAACGAACTAGAAGATTTATTCACATTAAGTGCCGCCGCTCAATCATCTTAATCCAAGCAAAAAGAGGACTTTTCTCAAACATGATGAAAAGTCCTCTTTTTTCATTTCATATGAACATAGGTTAGATGTGCAGTTTTTTCAATGCAGATTTCACGTTCATATACGTATTCAATTCACGGAAGTCTTCTCTCATTTCTCCCATTTTCATCGCAAGATTCGGTTTAATTCCTGTCACGATGAGTTCCGTACCAGTCATTAAAATCAAATCGTTCAGCTTAAAGATCGCGTCTGCCACAAATGAATCGACTTCTAATAAACCAGACAGATCGACAATAAAATAATCGTCCTTGGATTGAGAGATATAGGTGGAGACTGTGGAGATAATCTTATCAAATCTTGGCGCTGTTAACGTACCAATGATCGGTAACACAGAAATACCATCTTTCACAGGAACAATGGGAACAGAAATGTTCAGCACTTCATCAATTGATTGCTCAAGAAGCTCCTGCTGTTCCTTCTCTTTCGTGACATCCTTTTGCAGACCAACGAAATAAAGACGTTTCCCTTCATTTTCGTCAATCCAAAGAGGAGCTACACTTAACTCATTCCAAAACATCTGTCCAGATTTTTTATAATTTTTTAGCTGAACAGTGACAGCCTCTTTGTTCTCAATTGCTGTTCTAATTTGTTGGAGAGCGTTTTGCTCTGTTTCATTTCCTTGAAGGAAACGACAATTCTTCCCCAATACTTCGGGTTCTTGATAGCCTGTCATATCTAAAAAGCCCTTGTTCACATATATTAAAGGATTATCAGGTAAAGACGGGTCCGTCACCGTCAGGCCAACCTGAGTATAGTCTAAGGCTTCCTTGATTAAATGCAGATTTTCGGACTTATAAGATTCCAGCGCCATTCGTTTACTCTCCTTAATTTCCTTACAAGCGGGTTATGTTCATAATTAAATTATATGATGTTCCACATCATGTGTAAATAGAAGTAGTTCTGAATTCCTCTTTTGTAGAATGCGCTTTATCCTATGTGATTTATACAACGACATCTGATGCATCTACTTCAAAAGGTGTCGAATCATATACGCCACACCATGTTCATCATTTGTTAACGTGACATGATCAGCGATTTCTTTCATATCCTGTCTCGCATTGCCCATCGCAACCCCAACACCAGCTGCTAGAAGCATCGATTCGTCATTTAAACTGTCTCCTACAGCCGCTGTCTGGTCTAAAGGAATACCAAGTCGTTCTGCCAGTCTTGTTAATGCCTGGCCTTTAGATGCATCCTTTGAACCAATTTCAAAGTTATGATCGGCTGAACTGACCATTGTGACATCTGAATCATCACCAAACATATTCCATCCTTTCTTCAATCTGTCTTCAAAGAAAGAGAAACCTAAAATGTTGTAGAATGAAAGCTTTCGATCCTCACGAAACAACTCTTTATATGTATCAATATAAGAAAAACCCGACTGACTATATTGCACTTCTGCCGCTTGTTTTAAAACACTCAAGTCCGTTTCTGGATTTGCACTTTTTAAACGATCCATTTCAATCGCAAGAAGCTCTCTACCACGATTCGGTGTGAAAATGGCTTCGTTTGTAAAAACTTCATAATAATACTCACGTTCTTCAAGCCATTTCAATATGCGTTTGGCCTTTTCTTCTTGTAAAGCAGCTGAATGATATACTTGTCCAGCCGGATCATGAATCACAGCTCCATTGGCACTAATCACCCATGTATTCATCCCAAGCTCATCAAAAATAGACCTCACATCAAAATACGCTCTTCCTGTTGAAACGACAACTTCCAATCCATTCGCCGCTGCTTCCTTTAACGCCTGCTCATTTTCCTGACTCACTTTGTGTTCACTATTCAATAACGTTCCGTCTAAATCCGTTGCGATCAATTGAATGTTTGTCATCGTTCTCTCCTTTTTGTCTCCATTTTGGCTATCATACCGCTGATAAAATCCATCATCAAGAGGTGATCGGTTTATCATTGAATAAAAGAGTACCCGGCCACGCTACATGACCGGATACACACAAGGGGATTTAAGGGGACACATGACCTATACAAAGAAACGATGGTTCTATTACGCAGTGTTCTTATGCTCAAGGCAGCGTCTATCAGCTTTAGCTAGAGGGGGGCTGTCAGATGCTAGACGTTACCTTTTGATTCAGACCGTACCTCCTTTCCTTCTAGCTGCCCTTAGTCTACCGAGAAAGGTTGTATGTGACAAAACATGAAAATGAAAGAATGCCCCCTCAAATTCTCTCTTTCCTCTTTAATTTCTGCTTTTTACCGCTTGAGTATAAAACATCATCTTGTTTTGTTTGACGAAAAACTTATTTTTCATAAATTGATAAAAAACATCTGAATGAATCCAATTACTAGAAGGCATGTGAATATAATCAGATCCATCCCACGCAAACCAATAAAAACAAAGCTGCCCATCATGAATCGACAATTGAAATTCAAAGTAGTCCATTTGATCCTCGGTGACGTATTGAAACGTGAGTGACTCGCCTTCTTCCATGTACACATCACAAAATGAAAGAATGTCTCCCCACGAATAAACGCGCATTGTGCTCTTTGCCTTCTCTTCGCCAATATGTATGTTTCGTAATTGATAAGACTCCATAAAACATCTCCTTTCACTCATATGCAGCTCGCTTTAAGCAGGCAGCGGTTTCATTTATACAGATGTTGTATGCTATAATATTACTTACGAATAATGAACGCTTGTGAGGTGAAAAATATGAAAACCTTTAGGCTGATTGATTTAAAAATCGAACTTGATCCAAAGCAAGATAAAATGTCCAGCATTCCCCTTCGTGACGGTTTAATCATTAATAAAGAAGATGGTGAAAATCACTGGATGATCGAGGCACTCATTCCAAAAAAACATAGACAGGTGTTTGAGGTGCTCTTTCAGCAGCACACTGAAGTGAAGATTCTTGTGACGATCACAAAAGAAAACAACCGCCCTGTTCATCTATCTGTCCAAGTCAAAAACATTGTTGCTTTAGAAGAAAACATTTCTGTGCTGCTCGATGGTAAGATGATTACAAATCGTTATAGAACAGAAACAGAAGAAGTACTAAAAGACCTCGTCAAAGAGGGGCTTTCCGGAGAAAAACTACTGGATGCATTTAAACAAAACACATAAAAAAGAGCGGAGTTAGCCGCTCTTTTTTTATTGCACATCTTTCGATTGGCTTTGATTTTTCAAGAGATCTCTAATTTCAGTTAGTAAAACTTCCGTTTGATCCGGCGTTTCTACAACCTCTTCTTCCTCTGCCTTTTTCCGTTTTAATTTATTCAAATAACGAATAAAGATAAAAATGGAAAACGAGATAATCAAGAAATCAATCACTGTTTGAATGAAGCTTCCATATAAAATTTGCGCAGATCCGATCTTAATAGATAGACCGCTAAAATCATGTCCGCCAATAATAATGCCGACAAGCGGCATGATCAAATCATTCACAAGAGAAGTGACAATTTTGCCAAATGCTCCCCCAATGATGACACCTACAGCCAAGTCAATGACATTTCCCTTGACTGCAAATTCTCTAAATTCTTTCAGCATCTTTTATCACCTTCATCTTTTTTTGTCTAATATGACGTTTTTTTGTCAAAAATGCAAGTCCTGATCCGTTCAGACTAGTTGTTTCCATATAAAAAGCGATTCATCCTTGATGAACCGCCAAGCAAATCATGATACTTTAGGACCGATAGAAAATGTGAGTTCTGCTTCACATGCCACTTCGCCATCTACTGTGGCTACTGCTTTTCCTTTGGCAACTGGACCGCGAAGACGTGTCACTTCAACCTCTAAACGAAGCTGATCGCCAGGCTTGACCTGTCTTTTGAATCGGCAACTGTCAATTCCAGCAAACAAACCGATTCTCCCTTGATTCTCTTCTTTACCTAAAATGATGACCCCAAAAACCTGAGCAAGCGCTTCTACAATAAGCACACCCGGCATGACTGGGTATCCTGGGAAATGACCGTTAAAAAATTCTTCATTTACTGTTACATTTTTGATTCCAACCGCTCTTTTGTCACCATCAACTTCTAAAATACGGTCAACCAATAAAAATGGATAACGGTGTGGAATAATGTTTTGAATTTGCTGAGCATCAAGCATGTCTTGATCTCTCCTTCTTTTCTATATCGCTGATCTTCATTTGATTCCTATAGAAGTATATTATGAATGCTCGTATTTTTCAACGTCCACTCCATACATATGGCAAAAAATAGAATCTACTATTGCCTATTGTCATCAAATATAATCCACACTACACTCATTGTTTTTTCACAAATATGGTAATATATATTACATCATTGATTGAATAAGAGGGTAAAAATGAATTTTATGAGTGATAAACCCATTAAAAAACTTCTCCATTCGTGGTATACAATGCTAAAGCATCGACATTTTTCGAAGGCTGAAGAAATCAAAACAACTCTATTAAAACATCAACGTAAAATATCAAAAAAACAGGAACTCTATTTACATTATCAGCTGATGCTTTTTCGGCATCAGCTCTGGATGAATCAGACAGAGGACTTAGAAAAAATGAAACATGAACTGATGCAGTTCAAAGACCAAATGAACGATCAACTGCATTATTATTTTAACTTCTTTCTCGGTTTATACGAATCTTTAAAAAGTGATCAAAATGATGCCATTCATTATCTTGAAAAAGCAGAAGAAAAACTGCCGCTGCTAGACGATGAGCTAGAAGAAGCCGAGTTCCATTTTCGTACAAGTGGTGTTTATTATAACAAGCGCTATTCGTTGTTATCGATTCGTCATGTTGAAAAAGCCATGGATATCTTTGCAAAGCACGGGGATATCCATAGCATTTATCGGTGCAAAATTGTCCTCGCACTTAACTTTAGTGATCAAAAAAAATATGAAGAAGCAGAAGCTCTTTTTATTGAGATCATCGAATACGTGAAAATCATTGATGATCAAGAACTGCTCGGTATCGTTTATTATGACGCTGGCTTTATTCAGTCGAGACAAAACCGTCACAAGAAAGCGCTGGAATACTTTAAAAAAGCACTTCGTCTGCCAGCATACCGAAAGTCCGCACACTCTTATGTATCGTGCCTCTACGAAACAGTGCGTTCCTGCTATAAAGAAAATTTAACCGATGAAGGTATGAAGTATATTCAAAAAGGATTAAAAGAAGCCGTTGCTTCACAATTTGATATATTAAGAATCAAGTTCCAAATCTTATTTCTTCTCTACAGCCAAACGCCAAAGGCAGATGAGCAGATTGCAAGGCTCGTCACATGCCTTGAACGAAAAGAAGCCTGGATTGATCTTGAGGATTTGCTTGCCGATGTCTCAGATTTTTATAAAAAAAAGGGCGACTTTGAGCGAGCCGCCTTTTTTATCATGAGAGGCTGATGTCAGCCTGCTCATTATCGAATTGTATTTACTAATCCAAGCATCTGATCACCCATCGTAATCGTTCTTGAGTTCATCTGATAGGAGCGCTGTGTTGTCATGAGATCTGTTAATTCTTTAGACATGTCCACATTCGACGTTTCAAGTGCACCTTGCTGAAGCTGAATCGCTTGGCGGTTTGCTCCATTTAGTGCTGTTAATGCACCTTGATAAGTACCGTCAACTGAGAATAAATTATCTCCTTCAGAGACAAGTGCTGAAGAGTTATTGACTTGCACAACACCTAGATTCACTTGCTGATTCGGTTGATTATCTCTTGAAATGGCTGTCAGACGTCCATTTTTATCAATTGAAATATCACGGAAATTCGCATTTAAGACGATTTCATTTCCATTTTCATCAAGAATCGGATGGCCTTCGCTAGTGACAAGCTGCACTTGGTTACGATTATTGCCTGGCTGTAAGTATAGAGAACCGTCTCTTGTATAACGAATATTACCGCCGGCATTGACCTGCATATACTGAGAAGGCGCTCCAAATGCAACATCAAGATCACGGCCTGTTTCTTTAATCGAACCTTGCAGTGAGTTAATGGACGCATTGACCATCGTACCCGTACCAAGCCTTAATCCATCAGGTGTCAGACGACTGTTTGCCACCTGCGCATTTTTTTCATCCACTTGGTTGAACTGTTGTCTGATCAGCTCTGAGAAACGGGTATTTTTCGCACGGTATCCTGTTGTTTCACTGTTCGCGATATTATTACTGATAATATCAAGCTGCTTTTGTACTTCGTTCATTGATACAGCTGCATTGATCATCGTTCTAAGCATGAGAATCCTCCTTTCTTTTTCATTTCTTAATTAATACACTCTGCCAATTTCATTCACTGCTTTTTCTAAGCTTTTATCATACGCTTGAACCACTTTTTGGTTTGTTTCAAATGCTCGATAAGCGGTTGTCATTTCTGTATATGATTTCGTCACATCCACGTTCGACAGCTCCGATACACCTTGACTTAACGTATAGGACATTTGACCGTTATTGACTGCACTTGGCAGGGGCTGGTTATCAGCTGTACGGTATAAATCATTTCCTTCTCTCGCTAAGTTTCTTGTATCCATCGCAACACGTACATCAATTTGCCCAAGATTTTGTCCATTTTCACTCACAGTTCCATCTGCATTCACTTTGAAATTCTCACTCTGAACCGTGATTGGCTGACCTGTCACAGAAAGAAGAGCACGCCCATTGATCGTCAACTGATTTTGTGCGTTCAATGTAATCGAGCTACTTTTCGTATAACGAACGCCTTCTGGGGTATTGACCGCATAAAAGAGCGCTGATTTCTGATTGGTCTCAGGGTTGATCGGCACATTATTTTCGACTAGTGCGATATCCGTTGTTTGATCTGTTGTTTTTAAAGTTCCTTGGGTAAATTGAGGAATCAGTTCCTGCATATATGTCCCCGTATTAATGCCGCCAATCGGTGTTTGCTGAGGAACACTAAACCCTTTGCCTGAAGAAGTTTGGAAACGTCCTGACTCCATTCGGCTAAGCAGCATTTCTGGAAATGCCCGCATGGCCCCCTCATCCGCTTTATATCCTGGCGTATTCGCATTTGCGATATTATTTGAAAGCATTTCTGTCCGCCGCTCTTGAGCGATCATGGCAGATGTTGCGGTGTATAGTCCTTTTAACACGTGCTCACCTCATTAAAATTCTTTCACATGACCTAAACACAATCTTCTATGAAATATATCGGCATATTTGCAGGGTTCTTTAATAAAAATCCCCCATTCTTTCGAAAAAGAATGAGGGACATCATTAGCTGAGTTTACGCTTTGGCAGCTTGTCCATATTATCAAGCATGACGCCAGTACCAACAGCTACACAATCCATCGGATTCTCAGCAACGAAAACTGGTACTTTCAGCTCTTCTGCAAGCAATTGATCAAGCCCGTTTAGAAGAGCTCCGCCACCTGTAATGATGACGCCGCGATCAATAATATCAGCTGATAATTCAGGCGGTGTTCTCTCAAGAACTTGCTTTGCAGCCTGAACAATCGCAGATACAGATTCACGCAATGCTTCTTCTACTTCTTTGCTTGTGACGGTAATCGTTCTTGGTAATCCTGTCACCATGTCTCGTCCACGAATTGAAATCTCTTCGTGACGTGCGTCTGGGAATACCGTTGCAACTTGGATCTTAATATCCTCAGCCGTGCGTTCACCGATCAACAGCTTGTACTCTTTTTTAATGTAGTTGAGAATTTCCAGATCAAATTTGTCTCCAGCCATTTTAATAGAAGAGGCGGTTACAATGTCACCCATTGAGATGACAGCGATATCTGTCGTTCCGCCTCCAATATCTACGACCATGTTTCCACTTGGCTGAAAAATATCCATACCAGCACCAATAGCTGCTACTTTTGGCTCTTCTTCAAGAAATACATGCTTACCGCCGCTTTTTTCAGCAGCTTCTTTGATCGCCTTCTGCTCAACAGATGTAATGTTTGTCGGGCAGCAGATGAGCATACGCGGCTTAGAGAATAGCCCTTTCACATTTAATGAGTTAATAAAATGCTTGAGCATCGCTTCAGTTACTTCAAAATCAGCAATTACGCCATCTTTTAATGGACGAATCGCAACAATATTCCCAGGCGTACGTCCAACCATACGTCTCGCCTCTTCTCCAACAGCCAAAACTTTTCCGCTGTTTTTGTCAAGAGCTACCACAGATGGTTCATTTAATACAATTCCTTTTCCTTTGACATGAATCAGTACATTGGCAGTACCAAGATCAATTCCAATATCCCTAGCAAACATCTATATATATCCTCCTTGAAAATCTGTTTCCATAGCAAATACCACATTCTGCCCTAATTATATATTCTATCATAATTTGCAGAAAAAAAGATATTTCTTTACAAAAGTCTTTACAAAATTTGTGGTTAGAAACTACCGATATGAGGAAGATATATATATCATGTTTATGAACAAAGAACTAAGCTTACTGTTTCACAGGCTCGCCTTCTAAAATTTCTTCTTTTTTATACTTTAATTTAGTGGCTTCTCCCCCTCGCAAGTGGCGGATTGATTTATGATAATCCAGTATCTCCTTCACTTCATTAGCCAGATCTGGATTAATTTCTGGCAGTCTTTCTGTTAGATCCTTGTGTACAGTACTTTTAGAGACTCCAAATTCTTTCGCAATTACACGAACGGTTTTCTTTGTCTCCACGATATACTTTCCTATCTTGATTGTTCGCTCTTTGATGTAATCGTGCACACCACTCGACCTCCCTAAAATGGATGTGAGAAGTGTGAAATGAGATCCGTATCAATAGTGTCCATTTTTAGCGGCGCTTGTTCGTCTTAATTTCTCATCCATTAGGTAGTAAATGCCAAACACGATCCCTCACCTCAAACACTCTCTTTGTCAGGTTTGTAACAGTGTATTAGCATTGCATAGGGAATATGCTAAAAATGAAGATGGGACAAGGGATTTATCAGAAAATGCAATCATTTCGAGTGGCGAAAATTTTCACTTTACAAGAATGAGTCGAGCACGTAAAATAGAAAAGGTGATTTTATTTACCTAGCTAAATATTTAATAAAGGTGAGCATATGGATACGTTAAATAGAGAGTGTTTACATCAAATACACCAAAGCGCCAGGTTGCTGTCTAAAAAGGCGAACGAAGCGCTTGCTGCTTATGACTTGTACATGTCCCAATGGACTGTACTTTTTTGTTTGGACACATTCGGCCCGAAAACCCAAAAAGACATTTGGACATATTTGAACGTCGAAGCCCCAACCATTACCCGAACCGTAACCCGTCTAGAAGCAAATGGCTGGGTGCAACGTGTACAAGGAAAAGATAAACGTGAAAACCTGATCGTCATGACAGATGATGCTAAGGCCCGATTTGAAGAAATCAAACGTACGATGGAACAATTTGAAGAAGAATGTCTTTCAGATTTCACCCACGAAGAAAAACAACTCCTGCATACACTTTTACACAAATTATCAACTGAATAGGAAGTGACATACATCATGAACGAACGCATTTGGACAAGAGACTTTATCATGATTGTCCTGGTGAATTTATTTACGTTCACCTCTTTTTATGCCCTTTTAACCTTGCTGCCTATTTACACAATGGATGAACTAAATGGAACAGAATCACAGGGCGGTCTTCTTGTGACGGTCTTCTTATTGTCCGCCATTGTGACAAGACCATTTTCTGGAGCGATTATTGAGAAATTCGGTAAAAAACGGATGGCGATTTTCTCATCAACGGCATTTGCCTTACTCACTTATTTATACATCCCAATAGATCAATTCCAAACGCTTCTCTTACTGCGTTTCGTGCAGGGCATCTTTTTTAGCATTTTGACGACAGTAACCAGTGCCATTGCAGCAGATATGATTCCAAAACATAAACGCGGGGAGGGACTTGGCTACTTTGTCATGTCCATGAACCTTGCTGTTGTCATCGGTCCATTTATTGCACTAAATCAAGTAGGAAAAGTAGGATTCCATTCCTTATTCCTTCTTTTTTCCATTATCGTTACCATTGGTGCCGCTTTTACGATGCTCATCAGACAACCAGAGCTTGAAGATGGAGGAAGTGTTGTCTTCCGATTTACTTTTTCTCACTTGTTTGAAAAAGGTGCCTTAAAAACAGCGGCAGTCGGCATCATTATTTCCTTCTGTTATTCGCCGATCATTTCATTTATTTCAGTCTATGCCAATTCCCTTGACTTGATGGGGGCAAGCAGTTATTTCTTTATTGTGTTTGCGGCAGCGATGCTTGGATCACGTCCATTTACAGGCAGACTTTTTGACCGTGTAGGACCTCACATTGTGATCTATCCTTCGATTGCTCTTTTTGCGATTGGTTTATGGATGCTGACAGCTACACATTCAGCTACAATGCTTCTGCTATCAGGTGGTGTCATTGGACTTGGCTATGGATCGCTAGTGCCATGTTTACAAACACTTGCCATTCAGCACTCACCAGCCCACCGTACAGGCTATGCGACGGCTACTTTCTTCACTTTATATGATACGGGTATTGCTGCTGGCTCTTTTGTATTTGGTCTCCTTGTCAGCTTCACAGACTTTTCAAATGTATATCTCATTGCAGGTATTGTTGTCTTGCTCAGTATGATTGTTTTTTATTGGAGCGAACGAAAGCCACAAGAAGCAAAAGCACAGAAGGTCTCCCTATCAGAATAGGATTCTATTTTAAACTTCAACGGAAACATGCTAAAATATAGGATGTTTCAAATAGACGAATATTTGAAAAATAGTTGGCATTAAGCGAAGGTATAGGTGATGTTTTGAATTACGAACTGTTTAAAGTGATACACGGGATGGCTCATCATTCTGAGTTTTTAGATCAGGCCATGATTTTCATTACGAAAAAGGCCATTCTTGTGTATGCCCTTGTCTTATTGATTTGCTGGTTTTTAGGTAATCACAAATTTAAGAAGCATGTCTTCTTTTCCGGTGTAACAGGCATCGCGGCACTTATCGTCAATTTTGCCATTACACTGTTTCATTATGAAGAGCGGCCGTTTGTGGCACATAAAGTCGACACACTCATTCCGCACTCAGCAGACGCTTCCTTCCCAAGTGACCATACAACAGGTGCACTGGCTCTTTCACTTGCCATTCGATCTCGCAATAAAAAGCTTGGCAACATCTTGCTCGTCTTTGGATTACTCACAGGATTCTCCCGCATCTGGGTTGGTCACCATTATCCATTAGATGTCTTAGGCAGCCTGGTCGTATCAATTGTGGTCGTCTTTATCATGAATAAATTATGGAAATTCTTTGACTCTCCAATTGATCGCATCGTCACTTTCTATGAGACAATTGTAGGGAAAATATTCAGAAGGAAGCAAAAGGATCAGGGTTCTGACCTGTCTAACTCTTAAGCGGCTTGCGATAATGTGATGAAGAATCTTCTTCCACTTATCGCGCCGCTTTTTTTATTGACTGTCCTCCTCTGACCTTGTTCGAAAAATAAAGACTGACACCGATGCCGATAAGGGAAATGATAATCAACGTCCACCCTAACTGCTCAAAATGAGGACCAGCAATTTCATCCCCAAACAACATACCGAGAACGGCAGACGATAGAATGGAACCAAGGTAGCGGCATGTTTGAAAAAGCCCAGAGGACGTGCCAATCATATGCTGAGGGCTTGCCTTGAGCATCGCAGCTTGCAGCGCAACATTGCCAATCCCGTAACTAAGTCCAAGCAGCGCTAGAACCAGCCCTTTCCCCCATAATGGTGCCGGAATAAAAAAGAAGGTCATCGCAGACGCTCCAGCCAGCATCAATACCGCACTGGCTAATACCGGATGGCGTTCATCCCCGCCGTCCACCCACTTTCCCGTCAGCGGAGAGACAATGATGCTCACCCCAGACATGCAAAGCATAAAAAGACCCGTCATTTCCACACGCCAGCCTAATTCATCTTGGAAATAGCTCGGCAAACCAAAGAAAAGACAATAGAAAAAGATATTTAAAATGATAAATTGCACATACACAAGTGAAAGCCGCTGCTCCTGTCTGAACATCCGAATTTGAATAAATGGTTCATCCACCTGATACTCCCACCAAATAAAAGTGCCTGCACTCAAGAGACAAAGAATTCCCTGTACATATTGAATGCCATGACCTAGTGATAATAAAAACGAAAGCAGAAGGACAATACAAACTGTAAAAAGAAGCATTCCTGGCAAATCGAGCCTCCGTACCGTTTCACCTATACGTAGCTTTCTCTTTTTCTGCTCCTTTGGAAACAAAGATAGTCCAAGAAAGAAGCTGATCAAAATAAAAGGCAGATTCACTAAAAAGATAGCCGGCCAGCCGCCGATTGTCATCAAAAAGCCGCCAAGTGTAGGTCCAAGCGCCGTCATCGCAGAAGCAAAAATGGACAATACCGCTAATGCCGATGCCTGCTTTTCCTGAATATGATCCCGAATGAGTCCGACACCAGAAGGATAAATGGCACTGCTCCCAATTGCTTGCAACAAACGAATCACAATCAGCACCGCAAACGTCGGGGCAAATGGTGCACAGATGGCTGAGACTGCTACCAGGCCCAGTCCGAATAAAAATAATGTTCTCCGGCTCATCACATGATCCCCAATCCGGCCGCTCACCGGCTGCGTCACCGCACTAGCTAAATAAAAAGACGAAATAAGCCAAGATACAGTCGTAAATGATAAACCGAATTCATGCTGAATTTGATGCAGGGCCAAAGAAATCATTGAGGAATTCAACGGATTTAACATCGTCCCAAAGGCAATCGCAGTTAAAAAGACTTTTCGGTTGTCCCTCCACTTCTTCATTTACAGCCCCCCTCTTTGTGTTCTGGCTTGCTAACCCTTCCGTTATTATGAGATTTATTTCCCTTTTTTACCCTGATCAATTCAAGTTCTCTCTTGGAAAAGCAAGACATACATTTTAAAAAGGGCGAGTGTTGGAAAAACACATATAAAATTGAGAATATGAGGTACAAATGGTAAGATGCTACACATATTGAAAAGCCTACTTTCTCCTTATATGGAGAACGGCTGAAAAGGAGGAGAAGCTTATTATTAAGAAAAGACGGTTTTGGGTCCCAGCCCTTTTCTCGGTTGCAGTATTACTTCTGTCTTCGTGTGGTTCAAATGAAACAAATGGGAACGGAGATAAACGTAATTCTACAGCGAAAGGGTCGCCAATTTTGGAGGATGGAAAATTTATATTTGCAGCATCAGGTGAATTTCACCCGTTCAGTTACATGGATGGAAATCAGATGTCAGGCTTTGATATCGACGTAGGCAATGCGATTAGTGACAAACTAGGCCTCGAGCCTATACAGAAGAAATATAAATTCGCAGGCATTGTTGAAGGTGTGAAATCAGGAAAATTCGATGCGGCAGTTGCAAGTCATACCATCAATGAGGAACGAAAAAAACACGTCCTTCTTTCTAAGCCCTACTATTACTCTGGCCCGCAAATTTTCACAAGACCTGGAGCAGACATTCAACATGCTGATGATTTAAAAGACAAAGAAATCGCTGTATCTAAAGGCTCGTCCTACGCTGATATCGCAAAGGAACATAGCGGACAGGAACCAAAATATTACGACAGTGATGTCGTCGCTTTAGAAGCACTAGCCAACGGAAAACACGATGCAGTCGTGACGGATTTCGCGACAGGCGCAGAAGCCATGAAGAAAAAATTAAAGATCGAGGCTCAGGAAAGACTCGGACAAAGTGAGCAGGCAATCGCTGTTTCAAAAGAAAATGAACAGCTCATTAAAGAGATCAACGATGCGATTGACGCACTAAAAAAAGACGGAACATTAAAACAAATTAGCGAAAAATATTTTAATGAAGACATCACGGTCAAACAAAATTAAAACCACGATTGTGCGCCTTTTTAGGCGCACTTTCTTCAAATGGAGATGATTGTTTTGCCTACCCTATCACATTTTTTTCAGACGCTGATTGATTCAAGAGGTATTTTTTTAGAAGGTATGCTGCTCACCTTACAGCTCACTGTGATCAGCATCTTCATCGGCATGTTCATCGGGCTCTTCTTTGCTTTATTGAAAATATCACGCGTGGCTGTCTTTGGTTATATCGCCAATGCCTATATCTTCCTTGTACGCGGTACACCACTGATTGTTCAAATTTTCATCCTATATTTTGGACTGACAGAATTAAATATTCCCGACTTCTGGGCCGCTTCCATTGCGCTCGCCTTTCATAATGGCGCGTATATAGCAGAAATATTCAGAGGCGCCATCCAATCAATTGATCAGGGGCAAAAAGAGGCAGGACGCTCTCTTGGTATGGGACGTTTCCTAACAATGAGGCGCATTATTCTCCCGCAAGCGATGCGGCGTGCACTCCCCCCTCTTGGCAACCAGTTCATTATTGGCTTAAAAGATTCATCACTCGCCGCTTTTATTAGCGTCAATGAACTATTTAACGTCGCCACGACCCAAGGTTCAAACAGCTTTGACAATATGACCTATTTACTTGTTGTAGCCGTCTATTACTTAATTCTTGTCCTGCTGTTAACGTTCGCTGTCCAAACCTTTGAGAAGAAACTATCAGTCAGTGACCATTAGGAGGAGAAACATGGCAGAATCAAAGGAACTCATTCGCGTTGAAAAACTAAACAAACACTTCGGGGAACTGCATGTTTTAAAGGATATCGACCTCACTGTTTATGAAAATGATGTAGTCGTCTTAATTGGAGCCAGCGGCTCTGGAAAAAGCACCTTGCTCCGCTGTATGAACTTTTTAGAAATCAAAAATGATGGAGAAATCATCATTGATGGCAGCCCTGTTCACCCAAAACGCGATCAATTAAACGAGATGCGGAAAAAAATAGGCATGGTGTTTCAGCATTTTAACCTCTTTCCGCATAAAACTGTGCTTGAAAACATCATCGAGGCGCCTGTTATGGTAAAAAAAACAAAAAAGACTCAAGCTGTATCAGAAGCCAACGTCCTGTTAGAAAAGGTCGGACTTGCGGATAAAGCCAACGTATATCCTTCTAAACTATCAGGCGGTCAAAAGCAGCGTGTGGCTATTGCAAGAGCTCTCGCCATGAAACCAGATGTCATGTTATTTGACGAACCTACGTCTGCCCTCGATCCAGAGCTTGTAGGCGAGGTGCTGCAAACAATGAAAAGTCTCGCAAAAGAAGGCATGACGATGGTCATCGTCACACATGAAATGGGCTTTGCGAAAGAAGTTGCCGATCGCGTCGTCTATATGCACGAAGGTCGTATCGTCGAAGAAGGCACACCATCAAAACTGTTCGATTCACCTCAAGAGGAACGAACCAAAGTCTTTCTGAGCTCCATTTTATAGGTCAAACGCCCTTTATTTTTTGTGCTCAATGCACGTTTTTTCTCATTTTTCACGAACTTTTCATCCATTTATATTGAATATAACCAAAAACCATGTAAGATTAACTTACATGAATATGTTATATATGACTTTTCTCTCTATAATGAAGAATTAAGAAATCAATTAATTCTGAATGATTCAGGGGGAATGCAGCATGCAAATGGGTGATACAGTATTTATGTTCTTCTGCGCACTACTCGTGTGGTTAATGACACCGGGTTTAGCCTTATTCTATGGAGGACTCGTGAGAAGTAAAAACGTCTTAAGTACAACCATGCACAGCTTAACTTCACTAGCGATCGTCTCTATCGTATGGATCATGTTTGGCTATTCCTTGGCTTTTGCGCCAGGAAATGCATGGATTGGAGGCTTAGAATGGATTGGACTAAAAGACGTTGGCTTTGAGCCTGGTACCTACAGCGAGACCATTCCACATTCATTGTTCATGATGTTCCAAATGACCTTTGCCGTCTTAACAACAGCCATCATCTCAGGTGCCTTTGCTGAACGAATTCGTTACTCAGCGGTCGTCGTGTTTACACTCCTTTGGGTCACATTTGTATACGCGCCAGTCGCACACTGGGTATGGGGCGGCGGTTGGATTGGCGAAATGGGTGCGCTCGACTTCGCTGGAGGAAACGTGGTTCACATTTCATCAGGTGTGGCAGGTCTAGTCGTAGCGATTGTGCTCGGGAAGCGTAAAGAAGCAGCAAGCTCTTCTCCTCACAATTTGATTTATACTCTTCTTGGCGGAGCTGTCATTTGGTTTGGATGGTTTGGCTTTAACGTTGGAAGTGCCCTTACCTTAGACAGTGTCGCAATGTATGCCTTCATTAACACCAATACAGCAGCTGCTGCGGGAATCATCGGCTGGCTGTTAGTCGAGTGGATGATCAACAAAAAGCCGACCATGCTCGGCGCGATTTCTGGAGCCATCGCAGGTCTTGTCGCGATTACACCTGCCGCAGGTTTTGTCACACCTTTTGCTTCTATTATCATCGGATTCATCGGCGGCATCGTGTGCTTCTGGGGAGTCTTCTCACTCAAAGCCAAATTTGGCTATGACGATGCACTAGATGCATTCGGTCTTCACGGAATTGGCGGGACTTGGGGAGGAATTGCAACAGGGCTTTTCGCAACAACCTCTGTCAATGACGGTGGAGCCAATGGCTTATTTTACGGAGATCCCAGCTTACTTTGGAAGCAAGTCGTCGCTATTGTAGCCACCTATGCCTTTGTAGCTGTTGTGACATACGTGATCATTAAAGTGGTCAATCTCTTCTTTAAGATTCGCGCAACCGAAGAAGAAGAATCAGTGGGTCTTGATTTAACCATGCATGGGGAAAAAGCTTATCAAGATTAAAGAAAAAGGGGTGTCTCTATGAGCAAAATGTATAAAGTGGAGATTGTCACACGTCCAGCCAATTTTGAAACATTAAAGGTGGAGCTCGGAAAGATTGGTGTCACTTCCATTACCTTTTCGAATGTACATGGCTGCGGTTTACAAAAGGGACATACAGAGTTATACCGCGGCGTCAAAAAGGAAAGCAATGTGTACGAACGATTAAAGATTGAAATCGTCCTAAGCAAAGTACCTGTCGAACAAGTTGTTGAAACAGCTCAAAAGGTACTTCGTACAGGCGAACCAGGGGATGGGAAAATTTTTATATATGAGATAGAAAATACAATCAACATTCGGACAGGTGAAGAAGGACCTGCCGCCCTTTAAACCATCCTCCGCTGAGTGCGGGGGATTTTTTAAAGACAGAAAAAAACCTCTGCATGATTCATATACAGAGGTTTCAAGACTTAAGATTGTTTTGTTTCTTCAGTTTGACTGCTGTCTTTAGAGGAATCAGAAGACTTTTCTTGATCAGAGGATTTCCCCTTCTCATCAGACTTTTCTTCAGATTTTTCTCCAGCAGGCTCTTTGGCCTTATCTTCAGCAGCAGGTTCCTTCATTTTTTCATCAGCTTTTGGCTGAGCAGGTTCTTTTGCTTCTTCCGTCACTTCTTGCGCGGCCTTTTCAATAGTTGAAACAGGCTTGTCAATAAAGCTAAGTGGATTAAGCGCTAAACCTTCCATACGAATTTCAAAATGCACATGGTTGCCGCTTTCAGCACCATAAAGATTTTTACCAGAAGCACCGATGACATCATTCTGCTTCACTTCATCGCCTTCTTTAACACTCACTTGTGACAACGATTGATAAACAGTCGATAATCCATCTTCATGTTCAATTTCAACGACGTGACCGAGAACTGGATCTTTTTTCGCTTGAACCACTGTTCCACTAAGAGCAGCTGTGACGTCAAACACTTTGCCATCTTTATCTGCAAGATCAATACCTTTGCTCAAGGTATAGGTGTTATTATAGTTTACAAGTGCTGCTTCTTTTTCTTTTTGATCAGCATCTGCTTCATAGAACTTTTTCACGACAGAAACATTATCAGAATTCTGGACTGGCATGGCAACATTTTCAATTGGCTTTCCAACTTCAACGGCATCATCACGCTGTTCTTGCCCTGTTTGATTTCCATCAGATAGTTGGTCTTTCACATCTTTTGATACAGCTTGATACCAAAGAACGGCTGTTAACACGACCGCTGCGCTGACCAAGTAAATTGCAGGGAATACCCAGCGCTTACGGAAAAATTGCTGAACTTTTGTGATTTTGGAAGTACGTTTCTTTTCTTCCTCTCTCATTTTTCATCACCTCAGCAACATTCTGAACACTTTTCAAAAAATATATACACACGAAATCATTTTTCTTTTTATTTTGCGCAATCGTATCAATAATATGTATGATGAATGAAAAAAGATGGGGGACTTTATTATGAAAACTTTCAACCGAATAGCAACAGAAGATGACCTCAAAGCAATCGTTGATATTTACAATTCGACCATTGCTTCAAGAGAAGTAACCGCCGATACAGAACCAGTTTCAGTTGAAGACCGCCGGCAATGGTTTTTAAATCATTCAGAGAAAAGACCTCTCTATGTGAAAACAGATGAGGATGGACATATTTACGGCTGGCTCAGCTTTGAAACCTTTTACGGAAGACCTGCATACAACGGAACCGTTGAAATGAGTATTTACTTAAACCAAGACTATCGAGGGAAAGGCTTAGGGTCACTTTTTTTACAAGAAGCCATTGAGCTGGCACCTTCACTAGGCATTCGAACGTTACTTGCCTTTATTTTCGGGCACAACGAAGCCAGCATTCGATTATTTAAAAAGCACGGCTTTGAGACATGGGGTCACCTGCCACGCATCGCAGAAATGGACGGCAGCAGGTACGATTTAGACATTCTAGGAAAAGAATTATAAAACGAGCGTCTCTCAAACAAAGAGGCGCTTTTTTTATGATGCGTGTAACAACTGTTCAAACTGTTTCGCATTTTGAACAGCTTTCCTTTGGAGGATGATGCCATGTTCATCTATCAGAATCGCTTGCGGAACGACAGTTACCCCATACAGCTCCATGATTTGCGAAGAGCGCATATACACAGCTTGATTAGGCAGCAATTGAAGGAGCAATGCATCATCTCCTTGTTCATCTCCATTGATGAAAATAAATTGAGTATCATCACTAGAAATGTGCTGACGCATATCAGATAAAATGCTTTTGCATGTCATACAAGTGGTATTTACAAATAACAGCATCACAGCTCTTCCACTCTGTAAATACTCCTTTAAAATGACCTTATCTCCTAAATGTGTATAGCTTCGAAATAACGGCGCAGCATCACCAACATCCGCTTCCTTTAATTCAATCCCATCAAGGGATTTAATTTTACTCATAAATTTTCCGATAAAGCGGGCAAGCAAAAACACGACAGCCAGCTGAGCAATGACAATGAATAACACAATAATTAGTAGAATATCAGTCATTTCACTTGGTCTCCTTCTATATACGATTCAAATTGATTCATCCATTTTCTTTTGAACATCATGATGGTTTTCCCCACCGCTATAATCAAACAGACAGCCACTGCAATCAGAAAACAGATCATATGAAATGGCCACGGAATTGTTTCTACGTAGGGATGTGCATAAAACAACCCAATCACAAGAGCCAGCATCGACACATTACGAATCACAATTCCCCAGTGAAGATGATCATTTTCAAGCAAACCTCCACAGCCGCATGAAATGTTACGATGTCCTCTCAATAAATTGAAGGTGACCGCTCCAGTATAGATACATAAAAGTGCTGTAAGGCCAATCGCAGGTACAAGAGACATGTTCCACACGAACAATAAACCTGTACAAACCAATTCAACAGTCAAAAACAAATAAAACATTGGCACCGTGAGCACAGGAGGCAGCAGTCGATAAGCATTCATCTGCTGAATATGCGCCGTTTGTTTTCTCACTTTATCAAGCCATGCACCTGCAAAGATCATTCCTAACAAATAGACACCTATAAAATAAAAGACACTCACCTTACGCCATCTCCTTTTGTTGAAATAGTTGGGATTGTGCCTCGTAAAGCCTTTTGTACTCTCCATCTAGCGCCATTAGCTCTTCATGGTTACCCTCTTCAACGAAAGCACCATCCTTCATCACGATAATCCGATCTGCTAAGCGGGCTGCTCCCATACGATGTGTGATAAACAAGACCCCTTGATCCTGCGTATGATCGAATAGCTTTCGAATGAGTGAAATCTCCGATAGTGGATCGAGCGCAGAAGTCGGTTCATCTAAAATGATAAAATCACTTTCTCTAAAAAAGGTTCTCGCCATCGCAAGCTTTTGCCATTGTCCGCCAGACAGTTCATGACCTTCTTCAAAAAAACGGCCAAGCTGCGCATCGTATGTTTCTTCCATTTGATGAATTCTTTTCTCTATGCCTGCTTGCCGTGCAGCTGAGATCATGCGCTCTTTCTTATCTATCTCGTCAATACGTCCAAATCCAATATTTTCTTTCACAGTGAATTCGTACTTCATAAAATCTTGAAAAAGGACAGCCATTCTCGCATGATAGGATTTTTTACAAATGGTTGAAATAGACTCACCATTGACCTTTTGCATATTCGGCTTGTCTGGATCATATAAACCGGTCAAACATTTAATTAAGGTCGTCTTACCTGATCCGTTATCACCCACCAATGCAATGCGTTCACCTTTATTGATATGAAAATGTATATGTTCAATAGCAGGCGTTTTCATATTCGGATAGGTAAATGAGAGATTTTCTAGCGTAATGGACTGAATACATTCAATCCTCCAAAGCGATGCCCCTTCCTCTGTCTGCTCACCAATTTCTTCTTCTCTCTTTTGAAAAGTTCTCATTTCATCAATATAGAGACTCGTTTCATATAAACTAGAACATTCCCTCGTCAAATCTTGAAAACCACTTTGAATATTTTGCACAGCTTGGAGCACAGCAACAAACGTACCCGCAGCTATTTTCTTTTGAAAGATAAGAAAGACAATAAAAAGACCACAGCACACATAGGCAAATGTCATAAGCAATCCGCCTGCCATCTCCCAGCGAACCTGACGTTTGAGTAATTTATATTTTTCATCTGCACTTTTTACATAATGACCTTTCCACTTTTGCAGAAGGTAATCTCCAATTCCATATAAACGGATTTCCTTCAATGAATCTCGCTGTGCAACAAGGTCGGATACATACATTTCTCTTCGATCATTGGCAGTTAACATCCGATTTAATTGATACCGTGCGCCTCCAAAGAAAAGCTCAATCCACAAGACAGGCAGAGTACATAAGATCAGAATGACCGCCAAGCCCCAATGGATACCAATCATATAAATGAGAAGTGATACAACAGTAATCAATGCGCTCATGATTGTAAAAATACTTCTAACCATACTCAGAACATGCTGATGACTGTTCATCACACGCTGACTTTCATTATAAAAAGACGGGTGTTCAAATGTAATATATGGAAGCCTGATCGCCTTTTGAAGCAATTCACCCTTCAAATGCAAACCAATCAAATTTGTCGCTTTCTGCTGACTAAGCTGAAGAATGAATTGAAGCCCATATCCTAAAACCACAATGGTCATTTGCAATCCAAATAACCATAAAACCTTTTGAATGTCTCCAGAAGAAGTCATAAATAAAATAATTTCATTAATCAATGTTTGAATAATCCAAACACTAGCCAAAGGCATAAAGCCAACGATCACTTGGATGAATAGAGTTAACAGAAGATATGATCGACTTCTTTTCCAAGTATAAGAGATTGCATATAAACAATGGTTCACTGTACTCATCAAACGCTCCACCTTACACCATTTAGTATAATTGACATATTTTTGATATTTATATTATGATAGCTCTGCGTAACTTCACTCTGAGAGGACGATATACGATGACTTCAATCTTACTTTTACAGTTAACTCTTATTCTTTGCAGCCTTTTATTGACGATCGGAATCATGATCTATTTAAAACACCAGATGGCATTAATCATCTTACCAATCCAGCATGTTGGACAAAAACTTGTTCATCCGCTACTCGAAAAACCATCACCTATTCAAATAAATGATTTACTGCAAAACAATCACAAGCAACAGTTGTTTATATTCACTGACACAGCATGCCCGCACTGCATTCCATCACTGGAACAATTCCTAGAAACGAAAAAGCAGCGTCAATTAGACATTTCTTTTAGTATTTTGTTAAAGAATGGGAAAGAAGAGGATCAAGAATTATATCGTGATAACCAAACCAGCATGCAAATTATCTCAGTAGACGAAAAAATGATAGGCGCCTTTCATATTGAAGAGTTTCCATATTACATCATGGTAGAAGAAGATGAAACAATCTCATATGCAGCCCCTTTTCCCGATGGTCTTTATTCAAGGTTCTCTGCAAAATAAACATAAATGAGGCATGTGAAGATAAAAAACACACGCCTCTTTTTTTATTGGTTTGGATCTGTCTGAACATCCTGATCCTTTTCCCTCGCGGCGATTTCACTCGCTTCACTTGAAGCTGTGGCTTGTTCCTCAGCTTGTTCAAACTCACTGCGAGCCTCATTTGAAATATCTACTTGGTCACCATGCTGATTCACAGTAACAGACGAAGAAGACGATTCTTTTTGAACCTCTTTCTCTAATTCCTTTAATTTAGACACATGAAGCTCTAAATCTTTTCCTTGCTGAACCAGAGTCAGTTGTTGAAATAATGCCTTTCTCTCTTCTGGAGAATGGTCGCCTTGAACAATTTTCGCTGCTTGGTTTAAAAAAGAATTGGATGTTTGACCCGCTTGACGACTGTTTGACGTCTGCATAGCATTTGTTAAGAATGAAATTGAAGATATGCTCATGCGTTCACATCCTATTAAATAAAATCCTTGAATTTAGCAGCCACATCTAATGCGTTCTTGGCTAGTACAAATCTCACCTGTATCACGATCCACGTAGTAACGGAAAGTTCCAACACCTTGAAGGAAACAAGTTGGCGCTGATTTGCATGAAGTGACTAATTTTTGCAAAATACATCTTGAAGCTGCAGGTTGAACATTGGTCATTTTGTTTAAGAAACGATCTAACATATGAATTCCACCTTCCAAATTTTATGGTAATACAACACAATAATAACCAATTACAAGACAACTAACAACATATTTTGATAATTTTACTAATTATTTTTAACTACTAATCTTATTTATGACATAAATTGTCGTTAAAATTCATAGTAAATGTTACTTTTTTCTTATTCGAAAATAATTTATTTATCTATAAATAGTAAAGTGAAGATAGAAATATTTTTTATTTGTTCTACATTCACTCTTCCTAAAGTACTACCTGCTCAAGTATGATAAAGAGTGAATACATAAAGGAGTGAACACCATTGCAACAAACTGAGAAAATCATTCAATCTCTTCATTCGATCACAAAGTGGGGAAAAGTTGGTAGTATATTTCTCTATATTTCAGGTGGCTTAGCTATTCTTATTGGTTTTTGGCTTGTTCTTCCTGCTGCCCTTGGCGTCTTCCTCATTATGATGGGAATCCATGTACAAAAATCTGTAAACGCAGCTGAACAATTAATTCAAACTCCTGATACTTCTTATGAAGAGTTATTAGAACAATATGCTAAGATGATGAAAATGCAGACGCTATTTGCCATATCAAGTATTGTCGCAGCCATTCTCTCATTCATCGCCATTATCCTGATGCTGATATTAGGCGGTCTAGCATTTCTTCAAGAAATTCCTAGTGACATTCAGCAATACGAAGCTGAATACGAAGAAGAGTTTGGTGATTTTTATTAATGGAGGGGGGGTATCAATGAATATTCGATACCCCTTTTGTTTGATCATTTTGCATTGATCACCCTACTAAGCTTGACATTCCCTCTTGATCATTTTAAAATACAAATCGTAACTATTACGAATTAAAGGAGGGGCCCATTACTGATGCGCGTAAAAATTACCTTAGCCTGTACTGAAACAGGTGACAGAAACTATATCACAACAAAGAATAAAAGAACGAATCCGGACAGACTTGAGTTAAAAAAATATTCTCCTCGGTTAAAGAAATATACCCTTCATAGAGAAACAAAATAATTTTTAAGTTTTAAATCGTAATCATTACTTTTTAAGAGAGGCGGAAATGAACATGATCGTTGGCAAAGGGACAGAAGGAAATGAATAAGCGAATTCCCGTTACAGTATTAAGCGGTTTTTTAGGAGCTGGAAAAACAACAATATTAAATCATGTACTACAAAATCGTAAAGGGTTAAAAGTAGCTGTGATTGTTAATGACATGAGCGAAATTAATATTGATGCAGAACTAGTCAAACAAGGCGGTGAGCTCTCCCGATCAGATGAGAAGCTAGTTGAATTATCTAATGGTTGTATTTGCTGCACATTAAGAGAAGATTTGTTAATTGAAGTAGAGCGCCTATGTAAGACTGGTCATATTGATTATATTGTCATTGAGTCAACAGGTATTAGTGAACCAATTCCAGTCGCGCAAACTTTCTCTTATATTAATGAAGAAATGGGGATAGATTTGACGCGCTTTTGCCGGTTAGACACGATGGTCACTGTTGTAGATGCGAACCGTTTCTGGACCGACTTCCAGTCAGGAGAAAGTCTATTAGACCGTAAACAAGCCGTTTCCGATGATGACGAACGAGAAATTTCCGATTTACTGATTGATCAAATTGAATTTTGTGACGTCCTGATTATCAATAAGTGTGATCTAGTATCAAACTCAGAATTAGACCGACTTGAGCACGTGCTGACAACACTTCAACCAGAAGCATCTATCATCAGAACCTCAAAAGGGCAAGTAAAGCCCAGTGACATTTTAAATACTGGTTTATTCGACTTTGAAAAGTCCAGTGCTTCTGCTGGCTGGATTAAAGAAATCAACGCTGGGCATTCTCAGCATACGCCGGAAACTGAAGAATACCAAATCTCATCCTTTGTTTATGAAAGAAGACTCCCCTTCCATACTGGCAGGTTAAATAATTGGTTAGATCAGATGGCAGAGCAAATAGTTCGCGCTAAAGGATTTACATGGCTTGCCACACATCATGATTTAACCATATTAATTTCACAGGCTGGAAAATCTGTTCAGATTGAACCAATTGCCTACTGGATTGCTGCCTTGCCTGAGCAAGAAAAAGAACAGATATTAAAGCAAGAACCAGAGCTTCTTGATGAGTGGGACGCAGAATTTGGTGACAGGCATACAAAACTTGTGTTTATTGGCGTAGATTTACCTAAAGCAGATATCATTCGCACACTTGATCAATGCTTACTCACACCTGAGGAATTTGATCAAGATTGGAAAACGTTTGAAGACCCCTTTCAATGGAACATCCAACATTAAGCCAGGAGGGTTTTAAGTGGCAAAGAAATCTAAAATTGCTAAAGAAAAAAAGCGGCAGCAGCTTGTATTGAACTATGCAGAATTAAGAAAAGAGTTAAAAGAACAAGGTGACTATGAAGCTTTGCGGAAATTACCTAGAGACTCTTCCCCTACCCGCTTAAAAAACCGCTGTGAATTAACCGGTCGCCCTAGAGGTTACTTACGAAAATTTAAAATGTCTAGAATTGCTTTTCGTGAGCTTGCCTATAAGGGCCACATTCCAGGAGTGAAAAATTCAAGCTGGTAAAGATTGAGTTGATCTTATCACAGCTCCAATAAAAGTAAAGCAGTAAAAAATGTTGAAAAATCTATTTTCTAAGCTTATCTCCACTTTTTTGAGACACAAAATAACATTTTAAAAACCAGCAGAAAATCTGCTGGTTTTTGATCATGACAGGATTCTTCAGATGAATAGACCTATTTCTAAAAACAGATTTTCAACAATGATTAGGATATTTTCTCTACTTTTCAAAAAATCATGATCATGATACTTTGTTGTCACTACCCACCGATGTATGACATTTCAACTTTTTTCTGATCTTTCTTCTTCTCTCTCTCGGCTGAATATTGATCATGTCTATTCGACCATATTTCCTTCAATATGTTCTTTATATCTTCATTATCTTTTGTCGAGCGAATCACCCGTTTCAGATCAAAACCCGATGATGCAAAAAGACATGTAAACAATTCACCGCGAGCAGAAAGTCTCGCTCTATTACATGTTCCACAAAAAGCATCTGAAACAGAAGAAATAATGCCTATCTCTCCTGATCCATCTTGGTAAAAGAATCGGTTGGCTACTTCACCTGGATATTGGGGAGGTTCTGGTTTGATGGGAAATGTTGAATCAATTAGACCAATGATCTCTTTCTTTGTCATGACATGCTCTAGATTCCATTTGTTCGTATTTCCGACATCCATAAACTCGATAAATCTGAGAATATGTCCTTCTTTTTTAAAGTAAGCTGCCATTGGCAAAACATCCTGATCATTCACACCTTTTTGAACAACCATATTGATCTTAATAACAAGTCCAGCTTTTTTTGCAGCCTCAATCCCATCAAACACTTTTTGGATAGAAATATTCCTTCCGTTCATTTGCTTAAAACGGTCAGGATTTAATGAATCCAAACTAATGGTGACTCTTTGAAGACCAGCTTTCTTTAACTTTTCGGCATATACAGGTAAAAGCGTTCCATTGGTTGTCATAGCAATGTCTTCGATTCCTGGAATTTTTGAGAGCTTTTCTATTAAGAGAGGCAAATCTTTTCGCATTAAGGGTTCGCCACCCGTGATGCGTATTTTCACCACACCTAGGTCCTTTGCAAAAAGAGTAGCAAGCTGTTCAATTTCTTCGAAACTAAGCAGTTCTTCTTTATTCAAAAAAGGATATTCTGGTCCAAAAATTTCAGCAGGCATACAGTACGTACATCTAAAGTTACAGCGATCTGTTACTGATATTCTTAAATCGCGCAATGGTCGATGTCTCTTATCCAATATACTGTCCATACTTTGCCTCCTATTCTGTTATACGCTGATGGTGAGTGTATATATTAAAAGATTCTCCTCTGACAAATCCAACTGTCGTGATATTTAATTCTTCTGCCATATTAAGCGCCAGCTCAGTAGGTGCTGATTTTGAGATGACGATTGACACTCCTAGTTTTGCTGCCTTCAATAGAACTTCTGACGATATCCGGCCGCTAAACACAAGAATTTTATCTCTAAGCGGAATCTGCTGAAGTAAACAGTATCCATAGATTTTATCTAATGCATTATGTCTTCCTATATCAGTTCTAGTGATGAATAGCTTTTCTGTATCACACAGTCCAGCATTATGCACACCACCAGTATGTTGAAACAATTGACTTTCTTCTTGTAAACATTTCATTAGACGCATACAGGTTTCAGCAGAAATGCTGATTCGATCAATGGCTGTTTTTGCTGTTTTCACATCTTGGAGAAAATAAAAGTGTCTCCCTTTCCCACAGCAAGAACCAATCACCCGCTTTGTAAAATCTGATGATTGAAATCCACTTGAGTGAACTAATTCAACATAGGCAAAGCCCATACTTTCATCTATTGTAAACCTTTTAATCTCATTTTCAAATCGAATGATTCCTTCTGAAGCTAAAAAACCGATCACCAATTCTTTCAAATGATCTGGTGAACAAACAAGTGTTACAAATTCCTCTCCATTCACGATCACAGTTAAAGGAAATTCTTCTACAACTTCATCTGTTTTGCAAGTAAATTGACCTTCACGGTATTGGTGTATGACTCGTTTCTTTTTAACAGAAGGATTCATTGTATGATCTTCCTTTCAGCACAAATTTAGTTATATGAACCAATCAAATTGTGATATTATTTTAAAAAGTCATAAAAATGTAACATATTTCTATCTTATCAAACTTTTTGATTGCTTTATATGGGGGGAACAAAATGAACAAATCGAAAAATCGCTGGCTCATCGCAACAAGTGCTGTGGGGATTCATTTATCTATTGGGTCTGTTTATGCTTGGAGTGTTTTTACGAATCCTTTACATCAAGCCTTTCAGTGGTCATTGACAGAAATAAGCCTAACCTTCAGTATTGCTATTTTATTTTTAGGATTATCTGCTGCTTTCATGGGACATTTCGTTGAAAGGTATGGTCCAAGGGCATCAGGGCTCTTCTCAGCCATTTTCTTCGGTATCGGAATGACAGGGTCAGGATTCGCTGTCCACATGTCCTCACTCCCTCTCCTCTATTTATTTTATGGTGTACTCGCTGGGATAGGATTAGGGGTAGGTTATATTGCACCTGTATCAACTTTAGTGAAATGGTTTCCGGACCGAAGAGGACTTGCAACTGGCTTAGCTATTATGGGTTTTGGATTTGCGTCTCTTATTTGCAGCCCAATTATCCAATATCTCATTGAAAAAGTAGATATCGCAAATACCTTTTACATTCTTGGAATTTCCTATTTTATGATCATGGTGATTTCATCTCTTTATTTATCACCACCAACACCTGATGACGTCAAACAATTTGACGTGTTAAAAACAAAACAAAGAAAAATCCCTCAGGATTTATCACAGCTTACAGCAAATGAAGCGATCAAAACACGACGTTTTTATTATTTGTGGCTCATGCTCTTTATTAATATCACATGCGGAATTGCCATTATTTCAGTAGCATCGCCTCTTGCTCAAGAAAGTGTTGGATTCACTGCAGGTGCTGCAGCTACCCTTGTTGGCATTTTAGGTGCTTTTAATGGTTTAGGACGGATTGGCTGGGCTTCCTTCTCAGATTATATCGGAAGGCCGAATACGTATACAATCTTCTTTAGTATCCAGCTCATTGCCTTTCCTTTACTTCCCTACTTAAAAGAACCACTCGTCTTTTCAATCGTGATGGCGATCATTTATACGTGCTATGGAGGAGGGTTTGCCTCAATTCCAGCCTATATTGGGGATTTATTTGGCACGAAACAACTTGGTGCCATACACGGTTATATTCTGACAGCTTGGGCAGCTGCTGGTTTAGCAGGACCTTTATTTTCATCCTTTATCCGAGATATAACAGGTAACTACACGCAGAGTCTGATGGTGTTCTCTGGCTTATTTTTCATCGCTTTTATCATATCTCTTCTCATCCGGAAGGATATTCAGCAGCTTAGAGAAACAAACCTTACTGCTACTTCTTCTATCTCATCCCGACCTTAATTTGAATTTGACAGAATTACAATCTAAAGGTAATTTTTAGATATGAAAACGCTTTATAAAGTAATAGGAGGGTGATGCTATCATGGGGAAAACAAAACATAAGGGGCCTATTAAGCTTAATAAAAAACCCTCACCAAAGCTATGGGCTTCTTTTGCGCCTATGGGACTTGGAAAAGTAAAGCCGAAACACATTCGAGATACGATGAAAGTGGCGTGGGAGAACAAGGATAATCTCCCCTATGCATATCGTATTTTAACGCAAGGCGTGTGTGACGGCTGCGCCCTTGGTGTTTCAGGGTTATATGACCAAACGCTCGCAGGACCTCATATATGCACCACAAGACTAAATGTACTTCGTCTTAATACAATGCCAGCTATTGATCCAAAATGGTTTGAAGACATTCAACAGCTCAAACACATGGACAGCACCACTCTTCGCAAACTTGGCCGTATCCCTTATCCACTCATTCGAAAAAGAGGTGACAATGCCTTTACGCGTATTTCTTGGGATGATGCATTAGATCAAATCGCAGCTAAAATCAAATCAATTGATAAACGGCAGCTCGCTTTCTATTTAACAGCTAGAGGAATTACAAATGAAGTCTATTATACCGCTGCGAAGGCAGCTCGCTTTATCGGGACAAATCATATTGATAATGCGTCTCGCATTTGTCATTCACCGAGCAAAACCGCTCTTAAGCGGTCCCTTGGGATAGGAGCCTCCAGCTGTAATTACAACGATTGGATCGGAACAGATGTCTTAATTTTTTGGGGATCTGTCGCAGCAAACAATCAGCCCGTTTCAACTAAATATATGTATGCGGCGAAAAAGAAAGGAACCAAAATTATTGTCATCAATCCGTACAAAGAGCCTGCCATGGAAAAGTACTGGGTTCCCTCTATTCCAGAAAGTGCTTTATTCGGCACAAAAATCGCGGATGATTTCTATCAAGTCAATATAGGCGGCGATATTGCGTTTATGAACGGTGTCATCAAACATTGGTTTGACATGGAGCAGCACGCCCCCCATTCCGCTCTTGATCATGAATTTATTCAAGCTCATACTACCGGCATACAGGATTTACAGCAGCATGTCGCACAATTGAAATGGGAAGACCTAGAGACATCATCAGGCTTATCAAAAGAAAGAATGAAGGAATTTGCCATCCTTCTTGCCAATGCCAATTCAGGCGTTTTCATTTGGAGCATGGGTCTTACTCAGCACCGCTTTGCAACTGATAATATATCACAGGTTGCCAACCTTGCTATGTTACGTGGATTTATTGGCAGGAAACATTGTGGTGTCATGCCAATTCGCGGTCATAGCGGTGTTCAAGGTTCTGGTGAAATGGGTGCTGACCCATTTGTTTTGCCGGGCAGTGATTTTGATGAGGAGAATATTGAAAGAATCGAAAAAATTTGGGGTTTTGACATTCCGAAGTGGCATGGTGACACTATTGGGCAATCATTTGAGAAAATGGCTCTCCCAAAAGAACATCCGCAAAAACTCAAAATGCTGTTTACGAGCGGCGGGAACTTTTTAGAAACGATGCCAAATCCAGATGCGATCGAAAAAGCTTTATCTGAGCTTGAACTTCGTGTCCATCAAGATATCATTTTGAATACCTCTACACTTGTAGAGGCAGAGGAGACGGTAATTGTTCTGCCTGCTATGACAAGGTATGAACAGCCAGGCGGCGGTACATCCACTAGTACGGAACGCATGGTATATTTCAGTCCAGAAATTGAAGGTCCTCGGATTGAGGAAGCCAGAGCAGAATGGGATATTTATATTGATCTTGCAAAAAGAGTACGGCCAGAAGATGCTGAACTGATTCATTTCGAAACGGCTGAAGACATTCGCCGCGAGATTGCGATCGCAAATCGAAACTATGATGGCATCCAGCATTTACGTCATAAAGGAGACGTTTTTCAATGGGGAGGTGCCTGGCTATGTGAAGACGGAGAGTGTCCAACACCGGACGGCAAAGGACATCTTCTTCCTGCCCAGCTGCCTCAATACCGAAAAACCGAGGGTCATTTTCATATCACGACAAGAAGAGGAAAGCAATTCAACTCCATGATCTATAGTGAAAAGGATGCCTTTAATGGTGGGAAGCGTCATTCTATCTTGATGAATGAAGATGATGCTAAAGAACTTTATGTCAAAGAAGGTGATCCAGTTGTTTTGTTTAATCAATATGGATCCTACCAAGGAGTCGCTCAATTTGGGGAGTTGAAACGTGGCAATATCGCTGTTTACTGGCCTGAAGGGAACGTTTTAATTCCAAAGGGTGTGTATGAGAGCTACTCACAGATTCCCGAATATAATACGGCGGCCATATTAGAAAAAGCTGAAACCTTTCATGCAAGAAAAGACCAGCACTACGTGGAGAAACGAATTGATGAATTAGAAACCACTTTGAATTGATCTTCACCTAAAAAAACAGCTGGGGAATACAAATCCCCAGCTCCCATTCATATCCTACTGACCAAAAGTGCTCGCTTCACTTTGTAAAATGTGATTCAATTCTTCGGCATTTGCAGCCGGTTGATATTGTCCACCGCCCGCTTTTGCAACAGACTTTAGACTTTTTGCTTCTTTTTCATTCACGTCAAAGCCGATGATATTAACAATGGTGTCAATTCCGCCTTCATGTAGTTCCTTTGCTGCTTGTGAAGGGCTTCCTCCACAAGTTTCTTTACCATCGCTGACGACATAGACAATATTTTTCCCTTCAGCCTGGTGATCTTCAAAATCTTGCTTCGTATCTGTTAATGCTTTTGCAAGTGGTGTCCAGCCGGTTGGTTTATACACATTCAGAGCTTGCTGAAATGTTGATGATTCATATGATCCAAATCCATAAACGGCTTCAGAGCTTCCACAAGAAAGTTCTTTTCCAGCATTTTTATTGGTTCCTTCATGACCAAACACACGAAGAAGGACTTGTGTATCATCTGATAAAATACTTGCGAAGCTTTGAATAGAACGTTTGGCGATATCGATTTTCTTTTCGCCTTCAACTGATTGTGCCATGCTGCCGCTTAAATCAAGTAATATCACCACATGAGCTGGCTCCTGTTTTTTTGTCACAGCATGAGCTGGTGAAGAAAGAAGCAGGACAAGGCTAGCCAAAATAGTTAATACAATATTGCGTTTCATTTATAAAAACCTCCCTTTTTACATTTGTACAGAAAAAGAGAAACGAAAGCATACATCAATCGTTTCCCTTTTGTTCAGCAAGTTATTCGTGTAATTTTAATGATTCTGCTGACAGGATAGAACCCATTTCTTTACCAGTGCTTGCTTGGTAGTAATGGCCCTTACCAGCTTTGGCTACTTGCTTTAATTGACCTTCATAGCCATCGTTAAAGTCTAATCCAATGACATTAACAACAGTCGATCCTTTAGAGTTATGCAATTCTTTTGCTACTTTTACTGGATCTCCGCCACAAGTTTCTTCGCCATCAGTGATGAGGTACACAATATGTTTTGTACCATTATTAAGCTGTTCATCCGTTTGCTTTGCATCTTCAAGAGCACGAGCAATCGGTGTCCAGCCATTTGGTCCAAGTCCGTTTAATGAGTTTTCGAAGCTGTCTTTTTCGTAAGGCTGTACGCCATAAACGCCTCTAATGACTTCACATGATTGAGCTTTACCTGAATTTTTGTTGTTTCCTTCAGAGCCAAACAAGCTCATACGAATTTTAGCGTCTTTTGGAAGTGACTGAGCAAATTTAAATACCTCTTGTTTAGCGAGGTCAAATTTGCGTTCTCCCTCTACTTTTCTTGCCATGCTTCCACTTGCATCAAGTAAGATAGTGACTCTTACATCTTTGTTATGTTTTTTGACTGTAGATGCTTTTGCAAATACTGGTGAAGAGATTGACATAGATAATGTCAATACAGCTAAGGTTACGAGTGTAAATACTTTTTTCAACATCATTTTTCCTTCCTCCCTATGTATTAAATTGAAACATCTTAATCGTAAAAGATTCTGTCTTGGAATGGTATAGGACTCGGTCCCTTTTTCTCTTTCATCAAAATCACTAAAAATCTGTCAGTTGTCTAGATACATTCACCCAACACATCATTTTTTCTCTTGTTTTCTCCTTCTTTCGAGGGGCTTTGTATCGGCCATCGGTGCTTGTCGGGACGTAAATGTTTAAGATTTCCTGAGGTGCGTCTTAAGTCGCAAATTGACACATTCTGTTCAAACCTCTTGAAACACACAAAAAAGATGCCCCATTCTGAGGCACCTTTGCTTTATTTTTTAGCCATATACGTGTTAAGAAAACGATCAGCTGGTTCAATTTGAATCCCTTTATAATAATGTTTCACGATAGCATCCACTTTTTTGCCTGACTGTGCCATATAATGCGCACCGTACTGACTCATTCCAACACCATGGCCATACCCTTTTGTCGTGATGATGATTTGCTGGCCTTGGCGTTCCCAAGTAAAGTCCGCTGAATGAAGTCCTAATGACTCTCGAATGTCTCTGCCTGTCAGTGTTTTACCGTTTATTACGGCTTTTGCTACTTGATTACCTGGTGTCCGTTCTACTATCTGCCCTACCTGAGCCTGCTGAGTGAGCGTCACACCTAATTTTTGCTGAAATTCACTAACTGGGATGGTTTTCTTGTTTTGAAATTTTGGCGATTTTTCGTCCCATTTACTTGAGACACTTTTCAAATATGGGATTTCATTTTTCCAATAAGCTTCGGCATTTTCCGTTTTCCCGTTACTTGTTGAAAAGAATGAAGCATCAATTGGCTTCTCGTCATAAGTCAGCACTTTTCCTTGTGTGCTGGCAACAGCTTCTGTAACTTTTTTCAACTTCCAATTGTACGCCTTCCCCCAAATTTTCTTGAGTTCCTGCTTGTTTTTATACACCTGGAACATTTGGGTATCATCTACAAGAGAGCCTTTTGGTGATTTGACGGTCTTATCGATAATCATTTGTCTGACGATATACGTTCTTGCGGCGAGTGCCTGTGCCTTGAGTGCTTCCATCTCAAAATCAGCTGGCATTTCAGACGCTACGACACCGATCACATACTCTTCTAAGGGGATGTTTTCTACCTGCTGATGAGCAGAACGATAAACGGGGATAGCGACGGGTGATTGCTTCAATTTGACTGTACCCTTCACTTCTTTTTTAACTGATGGCTCCGCTGATACATGCTGGTTTGCCTCCGGTTTCCCTTGAAACGTCGGCAACACTAGTAAAGTTGGAATCATTAAAATAATGATGCATATTCCTGCGATTGTCCATATCATTGGTTTCATATTTGGCTGCCCCCATTTTCATTGAATCTCTTTTATCCTATGGGGAGGGACAAGCTAATATGACAGCTTCTTTCATTCAGTGGACAAGTCTTTCGATGAAGATAAGAGGCTGTTTATCAACTGATTTTACTGTTCGTCTGTATGAATAAAATTTAAGATGATTGGATACACTAATGATAAGCTTTAAAAATAAAGCAATCTATGATTCTAAAAAAAAATCAGCATGCCCCAATGGACACACTGATTTCTTGATGATTACGCGTTCAGATCTGATACAACTTGTTCTTGTGTCACATCTGCTGTTTCATCGTTTACTCTTTCAATATCTGCACCGATTGCTGCAAGCTTCTGGTGGAAGTTCACATATCCACGATCGATATGCTTCAACTCAGTGACACGTGTATGACCTTCTGCTACTAATCCAGCAAGTACAAGTGCTGCTCCTGCTCTTAAATCAGTCGCTGACACTTCAGCACCTTGAAGCTGAACCGGCCCGTTGATAATAACAGAGCGACCCTCAATTTTAATATCACCATTCATACGGCGGAATTCTTCTGCATGCATAAAGCGGTTTTCAAATACCGTTTCTGTAATCATGCTTGTTCCGTTCGCACGAAGCAATAGCGCCATCATCTGAGATTGCATATCCGTTGGGAAACCAGGATGTGGCATTGTTTTTAGATCAATTGGCTTGAGCTCAGATGGTCCAATGACTCTTAAACCTTCTTCTTCTTCAATGATCTGAATACCCATTTCTTCCATTTTTGCTACAAGTGATGTCATGTGCTCCGGCACTGCGCCTTTCACAAGAACATTTCCTTCTGTAATGGCTGCTGCCACCATGAAAGTACCTGCTTCAATTCTGTCAGGGATGATGTTGTGTTTTGCACCGTGAAGTGTTTCCACACCTTCGATTTTGATTGTACCAGTACCAGCTCCGCGAACTTTACCGCCCATGGCATTGATGTAGTTTGCCAAATCAACAATTTCAGGTTCTTTTGCTACGTTTTCTAAAATCGTTGTTCCTTCAGCTAATGCTGCTGCCATAATGATGTTTTCAGTTGCGCCAACACTTGGGAAATCCAAATAGATTTTCGCACCTTTTAAACGGCCGTTGACTTCAGCCTCGATGAAACCATTTCCTACTTGAATTTTAGCTCCCATTGCTTCAAAGCCTTTTAAATGCTGGTCAATTGGTCTTGAACCAATCGCACAGCCTCCAGGTAATGCAACTCTTGCATGACCTGTTCTTGCTAAAAGTGGTCCCATGACGAGCACAGACGCTCGCATTTTACGGACATACTCAAACGGAGCCTCAGTTTCTAGTGCATGAGATGCATCCACTGATACTTCGTTATTTTCAAAATGTACTTCTGCTCCTAAATGACGTAACACTTCATTGATTGTATATACATCGGAGAGCGTAGGTACATCACAAATTACGCTTTTTTCTGTACTTGCTAACAAAGATGCAGCGATAACTGGTAAAACGGCATTTTTTGCTCCTTCTACTTTAACTGTGCCGTTTAACTTTTGACCGCCGCGGACGATGATTTTTTCCAAGGTCTTCCCCTCCGCGTCCCAAATTCTCTATATTAATATTCAGTCGTTACGATTGGTGTGCCAACCGTAATCGTATGATTTTCGTTCATTTCCGAACTTCTGATGGCAATTTGAACATTCATTTTATCATTTGAAGTCATAATGAACTGTTCCCACTTATCTGTGTAAGCGGAAAGCGACACAAAATTAGACTCAACGAGATACTCAACTGGTTTTGCTTGAAATTCATTTGCTAACATTTCAGCTTTTTTTTGCAAAACAACATCCATCATACCATTTACATGACCATCGAGACAAGTAAAAATTACAAATTTCTCTTGTAATATGCTTTTTGCATGACGTACGAACTGATCATATGTATGCTCCCAGGTATTCAGTGGGCGAGCACCTTTTTGCTCATATAATAAATACGACTTTTGATTGGATTTTGTGTCGGTCTTCACGAGTAAAATTTTCGATAATGTATCATTTTTTTCATCTTTGTAAATTCCTGTGACTTTGGTGACATGTTGTTCTTCTTTTTCGGTCCACTCATACTGTCGTAGTTCGTCTTTGAAACGTTTCACTTTTTTTGAAAATTGTTCGGATGAAATGTTTACATTTGTTTTGGCGTGAAGAGTCCATCCATCTACTTCAATTTGCTGGTTGTTCAGACCTTCTGCTATTTGGGCGAGCGGAGAAGATTCTTCCGCACGAACACCTTGAATCACCAGAACAAAAAAAAGAATAAACGCAAATAATGGCCAACCTTTTATATACTTTCTCACTTGTCATTCCCCCTTGCTACAAGTGTTGCCGCAAGGAGGTCTATGCATACGTGGAAAAGTCATCAAAGGCCATACTTTTGACACTTCTTTTTACGTTCCCGCATAAGGCAGTGACCAAACCTTTTATGTTAGAACATATAAGGGATTTGTCTGGAGAAATTTAAGTAATCAAGGAAGAAATTGCTGACTGCAGATGCAATAGCAATGGTAATGAGCATCATCAGCAATCTTGCCTGAATGATTTTCCCTTTTTTAATTAGTGGGTCAATATTTACAGCAAGCAATGCCCACCATGTAATCGCAATAAAAAACAGGTGGATCACAATACTCACGATTGCTTGTTGTCCTACGTCTTCCATACAGTTGAATCCTCCTTTTATTTATTTCTGTAAAGGAAAACTCCCTTTCATTATATCCGCGAAAATCGGAAAGATGAATCATTTGGAAAAAAGAGCTACATTTAGAGTAAATCCCCTCTTATCCTGGTGCCAAGGAGATGATATACTGCGTGTGGAAGGAGCTGTACACATTGAAAGATTCTTTTCCTGACTTTGTTGATTTGTACGGAGAACTGGTTCCCTCATTTGATCATGAATGGGAGGCCATTGCTTTCTACTTTGATTATAGACAGACACAGCTAGAAGAATTAGCGCAATTGTGTCATTTTCATAACATTTCTTTGGATTATTCTGAGGAGAGCCTGTATCAGTTAGAAACACTTTACTTTGATGCATTTACCAAGCAGTTGTTTGCTGAGTGGAAAATGCCAATAGATGCATTAGAAGCGATGATGAGTGTATATATGGGAGAGGTTGTCCTCCGTCATCATTCAGATGCTGACTGGGTGGTACGTCCTTATATGGACTCTCCGCATCAATATACGCTGGGTTTGCGCCGGCACAATAAAACGTGGCATAGTACGCAGTTTTGCGAGCACTTATATCTTGAAAAACAGGATTCTCACCCGTATGTGTCAATGTACCAATCCCTCATGTCATTCTAAAAAAAATCCTTCTTATCATTGTGATAAGAAGGATTTTCTGTTTTATTTCCCTGCTACATTTAAACGGTTTAACGCCCGTTTTAATGCGAGTTCCGCCCGGCGTACATCACTTTCATTCGGGTGGTTCAAATGCTCTTCAGCACGCTGTTTCGCTGATTTCGCACGATCGACATCAACTTTATCTGATGTTTCAGCGGCCTGAGCAAGAATGGTTACTTGTTCAGGGCGAACTTCAACAAATCCGCCACTTACTGCAACCAATTCAGTTGATCCACTATGTTTTAAGCGAACTGCACCGATTTTTAGCGGAGCAACCATTGGAACGTGGCCAGCTAAAATACCAAGCTCACCGCTTTCTGCTCTCACACTGACCATTTCCACATCCGCTTGATACACTGGGCCGTCGGGAGTAACGATATTGACTTGAACGGTCTTCATGCTTTTACCCTCCTAAGGACCAGATTAGGCCTCTACACCCATCTCTTTGGCTTTTTCAACCACTTCTTCAATGCGTCCAACTAAGCGGAATGCATCTTCTGGAAGGTGATCGTATTTACCAGATAAGATTTCCTTGAAGCCTTTAACAGTTTCTTTCAATGGCACGTAAGAACCTTTTTGGCCAGTGAACTGCTCTGCTACGTGGAAGTTTTGAGATAGGAAGAATTGAACACGACGCGCTCTGTGTACAACAAGCTTATCGTCCTCTGATAATTCATCCATACCTAAAATGGCAATGATATCTTGTAGTTCTTTATAACGCTGCAATGTTTGCTGCACTTCACGCGCAATGGCATAGTGCTCTTCGCCAACGATCTCAGGTGCAAGTGCACGAGATGTTGAAGCAAGAGGATCAACCGCTGGGTAAATACCCATTTCAGTCAGCTTACGCTCAAGGTTTGTCGTTGCATCAAGGTGAGCGAACGTTGTTGCTGGAGCTGGATCCGTGTAGTCATCCGCAGGTACATAGATCGCTTGAATCGATGTAACCGATCCTACGTTTGTAGACGTGATACGCTCTTGCAGCTGACCCATTTCTGTTGCAAGTGTCGGCTGATAACCTACCGCTGAAGGCATACGTCCAAGAAGGGCTGATACTTCAGAACCTGCTTGTGTAAAACGATAGATGTTATCGATGAAGAACAATACGTCTTGACCTAGTTCATCACGGAAATGCTCTGCCATTGTCAAACCAGTTAGGGCAACACGCATACGTGCACCTGGTGGCTCGTTCATTTGTCCGAAGACCATGGCTGTTTTTTCAATAACACCAGAATCTTTCATTTCGTAGTAAAGGTCGTTTCCTTCACGTGTACGCTCTCCAACACCAGCGAATACAGAAATACCGCCGTGTTCTTGTGCGATGTTGTTGATCAATTCTTGAATCAGAACGGTTTTACCTACACCGGCTCCACCGAATAGACCGATCTTTCCGCCCTTGATGTAAGGAGCAAGAAGATCAACAACTTTAATACCCGTTTCAAGAATTTCAACTTCTGTAGAAAGTTGATCAAAAGAAGGCGCTTGTCTGTGGATTGGATCTCTTTGAGCTTCCACACCAAGTGGCTCATCTAAGTCAATGTTATCTCCCAGTACGTTGAATACACGTCCAAGTGTTACGTTACCAACTGGTACTGAAATTGGTTTTCCAAGGTCTACAGCTTCCATACCGCGCTTCACACCATCTGTTGAAGCCATTGCGATGGTTCTCACTGTATCGTCACCTAAATGTAGTGCTACTTCTAAAGTTAAGTCGATATCAACTTCACTTTCACTTTCCGCTTTATGCGAAACTCTGATCGCATTATAAATCTCAGGCAAGTGACCATCTTCAAAACGAACGTCTACGACTGGTCCCATGATCTGACTGATGCGTCCTGTTTTCATTGCATTCCCTCCTGACAATTATTTCTATTCTAAGGCAGCTGCTCCGCCGACAATTTCTGTAATCTCTTGTGTAATCGCTGCTTGACGAGCACGGTTGTAAGAGAGTGTCAGGCTGTCGATCAATTCCTTTGCGTTGTCTGTTGCACTCTTCATTGCTGTCATCCTTGCAGCATGTTCACTTGCTTTACTGTCAAGAAGCGCACCGAAAATCAAACTCTCTGCATATTGAGGAAGGAGAACTTCAAGAATTTCTTCTTCAGAAGGCTCAAACTCATAAGATGCGGAACGTTTATTAGGTGTCGCTGCGGCCGAAATGTCCGTTAGCGGCAATAATTTCTTCTCTGTTACTTCTTGTGAAATGGCACTGACAAAGTGGTTATAGAACATGTAAAGTTCGTCAAACGCTTCATCAGAGAACATTTGAACTGTACTGCTTGCTAATTCTTTAATATCAGCAAACGCTACTTCGTCTCCAAGCCCTGTTACTTCAGAAATAACTGGAATACCGCGCTTTTTGAAGAAGTCGCGTCCGATTTTACCAATCACAATCACCGCATATTCATCAGCTGACTGATGACGAGATTGAATGGTTTGGTAAGCAGCACGCAAAATCGAGCTGTTAAAAGGTCCTGCAAGTCCTCGATCAGATGTAATGACGAGATATCCTGTTTTCTTGACAGGTCTTGAAAGAAGCATTGGGTGCTTAGCACTTGTTCCAGTTGCGATTGCAGCAACCACTTCCTGGATTTTCTCCATGTAAGGAACAAAAGACTTCGCATTGTTTTCAGCACGATTCAGTTTCGCAGCTGACACCATTTGCATCGCTTTTGTGATCTGACTCGATTTTTTCGTTGACGTGATCCTTGACTTTATATCGCGTAATGAGGCCAAAGATTTCACCACCTTTTTTCAGGAATCCGTGTTCATTTACGTGAAAAGAGAGAAAAAGAGAATCTTTTTCTCTCGGAAAGATTACTAGTTGCTTGGTGCAAACGTACGTTTAAAGCCTTCGATGGCTGTATTCCACTCTTCATCAGCAGGCATGTTTCCTGTTTGAGAGATCGTGTCAAACAATCCTTTATGGTTTTCTTCAATGTACATAAATAACTCAGCTTCGAAACGTTTGACATCAGCAACCGCGACATCGTCTAAGTATCCTCTTGTGAGTGCATAAAGAATCGCTACTTGTTTTTCAACTTTAAGCGGTTTGTTCAAGTCTTGTTTTAAGACTTCAACTGTTCTAGCACCACGGTTTAATTTTGCTTGAGTCGCTTGGTCTAGATCAGATCCAAATTGAGCGAATGCTTCAAGCTCACGATAAGAAGCAAGATCCAGACGAAGTGTACCTGCTACCTTTTTCATCGCTTTGATTTGTGCAGAACCACCTACACGGGATACAGACAATCCTGCGTTTACTGCTGGACGTACGCCTGAGAAGAAGAGGTCAGATTGTAAGAAGATCTGTCCATCTGTGATTGAAATAACGTTTGTTGGGATATATGCAGAGATATCACCAGCTTGCGTTTCTACGAAAGGCAATGCTGTGATAGAACCGCCACCCTTTGCGTCACTAAGCTTCGCTGCACGCTCTAATAAACGAGAGTGAAGATAGAAAACATCACCAGGGAATGCCTCACGACCTGGAGGACGACGAAGCAATAACGAAAGCTCACGGTAAGCCGCCGCTTGTTTAGAAAGGTCATCATATACAACAAGTACGTGCTTGCCGTTATACATGAATTCCTCACCCATCGTTACACCTGCATAAGGAGCAAGGTAAAGAAGTGGAGCTGGCTGTGATGCAGAAGCTGTGACTACAATTGTGTAATCAAGCGCACCATGCTTACGAAGTGTTTCAACAACACCACGAACCGTTGATTCTTTTTGTCCGATCGCTACATAAATACAGATCATGTCTTGATCTTTTTGGTTAAGGATCGTATCAATTGCAACAGATGTTTTACCTGTTTGACGGTCACCAATGATCAATTCACGCTGTCCGCGTCCGATTGGAATCAAGGCATCAATTGCTTTAATCCCTGTTTGAAGCGGCTCATGTACAGATTTACGATCCATAACGCCTGGTGCTTCACTTTCGATTGGACGAGTTTTGCTTGTTAAAATTGGACCTAGTCCATCAACAGGCTGACCAAGTGGGTTCACAATACGTCCGATTAACTCTTCACCTACTGGAACCTCCATGATACGACCTGTACGTTTTACATCGTCACCTTCGCGGATATCTTTGTAAGGTCCTAAAATAACGATACCTACGTTAGACTCCTCAAGGTTTTGAGCCATACCCATTACACCGTTAGAGAACTCAACCAGCTCTCCTGCCATAATGTTGTCAAGGCCATGTACACGCGCGATACCGTCCCCTACTTGGATGACTGTACCGACATCTTTTACTTCAATTTCAGATTGATAGTTTTGGATTTGCTGCTTTATCAGCGCGCTAATCTCTTCAGCTTTGATACTCACTAAGGTTTCACCCCTTCTAACGATTTTCGCCTGCAAGCTGACGTTCAATGCGGGAAAGCTTTCCGCTGACACTGCCGTCATAAATGCGGTTTCCGATACGGATTTTCACTCCGCCTATTAGATCCTTGTCAATCACATTTTCAACACGCAGTGATGTGACTCCGGCTTTTTTGGCAAATACTTCAGATAAAGATTGAATTTCAGCACCGCTCAGCGGTTTCACTGAGTACACGATCGCATCGTCTATTTGTTTCGTGCGGTTTGCCAGTTTCACAAACTCAGACGTCATTTCAGAGAAAATATTCGTGCGTCCGCGGTCAATCAATAAATACATTGTGTGCAATACATGTGTCGAAACACCTTTGAAAGCTTCTGCAATCAAATGTTTCTTTTTGTCTGCCGTAATCTTTGGATGAACAAGAAAGTCATTCAACTCTTGGTCAGCCTTTAGAACTTTTTTGATCTCATTCAGCTCTTTTTCAGTTTCGTCTACTGCCGAAGAAGCAAGAACGATGTCAAAAAGAGCAGAAGCGTAACGCTTAGAGACAATAGTCACGCTCATCGGCTTTCGCCTGCCTCTTTAAGATACTCTTGAATCAATTTCTCTTGTGCTTGCTCATCAAGTTCTCTTTCAATCACTTTAGATGCAATAAGTACAGATAGTGATGCAACCTGCTCGCGCAGTGCAGCCACAGCTTGTTCTTTTTCTTTCACGATTTCAGTTCTAGCAGACTCTTTCAAGCGCTCTGACTCTTGACGTGCTGCTTGAATGATCTCTTCTTTTTGTTTCTCACCAATCTTTTTCGCATTTTCGATGAGTGTATGTGATTCTTCGCGTGCTTCTTTCAATAAGACACGTTGTTCTTCAAGAAGCTTTTCAGCTTGAACGTGCTTTTGTTCAGCACTTGAAATTTCATTTCCTATATAATCTTCACGCTGTTTCATAATCCCTAATAAAGGCTTAAGCGCAAATTTCTTTAAAAGTGCAAGCAAGATGAGCATAGCGATCAGCTGGAATATCATATCCCCGGCATTGAAACTTAAGCCACCTGCTCCTAAAACCACTGGTAACTGAGACATTTAGTACGGCAACTCCCTTCTTTAAATAATATGTTAAGAAACAAAACATAAAGGAATGGCGAAGTTTCGAACTAATCTGATCTTCGCCATTAAAATTCATATTAGAACGCTTCTCACATATTAACCAAAGAATGCCAAGAATGCGATAACGACAGCGATAATTGGAAGTGCCTCAACTAAAGCTACCCCGATGAACATAAGAGTTCTTAGTTCTCTACCAGCTTCTGGCTGACGAGCGATTCCTTCAACTGTTTTAGATACGATTAGACCGTTACCAATACCTGCTCCTAGTGCTCCCAAACCGATTGCAATTGCTGCTGCTATTAAATTCATTAAAAAGCTCCTCCTTTAAAATAACGTCCTTTTTGGACTCTCAATTTTTTAGTGTTCGTCGCTGACTTTATGAGAAATGTACACCATTGTCAGCATGGTGAAGATAAATGCTTGGATTGTTCCGACAAACAAACTGAATGCCTGCCATACAATCATTGGCACGATGGCACCTAATGTACCAACGATACCAAGCGCAATGTTTTGCGTGTAGAAATTGGTCGCTAGTCCTGCAAGCAAACCAAGAAGAATCTCTCCAGCAAAAATGTTTCCATAAAGACGCAAACCAAGTGTTAGCGTGTTTGCAAATTCTTCAATTAGTTTCAATGGTACTAAAAGCGGAATTGGTCTAAAGTAGTCTTTCGTATATTCCTTGACTCCTTTTGCCTTGACACCGTAATAATGTGTCAAGCCCATGACCATAATCGCTAGTGTCATTGTGATTGCAGGGTCTGCTGTTGGTGATTTCCACCACAAGTTGTGATCGACCGTAATCGAAAATGGCAGTCCAAGCATGTTTGAAACAAATATGTACATGAGTAATGTAACGCCTAGCGCTAGAAATGGGGCTCCTGTTTTCATGTCCATCGAACTACCTATGATATTTCGAACAAAATCAACTATCCATTCCATGAAGTTCTGCGCCTTTGTCGGACGAATAGACAGAACACGAGTAGTCAGCACCGCTATGAGAAGAACGATGATACTAGCAATCGTAATCATGAGAACATTGGATAAGTTGAACGTTAACCCTAAAAATTCTGTCGTTTTTGAACTGTGACCCAAAGAGTATTCACCTCTCTTCCATAGTAGAACGTTTAAGTTGAATGAAGGAATCTATCATAATGACAGGATATATTGTCATTAATCCTATAACAACACCTGCCAGATGAACTTCATTAGGGTAACGCCAAGCAATCGCTACTGCGAGAATTGCGTTGGCCCACCTGGCTGTACTTCCCATTGAACGAATGGATTTTCCTTTTTTAACCGCTCGATCAAAAGCGTGCATTCTCCGTATAAGAAGGAATAAATTAAAGAAAGCAAAAATTGTGCCGATAATCAAACCAAGAAACAGTGGTTTAAAACCAGGCATGGCATAGCCAAACACAAAAATTGCCAATAGATAGAACATGTATTTACTCTGTCTGCGGAAAATCGCGTTTGGATCGTTCATTCATCTGACTCCCGATGAAAAATATTGTAAAAAAGGTGATAAATGGTGATGAAAACTGCGTAGAAGACGCTTATGATAAGCAGTCCTGTTCGAAAAAAATCAATCACCCATCGGTCTAATTGCACAATCAGACTTGAAATCTAAAGATCTATGGGATGTTGCTTCATTCGCTGATACAAACCCTGATAATTAAAGGGTTCACAATGAGGATTAGTAGAGTGCTATAGGCTATGAAAACCTTACCATAATACCCTCGTTTAGCATACAATAGCGTCTATGATGTGTCAATCCGTTGAAAGTTAAAAAACTTTTCTATAATGATAGAGCACACAAAATGTTCACAATTTCATCAAACTTTAGGAGACACGTGACATTCATTGAAAAAAACAGCTAATGTTCAGTATACATTGATTTTTCTAAGAACGATATCAACCGTTTGTCATATATTTCAAAAAGCCCACATGCATGTTTGCATGTGGGCTTTTATTAAAACATGTTATTTCGTTCCATACATACGGTCACCGGCATCACCAAGACCTGGGATAATGTAACCTTTTTCGTTTAATTTCTCATCTAATGCTGCAATGTAGATATCAACGTCAGGATGATGCTTTTGCATTTCTTCTACACCTTCAGGAGCAGCAATCAGACACATGAAGCGAATGTTTTTCGCCCCGCGTTTTTTCAAGCTGTTCAATGCTTCGACTGCTGAACCTCCAGTTGCAAGCATTGGATCTACTACGATAAATTCACGCTCTTCCACATCAGATGGAAGCTTCACATAATATTCAACAGGCTTTAATGTTTTCGGATCACGGTATAAACCGACATGTCCCACTTTAGCAGCTGGAATGAGTTTTAAAATCCCGTCCACCATTCCAAGACCAGCTCTTAAAATTGGCACAACACCGAGTTTCTTCCCTGAGATCACGTTTGATTTCGCTACTTGTACAGGTGTTTCTACATCTACCTCTTCAAGCGGTAAGTCTCTTGTGATTTCAAATGCCATTAATGTTGCGACTTCATCCACTAGCTCTCTAAATTCTTTTGTTCCTGTATGAACGTCACGAATATATGTAAGTTTGTGTTGAATAAGCGGGTGATCAAATACATAAACCTTTGCCATAGCTTGCTACAACTCCTTTTCTGTCATCTTCCGGTGAACTTTGCACACTTCCTACAATTCTACATAAAAAGACATCATCTTTCAATATGATTCGCAAATCCTACAAAAAAAACCCACATGCCAAAAATAGGCAAATGGGTCTGCTTTTTAATAATCTAATTCGTTATATAGAGGGAAGCGGGCAGTTAGATCAGATACACGCTTTTTCGCTTCTTCTAATTTCGCTTCATCTTCATGATGTTTGAGAGCAAGCGCAATAATGGAACCGACTTCTTTCATTGCCTCTTGATCGAAACCGCGGCTTGTCACTGCTGCTGTACCAACACGTACACCACTTGTGACAAAAGGTTTTTCTGGATCATAAGGAATCGCATTTTTGTTCACTGTAATACCAATTTCATCAAGAACATTTTCTGCAATTTTCCCTGTGATGCCAAGAGAACGTAAGTCGATAAGAACAAGATGGTTATCCGTTCCACCAGACACAAGCTGAATATCTTCAGATAAAAGGGTTTCAGCTAGCTGCTTTGCATTGTCAATGACGTTTTGTGCATATGTTTTAAAATCTCCGTTCAATACTTCACCGAAAGAAACAGCTTTTGCAGAGATGACATGCATCAGCGGTCCACCTTGAATACCAGGGAAGATCGATTTGTCGATCTTTTTCCCAAACTCTTCACGGCATAGAATCATTCCGCCGCGAGGTCCACGCAATGTTTTATGAGTCGTCGTTGTCACAAAATCTGCATAAGGAACTGGATTTGGATGAAGACCTACTGCAACAAGACCTGCAATGTGAGCCATGTCGACCATAAAGTAAGCACCGACTTCATCCGCAATCTCACGGAACTTTTTGAAATCAATTTGACGTGGGTATGCACTTGCACCCGCAACAATTAGCTTTGGCTTATGTTCACGTGCTTTTTCAAGTACATCTTGATAGTCGATATGCTGCGTTTCTTTATCAACACCATATTCTACAAAGTTGTACTGTACACCACTAAAGTTAACAGGGCTTCCGTGTGTTAAATGCCCGCCATGTGACAAGTTCATACCTAGCACTGTATCGCCATGCTCAAGAATGGTAAAGTATACGGCCATATTCGCTTGAGCACCTGAGTGAGGCTGTACGTTCACATACTCAGCACCAAAAATTTCTTTTGCGCGGTCACGTGCGATATCTTCCACAACGTCTACATGTTCACAGCCGCCATAGTAGCGTTTACCAGGGTAACCTTCTGCATATTTGTTTGTTAATACAGAGCCTTGTGCTTCCATGACTGCTTCGCTTACAAAGTTTTCTGATGCAATTAATTCAATTTTGTCCTGCTGGCGTTTCCGCTCTAGTTGAATTGCCTTGAATACTTGTGCGTCTTGCTCAGGTAAATGTTTCATCAGCGAAATCCTCTCCAATCTATTTCCATTCGATGTTTTCACCATCTCATTGTACACGGTTTTTGAGTGAAATGTAAAAGTTTTTTTGGGAAATCGACTTCTTTTTTTACGAAAAACCGAATATTCAAGTGGTAAAGCGCCTTCATCATTCAACATTATATTAGAAATATATCTAAGCTATGATCTTGTATAAACCGCTCGTTCTCCGCCAATCAGCTTCCGACGCGTTTTCGCAAACGTCACATGTGCATGCCCTAATTGATGGCGACTGAGGCGAACAGGTACAGCGACTCTCTTTAGATGCATCCCAATCAATGTATCACCGATATCAATTCCAGCATGCGCCTCGATGGATTCAACTAACACAGGATGTTCCATATGCTGATACGCATGAGCCGCCATCGAACCACCCGCCTTTCGGACAGGTACTGCCGCCACAATCTCTAGGTTAAGCCGGAAAGCCACTTCTTCTTCCACAACAAGAGCACGATTCAAATGCTCACAGCACTGGAAAGCCAGCTCAATGCCGGTCTCTCGTCTTAACTGATCCAATTCTTGATAAATGGACGCAGCTATTTGCTCACTTCCTGCTGTCCCAATATGCTCACCAGCCACTTCTGATGTACTGCAGCCGATCACTAAAATTTGCCCAGCACGCAGTTCAACCATTTGATGAAACTCTTTTAACATTTCAAGCCAATCTTGACCAATGTTCATGTTAAGCGCTCCTTATAGGTGCTTTTCTTCGTAATCAGCAATCTTACCAATCCGTACAGCATGTCGTCCTGCCGTAAATTCTGTTGTCAGCCAAATATGCGCAATTTCACGTGCTAATCCAGGTCCAATAACTCGTTCTCCCATTGCAAGGACGTTTGTATCATTATGTTCTCTAGTTGCTTTCGCACTAAATGTATCATGCGCCAGCGCACAGCGAATTCCTTTTACTTTGTTTGCTGAGATACTCATACCAATGCCTGTCCCGCAAATTAAAATGCCGCGGTCCACTTCTCCGTTAGCCACCATGTTAGCTACAGGAAAAGCATAATCTGGGTAGTCTACAGAACCTGATCCACATTCACAACCCATATCAATGTATTCAATCTTCAATTCATCCATCAGTTGTTTGATTTCTTCACGAATATTCGTTCCGCCGTGATCGGATGCAATAGCTACTTTCATCGGGCAATTCCTCCTAAGGGTGAGTTGATCTGTTATGCCTTACATTTATTCTTTATTTACAGTTATATTTTAACCTCTGCTTAGTCATTTGCAAACAAAAGCAGAAAAACCGTTGATGCAACGGTTTTACAGGTTGTCCATTATGAGGATGTTTGATCCTTTTTCAATTTCTCAGCCAGCTGCTGAAGCAATGCTTCAAGTTCATCACGTGTTTCCTGATAAACAGACAGGCTTCCTCCAAATGGATCGGATACATCGCCTTCTGCCCCTGTCGCAAATTCCTTTAGAGTGAAGATCTTGTCTTTTGCATGTGCATATTGCTCCACAATCAACTGTTTATGCTGCATGGTCATGGTGAAGACGTAATCAGCTTCTCGCAGAAGATCCTCTGTTAGTTTTGCTGAAGAGTGATTCAGTGGAATGCTTTTCTCAAATAATGCTTCGACCGCTTGAGGAGAAGCCTTCCCAGCATCTGAGGCAAAAATGCCCGCTGATTTAACAGTGACCTCTAAACCTTTATCTTGTGCAATTGAAGCAAAAAGGGCTTGAGCCATCGGACTTCTGCATGTATTTCCCGTACAAACAAATAAGATTTTCATCTTTCGCCCTCCTTTTCTTCTATTATATAGCATTTCATTCTACATGTTATGTAAGGAGACTGACTAGAGCGGAAATAATAATTTGATACCAAAGGCTAGTAAAATGATTCCGCCAAGCGCCCCGCTATATGATCCCACCCATGATCGAACCTGTTTACCGAGTAATAACCCAAGCCATGTGAGGATCATACTAAAAAAACCAAACAATAAAATGGTCATCCATACGTGAGAACCGTAAATTCCGAGGCTTAAGCCAACGGAAAAACTATCTAAGCTGACACTTGTTGCGAAAAGAACAAGACCAGCGCCAACAGGTGCGATAAATGGTTTATCTTCTTTTCGAATAGACGCAATGATCATTTGCAGCCCGAGCACCAAAAGCAGCGCCCCGCCTATATAGGTAGCAAGGAGACCGAGCCAGCCTGATAGGAGCTGACCTGTTAGCATACCAAAAAGCGGCATAAACATATGAAATATACCAATGACAAGTCCAATATAAATGATCTGGCGGAACCTCAGCTGAATCATTCCCATGCCAAGTCCAACCGAAAAAGCATCCATCCCCAGTGCAAAAGCCATGATACTGAGCGTCAGCAATTCGCCAGCTAGTTCGTACATGTAAATCCCCCTTGGACACGCATTCTCCTTTAACCTATGTTTGTCCAAGAAGGGTTAGAACTATTTGAATGAAGAGAGAGTGCGCCCTCCTGCCGCTTTTTGCAGACGGTTCATAATTGCTGAACCAACCCCCTGCTCTGAAAAGGCTTCTGAAATAATGACATCTACATCTGTCTCATCAAATTGTCTCAATACACGATATAAGTTTGCCGCTATCGTTTCAGGTTTTTCTCTCCATCCACAGCTGAAGACAACATCTGCTGCAAACAACGATTTCTTTTCTTCTGTTGTCAGCACACCAACTTTTAAACCTTCTGCCTGGTATGTTTGAATGTGACGCTGCATCTCTTCATCACTTCCAAAAAAGAGATACATCTTAGCTTCAGGGGCATAGTGTGTGTATTTCATCCCTGGCGATACAGGCGCTTCGTCCTTTTTTGTCAGCCCTGGGTCAATACTGACCGTTCCTACTACCTCTTCTAATGCTTCTTTTGTAATTCCGCCAGGCCTTAGGATGACTGGAATCTCATCGACACAGGAGACAACCGTTGACTCAACGCCAATACCCGTTGAACCACCATCGATAATCCCAGCGATTCTTCCATCGAGATCACTCGCTACATGGTCAGCTTGTGTCGGAGATGGTTTGCCTGAACGGTTGGCACTTGGTGCAGCAATTGGCAGACCAGCCGTTCGGATAAGCTCAAGCGCAATCGGATGGTCAGGCATTCTCACACCGACCGTGGATAAACCTGCCGTGACCTGCTTTGATAAAGTGCCAGGCTTACACGAAAGAACAATGGTTAAAGCACCCGGCCAAAAGGCTTCCATCAATGCCTTTGCTTTTTCGCTTTCTATTTGTGCAAATTCATGAAGCTGCTCAACCTCCGCAATGTGGACAATCAATGGATTATCACTTGGACGCCCTTTCGCTTCATAAATTTTCATGACAGCTTCTGTCTCTTTCGCATTAGCCCCTAGTCCATACACCGTTTCTGTCGGAAAAGCGACCACTTCGTTTTGCTGCAATAACAACGCTGCCTGTTCAATTTGTGGATAGAATGTGGATAAATCCTTTTCTAAATCCACAGACCATCTTTTTGTATTTAACATCATACAAACTCCTTTTAAAAAAGATAAAACTGTTGATATATCTCAATTATCCTTTTGAAAGTATAAAAGATGATGGTCAATAAAACAAGCGTTGTCCACAATTTGTGGATAACGCTTGTTTAACGGTGGATAAGTATGTGTATAAGTTCAATATATTGTGATTAACTGGCTTTTTTTTGAAGAACCACAGCCTGTTCTTTCGCCAAGAACTCTTTTGCATGTGCAGATCCCCACATGCTTTCTGGAATATCCTCTAAAGCCGTGAAGCCCATCAATGTCAAAAAATCATACGAGGAGGAGTGGTTGGCAACGACATAAAACGTATCCACACCTATTTTCCCTCCGAGCGTTTGAACACTTTGGAACAAAGACACGATATGTCCCTGACCTAATTTATCTGAGATGACAAGAGACCGCAGCAGGCCCTCTTGTTCACTAAGCTGTTCAAGACCTAAACACCCTGCCAGCTGACCGTCCGCATCTTCCATGACAACAAACGTCATATGCTCTGCAAGTGTGACGCCGCCTTTCGCTTGTCCTTTTTCAAGAAAAGCATTGATCGCTGGAGCATCTTCTTCTGTGGCTATTCTTAACTGATAATACATGCTTTCACCTCTTTTTGATCTCTTACTTCAACTCTATGAGGCAAAAACAGATTTATACCTTTTTTAGGAGAAAAGACTAGAGACCCATTCGAATAAAAAGAATTTCACTTCCCCCGTCTCTTCTTTCTCTTCTTTGACCACTTCATTCACAGACTCATCTGTTTGCTGGGCTGTCACTTCGTTATCTTCATCACCCTCTGGCGATGCAATGGCTTCTCCATTTGAAAAATCGATAAAGCAGAGCGGCGGGAATAACACACACCACCAATTGGCTCCATCCCCTTCTCCAAGCGTAATTAAAATGGCTTCATATTTCCCAGCAGGATAAACGAAATTTCCATAGAGCTTTGTTGGAAATGAAGCTTTTTGGAAGCTGACTGATACGGATTGATCAATGTGCTGCTCTTTCAATTTCGCTTTGGCAATACGATTGATTTCTGGTAACTTGGAACGAATCACACGTCTTGCTTCTTCAATGGATGTAAGGTCTTTGACCCATTCCGTCATATTAGCATTGACTTCGTCACGGATGCTTCTTTTCACATCCTGATCTGCTGAACGATCACTATTTGCTAAAATGCGTAATCGAATGGCTTCATCGGGTATCACAACAGGCTGATTTGCAGAAGCAGCCGCTGTCTCCTCCTTGCCAAGGTTTGCAAAAGCACCGCATAATAATAGAAACATATAAAGACAAATCATCATTTTACTTTTAAACATGATGTGTTCCCCCCACTTTTTCTCTTCGCTACAAACATTGTGTCCAGAAAACCCATCTCATAAACAGGAAAAATGATTTTTTTAATAGATTATGAGTCAAATAAAAAAAGCCGTTCTATTAAGAACGGCTTTGGAGTGAGGATTGGTAATCGGAAGGGTACAGTCTTCCATCCCAATCTCGGCTGATTTTTAACCCTGCATCTGTTTTGATGACAGTCATTGCTCCTTTTTTCTTGATTTCTTTTTTGACTTTTCCTTTTTGATTAATAAATTGAATCACCATTTCATAATTAAATTCAATTCTGTCATCGCTTTCATCTGAAGGCATAAATGTAATTTTCTTCAGCTTAATTTGACAATCTTGGTCCTTTGCTGCTTCTAACACGCTCGGGAACATGCTGTCTTGTGTATATTCTTGATATTCATGCTCGGTTAAATAAGACTTCAGCTTCTCCTTCATATCAGTTAGGTCATCTGTTCGATTCACTGTGTATTGTGCTTTTTTATAGCTTTCTCCAAATGCTGCTGCTTCTTTTTTAAAGCTCGGTTTGCCACAAGCACTCACAATCAATAGTACACTGACGATGACCAACACCATCGCATACCTTCTGTTCACACCATTCGCTCCTTCAAAACAAATTTATGTAAAAAAATCATGATCAGAATGTTCATTCTTCTATATATACGTTTCTCTTTTACCATAAGTTTCATCTTTACATAATAAAATAGTCCGACTTTATTCAGCCGGACTTTCTGTTTTGAATGTGTGCGCAAACAGCTCGGTCTTTCCCGTTAATATCCTTGACGATGCGGACATCTGCCGCGGGAAATGACTGCAAGAGAAGTGCTTTTACATCTTGCCCTTGCGTATGTCCAATTTCAAAGACAACGACCGCCTGCTCATGAAGTACATGGTGAAGATCACGAATGAGGCGCTTATAAAACCACAGGCCATCACGTCCATCTGTCAGTGCATTGACTGGCTCATGCTTCGTAACCACCTCTGACAAACTGTCCATTTCTTCTGCCGCAATATAAGGCGGGTTGGAAATAAACAGATCCACTTTGATGCCTTGATCCTTGATAGGTTCGAGTAAGTCCCCTTGTAAAAAATGGACGTCTGCACCTAGCGCTTGTTGATTCCGCTTTGCTACCTCAAGTGCTTCATGTGAAATATCCGTTGCTGTGACAGATAGTGTTTCTTTTTCAAGAGCGAGCGTAATCGCAATTGCCCCGCTTCCGGTGCCAACGTCCACTGCTTTGAGCGGCTGATCGTGCGGGAAGATGTCACTCATCAAATTCAGCGCGGCCAAAACGACTTCTTCTGTTTCAGGGCGAGGGATGAGAACATGTTTGTTCACCTCGAAGGGACGGCCGTAAAAGAATTCAATACCTGTTAGATGTTGAACAGGCACGCCTTTCTTGTGCTGCGTGACAAACTCGCTGAATAACCGATCTTTCTCCTCTGGCAGCTGATCATGAAAACGTGCAAGAAGTTCACTTCTGCTTAGGTCCAGTACATGCATCAAAAGGAGCTCTGCCGCGTTTTGGTCTCTACCGGCTTCCATTAACAAAGAAGAAGCCCATTTAAGGGCTTCAAAGATGGTTCGCTGATTATTTTGCATTTTGAAGCTTTCTTGCTTGGTCTTCCATAATTAATGCATCAATGACCTCGTCAAGTTTTCCTTCTAAAATTTGATCAAGCTTTTGAATCGTTAATCCGATGCGGTGGTCTGTTACACGGTTTTGTGGGAAGTTGTACGTACGGATACGCTCTGAACGATCCCCTGTTCCAACAGCAGATTTACGCGTTTGATCATATTCAGCCTGTGCTTCACGCTGGAATTTATCATAAATTCTCGCACGTAATACTTTCATGGCTTTTTCTTTGTTTTTGATTTGTGATTTCTCATCCTGACAGGAAACAACCACCCCTGTTGGAAGGTGAGTTAATCGAACAGCAGACATGGTTGTGTTAACACTTTGTCCGCCAGGTCCGCTCGATGTGAAAGTATCTACACGAATATCTTTTTCGTGGATATCAATCTCAACTTCTTCAGCCTCAGGCAAGACAGCAACTGTCGCTGTTGATGTATGAATCCGTCCGCCTGATTCCGTTTCCGGAACACGCTGCACGCGGTGTGCACCGTTTTCAAACTTTAGTTTGGAATATGCGCCTTTCCCGCTGATCATAAAGATAATCTCTTTATAACCGCCAGTTCCAGTCACACTCGCTTCCATTACTTCTGTTTTCCAGCCCTGCATTTCAGCATAACGGCTGTACATACGATAAAGGTTTCCAGCAAAAAGCGCGGCCTCTTCTCCTCCTGCTGCACCACGAACCTCCACAATAACGTTTTTGTTGTCATTCGGATCTTTCGGGATCAGCAAGATTTTCAGCTCGTCTTCTAAACGTTCTGTTTCCTCTGTGAGCTCTGAAATTTCTTCTTTGACCATGTCGCGCATCTCGGCATCCAGCTTATCTTCCAGCATTGCTTTCGCTTCGCTTAACTGGTCGTATGCCGCACGATATTGTCTATATACCTCAACAGTTTCTTGAATATCAGATTGTTCCTTCGAATATTCACGAAGCTTCGTAGGGTCGTTCACCACTTCAGGGTCACTTAAATATTCATTTAGCTTTTCATAGCGTTCTTCAATTGATTTTAAACGGTCTAACATGGTCTTCACCTCTGTTTTGTGCGTAACAGTCTAATTATAGTATAGCGGGGTATGACAGTCAAAAAAATTTCCAAAACAATTGATTTTCTGCAATTTTCCGCTAGAAAACACGATCTTTGGCGATTAATTACTTGTTTTGTCTAACGTGAAGGAACAGTTCCTCCTTAAAGAGAATGGTACTTATAATTGAAAAAAGGGAGGGCATTTGGTTTGAATACAAATGAGGTTGCAAAAGAAATTGGCGTTTCTTCAAAAACGATTCAGCGTTGGGTCAAACAGCTCAACATCCCTGTCGCCCGGAATGAACTTGGACATTATGAATTTCATGAAGATATTGTACAGCTGCTTAAAGAAGTCAAACACCAAATGAGTGAGGGTGTGATCCTTCAAGACATTCGACTGCCAATCCACGCAGAAACCGTTCAACAGTTATCGCCTGCTGCAGAAACTGATGCCTCCACAAAGCGGATTGAAGCATTAGAAGAGCAAGTGAATCAGCTCATTCAGCAGCAATTGCACAGCACTGATGTAGAAAAACGACTGCAAGAACTCGAACGGAAACTGGCTAAAAAAGCAGATGAAGGTGTATCATACCAGCTGCTCCAGCACCGCAGAGAAATTGAAGATCTCAACACTAAACTTGAGCGTCTTACCGAAAGATTAAAACAACCCTCTCAAATAGAAGAAAAAAAGGAAATCACGCACACTGACATCAAAAAAAAGCGTGCGCTCTTTCCTCTATTTCATTCATTTCGTTAAGAAAGGCTGCCTCATGAGGCAGCCTTCTACTATATTATACGGTAAGCGCAATAATGATCGGTAATGTAATGAGTGACATGATGGCACTGATCACAAATGCGGATGCAGTTTCTGCCTCTTGTTTCTCAAATCGTGTGGCGATCATCGCTGCAACAGCTGAACCTGGGAAGGCAACAAGTAATACAGCTTTTGTAATTTCATCCGCCGAAAGACCCATAAGAATGGCGATAAGATACATAAGCAGCGGTTGAACAGCTACTTTTAATAGTGCAATACTGAAAGCTGGTAAGCTCAGTTTAATTTTTCGAATACCTACAGTGACACCGACTGCGAATAATGCAACCCCTGACGTCACACTTCCGATTTCCTCTAGCATTTCATGTCCAATTGCAGGAAGTTTAAATCCTAAAAGAACAAGAATGATACTTGCTAGCGGTGCAAGTGCAAGCGGCTCTGATAAACCGTGCAAAATTGCTTTTGTCGTCATTTTTAGGAAACTTTCGCCGTCTTTGGCTTTTCCTTTTGTTTTTTCACCGACAGTTGACACAATTATGGCAATTGGATCAAGCAATGCATTTACAACTATTCCGGTAATAGCAATCGGAATTGCAACTTCTTGAGCCCCAAATAAACTGCCCAAGACCGGAATCCCCATAAATGCAAAGGTCGGTTGTGCTGAGTTTAATGAGAAAACAGATGAATCTGTTAAATCATATTTAAAAGCAAATTTCGTAACTAAAAGGATAATGATATAAAAACCAACGATTCCGAAAATCAATGCAACGAAAAATGGAATTTGACTATAGAATTTATCTTTTGGTGTTGACAGAATGCTGGCGATAAAGTGCGCTGGCAAAGCATACTTTGTAACAAGTGTACTTACACCTTTTGCAGATTTAGCGTCATAGCTGCCGAAGTTCCCTGCGAACCAACCCAGCGCGATAACGAAAAAAATCGGTGCTAGGAGGATCAAAATATTTAAAAAGTCCATCTTACTATTCCTCCTTGAATCCTTTACATGTTTCTTTATTTTATTGCGGCATTGCTTAGATTACCCGAAACAATGCCGCGTTACACATTTTATTATGCTCTTACAATTTTTTTATATTCAGGAATCCACATTGCATCTTTCACAGCTTGTTCGATGTCGTCAGGTGTTTTTCTTGCGACACCATCTTTAATTGCTGCTTTAGCCACTTCAATAGCCACTTTGATAGAAACTTCTTGTAACTTATCAATGCTTGGAAGTAGACCAGCACCTGGTTTATCATGATCAACCATTTCAGCAATCGCATCTGCAGAGGCAACGAACATGCCTTTTGTGATGATTTTTGATTCCGTTACGATTGAGCCAAGACCAAGTCCAGGGAAAACAAACGCATTGTTTGATTGTCCAATTTCATGTTCAATTCCGTTATACTCAACATTTTCGAATGGGCTTCCTGTTGCAACAAGTGCACGGCCGTCTGTCCATTTGAATAGATCTTCTGGAACTGCTTCCGCAAGTGGTGTTGGGTTAGACATTGGCATGATCACTGGACGCTCTGTATGAGCTGCGATTTCTTTAATGATTTCTTCAGTGAATGCGCCGCCTTGACCTGATGTACCAATCAGAATCGTTGGCTTCACCCTGCGAACAGCTTCAGCAAATGAGATTTGTCCTTTGTCATCACGTGCCCAGCCTTCTACTTCATCAGAAGAACGAAGGTATGGTTTTTGGAAATCAAATACTTCATCTTCAAATTGATCTGTCAGTAGACCTCTGTAGTCTAATGTCCAGAAAGCATTGTTTGCTTCTTCTTCACTTAGACCTTCAAGAACCATTGTGTCACGCATTTGATCTGCGATACCGATTCCAGCTGATCCAGCTCCGAAGATCATCACACGGTGATCTTTCAATTGAGTACCAGTTTTCTTGACAGCTGCAAGAACACCCGCTAAAGTAATGGCACCAGTACCTTGGATATCATCATTGAATGTTAAGATGTTATCATTGTATTTTTTCATGATGTTACGCGCGTTTTTGTTTCCAAGGTCTTCCCAGTGAAGCAATGCTTTAGGGAAGAATTTAAGCGCTGCTTTTACATAAGCATCAATGAATTCCTCGTATTTTTCACCTTGTACACGTTTGTGATGGTTTCCGATGTATAATGGATCATTCAATAATTTTTCATTGTTTGTTCCAACATCTAATACGACTGGAATCACGCGGCTTGGATCAATACCTGCAGCAGCCGTGTAAACAGCTAATTTACCGATTGCGATGTTGATACCACCGACACCCCAGTCACCAATTCCAAGAATGCTCTCAGAGTCAGTTGCTACGATAAGATCAATATCTCCTGCTGTTGCATGTAAGTTTTCAAATGCTTTCTCAATGCCGTCAATGTTGTCGATTGAAAGATAGACACCATGAGGTCTTCTGTATTCATGGCTGTATTCCTGAATCGCTTCACCAACAGTTGGTGTGTACACAACAGGAAGCATTTCGCGAAGCTTGTCTGATATAAGCTTATAGAACAATACTTCGTTACGGTTTTGCAAATCACTTAAGTATACGTTTTGACGAAGACGATCTGGCTGTGCTAGGAACTGCTTGTACGCTCTCTCCGCTTGTTGTTCTAAAGTGAGAACAGTTGGAGGAAGTAAGCCTTCTAGTCCAAGCTCTTGTCTTTCTTCTTCAGAGAAAGCAACGCCTTTGTTCAACGTTGGAATCGATAATACATCTTTACCTGTCAAAGTGGTTTCGAGGTACCCTTCTTTTGTTTTCTTCACGTTGTTCATCAAAAACTACCCTCTTTCTAAAATATAAATAAAGTGAACTATTAATTTAAAGAACGATTAAGGAGAATAATCCTTAATCAAAAAAATTATGACAAGAAATCGAACTTTTCGTAAAAATGCTTTACACTACAGTTAGTCATTTTATGCCTGCTTATGCTAAAACGCAAGCGTTGAAAATTAGATAATTTTTTCGTATCGTTATTTAATTTATTTAAGTACAAATGATGGGTGTTCAGCCAAAATCTCAAAAAACGAAACACAGCGGCATTTGCTATTTTTTTAATTGTCAAGTGTTGTACCAACGTCAAGTCTTGGTACTTCATGGTGATGTCTGCATCGTGCTTCGTATGATTCCTGCGCACCTACTAAAATAATGGGATCATCATAGGAGGCGGGTTTACCGTCGATCAAGCGTTGTGTTCTACTCGCTGGGGAGCCGCATACCGAACAAACTGCTTGAAGTTTTGTTACAAGCTCTGCACATGCCATTAAATGCGGAACAACACCAAATGGCTCTCCTCTGAAGTCTTGATCAAGGCCTGCAACAATGACTCGGTAACCTTTATCAGCCAATTGAGTGACAATGTCAATGATTGTCTCATCAAAAAATTGCACCTCATCAATGCCAATGACATCGGTTCTTTCTGATATGTGCGTTATTATGTCTTTTGGTGAGGCTACTGCAATCCCATCGACCGATGAACCGTTATGTGAAACAACTGAGTTTGTATGATATCGGTTATCAATCGCTGGTTTGAATATTTTTACTTCTTGTTTGGCAAAGGTGGCCCTTTTGGCTCTCCGAATCAATTCTTCCGACTTTCCAGAAAACATACTTCCGCAGATGACTTCAAGCCAACCGCTTTGTTTCATCACATACATAAGGTCTTCTCCCCCGTTTTAAAGTTCCATCAATCCACGTAAAAAAACAGGCAAGAACGGATTCCTGCCTGTTTATTGTATCTATTATTACTTAAGACCGTATTTTTTGTTAAAGCGGTCAACACGTCCATCAGCAGAAGCGAATTTTTGACGGCCTGTATAGAAAGGATGGCACTCAGAGCAAATCTCGATGCGTACCTCTTCTTTTACTGATCCAGTTTCAAACTCATTTCCACAAGCGCATTTGACTGTAGCTTTTTTGTAGTTAGGATGAATTCCTGTTTTCATCTACTGTCATCTCCTTCCGCCCTGAATCCAATTCGGAAACAGAGTTAATATCTCAGAATAAATTCTGAAACGCACATGATGAAATTATAACAGTGTGAGTCTATGATTGCAAATGTATTTTTTCAACAAGCTATCTTCTTGATGCAGACATGTTCGCTTGTTTCCATTCTTGCGTTAAAATATCGAAAAATTCTTGGTTTGTCTTTGTTTTTCTCATTTTGCGCATGAACTTCTCAGCAAAATCAGGTGTATCTGACATCGATTTTCTCATCGCCCATAAACGATCAAGATGCTCTTTTGGTACAAGCAATTCTTCTTTTCTCGTACCAGAACGACGAATGTCGATTGCTGGGAAAATTCTTCTTTCTGCAAGAGAGCGGTCCAAATGAAGCTCCATGTTCCCCGTTCCCTTAAATTCTTCATAAATCACATCATCCATACGTGATCCCGTATCAACAAGCGCAGTGGCCAAAATCGTCAAGCTTCCGCCTTCTTCAATGTTACGCGCAGCACCAAAGAAGCGTTTTGGACGGTGGAAAGCCGCTGGATCAATACCGCCAGAAAGCGTTCGGCCGCTTGGCGGGATGACAAGGTTGTATGCACGAGCAAGCCTTGTGATGCTGTCCATTAAGATGATGACATCTTTCTTATGTTCAACAAGACGCATGGCACGCTCTAATACAAGCTCTGCTACTTTAATGTGGTTTTCCGGTACTTCGTCAAAGGTTGAACTAACAACATCCCCTGCAACAGAACGTTCGATATCTGTTACTTCCTCTGGACGTTCGTCAATTAAAAGAACAATCAGCTCTGACTCTGGGTGATTTTCAGAGATACTGTTGGCAATTTCTTTGAGCAAAATGGTTTTCCCAGCCTTAGGCGGTGCAACAATTAAACCACGCTGCCCAAACCCAACTGGCGCCATCATATCCATAATTCTAGTAGACAGGTGATTAGGCTGTGTTTCAAGAATCATTTGACGATCAGGGAATAGCGGCGTGAGTGCAGGAAAGTGAACACGTTCCTTAGCTGATTCTGGGTCGTCCCCATTTACCGCTTCGACATGAAGGAGGCCATAGTAGCGTTCATTCTCTTTTGGAGGTCGTACCTTTCCAGACACCTTATCTCCGTTTCGCAAATCAAAGCGTCTGATTTGTGAAGCTGAAATATAAATGTCTTCAGAACTTGGGGAGTAGTTAATTGGTCTTAAGAAACCAAATCCCTCAGACTGAATAATTTCAAGAACCCCTTCCATAAATAAGAGATCCTCTTGCTCAGCATTCGCCTTTAAGATGGCAAAAATTAATTCTTTTTTTGTTAGTTTGCTGTAATAAGAGATTTTGTACTTTTTTGCTAACTCATACAGCTCTTTTAATTTCATATTTTCCAAAGATGAAATCGAAACATCTTTCAATATGGACACCACACTTTTCTAGTCAATGTATTTCATTACAAATGCATGACCATTGTATTTGATTAGCTTTTAATTCCGTTTTTGTTGGAATGACCTCGCTCTCATGGTAACGCTCCCACTCGTTTTATCGTAAAGATAGGAACAATGTGAAATTGAGCTTTGTCAACATAGAGAAGGATAATGAGTATATCGTCATGATGCGGCAGTATTTAAACTTGTTGAAGCTTAAAAGAAGTAAATTCGCAGAAAATTTCGCAGCACTCTTTAGTTTTACCTCATTTGCAGAGAATATTCAACTTTAAAAAGAAAATGATATACATTTGACACCTATATGAAAAGCGGGTAATGAATACCCGCTTTCAGATTACGGACGAATGACAAGATTCGGTTTTTTCTTTAAGCTGTGTCTGCCGTCTACGAAACGAACTGTACCTGATTTCGCACGCATAACAACACTATGTGTTGTTCCAACAGAGCCTTTGAATTGAACACCTTTTAATAGTTCACCGTCTGTTACACCAGTCGCTGCAAAAATGGCGTCGTCGCCTTTCACGAGGTCTTCCATTCTTAAGACTTTGCCAACATCCAGCCCCATTTTCTCACAGCGTCTCAGTTCTTCTTCACTTTGAGGAAGAAGCTTTCCGTGGATTTCACCACCAAGTGCCTTTAACGCAACAGCAGAAAGGACACCTTCTGGCGCGCCGCCTGAACCAAATAGAATATCAACACCTGTATGATCAAATGCTGTATTAATGGCTCCTGCAACGTCACCATCATCGATCAGTTTGATTCTTGCTCCTGCTGCTCTCAGTTCAGCAATGATTTTCTCATGTCGATCTCTGTTTAAAATCGTTGCAACCACATCTTCAATATCTTTGTTTTTTGCTTTTGCTACAGCGCGAAGATTGTCAATGACAGGCGCTTCAATGTCGATGCAGCCTACCGCTTCTGGACCTACTGCGATCTTATCCATGTACATATCAGGTGCATTCAGCAAGTTGCCATGATCTGCAACAGCAATAACAGCTAAGGCATTCCAGCCGCCGCTTGCCACAATATTTGTTCCTTCTAATGGATCAACAGCTACATCCACGCGAGGTCCGTATCCATTCCCAAGCTTTTCCCCAATATAAAGCATTGGTGCTTCGTCCATTTCCCCCTCGCCAATGACCACTGTTCCTTTCATCGGAATGGTATCAAATACATCACGCATTGCACTTGTTGCAGCATCATCCGCTTCGTCTTTTAGTCCTCTTCCCATCCAACGAGCAGATTTTAATGCGGCTGCTTCTGTCACCCGTACTAGTTCCATCGATAAACTTCTTTCCATTTTTGTCCAAATCTCCTCTCACAGTCAAAGCCTTATGAATTTTGAAGTTCTTCTATTTCTTGGTCACTCAGCTTTTCACGCCAGATGGTTGCACCCAAGCCTTCAAGCTTCTTCTCAAGCAAACTATATCCTCTGTCTATATGTTCAAGCCCTGTGATTTCGGTCACACCGTCTGCCATTAGCCCTGCAACAACGAGACAAGCACCTGCACGCAGGTCACTCGCTTTCACCTTTGCTCCTTGAAGTTGCGTTTGTCCAGTGATAATGGCAGATCTTCCTTCGACCTTCATGTTTGCACCCATTCGACGCAATTCGTCAATGTGCTTAAAGCGGGCAGAGTAGATCGTATCTGTGACCACACTCGTGCCTTTCGCCTTTGTTAACAGCGCCGTCATCGGCTGCTGAAGGTCCGTCGGAAAGCCCGGATACACAAGGGTTTTGATATCGACAGGCTTGAGTCCTTCGTTTCTGCCAACGATCAGCATTTGATCGTTGCTCGTTTCAATGGTGAACCCCATCTCTCTAAGTTTCGCCGTAATTGATTCTAAATGAGTTGGGATCACATTATCAAGTACAACTTCATCTCCCATCGCAGCACCAGCAATTAAAAATGTGCCTGCTTCTATACGGTCAGGGATGATGGAATGCTTACAGCCATGAAGAGATTCTACACCTTCGATTCGAATCACATCAGTACCCGCACCTTTGATTTTGGCTCCCATGCTTGCAAGCAGTGTCGCTACATCAATAATTTCGGGTTCTTTTGCGGCATTTTCAATGACCGTTTTTCCTTCAGCCAGTACGGCTGCCAGCATGATATTGATGGTCGCACCTACACTGACCACGTCAAGGTAAATACGGGCTCCGACTAATTTTTCAGCGCGCAAATAAATGGCACCCTGCTCGTTTGTCACCTCGGCTCCGAGTGCTTCAAAGCCTTTGATATGCTGATCGATCGGCCTAGGTCCTAAGTGGCATCCTCCTGGCAGCCCAATGACAGCCTGCTTGAATCTTCCTAGCATAGCGCCCATTAAATAATAAGACGCACGCAGTTTCTTCACTTTTCCATTAGGAAGCGGCATACTGATCATGGAAGCAGGATTGACGACCATTTCACCTTTTTCAAACGTGACCTTTCCGCCAATCTCTTCTAACAGATCTCGTAATGTGTCAATATCTGAAATATGCGGAAGGCCCTCAATCGTTACTGGAGAATCAGCGAGAATCGTGGCAGGAATCAGTGCCACTGCACTATTTTTCGCACCACTAATATGTACGGTCCCGCGTAAGGGGTCACCGCCGGCAATGTTTAACTTTTCCATATTTGTCTCCCTTCTTAAAGAAGATCACTGTTGGAGTTATACTGTTTGTGGATGTCGCGCTTTAAAAGGTCTTGTCCAAAATTTAGCCAATATCAAGAGAAAGAATACAGGTTAAACGAAATTTGTCGGAAGAAAAATAATCGAAGCTTTGCGAGGCTGTGATGTTCTCTTCTTTGCACAAAACATTTCTTAGCGTTTTTAAGGAAAACTGCGGCAAACAGGAGACAATCCCGCCCGCCACAATCACTTATTTATTCCAGTCTGCTAAAAATTGCTCAATGCCCGCATCCGTTAATGGGTGTTTCGTCAGCTGCTTGATGACTTTCAGCGGCATTGTGCCGATATGAGCACCTCTAAGCGCAGCTTCTGTCACGTGCTGCGGATGACGAATAGATGCAGCAATGATTTGTGTATCTAAGCCATGAACATCAAAAATGGTTTTAACTTCGCTGATGAGATCGAGACCATTTTGGCCAATGTCATCTAAGCGGCCGAGGAATGGAGAAACATACGTTGCACCAGCTCTAGCTGCAAGCAATGCCTGGTTTGCACTAAAAATCAAAGTGACGTTTGTTTTAATTCCAAGGTCTGTTAACGCTTTTACGGCTTTAAGACCATCTGTTGTCATTGGAATTTTAACCGTGATATTTGGTGCAATAGCAGCAAGCTCTTTTCCTTCTTCAATCATTTCTTCAGCTTTGAGGGAAATGACCTCTGCACTGACAGAACCTGATACCACGTCTGTGATTTCGCGAAGACGGTCGTGGAATGATACGTCCTTTTCTTTCGCTACTAAACTAGGGTTTGTTGTGACGCCTGCTAAAATGCCAAGCTCGTGCGCCTCTTTGATGTCTGCGATATTCGCTGTATCTACGAAAAATAACATAATCGTGCCACTCTCCTATCAATAAATTGTCTGAAATGTAAATTTTGATTGCGCTTTCTCAAGATATGGAGAAAACCGCCTGTGACTCAGGCGGCTTTCGGTTCTCATCAAATTATCCTTGGTTAGAAGAACCAAATTCACGCATTTTGCCGATAACAGTCGCTTTAATTGCGTCACGAGCTGGTCCAAGATATTTACGTGGATCATACTCTTCTGTTTTTGCAGCAAGTGTTTCGCGTACTGCTTTCGCAGAAGCAATTTGGTTTTCAGTGTTTACATTGATTTTTGCTGTACCAAGTGAAATTGAGCGCTTGATGTCAGCAGTTGGGATACCTGTTCCGCCATGAAGAACAAGTGGAAGACCTGTCATTTTACCAATTTCTTCCATTTCAGCGAAACCAAGGTTTGGTTCACCTTTGTATGGACCATGAACTGAACCTAATGCAGGTGCAAGGCAGTCAATACCAGTGCGTTCTACAAGCTCTTGGCACTCTTTTGGATCAGCATAAATAACGCCCTCAGCGATGACGTCATCTTCTTGTCCGCCAACAGTTCCAAGCTCAGCTTCAACAGATACACCGTGGAAATGTGCAAGCTCAACTACTTTCGCAGTTGTTGCTACGTTCTCTTCGAATGGATGGTGAGAAGCGTCGATCATGACAGAAGTAAATCCTGCATGGATTGCTTTTGCACAAGATTCAAAGCTTGAACCGTGATCTAAATGAATCGCAACAGGAACTGTTACATTATATTCTTCGATTAACGCTTTAACCATTGCGACAACTGTTTTGAAGCCGCCCATGTAGCGTCCTGCTCCTTCAGATACTCCCAAGATAACTGGAGATTTCTCTTCTTCAGCAGCTTGTAAAATCGCTTGCGTGAATTCTAAATTATTTAAGTTAAACTGTCCAACAGCGTAACCTTTTTCCTTTGCGTCTTTCAACATTTCTGTCATTGAAACTAAAGGCATGATGAAAAATCCTCCCTATGTAGCTAATTTGCTTACTAAAAAAAGCTCTCCACCCTAGCATGACCAGAATTTCTCGCCATATGTAAACTTTCAAAGTCAGATCGCTTTCTTCTTCTTATCTAGGATACCAATTATTCGACAAATCGGCAACAGAATGACTCGATTCAATCATTTCCATCTAACCGTTTGTTTCGAGCGGTAAGTATTCTTTGACAGCATCTCGGATCTCATCAATATCAAAAGGTTTTGCAAAGTGTGTCAAAGCACCGAGTTCTTTGGATTCTTGAATCATGTCTAATTCGCCATAGGCTGTCATAATGATGACACGGATGTCTTCATCAATTAATTTCATGCGTTTTAAAATTTCAATTCCATCCATTCCGGGAATCTTCATATCAAGCAACACAAGGTTTGGTCTATGATTTTTCACAATATCTAACGCCTGTAGTCCATTGGCTGCTTGGAAGGTTTGATAGCCTTCTTTATGAAACACTTCATTCAATAATATTCTAATACCATATTGATCATCGACAATTAATATTTTCTCATTCATCTGTTACACCCCATTGCTTTCATTTTTCGCCATAAAAAGAGCTGTTGTTAAATAATTCTGTTTGATTTTCACATTTCCTTTATTTATAATAGTTTACTTTACGACATTTTCTGAGCATTTTTCCTAATATTCTCTTTATATTCTATTATAAAATGATCTGACCGAAGGAGGAAATCCGTCTTGTTAAAAATTTTCACGACCCAGTTATCAGGTATTTTTTCACGTATTGGAGAAAAGCAGGCTGAAGCAATCGAAGATGGTGCACGCCTTCTTGCACAAGCCGTTGTCAGTGGACATGCTGTTTATTTTCACGGAAAGAATGAACTGGCTGCTGTAGCCTTAGAGGCAACTGAAAGCAAGGAGCCATTTCCAGGTTCGAAAGTACTGCCGCTTGATCAAACGGAGCGCAGCTTGCTTCATCCAAGCGATAGAGTGCTGCTATTTTATTCAGACCCAGAAGACGAGGAGATTCAATCTCTTGTAAAAGAGCTGCACGCGCAAGGGACGCCCGTTGTAGGTGTCGGGCCGGCACAAAAGGAGCCGTCTATGATTGAAGAGCATTGTGATGTCCATATTGATTTTCAGCTCAAAAAACCGCTTGTGCCTGCTGATGACGGAACAAGGTTCGGTTATCCTGCTTTAATGACTTGCTTATACGTCTACCACGCTCTATCGTTTACGGTGAAAGAAATCGTTGAGGAATATGAATAAAAAAACTGCCGAGAAGATGATATTCTCGGCAGTTTTTTGTTTTATTTTGATTCAGATGCTTGCAGTGAAGCACCAACGAAATCTCTAAATAATGGCTGAGGTCTTGTCGGTCTTGAGACGAATTCTGGGTGGAATTGAGAAGCAAGGAACCAAGGATGATCCTTCAGCTCGATAATTTCAACAAGACGTCCGTCTGGGCTTGTACCAGAGAAGACAAATCCTGCAGCTTCCATTTGCTGTCTGAATTCATTATTAAACTCATAGCGATGGCGGTGGCGTTCGTAGACCACTTCATCGTTGTATGCAGCAAATGCTTTGGAGTCTTCATTTAATTTACATGGATAAAGACCAAGACGAAGTGTTCCGCCAAGATCATCTACATCCTTCTGTTCTGGAAGAAGGTCAATAATTGGGAATGCTGTTTCAGGATCAATTTCCGCTGAATGAGCTCCTTCAAGGCCTAGGACGTTTCGTGCATATTCGATTGACGCAACTTGCATTCCTAAGCAAATTCCGAAGAATGGCACTTTGTTTTCACGGGCATATTGTGTAGCAATGATTTTCCCTTCCACTCCGCGGTCTCCGAAGCCTCCAGGAACGATGATGCCATCGACATCTTGCGCGAAATCAGCCATATTTTCTGCTGTCACTTCTTCTGCATTGATCCATTTGATTTGAACGTCTGCATCAAATGCATAACCAGCATGGCGAAGTGATTCAACGACAGAAATGTATGCATCTTGCAATTCAACATATTTTCCTACTAGACCAATTGTGACTTGTTTTGAGAGGTTTTGCACTTTATCGACTAGCGCTGTCCACTCTGTCATGTCTGCATCTTGGCAATCAAGTTTCATATGTTCACATACAAGCTTGTCCAGTCCTTGTTTTTGTAAATCAAGCGGAATAGAGTACAGCGTGTCTGCATCCTGACATTCGATAACAGCTTTTGTATCAATATCACAGAATAACGCAATTTTGTCCTTCATGTCCTGGGTCATTGGCATTTCAGTTCTGACCACAATAACGTTTGGCTGAATACCAAGGCTGCGAAGTTCTTTTACACTATGCTGTGTTGGTTTTGTTTTCAGTTCACCTGCTGCTCGGATGTAAGGAACAAGGGTACAATGAATGTACATGACGTTTTCACGGCCAATGTCACTCTTCATTTGACGAATCGCTTCTAGGAATGGAAGGGATTCGATGTCTCCTACTGTTCCGCCGATTTCTGTGATGACCACATCTGCACCTGTTTCTTTTCCGGCACGGTACACGCGGTCTTTAATTTCATTTGTAATATGGGGAATAACCTGTACAGTTCCGCCTAAATAGTCGCCGCGGCGCTCTTTCTTCAGAACAGTAGAGTAGATTTTACCTGTTGTGACGTTGCTGTACTTATTTAAGTTAATATCAATGAAGCGCTCATAGTGACCTAAATCAAGGTCTGTTTCAGCACCGTCATCTGTGACGAAAACCTCACCGTGCTGATATGGACTCATCGTCCCTGGGTCTACGTTGATATATGGATCGAATTTTTGAATGGTGACATCCATCCCTCTATTTTTCAGAAGGCGGCCTAACGAGGCAGCCGTGATCCCTTTTCCAAGTGAGGAAACAACTCCTCCTGTTACAAAAATATACTTTGTCATTTCGTATGCTCCTCTCTTTTTTACCCTTGCATGTCTAGCCATGCACAGCTTCATCCTTTTTAGAGTGTATCCCTAAATCTCTTGAAAAATAAGAAAGCTCCCTTTCAAATAAATGAAAGGGAGCGTAAATGAACGTATCTTTACGTACTCTTTTTAGAGAGCCCAAAATACATACTACATAGTTCGCTCTCGAAAGTCAAGACGGTTTTGTCCTGTTTTGAGGACCGGTTTGTGAGGGTTATTTCTCTTCCTCATTATCGTCTAAATCGTCTTCGGCAATTTCTGTTAAGCCGTCATCATCTTCGTCATCATCTTCGTCGAAGTCTTCTATATCTTCCTCGATTTCCTCATCATCGTCTAGGTCGAGATCATCGTCGTCTTCAACAAGATCAAGTTCTTCTTCAAGCTCTTCGATTTCCTCTTCCTCTTCAATTTCATCGAAGTCTTCTTCAACGACAGCTGCTTTTGTTTTTTTCTTTTTCGCTTTTGTTTTCACAGCTGGCTGAACTTCTTCTTCGATTTGATCAACTGGATACCAGCTGCGAAGTCCCCATCTCTGATCACCTAACGAAATAAAGCGGCCATCTATATTTAAGTCTGTATAAAATTGAGCAAGGCGATCATCAAGATCAGATTTTTGTATTCCTTGTAGACGGACCATTTCATCTATTAACTCGGAAAACGTAATCGGTGTTTTGCTGTCTCTGAAAATTTCATAAGCAAGTTCAACTAAAGACATGTGCTTGAGCTGCTCCTGTGAGTATTCTTTCAAACTCAAGGTCAGACACTCCCTTTCTATTACATGTATGTATCCATTTATCAGTGAAATAATAAGTGTTTATCCCTTATTTTTACGACAAACCATACCTCTCATTATAAACAAATTAGGGGAGTTTATGCCACCTTTAATCATGTTAATTTTTGATTTTTTCTCAAGGGGAGCAACTAATGGTTCATCATTTAGGTGAAATAGGTCTAGCTTTTGTGTCCGGCATGCATTTTGTAAACCGTTTTATTTATTCCAAACGGAAAAATGGGAACAATCAGAGGCAGCAATGGTGAATGAATAAATTTTGGCTATCATTCGAACGAAGTGATTGTCCATTTTTTATAAAGCGTATAAAAAGGTACACGTCAACGGGTTCGGTTTACGTGTACCTATAATGAAATAAATTGTATAACACCTTTTTTCTCAAGTAACCTTGAATTCACTTTTATGTGAATACCGTTACTTCTTTTCGCAAGAGTTCATGCTCTATTATTATTCATTACAGTACAGCGACTATTTCTTTTCCTAAGGAAATGAAAGCATCTATAATAAATGGTGCCGCAAAGAGAATCGATGCTTTCCAGTTCGCTTTTTTGTATTGAAAAAAGAACAAGATCAACACTGCTCCTATGAGTGCCGTGAAAAGATACAGCCACAAGCTTTGTATTTGCAAGATCCCCATACATATGACATTAATAAACATAATGACAATCTTAGGAATTAGAGCATAAAACAAATGACCCTTAACCTCTGGAGCAAAGATGATTAATAGGAATTTTGCGATAAGATACTGAACTAATAGGCTGATGGTGGTTAGAATTGTTGTAATGACAACAATTAGATTCAGCATCGTTTCATAGGACATATCCTCTAACAAAGCTCTTAAATCATCTAGTTGCGAAATGTAGCCATTCAACTCAATAGCAAAAGTAACGAAATAATAATTGGCCATAATAAAAATGACCAATGATATCAATGATGTTATTCTTGGACGTTGTTCCATAATAGCCTCCCATCCCCTATACTCACAATGCTTGAATGATCGTTTAAGCGTTTATTCACCATGCTATGGGATACATATATGATGGTTGAAATTTTTTTAATAGAGAGATTCACTAGCCTCTCAGATAGCATCTCTATACTCTCTGAATCTAGAGATGACATGGTTTCATCAATTAGTATGGTTTCCCAATCCTTTACGAATAATAAAGATAATCCTACCTTCGCTTTCATACCCGTAGATGCTCTGCTATACGAACCATCTAGGTTACCATCGAAAAATTCATTCACTTTCCCCATTTGTTCTTCAGTCGGCACAATTTTAAACGTATTCCACAGAATCTCTAGATTTTCTCTAATTGTAAATGGGTGAATACCAATAGGATCCACATTTAAATAAAGAGTCGATTCTTTGTTTGCCTCAATATCTCCAGAGTATCTCTTATCTAAACCAGCTATCATTTTAAGGAGAGTGCTTTTACCTGCACCATTTCTCCCCACTAAATGAAAGAGACCTGTTGGAATTGAAAAATTCACTTTATCTAGTATGGTATTGTTTTTGAACTTCTTCGTACATTCTACAAATTCTAATCCCACTTGAATCCCCTTCTCTGTCTTATAGAGTCTTCAATAAAACCATCTATGATTGATCATGATAGAAAATAATAAAGAATCATACCCTTCAATAAAAGCAGCGATTATTAGGATGACTAACGATAGTAGATAATAAGGAATCATTTTTTTCATGACACCTAAAGCGGCTTTAATTGATTTCGTATAAATTAGTGTAAAAAGCACATACTGGCTTATTCCTTGATAAAACAACATATTTGGAAATTCTAATAGCCCATGAGGAATTAGTTTACCTAAAGCTTCTTGTGCTCCTAGCGTTCTAAAACCCATCGTAATGACGAAGGACGAACCTCCAAAATCCATTATTTGAAATAAAGGCGACAACAAGAACCCTAGTAAATACATTGCAAAGTTCGTTAAGTTATGTGTTAGGACTACAGACATAAATTCCTGGCCCGATGTTGGTGGTGCTGCTTCAAATAAATCTTTGTTGACGATATTCCCTAGATAAATCCCTGTACCTATCAGCAATATACAGTAGATAGCGTAATACCACAGAAAATATTTCAATCTTTTATGTATCATTTTCCTCCTCTTTTCATGAAGTAATCGTGAAAATTGTAATGCATATGAGTAATAAAATCGGCAAAGATAGCTTCAGTAACTTATGTTCATAATCGTTGATTAATAGTTCAGTTTTTCTGAAATATACGACCCCAATAAAGATGATTAAAGGCAGCGATAACGTATTTTTAAGAATAATTGAGATATCGGACGTGTTTATCATTACTCCGACTATTCCACACACACTGACAAAAATCAGTACGAGACATAGTAAATAAATCGTACTGGATTTAAACCTCTCGTACGGACTCACAATCAAAGAGGCTTGCAACGTCTCGATTCTTGCCCTATCAAGCACAATCTCTTCCTTCTTCGACCCTATTAAGATTTCTAAGATCGTAATAAAGTTGATATAGACTAAAATGAGGGCAGGCAGATTTTCTATTTTCGTTAAAAAGGATTGGGCGAAATAAGTAAGTACTGATACTAAGGCGCCTATTAAAATGATTAATATTTTATTACTAGTGATATAAGATAAAAATAAATACAGAATATTTCCAGACCTATATTGCTTATTCGCACTTTTTAGGAAGGAAAGTCCAGTTGTCAAAGGTATCCTATGAGAATTACTTATGTAAATGTAAATAAGAAGAAACTGTACTATTTGCAGTATCATCACTGCTTCAAAAACAGACGTTATGATATACCAAAATTGCAACAAAAGGAGTATTCTGTTGATGATATTGAATAGACCTGACAATAATTGAGATGCAAAAGAAAGCATCACGACAATAAATGCTAGTATCATAATGAAATATTGATTTTCTACTAACAAAAAGGTTAAAGCAATGAAACAAGCCAAAAGTAATTGAACTGAATATCCTTTTTTAATCGTAAAGAATAAATGTTTCAACAACAATTGTTTGGAGACAAAGACCACGCCTGGCTGCTGTCTTCTATACGGTAATACACAACGATTAATATTGGCTGTAGCTACAATGTATATTGAAATAAAAACAAAGCTGTTTAGGTACGTGCCGGGAATCTCACCCCGATAGAAAATCAACGCTACCATTACAATGAAAGAAAAAAGAATCATCCCAATATAATTGAGGTACCCCATTATACTTTGATCATATATTTTAAATAGTTTATTAGTTTTATGCATAAGTCATTTTAAAAAGCAGCTGCTTTGGCTTTTCCTTGTTTTTTAATTACAAACAAAATAGCAGCAACTCCAGTACTAACACCTAGATTGGCTACTGCCAAAGAACCATTTCCAACGATTAAAGATGCCATTGTAATTGCAAATAACAATAGTGAGAATAATCCAAGATTTTTTGCTTTTAACATAAAATTTCCTCCTAATTAATGTTTTATTACAAGCCGCATGGGCATAAAACGTTAAATTAGTTTTTAAGACACTGTCTATAGAAAGTTGTTTCATCTGATATCAATACACTTTTGGAAAAAAAATCATCTCAATAAAGATTGAGATGATTTTTTTTTAGATTAAAAAGCAGCAGCTTTCGCTTTTCCTTCTTTTTTAAGAATAGCCAAGATAGCAGCAGCTACACCTGAACTAATTGTGCCTACGCCAGTGAAAACACCAACAATTGTAATGACAGTCGCTACTGAGGACCAAGTATCTAAGAAATTCACTACTGTTGCCGCAGTTGCAGTACTAACACCCAGATTTGCTGCAATCAAAGAACCATTACCAATCACTAAAGCTACTAATGTTACCGCAAGAAGTGACAGCGATAATAAAGCATAAAACTTAGAATCTGTTGCTTTCGTCATAATATGACCTCCTTCGATTATTTACTACTTCTTTAGTCTAGCAAGAAGTAAATTACATTTCAATATTTTTTTGGAAAATTTGTAATATTTATTTAATTAACGGTATTTGTAATCAGTTTTTATCAGGATTTACGTTCATTTTCCATTTTTACAGGGAACTTATGTAATAGCATAAAATGCTCTGATTCATTTAAATCTAGTCAGAATTTCTGATAAACACTATCAAAAATCAATTCGTTTCAAATCTTCAGTGCCTTCTCTTAGAGACAGGTAAGCTTTTATGATGAATTTTTTAAGAGATGCTCGTTTCCTGCTTGTAGTACTTCAATTATTACTGAGGTATTCATCAACAATCGGATATCATCTCGTTAAAAACAGAGCCCTAGATCAAAAATTCTCTGAATGATCATGTTATGGATGTGAAAAAAGAGTGGATTTTATTTTGAATTCAAGAGAAATGATGGATGGAATGGGAAGTACAGTTATACACATTGACCCTAAGGAGAGAAGAACCGTATCCTATATTAGGAAGCGATTCATTTTTGGAAATATATCAGGTATCTTGATACATTTCAGTTCCTATTATAGCTTTTGAAAAATTGTAACATTTAGAAAATGTGATAAACATACTATTCTCTAAAACACAACATAAGTCCCTGCAAATCGGAGTCAAAAAAGGGGGAAATGGATTAAATTACCTAGTTAAATTGAATCAATTTCCTCAAATCCAAAAAAATCGAGACACTCATATTGAGTTGTCTCGACTTCGATTTGATATCAAAATAGATACCCATTATTCAAATCTTTGAACGTATGATGAAAAATAATGGCTGCTTTTTGCATGAATCGTCTGTATAGTCATTTCTTTATTTTCTTTAGATCCAGATATTTATGTAGGCAGAATCATAACCATCACGTTAGAAATGAAGCTGAGCCCTGACATTTCTGCAAAGTTTAAACACATTGGTGAATGAGATGAACTTGTTATATAGTTCTCAAGCATTGAAATATGCTCTCATAACGATACACTTTTACAGTTTATTTTAAAGCTAGAGATTCTGAAGTAATGAGATGACTACTGCTATCGTCAATATGATGCCTGCAAGCATTAAAACAATTAATTTTCTACGGCTATTTTCTTTTTCGTTGTGATCTTTCTTTGAAGACTTCGAAAGTTCTGCGGAAACCATGATCCATATCACCAAAGTTACAATCGCTAAGATAGTAGTAGTTGTGGTCATAATAACCTCCCATATTTTTATTTTCTCAATTTTAACATAATGCTAATATAATATGGATCGATACTGGAAATCATCTTAAATTCAGGAAAACCTGACTATTACCTTGTATGTGGGTTATCGCTATACCATTCTTGAGGTCTAATTCTTTAGTAGGTATATTGCCAATTCACATGTACCAATACTCACTACTTCACCAGTTACAAATCACTCATACGTTAATGTAAAATTTGGATGATGCTGTGCAAAAACACTTCATGAACCAAACCAAAACAGACCACCTCACATCAGGTGGTCTTTGCTTTGTTTCTACATATCTATCAGTTTGCGCGAGATGACTAGGCGCTGGATTTCCTGTGTGCCTTCATAAATTTGGCTGATTTTCGCATCACGCATGTATCGTTCGACTGGGTAATCCTTTGTATACCCGTAGCCGCCGAAGATTTGGACGGCTTCTGTTGTTACTTTCATGGCTGTATCTCCAGCAAAGAGCTTGGACATAGCTGATTCCTTTCCATACGGGAGCCCTTTCGTTTCGAGCCATGCTGCCTGATAAGTGAGCAGCCTGGATGCTTCAATTGCGGTTGCCATATCTGCGAGCTTAAAAGCAATTCCTTGCTGCTGAATGATTGGTTTGCCGAATTGCTTGCGCTCCTTCGCATAATCGACTGCCGCATCAAGAGCGCCTTGTGCAATCCCAACAGCCTGTGCAGCAATACCGTTTCTGCCGCCATCGAGGGTCATCATCGCTATTTTAAAACCTTCTCCTTCTTGTCCGAGCCGGTTCCTTTCATGTATCCGGCAATCTTCAAATCGAATTTCAGTCGTTGGCGATGAGCGAATGCCCAGTTTGCTTTCCTTTTTGCCAACAGAGAATCCCGGTGTCTCTTTTTCTACAATAAAGGCGGTCGTATTTCGAGATGCAGCTTCTTGGTCTGTCACAGCAAACACAATATAATAATCCGCAATACCTCCATTTGTAATAAAGATTTTCGCACCGTTCAGGACGTATTCACTGCCAGCCTTTACTGCCGTTGTCTTCATTCCGCCGGCATCTGAACCCGAACTGCTCTCAGTGAGTGCATATGCCCCTACCTTCTGTCCTTCTGCAAGTGGCTTTAAATAGGTTTCCTTTTGTTCATCTGTTCCGAAGGTATAGATGGGCCACGAGGCGAGAGAGGTGTGGGCGGAGAGGGTGACGCCTGTAGAGGCGCACACTCTTGAAAGCTCCTCCACTGCGATGACGTAGGCTAAATAATCACTACCGATCCCGCCTACCTCTTCCGGCCAAGGAATGCCCGTTAAACCGAGCTCCGCCATTTGGCGAAAAATAGCTGGATCATACGTTTCTGTCTCGTCCCGCTCTGCTGCTGTTGGCTCTACTTCATTTTTCGCAAAATCTCTCACCATTTTTTGAATCATTTCATGTTCATCACTTAATTGAAACTGCATCATGAGCCACCTCGTTTCATATTAGCTGTTTACAAATGACCAGCCTTTGAATTTCACTAGTTCCTTCATAGATTTCACAAACTTTCGCATCACGAAAGTAACGTTCTGCTTGATAGCGATTCGTATAACCGTCCATGCCGAGTAAATGGATCGCTTCTGTACTGATCTCAACCGCCGTTTTTGACGCAAATAGCTTTGCCATGGATGCTTCCTTTGTCACCGGACGATTCGCCTCTTTATAACAAGCCGCTTGATAGACTAATAGCTTGGCAGCTTCAAGCTTCGCCGCCAAATCACCCAGCCGAATGGTCGTTTCTAGACCTGCCGGGTGCTGCTTTAAATACGTCACTGCCTCCGTTAAAGCAGCTTCAGCTATACCGAGACTTTGAGCCGCGATACCGATTCTCCCCGCATTTAAACTAGACATGGCTATGTGAAAGCCCTCTCCTTCTGCACCGAGCAGCTGCTGTTTTGGAATCCGTACAGCATCAAAATGAAGCGTGACAGTTTTTGACCCGTGCAGTCCCATCTTTTTCTCATCTTTTCCGATCGTAAATCCTGGTGTACCTTTCTCAACAATGAATGCCGATATATTTTTTTTCGCAGAAGCAGGATCTGTCACGGCAAAGACAAGATACAGTTCTGCTTCCCCGCCGCTTGTGATAAACATTTTTGTACCATTTAACACATAGTGGTCGTCTGCCCGCTTTGCCCTTAACTGAATACTGGAGGCATCTGAGCCTGCCTTCGGTTCAGTCAGGCAAAATGCTCCCAGTTTCTGCCCAGATGCAAGCAGCGGAACATAGGACTCTTTTTGCTCTTTCGTTCCAAAAGCCAAAATAGGCATCGTCACAACAGATGTATGAACGGACACAATGACACCGATGGTCGCACTCACTTTGGATAACTCATGGATAGTGATGATATACGTTGTAAAATCTGCTCCTAAGCCTTGATACGCAGCTGGTATTGGAATCCCCAGAAAGCCTTGTCGTCCCATTTCAGTTAAAAGTGCTCTTGGGAACTGACCTTGTTCCATGGCTTCCACTTCAGGGAATACACGCTGTCTTGCAAATTCTGCTGCCTGTTCTCTCCAGAGACGCTGTTGATCCGTAAGCAAAACATCCATCTTGACTCCCCCTATGAGTGGTCGTGGTATGTGTAAAAACCTCTCTTTGTCTTTTTGCCCAGCCAGCCTGCATTCACGTATTTTTTCAAAAGAGGACAAGGCCGATATTTGCTATCCCCAAGTCCCTCATGAAGGGTATTCATAATAAATAAACATGTATCTAGTCCGATGAAATCAGCGAGACGAAGCGGCCCCATTGGGTGATTCATTCCAAGCGTCATAACACCATCAATGCTTTCTGCATCTGCCACACCTTCATAAAGGGTGTAAATGGCTTCATTGATCATTGGCATCAATATGCGGTTTGATACAAACCCTGGGAAGTCTCCCACTTCAATTGGGGTTTTGTTTAAATTCTTTGCTGTTTCACAAACGATTTGATACGTGTCGTCACTCGTTTGCAGCGCTCGAATGACCTCAACGAGTTTCATAACAGGGACAGGATTCATAAAGTGCATGCCAATCACTTGCTCCGGTCTCCCCGTAACTGCTGCTAATTCTGTGATTGACAAGGAAGATGTGTTTGTTGCAAATATCGTTTTCGCCTCTGCAAATTGATCAAGTGTTTCAAAGATTTGTTTTTTTACACTCATTTGTTCAGATGCAGCTTCAATCACTAAGTGAGCCTGCTGCACGTCCTTTAAATCTGTAGATACAGCAAGCCGCTGCGTAATATCTCGGACTGCCTGATGGGCTAGCTTTCCTTTTTCTGCCCGTTTCGTCAGTTGTTTGGTCATGGAGGAAATGGCCCGATGAATCTGCTTTTCAGATGCATCATGCAGCAGGACTGTGTAGCCAGACTGAGCAAAAACTTGGGCAATGCCTGATCCCATTTGACCAGCTCCAACGACCATGACGGTTTCTTCTGTACTCATGACGATGAACGCCTCCCTTTTAATCTACCTTTATCATGATGGCATCTCCTTGACCGCCTCCACTGCAAATCGCCGCAATGCCAATACCGCCGCCTCTTTGTTTCAATGCATGAATCAAGGTCAATATGATTCGTGTTCCGCTTGCCCCAATGGGATGACCAAGCGCCACTGCCCCACCGTTGATATTCATTTTGCGCCGGTCCAGCCCGGTTATTTTTTCACATGCTAGCGCCACTGCTGAGAAGGCTTCATTGATTTCAAATAGATCGATATCCTCTAGACGCTTACCTGTTTTTTGTAAAATTTTCTCGATAGCAAAGGCTGGTGTTTTCGGAAAATCCTTTGCCTCTACAGCTACCTGCGTATGACCAAGCACGACTGCCAATGGCTTGACGTCATGCTGCTCCGCATATGTGTCTTTCATTAAAAGAAGCGCACTTGCTCCATCATTGACACCTGGTGCATTCCCAGCGGTAATGGTACCCGTTTGATCAAACACAGGCATGAGCTTTGACAGCCGTTCATATGACGTATCACGCCGCGGAGATTCATCTTCTGTGATCAGCCGCTCTCCCGTTTTCGTCTTGACGGGGACGGGGGTGATTTCATGCTGGAAAAAGCCGTTTTTCTGCGCTTCGATCGCCCGTTCATGACTTCTTAATGCCCAAAGGTCTTGCTCTTCCCTCGTGATACCGAGCTCCTTCGCAGCCATGCTCCCATACTCACCCATATGAACGCCTGTAAATGAACAGGTTAATCCATCTAAAATCATCGCATCTTGTACCGCACCATCTCCCATTTTGTAGCCCCATCGCGCTTTTTTTAGCAAATAAGGGGCGTGTGACATGGATTCCATACCGCCCGCTACGATGACCTCAGCATCTCCAGCTCGGATGATTTGATCTGCTGTGCTCACACTGCGCATTCCTGATGCACAGACTTTATTGATGGTTTGCGTCGGAACGGACCACGGAAGATCAGCATGTCTTGCTGCTTGTCTTGAAGGAATCTGACCTTGTCCTCCCTGCAAAACACTTCCCATGATGACCTCATCCACATGATGTGAACCCGGCACTCTTTCAAGCGCAGCCTTGATTGCCACTCCGCCTAGTTCTGCGGCAGTCAGCCCACTGAAAGCACCGCCTAGTTTTCCAAATGGTGTTCTTGCTCCAGATACAATGACCGTCTTACTCATGTATGTCCCCTCCTGTTTGTTACCGCTTACATATTATCTAATCAACTGATGTACAGCGCCATGTATAAGCCGATGAACATTCTATTCATCGGCCTGTTTTGTTTACGAAACCTGCTTTCCAGCCTCGCCAAACACTGATTTTTCAAGAAGCTCTGCGACATCAAATGTACCTACCTGCTCCTCTACTTCCTTCGCCTTCGTCCCATCTCCCAGCATCGTTAAGCAATAAGGACACCCTGAGCTGATGATGGACGGCTGCACCTGTAACGCCTGCTCCGTTCGGGCAGTGTTAATTCTGGTACCTGTCTCTTCTTCCATCCACATTAAGCCCCCGCCTGCTCCGCAGCACATGCCGGTTTCACGATGACGTTCCATTTCTTTCAGCGTCACACCAGGGATGGCTTTTAAAATGTCTCTCGGCGGATCATATACTTCGTTATATCTGCCTAGGTAGCAAGAGTCGTGGAAGGTGATGATCTCGTTTACTTCATGTACAGGCGTTAGTTTCCCTTCTTTCACTAGCTCTGCCAGTAATTCTGTATGATGATACACTTCTGCCTCAAGTCCGAAGTCTGGATACTCATTTTTAAACAAATTGTAGGCGTGCGGATCAATCGTGACGATCTTTGTGACATCGTTTTTCTGGAATTCTTCAATGTTTTTTGCAGCAAGCTCTTGGAATAAAAATTCGTTTCCAAGCCTTCTTGGTGTATCGCCAGAGTTTTTCTCCTTATTGCCTAGGATGGCAAAGGAGACTCCTGCTTCGTTGAGAAGTTTTGCAAAGGCAAGCGCAATTTTTTGACTTCGATTGTCGTATGCCCCCATTGAACCAACCCAGAATAAATAATCGAAGGTTTGCTCTGCTTTTTTCAGCTCTTTTACTGTCGGCACGTGCACATCTTCTCTCAATTCACGCCAATTTTCTCTTTCTTTCCGGTTCAATCCCCACGGGTTCCCTTGGCGCTCTATACTTGTCATGGCACGCTGTGCATCTGCATCCATTTTCCCTTCAGTCAGCACAAGATATCTGCGCATATCAATAATTTTGTCGACGTGTTCATTCATGACAGGGCATTGGTCTTCACAGTTTCGGCACGTCGTACATGCCCAAATTTCTTCCTCTGTAATGACTTCACCAATAAGAGAAGGATGATACATCGAGCTGGCAGCCGATTCCTCTGCACCTGCTCCTCTCGCCTGAAGCGCCAGCTGATTTCCTGTTGTCTGCCTGAAGGCAAGCTGCGGTACCCACGGCGTCTTCGAAGTAATGGCGGCCCCTTTATTGGTTAAATGATCCCTTAACCTTAAAATCAAATCCATAGGAGACAGCATTTTCCCTGTCCCTGTTGCTGGGCACATATTTGTGCAGCGCCCGCATTCCACACAAGCGTAAAGGTCGATCAGCTGTGACTGACGGAAGTCTTCAATTTTCCCCACACCGAACGTCTCTTGTGTCTCATCTTCAAAATCAATTTTTTGCAGCTTGCCTGGCGGGTCTAATCTGCTGGCAAATACGTTCACTGGTCCTGCAATGAGGTGAGCATGCTTTGACTGCGGGACATACACTAAGAATGTCAGCAAAATCAGAAGATGCACCCACCATGCGACATAAAAAACGACTGTTGCCGCAAGAGGTGAAATACCGCCCAGCAAGAAAGCAATACTGGATGCGATTGGCTCAGTTGGTGATAAAGAGTGTCCATGCCAGATGATATTCATCCCGTTCCCAAGTAAAACGGTCAGCATCAAGCCGCCAATAAATAAAAGCACTAGACCTGATTTAAAGCCACGCTTTAAACGGACAAGCTTCTCCACATACCTTCTATGGAACGCCCAAACAACGGCTACTAAAATGAGAAGTGTGACCACCTCTTGGAAAAAGGTAAAGACACCATAAAGCGGACCTAAAGGGAGTCCGCTATCTGGAACGAGTCCCTTCATAATAAAATCAAGGGCTCCAAACTGTACAAGGATAAATCCGTAGAAAAACAGCACATGAATGATGCCGCTCTTCTTGTCCTTTAACAGCTTCTTTTGGCCAAATACATTGACCCAAACACGCTCTAAGCGTTTTTTCATGTCTTGTTGAAACTCTTCTTTTTTACCAAGACGAATATAAGCTGCTCGTGTTCGAATGAGATAAATAAACAAATACACAGCGTAAGCGGTCACCGCCGCAAATGCAATCATGTTCATGATAAAAAGGCTATTCATCTTGCTCCCCCTTTCATTCCCCAAAACCTACTTTGTTCCGTTTCCATGTTGTACCTCTATCATAAATAATGAATGAGTGTTCAGTCAATATTTTTTACTCGTTTGGGTACACTATTGAAATATGCAAAAAAGGAGGAAGATTCATGATCGCATTGATCATCCTACTCGTACTCATTGTCATCGTTTGTCTCATATTGTTAGACCTTTATATGGGAAAGAAATATTTTTCTACCCGCGCTTTTGAACGATCTTTTGACCAAACAAGCGGTGATGCCGTCTTTTATCATGATGGCGAACCATTTTTTGATCAGCTGCTCGCGGATATTCAACAGGCCTCTTCTTCTATTCATATGATGTTCTTTATTGTAAAGAACGACAAGATTGGTCAAAGGGTCTTACAAGCACTGAAAGCCAAAGCGGAACAAGGGGTTTCAGTCTTTTTGCTGACCGATCGACTAGGGTCCTATCCGTTTGATCAAAATTCAATTGATATGCTGGAAAAAAGCGGCATCCAATTTTACTTTTTAAATAAGCCTCGTTTCCCTTTTTTGATTTATCGGTTAAACATGAGAAATCATCGTAAAATCACAGTGATTGATGGAAAGATTGGCTATATTGGCGGGTTTAATGTCGGTGATGAATATGTTGGGAAAAAGGGTCGGTTTGGCATTTGGAAGGATTATCATTTGCGCATGACGGGGCAAGTTGTCGCAGATCTTCAGCATGTGTTTTTGAATGATTTATACCGGACATCTGGCATTCATCAGCTGCAATATGAAGTTTTTCCTGCTTTGGAACCGGGTACACTACAATGCACAACACGTGCGACTGCTGGTTTTTCTTTAGAAGCTTTGTTCCTCAAAGATATTCAGCAGGCGAGGAAACAGATCATCATCTGTACACCTTACTTTATTCCATCTGCTCCTCTTCTGAGTGCACTGCTTGATGCACGAAAGCGAGGCGTCACGGTTGAAATCATCATCCCAATGAAAGCAGATCATCCACTTGTCAAAGAGGCTGGATTTCATTATTTGAAGGACCTCATTGCCTCTGGCTGCCTTATTTATCGTTTTTATAAAGGATTTTATCATGCGAAAGCCATTCTAATTGACCAGAGACGCTGTATGATCAGTACGGCAAATTTTGATAAACGCAGCTTGTTTCTAAACGAGGAAGTTGATGTCGCCATTGACGATGCCGCCTTTACTGCACACGTAGAGGAAAAGATTCGGGAGCACATGGAAGTGTCTGAGCTTATGACAGAGGAGAAATTGGCACAGCGTTCGCTTCTGTCACGTCCGCTGGAATGGCTTGGCGCCATGTTCTCGTACTTTTTATAAAGGAGATGACCTATGCGTTATCGATTTGGTTATGTATCCAATGCCGTCACCTTGTGGGAGGCTTCTCCTGCCAAGTCGCTGACCTTTGCAAGATACAGCAAGCTCTCAAAGGAAGAGAGAAAAGAGGCGTTATTACGAACAACAAAGGCCAATCTCATGAATACATTAAGAACGCTTTATTTCGCCATTGCTCATGATATCCCGCTTTACCGTTTTTCGAGTTCGATCGTCCCGCTTGCGACCCACCCCGAGGTACGCTGGGACTTTGTGACACCTTTTCAAAAGGAGTTTCTTGAAATTGGCGAGTTGGTAAAACGGCATGGGCTTCGTGTGAGCTTTCACCCAAATCAATTCACCTTGTTTACTAGCCCTAAGCCTTCAATCACAGAAAATGCCGTGATCGATATGACGTACCATTATCAAATGCTTGAGGCGATGAAGCTCGAAAAGGAAGGCTATATGAACATTCATGTGGGCGGCGCGTATGGTGATAAGGAATCGGCACTTCAACGTTTTGATGAAAATATCAAACAGCTTCCGGCGGATATCAAGGCGAGGATGACGCTTGAGAATGATGACAAAACGTATACGTCGTTAGAAACGCTTGGTGTATGTGAAAAGCACGGTATTCCCTTTGTTTTTGATTACCATCATCACGTAGCCAATAAAGATGACGATGCCGTGCTTGAAGACATCCTGCCAAGAATGTTCGACACTTGGACGAGCACTGGCATTCCGCCTAAAATTCATTTATCCTCACCGAAATCAGAAAAAGCCATACGCAGTCATGCGGATGGTGTAGATATGTCCTTTGTCTTACCGCTTTTTCATGCATTAAAACCGTATGGGCGTAACGTAGATTTTATGATTGAGGCGAAGTTAAAGGATCAGGCCCTGCTCAGACTCGTCGAAGAGCTGTCTGCAATAAGAGGCAACAAGCGAACGGGCGGAGGAACCATTGAGTGGAAATCATAGAGAAAGGTTTATCTCTGTGCAAACGGGGGTAACAAAGCTATTGTGAGAAAGTAATCAACAGGAGGATATGAAGATGTCTCAGATCTATTCAATCCAAATCGCTGCGAAAGCATTGAATTTACATAAGCTTATTTCTCTTTATGAAAAATGCCACCAGGCTCAACATCGTCTATATGTGTATTCTAAAAAAACAATGTGTAACATCAAGAACATCGTAGAGCTTGAAACCTTCAGGCTCACTCATTTAGAATCTGACTACTTAATTGTCGTAGAGGGGAAAAAAGCACAAGACCTCTTGCAGCCATTTGAAAAAGAGAAGGTTTCATAAAAAAGAGCAGCTGCTGGCTGCTCTTTTTGTTAGATCCACTCTTTCGTCAACCACACTTGTTTTGAAGCTGCATCCATTTTCACTTGTGCACCGATCGGCATCGTGAGCATCGGATGTGTATGGGCACAGTCAAAATCTGCGATAAGCGGTCTCTTTGTCTCTCCAAGCACTTCAAGTAAAATCTCGTAAGGTTCTTTGCCCGTTCCCTCATCATCAAACAGCTCATGTTTCCCCAATAGAATTCCTGATACCCGCTCAAACACTCCATTTACTTTCAATAAAGAGAAGTTTTTTTCTACAACTGAAGCGGTTTTCATGCAATCTTCAATGAGGAGAATATCTCCTGTTTGGATTGCAGGCATGAATTCACTGCCCCATATGCCGTACATTGCATTCAGGTTCCCGCCGATTAACCGGCCTTCTGCCTGTCCTTCTATGACGCAGAGCCAATCATTCGGACGCTGCTTTTTATCACGCGTCTTTTCTTCCCAATTGATTCGTTCATCCGTCCAAAAAGGTGGTTTTTTAATCTGATAAGGAATGGGTTGAGGCTGCATCAGGATGTCTTCGAACGACTGATATGTATAAGCAACGAACGGTTCAAACTCGCCAAAGGATGGGACAAGCGCCGGCCCGTAGAATACAGGCAGTCCTGTTTTTTCGTAAGCGGCTAAAAGAATTGCTGTTGCATCTGAATAACCGATCATGATTTTCGGATGATGATTCAGCAGCTCAAAATCGAGATAAGGCAGCAAACTATTTGAATTTGTCCCGCCAATCATTGACATGACGCACGCCAAGTCTTCTCGTGCCATTAGCTCATTCAACTCATTGGCTCGTTCTTGAATTGTACCTGAACGGTAGTGATCCTCTTTCCCTGTTAATAATCCTGGTACCACAATGAATCCTTTTTGCTCAAGCCACTTCTTCGCCCGCTCATACCTAAGTGGCGAGGTCGCTGATGCAGGACTTGAAGGTGAAAAAATACCGATCTTATCTCCCTTTTGTAATCGCCGAAGCCCCTTCATTCCATCAGATCCCTCCTACACGAGTTTTTTCTATCCTAACAAAAAAAGCCCTTGATCAAAAGGGCTTTCTCTTTAATGACCAAACTGCGCTTCATGCAGTCTGCTGTATACGCCGCCCATTTGAATTAAATCTTGGTGGCGGCCTTGTTCTTCAATGCCTTCCTCTGTCACGACAATGATACGGTCGGCGTGTTTAATTGTTGCAAGGCGGTGGGCGATGACGAGTGTTGTCCTGCCGACTGCCAGTTCACTCAGCGCATCCTGTATGGCTTTTTCTGTTTCTGTATCCAGTGCTGATGTGGCTTCATCTAGGATGAGTATAGAAGGGTTTTTCAGGAACATTCGTGCAATTGACAAGCGCTGCTTTTGACCGCCTGACAGTTTGACGCCGCGCTCACCTATCACCGTATTCAATCCTTCTGGGAAACGCTGGACAAGTTCCTCTAAATGCGCACGCCTGACAGCCTCCCAAACCTCTGCATCGTTGGCTTCTAGGTTGCCGTACGCAATGTTTTCACGAATGGTGCCTGAGAATAAAAAGACATCCTGCTGCACAATACCGATCTGCTGCCTTAAAGAAGACAATGTCATAGACTTTGTGCTTACACCGTCTATCGTGATCTCCCCTTCATCCACATCATAAAAACGAGGCAGCAGACTGCAAATCGTCGATTTCCCCGCTCCTGAAGGCCCGACAAACGCAACCGTTTCTCCTTGTTTGATCTTCAAATCGATATTCTTTAACACATGACTGTGTTCATCGTAGCCAAATGTTACGTTTCGATATTCAATCTCACCTTTCAATCCGTAAACATCACGTGCTTCCTCTGTATCCTTCACATCCGGCTCTGTTTCTAGCAAATCCACATAGCTTTTAAAGCCTGCAATGCCTTTTGGATACATTTCAATGACCGTGTTGATTTTATCAATTGGTCTAAATAAAACATTCGTAATCAGAACAAATGCGATAAAGCCACCTGCCGTTAATTGGCCTTGCAGGACAAACCATGTACCTGCGAGAAGGACAAACAGTGTCACAAGACGTGTCAGAATATAGCTGATCGATCCATTGACCGACATAATTTTATAGGAAAGAAGCTTCGCTTTCCGAAAACGGTTGTTGTTTTCAGCAAAACGCTTTTTCTCAAAATGCTCATTGGCAAAGGCTTGAACAAGACGTATGCCGCCGATATTGTTTTCAACCCTTGCATGAAAGTCTCCAATGTCATTGTTGAGCTGTGTAATCGCCTTCGTCATCTTCTTATTAAAATGAAGGGCGAGCCAAATGATGACAGGCATGATGAGGAAGGTTAAAATAGCCAGCTGCCAGTTAATCATCAGCATGACTGCAAAGGCACCAAGAATCGTCATAATCGCTATAAACAAATCTTCAGGACCATGATGCGCCACCTCTCCAATGTACATGAGGTCGTTTGTCATCCGTGACATAAGCTTACCCGTTTTGTTGTTGTCAAAAAACTTAAAGGATAGGCGCTGAAAGTGATCAAACAGCTTTTTCCTCATATCTGTTTCAATATTGATGCCAAGCATGTGCCCCCAATATGACACAATAAATTGCATCACCGAGCTGAGGGCATAAATGACAAACAGCGCAAGTGCTGTCCAGACAATGACCGTCCAGTTCCCTGTTGGCAACAAAGTATCAATGAAGTAGTTCACGATAAGCGGAAATCCCAGTTCCATCAATCCAACGGCAACAGCACAAAAGAAATCTAAAAAGAAAAGACCTCGATAAGGCCTGTAATAGGCGAAAAAGCGTTTTAGCATATGTAAAAGAACCTCATTTCCTCTATAATTGATAATCATTTTCAATTATAGAGGAATCCTCTTCAAAATACTAGATGAGGAAATGATTTCTTCGACTGGAAAGCCTCATAGCACGCCAGAAAATAACCGAGCAAATGATTCCTTTAAGCGCTCTTTTAAGCCTCTTTTATAAAAATGAACAGGCCCCATTTGCTCACATTCTTTCATATCCTCTTCATAATGGGTCATCAGCTGCTCAATGGGCTTTTTCGCGGCCGTAAAGACATTGACCTCAAAATTGAGCTGAAAGCTTCTCATATCCACATTTGCGGTACCGACAGAGGCAAGTTCTCCATCTGCGATCATCACTTTTTGATGCATGAAGCCTTTTTGATAGTGATACACTTTGATGCCCTCTTTTAGGAGCTCAGAAAAATACGATCGTGTGGCGTATTGTGTGAGAAAGCCATCATTGATCTCCGGAACCATCACCCGGACATCCACCCCTCTTGTCGCAGCAATTTTCAACGCCGTACGAATGGATTCATTTGGGACAAAATAAGGTGTCGCAATCCAGACAAATTGTTTCGCATTTGAGATGAGTGCATCATATAAATCACTCATACTTTCTTTCATATCAGGTCCAGTTGGTACAACCTGAATGACATCCTCTCCCGTCACAGGATGCGGCATATGATATTTCGGATCATCAATTAATACTTCATCTGATACATACTCCCAGTCGAGCATAAAAACAGAGTGAAGGGTTTGGACAGCCTCACCCTTTAACATGGTATGCGTATCACGCCAAAACCCGATATTTTCATCACGTCCTACATATTCTTTTCCGACATTTAAGCCGCCGACAAATCCTGTCTTCCCATCAATGATCACGATTTTTCGGTGATTACGGAAATTGAATTTTTGATTAAAGAAACCATATTTTAAAGGCAGAAAAGGAGCAACCTTGACACCCGCCTGCTTCAAGCGTTTAATATCTTTCCGAGAAAAGCGAATGCTGCCAGCCGCATCATAGATGAAGCGAACCTCTACCCCTTCTTTCACTTTTTCTATCAGAATCTCCATCATCCGGTGCCCGAGGAAATCTGATTTGAACATGTAGTATTCTATATGGATGAACGATTTTGCCTTTTTTAATTCTTCAAAAATACGAGGAAACGTCTCCTCCCCATTTTTTAAAATGTCCATGTCACTATTTGTGTTCACATGCATGCCTGTTGCTTTTTCTGTGTAATGAAAAAAAGTCCGCTGATTTTCGGTTAGACTTGATTCATCCGGCTTGCTCTCAAGCTCAGATATTCTGCGTAGTTTTTCACGGTTGTACATTCTCTTTGATTTGAATAAATGACCTTTCACATAGAGCTGTCCCGAGAACAAATAAAACATATAGCCAATGATCGGGAAAAAGATCAGCACATACATCCATAAGAGTGTGTGCTGTGATGTACGGTTCTCTAGCATGAGTGAGATGATACTAAATAAAATAATGGCGATATAAACTGCTGCGTACAGCTGAACACTCCACGCTGGCACCGGCCACCAATACACCACATATGCCCCGAATATCATAAAATATAAAAATAAAAATTCCAGTCTCCTCTTTTTCACATTCTCCGCCCTCATTCGTTTCTGTCTTTTCTCTTCCATACCCTTTGCACAGCTTGTATGAAACGCACGATCCATTCCTTTTTCCTAGCCTTTACAGACTTGCGCTATTTGATCCGATATAATGGAGAAATATGTGATGGAAAGGAAGATTTGTTTATGCATACACCCTCTCCTTTAAAAAAAGGCAGCCATCTTCGTGTCATTGCTCCAAGCCGAAGTGCCAGCATTTTATCAAAAGAAGGAATCGCTCAAGCAAAAAAGCGTTTAGAGATGTTAGGTTTCACTGTTTCATTTGGACAGCACGCATTTGAATGTGATCTTCATTCCTCTTCATCTATTGAACACCGCTTGTCTGATTTGCATAAGGCGTTCACAGATGAAGAAGTCGACGGTATTTTGACTGCCATTGGAGGCTTCAATTGCAATGAACTTTTGCCTTACATTGATTACGACTTGATTCGTCAGCATCCTAAAGTTCTTTGCGGCTACAGTGATATTACCGCACTCGCAAGTGCTATTACTGCCAAATGTGAGATGGTGACATACTCTGGACCCCATTTCTCCAGCTTTCAAATGGAGCAGGGACAAGAGGAGCAGACCGCTATGTTTCAAGCCTGCTTGATGAATGGCAGTGAGTCTTTTGATGTGACCCCTTCGACAAAGTGGAGTGATGATGCGTGGTATCTTGATCAAGCGAACAGACAGTTTCATCCGACGAAATGGGGAATATATCAGGAAGGAACAGCCGAAGGCACCTTGTATGGAGGGAACCTTTGTACACTGAACTTACTGCAAGGGACAACGTTTATGCCTCATCTGAAGGATACCATCTTATTTGTGGAGGATGATGAGTTGATTTTCCCTGAAATGTTTGCCAGAGACCTCACATCCCTCTTGCAGCAGGCAGAATCAATTAAAGGGTTGATCATCGGACGCTTTCAGAAGAAATCCAAGATGACAAAGGAACATTTAAAGTTCATTTTAGATAAACACCCAATGCTCAAACACATTCCCGTGATCTACGATGTCGATATCGGACATACGCAGCCGGTTTTCACCTTACCGATTGGCGGAAGCGTTCAGTTAGCGTGTGAAAATGGAGACGTGAAGCTGCGCATTCATTCATAACTAATAAAGGCAAAAAAGCACCCGAATATGTGGTGCTTTTTTCTATGCCACCATCTTTTTTAAAATTTTTTTAGAAAAAGTGATCCAACCCTCCATCCCCTTCGTTAAGTAGATGTAAAAAGAAAAGAGAGGAGGCAAAAATATGTTCTCTGATGTACTTAGCCAATTATTCGATTCTATCTCTAACATGATTAATACACTTGGATAATCCCATTAACGCACACATACTACATGCTTGCCGAAGGGAGGATACAATCTATGTTTTCTGATGTACTTAGCCAATTATTTGATTCTATTTCTAATATTATTAATACGCTTGGGTAATGTTCAACTTCTCCGCTGTCCTTAAAAGATAGCGGGTTTTTTTATATCAAAAAGCCCCACTCCTATAGTAGAGCGGGGCTTTTTTGTATTACATCTTTTCCGGAGCCGATACACCGATTAGTTTTAATGCATTCGCCAGCGTAATTTGTGTTGCTTTCATAAGTGAAAGACGTGCTGTTGTTTTTGTTTCATTTTCTACATCAATGACCTTCTCGGCATTGTAGAAGCTGTGAAGGGCTGATGCAAGGTCATAAATATAGTTCGTCACGCGGTGCGGAATACGCTTTTCAGCTGCTTCTGCTACAACTTCTGGGAAGCTGCCAATGATTTTGAGAAGATCGTATTCTTTTTCCGATTGAATGTGAGAGAAATCTGCTTTTTCAAGGTTTGGCTCGTAGCCTTTTTCTTCACCTTGACGCAGCATGCTGCAAATTCTCGCATGGGCATATTGTGCGTAGTACACAGGGTTTTCGTTAGACGTAGAAATCGCTAAGTCTAGGTCAAAGTCCATATGTGTCGCCGCACTTCTCATCGCGAAGAAATAACGAGTGGCATCTAGGCCTACTTCTTCAATCAGATCACGCATGGTGACGGCTTTTCCTGTACGCTTACTCATCTTCATCTTTTCACCGTTTTTGTAAAGGTGAACGAGCTGAATGATTTCTACTTCAAGCTTGCCAGCAGGATATCCAAGTGCTTGGATCGCCGCCTTCATTCGAGGGATATAGCCATGATGGTCCGCTCCCCAAATGTTAATGAGTTGATCAAAGCCTCTGTCTAGCTTGTCTTTATGATATGCGATATCTGGAAGCAAGTAAGTGAAGCTGCCGTCTTTTTTAATGAGCACACGGTCCTTGTCATCACCAAAATCAGTTGAACGCAGCCACGTTGCGCCATCTTCTTCAAAGACATAGCCTTTAGCGCGAAGGGTTTCCAGCGCTGGTTCGATTTTTCCGTTTTCATATAAAGACGTTTCTGAATACCATACATCAAATGGGACACGGAAATTCTCAAGGTCTACGCGTAATTTCTCTAATTCGTATTTTAAGCCGTATTCACGGAAGAACTTCATACGCTCTTCTTCTGGCTCATGCACGAAACGGTCACCAAATTCATCTGCCAGCTTTTGCCCGATGCCTTTGATGTCTTCTCCTCTATAGCCGTCTTCAGGCATCTCTTTTTCAAGACCGAGTGCCTCAAAGTAACGTACTTCTACAGATAAAGCGAGGTTATTGATCTGATTTCCTGCATCGTTGATATAGTATTCACGGCTCACCTCGAAGCCTGCTTTATCAAGGATGTTGCAAAGAGAATCACCTACAGCTGCTCCGCGGGCATGTCCAAGGTGAAGGTCACCTGTCGGGTTGGCTGAGACGAATTCAACTTGCACCTTTTGGCCGCCGCCTGTATTCGTTTCACCATATGCCTCTTTTGCTTCAAGGACAGCTGGGATCAGCTTTGTTAAATACTGATTGTTCATATAAAAGTTAATAAATCCTGGACCTGCGATATCCAGTTTTTCAATAGATGCTTTCCCTTTATCAAACGCTTTGACAATGTCCTCTGCGATTTGACGAGGTGCTTTTTTTGCAATGCGGGCAAGCTGCATCGCCATGTTCGTGGAGTAATCACCGTGAGTTTTGTCTTTCGGCACTTCTAAAAGGACATCTGGTACCTGGCTTTCATCAGCAAGTCCTGCTTTGACGACTGCCGCGATAATTTCTTCTTTTAACGCATCTTTGACCTGTTCTGCGATATTCATGAACGTAAATCCTCCTTATACGAAATCGATAATGTATGTAAATGCTTTTGATCTTCCCCTGTCAGCATATCGTACGTAATGTGCAGCAGTCCCTTGTCCACATCGAGATCAATGCCATGTGTGTGTACATCAAGCTGTAGTGTACCGAATGGCATCGTGTAATGTGTAATAGTCGTTTCTCCGATGAGAAAGCGCTGCTTCATTTGAATGGCCCCTGATCTCATGACAAAAATTTCTTTTTCACTCATTTTCACAACGGTTTTTACTTGACCCATTTCATGTTCTTCATGGTAAGTGAGATACGTTTTGTCATTCTTTTCTTGATACGTTCCAGTCGTGCGGAATTCAATCGTTTCAGCCGGCTCCGTCTCTGGTTTCATCACTGACTTTACATGAATTGAAATTTGGTTTTGTGTCATTTTGCACTTCCTTTGCTAAGACCCGTTTAACTAAAATAGTATACCATATTCATGATCGCCTATCATACCATCATTTCTCTTCTTCACGGTGATTAAACTTCGTTTTCGATCTTACGCCATCCCTTTAGAAAAAAAGAAACAGGAAACTCACTAATACCACCAATCCAGCCTTTACGCCCCTGTCTTTTCTTTTGATGAAATAAAAAAGAGCTTGTACGCCTGAACTTGTCAAAAATGCCTGAAAAAAATCAAATGGCACGATCTGCGACTGCTTAAATACCACCTGCATGAATAACGCAATGGCTGTCAGATAGAAAAAGCCTCGATCCTGAAACAGCCCCAACATCTCTTCCTTTGCTTCCTTTTTCGAAGCAAAAACAGGCGGCTCAGCTGCGAGCTCTCGTTTCAGTGTGAGAAAGCCTGCCCCTAACACACATAAAGCGAGAAGCACCATCAATATTGACGAAAACATGAGCTGCCTCCTTTATTTTTTGACCAATGTAAAAAAAAGAGCTTGTCCATATGAGATGACAAGCTCCTCTATCAAGTTATTATTTCACAAATCCAAGAAGCATTTCGCGTAAAAGCTTGCTCGCTGTATTCGCTGTTTGGTCGGAATGATCGTATACAGGTGCTACCTCTACAAGGTCTGCACCAACTACTTGAACCTCAGATCCTGCAATGGCATGAATGGAAGCAAGCAGCTCTTTTGATGTAATACCGCCAGCATCCACCGTGCCTGTACCAGGTGCATGAGCTGGGTCGAGTACATCAATGTCGATCGTCACATAAACTGGACGCCCCTTCAGCTTTGGCAATACTTGCTTCAACGGCTCCAGCACTTCAAATTTAGAAATATGCATGCCCGCTTCTTTTGCCCATTCAAATTCTTCCTTCATCCCAGAACGAATCCCAAAAGAGAATACATTTTCAGGTCCAATGAGTCCTGCTACTTTACGAATCGGTGTTGAATGAGACAGCGGCTCACCCTCGTATTCCTCACGAAGATCCGTATGTGCGTCCATATGGATAATCGCCAAATCAGGATATTTCTTATGCATCGCGCGGAAAACAGGCCAAGACACAAGATGCTCGCCTCCCATTCCTAATGGAAACTTCCCTTTTTCTAAAATGCTGTCGACATACTCTTCAATTAAGTCTAAGCTTTTCTGTGCATTTCCAAAAGGAAGCGGTATGTCACCGGCATCAAAGAATGGTACCTCGTGCAGCTCACGATCTAAATAAGGGCTGTATTCCTCTAATCCAATCGACACTTCGCGAATACGGTTTGGGCCAAAACGTGAGCCTGGTCTATAACTGACGGTCCAATCCATCGGCATCCCGTATAAAATGACTTTTGCATCTTCCCATGTCGGATGACTTCCAATAAACACTTTTCCTGAATAAGCCTCGTCGAATCTCATGCAAGATTCCTCCTTTTACGCTTCAAAAAATGCGCAAACTGTCATTTGCGCATTTCCACTTCGCTTGATTTATTTGATTAAGTCGCTTACAAATTTCGGCAGAACGAATGCCGCTTTGTGCAATTCTTTTGTGTAATATTTCGTGTCAATATCAAAGAAACGGCTGTCTTCTACAGCAAGTGGATCATATTTTTTTGAACCGATGGTAAATGTCCAAAGACCACTTGGATACGTTGGAATATTTGCTGTGTAAAGCTTCGTGATTGGGAAAATCTCTTTCACATCACGCTGTACATTTGTAATCAGCTCAGGTGTGAACCAAGGGTTGTCCGTTTGTGCCACGAAAATACCGTCTTCTTTGAGTGCTTTTGAAATCCCTGCGTAAAAGCCTTTAGAGAACAGGTTCACAGCTGGCCCAACTGGTTCTGTTGAATCCACCATGATGACATCATACTCATTGTCAGCTTCAGCAATATGCATAAAGCCATCTCCGACTTTGACATCTACACGAGGATCGTCTAGTTTTCCAGCAATCGAAGGAAGGAATTTCTTCGAGTATTCAATGACTTTGCCATCAATATCAACAAGTGTCGCTTTTTTCACACTTGGATGCTTCAGGATTTCACGAATGACACCGCCGTCTCCTCCGCCTACGACAAGAACATTTTCCGGGTTTGGATGAGTAAAAAGAGGAACATGTGCCACCATTTCGTGGTATACAAACTCATCTTTCTCAGATGTCATCACCATACCGTCTAAAAACAGCATATTGCCAAACTCTTCTGTTTCCACCATTTCTAAATGCTGAAAATCTGTTTGTTCTGTATGAAGGGTTTTGTTCACCTTCAATGTAATACCAAAATTCTTCGTTTGCTTCTCTGTATACCAAAGTTCGCTCATTGTCCATCTTCCTCTCATCCAATAATAAACAAACATCTATTGTTAGCGCCTTTATCGGCTATGACTATATCGATTGTCCAAGAAAAAAGTATAGTGGATTCATATCAAATTGTAAAGAACCGCATGAGTTCTCTTCAATTTTCATGCATGCTCTTGCAATCATTTGTTTAAAACGGTTTTCTTTGTTCCATACTGATAAAAAACCGTCAAAATGGGGGCTTTGCATGGACACAATCATGAGTAATAAAAAAATCCGCATGACCGTGAAAACGATTCGAGCCTGTTTTTTTATTGGCTTGCTCGCTTTTCTATTTGCAGGCACTGTCTTTTTGACGATTCTTTTAATAGCCAAATGGCAAGGTGCCCCCTCTGTTCAAGTTCCCCAATCTACGACGATTTATGCAGCCGATGGTTCAAAGCTTGGAGAATCCAGCTTTGGAGAAAAGAGATATTGGGTGCCCTTAAAGGACATGTCACCTCATATCAGACAGGCAGCTGTAGCTGTTGAGGATAAAACCTTTTATGAGCATCATGGCTTTGATGTGAAACGGATGGCGGGTGCTGCAGTGGCGGATATTCGTGCTATGGCTAAGGTACAAGGCGCCAGCACGATCACCCAGCAATATGCACGAAATCTGTATTTAGATCATGATAAAACGTGGAAGCGGAAGTGGAATGAAGCCTTTTACACGATCCGCTTAGAGCAAAACTATACAAAAGATGAGATTTTAGAAGGATACTTGAACACCATTTATTATGGTCACGGAGCTTACGGCGTGGAAGCGGCGTCCCGTCTGTATTTCGGGAAAAAAGCGAAGAATTTGACCCTCGCTGAATCTGCCTTACTTGCCGGTATCCCAAAGGGCCCTTCTCTCTACTCCCCTTATGTGAATGAAGAGAAAGCCGGCGCAAGAAAGAATATGATTTTGAGACACATGCAAGAGGACGGCATGATTACGAAAAAGGCAGCTGCTGAAGCCGCGAAAGAAAAACTGTCCTATCGCCCTTTGCAGAAGAAGCAGCTGCAAGCAAAGCAAGCCCCGTATTTTTATGATGATGTGATTCGTGAGTTGAAACAAAGCTTGGGGTTAACTGAGGAACAGATCGAAACTTATGGTCTTCATATCCAAACGACTTTAAATCCAGAGTTACAGAAAATGGCTGAGAAAACGTTACAAAACACAATCTATTCGAAATCAGACATCCAAATCGGCTTTACTGCTATCCATCCCCAAACAGGTCATGTACTCGCCCTCATCGGAGGAAGAGATTATGAGAAAAGTCCATTCAACCGGGTCACACAAGCGAAAAGACAGCCCGGTTCAACAATGAAGCCTCTTCTCTATTACATTGCCTTGCAAAATGGGTTTACACCAGCAACCGTCATGCGAAGTGAAGAAACGGTTTTTGAGCTCGATGATCAAGGAAGCGGTGCTGCTTATTCACCAAGCAATTATCATGGCTATTACGCCAATGACGGCATTACCATGCTTCAAGCCTTGGCGCTGTCTGATAATATTTATGCTGTGAAAACCCATCTTTTTTTAGGAATGGAGCAGCTCGTACGTGCCGGCAAAACATTCGGCATCAACGAAAAACTAGATCAAGTGCCGTCACTTGCCCTAGGCACGTCCCCTGTCAAACCAATTGAAATGACCAATGCTTACGCCATGCTTGTCAATGGCGGAAAACGAGTCAAACCCACCTTTATTACAAAAGTAACGGATGCAAAAGGTAACGTGCTTTTTGAAGAAAAACAAAAACGAGAGCAAGTCTTAGATGAAAAGGCAGCCTTTGTCACCACCGACATGATGTCAGGAATGTTCAATGATCAGTTAAACGGCTATACGAGTGTCACTGGCCGCACCATTATGAAGGATCTCACGCGAACATACGGAGGGAAATCGGGAACGACAGGAGCCGACAGCTGGATGATCGGCTTCTCTCCCCAGCTCGTCACAGGTGTGTGGACGGGCTATGATAAAGGGCGTACCATTGACTCGGTCGAAGAAACAGCTTATGCAAAAAAGATATGGGCATCCTTTATGGAATCAGCCCTCTCCAAACAGCCAGCGTCCTCCTTCATGCCGCCAGACGGTGTAAAAGGTGTGTATATCAATCCAAAAACCGGCGATCTCGCGGGTCCAGGATGTGAATCAAAGGTATTCACCTATTTTATAGAAGGAACGGAGCCGACAGGTGTGTGCTACGGTGCTGAGGATAAATCTTCTGAGGAAGATCCGGTTCAAGATCAAAGGCCAAAGAAATGGTGGGAAAAGTGGCTGAAACGTTAAAAAAAGACATGAAAAACCCCGAGATTTGCATCTCGGGATTCTCCATGTCCTAGCTTTAACACCAGTTTACTCAAAAATCAGCTGGAATTGGTAGCAATTCACCATTCTTCACAAAAATTTCACAATTATTCAGGGACAGCCAATCCTTCTTTTAATTCTTCTGTAGATGCTTCCCATAGTGCTTCATTATGACTCTTCAAGAAATCAGCCAGTACCTTTTTCGATACATCATCCATATGACTGACGACGATTTTTCGCTTCATTGATTTATCCATTAAATTCACATGCTCTGGAAGCGACTTATACCCGCGGCGGATTGAACGGTCGACGGTCATTTCGCAAGCCGTCACACCCGCATAATAAGGACCTACTTCTCTACGGTCAATGGTTACCCATACGAGCCAATACGGCTTTCCGTTCGGTACCTCTTCTTTGCTTTTCAAGAATTTAATCCCTTTTTCCACGGCACTTCTTGCATGCATTGCACCAATATCAATGACAGCTTCCTTTTCCTCTACATCAATGATCACTGGCGAAATGTTATCTAGGCTGAGTGCACCCGCACCAAAGCCTCCGTGTCCGTCAGTTGCGTCTGTTTTTTTAATGATATTAAAACCAATTGGTTTCTTCTTTTTACCTTCCATTCATTAAACCTCCTAAAGCAGCGGCTTCAAAATAAGATTAAACCAGTATATGATTTGATCCCGCATTCCGATCAATGGACCAAAAATAAACTGTCCTAGCGGCGTTATCACGAATATGAGAAAAATAATGATCCCATATTGTTCGAATTGCGTCATTTTCGCACGGATATGGGGACTGACGACGTCCTCAATAATACGATACCCATCCAGCGGCGGAATTGGCAATAGGTTAAATAGGAACAAAATGACGTTCAAGTTTATAAAGATTCGGAAGAAATAATCCACTCCAGGCTCAAAGCGCATGAGCGACTCCCCGCCAAATTTCTGAAGAAGCACGTACACGAAACAGCCTAGAAACGCCAACACCAAGTTACTTAAAGGACCAGCAATCGAGACACAGATTCCTGCTAAGCGCGGGTTTTTAAAATGGTATCGATTCACCGGCACAGGCCTCGCCCAGCCAAAACCAGCGACAAAGATCAAAATCGTCCCAAATACATCAAGATGCTTCAGTGGATTTAATGTGAGTCTCCCTTGGTTCTTAGCTGTCGGGTCTCCGAAACGATACGCAACATATGCATGCGCCAGCTCGTGCATCGTAAATGCAACAACAAGCGTAATGGCGACATATGGAATCAGTTCTAATGGATACACAAGAAATTGGTTCAAAGGCATGAATCCCTCTTTCTTTCTATACAATGATTTACTTCATTCAGTATACTATAAGAAGTCCCTTAAACTAAAGGGAAGCGTAGCATTAAAGGAAAAAGGAGGTTTTTGCATTGCCGATTGTCACCGTACAAATGCTTGAAGGAAGAACAGACGAGCAGAAACGAGCTCTTGTGGAGAAAGTCACTGATGCTGTTGTTGAAACAACAGGCGCAGGTGCAGAAAAAGTCTCTGTCATTATTGAAGAAATGAAAAAAGAACACTATGCCGTAGCAGGAAAACGCATGAGCGACCTGTAAGCATATAAAAGACGTCTCTTTTTCTAAAGAGACGTCTTTTATATGCTTGCTAAATGAATTCAAACAAAATTAGAGTTGTATCCAGTTATTAACCCTCTCTATATAAACTCAATCTGTTTTGTTTAGAATAGATCATTATTAAATTCGTATTCACGTAAAGATTGTGAGGCTAAAAATTATTTTCTTGTGCCAATTATTTTCAAAACACTTGTTGTAGCCAAAGTCGAACAAAAAATAATAATTAACTTGCCTACAACAATTTGATGACTACCTGTAGATACGACAACTATTATGACAGCGATTGATATCATTAATAATAAGATAAATAATTTCTTCATTTATATGACCCCTATTTAGTCAATGTTAATAAGTCTATTATCTTGGATGAGATGTACTTTTTGACAAAATCAATAATTATTGTTTGTGAATGAATATTTTTGAAACACAATAAAATTTAATCATAGTTTACTTAAAATAACAAGAAAAAAATTACTATTTTCATATAAAATACTATTTATGTATTTAACTAGTATTCGTAAATTATTGTGTAACTTTTACATTGCTAGAAGACATCTTTATTTTTTAATTTCTATTAACTACGAAAACAAAGGGCCAGAATAAAAACCCTTCTAACCCTTTGCAAATAATTTAAAATACAAGTGTTTACTTAAATCAGTTTATTTAATTCCTGTGAATCACTCTTTTTAATTTTTACCCTATCTGTACCACGCTTTGTTACGGTTCACTTGATTTTTATGAGCCGCATCAAAGAAATCGACTGTGTAGGAATAATCATAGTTCATTAGGCAGACAATGCCGCTGCCTTGAGGGTCATGCGGTAAGCCAAAGTTATGACCATATTCATGCGTAGCCGCTTTTGCGGTGTTCGCTGTTCCTTGATCAAGGTTAACGGCGAATGCACTTCCGCTCGGTGCACTATTGTATACATAAGCGATTCCGCCTGCATCAAAGTTTGGATTTGCTGTAAATCCAGTGACAAAATCGTATCCTCTGCCATCAAAGCTGCGCTGAAGGTTGGACAGAATTTGCGATGAATTTGATCCAGAAGATGTCCAAGATCCTACTGCTTGTACGACAAAGTCCACATCATGATCACGGTTAAAGGTCACGTCCGCTTGCTCGATGATGCTGACAATTCGCGTCTGCCAGTCACTATATTTCGCACGATACTGTGCATCTGCTACAGCATAGACCGTTACTTTTTGACTGCCTGTACTTGCCTTTGTTGAAATAGAATCCCCTGTATTCGCCTTAAAGGTTCTAGAGCCCACCTGCTTACCAGACTCATCTAATACCTTTGTTGTCACATCTCGTTCAATTGGAGGTGCTTTCGTCAAATCTTTAAAATCGTTTGCCTTTGGCAACCCCTCACTAATATGTGTTTCGAATGGCGCATGACCATGATCATGCCCATGACCAGCACTCGCGACTGGTGCTGAAGCTGAACTTACTCCCGGTAACAAACTACCTACCAATAAAAATGACAAAAAGACTGAACGCTTTTTCATTCCTATCCCTCCTTTGATTTTCACAAAGTTATATATTCACTGAAAATTCACCATTTTCCTTCTATTCAGTCAAAAACAGGAAATTAGATGCACGAGAAGAAAGTCGGAATATGTCATATTCACTAATTTTCTGAATCGTTCAGTACACATTTCATTGAAAATTAGCGCTTTTGTTCCAGGTCTTACAAAATAAAAAAAGCCCTAAATACTGGGCTTTTGTGAAACTAGTTCAATTTCTTCAATTGATCAATATAAGCAAGAGCATCCTCAAATTCTTCGTCCGTATAGCGCTGCTTGCTTTTAATGGTGAAGACCTTTTCCTTTACCTCATCTTCTGGCAGATCATCAAAGTATAAAATCGTAGAGACGAGCTCTAGAAAACGTGACGACTGCTCGTTCATCTGCTGCGTCAGCACTTTGAGGTCAGGCATGTCCACTTCACACTGATCGAGAAACTCTTTCCCATTGTCCGTCAGCGAATAGCGATATTGATAGTATCCGCCTTTTTTTTCCTTCATTTCGTCCAAGAATCCAAGGTTGCACAGCTCTTCAATTCTGAGCGTCAACTCCTCTGAATAGGGGCCATAAAAGTGAAAATCGTATTTCTCGTAAAAAGGCAAATCTAGCTTTTTTGCTATGTAAATCATCTTTTGCAGCTTCTTCCGTCCAACGATTTCCCCAGATTCAGAGAATACCTTCATCAACTTTGCATGCTCTTTCAACAAATTCCCGACATCTCCTTTTTCAGTACTTCCTTATCCCAATCCAAGCAGCTTCATGATCGCCTTCTTTTCTTCAGCTTTTTCCGACATATCTACAATTAAGTCCATCGGGAAATAAAGTTTATGATCGGTTCTTCGTTTACCGGAAATGGCATCAACAATATCTGACTGTCTCGACAGCTCTTTAATATGACCGCTTTGCGTCAAAAGGTGGATCGGCAGTCTCTCTTCTTCCTCCCCTGGTCTGTAGAAATCGTAGGGTAAGTCAGAAGAAGAGTCGACGACTAAATAATAGTCAGGATCAATGCCTGCCTCCTTGAACAAGGCGGTCAGCTTGAAATATTTCGTCATTTCTTCATTCGGATTAAACTCTGTATATTGGAACAATCGGCGGTTCATAAAACGGCGGCACAAATCAGCCAGCACGTGATCTTCTTCATCTTCCCACGCCTGAAAATAAAATAAGACAATGGATTCATCCAGTTTAATATAGTCCTCTGTGGTGACATTCCCCTCAAAAATCGAATAAAAATGAACAGGGGCATGTGTGAAAATATAGCCCGTTTCATGCAGCTCTTTTGCACGATGGAGAATTTTCGTTAAAATGACTTCCGCACTGCGTGTCACTGGGTGGAAATAGACTTGCCAGTACATTTGATAGCGGCTCATAATATAATCCTCGACCGCATGCATCCCGCTCTGCTTCATCACAATCTGATCTTCTCTAGGACGCATTACGCGCAAAATACGCTCCATATCAAAATGGCCATAGCTGACGCCTGTATAGTAGGCATCACGCTGCAAATAGTCCATACGGTCGGCATCAATTTGACTTGAGATCAAACTGACCACCTGTTTGTTTTGATACGTTTTGGCAATAACTTCTGCCACATGCTTCGGGAAATCATCACTCACCCGGCGAAGCACTTCATTGACTTCCGTCTGCCCTAAAATAATATCTCTTGTAAACGATTCATGATCTAAGTGGAAGACCTTTTCAAAGGAATGAGAAAATGGTCCATGTCCGAGGTCATGAAGCAAGGCCGCACTCAGGACAAGCTCGCGTTCTCCCTCATCCCATTCCGGCCGTCCTTTGAAAACATCATCTACAATCCGTCTCACAATCTCGTATACACCGAGTGAATGATTGAAACGGCTGTGTTCTGCACCATGAAACGTTAAGTAAGTGGTTCCTAGCTGTTTAATTCGGCGCAGGCGCTGAAATTCTCTTGTTCCTATTAAATCCCATATTAATGCGTCCCGTACGTGAACATAACGGTGCACAGGATCTTTAAATACCTTTTCCTCAGATAATTTCCCTTTTGGATACGCCATCGTTTCGTCCCTCTTTTTTTAAGACGTGTTTCTATTATATCGGGTAACTTTTCCCGAAAACATCCTTGAATTTGCTCGTGAATGTGTTCTCAAAGATAGCACGGACGTAAAAAGCCCGACCTGACAGGGACGGACCTCTTTTTAGGTCGACTGAACACATTCAGTGACATTTATTTGACTTTTTTTTGAACCTTTTCGAGTAACTCATCTTCTGTTGGTGCGGATAATGGGCGATTGTTCACAAACGCAAAAGCCTTTTTTCGTCCTGGACCACAATAGGATTGACAGCCGATTTCAATTTTTGCATCAGGGTCAACCGATTTGAGTCGAGGCAACAACGTCTTTAGGTTCGTCGCATCGCAATCGTCACATACGCGAAACTCATTAGCCATGGTCTTACGCTTCCTTTCAATGATGAACTTCATTTTATATAAAACAGTTGGACAACCAAGAGTCATAATATACCACCCAACATTGTACATCGAAGCGGCTGGACTTGCAAGACGCATGATAATCGCTGAGACGCGCTCATATAAAAGCTAGTATTTTCCACTATCCTTTTAGCAAACTTGTATAAACCTTCTTGAATTTGGCTAATCTAATACCATCAAATCATATGGGGGTTTAAACATGTCAAAACAAAGACAAGATGCTTGGTCAGAGGAAGATGATCTTCTTTTGGCAGAAACCGTCTTACGTCACGTGAGAGAGGGCAGCACACAGCTGAATGCGTTTGAAGAAGTAGGAGACAAGCTAAATCGCACCTCAGCGGCATGCGGTTTTAGATGGAATGCTGTTGTAAGGCATCAATATGAAAAAGCGCTAGCCCTTGCCAAAAAACAAAGAAAACAACGGATGCGTGCTCTTGGCAATGGCCAGCCTGCAAAGAAACGATTACTCTATCAGCCGCAAGTAGAAGAAACAGTCACGCAAGAGGAATTCTCACAGGAGCTGGAACCAGCGCAGGAAGAAACGTTTGCACCAGCATCTGAAACAGCCGAGCAGCTCCAGTTTGTAGACCAAAGCTACAATGAAGAGTTAGCTAGTTTATCACATTTATTGTCACAGGCTTCACATGTCGTAGAGAAAAAGCCAGAAGCCAATCCTTTTAGGCAGCAACAGGAGTTAACCATTGAAGATGTCATTCATTTCTTGCGCCGCTATGAAGGCGATGGACAGCAATCCTCTGCATTACGCATGGAAAACAGCCGGTTAAAACAAGAAAATAACGAACTTTCACATAAAGTCACGCAGCTAGAAGCAGAAGTGAAAAAGCTTGAGAAGGATCAGCTCACGATTCAAGAAGATTATGAAACACTCGTCAAAATCATGAACCGTGCAAGAAAACTAGTTTTGTTTGAAGAGGATGACACTGCCGCTCCAACCTTTAAAATGGACCGAAACGGCAACCTCGAAAAAATGGCAGAATAACAAAAAGTGCTCCCCATCTGCGGGAAGCACTTTTTTAAATGTCCAAAAATAGCATCACACTAAAAAGGACATTCATCAAAAAGACGAACATAAAAATAAACCTGACTTGTCTCACCTGAAAATCACCAAATATAAAAATATAAAGACCTGCGATGCCAAGTGTCAGGACAGGTTGAAGAAACGGCACGAAAAGCGAAATGCCGTAGCCGGCTCCTATGATGACAGGAAGCCATAGTAAATAGAGGTAACTGCCGTTTTTGGATTTCACCGGAATCCTCCTTTTCTATTTGGCTGACCAAACAAACCAAATCATTTCCACAATCTATCTAACTGATTTGAATAAAAATCAATGGCCTTTCGATAACTCAAAATACCAGGATCATTTGTCGTCTCAGTTAAACAGTTCAGTAATATCTCCATCGCTTTGCTATGTTCGTTTAAATTATACAACGTCATGGCATAAAACGTTTGAATGGCTTTATTATGCGGATAAGCTTCCATCGCATGGAGGAATACCTGTTTTGACTTTTCATATTCCCCTAAGGTTCTGTATGTACTTCCTAATCCTAGTAAAGCATCTTCTCTTTCTTCTGAAGACAAACCTAGTTCAAGGGCCCTCTCATAAAAAAAGACAGCTTGTTTTTCCTTCCCTAACACATCATAACTCCAAGCACATTGATAGTGAATGGAGGCATGATCTGGATACTCTTCTACAAGACGGAAGAGCATGTCATTGGATTCTTGAAGATGTCCACTTTCTCGAAGTTCAATAGCTTTCAGAAGTTTCGTTTCCATTACATCACCCTTATTTTTAAGATGGAACGATGTGTTTACGAGAACACTTTCTCATTCCGCTCAATCATCCGCGTCATGTTTTTCTCAAAATCTAGCTGTTCCTCGGTGGTCAGTCCTGAAGCTGTCAGTTGTTCGCTCAGCTTTTGTAGTTCTTCTAGTAAAAGACGCATGAGAAGCGCACAGTCAATTGGTTCTCCAGTTAATTCTGATAGGGACGCCATCGTATCAGGCTGTATATCAGGGAATACGGCTTTCACCTCATGTCGTTTATCCTTTAAGGCCGCCTCATAAAAACGGCGAATCAAATCAGCTCGTTCCCGCCCGCTTCCATCTGCACACAAATAAATTTGCACAGCGACTCCACCGCGTAATCTACGCTGAGAAATGCCTGCAAATTTCTTTCCATTGATGCTGAGATCATAACTGCCCGGACAATAAGAGCCGACAATCTCATAAGCTTCAATGTCCACCTCATACTTAGACAGCATCCGGCGGACCAATTCCACCATCGCATCATACCCGCGGTCAATATCAATGCCCTTCTTTTGTTCCGCAAAGATTAAAGACACATTCAGTACGCCTTCATCCAGCACAACAGCAAGACCGCCTGAATTGCGTACAATGACGCGATAGCCCTCTTCTTCGAGGAGCTTTACACCATCTTGGAGAAATGGAAGTCTTGTATCCTGAATCCCAAGCACAATTGTATTGTGATGCACCCAAGAACGCGCTGTCGCTGGTGAGAGTCCCTTCCCGACCGACGCACAAAGCGTATCATCCATCGCAAAGGATTGCTTTGGGTCCACATAAAGGCCGAGGCTCGATTGATCTATGATTCGCCATTTCGGCTGTGTCAGTAACTCAATAGGTTCATTTTTCATGTCCTGCATATCCTCTCGTTCATAAACTGTGTTTATTATAACATGGGATGAATGGAGGGAGAATCGGAGAGAGCATCAAAAAAGCTCCATGACATTTAACGTCACAGAGCGTTCAGTTGGATGATTCAGTTTTGCTTTTCAATGATTCATGCATTTCAATGCTGTGATCATTCAATGATACATCCCCCACTCACCCACTCCAGCAAGTCTTCAGTGACCAATTCTGCATGCTGAGGGTCCATCACACCAGCGTCTACAACCCATACCTTTTTCTCATCCTCAGCCAAACGCATGAGAAATACTTGTCCGCCGCCATCGTCGCCAATGGCTACATAGCCGCATGCATACCGCTGAACCTCCCACGTTGCATTGCGTTCCGTAAAGTCCTCAGTGCCGTACAGTAGGACATCGCCTCCAACGGAACATCCATTTGTCTGTTTGAGTAAGGTCTTATTAACCTCGGGCAGTACCATGTTTAGTTGGGATTCTGCCTTTTTGATTTGTTTGTCACTTGCTGATTCGTTCAGGTGATTGTTTGGGTTTTGAAGGAAATTGATCATGTTTGAGAGCCTCCTATACTTTTAAGACTTCACCTTCTACTAATAAATATCTAATCGTTTGCAATTAAAACTTATAAAATCGCCTTCATTTATATCTCCTGGTATATTGTAATCCAGTTCTAATAAAAGTCCGCCTACTCTCACCTTTTCATCACGCTTATCAATTAATTGTCCTAAGAAACTATAACTAAAATGATCATCTAATTTTTCAATTCTAAACTCTGACAATTCAGCTTTCACTAAGTCTGAGACATCTAAACAATAAATAGGCTCTAATAGTTCATTTCCTTCATGGTAATTTAATGGTTGAGCAAAACACATTATTTCCAGTTCGCCATCTGTTACAATCACTTCAGCTTCTGAGGCTTCTTGTGAAATCCAGTTTATTTTTCTTATTTTCAATATGATCACCCTTTTTACTTCTTTGTTTTTATACCTAAACTTGGCGCTTTTTTAGAAAGTTCTTTAACCGATTTTATATGAAATGTGGTAATATTCCCTGTTTTTCTATCAAGCCCCACAAATCCATATTTTGCGCTTCCTTTTCCACCAATAAGTCTCACATATCCATTCAATTCTGGTACATATCGTCCCTTATGAATAACATGATTTGCATCTTTAAGGTAATTTTTTATATTGTATTGGTTTTTACCCATTGCATCCATTATCTCTTTACTATGCTTTTCATAATGAATAATAGCTTGATCACCTTTAAATTTAATCAGATCATCAGCACCTGTAGTCGTCTTCTTAACCCTCTTAGCTACTTTCTCCCCTTTAAGCATCTTAAAAACATATTTCCCCACTTTCGCAACTTTTGCGCCAGGTATCATGTACAACCCCGATACCAAACGATCCATATCCACGACTTTATCACCTGTTACTGGGTCTCTTCCTGTAATCGCTCGAATCGCGTCGTTTATTCCTGTAAATTCAACCGCTGTATTTAAGATATTTGGGGGTTGATCGCCTGTTTTTACATCAGAAATCGATTTAACGCTCTCAATCGTTACTTTGTTTTTTTCTGATATTCGTAACCGATACAGCATTCCGTCTCGCATGACCTCAACCGTTTTGGCATTTTCGAAGTTGATCTTTTTGTACTCATTGATATCATATACTTCTCCATTTAAGGTCACGGTTGTTTGATTGATTTTACTAGACGGCGTTTCCCGAACAACCGTCTCCACATTCGTCCGTTCTTTCTCTCTCAGTCTCTTCAGCATGATCATCATCGGGTTGTCTTTCGGGTCGTCTATTTTGTCATTCAATCCACCGATGGTGCTGCTTATTTTTTCTTCTTTTCCATTTTTGAAAATAGATCCTTTTTGATAGGTGGTGATGTCGATTTTTGGGCCGGTGAACATGGTACTTAAGGTATGTATGTATTGCTTCATTGTTTGAAGAGAGCTTGTGGTTTCATGTAAAGCGCTTGTCTGCTCTCTGTCAAATGCATGAAGCAGACCAATGGTTCTTGATGTCTCAAGCCATGCCTTTTGATAGTTTTGCTGAAACACTGATTCGTCTACATTTGGTAAATGAACAATATGACCAACTCTGCCAATGGCGTGGTTTACATCCGTTACAATCTCGGATATCATTCGTTCAGCTTTTTTTAAACCTTGATCAAGTTCGTGTTCAATAAATGCTTGTGATATAAAGCCATGCCCGTTTGATTCTAGTGCATGAAGCGCCTGCTTTGTGTTTTTCAGCGCAGTGCTGTATTCCTCAATGACGACCTGAAAGAATTGCAGGAAGGGAATATGACATTCTGTATAAAAGGAGCGGATGGCTTGTCCCGCCTCTCCCTTTAGTGCGCCATCAAGTGAGATGATGTGATGGATTTGTTTTTCTATGGAGCTGATTTGTTGTGATTGCTGCTTTAATGTATTCAGCGTTTGGTCAATTCCGTTTATTAGCGCAAAAGCGTCAAGGGTTTTCATTGCGTTCTCCTTTATTTTCTTTTACTGCTGGAGGCAAGCGCCTTGTCCGTTTCGATCATGGTGTTCACCGCTTGTTCTGTTTGTACAAGCTGTTTCTGAAGAATGCCTATGTAGGATGTACTTAATTCGTTCAATTGTTGATTGATTTTTTCTAATGTGTCTGCTACTAGGAGCTGGTTTCTCCCTTTGATGGATGTTGGAAGTTTTGCATTCATTTGAGCGCCTGATTGTTTAGTATGTTGTAACACTTGTTTGATTTCACTGGCATCTATTTTGATTTCTCTACTCATGTGACTTCCCTCTTTTTTCTTCCAGTTGTTTCTGCTTTTCTTTCTCTATTTTTCTTTCAACAGAATGGATTTCATGTTCTAACGAATGAATTTCTGATTTTAAGTCACTGATTTTCTCATCAATTCGATTCACTAGATTGGTCAGCTGTACACCTTTAATCTCTTGACTGGCGGATGCCATCTCGTCTCGAATGTCATCAAACGTATCTGCAAGATGGCCAAACCATGTATGTGATGTCAGATCTGGATAAGTCATTTTCTTGTTAGCATCTGCCAGAGCCGATTTTGCTTCTTTTATTTCTTTTCGACACATCTTGAGTTCTATGATTTGTTCTTTTTTTATGGATATGTCTGCCTTTAACGAGTACAAGGCTGTTGTATAACCGATGATAGCTCCAGACATCGTCAAACACCTCTATTCCTCAAATAGTCCTCCGTTATGTTACCATTTCCTAGCACAAGAGGCATATGATTGAAAACAAATTCACCGAAAAATGAATCGTAGGTATTGGGTTTTTATACCTATTTCACATGCACAAAAAAAGCTGAATTCACCAACTGAATCCAGCTTTTGACGCTTATTTGACCGAATCACCAGCTGATGCTGATGGTTGATCGCTAAATGACGTGTCTTTCTTGTCAGGAATATAATGAAGAGAGAAACCGATAAGACTAAAAAAAGCGCTTAACACAAGTGTGGGATTTTTGAATAGGTTCGTACTTGCTATGATCAAATCTCCATTTTGCAAGAGAATCCCTAGAATTTGACCGAATACCAGCATGGTACCTGACGTTAAAAAAAGGACAAGCAGCACTTTAAATAAAAATTCCATCAATGCTCTCATGTGTTTCTCCTTTCTATACTGGAAGTATGCCCATTCCAATGAGCCACCCAATTCCTACAATCGGCAGCATATAGTAAAGAATGAGCGGTATAAATGTTTTCTCCGGCCGGGCTCCTGCAAGACCAGAAGCGATGAAAATTGACCCTGATGCAGGCGGGGAAGCGCCTTCTGTTGATGAAAAGGCAAGAATGGCGACAACAGCGGCAACTGGATCTACTCCGACTGAGATTAAAGCTGAAAATGAGACAAGCCCAACAGCTGTTAATGTAGCAGTTGAAGATAATGGTCCAGCCACCAGCGTGACAAGAACACCAACAATGAGCACCATGAGCCACTTCGGAATGGCAAGTACTGATGTGATGTGTGTCAAATCTTCTGCGAGTCCTAATTCAGCAAGCACCTGACTAGCAGCAACAGCAAACAGCATCAAGGCACCGATCGTTGTAAACTTAGGAATGGCCGACTTGAAAAACTGAGGCCAATCTAAAGCAGACGCCTTTTTTCTTCCAATTGTTAAGCTAATCAGCATCATGAGAATCGGAATCCACGTAATTAAAGAAATTTGATCCATTGCCTCTGGTCCAATGTTTGGATTACTTTTTAAGTAGTTTGCCAGCGGACCAATTGTGATCATGATAGGGATCAAGGCACCGAAAAAAATAAAAATCGATTTCCACCCTTGTTTCACAGCTTCTCTAAAGGGGACAATATCATCTGGCGGCATCGCTTGAATTTTATTTTTTCTCACCAGAATATACACAAGAATAAATCGGTATACGACTTGATACAGTCCACCTATTAAAAGAGCAATATATAAATCACCTTCAGAGACAAGGGCTGCAACTGGTGCAAAGCCGAGCATGATAAACATGGAAGAGTTCGGAGGCAGCGCGGCTCCAAGTCCGCCATTCCCGGCTAGAATCGTGGCCGTATGGGTTCGGCTCCATCCTGATTTAATCATCCAAGAAGCCGTAATAGAGCCAGTGGCAGCTGTGTTTGCAGAATTCGAACCTGATAGAGCGCCTAGGACTGCTGAACCTAACGTACTCATATAAGCCGCTCCCCCAGGAAGCTTGCCGACTACCGAATTCAAGATGCGCAGGAGTGCGTGAATTAATTCCAGCTTCTCGATTAAATAAGCCATGAATACAAACGCAACGGCTGCATAAAGCACCTCATATGTGGATGCAAATATTAAACCATCCCAGAACAGTCTAAGCGCATCCATTCCGCCAAACAAAGTGGTTGCAATAAAGCCTAACAGCATGGCTTCTCCCATATTTCGTTTCACGATGACATTCCATATAATGATGACGGCTATGAATACAATCAATGCAATAAAACCCATGTCGTTTCTTCGCCTCCCTTTCAATTAATAAAGCGCTTACAAAAATCACCCTTGCTGCATCACATCAATGACTTCTTCCCAGCTGGCTGGTTTTTCCCCATTAAACCGTTCAACGAATTGAAAATCTGCTAATCTCTCTAGCTTCTGTTGTGCTGCCCGGGACATGCTCGCATCAATATGAGCTGAATCCAGCATTTCAATAGAGCCAAGTAGTTCGACCGCTCGTCTTTTTGCATGCAATGCACTTCCTGTCACAAGACGATTCATTGTCTCTACAAAACTTTTGCTATCCATCGTTTCGCTTAGTGAAGAAATCACTTGATCTTCTACATTATATTTTTTGGAAATTTCCAAAAATTCAATAAGTAAACCGACGATTCCTTTCATATAAATGCTTCTTATTAGCTTTAAGGCTGAAGCATCTCCTGGCTGATCACTGATTTTTGTAATATTCATACCGTATTCTTTCGTTAATTCAATGAATCGATCTGTTCCACTTCCGCTTGCCGTGATTGGAACCTTATGTTTGTTAACTGGGAGAGATCCTAGCATGGCGGCATCTACAAATAGAGCTTCTTGCTTTTTAATTTCGTCTGCTACTTGTTTTTTGATGTCTGGAGTTGATGCCGACACATCCACATATACTTGATTTTTTTTCAAACTTCCTAATACAGATTGAGCCACTTCTAAGGTTTTATTCGCTGGCACAGCCGCAATGACAATGTCAGATTTCTCAATGACCTCACTCACATTACTTATTAATTCGACGCCTGTACGAGCTGCTTTTTCTTTCATTGTTCCAGCCAGTTTCTCATTTTGTAATAGTACATCATACGCATAAAAATGATCTAATCCTTCTGTTTTCAACCCCGTTGACAGCTCATATGCCGCTTCTCCATAACCGATAAAGCCTATCTTCATCACAGATTCCCCTATCCCTGAAATTTTTTCATTTTGCCCTCTAGCCATGCAGGTGCTAGGAGACTGATATCCTGCTTTTCTTCACTCATATAATGTTGAATGGTTTTTAATCTTTGATTTTCATATGCTTGTTTCCCCTCAGCCAGCGACAGCATCTCTTCTGCTTTCTCCTTCGGGACAATCACTACTCCATCATCATCTGCAACGACCAAGTCACCTGGTGATACTTTGACCCCTCCACACGAGATGATTTCATTCAATTCACCAGGGCCATCCTTAAAAGGTCCATTCGGCGTGAATCCCTTACTATAGATTGGAAAAGCAAATTCCTCTAAAGCGACTTTATCGCGGACAAGACCGTCGATCACGATTCCTTCTATTCCAACAGCCTTTGCTGCACCTGCCATCAATTCTCCTAAATATGCGTGACCCCTATGATCTTTCCCATCAACGATGAGTACATCGCCTACTTGCGCAGAATAAATCGCTTGGTGAAGAAACAGATTATCTCCTGGCCGTAAGCTCACGGTAAAAGCTGTGCCGACTACATTCATGCCTCTCGCAACTGGTTTGATTTGATGATCCATCGCGCCGGTGCATCCCATCACGTCTGACAGCAAGGTCGAGTTAAGCTTTTTTGCCCTAGCTATGAGATCATTTGACACAAAATGAACAGTACTCATTGTTTCCATCATCCCCTTCGAGTTATATTCATTACATTTAATTCATTTAGAGTAATATATATTACTTTCGTGATATGATCATACCACCTCATTTTTAAATAGTAAAGCGCTTTCAAAAAAATAAAAAAATGAGTTCCACACGACTAATGTGTTGTGTGATAACTCATTTTCTTTAACATATGATTGATTTGGTCTAAACGTGGTTTGGTTCTTTCAGGATCATCCATCGCTAATGCACTTAAGATGAAATCGACGATAAAGATAGCCGATACGACAGAGTTATGAGAGCCTACACTTGCTGAGGAACATGGTAATACATATTGTGCATATTTGGTTAGTGGAGAGCTGTAACTGTCTGTAATTAAAAGGACTTCCACCCCATAAGACTTCGCTGCTTCCATCAAATCCTTCATACGCTTTGCATAGCGCGGATAGCTGACAGCTATAATGAAATCACCCGAGTTGAAATGAACCAAATCATCCACCCAGTCACTTTGATCTGCATCAATATACTGGCAATTCCCCAATAGCCGATTGATTCCTAACGACATGTATTCGCCAACAGGTCTTCCACTTCGGACACTTGTACACAAAACGTGGCGTGCGCTAGCTATTTTCCCAACAATTTGCTGAAAGGTTTCTTCCGTGATATTGTCCAATGCGTACTGGATATTTTGAAATTGCAGTTCTACATGGTTATGCAGGAGCTTACTCTTATTTGAATGCTTGAGATTCGCTTCAAGTCTCGTTTGAGGGTCGGCTTTATGCTTCATAGCTGATTGGAGCTCTTTTTGAAACTCCGAAAACCCGGAATATCCCACGGCAGCAGAGAATCGCATGATAGTTGCTGTACTCGTCCCGACTTTTGACGCTAATTTATCAACAGTTAAAAAAGCGACCTCCATTGGATGTTGTACGATATAATCTGCAATTCTCCTCTGTGCATCGGTTAAAAAAGCGACCTTATGCTGAAGCTTATGTATTAAATCCTCCATTATAGCACCCGCCCATCCTATCGGCTTTATCTACGATCAGATTGTTTTTTCCTCTCTATATTGTACACATTTGTCCAAAATAAAAAAACAGCCAGCACGAATATCGCGCTGACTGCTTTAGCCGAGATGCTAGTTTATCGTGCTTGAGCTGCTGTGATAAGCGCAAGGTTGTAAACGTCTTCGGCATTACAACCTCTTGAAAGGTCGTTTACTGGTTGATTTAAGCCTTGCAAGATTGGACCTACAGCTTCAAAGTTACCTAAGCGCTGTGCAATTTTGTAGCCGATGTTTCCAGCTTCTAGGCTAGGGAAAACAAATACGCTAGCATCGCCTTTAATGACGGAATCTGGTGCTTTTTTCGCTGCTACTGAAGGAACGAAAGCTGCATCGAATTGGAATTCTCCATCAAGTACAAGCTCAGGTGCCTTTTCTTTTGCAATACGAACTGCTTCAGATACTTTTTCTGTTTCGTCTGATTTTGCTGAGCCTTTTGTAGAGAAGCTAAGCATTGCCACACGTGGTTCGATGTCGAACATTTTGGCTGTGTTAGCACTTTCAATTGCAATTTCAGCTAGATCTTGGCTGTCTGGTGCAATGTTGATTGCACAATCAGCAAACACATATTGCTCTTCGCCGCGAGCCATGATGAAGACGCCAGATGTTTTCTTTACGCCTTCTTTTGTTTTAATGATTTGAAGTGCTGGGCGTACTGTGTCAGCAGTTGAATGTGCTGCACCGCTCACAAGTCCGTCTGCAAGACCTTTGTACACAAGCATCGTACCGAAGTAGTTTTCATCTAGTAATGCTTTTCTTGCTTGCTCTTCGGTTGCTTTGCCTTTACGTCTTTCTACGAAAGCTTGTACAAGCTCTTCAAAACCTTCATATGTATGAGGATCATACACGTCAACACCATCAAGTGTAAGACCTAATTCTTTTGCTTTTGCTTCAACTTCTTGTGTTTTACCTACAACAATTGGCTGCAAGACTTTGCCATCTGCTAGTTTTTGAACGGCTGTTAGAATGCGTTCGTCCATTCCCTCAGGAAAAACGATCTTTACTCCTTTACCTGCAACCTTTTCCTGAACTGTTGAAAAAATATCTGCCACTTATATACCCTCCTTGATTTTACAAAAAAAGCGTTCTCTTTTAAGCATACTCTTCTTCTACATAAATTCAAACTACCAACTTACATTATAGCGCTTACATATTAAATTCTTATTTTTCAAACTAATTAAATCAATTTCCATAAAGCTGACTTCGTCGTTCAAGTTTTGATCACATCTTCATTTGGACAAACTATGTTATAGTTGGAACAGATGGAAAACTGTTAATAGGAGTGAAAGAAATGAGCGAACAACATACAACCAATGAAGCAGCTCAAACGCTAGACGGCTGGTATGCACTGCATGATTTTAGAACCTTTGACTGGACAGCTTGGAAGCTGCTGACAAGTGATGAGCGCCAAGCGATTCTTCATGAATTCACAGGTCTATTAGAAAAATGGAAAACAGCTGAGCACGATAAGGCTGGAAGCCAAACAATCTATAGTATTGTCGGCCAAAAAGCAGATATTATGCTCATGATTTTGCGTCCAACCATGGAAGAACTGGGTGAAATTGAACTTGAATTCAACAAGACACGACTAGCAGAGTTTACGATCCCAGCTTATTCGTACGTTTCAGTTGTTGAACTCAGCAACTACTTAGCAGGAGGCGGAGATGGCGGAGATCCTTACGAGAACCCGCATGTACGTGCACGTCTATACCCAGAGCTCCCTGCTTCTCAATACGTATGCTTCTATCCAATGGATAAAAGACGTTCCGGCAACGACAACTGGTATATGCTCTCTATGGATGAGCGTAAATCTCTTATGAGAAGCCACGGCTTAATTGGCCGCAGTTATGCCGGAAAAGTAAAGCAGATCATTACAGGCTCCGTCGGTTTTGATGATTATGAGTGGGGCGTCACTCTTTTCTCTGACGATGTGCTTCAATTCAAAAAATTGGTTTATGAAATGCGCTTTGATGAAGTCAGTGCACGCTACGGCGAATTTGGTTCCTTCTTTGTCGGAAACCGCTTAGCAAACGAGCAGCTGGCGTCTTATTTTCATGTATGATAAACTCTTAAGGCTTCGGATCTTTCCGAAGCCTTTTTATGTATTTTTTTAGAAAGGTGATCACATCATGAAAAACTTCCCCATCGCTATTTTTGCTTTAACGATCGGTGCGTTTTCGATTGGTATGACTGAATTTGTCATTATGGGACTTTTGCCAAACGTTGCTAACGACCTTCATGTATCTATCTCTGCTTCAGGGCAGCTGATTACTGGATATGCACTTGGTGTGGCAGTTGGCGGACCTATTTTAACGTTATCGACTGGAAAAATGTCGAGGAAACATCTTCTCATTTTATTAATGATCCTGTTCGTGGCGGGAAATGCTGTTGCTGCTGTATCAACCTCTTATGGCCTATTAATGGTTGCACGTATTTTGACATCATTTGCTCACGGGACCTTCTTTGGCGTCGGAGCGATCATGGCGGCACGGCTTGTGCCTAAGGAGAAAAGTGCAAGTGCGATCAGCTTCATGTTTACAGGACTGACGGTCGCCAACGTACTGGGTGTGCCGTTCGGTACCTTCATTGGAAATCAATTCGGCTGGCGTATGTCGTTTCTCGTCATTGCTGTCATTGGGCTCATTTCCTTAATCGGTATCATCAGCTTAGTACCCAATCAATCGAAGGAAGAAGTACTGGATATTCGAAATGAAGTGTCTGTTTTGAAAAAGCCACAAGTACTCGTCTCCTTTGCAATGACGATCTTTGGTTTTGCAGGTGTGTTTACCGCCTTTACGTATATCAGCCCGATCCTGCTGCAAGTGACTGGTTTTCAAGAGAATGGGGTGACGCTCATCCTTGTTCTCTTCGGACTTGGGGTCACCATCGGGAATTTAGTTGGCGGAAAGCTTGCCGACTGGAAGCTGATGCCGAGTATTATCGTGTCCTTGATCCTGCTGATGGCTGTCCTGTTATTGTTTACTATCACTTCCGAATTCAAAGTGCCTGCTGTGCTGACCATTTTTGTGTGGGGAATCATTTCATTTATTCTTGTTCCTACCTTTCAATACCGCACGATGAACATGGCACATGAAGCACCGACACTCGCATCAACGCTCAGCCATTCTGCCTTTAATATCGGGAATGCCGGCGGTGCTGCGCTGGGCGGCCTTGCCATCCAGCTTACACATTTACAGCTTGTACCGTTATTTGCTGCAGCTGTAACTTTCATTGGACTCATCATTACGATCATCAGCTATCAGTCAGACAGACGAACAAAAAGGACCTGAGTCAGGTCCTTTTTTATTTCATCACGGTCATTTCTGGCTCTTCTATTTGTTTCACACGTTCCTGAATTGGGTGGGAAAAGGAGTGCTCGGATAAGACGATATGAGATACGGTTTTTGTAAACCCAGACACTGCCTGAATAAAGGCTTCAATTTCTTCAAGGGAAGCGACTGACAGCTTAATGAAAAAGCATGACTGTCCTGCCACTCGATAAGCAAAAAATGCGCGTGGGTGCTGATTCATAAAAGCCACAAAACGCTGATACTCCCCGTTTAGCACTGTGACTTCCAGTAAGCAGTCAATCATAAGCCCTAATTTTTTATAGTTGACCTGAACCGAATACCCTTCGATAACCCCTGCATCCTCTAATTTACGCACTCTTTCTGCTACCGCAGGGGCGGATAAATTGACTCGTTTGGACAACTCCCTCATAGATAAGCGAGCATCTTTTTTCAATTCATTTAAAATATGCACATCAACATCGGTGATTTTCATTCGTACCTCTCCTATCCAAAAATCGTTCCATTTGAAAAGTATTTTATGATAATACTTATGATGCGAAATGTAAAATAAAACTAAATAATGGTAGAATTTATTTTAACGGAATTGAATGAAAAAGCAAGTATGGAGGGATCACTTGATGAAAGAATCTTTAGACAGCCAGGCTTCTAAAACATTTCCCATCACACTTGCCATCGCGCTGACACTTGGCGTCTTTGCGGCGGGATCGGAAGAACTGGTGATTTCACCACTGCTGCCTGATTTATCAAACTCCTTTCAGCACTCTCTTGATATTCTCGCCCTTTCCATCAGCATTTATGGGTTAGCAGTGCTTATTGGAGCCCCGCTGCTTGTTCCTTTAGGGGACCGGTATTCAAGGGAGCTATGTCTGATCATCGGGCTTTCTTTCTTTTTGATTGGGACCGTGATGTGTGCGGCTGCCCCGAATTTGGCGGTGTTTTTTGCCGGTCGTGCTCTTTCTGGGCTGGCGACCGGTGTATTTGTGCCAACAGCCTATGCGCTTGTAGGCGACCGGGTTCCTTATGAATATCGAGGCAAAGTGATGGGGCTCATTGTGTCGAGCTGGTCTCTTTCTCTTGTCCTCGGTGTACCAATTGGCGCCTTCATCGGTCAGAGTTTAAACTGGCGATGGACCTTTTGGATTTTCTCCATTATGAGTCTCATTGTCCTGCTGCTCGTCATTCTTGAATCTCGTAAACAAACCGCCACAGCGAATACAGGAACACCTCAAGCTAGGGAGAAAGCTGACTCTTTATGGGGAGCTTTGAAAATTGATCGTGTCCCCGCCTATTTGACCGTGACTTTTTGTAATATGCTAGGATTTTATGGCATGTACTCGTTTTTAGGAGCGTATCTGCAAAGTTTATTTTCTGGAGGGCAATCGACTGCAGGACTACTGATCATGGCTTACGGCGTCGGCTTTTCCATGAGTGTATTTACAGGGAAATTAGCAGACTGGTTTGGCAAAACTCGTTCTCTTTTCTTTGTGCTGGGCGGCATTACGCTCGTTCTCGCCTTACTTCCTTATGCTCCTTTCTCATGGACATTGCTGATTTTTGCCCTATTTATTTGGGGTGCCATGCAAAGTTTATCCGTCACGCTTTTGAGCACTGTTCTAAGTGACTGCTCCCAAACCCACCGAGGAAAAGTGATGGCTTTTTACAGTCTTGCGTCCAACCTTGCCGTTATGCTTGGTTCCGCTCTTATGGGGCCTGTCTATGTCCATTTCGGCTATCATACGGTAGGGCTTCTATGTGCGCTCATTACGCTCGTTGGTTTTCTTGTTAGTTTCGCCAGCTATAAACGTGAACGAACCTTACAGCAGAAACATAAAAACACATTTGAAACGTAAGCTCCATTCACTGCACATCTAGGTATGTGCAGTTTTTTAGATCAATTTTTAATATCATCATAAAATACATTTTTTATAAATTTTGTTGACAATTTACAAATATATTTTTTATAATCTAGTAAAAATTTGAAAAAGATTGGATGGTAAACATGATCTTAAAGAATGATGTTTTTCATTTCAAAGAAGAGCCCATCGTTTCACCTAAGATGTTTACAGTCAATACACTAGGCCCTAAGGGGACAAGCAGTGAATACGCAGCAAAACATTTCATCTCTCATTCCACCACTACACTCGGCACTCATACGAAACTATCCCTTTACGACACGTTCGAAACTTGCATTGAACATACTCTCTCTCACGCACTCCAATACACTCTCGTTCCACACGCATACGAAGGAATCAAACACTTCTACATGAGACCTGACCTGCAGCTCTTACAAATTTTCAGATGTGACACACCCATGTATGGTTTGGCTGTCAGACCAGATTTTCCATTTCATGAACAAATGCTCCACCATTTAAAAATTGTCTCTCATCCTGCACCTGTCAATTTAATTCAATATTTCATTCACCAAAATGCTGAATTTGAGCTGGTCAATTCAACAAGTACTGCCGCACAAAAAGTAAGAGACGGCGAATTTGATTTCGCTTTAACCAATGAGGTAGCCAGAGCCACATATGGCCTCACCTTCGTTCGAACGTTTAAAAGCATCCCTATGAGCTGGTCCATATTCGGAAAAGGAGAGATATAATATGCAAACTGAACAAAAGACGCAAGAACGATATTTTCCACAAGCCAAAAAAATAGAATGGGAGAATGGTGTCACACAATATTCCACGGTCAGAGGTGATACGGAAGTGTTAATCTCATACGTCCCTCCTCACACGATCATTGAACCTCACGAGCATCCCGAAGCACAAATCGGCATCGTATTAAAAGGCGAGCTTCAAATGACAGTCGGTCCATCAATCCAATTACTCACCCCTTTAGAATCAGCGTATATCGCACCACCTTTTGTCCCTCACGGCGCTTCTAACCTGACAGATGAAGAAGTGATTGCTATTGATATTAAGAGATTAAAAGATGGCGAGGAATATACGGCGCCTCCTACTTATTTCTTAGACATTTTCAAAACACGGGATTTACTCCCTGGCATGGAAGTGACCTTTTTTGTTGAGGACTGGATGGAGCTCATGATTGCCAACATTCCTGGAAATGGCGGAGAAATGCCTTTTCATAAACACCGCAATGAACAAATCGGCATTTGCATCAGCGGAGGTTATGATATGACCATTGAAGGCTTTACAGAGAAAATGGAATTTGGTACTACCTACTTCTGTGAACCTAAGGAAGACCACGGGGCGATAAATCCAAAGCCGGAAGCCTCAAAGTCTATTAATCTCTTCTTCCCTCCCCGCTATAATCGGTTGAAGCCAAAAGCGTCTAAGGTGAAGAAATGAACCTTGCCGGAAAAGTCGTCTTGATTACAGGAGGTGCATCGGGGATTGGGCTTGCCGCAGTCAAGCTTTTCCTTGAGCACGGAGCAAAAGTCGCAGTGGCTGACATCAATGAAAAAAGCGGAAAACACCTCGTCGAATCATTGGCGCACGAGCATCTTGCGTTTTTCAAAACAGATATTACGAATGAGTCTGACTGTCAAATAACCGTTCAGTCTGTGCTGAACCAGTTTGGGACAATCGATGTGCTGATTAACAATGCAGGAATTGAAATTGTCTCTCCCGTTCACGAGATGACACTGGAGGATTGGAATCACATTGTGCAGGTCAACCTGACGGGTGTATTTCTCATGAGTAAGCATGCTTTGCCGCATATGCTTGAGAAGAAAAGCGGAAGTATTATTAATACCGGATCTGTCGGAGGGCTTGTCGGCTGGCCTGACATTCCTGCCTATAATGCAACAAAGGGCGGTGTCATCCAGCTGACCAAATCGATGGCGGTCGACTATGCCGCCCATCAAATCAGGGTGAACTGTATCGCCCCAGGCATTATTGATACGCCATTAAATGAAAAATCCTTTTTAGACAATCATTCAGAAAGTCTTGAGGTTGTCAAAAAGGAAAAAGCAAAGGTGAATCCATTACTTCGTCTCGGAAAACCCGAAGAAATTGCGGGCGTCATGCTGTTTCTCGCCTCTGATCTATCCAGCTATATGACTGGAAGTGTTGTCACAGCAGATGGCGGTTACACCGCTAGATAAAAAGGAGTGCTTTCATTGAGTAAAAAAACCGTTCTTGTCATTGCTGATCTGGGAGGATGCCCGCCCCATATGTTTTATGAAAGCGTGGCTGCATCGTATCATATCGTTTCTTATATCCCGAGACCCTTTGCGATTACAAAGGGACACGCTAAGCTAATCGAAAAATACTCTATTGCGGTCATCAAAGATCGAGATTATTTTGATACAAACCCTTCTTTTGAACACCCAGATTCGATTTACTGGGCACATGATGATTATCTGAAATCAGAGGAAGAGGTGGTGGATGACCTCGTTCGCGTCGCTTCCTTTTTCAAAGCGGATGCGATCACCACCAATAATGAATTATTCATAGCACCAATGGCAAAAGCCGCTGAGCGACTTGGGCTGCGCGGCGCCGGGGTAAAGGCAGCTGAATTAGCGCGTGATAAAAGCCAAATGAGGGCTGCATTCAACGCGGCTGGGGTCAAAGCAGTAAAAACTCAGCCTGTCACGACTTTAGCTGATTTTCAGCAAGCCATTGAGCATATCGGCACACCGCTTATTTTAAAGCCTACATATTTAGCAAGCTCCATTGGCGTGACCCTTTTTCATGACCGAGCCGGCAGTGATGATCTCTTTTTACACGTACAATCCTATTTGCAAACCATTCCCGTTCCAAACGCTGTGACGTATGAAGCACCCTTTGTCGCTGAAACATACTTGGAGGGCACTTATGAGGATTGGTATCAAGACGACGGCTATTCTGATTATGTCAGTGTAGAAGGATTAGTTGTTGAGGGTGAATATATCCCTTTTGTCATTCATGATAAGACCCCTCAAATTGGCTTTACAGAAACGGCTCATATCACTCCGTCGATCCTAGACAATGAAGCTCAGCACATCATCATTGAGGCAGCAAGAAAAGCAAATGAGGGGTTAGGACTTGAAAACTGTGCCACTCATACAGAGATCAAGCTGATGAAACATCGGGAAACCGGACTGATCGAATCAGCAGCTAGATTTGCTGGCTGGAATATGATTCCGAATATCAAAAAGGTCTTTGGGGTAGATATGGCCAAGCTGCTGATTGATGTATTGGTCGATGGAAAAAAAGCTGATTTGCCAAAAGAACTGCTTTCTGGACATACGCATTATGTAGCAGACTGTCATTTATACCCTCAGCATTTCAAAGAGAGCGGACACATTCCGCCTGAGGCCGCACACATCACCATTGATCATGTGCATATTCCGCAGGACACTTTAGTTGGGGATACTGTCATCATCAGCGAATCCGTCCCACCTAAAGGAACCTTTGTAGATCTATCTTTATTTGAAGCATTTAATGGCATCGTGTCTCTTGAATTAAAAGGGTCCTCTTCTCAAGATGTTGCCGCCTCCATCCGCAACATTCAAAAGCAGGCATCCATTCAGTTAATGGATGAATTAGTGAAGGGATAAGAAAGAGAGGATGTCGTGGTGAAAATCTTACCTTCTAACATGATTGAACGGCTGCCAGAACAAAAATTTGGAACCGTATTTGAGAAAATTGCGCATAAAACAAAACACGGAGCGAACATCATTAACCTTGGTCAGGGAAACCCCGATCTTCCTACTCCTGCGCATATTGTGAGTGCCCTTCAAGAAGCAGCAGGCACTTTGCAATTTCAGCAATATGCACCTTTTAGAGGCTTTGACTTTTTCAAGCAAGCCATTACGGATTTCTACAGAAAGGAATTCGCCATTGAGGTTGACCCGAAGAAGGAAATTGCCCTTTTCAATGGAGGAAAAACAGGCCTTTATGTGATGAGTCAGTGCCTGCTTGATCCAGGGGACATTGCCCTCGTCCCCGATCCTGGATACCCAGAATATCATTCAGGTATCTTGATGGCAGATGCAAAGCCATACTGCATCCGGCTAGAAGAGGAAAATGGCTATTTGCCGAATTTCTCATCAATTGATCCAGACGTGTTAAAAAAGGCAAAGGTCCTTTTCTTAAATTATCCGAATAACCCAACAGGTGCTGTAGCAAATGAGGCTTTTTTTGAAGAGACTGCGGCATTTGCCTCTACTCACGGACTCCATGTGATTCATGATTTTGCTTATGGTTCATTTCATTATGAGCAAAAACCAGTGAGCTTTCTAAAGGCTCCTCTTGGAAAAAACGTAGGCGTGGAATTATATTCTTTATCCAAAACATTCAATATGGCAGGATGGAGAGTCGCTTTTGCTGTAGGCAATGAGGACATCATTCATGCCATTAACGCTTTCCAAGATCATGTGTTTGTCAGTATGTATGGTGGATTTCAGCATGCCGCCACCGTCGCTTTACAAAGTGATGACTGTCATATTCAATCTTTGAAAGAGGTCTACCTTGAACGAATAAATTTCTTCATCCGTCAAGCGGAGAAGCAGCTTGGCTGGACCATTGAACGTCCAGCCGGCGCCTTTTATTTGTGGGCACCGATCCCTGATGATTTCGAGGATTCTCATGCATTTGCCGACTATTTACTCGAGCATGCAGATGTCGTCGTGACGCCTGGGGGTGTGTTTGGAACACACGGAAGACGTCATGTCCGCATCTCAATGGTGACGCCAATTGAACAGCTTGCCCTTTTTATCGATCGGCTGCACATACTGCCGATTCGGTTTCATCAAAAAACCCGCATATAGCGGGTTTTTCATATCTATATACTTTTCATCGAACCACCATCGACAGATATTTGCTGTCCAGTGACATAGGAGGCTTCCTCTGATGTGATAAATGCCGCCAATGAAGCCATTTCACTCGCTGAACCTACTCTTTGCATCGGGATTGCTGACGCAACAGCCTGTACAGCTTCTTCGCGTGATAATGACTGCTCACGCATCATGTTTTCGATAAATTGTTCATACCGATCTGTAGCAATAAATCCTGGGTTTAAACAATTCACTGTGATCCCAGAAGGCGCAAGCTGTGTGGCTGCATTTTTACTAGCATTGATGATCGCTGCATTCATCATACTGTTCGTAAACATTTGATGACCAGGTTCCTTCCAAAGGTTCCCGACAATTTGAATGATTCGGCCATATTCATGCCTTTTCATCATTGCTGCCGCGCGTTTCATCATATCAATATACGCAAGAGCTTTCTGAGAAAATGCTGCCAGCATCTGCTCGCTTTCACATGAATCAAAAGTATCTGGCTTCCCTCCTGGAATGTTGTTAATCAACACATCCAGTCTGCCAAACTCTTTATCTATTGCCGCAAAGGCCTCAGCCCGCACTCCTTCATGCGACATATCGCCACAGAAAAGAGACACCGGTTCCTTTGTTTCTGCCATACGTTCAATGTGCTGCCGCGCATCTTCTAGTGAGGATTGATTTCTAGAATTGATGATGACCTTTACATGATCCTGGGCGGCAAGCTTTATGGCGATTGCCTTTCCAATCCCTGTACTTGCCCCTGTTACAAATGCAACTCTTTTAGACAAACTCATCCACATCCCTTTTCTGCTTAACTTAGAAAAATACATAAAATGACACTTAGAATGTATTTCAACAAAAAAAGACCTTTCTCCTGCGAAAGGCCTCTGTTCTTTATTTAAAAGTCGTTTCCCAATCAAATCCGATTATCTCGTCATTCCATGCAATTCTCTTTTCATCTGGGTTTTTCGGGTCATAGGATTCTGTCGTGAAATAGACAATTTGCAGAGGTGTCTCGCCTAGTACCCGGTAGCCATGTGCGACACCCTTTGGGATGAGGAGGAGCATTGGATTGTCTTCCCCCATATAATACACATCAGTTTGACCCTTTGTAGGAGAACCCTCACGCAAATCGTATAAAACGACCTGAGCATGACCTGCTGGGAAAAACCAAACGTCATCTTGCTTTTCATGATAATGAAAGGCTTTGATTACTCCTGGAAAGCTTTTCGACCACGATGCCTGCCCAAAACGTTGCAGCATCGGCTCATCATCTCGAATGAGCTCTGCAAAAAAGCCGCGATCATCACAATGTTTCATGAGTTTTTTCGTTTGTACACCATCAATCATGCTGATGCCATCTCCCTTCTTTCTGCAAATATTCGTGAAGCGCATCCTTCCAATGTCTCGGCTGCCAGCCTGTGGCTTCAATGGCTTGAAGGTCTAACACAGAATAGGCTGGACGAGGCGTTTGGAAGCCGTACTCTTCCGTGGAAATTGGCTCAATGGTCGTAGACAGGCCGCTTTTTGCCACAATTTCTGACGCAAAGTCAAACCAAGAACAGCTTTCTCGGTTACTGACATGATAAATTCCTGCACGCTGATCAAACAAATGAATGATGGCCTCTGCGACATCCTTTGTATAAGTCGGTGAGCCTACTTGGTCATTCACGATGCGCAAATGATCCTTTGTTTCTGCGAGCCGAAGGATGGTATTCACAAAATTATGTCCCTCATGACCGTATAGCCACGATGTACGGATGATTTTCACTTCGTCTGATACAAGATGGATCAATTCCTCACCAAGCTTTTTACTTTTTCCATAAATGGTTTGAGGATCTGCTTGTGCATCCACTTGGTAAGGCGTGTCTGCTTGCCCGTCAAACACATAATCTGTACTGACATGTAACACATCAGCCCCTACGTTCTTTGCCTCCAGCGCTGTATAGTAGGCGCCAATGCCATTAATAAGATACGCCTTTTCCGTTTCTGTTTCACACTGATCTACTGAGGTATATGCTGCTGCACTGACAACAATATTAGGACGAAAGTGTCTCATCGCATGTTTGACTGCTTGCTGGTCTGCGATATTGAGCATGCTCTTCGTTAAGGCAATGACGGTGATGTCTTTCTCCTTAAGCTGTCTGCTCAATTCCTTCCCTAGTTGCCCGCCTGCACCGGTGATTAAAACTTTCATCCGTCACCCTTCTTCGCTCTGATCATATTTGGCACGATACCAATTGATCGTTTTTTCAATACCTGCTTCAAATGACGTCTCCTGCGTCCAGCCAAGCTCCCGTTTTAGCTTACTGGCGTCAATCGCATACCGCCGGTCATGTCCTTTACGGTCTTCAACAAACGCAATACGGTCATGACTCATCCCGAGCTGCGTTAGAATGGTTTTGGTCAAATCGAGATTCGTTTTCTCGTTACCACCGCCGATATTGTACACCTGCCCAGCTGTTCCGTTTTCAAGGACCTGCTTTACAGCTCTTGCATGATCCTCTACATACAGCCAATCGCGAATCTGCTGGCCATCTCCATAAATCGGGATTTTTTCTCCATTGATTGCTTTTCTAATAATCGTCGGTATTAATTTCTCTTCATGCTGATGCGGTCCGTAGTTGTTGCTGCACCGTGTGATCATTGCGGGTAATTGGTGAGTGTGGATATAAGATTTTACAAGCAGGTCTGAGCTTGCCTTGCTTGCTGAATAAGGATTATTCGGTGAAAGCGGTGTTTGTTCTGTGAAAGCTGGATCATTCAGTTCCAAATCTCCATATACTTCGTCTGTTGAAATATGAATCATTTTTTTCGCCTTGCCCTTTAAGACTGCCTCCAGCATACGATAGGTACCGAGGACATTTGTTTGAATAAAGGGCTCTGCCGATTCAATACTGCGATCAACATGGGATTCTGCTGCAAAATGAATGATCGCATCATAGACTTCATCAAACGCTTGATCCAGCTCATGTTGAAGGGTGATATCCCCTTGAATAAAACGAAAATGAGACAGCTTTAATAATTCATCCATCTCCTCTGGATGACTGGCATATGTTAACTTGTCAAAAACAGTGAGCCGGACATCTGTTTCCTGAAGCAGCAGTTTCACAAAATTCAGTCCAATAAATCCCGCTCCGCCTGTAATTAAATAAGACTTCGTCATTCGTATCCCTCTTTTTTCTTCATCGTTTCAAACATTTTCGTCGATGCTTGGTGGAGAGATTCATGTGTTCCTGCATCAATCCACCACCCTTTTAACATATCATAGGTCAGCTGGCTATTTGAGATATAGAGATTGTTTACATCTGTAATCTCTAATTCGCCTCGATCTGACGGTGAGATTTTCTCAATATATTGAAAGACTCCTTGATCATAAAAATAGATACCCGTGACGCAGTAGGATGAACGCGGATGCTCCGGTTTTTCCTCAATTGATAATATTCGCTGGTGGGCAGCATCAATTTCTGCAATGCCAAACCGCTTTGGATCTGTCACTTCTTTCAACAGAACCTTCGCACCGCTTTCTTGCTGCTGAAAGGCTTCAACAAAAGGAGTTAGCGAATCCTCAAATACATTATCACCAAGCATTAGCACAAACTTTTCCCCTTCTACAAAGGGCTTTGCGTAGGATAAGCCGTCTGAAATTCCAGAAGCTTCTGGCTGTACCTGATACACGATGTTCATCCCCAGTTCCTCATCGCCTTCAAGCAGCTTTTGAAACAGCGGGATTTGTTCTGCTTGTGATATGACCATTACTTCTAAAATCCCCGCTTCTTTCAATTTGAACAATGACCAATAAATCATCGGATATGGGCCAACCGGCAATAAATGTTTATTGAAAATCTTCGTTAAAGGTGCCAGTCGTGATCCCTTTCCTCCTGCTAAAATAACTCCCTTCACATCTACACATCCTTATGTTCTTTTTGGTGATGATTCATGAGGTATATAAGAATGTTTTTCACTCGTTCGATTCCTTTTCCATCAATGAGTGACCGTCCATTGAGATGAATGCTCCTGCGAAGAAAGTAGCTGCCGGACAGTCTTCGCACAGCACGCCATATATCCTTTTCATCCACAAGGCTGCCCAATCCAAGATGGTGACAGGCTCCCTTTTGTGCAAAACGAGTGGCTGTTACTGCTTGGTGGTCTACTTGTGAAAGGACAATGCTGGGCACCCCGATACAAACAGCCTCATATAACGTCATCCCGCCAGCAACAATCGCTAGATCGGCTTCGGCAAGATGGGCAGGTAATTGATCCGTATGGCGAATGAATTGAATATGTGCAGCCTCGATTTTTTCTTCGATGCGAGAGGCTTTTCCTGTAACTGCTAGAATGTGTAAATGGCCGGCTTCGAGAAGTGCTGATACAGCTTTTGTTAATAATCCGCTTGGATCACTGCCCCCAAGGCTGATCACCACCTTCTTACATTCTTTGCGAACCTCATATGTGTCTTTTAATTTGCTGATCTCGTGATCTAACAATAAATAAGGTGTTCCATAAAAGTAGTCCGTTCCATTTACTTGCAGGTGCTTTTCATCCAGTCCACCATAAATGCCGTTTATGACAGCATCAGCAAGCTGGCAAGCTTCTGCTCTTTCTTCTTCAAATAAGACCAGTTTTGCATTTCTGAAGGACGCTTTGATCGATCGAAGGAACTGAAGGTCACAATCAAGGACATCGATCAGCAGAAGATCAGGATTTAGCTCTTTTATGTCCTGCTCCATTTGAAGAAATACGTTTGATTCCGGCACCAAATGAACGTGCCATGCTGGATGCGAGAGCATTTCTACACAAATCTGTTCATTTGTATAGAAATATAAGTCGTTTCCTTCTTGAACCAGTTCCTTTGCCAGACGTTTCATTCTAGCGACATGACCCATGCCTCTCAAAAAACCACCGTACACAACAATCATGATTTTTTTGTTCATTCAGCATCCTTCTGTCTCACAAATTGATTCAACCGAACCATATTAGGATCTTGTTCACAAATGGTGATGAGTTCAGCTGTAGGCACTGCAATAGACCCGCCGGCTTTTTCAAGTAAACGGGTGGCAAATACGTAATCTTCTTCTGTATCAACCGTGAATCGATAAGCAGGATATGCGAGTTCTTTGGGCGGTGTGAATAATTGCAGATGAAATTGCTCAGGGTGCTTTCGGATATACAGCGTGACATGCTCACGCTCCGGCTGCGTAAGGGGAAAATTGTCGATTTCACATAAAATAGTTGCGTTGATCATTTCCCCGGAAATACCGAGTGGTGTTCCAGTCGTATACGTGTAATCAGCCTTCTTCTTTCTATGTTCTTCAAGCATTTTCGACAAAAGCGCTGGATCTATAAATGGATTATCTCCCGTTAAACGTACAATGGTTTGTGGTTCAAAATGTTGAGCTATCTTTGCGAATCGCTGCAATACATCCATCTCACTGCCACGAAATACCTTATAGCCCTTTGATAAACAATAATGAGCCAATAGATCATCTTCTGCTTCGACTGTTGTGGCGATCATGAGGTTCTGCGTCTTGTGATTGTAATGATTTGATTGCTTTACACGTTCAACAATGAAATCGATCAATGCCATACCACCGATCGGCTTCATCACCTTTTTTGGCAGTCTTGTTGAGCCCATTCTAGCCTGTATGACAAAGAGCACATCATTGATCATTTGTAGACTCCTGCATGAGCACATCTTTCCACGAAACCCCTGTATGGGCTGGAATGTCTCTGACAGCCTTGGCACCAATTAAAGTCTCCATGTACCGCGGATGAAGACCTTGGCTTTTTTGTCCTGGACGTAATACGGCTAGATTTTCTTCGGTCAAAGTCTCGCCCTTTGCAATCCCTTTTATCGTAAAAATCCCTCGATACGCAAATTCACGAATCTGCCCTTCAATGGCAGTTGTTGTTTTAAAAGAACTGCCAAGGAGCTCCTCTGACACAGAATGAGCGTCTGTTTCTGATTGATTTCGGTCCTTTTCCGCCGCTCGAATATACTGAACCATTTCCTTTAATTCTTCGGGATCGAGCGCAAAGGAATGATCGGCGCCAGGCAGCGTCTTATCAATCGTAAAATGCTTTTCAATCATGGCTGCCCCAAGTTTCACAGCGGCAACGGGGGCTTCAGTAGGATGCTCACTATGATCGGAAAAGCCGATGACTGCCTCAGGAAAAGCGGAGGCTAAGGTTTGGAGCACACGAAGATTCGTGTAAGCTCTAGGTGCCGGATACTTTGCGACGCAATGCATGATGGCGACCTGATCGTTTTGCTCGCTTGTAATCGCCTCATATGCTTCATGAACATCTGCAATAGTGGCCCCGGCAGTTGAGAAAATGATGGGCTTTTGAAAAGAAGCTGTATGTCGCAAAAGAGGCAAATGATTGATTTCATAGGATGCTAGTTTGAAAGCTGGCGGATTAGTTTGATTCAATAAATCCGCAGATTCCTCATCACACACTGTGCTTAGAAATATCAGCCCTTTTTCCTCACAGCGGTTTAATAACACCGGCAACCATTCTGGCGGCAGCTCCATTTGTTCGACTAAGGAAAAAATGGACACCTCTTCTCCCTTGGCTGTTTCGTATAAACCTGGTTCCTTTTGATACATCCGATCAGCTTGAAACATTTGAAACTTCACTGCATCGGCACCTGCTTCTTTTGCTACATCAATTAAAGCAAGCGCCTGATCCAGCTTTCCATCATGGTTAATGCCCGCCTCTGCAATGATAAAGACAGGCGCTCCATCCCCCACTTTGCGATCTCCAATGTAGAAATGCGCCATCTTACCTCTCTCCTTTTTTCGGCCATACATGGTAATACAAAAAGGCATTTTTTGTTCTAAAGCCCAGCTTTTCGTACAGCTGAATGGCGGTTGTGTTATGCATCTGAGTTCCTGCAGACATAAGCCGATGCCCTCTCTCATAAGAGGCTTTCACCATCGCAATCACCAGCTTTTTTCCGAGCCCTTTTCCTTGTGCATCCGGTCTAATGGCGAGTAAATCAAGCACCAGTTCATCGTCCTTGATCACCCCTTGGATCAAACCAACGACTTCATCATTCACCTTTGCCGCGATATTGATATCTGCACGTCCGAGCAAATTATTTTTCATCCATTCTTGAAAGAAATGCTGGACGGCACTCTGGTCTAAAAAAGGATCAAGCGCATACCTGCTTTTCACAAAAGCCTGATAAGCGAGTGACACCGCCTCATCGTATTCCTTTTCATTCGGCAGACTGATGACCACATCTTCACCTGTTGATGGCATTTCCATGTGAACAGGCGGCGCTTCAAGACGAGTAAGACCGCCTACATAGTACACATGTGACAGCCTTTGGACGATGCGGTTTTTTTCAACATCCGCCGCTTCAAGACGCAAAAAGAAAAAATCGCATTTTTCTGATCTCATCCAATTGATAAAGCGCTCCATTAATTCCTGAAAAGCAGATGCTGACTCAGCTTCTGCAAACTTCACATGAAAAATATGCTGATCAAATATGCCGCTTTCCCATTTTGACCAGTCGTATAACAGCACCGCTTTGAGCTGGGCGCCACTGACAAGACCAAACTGTTTAAAGCCTTTCATTTGTTCAATTTGTTGACCGTAATTCTCAAGCCAAGCGGACAGCACCTGATCGTCTATTGCATGAACAGCCTTCATGAAGATGCCTTCTGTTCTTTTAAAATAGACAGCACCGCAGTGATGACATCCTGCACATCTTCATCTGTCATACTGGGGTAAAGGGGGAGTGAGAGGGTCCGCTTGTAGTACGCAAGTGACTCAGGAAAATCCTCTGGTGAATAGTGGTAGGTTTGTTGATAGTATGGATGCATATGAACAGGGATAAAGTGGACACTCGTGCCGATCTTATAGTCTTTTTGCAGCTGATCAATTAGCTCATCGCGTGTGATGAATGCTTCTTTCGGGTCCACTTGCAGTACATATAAATGCCATGCATGTCTTCCCTCATGATGCACTGGCGGCAGGATCAGCCCTGCTTCCTTTTGAAATGCCTGATTGTATGCTTTCGCAATGTGTTCTCTCCGTGCCTGCATATCATCTAGACGGCTTAGCTGGACAAGCCCTAACGATGCCTGCACATCAAACATGTTCATTTTATAGCCAGGTTCCTCGACCTCGTAGTACCACGTTCCTTTTTCTCCATAACGATTCCATGCTCCTTTGCTCATCCCATGGAGTGCTAGTCTTCTGATCCGAGCGGCAAGTGCATCATCATTTGTCGTCAGCATGCCGCCTTCCCCGGTCGCTATATTTTTCGTCGCATAAAAACTAAAGGCAGTCGCATCACCAATCGCTCCAATCGGGTTCCCGTGATACGTCGTATGCAGAGCATGAGCGGCATCCTCGAGCACAAATAGATCGTACTTTTTGGCAATGGCTAAAATCCGGTCCATATCGCACGATTGACCAGCAAAATGAACAGGGATAATCGCTTTTGTATGTGGTGTAATCGCCGCTTCTAATCTCTCTGCATCGAGGTTGAGTGTCGCTGGGTCAATATCGACAAATACAGGAGCTGCCCCTGTATGAATGATCGTATTGGCTGTTGCGCAAAATGTCAGAGGCGTTGTAATCACCTCATCCCCATTCCCAATCCCTCTAGCTTTTAAGGCTAAAAATAAAGCAGCCGTACATGAATTGACAGCGATCGCATGTTTTGCACCGGTCAGCTGTCGAAACTCTTCTTCGAACTGTCTGACTTTTGGTCCGGTTGACAGCCAGCCTGATTTTAATGTTCCAATGACTTCGTCAATTTCTTCCTGCTCAATCAACGGCAGGGCATAAGGAAGAAATTGTTCTCTCTTTTTTTCCATATCGCTTGCACACCCCTATCTTCATCTCTGAAAATCTACACCTGTTTTTGTTTTAAGCAGAGAAAGCAGAACATCGGTCGATCGCGCATGCGGATAATGTTCTTTAATGAACTTAGCTCCTTGCTGCTTTGCCAGCTCCATCTCTTGATCATCCGACAAAATACGAATGGCTTTCTCAGCCAGTTCAACAGGGTTTTCCATCTGATAGCTGCCAAGCGACTCGTAATAAGGGTATCTTCTGCCTTCTGTCATTTTCCCGATCAGCACACTCTTTTCAAAGAGCATCGCTTCAAGACCGACGGTTGATGTGAGCGTAATGACCATATCCATATATGGCAATAGGTCATACAAGTCGATTTCTTTTTTAATCAATCTCACATGATTTCCTGCTCGTTCAATGGACATATACTCATTTAATCGATTGCGGGCAATTTCCCACGGATGCGGCTTCATGATCAACTGAATGTCTTTCCGTTTTGCAATCGTTTGAAGCACATCACCATAGAAAGCTTCTGAAAACGGCTGCGTCGCCACAAGTACGGTCTTTTTGGCAGGATTGAAGTTCAATTTACGAAAGATGAGTTCCTGCTGAAGCGGCGTTCGATCCTTCACCAAATCAAACCTCGGATGACCCGTGATCTCCACCTGTTCCGGCTGACAGCCTTTGTCTACATACCAGTCTTTTTCATACTTTCCAAACACCCCGTGGCACGTCGTGAAAATTGGTAAAAAGGCTTCGTCTCCCATCAGTGCGCCGTGCTGAAGACAGATACTCGTGAGCTGGCGTTTCACAGTTTGCAGTGCAAGTACCCGGCTGTATGCATCCTCCGTTGTCCCCACAATGATAGCTGCAATTGGCTCCATCTGAAAAAGCACTTCTGTCTGGTCTATCACATCAATAAATTGCACAATGTCCTTCCGAAGCTTTTCTCTAAAAAAGACATTGCCAAAGACCGGGTGCTTTGCGTAAGGTTTAAGGAGAGCATTTGCTTTCTCAATATATTCAGCATGGGCTTCTTTATTAACCTCTCCAGCTAATTCAGGCTTGCTGATGACAGGTAAACCGAAATAGTCTGCCTTCTTCCAGCGAGCAAGCACCACGGTTTGACTCGGATGGAACCGCGTGTAATTTTGTTCAGTAAAACGCAGATGTTCAAAGTGAAGCAAGACCTTTCCATTCGCCGGACGATACGCAATACGCTTGATCTGTTGCTTATGTTGATCAAAAAATGGCTGAATCTCTTCCGGCAGCGGACAATCGGTTGTCAATTCTTGACCGAATGCTTCATCCTCCATACGTCTCCTTACCTCAGGACTGATATATTGATAGAAATTGCTGATCAACCCAAGAGGAATTTGTTGATAGGACAAATCCTTCATGAGATTTACAAACTCAAAGTACACCTGCCAATAATGATGAAGATAGTGCGACACTTAAGGTCACCTCCCATGTTTTTGTTTTAATATGCGGCGGAGCTCCCAGCAGGTAGACTGCTCAGGAAGTGCTTGAATAAAGGCATTTTTCTCTTCTTCCGCCAACTGATAGTGAATGGACTGTTCTGTGATGTAATTTGTATCTAACACTTCATCATAGGGATAGAACGGATAAAAATGATTTAATCGAAAAAAGAAACGGGCATCCCCTATTCGATAAAAATGCGGACTCTCGTCCCAGTAAGACCCAAATTCAGCATGAATTTTTGTTAAAATCGAAGCACGATGAATGACCGAACAATGATCTATTGCACAAGGTGCATTCCATTGCACCGTTTGCGCAGGTCGAATCGTTTCCTTTACTGGCTCTTTTTTACTATTTAAATAGATTACTTTTGAAGCAGAATAGACAATATCTTCACCTGGTCGAGCATCTAGATAATGTGTGAGCTTCTCTAAACGGTCCGGGGCATAGACATTGTCATCTGTGGCATAGGAAATATACTCGCCCTTTGCTAGTTCTAATGCTTGATTAATGAGGACGGCGTATCTGGTTTTCGCTGTTCTCTCCTCCAGCGATTTGACACCGCTTTGGATAAAATGAACACGGGGATCTTTGCGAAAGGGCTCAATCGCGGCAAGGGTTTTTTCGTTTGAACCATCGTCCATAATAAATAGTTCAAAGTCTGACAGCGTCTGCTGCAAAACCGCTTCAATCGATCTGCCGACGTAAGCCGCCTTGTTGTAGCTCGTCATAATGACAGTTACTTTTGTCAAAGTTTTCACCTCGGTCTCTTTCAAACTATGTTTATCATATGTGTCTCCTCTTAAAGAGACTGTAGAGTGACCTATTTTTTATAAAATTGTATTTTTTTATTGTTTTATCTTTGAAAAACGTGAACTTTTTGGTAATATAAGTAATCATTTGTGTGTATTAAAGGAGTAAAGAACATTGGAAGCTATGAAGAATGATCACTCCCAAGAAGAGGAAGCAAAAGGTTTTTTTCGTTTTTTCAAAATTTTCGTCGCAACAAAAACAATTATTCGCTCATATCAACATTCCTCTATTCCCATTTGGCTGATGATGCTCCTTGCAAGTATCGCTGGTACAGGCTGGGTCTACGAAGGGTATTTTAGCGATTATATGGGCAATCATATTCCATTCCCTTTTATTCTGTTACAAGGTGCGGGATATGGTATTCTAGCAGGCAATCTCGGTCTATTTTTCGGTGTACTCATCCTAAAGTGGTTAGGGCGTCTTTTTTTCGGCAGTCAAACGGCATATCGAGATGTACTCAAAGCCTTCACGCTGTCGACCTTTTTCCCTTCCGCTTTATTTGCACTCAGTTGGATTTTCACGATTGGAATGCTTGGTCCGTATACGTTTGTCAAAATCTCACCCTATTTAGATCAGCATTATGAGGTTTGGTATTATCTTGATCTTTTGACACTGATTGAGGCTTATGCAAAGACGTGGATATTTGGAATGACTGTTTTAGGTATTGTCGCTGTGATGAAGCTCAGATTATGGCAAGCCTTTCTCATTGTGATAACACCGCTTGCGGCATGTTTTCTCATCGTGACACTTTCATTTGATGTCCAGCGCGCTGTAAATTGGATGATGTAAGGAAGGTTGCACATCATATTCGTAAGCAGCGAAGCGCAGAACTGGCAAAGAATGCGGGGTTAGCCCGCGCCTAAGGAACTGCACCGCAGTTCCTTTTTTTCGTTCAATGTATACATATTCTGCCCTCCTGTCTCATAGTGTGAAAGAGAGAAAGAATGCTATGGAAACAACAGGTGCTTAAGTGCCTTCTGTTTAGAACACCATGAGGAAAGAGGAGGAACGTTATGAAATTGAAAAATCAATTTGGGCAAGGTTCGGGTTTCGAAGGTCAAGATTTTCGCCAGCAACAATATGGAGCAAATCCGTATCCTGCACAGCAGATGGGTTATTCAGTCCCTCCCCAAACGCAGGGTCAAATGCAAGGACAAATGCAGCAGGGATTTTCACCAATGCCGTCTACTGGTTCTTCACAAGGGGGGCAGGGCATGCAGAGCAGCGGGCAGCCTTATCAAATCCCTTCTGGACCGATTTATCAGCAGAATGTCACTGGTCAGCTGCCAATCGAGCAGTCCTATATTGAAAATATTTTACGTTTGAACCGTGGCAAGGTAGCCACGATTTATATGACGTTTGAAGCAAGTAAGGAATGGAACTCGAAGATTTTCAGAGGCGTCATTGAAGCTGCAGGACGTGACCACATTATCATTAGTGATAACAAGACAGGAACACGATACTTACTATTAACGATCTATCTTGATTACATTACGTTTGATGGGGAAATACAATACGACTATCCATACTCCATGTCCACGTATTCTCCGAGGTAGACAATGCCACATATCACAAAAGCAAGGAGCAGGCGCCCTTGCTTTTTTCTTTTGACTAGGTTTTTGTCACACCTCTCAGGCGCTGCTCATAAGATGCCTAGTAGTTTTTATTAAACACCTAGAGGTGACATTCATGACTGTTGAGCTGGATTATACATCACCAAATGTTAAATATTCATACGATCTAAATCAAAGCCCACTTGTGAAATACGATCAGCATAACCTGATTAACGTTTTAGGAAAAAAGCAATTAAACTCGTTGGATCAAGTATCCCTGCTGGATATATATTTGAGTAAAAGCAAAGTCGTAGAGCCTCATTATCATCAAAATGCCGCAGAGCTTGTTTATTGTATAGCCGGTTCTGCTGCCGTCTCAATGCTGAATCCATTTACAAAAAAACTGCACACCTATACCATCACCCCTGGACAGGTAGCAAACGTACCCCAAGGCTGGTGGCACTACGAAGTTGCCCTTCAAGACAGGACTCATTTGTTAGCCATTTTTAACGCATCTACGCCAGAAGTGATCCTGGGCTCAGACCTTCTCACCCTCACCCCTGCTCACATCATGGCACATACGTATTGCATGAACGAAACACAGTGGAAACAGGCGATTCAACCTGTGAAGCCAAGTGTGTTTATCGCGCCATTTTGCCACAGAGAAGAGGAAGCACAAACGAACCCTGTCCCTCCGTCTCACTACATCCCTTATTATCAAGCACCGCCAAACTACGCCCCTTACTGGAATTAAGAAAAAAACCGATGCCCCTCTCAGAGCATCGGTTTTTTGGCTTATAAATTTTTTGCTGCTGCAATGACAAGCATGATCCAAGAAGCGATAAATGCCAATCCGCCAATTGGGGTAATGGCACCTAGAATCTTCACCTGAGTCAATGCCAGAACATAAAGGCTTCCTGAGAAGAAAAGGATGCCTGCAAGCATTACCCAGCCAGCGGTCGGAACTAGAGAAACACCTGACAGCTTATCTGCAAGAAAAGCGACAATAAATAGTCCTATCGCATGGAACATTTGATATTGAACCCCTTTGTTCCAAATCTCTATATACTTTTCAGGAATTTTCCCTTCAAGACCGTGCGCACCGAAGGCTCCGAGTCCAACAGCTAGCATCGCATTAATCGCACCTAAAATGAAAAATAGTTTCATTCGTCATTCTCCTTATCTCGTCAATTATGTTTATCATAGCGCGTGTGACAGACGATATTCAACTTTCCGTTTACGTTGACACGAGATTGTCGGATTTCTTTTTCTTTCGTAACAGAACTTGATCGACCGCGATCGCAATGAGTGTACCTAGTACAAGTCCATTGCTTAATAATGAAATAAGCACAGGATGCATGCCTTTCAAGGCTCCCTGCGGTACAAACATCGCCCCTACACCTGCTAAAACGGCAATTCCTAGGACAAAGCGAATCCGCGGAATTTCTTCTTTCTCATACTGATCAAACTCAGACATCGCAATTCCAATCATTGAGGAGAATACCACAAAGTTTACAGCAAGCCCCACAGGTGATGGCAATGCGGAGAAAAAGCTCATGAGCAGCGGGAATAAACTAATGAGTACAATGAGCAGACTTCCTATGAAAAATGGCTTTCTCGATGGAATTTTCGTTGTCTGGATAAATCCTGCTGCCCCGGAAATAGGTACAGGCGCAATCGCTCCGATCAATCCGCTCAGTAAGTGGCCAAATGCTGCGACAAAACCAGCCGGACGAGCTCTCTTCCGTTCACGCAGTTCACCAAATGCCTTCACTGAACTTTCCACAATTCGAATACTTGCCAGCATGTTCACAATGAGTAATATCGTAATGAAAAAGGACGTGACAAGCAATCCGCTGTCAAATACCGGCATGCCAAATGGGAACAGCTTCGGAAACTCGATGATTTTTTCTGGAATTCGAACCGGCTTTGCCAGCCCGAGTAGAGCAAATAACAACCAGCCTCCTGCAAGGGCAAACAACACAGAAAACTGTCTTAAGTAATGCCATTTTGAGCGGCTGATCATGAAGGTCAGAACAATAATCAAGATCGACAAGCAAAAGACAAGCCCGTCCACCTGATTTCCCCGATAGCCGATGCCCATCAGCCCTTTCATGATCGGCTGACTTAACTGCACAACTAATAGCAGCAAGTAAATACCTGTGACGACTGGCGTAAATAAAGACGCGAGCCAATTAATGATTTTAAAAAGACTAAAAATAAAAAAGAAAGCGGCACTAAAAATTAAAGCCCCTTGTAGTGCTTGCAGAGTTTCAGGATACGTTGCAAAGATGGTTCCTGTCATACCTGCATAAAGGGTATACACACCCCACCAAAGCCCTGCTGGACTTTCATTGATCGGCAGCATATGGCCGCATAAACATTGCACCATCGCCACAAGACCAAGTGAAAAGAATGTACTTTGAATCAGCTCCGCTGACTGCACTTGGTTCAACTCAAATGCTTGTGCAATCGCAATTGGTACAGCAATAGAAGCTGCGATAAAAAATGCCATCCACTGAATGGCGCCCAAAAATAGTTTCAAACCGATCACCTTCCCTTTGTCGTGACAAGACCATTAAAAATCAAAGATAGAGTCGCCGTTCCCGTCCTTCTCTCTTTGTCCCTCTTCTTGATGCTGAAATTTCTTCGCACCACTCGCACCCATCAGTTTCTCAAGCATGGCTTGATCTGAGGAGACGGGCGGCGCGGACGGTGTCTGTATCGAAGAAGGTGGCGAGATAACCGGCGTTTGCGGCATTTGCACCTGTGATGGTGCATCGAGAATGACATCACATAGTGAAGAAATCGCCGCCACTTGACGTTTCACCTCTTCATCATTTCCACTTTGTTTCGCCTTTTGAACCGCTTCCTCCATTTTTTGAAGCAGGCTTGATATATGAATATTCAAGGGTAGACCCTCCAATCTAAAAAAGTCTCTTTTCAACATTATTTTACCAAATGAACAAACGAAATGGGTTCATTTTTTCAAAGCAGTCTGCTCCCGCCTCTCTTATTTGACCCGACATAGCCCTTCACACATAATAAAAGAAACAACATCGTTTATGAAAGGATTGAATAATGGACAAACTCACTGCTCTTTTTCAGAAACAAAAAGTCTTTCAAAAGCCGCCGGTTGAAGAACGCATCCGTCTTCTTAAAGACTTAAAAGCATCCATCAAACAGCATGAGAAGGATATTTTACAAGCCTTGGCCCATGATTTACATAAATCCGAACAGGAAGCCTACACAACTGAGATCGGGATGGTGTATGAAGAAATCAATCATACCATCAAGCACCTCCACAAATGGGCAAAACCAACACGCGTGAAAACGCCCCTCACTCATATCGGGTCGAAAAGCATGATTATGAAGGAACCTTATGGCCGTGTGCTCATCATTGCTCCTTGGAACTATCCTTTCCAATTGGCCCTTTCTCCATTAGTTGGTGCCATTGCTGCGGGTAATGCCGTTATTTTAAAACCGTCTGAGCTAACGCCGCAAGTTTCAGAAGTAATCAGTACAATCGTGGAACGTGTATTTCAAGAAGACCATGCAGCTGTCGTAGAAGGCGGAGTAGATGTGAGTACAGAGCTGTTGAAACTGCCCTTTGATTATATCTTCTTTACAGGAAGTGTGGCAGTCGGCAAAGTCGTCATGGAAGCCGCCGCAAAGCATTTGACCCCAGTCACACTTGAGCTTGGCGGAAAAAGCCCTTGCATCGTCATGCCTGATGCAGATATCAAATTAGCGGCAAAGCGAATCACGTTCGGCAAATTTACCAATGCTGGTCAAACGTGTATTGCACCAGACTATCTGCTTGTTCATGAATCCATTAAAGAGGATCTTTTGCGGGAAATGACAGCCTGTATCCGTGACTTTTACGGCGAACAACCGGAAACACATCCACACTTTGGGAAAAATGTCAGCCATCGTCATTTTGACAGGCTCTCACAATTCCTCTCAAATGGAACGATCGTCACGGGGGGACAGCGCAACGAAGACGAGCTCAAAATCGCTCCGACCATTTTAGACCACATCACATGGGAAGATCCCGTCATGCAGGAGGAAATTTTCGGACCGATTCTGCCTGTCATGACCTTCGAATCTCTGCAAGAGGCAGCACATATGATCAAAGCAAGACCGAAGCCGCTTGCACTTTACTTATTTACAACAAGCAAGGAAACAGAATCCTATATCCTAGACCATCTCTCATTTGGCGGAGGATGTATCAATGACACGCTCATGCATGTCGCTACTCCTTACCTGCCATTCGGAGGCGTGGGTGAAAGCGGCATAGGACGATATCACGGGAAAGAAAGCTTCTTTACGTTTACGCATGAAAAAAGCATCCTGCGCCAAACCAATCGCTTCGATTTTTCCTTCCGTTATCCAAATGCGAAAAACGGACTCGACTTGGTTCGTAAATTTTTAAAATAAACAGGACGAAGGGTCTCTCCCCTCGTCCTCTTTTTATTCAATATCTTGGATACACCAATTGATTTCTTCAATCCCCATTTGATTTAAATACGCGTTTACCTTTGAGAACGGACGACTGCCAAAAAAGCCGTTTCTTGCAGAAAAAGGACTTGGATGAGGTGACTCAATGATGTAATGCTTGTTTTGATCAATGCGTTCTTTCTTATTTTGAGCATGTCTTCCCCACAGCACAAAAACGACGGGCTGATCACGTTCATTCAGCACATCAATCACGCGGTCTGTCACACGTTCCCAGCCCTTGCCTTTATGAGAGTTCGCCTCGCCCTTTCTCACGGTCAGCACAGTGTTTAAGAGCAGCACACCTTGCTCTGCCCAGCTCACAAGTGAGCCGTGATTTGGAACAGGACAGCCAAGATCATCCTTTAGCTCCTGAAAAATATTTCTCAACGATGGCGGATGCTTCACGCCAGGCTGAACTGAAAAGCTTAATCCATGTGCCTGACCTGGGCCATGATAAGGGTCTTGTCCCAAAATCACGACTTTGACTTCTTCATAAGACGTCAAATGAAGCGCACGATAAACGTCATCCGGTTTCGGAAAAACGGTCTGCGTGCGGTATTCTTCCTTCATCCATTCACGTAATTCTTGATAATATGGCTGTTCAAATTCACTTTTCATCACAGCCCACCAGCTATCATTTAAAAATGGCTTCATTGGGGTTCTCCTCCTTGTGTCTGCTGTGCAAGCCTTGAGACCATCGGTTTTCCGTCCCACACAATCTCACTCTCTGATTCTCGTTTTTTCATCGCTGGTTCTTCTAATAAGACAGCAAAGTTCGCTGTTGGCAAATCGCCCAGCCCGTGCTTTTCACTGAGATCATTTAAGTAGTTCTTCCTTGTCTCACCAAGATCACTAGACTGATTCCCGCCGCCGTCAAAAAACGCATAGATCACACTGGCAGCTGGTACTCGTTTGACCCGGGCATGCTGCGTGACACGTAAGAAAAAGTCCCAATCCCAGTAATGATGCATTGCTGGATCAAAATAGCCAATCTCATCGTGTATACAGCGTTTGTACATACTGCCGGAAGGAACGTATGTAGAAAAGACACGCATATCCTCAATAGCAGCTGTATACGCAAACAGACGTCTTGACACAGGGAAGCGGGTCGCACCTTTTTCTTCAAATGATACAATTTCTGCATCAGAAAAGACAAAATCGGCCTCATCCAGCGCCTTACTCATACGTTCAATATGACAAGGTGTAAAATAATCATCGTCATCACTCAGCATGATCACATCGCCTGTCAGCTCCCGCACTCCCACGTTTCTAGCATTCACATGCTGGACATTCTCATCTAAATGGATCAAGCGGATCGGAAGTTCGGGGTAGAGTTCCTGAATGATCTCGACGCGCTCTCCTGCATCATTCACAACCACAATTTCAAAAGGCTGTACGGTTTGTCTCTTAATAGATTCAAGCAGCTCACACAGTGCGCTGAGCCGGTTATGTGTCACAATTAATAAGGAAATCTTCATATTCAGCTTACTCCTTTAATAGATTCGTCTTTTTCCATTAAAACATAAAATGGCGTTCTTCTCATGATATAAAAGGCGGTTTGATATGACGAAAAAATGGGAACTTTTGATGAAAAGGAGTGATCATGATGGAATATTTCACAGTAGAAAATAGCAAAGAAGCCAACCAGACCATTGAACAAATACGTTCAGAAAAGGATGATATTTTTGTTTTTGCGTACGATCCAGAACGCTCTGATACCGTCACAGAGCATACGAATGCCAAAAGCATGACAGCGGTCGATCAAGGGATTTTAGATCAAATGGCCAATGTCATCCGCACCCGGGATGACGAGCTCATGGCCAAATTGATGTCGGTTGGCGCCGATCAGGAATTAGCTTTATCACTTTTAGACGAACTGAAAAAGGGGAAATTGGTGATTTGTAAAAGGTAAGGGGAAAGGCGTTCTTCCTAGGGTGGAACGCTTTTTTATGTCGTTTCATTGTGATAAATGAAAAAGCTGATTATAATAAGGGATAGAACAGTAACTGTTACACATCACATTGGAGGTTCAGCAACTATGTCTATGAATAAAGCACTCACCATCGCAGGCTCGGATTCAAGCGGCGGTGCAGGTATCCAAGCAGATTTAAAAACGTTTCAAGAAAAAAACGTCTATGGGATGACAGCTTTAACCGTTGTCGTTGCAATGGACCCACATAACCATTGGGATCATCAGGTGTTTCCAATTGATACGGCGACAATTCGTGCACAGCTCTCTACCATTGTAGAAGGCATTGGGGTAGATGCGCTGAAAACGGGTATGCTCCCAACAGTCGACGTGATCGAACTGGCAGCGGACACCATCAAAACATATGACCTAAAAAATGTCGTCATTGATCCTGTTATGGTTTGTAAGGGTGCGAACGAAGTGCTATATCCGGAGCACGCTGAAGCACTGCGCGAAAAGCTTACGCCACTGGCAACCGTCATCACGCCTAACCTTTTCGAAGCAGGTCAATTAAGCGGAATCGGTGAGATCAAAACGATCGAACAAATGGAAGAAGCAGCAAAACGCATTCACGAACTTGGTGCCAAGTATGTGGTCATCACTGGAGGCGGTAAGCTAAGCCCAGATAAAGCGATCGATTTGCTTTATGATGGACAAACCTTCGAACGACTTGAAACAGATAAGATCGATACAGATTACACACACGGCGCAGGCTGCACATTCTCAGCAGCAGTCACAGCTGAACTAGCAAACGGCTCAGACGTGAAAGAAGCCATTTATGCAGCAAAAGAATTCATCACAGCTGCCATCAAAGGCTCTTTCCAGCTAAATGAATACATCGGACCAACAAAGCATTCTGCTCATCGTTTTGATAAGTAGAATAGAAAAAACCGATTCGCCTTGTTAATGGGCGAATCGGTTTTTGTTTGTACTTACAAGCTCTTGGATACCTTCTCTATTCTCTCAAATTCATCACGTCAATCACAACGAATATTTTGATCTTTTCAATATCATCAATGGGTACAAACTTCTTGTTCTCCAAATAAATATACGTTTCTATCTTCAATTGACGTCACCTTTCATTTCATGAAAAAAAGCATACCCGCGTCTGGGTACACTCTTTTATCCACAAGGAATACCTACTTTTGCTGATCAGATTCTTTGGCCATTTTTCGAATAAAGGCTTCAATAGATTCAACAAATAAGGCATATTCTTTCATTTGTTTATACGTACCTGACAGCTTCTCTTTTAATTCTTCCTGCTCTAGAGAAGGTTCACCGAGAATAGATTGGACTTGAATGAGCAATTCTTTATATTCTTCACGTTTATCTTCAACATGATCTGCCATTGTCTCCAAGCGTTTTCTAGTCGTCGGCTGCTGTTTTGAATTCAAGTAAACAACCCCTTTTTGTCCTACCGCATTTGGATAAACGTCAGCCTCAGCTGTATATATTTTAAAATGATACCATAATTCCACTTGTTATCATATATGTAAAACGTCATCAAACCGCTTCTGACCACCCTTGTATATACATGATATAGCCCCTAAGATACAGGTTGAATTCACTAGAAAAAAGCAGATCATTGATCTGCTTTTCTTTGTAAATGCCATGTTTTTAGTTTAAGCTTTGTTTCATTTCTGCCACTGATTGAGATTGATTTATTTCCCGGGGAAGGAAAATAACGAGCAGTCAATACTTCTCTGCCTCCGTTTACAAAAATCTCAATTGACGATGCATCGATAAAGATGTGAAGGTCGTGTAATTCCTCTATTGCCACTTCTCGAACTTCTTTTGTTCGATCTTCAAATCGATCTCGCTCTAATGTCAGTTTGCCCTCATCTTTATCATAAATGATACGGGCTGCCGCTCGAATACAGCATTCAAACCCTTTTTGTGTATCAATTTGATCAATGAATAACTCTGCGCTCGTAATATCATCTACAGGAATCGATTGGACGGAGCGTTTAATATGGAAAACATGCTCCTGTTCGTTGGTTCTCATCGCCTGGAGCTCAGTAACTGGCTTTTGAATCAGATGTCCGTCTTCATCTAAACGCAGCTCTCTCGGAATGGTGAGGCAGTGTATCCATTGATACGAAATTGTTGGATGATGCTCTTCTCCTTGATTAGGCACTCCCATCCATCCAATTAAAAGTCGTCTGCCTGATTCGTCTAAAAAGGTTTGCTGCGCATAGAAGTCAAAGCCTCGGTCCAGCTCCTCAAACGCTCCGTGCGTATATTGATAAGTATGGTCATCCAATTTCCCAACAAAATAACCTGATTGATGTGTATTATGATATTTTAAGCCATCCGGCTCGAGCCCCTGCGGCGACACAATCAATACATCCCGGCCATCTAATTCAAATAGATCTGGACATTCCCACATGTAGCCGAAATCCTCTAATCCATTTTTCCCACTGCCTGCAATGATGCCTTGAAACGTCCAATTGTCTAAAGTATCAGAGGTAAACAGGACGAGATTCCCTTTCAGATTCAGGCTTTGTGCACCTAGAACCATGTACCACTGACCATTTCGCTTCCATACTTTCGGATCACGAAAATGGGCGGTGAATCCTTCTGGCAGCGTCGCCACGACACCTTTTTTCTGAAAATGAATGCCATCCTCTGAAACAGCTAAACATTGATACGTCTCGCGGTTTCCTTGTTCATCTCGAACGTTGCCAGTGTACATCACATACATCTGTCCATCGTCAATGACTGCACTGCCAGAATAACAGCCATTTTGATCAAACCAATCACTTGGCGCAAGGGCGGCTTCCTCGTGCTGCCAATTCACTAAATCTGTCGATGTGTAATGGCCCCAAAATTTTGCGCCGTGACCGGTTTTGAATGGCTGCCACTGATAAAAAACGTGGTAAATCCCTTTCCACTGAATCAACCCATTCGGGTCATTTAAAAGACCAACTGGCGGCATTAAATGAAAATGCTGGTGATACACATCTTTTTTCACCAAATGCTCATAGTTTCGAATACGTTCTGCTACCTTTTGACGAAGTGCTGCGTCAGTTGTTGTCATGACTGTGACCACTCCTTGATTATTTTTCTACTTCTTTTACTTTAAACATGATGGTGAGAGTAAATGAGACAGCAACAGCGATTAACATACCAATCACATAATTCACCACATTTTGCACACCGAATGGCGCTGCAATCGCAATCATCGGAATACCTGTTAAACCATAGGCGTTGGCTGCTACCTTTGTAAAGACAACAAATGCCCCGCCTAATGCGCCTCCAATCATCGCGGCGATAAACGGCTTACGATAGCGGAGATTGACACCGAATATGACGGGCTCGGTAATCCCTAGGAAAGCTGAGAAGGCTGCAGGAAGTGCGATTTCTTTTGTTTTCGCGCGTTTCGCTAAGAAAAAGACCGCCAAGCCTGCCCCGCCTTGCGCTACGTTGGACATCGCCCAAATTGGCAGCAAATAGTTACGCCCAATATCATTCAGCAGTCCTGCTTCAATCGCATGGAAGCTATGATGAACCCCTGTGAGCACAATGAGAGAGTAGGCTCCTCCGAAAATGAGTCCTGCTAAGAACCCTGCATGATCATAAATAAATGTCAGTGCATTCGAAATTCCTGTACCGAGCATTCTTCCAAGTGGTCCAACAGCAATAAACGTCACAAATCCCGTCACAATCACCGTCACAAATGGAGTCACAAGTAAATCAATACTGTTCGGAACCACTTTTCTTAAATTCTTTTCAACAAGGCACATGATGTACACAGTCAATAACACTGGAATGACTGTTCCTTGGTAACCAAGAAGAGCAATATCAAAATTGAATAAATGCATATACTCTGGTTTCGCATCCGTCAGTCCCCACGGGTTGAGAAGATTCGGGTGAATCATAATCCCCCCAATAACGGCTCCTAAATACGGATTTCCACCAAACTCTTTCGCTGCACTGACCCCAATTAAAATCGGCAAAATGATAAAGGCTGCACTTGAGAACATATCAAGCATTTGAAAAATCGCGGAGCTTGGGTCAGCCCATTTGAAGGCTTTCATCATGCCTAAAAGCCCCATTAATAAACCGCTTGCAACAATGGCTGGAATGATCGGCACAAAAATATTTGATAACGTCTTTGCAAAACGTGCGAGTGGATTCATTTTTTGTTTCACTGCTTCATCATGGCTGACAGGTTTTTGTTTCTCGTCGTCTGTCTCAAGGCCGGTCTCACGAGCAAATGGTTCATATACTTTGTTGACTGCACCCGTTCCAAAAATGATTTGGAATTGCCCCGAGCTTGAGAAAGCCCCCTTTACCCCTTCAAGTTCCTCAATGGCATCTTTATCAATCAGTTCCTCATCTTTCATCACCAATCTGAGTCTTGTTGCACAATGCGTGGCACTGATGACATTTTCCTTGCCGCCTAATAGTTCTGTTAATTCTTTAGCTGTTTTTTGATAATCCATGTTGTCTCCTCCTTTTTTAAAGTAAAAAAGACCTAAAATTCACCAACGATAAAAGGACATACACGTCCCCTCGTTACGCAAATTTTAGGTCTTGCCTGCCTGACAGTCACAATCCCACGATATCAAATTTTGATTACGCTTTCATCATAGTATAAGAGCGTGATATGCGTCAACCTCTTTTTTCGAATCTATTGACTCATATACACTATTTAAAGTAGTGTGCACAAAAAAAAGCCTGCATGCAGGCACAACCACTAAACCAATTCGGCATCCTGCAGACGCTGGACATGCAGCGTGATGTAGCCGATCTCCGATTCAGGGAGATGAAGTTCATATTCATTTTTCAACAAATCAGCGAGTCCATGTGCACACTGGTAAGCCAAATCATACTTTGTTTGGATAAAACTCAGCATGTCATCGTCCATGATTTGAAATGCCTCATTTGATTCCAACCTGCTTAATGCATACCTCAAATGTGTCACAAGCCGCTGATAGGAAATACTATCCTCATCAATTGAATGCTGAAAATAGCTTTCTATATGCTCGATCATTTCTTTGATCATCGTTGTATATTTCACGGTCTTTTTCATAGACTCCGTATTCATTTTGGCCGTATGAATATGGAGTGCCACATACCCTGCCTCATCGTCCGGCAGTTCAACCCCAAGCCGATCCTTTACATAACGAATGGCATACTTTCCAATATCATATTCCTGCTTATATAAGACTTTGATCTCACCAAGCAATTTATTATATAGCACAATGCCCTTTTGAATGCGCTCTATAGCAAAGGATAAATGGTCAGTCAGTGATATATGGATATGATCACTAAGCGGCATCATCAGTTCACCCTCTGCATAACTGATGATATGCTCTGCCACCTCAATATGCGCTTCGGGCAATGTCGCAAGAATTTGTTTGAATTTCTCATTTTCTTCACGCACAACAAAGATTTTCTCTATTTTTTGAACGGGAACGACGTCATTTTTCCCCTTCTGAAAAGCAATTCCGGGCCCCATCACAATTTTCTCCTGATCACCTTCCTTTACAACCACTGCATTGTTATTCAATATTTTATATATCTTCAAGGGGTATCCTCTCCCACCAGATAACGTTTCTTATGTGGGATTTTACCCTGTTTCATCTCCCATGTAAAGGTAAGAGCGGACCAGCACGCGCCTCTCTCGTCGTCTTCTCATCAAGCATCATCAAACTTTGCTTAAACGGTTTCTCTGACCTGCGCTTCTTGTTCTTTTCTTCTGCCAGCTTCTCTAGCTCTCTCTCGTTCACAACTTGAAAGAAACGATCATCCACCGCAGCCGCCTGAAAACGTTGCTGCTTCATCATCACACTAGGATTCACAAGCACATTCATCATGAAACCAAACCATACACTCAACCAGTTTTTGAATTTCTTCACTGAACATCCCTCCGCTTTTCTTAGAATCTAGCAGTTCTAGCAAAACAACTGCTCCTATCATATCCCGAGAAAAAAGAGAGGTTTGTCACAATCTGGGTGAAAAAACAAACTAGTTTTCAGAAGTTTTGTTGAAAAGTGGAGAAGATGATCATGTATGAGGGTATTTGAATAAAAATTTTATACACACTATATCCAAAAGATAAGCACACCTTATCAACAGGGTTTATCCACATATCAACACCCTGCTACTAGATTTTGTGTATGGGATTTTTTTATTTTCCATATATATATCTAAATAATTGAGTTATCAACAGAAGTTTGTGCATAAGTGAGACTTTATAAACAAAATAGTCCTTTATGACTATGTAAAATAAGACCATTTTAGTAAAGGAATTGTTTTCATCGTATTGAATACTTAATAACGGGCAGTGAATCTTTCCTATTTATCCACAAAAAGAAAGGCTATCTCCCTAAAAACACAGCTAGAAAGGGGAAAATTAATGAAAAAGGTTATCTCTCGTTCTTCTATTCTATTGTTCTCCACTATTTTTATTTTATCCACATTCTTTACAGGTCAACAGGCTAGTGCCGCTCCATCGAACAAACAGGTGGAACTGGAAAAAGCAGAAATCTTCGGTGAAATCAATGTCAAATCTAGAAAACATACCACTGTCATTGTTGAATTAAAGGAAAAATCCTTAGTTGAAGCAAAGCAAGAAGGCAAAGCTCAAACAAAGGCCTCCCTCAAAAAATCTCGAACAAAAATAAAAAATGCAGCACTCAAAGAAGTTGATAAAGCGAGTGTGCGTCATGAATATGAAAAAGTCTTCTCTGGTTTCTCTATGAAACTTCCTGCAAACGAAATTCCGAAGCTACTCGCAGTTGACGGAGTAAAAGCCGTTTATCCGGATGTTACATATCAAACAGATGAAGTGAAAAAAGAAAGCATTCAGCTTCCAAATGAAGATGTCTCCCCTCTTATGGATAAAAGCGCTCCATTTATCGGTGCACCAAAAGCTTGGGATGCCGGCTACTCTGGAAAAGGGGTAAAAGTCGCTGTCATTGATACTGGAGTAGACTATACCCACCCTGATTTAAAAGGAAACTTTAGTTTATACAAAGGCTATGATTTTGTTGATAACGATTATTCTCCGCAAGAGACACCTAAAGGAGACCCTAGAGGTGAATCGACAGACCATGGCACACACGTCGCAGGAACAATCGCTGCCAATGGACAAATTAAAGGTGTCGCAAAGGATGCCACACTTCTTGCGTACCGTGTACTTGGACCAGGCGGTTCTGGGACAACTGAAAACGTCCTTGCAGGCATCGACCGTGCTGTTACTGATGGAGCAGATGTCATGAACCTCTCTCTCGGAAACAGTGTGAATAACCCTGATTATGCCACAAGTATCGCACTCGATTGGGCCATGTCTGAAGGCGTTGTCGCTGTCACATCGAATGGAAACAGCGGTCCAAACAGCTGGACAGTCGGATCTCCCGGCACGTCAAGAGATGCCATTTCAGTCGGAGCAACTCAGCTTCCGTATAGCCTTTACAATGTGAAATTCCCGAACTATTCTACTGCAAAAGTGATGGGCTACTACCAAGAGAGTGATTTAAAAGCACTTGACCAAAAACAAGTCACACTCGTCCATGCAGGTATCGGTGACGAAAAAGCATTTGAAGACATCGATGTGAAAGGAAAGGTTGCCGTGATCGAACGAGGAGCCATTGCCTTTGTTGATAAAGTCGACAATGCAAAAGCTGCTGGTGCAATCGGCGTTGTGATGTACAACAACACCGATGGAGAAATTCCAGTCGATGTACCAGGTCTCGCTCTTCCAACGATTAAGCTATCAAAAGCTGAAGGAACGGCGCTTGTCAAAGCCATTGAGGCTGGAAACAATACAACGACTTTCTCCATTCAATTTGTCAAAGAGCTTAGTGAGCAAGTCGCTGACTTCTCCTCTCGCGGACCAGTTGTGGATACGTGGATGATTAAGCCTGATTTATCAGCGCCAGGTGTCAGCATTGTAAGCACCATCCCAACGCATGATCCTTCTCAGCCTTACGGATATGGCTCAAAGCAAGGGACAAGCATGGCTTCACCGCATGTGGCTGGAGTTGCAGCGATCATGAAGCAAGCAAAACCATCTTACTCAACAGAACAAATTAAAGCATTGCTGATGAATACAGCAGAAAAACTATTCGACGCAAACGGCAGCCCATTCCCTCACAACACACAAGGGACAGGCAGTGTTCGAATCATCGAATCACTCCAAGCGTCATCTATCGTTTCTGATGCGAGTTATTCTTACGGCACTTTCTTGAAAGAAAAAGGCGTTCAAATCAAAACAAAGAAATTCAAGGTAGAAAACCTATCAAAAGCACCGAAAACGTATACCATTGATTACAAATTTGATGGCAGCGGCATCAGCACAAACGGAACGAAGAAAATCACTGTCAAAGGGAATTCCACGGGGTCCTTTACTTCCGCGGTACAAGTGAACTACGGTAAAACCAAAAAAGGAACGTACCAAGGCAGCATTACCCTTCGCGAAAATGGCAGAAAGGTCACAGAGATTCCGACTTTATTGATAGTAAAAGAACCTGATTATCCGCGTGTCACTTCGGTTTCTGTAGAGCCAGATAACCGTGCTGGAAGCTATGTCATTAGCAGCTATCTGCCTGGCGGAGCTGAAAACCTTGCATTCCTCGTCTACTCGACAGATGGAGAGTATTTAGGTGAAGCAGGTGTTTATCAACACGTTGATAAAGGAGAACACCGCGTAAAATGGAATGGCACAATCAATCAAGGGCAAAAACTCGAACCTGGTGAGTATACAATGCTTGCGTATGCAAGTCTGAAAGGAAAATCCGACACTGTTCAAACGAAGGAACCTTTCGATATTTACCCTGAATAAATGTGAATCACAAGAAAAGCCTTGTATGAGCGGATCAACTCATCAAGGCTTTTCGATCATATATGGAGGAAAGAGAGACTGATGTTGATATTGCTATGGATCGTTTCTTGTTTTACTGCTTTTTTTCTAACGATCACCTTGGTGTATTTTTTCACCCTTTTATGTGCGAAACATCCTCGTCCTTTTCATCAAGCATGCGAGCTGACGGTCTATGTGTCCTTCATTTACCCGCTTAGTTTGCTTGTGACAGCCTCGTTTATTTTCATCATGATGCTCCTCTTCCCTCTCTACTGGCTGCGTGGACGTTAAACAGACATACATACGTTATGCATCAAAGGCTTCTTTTAATAAACGATAAGATGTGAGCCGGTCTTGCATGCGGTGAGTGATGGTCACGGCGATCACTTCATTTGTACGATAAGCCTTCGTTAGTGCCGTCAGCTGCTTTTTCACAGAAGATGGCGTCCCCACCACCATCCTTTGACGATTGGCAGCCACTCGTTTTTGTTCATATGGACTATAGGAATAAGCTTGTGCACTTTCATATGAAGGAAAGCCTCCGAGGTTTTGCCCCTGTTCATTGGCGAGTAAAGATAAATCTAAGCTGACTGCCAGTTTTTCTGCCTGCTCCTCTGTTTCAGCACATAAAACGAAGACCGCGAGACTGACGCGCGGCTCATCACCGAATGCTGAAGGTTCGAACCGGTTGATATATTGCTCCACAGAATCTTCTCCGCCTTCACCATTGATAAATAGTGCAAACGTATAGCCTGCACCTGCTTTTGCCGCAAGTCTTGCACTTCCTCCAGAGGAACCAAGCATCCATACCTCTGGTGCAGTCTCTACTTTCGGAGAAGCGGTTAAATGGGGGAGCGGATAAAATTCATCCGCTAGGTCGTGTAAATAGACCTTCAACTCTTCTACCTGCTCAGGATATTGATCACCTAGACGTTTTCGTTCACCATGATGAAGAGCTATGGAGGAAATGGGCATACCACCAGGAGCACGTCCAATCCCAAGATCGATTCTGCCAGGAGCGAGGGCTTCGAGAACCCTGAAGTTCTCTGCTACTTTATAGGCGCTATAGTGAGGCAGCATCACACCGCCTGACCCAATACGTATATGTGACGTAACGGCTGATAAATGACCGAGGAGCACCTCTGGGCTCGATCCTGCAAGCCGGTTTGAAAAATGATGCTCTGATACCCAAAAACGGTGATAGCCCCACTTTTCTGCCTGCTTTGCCAATTCAACCGTTTGCTTCAAGGCTTCAGCAGGTGTTGCATCTCCAATCAAAGGAGATTGATCCAGTATACTTAATTTCATCTTACTGCACCTCTTACAGAAATCCCCCTCTCTCCATCGAAAGGGGGATGTCTTATTTATTTTCGATTAAAGCCCTTCTCTTTCACAAATTCTCCAAGGAAGGCACGCTTTGGCTGACTAAAGCCGCGAAGCATCTGCTTAGACCAAGTATCGGTTCTCTCTCCGTTTGTCCGTTCTTCATAATATGATGAAATACGGTCATCGTATTCTTTTAAATAACGATCCACATGCGTTTCATCTTGCTGATATGAATTTTCATGATAAATGAGTTCAACTGGCAGCCGTTCCTTTTGTGACGATTGACTCGCTGGATGTCCGACAACCAGACCAAATAACGGCAGCACATATGATGGTGTTTCAAGCAAATCAGAGACTTCTCTCAGTTGATTGCGCAGACCGCCAATATAGCAGATCCCAAGTCCCATTGATTCTGCGGCTATACTCATATTTTGCGCAGCGAGCGCCGTATCAATGACGCTAATGAGAAAGGCTTCTGTATTCTCAAGCGCCTCCTGATGATTCTTCCCTGCTTTTTTTGCAATATCATCATGGCGTTTCAAGTCTGCACAGAAGACAAAAAAATGCCCATTCTTCTCAACGTATGGCTGATTCCCAGCCAGTTCAGCAAGCTTGGCCTTCTTCTCTTGATCTGTCACACCAATAATACTGTACGCCTGTACATAGCTTGATGTCGAAGCAGCCTGTGCGCTTTTAATGAGTGTCAGCACCTCTTCTTCGGACAAACGCTCGTCTGTAAACGAACGGATGGACCGATGATTTAATATCGTTTCTATCGTTTTGTTCAATTCGAAGACCTCCTTCACTTCTACTATCATAAGACAAAGACATATGGCTTTTCAAAAATTAAAACTCGAATGAAAAAAGACAGTCTATGCTTAGACTGCCCTTACCCGTTTTATTTAAATAAATAACTTTGGTATTTCGTTAATTGAACACTTGCATTATAAGCAATCCCAAATCCAATGAGAACAGATAAGACAGAGCTTCCTCCGAAGCTGATAAATAGAAGCGGAATTCCTGTTACAGGCATCACACCTATGTTCATCCCAATGTTCTGGAACGTATGGATCACAATAAGTGCTGTATATCCTACACAGAAGAATGACGCAAATCGGCTATAAGGATGAATACGGTCAATCAGTACGACAAGCCGGTAGATCAAGAAGAAGAACATGATCACAACAAACGCACAGCCAATAAAGCCAAACGCTTCACCTATAATGGAGAAAATCATATCTGTTTGTGCTTCTGGGACATAGACTTTTAAGTTTTTAACTCCATTCCCAAAAATCTGTCCAGCACCAATAGCCATAATGGCCTGGTCTACTTGATATTTATCAGACCCAGACGCATCCTGAGTCTGCGCCTGATTGGCTGACGTAGAGCTATCAGGCAGCCAAGCGGTAATCCGGTTGATCTGATACTGCTGAATGCCAATTGTTTTTGCAACATCAGGGAAGAGAATGATCACGGCTAACACAGCGGCAACTAAAAGCACAACCACAGAACCGATGAGAGAAATCAGCTTCCAATTGACCCCTGATAAAAACACCATCACAACGACAATAAACATACAGACAGCTGCCGTACCTGCATCCTGTAAGAAAATCAGTCCAACTGGAACAGCCGCTACACCGGCAATTTTTAATAGTAGGAAGATATCGTCTTCTAATGTCCGTTTTCCTCTAGGGCTTGACTTGCCGATGACAGATGCAAGCATCATAATCAAACCAATTTTCATGAACTCTGAGGGCTGAAGTGTCCCAATCCCCGGTATCACAAACCAGCTTTTTGCACCGTTTTTAATTGGGGCAAAATCATGACCTCCGATTTGTGCAGGAGCGACTTTCAGAAATAGTAACAACAGGATGCCGCCTATAAAAATATAAAGACTTAGCTTCTCTAATTGCTCCAAATCAAAGTAATTTATGGCTACAATACATATAACGCCGACCATGTAGTAAATGATCTGCCTCGTCCATGCATTAGATCCATACTGCCCAAATTGACCCGCAGCATAAATTGCAATGACACTAATGGCAAAGAAGGCTAAAAATATAAAAATTAAATCCCCTTGATAGTACGGAGATGTATTCTGCTTGTTCATGAACTAACCACCCTTATTACAAAACATAAAAGCCCTTATTTATATTAGATTGAAATTTTCACAAAAGCAACTCACCTTAAATATGACGGAAGATACATCCGAAAGGTTCCAAGCATTTTTCAAAAAATGAAATACTTTTCATCCTAACAATAGGAAAAAATTCCTCTATACTCTTTCCATTCAACCGATCATGAGTCCTTTAAAAAGATTATTTTACAGATATTAAGGTTAAAATTCAATGACCTATGTGGTGATATAACAAGCTATGATCATGCCAGCATAAGCTGTACGGAGAGAAAAGGAAAAAGCCGCTCTCTACGGAATAAGGCCTATTTTCCAATAATTGCGTTTACTTCAAAGTCAATTGTGGTATAATACTTGTAACAAAATGTTCACAATATCTCCTAAAAACAGACACAATTGCATCCTGACCTCTCATTTGAATTGAACATCAACTTACAAAGGAGTTGGATACGATGGATATGTTCTTTGCGTACCTATGTATTGCAACGGCTACACCCCTGTTTTTATGGCTTGAAAACAGAAAAATTGCACTAGCTTCTATTCCACCTATTATGATTATGTGGATTTTCTTCGGTCTTTACATGACAAGCAGTTTATCTCCAGCAGGACATACCTTCATGATCGCATTCTTTGCCATTAACGTCATTTTGGCACACGTTGCAGCGTTCCTCATTTATGGACTTCCATTCATTCGCAAAAGATTCAGCAGCACCAGATAAACAACGCACCACTTATTGGAGGCGTTATCAACATCATGATAAAAACCACTCACCTTTAAGAGATGAGTGGTTTTTTTATTATTTCTCTGAATGCTCAGATTGCTTTGGCGCAGAAGGTGAATAACCGTCTTTGCTGTTCTCTCCGTGGCTGTAGTGAGCCGCAAAGATCCAAACAGATCCGATAACGAAAATAATCGCACAAAACAGACCAAACAATGTATTTCCGACTTGAACAGTTCCGTTCTCGCTTTCTGTCATATGCATAAACATGAATAGCTGCAAGAACGCTTGAATGAAAGCAAAACCAAAGATAATCCATAGTTTTGCAGAACTGCCAATTTCAGCTCCAATGGCAATCCAGAATGCTAAGATAGTTAGCACGATAGAAAGAATGAAGCCAACTACGTGTTTCCAAGGGAAGTGTTCGTGCTCTGCTGAGGAATGTGTTTTTCCAGCCATATCACAAAAGCCCCCCTAATCCGATCAAGTAAACAGCTGTGAAGATGAAAATCCAGACAACATCAAGGAAATGCCAGTATAGACTTGAGATAAAAATCTTCGCTGCTGTTTGTGGAGTTAATCCACGTTTTTTAATTTGGAACAAGACCCCGGTAATCCAGAAGATACCGATGGATACGTGTAGTCCGTGAGTTCCTAAGAGTACAAAGAATGCAGACCAATACGCACTTGTATGGATGCTCGCACCCTCATGTACATAATGGAAGAACTCGAAAATCTCAAAGCCAACAAAGCCTGCACCTAGAAGCAGTGTGAGAATCGTCCAAATGACAACCCCTTTTGTACTTCCACGGCGCATTTCATGGACAGCAATCCCGCATGTAAATGAACTAACCAATAGCAGGAATGTCATGATCAATACAAGCTTCATATCAAACAGCTCAGCTGGTAAAACGCCGCCAGCTGTTCTGCCATGAAGAACAAAGTAGGTCGCAAAAAGTGTTGAGAATAACACGATTTCCGCGCCAAGGAATATCCAGAAACCAAGGATGTTTAAACGTCCCGTTTCAGACTGATATTCAAGCGGTGCATTTGCATAGCTGCTATCATTATGTCCCATTACTTCTGCGCCTCCTTATTCTTTTTCTCTGTTTCAATCACTTCTTCAACAGGAATATAGTAGCCATCGTCATATTCAAATGAACGTAAAATCATTGTTGCGAATACACCGATTAAGCCAATAACGCCAATCCAGTACCATTCAAATACAAGACCGAATGCTCCAAGTCCGAAGAATGCAGACATGATAAGCGGTCTGCCTGAATTGTGCGGCATGTGAATTTTTTTGAATTCTTTCTCAGGATGAACGTCTACATTGTTTTGCTTCCAATGATGGAATGCATCTGGTGTTGTCACTTCTGGAAGTGCTGCAAAGTTATAATGCGGCGGAATTGCAGAAGATGTTGCCCAGTCAAGAGTACGTCCTTCTCCCCAGCTGTCTCCAGACACTTCACGCTTCGCGTGTCTCCAGCTGTAGTAAATGTTGTAGCAAAGGATGATGAATCCGACACCCATCATAAATGCACCAATTGTTGAAATAAAGTTTAGTGCAGTCCAGCCATCTTCTGGTCCATACGTATAAATACGTCTTGGCATTCCTTGCAGTCCTAAGAAGTACTGCGGGAAGAAACAGATGTTAAATCCGATCATGAATACCCAGAAGAACCATTTGCCGATTCTTTCGTTTAACTTGTAGCCAAACATTTTTGGATACCAGAAAACAAGACCAGCAAAACAAGCAAAGACAGTACCTGCGATTAATACATAGTGGAAGTGGGATACAAGGAAGTACGTATTATGGTACTGGTAATCCGCAGCTGCCATCGCAAGCATAACCCCAGTGACACCACCGATAACGAAGTTCGGGATGAAACCAAGTGCCCAAAGCATTGGTGAAGTAAAGCTGATACGGCCTCGATACATTGTAAAGAGCCAGTTAAAGATTTTCACACCTGTTGGTACAGAAATCGCCATTGTTGTAATCGAGAAGAATGAGTTAACCGCTGCACTGTTCCCCATTGTAAAGAAGTGGTGAACCCACACAAGGAAACTAAGAACAGAGATTGCCACAATCGATACAACCATCGCTTTGTAACCAAACAACTGTTTTCTTGAGAACGTCGCAAAGATTTCTGAGAAAATACCGAAAGCCGGTAGGATAACGATATATACCTCAGGATGTCCCCAAATCCAGAAAAGGTTCGCCCAAAGCATTGGCATACCGCCTGCTTCGAGTGTAAAGAATGCAGAACCGAATAAACGATCAAATGTCATAAGTGCTAAAGCAACTGTTAGTACAGGGAATGCGAATACGATGATGACAGACGTGATCAATGTTGTCCATGTAAACATTGGCATACGCATAAGCGTCATACCTTTTGTACGCATTTTTAAAATGGTCACCATGAAGTTAATACCAGTCATAAGTGTACCAATACCTGCAATTTGGAGCCCGAGCAAGTAATAGTTCTGTCCAGGTCCTGGTGAGAAATCATTTCCGGCGAGCGGCATGTAACTCGTCCAGCCTGCACTTGGTGATCCTCCAATTACGAAGGAAATGTTGAACAGCATCGCTCCGACCATAAATGTCCAGAAGCTCAGGTTGTTCAAATAAGGGAATGCAACGTCACGTGCACCAATTTGAAGAGGAACAACGACGTTGATTAAACCAATTAAAAATGGCATCGCCATGAATAGAATCATGATCGTACCATGCGTTGTGAATATTTCATTATAGTGGTTGGAATCTAAAAACGTATTATTAGGAAGCGCCAGCTGTGCGCGCATCATCAGTCCGTCTACCCCACCGCGGAAGAACATAATCACAGCAGCAAGGATATACATGATCCCAAGCTTTTTATGATCAACTGATGTTAGCCATTCTTTCCAGAGCCATTTCCACTTTTTAAAGTAGGTTAAAACAAACACGATAGCAATGGAAGTAAGAGCGATAGAAATTTGCGCACCAAGAATTAATGGGTCTCCAGTTACAAAAAACTCATCCCATTTCAAATGCATAACGGCCTCCTCCTTTCCTTAGTCAGTTTATTCATTATCTAGTTTTCTTTTATAGTTCTTCACATTCTCGAAAGGATCTGTTTTGGAATGCGGAGAAACTGATTGGTAACCTAAACGTTTGCGTGCTTGAAGTGCGTATTCAGAATCCTCTCCATGCTTCGCAAAGGATAAATGTGTTGATGAGAATGTCTGCACATCTGCAGCATCAGGAAGCATCAAGTAGTCATACGTTTTCTTCGTTAACTTCGGTGCTTCTTTTTTCGATTTGCTTACCCATTTATCATAGTCAGACTGCGTCATCGCATTGACTTTGAATTTTTGCTGAGCAAAGCCTTCGCCTGTGAAGTTGGCGTTTCTTCCTTCATATGTGCCAACTTGATCAGCTTGAAGATATTGTTCCATCTCCATTCCAGCCATCGCATACTTCTCCCCGCCTAGCTGAGGAATCCATAGTGATGCCATTGTATCAGCAGAAGTGATTTTGAATAAAACCGGCTGATCTTTTGGAATGTTTAAGTAGTTCACTGTCTCAATATTTTCCTCTGGATAGCTGAAGATCCATTTCCAATCAACAGCTGTAGCATAAACGACAAGAGGATCTTTATGGCTTGTTGCTTGAGGTGCCTCTTCCAAAGAGTAAATTGTTTTTACAGTTGGAACTGAAAGGGCAGCAACGATTAATATTGGGATCACTGTCCAGACAACTTCTAGAAGCGTATTCCCGTGTAGTTCTGGGTTATAAGAGGCGTTTCCAACGTCCTTACGCTCACGGTATTTAACCAAAATGATGGTAAACAGTACAAATACCGCACCAACGATAAAGAGCATGAATCCGATGGATAAAAGGATTAAGTCTTTTTGTTGTGCTGCGACAGGTCCTTTAGGATCTAAAACAGCGATATTGCTGCAACCTCCTAATAAAAAAACACTCACGAGCATCGCTAATAAAAGCATAGGTTTAATGGCTCTGAACAAGAAGATCACCATCCTTCCTTAGATAATGTATAAATTGCTGAATAATTGTGAAAAGCCATCTGCCTTCGAAAACTTTTCTTCCCTTTGTAATGCTATCAAAATCTGTTAGAGTTAGCTTCCCTTTTTTCAAAAGTTCATTTATTTTTCAACAGATTTCTATTAAAATGTCATAAATTCGACATAAATTTATATTATTGCACACACAATAAATTTCTAGGATTTTGAAAAGTCGAGAGTTGAAGGCAAAGGACAAACAATCAAGAACTTTGTCAAATTTAGGTTTACCACAATAAAAAAGTTTGGTCAAATTTCAATTTAACTTAATGAAATTTTATCTAGGTAAACAATTTCGAAATAGGCATCCCCACATTTAACAAAAACCTTACTCATTTTAACGCAAGTTCACAAGAAAAGAAAGTATCGATCCTCTGTGTATACGCTGTAAGAATTGGTAATGATGCTGAATTAGTGGAATCTCGCTAAAGACTTCCAGCAAAAAACCGGCTTAGCGCCGGCACTCTGCATTTATTCATCTCTCACTAATATGTCAGGTCGTCTATAGATCTTCCCTTCATGTTCAATGTCCATGTACGTCCACTTGCCTGTATACGTTAAAAAGCGATTGCCCTCTTTTTCTACAATAATCGTATCCTCTGATTTCAGTCCAGGCAATGAAGGATTCCATGTAAACACTTGATGCAGCTGAATTTCTTCCTTCGATGAGGGAACGGCAATGATTTCCCTAGATACAAATCCCGTCTTTCCCCCTTGATGAAGCTTTTTCCAGCTATCAGGGAAGCCCTCTTTTTCGTACTGAGCAATACCTGCTTTCAGAACATCACCTAATGTTTTCCCAGGACGTGTGGCGGCATTCATGACCGTGTCAATTCGTGCTAGCCGCTCTTTGTTCTCTTCAAGCTCCTTCGGAAGCTGACCAAAGTAAACAGACCTTGTGACATTTGCAACGAGCCCGTGCCGCTCCGCGCAGAGAACAACAAGCGCGTGCTTTTGAAGAGATTTATCTGTTGGAATCGGGTGACGGTATTGATGGATCCGGTCATCCGTTGCCACAAGCAGAACCTCTATCGTCATCCCTTGTGCAATAGCTCTTTGGGCAACAAGCGAAGCAATTTCGTGCTCGGTCTGTCCTGGAACGATTTCTTGACAGACACTTTCTACAATGACCGCTGTTTCATGACAAAGCGTTTCATATTGTCTGAGCTGTGAGGCAGTAAGGATCGAGCGGACATGCGACAAATTCGGTTCAATCCATTCGAATCCATCCATTTGAATATCCGTCCCAATTCGTTTACCTTTTGCGAGTTCTTGAATGTATGGGGCCTCATCCTCATACCAATCCATTGTGACCACTTGATACGGATGATCGACGTGCGCCATTTCTTCTTCAATGATCCGCTTTTCTTCCATTTGATTCACAATGAGAACGAGGTCGTCTTTTAAGACGAGCAGCTGGCACACGCCCTCTGGCGTATTTAACACAATGTGATTCCTTCTTCCGCCTGTGAGCCAGGAGAAGTTATTTCGCTTTTGAATCAAAACACCATCGAGCTGCTTTTCTTCCATTAGCTCTCTTACTTGTTCAATCATCTAATCACCTGCCTGTTTGAAGTGTTTGAATGAAACGGTTAAAAGCTGTTTTCCCTTGCTCAGTTCTTTTAAACACACCTGCTTGGGAGAGAATTCGAGAAAAAATAATGCCGATTTCTTTTTGTAAAATGGTTTCGGTATTCTCCTCTGTAAAGGCGTTCTCTTCAAGCAGCCGCTTTGCCCAAGTCTCGTGCTTCATGATCGCAGGCCGCGCTTTGATTTCTTCAAGTGGGCTTTCAGATAGCAAAGCCTCTTTTAATTGGCTTAATTCCTCTGCTAATCTACCAGGAAGCACAGCAAGGCCCATGACTTCAATTAATCCGATATTCTCTTTTTTAATATGGTGGACTTCTTCGTGCGGATGGAAAATGCCGTCCGGGTGCTGCTTGTCTGTACGGTTATTACGCAGCACTAAATCTAATTCATAGGCATCCCCGTGGCGCCGCGCAATAGGTGTGACGGTATTGTGAGGAGTCTCTCCTGTATGAGCGATGACCCCCACCTCTTCATCTGAATACAGTTTCCACTCGTGTAAGATAAAGTCTGCTGCATCTGCGAGCGACTGCCGCTCACTGCTTCGAAGGCGGATCACAGACATCGGCCATTTCACAATACCGGCTTGCACATCTGGAAAGGCGTTGAGAGAAAAGACCTCTTCCATCTCTGCTTTTGCCATCGGAAATTCATGTGCACCACCCTGAAAATGGTCATGACTTAATATACTGCCTCCGACAATCGGAAGGTCGGCGTTCGACCCGATGAAATAGTGCGGGTATATAGATATGAAGGAAAGCAGTCGTTCAAAGGTCTTTTTGGTGATGCTCATTGGCTCATGTTTGCCTTTGAACACTATGCAGTGCTCGTTGTAATACACATAAGGTGAAAATTGCAGAAACCACGATTCACCTGAGAGTGTCACAGGAATAATCCGGTGATTCTGTCTCGCTGGATGGTTAATCCGCCCCTCGAATCCTACGTTTTCTTTACAAAGGAGACAAAGAGGATATTGCTTTTGACTGAGCTTCTTCGCTTGAGCGATGGCTTTAGGGTCTTTTTCTGGCTTTGATAGATTAATGGTGATCTCCAGCACGCCATCGTCTGTTGGTGTAAACCACTGTACATTTTTGGCAATCCTGCCTGTATGAATGTAGTGGGCATGCTGCTGCATTTCATAGAACCAGCTCGTAGCTGCCTTCGGTCCTCCCTGCTGACGTTTATCCTCAAACTTCGCATAGATGACACTTGGAGGTGCCACCAAACAGCCCATGATTTTCGCATCTAGTAAATCACGATACGTATCCGCCCCCTCAGGGATAAGTCCTGTTTCTACTGCCCAATCGAGCATCGGCATTAAGATGTCTTCAAGGTCTTCTTCTACTGAGACTGTTCTTGCTTCCGCTTCATCGAGCCTGAGCACCTCAAGCAGTCGATTTCTCGTATATTCGATATCTAGTGATGTTATCAGCTCTTTATTAATCCCGAATTGAATCAGCTGTTCCAGCTTTTCAAAAATATCAATCGCCATTCCCTCAGTCCCCTCTCTTGCCTGCCTTTACGTTTTATTCACTTTGATAGCCATCCGGATGCTTCTGAAACCAATCCCACGCACTTTGAATGATCGTGTGAAGGTCAGCATATTGAGGTGTCCATCCCAATTCTTGCAGCACTTTTTCAGAAGAAGCAATCAGCTTTGCTGGATCTCCCGCACGCCTTTTTGCCATTTGTGCCGGGATAGCATGCCCCGTGACTTTTCTAACAGCTTCTACGACCTGCTTCACGGAGAACCCTGTTCCATTCCCTAAATTGTAGGTCGCACTGCCTTTTCCAGCACGCAGCCGGTCAACGGCTAAGATGTGTGCCTCTACTAAGTCCATCACATGAATGTAATCTCTAATACACGTGCCATCCTCTGTCTCATAATCATCACCGTAAATCATGATTTGATCTCTTTTTCCTAAAGCAACTTGCAGAATAATTGGAATGAGATGCGTCTCAGGCTGATGATCCTCTCCGACAAGTCCTTCTGTATGGGCACCAGCTACATTAAAGTAGCGAAGAACCACGTATTCTATTCCATACGCTTCTTCAGACCACTTCAGCATTTTTTCAATCGCTAGTTTCGTTTCTCCATAAGGATTCGTTGGGTTCGTTTCATCCGTTTCAACGATCGGCACCCGCTTCGGTTCACCGTATGCAGCAGCAGTTGAAGAAAAGACGATGTGTTTCACATCAAATTCATTCATGACTTGTAGTAAAGCAGTTGCTCCGCCGACGTTGTTGTCATAGTACTTAAGCGGGTCTGTTACACTCTCCCCAACAAGTGAATCTGCAGCAAAGTGCATGACCGCTTCTATTTGATGCCTTTTGAACACCTGTCTTAAAAAGGCGTGATCTCGTAAATCTCCCTCCTCTAAGACAGCTCCTTCCAAAACAGCTTCTTTGTGGCCTGTCTGCAAATTATCCACTACCACTACTCGTTCGCCTTTCGCTAAAAGAGCCGCTACCGCATGACTGCCTATGTAACCTGCTCCTCCACAAACTAAAATTGTCATCACACTTCCCCCTTTGTGAGTTCTCTTGCGCCGCCTCCAATTCCAGCTGTGTAAAAAGAGGCTTGAATACCTGTTTTCTCTTGATATATCGCACCAGTTTCTTCTATAAATGAATCTAGCAGCTCTTCTTTCACTATGCTGATCGTACATCCGCCAAAGCCTGCACCTGTCATACGGGAGCCAATCGTCCCCGGGTGCCGCCAAGCTGCTTCAGCCAGAGCATCTAGTTCAAATCCTGTTACTTCATAATCATTCTTTAAAGAAAGATGAGAAGCCTTCATAAGTGCACCTATTTCTTCCATTTTATCATCTTTCAGAAATTTGACTGCTTTTATGGTCCGATCGTTTTCTGTCACCACGTGTCTTGCACGTTTGCGGCATGTTTCATCCTGAATCAAGTGAGCGTGCTCGGCAAATTCATCTGCCGTTAGCTCACATAAGTGGGCAAGATCGATTTCTTTTCGTAAATCGTTTAAGGCCGATTGACATTCTGCCCGGCGCTCATTGTATTTAGAATCAGCCAGTGTCCGTTTTTTGTTTGTATTGGCGATGACAAGCGACAGTCCCTCTTGCCGAAACGGACTATATTCAAAGGCAAGTGTGTCACAATTGAGCAAAATGGCGTGATCTTCTTTTCCAAGGGCAATCGAAAACTGATCCATGATCCCGCAATTGACACCAATAAATTCATTCTCTGCACGCTGTGAAAGAAGAGCAAGATCGACATTTGAAACGCTGAATGAATGCCATTCATTGATGAGAACAGCGGTGACAAGCTCTATAGAGGCAGAGGAAGACAGACCTGCGCCATTTGGAATATTGCCGCTATACACAATGTCAAAGCCATCTTCTATCTTCATTCCTGCTTCTATAAACTGTTTGAACACACCCTTCGGATAATTTGCCCAGCCGTCCGACTCTACGTAAGCGATTTCAAAAAGATTGAATTCTTTCACACCATCGCGATCAAAGTTCAAGGAATACATTCTCACGCGGCCATCTGAACGCTTTGCACAGGCAGCATACGTTCCGAGAGTAAGCGCGCACGGAAACACATGTCCTCCATTGTAATCTGTATGTTCACCAATCAAGTTCACTCTTCCTGGGGCAAAAAAATAGCGAAGTTCTTCCCTATCTCCAAATTGCTGGTGAAATGCCGCGCGTAACGTATCGATCATATCCATTCCCCTTTTCTCTTCTGATACTTTTATTTTAGTTGTCCCAGGAGCATCAGTTCAATGGTAAAAAAATCGTTAAAAAATACCCTTTTTTTGCTGTGAATGGTACGATGTGATATGAGGTGTAACATGATTCTAAATAGAAAAAGGTTGTTTTTTGCTGTGAAGGAGGGTTTCCAATTTGAAGAAAGAAGCATTTGCATTTCGTTTTCACCATTCTGATGTGACATTGCCGGCACAAATCTGGTCTGTTGGCTGGGAAGTTCAATCTTCTTCGTTATATAGCTGGAATGGCGTGGAGCGGAAGGATCAAGGCAAGTGCATCTTTCAGCTCACACTGTCTGGACATGGCATGATTGAAATCGGAGAGAAACGTTTCAAAGTATTGCCCGGTCAGGCCTTTCTCGTGAAAAGCCCAAGTGCCTACCAATATTATTTTCCAGAAGACAGTGAGCATTGGGAATTTCTCTATTTAACGCTTTACGGGGAAGCCTGCGATCTTTGCTTTGACCAATTTATTGACCAAGGAAAGCAGGTCATGCGTTTTCATCCGAATTCCAGACCGATCCGCCTGCTCAAGACCATTTATGATGAAGCCAGTGAAAGACGGATTACCAATCCATTTGAGGGGTCTAGCCTTGCTTATCAATTTGTCATGGAACTGTATTCATATTTGCCAAAGCTTGAGGGACAAATGGAGAAATGGCCCGAGCCCATCGTTCAAGCTGCCTTGTTTGCCAGCCATCATTTTCACGAGGAAATTGGCCCAGACGATATGGCAGCTGCGGCACGTTTATCCAAAAGTCATTTTACAAGGGAATTCAAAAAGGCCACTGGCTTCACACCTATTCACTATCTAACCAATATTCGGTTAGAAAAGGCGGAAACGTTATTGAAAACAACAAAATACTCGATTGAAGAAATCGCCATACAGTGCGGCTACAGAAATGCGAATTACTTGAATAAAGTCTTTCGAAAGAAAATCGGCATGTCTCCAAAGCAACTGCGGGAAACAAGCGATGCATAATAAAAAGCAGCCGCTTTCACAATTGGCTGCTTCTTTTACGCTTTCGTCAGATCAACATGAATTCTCCCTTGTCTTAAAACAATGGTCATTTGCGTGTCAGGTGTCATTAAGTTTTCCAAAATGTCCGTTGCTGTTTGAAGCGCAATGTCCATTCGGTTGATCTTTTCCTTTTCTTGTTCCGAAAACGCTTCTGGATGTGCGGTCATTTCTTTGACTAGCCTCAGCACTTGTTCATGCTGCTTTTCTGTTTGCTGATATATGACATCATATAATTCGTCTGGCCTGCTGCTCATTTCACATCACCTATCTTTTTTCATGTGTTAAATCGCATCTTCTTTTGTTTTCTTGAAGACGAACCATTTGCTGGCGACATAATTCACGACCACAATCACAAAGTTGACAAGAATTTTTGCGACAGTTTCATTGAGCGCCATTTGGCTCACAAATAAAATCATCAGCCCTAGATCTACACCGAGAGACATGAGACGAACACTAAAAAATGAAGAAAGCTCACGCATAAGGCTTTTCGTATCACGAGCCTTTTGCTTGAAGACATACTTCTTATTGGTGATATAAGCAAAGAGAACAGCAAATACCCATGAAACAACTGTAGCTGTTTTATAATCCATGGAAAACATCTCAACGAATAAGTAGAAGCTGACTATGTTGACGATGGTTGTACACACACCCATCACAAGATACATGACAACTTCTTGATACTTTTGAAAAAGGCTATACATGTCTTTCTTCATTCCTTCTTGGTGGTTTCTGTTTCTTTTAGAATACCATCTTGAGAAGAACTTCCCAAACGAACAATATGTACGTCCTGCACAGATGAAATTTGTTCTACTCGATGGCAAATGTCAACCTAATTGGTTTATATAAGCCAAATGTTTTAGGTCTTTTTCATTATTTTAATTTATAATCTTTTAACTGACTTTACAATTGTTTATTATTAGAAGTAAGAAATCAATATTTATGGGTTTTTTAGTCATTTTTTTAGGAACGTGGTAGGTGATAGATTTTACAAAATAGGTTAAATGTCATCATTTTTCGACAAAATCTATTTTGCGCTGTTTTCATCCACACGTACAGTTACTAGACGGTTTGTTCAAGTCATTGGTTGCAGATGAATATGTCTTATTGAACTGGAGGATATTATGGATACGCAAGTGAAAAGAAGAGTTGACGAAGAGTGGGTTTATTTGATTCAGGAAGCGAAAAAAATGGGACTAGCCATCGAAGAAATACAAGCTTTTTTAACATCCAACGGTGATCAGAAGATGATAAACAAACCGTAAATCAACGCCGTTATCCTTTGTCTTTCAGACTGCTTTGGCTAAAAGTTCTGACTTGTCAATTGACCTTTTGAAAATCCTTTCATGACGATACGCTACAGTAGAACACCCCTTCATACCAATCCCTTCCACTCATGGGGTTCTGTCTTTCTATATTAGGAGGACAGTCCGTTTCCCGTTCTTTATATGATCCCTTTTTAGCCACTATTCATGAAAATTGTCCTTCTCTCGTTATAAAACCAAGCTCCCCACCCATATATTAAGCATGAAAGCATTGAGAAAGCAGAGAGGTGGGTAGAGCGTGAGTTCAGATTCCCTTTCCTATTATCACCAAAAAAAGGATCAGTATTATCATGGCGTGAACCCGGTCATTGTCAGCCGTATCCGCGCGGAATGGACGTCTTTATTAGATATCGGATGCGGCACAGGCAAGCTTGGAAAAGTCCTGAAACAAAAGGGCCGGACCATTTATGGAATTGAATCGTTTGAGGATGCAGCAAAAGAGGCTGAGCAGGAGCTAGATCATGTGCTATGCGGAAATATTGAACAGATGACGCTCCCTTACGAACAGGAACAATTTGACTGCATCATATTCGGAGATGTCCTTGAACATTTATTGGACCCGTGGGCCGTTTTAAAGAAGGTCAAACCCTTCCTTAAAAAAGAAGGAGCCATCTTGTCATCCATTCCGAATATCGGTCACATATCAACCGTTTTAGAATTATTAGCCGGCAGATTCACTTATACAGATGCAGGATTAATGGATCAAACTCATTTACGTTTCTTCACTCTTCATGAAATTCATGCACTCTTTCATTCAGCAGGCTTTCGTATTCGCGAACTCGAAACCATTCGCGTACAGCACCCTTCCTACGAGAGCGTGATGAATGATTTACATGAATTACTCATGAAGCATGGCATTCGTTCAGATTTTCATGAGGCCGCTACCGCCTATCAATATGTGGTTGAGGCGGTTCAGCTTCATGAGTAACCCCACCATCCTGTTTGTTTTATGTGTAAATGATGAGTCTATGTTTCAGGCTTGCTTTCGGCAGCTCGCTTCACTTCCCGCTCCCCATGGATATCATGTGGAGGTTTTGCCGATTAGACATGCATCCAGTATGACCTCTGCTTATAATGAAGCCATCACTCACCCAGCTCAGTTTAAAATTTATCTTCATCAAGATACATTGATTGTCAAACAGCATATGCTTCTTGAGTTGATCCCGCTTTTTTTACAGCATCCATCACTTGGGATGATTGGGGTCATAGGTGCAGAAAGCGTGCCTGACAATGGGATCTGGTGGGAAAGTTCTGATTGCAGGGGGAAAGTCATTGAATATCGTCACGACACCTATCAGCTGCTTTCATTTGAAAGTGGCCGTCAACAGGCAGAAGCGCAAGATTATATGAACGCTTCGGCGATTGATGGTCTTTTCATGGCGACGCAGTATGATGTGAAGTGGCGTGAGGATCTCTTTGGTGGCTTTCATTTTTATGATGTTTCGCAATCCTTTGAATTCATACAACAGGGCTATGAGGTTGGCATTGTGAGGCAAGAAGAGCCTTGGTGCATCCACAAATGCGGAGATCATTTTGATGCGGAAGCGTATGAAAAAGCGAGACAAACATTTCTTGCAAATTATCGATAGAAAGCACCCTTTTCGGGTGCCTTTTTTATGATATACTGTCATAAACAACCAGATCGTCTCATATGCATTGGAGTACCTTGTCCCTAATTCGTACAAAGGAGGAAACAATGGCAGACAAAAAAGTTCATTATAAGAAGGTTGCCGCTTCAGAGGATTTTCGAAAACTTCTTGAGGAAAAACGCAGATTTATCGTACCGATGACGATTTTCTTTTTTCTCTTTTACTTTTCACTTCCGGTTGCTACATCCTACTTCACCTTTTTGAACACGCCGGCAATTGGCGCGATTTCATGGGCGTGGTTATTCGCCCTCACACAATTTGTGATGACCTGGGTATTATGTGGACTTTATGCGAGGAAAGCAGCTCAGTTCGACAAATATGTAAGCGCTTTAAAAGTTGAATCGAGAGGTGATGACGAATGAGCATGACCGCTTTTATTTTATTCATTGCGATCGTAGGGCTCACATTGGTCATCACATATTTTGCTGCGAAAAAAACGAGCAATGCGAGCGATTTTTACACAGCAGGCGGAGGTCTGACTGGATTTCAGAACGGCCTTGCCATCGCCGGGGACTATATGTCTGCCGCTTCATTTTTAGGGATCGCTGGAATGATCGCTTTAAATGGATTTGACGGCTTTTTCTATAGCATTGGCTTTCTAGTGGCGTATCTTGTCGTTCTTTACGTTGTGGCCGAACCGCTTCGAAATCTAGGAAAATATACGATGGCCGATATGATTGCTGCACGATTTAAGCGTCCTGCCATTCGAGGGGTAGCCGCGTTTAACACAATCACAGTCTCTACTTTTTATATGATTGCACAGCTTGTTGGGGCAGGTGCATTAATCAAGCTGCTTCTTGGCATTGATTACTGGATTGCTGTGCTGATCGTAGGTGTCTTGATGACGATTTATGTCGTGTTTGGCGGTATGATTGCGACCAGCTGGGTACAGATCACAAAGGCTGTGCTTCTCATGCTTGGGACGTTAATTATTTCTCTGCTTGTGTTTGCAAAGTTTGATTTTAGTCTGCTGAAGATGTTTGAAGAGATGAAAACAGCGACCCCGCTCGGTGGGGCATTTCTTCACCCGGGAAATAAATATGATGTGCCTTTAGAGACCCTGTCTTTGAACCTTGCTCTAGTGCTTGGAACAGCAGGTTTGCCGCACATTTTGATCCGGTTTTATACGGTGAAGGATGCCATTTCTGCGCGTAAATCTGTTCTATCCGCTACGTGGATCATCGGTATTTTCTATTTAATGACAGTATTCCTTGGCTTCGGTGCTGCTGCCTTTGTTGGAACAGACGCGATCACCGCAGCAGATGCAGCAGGAAATATGGCTGCCCCACTACTCGCTCAAGCCCTTGGAGGAGATTTGTTATTTGCCTTTGTTTCCGCTATTGCCTTTGCGACCATTTTGGCGGTCGTTACTGGTCTCGTCCTATCTGCTGCGTCTGCCTTTGCGCATGACTTTTATAGTCAGATCATCCGCAAAGGGAAAGCGAGCGAACGGGAACAGGTGAAGGCGGCACGCTTTGCTTCCATCGGCGTGGCCATTCTTTCTATCATTCTCGCATTATTTGCCCAATCGTTAAACGTTGCTTTCCTTGTGTCACTTGCTTTCGCAGTGGCAGCAAGTGCAAATTTGCCATTGATTATCTTCACTGTCTTTTGGAAACGATTTAATTCTACGGGTGCCATTGCAGGGAGCTTAGTTGGACTTTTGAGCGCACTGATTATCGTCTCGCTCAGCCCAAGTGTCTGGGACCCATCGGGAGCAGCCATCTTTACAGGAGACCCGCTCATCCCGCTGTCGAACCCTGGAATTATCTCGATCCCGCTCGGATTCCTTGCCGCTTACTTAGGCACGATCTTCTCCTCTGAAAAAGCTGATGAAGACACCTTTACGGAAATTCAAGTAAAGGCACATACAGGAATGCATATGGACACTGATTCATAAGGAAATGCCGGCCTCAGATTGTTGACAAAGGGCTAAAAATGATCTTGATTTTAGCCCTTTGTCTTCTTTTCAGCGTGAAGAAAACCTTTGCAGCCCTAGGAAGGACGAGTACTGGCGCGGAGCGAATTTGACATTCGTGAGCACCAGCACGCAGGACTGACACCGAATGCGAGGGTTTGTCTACACGCTGGAGCCGGCTTTTTTGTGTTCTTCTTTTCCTTAGTAAGGTATAAATTGACCCTTCAACTTATTTTTATACTTTTCTAACCTGGCAAATTTTCTACACGTAATAAGAGAGCATAAGGTGACGATGATCAACAAAATTTCATGCGTTTCTCCTCTATTATCAATCACTTTCTTCCTGCCTATCCCCCCATTATTGATCTATTTCTCCTACACTACGTCATTCATATGTTATCATTTTATACACATACTGGAAATCATTTCACACGTTGAGACGCTCATATTTGTACAATGATAAACTGCAAGAAAGAAGTGACATTACTTATGCTTCAGATATATTCTGCCAAGTTATTATTTGAATCCATCTCATCACCAAGCAATATGCCCGATAAAATATTTGAAGAACGAATCATTTTGGTGCGAGCCAAAAACCATCGTAAAGTAAAAGATATCGTCCAAAAAAGCTTTCCAGAAGAAACCTTTGATAATGCTGAAGGTGGACAAACGACCATAAAATTAGCAGCCATATTAGATGTCTTTGAGCTTGTAGATCACTTAGAACAAGAATCGCTGCATTTAAGTGAGGTGTACAGCCGCCACCTTATTTTTGATAAAGAAACTTCGGCGAAAGAAGCCATCGAGGCTTATTCTTTAGACAAATAAAAGAAGCCGGCTGATGAGCCGGCTTTTTAATAGCGCTGAAATAACTCTGGATTTTTCGGAACGTTTTCTAAATATACGATCTTTCCTTTGTCGTCTAGTTCTGCAATATCAATTCCTTCTGCTGTATACACACGACCATCCGAAAGTTTTCCACAAACGGCCCAGTTGGTTTCATACTTGCCATCTTCTCTTTTTTTCCATCCATCCCACATATGCTTGATGTCTTCATGCACGTGGAAAAATGTGTTTAAAAACTGTGTAAACGCTTGGATACCAGGCTTCTCTGCACCATTTAAGACAATCATGACATCGTCAGAAAACAATGCGAGCAATTCATCCATTTGCTCCTGCCCTTTTCCAGCTTCATCGTAGCGGCGAAAATACGTATCGAGCACTTCCATTGTTCATTCTCCTTTATTTACCTATCATTTCGATAAAAATCGAACAATTTGATTGTACTCAATTGTTTCTCACCTGTCTATTTTCACCGAAATCAGAAAAGACATGAATTGAATCAATCCATGTCTCTTACAAATTAAAAAGATGCTTTTTCTGATGCAACAAGTGCTTCCAATTCTTCTGCTGCTTTTTTAGGATCAGCGCTCTGGCTAATGGCGCTGATGATGCTGATACCATCTGCCCCTGCTTGTATGACTGGTGCTGCATTGCCGTATGTGATACCCCCGATGCCAACAATCGGAATATGAAGACCATGATGACGTACTTCAGTGATCAGTGATACTCCTTGGACACTACGTGTATCCTTTTTCGTTTCTGTTGGATAAACTGGACCCATGCCGACATAATCTGCACCGTCCTTCATGGCTTGTTTCACTTCATCTAGGTTATGCGTAGACACACCTAATATTTTATTCCCGATTTTTTGTCTGACGTCTTCTGCATTTGTATCTTCCTGTCCAACATGAACGCCATCTGCATCAAGATCTATCGCTAGCTGCACATCATCATTTACAATAAAAGGAACATCCGCTTCTTGGCAGAGTACTTGAAGTTGGCGAGCCAATTGTTTCTTCTCTTCTCCTTGCAAGGCTCCCTCACCCTTTTCTCGAAATTGAAACATGGTGATTCCGCCTTGAATCGCCTCTTTCAACACATCAAGCGGCTGCCGGCTTGTATTCGCTGTTCCCATAATAAAATAAACCGATAATTGCTGTTTGATTTGCTGTTGATCAGCCTTTGTCATGTGACATTCCCCCTATTTTCCCCAGCGTTAACACATCATCGCCAGTTGTATGTGTGAGTGCATTGAGCAATTCCATTTGAAACGTACCTGGCCCTTTATTCTGGGTATACTGAGCTGCCTTTTCAGCTGCGACACCATAAAACAATAGAGCAGCTGCCGACGCGTGAAGCGGCCTTTCACCTGCTGCACAAAATGCCCCGATGACAGACGTCAGTAAACAGCCTGTTCCCGTCACCTTGGTGAGCCATTCATGTCCATTATAAATAGACAACACGTCCTCTCCATCTGACACCACATCGACTTTCCCAGTGAGCACCACAACGGTTTGAAGTGTCCTTGCTGCTTGTTTGACTAGTGCCGATACATCTCCGTTCGCTGCTTTCGCATCCACGCCTTTTGACTCCCAGCCATCTACTTCAAGTAAATGAGCAATTTCTGCAGCATTCCCTCTGACAACGGTCATGTTTACTTGCTCTAACAGCTGTTTTGCCGCTTTCATTCGGAACGCAGTCGCACCGACGCCGACAGGGTCTAATAGAACAGGTATCCCCTTTTTATTGGCAGATTGTCCAGCCAGAATCATGGCCTCCACCGTCTCCTTGGTCAGCGTACCAATATTCAGCACAAGCGCATCGGCTAATTGCGCCATTTCAGCCACTTCTTCTTTGGCATTTGCCATGACTGGCGAAGCGCCTAAAGCAAGCAGACCATTTGCTGTAAAGTTCGTCACGACTTGATTGGTGATATTATGAACAAGTGGATTTTCCTCTCGAACCTTCTCCAATAAATGAGATGCGCTGCTTGTTTTCATCCGTATCGTCCTCCCTTTTACTCTGCTCCCCATACATAGGATTTCGTATGCTTTAACCATTCTCTTGCCGCAAACGACAAATAGCGGTCTTTTCGCCAAATGACACCTAAATGCCATGGGATTGACGTATTTAAGGAAATGACTTTCACCTTTTCTGGATCAAGATCACGGCAGATCCGCTCAGGCAGAAGGCCAATTCCCAAGTTCTCGGCTACCATCTCACTAATGAAATCCCATTGAGACGTTTCATAAATGACATTGGGACGGAAGCCCGCATTCATACATTCATTCAATATCCGGCTATGCAGAACAAAGTCTTCTCGAAAGAAAATAAAAGACTCTTCCTTTAAATCAGCTAAATCAACCTTATCTCGACCTGCCATCGGATGTGATGGATGCGTCACGAGCTTCATGTCCTCTTTAATAATGGTGTATGTATGAAAGATTTTATCATTTGCAGGCAGAACAATGACACCAATATCTAATGAACCATCTTCGACCCCTTCCTCTACTTTAATAGAGCCGTGCTCCACTAATTGAAAGGTGACATCAGGATATTGCTGGCGAAATTCTCCCATAACGTTCGGGAAAAAACTCGATCCAATCATCGGTGGCAGCCCGATGCGAATATGCCCTTTTTTGACATTCATTAAATCATTTAGCTCGCTCGTTAAATTTTGAAATGATTGTGTGATTTCACTCGCCTGGGTATACATCGTTTGTCCAGCATCTGTCATTTCAACCTGCCGGCCATTCCGATAAAACAACTGCACCCCCAGCTCATCCTCGAGATTTTTGACCATCTTGGAAATGGTAGGCTGCGACACATAAAGAGATTGTGATGCTTTTGTGAAGCTTTTTAACCTCGCCACTTCTAAGAAATATGTTAAATGTCTAATGTCCACATGACTCACCCTTCCTATAGACAAAAGGAATACTAATTATTCGATATATGTATTTTACCTATAACTGAACGTGCTGTACACTTTAAAGTAAGCGAATCAATTGGAACGTTGTCCTGTTTTTGTGAAACAGTGAACAATTTATATAGAAAAAGGAGTGAACAGAAAGTGAAATTGCTCAAAACGCCGCTGATTGCTGTCCTTCAGATTATGGCTTTGTTTGTTTTTGCGAAATTGATGAATGTGCTCGCGGCCTTTTTGCATTTAAGAATTCCGGGCACGATTTTAGGCATTCTGGTCATTTTCTTATTACTTCATTTTAAAATTATTCAATTAAAATGGATTGAACTTGGTGCCGTATGGCTGCTCGGAGAACTGCTGCTATTCTTTATCCCGTCAGCCGTTGGTGTCATTGATTATGGAACATTGCTTTCTCAATCTGGTACAAGTATTGTCCTTGTCGTCTTACTGAGTACCTTTGTCGTCATGCTCTCGACTGGTATCATGACGCAAATGATTGCGAAAAGAAAGGAGCGAAAAAAGCTATGTTAGTTGGCGCACTATTTCTGATCTTAACGGTTCTTTTATATCTAGGATCAAAAGCGATATATAAACGACACCCGAAGGTTTATGTGTCCCCATTACTTGTGACACCGCTTGTCCTTGTCGTCTTTCTGTTAATCGTCAACATTCCTTACGACGCATACAATCAAGGCGGGAAATGGCTGACGAATATGCTTCAGCCTGCGACTGTTGCTTTTGCCATTCCCCTCTATAAGTATTTTCACATTCTGAAGAAGCATGCAGTGGAAATTATTTTGAATGTGGCTTGCGGTTCTGTCATTGCGATCCTATCTACGGCATTTATCGCGAAGTTGTTTCATTTGGATACAGGCCTAATTGAAAGTCTTGTGCCAAGGTCAGTCACAACACCAGTAGCGATGAGTGTGTCAGAAATGATTGGCGGGATGCCGTCCGTTACGGCAGTATTCGTCATTTTAACCGCACTGTTTGGGTCAATCATCGGTCCAATGATCATTCGTTATTTCCGTATTGATAATGACATTGCCATGGGCGTCCTGCTTGGTACAGGTGCACACGGGGCAGGAACATCGAAGGCATTTGAAATGAGCTCCGTCTCAGGGACGATCTCAAGTGTATCCATGATTATTTCAGCCATTATTACTTTATGTGCAGCGCCTATCCTCATGTCGTTTGCCTTATAAAAAAAGCCATTTCCTTTAACGGAAAATGGCTTTTTTCTTATGTTTGTATGAAGACAACCTTTAAATAATTTCCTTCTGGATAATTCTTCGTCGTACGGAAATCCTCAGGAAGGGTATATTCTTCAAGGATACGATAGCTTTGCCCTGATTCTTTAAAGGCCTGCGCAATAAATCCTTTGAATTTTTTCATACCAAATGCGCTGCTATTCGTTGATGCCACAATGACGCCGTTCTCAGCTGTGATTTGGATGGCTTCTTTTAATAGCTTCTTATAATCCTTCGCTGCACTGAATGTGTGCTTTTTTGTGCGTGCAAAGGAAGGCGGGTCTAAGATGACAAGGTCATAGGTCCATCCTTTTTTCGCAGCAAACGGAAAGTACTTAAAGACGTCCATGACTTTAATATCCTGCCCGTCCACATCTATATCGTTGACTTCAAACTGTTCAGATGTTTTTTTCAAACTGCGGTTTGCGACATCTACACTTGTCGTCCGGCTCGCTCCGCCAAGCGCTGCTGCCACGGAGAATGCACCTGTGTAAGAAAATGTATTGAGTACGGTCTTTCCTTTTGCATAACGATCTCGAATTGCTTTTCTCACATGACGTTGATCAAGAAAAATGCCTGTCATCGCACCATCATTTAAGTAAACCGCTACATTCATGCCATTTTCTTTCACGATGAGAGGGAATTCACCTTTCTCTCCCTTTACAAAATCATCATCTTCTATATACTGTCCCGACGTATCAAATCGTTTCTTTTCATAAATGCCTTTATATTCTGGATATACATGCTCAAGTGCAGCCAATACTTCCGCCTTGAATGTATACACTCCTTCGCTATACCACTGGATGAGATAGAAACCGTCATAATGATCAATCGTGAACCCGCCTATGCCATCTCCCTCTCCGTTGAACACACGGAAAGCAGTCGTCAGTGCATCACGAAATAAATGCGTTCTGCTTTTCGCTGCCTGCTCAAGCTTGGAGACAAAAAAGGCATGGTCTATTTTTTCATTGGCATCAAAGGTGAGTACCCAGCCGATCCCTTTATTTTGCACACCATAATATCCTTTTCCTAAAAAGGCGCCTCGCTCATCCATCCATTCAATCAGCTCGCCTTCTTTCACACTGCTTACATGCGATACAGCATCTTTAGAAATGAGTGGATATCCCTTTTTCACTTGTTCTGCAAATGTTTGTTTTAATGAGATTTTTTTCATTTGTGTCATCCTTATCCTAAATTGACTCTCTCTATCCTATCATATGAATGTATACGTTACTTCTATTATGATAAGATGAGGAGAAAAATATCAACACACCAAAGAGGAGGCTCTGTTTTTGACGACATTACGATTAGATCATACAGGTATTATGGTTTCAAATATTGATACGTCCATTGATTTTTATGAAAAGGTCGTGGGCATGAAATTAAAGGATCGCATCACTCATACAAACGGAGTGATCGAGCTTGCATTTCTCGGCTTTAAAGATGAGGCAGAAACGGAAATTGAGCTCATCCAAGGGTACAGCAGTGATCTGCCATCTGAAGGAAAAGTACACCATCTTGCCTTTACAACAGACAATATTCATGCTGAATTCAATCGTATTCAAAAGCTGCAAATTGAATTGATTGATGAAGAAATTACGACGCTGCCAAATGGGTACTGCTACTTCTTTTTCAGAGGGCCAGACCAAGAATGGATCGAATTCTTCCAGCGCTAATATTTCCTAGGAAATGAGGCTGGCTATGCCCCATAAAAGAAAAAGAGTAAGAGCATCCATATGCCCTTACTCTTTTTTTATAACACCTTACTAAGAAATGACTTTGTACGCTCATGCTGCGGGTTTCCAAAGAGAGCTTCCGGTTTGTCTTCTTCGACAATATATCCACCATCCATAAAGATCACGCGGTCTCCTACCTCTCTCGCAAAGCCCATTTCATGTGTGACCACAATCATTGTCATGCCTTCGACGGCTAATTGTTTCATGACTGCTAATACATCCCCAACGACTTCAGGATCAAGAGCAGATGTCGGTTCATCGAATAATAACACTTTCGGGTCCATTGCCAAGGCTCTTGCGATGGCGACACGCTGTTTTTGTCCACCAGATAATTGGTTCGGGTAGCTTTTGGCTTTGTCTTTTAAGCCGACCTTTTCAAGCAGGTCCATTGCTTTATCGACTGCCGCCTTCTTGTCAGTGCCTTTTACCTTCATCGGCGCGATCGTGATGTTTTCTAAAACGGTTTTATGAGGAAATAAATTAAAGTGCTGAAACACCATCCCCACTTCTTGTCGTACTTTATTGATATTCACCTTTGGATCTGTAATCGTATGTCCGTGGACAACGACTTCACCAGCTGTAATATCTTCTAATTTATTGAGACATCTTAGGAACGTGCTTTTGCCCGATCCAGAAGGACCAATCACACACACTACTTCCTTTTCTTCGATGACTGCATTAATATCCTTTAACACTTCGTGATCACCAAAGGATTTCTTTAAATTTTTCACCGTAATCATACTCATTTGATATCAAATCTCCTTTCTGCATAGCTAGCCAGTAGAGAAAGTAAATAAATGATCACGAAATAAATGATACCGACAATGAGCCAGACATTCAAAGGATCAAATGTTGCCGATGCCTGTACTTGTCCCCGCTGCATAATATCGGCAATTCCGATAATTGATAAGAGAGACGTGTCCTTCAAGCTGATGATGGCTTGGTTTGTAATTGCTGGAAGCATGCGGCGGAATGCCTGCGGAAGCACGATAAAGCGCATGTTTTGTCCCCCTGTAAAACCTAAGGAACGTGCAGCTTCTGTTTGTCCTTTATCAATGGACTGAATCCCAGCACGAATAATTTCTGAGAAATAAGCCCCTGCATTAATCGCTACTGTAATAATCCCTGCCGGCACTCGATCAAGCGATATGAATTCAAGTGTATTCAAACCAAAGTAAATGAAGAATAGCTGTACGATAAATGGTGTGCCTCGAATGGCATTGACAAAGACAAGTGCGATGAAATTTAAGATTTTAAAAGGTGATAGACGGAATAATGCCACTATTAAACCGATGATAAATCCTAAAATGATGGCAACAACAAAGATATATAAAGTGGTTTGCAAACCGTCCATTAAATACGGGAATGCATTAATAATCGTATCCATGTTTCTCCCTCCCTAATTCACATACGGTGCATCATAAAGAAAGCGCGCTCGGAACGCGCCTCGCTTGTATTATGACTTCAAATATTTATCAATAATTTTGTCATATTCACCGTTTTTCTTTAGGTTCTCTAGACCTTTATTGATCTTTTTCAATAGTTCTTGGTTTTTCCCCTTCATCACAGAGATACCATACTGGTCTCCATTCAATCGGTCTCCAACTGTTTTCAATTTTAAATCTTGCTGTGCAATTGCATACGTAATGACAGGATAATCCTCAATTAAGGCATCTGCATTTCCGTTTGAAACTTCTTGGAACATCGATGGGCTGTCATTAAATTGAACCACTTCATACCCATATTTATCTGCGTTATCTGATGCAAATTTTGCACCTGTCGTCCCATTTTTAACAGCTAGCTTTTTCCCCTTTAAATCATCAATTGATTTGATGCTGCTGTCCTTTTTCACAACAACTGTCAATCCAGCGTCGAAGTACGGATCTGAGAAATCTACCTTCTTCTTACGCTCATCTGTAATGCTCATTCCGCCCATCCCTACATCAAGCTGACCTGCCTGCATTGCCGGGATAATGCCTGAGAAGTCCATCGCTTCAAGTTTCACTTTGAAGTCTTGATCTTTCGCGATGGCGTTAATCAGATCAACGTCGATTCCTTCAGTTTTACCGCCCTTTTCAAATTCAAATGGCGGATATGTTACATCTATCCCAATTTTATATGTGCCTTTGCCTTCTCCCGAACCGCTGTCCGATTTTGATCCACAGGCTGCCATGACGAGCACAACTATGAGTCCCATGATCAGTAACATCGATTTTTTCATAAAACAAGTCCCCCTATTGTCAGTTTTATCTAAATATTCGCAATACAAATAATACTATACCACGCTAAATCTATAGTGTGTGATGTTTTTTATCAATACCAAAGATCCATACAATCATAGATCAATAGTCTCTTTAAATTTTACTTTTTTGCGAATAACTCATTTTATTCTAAAAGAAGAGCGATTCACAATTATAATGTGAGATAATCTTACATAAAACGAGATACCACCTTGATACCCACCGTTTTTTCTAATATACAAAAACAGACACTTGAATGATCTTCTTCTCTCTATTGATATCGTAATATATCTTCTCTAAAACCTCTTTTTACCTAAATTTATGTAAACGCATACAAATAGACACCTGATCCCTATTTCTTTCACAATTGGTTGAATTTACATCAAAAAACATGTTTTACAAATTGCGAGAGAGCGCTTAAAATATAAGAAGATACTGAATATGGAAAGTGAATTCAGATGAACGGAAATGAAACGAGATGGATAGATGAAGAAAGGAGGATATAAATTGGCAGAAACAGGTGTTTTGTCGTCCGTTGATGTAGCGAATATGTTAAATGACTGGTATGTCATGATGAAAAAAAGAGAAATACAAGATGCGATCAAGCTAAAAGAAGAAATCCTTCAAGCGTTTGATCGCATGGAAGAGAATCAAGACGTCTTACTTTACTATCAATTGCTAGAGTACCGTTTTAAGGATCTCATTGAAGATACAGCTTCGCTGGATCATAGTCTTTTTGTTGATGAAAATGCAATCCGTACAGATGACATGCTCAGCTACTATTTCTATTTCTTTAAAGGGATGTATGAAATGCGCAGAGGCAATCAGGATACAGCATTTCACCTTTTAAAATTGGCAGAGGATAAATTAGATCTCGTCCACGATGACATTGAAAAAGCAGAATTTCATTATAAAACAGGGTGTCTTTACTATAATATAAGATCCACGCTCCTCTCCATACACCACTTGAAAATGGCTTCATCTATTTATGACGCAGATCCATGTTATGTGAAAAAATCAATCAGCTGTCAAATGATGCTCGCTTTGAATTATGCTGATCAATCAAAATATGATGAGGCAGAGTCATTATTTGAAAAAGTGATTCATTCACTAGAACAAATGGAAGATCCAGATTTGCTTGGTCATGCGTATTGCAATGCAGCTTTTATTAAAAGTCTTAGAAATGAATACAATGAAGCTGTGCCGCTCCTAGAAAAAGCTTTATTAATTGAGACATTTGAAACGTCTTCTCCAGGCGGCTACTTACTGGCCATGTATGCCTACACAAAAGCACTATTCAAGCTGAAAAAGCCTGGTTTGTTCCACTATTATGTACAGCTTTCACTTCAAAAAGCAGAAAAGTTAAAACAACGAAACATTTCACTTAAATTATCTATTTTAGAAACACTTATGCTTCAGCAAGACAACATGATAGAGCAAATCAAGTCTTATTGTAATCAATTAGAATCCATGAATTTTCTTGTCGATCTTGAAGCCATCTGTCAGGATGCAGCTGCTTACTTAACAGATCTTGGACTTCATGAAGAATCCACTTATTTCTCGAACAAGGCGTTGTCCTTAAAAACAGATATGGAGTGATGTAAGATGAAAAAATGGCTTATCACAAGTGCGATTTTGACACTCTTGATAACAGGTATTTCCATTGGCGTTTCCATCCAAAAAGACAGCCAATCTGCACAATCTCAAGATATCATTCAAAAGAGAGATCGCGGCACCAATCCTTAAACATAAAAAAGAGCAGCTGTAAATATCGCAGCTGCTCTTTTTTATGCGTTAATCGATTTCTCGTTTAATATTTTGCATTTTTTCATCTAAGTAATGGGCTATATCAGCCGCTTCCTTCAGTTCATCGGTTAGCTGATGAGGGACATCGTTTTGCAGTTTATAATAGATTTTATGCTCAAGACTCGCCCAAAAATCCATCGCTATGGTCCGCACCTGAATCTCAACCTTTACATGCTCCACACGATTCGTTAAATACACAGGGATCTCCACAATTAAATGAAGACTTCTGTAGCCATTTGGTTTTGGATGTTGAATATAATCCTTCACTTCAAGGATTTTCAGATCCTCTCTTTGCCTCAATACATCCATAATATTATAGATATCTTGAATAAAGGAGCAGATGATGCGGACACCTGCGATATCATGAATATACTCCTTGGCACATTGTGTTGTGATGTCGCATCCTTTTCTTGCTAATTTATTTACAATGCTTTCAAAGGATTTGATCCGTGATTTTGTATGCTCTATTGGATTGTGCCCATGGATTAAATTATATTCCTGGCTGATGATTGAAAACTTCGTATCCATTTCATCTAATGCAAATTTATATACTAATAATTCATTTTTCCAGTCTTCCATGACGTTTTTCAAATCTTCTACATGAGTTGCTGACATATTCATTTCTATTTGTCATCTCCTTTTGGGAAACGGCGGCTGCACCGCTTTCCGTTTACTAGACGGAGATGAGACTCGAAAGGTTTTAAAAAATACGTCGTCAGCCTCGCTGTTTGTAATACGTCAACGCCAGCGCAAGCGCGAGTACAGAGCCTTTCACAATATCCATCGCGTAATAAGGGACAGACATCATCACAAGCCCATTTTGCAAAATTCCGATGAGTACAGCCCCAATAAAAGTACCAAATGCATTCGGTTTTCCTGCTCCCATGACGGAAAAACCGATAAAAGCTGCCGCTACGCCATCCATTAAATAAGGTGTGCCCGCATTTATTTCCGCTGTCATCACCCTTGATGCCAGCACAATACCACCGATTGCTGCAAATAAAGCCGAGAGCAGATATGCCGCGATTTTATATTTATTCACATGAATACCGGACAATCGAGCCGCTTCCTTATTTCCTCCAATGATGTACATAAATCGTCCGTGCTTTGTGTAGGTCATGAAAACATGTGCAAATAGCACAATCACTGCCATTAAAAGAATGATATATGGCACCTGTCCGATTTTGCTGAAAAAGGCGGGGATTGTACCCGTTGAGAATGTACCGTCAGGCAGCACCATGTTTTCAGAAATAGTCGCCCCTTTCGTATACGTTTGAGCCAAACCTTGAATGATAAACATCATGGCTAATGTCATGAGCATATCTGGAATTTTCATTTTGACAATCATCAAGGCATTGAGTAAACCAACAATAAGGGCAGCCGCTAGCGCAGAAAGGATCGCAATCAGCGGGTTTTGCGAAAACCACACAAACATAGAAATCACGATTGCATTCGATAACGTTGCGATTGATCCGACTGATAGATCAAAGCCGTTGACTGCCAATGAGATGGTAAGGCCCACCGCAATAATGGTCACAATGGAGATAGACCGTAAAATATTGATGATATTCCCTGTTTGTAAAAATGCTGGATTCGATGCCGCAAATACCACAATCAATAAAGCAATGGTTAAGATCGTGCCATATCGATAAAAAAAATCAAATAGATGAAAGGATGGCCGCTGTTTTTTCGTTTGCTGTACAGGGGCTGGAATTTGTTGTTCACTCATGATTGTCCTCCTGTTGAATGATATAAAAGCTCTTCCTCAGTCGTTGGGGCCGTCATTTCCCGGGCAATGCTGCCATCATACAGCACATAAACGCGGTCTGCGATACCTGCAATCTCCGATAGCTCACTTGACGCATAAATCACAGATTTCCCGCGGGCGGCAAGCTCTGCAATCAGCGTGAAAATATCTTTTTTCGCTCCAACGTCTACTCCTTTAGTTGGTTCATCAAAGAGATAGACATCCGCTTCAGCAAGCAACCATTTTCCGATGGCAATCTTCTGTTGATTTCCACCGGATAGATGCTTCACCTTCGCTTCAAGAGATGGGGTTTTGACACCAAGTCGTTTGACGATTTCGTCTGCTTTCCGCTGTTCCTTCGAACGATGTAAAAAGCTGAACACGCTTGAGAATGTACGAAGACTTGCGGCCGTTAAGTTCCAGCCCACGCTCTCTTCCGTTAGAATCCCTTCCTTTCTCCGTTCTTCTGGCACAAGGGCCATTCCAGCTCTCACGGCTTGATGAGGCGATGTGATGCGAACGATTTGACCATGAAGCTTCACAGTCCCCGTCTTTTTTTCTGAGGCGCCGAAAAGGGCTTTACACAATTCTGTTTTCCCAGCACCGACAAGGCCTGCAATTCCGAGAATTTCTCCCTTTTTCACATGAAGATGAATGTTGCATAATTTATGCTGGTCATTTAGCTGCTTCACTTCAAGGACAATAGGTGCATCCTTCAAAGGTGTACGGGGCGGAAATTGCTCCTCTAATGGCGCACCTAGCATTTCTTCAATGATCTGCTGCGGATTTGTATTTTGAACAAGATGAGCTGCGACATCGGTTCCATTTCGCATCACTGTTAGTTCATCACAGATGGTGAAAATTTCAGGCATACGATGAGAGATAAACACAATGCCCGTTCCATTCTGTTTCAGCCGATCAATCATTGAAAATAACTTGTTTGTTTCTGTATGACTTAGCGGAGCTGTTGGTTCATCTAAAATTAAAATGCTGCATTTGATTGAAACGGCTTTGGCGATGAGCACCATCTGTTTTTCCGCAAGGGTTAGATCACTCACAAGGCGTTTTGTGGAGATGTCGATGTCCAGTTCTTTTAATCGTTGCGCTGCCTTACGGTGCAGCTCTTTCCAGTCGACAAATGTTTTTTTCTCAATCTGATGCATCATCATATTCTCACCAACACTTAAGTAGGGAACGAGAGCTGTATCCACTTCTTGATGAACCGTCTGCACACCATATGAGGCCGCATCCTTTGGAGTTTGAATCGATGCCGAATGACCATTAATTTGGATGCTTCCTTCATAGTGCGAATGAGCGCCAGAAAGAACTTTCATTAACGTGGACTTCCCAGCACCATTTGCTCCAATCAGTGCATGAACTGTCCCTTTTTTTAATGTGAAATTCACTTGATCTAACGCTTTTACTCCTGGGAATTCAATCGAAATATGTTTCATACAAACTAGCGGCGAAGTCATAGATGTCCTCCTTCTCATGATCATCATCTGAAAAACGAAACACCCTCTATAGAAGAGAGTGCACGGTGTTTATTTTGTATAATGCTTCTTCAAGGTCTTCATCCAATCTTCTTCAAAGGCAGTCGATGAGCCGAACCCCTTCACTTCGTCCGCAAGATTGACCATATTGATGGCTTTTCCTGATTGTTGAAGCTGTTTTTGTGAGATGAGAGAGGCCTCAAGGTCATAGGAAGACGGGGTTTTCTCACCCGCTATTTTCTTCGCAAGAATTCTCACGTCAACTGCGCCAATAAGCTTCGGATCTACCGCTGCTGTGTACTTCCATGGACTGTCTTTTGCTGTCATTTCTTGAAGATCAGCATTTGATACATCAATCCCATAAATCTTCACTTCTGTTCTTCCTGCTTCCTTTAGCGCTCTTGCTGCGCCAATGGCAAAGGCATCCCACGTGGCAAAAATAGCGTCAAGTTTACCCTTTGGATATTTATTCAGCATCGCTGCCACTGCATTTTGTGTTTGAACAGACGTATCAGAGGAGGCAATACCAAAGCGGTCAAGTTCCTTGATCCCTGAATGTTGTTTGAGCGTTTCTTGATAGACCTTATTCCGTCTCACCATTGGCGGGAATCCATCTACCCAGAGGTACGCAATATTTGCTTTTTTAAAATCAGACACGAGTGCATCTAGTGATTTTTCCGCTAATTGTTCGTCATCTTGAGACGTCACTGTGACTCCTTTGATGTCCTTCAGCTTAGGATTTGAATCGAACGCTACGACTGGAATGCCCTTCGATGTGATCTTTTTCACATCAGCGACGGTCGCCTCGTCATCCCCATGAGAGATGATAAAGCCATCATAATTTTCTTCCAGCGCCTGAGAGATCGCGTCATGGAACTTCGCTGTATCTCCATTTGCGGTGTAGACATCTACCGTAAAGCCAAGCGCTTCACCTTCTGCCTTCGTCCCAGCTAAAAACTGTGCTGTATGATCATCTCCTCCGATTTTACGGATGACTTTAATTTTCGCTCCCTGTCCCTTTGCAAATCGCTTCGGTACATTGTCAAAGGAGACCTTTTCGTTCGCATTTGCCTTTGAGCCTGCACTTGATCCAGTGCCGCAGCCTGTTAATAGGACGGTCAATACCGTTAATAATATAAGACATGATGTAAAATACTTACGCTTCATTGCTGTTCCTCCTCAAGTTGTTTTTTATTTTTCACATCGGAAAACTAGGTAAAAATGTGAGAAAACGCCAGTAAACTGTTCTTCCATTTGAAAAAGAGACGAAAAAAAGCCTCTCTTGGAAAGAGAGGCGTGATCACCGTTGCATGAAACATGTATCGGGAATTCTTCCTCTCTTATCTGTCAAAGCTGTCACAGCTTTGCAGGAATTAGCACCAATTTCTATAGTAGAAACGGTTGCCGGGCGTCATAGGGCCAGTCCCTCTGCCTCTCTTGATAAGAGATCCGTTATGAAATTTTGTTTTAGTTGAAATGTCTTCTTTACTTTAATGTGATGTCACATCAATGTCAATGATTTTTTTGAAAATTTAAAACAATAAGCTTGTGGCTCAGACATGCTTAACTTCCGATGATTTTCTTAGCAGGTGATGATTTCTTCAGGCGAAAATCATATTTTTTCTCATTCACAAATTGTGGATTGAGGTGTGCTGATCCTTTATCTTGGCCGCTTTTAGAGAGATACGTTTTGTAGCCTTCCATCCATTTCCCGCGCCATACCCACTGTGATGCCTTCGCACCTTTGCGGTCATCATATACGTTCTTTTCGAAGGTATTCTTTTGGTTCACTCCATAAAGATTCACAACTAAGTAATGCGAGGCACTCGCTGTCATGATATTGCTCTTGATACGATTGTTCACGGCTTGATATTGCATCAACAATTGACCGCCTTCTAAGCCGGCTGTGTCATTTTTGTATAAAATATTATGTGAAATCGTCGTATTTATTGTTCCGCCTCGCTTTTTATCATAACCGCCAATTGAAATGCCTGTATAACGGTTCAAATACACTTGATTGTGTTCAATTCGAATACGATCTGCCATTTTTCCTTTATGTTCACTTGTGACTTCAATCCCAAGGTCATTGTGATGTGTGATGTTATGATCAATCACAATGTCCTTCCCGCCATCGACATAAATTCCACCAGCGGAGATGTCTTTGCCATAGGCTGGATTTCCTACACTCGTAATCTCATACACTTTGTTTCTTGATACAACACCATTTCTGACTTGATCGTACTTTTTAGAAGGTGCTACGTTTTCAAAACCAATTAAATCAATCCCTATATTATCAGTATGGCGGACGGTGTTATGTGTCACACGGAACTTATTGACGTTCCCATTGAGCACAAGCGCTTCACTGAAGCCAAGCTTTAATTTTTCAACAGTGTTTCCTTTGATTTCAATGTCTTCAATAGCCGCAGGAGCTTTTGTTCCATAGACCGCAATACCGTGCGCATTCCCATTTTTGTGTGTCGTCTGAATATCATACACCCGGTTGTTGAGCAGTTTGACGCCTTTCCCGCTTCCTTTGATAAAAATACCGACTGGAGTCAGATCTTCCTTATTTGTCTTGAGATGTCCCACCGTCAGCCCTTTGAGGGTAATGTAACTTTTTTGATCGATCGTGACAAGACCACCATCTGCTTGATTTCCTTTTAGTGAAGCCCCGCTAATGACAGGTTTTTCTTTTCCGTAAGCTTGAAAGATAACAGGTGCTTTCTTTGTACCTGAATGGCGGACAATCAATTTTTCTTTGTATGTACCGCCTCTCACGTATATAGTTGCCCCGGCTTTTGCCATACTTGATGCCTTTTTCAGCGTGCGAAGAGGTTTTTGCTTCGTTCCTGGGTTTTTATCGTTTCCGTTTGTCGCTACGTAATAGGCTGTGCTTTGCTTAGCACCCGCCTTCTCTGTCATCGCTTGACAGCCGAAGCTGATCACGGTCATGAATAAAATAAGGAAAATGCCTGGTATCGCTCGTTTCATCTTGTTGTTTGCTCCTTTCGCTTCTCTTCTTTCTTTATCGGTTAAAAAAAAGAGGATTAAAATATGAGAATGCCCCTTGCAATGTACTGGTCAAAAGGTGTATGGTTGAAAGAATATCTTACAGGAAATTTATCCGCTTTTAAATTGTCAGATTAATCAGTTAATAATGTATTTGGATTTTATTTCTTTATTAAAAAGGGGTGAATGAGGCAGACTGACGGCAGAGAGAAGGAAAGCGCTTTAACAGATTTTTCTTGTCTGAATTCCAGAAAACCTATTGCTAATATTTTGTGAAGGTATAGAATAGAATCATAATTATTTCATATTATTAGAATTTTCAAATAATCAAACAGCAAGGAGATTTACGATGCCAAAACAACCCATCCGCGTTGAACTTAGTTCAACAAAAAAACCAAAACCTCAATCTGATCAACTTGAATTCGGAAAAATCTTCACAGATCACATGTTTGTGATGGATTATTCCATTGATCAAGGCTGGTATGATCCAAGAATTATCCCTTATCAAGCCATTCCAATGGACCCAGCTTCGATGGTCTACCATTATGGGCAATCTGTTTTTGAAGGCTTGAAGGCTTATGTTTCTGAGGATCAGAAAATTCTCTTATTCCGTCCGGAAAAGAATATGGAACGCTTAAACAGATCCAATGACCGCCTGTGCATCCCACAAATTGATACAGAAACGGTTTTAGAGGGCTTAAATGAACTCATTCGCATTGATAAGGATTGGGTACCTGATGCAGAGGGCACTTCCTTGTATATCCGTCCATTCATTATTTCCACTGAACCATATTTAGGCGTTGCGCCGTCAAGCACATATAAGCTGCTTATTATCCTATCTCCAGTGGGATCTTACTATAAAGAAGGCATCCATCCGGTCAAAATTGCCGTTGAAAACGAATTTGTCCGTGCCGTTAAAGGCGGAACAGGTAATGCCAAAACAGCTGGCAACTACGCCTCAAGCCTCAAGGCACAGCAAGTTGCTGAAACCAAAGGTTTTTCACAAGTTCTTTGGCTTGATGGAGTTGAGAAAAAGTACATTGAAGAAGTCGGGAGTATGAATATCTTCTTTAAAATCAATGGCGAAATCGTGACGCCTGAATTGAACGGCAGCATTTTAGAAGGCATCACACGTAACTCTGTACTTGAGCTATTAAAACACTGGGGAATTCCAGTGACAGAGCGTAAAATTTCGATTGATGAGTTAATTGAAGCACATCAATCAGGCGAGCTTGAAGAAATCTTTGGAACTGGAACGGCGGCCGTCATCTCTCCTGTCGGGGAATTAATTTATCACGATCAGCCATATGTGATTCAAGATGGTCAAACAGGTGAAGTATCGAAGAAATTGTATGAGGCCATTACGGGTATTCAAAAAGGAACACAGCCAGATATCTTCGGCTGGACAGTAGAAGTCGACTCGGTCGTCAAACAAGCTTAAGCATGTAAAAGAACCTTTCATTCATGAAGGGTTCTTTTTTTGTTTATTTATCTCTCCAATATACCTTATAATGGTAATCACACATATAAGGAGTGATGGTATGTTTTTTACTTATCTACTAGCGTTTTTTGGGATTTGCATCGGATCGATGATCATCGCTACAGGTTTCGACGATTCACCGTTCCACACCCGTTTTCTATTTAAGTTTCTCGGAATTTCTATCCTCGTTCTTTCTATTACTTTTGTAAAGGTGAGACGAAAAAGGTTACGCAGTAAAAAGGCGAAATAGACTTAGATGTCCAGTCAGCCTCCCATCAAATCGTGCACCAAAATAAGACCGATACCCCCACAATCGCCCCTGCATATATCCACTGTTTCCCTTTGATGCTCCGCTTTCTTTCAATCAGTAAAAAGATCTCTGGTAAAAAGACGATGATGATTTCTATGAAAAAGACAAGATAATAAACAAACGGCATCGGCTGAAAATCAAAGTCTCTTTCATCTCCACCAATTGTTGCGAAATACATCAACAGGTTGGTTACTGGAATGGTAAAACAAACGAGCAGGCGAAGAACATACATCCACACATACTGTCTATGACGAATAAGACCAATAAATGAAGCGATGATGCCATACAAAAACAAGACCACTGTGCCATAACTCAACAGAGGTTGAACGACAAAACCGTAAAGCATTAAACCAATTGCAACCATACTCAAACCGTCCCTTCTTTGAAGCCATACATGTTGTTTTTTACTATCATACACTTCTTTCTTGAATTTCCATATGGGGCCATGATAAAAAAAGACCCCATAAAGGGGCCATTTTGTTTTATGCTTTGACTGATTTGAAGAATTGCGGTAAATATTCACGATGCGCTTCGAGCATTTCATCTAAAATTTGCTTTGCAATTTCGTCAGATGGGACAAGCGGATTGATCGTCATTGCTACAAGAGCCGTCTCGTAATCTCCTGTGACTGCCGCTTCTGCTGCCACACGCTCGAATGATTTGATTTGTTGAACGAGCCCTCTCACAGCTACAGGCAGATCACCCGTCGCAATTGGTTTTGGTCCGTCCTTCGTAATGATACAGTTCACTTCAACCGCTGAATCAGCCGGAATGCTGGCAATCGCCCCTCTGTTCACTGTATTGACTGGTTGGATGTCATGCTTATCATTATAGATGGAGCTGATTAAGTTACATGCCGCATCACTGTAATATGCCCCGCCTCTTTTTTCGAGCTGCGGTGGTTTAATCGATAAATCAGGATCTTTATAGAGCTCAAATAATTCGTGCTCAACCTGCTGGACTACCTCTGCTCTTGTTCCTTTTTCTTGGGCTGCCTTTTGCTCTTCTTCCAGCATATCTTTTGTTTTATAGTAATAGCGATGATATGGACATGGGATGACCCCTAAGCCTTTCACAAAAGAAGGTTCCCAGTTTTTCGCTTCAATGTTCTTCATAGACCACTGACTATTCGGATTTCCTAATTCTTCGAGCACTTGATCCATAATGCTGACCCCGTCTAAATACACATCTAATCCATAGACCATGTGATTGAGGCCTGCAAACTGTACTTCGATCCGTTCAACATTTACATCAAGCGCCTTGGCAATCCCCATTTTTATCCCAATTGGGACATTGCATAGTCCGACTACTTTTTTTAGATTCGTGTAGCGCAGCACAGCTTCTGTGACCATGCCGGCTGGATTTGTAAAGTTCACAAGCCATGCATCTGGACAAAGCTCTTCCATTTCCTTCACGATGTCTAAAATGACTGGGATGGTTCGAAGACCTTTAAATAAGCCGCCTGGTCCGTTCGTTTCCTGACCGATGACACCATATTTAAGCGGGATTCTCTCATCCTTTGCCCGTGCTTCCAGCAGTCCTACACGAAATTGTGTTGTCACAAAATCTGCGTCCTTCAGGGCTTCCCTGCGGTCGAGTGTCAGGTGTACCTCAATCGGCAGCCCGGCTTTTTCGACCATGCGTTTCGCGAGAGCACCCACGATGTTTAACTTTTCCTGACCCGCTTCAATATCCACGAGCCATAATTCCTTTACAGGCAATTCATGATATCGTTTGATAAATCCTTCGACAAGCTCAGGCGTATAGCTCGATCCTCCGCCTATTGTGACAATTTTGATTCCATCTTTCATGAATTGACACCTCCAAGTTGCTTCATTTTTTCATGGAGCTCGATGATTTCCGCCGCAAGCTCCTTGACAGTCATTGCGTTCATGAGATGATCCTGTGCATGGATCATTAAGAGACTGATGTCGGTCTTTTCTCCTCTAATTTCTCCTTGGATCAGCTCTGTCTGTGCGTGATGCGCCTCATTTAACGCGTCTTGTGCTTCCTGCAATTTTTGCTTCGCCTCATCAAAGTTTCCTTCCTTTGCACATGTAATGGCCTCCATCGCGGAGCTTCTGCCATTCCCGCCGTGTAAGATGAGTTGAAACACAATTTGTTCCATTTCCATCGGCCGCATCCCCCTTGTTCCCTCTATTACATGCTGACGACATTTTCATCAGTTGCTGCTTTTGTTTCTAGTTCACTTTCTTCTTTTAATTTCTGCTTATCCCACATTCTAAAGAATGGGTAGTATAAAGCGAATGACAACGCCAGGTTAATCAGCTGCATGACAGCGCCAGAGATTTTGCCTCCTGTGGCGAGATAGCCTGAAATGATAGGGGGCATCGTCCATGGAACTGCAATCCCCGCCGGTTTTGCCACAAGCCCTGTGCTCATTCCGATATATGTGGTAATGATCATCATGATTGGCGTAAGGATAAACGGAATCAAAAGCATTGGGTTCATGACAATCGGCATTCCAAAAATGATCGGTTCGTTGATGTTAAAGATGGCTGGCCCAATGGCAAGTCGGCCAAGCTGTTTCATTTGTTTACTTCTGGCACGTAAGATCATCGTCAGCACCAAGGCAAGCGTTGCACCGCTTCCGCCGACATTAATGAAGATTTCAAAGAACTGCGCTGTGAAGATATTTGGCAGCACTTCTCCTGCTTGGAATGCGAGACGGTTCTCATCCATCGCACCGAGCCAAATTGGTCCCATGACGCCGCCGACAATGGTTGCTCCGTGAATACCACAAGCCCAGAGGAGCATTTGCACGCCTATGGCGACAATACTTCCGCCTAAGCTTCCACCAAGAATGGAAAGCGGTGTGCCAATTAAGACCGTGATGATATTATGAATACTGTCAAATGGTGTCATCTCAATCAAAAGTCTAGCGACCCAGATCAGTGTGATGACCACAAAACCTGGAATAAGTGCGATAAACGATTTACTCACTGCTGGCGGTACACCATCAGGCATCTTAATGACGATATTCCGCTGGACAATGAATCGGTAAATTTCAGTTGAAAGCATGGCAATAATCATGGCAACGAATAACCCTTTACTGCCCATCAATGTGACTGGAATTCCTCCACCTACTAGGATGGCTTCTGTTGAGCCCTCAGGTGTAAAAGGAACTTGATATGGTGTCGCCAAAAGGAATGCTGCAACAGCGATTGCGCCAGATGATAGGGCATCCACTGCATACTTTTCAGCAAGCCTGTAGGCAATCCCGAAGGTTGCAACAAGTGCCATAATGTCAAAGGTTGCATTAACAGGGTAGGATAGTTTCGTGGCCCATTCTGCTCCGAAGATACTTGCCATAAAATCGCTGTATCCTGGGATCGGAAGGTTGGCTAAAATGAGAAACAGTGAACCGACAATAATGAGAGGCATGGTTAAAACAATTCCGTCACGCAATGCTTGTAAATGTCTTTGAGCGGCAATCTTCCCTGCAAACGGCATGACCTTCTCTTCTAGAAATCGGTTGAATCCATTCATCCCTTCCGCCCCCTTTATCCGTTCACTAACTGTTCAGCAGATTTTAAAACCTCAGCCCCATTACATACGCCATAATGCACGGTATTGATGACGTCGACTGGAATCCCTTTTTCTTCTCCGAGCTTTTTCATTTGTGGTAATAAATATCGAACCTGTGGTCCTAATAAAAGCACATCGGCTTGATCAATATGATTTTTTGCTGAATCTCCAGATACTGCCCAAATACGATAGTCTTTTCCTTGTTCTTGTGCGCTTTTCTCCATTTTTGTGACTAGTAAGCTTGTTGACATACCTGCTGCACAAACCAATAAGATGTTCATGTGTAAACGCCCCCTTTTGAAAGTGTGTAGCTTTTCTTTACACATTCATCATATTATGAAACCGCTTTCATAAACACCTATACTTTTTCCTTTAGGAAGCGGAAAAAGTTAAGATCACACAGTTAATTCTTGTACGAAGGGGTCTTTTTATACATGATATCGAGCATGTCTTCAAATGTATCACAGGCGATGAGGTGCTGAATGAATTTCACATTGTGCACAAGCTCGCCCAGCAGACGGTACATCCCTTTTAAATCTTTTGCATTCTCTTTTTCGACACAAAGCAAGCAGACAAATTGAACTTTTTTCTCTCCCCATATGATCGGTTTTTCTAATGTACATATCGCCCAAAACGTCTCTTCTGTCAGCGGCGTCATAGGGTGCGGAATGGCTGTATAATGCCCAAAGGATGTGGGAGCAGCCTCTTCTCTTTCCTTCACAGAAGATGTAAGCTCTGCTGATGCTAAGCCCATGTCGATGACTTTTTCCGTGAGAAAGGTGATGACCTCTTCCTTTGTTTGAAAGGCGCGTTTTGTAAAAACCAATTCCTTTTTCATATATTGAGAGGCCAATGTCACTCTTGTTTCACTCGTCAGGGCTTCTTCAATTTTCAAAAAGTCGCCGCCTCCCAAAATCGTATTCACTTGTATGACGGGAATCGGTATATCCATCTGAATCGGGACCGTTGTAATAATCAAATCAAGGGCATGTAAAGAGACATGCGGAAGCGAATAAAGCTCTGCTGTGCCTAAAATGGTCAGCTTCGACCCAAATTGTGACCGCAGACGATCTTGAAGCAGTCTTGCACTTCCTGCACCAGACGCACAGACGATGAGACATCGCTTCGGTGGAATCTCCATCTTTCTCCGTTCTAAAGCCGCACCAAAATGAAGCGCCATATATCCGATTTCATTCTCATGAATACATAAACCCGTTTCTTCTTCAATCACCCGGCTGGCGATAATTCCTGCTTCAAAGGCAAGTGGATACCCCGCCTTTATTTCATCCAGCATCGGATTTCTTAAGTTCATCCCATATTTACACCGGGTCATGGCTGGCTTTAAGTGCAGACTGAGCCCAATCAGCAATTCCGCATCTCCCGCTAAATTCAGCTGCAATTTTTGGTCAATGGCTTTCAGCATGAGCTGAACAAGACGGCTCGTATCATCATCCACAATTTGTTTTTGACCGCTCGATGAAAAGGACTGTACCATTTTGGCTGTTCCTAATAAATGAATGGCGATATAGACGATTTCCTCTTGTGGAAAAGAAACGTCCAGCAGTCCTTCAAGGCGTTCCACTATTTTTTTAGCGACCTTGTATTCCTTTGCCTGTGGAATCTCATTGATTTCCTCTGGCAAGACAGATACATAGTTCCCGTGCCTAATCCGTTTGCAGGCAATCGCAACATGAACGATTAAATTATTCATGCAAATGTCTGATAGATTCATTCTTTCTTCATTGATATAATCAATGATTGTTTTCTGAATCAATTCCAATTCATGTTTCGGCAAAATGGTCACTGCTGTGTTCAGCATCGTTTGGTAAGATCGCCGTTCACTGAATAGATATTCTGACATACAATAACGGATTTTCATCTCCGATCCTTTGATCCTGCAGCCTTTATTCGGCTTTGCTTCCAGCTTCAGATCAAAAGGCTCAAGCTTGAGTTTGACCCATTTCATATCGTTACTCATCGTCGATTTACTAATAAACAGCTGTTCCTGTAAGTCTTCCAGTTTCACATAAGACTCTGCGAGAAGGAGCTTTTTTAAAATAAATCGAACACGCTCCTCCGGCAGAACAGCCAGCGGCTCTTCCTGTTCGACCTCTTCTTTCATAAAACGGCGAAAGGCATTCTCATCGTTGATCAACAGCTCATAACCAGCTCCTCGAACAGCTATTACAGACGCTTGATAAGGAGCGAGACGGTCGTTCAGTTCCTTGATGTCTGTACGAATGGTGCGGCTTGTCACTTGTAAGCTGACAGAAAGCGCAGCGCTTGTGAGCGGGTTCTCCGCTGCCATTAACTGACTTAAAATGTGCGCCAGTCTTTTACTCAGCATCAGATCGGCCTCCTTATGTAAGGGTGGAGAATCTGCCTTGTCTGGACAGGTTGTATACGCTTGCAGTTCTCTTCATTACTCATATTCTACTGAAAAGAAATAAAAATTGCCAACTCATTTATATGACAAACGCCCCTATTTATACAACAAACCATTTCTAATGACCTATGAATCTTTTTGTAGGACCGTTTGGAAGAAATGAAAAAAAGGCGCTGCACCTTCGTGTCATCGCCTTTTTTATGAAGAGGTCAGCTGCGTAAAGACAACCAATCTTTTTTCGTGAGTTCCTGCTGCATGATCAAATGTCCCTGTACATGTGATTAAATTGAGATTCCGTGTAAAGGCATACCCGAAAAATGCATGTGGCTTTTCTTCACGTGGATAACTTTGCACTTTGATGACTTCAAAGGTTCGCTTTTTTCCTGATGAGGACGTCACGATCACCTTATTTCCCTTTTTTAGCTCCTTTAGTCGATAAAAAACAGAAGGTCCCCATTTATTATCAACATGACCATTCATGACGGCATTCCCTTTATCTCCTGGTTTTGGACCATCTTTAAACCAAGCTGTGTTGTCCGTATTTTTTGGAACGCCCATACTGCCATCCTTAGATAAAGTGGTTTTCTCTACTTTTGCTTTGACATCAATCGCTGGAATCGCAATTTCAGCTGGAACAATACCGGACGGTTCGTCTTTTAACATGTTTTGTGCATGAGACTGTTTTGCAGCTTGGTTTGTTGTCATTTTTTCAGGAGATGAGGTTGTTTTTGCAGATGACGAATCATCCATTGTTTGTGATGCGCAGCCCGTGATGGTGAGCAGCATCAGAAGACCAAACAGCCATCTTTTCAAATCAGTCTGCCTCCTTTTAAAGAAAGGAACGGCACAAATGTGCACGTTCCCCTTTAGTTTTTACGGGCTTAATTTGATGTCTTGCGGCGAATAAGGAAGAACGCACCCATTGCACCACCGGCTAGGATCAAGCTAGCGATTAATCCCGCAAAGGCTTCATATGACATACCTAGAGGACCGGCTGTACCTCCCATACCTGTTTTAGGCATTTCATTAGGCATCTTGGATTTGAACATTTCAGGATGCTGATCAACAATTGCTGATGCGACATCCTGTCCAACCATGAACATATGACCGTACGCCTCTCGCACTGTTGGATAAAGCTGATCATAATCGCCATTATGGTATGACGTATATGTTTTGATCAGTTCATCAATATGCATTTTTAAGCCAGCTTCTAAATCTGCTGCCTTCAAACGTCCATCTGTCGCTTGATCTAAAAATTTCGCTTGCTTCATTCGATACGCATCTAAGTTTTTCACAGCTTTTTCTTTCGCTTCTTTGTCTCCTGATGCATCCGCTTTGACATAATCAACTAAGTAACCGATATGGCTTGACCAAATGTCTTTAAATTGTTTTCCTGCATCCCTGCCATAAACAGAGGCAATCGCATCTGATAAATCATTTGTATTTTCGTTCAAAGCTGCCGCTGCTTGATCAAAGTCCTTGCTGCCATCATTTCCTTTTTGCATAGCAACGACCGCAAGCGCCAAATGCTCTGAGAACAAGTAGTTTAAATCTTCACGAAGGTCTGCGGCTGGTGTGTCGACTGATTTGTGATCAAATTTCCCAGGAAATTGATCTGTGATCGCCCACGATACGCCTTTGCCTACTTCAAACATATGATGAATAGATTTTCTAACCGTTTCATAGGTCGTATCAAAATCCTTTTCAGTGTAGCTATCAAACGCTTTTAACAGTTCATTGACGTGCATTTTTAAACCTTCTTCTAGTTCGCTAGCCTTCAATCTGCCGTTTGTTGCTTGATCGAGCATATCGGCTTGTTTCATGCGATATTGGTCAAGCTGCTTCATGGCTTTCTTTTTACCTGCTTCATCTTTCTTTGCCGTTGCTTGTACATAGTCAACAAAGTAGCCGATATGACTTGACCAAATGTCTTTAAATTGTTTCCCTGCTTTTTTTCCGTACACAGAGGCGATGGCATCCGATAAATCATTTGTGTTGTCGTTTAGCGCTGCCGCTGCTTGATCAAAATCTTTACTGCCATCAATTCCCTTTTGCATCGTGATGACTGCTAAATAAGCGTGCTCTGAAAACAGCTGGTCTAGAGCTGCTCGAAGATCGGTTGCTTTGTTTGACACCTCTTGTGACGAAGATGTCTTCTTTGCCTCTCCATGCATATGTCCTTCGTGTGCACTTGCGCTATGAGCTGCCGGAAATAGTAATGCTGCGCTAAGCGGGATGGTTAAAATCGCTTTTTTCATGTTCATCTGTTATTGCCTCCTCTTTCCGTTTGTTATGTACTTAACGGAGTGAGGCATGACTTGGATCATTCAAATCTATCTTTTTTTTCATTCATTGCGCAATTGGTATGTATGCATAAAAAAAAGCCGGATTATCCGGCTGATACGTTACGACGTTTAGATGCTTTCCGCTCTTTATATATTTTTCTCACCACTGGATAAATCACAGGTGCCCATTTAAAAATTTGTTTCAGCCATTTTTTCATTTCTCCCGCGCCTCCTTATTGTCATTCTTACAAGGAAGATTCCCCATCTTGTCATGAAATAAACAGGTGCGGGAGAGCAGGAGTTAAATCACGCCTTGTGCGATCATCGCATCTGCCACTTTGCGAAATCCTGCAATATTTGCTCCTACTATTAAGTTTCCAGAGTGTCCATATTCATCAGCTGTCTCTGTACACTGACGATAAATCGTCTGCATCATTTGTTTCAGCTGATCATCTACTTCCTCAAAAGTCCAAGACATTCTCGCACTATTTTGCGCCATTTCCAGTGCTGAGACACCTACCCCGCCAGCATTCGCTGCTTTTGCCGGCGCAAAAAGAATATCATTCTGTTCAAAAACTTTGACTGCCTTTAGAGTAGAGGGCATATTGGCTCCTTCTCCTACCGCAATGACACCATTTTCCACGAGCTGCTGTGCCTGCATCTCAGATATTTCATTTTGCGTTGCACATGGAAGCGCAATGTCACAAGGAACAGACCAAATTTGTTCGCAATCTTCAATCAATTCAGCATGCGGGTGAATGTCTATGTATGCCCCAATTCGTTGATTGCTTCCTTCCTTCAGCTGTTTCACTGTTTCTAATGAAATGCCTTGTGGATCATAAATCGCTCCGCTTGAATCACTGCACGCAACGACCTTACCGCCTAGCTCCATGACCTTCTCCATCGCATAAATAGACACATTTCCTGAACCAGACACAACAACTGAACGTCCTTCAAATTGAAGTCCATGCGCTTTTAACATTTCTTCCATAAAGTACACCAATCCATAGCCTGTCGCTTCTTTTCTCGCTAAGCTGCCTCCAAATCCAGGGCTTTTTCCTGTAAGCACACCTGCCTCATAAGCACCACGCATTTTCTTGTACTGCCCGAACATATAGCCAATTTCGCGTGCCCCTACGCCAATATCACCTGCTGGTACATCTTGATCAGGTCCAATATATCGGCTGAGTTCACTCATAAAGCTTTGGACGAAACGCATGATTTCTCCATCCGATTTTCCTTTAGGATCAAAATCTGATCCACCTTTTCCTCCACCGATCGGCATACCAGTCAGTGCGTTTTTAAAGATTTGTTCAAATCCTAAAAACTTAATAATGCTTGCATTGACAGATGGGTGGAAACGAATGCCTCCTTTATAAGGACCGATGGCACTATTGAATTGAACCCTAAATCCCCGATTGACTTGTACTTTCCCCTCATCGTCTACCCATGGTACGCGAAATACCACAAGCCGCTCAGGCTCGATGAGTCGTTCTAAAATGCCTTGTTTTTCATACTCTGGATGCTTTGCAAAAACAGGAACGAGTGATTCTAGAATTTCTCTTACGGCTTGCTGAAATTCCTCCTCACCAGGATTTCGTTTTTCCACCTCTTCTAACACACGGTCGATGTAGCTTTGTGCTGTTTGTGCTGCTCGATCTAAGGTCAACATGTCTCATCTGCCTCCTTTGTATATCTTCACACATTTATCCTGTTAGATTTTCTAACGCATATTGAGATTAATTTAACACCATTTGTAAAAACTGATCAATACTGATAACAGATGAAAATGATGCCGATTTGAGATGGATCAAGCCGCCGCCGCAATCGCTTTTAGAAAGTATCTCTTACAGAATGACTATTGAGCTAGAAATCATGATTTAGACGTTATATATCCCGCACTCTTTGACAATTAGATGAATCATGAATGATTTCTAGTTGATCTTCAACACGAAAAAAAGGCCTAAAGTTTTATAGGCCTTCTGCTCAATCTTTTCGGATCTTCTCCTCTTTTTTTCGATCAGGGTACACGACACAAAGCCAATATAAAATAGAAGACGATGGGAAGTTAATTAAACCGACAATGCCCCAAAACCACTTATAACGTCCTCTTTTCTTTGCATCCATAAATAAAAGAAAGCCCTGCGCAAATAGTAACGGCAATGCGCACAATAAGATGATCATCTCCGTCTGACTCATAAGGAAGACCCTCCTTTAATATGTTGATATTCCTTGATGCCGACAACGACGCAGAGCGGCACACTTACTACTTGAAGAAGAATGAAGATGATAGGCATATGGGTGATGGCAGCGACAAATAGTGCCAGAATGGTCAGACTGATGAGAACGTACGCCAGTACTTCTTGTTTAAAACGCCTTTTCTCTTGTTCCTTCGCCTGCTTCAGCATGATCATGACAGCCTGTTCACTTGGCTCTTTCACTTCAATTTGTTCATCTAGCTGCTGTAACTCTTCCTTGAAACGTTCTGTGAATTGATCTTCCTTCACTGAGACCACTCCTTTCGAATTTTCTTTAATCCATGATGAACCCTCGACTTCACAGTGCCTTCTCTCATCGCGAGCATTGAAGCAATCTCTGGATAAGTAAAGCCATAATAATAGTGCAAAATAATCGGTGCTCTCTCCTCAGCCTTCAATTCGTTTAGAGCATCCCACATCTCATGCCATGTATAGCCCTTTTGCTGAACCTCCCATTTAAAACGGCGTATCGTCTCTTGATTCGCCTTTCCTTCCCTCAATTGTTCACGTTTCCTTTTCTTCTGGTGATCCAAAAATTGTCTAGATGCAATGGATATGAGCCATGTTGAAAATAAGGACTCTCCTCTAAATGAAGAGAGTTTCATGTACGCTTTCAGCATCGTTTCTTGCATGATTTCTTCTGCAAGCTCTTGTTGAAGGGTGAGCTTCATTATATAACGGTAAAGAAAGGAATAATGATGACGATATAGGGCTGTAAATGCAGCATCATCTCCCTGTTTTGCCCGCTGAATCAATAATGTCTCTTCTGTCTGCTCCAAACACACCCCTCCTTCCTTTTTCTTCTCTTATTCATGAGACGACACGTATGACGATATCGTTCAAAATAGACTTTATTTTTTTAGCTTGTTGTAATTAAAGCATTGAATAACCAGTTTTTTCTTATGTAATGATTATGACATTCCTTCGTCTCTAACAAAATGATGCGTTCTGATTTTCTATCAAGCGGAGATGCTCTCCCCCATAATCACTAGGTCATCCCAATACCTATCGTCAATGATCCTTGTCTCATTTAGATGAAAATAAAATAATCATGGCCTTAGTTTTCTAGGAAATCATGGAATACACAGCGCCAATTCTTAGCCGATGATACCTTTTTGCATGCTATGCTCTTCCTACATTCCAAAAAAGGCGATACTGGCGAGGAAAGGAGGAGCAGATGAATTGCAGCTTATTTTTGGAAACGTTTACATTAAAACAAAAATGAATGGAGATGTTGACTTTGAAGAAAAAAGTTCCAATGTTAGCTGGTGTGTTAGCGGTTGGTCTCGTGACTTCATTATTTGCACCAAATGGGGAGGCAAAAGCGGCAGCAAAGTATCCCGAAAGCCCTTCTATTATGGCCAATTTTAATCAACAAGGATTCTCCACATTAAATGGCGGTACAACAGGCGGTGAAGGCGGTAAAACCGTCACAGTCAAAACTGGAAATGAACTATTGGCTGCCCTCAAAAGTAAAGGAACAAACGAAAAATTAAAAATTGTTGTCGACGGGACGATAACCCCTTCTAATACATCTGCCAATAAAATCGATGTGAAAGATACAAACAATGTCTCGATCGTCGGCAAAGGCACGAAAGGTGAATTTAATGGAATTGGCATTAAAGTATGGCGTGCCAATAACATCATCATCCGCAACCTGAAAATCCATCACAGCAACATCGGTGACAAGGATGCCATCGGAATCGAAGGCGCTTCTAAAAACGTATGGGTCGATCATAATGAATTGTACAATACATTAAACTCTGGTAAAGATGATTATGATGGATTATTTGATGTGAAAAATGACTCCGACTATATTACCTTCTCATGGAACTATGTTCATGACAGCTGGAAAACGATGCTCATGGGCAGCTCTGATAACGACAACTACAACCGAAAAATCACATTCCACAACAACCGTTTTGAAAACCTGAATTCTCGTGTACCATCTATGCGCTTTGGGGAAGGTCATGTGTATAACAACTACTATAAAGGTATTCATACGACAGCGATTAACTCTCGTATGGGCGCAAAAATGAGAATTGAGCACAACGTATTTGAAAATACAAAAAATGCGATCGGCAGCTGGGACAGCAGTCGAGTCGGTACATGGCATGTCATCAACAACTCATATATTAACAGCTCAGGCAGTCTGCCAACGTCTTCTACAGGTACGTACAACCCTCCTTATAACTACTCTTTGCTTAACGTGAACAATGTCAAATCAGAAGTAGTATCAAATGCTGGTGTCGGAAAAGTAAACCCTTAAAACCACAAAACGTTCGGGCAGAAATCTCTGTCCGAACGTTCTTGTCATTTCATCTATTTATATTGTAGAAAACGGGCGATCCATCTCATACAATTTTTGATAGCGTGGTTTTTCTTTCAGTAAATCCTGATGCTCCCCCTGCATTTCAATTTGTCCATCTTCAATAAACATAATGCGGTCACATGCCTCACAGCCAGTGAGATGGTGGGTAATCCAAATGACCGTTTTTCCTTTTAACACACGGAAAATGGTTTCAAGCAGCTCACGCTCTGTGCGTGGATCAAGTCCAACTGTGGGTTCATCTAATACAACAATCGGGGTGTTTTGCAGCAAAATTCGTGCTAACGCCATCCGTTGTCTTTCTCCGCCTGAGAAACGAATTCCTGTCTCCTGCACACCGGTGTGATACCCCTCTGGCAATGATTCGATTGTATCGTGAAGCTGTACTTGTCTCGCTGCTTCTTTTACTTGCTCCTCTGTCGCATTTGGAGAGCCTAAGCGAATATTGTTTAAAACAGAGGTATCGAATAAATACGGCTGTTGATTGAGTACTGACACATAGGTGGACACGTTCTCTCGAATGCTTTCGACCGGTTTCCCCTGGATACTGACAGCTCCTTGATTTGGCACGACAGCTCCTTCTAACAACTTCAAAATAGTCGATTTTCCTGCACCGCTTTTTCCTAAGAGAGCAAGTGATTCTCCTTGCTTCAATGAAAATGACAGGTGCTTTAGCACGTGTTGGTGCGAATCATACCCAAAGGACACTCGATCAAAAGAAACAGCTGCATTTTGAGAAACAGCTGACTGATCCGCTGTCTTGCGCTCAGATTCTCCTTCATACGAAAGCTTTTCATAATGATGTAATCTGCTGACAGCATGCTGATAGACTGGAATATCGCCTGCTGCATCTGAGAGTGGAAGAAAGGCTTCTGTTAACGGAAAAAGCACAAGCACGAAGGCTGCAATCAGGGTGTGTGACATCGAGCCTGATTGCACAACTGAACCGCTCCAATACACGACAAGCACGACAGCTCCTCCAATGATAAGCTGTGCCAAAAATTGGCGCAGACGGATAAATCGGTGCTTGGCTGCTTCAAGCGCTAACAGCTGCGCTTCTTTCTGTTCATATTCATCAACAAAATCTTTCTGCCTGCCGCTAAACAACCAGTCACTCACACCCATGACGGCATCTGTTAAATGGCTGTACAGTTCATTTCTGCCTTTTTTCATTTGAATTTGTCTCGCCCGGTTCACTAGCACTGTGACGTATGGAAAAACAAATACGAGAAGTGCCATATAAAGTAGCATCAAGCCAGCAAAAGGCCACGAGAATAGACCAAGTGCCCCAATGGATACGGCATATAAAAGCAGCGCACCGATGGATGGAAAGATGGTTTTTAAATAGGCGTCCTGCAGTCTCTCAACATCATCTGACAAGAGCCCAAGCATTTCACCTGTACCCAGCTTTGTCTGTTTCGCACTTCGTTCAGCCATGTCATACAGACGGACACGCATTTTTTCAATCATGGTCAAAATGAGCTGGTGGCTCGCCAGTCTTTCTGCGTAGCGGGCAGCTGAGCGCGAAATACCAAAGGTACGGACAGCTACAATTGGGACGTAGACCATAAGTATATTCTCAGGTCTTGTGGCAGCTTTTGAAATGAGAAATCCTGACGTATACATCAGCATAGAAGCAGAGAATACTGCAATTGCCCCTAGAAATAAAACCAGCGCAAACAGCTTTTGATTCTCCTTGATATAAGGTATAAACCAGCCTTTACTTACCATGTGTGACCGCCCCCATTTGCTCCTGTACCAATTGATAATACACGCCTTTTCTTTGCATTAATGATTCATGTGTACCCATTTCTGCAATCGTTCCTTGATCCATGACAATAATCTCATCCATGGCTGGCATCCAATGGAGCCTATGTGTCGCTAAGAACACAAGTTTATCTTCAAACAGCGGAAGCATTGTTTTCTTCAATTCATACTCTGTCTCAATATCGAGATGCGCCGTTGGTTCATCTAACAGCATAATGGACCGCTTGCCCAGCACCGTTCGCGCAAGCGCAATTCTTTGTGCCTGTCCGCCGCTTAGCCCTCTTCCCTGTTCTCCAATGACCTCATCGAGCCCATTTGGCAGCTGCGCTACGAGCTGAGATAAGCCAGCTTCACTGGCAGCTCTTTCCACTTCTTCATCTGTTGCATGCGGCTCATAAAAACGAATGTTTTCTCTTAATGTCATGTGAAATAAATAAGGGTGCTGCGGCATATAGACGACTTCCTTTTGCCATTCCTTCATCTGTAAATGAACAAGCGGCTGGCCGTTTAGCGTGATTTGACCTGAGGTCGGTTCAACAAAGCCGCCGAGCACATCGGTTAACGTCGATTTCCCTGAACCACTGGCACCAATGATCCCGATTTTTTTCTTCCCTTTGACAGTGAGGTCTACATCCTGAATCGAATAAGGGGCATGCTCGTCATGCTGGACACTCACATCTTGCAGGGTGAGCGCAGATTGTTCATTCCATTCGTTCAACTGCACTGATTGTGTCTCCTGCGTGCGGAAGCCCTTTTCTTCTAAAATGACCTGCATCGCCTCATTCGCTTCTTTTCCATTTAGTGTAGCATGATAATCATTCCCCACTTCACGTACTGGCAGGAAATATTCCGGTGCCAGCATGAGCGCCGTCAGAGCCGGCAATAACAGAAGCTCTCCTTCAATCAATCGCAAGCCAAGAAAGACAGCGACAGTAGCAATCGACAGCATGGAAAAGAAATCAAGCGCAAACGATGAAAGAAATGCGACCTTCAGCGTGCTCATGGTCGCCTTTCGATATCGCTTTGACACTTCTCCGATATTGCGGGAGTGTTTTTTGCTAATGCCTAAGTAACGAAGCGTTTCAAGGCCGCGGAGAGAATCAGTGAAATGATTGGATAATTTCTCATACGATCTCCATTGTTTGGCCGCTTTACGCTGAGCGACAAGACCTAGCAATATCATAAAGACAATTAAAATTGGCAGCGTCACGATTAAAATGACGGCAGATGTTTCGTCTAATGTCCAAACATAGATGAGAACCATTGCCGGTATCACAGCCATGTTCACCATTTTCGGTAAAAACAGCTGTAAATACTGACGATATTGAGCAATCCCCTCCATCGCTAATGTGACAAGCTTTCCTGTACCCTTTTTCTTTGTGAAAGCAGGACCTAAACGAAAGAGTTGGTCTAACAGCTGTTTTCTGACGTCTGCTCCAATTCGGGAAGAGTAGGTAAACATGACCTTCTCCCGAATCAAGGTGAGACCGTGCCGCACCAGAAAGGCAGCAAGAAACAGCAGGACATAAGGCGTTGCCTGCGAAAGGCTTTTCCCGTCAAACAGCGTAGTAATGGCATGTGCCAGCCACTGTGCTTGGAAAATAATACTTGCTCCTTGGATGAGTGACACAATACCTAAGAGGGCAAGAAGCCCTCTCATTCCTTTTAATTGAAGCAAACGTTTATCCATTAGTAGGTCATTGGCTCCTTACCGCTTACACGTTTACGGAAGACGTAATAGCTCCAAATTTGATACCCAAGCACAAAGGGCAGCAAAGAAATGGCAACAATCGTCATGACCGTCAGTGAATAAGATCCAGATGCAGCGTTTTGAATGGTCAGATCAAATGTATGGTTGATTGAACTAATCATGACGCGCGGGAACAATGCAGTGAAAAGCATCGTCACTGTCACCATGATGCCCGCACCTGTGAATAGGAATGTCCAGCCATCACGTTTCTTTTTCATAAAGAATAGAGCCGCTACGTAACAAACCACAATGAGGACAGTTAACGGAATGGTGATGATCGGGCGTACCGTATAAATGTCTGTCTCCATGATAGATACACCAACAAATAGGACAAGAACTGGCAGCGCAATAAGCAGGACACGCTTGCCAAGCTTTCTCGCACGATCTCTTAAATCACCCTCTGTACGAAGTGTAACGAAAATCAATCCGTGCAGAAGGCAAAGAACCGTTACAGCTAACCCGCCAATCACTGAATAAAGGTTCACAAAATCCGTAAAACCAGCGTACATGTTCATGTCTTGATCAATTGGCATCCCGCGTAAAATACTTGTGAATAGCACACCGAGTAAAAACGGCGGCAGCAGACTGCCAAAGAAGATGACCCAGTCCCATGCTTTGATCCAAGAGGCTTTCTCAACCTTCCCTCGGAATTCAAAGGCGACGCCGCGCCCGATAAGTGCTAAGAGGAGAACCGCAAACGGTATATAGTATCCACTGAACATCGTGGCATACCAGTGAGGGAAAGCAGCGAAAATAGCGCCCCCAGCTGTAATCAGCCAGACCTCATTCGCATCCCAGAAAGGACCAATCGTGTTAATTAAAATGCGGCGTTCGTCCGCATCCTTTCCAAGCAGCTGCATGGACATCCCAACACCAAAATCAAACCCCTCTAAGAAGAAAAATCCAATAAACAATACTGCGACAAGAATAAACCAAATCTCGTTAAGATATGCCATGATATGCGCCTCCATCAAATGGATCTGTAGACAGGTCCGTTTCATCCTTTTGATCTGTATCCTCTTCCGAATGTGCACCTTTTTTAATTTCTCGAATGAATAGGTAGGCAAGCAAGATGGCAAGAATCAGATACATCGTCGTAAAGCTAATGACTGAGAATAACAGCATGCCGTACGATACGTTTGGCGAAATCGATTGAGCCGTCGTCATCATACCAAAGACCGTCCACGGCTGACGCCCAATTTCAGTCATGATCCAGCCAGCTGAGTTCGCAATAAACGGGAATGCAATCATCCCTACCATGAAACGTAAAAACCATTTGTTCGTTTCGAGTTTTTTTCTAAAGCTCAAGTACAAGCCAATCATACTGGCAAAAATCATCAGCATACCGGCACCAACCATAATTCTAAAGCTCCAGAAGGTTGTTTTTACTGGCGGAATATAGTCTCCAGGACCAAACTTTGCTTCATATTCTTTTTGAAGTGTCAGCATGCCTGGCACATCTCCACTAAACTTCGAATAAGCCAAGTAACTTAAAGCAAACGGAATATTGATCTCCGCAGAGTTTTCTTTTTTATCTGTATCAATGTTGGCAAATAGTGTCCAAGCCGCTGGATCTCCACTATCCTTCCAAAGGGCTTCACTTGCCGCCATCTTCATCGGCTGTGATTCCATTAAGTGCTTCGCTTGATCATGTCCAGAGAACGCCACACCTAAGCCAGAAATTAAAGCGAGAACCATGGCAATCTGGAAGGACTTTTTGAAAAAGGCAATTTCTTGTTTTTTGATCATTTTATAGGCACTAACTCCTGCAATAAAGAATGCACCTGTAGCAAGCGCACCAAACAGAACGTGCGGGAATTCAACCCAAAGCTGCGGGTTTGTTACAAGTGCGCCAAAGTCATTCATTTCTGCACGGCCATTTTTAATGACAAACCCAACTGGCTCTTGCATAAATGAGTTGGCGAGTAAAATCCAAAAAGCCGAAAAGATCGTACCAAGGGAAACAAGCCAAATACACAATAAATGAATCTTCTTCGGCAGACGATCCCAGCCGAATATCCAAAGTCCAATAAATGTAGATTCAAGGAAAAAGGCAAGCAGTGCTTCAATGGCAAGCGGTGCACCAAATACATCACCGACAAACCTTGAATAATCTGACCAGTTCATCCCAAATTGGAATTCCTGGAGAATCCCTGTCACCACACCTACTGCAAAATTGAGTAAGAATAGATGACCCCAAAACTTCGCCATTTTTTTATAAATCTCTTTTTTCTTGACAACATAAAGGGTCTGCATCAATGCAACGATAAACACCAAACCTATTGACATAGGAACAAAAATAAAATGAAATAATGTCGTTGAAGCAAATTGAAATCTTGCTAAAAACAGCTCACTCACAGCCTTACATCCTCCCTTACTTTCACATGCCGAATGATTGGAAACGCTTATGCTCATCACTTCACAAAATATTCACTATTTGTTCATTGGTTCACAAATAATAGCCTGTTTGAAATGATTTACTCGGTGAAATTTTACTCTTGCTTTTCATTCGGTTAGTTATTTATACCTGTACTTTACACCCATACGCTTCAAAAATAAAGTAAATTTTACCTAAAAATTGGGTGGTATTGTGTCAGTTGTTTGAATACTTTGTCAAAAATATGTGACAGAAAGTAAAAAAATAGCGCTGCACGTGAGCTGCAGCGCTGTGTTTCTTTTTTAGGCTTTTTTCTGTAAAGCTGGTCTAGTGACTTGCACTTCATAGTACGTAATTTTATTTTTTAATAGGCCTTCAGGTTTCGCTTTTCCATGAGCATGCGCATCACCAAATGCCTGAGATTTTGTCCAATTCACAAAGTCTTCTTTTCGATTCCAGCGTGTATGAATGGTCACTTCATCGTAATCGGTTGTCTGCTGTGTGACCCATACTTCCATACCTAAAAATCCTTCCATGAATTCTACTTGTCCCTGCTTGTTAAAACGCTTGACGAGGTGGTCGGCACTGCCTTTTTCTACTCTTACCTGGTTGTTGACAATGATCATGTTTTGTTCATCTCCCTTTTGTTGTTGAATCGAAGCGATTGGAATAATCAGCGGCTGCTCACCGTCTAAGTGAACCTCAGCCTGAATCCCAAAGACCTCTTTGAAAAAGCTTTCTGTTAATACTTCTTTTGGTGTCCCTATTTGATAAACCTGACCACGCTTCATCGCAATAAGGCGGTCACAATATTTTGCTGCCTGCTGCAGGTCGTGAAGAACCATTAAAATGGTGATTCCATGCGTCTTATTCAGCTGTTTGAGCAACTCTAGTAAATCAAGCTGATGCGCAATATCTAAGTAAGTCGTCGGCTCATCCAGAATAATCGTCTCTGTCTTCTGAGCGAGTGCCATCGCAATATACGCTTTTTGCCTTTCTCCGCCAGACAATGTATGCAGCATTCTATTTTCATTGATACGGCTATTGGTCACATCAAGCGCCCACTCAATCGCTTCTCGATCTGTCTTCGAGCTTTTTTTCCAGATCGAACGATGCGGGCTGCGTCCAAGTGCGACCAGCTCCCGTACGGTCATAGATGGAATGGCTGTTCTCGTTTGCATGAGAACGGCGATTTCCTTTGCAATCTCCTGAGCTGTCATCTCTTTTTGCGGTATATCGTGAATGTATATCGTGCCGCTTTCGATTGACGTAAGACGTGCGGCTGCTTTGATAAAAGTCGACTTCCCTGATCCATTTGGTCCAATAATGCCTGTCACGCTTCCTTTAGGAACAGCTGCTGATATAGAGGACAACTGAAAGCCTCCTTGACTGAGACTCACGTCATCCATAGCGATCACATCCAACTTAACCCCTCCCTTTCTTTTTTAATAAATAGAGGAAGAAAGGTGCACCGATGCAGGCAAGCAGGATACCGACAGGCAGTTCAACTGGTGTAAACCATACCCTTGCCGCTGTATCTGCAAAAACCACAAGCACGCCTCCGCCCAGCATCGAGATCGGCAGCAGGTACCTATAGTCATCTCCAATTAAAAGACGGATAAAATGAGGAACGACCAGTCCGACAAAGCCAATTAAGCCGCTCACACTTACTGCTGCACCAGCTAAAAGTGCCGCCAGTGCAATCAAGAAAAACCGGGTGCGCTCTACTCTGAGACCGAGCAGCTGAGCCGATTCATCGCCAAGCAAAAGAAGATTTGCCGGCTTGATGGCAAAAAAACAAAGGCACAGCCCAGCGAGCGCATAAGGCGACACGAAGGTTAGATGATGCCAGCTCCGTCCATTTAATCCTCCTGATAAAAAGGGCAGGACTGCCTGCACACGCTCACTATAAAGCACCATAAACCCATTCATCACCGCCCCAAGCAGGGCATTGACTGCCACTCCCGCCAAAATCAGCTTCAGCGGTGAAACCCCTTGATCAAATGAGAGCATATACACCACAAGTGCCGCTAATAAAGCGCCAAGGAAAGCAGCGGCTGGCAGCAAATACGTGAATTGCGGAAACACAATCATGCTGAGCACAGCAGCCAATCCGCCGCCAGCCGTCACACCGATGATGCCAGGGTCAGCGAGTGGATTTCGGACGACTCCTTGTAAAATCGCCCCTGATGCCGCGAGACATGCCCCAACGATGAAACCGATGAGAACGCGCGGCAGGCGTAAATCCATCACAATTTTCTCATGGACAGGCTGACCTGATCCCGTCAAAGCAGCGAATAAATCTTGCAGTGATAAATGAACAGAACCTAATGCAAGCCCTAGGCATGCACCTACAACTAACGAGATGAATAGTCCGGGTATCAGCCATCTTCGCCTCGACTGTCTTTTTTGAAAATCTAATTCTGCATTCATTTTCATGATGATAATCGCTTCAATCTTTTCTCTAGCTCATCAATCGCTCTGATCACGTCTGTGCCTGGATTCGTTCCAAATAGATCACTAGGCAGAATCTCGACGTGTCCATGTTTGACGGCTGATACATCGTGCCATGCAGCATTCTGTTTCATTTCACTCATAAAGCCCGCTTTCACATCTTCAGGATTGCTATGGGTCATGAGCAGGATAAGATCAGGATCAGCTTCGATGACCTTTTCTGCATTGATTTGAGCGTATTGAGGGAATTTCTCGAGTGCTGGTTCATTCTCAGCAATGTTCGTCCCTCCAGCGATGTGTAGTAAATCTCCGCTTAAGGATTGAGGAAGAGCCGCCATATATGTGCCAGGTGCCCCGTACACAACGAGTGTCTTCACTTTTTTCTGAGGCTGTTTGACCTGCTTTTTCCGCTGATCGATTTGCTTGTTAAGCTCTTTTGCCTTTTGCTGCTTCCCTAGCAAATCTCCGAATAACGTAATTTGGCGCTGGATGTCCTTCACAGAATTGGCACTTGTCAAAAGAAGCTGTGAACCAATTCCTTCTATTGTAGAGATGTCCTTGCTGTTTAATTGTTCATTCCCAAGTACAACATCGGGCTTTAAGCTTGTGATGAGCTCTACATCAAATTGATGTGTTGTACCAATTGTTTGGACTGATGCAGCCTGTTGTAAGCTGTCTGGTAATTCGGCGGCCGGACGACCGACCACCTCACCGCCTAAGGCATATAGGATGCTCATGTCTCCAGTGGACAATGAGACAATGCGCTGAGGGGATTCTTCAAACGACAGCGTTCTGCCGGCAAAGTCCTTAATCTTCAGCGCACCTTGACCGCTCCCTTTCTCTACAGGTGCTGCCTGACTGCATCCGCCGAGGAGAAGCATCAAGACAAGTCCCATGAAGATCACATGTGAAAATTTCAACCGCCTGTCTCTCCTTTTCTAGTAAACTTTCTTTAGCTTTGCCTGTACCACGAGACGCCCGTTTTTCGGTGCCAGCACATGATCACAGGTCGATAGAGTGAGAATGAGGTCATCTGTGGACACGTCTGTCTTCGTTTGGTAGATTGATTTTTTTCGCACAGATTGCAAGTAGTGCGCATATTCGCCAAGATCTTGAAAATCGGTTTGTATATAATCAAAGTCCACCGTTGTTTCATACACGGCAAAAATCTCCGCCTCATAGCTTTGATACAGCGTATCGTACTGAAATGTCCGATGCTCATCGAAGAAATCCTCTTTTAAATAGTTTGTGAGTCCAGCGAACATGGACCCATCCCTCATTCGATGCCCGTACACCACAGTATTCGGGCTTTCATGCAAGACATCATTGCGATAATCCATAAAAATACTGCCTGCCCTAGTGTCGTTTTTTAAGTAATTACGGGTTAAGTAGAACGCATTGTCGCGAGATTGGACAATTGGGTACTGGATCATCGTGTCCTTCATATTGATCCAGCCGACAATGTCGTCGTTTACCTTCCGCAGTTCATCAAATGACGTACGAATGGTCCCCGGCTCCCGGTTTTCATTCATTCCTTGCTCATGTCCATACATCGTCTGAGCCTTTGCTAGCACCTGACGATTTTGATAATAGCCGAACAGTTCTAAGCCAATGGCCGAACCACTATAAATGAATACACCTAAACAGACGATTGTCAGCACACGCTGACAGACCCGTTTTCCTCTTTTCACACTGTCTCACCTGCTTTTTGCACAGCTTATATCCCAACAGGCACGATGTACATCCCTGTTTCTGCATCCTGTTTAATCGTGACAGACACATCATAAATGTGCCGCACATTCTCTTCTGTTAACACATCGCTTGGCTGTCCTTCACTCATAATCCGGCCATTCTTCATCGCAATGATGACATCACTGTAGCGGACAGCCTGGTTCATGTCGTGCAGTACCATAACAATTGTTAGTCCATGTACGACATTGAGTTCACGGATCAGCTCAAGAATGTCAAATTGATAGTAGATATCCAAATAGGTTGTCGGTTCATCTAAGAAAAGGATTGGTGTTTTTTGCGCAAGTGCCATCGCGATCCATACTCGCTGCCGCTCACCACCTGACAATGAGGCGAGCGGCACCTTTCGTTTTTCCGTTAGCTTTGTACTGGAAAGTGCCCACTCTATCGCTCTCTCATCCTCTTCCTTGTCTCCACCTCGCATCGTCTGGTACGGCGTTCTGCCGAATGCCACGACCCTCTCGATCGTTAAATCAAGTGGCGCTTCGTTTTGCTGATGGACGACCGCCAGCTTTTTTGCCAGCTCCTTTGGCTTAAACGCATTCAACGCTTGGCCGTCTAAATGAATCTGCCCTTTGTTTGGCGCATGGTTATGCGCCATTAATGAAAGCAGTGTGGATTTCCCTGAGCCATTCGGACCGATAATGGTTGTGATTTTTCCCTTTTCAATCTGTGTTGTGACCGATTGAAGGATGTCCTTCTGCTGGTCATATGAGAATGACACCTCACGAATGTCCATGGCGACGATCCCCCCTTCTTAGTAAAAAGATCAGAAATGGCCCGCCAATCACGGCCATGATCGTAGAAGCAGGAATTTCATTTGGCGCGACAAGCGTCCTGCCGAGCGTATCAGCCGTCAGAATCAGCAACGCCCCGCTTAACGCAGAAAATGGAATGAGTACCCGGTGATCCGACCCGACAAGTCTTCTTGAAATGTGCGGGATAAGCAAACCGACAAAGGCAATCACGCCCGCTACCGCTGCTGTCACCGCCGCAAGCAATACAGCTGTGATGGAAATCAAAAGGCGCATTCTGGTCACACGCAATCCTAAATTTTTCGCTGTCTTGTCCTGAAGAGCCAAGAGGTTACACCATCTGCTAAAGAAAAGGGCTACGACAAGGCCGACGACGCCATAGACTCCGATTAAACGGACATCCCCCCACGTTTTCATCGTGAGATTCGACTGTCCTGACTGATTGATCGTGATATTGAAATAACTGCAAATGGTCACAAATGCTTCAGCCATTCCAGTAAACATGGCATTGATGGCGATCCCAACCAAAATCATACGGATGGGGCTTAATCCACCCTTCCAAGACAGAACGTATACGAGGAAACACGCAATGGCTCCGCCTAACACCGAAAATAAAGGAGAGTAGAAATAAAATTGAGGAAGTGCTGTTATTGCCATTAAAGAAAAAAAGCTGGCTCCTGATGAAATTCCAATGACGCCGGCATCAGCTAATGGATTCCTCATGACCGACTGCAGCAGTACACCGGAGACAGATAAGGCGGCCCCTGTAAACATGGCAATGAGTATGCGAGGAATTCTGAGATCTTTAATGATTTCTACCTGTGCATGTTGACCGGTGATGAGCCCTTCCAATAATTCAATCGGGGTGACATGAATGCTCCCAGTAATGGCGGAATAAATAAACACGCACACCAGTAAGACACTGACTGTCAGAAATAAAATCCCTGTTTTTTTCATCTTAAACGTCCTTTTATCATTCAGATTCGTCACTTATAACGGATACAGCATACGCGTTAGTTCATCTAATGCTTCAGCTGCTTTTAAATTGCCCGTTGTCCCAAATAAGCTTTCTTCGAGGTCATACACTCGATCTTGCTTGACTGCATGAAAATGCTTCCAAATGTCATTTGTTTTAAATTCTTGATCAAACATGCGGACGACTTCATCTGGCATCCCATGTGCGGCCCGGAGGATGATATCTGGATTGGCTTTTTGTAAATACTCCGTATTGGAAGCCAAGTACTCCATTTTCTCACCTTTGACAATATTCTCCCCGCCTGCGATACGTACAAGATCACCAATATATGAATGCTCTGTCGCCACCAAATAACTGCCTGGTACACCAAGCAAAATCAGAACGGATGGCTTTCGTTTTCCCTTCGTCTTCTCTTGTATGTCTTTCTTTTTTTGCTCAAAATCAGACACAATGCGCTTGGCTTGTTTCTTTCTGTCATACTGATCTCCGAGCTTCGTGATCGCCTTCTCCATGTTAGCCATGCTCTCGAGATTTAAGTATGTGGTAGGGACACCTGCTTGCTGAAAGGGTGTCTCTAAATCATATTGAAGGGTTGTCACAGACAGGACATCTGTCGGTTGAAGTGATTGGATGATTTCCATGTCCGGGCTCATTGGATTGCCGACTTCCGGCAGTCCTTTATAACGAGCTGGCAAGGATTTTTGGCTTGTTGGCACCCCGACAAGATCGATCTCTAAGGCATCCATAATCTCCACAGCGGCTACAGTCGTTGCCACAATGCGTTCACTTGATTCTACGCTTTTTTTGCCTTTTGCTGAGCTTGCAGCTGACTGTGAGCAGCCCGATAAGATCACGCACACACTAAGGGCAGCGATCAAGGCACATAACATTCGATGCTTCAAAAACAAAAGCCTCCTTTCGAAAAAAGAGAGTGGATGCGTCGATGATCTCGGCGCATCTCACTTCAACTAAACCATCTATCTTGTTCTTGTTTGATACTTTCTGACGAGTACGAATAATGACCCGCCGAATAAAAGAATATACACCCAAAGAAGAGAGGTATCTCCTGTTTTTGGATTCAACTGTCCAGTCTCAGACTTGGTTTGGTCATCTGATGGAGTAAATGTTAGCTGCTCTGCGCCTGTTTCCTCTGGCGCTAAATTCTCAAGTTGATTTGGTTGATTTGATTGAGAATCGCGATCATTTGGATTTTTGACAAAGCCGATACTCTCATCGTCTCCGATGATCGATCGAATCCCGCTTCCTTCACCAAGAGCAATTCCTTTTGTGTCATAGATAAGTTTGACATCGTACTGCTCATGATAATTCGCAGCTGGAATATCAATTTTCACGCGTGCTGCCTGAGCCGTGCTTAAGCTTTTGGCTTCGTATTGAATCACTCGTGTATCTGATTTTTGATCTGTTTTTGCAACAAGCGTCTCTTCAAACTTTCCACCTGATCCTACTTGGAAGGACGTGATAGCTGAGCTATTCTTCACTGTATAAGAAACGAAATGGCGGCCATTTTTCACAACCAATGTCGCAGGGCTCACGACGTAATCGTTCATACGAGAAAGCTCATCCTTGTCTGCTTTCTTCATTGAGAAAGGAAGCTTGTATACACCATCTTTAAGCTGAGCCGTCTCTTGAGGAGCTCCGCCGTTATTTGTTTCTGGTGATGGTGTGTTTGGTTTTGGTGTTTCTGGTGCAGCAGGTGTTTCTTCCTCTACCTGTCCGCCTTTAAGTGGCGCGATACTCTTTGCATCGAATTGAAAACGAATATCGTAGGTTTGCTCATAGTGAGCGGCTGCTACTACAACGTGTACTTTTCCTTTGACCGCTTTTTTCAAATCAGCGACATCAAATGACACCACTCTTGTGTTCTTTGCTTTATCTGTGCTGACAGTCTTCACTTCTTGAAAAGAACCGTTTTTCTCTGTTTTCAAGGAAGCGACAGATGTATCGTCCTTCACCGTAAAGGAGATGGTTAGCTTCCCATTTTTGATGGTTAAGGATGCAGGATGTGAGAAGTATTGGTTCATCCGAGATGCCTCATCCCCATCTCCTTTGAGCACACTGTAATTGATGCGGTACTCGCCATCTTTCAGTTGATTTTGCGTAGAATCCACTGGCTTTGTGCCATTTTGATCATCCGGCTTTGTTTCGTTATCGTCTGGCTTTGTGCCATTTTGGTCATCCGGCTTTGTTTCGCTATCGTCTGGCTTTGTGCCATTTTGGTCATCCGGCTTTGTTTCGCTATCGTCTGGCTTTGTGCCATTTTGGTCATCTGGTTTTGTTTCGTTATCGTCTGGCTTTGTGCCATTTTGGTCATCTGGTTTTGTTTCGTTATCGTCTGGCTTTGTGCCATTTTGGTCATCTGGTTTTGTTTCGTTATCGTCTGGCTTTGCAGGTGTAACGAGCGTTAGGCTGCTTTGATCGAATGCAAGCTGTACGTCATATGCTTCGTCATAGATAAGGCCGCCTAAATCCCAGTAAATTTTCACCCAGCCGTTTAATTTGGCTGATAAGTCGGCAACATCAAACTTGATTACACGTGTATTGGCAGTTTCATCCTCACTGACGGTTTCAGTGGTGACAAGCGCGCCATTTTGTTCAACCTTGAAATCTGTAATCTCTTTGCTTTGCTTCAGTGTGACATAGGCAGTCGTCTTGCCATTTTCCACAATCAGCTTAGCTGGCTTTTCTGTATACGTATCCATCATGGACGCTTCTGTGCTGCCATTTTTTAAAATGGTGAATCCGACCGTGTATTCACCATCAACAAATGATGCAGCTTGAGCCGTTCCTTGAGGAATCTGAAATGCAGTCAATAAACTGAATAAAACGAGCAGAATGGCTGCCTTTAGATGAAAAAGACGTTTCAAATGGTGACACTTCCTTCCTTAATGCTTAATGATCCACTTTCTTGCTAAAAATCCGCCTGAGCATAGAGCAAGCACAAGGAGCCACCCTGTCTGGTTTGTATCACCAGTTTGAGGATTCTCTTCTTGTTTTGTCGTGGATGAATCAGATGTTTTCGTTGATTCTTTTGATGGCTGCTGCTTTTCTGCTTCACCTGCTGTTTTGTTTGTGCTGTTAGACGAAAGTGATTTCATGCTGCTCTCATCAAATTTCAGCTGAATGGTATAATCATGATCATAATCAGCAGATTTTACAGTGACATGAATTTTTGATTTGATTGGTTTAGACAAGCTCTGAGCTTTGAACTGAACAATCCTTGTGTTGGCTTTTTTATTGGTTGAGAGAACCGTTGTATCGACATAGCCGCCATTTCCGGGAACTTTAAATTCCGTCACCCAGCTGCTATTTTTAATGGTCATTTGTACTGTCAGCTTCCCATTTTTTGCAATCACTTTTGCTGGCTTCAGCCAGTAGTCATTTGCCATGGAGACCGCATTTCCTTCAGCCTTGAGCACAGTATAGTTGACGGAGTATGTACCATCCTTTAACGTGGCAGCCTGTGCGTTTGAAAAAGGCAGCATGAGTGCCAATAATAAAGCGGTCATGAAGACTGATAGCCTCATCATTTTTTTCATCAAGCGAATTTCCTCCCTTTTTATTGAACAGATGCTGCATCAAACTTGAGACGGATGTCGTAATTGCCTGTATATCCAATGACCGGTACAGTCACGCTCACTTTTGCTGGTACGACTTCCGTCAGGCTGTTCACGTTAAATTCTACTGTTCTCTTATTCGCAGCTGTGTTTGTACTGATCACTTTCGCATCTTTGTAGACACCTTGTTCAAGTGTTTTAAAGCTAGTGATCCAAGAGCTATTCGTTAACGTGACTTGTGCTTTGATTTTTCCATCCTTCACGACAAGCTTTGCTGGTTTTTCAAAATACGTATTCGCTGTTGAAGTCGAATCGCTATCTGCCTTCCATACCACATATTGTGCCGAATGTTGACCATCTGCTAAGCCTGCTGCTGAGGCTGAGCTAATCGGAGCTAGAGCAAATAATAGAACAAAACTAAAGAACAATAATGCGTGTGATGTTGAACGAATGGCTTTCATGTGAACCCCCCTAAATGATATTGATAATTATTCTCAACAGACAATAAAAAAAATAACCTTCATAAGCGCTTGAACACACTTATAGATGATTATGATAATCATTATCAATTGGGTTGAAAAAATAAATCTTTGCTTCCTAAAAGCCAAAGATTTCTGTTTCTAAATGATGATTTGACACGTGTTTTAGGCAATCTGTCCCATTCATGATTCCATGGCATGACCTCCATTCCATTACAGGGAAAAGAACCCTCTTCTTCTTGATCTTATATGATGGGTGAATTTATTGTCAACATCATTTTTCATACTATTGACTTAGATTTCTGGAAAATCGCACAAAAAAATTTCGATCAGACAGACTGATCGAAATCGATTAGGAAGGAACATGTTCCACTTTTTTGCTATTTTTACGTTCTAAAGACCAAGCATACATTTCACGAATAATCGGCTCTATTTTCTTCCCTTGCGCTGTTAATTCGTATTCAATCCGTACTGGAATGTCAGGGTATACGTTTTTCTCCACGAGTCCTTCAGCCTCTAAATCCTTCAGCCTTTCAGATAATAATCTGCCGCTGATGTTCATTTCATTTTCAAGCTGACAGAAACGCTTAGGGCCTGTCAGAAGCTGATTGATGATGAGAATGACCCACTTCTTGCCTAGAATCTCCATGGCATCTGTGATTGGACAGCCATCTACTTGAGCCATACCTTACTCCCTCCCGCTTTTCTCTCTTTTTTTCATTATAACATAATTAATTACTTGAAATAAGTCACTAACTATTATATAGTTCAGTTACTAAAAGTAACAAGGTATTCATTTTTATCAATTTTCAATAAACCATTGAACATGCAGATGCATATAACATGAAGGAGATGACCGAGCTTTGAATACAATAGAGCAGGTAAGATTAGGTGTAACAGAATTACATGTATCCAGCTTTGAGCGTTCTTTGCCTTTTTATACAGACATTTTAGGTTTTACTTTATTAGAACAGACGGAATCCACCGTCACTCTTGGAAGCAATGCAAAGGAACCAATCCTTTTGTTAAAAGAAGATGCACAGCTCAAGGAGAAGCCTGATCATGAGCCAGGACTTTATCATTTTGCTGTTTTATTACCTACCAGAAAAAACCTGGGCACATGGCTGGCACATGTGATCAAAAAAGGCTATCCTTTAATTGGAGCAAGCGATCACTTTTTCAGTGAAGCCATTTATTTAAGTGACCCTGACGGCATTGGCGTAGAAATATATGCTGATCGCCCTGAGGACGTTTGGGTAGGTGAGCATGGAGAACTGAAAGGTGGCGGAAATGCACCTCTTGATGGAGATGTTCTCCTGCAAGAAGCCGCTGATACGACGTGGGAAGGAATTCCAGCTGGGACAGTCATGGGACACTTACATTTCCATCTGAACCCAGAAGAAGCTGATTCCTTTTATGTCAATACGCTCGGTTTTCATATCCGAATGGCTCCCACAGCAAGCTTATTCATTGCAGGTGGCGTCTATCATCACCACCTTGCCTTTAATGCATGGGGACGCGGAAGAAAAGGAGCCATTGATCCACGTTTTTCAGGAATTAGAAGCTATACACTCGTATTCCCACAAGAAGCAGACAGACAGTCCGTCGTTGAGCGCCTAACAAAAGCAGGCACTCAAGTGAAAACAATAGGGGAAAGTAACGAATTTGTTGATCCATTTGGCGTTCTCGTTCGTTTACAGATTGAAGAAACAGACAAAAAAGAAGGTGCAGAATATGGACAAACACACAGATCTTAAAACAGCCATTTTAAAAGATAAAATCAAACGAGTACAGCAAGAAGACGGGTATATATACATCACTGGACCCATTAAATTGCCAGTGAATTTAGACGGCAGAACGGTGATGTTCAACTGGTATTCATGGTTAAAAGACGACGGATTAGAGCCATTGTCAGATGAAGCTTTAATCGAAAGCCTCTCGTCCCGCCAGCTTGCCGATCATCAGCAGTCAAGCGTGCTAGTGTATGGAGATTTCGAACACGCTGACGAAGCTCTCATCCGCATGCATTCTATTTGCCATACTGGTGATATTTTTGGAAGCAAGCGCTGCGACTGCGGATTCCAATTGAAGCAGTCCATGCGAATGATTGAGGACAATGGTGCAGGTGCCCTGTTCTATTTAGCCAACCATGAAGGCCGCGGTATTGGACTTTTCACGAAAGCCATGGCTTATATCCTTCAAGAAAATGGCTACGATACAGTAGAAGCGAACGAAGCACTCGGCTTTGAAGATGACACGCGTCAATATGAAGAAGCCATCGCGGTTCTTCAAACACTTCGTACAAAGCCAGTCAGACTCATTACCAATAATCCGAAAAAGACAGATGCCATCAGCCATGCAGGTTTATCTCTTTCTGGACGTATTCCGCTTTGGGGTGATGTCTCGGAGTTTAATGAAAAATACTTGCAGACAAAAATTAACCGCTCAGGTCACATGAAGGCGGATCAAGAGGTGCGTACGATTGCCACATCATGAACGATATATGAATCTAGCACTTGAAAATGCACGGGCAATGAAAGGTCAGACATCTCCAAACCCGCTCGTCGGGGCTGTGATTGTGCGTGAGAATGAGATTGTTGGTGTCGGTGCTCACATGAAAGCCGGTGAACCACATGCTGAAATTCATGCACTTAAAATGGCCGGAGACAAGGCAAAAGGAGCCACCATTTATGTGACCCTTGAGCCTTGTTCTCACCATGGTCGTACAGGTCCTTGTGCGGAGGCACTTGTGAAAGCAGGCGTCGAAACGGTTGTCGTGGCGGCTCTTGACCCGAACCCGCTTGTCGCTGGCCGCGGAATCGCCATTTTACAAGATGCTGGCATCCAAGTGATTACAGGCGTACTTGAACAGGAATCCATTCTCATGAATGAAGTGTTTAATCATTTTATTACGAAGAAAACACCTTTCGTGACACTCAAGGCAGGTATTACCTTAGACGGAAAAATTGCGTCTGCTACGTCTGACAGCAAATGGATTACATCTGAGACATCGCGTTATGATGCTCATCATATCCGCAGTATCAATGATGCGATTTTGGTCGGTGCTCAAACGGTTATTCATGACGACCCTTCACTAACTGCACGGATTCCAAATGGGAATCATCCGATTCGAGTTGTATTAGACTCTAAGCTGTCAACACCACTGACAGCAAAGATCGTCACTGATCAGATGGCACCAACATGGATCTTTACAACAAAGCAAGCCGATGAGGAAAAAAGAGACACTTTAGAAGCAGCCGGCGTCAGCGTCTTTGTAACAGACAGCGAGACGCGGGTGCCCCTGCAAGAAGTGCTTCAAACGCTGGGAGAAAGAAATATCTCCTCGCTCATGATTGAAGGCGGCGGTCAGATCAATGCTTCATTTTTAGAACAGCAGCTTGTAGATAAATTGGTCATTTATATGGCACCCAAACTCATTGGCGGAAGACTTTCTCCTTCCTTTTTCGGAGGCGAAGGCATACGCCTCATGAGTGATGCCATTGAACTCGATCAGCTCTCAGTAGAAACACTAGGGAAAGATATTAAAATAACGGGATATCCCGTATATCAATAAACAAAAAAGCTTGTAGACCCCATCTACAGGCTTTTTTAAAATGACAGTTTGAGGTGGATGTGATGTCGATAAAAGGAATGAATCATTTGTTATTTTCTGTTTCTGATTTAGAAACCTCTATTGATTTTTACACAAAAGTATTTGACGCCACTTTATTAGTAAAAGGGAAAAAAACAGCTTACTTTGATTTAAATGGGCTATGGCTTGCACTGAATGTGGAAAAGGACATTCCTCGTCAAGACATCCAGCACTCTTACACACACATCGCTTTTTCAATCGATGAAAAGGATATAGATCACATGTACAACAAGCTAAAACATTTGAATGTCAACATCTTACCAGGTCGCCCAAGAGATGAAAAAGATCATCAGTCGATCTACTTTACGGACCCTGACGGACATAAATTTGAGTTTCATACAGGTACCATGAAAGATCGAATCGATTATTACAAACAAGAAAAAGCACATATGGAATTTTTTGATGAATGATAAAAAAACAGAACTTCCATTTACATGAATGTTCTGTTTCGCTTTTGAACCGCCAATGTCGATTCACCCATCATCACCGTGAAACTTGTCGTAAATTGTTTCATGTGAAACATTTATCGTTAATTCCCTTCTACCAGCCTGCCAAAGCTTTCTGGTGAAAGTCCCGGTGAAATGCGGACGCGGTGCAAGGACATCATGCCTTGTTCCTTTTTCGCATGTCCTGGTTCAGTGGTGACAGCCATTTGATAACCGGCTTCTTTCGCCAGCTTTAGCGTGTCTTCGTTATAGCGCCCGACAGGATAGCTGACCATTCGCGTACGCTGAGAAAAACGTTGATCAAAGAATGCCTTTGATCCTTTTAATTCCTCTTTCTGCTGCTCCTTTGATAAACGATTGAGCTCTAAATGATGTATTGTATGACTCTCGATCGACAGCCCATTTGCTATCATTTCATCCATCTGTTCATCCGTTAAGTGGTTCGGACGGCCAATAGATTGCTCAATCATGAAAATCGTTGCCTTCATTCCATACTGCTTTAAAATCGGAAATGCCTTTGTATAGTTATCGGTATATCCATCATCGAATGTAATGAGGACACACTTCTCACTTGGCTTCGTATTTGTTGTGAAGACGCGGTACGCTTCTTCTGGCGACAGCGTGACATAGTCGTTGTCCTTCAGCCATTTCATATGAGCCGCAAACTCGCGCTTTGGTACACGCAGCGAGTTACCACTGGAGATGCTGTGATACATCAAAATCGGAAGCTCTACCGGCTCCTCTTGCTCAATCCAGCTCTGTGTATCAATCTCTATCGCTTCTGCCTGCTGAATCTCTTCTGTTTCTTTTAATTGTAATGGACCCTTTTCCTCTTTGACCACCTGCTGGTTTCCTTCCGTTTGCTCCTTCGTTCCCATACAGCCCGAAATGAGCAGCGCCAAAAGACCAACCGTCATCAACATACATGTTTTTTTCATTCTCCAATCCTGCTTTCTCTCTATCTATCGAATGATTATAACAGAAATTGGTTACTAGCTGATATCTATTTTGACAGAGTGTTCATTTTTTTACACATTTCAATCATTTCGATGGCAAGCAGATGAATGGTCTCTGTTGTGAGCATTTGATCTTCTGCATGTATTAGCAGCAAAGAAAAGGGAAGCTGCTCACCTGCCGCCTCTTTTTGGATCAGCGACAAGTGAAGGTTGTGGATGCTTCGAAACGCTTCCTCCCCTTTTTCAATCAACTGCTGTGCTTTTTCAAAATCATCAGCTCTTGCTAGACGAATGGCTTCGACATAATGGCTTCTTGCCTCGCCCGCATGAGCAATGATTTGAAAGGCTGCTCCCTGCATTTCCTCTAATACCGTCATCTGCTTCTCCTCCAATTACTTAAGATTCATTTGCTAGTTTCAGAGCATGCTCTAGTATTTTTTCTCCGTTCGCTGTTCCGTATAATCTCACATTGATGACATCGACAGGTACTTGGTAAGGTGCCGCTGTTTTTTCTGCTGCCTTTTTCATAAAGCTTACTTGCGGTCCAAGTAAAATCACCTGCACATCTTCTCCGTGCTCTTCTAATTCATCCGCAATAGCCCCTTCAGGTATAGCGTATATATCATATTCCAGCCCCTTAGCTTCTGCGGCTGCCTTCATTTTGGACACTACAATGGACGTCGACATTCCTGCTGCACAAGCGAGAATGATTCGTTTCATATCCCAACACTCCTATCGATAGTTGACTTCTGTTTCGACCTTCAGTTCCCTTGTTTTAATTAATGTCTGGTACCAATATGCTGATGCTTTCAACTGGCGATTCCGTTCATTTTCCAGCTGGATTTCGACTAATCCGTAGCGGTTTTTAAAGGCATTCATCGGCGATACATTATCCGTAAAAGCCCAAAGCATATAGCCCGTGCAATTTGAGCCTGCTGCTTTTGCTTGAAGCGCTCGCTTTAAATGCTGGCTGATAAAGGAAATGCGATACTGATCATCAATGATACCGTCTTCTCTTTTAAAACGTTCTTCCTTTTCCACACCCATGCCGTTTTCGGCCACAAACCACTCAATATTTCCGTATTCTTCTTTTATTCTCATGCCCATATCATAGACAATGTCCGGGTAGATTTCCCAGCCTCTGAATGGATTCATTTTTCTTCCTGGAAGCTCAAACATATCGTAATAATAAGACGGATGAAATGGCGTCATCTCATTCCACGCCTTACTCGGTGCTTTGACCCGATGCGGATAGTATAAGTTGAGCCCGACGACATCGACCGTATGATTCTTGATGACCTGAAGCTCTTCCTCTGTCGCATCAAAAAGAATCTCATGCTTTTTCAACACATCGAGCAATTCCTCTGGATACTCCCCTTTGATGGAGGGATCTAAGAACACTCGATTGAAAAACAAATCATACATCCGTGCCGCTTCTTGATCATGCGGAGCAGAGGATCTTGCATACGTCACTTCTGGATTGAGAATCACCCCAATTTTTGCACCTGTTGATTCCTTCAATCCCATCTCCCGAAACAGCTTCACCACTTTTGCTGTTGCCAGTGCTTTATGATAGTTCCACTGCATCCATTTCTTCGTATTTTGCTCAAAGGGATAACGGATAGCATCTAGGAACACGCGTGTTTGGACAACAATCGGTTCATTAAAGCTAAACCAATGCTTGACCCTGTCTCCATATCGCTTAAACACCTTTTCCGCATAGAGAACAAACAGCTCGACGACATGCTTTGATGACCATCCGTCGTACTTTTCAAGCAGCACGGCTGGAAGCTCATAATGCTCTAAGCAAAACATCGGCTCTACACCTGCTGCGATTAATTCATTGATCAAATCATCAATGTAACGAGCATAGTCCTCATCCACAATCCCCTTCTCGTAATCGATAAAAAATCTCGACCAATTGATCGATGTCCTATAATGAGTCAGGCCGATTTCTTTCATGATGGCTACATCTTCTGGATAGCGCTCGTAAAAGTTCGTCGCACCAGCCGGTCCATATCCTTCGTGCCATACGTGATACCCATTCTTATACCATAAATCGATATACGAATCCTGATGCGCCTCCTTCCCCTTCCATCCCTCCGTTTGCCAAGCAGAGGCCGCAGCACCTAGGATAAAATCTCTTGGAATCTCGATTCTGTTCATGTCGCCACCTTTCCTTTCCTCGTTTGAACGTGAAGTCCTTCCCAAATTCCTTGCAAATACATAGCCCCAAGCGCCCGATCATATAAACCGTAGCCAGGCCTGCCTGTCTCGCCAAAGATCATACGCCCATGATCCGGACGGACGTAGCCAGCAAATCCCTCTTCATACAAAGCCTTCACAATTGTCCCCATATCGAGACTTCCTGCTGATGAAAGGTGCGCTGACTCTTCAAAATCACCGCTTTCATGCACGAGAACATTGCGCAAATGAGCAAAGTGGATGCGTCCTTTTTTCGCATATTTACGTGCAAGTGACGGTACATCGTTCTGCGCATGACAGCCGAGTGATCCCGAGCAAAACGTAAAACCGTGCTGGGAGCGTCCATCGATCTGAAGAATACGATCCAACTGCTTTTCATTACTGACAATACGAGGCAGTCCGAAAATATCCCAAGGAGGGTCATCTGGATGGAGTGCCATGTTGACCTTTTCTTCAGCTGCTACCGGAATGATATGTTGCAGGAAATAAGACAGATTCTCGAATAGCCTTTCTGCCCCTAATTCCCTGTAATCAGCCATCAATTGTTTCATTTCCACCTGTGTATAAGAGGTATCCCATCCTGGCAGTGAAAATGGGTCTTTCTCTATGTCCATATGTTCTAGTTGATGCTGAAAATAGGCTAGGGTCGTCGATTGATCAGCCAATGAAAGGTCGAGCTGCGTTCGTGTCCAATCGAGGACAGGCATGAAGTTATAACAAATGACCTTCACACCGTGCTTCGCTAATCGTCGAATGTTTTCTTGATAATGCTTGATATAAACGTCCCTCTTTGGTTTACCGAGTTTGATGTCTTCATGGACCGGAAGACTTTCGACAACCTCGAAGGAGAGATCATGTTTCTCAATCTGTTCTTTTACATGAGCAATCCTTTCCTCAGGCCACAGGTCACCAGCTGGCACATCATAGACGGCACTCACAATGCCTTTCATGCCTGGGATTTGACGTATATGCGCGAGTGATACGGGATCACCCTCTCCGTACCACCTGAATTGCATGTTCATTCATGTCACTCCTTTTATTCTGAATCTGGTGCCGCTTCTGGTTTGCGGTTAGACAAGAGAACAAATGGCAAATAGATGAAGACTGCGACCACAATACAGATAAGCTGTGTGATGACAGCCCCCATGCTGCCGGCGGTGGACAGCCATGCATTCACAATCGGTGGTGTCGTCCACGGCACCATCACGACGGCTTTTCCAGCAAACCCTGTAGCCGTCGCAATGTAACCAATCGTTCCTGTCACAAGCGGTGTGACGATAAATGGAATTGCCATCACAGGATTTAACATGACAGGCAAGCCAAAAATAACGGGTTCATTGATGTTGAAGAGGCCCGGACCAGATGAGAGCTTGGCAATACTTCGCATCTCTTCCCTTCTTCCAGCAATAAAAATCGCAATCAAAAGCCCAATGGTCACACCTGAACCACCGATGCTCATATACACATCCCAAAATGGCATCGTGATGATATTCGGAATCTCTTTTCCTTCTTGAAATGCTGTCATATTTACTGCAATTGATCCTAATAAGAGCGGCTCCCGAATCGGTTTGATCATCTGGTTGCCATGGATGCCGATCACCCAGAAAAATTGCGCCACAAACATCAACGTTAAAATCCCTGGCAGACCCTGTACAACACTTTCTAGCGGGCGCTGCACCACGTTATACACTGCTTCATGCAAATAAATGCCTGTCAAACGATGAAATGCAAAGCCGAATGAACTAATGATCGTAATCGTAATGATCGAAGGAAAAAGTGACGAAAAAGATGTTGCCACATTCGATGGAACAGAATCCGGCATCTTGATTTGCAGCCATTTCACCTTGGTCAGCTTACAAAAGATTTCCACAGATACGATTGCAATGATCATCCCTAAAAATAAACTTTTTGGATCGGAAAATTGCCTTGCCAGTACATCTACAACTTCACGCATCGATCCATCCACTTCAAGAAGAAGTGTCGTTGGAATAACAGATATAAATGAAATCAATGCCATCAGCCCTGGGAACAGAGACTTGTGCCCGTTGATTTTCCCAAGCTCTATCCCGATGAGGAACACAGCCCCAATGGTTAAAAAGTTCAGCGTGGCATAATTGATTGCCTTCATAATTGGCTGAAGCTCCGCTAAAAATCTGAACATCTCAAAATGAGCAAGCCCTGTTTCCGGGCTCATGATCATATTTGCCACCAATACAGCAAAAGCCCCTGTAATGATGATTGGCATCAATGTGACAAATGCCTGTTTAATCGCCATAATATATTTTTGATTCGTGATACGATAAGCCACATTCCCCATGACGTCTGCCGCTTTCTCCTTAAAGCTCATGATCTGTCTCCCCCTTTGCAAAAACTCGTGATCATCCTCCTTTGATGTTATTTTAAAAGCGCTTTCATTAACATCTAATCTTTTTCCTCACAGATGCGGAAATGGGTGTCCCGTTTTTTCATTCGGATGCTCCAATACTTGCAGCGCCGCCGTCAGTTCCTCAAATGAAGCGGCCTTGATGAGCTGCTCTACCACTTCCTTGCGCTCTGTCAGCCGTACAAGAAATTGATACAGTGACTGTAATTCTTTTTGATACATCTTCTGAATACTCAACAAACAAACGACTTGCACCCGATTTTCACCCCACAACACCGGTTTTTTCAACGTACAGATCGCACAAAACGTGTCATCTGTTGCTGGCTTAATCGGATGAGGAATCGCAACTAAATGACCGAACGATGTCGGTGACACTTGCTCTCTTTCCAGCAATAATTGTTCAAACTCTTCTGGGATGCGATCCTCTTCCTTGAGCACATTTACGAAAAATTGCAGTACCTCTTCCCTTGATTGAAGGTCTTGCTGAAAATATGTCAGTTCCGGACTTACATACCGCAAAACCCCTGTATCCTGCGGACCCTGCACAAACCGTTTCAGCCGCACAATATCATCGTCACTTAGAATCGTATGTACATCAATTACTGGCACCGGCAACGTGTTCTGAAGTGGAATGGTACTAATAATAAAATCAATGCTTCTCAAATCGTACGAAGAAATTTCCCCAACACTCGCAGAACCAGCGATATCCAGCCTTCCGCTAAAAGCTGCTTTCAGCTTATGAAGAAGGAGCTGACTGCTGGCGACACCCGTCGCACACACAATCAGGCATCTCTTTTTCACATGCTGTGATTTTGTCCGCTCGATTGCAGCCCCAATATGAAGCGCCAAATACCCAATCTCATCCTCATGAATCTCAATTCCCTCTTTTTCTTTCAGCCATCTCCCCATATAAACGCCAGCTTCAAATGCAATGGGATAATGTCTTTTAATGTCCGTTAAATAAGGATTACGAATGTTCATATCGTACCTAAAACGATGAATAGCGGAACGTAAATGAAGACTTAATCCAACGATGAATTCTTTATCAAATTGAATACCAAGTGACATGTGCTCCTCTACATAAGCAAGCAATTGGTGGATGAAGCGAAAGTGATCTTCTTCTAGAAGGTGAAATAGCGTATGACCCGCATCTCCGTAAGCCATCATCTTAGCTCCCATCAAGTGAATCGCAATATACGCCATTTCAGATAATGGAAAATCAATTGCTAGGACATGCCGAATATCCTCTGCCATTTGTTGAGCTACTTGGAAAACAGGCTGCACTTGGATCTCTTTTAATTCCGTTTCTGGCATCATGACCAGTTTTTTCTCTTCAATTCGTTTGCATGCTATGGCGATGTGGGTGACTAAATTACTTAAACCGATTTCTGACAGATGAAGTCCACTAGCTTTTGTACGTGAACGCACGATATCCTGGATCAATTGATACGTTTCTTCAGGTAACAGCGCCGAGTTCGCATGCGCTTGCTGAAACACATGCTCAGCCATACAATATCTCAATTTCATTTCATCTCCTGTCAGCCGCAATCCATATTTAGGACGATGTGACACAGAAAGTCCATGTAATGAAAACAAATGTCTGACCGCTTTCAAATCATTTTTCACTGTCGATTCACTCACAAATAATTCCTCTGACAACGCATCTAACTTAATATAGTCTTCTGATAGAAGCAGCCTTTTCAATAGATAGGCTACACGGTCTTCAGGCTGATTGGGAATGACCTGTTCCTTTTTTTCGCTTCTTTCTCTCAATGACTTTTTCAAAAATGTACGAAAAGACCCATAATCCTCGACGGTCAATGTATACCCTGCCCCGCGTTTGATATGCAGTACGGCTCCACATTCTTCTAAAATAGATTTAAGCGCTTTCATATCTGTTCGGATCGTTCTTGATGTGACGCCAATCATGCGGGCAATTTCTTCACTAGTCAGTTCCTGTTCCGCTTGCATCAGTCGTTTCAGAAGCTCCTCCTGACGTAGAGATAGCATGATCTCTCCTCCCTTGGTATTTACTTTTGCCTATCATCATAAACGAAAGTAGAACTCTTTGCCCAGTTTTTCTTTCAAGTCGGGAACCATGATATGGCTCATTCGTATGAATAGAAAACAAGAGGAGGGATGCATCATGGGTTCTTTTATGTTTGTTATTATGATGATATTGGCTTCTTTAGGAGCAATCATTGCCCATTTATTCACATCAAAGGATCGGCGTACGTCTGCTAAGCGTTCTTCACATCACAGTTCAACAACAAGTAACTATACTGATTCTTATACTCATTACGCTTCTGATGCCTCCTGCGGAGGAGATTCCGGGGATAGTGGTGGTGGATGTGACTAAACAAAAAAACAGCCGCTCGCTAATGAGACGGCTGTTTTTATTATTTTAAAGAGCCTTCCAGCCCCGTTCAATCAGATGTTTAACATCAAGTGCAAAATCCTCACCCTTTTCCATCACGTCCTGGGCTCTTCCGGCAAAGTTACTGGCAACAGCCAGCTCCATTTTTTTTAATTCAAAGTGCAAGATTTTTTGATCAATCTCTGCGATATATTTTTCATACTCATTGTTCACGATGTCATGCATGACATGATAAGCATCTTTTCGGTGGCGATGAAAGTCGGTTCCTCTCTCACCTTTCCATGACGAATCTAAAGCAGGCTTCTTGATTTCCTTTATGTCAGACTGCGCAAGATCTTGTTCTGTTCGAATATTGCTTTTGGCTGTCTTTAACCGAGAGATCATGTCATCAAATTCTGCACGTCTGTTTTCAATTCCCATATGCAGATGGTGTAGCATCTCGGATAAACTCATGTCATCCACCTCTATCGCACCTCATACGAAAGCACAGATCAGAGCCTTGAAAATGATCGACTCACTTGGTTTTTCCAAACCTGGCATTTCTATCGTTTGGCTTTCATTAAGTATAGTATAAGGTGAAAAGCCTCAGTCTTAAATAGGGAAAAGGTGTCCTTTTAGTGACGTGTTTGGAAGAAAAACGGAATAATACAAGGTCGTAAATCCCGATTTATATATGAGTCCTTAGATCTATATTTCGCATCATACCATGAAACCCATTAGAAAAATGATTGCCATTATTTTGCCGCAATCGCTTCGTCCTGTTCTTTTAAGGTTTTCACATTCGAGCGCGTGTCCTGGACATTTTTGGTTAAAGCTTCTTTAAAACTTGAGACCATTTCGTTGACCTCTGCCTCGCGTGCCGTCCACTTGGTTACAAATTCAAGGCTGTTTTCACCTGCTTTATCTGCTGCTTTTTTCATCGTTAATGCTTCGACTGCTTGGGAGACTTCATCTAGTTGATCCATAACTGTTTGGTAGTTTAATTTAATTTGTCCCATCTTGATATCCTCCAGGTTTGTTCAGCATGAAGGGGCTTATAAGCTGCTCCATGCTTTTGAGATCAAGCGTTTGGCGTCCTCTACTGCGTCTTCTCCTTTTTCAGCAAGACGTGCGGCGTCTCCAGCTAGGGAACTGGCAAAGGATAACGCAGCTTGTTCGGCTTCCAACGTACTGATTTTGAATTCGATGCGGCTCACGTAACGCGGGTACTTATCGTTTACAATCGTTTGCAGCGCATCATGTGCTTCATTCCGCTCTGATTTGAAATCCTGGCTTCGTTCACCTTTCCAAGAGGTCCCAAGCTTTGGCTGCTTGATTTGCTTCAGGTCTGTTTCTGCCGCATCTTGTTCACGTTCGACCTTACTTTTCGCCTTTTTCAGTCGAGCGATTTTCTCTTCGATTTCTGCTTTTTTACTTGTAATGCCACCGTTTAGGGCAGACAGCATATCCGATAAGCTCATTATGGGTTCCTCCTCCTGACAAAAAATAAAAACGCTGCTTAGAGTTCATCTAAACGAGCGTAAGGTGAATAGCACTTTTTCCATTATTGTTATTATAAGGTTCAAAGACTCACGTTTGAATAGGGATTTGTGCCCTTTTTATGGGATAAATATGCTTTCATTCTGCTTCTCATTACCCCTTAAGACCTCTTTTATAGGGGGTCTTAAATCCTGATTATTTGTTACATGTCACATATAGCCATAAAGACCCAGGACAAACAAAAGCCGCCCGGTTGAGGAGCGGCTTTTGTAAACGGCTTATGAAGCCGATTCTTCTGATTCTTGTGGATTCTTAACGTACCAGATGAATTTCCCTGTATATCCATAAATAATAGCAAGACCGATGGCAACAAAGCTCAACCACATAAATGGTAAATAAGAGAATGTGGATACGCCTAGAATTCCCGCCATGTAAATCCCGTTATCTGACCAAGGGACCATACCAGACGTCATTGTTCCACCGACCTCAGCGTTTCTAGATAGAACGCGTCTGTCTATTTTCAATTTATCGTAGCTTTTTTCCATAATTTTCGGTGTAAGAATTAATGAAACGTACATTGCACATCCAAAAATATTTGCAAAGAATGCTACAACAAGTGTAGATAGGGTTACATTTCCTGCATTATATAATTTCTTCTCAAAAGTAGAGACAATCACTTTTAGAACGCCTAGATATTCAAGTACGCCACCAAACCCAAGCCCGAGAATAATGACCACTAAAGATCCAAGCATATTCACAATACCACCACGATTTAACAGCGTATTTAAGAAATCTACATCTGAATTAATAGAGAAGCCATTGTATGCTGAACCAATCGCATCTGCTGGATTCATTCCTTGGAAAGCCATCGCCCAAATAGATCCTAAAAGAGCACCAATGGCAATAACAGGCATTGAAGGTTTCTTAAATACGAGCAGTAATACAACCACTACTGCTGGGATGACCATCCAAATGTTAATGGTAAATGTATCATGCAGGGCATTTTTCAAAAATTCTACCTTATTTTGATCAATGTTGCGTCCACCATACATAAAGCCTGTAACCGTAAACATAATGGCCGTAATGACAAAGGCTGGTACGGATAAAACCATCATCGCTCGAACATGTGCCAGCACGTCCACTTTTGAAAGAGAGGAAGCGAGCACTGTACTATCTGATAATGGGGATAATTTATCTCCAAAATAAGCACCAGATAAGACGGCACCTGCCACGATCGGAAGTGGAATACCTAGCCCTTCACCAATTGCGATCATCGCAATCCCTGCCGTTCCAACCGTCCCCCAAGAGGTTCCTGTTGCAATGGACATGAGTGCACAGATGACAAGTGTAGCTAATAAGAAGATATTAGGATGAATAAACTCTAAACCATAATAGATTAACGTAGGTACAACCCCACCTGCAATCCATGTACCAACAAGTGCACCTACTGCAATTAAGATTAAAATGGCTTCTAAACCATTCGATATCCCTTTTGTGATCGCATTTTGAAGATCCTTATAGGAATGCCCCAATCGAATACCTAATGCGATAACCATAAACCATGAGATAAACAATGCTAGTTGAATATCCAATTTGAAATAAAGAGTAAAAGATAAAACAATTGCTAAAAACAAGCCAAGTACAGACACGACTTCTAACATAGACGGCAGACGTGGTGATTTCATTGTGTTTCCTCCCTTTGTGTACGCGTTAAGCGTTTTCAAAATATTGTGAAAAAAGTGTGTCAATTCGAAAGAAAGCGAATTGCCTGTTTTTCTCTATTTCACAGGCAATTCTACATATTAATAAAATAAAATTTTTGATATTATTATCGCTCTAGGAGCTCTGCACCCGCAATGCCGGGCTTTGTCATCTCGAATGGATTCAAAATAATATCAAGTTCTTCTTCTGTTAACACATCATTTTGCAAGCAAAGATCTCTGATCGATTGTCCTGTCAAAATGGCTTCCCTTGCGATTCTAGCCGCTGCTTCATAGCCTAAATGAGGATTCACGGCAGTGATCACACCTGCGCTTTTTTCTACATATTCTTTCAAACGTTTTTCATTTGCTTCAATGTCCACTAAGCAATGATCTGTGAATGAACGGAATCCGTTATTCATTATACTAATAGATTGAAGTAAGTTAAAGACCAAAACAGGCTCCATCACATTTAACTCAAGCTGACCTGCTTCAGAGGCAAGACAGATGGTGTGGTCATTCCCAATGACCTGGAATGCGATTTGGTTAATGAGCTCTGCCATGACTGGATTGACTTTCCCAGGCATAATGGATGATCCTGGCTGACGAGCTGGCAATGCAATTTCAGCAAGACCTGCACGCGGACCAGAAGCCATTAGACGAAGGTCATTGGCAATCTTAGACATGTTCATCATGCATACTTTTAATGCGGCAGAGACTTCTGTGTAAGCATCTGTATTTTGCGTCGCATCTACAAGATGCTCTGCGCCTACAAGCGGAAGACCAGAAATATCGGCTAGCTTCTTCACGACGATCTCAATATAACGAGGATCTGCGTTTAGGCCTGTCCCAACTGCTGTTGCCCCCATATTGACTTCATATAAATGCTGTTTTGATTGGTTGATCCGCTTAATATCGCGGCTGAGCACGCGGCTGTAAGCTTCAAATTCCTGTCCTAAACGAATTGGAACAGCATCCTGCAGGTGCGTACGTCCCATTTTGATGACATGATCAAATTCTTTCGCTTTCTTTTGGAATACGTCCTGCATCGTTTGCATTGTCTCAAGCAGAATGTCTAACTGCTTCAATACAGCAATATGGATCGCTGTTGGAAACGAGTCATTCGTTGATTGTGACATGTTTACATGTGTGTTTGGGCTTAAATGGATGTATTCACCCTTTTGATGTCCCATGATTTCTAGCGCTCTGTTTCCAATTACTTCATTGGCATTCATATTCATCGACGTTCCTGCGCCGCCTTGGATTGGGTCTACAATAAAGTACTCATGCAGCTTGCCTTCAATGACCTCATCAGAAGCTTGTACGATGGCATTTCCAATTCCTTCATATAAACGCCCAACCTCCATATTGGCTTGAGCTGCTGCTTTTTTCACGATGGCAAAGGCTCTAATCAGTTCCTCGTGCATGCGGTACCCAGTAATCGGGAAATTTTCCTTTGCACGAAGAGTTTGAACTCCATAATACACGTCTGCCAGAATTTCTTTTTCTCCAAGAAAATCCTTCTCATAGCGATAAGTTGCTTGAACCATCTGATATGACCTGCTTTCTATAGAATAGTTAAATCACTAAATCTTCTGCGATCGGCGTTTCCATAATCTTTTTCACTTCTCTTGGGTCTGTTGTTTTACCTAATGCCCACATGAGTTTCGGCACGATGGCCTCTGTGTTCATGTTTCGTGAACGTGCCACTAGTTCTTGATTGATTTTGCGTCCTACTTCATACACGCTCATGTCTTCTCCTTCTTCAAGACACTGAGTTGTGATGACAACAGAAATGCCTTCTTCAAGCAATTCGTTGATTTTCTCTAAAAGGTTTCTTCCTTCGAAAGGAATTCCGCCGCTGCCGTAGCTTTCGATGACGACTCCTTTGTATACACCTTTGATTGCATCTAAGAATTCAGGCTTTAGACCTGGGTGCAATTTCAAGAGACAAACGTCGGTGTTTAAGGATGCGTCTAATTTAAGCGGTTTCATTGACGATCTTTTTACTTTGCTATTGTATTCAATTTGATGGTTTTCAATCGATGCAATATATGGATAGTTAATACTTTCAAATGCATCATAGCTTTTCGTTCTTAGTTTGATTGCGCGTGTCCCTTGAATGACTCTGCCATCAAAGACAACATACACGCCGCCTACGCCGTCACATGCAAAGCGAATCGCATCGGTAATGTTTTTCTTTGCATCTGTTTTCTTGAACGTAATCGGAATTTGTGAGCCTGTAATGACAATTGGCTTATCCGGATTTTGCAGCATATAAGATAGTGCTGCTGATGTATAGGCCATTGTATCGGTTCCATGCGTGACGACAAAGCCGTCATATTGATCATAATTTTCATAAATGGCTGTTGCGATATCCACCCAGTATTCAGGCTGCATATTTGTACTATCTATACTCATTAGGGACTTTGTGTCCATTGTGTAATCTGCATTAATTTCGTTTAAATAGCTTAAAAGGTCCTCAGCTTTAACACCTGGAGCCAAACCATTTTCACTCTCTACAGATGCAATTGTCCCTCCAGTGGTTAAAAGCAATAATTTCTTCAACAGGTCCACCTCTTTCAGTAAAATTACTTCGTTTGTCACACATATTATAAGCCAGCTTGTGCTATTCTATAATATACGCTTTACGCGTACCTTCATTGCCATTATAGTCACATAACGCGAATTAATCAAGAAATTATTACGCATAACGCGTACATTCTATTACAAAATATGATATACTGTTGTTGTATATAAAGGAGCGTTCATGTAATGATACTCGATCGTTTAACCACTCTTAGAAAAAAGAAAAAATGGTCTCTCCAGCATACGGCAGATCGCCTAGGTATCGCCAAAAGCACCTATGCCGGTTACGAATCTGGGTACCGACGACCTTCGCTTGAAGCAGTGAAGCGCCTGGCTGATTTGTATGATACGTCCATTGATTTTTTACTTGGTAGAACGGACGAGCCAGAGATACAACGTAAAATCTCTGATATCAAAATTGAACTGACGGAAGCAAAAGAAGGAACAATCCTTGTAGACGGGGTTCCCCTAAATGATGAAGAAATCAAACAGCTTGTTGCCTTTATTCGGGCGAAAAACACCCTAAAAGTATAAAACACAGAAAAGAGAGGCCCCTATTAATCGGGTGCCTCTCTTTCCTTTTTCAGCTGCTTAAGAATAAGGAGAAGACAGCTGACTTAATTCCTCTAAGCGCCGCTTCGCTTCTTCTTTATTAAACGAACTATAATAGCGATAATTCTCATCATCTAAGATGCGGTAATGCTGACTCAGCACATTTTGCTGAAGACGAAATGTGCCTTTTTTGATAGACGTCCGCCACCAAACCTTTCCGCCGATTGTACGTTCCACCGATAGATGCAATTCATCATGTGCCACAACTTCCAGAATCTCAAGCGGATCATCCCCAAGTGTCCCTTTTAAAATGTCACTGTCCCTGAATAATGCACATACGGCCGCAGTCTGCGTCCAGCTAAGGCGCAGCCTGTTTTTTTCTACCTGCTGCAAATGCCGTTTCGATAAACCAAGTACCTCAGCCATGCGGTCCTGTGTATAATTCTTTTCTTTTCGAATCCGTGCCATTTGTTCTGTGACGAGGTCGATTACCATCTCTTTATCCATCTCTCATCACCTCTCCGAGTGTTCAGTGTTTACTGACATCATACACGATTTTTCCGAAAAAGTGGCGCCTCATCCTTTAGAATCTTGGCAAATACTACCTAGTTAATCTATTCTTCGACCTGACCATGCTGCTGTCTCCAGCTCTCTTGGGCTGCCTGATTTAAATGTGGGTAGATCTCTTGTTTGACGGTTTGCTCGAATACTTCTTCATCTAAAATACTGTACGCTGGAATCTTAATCAATTTCCCATCTATTGTCCGAATGAGCACATCCATGAAGAGAAATCCTCTTACACTGTACCGATGCCTGCGCATATCAATGGATTGAATGTCATGAAAAGAGATCGTCCGCTCTCGATGCAGAACAGCACCATTTTTTCCGCGCTGAATGCGAAAAATCACGTTTCCCCTCTTCGTAAAAGCCGGTAGAATCATCAAAAAAGAGATCAAGCCATAGAAAATGCCTAATAATCCGCCTAAAAATAAAAACAATGTATAATTCGATTCAAATGTAAGAGCTTCTGAAAACAGCCAAATACCGATGATACCGAAGCCGCCCGTTGCTAAGAATGCCCATACCCTTAGAAAGGTCCTGCTTCTCACTTCTATTACATCACTTGGATTCAAGCGTCATTCTCCTTTTCTCCATTAGAATATAGAACGTAATCTGTCTCTATGAGCCGTCTCCACGCGAAATTCACTTTCTTTTATTCCCGACACAAGCCACGAATGTTCCTCACCTGGAATGACAAATAACATGGATTCCACATCAGGCGTATTATTTTTGTCGTAGACGACCTTCATTAGGGAGTCCATCTTTCCTTTTCTCTTCTGTACATCAGAAACAAATGCCTGCACGAGTTCTCCGTTCTCTGCTCGATGAAGGAAGGAGGGCCACTCATTCTTCGCCTCACTTGCTTGCTCTAATAGCTTTTCAAATTCCTCTGCTTGCAGGGTAATGACAGATTCAGGGTGATCACTCATCTTTATGTTGAAAAAGGCCGTCACTTGCTTCTCTGCCTGCTGGTCGTCTTTCAGTTTTTGAATCTGATGGACTTGTTGATCATACAGCGTATGGTGCGCATATACGCCCTTCTGTGTCGTATGAAAGGAGGTACTGACTTCTTCATCTTCATCCCCAAATCGAGACGCCTTGACGGTGTGAGATGCGTCATTCATCGCCTGGATGAAATGACGGTATTCCGCTTTATAACGATATTGTCTGTTTCGAAATTCAAGTACACCTTTTGCGAGCAAAGAGCGACATGCAATTTCAAATAAAAACCCTAGGCGCTCGTCCTCTACATCAGGATAATAGGCTTCCTTTAAGGACATGCCTTGTTCAAAATAGCCTTCACTGTAAAAACTAAAGATGAGTTCCTCAATACTTAGACTTAGCTGATCCAACTTGATCTCTCCTTATCCAAAAGAAAATGCACCCTTAAAGAAATCGCCTGCACCTTTTATGAGCGAATCTGCGGTTTCTTTTGTTTTTTCTATCCCTTTATGTATCACCTGATTTGCCTGATCAATGGTGTCATTGACTGCTTTCACACCTTGACCCGCCAGCTCGAATGCTTGTTTCCCTTTATCCACGACCGCATGAATTGGGTCCTTTAATTTCACTGCAACCTGCTCAGCAAAGCCTGATGTCAGCTTGGCAACTTTTTCTCCTATAAATCCACCGACTGCGGAACCAATGGCTCCTCCAACGACGGTTCCAATCGGTCCCGCAAAGCTTCCAAGAGCTCCTCCGACAACGGCACCTGCGACAGACCCGCCAGCAATAAAGACCGTATTGTTCACTGCATTTCCAACAGCCTTCGCATTTTCACGCTTAAGGACTTCTGGCTGATCACCGAATTCTGCATAGTTCTCAGCAATTTTCAAACCACAACCGACCGTTTCTGTTGCGCCAGTGACAACCGTTGCAATGATGGCATTTCCTTTGGCGAATCTTGATCCATTTTTCAAAACAGACTTGATCGCAGCTGTGTCCTTCCAATTGATACTTCCTTTTGTAAAGTCACGGACACTATTCGTGAATGCAACTGTATCGTCAGGATAAAATTTTGTGAATTTCTTATGGACCAAATCAGCCATCGACCAGTTTGATCGTTTTAATAATTCTTTTTTACTCAGCCAAATCCTTGCTAGTCGGTCAAATCTCGTTCCTTCTACCCGGCTGGTCAGATCAAGCAGCAGCTTTGAATGCTGCGCTGCATAACGGCCATTGTCTTTAATGAAGGTCGTCATCCCAAGCCCGTAGTATTTCGCCTGCATCATCACAATACCAGCTAAGCTCGTGAGTGTACCATATTGATCATAGATACTGTACAACTTCCGTAAAATATCATCCGCTTCGACCATTTTATCTTTTGCATGACGAATCGCAATATCATCACTGCTCAATTTACTGATCAATGCTTGTCCTGCTCCCCATGCATCCCCGACGCCTGAAAAACAGCTTCTATACCGAGGATCACAGCCTAAAATGAGACCATCCAGTTCACTATGTAAATCGCGGTGCTTCGTTTCTATGACAGAAAGTTCGCTTACAACATCATTCGCCAGCCCTGTCAGCTGATCTGGATCAACCACTATGTCACGTGCCATCACATCATCCCCCTTCTCGGTTTCTTTCTCTCCGTTCTTCTCGTCTCTTTCGCTCAAGCTCTTCCATTCTGGCTATTTCAGCTTTCCGTTCCTCGATTTTAACTGCTGCATCGCGCAGTTCCTGACTTGTTTCAAGCAAATCCTTTTCGAATTGATCATAGCGTGCCGTTGTTTCCTCAAAGCTTTGATCAAATTTATTCCTTGCTTCTCCCTGCCAGCCTGATCCTACTGCCTTGAGCCGATTCACAAGCAGCTGCTTTGACTGCCGAATCTCCTCAGCTGCTTCCTGAAACTTTTGAGCGAGTGCCAGCGTTTGACTAGAATCCAACTTTCGCACCCCTTTCTCCCAATTTAACGTACAAATGGATGATTTTATATGTCCTCATTATAAATAAAAAGACACCCAAAAAAATCACCCTAAAGAACCATTCAACACATCACAAAATGAAAGTAGGTCTTTTTCCTCTCTAATTGCCAGAGAAAGCCTTTCTTGTTATGAAGCGCATTCAAGACGTGATAAAATGAACGTATTCTACAAAAGGAGTGACGTATACATGAAAGAAGAAATGATTCAGCGATTCACAAGTTATGTGACGGTAGATACGCAGTCGGATGCAGATAAGGAAAGCTGCCCATCGACTGAAGGACAGTTGAACTTAGCGAGACAGCTAGTCGAAGAAATGAAGTCCATCGGAATTCAAGAAGTGACAATGGATGAAAACGGCTATGTCATGGGAACGATCCCGTCTAACACAGAAAAAGACGTACCCACTATTGGCTTCCTGGCTCACATCGACACAGCGACTGACTTCACCGGCAAGAATGTGAAACCGCAGCTTCATGAAAACTATCAAGGCGGCGACATCACCTTAAATGAAGATTTACATATCGTTTTATCTCCATCACAGTTTCCAAATTTACAAAAGTATCAAGGACATACGCTGATCACAACAGATGGCACAACCTTGCTTGGTGCAGATAACAAAGCGGGTATCGCAGAAATTATGACTGCCATGCATTACCTGATCGAACATCCAGAAATCAAGCATGGAAAAATTCGCGTCGCCTTTACACCAGATGAAGAGATTGGCAGAGGGCCGCACAAATTTGATGTGGATGCCTTTGGCGCTTCCTATGCGTATACAATTGACGGAGGACCGCTCGGGGAGCTGCAATATGAAAGCTTCAATGCAGCAGGTGCGAAAGTATCCATTAAAGGAAACAACGTCCACCCTGGGACAGCAAAGGACAAAATGGTCAGCGCTGCGAAGATTGGGATGCTCTTCCATAACAAGCTTCCTTCTGATGAATCTCCGGAATACACAGAAGGCTACGAAGGATTTTTCCATCTCACGAAGTTTGTAGGAGAAGTTGAAGAAGCAGAGCTGCAATATATTATTCGTGATTTTGATAAAGACAAATTTAACGATCGCAAAGCACTATTTGAAAAAATAGCAAATGACTTAAAAGCCATTTACGGAGAAAACAGCATCAATCTCAAAATTCAAGATCAATATTATAATATGAGAGAAAAAATTGAGCCGGTGAAACACATTGTGGATATTGCCCATGAAGCATTGGAAAACCGCTCAGTGACACCTGTGATCGAACCGATCCGCGGCGGTACAGATGGCTCCCAGCTTTCATATAAAGGTCTTCCAACGCCAAACATCTTTACTGGCGGGGAAAACTTCCACGGTAAATATGAATTTATTTCTGTCGAGAACATGGTGAAAGCAACAGAAGTCATCGTTGAAATCGCCCGTCTATTTGAAGAAAAAGCATAGATATGTTTAAAACCGTTCCTGTTCGGGAACGGTTTTTTAATAAAAGTTTACAATTTTCTGAAACTTTTATGACACTTATTCGTACTAATAGAGACAACCCCAGAAAAATTCTTCTTGACGAGTGCAATAACTGGAAATATAATAGTTGAAAACAACCAGTATTTTAGACCTAAATTAGCAGATCATCTAAACCTTAAGAACTAAACCGATTTGCTGCTTATTTTCAGTTATAAACATCACTCACCCTGTCTACACTTAAAGAATAGGATGAATTGGAGGAATGTCATATGATGATTTTATTGATTATCGCTTCACTTTGCTGCTACTTACTATTCTCTTTCAAAAAAGATAACCGCACACCAAAACGAAAAAGCGCAGAGCTTTCGGAGTTTGAAATCTTTCGTATGCGCCGCCACTACAACGGAAAACGCCGTCACCCACTAAACGAGGCACCTAAACAAGTATAAATCTAAAGAAAGAGCCTCATAAGGGGCTCTTTTTGATTGAGTAAATAGCAAAAAACGACCAGATACAGTGGTCGTTTTTTTATTTATATACCTTCGCAGGAACTTGAATCATCGGAATTCCTACATAGTAAGGTGAAATCTCATATGGTTGGAAGACAACAGCAATTCCCTTTTTCGTGAAGTAATACTGCGTGTTGTAGTTAATTTCAATGTCTCTTTTTTTCAGGTTCGCATAGAATTTGCTTTTATGTTTCTTTGTGTAGTTATAAATATAATCTCTTACTTTCGTACGCTTTTTCTTTGTTTTCACAACGTCTGTCAAGAACACTTGCTTTGTCTTTTTCTTCGTTAGCACATAGTTCATGCTGGAAACCATCGTATCGCCGTGCATTCCACCATCATTCATGTAGTCATAGTTTAAGATACTGAGTTTCTTCCCATTGTTAAATTTCGTTTTAAACGATCTTTCGTACGTGATCTTCCCAAAGCCTTCCTTTTTCGCTTCGTCCTTTAAGAACAAGTAAGTAGAATAAGAGAACGCGATGTCTTCTTTTAAATCACGATTGATGGTTTTCATATGCGCCTTACTTAGGTTTTTCACCTGTGCATATTTAAACGTTTTTTTCTTTTTATAATAGTGTGTGCTTACTTTCGCTTTTTTTGCTTGTTTGGCATCCGCAGATCCAACTGGCGCAAACAACGAAACAATCAGTGAAAAAATGAGTAGACTGATCGTTAGGCCTTTTTTCATTGTCATAGTAAAAACCCCCATTTTTGTCTATTACCAATCGAGTATACCATGACAAAAGAACCAAAAGAAGCAATATTTCCATTTTATTCTTCCTTTTTCCACTTCGGGTTTGTTTACCGTTTTCATAAGTTCCTGTATGCTTAATGTAGAATGCTAGATGAAGTGTGGTGTTTATCATAGAAGAGAATATTTTTAGTCACATCCGGACGACGTTTCATAGTTTGTCTCCAACCCAGAAAAAGATTGCCAATTACATTTTAGAAAACCCTCAGAAAGTTGTGCTTCATTCCATTAGTGCACTCGCTGCTGAATGCAATACAAGTGAAACGACGATCTTTCGGTTTTTACGGAAAATTGGCTATGAATCGTACCAAGTGTTTCGTGTCCATGTCGCACAGGATATAGCAACCAATACACCCCAGTCCATATATGGTGAGATCGAGGCATCCGATAGTGTAGCTGACATTAAACATAAGGTCATAGAGTTAACAACAAACTCTATTCAAGACATGAAACATATATTAGAAGACCATGCCGTCACGCAATTCATTGAACAAATGAATCAGGCACATAAAACCGTCTTCTTCGGAGCCGGTGCATCCAGCTTTATTGCTGGGGATGCTTATCATAAGTTCCTCCAGCTTGGTTTTGAAGTGAGTCTATGCAGCGATCCGCATATGATGAACATGATTGCAACTCACGCCACGGAACACGATTTTATCGTTGCGATCTCCCATTCAGGAGAGAGTAGAGAAATTCTTGATGCCGTGCAATTTGCTAAAGAAAAGGGAGCAAAGGTTGCCTCTATCACCAGCTATCCGAAATCAGAGCTCGCAAAGCGATCTGACTTTCATCTGCTCAGTTCCTCTAGGGAGACAACCTATCGATCTGACTCCATGATCTCCCGTATTAACCAGCTTGTGATCATTGATGTACTATACGTCGCCGCTGTTTTAGAACTAGGATCAAATGCCATAGAAAATGTGAAAAGATCTCGATTAGCCGTAGCTAAAAATAAAACATGAACGCAAAAGGCCGGAGCTGATTCCGGTCTTTTTTTGTGACTTTTCTCATATTTTCCGTTGACACATTCCTAACACGTCATGTACATTAAATGGACAATAGTTTATTTACTACTATCAAAAATGGAAGATAGTATATATACTAACAAATGAAAAAGAAAGCGCTTTTTGTAAGGGTTTTCTATAGGAGGCGTTCCATGTGACAAAGAAAATTGGATTCATTGGATTAGGTATTATGGGAAAGCCTATGGCGCTCAATCTATTAAAAGCCGGTCATACTGTGACTGTGTTCGATCTAAATGAGGAAGCGATTCAAGCGTTACAAAAAGCCGGAGCAAAAGGTGCCGTTTCAGCAGCTGATGCCGCTACTGAAAGCGATATCATTATTACAATGCTTCCTAAAGGAGAGCATGTAGAGGCAGTTGTTTCAGGTGATCATGGTATTTTAGCTACAGCTAAACCTGGCACTATTGTCGTAGATATGAGCTCAATTTCCCCTGTTACTTCTAGAGCTTTAGCTGCTCTTACAAAACAGCATCAGGTGGAATTTATCGATGCGCCTGTCAGCGGCGGAGAACCGAAGGCAATAGACGGAACACTTGCCATCATGGCTGGCGGCGAAGAAGCCATCTTTGAGCAAGTGAAGGATGTCCTGCTTGCGATGGGCACAGAGGTTGTATTAGTTGGCACAAATGGAAGCGGAACAACAGCGAAGCTCGCCAATCAAATCATCGTCAACTTAAATATTGCCGCTATGTCCGAGGCGCTCGTTCTTGCTGCTAAATCGGGCATTGCCATTGACAAAATGTATGAAGCCATTCGCGGTGGGCTGGCAGGAAGTGCTGTTCTCGATGCAAAGGTCCCTCTCATTTTAGAACGAAACTTTGAACCAGGCGGACGTATCGACATCAACTTAAAGGATTTAACCAATGTGATGGAAACTGCTCATGATATCGGCGTTCCTCTCCCGCTTTCTAGCCAGCTGCTCGAAATTTTCCACGCGCTCAAAGCGGACGGAAAATCTGGGCTTGACCATGGCGGCATCGTTCAATATTACGAAAAAATGGCTCATGTCGAAGTGAAGAAAGGATGAGATAGTCATGAAGAAAAGCACTGACATACTGAATACCCTTCCGAAAACGGATGTAAAGATTATTCAATCAGCATACGAACAAGCACTGAACAGCTTTCATCATAAAGTCATTGTATTAGATGATGATCCAACAGGGATTCAAACCGTACATGGCGTCTCTGTTTTCACCGATTGGTCAGAAGAAAGCATCAAAGCCGGTTTTCTTGAAGACAGCCGCATGTTCTTTATTTTGACCAACTCTCGCAGTATGACAGAGAAAGAAACGGCGGCTGTGCACGAAACAATCGCTTCAACCATTGTAAAGGTAGCGGAACGGGTTGATCAGGACTTCATCATTGTCAGCCGAGGAGATTCCACTCTTCGTGGACACTTTCCGCTGGAAACTGACGTACTCAGAACCTCGATTGAACAACAAAGCTCCCGCCAATTCGATGGAGAAATCCTTCTTCCTTTTTTCCAAGAAGGTGGACGCTTGACGATCAACAATATTCATTACGTCCAAGAAGGACACGAATTAATTCCTGCTAGTGACACAGAATTTGCACGAGACCGCACATTCGGCTTTCAGTCATCTCATCTAGGAGAATGGATTGAAGAAAAGTCAGACGGATCGTTCACGAAAGAGAACACCACCTACATTTCGTTAGATGATCTACGGGCTTTACGAATTGATCAAATAAAAAAACAGCTCTTGAGTGTGACCGATTTTAAAAAGGTGGTTGTAAACGCTGTGGACTATGACGATGTCAAAGTCTTTGTCACCGCTCTCATTGAGGCCATTCAAGCAGGAAAGCAACTCATGTTCAGAAGTGCGGCGGCACTTACAAAAGTTCTTGGCGGTATAGGGGATCGTGCCTTATTAACAAGACATGACTTGATACAGGAAGAAAGCTCGCACGGTGGTCTCATTATGATTGGTTCTCATGTGAAGAAGACAACAGATCAATTAAAGGCGCTTCAACAAAATAAAGAGGTAGCTTTTATTGAATTCAATACACACCTCGTGCTAGAGCCTGAAGCATTCCAACAAGAAATTGACCGCGTGATTCAGCAAACTGAAGCATTATTAGCATCTGGTCAATCTGTGGCTGTTTATACAAGAAGAGAACGGCTTGATCTTGGGAATGATCGTCAGGAGGAAGAATTGAAGCTCTCTGTAAAAATTAGTGATGCTGTGACAAGCATTGTCCAGCGTCTCACAATTCGTCCTAAGTATCTCATTGCCAAAGGTGGCATTACCTCGAGCGATATTGGTACTAGAGGACTTCACGTGAAACGTGCAACCGTAGCAGGGCAGATCAGACCAGGGATTCCCGTGTGGCAAACAGGCGAAGATAGTAAATTCCCTTTTATGTCTTATGTGATTTTCCCGGGAAATGTTGGTTCAAGGGATACGTTAAAAGAAGCTGTAGACATACTTGAAGGATAAAGCATAGGGGGTGTTTTCGCGCTCCCTTATGCACCACAAAGGAGGAAAGATGATGTCGTTAGTGTTTATCGGACTTGGCGTTTTATTATTGCTTTTACTCATGGTTGTCTTTAAGTTAAACGCTTTCATATCTTTGATTATTGTTTCTTTAATTGTTGCTGTTTTAGAAGGAATGTCACCACTTGAAGCGATTGCTTCTGTCGAAAAAGGACTCGGCAGTACGCTCGGGCACCTCGCACTCGTTCTCGGTTTTGGTGCGATGCTTGGTAAATTGATGGCTGATTCTGGCGGAGCTCAGCGTATTGCGATGACACTCATTGACCGATTCGGTATTGGAAGAATTCAATGGGCAACGATGCTGACTGGATTTGTAATCGGAATTGCTCTATTTTATGAAACCGGATTCATTATCTTAATTCCACTAGTCTTTACGATCGCACAAGCTGCAAGACTTCCTGTGCTTTATGTGGGTATGCCCCTCGTCGCTGCACTCATCACCACACATGGCTTCCTCCCTCCTCATCCAGGGCCGACTGCCATTGCAAATGTCTTTCAAGCAAACATGGGACAAACCTTATTAGTTGGGATTATTTTAGCGATTCCTGCTGTTTTAATAGGCGGACTTCTCTTTACAAAACTATTTAAACAAGATCAGTTACACGCACATATTCCAAAGAACTTGTTTAATCCAAAGGAATTTACAGAAGAAGAAATGCCAAGCTTCGGCATTAGCATTTTCACCGCTGTTTTGCCTGTACTGCTCATGACATTCAGAGCATTTTTAGAAATTTTCTTCCCGTCCTCTCCATTACTGCCAACCGCTGAGTTTTTAGGCGAACCGGCCATTGCACTGTTAATCTCCGTGCTTCTTGCTATCTACACGTTTGGACTTGGCAGAGGCAAGAGCATGCAGGATGTGATGAAATCGATCACAGATTCTATCGGTTCTATTGCAATGATTTTATTAATTATTGCAGGTGGCGGCGCCTTTAAACAGGTGCTCATTGATAGCGGTGTTGATCAATACATTGCAGGAGTCATGCAAGGAAGCACACTTTCTCCACTGCTTCTCACCTGGCTGATTGCCGCGGTCCTTCGTGTATCTTTAGGATCAGCCACTGTCGCCGGTCTCACAGCGGCTGGCATTTCTGCTCCTTTGATTGGATTGACAGGTGTGAGCCCAGAATTAATGGTGATCGCAACAGGTGCCGGCAGTATTACGTTCTCTCACGTGAATGATGCGGGTTTCTGGATTTATAAAGAATACTTCAACCTGTCTATGGCCCAAACCTTTAAAACGTGGACCTTGATGGTGACCGTTCTTTCACTTGTCGGACTAGCAGGTGTTCTCGTCGCTGATTTGTTCATGTAGAAAATTAACTGTAAAAACCATTGACTTTCTCTCGTAAAAGTTTAATAATTATGTTTATTAAGAAAATTGAATCAAAAGGTAACCTTATTAAGAGTGGTGGAGGGACTGGCCCTGTGAAACCCGGCAACCGCTGTTCCTTGGAACAGAATGGTGCTAATTCCTTAAGCAAGCAGATGCTTGTTTGAAGATAAGGCAGAGTTCTCTCAGTATATGATGCTCTTCCTTATCCAAGGAAGAGCTTTTTTATTTGATTTTTAACCTGTAGAAAGAAGGGATTCAGCATGACACAAGTACAAACCATTGGAAAGAAAACAACGAAACCGCCATTTCGCGCAGATCAAGTAGGCAGTTTACTTCGTTCAGAACGTATCAAGGAAGCACGCAAGCAAAAAGCAGACGGTACACTCACAGCAGAGCAGCTCCGACAAATTGAAAATGAAGAAATTACTCGTATTGTCGAGAAGCAAAAGGAGATTGGATTAGAGGTTGTCACAGATGGAGAGTTCAGACGTGCTTGGTGGCATTTTGACTTTCTTGAGGGATTAGATGGAGTCGAAGGATTTGAAGCGGATCAAGGTATTCAATTCCACAATACGACGACAAAAGCGCGGGGCATCAAGGTAACGGGCAAGATCGACTTTACCGATCATCCAATGCTGGAGGATTATCGATTCCTTCACAGCATCGCTGGTGATCATACAGCTAAAATGACGATTCCAAGTCCGAATATGCTCTTTTTCCGTGGAAAGCTTGAAGAAGGAGTATACGACAGCCTAGAGGCATTCCACCATGATGTGGCACAAGCGTATAAGAAAGCCATCCGTGCTTTTTATGATGCAGGCTGCCGTTATCTACAGCTGGATGATACAGCATGGGCCGTGTTCTTTTCTGAAAAAGGGCATGAACAAATCAAAGCCTTTGGCCGAGAAGAAGATGAACTGCGTGAGTCATTTGCGAAGACAATCAATGAAGCGGTTGCTGATCGTCCAGAGGATTTGGTGATCACTATGCACATTTGCCGTGGTAACTTTAAATCGACGTGGGCAGCTGAAGGCGGATATGAAGCAGCGGCAGAAACGATTTTTGCTGGCTTAGATCTGGATGGTCTCTTTTTAGAATTCGACGATGATCGTTCTGGCGGTTTTGAACCTCTTCGCTATGTGAAAAACCCAAATCTCCAAATCGTACTAGGGCTTGTCACTTCAAAATACGGTGAGCTTGAGCCGGCTGAACAGATTAAAAAACGAATCGCGGAAGCGGCTCAATACGTCGATATTAACCAGATTTGCTTGAGTCCGCAATGCGGGTTCGCCTCAACGGAGGAAGGCAATCTGTTAACAGAAGAGCAGCAATGGGAAAAGCTTCGTCATGTGATTGAGATTGCAGATCAAGTGTGGACTTCATAGTCCCCTTGACGAAAAAAAGACAAACCGCAGTATGAACGGTTTGTCTTTTTTCTTTTATGCATCTAAATGATCACCATTTGTCGCAATCACTTGTTTATACCAATCAAAGCTTTTCTTTTTCTTTCTATCTAATGTACCTTTTCCTTCGTTATCACGGTCGACATAAATGAAGCCGTAGCGTTTTTTCATTTCAGCTGTTGATGCGCTGACAAGGTCAATTGGGCCCCAGCTTGTATAACCCATCAAGTCTACTCCGTCTGCAATGGCTTCTCTCGCCTCTAGCAAATGGCTTCTGAGGTAATCAATTCGGTAATCGTCTTGAATGGAACCGTCTTCTTCTACTTGATCGACAGCTCCCAATCCATTTTCTACGATAAACAATGGTTTTTGGTAGCGGTCATATAGTTGGTTTAGTGTTGTACGAAGTCCTTTTGGATCAATTTGCCATCCCCAATCACTTGCTTCTAGATAAGGGTTTTTCACGCCTTCAAATAGGTTACCGCCAGTCACTTGTCCAAGAACCTCTGGATCTGTACTTGTCACAAAGCTCATGTAATAGCTGAAGCCAATATAGTCCACTGTATGGTTTCTTAGGATGTCTTCATCACCATCTTGGATCTCAATATGAATTCCATTTTCGCGGAAGTATCGTTTCATGTAACCTGGGTAGTAGCCTCTTGCCTGTACATCTGAGAAGAACAATGTTTTACGGTCCTGATCCATTGCAGCAAACATATCTTCTGGTCTTGAGCTGTACGGATAAGTTGTCATCGCTGCAATCATACAGCCGATTTTCGCATCAGGAATGATTTCGTGTCCTGCTTTGACAGCTAAAGCACTTGCAACAAATTGGTGATGCGCTGCTTGATATTGAATGCTCTTCTCGTCTTCGCCTTCTTCAAACACAAGGCCGCCCCCTGTGAAAGGTGCATGTAACACGACGTTGATTTCATTAAAGGTCATCCAATATTTCACTTTGTCTTTATAGCGAGTAAACAACGTTTTCGCATATGTTTCATAAAGATCGACAAGCTTACGGTTTCTCCAACCGCCGTAGTTTTTCACAAGTGCAAGCGGCATTTCATAATGAGAAATTGTGACAACTGGTTCAATTCCATGCTTATGCAGTTCATCAAATACTTTGTCATAAAAAGCAAGACCTGCTTCATTTGGTTCCGCATCGTCGCCATCTGGGAAAATACGCGGCCAAGAAATAGAGAGTCTGAAGCATTTGAATCCCATTTCTGCAAAGAGTGCAATATCTTCTTTATAGCGATGGTAAAAGTCAATCGCATCATGATATAAGTTTAAGTCTTTCATTGATTCATCGAATGGATGCATAATCCCGTGCGGTGATACATCAGCTGTCGATAAGCCTTTTCCATCTTTATTATAAGCACCTTCAATTTGGTTGCCCGCAACAGCGCCGCCCCATAAGAAACCTTTAGGAAATGTTTTTTCTAACTTGTTCATGTTGAATGCCCTCCTCATTTTCTTCTACACTGACTGTGAGCAGTGTCTCTTGTACTGAAATCGTGCCTTCTGTTTTCGCATCAACTTGTGCAAAATCGTTTGTGTTAGTCACAATAATTGGTGTGGTGACATCATAGCCTTCTTGCTGAATGCCCTCGATATCAAATTCAACGAGCACATCTCCTGCTTGAACAAGATCACCTGACTCTACATGACTTGTGAAATGTTTTCCGCCGAGCTTCACCGTATCAATTCCAACATGAATGAGAAGCTCAGTGCCATGGTCACTCTTTAAGCCAATGGCATGTTTCGTTTGAAAAATGGTTTCAACCTTGCCGTTAAATGGTGCTACTACACGTCCAACTGCTGGGACAATAGCTGTACCTTTACCCATGATTTCATTAGAGAATGTTGCATCATTTACTTGATTTAGCGGCTTTAGTTGACCTTCAAGCGGGCTTTGTACCACTTCATTTTGAAGTGTTACTGTGTCTTTCTTTTCTTCTGGTTTGTCTGCTTTTGTATCATCTTTCACTGGTACATCTTTGAATCCTAGAACAAGTGTCATGATCGTTGCTACGACAAAGGCAATTACTAAGCCGATGATAGAGTAGACAAATGTTGGGCCAATGAATGTCGGGAGACCCGGGAGACCTGCTGATCCAGATATCACATATGATTTTACTTTAAAGATCGACATGAACACGCCGCCGCCTGCTGCACCAATGAGGGCTGCAAGGAACGGTTTTTTCAATCGCATGTTCACACCATACATAGCAGGTTCAGTAATACCCATTAATGCAGTGATACTTGTAGACATCGCCAATGATTTAAATGTTTTGTTTTTTGATCTTAAGAAGACACCGAATGCTGCGCCTGCTTGTGCCATATTTGCTACAAACATCATTGGAAGAATGAAGTCAAAACCGTTTAACGTAATGTTGTTGATCATAATTGGGAGTAGTGCATAGTGCATGCCCGTAATGATCAATGGTGACATGAAGCCACCGATCAAGAGTCCAGCCAAAATACCTGCATGTTTGAACAATAAATCAATTCCACCTGAAAGGCCATTTCCGATAATCCCACCAAGCGGTCCTACTGCAATAAGCATAATTGGTACTACGACAAGAAGTGTGACCGTTGGAACAAGGATAATCTTCAATGATTTTGGGCTATATTTTTCCGCGAATCTTTCAACATATGAGCCGAGCCAGATGGTGAGTAGAATCGGAATGACCGATGAAGAGTACACAACGGCAACCACTGGTAGCCCTAGAAATTCTGTATTTCCTGCGCCTAGTAAAGCCGTTAACTGCGGGTGCAGTGCGGCGGCTGCAATGGCAGCGGCGATATACTGATTTGTGCCAATTTTTTTGGCTACGCTTACAGCAAGCAGAATCGGTAAGAAGTAAAAGGCTCCGTCGCCGATAGCTGTTAAAATTGCATATGTGCTGCTTTTATCCGATATCCACTGGAACGTAAGCATGAGTGCCAAGATCCCTTTGATCATACCGGCACCAGCAATGGCTGGAAGAATCGGTGTGAAGACACCAGAGATAAAATCGAAAAGCTTAGATATCACATTTTGTTTTGACGCTTCTTCTGTACCGCCTGATTTTACATCTGTTGACAGGCCTGAGTCAGCAATCATCGCTTGATAGACATTTGAAACATCATTGCCAATAATGACATGATATTGACCTCCGCTTTGATTCACACCCATGACCCCGTCTGTTGATTGCAGCTTCTCTTTATCCGCTTTGCCTTCATCGTATAAGTTGAAGCGAAGTCTTGTCATACAATGCGTGACTTGCTTTACATTCTTTTCACCGCCGACAAGCTCTAGAACTTCTTTTGCTGTTTGTTTGTGGTTCATTGTATTACCCTCCAATCGTTGATTAAATCATGATATAGAAAAAACCTAAACATCCATTAATGTCCGAAAAATAGCGATTCAGACATTAATCGATATTTAGGTTTTGCCTGCTTAACCAGTAACAATCCTTCATAGCGATTGATCGTTATTTAATTTTTATAAGTCTTTGGATACAAAAAAACCTAAATCACGCCTTATCAAAGATAGGGACAATGATTTAGGTTTTGCCTGCTTGACCAGTAACAATCCTAAAAGATTGTGGGTTATGTTGTTTATAGTTATAAAGTATCATGTTAATTTTATGATGTCAACGCTTTCTTTTTAAATTTATTTTCTTTTTATCACTCTGTCGATATGCAAAGTTAAATATAGCATCTCATCTTCTATGAGACTTCGGTTGTGTTCTTTTTGAACATAATCGTTAATTTTCTCAGCACATTGGAAAGCTGCAGTGTTTTTCTCTTTTACGACTTCATACAGGAATTCATTTTGATTTTCCATTTGTGTTTCGTTAAACAGACGCTGTCCAAAAAACTTCAAATGCGTGACAAAACGGAAATAGTTTAATGATTCCTCGTCTAAATCAATTTGAAAGTGATACTTAACGATATTTAAAATATCTTGAATGAGTTTGGTAATTTGAATTACGTTCGGCATTTCTTCATTGAGCTCTGCATTGACAATATGCATCGCAATAAAACCGGCTTCATCCTCAGGAAGATGAATATTAAGCTTGTCCTGAATAATCCGAATCGCTTCTACACCACACATAAACTCATCTTTGTACAACCGCTTAATTTCCCAGAGTAGGGCATTTTTGATGTCCATTCCTTTTTGATGACGTTCAATAGCAAAGGTGATATGATCTGTCAGTGTTACATAGATACTGTCATTCAAATTTTTATTAAGGGTTGTTCTCGCATGATCAATAATCGCCTCACACACTTGCATATACTCGATTGGAATATCATAAAGCAGGGTTTTGAATTTTTCTGATATATCTTTATTTTGAATGGAAAATACTTTTTCAATACGTTCTTCGTCAATCGGGTCTCCACTTTTCTTTTGAAAAGCGATCCCTCTGCCCATAATGACCAGCTCATGCTGCTCGTCATCATACGCACTGACCACATTATTATTGATTACTTTCGAAATGATCAATTGATACCCCCCAGTACATTCCGCTTTTTCGAGCATCTCATTGTTGATTGATATGTCATGTTATTATTATTTTCAAAAAAGAGGACTTTAAGATGATTTTACATTTTTTTTTGATACGGTCAACTAGAAAGAATGACATATTACCTCTCAAAAATGACGAAATAGGGGCAAAAAAGTCTAAAAACATACACAAAAACACTCTATAAAGAGTGTTTTTTACAAAATCAGGAGCAATCCCAATTATAGACGACATTCTCGAAACTTTTTCGTTTGAGGTCTTCTGGTTTGATAAAAAAGTTGGCGATTCCGCAATCTCCCCACAGCATATCCACTTCATCATCTGAGTCGATTTGTAATAACAGAACGGTATGTTCCTGATCTTCGTAGGTACGCGGGTCCTCTTGTGTAAAGCCTGGATATCCACCCAATTTGTGACCAAAGCCACTCTCTGTTTCATAAAATTCATCTAACAAAGCATCCGCTGCATCTCCATCAATACCTTCAACATCTTCGAATAGGTCCCAGCTCCGCTTACCTGTGATTTTCTCAAAGCGGAAATCTCCTACACTAATCGTTTCACTTGATCGTTCACCTGTAATGGCGCCTTCCTTCGTTACAGGAAAATAAAAATCATCAGGAATTTTCACAAAAGAAAAATCAGTCAACAACTCTTTTTCTGCTAAGAAAGGTTCCTCAATAAATTTGATCCGAAAATCTTTTTGCTCTGTTTTATGGTCAATATTCATCCCATAAAGATCATCATGCACAGAAATAAAAATTTGTAGAAGTCCTGTTTCTGGATAATCTTTCAGCTTCGGCAGCTGGCCAAAATTAATTTGTGCCAAAAGCTTCATAGGGTGTCCTTCACCATCAACTGGATATTCGTCGTTTTTAGGGAAGTAAGGATCACCTGCAATTTTGCTGTCGTATGGTCCTGTTTTTCCTTGTTTCATCTTTAGTTGAATCGTTGGCTGTTCCGTTTGGTCTAACATTTTCCGGTAAGGTGCTATGATTTCTTGCAGCTTCGCTGATTGTGTCACGATGGTCTTCCTCCTTATGTATGGGTCTACTGACCAGACTAGTATCTCTTTTTCTATCATACAGAAGTGTACCCTGCCTGTCAGCGATAAATCGGTCAATATCCTAACAACTTTCCCACCTTAAAACGAAAAAAACCTCCATTTTATTTGGAGGTTTCGGTCAATCTATTTTTTATTTCACTTGATAATTCACTAAGTCTTCTGCGAGTGATTTCATCGTTTCATTTGTTTCATGAAGGCCTTCAATAATTTTTGTGAACGTGCCTACAAGCTCTGCTTGATGCTCAGAAGAAGCGACAATTTGTGCTATTTCTTCTTCCATTCCTTTAATCGATCCCTGCACATCTTTTAACGCTGTTTCAATATCAGTCGTCGCTTGTTTCGCATGAGTTGACAGCTTTCTCACTTCCGTTGCGACCACTCCAAAGCCTGCTCCTGCTTCACCTACTCTTGCAGCCTCAATTGATGCGTTGAGTCCAAGTAAGTTCGTTTGATCAGAGATACCTTTGATAAGATTGGACACTTGATTGATTTTAGAGGAATTTTCTACAGTGGTTTTCGTGTTTTGCAGAATTTGTTCACTTGTCGCTTGTAGTTCCTCTGAATGTGCAGCAACTTGCTGTACCATTGCGACTAGTTTTTCGGAAGCTTGGTTGCTCTCCGTCATGATATCATCTAATCGTTGTTGATTGGTTTGATCATAGGCCACGCAGAAAGCAGCGACTACTTGACCCGTTTCATCTTTAACTGGAACAGCTACAATATCCATTGGAATCCCGTATACTTCTTTCGGAATTTGAATAAACGATGGCTCTCTCCCATTTTTCAACATAGAAAAGTTTTCGAATCCTGGAGCTACGATATCTCCAGCTTTAAACCCTAGGTCAATGTTTCCGTGTTGCTGATAATAAAGAACCTTCTCTTTCCCTAAAACAGAAAAGGTTAGTTGCTCTCTCATAGCTAGTCCAATGATTGGTAAAGCGTCTATTATGTTATCAATTTTCTGTGACATTCGCTCACGTTCATCCTCTCTTTTTCTCAGTACATCCTCTTTATCGGTTCGTTATAAGATCTATTACAGCCTGTAATGTGTACTAATATCAATCAAATGACCTAAGACATATAAAAAGCCCACATTCTATCAAGAGAATGTGGGGGATTTTTAAAAAAAGGTCATGCATATCAAGACACTGATAACGATGAGCAAAAGATACATATAGTCGATCCATGAAGTGCTGATGACATGATAATACGTCCGCTCCCTCTCACCCGTGAAGCCTCTTGCTTCCATCGCAATGGCCAAACGTTCTGATTTTCTTACGCCTTGTGTAAAAAGTGGAAGTGCATAACGCATAAAGGCTTTCCAGCTGTTTTTTTGCTTATAGCCTCTGATTTTATGTGCCGCCTTCATTTGCTTTAATTCACTTTGAAATAACGGAATAAACCGGAAGCCAGCAAGCATTCCATACGCCCATTTTGGCGACATTTTGCACTGATGAATGAGGCTCATCATAAATGCTGTCAAATCTGTTGTGGACGTAAACAAAAGACCGAATGTCACAAAGCCAAGCATTCTGAGAGCGATGGTGAGTCCATTTCTTAAACTCTCCTCTGTCATATGAAACCATGCCCATTTCCAAACAGTATGATCCCCCTTGCCAAAGGCCGCCATCATCCAAAACACGAGAATAAAAAAGAGCAGATAAGGGACAAGCCTTGTGAAAAGATACTTCAAATTCCATCCGCCTAAGACAAGTCCAACACAAAGTGCAAACAGCCAGATGATGAAGGTTGTTTTAGGATCAGATATCGCCATGAGACAACACATGGCAAGCAGATGAGCGAGTAATTTGATGACTGGATTCACAGTGGAAAGAAAGGAGTGATTACTTTGCAATCGTCAGCACATCCTTTCTTTCAGCCACATAGCGATAATGCAGCGGGGCTCTCAGCTGATAAGCATCGACAAGTTCCTGATTTGAAAACAAATCATAAGGCGTGCCATCATACACATGCTTTCCTTGATGAAAAAGAAGCACTTGATCGGCACACTCATCGACAAGGTCCATATCATGTGTGACCATTAAAATTGTGGTACCTTGGCGTTGACGCTCTTTCAAGCGCCTGATTAATTCCTTCGCTGTTCTTTCATCCTGTCCGAAAGTTGGCTCGTCTAACAATAGGACATCCTGATCAAAAAGGAGCATTGTGGCCACACTCAACCTTCTTTTTTGGCCTAAGCTTAAAGTGAAAGGATGAGCTTTTGCATGTTTTTCTAAACCGAACTCTTTCAATAGCTGAATTGTTTTTTCTTGCACAACGGATTCTGGCCAATTACGCTGCCTTCCACCAAATGCAATTTCATCGAACACTGTATCTTGTATGAATTGAAGCTCCGGATTTTGAAACACAAAGCCTGCTTTTTCATATAGTTCTCGGTCAGACCACTGTTTTAGAAGCGTCTCTTTTAAAAAAATACGGCCTTTTTTCGCAGGCTCTAAACGAACCAAATGTTTAAGACATGTACTTTTCCCGCTTCCATTTTCCCCAATGATCGCCACCCAATCCCCTGCTTTGATATCAAGCTGAAGATCATTCATAATCCTTTTTTTCCCGTAGCTTAATTGAAGATCTTCTGAGCGAATGATGGTCTCACGCTCAGTCGACGGCACTTGTTTATGCTGCTCTTTTCTCGTTTCAAAGGTTTGCTTAAGCGTGTGACTCATCGGATGAAATGGATCTTGAAGGATCGTAGACCATTTCTCGGGAAATAATTTCGGCCGCCAAATTCCTGCCTCTTTCGTTTCTTTTTCATATGTCACGAGCACATCTTTTGGAGAACCATCTGCTAAAATGCTGCCTTGATCGTCTAATAAAATCACCCGGTCCATCCATTCGATGACACCATCTAACACATGCTCTACAAAAATCATCGTTTGCCGCTCATCAGCTGCAAGCAGCTGTAGAAGTTGAAATATCTCCATTCTGCCTGCTGGATCAAGCTGTGCGGTCGGTTCATCAAAGAACAGCACATCTGGCTCTAATGCTAGTAAACAAGCAAGCGCCAATCGCTGTTTCATGCCGCCAGATAATGTGTGAATGTCTGTATTCGGATCGACATCGAGTTGAACTTTTTGCATGAGCTGTTGAATGATGCCATCCATCTCGTCACGAGGGACGGAGCGGTTCTCTAAGCTAAAGGCAATTTCTTCATTGACGCGATGCATACAAAACTGGGAATCAGGGTCCTGAAACATGACGCCTGTATGTCTTTGCAATATCACTTCACCCTGCATGTCAGCTTCTAAATGTTCTGGAATGATGCCAGCCAGAACGGAGATGAGCGTGGATTTACCGCTGCCGCTTGGTCCTAAAATAAGCACCTTTTCTCCTTTTTGAATGGAAAGAGAGATTTGATGCAAAACGGGCTGAGGCTGTTCATAAAAACGGACAGTGAGATTATTGCACGCGAGAAATGAATCCATGCTGTTCACCTTTGTTTCGTTTTTCTTTCATGATGGCATATTGATTTAGTACACCGGTTTTAGATAATGCGTCCACCACTACTTTCGATAAACATCCGCCCAGTATCATTCCGCTAATGATTTGAGTCATCAGTGTGATGAGTAAAACTTGAGGCGTGTAATAACCAAAGCCATTTGCGACGAGGCTGTAAGCCATTGCTCCAACAGCTGCAAAGGCACCTGACAGCATCAGTGTCCACATGCGATATTGTTTATAACCAAAAAGAGCAAAGGCGATTTCTGCCCCAAGTCCTTGGCATACACCAATCAGCAGGGCTGAAAGACCGAAGTGGCTGCCTGTCAATAATTCCACAGCGGCAGCGGCTGTTTCTGCAATCAGGGCAGCTCCCGGCTTTTGGATGATATACGCGACGATTGGACTGGCAATTACCCAAATGCCAAACATGATGTTGCCTCCTGCTGGGCCAACAAGTGCTGTAATGGGTAAGTAAAGTGTGGACCACCCTAAATAGATGACACCACATGCAACGGATAAAATAACAGCAAGGACAACTTCTTTCATCTTCCATGTCATGATGAATGCACCTCCAATGGAACTGGCCAATCTTCCACCGTAAACGCCATGTCCCAAAACTTGTACTCAAGCTGACAGCTTAAGATAAAGTGCTGTTTCATTTTTTCCTTTTCTTTCTCACTTGCTGCTTCCGCCAGCTGATCGAGCCGCTTGCAAAGCTCTACTGTAATAGAGTCGGTTAACCCTCCATAAAATGTGATCCATTCATAAAACGGATGTGATGGGTCAGGCTGCACATCTGCGAGCATTCGTTTTCCAATTTCCCAATATGTCCAAGGGCATGGAAGCAGGACAGCGATGATTTCCCCAAGCGTGCCTTCCTTGGCGACTTGCAGCATATGATGAATATAGTGATGAGCACTCGGAGCAAGCGGGGCACCTTGGAGCTCATCATAAGATACACCTGCCACTCGGCAAAGATTTTGATGAGGGTGTGTCTCGCTATCTAGTACAAACGCAATCTGCTGATGGAAGAAGGCAATATCTTCTTTGTCTGCACATCTGCTAAGAGCCGCTGCATAAATTTTAATAAAAGCATGTAAGTATTCTGCATCTTGTTTGACGTAATGAATGATTTGTTCCTTTTCCAGCTTTCCTGCTGCCAGCCCTCTGACAAACGGATGCTGATAAATGGCTTCAAATAATGGTTCTGTTTCTTCTCTTAATTGCGCTGAAAACGTCATAAAAAAAGCCTCCTCTTCTTCAGTTGAATAAATGAAAAAGCCACCCCGAATGGAGCGGCCTTCTTATCAATTCAATCATGAATAAGACGAGGTCCAGCTCCACTTCCCTCCGCTAGTACAAACTAGATCAGGTTCAAAGGGTCCAAGATTTCCTCTTGTCTCAGTCATACATGACTCCCCTAGTGGACTTTTGTCATTTAATTATCTTTACTCTACACATGTGGAGATTTGCTGTCAACCGCCTTTCTTAATTCAACGTTCTGATCGTAGGCAGCTTTTCGATCCCTGCAGCATAGTAAAAATTAAGGACACTGAAGAAATCAATTGGTTTTCCCGTTTTCAAATCAACAGCTAAAATATGATCGCCGTAATTTGTCATATCATCAATATCTAAACGCCTTGGCGTTGTCTTCCCAAGTGTATCAACAAAGCTACTATGGTAGTATTGCCCGCTAGCAAACGATGATTCATGATACATAAATAACGTCTCCACATCTAAGTAGACGAGAATAGCCTCAGATGAACTCGCATAAGGAGCAGAGTACGATACTGGTGCAGAAATACTTTTCACTTTCACACTTTCAACAGAATGGGTTCTCTGATCATATTTTCCGTCATACGAGAAATAAAATACACGCTCCCATTTATAATCGGCGGTCTTAGATTGTTTGTTATACACTTTAGTCCCATTAGCGAAAACATCCCCATTCGCATACTCAGCTACAAAGTATTGCAAGGTTGAGGAGAGGGAAACAGCCCCAGTGAAATTGGGTGGGTTTTTTGCATTCACTTGTAACGTGTAAGAGTCTCCGAAATCTCCACCGCTTGTGATACCGAATGCGTAGTCACCTGCTGGTAAATTGGTCAAACCAAGGAGACTGCCTGCCGGCTGAATCAAGTCCGTCGGATAAGCTTGTCCAGTTTCATAATCAACAACAAATAATTGTACGAAATAATCGGGATTTGAAGAGGTAATTCGGCTGATGAGTGCCTGAGGTGAAGTCGTACTTAACAACCATAAATCGACTGGGTCATTTTCTGATAAGACAACCGATTGGTTGATGGCTAGTCCATCAATGGAGCGAACAGAAGATGTACGCATCTGACCATCTTTAGCGGCTTTTCGTTTGATACTGATTCCATTTTTCTTATCTACTTTAAAAGATTTTTTTAGCTGCTTCTTTTGGATAGCGGTTCCTTCATCCTGTTTCAAAAACGAGTCTTGCACTTGCTGAATGGCTTTTTCCGTCAGTGGTGACAATTTCCCATCTGATTTCGGTGCTTCTTCTGCTTTTAATGCTGGTGAAAATAAACCTGTTGTGACGAGTAGAATGGATAATAAAGCTGCAGTGATTTTCCCAAAAATTGCTCTCACAGGAACATCCCCTTTTTCCTTAATTGGGTTTTATACCCTGTGAATATTTTACCATTGTTTTATTCTATTTTTGGACTTTTTTAGGAAATTTTTATGACAAAAAAACCAGCCGTTTTTGCTACGACTGGTTTTTTGATCACTTTATGAAATGGTTTTAACAAACAGGCGTGCTGTTTCTGCACTAGACCCTGGGTTTTGTCCAGTAATGATTTGTCCGTCAACTACAGCGTATGGCGCAAAGGCATCTCCTTTTTCAAACGCTGCCCCTTGCTCACGAAGTTTTGTTTCCAGTAAAAATGGAACTTTTGATGTCAGCTGAACAGCTTCCTCTTCTTCGTTTGTGAAGCCTGTCACTTTTTTACCTTCGATAAATGATTTTCCATCTTGATCCTTCACATCAATGAATGCTGAAACGCCGTGACAAACAGCTCCGACTGCACCATTTTTGTTTGAAATAGCTAAGATTGCATCAGCTACCAGTTGATTAGACGCAAAATCGATCATTGGGCCGTGTCCTCCCGCAAAGAAGATGCCATCATAATCAGCTGGGTTCACATCTGTAAGCGCCTTTGTGTCTTGAAGTAATTCATATACATCTTCATATTGTGCTGGAACACCTTCTGGAATTGAATTTTTATCAATCGGGACAGTTCCACCTTGAATAGAGACTATTTGAACATCTAGTTCATTTTCTTTAAAAATATGAAACGGCTCTGCCAATTCTTCTAGCCATAAGCCTGTTGGATGTCCGTTCATTTCTGAACTGCTTGTCGATACTAATAACACTTTCTTACTCACCTTGATCATCCTTTCGATTTATCATGTGGCTATTTTACATTTTGCACAATTAAATATCAAGCAATTGAACTTCGATGTAACTCTTTATGGTATACCCGATTTCCTAAAAATTATGGCATGACATCAAATCTAATCAATATGTCACATTCTATTGGCAGGGAATTTCATGTAAAATTGTCATTTAGTGATATCATATGAAGTAAGATGGATAGACCTCACGGATGTAAGGGGACTTTTAAAGGAGTGGAAAAGAGATGAAAACCTATTCGATTGTGATGATCATCATCACGCTCTGTATCATATTGGCTGTCTTTTTGATGAACTTAACAGGGGTCATGTATGGAAAAATTATTTTGGCTGTTGCTGTTGCACTATGTCTGACATCCATTATTCGTCTGATGGGTCTTCGAAAAAGATAAAAACCGCCCTTCACTAGAGCGGTTTTATTTATGGTTAAATTGCTAGGATAAGCGCAATTAACGCAAGAAGCGCTGGTACTCCTTGCTTGAGAATAATTGATTTATTAGAGGTCACACCGCCAAATACCGCAGCGATGATCACACAAAGAATGAAAAATAGCTGAATCATATATCCAACAGTATTCGATCCGAGAATGAGCCCCCAAATCAGTCCTGCAGCTAAAAACCCGTTATAAAGCCCCTGATTGGCAAACATCACTTTTACATTTGGATCCTTTTGCAAGTGTTCTGGCAGCTTAAAGGATCTCTTTGCCATCTTTGATTCCATAAAAAACATTTCTAATAACATAATGACAAGGTGTTCTAATGCGACAATTCCTACTAGTATTATTGCTAAAATATTCAATTTAGTTAATTCCTTTCTGATAGACGATCACGAATCTCTATTTTATCCGTGTATAAATCAAAGTCTTGTATTAATTCAAGCGCTTCAGTAAAGCGGCTTTGTGGAATGTCTTTCATTTTCCTCACACCAAACTCCTTTTTAATAAAAGCCATGATGGTATTGATATGAAGCTTACCGTGACCATCATACTCCAAATGGCTGCAAAAAGTCTGCATCGTCCCTCTTATCACCTTTAATTGCTTAGCAGTGACACAACTCATTGGTAACGCTCATCCTTTCCTTTGTTTTAACAGCTAAAAAGAACCATGTATGAAAGAAAAACCTTCCAGTCTCTATTATATAATGATTTCATTCGGATATCAAAATAAAAAAGAACAGACATTCGACCAAAAAGCCGCCTTTTTCATCAAAAACAGTTTATTATCATATCAAAAAGCCGGATTCAATGGTAGAATCCGGCTTTCTATTTAGTTACTTTTAGAAATTAATACCTTTCCAACAGAACGATCCTTACTTTGTCCAACAACTTTAAAGGATAGACCGTATGTTGGGACGTCACGCCCTGCATCTGGATTATTTGGATTCACATAATTCTTTTTATCACTAAATGTACGAGTCGAGCGAATATAGCGATCTACCAATGTTAAGCCAGTTGTCGCTGTATAATCAATATTGAGCTTCGTACTTGGATTCAAAGAAAATGCGGCATCATGTACTTGGAAACCTGTAGCAGCAATGGAGCCGTCACTCCACTTCAATACTTGCTGATCTGCATCTACTACCCCAAGGAAACCGTTCCCTGGGTGTTTTCCTACCCAGTTATCACTGTAGGATTGATCGACATACCACACGACCAAACCGTTATTATAGCTCATGAGGCTTGCCCCTCGTTTGATATGCTTTAACCCTTTATCGACATCAGCATATGAGCGCCACTCTAGTAAATAATATTGTGCTGCATATTGTTTTCCATTCGATTTCGAGAATCCGTTAAAGGTGAAAGTAGACGTGCCCTCTGCATCATCTGACCACACTTTCGTTCCATCTGCAGTGATGTTTAAATCATCTACAAATAACCCTGGCAATGAATAGCCTGCATCGGTTGTGTAGCGGAATTGCAGGTCAATTTTCTTCCCTGCATAAGCAGAAAGATCAAAGGCTGCATCTACCCATCCGTCTGATTTTCCATCAATGCCATTGCCTTCGTTCGCTCCAGCTTCATTTCGATCGTTCGTGATGTTACCAGCAATGGTCTTCCACTGATCAGTTCCTGTTTCACGAACTTCTACATACGCATAGTCATAATCCTCTTCGATATCGTACCATGCTTTAAATGTCAGCTCTGCTTTGCTCCCTTTCGACAAATCGATACCTGTTGTCGTCATGGTCGCATTTAAATTGTCACCCGTTCCGCTAAAGTACGCATTTTGTCCTTGAGCAGGTTTTGTGACCACAATCTCTTTATCTGGTAAATCCACTCGAACCGCATCATGATTCGTTCCTTTTGTTGCTGCTTCATCAATCAGCACTGTTTTGCTTTTCTTTAATGTTTTACCATCAATGGTTTGTCCAGTAAGCCAGTTACCGCCATGCAAGTTTTGAAGCATTTCTTTCGCATATGGACTAAAGCCTGTTGGTTCCGTACCAGGGACTTTACCTGCCCAGCTTCCGCTTGACATGATCGACCAGTAGGAAACAGGTTCGCCCCCGCCTGTGTACTGTGTATCGTACTCATCAGGAAGACCAAGATCATGTCCGAATTCATGTGTGAATACGCCTGCCGCGCCATCTTCAGGCTCAATGGTGTAATCTAACGCGCCTAATTTTCCGCCTTGTCCGACTTCAGATTCAGTGTTTGGAATTTCAAATACATCACCAAGTGACCAGCGGTGCGACCAAATCGCATCAGAGCCAAGTTGTCCGCCGCCAGCTTCTTCACCTACGCCAGCATGAACGACCATCAGATGGTCAATGATGCCGTCTGGTTCATTATAAACGCCGTCGCCATCCATATCATATCGATCCCATTGATCATAATCACCGAGATCAATGTTCGGGTCCTTTGCTGCTGCTTCGAGTGCTTCTTTCACCAATTCACGCGGTCTGCCGTCACTGCCTGATTCATCAGGCACATTCCCGCCATAATAGGCTGCTTCATGCTTCGCTGTATACCAGCCAGCAACCGTTCCACTGATCGTGTAACTGCCGCCAGACTGCTTTTCATAATATTGCTTCATAGAAACTTTTCTTTTACCATCTGGACCTATGTAGCCATTTTTTCCGAAAAGCATGTCTTGATAGTGCTGTTGATCGTACTTGTCATAGTACATATCAGTCTCTTCTTTTTTAATACTATTATGCTTATAATCTTTAAAATCTACTAATAACACCAATACCTTATCATTGCGAACTTCGCCTTTATACTTTTCCTTTTTGACCGGTTTTACATGATTGCTTTCTTTTCCTTTATGCTTCTTTAACTTTTTCTTTTTAGCTAATTTGTTATGTACCTTTTGTTTGTATTCTTTCAGAAATTCAGGCTCTTCTGTTAAAGTGCTTGCACTTTGTTTCATAGCAGATTCTTCTTTTTTCTTAAGATAGTTCTTTAGTGCTTTTTGGGTTTCCGCTTCATTGGCATTCTTTTTGATCTTTCCTTGTTTTTTCAAGGCTTTGATGAGACGGTCTTCATTCACGACACTTGCGTCAAATGGAATACCTGAATAATGACCGCCATCTGAGGATGTTGATTTCTCTGTGGTGTGGGCAGATAGAGGGGTGCTGAAAGCTGCCAATGTGCCTAAACTGAGGACAGCCGTTAGTGCAATACTCGTCCATTTCCCTTTTTTCATATTGGTTCCTCCCTAATTTGGTAATAAATAATATCTAATTCTAGCATATTCCAATATACTTAAGTCGAAAAACATTTTATTTTCAGAAACTTTGTGGAAAATGCACAATACGGGAATGAAATGGGTGGAACAAGCTGTCGAAAATAAAAGAACCCTAGGCGATAACCGCCTAGGGTGTTTGTTGTTTTACTATGAAAGTTGCTGGCCTTGAAAGGCAACAACGTCAAGTGGAGCGGCTAAGAATTCTTTTGCTTTCGCGACGAAAGCTTGAAAATGAGCGCTCGCATTATGACTCTGAACCGCAGCGTCATCTTTCCACACTTCTACCATTAAGAAGGTATTTTCCTTATCTGTATCCTTGAACAGCTTGTAGGATACATTGCCTTCTTCCGCTTGTGAAGCTTTCATTAATGCATTGATTTCTTCTAGAAATACATTTTCTTTTTCTGGATGAATGGTCATCCCTGCATGAATAATAATCATCTAATCGTCTCCTTTTTAAAAAATATTATTTCCACTCTGTAATGCGTTCAATCGGTAAGCGGTAAGATGCATAACCTTCGTCAGCAGCTTTCCCAATTGATAACAGCATCACTGGTACATAACGTTCTTTATCCCAGCCAAATGTTTCAGCGATGACTTCTTTATCAAATCCGCCAATCGGGTTTGTATCATAGCCATGAGCACGAGCAGCAAGCATCAGCTGCATAGACACAAGTCCACCGTCAATTAAGATCGTTTCACGATTCACTTGCTCTGGAAGAGCTTCAAAATGTGCAGTTAATGCAGCAATTTGTCTTTCTTTTACTTCTTGCGGCATGTAGCCATTTTCTACTGCTTTTGAATAAATTTCTTCTAAGTATTCATTGTTTTTCATATCTGCAAACACTGCGATGACAGCTGATGATGTTGCCACTTGTGTTTGGTTGAATTTTGCAAGTGGTGCAAGCTTTTCTTTTCCTTCTGGGCTGTCAATGACCATGAAGCGCCAAGGCTGTGCATTCACTGACGATGGTGCAGTTGTTGCTTCTTCTAGAATCTCTGCCATTTCTTCTTTGCTGATTTTCACAGCTGGGTCATAGTTACGAATGGAGCGGCGTCCTTTCATAATTTCCATAAAATCGTTTGTTTTTAATGTTGTAGCCATGTTGAAACACTCCTTTAGGTTGTTTGAATCTTTTCGATGTTTTGTTGTATTCGGATGAGCACATCAGTGAGAAGCTTTCGTTCTTCGTCACTTACGTTTTCAAGCATTTCTGAGATAAATCGTTCTTTTTCTTTTTTAGAAGCTTCAATTCTCGTTCTGCCTTCTTCTGTCAGACGAACAAGCGTGACTCGATTATCTTCTGGCTTTCTTCTGCGCGTGACCATTCCTTTTGTTTCTAACTGTTTTAAGTGACGCGTCACAGCCGCACTATCAATATTTACTTTTTTCTGCAAATCTGACTGGCTGATTTCGTCTGCTTGAAATAACAGTGAGAGCAACTCTAGTCTTGATTGGCTGATGCCCGTGCATGCTTCGAACTTCACGCCCATCATACGGTTCACACACTGCAAACGGTATAATACCTCTGCTTCTTCAGAGCAAAATGCAGTCAATGCCATCCCCTCTTTTCTATTCAGATCAATTAGTTGATATATCAATCATTGACTCGTCAACTAATATACACCCATTATTTCATGATTGCAAGAGGTTTGTTTCATAAAGTGAAATTTTTTATCTCAATAGAAAAAGACGAGCTGAACGCCCGCCTTTTTAAACACCATACAGGTGGGAATCCCCACCTAAATCTTACATAAAAAAGGACAAAAGCGACGAAGCACTTTTGTCCTTTTTTCTTTATTCTGTGATCACCGTGTGAATGAGAGTTGGTGCATCAGCATGATCTGCGATGCGGATGTTGTCATAAATTTTCTCCATGACATTCGCAACATCTTCACGATTTGCATGAAGTGTCACGAGTGAATCTCCTTTTTCAACACGATCGCCGACTTTTTTGTTCAGCATGATACCAACAGATAGGTCGATATCGTCCTCTTTTGTTGCACGCCCTGCTCCAAGAATCATCGCTGCAACACCGATTTCGTCTGCGACGATTTCAGCAACGACACCTGCTTCTTTTGCAGGCACTTCGATTTGGTAAGGGGCTTGCGGCAGTTTTTCTGGTTGATCTACAATCGAGCCGTCTCCACCTTGGTTTTCTAAGAATTCCTTGAATTTCTCAAGTGCTTTACCGTTTTTCATGACTTCAATTAGCTTTTCTCTTGCTTCATCAAGCGTTTCTGCTTTTTTCGCAAGAACGACCATTTGACTTCCTAAAGTGAGCACAAGCTCGTTTAAGTCTTCAGGGCCTTCGCCTTTAAGTGTGTCAATCGCTTCTTTCACTTCAAGGGAATTTCCAATCGCTAATCCTAACGGCTGAGACATATCAGAGATGACAGCCATCGTTTGTCTGCCAACGTTGTTTCCGATGCGGACCATGGCTTTTGCAAGCTTCTCAGAGTCTTCAGGTGTTTTCATGAAGGCACCTGCACCTGTTTTCACATCTAATACGATCGCATCTGCGCCAGCAGCAATTTTCTTACTCATAATCGAGCTTGCAATGAGCGGGATCGAGTTAACGGTTCCTGTTACATCACGAAGGGCATAAAGCTTTTTATCTGCTGGTGTCAGGTTGCCTGATTGACCAATGACCGCTACTTTATGACGGTTCACGAGCTCGATAAATTCATCTTTTGTAATTTCTACGTGGAAGCCTTTTACCGCTTCAAGCTTATCCACTGTACCGCCTGTATGTCCAAGACCGCGGCCAGACATTTTCGCAACAGGTACATCAAGTGCAGCCACAAGAGGAGCAAGTACAAGCGTTGTTGTATCACCTACACCGCCTGTTGAGTGCTTGTCTACTTTAATGCCCTCAATGGCAGACAGGTCAATCGTGTCCCCTGAGTTCGCCATAGCGAGCGTTAAGTCAGCACGTTCTTGATCCGTCATATCTTGGAAGAAAATCGCCATCGCCAAGGCACTTGCTTGGTAGTCAGGAATTGTTCCGTCCGTATATCCTTTGACAAAGAAAGAAATTTCCTCTGAAGATAATTCTTTTCCGTCACGTTTTTTCGCAATGATATCTACCATTCTCATTGTTTTCACCATTCCTTTTTTTAAATTAGTAAATCAAACCGACAACGCCTGCTGTTAAGAAGCTGACAAGTGTTGCACCAAATAGAAGCTTTAATCCAAAGCGTGCAACAACGTTTCCTTGTTTTTCGTTTAAGCCTTTGACTGCTCCAGCAATGATACCGATAGAAGAGAAGTTCGCAAATGATACAAGGAATACAGAAATGATCGCTTCTGTACGAGCAGTGAAATGCAGACCGTCTCCAGATAGAGCGAGCATCGCCACAAATTCGTTAGATACCATTTTGGTTGCCATAATACTTCCTGCTTGTACCGCTTCACTCCAAGGTACACCAACAAGGAAAGCAAATGGTGCAAATACATATCCAAGTACATCTTGGAAAGAAACACCGATGACAGCTGTGAAAATGCCATTAATCATCGCAATTAATGCAACGAATCCAATCAACATCGCAGCGACAACAATCGCTACTTTGAAACCATCCATAATATATTCGCCAAGCATTTCAAAGAAGGATTGCTTTTCTTCTTCAACGACTTCGAGCATGTCTTCGTCCTTAGCTACTTCATATGGATTGATAATAGACGCGATAATAAATCCACCAAATAGGTTCAGCACAAGTGCTGTGACCACGTATTCTGGTTTAATCATTTGCATGTACGCACCGACAATGGACATTGAAACAGTCGACATCGCAGATGCACACAATGTATAAAGACGCTGTTGAGGTAATAATCCGAGCTGTTTCTTAATGGAAATGAAGACTTCGGATTGACCTAAAATCGCTGACGCCACTGCGTTGTACGATTCTAATTTCCCCATTCCATTGACTTTACTAAGCAAGTATCCAATTCCGCGTACGATCAACGGAAGGATACGCCAATGCTGCAAAATACCGATCAATGCTGAAATAAAGACGATCGGCAGTAAGACGTTGATGAAGAAAGTTGATGCATTATCATTCATTAATCCGCCAAATACGAAGTTGATTCCTTCACCGGCATAGCCTAAAAGCATTTGGAATCCTTTTGCAAAGCCCCCGACTAGGAAGTTCCCAACACCTGTATTGAGCAGAATATAACCTAAAATAAATTGCAGTACAATCATGACAATTACTGGACGGAATTTTACTCGTTTTTTGCCGTTACTAGCAAGCCATGCAATGGCGAGAATCACCAGCAAACCGATGATACCAATCACGTATTTCATGTTTTTCCTCCTCGAATGAATTCGTTTACATTAATGCGCTTGTATGGAACAAACCCTATTTCGTAAACAAAGTGCGGAAGAAATTCCCAGAAGTGAGATCCTTCCGCATATGACTTTTTCATTATTTATGAGTCACGAATGTTATCCTACCATAGGATCGTATGAATTAATAGTCTTTCGAAGGAGCTGATTGATCCCCTTTGATAATAGAAACACCTGCACTCGCACCAATTCGGGTAGCGCCTGCAGCTAGCATTGCATCAACATCTTCTTTTGTTCTCACGCCGCCTGATGCTTTCACACCAATGTCAGGTCCTACTGTTTTACGCATTAATGCGATATCCTCAGCAGTCGCACCGCCTGTACTAAATCCAGTCGATGTTTTCACAAAATCAGCGCCAGCTTTCACTGAAAGCTCACAAGCTTTGACTTTCTCTTCATCTGTGAGTAAACACGCTTCAATAATGACTTTCACAAGTGCTTTCCCTTTTGCCACGTCTACAACTGCACGAATATCTTGCTCAACTGCATCATATTCGCCGTCTTTCAATGCCGCGATATTGATGACCATGTCCACTTCGGTTGCACCGTTCTCAATGGCATCCTTTGTTTCAAATGCTTTCACTGCTGTTGTGTTTGCACCTAGTGGGAAACCGATGACTGTACAAACATCAACGCCTGTTCCTGCTAGTTCTTTCGCCGCAAGAGACACCCATGTTGGATTCACACAAACAGATGCGAACTGATGAGTCTTTGCTTCTTCAAGTAACTGCATGATTGCAGCTTTCGATGTATCTGGTTTTAGTGCTGTATGATCAATGAGCTTTGCTATCGTCATGCTTACACTTCCTTTTATTTATGATACTTTCATCATATATGACCGATGAACAATTGTAAACATAGTTATGAAATTTTGTTCATCTATTTTGTGACATTTAAAAGAGCCTTTGCTGTATGCTGATCAATAATCAATACGTTCGCATATTTTCCTCTTAGTGCCCCGTGGATAGAAGCAACCTTGCGATGTCCACCAGCAACAAGAATAGAACGTTCTTTTGCCCTTAAATCATCAAGCTCCACGCCAATCGTACGGTTGTTAATCGCTTCGCTGCAAATGCGTCCTTCTTGATCATAAAAGCGCGAACAGATGTCGCCAACGCTGGTTGCTTTGAGCAGTGCTTTTTCTTCTTCACGGAAGTAACCAAGTCTAAACAAAAGGGCCTCGTCTCTTACCGTTCCAACAGTGAACACAGCAATATTCGCCTGTTTGCCCATTTCAATGATGCGCTGAATATGTCTGTCCTGTTCAACCATCTCTTTGACGGCAGCACTGTCAAATACAACAGGAAGCGGCAAATAGCGGGGTGCTGTTTGAAAGGCCTCGGCAAACAGCTGGATGGTTTCCGCAGAATATGTATTCACATGGGAGTGGCTAATCCCACCCTTCAGCTGGACAACTTCTACACCTTTGACCTGTTTAGGTTGCATCTTTTGGGCAATTTGATACATGGTGGTTCCCCAGCTCACCCCAACGATATCACCGTCCTTTACTGTGTTTTGCAAGTACTCGGCACCAAATTGGCTCAAGTATTCGGTGATCGTTGGATAATCATCTTTGGGCGAAAATACCACATGAGCTTCGAGCAGGTCATATTTTTCCTTAAGCAATGAAGACAGCTCATTCAAGTCTTCAAACGGGTCCATTACCGTTATCTGGACGTACCCCTTCTCCTTTGCATATTGAAGCAGCCGAGATACAGTTGGTCTCGACAGGTCGAGCTGTTTGGCAATTTCCTGCTGGCTGTAATCCGATAAATAATATAGCCTTGCCGCTTCAATACTCAATTGTTGTTTCTCCCGATCCATTCGTACGCCTCCTTTTTTCTTCTATCATAACAAATTGTTCAACCTATCATGCACAAATGTTCATTTAAAGAAAATCGTATAGGCGGCTTGGAAGGTCTCATTCTTCTCTAAAGTTTGAATACCGAACTTTTCCTTGTACTGCCCATTCGTCCCTTCAACATCGGCAATACCGTACCAAGGCTCAATACAAACAAAAGGAGCCATTGTGCCATTTTCTTGATGATAAGGTGACCAAATACCAACGAACGGAAAACCAGTGAGATCAACCTCAACCCCGTGACCTGCCTGAGACGTCAATGACACTCGATTGATATGACTAAAGATCATCGCATCATGCTGAAAAAGTTCTGGTCGAAGCTGAATTGGTTGAAGCTGAATGCTTTTTTCTTTCTCCCTGACAAGTGAATTTTTCAGTTCATATTGGACAGGAAGATGCTCAATAGAAGGCGTCAATGTCAGAAAGTAATCTGCTGTGCGCTCTCCTTCAACAAGCGGGACTTGGAATGCAGGGTGACCTCCAATGGAGAAATACATCGTGTCATCCCCAGCATAATCAATTTCCCAGGAAATCGTCAGACCATTTTCTGATAGCTCGTACCGAATACGGGCGGTAAATTCATAAGGATACTGCTCGATGTGACGGCCTTTTGATTCATATTGAAAGGTCACTGTATGTTTCGTTTCTTCATGTAAATCAAAATCAACATCACGCAAGAATCCATGCTGCGTGAGCTCATAGGTTTGATCACCTATCTTATATTGGTCATTCTTTAATCGTCCAACAATCGGGAATAAGACAGGCGACACCCTGCCCCAGTAAGCAGGATCGCCAGACCACATATATTGGCGTCCACTTTCCTTGTGAAGCACCTCTCTGACCTCGGCACCTCTCTCATTGATCTGAATCAATAACTGATTATTTTCAAGTCTTCTCATTTCACACATCCCCTTTCCATCTTCTTTTATTATGACAGGGATTTTGGTTTTGAGTATAAAAATAAGGCCGCCTTCCAAACCATCAATTCTTTCTTTATATAAAATTTTAAAAAAGACAGAAATTCGCCAACAAAATGTGATGCTGATTCGTCTAATCTTATATAAAATAAAAGAAGCGTTTTTGACATAAATGGGGGATTCATTTTCATGAACAGCAAGGAGAATCGTTTACGTTATATATTAGGATTGGATGGGCTAAGAGCCGTTGCTGTATTGGCGGTCATTGCTTATCACTTACATATTGGACCTGCGAGCGGCGGGTTTCTTGGCGTTGATTTGTTTTTTGTGATCTCTGGTTACTTGATCACGACGATTTTGTTACATAAACAGGATCTAGGCTATCAAGAGCTTTTGCCATTTTGGATGGGCCGGATCAGAAGGCTTCTTCCAGCTGCTTACGTGATGATTTTCTTAACCGTCAGCTGGTGTGCGATTGCGGGCTCGAATGCACTATTGTCCATTCGCGGCGATGCCTTATCGTCCTTTTTTTATGTCAGTAACTGGTGGTACATCTTCCATCAGCTGTCTTATTTTGATAGCTTCAATGCTGTATCTCCACTGAAAAATTTGTGGTCTTTGGCGATAGAAGAGCAATTTTATATCATTTGGCCGGTACTACTGATTGCAGGTCTAAAATGGGTGAAAAATAGATCCCATCTGCCAATGATCACCTTTGGCCTTGCACTTGTCTCCGCCTTATGGATGGCGATTCTTTATTCACCAGATACGGACCCAAGCAGGGTTTATTATGGAACAGATACTCGTGCATTTGCACTTCTGATTGGGTGCAGCCTAGCATTTGTATGGCCCATGCACAGACTGTCCAGCAAAAAGCTACTTCCTGTTGGCAGACGTATTTTACATATCGCTGGTTTTGGTTCGTTTGCGATTTTTCTTCTATGTGTTTATGCAGTGGACGAATTTGACGGTTTCCTCTATCAAGGCGGCATGCTTTTATTCTGTCTGAATGCGGCGATTTTAATTGCGTGTATCTGTCACCCTGCAAGCCTACTAGGAAAATGGCTCTCCTATCAGCCGCTCGTCTGGCTTGGAAAGCGTTCTTATGGTATTTACCTGTGGCATTATCCCATCATCGTGCTGACCACCCCTGTCATTGAAATTGGACAGCCTTCTATAGGGCGTGTCGCATTGCAGATCATTGCCATTTTACTCATTGCAGAGGCTTCTTACCGCTTCCTCGAGCAGCCGATTCGCCGGCTTGGCTTCAGACAATATTTTGCCTCTTGGTCTATTTGGAAAAAGGGTTTCAAACAATGGTCTACGTCTCATAAAGTGTTCCTTGGAATCACTGCAGCTCTTTTGATCTTATTTACCATTGGCATGTCCAGCTCGTCCCATACATCTCCACATGCCAAGGAAGTGACTCAAATTAAGACGGCACCGAAAAAGGCAGGAGACTCTGCTGAATCAAAAACGAAGAAAAAGAAAGAAACACACGAGAAGAAAGCAGTAGATCAGAAGCAGTTTCACCAAATTCTTGCTATTGGTGACTCCGTCATGCTAGACATAGCGCCGAATCTTGAAAAAGCATATGCCCAAATCACCATCGATGCAAAGGTTGGCAGACAAATGAACGAAGCCGTCAGCATCGCTCCTCAGTATGCTTCATTTAATCAATCTAATGCCGCTGTTATTATTGAGCTTGGCACGAATGGCTATTTTACTGAGGGCACATTGACCGCATTTATTCAGCAATTTTCAAAGGCGCACATTTTCCTTGTGAACACGAAAGTCCCAAGGTCTTGGGAAAATGATGTGAATGCCGTCATTCAGCGAGTAGCCGATCAACATTCCAATGTGACCCTGGTCGATTGGCATTCAGCCGCTACCGGACAGCCATCTTATTTTCAGCCTGATGGTGTTCACCTTTCAACAAAAGGCTCTGATACATTGACCCAGCTCATTACAGCGAGCATCAAGAAAAAAGGAGATGTGTCATCGTCATCATAAGAAGACTAGCATCCTGTGAAGAAATTTGTGCAATTGCTCTACTAATAATAGAAGATGAAAAAAAGACATGCTTTCCCATGATTGGAGGCATGTCTTTTTTGTGATGGATGGCAGGAGCATCTGCACTCGGAGCTGCATTATGTTTTACTTTTAAAAGACCAAACTATGACAGGTATGAGAATTAACGATAAAATTCCTCCGCTTAAAGATAATGCAGCATAACTCGTATTCGCAACGATCATTCCTGAAAGAGCACCGCCAGAAGCACCTGCTAACGCCACAAAAACATCGAGTGTTCCTTGGGTTTTTGCCCGGGTTGATGGGTCTGTAGAATCAACTATTTGAGCAGTACCACTAATTAAACCAAAGTTCCATCCCAATCCAAGTAAAGACAGAGCAATGATTAATAGAATCATTGAATCACTTGGTGCGAATGCTGCGAATAAACCAGCAAGTAACAATGTGATGCCCGACGCTATGCTCATAGCTGTTCGCCCTAGTTTATCTACAAGTACACCCGTGATAGGTGAAGGAAGATACATCGCACCTATATGAAAACCAATTACAATGCCCACTTCGGCTAATCCATAACCATGATGCTGCATATGCACCGGTGTCATGGTCATGAGTGCAACCATGACGATTTGAGTTAAAATCATAACCGTGGCACCTACTGTAAGCCCTTTTCTATCTATTTTTTGATCAGCAGAATCTCGTTTATTTCCATGCCCATACTCTGCTTTGTATGCTGCTATTTTTTGGGCAATGACTAACGGATCAGGACGCAACAGAATAAAAAGGACAAGACCTGCTACAACAAATGCTGCTGCTGATAAAATAAAGGGACCCGCAAGTGCTGGAACACCAATTGATACTGCAAATTCACCCATCATTTCAACTAAATTGGGACCTGCTACTGCTCCAAATGTTGTCATGACCATTGTCATACTAATTGCAGTTGCACGTTGTTTAGAATTCGCTAAGTCAGTCCCAGCATAACGAGCTTGTAAATTTGTGGCTGTTCCTGCGCCGTAAATAAAGAGCGATGCAAATAATATAATGACACTATTCATCATAGCTGCAATCACAACACCAATTGCTCCTAGCCCTCCAGCAACAAAACCTGTCGATAAACCGATGCGCCGTCCATAACGTTGCGAAAGCTTTCCTACAATGAAAGCTGACCCAGCTGACCCCAAAGTAAATAAAGCGATTGGGACACCTGCATAGGCTTCAGTTCCAAGCATTTGTTGAGCTAAAAGTGCACCTACCGTAATTCCTGCGGCTATACCAGCCCCTCCAAATATTTGCGATAGACTGACAACGAACAATACTCGTTTAAATAATTTTTTCAATTTTTGGGGTGAATCTATATAATTCTTCACTACATCTTGTTCTGTATCTAGCAATTGTAAACACCCACTTGAGATTTATTTGCAAAATGTAACCATTATATTAGTTCAGCCTACAATCCTCGATTCGAATCTTTTTCACTCTCGACCATTTACATTGAGGACAACTTGTTTTTCAAGGAGATCATGAATAAAGCTGCCACATGACTGATCTATTCTTTTGAACTGACGCATATCTTAGAGTGAAAATGTCTTCATCTCGTTACCCAGACTAGCATCCTGCTAGTCTTCTTTTATGCCGTTAAAAGGCTGGCTTTCAGCGCTAACACACGCTTTCCCTTCGTTTTTTGATCCACCAACGCAAAATCACCATTCTCATACGCTAATGAAAATAATTGTTCGATATGAAACACACCTGTCTGAAACTGCCTGCTCAATAAATGCAGTGCCGCAGCAGAGGCGACTTGAGCTGTTGCTTGAGACTCATCATGCCCTTTTATTCCAAGCGCTGCTTGATGAATCTTGTTCCCCTCCATTCCTGTCGCCTCCACTTTCACTGCATATTGATCTGTTCCCATTTGAGCAGATTGAATCATGGAAATGGCACGTTCCTTGATTTTCGGCATAGTGAGAAGAGACGTCATTCCAATGCTCCTTGTGAAGGCAAATGCCCGCGTTGCCGCGCGAGAATCAAAACATAGCCTTGTTGTCACAGAAGGCACGCTGAGCGTCAAAGGCAATGTTTGCTGATCAGAGAAGGGGAACTGATAGGCTTGCCGCTTTCCAAGTTTCACACCAAAATCTATACGCTTGCCCCCGGTAAAGCTTTTGACTCTTTTATGCTGATGATGCTTAGTAATCACATAGTCAGTATGGACATTGTCAAGCGTCCATTCAATGGCGGCTTTTCCATGCTGATCACCCAATCCAAGCATAATCCCTATATCTATTTGATTCACTGATGAGAGCATAGATGCTGCTTTTGCTGCCAATAAGTTCGTAAGACCAGGCGCAAGCCCGACACTGAGTAAAGCCGTTGCACGGGTGTGCTGCTGATCCAGCTTTGCCACCTGTTCCATGTACGACCCTTTCGCAGAGATATCTATATAATCAATACCTGACCGCAGAACTGTTTCGGCAAATGATGGATCTTCTTGATCAAGGCACATGATCACCAGTTTTGTTTGATCCACCCAGTCCGAAAATAACGGCTCACTGACATCTAGTTGATAGGGAAGAACTTTCCCTTTTGTCTGGCGTGAAAATTTCTCTGCCTTCTCATAGCTTCTGCCTGCCGCTACAATTTGCCCGGGATACACTTCGCTTAGCTGAAGACATATTTGCTTTCCAACATGTCCATAACCGCCTATTACCATCACCTGTGATCTCATTTCTCATCCGCCTCTCTACGACCTCGCTTGCAAACAAGCCCCTTAATCATTCCTGCCTGAAAATAAGGTCTGATGTCTTCAAATCCTGCTTTGATTAAATGCTCTTTTATTTCTTCATCGGGAACAGGGTGTGTCGTGTGTCCCAGCCTGTTTTTAAAGGATGTAAACACTTCTTTTTCTAGGCCTTGCCGTTGCATGAAAAGAGACAGCATGTGAAGCTCCTGTTGAAATACTTGGGACTTCAACTCTCCCTGTATAAATGCCAAGACAAACGGCGCACCTGGTTGAAGCCTGCGGGCAACCTCCTCTAAAAAGGGCTGGCGCTTTTCTATAAAATGAATGACAAGCAAGCTCACCGCTGCATCGTAAACAGTTTCAGCTGAAACTTTATCTAATGAGGCCTCATGCCATGTGACACGCGCCTCCATCTCAAGCTGTGCAACTCGCTGTTTCGCCATGTCCAGCATAAAAGGTGACGGATCAACCCCTGTGATGAGCCAGTCTTCCTTTCTTTGAAGCATGTTGATGATCTCTTCGCCCCCGCCCGCTCCAACAGTCAGGATGCAGGAAGCCGCTCCCTTTAATTCAGTTTCTAATACGTCTATTGTCAACTCATGCAATAGCTGATAGCCGGGTACTTTATGGGCAATCGTCGCTGCATATGACTCAGCAACGGGATCGTGCCAATGCTGGTTTCCTTTCATATCCTTCTCCTCCAGTTCCTTTCCGCTTTACATCGTTTCCTGTACACTAACGGTATGATATCTTTATTGTAAAAAGAGACAACAGAAAACACGATCCCTAAAAGTGGGGATTTTTGAGGAGGAGATTATGTGACCAATCCAGCCACTCATTTTCAGCAGCTGAGACAACACATTCGGGACGAACTTGCTGCCGTCCTTGATTTTGATGCCGCCTGTATCACGACCATTGATCCAGCCACTCTCCTCTCGACAGGTTCCTTCACAGATGAACCGATTGAAGAAATTCATGACCAGCTGTTTCAAAATGAGTTCTTAAAAAAGGACGTGCATCAGCATGAGACTCTAGCCAAAGGCCCTGTTCATGCTGCTAGCCTAGTCCAAAGCGGGGAATATCTCGACAGTGAGCGCTACCAAGACATTTTGTTACCTAAAGGATGGTCTGATGAATTGCGGGCAGCTCTTGTGATTCAAGGAGAATGCTGGGGGATTGCCAGCCTCTATCGTCTAAAGGACAAGGAACCTTTTCAAGAAAAAGATATCCGAGTGGTCATCGAACAAACGCCTAGACTCGCAGCCAAGCTGAGAGATGAACTTTTCAAGAAAAGAGATACGGAAGAGGACGCGGCGGCGGAGCAGCAAGGCTTCCTCATTCTCTCGCACGATTACAACCTTCTTTATGGAAATGAAACGGGTCTTCATTGGCTTCAGACGTTTCAAGCCTTTGAACAAATTCATGACAAGGCGATTATGCCGCGCCCGTTTAGAGCATTAGGGGCTAAACTTTTATACGGCGGTATTGAGCAAACAGCGGCAAGTATGACGAGATTGCCTACGGGGCTGTTCCTCTCTCTTCAAGCATTTCGATTAACTCAGGCAGCAGGGCAGGAAGAAGCTGTCATGATTCACATCAAGAGAGCCCAAACCAGTGATATTCTTCCTTATGCGGCAAAAACGTACAAGCTGACAGAAAGAGAGATGAACGTCCTAGACTGCTTATTAAAGGGACAGTCTACAAAGGAAATTGCCAGTACTTTATTTATTTCAACCCATACCGTCCATGACCATGTGAAGGCGATGCTGCAAAAGACAAATTTGAGCAGCAGACGGATGCTTGTTTACTTTTTCTCTCACATTTAAAAAAAGCGGCTACCTAACTGGTAGACCGCTTTTTTGTTTATTTTCCTAGAACTAACTCATGCAGGATATGTGCAACGCCGGCTTCATTATTGGATTTTGTCACAACATCCGCTACTGCTTTGACATCATCAATGGCATTTCCCATGGCAACGCCGCAGCCCGCAAATTCCAGCATCGATACGTCGTTGCCATTGTCACCAATGGCCATGACCTCTTCACGAGCAATCCCCAGCTCTTTCGCTAGAAGCTTCACGGCATTCCCTTTGCTGACTTCAGGATGCAGGATTTCAAGGAAGAAATCTGTGCTTTTCACCATCATGTACTTGTCTTTTACTTCAGATGGAATGGCTTGTATCGTCTTTTCCAACCGTTCTGGCTGATCAATATACATCATCTTCGGAAGTCTCATTGATGGATCTGCCTCTTCAACAGGTAAATATTTAAGCGGCAGCTTTGTTAAATAAGATTCAAGTACTGTGTACTCACTAATATCACGATTCGGTGTGTACAAATGAGCGGAATCGAAATAATGCATCGGTGTATCAAGCTCACGGCTCAGCTTATATAAAGAAGTTAAATCCTCATAGGATAACGTCAGTTCTGACACTACTTCATTTGTGTGACTGTTTTGGACAAGCGCCCCATTGTAGGCAATCACATAATCTCCCTCTTGATTGAGCTGAAGATCATCTAGATAGCGATTCACTCCGCCAATAGGCCGTCCTGTACATAATACAATTTTAACGCCCTCTGCTTTCGCCTGTTGAATGGCTTCAAACACCTCATCCGGCACCATATGTTGATCATTTAATAACGTACCATCCATATCAATTGCAACTAATTTATACATTCACTGGTCCCCTTTTCTCAGCAAAAAACGTGCTGCACTATTTTGAGCCATCATCTAATGATGACAGGTTATATCATTACTATTTACCTATTTTAGCCTATCGTTTTTTCATCACGCTGTCTACTTGTTCTCACCTGTAACAAAATTGTCATATGCCTTCTCTATTATATCGTATTCTATTCATCCTGCTTTAAATAGAGTTTCTGCCCTTTTCCAACGTGAAAATGAAGACAAATGTTCACCAGTGAATATTTTGAAACTAGCAAATCTAATTGTATGATGGATAGCAAAGAAAGGAGGTGCAGGGAATGATTACGTTTACTAGAGGTAAATTGTCAAAAATGTCTGGTGTGCATATTGAAACCATTCGTTTTTATGAAAATGAGGGTGTGCTCCCCGAACCAAAAAGAGCACACAATGGCTATCGTTTATATGATAAAAAATATGTACTCATGCTATCCTTTATCACAGAAGCTAGAAAGCTAGATTTCTCACTCAAAGAAATTCGCGAAATTATCAAATCGCTATTTGAAAAACAATCAAAGACAGAAGCTGAACAGCTGCTCGAACAAAAAGTTGAGGATATTCAACACTCCATTCAAGAGTTAAAGAAGAGGAAAGCTGCCATTCAATTGTTAACAAAACAAACATTAGCGAACATCAGCTAATTGTAAGGGCTGCCAAAGATGTGCCAGTGTTTGCCGCTGGCGCCCCTCTCCGCCCAGGTGCCAAGTGCGCGTGCGATTCAAACATCAGTTATACTAGAGACAGCTTTACTTGATATCAAACGAGTGGAAGGGGTTTTGAATAGAATGAACATTGCAACCATTGGAACAGGTGTGATTGTGGAAAGCTTCTTGCAAGCGATTGACCAGCTTGACGGCGCTTCTTGTCATGCCGTCTATTCAAGAAAGGAAGCAACGGCAAAGAAGCTCGCAGACCAATTTGGTGTAAAAACGACTTATACAGATTTAACGGCTATGCTAGAAGATCCAAATATTGAAGCCGTTTATATTGCTTCACCGAATCGATTACATAGCGAGCATGCCACGGCTGCATTAAGAAACGGAAAACATGTGATTTGCGAAAAGCCTTTCACCTCTAATGTCAAAGAGCTGGAAGCCTTAATCGCACTCGCAAAGGAAAAGCAGCTTCTCCTATTTGAAGCCATTACGACTGTTCATATGCCAAACTATCATTTAATCAAAAAACACCTTCATCAATTAGGTAAAATCAAACTGGTTCAATGCAACTATAGTCAATATTCAAGCAAATATAATCAGCTGCTAGCCGGCGAAACGCCAAATGTCTTTAACCCTGAATTCTCAGGAGGAGCATTGATGGACATTAATATCTATAATGTCCATTTCATCATGAATCTCTTCGGATCACCGGAGCAGGTCCGCTACCAGGCAAACCGCCACCCAAATGGCATCGATACGTCTGGTGTTTTAACTTTCACCTACAATGATTTCATTGCGACAAGTGCCGGCAGTAAGGATACAAGCAGCATGAATTTTGCATTGATTCAAGGAGAAAAGGGCTTCATTCATGTGAAAAATGGGGCGAATGGCTGCGAGGAAGTGCTGCTTCATGTGAATGACCAGGTGATCTCACTCAATGCACAAACAAATTCAAACCGCCTGTTTTATGAAGCAGAGGCTTTTCAGCACATCATTGAAACAAATAATCATGAACAGTGCTATGCATGGCTTGATGAAAGTCTCTCCGTCATGAAAGTCCTTGATTCTGCAAGAAAAGATGCAGGTATTGTTTTCCCAGCAGATCAATTTTAATGAAAAAACCGCCTTCTATGAGAGGGCGGTTTTTGATGATTAAATACTCTTTGAATAGGCAACAAGGCGCTGAGACATGTGGTTCACTTCATCGACTGAAGCATTTACTTGCTCTGTTAAAGCAGCCTGTGTTTGTGTAAGAGCTGTCATGTTCGAAATATTTTCAAGAATTTCATCAATTTGTGTTTTCATTTCCGTTAAACTAGATTCGATATTCTCCGTTGCATTGGCACTATGAAGCGCCAGTTTACGCACTTCATCTGCAACGACTGAGAATCCTCTTCCTTGTTCACCAGCTCTTGCTGCCTCAATCGCAGCATTTAGACCAAGCAAGTTCGTTTGGTTCGCTACTTCTTTGATCAAGTCAGAAATATTTTTCGTCTCATCTGCACTATTTTTTGCTAAATTGGCAGCAGATGTTGACTGCTCCTGTGCGACAGCAAGCTCTTGCGCTTGGTTTGTCACAGAGCTGATGCCTGATACCATCTCGCTGATTGAACTTGATAGCTGTTCTACTTGTGAAGCCATTTCATTCGCTGTTTTCTCTTTGTTTTTTTCTAACGTGATGTCACGAATGGTTCCAGCCACACGAAGAGGAACACCTTTTTCATCACGAATGGTTTCACCACCGGCATGATACCAGCGATACTCGCCATTTTTGCTCTGCAATCTGTAATCAATATCAAATGGTGTGCGTCCAGAGTGATCATTTAAATGATCTGCAAAAGCTTGGAGAGCTTTTTCTTGATCCTCAGGATGCAGGCGGTCGCTCCAGCTGCTTAATACGTTCGGGAAATCCTTTTCGTCCGTAAAACCAAGCGTTTTTCTGAACTGCGGGGACCACCAGAACTCATTATTCGGGTTGACTGGATCGCCGGCCTCTACGACCATATCCCAAGGAGCCTCCACAAGCGCACGGTTGATTAAGTCATATCTCGTCACGAATGCTTGCAGTTCTTCTTCTTTCAATTTCTGATCATGAATATCAAAAAGAGCTCCCGCCACACGAAGAGGGACACCATTTCGATCACGAATGGTCGTGCCAGTTGCTTTGAACCAGCGATAATCTCCGTTCTTCAACTTCAAGCGATATTCGATATCATATGGTGTACGTCCCGAATGATCCGATAAATGCGAAGAGAATGCATTTAGGGTATATTCTTGTTCATCCGGATGAATTCGAGATGCCCAGCTGTCTAAAACGTTCGGAAAATCGTGCTCGTTTTGAAAGCCGATCATTTTGCGGAAATCATCCGTCCATGTGAATTCATTTTTTGGATTGACTGGATCTCCAGCGATCACGACCATATCCCATAAACCAACTTGAATGGCTTTTGTCACTAAATTCATCCGCATTTGAATATCTTCATTTACTTCCTGCATCTTTTGCAAAGCTTCATTTATTTGGGCTACTGCTTCAATCGTTTGACTTGAAGAGAATGCAGCAGTATCTATTCTTGCTGAAAGGTCTCCCTTCTCAATTCGTTCTACTAATCGACTGCTCTCATTTAAAAGGGTTCCCGACGATGAATCATTTGCTTTTCTCATAAACATCTTTCATAACTCCTTTCATTCCTTCATACTTTTTTGAAATATTTTACAGTTATAAACAATTCTTTATTAGGACTTTAGTAATACAAAAGATATATCGACAAAAACTGAAAATTGTTTATGTCAGAATGAAGGCAAATGTTCATTTTTTCACGAAGTTTCAGATTTTGGAGATGGGTCATGAATGAATCTATGGAAAAAAACGGCTCATTTGATAGAATCAACCGCCTTTTTTGTCTGAAAAATCTCTTTTTTTATATTGACACTGACGTCCCGAAAAAAGAAAATGGAACATAAGCATTTTTAAAAAAGGAGAACGTTATGAGCGCGAATCAGGAACAACAAGAATTAAAAAAGCTTTTATCACCGCGTCACATTCGCATGATTGCATTGGGCGGGGTCATTGGTACAGGAATCTTTAAAGGAAGTGCCGATACAATCGGTTTAGCAGGTCCTGGGGTCATCTTTTCCTATGTATTTGCTGGATTATTATTGCTCATCGTAATGGCAGCCTTAGCTGAAATGGCGATTGTCTATCCGGGAAATAACCTTCGCGACCTGATACAGATTGCGCTTGGTCAACGTTTTTCATTTGTTGTCGGCTGGGTTTACTGTTTCATGTGGCTCACTGTGTGTGTCATCGAGATTATTGCGGCAGGCAGCCTGCTTCAATACTGGTTACCGAATGTGCCGCTATGGTCACTATGTTTACTCTGCTCTCTCTTAGTCATCGGAATTAACTTAAATAATGTAAAATACTTTGGTGAAATTGAGTTTTGGTTCGCTGGAATGAAGATTTTCGTTATTATTGTGTTTATTATTCTTGGTGCAGCTCTATTATTTGGGATCATTCCGAACGAACAAAACACATCGGCACTCACCAATTATCAAAACTTCGTCCCGAACGGATGGGGGGCGATCTTTGCATCTTTATTAGTTGTTATTTTCTCTTATGGGGGCTCTGAATTGATTGGGCTAACCATTACAGAAACAAAGGATGCCGAAAAGGTCTTACCTGGTGTTGTTAAAAGTATGATGTGGCGTATTATCTTATTTTACACTTTGCCGATTTTGATCATCTGCGGACTCATTCCTTGGAATCAAATTGATCCAAATAACAGTCCATTTGTTCAAGTCTTTTCAGCAGCTGGTATGCAAGGTGCTTCTCACTTCATTAATTTTGTATTGATTACAGCCGTTCTATCGGCGGCCAATTCTGGCATTTATGGAACAACGAGAATGATGCATTCTCTCTCTAAATCAGATGGCGGTCCGAAAAAACTGGCACAGGTCAACAAAAGAGGCGTACCCATTTTGAGTTTATGGGTGACCGTTCTGTTTCTTCTCATCGGAACATTCTTTGCTTACTTATATCCAGAGCAAATTTTCAGTTATATGCTGGCTATTCCTGGTTTTGCTGTTTCACTCATTTGGATTAGCATTTGCCTGGCACATCTGAAACTTCGCCCGAAATATCCACAGGAGCCGTATTTCAAAGTGTGGCTGTTTCCGTATTTGACATTATTTGCAGGTCTTGTGTTAAGTGTGAGTTTTGTGATGTTTCTATTCAGACAAGAAAACTTGCCTAGCTCGATTATCAGTATCGGTTTCTTAATCGCAGCCATCATCGCTTCATTCTTAATGAAAAAGAAGGCTTAAACACTAAAACCCGCCATTAAGGCGGGTTTTTTCATAAACTGCTGTCTTTTGTCACTTCAAAATCAACAGACGCTTTCGGTATGCCGTTGATGATGATTGTTAATGTATGAGTCCCCTCATAATGTTTTCTCGTCGTCATATTTTGAAAAGACTGTGACCTGACGAATTCTCTATGTAACGTTGCGTCTGTTTCAAACTCTGTGATTTTAAATACCTTCTGATTGCGGGTACCCCGAGCTTTGACGTAGTCTATGGCATACTCTACACGCAGCTTTAGCGGCTTTTCAGCTTGTAGGGTAAAATGAAATGTCATTTTCTCTCCGATTCGAATAGGATCTTGTACAATCTTCAAATCCGTTACTTGAACGGATGGATCGTCCCCATAGCCAAACAACGCCATAATAGCTGGATCTCCTTTTTTGAGTAAGGTACGAGATGCATGTTTGACAATCCAGTTTGTATGTTTGTTGGTTCCATACCAGCTTTGAACCGTCTGCTTCATCAGATCTGGCTGAATTGCAGAGATATCATTTAAATGATTCGCTACACTTTTTTGCACATACCGCGATGGGTCAGCCTTCAAGTTTTCCAAAATGGGCAGCGTGACCGAAGGATTCTTTTTAAGTGAAGGGACAGATAAGCCCCATGGCAGACGCGGTCTGCAGCCTTCACTAGCCAGCCTCCGCAAATGTTCATCTTGATCCTGAGACCATATGAGCATTTGCGCCAGCATTTTGTCCTGATCTTGAATCAGAAATGGCCGAACGGCAAATTCAGAAGTGGAAAAGGGTGTGAAGAATTCGAGCGCTTTGATCGAGAGGTCCCAGTTTGCAAGGCCGTACGTCTCGACGTAGTCTGGAAATACGAGCGCACTAAGCCCTGAAAAATGCGGGGCTGCCTGACGCAGTACCTCAATTGCCTTCTCATAGTTTTGAGGCAGACAGGCGTGCATCGATTCAGTGACTCGTCGCATCCGCCCTTTTAATTCAAGCTGCTGCCAATCCTCTTGAAATACGAGCCGCTTGAATGGCTCAGCATCAAATCCAGACGAAGCCTGCGCAAGTTTCTCCGCTAATTCTTGGATAAATAATTCATTGTACACATGTTTTAATGGTTCGATCGTGTCCGCCTCCCACATCTCAATATCATTATTTTACCCCAATCTGAAGAAAGTGGTATCACAACACACAAAAACAGCCCGACTCATATGAATCAGACTGCTTGTTCGCTATATAAACATATTAATAATCATAATAAATGCAATGGCACTAACGGAAATGATCGTCTCCATAGCCGTCCATGTCAAAAACGTCTCTTTAATGGTCATACCAAAATACTCCTTGATCAGCCAAAAACCAGAATCATTGACGTGAGATAAAATTAACGAACCCGCTCCTGTTGCTAACACAAGCAGCTCCCTGCTCACATCCGGCATAGTTGCAGCAATTGGTGCTACAATACCTGCTGCCGTCATCATGGATACCGTCGCAGATCCTGTTGCCACACGAATCACTGCAGCAATCAGCCAGCTAAGCAAAATCGGTGAAATCGGCGAGTGTTTGGCTAAATCTGCAATATAATCACCAACACCCGAATCAATGAGCACATTGTTGAAAGCTCCGCCTGCTCCAATAACAAGCAAAATGGAAGCGATCGGACCTAAGCACTCATTACTAAAGGAAAGCACCCGGTCACGGCTCATTCCTTGCATAAAGCCAAGACTGAAGAAAGAATAAACCGTTGCAATCAGCAATGCTGTTATCGGATCTCCGATGTACTTGAATACCTGAAACCACATATTGTCCTCTGGTAAGATAATGTCCGCCAATGTGGCAAGAAGCATCAGAATCACCGGCACCAATATGGTAAACATCGTATTCACAAAGCCGGGGAGTCTTCGATCTTCATTGCGTTCAGTGAATTGCTTTCTCAGCATCTCCGGAACGGGTTTATGTATACGTTTTCCAATCCACTTACCATATAGCGGTCCAGCAATAATCGCTGTCGGCAATCCCACAATAATAGAGAAGAAAATGGTTTTCCCCACGTTGGCATGATAGATGCCAACGGCTGCCATTGCCGCTGGATGAGGCGGGACTAGCCCATGCACGACAGACAGGCCAGCGATTAACGAGATCCCAATGGTCACGAGCGAGATGCCTGTTTCAATGGCAATTGTAAAAAGTAAAGGAATGAGAAGAACAAAACCGACCTGGAAAAAGACAGGTATCCCCACGATAAAAGCAACAAACATCATTGCCCAATGCACATTTTTCGTCCCAAACCGGCCGATTAGAGTTTGCGCTATTCGCTCTGCTCCCCCTGATTCAGCCATCATTTTCCCAAGCATGGTACCAAGCGCTAGAACAATAGCCAGCAATGATAACGTATTGCCTAATCCCGTTTTAATCGATTGAATGATTTCCTGCAAATCCATCCCCGTCGCAAAGCCTACTAGCATCGAAGTAATAATTAAGCTCACAAACGGATTCAACTTAGCGACTGTAATGAGAATGAGTAAAAGGACAATCGCCGCAATCACAATGAATAAAAGCATGTTCTCCCACCTTTTCCCTGATGTTTAACGATTTTGTTTTAATTGCAGCGCACTAATGACATCAAATTCATCTTTCAGTTTGTCGTAGAGGCGCTCATATAAATAAAACAGCTCTATGTAAGTTTCATTGTTCTTCATATTAGGTTCATGACGAGCAGAGATTCGAATCCACTCTTGAACCTCTTCTATCTCTTCCATATGACCTAAACTATGTAGTGCAAGGACAGCAGCCCCCAGTGCTGACGCCTCGTAGCTTTCTGGAACAAGCACTTCTCTACCCATCGTATCCGCTAAAATTTGCCGCCATAGCGGAGATCGTGCAAATCCGCCCGAAGCTCTGACATCCTTTGCTGAACCGGTTAAATCTCTTAAGGCAACACCGATCGAGAAAACACTCATAATGACACCTTCTAACACAGCTCTAATAAAATGCTCCCGCTTATGCTGAAGACCAATTCCAAAGAAGGTGCCTCTCGCATTTGGATTCCAATAAGGTGCACGCTCACCTGATAAAAATGGCAGAAACAGCAAACCCTCAGAACCAGCTGGAACCTTTTCCGCGATATCCATCATCAGATCGTAAGGGTCCACCCCTAGACGCTTTGCTACCTCAACCTCTGACGACCCGAATTCATCCTTCAGCCATCTCAGCATGATCCCGCCATTATTGGTCGGTCCTCCTACAACCCAATGCTTATCTGTCAGGGCATAGCAGAACGTTCTTGATTGCTCATCTGTAATTGGTTTGTCCACAACCGTACGGACCGCACCGCTTGTCCCAATCGTCACAGCTACCTCTCCTTGACCAATAGCGCCCACACCTAAATTCGCTAGAACGCCATCATTCGCACCAATGACAAATGGTGTATCTTCTTTAATGCCCATGCGCAGTGCAATCTCTGGCTGAAGTCCTCTCAATTGATATGTCGTTGGGACAAGTTCGGATAGTTGACTGGCTTCAATTCCAGCAATACGAAGCGCCTTCTCATCCCATTGAAGCGATTCCAAATGAAACATGCCCGTTGCTGAAGCGATTGAATAATCGACGACATACTGACCGAAGAAATGATAAAGAATATATTCTTTGATCGAAATAAATTTTGCTGCCTTCTTAAAGACATTCGGTGCCATTTCTTTCATCCAACGTATTTTTGAAAGCGGTGACATTGGGTGGATCGGAGTACCTGTCCTTTTATAAATGTGAAAGCCATCCATATCTGATTTAATTCGTTTCGCTTGTTCTGCACTTCTGTTATCTGCCCAAATGATACTGTTCGTTAGCGTCTTTCCATCCTGATCCATCACAATTAAGGAATGCATCGCTGTACTGATCCCGATGCCTATAAGATTTTCTTCATCAAATGCTGCTTCCGTCAATGCACCTCTTACACTCGCAATGACGGCTTCTAATATCTTCTCAGGGTCCTGCTCAACCCATGCTGGCTGGGGCTGAATGAGCTCATAAGGAACTGAATGCTTCGATAATACCTTCCCCTGAGGTCCAAACAGAACCGCCTTTGTACTTGTTGTTCCTATATCCAAACCAATTACCGCCTGGTTCCCCTTCATCTGTATCACGCCCAATCATTGATTTGAAGTCACATATGTAGTTTTTGAATGCCTGCTGAATCCCATTATAAAAATAATTTTTTCGACATTCAACGACCGAAAAGAAAATTATTTTCAATAAAAAGCTCACAACCGTTACCACATCAGCATTTTTCATTATCAGAAAAATTTATTTTTGGAATCATTACACCCTTTTTTGTGAAATGGTTTCTCGCATTTGTTTTAAATTCGTTATTGTTTCCTGCTGCCTTAAATGAGCAAGTGCAAAATATAGAACGTCAATGACCGTCAGCTGAGCAAGTCTTGCGGACATTGCTTCTGTTCGAAAAGCCGTTTCTTGCGTTGCTGTATACAACGTGACATCTGCAAGCTGGCTCAATGGAGAGCGCTGATAGCTTGTAATGCCAATGGTTTTGGCTCCTTTTTCCTTTGCCGTTTTCATCGCATCGAGCAAATCTTTATTACGTCCAGAATGAGAAATACCGATCACTGCACTGTGCTGGTCAAGAAGACCAGCAGACATCGCTTGAAAGTGAGAATCTGTGTGAACAATACAGTTGATGCCTGTCCTCATAAATTTATGAAAAGCGTCAGTCGCAATGAGGCCAGACCCACCACTCCCATAAAACTCTAAGCGTTTTGCTTCATGAATGATTTGTATGGCCTTTTCTACATCCCCTGGATTCAATAATTGAAAGCTATCCTTTAATGCAGATATATTCGTCTGAAAAACCTTTTGCATAAAAACAGCCATATCATCATCAAGACTCATTTCTTCATCTACATAATTAGGCTTTGTTTGGTCTATTTCCTGGGCAATAGCAATCTTCAAATCTTGAAAGCCCTCAAATCCAAGCCTTTTACAAAGACGAAAAATCGTTGCCTCTGAGCTTGCGGTCTTTTTCGCAAGTTCCACAATAGACAAGTGGATGATGTCGCGGGGCTCACTCGTAATATGCTCTGCAATTGCTTTCAGCTTTGGCGGCAACCCTCTGCTTGCTGCTCGTATTTTTTCAATACTACTTAAACTAACAGAAGCCAATTGACTTCACTCCTCCCTTACTCATGTGAACGCATACATTTCCTCATGTTCCCATCTTATAAAAAAGAAGCCTGTTTGCACAGACTTCTTTTTTAAGCGCTCATTGTTTTGATCAATAAATCAAAGAAAGCGTCAGCATCTACATCCGTACACACTTGAACGTTTCGCTCTTTCTCCCATTGATGCTGAAAATCACAGATCATCTGTCCATCACAAAACTCACTCTTCGTCTCGACATCCACATGAAAGGCCTGTGTGCTCACGAGCTGCTTGTCAATGGCAAGACTGACAGCAAGCGGATCATGCATGGCACACGCCCACACACCATTCCGCTCAAAATAGCGCTGACGGTAAATGCTTGTACTCTCTCTAATATAATGGGCTAATGTTTCACTCTGAATCGCATCGATTCTTTCATCCGTAAGCAAGACCTGTCTCGTGACATCTAAACCCACTTGAGTCAATAAAGGGAATCCTGCATTCAGCACTAACTTCGCCGCTTCTGGGTCTGCATATGTATTAAATTCCGCAACCGGCGTGACATTCCCCTGTCCTTCAACGACACCACCCATAAAAATGACTTCTTTCACGTGATGAATCAGCTCAGGACACTTTTTCACTGCAAGGGCTAAATTCGTTAAAGGTCCTGTCAACACAAGCGTAACCTGCTTCGAATACTGCATCACCCGGTCGATGATAAAATCAGGCGCAAAACCAGCATCTGCTTTTTTCATAGGCTGAGCATTCTTTAAAGCACCGCCAATCCCATCCTCTCCGTGAACCCGATGTTCATAATGGGGCGCTCTTAAAAGAGGCGTTGCTGCACCTTTGATGACAGGAATATCATCTGCCTCAACCAGCTCAAGCACTTTACACGTATTCAATGTAGCCGCATCGACAGACACATTCCCACACACCGTTGTAATCCCCAACATATCAAACCGATTACTTTTCACTGCCAGCAATATCCCGATGGCATCATCTATTCCAGTGTCTACGTCCAAGATCAATTTCTTTTTATTTGCCATGGTTGAAATCTCTCCTTTATTTGAAAGTGTTGTTAGGGGAATGATAGCATATTATTTTTGAAATTGATTTAGGGAATCAATCGGCTTTGTCGACTTGTTATTTCTCTTTTTCTCCAATGTCTTTCAGATATTGTTCGCGTTCTTTTTTAGAAAGACTATTTAGAAAATCTTCTTTTACTTGAGGTTCAAAGTCATCCCAGTTCTCAAAGCGGTCTGATAAATCGGGGGAATGACTCATCGAACCGATTTCTTTTGTTCTATACTTTAATGAAGCGGAGAACTCGTACTTTTCTGGCTCACCATTTATATATCCTCTAATTACGATGTAGCCCATTGGATTAATAGTTACCCTCTTCTTAAACGTTATGGTCTTAATAAATTGATGGATGTCTTCTTTGCGTAAAAATTCTTCTATTTTAGGCTTCATTTTTTCTGCGAGCTCTTCTGCTTTTTCTTGATCGCTCTTTTCTTTTACCACATCATTTGATTTACTTTGCTTATTGTGCTGAGTGATTAACGAAGTCACTGAGACAATGATGATAACGACCAAAACAGATACAAGTTTTATTGTGTTTTTCATGTCTACCGTTGCCTCCTTCTTAATAATGAAAAATAAAAAACAGGTAGGTGATTACCTGTTTTATTATTTTTCTTCAATATCCTTAAGATACTGTTCTCTTTCCTTTTCAGAGAGTCGTTTAAGATAGTTTTCCTTTAATTCTGGTTCATCCTTAAATTTATCCCAATCTTTAAAACGATATGACAACTCAGGATCATAACTCATTGAACCTATTTTTTTAGCTCTATATTGTAAAGAAGCTGAAAATCCGTACTTCTCCGGTTCATTATTTATATAGCCATCGATTATAATATCCCCCATAGGTTTGATGGTCACGTCTTTTTCAAACGTTATGGTTTTAATAAAGTGATGAATGTCTCTTTTATGTAAATGCTCTTCTATCTTAGGCTTCATCTTCTCTGCGAATTCTTCTGCTGTTTCTTCATCGCTCTTCTCTTCCACTACATCATCCGACAGACTCTGATTAATGTACTCTACAATGAAAGCAGTTACTGAGATGATGACGACCACAATTAATATAGAAAATTTCATTGTATTTCTCATAAAAAATAAAAACTCCTTTATGAACCTTTAATCAATCTACCAATGAAATTGACACAAATAAAAACAGGTAGGTGAGTACCTGCTTTACTCTTTTTCTCCAATGTCCTTTAGATATTGCTCCCGTTCTTTTTCAGAGAGTCTATTAAGGTAGTTTTCTTTTATCTCAGGCTCATCTTTATATTTATTCCAGTCTTTAAAACGATATGACAACTCTGGGGAAAAGCTCATAGAACCAATTTCGTTAGATTTATGCATTAAGGATGCTGAGAAATAAAATTTTTCAGGATCATCATTTATATAACCATCAACTGTTACATATCCCATTGGACTAATGGATACCTTTTTTTTGAATGTTATTTTTTCTATAAAATGATGGATATCTTTTTTATGTAATCTTTCTTCTATTTTTGGTTTCATTTTCTCTGCGAACTCTTCTGCTTTTTCTTGATCACTTTTCTCTTTCACAACAGTTTCCCCTCCTGAATCATTCGATTTTTCTTTCTTATCTTGTTGGATAATAAGAGAAACTATTAGAATAATAACGATAGTAAATAATATAATCACAACTTTGATTGTGTTTTTCATTAGATAAATCCACCTTTGTTAATCTAGAGAATTTTAATCCTCTTTTTATAGATATCTATCATACAATATCATATAATATATAAGATAAATATTACAGGAGTGACAATTTTGTCTAAAACCGTAGCCCAAAACGAACTTTCTGCTAAAGACTATAATCTTATTTCCAATGCAGCTTATAAAATAGATTACTATAGAATTTCTAGTGAAATAGACATTAGTAAAAATAAGACCATGTATGTCATTGATTATAAAGAAACAACTAAAGGTCTTAATGCACTAACTATCGTTTCCGAAGAAGATTTTGATCGCTCCGATGGAGGCAAAGACCTCACCAAAATCAAAAACGCAGTCATCGCCTACCTCGGGTCAGAACCGATTGGCGCTGGCCAATATAAAGATACCATTAAAAAACATGAAAAAAAGAGTCAGATGATCTTCTTTATACCATTTTGACGAAGCTGCCTCCTTTTCGTCAGTCACAGACGTCAAAGGAAGTCACGACGAAGGTGGCGACAGGTACAACGACCTATACAAATGAGATTGTGCAAGATTGGCTGATATCAGATACAAAGTATTTGATTAAAAATATTCCCTTTGAACATGGTGCAGAGAATCAAATGGTTCAAGCAGATCGGTATGCGAAAGAAATACATAAGAAAATGCCAAATGCCAAGATGTATGTGACAGGTCATTCACTCGGCGGGTCGAATGCGTCCTATGTTCTTGTCAAAAATGATTTTATTAAAGGCGGGGTCACCTTTGAGAATCCGAATATTTACCCCAATCTATCGGATGGCCTCCAAGCCAAAGCATTAAAAGGTGATTACCGTAGTAGATTAACAGAATATATCAATCTCAATGACGGGCTTTCTCTTTTAAATCGACATACGACAGAAATCGGTCGTGTGAAAGTGATGTATGATGCCGCTTTACCTGAAGGCGTCGATTACTCCGAGGACCCCTCCAAAGCCGTCCAATTTATGAAAAATCTCCTCAATCGGGCAATGAGCGTTAATCCTTCATTGGATGCAAATTTGTTTCTTGAAGCCCTTGCTGGCAGCCATGGCTTAAATCGGTATGCCTTTTCATCAGATGGCTCCGTTGAAACCATTGATGACATGTTGAGAAAAAACCCTTCTCTCACTGCCGCCATGTTACATCAATTGAGTCAGTCGAATGTTCATCCGCAAAGTGTGGTGGCAATTTTAATCAAGTCCCATGTTCTCATGAACACAGGTCGTAAATTCTCGACATATGCCAAGCACCATATGCAGCAAATTATTCGCAAAATCGAGAAACTCGATGACAAAGTGGATCAATCTGTGGAACAGGTACGCTCGAGATACAAACAGATTGTTGGCTTTGGTTCCTATGATCAGCTGACGGCTTCTGATGTGGATGCCGTGATTCGTCATTTAAAAACGGAGGGACTTGAGAATGAGTTCTATTCCGTCAAAGAGTATGATACAGCGATTGATAGCGCGATGAATATAAAAAGGTGGCTGGACTCAATATCAGATGATATGAGCCAGCTAGGGAAAGAATACCATGATGCAGATACAGCCCTAGCAAAGAATATGGGCATTTCATAAGGAGAACGAGGAATGGAATTTTCAAAGAAACAACCAACAGATGCAGACCGTTTTTTGCAACGAATGACAGATACGCATACATCAAGCTCCATCTTTTCTCAAACAAACTTTCGCACTGAAGACATGACACCAGCAGAGCTGGCTGCTTTGAAAGCAAAGATCAAAGAAGAGCAGAAAACAGCGCTAAGCAGAGCCATCCGGCATCAGCTGCAACATGAATTTGCAGAAGACCGCCAAGAAGCGGGGAAAATTTTAGATCTAATTGATGAACTTCAGATCAAAGTGTATAAACATCAAAAGCGCATCCATTCGCATATGTCAGGACAAGCCATTGACGCTTTAACAGAGAAAATCGAGCAAAGACTCAAGTTTTACGAGCTGAAAGAAGATGTTCAATCCGCCATCGACTCGATTGGCATTTAGATGAACCTTCCGTTCGATGAATCTTTTCCCCGTCTCACTCGTATATACTAAAAGAGTGATTGATTTGAAAGGAGATCTGTTTGTGGGATATATTTTGTTATTTTCGGTTGTGATCGGTCTTGTCTTGACCCTCTTGCTCACACCGCTCAGATTAATCGTTAGAAAGAAAGGGACAGAACAGCAGGTTCCGCTTATGTGGATTGCAGGCCTTGCTTTACTGTTTATGGTCGGAATTTTTGTATTCTATTACATCACCAATTTGGATCGCAATCCTTCATCCCTCTGGTTGATTGGACTTGTTGTGACAGCAGCAGGCGCCTTTTTATCAGTTGGATTGGAGCGTAAGATCAAAGGCGTGCTGTTTCTTATTCTCTTACTGCTCGGTGTTTATATGGCGACAGCTTTTCTATTCAATGCGAATGAGAAATTTGATGTCTCCAAAATGGAACAAAAGGTGGAAATCAAAGCGTTTGATGAGACGGAAACACCTGCAAGTGTACCGCCTCAATTTGCTCGGAACAAAATGAAGAAATCGTTCGGACAGGTTCCGAACACAAGCTACTATGAGCTTGGCAGTCTGCAAATCCAGAAGGTCAACGGTGAGTATGTATACATCGCCCCAGTGGAATTCTCGGATTTCTTTAAATGGATTCGTTCAGGGAGTACGCCGGGTTACTTTACATTAAGTGCGACCGACTCATCTGCCAATCCAAAGTTTGTGAAAACAGAGATGGTCTACACACCTTCCTCTTATTTCAACAAAGAAATTGAGCGGCATATCCGCCTTCAATACCCTGATTTGATTTTCTACGGCGACACACAGCTGGAAATCAATGATGATGGAAAGCCTTATTACATTCGTACGTATGGCGATTTTATCTCTGCCCGAAACGGCTTTAAAGCTTCCGGCGTGGTCGTTGTTGATGCCAAAACTGGTGCAACGAAGAAATATTCGCTAGATCAAGTACCTGCTTTTATTGATGGCGCTGTTTCACCAGAAGCCGTTAGTCTGCAAAACAGCTATTTCGGAAACTATATTCACGGGTTCTGGAACAGCATGTTTGGAAAGTCAGATGTGAAGCTGCCTTCAGATGAAGGAACAGAAGCCAATGTGAGTCCAGTATTTGATTCAAAAGGAGATATGTACTACTTCACAGATTTCACAAGTCCAAAAGAGGGCGTTGATTCGATGCTTGGATATGCCCTGACAAATGCCCGAACAGGAAAAGCGACTTATTATACCGGTAATCTTGAAGCCTCCTATATGGATTCTCAAGGCGCTCTGCAAATTATCGAGAAACGTTTCATCGAGAAGAAATGGAAAGGCCGCATGCCGATTCTGTATAATTTCTATGGAGAAGCCAGCTGGCTCACGCCGGTTCTCGATTCAAATGGATTCCTGCAAAACTACTTTATCGTGTCGGCAGCCAATCCAGAAATTGCCGCGTACGCTTCTACACCAAACGAAGCACTGAGAGCCTATAAGACAGCTCTGCAAAAAGGCGGCGGTACCGTTAACAGTTCCTCTAAGCAGGAAAAGAAAGAAACTACAGGGAAAGTCAAACGAGTGTATAAAGAAAAGACCGGTGATTATACAACCGTCACCTTCCTTCTAGACGATGGAAAAAGCTACACCATGTCATCTGAAAAAGAACCTCTCGTCATTTATTTAAAAGAAGGCGATCAGGTCGCCATGAAATACACAGATACAGGTGAAATCTTCCTTCCAGTTGATGAAATCAACATTAAAGGGTTATAAAAAAGATGCTTCTCCTACCGAGGAGAAGCATCTTTTCTCTCTTTTCTTAACAATTCAACAAGCAATTCCTTATTTTTATTTCCCCCTGTCATAGGTGACTCGACATAGGAGAATTTTCGTTTGAAATCCATTCCTCTCACAGAAATGACAGCCAGTTCCCCCCCAATGCTGCCTCGCTGGAGGACATATTTAGATAAAATAGAAAGCCCCATTCCATGAATCACAGCCTCTTTAATCGCTTGATTGCTGCTAAATGTTACAAATGTCCGAGCTTTCAGTCCATTTGATTTCAGGACGTGCTGTAAGTATTCTCCGGTACCTGATCCCTCTTCTCTCGTGATCCATGTTTCGTTTTGCAATTGATCAATCGTGACATCCTTTTTCTTAGCAAAGGGGTGATCTAATGGTGCGACGATATAAAGCTCGTCTTCTAGAAAAGTTTCTACTGTCAATTCTTTGTCATTCGTCTGTCCTTCAATCAAACCGATGTCGACATGGAATAAGCGGACATGACTGGCGATCGCCTCTGTGTTATCAATGACCACCTCAATGTCCACATGCGGATAGAGCTGATGAAACTCTGCCAATATTTGCGGCAGCACGTACTCTCCAATGGTAAAACTCGCCCCGATTGTCAGCTTCCCTCTTGCCAGATGATGATGCTCATAAATATCCTGCTTCGCCTGTTCATATAAACGAATGATTTGTTTTGATCGATGGTACAGCATATCCCCAGTTGGTGTAACAGTTAGTTGCTTTGGCGAACGATTGAGCAGAACGGTCTGGAATTCCTGCTCCAAGTTCTTAATATGAAGACTGACACTCGGCTGAGAAATCCGCAGCTTTTGGGCTGCCTTTGTAAAGTTTTTCTCTTCCACAACTGTCACAAATGTCTTCAGTGCATCGTAATACATCGGTCCCTCTCCTATCAGAAATCTTAATCCAAAACCTTTCTTATATATATCTTACTAATTCCTTCCCAGTGCGTAAAGAAGCGCTTTACTGAAAACAATTTAATAAAAATATTTACTAATTTTTTTAAAGACTCTATACTAGAAGGAGATATTTTCTATAGGAGGTGCTGATTTGGCAGCTAAAATAAAGGACATTGCTGAAAAAGCCGGATTATCCATTGCGACTGTATCTCGCGTACTGAACCAAGACCCCAACCTATCTGTCACGGATCAAACACGCGAGAAAGTATACGCCGCCGCTGAAGCTTTGTCCTATCAAAAGAAGACATTCAAACATTCATTAAAAAAAATCGCCTTTCTCTATTGGATGACCGAAAAGGAAGAGCTTGAAGATATTTATTTTAAATCCATCCGTCTGGGCATTGAGGAACTTACGAATACTCGGAGTTTAAATGTCACCGCTTACAAACCATCTGACGGGCTTCACTCCATTGATCCTTCTACAGAAGGGATCATTGCCATCGGCCGATTTAAAAAGTCAGAGCTTGACCAATTATATGCGATCACCCAGCATATCGTTTTTATTGATACGTCACCAGATGAAGACCGTTTTGATTCTGTAAAGCCAAACCTGAAACGCATTGTTGAAAAGATCATCGATTCTTTTATTGAAAAAGAACATACATCCATTGGATTTGTTGGCGGCACAGACCTTGATCTGAATACGAATATGCATATTCCAGATATTCGTGAAACGACTTTCCGTGAATATATGATGGCTCACAATGTCCTTGAAGAGCGATTGGTCTATGTTGGTCACCATTTCTCAGTGGATGAAGGTTATGCGCTGATGATGAAGGCGATTGATGAGCTTGGAGATGACTTGCCATCCGCATTTTGTGTCGCTAGTGATCCTCTTGCCATCGGCTGCTTACAAGCATTAAACGAGCGCGGATTTTCTCTACCGAACCGCGTGAGCGTCTTTAGTATCAACGATATTCATGTGTCTCAATATGTATCACCACCGCTTACCACGTATCATATCCACACATCTTTACTTTGTGAAACAGCAGTCGATTTACTGTTAGAAAGACTTGTAGACGGCAGAACATTACCGAAAACTGTGCTGATTGCCTCAGAGCCTGTCTTTCGAAAAAGTACAATCTAAACAACTGGAAGCCCCGTCCAATCTGGAGGGCTTCTTTTCTCTCTATATGAGTAAAAAATTTTACTTAATAAATTTAATAAAATATGTTTACTTTTTTTACTTAAGTTGATATTCTCACATTAAGAAAGCGTTTTCTTATCATCTGTGAAAAAAGAACGAGAGGGGATTATTCATGAAAAAGGGAAAATGGGCGACTTTATCAGCAGTCGTTGGGACTGCTGTGCTTCTGCTTTCAGCTTGCGGACCGGGAGATGACAATTCAAGCGGAACACAGCCAGCATCTACAGGTACAAAGACCTTGCTAGTGTGGGAGGATGTCAAAAAATCTGATGGGATTCAAGACGCTGTAAAAGAATTCGAAAAACAACATGATGTGAAAATCAAAGTGGTCGAAAAAGCTTATGCCGACCAAATTGAAGCTCTCCGCCTAGATGGAGCAGCTGGGACAGGCCCAGATGTCATCACGATGCCTCACGATCAAATTGGATCTGCTGTCACTGAGGGGCTATTACAGGAAATGAAGCCAGATCAAAAAGTGATCAACTCCTTCACAGACGAATCCATTCAATCACAAACGGTAAACGGCAAGCTGTATGGTCTTCCTAAATCCGTTGAAACGACAGTGCTTTTCTATAATAAAGATCTTGTCAAAAAGGCACCAACGACACTTGATGGCTGGTATGATCTTTCGAAAAAGCTGACAAAAGGCGGAAAGTACGGTTTTGTTGCGAAATGGGATGAAATTTACTACGCACAAAGTGTTTTAGGCGGATCTGGAGGCTATATTTTCAAGCAGAAAAATGATGGCTCTTATGATGTCAATGACATTGGACTGAACAACGATGGCGCCATCCAAGGCGGAGAATACATTCAAAAATTCTTTAGCGAAGGACTTTTCCCGAAAGGCATCATTGGTGAACAAGGAATCAACGTCCTCAACTCCTTATTCACAGAGAAAAAAGCGGCTGCTGTCATTTCTGGTCCATGGTCATTTGGTCCATTTAAAGAGGCGGGTATTGACTATGGCGTGGCCGAGCTGCCAACACTCCCTAACGGAAAACATATGAGCTCATTCTTAGGTGTGAAGAGCTACAACGTCTCCTCTTATTCTAAAAATAAAAAACTAGCTGAGAAATTTGTTGAATTTATCACGAATGAAAAAAATTCGAAGAAGCGCTTTGAATTGACAGAGGAAATTCCACCAGTGAAAAAACTGATGAAAGATCCAATCATTACGGAAAACGCGAATGCGGATGCTGTTTCAAAACAAACGAAATACGCCACACTGACACCGAACAATCCTGAAATGGCAGAGGTGTGGAAGCCGATTGACAGTGCATTAGGTCTCATTGCAACTGGTCGTACAGATGTGAAAAAGGCATTTGATGATGCGGTCAATCAAATCGACTCTCAAATTAAAGCAAATCACTCCAAATAACATCAAATGCGGGTAGTCGGTAGTCTATCAAACTGCCCGTAGTTGATCTAATTTCATATGAAGTAGGTGTTAGACGTGACGGGTAACCTTGAACTAGACCGCACACACACAGTGGAATCAAAGACACACCGGAGACGGGCGCTAATGTTCTCCTTTATACCCGGGATGGGGCAGATATACAACAAACAGTACGGCAAAGGGGCACTCTTTTTCCTGTTCGGCGTCGCTTTTTTGATTGTATTTTATGATTTATTCAATATTGGCTTCTGGGGACTGTTCACACTGGGGACGATGCTGCCTCGTGACAACTCTGTTTTTCTTTTAGCAAAGGGGATTATTGCGCTGTTAACAGCTGGTTTTGGTATCGGCTTTTATGTACTCATGATGCGTGATGCTTTTATGAATGGAAAGAAACGGGATCAAGGGGTACCACTTCATTCCATCCGTGCTCAATATCATCAGCTCATCGATCAAGGCTTTCCTTACTTAATGAGCACTCCTGCTTTCTTTTTACTTCTATTTTCTGTTGTCTTTCCTATTATGTTCAGCTTTGCGCTTGCCTTTACGAACTATGATTTATACCACTCACCTCCTGCCAATCTAATCGACTGGGTAGGAATCAAGAACTTTCAAAATATCTTTTCCATTGATATTTGGAGAGACACCTTCATTGATGTACTTGGCTGGACCGTCGTATGGACTTTGGCTGCATCGACCCTTCAATGTGCCCTCGGCATCTTTTTAGCGGTTCTGCTCAATCAGAAGGATTTAAAGGGAAAACGGTTTTTTAGAACCATTTTGATTCTTCCTTGGGCTGTTCCAGGCTTTGTGACCATTTTGGTGTTTGCTGGACTGTTCAATGATACATTCGGGGCCATTAACAATACACTTTTTGCATCAATAGGGATTGATCCAAAACCATGGCTGACAGATCCATTTTGGAGCAAAATCGCCCTCATTGCGATGCAGACTTGGCTTGGATTTCCTTTCGTTTTCATTATGACAACAGGCGTTTTGCAGGCAATTCCCGAGGATTTATATGAGGCTGCGACCATTGATGGAGCCAATTTTTTTCAGAAATTCCGGTCCATCACGTTACCGCTTGTTCTCTATTCCATTGCCCCCATCCTCATCACACAATATACGTTTAACTTTAACAACTTTAATATCATCTACTTATTTAATGGCGGAGGACCGCCTGTTGCGGGGTCAACCGCTGGAGGAACGGACATCTTGGTGTCTTGGATTTATAAACTCACAATGCAGTCCTCTCAATATGCACTCGCTGCGGCTGTCACGATTTTACTTTCAATCTTTGTCATCGCCATTGCACTCTGGCAGTTTAAGAGAACGAATTCATTCAAAGAGGAGGACATGATGTGATATGGGATCAAAACAAAACAAGCTCATTCGCCTGAGCATTACTTATTTTATCCTTTTCATTGCCTCCATTTGTATTCTATATCCACTGCTTTGGACAATCGGTGCTTCTTTTAATCCTGGAAACAGCCTCATGAGCACAAGTATGTTTCCGAAGAATCCAACGTTCAGTCACTTTACCGAGCTCTTCTTTGGCCAAGGCGCACTTTATGCAAAATGGTATTGGAACTCCATGAAGATCAGTATTGCCACAATGTTGTTAACGCTGATTCTTGTTAGTTTTACAGGCTATGCCTTTTCTAGATTCCGTTTCAAAGGACGGAAAAATGGGCTGATGCTCTTTTTGCTGCTGCAAATGATTCCTCAATTTTCAGCACTGATTGCGATTTTCGTTTTGGCTCAAATGCTTGGACTGATTAACAGCCATCTTGCACTGATTTTGATTTATGCAGGCGGACAAATTCCGATGAATACGTATTTAATGAAAGGCTATCTTGATGCGATTCCAAAAGATCTTGATGAATCAGCCAGAATGGACGGCGCAGGGCATTTCCGTATTTTCATCCAAATTATTATGCCGCTTGCTAAACCCATTTTGGCGGTTGTCGCCATCAACTCATTTACAGGACCACTGGGTGATTTCATCATCTCCAGTGTCATTGTCCGCTCACCCGAAATGTATACACTCCCGATCGGTCTGTACAATCTAGTGTCAGACAAAATGGGGGCCAGCTACACGACCTTTGCAGCCGGGGCTTTACTCATTGCGATTCCAGTCGCTTTATTGTTCCTTGTGTTACAAAAACAATTTGTGTCCGGCCTCACACAAGGCGGGACAAAAGGATAAGGGGAGATTTGATGAAGAAATGGATGCTTGTCACGGTTATCGTTTTCTTTTTGATGGGGTTAGGGATTTTACCTGAAGCAAAAGCGGATGCCATTTCCGTTCAGCCGATCAATGGACTGCAAGGTGATTTCATTAAAGGAGCCGATATCTCCATGCTTGCGGAGGTGGAGAGAAGCGGGGGCAGATACTTCGACCAGAACGGAACACAGGTGGACCCGCTCAAGCTATTAAAGGAAAAAGGCGTCAACTATGTGCGCATTAGACTGTGGAACCACCCATACGACAACCAAGGCCGTGCCTATAATGGCGGGACAAATGATCTCAATACAGCCATCGCTTTATCGAAACGCGCAAAAGCGCAAAATATGAAAGTGCTGCTTGATTTTCATTACAGTGATTTCTGGACCGATCCTGGTAAACAGTTCAAACCGAAAGCATGGGCATCTCTTTCACAAAACGATTTGGTAAAAGCGGTTGGCACTTACACAGGGGATGTACTCAAAACGATGAGAGCCCAAAATGCACTGCCGAACATGGTACAGGTTGGAAACGAATTGAACTCAGGTATGCTCTGGCCGAACGGCAAAAGCTGGGGTGAAGGCGGGGGTGAATTTGACAGGCTCGCCGCTTTGCTAAAGGCTGGCACAAATGCTGTCCGCTCTGTTGATTCAAATATCAACATCATGCTTCACCTTGCCCATGGCGGGGATAACGGGGCCTCCCGCTGGTGGTTTGATGAAATCACCAAAAGAGGCGTCTCATTCGATACGATCGGTTTATCTTACTACCCGTATTGGGACGGGGGATTTAGCGGTCTTACTAACAATATGAATGACATTAGCGCCCGCTATCACAAAGACGTCATCGTGGTAGAAACCGCCTACGGCTTCACAACAGCAAATGGCGACAACCTAGAAAACTCATTTAATCAAGATTCAGTCAATACTGCTGGCTACCCAGCTTCACCTCAAGGCCAGGCATCTTTTATACGAGATCTATCAGAAAAAATTTCACAAGTGAAAAACAATCGCGGGAAAGGGTTCTTTTATTGGGAGCCGCTTTGGATTCCAGCGAAAGGTGCCCCGTGGTCAAGTCAATATGGGCTGGCTTATATCCAAACAACCGGTACGGCCGGAAATGCTTGGGAAAATCAAGCGATGTTTGATTTCAACGGAAAAGCACTGCCTTCTCTAGACGTATTTAAACAAATGACACCGTAATTAAAAGGATAGGACGTGACAAAATGGGAAAGCGTTACCCACTCGTTCACCCAAATGTGAAAGGCTTTTTGCATGGTGGCGATTATAACCCAGATCAATGGCTTCATATGCCAGAGATCATTGACGAAGATTTTCGATTAATGAAGCTTGCACATTGTCAAACATTCTCCATCAACATTTTCGCATGGAGTAAGCTAGAGCCAAAAGAAGGTCAGTATGATTTTGCATGGCTGGATGACATCATGGACCGCTTGGCAGCGCAAGGGGCACACGCCATTCTTGCAACACCAAGCGGAGCTAGGCCTGCTTGGCTGTCACAAGCATATCCTGAGGTATTGCGCGTCGAAGCGAACCGTCAGCGTAATTTACATGGACTGCGCCATAATCATTGCTTCACCTCACCCGTTTATCGAGAAAAAACGAATACGCTCAATCGTTTGCTCGCTGAACGCTACAAGGATCACCCAGCACTGATCATGTGGCACATTTCGAATGAGTACGGCGGCGAATGTCATTGTGATCTCTGTCAGGAAGCATTTCGAGGCTATTTGAAAGACAAGTACAATCATGACCTTGAAGCTTTAAACCAAGCATGGTGGACGGGGTTTTGGAGCCACACGTATAGTGATTGGTCACAAATCGAATCACCTGCACCGCACGGGGAGCACATGATTCACGGAATGAACCTAGACTGGAAACGCTTTGTCACAGCGCAAACGATCAATTTTTATCAAAATGAAATTGAACCGCTGCGGGAATTGACGCCTCACATCCCAGTGACCACCAACTTTATGGGCGACTACCCGCATATGCGCCCATTTCTCGGACTGGATTATCATCAATTTGCAAAAGAGGTCGACGTGATTTCATGGGATAGCTATCCAGCATGGCATAGCGGTAGGGAAACAACCGCTGAATTGGCGTCAAACGTAGCCTTCGTTCACGACTTATATCGTTCATTAAAGGACGGTCAGCCATTTCTCGTGATGGAGAGTACACCTAGCCTTGTGAACTGGCATGAAGTGAATAAGGTCAAACACAAAGGCATGGCACACCTTTCTGCCATACAGGCGATTGCCCACGGATCAGACTCTGTGCTTTACTTCCAGTGGCGCCAAGGACGAGGTGCCTCCGAGAAATTCCATGGCGCCGTAGTCGATCATTCTGGACATGAACATACGCGCGTGTTTCAAGAAGTCGCTGATCTAGGGAAACAGCTGGAGCAGCTGCAGCCCATCGCAGGGACATCCGTTCAACCAGAAGTCGCCATCATATACGATTGGGAAAACCACTGGGCCATTGATGATGCGCAAGGCTTAAATAATACAAACAAACGCTATGTAGAGGCTTGTCAAACTCATTATCGAAGCTTTTGGAAAAAAGGCGTCCCTGTTGACATTGTCGGCATGGAAAAGGATTTCTCATCCTATCGTGTGCTCATTGGTCCAATGCTCTACATGATCAAACCAGGTGTTGCAGAAAAAATTGAAGCCTTTGTTAAAGCGGGCGGTATTTTTATCGCAACCTATTGGAGCGGTATGGTCGACGAAAATGACCTCTGTTTCCTCGGCGGTTTCCCGGGTCCTCTCCGCCATGTACTTGGCATTTGGGCGGAAGAAATCAACACATTGATGCCAGATGAACACATATTAATGACCACAGGAAATGGACGCACCTACCATGTCGGGCAATATTGCGAATCCATCCATCCTGAAACGGCCTCTGTGTTAGGACATTTTGAGAATGGCTGCTACGAAGGACAGCCAGCCCTGACTGTCCATCCTTTTGGAGATGGAAAGGCGTACTATATGGCTTCCGAAAATGAGCAGATTTTTTATGATGAGTTTTACGAGGATCTCATCACAGGAATGGATATACAGCCCGTCCTATCAGCGGTGATTCCAGAGGGAGTCAGTGTCCAAAAACGAACAGATGGGTCGCAGGACTATGTGTTTATGATGAATTTTACGGAAAAACAGCAGCTCCTTTCACTAGATTCAGAAGCGAGCTATCAAAATATGCTGACAGGGCAACATGTGCCTCAAGAGCTTCAGCTTGATCCTTACGAGTACATTATTATGAAAAAATAGATTGAAAGAGGCGTCTACTCATTGGACGCTTCTTTCATTTTAACGAATCTAAATACCTATATAAATTTATGTGTTTTATATATAAACTTGAACCTTTATATTTTATCTAAATTTTTTGACATGTTTCACCCTGCGCCAATACTGGTTCCACCATCCTTTTTCACCATTTTATAGGTATGAAAGCGGTTGCCTAATACTCATATTTTTGATACCCTTTTTTCAATGCAGATATGGGACTGCATTGTCATAAAAAGAGCAAGAAAATGTAAACGGTTTATTGTAGGGGGAGGGACTTATGTTAACGTTTGTTGGATTGTTGATTATTTTAACGATTGTTGTATTGCTGATTTGGGGGAAAGCAAGTCCAATTGTTGCCATGGTCATGGTGCCTTTAATCGGGGCATTCATCGCAGGATTTGGGATTAATGACATTCAAACATTCTTTGAAGAAGGAATTATCAAAGTACTGCCAGTGGCGACCATGTTCATTTTCGCCATTTTATTTTTTGGCATTTTACAAGATACAGGGTTCTTTGAACCTGTAATAAAAACGCTGATTAAACTGACAAAGGGAAATGTTGTCACGGTTGCGATGGGGACAGCTCTAATAGGAGTCATCGCTCATTTAGACGGAGCAGGAGCGACTACATTTTTATTAACTGTCCCTGCACTGCTTCCACTTTATAAAAAATTACATATGAGTCCGTACTTATTGCTGCTTTTGATCGGGACGAGTGCCGGCTTAACGAATATGGTGCCGTGGGCTGGCCCCACAGGACGGGCAGCAAGTGTGTTGAACGTGGACCCATCCGAACTTTGGGTGCCGCTCATCCCCATTCAGCTCATTGGGGTCGTTCTCGTATTAGGAATGGCATTTATTTTAGGAAAAAGAGAAGAAAAACGCATTCGCGTCAAAATCGCCGCAAATGAAATCGCTGCTGTTCAATTAGAAGGCGCAGATTGGGACCGGGCTATTCAATCCATTAGCGAGACAGGTGATGCTGCTTTAAAACGTTATCACTTGATTTGGGTGAATTTCATTCTGTTTATAGCCGTAGTTGTCCTTCTTGTGCTCAACGTGATTCCGGCTAGTTATATGTTTATGATTGGTCTTTCTCTCGCACTATTAATTAACTATCCGAAAGTGGATGTACAAATGGAGAGAATCAAGGCGCATGCACCTAGTGCACTTATGATGGCCGCTGTTATTTTCTCCGCAGGTTCGTTTCTAGGCATTCTCGAAGGAACGGGAATGCTAAAAGCTATTGCTGTGGACAGCATTCAAATTCTACCTGCTTTCCTGCTTCCATTTTTACATATCATTGTCGGGATGTTTGGGGTACCACTGGATATGCTGACAAGTACAGACGCTTATTATTATGCACTTCTGCCAATTGTCGAATCCATCACATCTGAGGTTGGTGTGACGGGCACTTCCGCGGCGTATGCCATGATGATCGGAAACATCATAGGAACCTTTGTCAGTCCTCTCGCTCCAGCCGTTTGGCTTGCGATCGGTCTTGCAGGAGTCGATATGGGGAAACATATTCGCTACTCTTTCTTCTGGATGTGGGGATTCAGTATTGCTCTACTGATCGTTGCCAAACTGATAGGCATTATTTAAATAAAAAAAGACATGCGCACAGCGACGCATGTCTTTTTTATTTATGAAGGATATTCATTTGTGTGAATGTCTGTATTCGGCTTTCTAATAAGAGACATTAATCCAATGATAAACAATAGAACCATTGGAGCGAATGCAAGACCGATTGTTCCAATTAAAAGAGTCACAGCAGACACCAAGAAAAGAACACCTGAAATCACGGCACGGCGGTCTGTTTTCAAAAGAATCACAGCAACAATCGACAGCACTGCTGCAATTCCAGAAACGACCATAAACTGCGTACCAAATGCATTGACTGAAGCTTGAAGCGTTTCAATCGGTAATGTTTCGCCTTCCTCTTGTAACACTTCATTAATTTCATTATAAAATGATGGACCTACCGAGAGGATTAATGCTCCAAATCCAACACCAATGGCATTGAGGACAATACTAATAATCCCCATAATTTTTTCACCTTTACGACTAATCATGTGTAAACCTCCTAAAAATTTTAAAAATTTAACTGCCTGTTTTCACTTCTCGTTTTTGGAAGACAATTAAGGCAATGGCTAAGAAAATAGCCCAATAGATGACTAGGACTATTAGTGAGAATCCTAGAGACATACCTTCGATAACAGTAACCTGTTCCATAAAGTATTGGGATGGATCGTTTGCAAATAACAAATATTTTGACCAATCAAAGAAGAGCATTAAAATACCTGTAACTGATCCACCCACAATATAAGCTAACACACTAATGGCAATGGAGATGGCTTCACTTCTAAATACTGTAGAAATGGCAAACGAAAGGGTTCCCAAAACGACAAACATTGCACAATGAGCAAGATAATAATAGATCATATTTGCAAACTGCGAACGTTCAATCACTTCACCATTGTGATACACCAAATTCACATAATCAGTGCTAAGTCCAAAGAAAATAGCACCCAATATGAAGGACAAAATAAATAGAACCACAACAAGTAATAGAGCATACAGCTGTACTGTAATATATTTAGATATTAGGATCTTTAGCCTTGATGGTGGACGAATCAATAATAATTTTATTGTACCATGCTTGTATTCAGCCGACACAATAGTGGAAGCAATAATGATCACAAACACACCTACTAGCTGAAGTAAACTGGCGTTTGTTTTCACATAATCCCATACACTGTGGCTAAACTGATCAGCTGGCGGCAAGTTATGCTTGATTCGATAATCATTAATAGCGATCTCTTTTTCAAGGTTTCTTTTAAAGAAACCAGCCTCTGTCTCTTTGAGCTCTTTCTTGTTTTCCTTATTCATCATTTCTAGCTGGTTTTTCCAATCACCTGAAGCTTGATCTTTGTCATTTGTTTTCACTACAAAGATCAGTGTAGCAATCATCCCTAAAATAAGAAGTCCAACCATAATCCAAGTTCCAATACGATAACTGATCTTCATCCACTCGTTTTGAATGAGGCGAATCATACGTCTGCCTCCTTTTTACCTGTTAAGCTTAAGAACTTATCTTCTAAGGTTTGTTTTTCAATTTTGATTTCGTACAAATGAATGGATGCGCCGCTTAAATGACGAATCAATTCCGGCATTTTCTCTTCTGACAAGGAGAAGAATAAATACTGCTCCTCTTCTCTCACAGTCGTGCCTTCCTCAAATATACCAATGAGCTTCTGTGTTTCTTCCAGCTCACCAGATGCGACCTTCATTCGATAATTGACCAATTCGTCTTGATTCGTCTCTGCACGCTGATCCTCAATCGCTATCAGCTTGCCTTTTTGGATAATCGCAAAACGATCACACATCAATTCCATTTCTGACATGAGGTGACTTGAAACAATGACAGCTAGCCCTTCTTCCTTTGCAAGCCTTCTCAAGTAATCTCGTATCATGCGAATTCCCTCTGGATCAAGTCCATTGGTCGGCTCATCTAATATCAACAGTTTCGGTCTATGTATAAGTGCTTGCGCAATGCCTAAACGCTGCTTCATTCCTAATGAAAATGTTCGGACACGCTTATGTTTTACGTGCTGTAAGCTGACTAGTTCTAGCAGCTCATCAATTCGCCCTTCATCCACTTTCCCATTCATTCTGGCAAAGTGAACAAGATTTTGTCTGGCTGTTAAATGATTATACATTTCTGGGTTTTCAATAATGGCACCAACATCTTGGATGGCATGCTGATATGAAGATTGAATACTATGACCATTAATCAGAATGTCACCAGATGTAATTGGAGAAAGACCGACCATCATACGAATGGTTGTCGTTTTCCCTGCGCCGTTTGGTCCTAAGAAGCCAAAGACTTCGCCCGCTTGGACAGAAAAGCTCAAGTCTTGAACGATCTTTTTCCCGTGAATATGCCTAGATACATTATGCAGTTCTAAAACGTTCGTCACGTTACCTCTCCTTCTTTGTCTAAGTATCATCTATCATCTATTTCCAAATAAACACCATGATCCGTTAAAAATAGAAGAACACTTCCATATGGTACAGCAATGCCCAAAAGTTGTGAAGGGGATGAGCCAAAATTTAGTGAATCATCTGCCTTTTTTAAGGTAGGGTTAAGGTAATGATTTAAAATGAGTAAATTTTATATTTTTAAGACTGTGTAATTCAAAGTTTTATTGCAGTATGAGTTCCAAGCCTATTCTCTTAACATAAATATATAATAGAGGCATGCAATAAGATGTAAAGATAAGTCACCTTGCTTTTTTTCCATACTAACTTTTGCAGGAGGCACAATTTTATCGTATGTAATTTCAGCTATAGTCTGTTTTGCATTTTCCAACCTAACACGTTTATTGGCGAAATCTTTCTTTATATAATAAGTAGTATCTTTTATTATAAAACTCATCGTTGGATTTATCTTAATTTTGGTTCTATCTTCTAATACTAACCTTCCTTTATCTTTACATTCTATAACCCAATTTGAGCGAAACATTGATTGGAAAGACTTATTTTCAATAGCTGTTACAATAATATTAGAATTCGAATCCATTACCTCTATATTCACAAAGAACTCATCAAATATGTGATCAATCAACTTCTCAACTTTATTTGTATAGAATCTTTTTATACATCCAATTCTGAGATCTTCTTTATTCATAATAGGTATGCATTTAGTCGTTTTCTTTATCACAGGTTTTTTAAAGTATCCAAATTCCATTTTTACCTCCCATTGATAATTTATTAATTTATATAGTTGGAAAAACATTTAGAAAAATGTTTAAAAAATATAAAACACCTAATTTATCAAGGAATATGTTTCCTTTAACAATTTAGGTGTTTTTTTAGTTTAGCAACATTCATATCTTTATTTCTAAATCTTTAATAAACCAATGAAGCAGACCATCTCACTCAGAAAAAAAGGATTAATATCTTGCTTTTTTGATATTATATCTTTTTCACAAACTCTGATTTCAACTTCATTGCGCCAAAGCTAGGAATTTTACAATCAATGTTATGATCGCCTTCCACTAAACGAATGCCTTTGACCTTCGTCCCTATTTTTAAGACAGAAGAAGAACCTTTTACTTTTAAATCTTTAATGACAGAGACCGTATCCCCATCACTTAACAGATTTCCATTCGCATCTTTGACCACAAGCTGCTCATCTGCCGCTTGTTCTTGTTCAAGTGACCATTCATGCGCACATTCAGGACAAACCAGCAGACTGCCATCCTCATAAGTATACGTTGAACTGCATGAAGGACAATTTGGTAGATTAGACATTTGTGTTTCCTCCAACTTTCTATTTCATTTCATACAATTTTACCACATTTCTATAGAAAGAATGTGATAGAAAAGGAAACATTTTTCATCGTTTACTTATTTTTTCCAATCGATATAACAGCCGCAATATTCCGAGCGGTTCTTTCTACATGAATAGCCCCATCTCTCATCGCCTCAGAAAGAGAAGTGACACCTGGAACGATACTAAAAAGGGCATCAATGCCATGCTCATGTACGACTGCACTATCTTTTGAGAGAGAGCCCGCGATGCCGATCACAGGCAGGTGATACTGCTTTGCTGCTTTAGCTACACCAATTGGGGTTTTTCCATAAATGGTTTGCTGGTCAATTCGGCCTTCACCAGTAACAACTAGGTCTGCCTCCTTGATGACATCATCAAACTGAACTGCCTTCAGCACAATATCAATTCCTCGCTGCAAATCAGCGTGTAAAAAGCCTAATAAACTCGCACCAAGTCCTCCTGCCGCTCCTGCCCCTTCTGCATCTTCAAAAGATACATTAAACTGCTTTTCTGCTATTTGAGCAAAATGAGCTAAATTCTTGTCTAGCACTTGAACCATTTCTTCATCCGCACCTTTTTGAGGACCAAATACAGCAGACGCTCCTCTCTCACCTGTTAAAGGATTATCCACATCACAGGCTGCCTCCAGCCGAACTGATTTCAGTCTAGGGTCAAGTCCAGTTAGATCTATCGAAGCTAATTGATGAAGGGCTCCACCGCCTGGCGACAGCTCCTGTCCTGCTTGATCAAGAAAAGCCGCACCTAACCCTTGCATCATCCCAACGCCGCCATCATTTGTTGCACTTCCGCCAAGCCCAATGATGACATGCTTTGCTCCTTGATCTAGTGCCGCAAGCATTAATTCCCCAGTTCCTCTCGATGTCGTGAGTAACGGATTGCGTTTTTCTTGCGGAACAAGGTGTAACCCAGAGGCTGCGGCCATCTCTATAACGGCCGTCTCACCGTCTCCTAACATGCCAAAAAAGGCATCGACGGGGTCACCAAGCGGGCCTGTGACCACATGATTGATTATGTACCCACCCGTCGCATCAACTAGCGATTGAACAGTTCCCTCTCCTCCATCTGCCATGGGAAGTTTGATATATTCAGCGTCTGGCAAAATCGCATGAAATCCTCGTTCGATGGCACATGCTGTCTCATATGCAGATAAACTTTCTTTAAATGAATCTGGTGCAATCACAATTTTCATCCTAAAGCCCCTCGTTTCTTATCAAATGTCATCAGCCAAACAACTGGAAAACGCCAAATATAATGGTCGATACGACGGTTAATGTCAAACCAATTAACGATTCAAAAGGCATGAGCTTCAACCGCTCTTTGATATCCATTTGAACACTTCCTGCTGTTGCATGGAAAAAGCTCCCGTGCGGCATATGATCAAGCACAGTTGAACCAGCATGAATCATCGCTGCCCCTGAAAGAGCCGATACGCCGAGACCAAGTAACGTACCGCTAAATACGCCACTCGCTACTGCTGTTCCTGCTGTTGTCGAAGCAGTGGCGGCTGACATAAAGATCCCTGAAGCTGGTGCAAGTAAATACGGAGGTAATCCCGATGCATCAAGTGCTTGAATAAACACATCTTTTAAGGAAGAATTCGATACAATGCCTGCTAGTGTGCCTGTCCCTAATAACATAATCGCTACACCCGACATTTTGTTCAGCCCGGACATCGCATAATCATTAATAAATTTCCCTTTTTTCATGAAAAGAGCACCTACAATGCCTCCGATCGGTAAGGCGATCATTGGGTCTATATTGATTTGAAAAAGCGGTCTTAAAGCCAACAATAAAATGGTAACAAGTGGACCGACCACCGCTGGTAAAAAGGCAGGTACTTGAAACTGGCTTTGATTAACTTCTTCTTCAAATACAAGCGCTCCTTTCTTAGCAAGCTTTTTGGCTAACACGTATGTGACAGCTAAGCCAAATATAGCCGGAATGACACCTGCTGCCATCATTGAAGTAAGCGGTACACCAAACGCATCAGAAGCGGCAATGGCATTGGGGTTCGGTGACATGATATTCCCTGCTTTCCCGCCTCCAATCATGGCGAGTAAAATCCCCGTTTTTGACAGCTTTGCCCGTTTGGCAAGGGCAAGGGCGATAGGCGCTACCGTGATAACAGCTACATCTACAAAAACGCCCACTGTCGTTAAAATCATGGTTGCCAGTGCCAGTGCTAATAACGCCCTCGCCTCTCCAAGCTTTTTCACGATCGCCTCAGCGATAGATAAAGCTGCACCCGATTCAATTAAAACGCCAGCCAGCACCCCTGCCGCCATAATTCTAAGGACAGCCGGAATCATGCCTTTAGCACCTTCCATCATGACATTGACGGTCTGAGCAATATCTACGCCGCCAATTAAACCGCCTATAAATGCACCTGCCAGCATGCCATAAGCAGGTGATACTTTTTTTAGAATAAGAACAATCGCAATAACCAGTGCCATAATGGCTCCCAGTGTACTTACAGTCACATCACCATTCATCCTCGATCCCCCCAAAATTGTCTTTCTTTTATTGTAAGCGTTTACTAATTGGAATCGGGTTGTGAATCTAGATGAACTTTTTTCATTTATCACTTCATCTCATTGTGCATATGCACAATCAAGATAATTGATTCATCAACTGCGCCATATAAAGCTCCATCAACTGTTTTACATGACGGGGATCTTTTCCGGTCAAAGCTTGTATCTTATCTAAACGATATCTCAATGTATTCCGGTGAATATATAAACGATCAACAATTCTTTGTAAATCACCGCCCTCTTCAATGTAACTTCTTAATGTGTGGGCAAGCTCCACTTCTTGTGTTAATGGCTTGTAAAAGTCAGCCCAACTACCGTTTTCTTCAACAGCACCTGCAGCGATGAATAGCCTTTCCAGCTGATAAGATTCAAAAAAATAAATACTTTCCTCCGGATCAAGAGCCTTCCCTAACCGCAAGGAATTTCTAGCGTGTTCAAAGGACAATGACAGCCGGCTTATGTCGTCTGCGACAGTTCCTATCCCCACCAGCACCTGGCCTCCTACTGCATTTTCCATTGTTCTTTGCAGCTGCCCAACCACATGCTTTAAATGATGATCAGAAATCGGCTGCCTTAAAAGAACCAATTCATGGCGAAAAGTCATGCCAAGCAAATCATCCGCATTCTTATCGTATTGAATTGCATGCATCATTTTATGCACAGCGTCTTCTGAGGATGGAACTGGCTGAAAAATGATGGCCATTCGGCGCTTATCTAAATCCATGCCCAGCCATGCAGCTCGGTTCTTTAGCTGATGATCACCAACGTCCGAATCAGAAATTAACTGATTGACAATTTCACTCTCTATCCGCTGCCGCCACTGCACTCGTTCAAGCAGAAAAGACTGCTCTAACACTAGCTCAGCTGCCATTTTCACCAGCTCGGCATGATGCCGAATGTCCTCTGGCTCACCAGTAATGCCGATCACACCAACCACTTGTTCACGAAAGCAAATGGGCAAATTGATTCCTGGTCTTACTCCTTCTAAGTGCAAGGACGCATCGTGGTCAATTTCCATACTGTTCCCGTTTGTGAGCACAAGTCGTGCACCATCATGTTTCTGACCAATCCTTTTTCGTTCACCAGAACCAATGATGACACCATCCGCATTCATTACATTGATATTTTTATCTAAAATACGCATCGTACGTTCAACCATTTCTTGTGCCAATTCAGTGGTTAAAAATTGCATGAGGCATCTCTCCTGAAGGTGTTTTCATTCAATGTAACATAGTGTCATTGCACAATAAATGCAAAGTGTTTAAAAATGAGCCATTGACAAAGGTACATTGAAAAGTGTTTAATCAAATCAAAGGACCGACCGACAGTCTAGTTAAAAGAAAGGATGGCTTTATGAGAACCGTTAAACATCCTGAAGAACGTAAAAATGACATCTTAAACGCAGCAGAAGAGCTTTTTTCTACAAAAGGCTATCAGCAAACAACGATTATCGACATTCTGAAAGCTGTTGGCATTGCAAAAGGCACTTTTTATTATTACTTTTCATCCAAAGAAGAAGTGATGGATGCCATTATTGACAGGATCATCAAAGCAGATATCATCGTGGCAAAGCGTATTGCGGCAGAGCCAGACCTTCCAGTCGTTGACAAACTATTTCGCATCATCATGGCGCAATCACCAAAGCAAGGAAGCAATAAACAGGGCATGATTGAACAATTTCATCAGCCTTCTAATGCAGAGATGCATCAAAAAAGCTTAATCAAAGCAATTAAAGAACTATCACCCGTTTTAGCTGATGTTATTCAGCAAGGAGTGGAAGAAGGAACATTTAAAACGAATTATCCGCAAGAAACGGTGGAATTCCTTCTTGCTTCTGCACAGGTCATATTTGATGAGGGCCTTTTTCAATGGACAGCCGAAGAGAGTTTGCAGCGAGCGCTAGCTTTTATTGATATCCTCGAATCCTCATTACATGCAGAAAAGGGGAGCTTCTCCTTTCTTCTGAAACGTTTAACTGGAGAGCTTGATGAACACAATCAGTGATTGGTCACTTCAATACCAATCCTGCATACATTGTAGACTGACGGTCGGTCTAAAAGGAGAGTGATACCCATGTCTTTATTATCTAAAAGAGGTTCATCCCACTTTATGTACCTCGTGCTCGGACAGATTATTTCCGTTTTTGGGTCTTCCTTAATTCGGTTTGTTCTATCTTTACACGTGCTGGATATGACTCAGCGTGTTGACTTATATGCCTTACTATTCGCTTTATCCAATGTCCCGCTCCTTCTTTCCCCCTTAGCAGGCGCAATCGCTGACCGGTATAACAGAAGGAACTTGATGATTTTATTTGATGTTCTCACCGGCATCATGATTCTGGCTTTTTATTTTTGGTTATTCTCAGGCAATGATTCACTCTTTATGATCGGAGCGGTCATGGTGCTTCTTGGTGTGATGAGCACGTTCTATGCTCCCGCTGTGATGTCCAGCATTCCACAGTTAGTAAAACAGGAACACTTAGAACAAGCAAACGGGATCGTCAATGGCGTGCAGGCACTTTCAGGTGTTCTCGCTCCTATTATCGGCGGAGTTCTGTACGGACTGATTGGAAGTCAATCCATCATAGGTGCCAGTGCCATCGTGTTTTTTCTATCAGCATGCATGCTTTTACGGTTAAACATCTCCTTCTCCCCTAGCCCCTTAACGGAAAATATGGGCAAAGTGCTCGTAAAAGATATGAAACAAGGATTTTCCTATATTGGCAGTCAGCCATTTTTAAAAAGAGCCATGTTGCTTGCTGCAATGTTAAATTTCATCCTCACGCCATTTTTTATCGTAGGTGGTCCAATCATTTTAAGGGTCACAATGAAAAGCAGTGACATCATGTATGGTGTAGGCATGGGCTTAATTGAGTTCGCTGTCATCGCAGGAGCTCTGCTAGTTGGACTTGTAGCAAAGCATTGGCGCATCCCTACTTTATATCGCTGGCTGATCGTCATCGCGATCATCTTGCTACCTGTCGCATTCTCAACATCCAGCACAGCTCTTCAATTTGGTACTTATCCAGCTTATTTTCTCTTTCTAGCAGGATGTCTTCCAATTGCTATGCTGCTTACAATGATCTCAATCGTTGTGATTTCACATGTTCAAAAGAAAACGCCAAATAGTCAATTAGGAAAAGTGATGGCCAATCTGACAATGGTTTCTCAATGTGCTGCCCCGCTTGGTCAAATGATGTATGGGTTCTTGTTCAATACGTTTTCAGCAAACATGTATGTGACAGTACTAATAGTCAGTACTTTCATGTTTGCCCTTGCCTATTTAACAAAAGATATGCTGCAACATGAAGGAGAATCAGCCTCATGAGACTGACGTTTATCAAGAAAGACTTAACCCGCCATCGTCTCATTTCCATCGGTTTAATCATTTGCATTATGATGACATCATTTCTAGCAACAAGTGCCGCTCAAATGATAGTACAGCTGAATGGTTCCATTTCTAATCTGCTCCATTCAGCCAAGGCACCAGACTTTGTCCAAATGCATGACGGCAGCCTAAAGGAAAAAGATATTGAGGCATTTTCAAGAAAGCAGTCCATGGTAAAAGCACATCAAATCGTCCCAATGATTCCAATTGAACATGCAAATATCAAGTTCGGAAACGAACCTGCTAAAGCAGGTGTGATGGATCATTTATTTGTAAAACAAAATCTTTATTTTGATTTTCTTTTAAATGAACAAAATGAAAAGCTCACTGTCAGTAAAGGTGAAGTGGCTGTGCCTATCTACTTTCAGCAAAGGTATCATATGAAAATAGGAGAAACATTACTGATTGGGAAAGGGTCTCATCAATTCTCTTTCCGCATTAAAGCATTCTTGCGAGATGCACAAATGAACCCCAGTCTTGTTAGTTCGAAAAGATTCCTTCTTCATCACAAAGATTGGGACGCAATGAATCAAGTGTTTCATAAAAAGGAATATTTAATTGAATTTTTACTGCATGCTGCCGCTCAGGCAGATGCCTTTCAAGCAATCTACCAGTCATCACAGCTTCCACAACAAGGGCCAGCTGTCACATTACCTTTGCTGCGTATGCTGAACGCATTGACAGATGGAATGGTGATCGCCATTCTCCTACTTGTTTGCATGCTGCTCATCGGTATAGCTCTTCTCTCTCTTCATCTTGCTATGACTGCTTCTATAGAAGAGGACGAACGTGAAATTGGAATATTGAAGGTGCTTGGGATTCCTTTAACAAGAATCAAGAAATTATACGTTGGAAAATATGCCTTCCTTGCTAGTATAGGGTGTACAGCAGGATATGGGTTAACTCTTATATTTGGTGATTTGTTTACAGCCAATATTCAGCGATACATGGGGAGTCAGCCTTCTTTTACTTCTTGGTTCATCCCGCTTTGTGTTTCTATTGTGATGGCAGTGATCATCATTTCTTGCAGCTATACTGTCCTAAGAAAGTTTGGCCGAGTATCAGCCGCTAAAGCACTTCAAGGCAGCGTCATTTCAACGGATGATAAACAACAAATACCCTTGCATCTCAAGAAAAATAGGTTCATACCGGTCAATATGTGGCTTGGTTTAAAAGATCTGTTATCACGAAAGAAGTTGTACACAACAATTACTTGTATTATCGCCCTTTGTACATTTTTGATGCTGCTGCCTATTCAGCTATGGTACACCTTACAATCGCCGGATTTCATCACATATCTTGGCTCTGGTCAAAGTGACCTTCGAATTGATATACGACAAGGAAATTATCTAGAAGAAAATACTAATAAAATAGAATCAATGATCCGTGAAGATCGAGATATTCATGCATCAGCCATATATGAAACAACTTCTCTTCAGGCAAAATCAAAGGAGAATTCATTAGAAACACTCTATTTAGAAACAGGTAATCTCTCAGCATTTCCTCTCACCTATTTACAAGGGCGACAGCCATTAAAGAAGAAAGAAATTGCCTTATCAGTGCTCAGTTCAGATTCACTCCAAAAAAAGGTAGGAGAAAAAATTACTCTTGTAACAAACGGGCATGAAATTGAAAAAACTGTGACTGGCATTTATCAGGATGTCACCAACGGCGGGAAAACAGCAAAAGCAATATCACAGCCATTTCCGCAATCAGCCCTTTGGAAAACCATTCAAATTCAACTAAACCAAGAAATAGAAATTGCGGAGAAAAAGACAGTATTTGAAAAAGAGATATCTCCTGCAAAAGTGACAGATATGAAAGAATACGTTCATCAAACAATCGGTAGCACAGCATCTTTAGTAAAAGTCGTTGCATTTTTGTCTACATTAGCTGCTTTTGGAACTGCCAGTTTGATGTTATTCATGTTTCTGCATATGTTAAAAGCAAAAGATTCAAGTCGAAACCATTTATTACGAACGATTGGATTTTCTAAAAAAGATGTAACAGTACAATATATGACAAGTTTTATCGTCGTTATCTCTTTGGGCACCTTTATTGGCACGATCGCTGTCCACACAATTGGACCAGCTTTAATGAGTGTAGGTGGAGCATCCTTAGGGGCATCAAGCCTTCAGTGGCTGGCACCACAATGGGTGTCAGTTGTGTACCCAATCACACTGTTGATTGTCAGCTTAGCTTTAACCGCTTCGTTATTGAAGACGTTTTTTACTAGTCAAACTACTCGTCATACACTTTCATAAGGAGATGTTTCACATGGAACACTTGATTGAAACAAAACGATTGTCTTTGCAAATTAATTCTTTAAAAGGACAGAAACAAATCATTCTTAAAGATATCCATTTATCAATAAATCCTGGGGAATTTGTGACGATTATGGGACCTTCCGGCTGCGGGAAAACCTCCTTGCTTTATCAGCTTAGCGGGATAGAAACAGCCTCAACAGGAGAGATCAAATATAAGGGCCATTTATTATCAGAAATGACAGATAAACAGTTAACTGCTCTGCGTTTAACAGATATGGGATTTGTCTTTCAACACAGCCACTTACTAAAAAACCTTAATCTGTTTGATAACATCATTGCTGCAGCTTACTTAACAAAGAAAAAGCCAAGAAAAGAAGTGAATGAACGAGCTAAATATTTAATGGAGAAACTTGATATTGATCATTTAGCAGATAGATATTTGTCAGAAGTATCAGGAGGTCAGCTTCAAAGAGCCTCTATCTGTCGAGCGCTTATGAATGAACCAGACATTCTTTTTGCTGATGAACCAACAGGTGCTCTTAACTCTCATGCAACGAAGGATGTGATGAATATATTTTCGAAAATCCATTCTGAAGGAGCAACACTATTGCTTGTCACACATGACCCAAAGGTTGCTCTTCGTTCTGAAAGAATCATGTTTATGAATGACGGAGAAATAACAGCCAGCTTACATTTAGGGAAATTTGATGAGGCAAGTGCCGAGAAACGGGAGACCAGATTAAATCAATGGCTTCAAGATTTAGGTTTTTAAGTTGGAATAAAACAGGCAGCTTTCTGCCTGTTTTACTTTTCCTGGCACTCAAATGAATAATCCATAGACAAACTATTAGTTTCTAATATGATTTTGCCGCCTACTTGTTGACAAGATTCTGTCAGCAATTCTATTTCTTTGCTATAAAAATATCTCTTTGACATATACAGAGTCAATAAAACAAGTAACAGTGTCGCCATAATCACTGTGATTTGCCAGTTTAAGATTTTAAATCTTTTTTTCATACCAACATCCTTTCCAACAAACTAGTGTTTGAGATTGCTATTTATTTTGTCTGCTTCTATCAGTTTCTATTCCAAATTTGATCTAGCATCATCATAACTGATTTTCTTTAATAGATCGACCTTCCAACTTAACCACCGATCACCTGAAATCTCTTTATTTGTAATATACCAGTGATATTTTCGATCATAATCATAAAACCCATTGTATATATTCCTTTTTTAGACGATTAAAAAAAGATTTTAATCATTTGTAAAAACATTCAATCATCATTACAATTTCGTACATCACATGACCATAGGTCCTTTTTATTACCTCTTGGCAATCACCTCACAGAAATGATTATATTTTTCCAAAAATTGTGATATCGTTTTTTATGAAACAGGTGAAAGGATCTTAAAGAGGTGAAATTTCATGGCTATCATTTCTGCTGAACAGGTGGGGAACCGTTTAAATGATTGGCGAATTGCGATTCGCAAACATGATGTACAAAGTGCTAACGCAATGTACACAGAATTAAAGCAATTGCTTCAAGAAATGGAAGAGAATCAGGAGGTATTGACGTATTATTCATTGCTAGAAGGCAAGTATAAACTCATGATATATGAACGAAGAGGTAAAAAACTGAATGAACAGACAGAGCTAGATTGCCCCTCTAAAACAAACGACTTAATTGAATACTATTTTTACCTATACAAAGCCCTTTACGCTTCATATAACAGAGACTATGCATCAGCCATTGGACTGTTTAAAATTGCCGAGAAAAAACTGCAAAACATTCCGGATGAAATAGAAGTAGCTGAATTCCATACGAAAATCGCAAACTTATATATGCTACTTCGTCAAAGCCTAATTTCTCTTCACTATATTCAGAATGCTATAGATATTTTCAAAAGTCATGAAGGGTATGAAAGAAGACTAGCAACAGCCATTGTCATCGCTGCTGCTAATTATATGGATATTGGTGACTTCACAAGAGCAGAAAACTACTACAAAAAAGCATTACACATCGCTGACAGTCTAAATGATCATTTTCTAACTTCACAGCTTTTTCATAATATCAGTATTCTGTATGCCGAAGCTGGAGAATCGAAAAAATGTATCGATGCCCTAGAAAAGGCTCTAAGTGATGAAAACTACCTCTCATCGTGCTATTTCCATCACACCATGTTTATGTTAGTCAAAGAGCTGCTCTCTATTGATGAAAGAACACAAGCTCTCTATTACTTCGAATTGGTCAAACAAAAACATGAATCAGAGAAATGCCCCATCTATACAGCAAAAATGAATTTGCTTTACCATCTATACTTTACTGAGGATATGTCTCAAAAAGCTCAAGCCTGTTTCGAGGAAATCAGTATTCTAAAAGAATTAAAGGATGCTGAAGGTGTCTGTGAATTAAGTGCACTAGCTGCAAAACATTTTGAAGATTTAGGTGCCATTCATCAAGCCTATCTCTTTTTGAAGGAAGCCTATCACATGAACCATCCTATATTTGAATGGAGGAATTCTAATGAAAAAAATGAGTTTATTGATCATCGCATTAACCATCGTCGTTTTCGGACAAACAGTGTCTTTCAATTCGTTAAATGAGACGAATTCTGGCACAACAGAACGACCTATCGGAACTTAATATTAAATTGATCACAGCAAAGAACCACTTGCCCGATCACAAGGCAAGTGGTTCCACCATTATTTTAATTGCTGATAAGATATGAGGCGGTGTATATGTACCGCAAGATAAGTAAGCTCATCATTAGGAATGACGATACTATGCACCTGTTTAATATAATCTTTGATTTTAAAAGCAACATCCATCGCCTGAGGATACAAGTGTGCAATTTGTTCAAACAACTCATTTTCTTGATCCGAAAGTAATTTATTTGCATAAAACCTCTCTACAAAGAACTTCACATGTGTAATGAACCGACTGTAATGAATATTCTCTTGGTCCATTTTCATATTCAGTGCATAGCGCACAAGATTGACAATGCTTCCGATCATTTTGGCATATTTCATGCTATCTTTTGAATCGGATTCTTCACCTAATGCATTGATTAAGTGAAAGGCGATATTGGCAGCTTCTTCTTTGGGCAATTGTATGCCCAATGTATCATTGACTAACTCAAGAGCGTACTTCCCTACTTCAAATTCTTCAGTATAGTAATTTTTGATTTCCCAGTACACGCGGTTTGTAATATTAATATTCTTTTTATGTCGTTCAACAGCAAAATTCAAATGATCCATTAAGGTAAAATAAACCCCTGAATTTAGATTTGAATTTAACCGTTTTTCTGCATATTGGACGATGCGCTGAGTTAAATCGATAAACTCTTGAGGCATTGAATCTAACAATTGAAGAAATTCCTTTGCTTTCATGTTATCGACTGACATAAAGACTTGGTCCGCTTTTTTCTCTTCTATCATTTGACCCGGTTTCTGTCCGTAGCCAATCCCACGGCCAAACAAAACCATCTCCTGTTGGTTCTGATCTTCAGCCAGGACCACACTCGAGTTTAAAACTTTTTTGATTTTAAACATCGTCATCACCTGTTTTCATGATTGTGGTGTTCAATCAAGCGATTCACCATTTGTCTCAATGACTTTTTGGTACCAATAAAATGAGTCTTTTCGAGATCGTTTTAACGTTCCGTTTCCATCATCATCTTGATCTACGTGAATAAAGCCATAGCGTTTTGACATTTGTGATGTACCTGCACTAATAATATCAATTGAGCCCCAGCTCGTATATCCAAAGAGATCGACGCCCTCTTCAATCGCTTCTCTCATCTGGCGGAAATGCTCTTTAAAATAGTTAATCCGATAGTCGTCATGGATAGAGCCATCACTTTCAACTACATCCTTTGCACCCATTCCATTCTCAACAATGATAAGAGGTTTTTGATAGCGATCATACAGTTCAATTAAAGAAATTTTCAGACCAACCGGATCAATTTGCCAGCCCCAGTCAGTTGAAGGCAGGTAAGGATTTTTGACTCCACGAATCGTGTTTCCTTCTGTCTGTTCTAACCCTTCTTGAGCTGATTCAGTTAAAGACATATAGTAGCTAAATGAAATGAAATCGACTGTGTTTTCTTTTAGAATGTTGAGGTCTTCTGCCTCCATATGAATATGAATATTTTTTCTCTCAAGCATCCGTGTAATCAGTGGTGGATATTCGCCAAACACCTGAACATCTGCATAGAAATAGTTTTCTAAGTTTTGTTTTAAGGCTTGTTCCACATCATTCGGGTGACACGTATGCGGATACGTTGTCAATTTTGTCAGCATACACCCAACCTGGCTGCCTGGGATAATACGATGGCAATCAGCTGTGACAAGAGCAGATGCAACAAATTGATGATGAAGTGCTTGATACACCGTCTCTTCTACTTTACCTTCTGGGCAACGATCAGGAATAATTCCTGCTGTAATGAATGAGTGGCGGTGAATACTATCAATTTCATTAAAGGTGAGCCAATATTTCACATCATGTTGATAACGTTCGAAACATACATTGGCGAACTTCACAAAGAGATCGACCACTTTTCTTTCCACCCAGCCGTTATATTTCACACTAAGGGCTAAAGGCATTTCATAATGAGAGAGTGTCACAATCGGTTCTATATTGAGTTTTTTCATTTCGGCAAATACACGATCATAAAATTGCAGCCCTTTTTCATTTGGTTCAGCTTCTTCTCCAGTAGGGAAGATCCGGCTCCACGCAATAGAAATGCGAAGTGTTTTAAAGCCCATTTCAGCAAATAGAGCCAAATCCTCTTTATAGTGATGATAGAAATCAACCCCTCTGCGTTTAGGGTACTTTTTATCGTCTGGGTCTTTTATTGCACGATCTATATTTTCAGAAGTCACAGCAAGATGTCCTTCATAATCTTCTACACTTAAATTGGAACGATACATTGCAATATCTGCAACTGATGGTCCCTTTCCATCTATATTCCAAGCGCCTTCTGCTTGGTTGGCGGCAATGGCGCCGCCCCATAAAAATCCTTTTGGAAAACCTTTAATTGTTGTCATCTGTTTAGCCTCCTAATTGTGTGACAACCATCAATGTATCTTGACGATTGACCTCTTGTAATGGCTGTACCTTTATTTCATATTGATCTGTATTTGTGATGACAGCAAGTGTAACTGGATCATAACCTGCTGCTATGATTTTTTCTACATCAAATTCAATCAGTAAATCTCCTGCTTGAACACGTTCCCCTGCCTGCACTTTTGGATGAAAATACTGTCCTTCCAGTTGAACGGTATCAAGGCCAATGTGGAATAATACTTCAACCCCTTGGTCCGTTTTCATACCAAGTGCATGATTTGTTTCGAACAGCATGGTCACCTCACCATCTACTGGTGCATAAAGCGCTCCTTCTGAAGGGACAATGGCAATTCCGTCTCCCATGACCTTTGAAGAGAAAATATCATCTTTTACTTCAGATAGAGAGATCATTTGACCAATCACAGGACTTTTGAATGTTTCACCTGCTCCAATTTGTTCAGCAAATGCAGCTTGGTCATTTTTCTTTTCTTCTACTACTGTTTTATCCTTACCTAATACAAAAGCAGCAATAAAAGCGACAATAAAGGAAATGACTGCTCCAATGACAGCAAACATTAGATTTCGTGGGAGCTCATCTGATATAAACATCGACATACTTGCTAATCCAGGGCCAACAAGTACAAAGGCTTGTATACCAACTAATCCAATGAAGATCCCGCCAACAAACGAACCAATCATGACACTTCCAAGGACTCGCTTATTTTGAAGTGTCACACCATACAAAGCAGGCTCTGTGATACCAAAAAATGCTGAAATCCCTGCCGAAATGGCTGTTGATCTGAGTACCTTGTCTTTTGTGCGTAGTGCTACAGCGAAACAAGCTCCACTTTCCGCAATATTATGCGCAAGTGATGCTGGCAAATAAAGTGCTTCTTTCCCAAGGGTTCCCATCGTTGTGACTGCATAAGGGACCATTGCTTTATGCATACCTGATGCGACCATGAATGGGAGGACTGCTGCTAAAATCGCGACAGCTACCCAGCCTACTGTATTAAACATCGCAAGAATGATGGATGAAAAACCTTGTCCTGCTGTAAAACCAATCGGTCCTAATAGAAGTAATGTAATTGGTACAGTAATGACCAATGACATCATTGGAACAAAGAAAATCCGAATTGGTTTTGGTGAAAATCGCGTAAAAAATTTTTCCATTTGAGCGTATAACAATACAGAAAGGATTGCTGGGAACACTTGATACGCATATGCTATATTTTTCACGTCGAATGACAGCAATTGCGCACCTTCAGTAAGCATAGCCGTCATGTTCGGAAGAAGAAGCGCGCCGACTGCTGATAGTGCGACCAGTGGATTTACCTTTAGTTTATTCGCCGTCGTTACAGCGACTAGTAAAGGCAGGAAGTAAAGAGGTGCGTCCCCTACCATATTCAATATTTGATAGGTTTGACCCTTTGCATCCATCCAGCCTAATAGAGAAAAAAGGAGAAGAAATGATTTTAAAATCCCTCCGCCTGCGATAGCTGGAACAAGCGGCTGGAAGACACCGACAATGAAATCTAACAGAACTGTGCCTATTTTTCTTTTTTCTTTTGGCTGATTGGATGGCATGACTTGCCCCGATGAGCTGCCACCCATTAGACTTGTTACCTTTTGATACACTTCAATCACGTCATTCCCAATCACCACTTGGCATTGTCCTGACATTCTGACAGCTATGACACCTGGTGTTTTTTCTAGTGCTGGTACATTTGCTTTTTTCTGATCAATTAGCGTGAAGCGAAGTCTAGTTGAACAGTGCTCAAGGTGCGCAATGTTTTCTTTACCACCTACATACTGTAAAACGTCTTTGGCAACTTGTGTATAATCCATTTTTCTCCCCCTTTTCCCCATACATGAGACCTATATTTTGGCAATAAAAAAAGGACCTAAAACGACAAATTAAAGAAATTCATCGTTTTTAGATCCTGCCTGCATGACCAGTCACATGTCTAATTTATTTATATTGGATTTGATTTTAGTATATATTGAGTTAATGTAAGCGTCAACATAAATTTTTGAATTTAAAAAATATTTTTTTACAAGTCTAATGTCATCAAAATGACCTCATTTTACTTTATAGGACATTTAAATCGAAAAAGTCAGTAGTCTCAAATGCCCTATCTGATTTAATTATTATCTTATTTTTTCTTTGCTTTTTTCTTTGCGGCATTTTTAAATGCTTCTTCTTGCTTTTGATATTGTTTCTTATTCACAGCTTTCAGTTTCATTTTTTCATTCTTTTTCCAAATCGGTAACTCAATATAGGAAGCCTCTACATCAGATGACCCTATCATCTTAGACAAGCCACACTTTATTTTTGGTGTGGGATATACCCAAAAGTTTTTAAAACCTGTTATTCCAACTGCTTGATATTTTTCTTTTTTCAATGGCTTACTTTTCTTCCCTGTGGCTTTGGAGATTGTAATAGCCCCTGAAAAATCCCCTTCAAAAACGGCTTCTTCGATATGAAGGAAAATTTGATATGAATTGTTTTTTGCTGTATACAGATAGCCGTAGGCTTTATTTAAATTATCTGTGTATTTCCCTATGATCTCATAGTATCGGTCTTCTGCTGTATCCACGTACTCATCATAGCGCTTATCAATGGCTTTTTTGTATTCTTTTAATTTCTTCTCATCAACAGCTTGATAGCGTTTACTTTTCTTTGCACCTTGCTTTTTGACCATGAGATCTTTTCCAGAAAAATAGATGTCATATACGATTGTTTTCTTCTTTTGTTGGACCTTAAGTTTGTATCCTTTTTTGGTGGTTTTCCCCGTTAGTTTGTATTTTGTTTTCACCATAAAAGGTTCAATTGGATCAAGCTTAACACCCTTACCGTTTAGATAACCCGTGACTTTGCCTTTCTTTTCAGTCACTTTCAGCCAACTGACATTGTCCTTTGTTTTATAGGCATATGCATTAGATTGATTCAGTGATTCTTTTTTAGCAGATGCTTTGTTTCCTCCAAAACTTCCAACACCAATCAATAGTGCAACAATCATGAACAATATTCCTATGTTCCTCAACTTCATTTGTACACCCTCCATTCTTTTATGAATAGATGCGCAAGCACTTTACACATCAAGTATATATTACCATATTTATGATTTAACTCCTGTATTTCAGAAATATAAATCTATCAATTATTATTTTCTTGCTTTTTATTCATTTCAAATTTATTATATATCTAAATGATATATCTTTTAGATAGGTGTGTTGATATGAAAAAATACAATGATACGACGTATGCGATTTTAGGTATTTTAACGACAGATTGTAAGTCAGGGTACGAAGTGAAGCAATTAATTGATAGAAGCTTGCATCATTTTTGGAAAATTAGTTATGGACAAATTTATCCAGCTTTAAAGTTAATAGTCGAGGAAGGGCTTGCTGAGGTTTCACCTGCTTCTTCGTCAGGTCGCTCTGACAAGCGGGAATATTATCTGACTGAAAAAGGGCTGGACACGTTGAGGCAATGGCTGGCGCAGCCGCTCGATCAAGTACCATCAGAACGAAATGAAGTGTTATTAAAGTTATTCTTTGGTCAATATCTTTCGTTTGAGAAAAAATTGGTGCTTTTACAGGATTATGAGAGGCAGCTCCGTATCCGTTATGAGACATATGTTGCGATTGAACAAAACATTCAAGAGCTGTATCCAGATGAAGCTGATGCGAAGTATTGGCTGTATACGTTAGATTACGGAAAGAAAGTGGCGCAGGCTGGAATTGATTGGTGCGTGGAGACCTGTGAATCGATGAAGAAAGAAGGGTGAACAAGTGAAAAAAAATATACGTGCTGGCAGGTATACAACAGACAATTCTGAGCCGATTGTTGTGTTCATTATCGGAATGAGAATCAATAAACGCTGGGCTGTCCATCAATGGCTGCCAGTATTTAAGGCGATGCCGGGGATGATCAAAGAACTTTATACACATCAAGAAGAACTTGGTTTTCTAGGGACAGAAAATTACTTCGGTTTACGCACCACCACCATGATCCAATATTGGAAATCAACAGAGGACCTCCTTGCCTACGCCAAGATGGAGAAGCATTTGGCTGCTTGGAAAGGATTTAACCAAAGAGCACGAAATAATGACGCGGTCGGAATTTATCATGAAACGTATCAAATTCAAGCCGGCTCATATGAATCTATCTACGTGAACATGCCTTCATATGGATTGAGCCAAGCTAAAGCGCCCATCCTAATTGGAAAAGGGAAAGGAAAAGAAACCGCAAAAGAACGCCTTTCTACAACAAATTCCTAGAGCTGATTCTCTAGGAATTTCTTTTTGCAACCATCACAAAATGTTTTAATATGCGGGCAGTTAATCCCCAAATGGTGTAACGATCGTAATCATAAAACCACTCCTCAATCGAACGACTCCCCCAGCTGTATTTTTCTCCATTCATGATTTTTTCATAAGGAAAGTCCTCTCCTGGTGTTGGCTGCACCGATACATGGTGTAAGTACGGTTCGTATTGGATGAGCCATGATAGAGGCACAGTAAAGGTCTCCTCTACTTCTTCTTGATTAAAGGAATGTTTGACCTGCTGTTCATCAATGATTCCGACAAATGGATATACCACAAAGGATGGAGAGGCAATATAAGGACTGAGCTGTCCTAACACCTTGACGGATTCGGGCGGAATCCCTAGTTCTTCATATGTTTCCCGCAGTGCAGCTTCCTGTGCGGTTTCGCCGCCGTCGAGTTTGCCTCCTGGGAAGCTAATATCGCCAGGCTGTTTTCTCATCGTCAGTGATCGTACTTCAAATAAAACATGCCATTCCCCGTTTACTTGCACCAAAGGGACAAGGACTGCAGCTTTGAACGCTGTTTCTTCTCCAATAAATAAAGGTTGAGATTGATGTAAGTCATTTTTTAATTGGTCAATGAACACGGGCATCACCTATTTTCTGTTTCTCTTTCTTTTAGCGTATCATGGTTCATCTTTTGAAGAAAGATGATCTTTCTGACAATTATTTTTATCAATTTGACAACTTTACTTGTCAAATTGAATAATATGCTTTACAATCAAAGAAAGATTCAGATCAAATTGAGGTGACAGAATGAAAAATCGATTAAAAGAGCTTCGTGCGCGTGATGGTTTGAACCAAACTGAGCTTGCCAATCGTGCAAAAGTTTCTCGTCAGACCATCAGCTTAATGGAGCGAGATGAACTAATGCCATCTCTCTTGCTCGCTGTTAAGCTTTCACGAATTTTTCAGGAACCCATTGAACGTATTTTTCTATTCGAGGAGGATGAACTATCATGAAAACTGTATACAAAATGCTCTTAGGTGCTCTCCTTGGCTTTCTCGGTGCTTACTGTCTGCTTGCAGCTGAATTTGAGATGACCCTTCTTGATGTTGCATTTGAAGCGACTCTTGTCATCAGCGGCTTGACGATTGTATTAATTGTTTATTGTTTTTCAGGGATTTCACGTATGAAGAAAAGAGTATCACTTTCGGTATCTGGAGATGAAGAGGATGAACTCGAAGTAAAACAGTATCGCACCTTTACTGATTCGACTTTAGCCAATACGGTAAGTACCATTTTATCCATTATTGCCATCGGTATGGCTATCGTCACCGAACAGCCTATTTGGCTGATTCTCGTCAATGTTGCTATATTTATCGTCACCATTATCAGTTCTTACGTAGCAATATCCGTTCTAAAACTTGTCTACCCTAATCGCAATCTCCCAAGCCCTTCTGACAAAGATTATAGTAAAAAACTGCTTGCTATTTCCGACGAAGGTGAAAAGCATGTGATGCTTGGCGGATTGTTTCACACGTATCAAATGATGAACATCTTATTGACCGGTGCCATGTTTATTCTGATCGTGTATTCCCTTGGAGCCAATCACTCTCAGCTCTTTTCAATCATCGTGATTGGACTTGTTTTAATTATTTTGAATGCAAATTATATGTTCAGGATTAGAAATCGTTAAATAAACAAAAAGCACAGCCTAATACAAAGGCTGTGCTTTTTTCTGTCCATTATGACGCACGGCGTTTCTTTCGTGCATAAATCAATAATAAGAAACCAAACCAAACCGGTGTTAACAAGAGCGCCGGACGTGTTGCATCCGCAAACAGCATGATCACAAGAATGGCAGCAAAAAGGACAAGAACACAAATGTTTACAAAAGGTGTGAACGGTGCTTTAAAGGTAGATGCTGCATGCAGTTCAGGCTTTGTTTTTTTATATTTCAAATGGCAAATTAGAATTATACTCCATACCCAAATGAAACAAATGGCGCTGATGGTTGTGACAATACCAAAGGCTTGTTCTGGAATCAGCTTGCTTAAAAGAGCACCGACCGAAACTACAATCGTTGAAACGAATAGTGCATTACTTGGAACAGCGTGCTTGTTCAGGCGGCCAAAGGAAGATGGGCCCTGTTTTTGATGACTGAGATTATACAAAATTCGGCTCGTTGAGAACATACCGCTATTACAAGCCGAAGCCGCAGACGTCAAGACAACAAAATTAATGAGTCCCGCTGCTACTGGAATTCCAATCAGCCCAAAGGTTTTCACAAAAGGACTTTCTGATGCACTGAGCTCAGTCCATGGATTGATACACAGTAAGACAAAAATGGCGCCCACATAGAAAAAGAGAATTCTTAATGGAATTTTATTAATCGCAGATGGGATGTTTTTTTGCGGATTGGCTGTTTCTGCTGCGGACACACCGACCAGTTCCACTCCCACATACGCAAAGATGACCATTTGGAATGACAGTAAGAAGCCTGTGACACCATGCGGGAATAGTCCGCCGTGTGACCAAAGATTCGTTACCGTCACCGGCCCTGCATCTGTTTGGAAACCAATGATTAAAAGGACAATTCCAACGCCGATCAGCAATAGAATCGTAATCACTTTAATGAGTGCAAACCAAAATTCCATTTCTCCGAAAAGCTTCACCGTTAATAAATTAAACCCTAGTAAAATCAACAAACAAATAATAGCAGGAATCCATTGCGGGATATCAAACCAATACTGCACATACACTCCGACCGCAATAACATCCGCCATCGCGGTCATAATCCAGCAAAACCAATACGTCCACCCTGTCACAAAGGAAGCCCACGGACCAAGGTAATCCTCTGCAATATCGGTTAATGACTGATAGCCTGTCTTCGATAAGAGTAGTTCACCAAGTGCCCTCATGACAAAAAAGATCGCCATTCCGACAATTAAATAAGCAAAAATGATCGATGGCCCTGCCAACTGAATGGCCTTTCCAGAGCCTAAAAATAGCCCAGTTCCAATGGTTCCGCCAATTGCAATCAACTGAACATGGCGGTTTGATAAATCTCGTTTTAATTCTTGTTGTTCCAATGCTAACGCCCTCCTACGACACGATCTTATACTGAAATAATGAACTCTCAAAAAGTCCATAAAAAAAGAGATTGGATGCGCTCCAATCTCACGGTCATAAAAGAATAGCAAAATAGAGAAAAGCAATACACGGCTTCATCCATGCATTACAAATACAATATTTCGTACTCTTCTGTCCTTTTGCCTGAGATTGTGAACCCTTCGGCGCCGCACATACATGCGGTCTCTCCAGAAGCTGCTCCTGCTATAGTGTGACCCACAGCAATCATAGCCTTCGTTATTTACTTAAAATGTTGCTATTTCTGAATAATTTCATATTTTACGCCTCTAAAAGAAAGCTGTCAATGGAAATCTTTTATGAGTGACGGTGGCAGCCATATAACTTCACTTCATCAATCCCCCTTGATTCATGTATAATAAATCAAAAGATGTTCGGCTCGTTTGATGGAGAAATCCCTCTTGATCAAGAACAAAGTTAGGTAATCCATGGAAGTTGGTGAAAACAAATGAAAAAAATGAACAAACAGCGTGTCACATTACAGGAAGTCGCCAAGCATGCCGGTGTTTCGACTTCAACGGCATCACTTGTTGTTCGAAATAATCCTAGAATCTCTGAAGCCACTCGAAAAAAAGTACTGCAATCCATGGAGGACTTAGGATACGTATACGACCGCGTTGCTGCCAACATGCGGTCAAAAAGCTCAAATATCGTTGGCGTGATTGTCACGGATATTTCTAACACCTTTATTTCTGAGTTTTTAATTGGCGTGCAAACCACACTTGAATCACTGGGCTATACTGTTTTACTTGGTACGACCTTTGACAGTGTCGATAAACAGGAGCGGCTCATTTCCACAATGGTAGAGCACCGAGTGGGCGGAATTATTTTAAACCCAGCTTCAAAAAGCTCTGCACGAACGATCAAACAATTAAATCAAATTCGCACCCCAAAAGTACTGGCAAATCGTGAATTATCAGATGTGCAATGTGACTATGTCGGTGTTGATTATGAACAAGGTGCTTGGATGGCGGTTCATCATCTTCTTCAAAAGGGGCATCGGCGTATCGCCTTCTTAGGCGGCATCAAGACCTCATCGACTTGGATTGAGCGGATGAAAGGTTTCAAAAAAGCCCATGACGAAGAAAATCTGACGATTGATGATTCTCTTATTATTGACATAGAACCTACTCGTGAAGGCGGGAAAGAAGCACTTGGCCAAGTGCTTGATCAGCCTGAGCCTCCTACTGCTATTTTTTGTTTTAGCGATCTAGTCGCATTTGGGGTCATTCAAGAACTGTCAGCACGGGACATTAAGCCTGGTGAAGATATCGATGTGGTTGGATTCGATAATGTTCCTGAAGCGGAGATGTACCATCCGCCGCTCACCACTGTTTCCTCCTTCCCCCGATCCATCGGGGTAAAAGCAGCGAACCTTTTATATCATAAAATGAACGAACAGGATGAAGAGCTGCAGAGATTGATCTTAAAGCCTCAACTTCATATTAGAGAAACCGCTCCCTCATGATGAAAAAGAGAATTGCATGCAGCAATTCTCTTTTTTTATTGATCAAGTCAATGATTTCTTTGTTTCATTTTTCTTTTTTTAAAACACAAAGTCATAAACTTGACACATTTAAAACACAGGAGTATATTTATCTCGTTGCTTCTTTTAGTATATCGTTATACCTATTTCATCTTATCGTTATTTCTATTGAAAAACAGGAGAAATTGATTTTTTATGATTCTGATCAAATCATGAAGTGTCATTTTCTAATTAAGACTGGTATTATTTTTTGCATTTTGGTAGAACGATGTACTTAATTGAAGAACAGATGAATATTCATTATTTTACTCATCAATCACACAAGGGGTGTTGTGATGGACTTATGTACATGTAAGGAAATATCAAAGGGTATACAAAGAATTTAACCTTAAAGGGGTTTCAAATATAGGAGTGGGAACATGAAAAATCCTTATATTAAATCATCACTTGGAATGTATTTAAACTACTTCATGCTTGGCATGATCAATATTATTGTAGCTTCTAACATGGACAGCTTATCTGAACGTTACCATGTAGATATTCCGAAAATCAGCTTGCTTGTATCGGCGATCGGAATTGGTAAACTCATTGCTCTCTTTTTCTCAGGCCGGTTAGCCGACAGTTGGGGACGTAAGCCTGTCATTATTACAGGAAATTTTCTTTACTTATTATTCTTAATCGGTATTCCAACGACAACGAGTTATACACTGGCATTCATCCTTGCGATTTCAGCAGGTATTGCAAATTCACTGCTTGATTCAGGAACCTATCCTGCTTTGACAGAGTCATTTCCGAAGAAAGCAAGTTCGGCTTCTGTTTTAGTGAAGGCGTCTGTATCCATTGGTGCGACTGTTCTTCCATTTATCTTGGCGTTCCTAGTGGCACATGACATCTTTTGGGGCTGGGCGTTCTTTGGACTAGGAATTCTTTATTTACTTGTTGGGATTTACTTAATCTTTATGCCCTTCCCGAACCACAAGCAAGTTTCTTCACAAGACGCTCTTCCAGTACAGGAGCAGCTGAAAGAAGAACCAAAAATGCTTGGCGAAGGCTTAGCTGTTGTACTCATGGGATTCACGTCAACTGCATTGTTTGTCGTATGGCAGACATGGCTTCCACAGCTCGGGTTAAAATTAATCGGACTTGGCACAGAACAAGCCACACAGCTTCTATCTTATTTTAGTATCGGTGCACTGGTATCTGTTCTCTTGCTGTCGATCGTCTTAGACAAATTCATTTCACCGATTATGGTAGCGATCATTTATCCAATTGGGGCGTTCCTTGCAATGCTTTCACTTTTCCAAATCGAAACATACAGCATTGTCATTATCAGCACCTTTTTCTTAGGGCTATTTACAGCGGGAATCTTCCAGCTGGCGATGAGTATCATGATGAAACTATTCCCGACAAACAAAGCAACGGCTTCATCCTACGTCAACATTGCGGCAAGCTCCGCGTTTATTCTCGTGCCACTCATTACAAGCGGATTGGTCAGCACGTACGATATTAAAATGACGTTATTTTTCGATATGATCATTGCGGTTATGAGCGTATTGCTAGCGGTCTTTGTTCTTGGACGCATGAAAAAATTATTTAGATAATTAAGGAGATGTCAATCATGACAAACATACATGAACGAAATATTGATGGGAAAACAAAATTAGTCGGTCTTCTTGCTACACCAATCGGGCACAGCCTTTCACCACGGATGCATAACCTTGGCTATACACTAACAGGGATCAACTATGCTTATCTCGCATTTGAAGTAGGAAACGATGAACTAGAAGCAGCCGTATACGGTATGAAAGCAATGGGTGCAGCTGGATTTAACGTCTCTATGCCGAACAAAATGAAAGTACTAGATTACTTAGACGAACTAGACGATTCTGCAAGATACACACGTGCAAGCAATACCGTTGTCAACAAGGATGGTAAGCTCATCGGTTACAACACAGACGGTCTTGGATATGTGAGAAACTTGATTGAACACGGCGTTGAATTAGCCGGTAAAAAGGTCACTCTCGTTGGCTCTGGCGGTGCGGCGACTCCAATTGCGATTCAGCTTGCACAATCTGGCATTCGTGAAATTAGTATTTTTGCTCGTAATGACCAATACTTTGTTCAAGCAGAAGAAAATGTAAATTATATCAACAACGAAATGAAATCCTTCGGTGTCAAAGCAAACATTTTCCCACTTGAAGACAAAGACGCGTTCCGTCGTGAAGTAGCTGAAAGTGCGATTCTAGCAAACGGGACAAGCCTTGGCATGAAACCACTAGATCAACTCAGCATTATCGATGATACACTTGATGTACTTCGTGAAGATTTGATCGTGACAGATGTCGTATACAACCCGCAAAAAACAAAGCTTCTTGCGCAAGCACAGGAAGCTGGCGCCAAAACCATTAATGGTCTTGGAATGATGCTATGGCAAGGTGCACTTGCTTACAAACTCTTTACTGGTGAAGATATGCCAGTTGATCAAGTAAAACAAATTCTTTTTGAAAATGACCGATTCTAATACAAAAGAAAGACGACTTCCCTGAACGGAGGTCGTCTTTTTTTAATCATGCACCATGATTTGGCGGTATCGATACAGGATATACAATGCGCCGATAATGGCCGCAACAGCCACCACTGCATCGAACATAAAGATTTGTAAAATGGACGAGTGACTCTGAATTAAACCTGTTACAACCGGGATGACGATAGCCGACACGCCGCCCGCCGTGGAGATAATCCCTGTCATCGTCCCTTTGTTTTTCCAGAAGAATTCAGCCATCACAGTTAACGTCAGCTGAAAGACTCCTGCTGTTGAAAATCCCAATACAAACGCATTGATGGTTCCGATGACTGGAGATTTCACGACCAAGAGTACACAAATAGAAACAAGTGTAATGATTGGATAGATCAGCAGCACAGTGACTGGACGGACAAAACGGCGCAACAGAAATGCGAGCATCACGACAGACAGCAGCCCGCCCATGCTATAGTAACTGAGCAGTTTCACAGCACTGCCCGATGCCATCCCCAATATAGCCTCACCGTACGTAGGAAGCCAAATTTGCGGCAAAGCATATAGCCCATTTGACGTAAAGCTGATCACAATGAGTGCGATCCCTTCTCTCCAAAATGTAGGCTCTGTCGAGAAGCGCGGAAGTCCGTCATGGTCCGTTACCTGGACTTGTTCTACCTTGCGATGATTCGGAAATGGCAAGGTCCACAGCATCAAGACATTCACAAGGTAGATCAGAGCAGGAACAAAAAATGCCATTCCATAAAACAAATCATGCTCTGCCAAAAAGAAAATCGCGAGTGGCAAAATGGTTGCCCCAATTGATATAAAGGCCTTCACCATCACATTCGCAGATCCCGAATTTTGCGGGAAAGCCTCCATTAATGCAGGATACGTCCCAGCATCCATCGCTGAATTCGCGACTCCTGCCAAAATCGCAAACGCAAACGCAATTTGATAATTCGGTGACAATGGGATTCCGATCAGGAACACCGCCATCAGCACACCCGAAACCAAAATGACCGGCTTCCGCCCAAAACGATCTGACAGCACGCCCGATAAACCATACGTAAGTACCCTGCCAATGCCAAGCGCCGAAATCATATAACTAATTCCTGCACTATTGGTATCTAACTGTTTGATTAAAAATGGCATATTGGAAGCCAAAATTATATTGACCATACCTAATAAAAAGTAATTAATATACAGACTAGAAGCCGTTCTCACATACGGATTCCTCATCCTGACACACCCCTCAACACCATCGCAATGAAGTGACCGCTTATAAGATCTCATGTGTGAGGAAGAACAGCTTTACAGCCTTCACGTTCATACATCTCATCATGTCATGCAGCTCGCAGCTTACATGCCCTTCATGTATCAAGCATTTCTTCAATTTTTCACTGCTCTTATTTTATATGAATGTGAAAAGTAATGATAGTGAATTGCTTAAATTTGAGGGAATTGAGACGCTCTCGGTAGTGGTTTCCATGTATTTGAATTTTATCTTCTCTTGATTGAAGGAAAGTAAAAACCTTTTGACAAAACAGTTGATTTTCTTCGATATCTAAAAATGCGTTTTCTGGTAGTGTCATATAGCTTAATTCGTTCATTAAGTGCTTTCTTCTGCTTCTTCTTTTTAAGGTGTCCATTTTTGCTTTAGAGTTATTCATATTAGCGACCTTAATCTTCCCTTTCCATCTCGTACTTATCATTACGATACATACTTCATTAGAAAATTCATTACATCAAATCATGTAATAAAACCTATTCATATCTTTATCTCTTTTCAACCTCTGCAGCGATATGAGACAATGCTAACTAAAAACAAACCACTCTCAAAAGGAGTATCCATATGTATAAAAAAATTATTCCTGTTGTTATGGTAATATTCATCCTTTGGATTCTTCTTCAAATATCCTTGAACATGAATATCCTTCACAATCCAATGAACTATTTTGTCACTATTACTCTCTTTTTTCTTTGTATTCAGTCTCTATTAAAACATAAACGATGAAAAACCCGAACAAGCATATACCACGCTCATCCGGGCTTCTATTATTTTCTTTATTACACTTCTTCACCATTCGTGGCAATGACGTTTTGGTACCAAGTAAACGAATCTTTTTTGAGTCTCTTCATTGAACTGTTGCCTTCGTTGTCGCGGTCAACATAGATCATGCCGTAGCGTTTTTTCATTTCACCTGTTGTGAATGACACGATATCAATGATGCCCCAAGGTGTGTAGCCAATCAGGTCAACACCGTCGTATTCGATGGCTTTTTTCAGTGCTTCGATATGAGAAGCGAGATATTGAATTCGTTCTGGATCATGAATGGAACAGTCTTCCTCCACTTGATCAATGGCACCAAACCCATTTTCAACAATGAAGAGCGGGATTTGATAGCGATCGTAAAAACGATTCAACGTATATCTTAAGCCTGTCGGGTCAATGGACCAGCCCCAGTCGCTTGATTTGATATAAGGATTATCTACACCATGCGGAAGGGCTCCGTTGACAATGTCTCCGTCGTTATCAGACACCGCATCACTTTTAACCGTTGTCGACATGTAGTAGCTAAAGCCAAGATAATCTACTTTCCCTTTTCTTAAGCTTTCTTCATCACCTTCTTCAAACGGAATATGATAGCCTTCGCGTTCGAATTCTTTCAGTGCATAGCTTGGATAGTAGCCCCGAACTTGTACATCTGGAAAGAAATAGCGTTGTCTCATATATTCTTCAGCAAGCATGACATCCTCTGGATTTGAGGAATATGGATAGATTGGCACATGAGAAACCATTGCACCAATTTGAAAAGCAGGATTGATTTCTTTTCCTTTGGCTACTGCCCATGCACTTGCAAGTAATTCATGGTGTCCTGCTTGATACATGACTTCTTTGGCATTTTCGCCTTCTTTGACTGATACCCCTGAATTTGTCCAAAGGAACAGTGGGTTGTTGACATCCATTTTGTTATTGATTTCATTAAATGTCATCCAGTATGTGACTTTGTCCTTGTATCGATTGAAGCACACTTCTGCGAATTTCGCGAAGTATTCAGCGACTTTTCGGCTTCGGAATCCGCCGTATCCTCTTGCTAAATGAAGGGGCATTTCAAAGTGAGACAACGTAATGACAGGCTCGATTCCATGTTTAATCAGTTCATCAAACACATCATCATAAAACTGTAAGCCTGCTTCATTCGGCTCTTCTTCATCCCCTTTAGGGAAAATTCGGCTCCAGCCGATCGATGTTCGCAAGCATTTTAATCCCATTTCAGCAAACATGGCGATATCTTCTTTGTAACGATGGTAGAAATCAATGGCTTCATGGTTTGGATAAAAAGTTCCTTCTTCTATCGTTTCCGTGATCTGTCTTGGTACACCATGAGCACCTGCTGTCATCACATCTACAACACTCGGCCCTTTGCCAGCTGCATTCCATCCACCTTCGAATTGATGAGCGGCTAATGCCCCGCCCCATAAGAAATCTTTTGGTAAAGTCATTATCTATTCCTCCTATTTCACAATTGTCATCATCACGTCAGTTGGCTGACATGTCGAACGTTTCTCTACAATCACATCTTCGTATGCTTGGGTATTGGTAATGATAACAGGTGTGATTGTTTGTAATCCTTTGCTTTCAATTGCTTCCTGATCAAATGTCATCAACAAGGCACCCTTTTTCACCTTGTCGCCTTCTTTGATATTGAGTGTAAATGCCGATCCATCTAGAGAGACCGTATCAATTCCTACATGAACAAGTAACTCTACACCAAATTCAGAACGCAGACCAATCGCATGTTTTGTTGGTGCAAGCATGACGACACTGCCGTAAAACGGTGCAAACAGTTTGTTATCGGTCGGATGAATGGCAAAACCTTTCCCCATCGCCCCAGAGCTAAATACGGCATCTGGCACTTCAGATAACGAAAGCACTTTTCCTGTAAGTGGAGCCGTGATCATTTCTTCATTGTTCATAGAAGTATTTGGCGTTTCTCCGTCTTGATCTTTAACAGGTGTTTCACCAGCTGACTGTTCTACTGTATCTTCTCCATATCCGAACATTTGAATAAGCACAACTGGTAAAATGAGCGCAATGGCCACACCAATCAAAATACCAATGATAGACGTTGGATAATCTGCACTGATTCCGTTCACAATGGTCAGCGGGCCAGGCAGCCCTGCATATGCAAAGTAATAAGGCGTAAAGAAGCTGGCTACAACGGCACCGACCGCTCCAGAAATACACCCGAAAATAAACGGCTTTTTAAAACGTAAGGTGACACCATAAATCGCAGGCTCCGTAATACCGAAGAGTCCTGTAATTCCAGCTGAAACCCCAACTTTCCGTGTTTCCCGATTTCTTGCTTTTAGAATAACTCCCAGCACCGCACCGACTTGAGCGATAACAGCGATGGTTTGATATGCCTGAAAGGAGTCACGTCCATATTGTTCAAAGTTCGCAAGTACCATTGGCGTGATGCCCCAGTGAACACCGAAAATCACGAGTACTTGCCAGAAACCGCCGATAATGGCCCCTGCCAGAGCTGGTATATTTTCAGCTAAAACATTGTATCCGTTTGCAATCCCATTTGCACCTGCTGTCGAAAGAGGACCGATTAATAGTATGGTTAACGGAACCATGACGACCATACATAAAAATGGGACAAATAGCGGTTTGACGACCTCATGAATTCGTTTGTTTAAGAATTTTTCAACATAGGAAAGAATCCATACTAAGAAAAGCGGTGGCAAGACGGATGATGTATAAACCGTTTCAGATAATGCAATCCCTAAAAAGGTCACACCTTCCCCTGATGCTACACGTCCAGCAATCTCTGTCCAAGAAGGACTGACAAGCGCTGCTGTACAAGCAACCGCGATATACATATTCGTTTTGAAATGCTTGGCTGCAGTTATCGCAATAAAAATGGGCAAGAACGTAAACGGTGCCCAAGAAATAAAGCTAAACACTTCATAAGTGCCTGTTTTCGAGAAGCTTGGAAATATCAAATTTATTAAGATAAGTGCACCTTGCAAAATACCAGCTGCGGCTAAAATATACACAAATGGCGCAAACACAGCGGACATGGTCGCAATGACCCGATTCAGTATCGTTCCTTTATTTTCATTCGGCTGGTCATCATCCGACGTTTGGAGCTGAACAAGGTTGGAAAAATGCTCATATACCTCACCTACATGCTGACCGATCACAACCTGAAACTGACCACCGTTTTCCACCACTGTAATGATGCCAGGCATGGCGTTGACTGCTTCTTTTGCCTTTGGATTAGAACGCTTCAGCACCAAACGCAGCCGCGTGGCGCATCTTGCGGCACTCACCACATTTTCTTCTCCGCCAACTGCCTCTAAGATGTCTTCTGCGAGCTTTTGATAATCCCTCACTTTTGACATATAAACCCCCCCTTTATCACCAATAGTATATATACATTATAATTATACCGGTACAATTTATCAATGCATATATAATTTCGTTTAGCATATCAAATAAAAATCGGTATGTGCTATAATCAAAGACAATAAATCGTGAAAACAAAGAGGATTAGCTATGTTAAAGTATCAACAAATTGCGAGCGATATTGAAAAATATATTGTCACCCATGAGCTGCAGCAAGGGGACAAGCTTCCTGTACTCGAAACCCTCATGAGCCAATTTGCTGTGAGTAAAAGCACCATTATTAAATCATTAGACTTACTCGAAAGAAAAGGAATTATCTATCAAGTGAGGGGCAGCGGCATCTTTGTTCGAAGACACAGGCGCAAGGGCTACATTAGCCTTTTATCCAACCAAGGGTTTAAAAAAGATTTAGAGGAGTTTCAACTGACTTCAGAGGTTTTAATGCTAGACACCCTCAAACCGCCTGAAGAAGCAGCGCTTAATTTGAATATTGAAGAAGATGAGGATGTTTTTTACCTCAAACGCATCCGCTATATCAATGAACAAACCTTATGTCTAGAAGAATCCTATTACCGAAAAACCATCATTCCCTATCTCAACACAGAAATTGCCGCCGATTCTGTTTTTAAATTTATCAGCGAAGGCCTTGGGCTCAAAGTCGGCTTTTCCGATATGTACTTGCAAGTAGGTAAACTAAATGAAATCGAAGCAAAACACCTCGGCCTTAAACAAGACGATCCCGCTCTCCGCGTCGAAACCGTCTTTCATCTCACAAACGGCCAGCCTTTCGATTTCTCGAAAATCACATATAACTACATGCAATCCCAATTTTTTATTCAAGCGAATAATTATTATGGGTGATGGTTGGAAAAGACCCCTCATAGCTGAGGGGTCTTTTAAAGTGGACATTTTATTTGTAATAGTTATAGTCATTAAACGTTGCTATCATATCTTCTTGTGTTCCTTTTTTTCCACGATTCGTATTAAAATATAATGTTCCGTCATCAAAATCGACAGCTTCTATTTCAAAAAGAGTAAATGCACTGCTCGTAATTCGGAATGAAAGATCTTTTCTCGTAAACAATTCTTTTGAAAAATCCTTTGTAGGTGTCTCCTTTTGCTCTTTGATCATTTGATTAATATTTAGCGGATATGTGAGAATAACACTCACATTAGAAGCTCCTCCGTTAGTATCCGGTTTAGATAAAGGTACATATAATGTTCCTTGATAGAATGAGATTCCTTGAAGAATGTATTTGGACACATCAACCACTGATTGGTTTACGACAGCTTTTGTATAATTTAATGCAAATGTTGCCTCATATTCAAACTGCCCTTTCTTGTCATTGAAATTCCCAATAAAAAAGCGATTGCCAGACCTTACAATAAACTTATCGGTTCCAACAGAATATGTGATGCCGCTAATTGATAAATTCGCCCCTTGGTACTGCAGGACATAGGATTTAGCCACTTTGTACGTATTTTTCTTCGTGTTCACACTTAACTTCACTATTTTTTTTACATACTTTACACCATCGGTCATCGGCGCTACATATAAGCTAACTTGTTCATCACCTTTTTGAGCTTTCACAGCTAGGTCATTCGCATGTCCTAAATCATTGATAGTACTGTTAGTGTCAGAGTTTTTAAGGAGCTTAACCATTCTTTTGCTGGACGAGTTGTTCATTTTTGTCGAATACAATTGCGTCATATGATTTGACGTATTTATTTTTGCAGAATAAATCGTATTATTATTACGATCTACAGCCATCCCTTGCATAGAAGTGTAAAACCCAGAACCAGACATTGCAGAATACGTTGTATACGTGTTGAAATATCCTGATTGAGCCTGAGCTGTAGTTGACCACACGCACAAAAAAATTACATATATTAGGATAATATACTTTGTTTTCTTCAAATAAACACGCTCCTATCGAAATTATTTAGCTATTTAAAAATCGCCACCCTAAATGAATGGCGATTGAACACTCTACTTTTCAGCCTGAAACTTCTTTACTGTCTTACTACTTTCCGACATGCCTTTCCCAGTGACGGTGAAGTAAAGCTTTCCACCCTTGGCACCTAGTTGTTTAAAAGTGACTTTCACAGCCTTGTCTTTAGAAGCCGTTGATTTTCCAATCAGCTTCCCTGATGAATGATAGATTTTGACAACATCTTGTTTCGCTAATTGACTGATCGTGACAACGTCTTTTTTCTTCTTGTTGTTCACGATTTTGATTTGATTGCTTTTTAGCGCAGCAGAGGGTTCACCTTTAAAAGAAATGGCTTGCTTTACGCTTTCCAGCATCTTATCTCCGCTACGCGTCACATACACTTTGCCGCTCTTAGCCCCTACTTGTTTAACGTACAATTTGATAGATGAACTGTTCGCTGGTTTTGATGTGGCAAGTAGTTTTCCATTTGTTGAGTAAACTTTGATGACATCTTTTTTCTTGATCTTACTCACTGTAATGACGTCTTTTTTATTTTTAAGATTATTGATTTTGACTTGATTGGCTTTTAAAACATCTGATTTTTCACCCTGATAACGGATTGGTACTCGATTGCCCTCTTTTAAACCAGGCTCTTTCATACTAATATAAAGTGTTCCATTTGTATGGCCTAATTGTTTCAAGGAAATCGTCATGTTCGAGCTAGATGCAGTTTGTTGAGCAATTGCTTTTCCACCAGAAGCTTGTTTAAAGATTTTAATGACAGATTGTTTTTTGATTCCTTTTATCGTCACCGTATCGTTTTTTCCTTTGTTGTTTGTCACCTTCACTTGAGATGATAGAAGTGGAGATGTGATGACTTTTTTAACGGTAACAGCTGGCAGGGCAACCTTTCTCTTCCCACTTTGCAACGTGATGATCACTTTAGATCCTTTTGTTAATTTTCCTGTTTTTAATTTGAAGTTTTTCCCCGGTGTAATGGCAAACGGCCCATATTTCTTTTTCGTTATGCTTGAGCTGAGTTTCGACATAGCTCTTATTGTGTTATCAGTTTGCACCTCTACAACAGCTTGATCACCAAACGTACTGATACCATTAATCGTATCACTTGAATCATCAATTTCTTCCACAAAAACTTTCTGTACATCTTCCTGAGATTGATCCGTTTCATTCGGGTTATCTGCCATGAACGACTTGACTGTGATTAAGTCACCACCGATTAATTTTGAAACAGGAACATCATAGTGTCCATTAGGGTTTGTCTGACCTTCCCCAATGACTCTTCCCTCTCCATCTAAAATATTGATCATACTTTTAGGAGTTGCGGTCCCAGCTACTGAAGTGGAAAGCTGAGTAAATAGATCAAGAGTCGGAGCTGTTGATCTAAGTCGGAAAGTGGTCTCATATAAAGCATTATCAAAAGAGGGTTCCATCACTTGAAATTTACTTTGATCCAATGCTTTTATTGTGTTTTTGTCCACACTCAATTCAAATTTGCCATCACCATCTGCAGTCATCGATTGAATGATGTCACTTGATTTTTGATTTTTAAAGACGATCTTTGCATAAGGAATTCCCGTTTGGCCTTTCACTGATTTAGACCATTTCGTCGTAGGAATAAGTGAGATTTTCTTAGGATTAACAATTTTTTTGTAAACGTCGATATTGCTGCCAGTCGTCATTTTCACTGTTAGAAATGTGCCTGCATATAGGGCAGGCAGCTTTAAATGAATGTCATCATTGAATGTGCCTGATGCAATCACTTTGCCATCATTCATGACCTCTATTTTTGTGTTCTTCACTGTTTTTCCAGTTAGCTCGTGAGAAGTATCATATATCGGATCTAATGAGGTAAACGATTCCTTGAAAACATACACTTTGTTTGAAGAAAGCTTTGTCCCATTTTGGTCATACGTATCTAACTCCACCGTTTGGCCTGAACTAAAGTTCTGAGAAAACAACTTAAAGTTTCCGTTACTATCTGCTTTTGCGTAGTGCATATATTTAGATTTCCAGTTACTCGGAACACCCCAATCTACGAATGCAACGATTGCGTTTGGCGCTGCTTTACCTGTTAGATAATTATCACCATATTGATAACGATCAATCGTTGTTTTCGTTCCACCCTCTGCGGCACTCACATTTTCCTGTATATTGAAAGTTAACATCATCATACAGAGAATAGAAGCTGCTATTTTCAGGACTATTTTCATAAAGTTATCCTCTTTTCCTATTAATGTTTTAATATACAAATATTATACATTTCATCCAAAGTAGGCACAAGAGTTAATAGTGTGACCAAAGACTTATCTAATTACTATTTTAATAATACTGTAAATTTCACTCTCTTACATGAACACTTCCGATTTAAAGTATCAAAAAGATTCATTTTACGAATGCATTAATCAAACTTATGATAAACGTAACAAGAATGTATAGGGGGATTCATTATATGAGAGATGTTAGGGTGTACCATGTCGATGCGTTTACAACTGAGAAATTTGGAGGAAATGCTGCTGGGGTCGTGTTGGATGGTGATCTTTTAACGGAGGATGAGATGCAGAGCATTGCCAAGGAGTTGAATTTACCGGAATCCGTCTTCTTGCTGCCTGCCCATGATAAGGAAGCCGATTATCGCGTCAGATACTTTACACCGACGGAAGAGGTTAATTTCTGCGGGCATGCGACTGTTGGATTGACTTGGCTTTTGGCGACGGAGCTTGGGCTGGCAAAAGAGAAAACAGGGGTCGTGTTAGAAACGAAGATTGGCAAGGTTCCTGTTGTATGGCACGAAGAAAATGGCAAAGTCATCGATGTGGAAATGACGCAGGTGACACCGGAAACGCGGGATTTTATAATCGATTTAGAAGAGCTTAGTGACATGCTTGGTATCAGCTGTGACCGCATTGATCCATCGTATCCTATCAAATTAGCAAACACCGGAAACTGGCATCTACTCGTTCCAATGAAGCACCAGCAAGACATCGATCAAGCGGCACCGAACTTAGCCGCTTTAGGGAAAATGAATAAAGAACAAAATATCACGACGACTCACCTTTATTCATTTCACACCACAAAAGAGGTTGATCTTTACACGAGGGATTTTGCACCTGGGATTGGGATACCCGAAGATCCGGTGACAGGGGCAGCAAACGGAGCATTGGCTGGCTATCTTTATTTGGAAGGTATCATTTCTCAGCAAGAAACCACTCTCCTGCACATTGCCCAAGGGGATGCCATCGGCAGACCTGGCATCCTTCGTATCACGGTCATTCCGGATGAATCAAAGCCTGTGATCAAAGTGGCAGGCGCGGCGGTTATCACTATTCGAGGCGTGTTGACCTTATAAGCCATCAGCTTGAATGGGTGACATCCTGTTCAAGCTGATTCTACTTGAAATGATCTTTGACCACTTCGATCCATCTTATAGCCGATGGAGATGCCGCTTTGAATGATTTGAACGCCAAGTTGATCTCACGATATACGCTTTTCTCAAGTGGAATCACTTTCGTATCAGACATCTGCTCCGGCAAAATTAACGTCGGAATAATGGTCACTCCAAGTCCCTCTTGAACCATAGAAATGAGCGTATTGTTGTCTCCTATTTCAAACAAAACATGAGGCTTCTTCACGCCTCTTTCTTTTAATAATTTCTTAACGAGCAGGTCACAGCCCGCTTTTGGCATAATGAATGCTTCATCATGTAACGAGTCAACTTCTATCACTTTCTTCGTATTGAAGCGATGATCCTCTTGCATCAGAACCACCAATTCATCTTGGAAAAGTGGAATGGTTTCGAATTCTCTCGATGGCTGCGTTAAAAAACCAACATCAATCGTACCAGACGCAATCCATTCCTCAATCTCCTCATAACCACCTTCATATAACTCTACTTGGATATTGGGATACACTTTGGTAAAACGGTGAATCAGCTGCGGAAGCATTTTTGAAGAAAAACTAGAAAACGTTCCGATCTTGATACTCCCCACTTCCATCCCTTGAATTAGCGCCGCCTCCTGCTCAAGCAATGACGCATGATGAATGATTTGCCGAAGATGCGGCATCACCCGCTCACCTGCGTCCGTTAACGACAACCCGTTTCGATTTCGCCGAAGCAGCACAACCCCTAACTCTGACTCAAGCTTCGCAATATTATGACTGACTCCAGACTGCGTTAGTCCAAGCTTCTCCCCGGCTTTTGTAAAACTGCCGCACTCGACGACTGTTAGAAATACTTTGTATTGGAATGTGATCAGTTTGGTCACCTCACAAACTTATATTAGATCTTGGCAAAATCTACTGTTAGATATTTCTTTGATTTTTCGATTTAACTGTTGTTCTATTAGTTGAAAGCATGTCTGCTTAATCCATAAATGTTTAAATGTATAAAGTTGTTCTTTTTCATCTCCATGCAAGTCTTCATCTTCCTCTAACTGAAAATCAGTTAAATCGATGTTGTCATGAACATGCATTTTCATAAAAACATGAGCATTGTGAAAATCATGCATATGTTCTACTAAAAAAGAAATCTCAGTGATAAAATCCTCAAATGCATCTCCTTCAATCGTTTTTTCAAGATCCACATGACTATGAATATCAATTGAAAGGTAATTATCTCTTTCATCCAATTCTGATTGGGTAGCTAGCGGATTATCGTGAATTGTTGCTTTTCTATTCACATCTGTAATGGAGAAATAAATGATGATGTCTTGATTATCGAGAAATTCATACTCCCATATTTCTGCATCTCTTAATCTTAAAATGCGGGTGAGATTGGCCAATTTTTTAGCCCTCCAATTAATTATTCATCGTTGTCGACGAAGACGACCTAGACGCTGCTTCATCAGCCTTCACACAATCAATCGCAACAACGAGCGCAATCATCACAGGCTCCATCTCTTCTTTCAAAATATCAACCTTATAGCTGTCACCCCAAGTAAACCATTCCTTCTTCACCTGGCCGATCACTTCGCCATTCTGCAGCACCTGGAAATTCATATCCCACCAGTTACCTTGCACTTCTATACCCGCTGCATCAATTGAATATTTTGCTTTAAAGAACGTAAACTCTTTTTTGATTGTCAATACCTCTTGACCACCAACTTCTACTAAAAACTTCGGCAAAAAGCTAAACATTTTCTTCGTAATTACAGCAATTTCTTCTCGTTCTGTATTCAGAATGGTAAACGTCTTCGGTACCTTCATAAAACTGCCTTCGACCACATACACATCGTTCTCCTGCTGATCCTTTACTGTAAACCTGCCGCTTAGACTAAATACTTTCTGCTTCATGTATAGTTGCTTCATACGTACCTCCGATTAAATTCAAACTTTTATCAGTCATTTATCCATTCTTTATTTACATCTAATTATACCAAAAAATAGAATGATCAAATAACATGTCGAAACTCATGCAAGTTATAATGGAAATATAATCAAAATTGAGAGGAGACCTCATGAAAAAAATAGCGTTTTTTGACTGGACCATTCAATTACAAGCAGACTTAACAGCAATAACAGATCATCATGAAAAGAAGATGGTCATTTTAGAGCCATCCATTGAATTAAACGGTGTGATCTGGATAGATGAAAACAACGAGCTACAAATCAAACCTACTTGGGATTGTGTCATTACAATCGATCCAACCAACAAAACTCTAACAATCCGGCAAACAGAAGAAGTATTCGGAGAAGTGTACGAATGAAAAAAGCAGGAGGAACTATGAAGAAAATCACTTTTTATGATTGGACAGTTCACTATCCTGAACATTTAACAGCTGTCAAAGATGATACAGAAAAGAAAATGGTCTTTCTAGAACAGACTGTTGAATTTAAAGGGATTATCCGTATTGATGAGAATGATGAACTGCAAATGAAGCCAACGTGGGATTGTGTCATTAAGATTAATGCTAAAAACATGTCTGTTACAGTTCGTGATTCAGAAGATGTTGTAGGCTTGCCATAGACATTTAAAAGTCTCATTTGACACATCGCAAATGAGACTTTTCTTCACTAACTACTTCTTTGGAAAAACCGTCGTAAAAGTCGTTCCTTCTTCATTGCTTTCTACCTCAATAGAAGCATCGTGATAAGAGAGAACTTCTTGTACAATCGATAATCCCAGACCCATTCCATCTTTATTTCGTGCTTGATCTACCCTGTAGAATCGTTCAAATATTTTTTCCAATGTCTCTTTTTCTATTCCAATCCCCGTATCTCTGATCTTCACGACCGCTTCTGATTCATTTTCTTCACAATGAATACTGATCTCTCCGTACTCTTTGTTGTATTTAATCGCATTGCCAATTAAGTTCTCCCATACGTTGATCAGCAATGTACGGTCAGCATATACAGTGACAGGCTGTAAATCGATTTTAATTTCTAAGCCCTTCTCTTCTATCCGCCATAGCATTGAATGAACCACTTGATGAAGCTGATCATCGATCCTGACTAGTTGTTTATTCGTTGGATATGTCCCTTGATCAATTGAGGTAAGAATGAGAAGTTGTTTCGTTAAGTTTGATAATCGCTTCGCTTCTGTTTGAATAATGTGATTGTATTTTTTCCCTTCGCTTGACGAAAGCTCCCCATCCAGTAATTCAGAATATCCCCGGATATTGAGCAGCGGCGATTGGAAATCGTGCGAGACGTTATTCACGAATTTCTTTCTCGCTTGATCTGTATTCTCTAGCTTCTGCTGCATCATCCGAAAGCTATCGGCAAGCTGCCCAATTTCATCTTTGCGATTAATCATTAATGGGTACTGGAAGTTATGGTTGGCCATCTCTTGCGTTGCGCTCGTCAATTCTGAAAGGGATTGGGTGACCTTTCGAGACATCAATAAAATGCCAATGATGCTGCTAATAAATACGGCGAATATAAACCCAAATATAATCAAATGAAATTCTGTGAAAAGGCTAATATTATTTGGACGTAAAAATAATCCCCATTCTTCCCCTTCAATTTCTATTTTCGTTCCCACTGTATTTTCTATATCATTTGCGAAATGACTCATGATTAAATATGAATTTTTAAAGGATTTGATCCCATTGTACGCTTTTCCGCCTTCAAATAAGGCGTGCATTTGGTCATTCCATTGTGTCGTTTTAAAGGGTTCCCCAAACATCCGCATTTCTCCATCTTCTTTAACCAATGCAATTTGATACCCTAGATCGCTCATGGTTTGCAGAAAATCGGAAGATGCCTGTAATGTGATTTCGTGTTCTTTGATTTGTTTCGATAACTGCTCCGCAATGACTAAATAACGATCATTTAATTGCTCTTTTACAAAGGCATTGTAAATCAAATTCGAACAAATAAACCCAACAAAGATACTGATACAAACAATCAAACACGTATATAACATAAACCGTTGTTGTAGTCTCATTCTTTTACCTCTAGTTGATAGCCAAAACCACGAATTGTCACAATTTCAACATTCGCTTTAGCTCTTTTTAATCTCTCACGAATGCGGTTAATATGGGTGTTTAATGTGAATTCGGGTTGTTCTAACGTATCCCCCCAAATGTCATCAATTAAATCCCAGCGGCTCACATTGCGGTTTGCCCGCTGCAGCAGATAATGGAGAATTTCTAATTCCCGCATGGGCCAAATATATTGCTGATTCTCAATCATTAATTCCCAACGGTTCGTATCAATCTGAATATTCCCCGCAGTTGTTAAAGCTTCTATGGATTTACGATATCGCCGTAAAATGGCATTTACACGGAATAGCAGTTCTTTCGTTTCAAATGGTTTGACGATATAATCATCAATCCCTTGTTCAAATCCTTGCTGTTTATCTTCAATTTGTCCTTTCGCTGTCAGCATAATGACAGGCAATTCATATTGTTTGATCACAATGCTAGCCAGCTGAAAGCCATCCATTCCAGGCATCATCACATCAATAATCATGAGATCAAATGACTGATGTTGCAAAAAAGCAAGCGCTGCCTCAGCATTGCTTGCTTTTGTCACGTGATATCCTGCCTGCTCTAGATGGATGGACACTAATTGCAAAATGGCTTCATCATCATCCACGACCAATACATGCAATTATCCTTCCTCCTTTATCGCCTTAGCTTTGTCTTTTTCAAAGAATAATATGAGCGACGGCAGCAACATTCCTCGAACTAAGAATGTATCGATGATAATCCCAATAGCGACAATAAATCCAAAGATAAATAAGTCGGTAATGGGCATGGTCATTAATGCGGCAAACGTCGCGGCAAGAATGATTCCCGCTGAAGAAATGACCCCTCCTGTGTTTCGTATCGCCACTTCTAATGCAGCTTTGACGTGTAACGTTTTACGTTCTTCTAAGAAACGGCTCACAAGGATGATATTATAGTCAATTCCTAAAGCCACTAAAAAGATAAAGGCATAAACAGGGGCACGAGTAGAAATGGCATCATAACCAAATAACACATCAACTAAGAAAATGCCTAACCCTAAAGCAGATACAAAGGAGATTAAAATCGTCGCCATCATATAAATCGACATTTTGATCGAGCGTGTCAGAACGAGTAACAAGAGAAGAATGAGTAACGTTTCCAGCAAAACAATCTTTTGAATATCTGATTGATTCACTTGTTGTTCATCCACTAATTTAGCCGTTGTGCCCGCAAAAGATAGCTGAACCTCTTGACCATCTGATAAACGATACGTGGATTGATCTGTACGGAATTCTTTTAAAAATTCAATGGCCTCTATACTGTATGGATTCACCTTCAATGATATCGTCATTTTGCCATGCTCTCCATCTTTGGTAACTCCCGAAGGACGAGCCGACCCTATTTGGTCATTTTCTGAGAAATGAGAAGAGATTTCTTGTAAATGTTCCTGAGATAGGTTTTGACCGGTCACTAGCACCGTTGTCTGGGCTAGATCACCTTTATTAAATTGATCCTCGACGATTTCAAATGCGACACGAGAAGGTAAATCCTTCGGGAAATTTTTCACTGAGTTAAATTCATAATGTAAATTGAAAACATTCGCCCCTGTCACAAGTAAAAACAGTAAGACAGCACCGCCAATCAATCCTGGTTTTCGAACAACAAACTTTGCAATAGGCCCCCAAATGCCATGTTTCACTTCTTTCGCTTCACCATATTTGGGCACTTTCGGCCAAAATGCTTTGCGGCCAAATAATGCAAACAAGGCTGGAATCAGTGTGACAGAAGCCATCATAATGACCACCATCGCAGCACCAAAGATTGGCGCAAAGTTTTGATAATCACGAAAATCCGCCACAAATAATATGATCATAGCCGCAAATACTGTACCGCCTGCAAATAATACGGGTTTGGCTGTTGAACGCATCGCCACTTTCATCGCTTCAAATTGATTTTCATGATGTTGTAACTCCTCACGATAACGTGAGAAAACAAACAATGAATAATCAATCACAGCAGCAAATAACAAAATGCTCATAATCGAAGTGGTCGAGTTATTGATTTCAAGTCCACCGACGCCAAGTAAAGCCACGACTTGATTCACCACTTGATAGACAATCACCGTTGCAAATAATGGGATGATCGCTAATAACGGGGAACGATAAATGGCGATTAATAAAACCAATATGATCGCAACAGTGGCGAATAACAGCTTCAAGTCGGCAGATTCAAACAGCTTCACCGTATCCCCTGCTATACCAGCTGGGCCAGTAATATAAAAATCAGCATCTAGCCCCTTCGCTATGTTTGTACCGACTTCTGTTGTCTCATCATTAATCTTTGCATAATCAGCATTGCCTAATCCGGCTTCCAAATTCATTGGCACAATCATCGTCGATTGATCCTCTGATAAAAATGCGGATAACGCTTGAGGAGGCAATGCGGACACATCGACAATTTCTTCAATCCCCTGAATTTTTGCCTCTTTGATTCCTTTTATGATTGTTTTTACATCTTGAATAGCCAGCTTTCCATTAGGATGATGGAACACATATAATCCCGGAGTCCCTTTGTCACTTGGGAAATACTGATCTAACTGCTTTTGTGTCACGATAGACTGAGCATCACTAGGTAAAGATTGAAAGTTGCTCACTTTATGATCGCCCAATGTAGGACCAGCACTCAACCCTATCATGAGAACAAGCCAAATGATAACAGTCAGCCAAGCTCCCTTTTTTGTAGATATTTTATCAATAAATGATCTAAATACATTCATCAATGGTTCTCCTCCTTTTCTTACCGGTTCGAGTATATCGCCTGTATATAAACTTGATATAAACTCAGGGAAAAGGACGAGCTATGAAAATAAAAAAAGCAGAGGTTTATCCCTCTGCTAATCCTTCATAACCATTTACAAAATAAACGATCGTCTCCAACTCATCTTCTTTCAGTTCTCTGTTCACATGTGCTTGATATTCATTCACGATTCTCTGTCGATCTCCACCATAAAGATCAGTGTATTTCGCCATCATCCGAAGCTTATCTGTTTCCTGACGAAACTCCTCTTTTGACCATGGTCTTTGATGTGAAGGAATATACGTATCTGCATCAAAAGCATCTAGCTCATCTAAAAGACGCAAGATTTCTTTCACCGTATAATGTACTTTTTCGGCGTACATTTTCGGATAAATGCAATCAGCAAGAAACAGGATTTTCTCTTCTTTCACATACACGATCACTGAATCTGCCGCATGATCGCCCCCAACATGCTGCACAACACAAGTGACCCCGCCAAGATCAATCTCCATCCGACGGTCAAACGTGACATCCGGTAAAACCACCTGAATATCTCGATGATCCTGATATTCTTCTTTTATCGCCTTCGCGCAGAACTCAATCTCCGTTCCTTCCCTCACCCGCTCATCAATCGCCTCATCTGACCAAGAAAACGGAAGAAGCTTCTCCATTTCCTTTCTGGTCTTTGCAGAAGCAATTGAAACCGTATCAGGCAGCGCTGGCAGACCAAAAATATGATCCCAATGCCAATGCGTGAGGACAACCATATCGGGCTTGGCGTTCTCGTGCTTTAAAGTTTTTTGGATAAAATAGTTCGCATGATCTTCCGAGTTGCCGGCATCGATCATTAATGTTTTGTTATTGCCTACGACCATGCCTAGAATGGGGCGGTCGGTAAGTGATACTGGTGTGATGTACCAAAAACTCTGACCTGTTTTTTTAATTGAGTGCATAGGTGCTTCCTACTTTCTGTCATTATATTTTAAATTGAATCACGTTTTTTCCCATCGTTCTGCTGTTTATGATTAAGTATATCGAATTTCATTACTCGAAGTAGCACGTGAAGCCAATATTGTGACAATGATCGCGATTGCAACGCCTAAAGCCCCTACCCAAGTAACGGAAGATAGAGAAACTTTCTCTACAAAGATACCTCCAATAGCTGCACCTGCAGCCATCGCCAATTGCATCATTGACTGATTGAGACCTAATAGTATACCTGATGACTCTGGCTCCATTTTAGCTAAGTGATATTGTTGAGTCGGGCCAGAAGACCATGCAGCAAATGACCATAATATTAAAATGAGCAATACTCCAACATAAGAATGCGTAACTAGTGAGAGCAATATGAGCATGATGACATGTAATGTCATTCCACTAATCAGAGTAAAATTCACACCCCATCGATCGGTACTAAATCCACCAAACTTTGACCCAACTAGACTAGCAATCCCGAATATGAGAAGAACTCCACTCAGCAATTTGCTGCTTACACCTGATATGTTTAAAAGGTAAGGGGATAGATAGGTATAGGCAATTGAATAACCACCGAGCCAGAAAAAGGTGATGGCTAATCCCAACACTACTTTTGGTTTTTTAAAAAGAGCGAGTTGTTGAATTAAAGGTACAGGTTTATCCCCTTGGATTTTTGGAATCGTAAGAGAAATTATAGCCATAGCTAATAATCCGAGTAAGGCTATTCCTCCAAATACAGCTTTCCAACCAAAGAAATCACTAGTCATTCTGCCCAGTGGGACTCCAATGATCAATGATGCTGTAAATCCCATTACTACTGTAGCAATAGCGGTACCTTGCTTACCTTTTGGTGCAATTTTTTCAGCTATTGTTAATGCAGTAACTACGACCATCCCCGCTCCAAGAGCCATAATAATTCTTGACACAATAAATAATTGATACCCAGGGAGGACGAATGCCAGAATATTACCTAGAATAAAAACGCTAAGTGAAAATAACATTAACTTGCGCTTATTCATTCCCGATGTTAAAGCCATTAATACTGGGGTGAAGATGGCATACACAAGAGAAAAAATCGTAATTAACTGGCCAGCTGCAGCTATTGTAATCCCTAATGATTCAGAAATATTATCCAAAATACCAGAGATGATATACTCTGATGTACCAACTAAAAAACTTACAATAGCTAAAATGTAAATCTTTACAGTGTTTGACAATGTAGATCACTCCTTATATATAATACATTTACATATCTAGAATTGTTAATATGTATGGACAAAAAAACATATTACGATAAGTCGATGTGTATTTAATAAATGAAACTGAATTCTGATGTATGAATTCAGTTCATTTATTAAATATTTTTTTCTAGAATCTTAGCAATTTTTTTTATGGCATTTTCATCTCTTTTATAATACGTGTATTTACCTATACGCTCTGTCGTAATTAATCCAGCTCGTAGTAAAATTGAAAGGTATTGAGATGCTGTTGATTGCGTCATTTTCAATTTATCTGTTATTTGACTAACACATACCCCTGTAGTATTCATATCAATCCCTTCATGGGGTGTAAAATGACGATCAGGTTCCTTTAGCCATTGTAAAATTTGCAATCTGGATTCATTGGATAAGGCTTTAAAAACTTCTATTGGCTCCATACACCCCATTATATCGATAAATAACGATATGTCAACATGTGTTGTTGGAGATTCCTTACAACGTTGCCGGCATCGATCATTAATGTTTTGTTATTGCCTGCGACCATACCTAGGATGGGGCGGTCGGTGTGTGATACTGATGTGATGTAGGAGAAGGTTTGGCCTATTTTTTATTGTGTGCATGGTGTGCCTACTTTCTAATATTTTTAAGTTTTATCCCCGTTGAATTGTTATGCTCTACTTAATCAAATATTATTTCTTTAACAAATGTTTGGCTAACTTTCGATCTTCTTTATCATCAGTCTTAATGGATATATGTTCAATCAATTCCCTTGTGGCCGCTTTCTGCGCATACGAAGGAGGCCATTCCTTTAATACACTTAAAGCATGATACTGTAAATTTCCATCATCTGATCTAAGTGCAGCTTGAATCAATGACAATCCTACACCTTCGTGTTCATATAAATCTTGCACAATATATTGTAGACAAGCCACTTCATCATCGGAGAGGTTTAATAACGATAAATGTGTTTCTGCAAATGTGCAAAGCTCTCTAATATGCTCTTGATGATTTGTGTCCATCACAGCAAAGTATATTTCACTATTTGCCGGATCTTTCTCAAGTAAAGCAAATAGATGCTCAATCACATCTAAACGATAAAAGAGAGCGATTTCAAGTGCTTGGGAGCTAAAACCCTGTTGTAACGAATCGATCGCAAGCTTTGGCCATCTACTGTCATTAATAAACGGTTGAACAGCTTCCTGGATAGCCTTATAATCGTCCTGTTTCCATGAGGCATTCAATCGGTCTTCCCAAATCTCTTGTTCATCATTTAAAAACTCATTTATTTTCAATATTGTATAAAAGTCCTCAATTGCTTGGCAGTGCTTATGAGCATGGTGAATAAATCGGCAGAGAACTGAGCTTGCATTTGAATACTCATCGATTCCGTAGATAGAAACCTCATCTTCTAATAATGCTTGAATGATGAGACTCGCTCCATCATATAATTCTTTGGAAATTTCATCTTCTGATAAAGCTGTTTCCAGACCACCATTAAGAGCGCAAGTATAGGCTAAGTATTCATTCATGATTGTATTTTCGCAGCCCTTTGTTAGTAACCAACGTTTTATTTCTGGCGTCGAGGCTTCCATTTGCTCAACAGCCGAAATTTTTCCCCATCCATCAACAGACTTTGCAAGACGCCAAACATGTTCGTTTCCTTGAATTGTGCCATTCTTCAATGCAAACACGACATAAGAAGTAAATTCTTCATGCATACCTATTGTGAATAAAAGCTCTTTGTATTTTTCACAGTTCGTACATCCCAGTATCATGACTGCAAATTTGACGACCTCCCGATGTGCCGCATGCTCAAAAAGCCATAACGCTTCTTGCTGTACAAGAGACTCATCCCATTGTGTTTGTTGAAATCGGTCAATTAACTCACTGTTGCGACTCGCCATATTGTTAGAAATGATTTTTTCATATGTTTTTTTTCTAGTTTCGTTTGTAGGATGATTCAGTTGTATTTCAAAAAGCTTCAATAGTTTCTTCACATAAAAAGGGGCAGGTCGTTCATCTACATAATAATCAGATAAACCGGGAGCCAATCGTGGTTCATTTTCGTCAAATAAATAATCTTCATCGGGTAAACGGTCGTCTACTATTTTATGATGTGATTGAATTTGTTGTTGAATAAAGGGAACGATTTTCTCTTTATGATCCCATGGGAGAAAGTCTATCTTCATTGATTCATCTAAAACCGTTTCATGATCTACCTTCACCATACAACGAAATCGTACATACCCACCAAGTTTAACGGACACTTTGTGTTTTGTACCATCTTGAAGCTCCAATATCCCCGACAATTTTGAATATGGAATTATATGAGTCAATAAACTTTTTCGTTGTTTTTTATCAACTGTCACACCATCAATGATTAGTTGCTCTTCTTTTATTTGGTTTGTAATTTCTATAGAATGCCCTTTATATTCAATTTTCCATGTTTTATTTATTTCTTTTTCTACATCTTTTATTACGTTACGTATTTCATGTTTAAAGTCAGCTTTGAAACCCATGAAAGTCTCCTTTGAGTAATTGTAGATTGAATATGTGATCGTTCCCAATACCTGCTGTAATCGTTTCTTGAACTAAGTTTTCATTATATATAATACGATATTTATTAAGAAGAGTCTTCTTTTCTTCTTACATGAAAAAAGGTATGAGAAATGAATAATTCCCGTACCTTTTACTATTTAAAATTATTGATTAAATGTCGGCTCTTTTTGCTTTGCATCCTCAAAATACTGAGTAAACAAAGAAACACCTGAATAAGATATTGATAGGTACTCTTTAGCACGAGTCATTCCTATATACATTAAAGACACTTCTTTTTCTTGATCCTCTTCATACTTTAATGGCATCAGATCAGCTTTCACAATAAAAACTGAGTGGAAGTCAAGACCTTTACTACTATCGAGAGAACAAATTTTGACTGTCTCTTCCTCTGGATTGAACTTATGTTTGGTTGCACCATTTTCAGTTATCCAATTGTAAGGAATATTCTTTGTTTGAAATTCAGATTGAATCGCTGATATATAATGGTTATTATATCCCTTTATACGATATAAAATAGCCATTTCAGAGTAAGGTATGTTCTTTTCATTATGTTGATCCACTATTTGTTTAGTAATCTCTTCTATTTCTTCTTTAAAGGTATTACATCTTAAAAGTTCTACTTCTGGCCCTTTACGTTTCGTCTTTTTTGGAGGGATTATTTCGATTGTCTCTGTCTGTTCTTGTTTTAATTTAAGATCTAAAGCTCTATGGCTATCGTAAAATTTCCATCCAAAATCCACAATTTGTGACGTATTACGATAATTTATATTTAAGATTCTAGATCTACCTCTAAAATCAAGCCCCGTATCTTTCACATAGCTTCTACTTTTCCGATAGATATCTTGCGCTCTATCTTCTACTAAAAGTAAAGATTGCGTCTCTTGATCTAAGCATAAGCTGATGAGATGCAGCCAGCTCCCTTCAAAGTCCTGCCCTTCATCAATTAAAATGGCATCATACTTTACAGGAGTTAAAGCATCATTTTCTATTTTTTCAATGTAATCATCTATTTCAAGTTCTGAAATACCATGATCTTTTTTAATCCAGTGATGAAAATTTAATATTTGTATATTATTTAAATTTGGTGTTTTTCTATGATCGGATGTCAGAAAATCATCTGGTTCTGTAAATTTAGAATGAATCATTTGTTTAATATTTTGTTTCAAAGCTACATTGTAACAGAGTATTAATATCTTCCAATTCGGATGTTGTTCAGCTAACATTTTTGCTCGAGTCGCTAAGATTAAGGTTTTACCACTTCCTGCTACTCCTCTAATTAGCCGATGTTTATCACCAATCTGTTTAGCCAAGTTTTCTTGATGCAGATCCATCGTTTTGATGTTTCGAAAAGATAATAACAGTTTTTCTTGGTATGGGACTGGTTCAACATCTGCTCCAACGCGTATTTCTTTGTATAGATGATAACGAATCCTTTCTAATTCGTCAGATGATAGTGGCGTATTTAACTTGAAAGGCACATGAAACATATCAAACAATTTTTCTATTAAGATCTCAGGATCAAAATGGTCATTATCCGAATCAATCTGATCACGCGATAAAATAAAATGTGGATCAATAACCTCATATACTTTATTTTTTAAAAGTTGTTCTTCCTGAAGCCGAGTGAAGACGACACCATAACCATAAGGAAACTTTAATTTAAACTGATATTTCCCTTCTGTATTGATTAAATCAATGTCTTTCTCAAGCATATCTTTTATTTTAAAAGCATACTCTCTTGATTGAACTAGAGGACTCTTCACTCTATGTAAATCACCAGAAGAATTTAAAATGCCCCAGGTATTATCGTTTAGCTCTCTTATTGTATTTTTGGTGTAATCTTTTACTTCCAAAACTAATACTCCTAGATCCGGACCGATTATCACAAAGTCTGGTCTAAACCCATTGATATTAGGCTCATAATGTACAATATACTCCTCGGGTAGATATTCCTTTAATGTTCGAAATAAAATTCGTTCTCCTGCAGTAGCAGTACTTTTAATACTTTCTGGTAATGTGATTGCCATTCATACTCCACCCCTCTATTATCCTTATACATCATATATCGGAATAATATGGTTTTTTTAAATTATTGACTTAGAAGCTTACAAATAGTTTATTTTCGACTCAAGTCAGAATTTTTAGGGCTTTCCTTTAAATAACTAGATGAAATTCTATCAAAAAAACTTCAAATTAATAATAGAATTTTTTAGATATCCTACTCAACAGAGACGTTTTCTATAAAGATACTATACCTCTTTAGAATTTTCCTTAAAAATCAGGAAATACTCGAGCTATTACAAAGTATTTTATACAATACCTTTTCTCATTTCTATGTATAATATTACTCCTTCAAATTTAATAATTTTATGGTATTATATATATTAATATAATACCTTATATTAACTTTTTTTGATATTTTTTTATTTTATCGACTTTGTGTGTTTTATCTGTCTAAATATTTTATTTTTCATCTACATCTTAATATAGAATCAATAATTTGATTAATTTATACGGTTTAGTTCGACAATGAATCTAATTCATTTATTCTCCTAATTGAGTTATTAAGAAAGGGGCAGTCTCTGTGAGCTATTTTGTTTTCAAATTGAATATTCAACCAAATATTTTATTGAAATATAAAGATAACAATGAAATTGAATACTTACTTTCTAGAGTTATACCGCTCGGGTTCGAAAGTGTTTTACAGATCAAGGAGAATAAAAATTTATTTGAATTGATTCCAGAAAAAAATGATGAACAGGATTTCCAAAATTCATTTGAAGATTTAGAAATTAATACTATCAAATTATTCAAACTATATAACAAAGTACTATCACATTATAAAGAAAAGCATGAGATTCATTATTCCCAAGATTTTTTAAATCTAAATGAAATATGTATGAGTGCTAGAAGAACTTTGGAAAATAAATATCCTGGTATAATAAAAGCGTACGAAGTAATTGAAGATGAAAAAATAGATCAATTTGAAAATATAGAAACGAACAGTAAGGTCGGAACAGGCATTACACACCTAAGGAAATTTTATAAAATAAAGTTTTATTTAGAAAATTATAAAGAGAATAATGTAATTAATACATTGAATCTAAGATCTTTTTATAATCCAAGAACTGAACATATACTCGTAGAAAGCTCTTCTGAAATAGCAGCATTAAACTACATAAGTGACTTAGTTAAACTAGTAAATAGCAACAGCTCAGCAAACAAGCACTTAGGAAAAATTAACATAAATCCTATTTATGATTCTATTTCCTTAGAAGGCGAGTACAGTGAAATAAGTTATGTTATTGTTTATCCTAATGGTAATCCACCTCTAGATAGACATAATATTTTACAAGAAGCGGAAGCAAAAGAAGTTGAGACTAAGCTCCTAGGTGCTGATGGTAAACCTTTAAATAATCCCCCCATTCAACAATTATTGGAGAATGAGGCGAGACAAGGATATCTGAAGTCCGTAATATCTAAAGGGAGAAATATATTTAAAAGAATCAAAACACTAACAAGGATTGATGAAACCTCATAAGAAAGGAGAGGTGACCTATGAAAGAAAATTTTTATAATAATCCTTTAAAAATAATTTGGAAATCAAAAAGCAATTTAATGCCCAACTATCTATATGCAATATGGATTCTATTTGTATTAATATCACTAACAGGCGCTACATTTTTTGATTTTATGGATTTTTCCTCATTTCAAATAGGAACTTACTTTTCAGTATCATCAACAGGATTAACATTGACATTGGCTTTATTTGTTGCAGGGAAAAATGCCTTCAGCGAAGAGGAACTGAAAAGATTAGCAACACATAAAAAAAACAGCAAAGCTGTGCAAGGACAAGCATTAATTGATTTTTTGGGACCTTTTGTATTTACAGCATTACTATTTTTAATTACGGGATTACTTTCACTTTTTGGTCCATATATTAATCTACCTCTAAAAAAAGAATATGTAGAAATAATTAAAGTTATTTTCATTAACATACTTTTTTTAGGATTGTTAAGTCTCTTTAACCTTGTAATTACGATGCTAAATGATGTTTATGCTTCCGCATTTAGAAAATAGAATTATTGCTTTTCAAAACACAATAATGAAATAACAATTACTCCGAGGTAGCAATCTTATAAGAAGATGAGCTATCTTTAATTAGCCTTCATAATATAAAATTACTATTTTTCAAAACGATTCACTTATGATAAGGCTCAACGTAACTGTTTTAAGTGCGATTTTTGAATCTAGTATTTTCGCGATTAACTCTACTATATATTTTTCTTGAAGTATGACAAAATAATTAATATATGCGTAATTAATTATCTTGTAAATAAAAAATAAATTAAGAGGGCGTATTTAATGAAATATGTAACAACTTTTTTTATTTTCTTAATCGCATTTTTATTCTCACATCCTGTGTCTGCAGAAGAAAATATAAAGATTACAAAAGTAATCGATGTAAGTACAATAGAAATAAATAATCAAAGTAAAATAAAATTATATGGTATTTCAGATAGTATTTATAAAGAATATAAAACCTTTAAAGAGAAAAATGATATGCTTCCATTTGAAATTAATTATAATTCTGTAGGTGATTTAGAACACTATACTCTAGAAGGTAATACATATAACGAAGAACTTGCCATTGAAGAAATAAAAAAACTGCTTCTAAATAAATATATATATATCAAAGAAGTTCAAAAAGATAAGTATTTAATATTTTTTTCTGATAAAGACGAATATAGTGTTAACCAGCTAATAATTTCGAAAGGTTTTGCACTGGTAGACGAAAACATTGATATCGATTATAAAATGAAATTTTTATTAGAGCAGAAAAATGCAGAAGAAAATCAGGTAGGAATTTGGAGTATTAATTTTAAAACTGTAAGTTCGGGTAAATCGGAATTGAGCATGTCTAATAGCATCTATATAATAATATCCATTATAATTTTTATTAATACGATAATATTATTATTTGCTTTTAAAAAATTATCGTCCTTACCTAACTGGAAGGGGCTGTTTTACGGGCTATTTTCGTTAATGAGCTTTCCTTGTCCTTCCATTATTATTTCATTCCAACATGAATTAATAGCTAAATTTTATCTACTTCTTATTTTCAGTTTATATATATTTATTTTTTATTATCTAATTAAATATATATTCAAATTTAAAGAGAATTTAACTATAAAAAAACTTCTTTTACTGATAATAGGTGCTATTATAATAGTTATTTTTTATTTTTCAAATGTATATAGTGTATTTGATAAACCACGTTCTATACACACGTTAGAACAAACATTTGCTTACAGTCATATTATTTCTGATTCTGTAATATTAACAGGAGATTATATTTATGTAAATAACCAATTAGATTCATTTAATTTTATCGATGATTATCTATATTTTAGTGCAACAACGTTTTTTGGTGGCTCATATGGCGATGTTATACCAAAAGGAAACATACGATATATTGTATTGATTGAGATGTTAATTAGTTTCATATTACAGTTGGTTTTTTTTGGAATAATTTTTAATGTTGTATATGAAAAATTCAACAATAATACATTAAAACAAATAACAAGGAAAAGAGAAAAGGAAATAGAGAATTTAGATTTCAAAAAATACGATGTAATAGAAGTTCCAAATTTTGAAAAAGAAGAGCAACTACCATCTATACCCTCTAAAAAAAGCACTAACAAAAAAACTCTACTTTTATTAGTTCCCATATTTATTTTACTTCTTCTCTTTAGAAAGAAAAAATAATCCAAATAAGTTCGCTTATTATATATAAATAATTTCAGCAGTCATCTATGTAAAACACATAAGGAAAGTGGATAGATCCATTTTCCTTTCTTATTTTAAATCTTTTCTTTACTATTTGTTATGCCCACATCTAATATAGCCACAAAATATTAATACTGAGTAACAAAAACAAACCACCAACTACAATAAAACTACTGTAATTGATGATTCATTAAAAACTACACTCACTTATGATAAGGCTCCCTCCGAACAATCCGAAACGCCCGATAAACCTGCTCCACCAACACCAACCTCATCAACTGATGCGGAAACGTCATCCTCGAAAACGACAACTTCTCATTCGCCCGCTGCATCACAGCATCACTTAACCCGAGGGATCCCCCTATGACAAAACACACCTTACTTTTTCCGTATGTTGCCAGCTTATCTATTGTATCGGCTAATTCTTCGGAACTTTTCATTTTTCCTTCGATGGCGAGGGCGATGACGTGGGCGTCTGGGTTGATTTTGCTTAGGATGCGTTCGCCTTCTTTGTCTTTGATGATTTTCATGTCTTGCTCACTGAGATTCTCGGGTGCTTTTTCGTCTGCGAGCTCAATGATCTCGATTTTTGCGTATGCTTGTAATCGTTTTGTGTATTCGGCTATGCCTTGCTTTAAATATTTCTCTTTTAATTTTCCTACTGTGATAATTGATATATTCACAGGTCATCCCCACCTTAAGAACAAGTTATTCATATAAGTTATCAACAATTGTGGATAAAATTTGTGTATTTTGTGTCCGATCATTCGTTCCCCACTATATATATTGCAGGTTCATCGCACAATTCACAGGTTGTGGATAAGCTGTGTGTATGTTCGATTTTTCTGAATTCTGGCGGTGTTTCGTGATCATCTATGTACATGTCTAGTACGGTTTCTATATGTTCTGCACAAGCATAAAGTAATTTGTTCATAAGTTTCTAATTCCTCCAATATGTTGTCTCGTTATTCACAAGTGTTTCGCTCATTGTTCAATATAACCGATTTATTCACATGTTAATAGTCTTTTACCATTTTCCACACCTTTTATCCACAAACCAAATAAAAAAGCCTCCACTCCTGTGAAGGCTTCCTTCTATCAAAACGGATTATAAAATCTCGTTCCTCTAATAAATGTAATCACAAGCGACACAATGAGCACCACACCAACAAACAATAACGCAGCATAATCTGCTTTTTGAAAGTCTTTTGCCGTAAACCATGTGCGCTTTTTATGTTTCCCAAACCCGCGCAGCTCCATCGCATTGCTGATCGTTTCAATCCGCTCTAAGCTGGAGAAAATCAACGGCATGACAATCGACAGCGCATTTTTGATCCGTTTTCCCAGTTTTTCATTCTTCGATAAATCAATGCCCCTTGCTTGCTGAGAAATGGCAATCGTTCGAAAATCACGCTGAATATCTGGAATGTAGCGCAGAGCAATCGCTACCGCATACGAAATCCGGTAGCTGACCCCGATTCTGCTGAGCGATGAGGCGAATTCACTTGGATTTGTTGTCACGATAAACAAAAGCGCTGCTGGCATTACGGTCACGTATTTGAGTGTAATGTTCAATTGATAGAAAAGCTGTTCAAGTGTGACATTGTACCAGCCTGCAATGTGAAATAGTTCATGCTTTGCTCCGTAAATCGCGACACCTTGCTGGGGTGCAAAGATGTAAATGGCAATGTTGTTGATGACAAGGAAAATCGCCAGGACAATCACTACGAAGGAGATATCACGAAATCGTACGTTTGATAGCTGAAAGAACACGATACTGGCAACTAACATAAACACTAATACGCCTGTATCATACGTGAGCATCGCTGCAGATGACCAAAGGATAAAGCAAATGAGTTTGGTTGCACCTGTCAGCCGGTGAATCGGCGACGGGCGATCGATATAGGACAGCATGTCTACAGCCATGTCATTCGTTCCTTTCTGTCAACCTCAATGAAGCGATCCACGAGTTCATTTGGATTCGGCCAGTCTGCTTTCAGCGCCAGTTCATACAGCGACGTTTCCTTTAAGCTCGCCTTTTGGACAAGCAGCTGATCTGTCAGCACTTTGGCTGGTGTATCATCTGCGATTTTTTCTCCATCTGAAATGACAATGGTTCTTGTCGTGTATTCAAGCATTAAATGCATATCATGGGTAATCATGAAAATCGTGACACCCTGCTGGTTTAATTGCTCTAAAAACGTCATCATCTCTGTGTAATGTTTAAAGTCCTGTCCTGCGGTTGGTTCATCTAAGATGAGGATTTCTGGTTCTAATACAAGAATTGACGCGATGGTGACGCGTTTTTTCTGTCCAAAGCTGAGGGCTGAGACCGGCCAGTTCCTAAATGGATACAGTCCGCATACTTTCAGGACCCGCTCCACCCGTTCCTTGATCTCGTCTTCCTTTACGCCTCTTAAAACGAGACCGAGTGCCACCTCATCAAAGATCATTTGTTTTGAAATCATTTGATTTGGGTTTTGCATAACGACGCCGATTCGTTCGGAGCGCTGTTTGATGGTATCTCCTGTGATGTCATTACCATTTAGATGAATGGTTCCTTTTGTTGGCTTTTCGAACGCGCAGAGCACCTTGGATAGTGTCGTCTTGCCTGCCCCATTGGCTCCAGCGATGCTAATCATTTCTCCTTTTTTGACGGTAAAAGAGATGTTGTTCAGCGTGTTTCGTCTTGCCGGATAGTCAAAGCTCAGCTCACGTACTTCTAGTAAATCCTGCGCTGTTTTTTGCTCGACTGACGGCTCAGATGCTTCCATCCATTGCTCGATTTTCTCTTTTGCCTCGTCATTTAAGGTGAGATGCTGTAAATTAGCGATCTGATCTCCTGCTTTGACCGGAATGCCTGCATATTTCATGGCTCTTACATATAAAGGCTCACGTAAATAAGCCGCTTCTAATACATTTGAGGCGAGCAATTCATCTGGTGTCATGTCTGCTGCAATCGTGCCGTCATTAACGACGATGATGCGGTCGACTTTGCGGAAAAGAACGTCCTCTAATCGGTGCTCGACCATCACGACGGTTTTTTTCGTTTGTTTTTGTAGTCGGTCAATAAGGTCGATCACTTCTTTGCCTGTTGCGGGGTCAAGGCTTGCGAGTGGTTCATCAAACAGCAAAATGTCGACTTCGTTAACAAGTACGCCCGCAATAGCGACACGTTGTTTTTGTCCGCCTGACAGCTCATGCACGGACGATGCCAGCTTGCCGTCTACCTCTGTTAATCTTGCTGCTTCCTCGACACGTGTTTTCATTTCTTCGCGTGTGACTTGATCATTTTCAAGTGTGAACGCGATATCTTCTCCAACGGTCAGCCCAATGAATTGTCCATCAGGGTCCTGAAGCACCGTTCCGACAAGCTGTGAAAGGGAGAAAATGTTCTCTTTCTCTGCATTTTTCCCGCCGATGTGAAGACTTCCTTCCATAGAACCTTTATAAGACGCAGGAACTAGCCCATTGATACAATGGGCTAGTGTGCTTTTTCCCGATCCAGACGGGCCTGCGATGAGGACTTTTTCGCCTTCATAGATGGTCAGGTTGATATCTTTCAATGTCGGTTCTGCCTGACTGCGATATTGGAATCCGAAATGTTCGAATTGAATCATCGGTTTCTTCATTTATGTGTTCCACCTTGCTTCATGATGTTTCTTTCGATAGACTGCCGCTTTTGCTTCTCGTTTTCGCATAAGCTGCAATGATGATGGTTCCTAGTACACCGACTGTGATGATGTTTGAGATTCCTGCCACGATGCCTTGAACAAATACTTTGTTCGCAGGTTCTGCATAGATCACAATGTCGAGTACTGGGGCAATGACAAACCAGCCCAATGCCTGTGCGCCTGCTTGTACGGCGTTGAAGAGCGTGATTTTTTTCCAGCCAAAGTCGCCCTCTTCTACTTTTAAACGGTTCGAAATGAATCCGATCAATAACCCAACAACACCTGAAACAATAATCCAGCTCCACCAAGGGCCGAATGTGGTCGCATCTTTAATGAGATGACCAATAAATCCAATCAGTGCGCCTGCAACAGGACCAAATAGCACAGCCATTAACGCAAGGAATGCATACGATGTCTCAATTTGTGTATTCGGAATCCCAGTTGGAATGGAGACGAAGCGTCCTAAAATCACAAAGACGGCTGCGCCAATTCCGATGGCAACGACAGTTTTCGTTGAAAGTTGTTTACCTGCCATGATGTATCCTCCTCTTATTCGTATATAATGCGCGGAGCTTTGCGAATCGAAAGGCGCCAGCCTGTGCCTGTCCCGATGTTATAAGCCTTTGCAAATGACCCTTGATTGATCGCCACGCCTAAATGGTCGAGTGAATTGACATATACGAGTGGTTCGCCTACCTTTAAATCGGCAAAAGATCGTCCATAGGTCATGATATTTTTATACACATTTTTTGGCCCGTTGGCAATGGTAACTTCTATTGCATCTCCATAATTGATTGAAAGCTGTTCAAATAGCGTGTGATGAATGTTTGTCCATAGGTTTCCGAACCGCACATCTAAAATATCAATTGTTCCTGTGATTACTTCTTCTTTCGCATAAGCCTGTACGACTGGAAGGTGAATAATTTCATCAATATTCGCCCTTGGCCCAACCTCTTCAAAAGAAATCACTCCTGAAGCAATTCTCGCCCCTGTATACGCGTAAATGTCTCTCCCATGGAATGTATGTGATTTTCCCGACTTCGGCAGCCGGTTAATGGTTTCATCTAAATAACGTGCTTCTACAATGCCTATATCCTGTGCGACGTGTGTGAGTGTTCCGTTATCTGGGGTAATAATGTAGTGCGAGCTTGTGGTTTTGACGACAAGACTCTTTCTTTCTGACCCAACCCCTGGGTCAACGACGGATACGAATACCGTCTCTTCCGGCCAGTATGTGACGGTTTGGAGCAGGCGGTAAGATGCCTCCCAAATGTCATACTGCGGTATATTGTGTGTTAAATCAAAAAGGCGGATGCTGCTGCTGACCGTATTTGCCACTCCGTACATGGCGCTGACCGCTCCATCATCAATGCCGAAATCTGATTGTAAAACCAATGCATGTTCACTCATGTCAATCTCCCTTTCATTTGAAAAAATGGATGTGGTGTTTCACGTGGAACATTTGAACATTTGTATGAAAAAAGTGGACAATAAAAAATACCCCATCCTTATCTTTGAATCATAAGGACGAGGTATTTGTCTCGTGGTACCACCTTTATTTACTGTTTGCTCGCGCTAAACAGCCTCTACAAGTACAAAGCTCCAATTTGGCTCATATACTGTGGTTTTGATAACGAGTACCAACTCTCGTCGTGTCCTACTAATATCATGGATATGTTCAGCACGAGGCTCAGAGACCATTTTTCGAATCATTATTTTTGCTTCTTTTCAGCTGCCGAAGCTCTCTGTGGAAAAATTGATGATTGTACTTTCTCTCGTCATCGCCTGTTTAACTATCTTGAATTAAAGCTATCATACATGATGTTTTTTGATAAATCAAGATATTTTTCTGAACATTTTCAAAAATGAGTTAACTGTTCTGGAAGAGTCTTCTTTTTTATAAAATTTAAGCAAATGTTAAAGAGCGAGATATGGTGTCTTTCTTTTCTAGCGGTATAATAAAGATGAAGGGAGGTACAGCGTGTGTGGACCATCTGTATGAATGAGTTTAAGCAGCTCTTCAAAAGCACAAAATCTATTTTAACAATTGTTATTATTTTCATTTTATCTACTTTTGTTTCAACTCTACCGTTTATTGCTGCTCATCAGGACAAATGGGAGCAGGCAAAGGATCCTTATTCCATTGGGAATGAACTGGTGATGTCTCTATTTGGTTTCTTCCTTATTTTCTTATTGTCTCACGATATTTTAAGCAGAGAAATTCATTTGAAAACCATTCGTTTTCTCGTCAGTAAAACCACCCGTTTGAACATTATTATCGGGAAATATCTTGGACTGATGCTGTTTTGGCTTAGCTGTATTATGACGACCTACGTACTGAATATGGTGATTTCACATCGTTTTCTGTTTTCTGATGCGTTAAAAATCTTAACCTTTATCAGTGTCGGTATCTCATGTGCTTTATTTTTGTCCATGCTCTTTCCAACCCCGCAGAAATCTATGTTTGTTGGGATGTTGTTTTCCTTTCTTTTCCCGATCGTCAGTATGATATCTGTTCTTTCTTCAGAACGATTGATTCATTGGTTCCAATATATCACGCCTTATTATTATGCGCGCTTGAGTGAACCGCTGACCTATATACTCTTGAATACAGCATTAACCGTTGTATTACTCATTGGAACAGCACTCCTATTTCAAAGGAGGGATGTCTAAATGCTATATACAAAAGAACTCACAAAAAAATACAGGACAAAAGTCGCAATAGATCACATCACCCTTGATGTCAATCAAGGCGATATCTTCGGACTCATTGGACCGAAGGGTTCTGGTAAGACAACGTTCTTCAATATCATTACGGGAATTTCCCGGCCAACCTCTGGGACGTTTACGATGATGGATATGCCTTCATTAAAAAAGGTGAGACAGCATATCGGTGTTCTGCCTGAATATACGGATTTATATGAAGGGCTGACAGCACTTGAACATATTGCCTACTTATCAAAAATCACCGGGACGCGCCAGAAAACGAGTGATTATGAAGAACTGCTCGAATTTGTCGGCTTGGATCACTATCGGCAGGAAAAGGTCGGTTCCTTCACACCCGGTATGAAGAAACGGCTTGGCATGGCGCAGGCCATCGCCCATCGGCCCGAATTTATTTTACTCGACGAGCCTTTTGCCGATATTGACGCAGATTCGATCTTGCACATCCAGCAGGTCATTGACACGTTAAAACATGAAGGGAAAACCGTCTTTTTAACGGCTGACCGCCCAAGGTTCACAAATAGTATTTGTACCAAAACTGCTTTTATTTCTGAAGGAAAATTAGTGTCCCCCCATACACTCCCTCAAGAGAAAACCATCACATCCTCAAACATACGTGCAACCTTCAAGCATGCGTGGATTGATGATGAGGTGAAGCCTGTTCTCACGCAGTACTTACAAACTGTGGGAACAGATCTTGTGATCAGTGATGACGAGACCTCATTGTTGATTCGTTCAGAAGCTCAAGTTCCATCAATCATCCGCGCTTTCGTGAAATGCAAAGTTGATTTATACAGAGTCACGGCTCAGGATGCCATGAGCTCCTCATAAAAAAGCACCGTATGCGATCCGCACGGTGCTTCTTCTTTATGATAAAGGTTTACTCATATAGATTCCGGTTTCTTCAAATCCCGTCTTCTCATACAATGAACGGGCAATTTGATTGTGAGCAAAGACATGCAGCGAGAGTTTCTGCACTCCTAATGACTTTGCCTGCTCCTCTAATGCAGCAATGGCCTGCTTTGCAAAGCCTTTCCCTCGATAAGCTTCGAATAAGAAAAAGTTATAAATGAATCCTTCCTTCTGCGGGTGATTGGGGTCATAACAAAGCCAAACCCAGCCAATCGCTTCCTCCCCATTCAAGAGATTCCATAGCTCATGATGCTCTGTCTGCAGTCCTTCAGGAAGCAGCCGATCAAATTGTTCTTCGGCGTTTGCAAGTGATTCTTCCTTTCCCCAAGTCCCTGCAAGTACCTTTTCTTCTGCGTACCGCTGAATGGCCTTCTCCATCAATACATCGTAATCCGTCTGTGACATTGGCTGTAATGTAACCAATCGTATCGCCCCCTTTCCTCCATCATATGATGAGCATGCAAAAAAACCAGTCCCATCAAGGAACTGGTTATCCGCCGAATCGGTCGGTTTGAGAAAGTTTGATCTCTACTGATTTTTTCTTTCCACTTCGGTAAAACTGCATCTTTACCTTGTCGCCGACTTTCTTTTGATATAAATACTTACGAAGGTCTACGATATTCTGTACACTCTTGCCATCAAAGGAGGTGACAACATCCAGTTCCTTTAGCCCCGCTTTTCCTGCTGGAGACAAAGGCTCGACACTCATCACGACAACGCCTGATGTAACGTTAGATGGCAGCTTCAATGTCTCATCCCAGTGGTAGCTCGCAATATCTGCTAATGATTTCATGCCAACACCTAGGTACGGACGTTTCACCTCTCCGTAGCGCTCTAAATCCTCTATGACAGGGATGACAAGATTCGCCGGGATAGACAGCCCGATGCCTTCAACCTCTGATTCAGCAATCTTCATTGAATTGATGCCGATCACTTTTCCGTCCATATTGATCAAGGCACCACCACTGTTACCTGGATTGATGGCGGCATCTGTTTGCAGTACCTCCGCATTCCAATCCGCCTGTCCGTCTCCATTTGAGTCTACAGGAATCGCACGTTCCGTTCCTGAAATGACACCTTGTGTGACAGAGCCTGCAAATTCAAGCCCTAATGGATTTCCAATGGCGATCACTGGCTCACCGGGCTTCACATGATCTGAATTTCCAAAGGCAGCGGTTTGCTTGATCTTATCACTTTTGACGGTGAGAACTGCTAAGTCCATGAGCTGATCGCTACCAACAAGGTTGGCGCCAATTCTTGTCCCATCCTGAAGACTCACTTCAAGCTGGTTGGCACCTTTGATGACGTGATGGTTGGTTACGATATAAAAGGTGTCACCCTTTTTCTTATAAATCACACCTGACCCGCTGCCTGCCTCTCCGCCTTCTTCCCAAAAGCTCGACTTTTGGATATTAATGACGCCGACAACCGTATCCGACATATGAGATACGACTTTTGTGACCGCATCATTGACGTTCACATTGATGGTCTTTAAAGGACCCTGTGCTGCTTGCCCATCTCCGTTCTGCTGCCACCCAAAGGGACTGCCGCTCTGTCCTGACACATAGGGGAAAAAGAATCCCATTAAAAAAGCTCCTACCAATACGCCGATCAGACCAGATAGGAAATATCCTTTTCTGCTTCGTCTCGGCTTCCACTCTACATCGCGATAATCCACTATGTTTCCTTCCTTTCAGTGAATAGATGATGTATATAGTGTTGGTAAGAAGCTCTTATCTTAATCATCCGATTGTAAAAATCATACGGCGCAAAGCGGGGTTGCCTTTTTCGGGTCCGTATCATATAAATCAAAGCCATCCCCGACAACAAAACCTTTCATCTCAAGCGTTTGCTGGACCGCCATACGGGCTAAATCCTTCATGTTGTTGTCTTGACTCAAGTGAGCCAAGTAAATGCGTGAGGTGGCATCTCCAATGACATCTGTCATCGCAAGAGCGGCATCTTCATTTGAAACATGCCCGACATCGCTCAAAATTCTACGCTTAATACTCCACGGGTATCGGCCCATTTGTAGCATACCGACATCATGATTGCTCTCAAATACAAATGTATTGGCTGACTGAATGATCCCTTTCATACGGTCACTCACATAGCCTGTATCCGTCATTAAGGCAAGTTTGCGCCCGCCATAATGGAACACGTAAAACATGGGCTCAGCCGCATCATGTGAGACACCAAAGGACTCAACATCGAGACCGCCGAAGGATTGGACGGTTTCCATATCAAAATGAAATTTTTGCTCTGTATCAATCTTTCCGATATGAGACTCCATCGCCTTCCATGTTTTCGCATTTGCATAGACAGGAAGCTTATACTTTCTTGCCATGACACCGAGCCCTTTAATATGATCTGAGTGCTCGTGTGTCACAAAAATGCCGTCCAAGTCTTCAGGCTTGCGATCGATTTGACCAAGCAGCTCAACCATCTGTTTGCCGCTTAAACCCGCATCTACTAGAAAAGCATGCTCGTCTGTTTCTAAATAAAAAGCGTTCCCCGTACTTCCGCTCGCTAGTACACTGAACTGCAAGCTCATGTTCTCTCACTCCATTGAAGATTTGTCATCTTTCTCTATATGATCAAGTGTTGAGCCATCAATGGCATTGATCAAATATTCTTCCTCTGTCTTTTTCTTTGAACCAGTTGATACGCCCTCAAGCTCGACTCGCCATACAGGCACCATGACCTGCGTGCTTGCACCCGGGTATTGCGTATAGTAGCCAAGTTCTACTTTTTTCACGGTCGTGTTTTGGCTCAGCATGTTTTGCGTATATAAGTCCTTCACGGTTTCAAGCGCTGGGACAAGGGTTTCTTTTCTCACTTCATTAATCGATATCACCATCGACTGCTGATACGATACGACCTCGTTTTTATCATTTAGATCTAGGGTGATTTTTCCGATGGTTTCGGAGTCATCAAGCCCCTCTTGGAAAATGTATTTCCCTTTATACGTTTGGAAAAAGACGATTTTCCCTGCCTCTTCATCAATACTCCACAGCTTATAATTCTTCCCATCCAGCAAACGCTGGTTCACCAGGTTTGCCGCCGCTGTTTTCATATCTTTTTTCGGCAAGGCCACTGGTTTATTGAAGGTCATTTCAAGCAGCGTGACAGGATCATCTTTGTCTGTTTTCGGGAATGTGCTTTTCGCCTTTTGATCAGCTAATTCGTCGACATCCTTTTTCGTATATTGCTTCTTTTCAGCTGTAATGCGGTAGCCAATCTTCGCTTCATCTGATAGATTGCCATATTTGATCCCGTCTGCCTTCATTTCTTCCAGCGTATCCGTTTTTTCGATAATCGCAAAATGATCGGTTGATCGTTTTTCAAAGTATTGAAAACCTAGAAAGATATCGAGAACGAGAAAAGCTAGGATAAAGATCGTTTTGGTCTTATTCCACTCCATGATTCTCGCTCCCCTCTGTCAACAAATCATGCGATAGAATCACGGTTTTGCCGTTGTATTTCATGCACCATACTGGCTCCAGCCAGACAAACATCGCTTGATCTTGATCTGATGCGGTGGAAGCAGCTTGATAGGCCGGGAAAATTTGTTCAATTTTCTCAAGGTCATCATATTTCGTCTGCTTGACGATTAAGTCCTTCAGCTCTGTCCCGTTCATCAGTTTGACCTGTTCACTCTGACTCGCTTTGTTGCCTAGAATATAGTTTGGACGCTTGTAATTCAAGATGTCGTCATTCGCCCACTGTACTTCAAGAGAGGTCATCCCAAATGGATGCTTTGTACTGTTGACGATCGGCAGGCCATCCATAAACATATTAAAGGAAAGCTGCTGGTTGCTATTGATGCCAAAGTATTGATAGTCATCGGTAAAGCTCCCCGTATCATTGAAATATTTCACACTTCGCTTGATCAAATCGCCCGTTTGGAAAACGGTGCTGGAATTGATATTGCGGTGCTGATATTGGATGCGGTGGTCTTTTTGATTGGCTTCAAGACGACTTGTGCCATCTGTGTACACCGTCCGGTTTAAATTAGACTCCTCACCGACAAGACTCGGGTCCGTAAACAGAGCGTCCTTGAATTTGCTTGTCTTAATCGTTTCAATAAAGAACATTTTCGCTTCAAGCTGCTTTTGCTTTCTCGGAAGAAGGAAATCTCGTTTCGAATTCGCTGAGAATGTATAGAGATCGTAGCGCGGCATCTCGTTTTGAGCAGCTGCGATACTGTCCATGAGATTCCGATAGTTAGCGGACTCTATTGTCAGCTCAAGCACCGTTTCCTTACTGTATGAAACCAAATAAACTTTCTTGTTGGCCTTATCCTGCTGGGAGAACGGCACAATCATCCGATCAAACGAGTTGTATTCAATGGACTTGTTCGGCCATTTAAACAGCGCTTGGAAAATATCAATCGGAATCGGGTCATTGAACACAAGATCCAATGTCTTCCCCTGTCCTCCGTTTCCATAGAAGAAATTCTTAAATTTCTGCTCCGAATATTGATCTGACACATCCGAAATCTCTTTCACATCCCAAAGGCTCACATCATTCCAGAAGTTTTGAAAGAGTTCCTTTTGATCCACTTTCAAATGCTCTCCATTTGAATGGATGAACATCTCGCGCGGTTTCACGACGTCAATGAGGCTCCGCGGCTCGTCGCTTGAAATCTTCTTCGTTTCCACGACCTTAGTGCCGGCATCTGCCTGGTCCTGCATGACGGGCTGGAACATCCAAATATTCCACGTAAACACAAGACTGATCGCAATTAGGATTGTCAATATTATGGTTTTAAAGGTCTCACGCTTCATCCCAATCATCCTCTTGTTCTTCATTGTACGGAAGGGTAAAGGTCACTGTTGTTCCTTTTCCTTCAATGCTGTCAGCCCAAATATCTCCGCCATGAGCCTGAACCATTTCTTTTGCAATCGCAAGGCCTAGGCCGGTTCCGCCAAGTTTTCTTGTTCTCGCCTTATCCACTCGATAAAAACGTTCAAAGATTTTATCCATATCCTTCTTCGGAATACCGATTCCTTCGTCTTTGACGCTGAATAATACAAGGCCCTTCTCCTCATCCAGATCAACGGTAAACGTGATATGTCCACCCTCTGGAGAGTATTTCATGGCATTGGAAATGATATTATCGAGCACCTGTGTGATTTTATCTTGATCAATTTCCACATATATTTCACGCTGCGGAAGATTGCGGATAAACTCGACATGCTGCTCCTTTGTCATTTCAAAACGATCAATGACCAATGAGATAAATCTGATAAAATTCGTCCACTCACGGTTGAATTGATAATCCTTGCTGTCGAACTTAGACAGCTGCAGCAGGTCGTTGACAAGCCGGATCATGCGCTCTGTTTCATTTTGCGTCACACTAAGGAACCTTGGTGCAAGCTCTTTATCACCAATTGCGCCTTCAGCCAGCGCCTCAAGATAACTTCGCATCGTCGTCAGCGGTGTGCGCAGCTCATGTGATACGTTCGCAACGAATTCACGGCGTTCTGCATCAATTTTCTCCTGCTCTGTGACGTCGTAAATGACCGCAATTAAACCATCAATCTTTCCGTGCTCTTTCTGAATCACTGAGAAATTCACACGCAAAACAGACAGCTGATCTTCGCGTTCGATTTCTAGCAGCATGGAATCTTGATTTTCGACTAAATCTTCAAAGGTATGCGTGTCCTCGAGGCCCAGTAAGGACGTAATCGGCATCTCTAGTGCTGTTTCACGTGAAACATTTAACAGCTCTAATGCTGGGCTGTTTAATAGAATAATCGCACCGTTTTGATTCGTGGCGATGACGCCGTCTGTCATATAGGCAATGACAGAAGAAAGCTTCTTCCGCTCTCCCTCTGTCATGAGCTGCGCTTCCTCCAGCTCTCTCGTCAGATGGTTAAAGGTTGTCGCAAGCTGGCCAATCTCGTCATGTCCATACTTTCGAACCTTCCTGGAAAAGTTCCCTTTGGCGAGCTCAATCGCTTGCTTCCTCATATCCGAAATAGGATGAGTGATGGTTCTAAAAATGAAAATCCCAAGTAGTGCGGTCGTCCCAAGGGCGATCAGTGTCCCCGTCGCCAAAATGGTGTTAATGGTTCGCATTTGGTTAAACACGCTCTCCATCGAAGACACAACATAAATCACTCCGACAGTTTCTTGGTTTTCATTTTTCACGGCTGTCGCAGAAATACGCACCCGTTTGTTTGATTCTGGGTCATAGAATTTCTTTTCATAGTCTTTGCCTACTGCGAAAATCCGGCTAATGATTTGATCTGTGATTTTCTTGCCGGCAATCTCCTGACTGCCGTTATTCACAGAGGCAATCACCTCTCTGCTTTCGTCAATATAGCTGACTTCAGAAATTTCATTAGACTCATCTTTGTTATTAAAGTCGTTTAATATCTTTTGAGCATCCTCTTTTAATTCTGCCTTACTTTTCGATGAATCTTGTTCTAGGTAATACGATAACGAGTAGATTCGCTGATTCAAGGAATTATCATATGAATTAATTAAGGACTGCTCTAGCTGCTTCACAAAGTACACGCCAATGATCTGCATGGCAACGATGATCAGCAGCACGTAAATCAAGGTCAATTTAAAGTGAATCGAGCGAAAAAAACCTACTTTATTCATAAGAATCTTAGTCCTGCTCTGGGTTTCTTAAATAATAGCCGACGCCTCGTCTTGTCACGATCCAGCTTGGGTGGCTAGGGTTGTCTTCAATTTTCTCACGAAGACGGCGGACGGTGACGTCTACTGTCCGGACATCCCCAAAGTAATCGTAGCCCCATACGGTTTGCAGCAAGTGCTCACGTGTCATGACTTGTCCGATATGTTTCGCTAAGTAATGAAGCAATTCGAACTCACGGTGCGTCAATTCAATCGTTTCCTCACGCTTAGACACCACATACGCATCTGGATAAATGACAAGTGATCCAACTTCAATATCATTTGATTCAGATTCTTCCTCTGTCTGCGGCGTAGCAATTTGCCTTCTTAAATTCGCTTTCACACGGGCAAGCAGCTCGCGCGTGCTAAATGGCTTCGTCACATAATCATCTGCGCCAAGCTCAAGACCGATGACTTTATCAATTTCAGAGTCTTTTGCTGTCAGCATGATAATCGGCATATCATATTTCTTTCGCACTTCACGGCATACCTCAACGCCATCTTTGTTTGGCAGCATAATGTCGAGCAGAATAATGTCTGGTTGGATTTCTTCTACCATTTCAAGGGCTTCATTTCCGTCATATGCACAATGAACCTCATAGCCCTCTTTCCTTAAGTTAAACTCCAATATATCAGCAATCGGTTTTTCATCGTCTACGACAAGAATCTTTTTTTCCATTGTGATTTCCTCCTGCATTTTTAGCATCTATGTCATTCATTTTTGCATGTCTCATCAGACCTTTTTCATTTGAGCAAAAAAGGCTCACTGTCTATTATAACGTTTTACGTGGCAAAGATAAAAATAATAACGGCTTTCTTTTCTAGCAATCGTTGGATAAGAAGACGACGCTCAAAAAAATGATGGTTTTTTTCCTTTTTTATTGAAACTTTTCCAATCATAGATCGTCTATATAGATGTAACGTCTTCTTCTTATGGAGCCGGGCCCTACCTAGGTCCGGCTTCTCCCTTTTTATGCCTTCTTTTCATAAGAAAAACGCACCTGCGATTGCAGATGCGTTTGGAAGTGGCTCGGGACGGAATCGAACCGCCGACACACGGATTTTCAGTCCGTTGCTCTACCAACTGAGCTACCGAGCCATCATCAAAAAGATGAATAAATATAAATGGCGGTCCGGACGGGACTCGAACCCGCGACCTCCTGCGTGACAGGCAGGCATTCTAACCAACTGAACTACCGGACCTCAGTAACTTGCCCGAAAAAGCAATCGTGGTGCTCTTCCAAGCAAGTGAGGAAAAATTAGCTTAACGCTAAAGTAAATCAATGACCCGTACGGGATTCGAACCCGTGTTACCGCCGTGAAAGGGCGGTGTCTTAACCGCTTGACCAACGGGCCAATACATGGTGAGCCATGAAGGACTCGAACCTTCGACCCTCTGATTAAAAGTCAGATGCTCTACCAACTGAGCTAATGGCTCTCGGTTTGTGAAAAGTAATTCTGAAGAAGTTGTATTGCGTCAAACCAATCGCTTTAAAAAAGCTGGAACATCGCATCCTAACAAGTTTCAGAGACCTTTGCAACAACGAGATTTATAATATCATAGAGTAATTACATATGGCAATACGTTTTTCGACATTTTTTTAAAAAATGTGTCGGATTTGAAATCTCCTGCCAAATCCCTTCTGCTTGCAACCGCCTTCATTTTCACTGCCTCTTTTCATGACCTCTGCCTATTCAAGCACATAGAAACGTTTTAGGCCGCCCGAAATTGGTTATACATGAAACAAGTGACATTGTGATTGAAAAAGGAGGAAGCAGTATGAGTTCATTCAAATTAGGAGATAAAATGCCCAATTTTTCACTCCCAACCATTCAGGGCGAACATATTGATTTTCACAAACATTTAGAGGAGCATCAAAGCTGGCACCTCATCGTCTTCTTTAGAGGCTCATGGTGCCCGGTATGTGTAGAAGAATTGAAAGAGCTTGAACAGCAGCAATCATACTTTCAAGACAAGGATATCCACTTAATGGCGATTTCAACGGATCATTCTGATGACTTGAAGGAATTTGCGGATAAAGAAGGACTATCCTTCCCAATCATGTCTGACAAGGACCTCACTTCCATAAAAGCATATGAAGTCCACTATCATGGAGAAGATGCTCCTTATGAAGATCACGGAGTACACGGGGAACCTGCCTATTTCTTACTAAACGAAAAGGGCCAAGTCCTCTATCAGCAAAGACAAACAAGTCCGTTTGGCAGACCGCATGCCATCGAACTGCGCAAAATCATTCAGTACATCCGCAAAAACTTAAAAGGTCAATATAAAAGCGTGAAATAAGAAAAAAGCCCTCAAGACGAGGGCTTTTTTATGAATTCCTTTTATGATATAACCGGTCTGCGGCAAAAAACACAAGAAGACCCGACATGAGAATGACAAAGGTGACAGGCGGTTTATCATCCTGGACATAAGAGTACAGCGCATGTCCTCCTAATGCGAGAAGATAAAAAATAAATGCCGCCACTGCTGCTTTATGTGCATTCGCTTGTTCTCTTTGCGTACTTTTTTTGAAAAACATTGTAATGATTCCCCTTTATACTGCTTTCTTCATCGTCACCCGGCGAAGTGCCCGCGAACGAATATATTCCATTGGACCAATTCTCCAAAGCTTTAGACAAAATGCTGATATGGCGATTTGCAAAAGAGAAATAAGCAGCCATGACAATACGATAAGAGGGGCGTTGATTTGCCCGCCAAGACCCAATCCCCAGCTATAAAAAAGAACCGAGCAGATGACATTTTGCAGGATGTAACAGCTAAGCGCCATTTTCCCTACATATTCGAACCAATTCCACATGAACCATGACTCTGTGTGAGCCAGGAGCTTCGCAATAACAGCGATATAGAAAAGAGAAAGGAATGGCGAAAACGCATAGCGAACCACGAATTCCACTAGTTCGTTCGGAACGAAGACAAGTGCATTCAGCGGCAACCCCACCCATAGACCGATTCGAAATAATCTTTTCCGTAGAGACTGCCCGCATTCATTTGCATAAAATACACCGGCTCTCATCATCCGCACACCTAATAAAAACAAAAATGTGTTCATTGGAATGATAAAGATCGCTTCCACCCGGTACATGAAAAAGTGTTGTAATCGTTCTTGAACTTGCGAGATCCATGTCTCTGGCAGCTGCTCTTCCAGCGCGGGTTCACTACCTTGATCATACGATGCCGTTTCCATTTCAGAGAGGGCGAACACCATCAGACAGGACAGAACAAGCAGATGAATGACTCCAGAGAAGATCATGCCTCTTTTGATTCGTTTGCTCCCTCCTCGTACAATAAATGCCACAAGCAGACCGGTGACAGCGTAACTCATGAGTACATCATATTCCATCACAAGTGCAAAATGGACAAAGCCTTCAATAAATAAGAATAAAAGAATCCACAAATATGTACCCGGCCAAGGCGTATTTTTTCTTTTCGCCTGCTGATATTTCAGCTCTAGCCCTACACCAAACATAATCGTGAGCAGCGATAGCATTTTCCCGTAGACGAACATGGAAACAAGGCTTTCTAGAAAACTGCCATTCTCATATTCATCTGCAATCTGATCTGTCGCAAAGGCATCCCCTGCATACGCAAAAAACCAGACGTTCGTTCCCAATGTGCCTAATATGGCGAATCCTCTTAAAATATCTAATAATCTTATTCTTTCTTTCACTAGAACGCTCCTTCCCCCTATACAGTTATCATATTTTGGTAATGATCGGAAGCCTGTTCTACTGAAATTAAGAAATATTTAAACAAAAAAACACCAGTAAAATGTGCAATTTTACTGGTGTTTGATCAGTCTATGATTATGGACGGTACACGCTGCGGACAACGTTCGTTTGGGAACGATCTGGTCCGACTGAGAAAATGGAAAGTGGAATACCTGTTAATTGTGAAATACGCTCTAAATAATGACGGGCATTTTCAGGCAGTTCGCTTAAATTCTTCACGCCTGTAATATCCTCTGTCCATCCTGGCATTTCTTCGTAGACAGGCTCACATTTCGCTAGTTCCTTTAGACTTGCTGGGAATTCTTCTGTGATTTCTCCGTTCAATTTATAAGCGACACAGATTTTCAATGTTTCAATCCCTGTCAATACATCAATTGAGTTAAGAGATAGATCTGTAATCCCGCTCACACGGCGAGCATGGCGGACAACCACACTGTCAAACCAGCCAACACGGCGCGGGCGTCCAGTTGTTGTACCGTATTCACGGCCAACCTCACGGATTTGATCACCAATTTCATCATGGAGTTCTGTCGGGAATGGGCCATCTCCAACACGTGTTGTGTACGCTTTTGACACGCCGACCACATGTTGAATCTTTGTTGGTCCTACACCAGAACCAATCGTCACTCCCCCAGCCACTGGGTTAGATGACGTAACAAATGGATATGTCCCTTGATCGATATCAAGCATAACACCTTGTGCACCTTCAAATAGCACGCGGCGGCCTTCATCTAGTGCGTCATTCAAGACAACAGATGTGTCCACGACATATTTTTTTACTTGCTGGCCATATTCATAATACTCGTCTAAAATATCTTCAATCTTGAAGCCTTCTGCGTCGTACATTTTCTCTAAAAGACGATTTTTCTCTTCTAGATTACGGGCAAGCTTCTCTTCAAATACTTCACGATCTAATAGATCTGCGACACGGATACCGATACGAGCTGCTTTGTCCATATAAGCTGGTCCGATTCCTTTTTTCGTCGTACCGATCTTGTTAGCCCCTTTCCGCTCTTCTTCTACCTCGTCCAATTTTAAATGGTAAGGTAAAATCACATGGGCTCTATTGCTGATTCTGAGGTTATCTGTACTCACATTCCGTTCGTGAAGATACGCAAGCTCAGTGACCAACGCTTTAGGATCAACCACCATTCCATTACCGATGACACAAGTTTTCTCTTTATAAAAAATACCGGACGGAATGAGGTGTAGCTTGTAAGTCACTCCATCAAATTTGATCGTGTGACCTGCATTGTTTCCCCCTTGATAACGGGCAATCACCTCTGCATTTTCTGAAAGGAAATCGGTAATTTTCCCTTTCCCTTCGTCACCCCACTGCGTACCTACTACGACTACTGAAGACATATCGTGCACCTCCGTTAACCTTTCAAAACGTTATCTCTTTCAAACACATTTATTTTATCAATGCAAAACGAAAAAGTCAACGTGAAATCCGAACATTAATATCTCGAAATCAAATTTTGTTCGTTTTAAATATGAGAAAAAGCGCTTTACTCACTTCTTCAGCGCTTAAAAAGGGAGATTTTGAGTAAAACCAACGTTTTTGATTGTTCTTACTTTCTATTGATTTTCAATTAAATGAATCATCGAGCTTGCCATAAAATCAGGTGAGTACGGTCGCCCTGTCCTCAGCCACCATTCAGCTGTTCCAACGTAAGCCGAGATGACGAATTGCTTCTGCATGTCGATAGGAACGAGATGCGGATCGGGCTTTGTGCCTGCAACCCCCTCTACCCCCAAAGAAAAGCTTTCTTCAAAAAAAGCACGAACCGTTTCATGAATATTGAGCTCTCTCCCTCGTTTCAAGAGAATTTGATACTCCTCTTCATGTTCCTGCAAATGCTGATAAAATCGAAAAATATATACATATGCCGCATGCTCTTTTTCCAAATCATCTTCTTGTACAGGCGCAAAAATGGCACATTTCATCACATCAAACATCTCATCCATCACCTGCTGGGCAAGATCAAATTTATCCTCATAATGTTGATAAAAGGTCGTGCGGTGGATACCTGCCACTTTTGTCAAATCCTGTACAGAAATCTTCCCCCATTCTTTCTCACTTAATAACTGAAATAATGCTTTTCTTAATTGCTGCTTTGATTCCGTTGCGCGCTTATCCCCTCTGTAGCAGTCCGCCACAAGCCGCTCTCCCCTTCCTATTTTCTTCAACAGATTTCGCTTTTCTGTTGGTTGAATCCTCCAGGCTGATGAATTAACTTTAATCTAACACAATGAAAAAAAGGAATCATCTGACAACCTATAAGGAGTGATGATCATGGAAACAACAACCCCAAGTGCCGTGCAAAAAACGTTATTAAGAGGAAAGAACAAGCAGAACCCGTATCACCCATTTGATTGGTATGCCAACATGCGCCAGACATCACCTGTTCATTTTGACGAAGCCAGCCGAACGTGGAGCGTATTCACCTATGAGGAAGCAAAGCGTGTGACAATCGATAAAGATACCTTTTCGAGTCAGCCTCCTAAAAACCAACGGAAGCATTCACTGATGAAAACAATGGTGATGATGGACCCTCCCAATCACACTCGCATCCGCTCCATTGTCAGCAAAGCCTTTACCCCTCGAGTCATGAAATTGTGGGAGCCTCGTATTCAAGAATTAATGGATGAACTCATGGCACAAATAGAAGAAAAAAAAGAGATAGACCTAGTGCAAGACATCTCTTATCCACTTCCTGTCATTGTCATTGCAGAGCTTTTAGGTGTGCCATCAGAGCATAAACAATCCTTTAAAGAATGGTCAGATATTCTCGTCAGCATGCCTAAAAGCGAAAACGAGGAAGATGTAGCTGAATGGCAGAAAACACGTGACAAAGGAGAAGCTGACATGATGGCGTTTTTTGCAGACACCATTGAAAAGAAACGTCACAATCTCGGTGATGATTTGATTTCCCTCATCATTCAAGCGGAGGAGAATGGAGAAAAACTGTCAGCGGATGAACTAATACCATTCTGTAATCTTCTTCTTTTAGCAGGCAACGAAACAACCACCAACTTGATCTCCAATATGATTTTCAGCTTGTTAGAACAGCCGGGTGCGTATGAAGCGCTCGCCCAATCACCTGAACTCATCCCACGTGCGGTGGAAGAGGCCGTCCGTTTTCGTGCACCAGCTCCTGCGATCGTCCGCTATGTCACAAAAGACACAGAGCTTGGAGGGAAAGTGTTGAAAAAGGGAGACAATGTGATTGTGTTTCTTGCTTCCGCCAACCGAGACGAGCGTCAATTTTCAAACGCACATGAATACGATATACACCGCCACCCTAATCCTCATATTGGTTTCGGGCACGGTATCCATTTCTGTCTTGGCGCACCACTGGCACGTCTTGAAGCATGTACAGCTATAAAGTTTTTAATAGAACGATATGAGGCGCTAGAGCTCCTCTCTTACGTTCCGATGACAAGCAGCAGCATGTATGGACTGAAAGAGCTGAAACTGCGTGTCACGCCTCGTTCATAACAGAAAAGACTCCCGGGCATGGGAGTCTTTTTTTTAAACGGGGGTGATTCCATCTGTGTTCATGAGCACAATGCGATACCCATCTGGATCTTCAATGGTTGCTCCTCCCCGTTCCCAATATGGATTTGTAGAGGTGACTTGCCGTCCGCCAAATGAGAGCAATCTCTCTTTCATTTGCCTGAATTCCTCAGCATCTGGAATATAGAACACAAGAAGCTGTTCTGGATGCGGGGCTTGCAGGCTTTCTTCTTCTTCATGCTTCGTGATTTCTAAATGAACATGCTGATGAGGAAGCCCCAGCATGACTCCATCATATCCTTCATGCTGATCAAACGAACCTATTCGTTTGAGTCCTAAACCTTCTTCATAAAAGGACACAACCTCTTCCATGTTGACAGTTGGGCGTGCGATGCGTAATTGAGCGGCTTCGAACTGTTGAAATTTCATCAGTCATCACTCCTTTTCTCTTTTTAGTATACGATTTCTCTGTCTTTCTCTCCTCCTCATTTCGATCGTTTTTCAATCATTCTTTCGATGTAGATTGATCAAAAAAAGCCCAGCTTCTTGAGCTGGGCTTTAAGCACCGGGCGGAACACCCGCATCGTCAAATCTTCTTTCCAGGTTGACGAATTTGTTATATTCTTTGACGAACGCCAGTGATACTGTACCAACTGGGCCGTTACGCTGTTTGGCAATGATGATTTCAATAATGTTCTTATTCTCTGATTCTTTGTCATAGTAATCATCACGATAAAGGAATGCCACGATATCGGCATCCTGCTCGATACTTCCTGATTCACGAATATCTGACATCATCGGACGTTTGTCCTGACGCTGCTCTACTCCACGTGAAAGCTGAGACAAAGCAATAACTGGAACTTCAAGCTCCCTTGCCAACGATTTCAATGCCCGGGAGATTTCAGACACCTCTTGCTGACGGTTATCGCTTGATCGTCCGCTCCCTTGAATGAGCTGTAAATAGTCAATCAGAATCATGCCAAGACCGTTTTCTTGCTTCAAACGGCGGCATTTTGAGCGAATTTCACTTACTCTAATTCCTGGTGTATCATCAATGAAAATCCCACTATTTGATAGCGAGCCCATCGCCATTGTCAGCTTGCCCCAGTCCTCTTCTGTCAGATTACCGGTTCTTAGGTTCTGTGCATTGATATTCCCTTCTGCACAAAGCATACGCATCACTAGCTGCTCAGCTCCCATCTCTAAACTAAAGATGGCGACACTTTCGTCCGTTTTGGTCGCAACATTCTGTGCGATGTTCAATGCGAAAGCCGTTTTCCCTACTGATGGACGAGCCGCGACAATGATTAAGTCATTTCGCTGGAATCCAGCTGTCATCCGGTCAAGCTCTGAGAAACCTGTTGGAATCCCTGTGATATCGCCTTTTCGGTTATGAAGCTGTTCAATATTATCATATGTCTGAACAAGCACGTCCTTAATGTTTTGGAAGGCTCCTGAGTTTTTACGCTGCGCCACTTCCATAATGGTCTTTTCAGCATCACTCAACAGATCCTCTACTTCATCCTCACGCGTGTACCCATCCTGTGCAATGGTTGTCGCCGTGCGGATCAGACGTCTTAAAATTGATTTCTCTTCTACAATTTTTGCATAGTATTCAATGTTTGCGGCAGTTGGGACAGAGTTCGCAATATCGGTTAAATACGAAATCCCGCCTACCTCTTCTAGTAAATCTGTATTGGCCAGTTCAGAAGTCACCGTAACAAGATCGACCGGTTCCCCTCTATCACCAAGTACAAGCATCGCATTGTAAATCTTTTGATGCGACATTCTATAGAAATCCTCTGGAATTAATACCTCAGAAGCGAGCGTGAGCGCAGATGGTTCTAAAAAAACAGCACCTAATACGGCCTGCTCGGCTTCTATATTTTGCGGCGGCAGCCGGTCATCGAGAAGTTCCGTCATGCCAAGCACCGTCCTTTCATAAAAAAATACGCTACTCATCATTTTAACATTTTCATCAATAAAAAAGTGAAAAACATCGACTATAGTCAAAATTACCATGAGGATGTTTCGTTGAACAGCCAACTAACGCATTTCAATAGAAAAGACTCTGTAACATAAGTTGTTATAGAGTCCTTCATTACCGCTAATGGGATTTGTATCTGTTGCCGTTCACATGTTATTAATCTATCGTTTTCTTCACTCCATAATTTTCTTTTTGTCCAATGTCATGCAAAGACCCGTTTTGATAACCAATTGATAACACCAAATCGGGAATAGAATCAAACCCGTTTTTCGCTAGATCAAACAGCTGTGCTCCGTAATGTGAAGCGGCAATTCGTGCATGTTCTGCTGTGTATGGATTTTTCAGGAGATCTTCTTTGTATATATCAAAAATATTCGTTCCTTTATCCGTTACAAATTGACCATTTACAATGCTTAAATCCTTTAAATTGTAGCCTGTCACCGTTTTGATTTGATTCACAAGATGGAACTTTGCAAGAGAATCAGGCGTGAATTGAGTAGAATCATCATTTCTACTTTTCATAATATGAAAAAATAATTCTCTTGTATTGTTGCTTGTATTTAATAGGTCTTCTATTTGTTTGGTTAGCGATTCATCTGTTGATCCACTCACCACTAATTTGAAATGATTTGGGTCAATGGTAAAAGTTAAATTTGTGTTTTTAGGAATGGTTATACCGTTTTTAGAGAATAAATCTTGCAATTGTTCGTTGACCTTTTGTCGATTGAATATTTTCTTTTCTACGCTTTCTTGAGTAGGATCGTACCGTTTTTCGTTACGGAAGATGGCGTCATTAAAGTCATATTGCCCACCCTTATTATTCCTTGCCCAACTCATTTCCATAGTGTACGCAGCTTCTCTTTCAGACTTGGTTAGATCACTTCTGAAATAAGAGGAGTATGGATTTCTATACTTATTATATATGTGGTCTTGAGGATCATTGAATCTTTTATTTTGTTCATTAATTTTTTGATATTTCTCATCAAGTATCTTCATTCGTTTATCTGCTTCGGTCATCGTCTCGTTTGTGCTTTTAATAGTCGATTGGTTTTTAGAATCTGTTTCTTTATGAGTGTTTGAAGTAGCTGCCCTGTATGACGTATTAATATTCATTTTGATTCTCCTTTTTGAAAAATTAGTGATTATTAAATATATCGGCAATTCAGTTAAAATTTGTTAGTTTTGATCCGATATAGTAATTATTACAAGGAGGGTTAAAATATGCCAAATACTATATTCAAACGTTTTTTATTACCTGCATTATTATTAGTGCTTGTTACTAGTTTTTTTGCACCTAATTCAGCAGAAGCAGCAATTACGGGGAATAACAGTCCTAACACAGCAAGCTTAATGGGATATTGGAAATATAGTCGTCCAGATACGACAATCTTACCTGAAGGTGAAAATGAAGCTTATTATCAGTTCACGATCAATAAGGGTGAAAGGGTTTATGTGCGAAGCTCATATGATAAGAATTATACAGGTATGAAAATAGAAGTGTATAATTCAAAACAATCTATGACAGGGTCCGAGGTTATAAATCCTGATTCAATTACACCATTTATTTTTGCTAATACTGGTGACGTTACTTCAACTTCAGAAACTTATTTTGTAAAAGTGACCCGTGGTACATATACAGGGAATATGTACTTTACTGTTTCCATTCAAGATCGAATTAAATCTGGAAATGGGACATTCAACTTTACGGGGGCCGCTACCAACTTGGGGAATACTTCTTTGAATTTTTTAGGAGTTGATTCTTCTGTCATTACAATGGATTTAACTAATCATACGGCTATTCCCCGAAGTGCAATCGTTAAATCAATTTCAACAACGAGTACACAATCGCCTAACCAAGGAAATGTCACACACAAGCTGATGGCTGATGAAAACAAGATTTGGAACGAATCCATTTTTTCATCTGCAACAAGTGGTTCTTACCGTATTTCTCTTGAAGATCAATTAAAAGTCGCGCAAAAATGGAGCTTTAAGTACAACGCAAAGGCTACAGCGAGATCTACTATGAGCAATGTCAAAGCCGATATCCGTTACGAATATGATGTCACAGATGGATTCTAATTGAATGGTGTTTACAGAATTAAAAAGTAAGGGTACATCCCTTACTTTTTTTAATTGTTATCATTCGCCACTCTTAAAAAAGCTGTACATACTATTGAATCAGTTTTGAGATATGAGACCATCTACTTTTCGCAAAATCCTCCTCAATCTCCCTAAAAATACAAGTGAGTCTATAGACTTATTTTTCCTTAAAATCATTTCAAGAAGAAAAACCCATATTTATTCCTGTATCAAACAGAAGAAAATGTAAAAATCCCGAGGCAGTCAAGGTCTTTTGACATTTCTCCTATTTTTAAATGACAAGGTCCGATATTCCCTATTTCAAATCATTTGTTAGTGAGTTAGTCCTTTATTTTCTGAATATTAGAATAAAAAAACCAAGTACACAACTTGATGAACATTTGACTTCATAATTGATAACCATTATCATTTGTTTTGCTTGCGGATAGTTGAGAATCATTTTCATTTGGAGAAGCCATTCTTCAAGTACTACACTCATCCAATAGCTACAAGCCTGCTTTTATCATCGTATGAGAGTCGAATTTGAGGAAGGAGATTTGTCACATATGTCCAAACGCCCTGAAGGAATGGGTACTGAGGATTCATTTTTCGGAGAAAGCCGTCCTTTTTTTATACCCGAGACGGAGCAACTAGATATCACAGCACACCCATACAGATTTTTTATATTTAAACCGAATACTACTCCTCCAGCGGCTGGTTTTCCAGTCATGTACGTGCTTGATGGGAATTCACTTTTTGGCACAATGGTCGAAGCCATTCGTTTACAGTCAAGAAGACCTGAAAAAACAGGTGTTGTACCTGCCATCATTGTTGGAATTGGCTATCAGACAGATGCGCCCTATCATCCGCTCAGGCATTATGATCTCACTCTTACCAGCCCTGACGCTTCCATCGGGGGCAAAAGAAAAGACTTCTCCATCCATACATATGGCGGGGCCTCTGCTTTCTTTTCTTTTTTAGAAGAGACTATAAAGCCTTATATCGAGCAACGCTTTCCGATCAACAAGAGTCGCCAAACACTGTTTGGGCATTCTCTTGGCGGTCTTTTTGTATTACACACACTATTTGAGCACCCTGATGCTTATCAGACATATATTGCAGGCAGTCCTTCTATCCACTGGAACAAAAAATTATTTCTAGAAAAAGAACACCAATTTACCAACCGCATACGTCAGGTGCCTATGAATGTCAGGCTGCTTGTAGGTGTAGGTGAGTTAGAAAAACATCATCCATGTCAAATGAATGCTCATGCAAAGTCACTAGCAAATCGGATGTTGCCTTTATCCTCATATGGCTTACATACGGCCTATCACGAGTTCCCTGAAGAAGGGCATACGTCCGTTTTACCGGTGCTGATGAATTACGCTTTTCGTTTTGCGCTCTATCATGATGATCTTTTAACAACCACAGACATGAAAGAAAGGTAGTGAACGTATGAAACATAGTGGTCTATCTCAAAAGATTGCCCTTGTCACAGGCGCAGGGCAAGGTATCGGACAAGCAGTCGCAAAAAGACTAGCCGATGAAGGTGCGATCATTGCAGCAGTTGACGCAAATGAAGATCAGCTTCAAAGCACCGTCCATCAAATGAATGATGAAGGCTTACGTGCCTTTGCCTATCCAGGTGACATTACCGATCAAGCATCTGTTCAGCACATTGTCAAACAAATTGAAAAACAGCTTGGACCCATTTATTTACTAGTCAATGTAGCAGGCATTCTTCGAATCAGTTCTATTGACCAGCTTAGTGCAGATGACTGGCAACAAACCTTCGCAGTCAACACACATGGTGTCTTTTATGTTTCACAAGCTGTCTCCAAATACATGATGAAAAGATCAGCAGGGGTCATTGTGACCGTCAGCTCTAACGCAGGTGCCATTCCAAGAATGAATATGGCTGCCTATGCCGCTTCAAAGGCAGCAGCTACTTCCTTTACAAAAACGCTTGGATTAGAGCTAGCAGACTATGGAATCAGATGCAATGTTGTCTCTCCTGGCTCTACCGCAACACCTATGCAATGGGCTTTATGGTCTGATGAACAAGGCGCAGACCATGTGATTAAAGGGTCATTAGAGACGTATAAAACCGGTATTCCTTTACAAAAAATCGCTGATCCTCAAAACATCGCTGATGCAGTCATCTTCTTTGCATCTGAACAATCCAGTCATATTACGATGCAGAATCTCACGATTGATGGTGGCGCAACACTCGGAATCTAGCATTTCATCAAAAAGGAGGCCTTTTCATGAAACATTCATTATTGCCGTCAGAAGAAAAAGTACAGTTGATTCAAGACTATCAGCCAGGCGCTTTTTTCCTTGCTTCCCCTAAACGTACAATACTTGCAGAAGGGATTTTCCAGCATATTGAAACCAATCAGCTCAATGAACTCTCCACAAGGGTAGCGCACGTATTTGACACTGCCAAACAAGCTGGTATTCAATCACCAATTATTGCTGGTGCTGTTCCGTTTGATCCGGCGCAACCCGTTCGTTTAAATGTGCCAATCCATGTACAGTTTAGTGACCCACTCGAATTTCATCAAGGTGATGAGAAATCGGAAGTGACATCGCCATCCTATGAGGTGACACCTGTCCCTTCTCCTGAAGTCTACATGAATGGTGTGAACGAAGGGTTAGCTAAAATTGAAAAAGGAGAGCTTAGCAAAATCGTCATTTCCCGGTCTCTCCATCTCAAATCAAATCAAGACATTCATACGAAAGCAATACTCGAAAGGCTGGCTCGTCACAATACGACTGGCTATACGTTTGCTGCAAATGTAGCTGATCCGAAATCTCCCCAAAAGCGCACACTTCTTGGGGCAAGTCCTGAGCTGCTTCTTTCAAAAACGGGTTCATCTGTGATTTCCAATCCACTCGCTGGTTCTCGGCCGCGTAGTTCAGATCCAGTAGAAGACCAGCGCCGTCACGATGAACTCCTTACTTCAGCGAAGGATTTACACGAGCATGCAGTGGTTGTCGACGCTGTCACTAAAGCGCTTACTCCTTACTGTAGTAAGTTAGATGTGCCTGTATCACCATCCGTCATACAAACAGAAACGATGTGGCATTTATCTACTGTCGTAAAAGGTGAATTAGCAGATTCCAGTGTATCCTCAATTGATTTAGCGCTGAGCCTTCATCCAACACCCGCAGTATGTGGAACACCTACAGCAGATGCACGTGAAGCAATCCAAGCGATTGAACCCTTCGATCGAGGATTTTTCACAGGAATGATCGGCTGGGCAGATGCAAATGGTGATGGTGATTGGATTGTCACCATTCGTTGTGCAGAAGCTGAGGGTCAATCCCTTCGCCTCTTTGCTGGTGCAGGAGTGGTCAAAGGATCTAAGGCAGAAGAAGAGCTAGCCGAAACATCTGCAAAGTTTAACACGATGCTTCGTGCGATGGGCATCCATCAGCTATAAAAATACATAGGAGATGACAAAAACATGTTTGTTCAACCACCTACATGGCCAGAAGAATTTGCAAAACGCTACCGTGAAAACGGCTGTTGGCGTGGAGAAACCTTTGGCGGTATGCTTCGTGAACGCGCCGTATCGTTAAGGAATAAAACTGCGATTACATACGCTGATACGCACATGAGCTACCAAGAACTTGATGAGCGCGTCAGCAGTCTTGCCGCCGGTTTCCATCAGCTTGGAATTCAAAAGGGCAGTCGAGTTGTCGTGCAGCTTCCTAACATTCCTGCTTTTTTTGAAGTCATTTTCGCTTTATTTCGAATCGGTGCTTTACCCGTCTTCTCACTGCCATCTCATAGAAGCAGCGAAATCACTTATTTTATTGAGTTTGCCGAAGCAGACGCATATGTCATACCAGATATCCATGATGGCTTTGATTATCGATCACTCGCACGTCAAGTGAAAGAAAAGCTTCCCTCATTCCCTCATGTCATTGTTGCAGGGAAGGCTGAGGAGTTCCTTGACTTGGATGATCTGCACAAGGACCCATCACTTGATCCTCAAATTCATGTAGAGGCAAGCGATATTGCATTTCTTCAGTTATCAGGAGGCAGCACAGGCCTTTCTAAGCTCATACCTCGTACACATGATGACTATATGTATAGTCTTTGGAAAAGCAATGAGGTGTGCGAGCTCACAAAAGATAGTGTGTATTTAGCTACACTTCCAGTTGCGCACAACTATCCATTAAGCTCGCCTGGAGTCCTTGGGACGTTATACGCAGGTGGAAGAGTCGTTCTTGCACCTGGATCAAGTCCTGATGTCGTCTTTCCACTCATTGAAAAAGAACGGGCAACAATTACCGCAGTCGTTCCGCCTATTGCATTGATCTGGCTAGAAGCCGCTCCACATCGATCAGATGACTTATCGAGTCTTGAGGTCGTACAAGTCGGTGGTGCTAAATTAAGCGCCGAGGCAGCAAAACGAGTGATGCCTGCCCTTGGGTGTAAGTTACAGCAAGTTTTTGGCATGGCAGAAGGTCTGGTCAACTATACCAGATTGAATGATCCTGAACATGTCATTATTCACACACAAGGACGCCCGATGTCTGAATATGATGAGGTACTAGTGGTAGATGATGAGGACAAGCCCGTCCCGAATGAAGTGGCTGGACACCTTTTAACAAGAGGACCTTATACGATTCGCGGCTACTATAAAGCCGATGAACAAAACAAGAAAGCATTTACACCCGATGGCTTTTACAGAACAGGTGACATCGTGCGATTAACAAAAGAAGGAAATGTGGTAGTAGAAGGCAGAGACAAGGATCAAATCAATCGTGGCGGCGAAAAGGTTGCCGCTGAAGAAGTTGAAAATCATTTACTTGCGCATCCTGACATTCATGATGCCGCCATGGTGTCCATGCCAGATCCGTTTCTTGGCGAACGCTCATGTGCCTTTGTTATTGCGAAAGGAAACAACAAGCCAGCACCACACGCCTTAAAGTCATTTCTAAGAGAACGCGGGCTCGCTGCCTATAAAATTCCCGACCGCATTGAATGGATCGATGCGTTCCCACAAACAGGTGTAGGCAAAGTCAGCAAAAAAGCATTAAGAGAATTAGCTTCAATCCATACTGCCAACGTATAAAAAAAGAGGAGTGAAAACCATGGCAATCCCTACTATTCCTGCGTATCCAATGCCAAGCATACAAGATTTACCCGAAAATAAAGTGAACTGGATCCCTGATCCGAAGCGTGCTGTCCTGCTGATACATGACATGCAGCAATATTTTTTAAATGCATTTCAACAAGATACATCACCGATCACAGAGTTAGTGCAGCATATTGAACAATTACGTGATACATGCAAAGAACTTGGCATTCCTGTCGTCTATACAGCTCAACCTGGTGACCAAGACCCGAAGGATCGTGCCTTATTAACAGATTTTTGGGGGCCTGGACTTGGTGATGATGAAGCATTGACAAAAATCATTGATCAGCTTGCTCCATCTGAAGCAGATACAATGCTGACAAAATGGCGTTATAGCGCATTCAAAAAATCCAACTTTTTAGATCTTCTTCACGAAGGCGGACGTGATCAACTGATCATTACTGGCGTATATGCACATATTGGCTGTATGCTAACAGCCGCAGAAGCATTCATGCTCGATATTGAAACCTTTTTTGTCGCCGATGCCGTTGCTGACTTTTCACTTAAGCATCACAAAATGGCAATGACCTATGCAGCTGAACGCTGTGCGGTGACCACAACGACCAATCAAATCATTCGTCGTTTAACAGGACAGGAAGCAGAAGATGACCTATCCTTTGATACCATCGTTCACCAAGTAGCTGAGTATCTCCAAATCAATCCAAATGAAATACCGCTTGATGAGAATCTCGTCTACCTTGGCCTTGATTCAATTAGAATGATGAGTCTAGCGGAAAAATGGAGACAGCAAGGGGCAACAGTCAATTTCGTTGAGCTTGCAGCAAATCCAACGCTCACGTCTTGGCGGACTCTTCTCTTCCCAGAAAAACAGCCATCTATCCCAAATATCGATTACTTGTAAAGGAGGTATAGACCCTTGTCGATCCAGTCAGTCGATTCATTCCCACTAACCGGTGCCCAATCAGGCATTTGGTATGCGCAGCAGCTTGATCCATCTAATCCTATTTTCAATACAGCTGAGTATATAGATATTAAAGGTCCAATTGATCCCGTACACTTTGAAGCAGCCATTAGAAAGACTGTTATAGAAGCAGATTCCTTGTATATGCGCTTCGTTGAGGATACTGACGGTCCAAAGCAATGGTTGATATCTAAGAAAGAGATTCCATTTCAATATATCAATTTACAAAATGAAAAACAGCCGTTTGATGCGGCTAAAGCATGGATGAAGACAGACCTTGCAACACCAGTCTCTTTAGAGAAAGATGTATTATTCCGTGAAATACTTTTTCAACTTGCTGACGACCGTTTTATCTGGTATCAGCGCATTCATCACATTGCCATTGATGGATTCGCCTTTTCGCTCATTGCACGTCGTGTTGCTGAGATCTATTCAGCCCTATCGAAAGGGACTTCTGTGCCTCCTCAAACATTTGGAGCCTTACTTGACGTAGTCCAAGAGGAGATCACCTATCAACAGTCCAATCGGTATGAAGATGATCGAGTTTTTTGGAAAAATCGCTTTGCTGATCAACCTGAAATTGTCAGTCTTGCTGAGCTTGCCCCAAGAACGTCGGATCATTTTATCCGCAAAACGGCTAGCTGCGATGCCGAAAAGGTAAGCAAAATGAAAAAAAATGCTCAATTTTTCGGTGGTACGTGGCATGAAATGATTCTTGCGGCATCCGCTCTATATATGCATCGTATGACGGGTGCACATGATATTGTTTTAGGATTACCTGTTATGATGCGCCTTGGATCGTGCGCCTTGCAAACACCCGGAATGGTCATGAACCTGGTACCGCTTCGTTTAACATGCAAACCAGAAATGACGCTCTCAGCACTTGTTCACCAAGTATCTGATGAACTGAAAGCCATTCGTCCTCATCAAAGATATCGTCATGAAGACATGCGGAGAGACTTTAAACTCATCGGAAGAAATCAACGATTATTCGGCCCGCAGATCAATATCATGCCATTTGATTATGATCTCAAGTTCGATCAGAGCATTGGTCAAGCACATAATCTTTCAGCAGGACCCGTAGATGATATATCGATCAACATATACGACCGCGCAGATGGGAACGGATTTCAAATCGACTTTGATGCAAACCCTGCCGTTTACAAAGAGCAAACAATTGACGCTCATCAGCAGCGTTTTCTTCAATTGCTGGAGGAAATAACCGGACTAGAGCAAGATCAGACAATCAGTCAATTCAACCTTCTTTTGTCTGAAGAAAAAGAGAACATTCTCAAGCACTGGAATGATACAAAACGAGAATTACCAAAAGAATCTTTACGGGAACTATTTGAAAAACAAGTCAGCAAAACACCACAAGCAAAAGCATTACAGTTTGAAGAAATCACTTTGACATACGAAGAGTTGAATCAGCGGGCAAATCAATTGGCTCATTATTTGAAAAAGCGCAGCATTGGACCAGAACAATTTGTCGCAATTGCTATGCCTCGTTCCATCGATATGGTCGTAAGTCTATTAGCCGTTATCAAGACAGGAGCCGCCTATCTGCCACTAGACCCTGATTACCCTAACGACCGTGTCGCCTATATGCTAGAAGATGCCAAACCGGCGTGCTTGCTCACAGTCAAAGAGACAGCAGACGGTTTGGAGCATCCGCACATCGTTCAACTGGATGATTCAATTGTTCATCAGGAGATAGCAGACAGTCCGCATCTCAATCCGACTTGGAGCGAAGGCTCCCCGCATCACCCGGCTTACATCCTCTACACGTCAGGATCGACAGGGAAGCCTAAGGGTGTTGTTGTAACAAAACGAAATGTGATCAACTTTATATTGTCCATGCAAGATTCATTTTTATTAGATCAAGGGGACCAGCTTTTAGCGGTAACGACCATTGCCTTTGATATTTCCGGGCTAGAAATGTTCCTCCCGCTTTTACATGGTGCCGCTATATTATTGGCAAAAAAAGAAACGATACAAGAACCAGCAAAGCTTTCAGACATGATTCGTTCTCATCATGTCACAATCATGCAGGCAACACCAACGTTGTGGCATGCGTTAGCAGATGATTACCCTGACGTGATAACAGGTATGCGTGTTCTTGTTGGAGGAGAAGCACTCCCTGCCTCCCTTTTGCACACATTACAATCTCTTCAATGCGACATTACCAATTTGTACGGACCTACAGAAACGACGATCTGGTCTACCATGGAAAATGTCACAGCACATCGAGAGAATAGTGGACCGGCGATTGGCAAACCCATTTGGAATACAAGCATTTACATTTTAGATGAAGGACTAAACCCAGTCCCAGCAGGATCAATCGGTGAACTTTATATTGCAGGTGAAGGAGTATCCAGAGGATATCTTGGCCGATATGACTTAACGGCTGAACGATTTGTCGCTGATCCATTCGGCACAAAAGGCACGAGAATGTATCGCACTGGTGATTTAGCCAGATGGCGTGAGAATGGCTCGATTGATTATATTAGCCGTGCTGATCATCAAATTAAAATTCGCGGCTTCCGTATTGAACTAGGTGAAATTGAAACAGTTATTATGCAGCACCCAGCCATAAAGCATACATCCGTTATCGTTCGGGAGGATCAACCTGGACAACAGCTGCTTTGTGCGTATGTTGTGCTGACAGACGACTCTTCTCTTCACCCTTCAGAGCTTAGGCAGTTTGTGGCTGCGTTACTTCCAGACTACATGGTGCCTTCTGCTGTTGTCTTTTTGCCGGAACTGCCACTTACACCAAACGGCAAAATCGATCGCAAAGCATTGCCGGTGCCAAATATGTCTTTAGTTAGTTCTGAGCGTACACCTAGAACACCCCAAGAAGACATGTTATGTAGTTTATTAGCAGAAACCCTTGGCGTATCTCAAATTGGCATAGATGATAGTTTCTTTGATTTAGGCGGACATTCTTTACTTGCCGCTCGTCTGCTTCGACGTATACGCGATACATTCGGTGCAGACCTAAGCATGAGCACCATTTTTGAATCACCTCGAGTCGCTGAACTTGCACAGCACTTAGACAAAGCGAAGGACATTCGGCCGCCGCTTCAGGTAGAAAACAAGCCAGATGAGATTCCGTTATCCTTTGCTCAGAAACGGCTCTGGTTCCTTCATTGTCTTGAAGGGCCAAGTCCAACTTACAATATTCCACTTGTCATTCAGCTGACAGGTACATTAGATCAAAAAGCTCTCAGTGGTGCTTTAGCAGATATCACTGAAAAACATGAAACCCTTAGAACCATCTTTCCAAATAAGAACGGCATGCCAAGACAGGTTATTTTACACTCGAAAAGTGTTCAGCCTGAACTCCACGTCACAGCTTCAAGTGATCAACAAATTGATAATCAGTTAAACGAAGCCATTCGCTATAGCTTTAAGATTGAAGAAGAACCTGCACTTCGAGCTGACTTATTCATACTTGATGCAAATCGATCCGTGCTGCTTCTATTGCTGCATCATATCGCTGGTGACGGCTGGTCACTTGCACCATTGACACGAGACTTAGCTGCTGCTTACGAAGCCCGTATACAAGGAAAATCAATCTCCTTGCCAGCCGAACCTGTTCAATATGCTGACTACGCTATTTGGCAGCAGAAGCTGTTGGGAAGTGAAGAAGAGACAGATAGTCTATTTGCCAAGCAGCTTACCTATTGGACAGGTGCCTTACATGACCTGCCTGAAGAACTGGAGCTTCCCTATGACTACCCTCGTCCACAGGAAGGAAGCTTCAACGGTGCTACGATCGACTTTGCGATTGAGCCCGCTTTACACCAGCTGCTCCTTGAACTTGCAAAGCAGCATCAGGTGAGCTTGTTCATGGTGCTTCAAGCATCACTTGCAGCATTACTGACACGTCTTGGAGCGGGAACAGATATCCCTATTGGTAGTCCAATTGCTGGGCGGAATGACGATGCACTTGACGACATTGTGGGATTGTTTGTGAATACACTAGTATTACGTACAAATACAGCTGGTAATCCAACCTTTAGTGAGCTATTGAAGCGAGTGCGAGACGTCGACTTAGCAGCCTATGAGCATCAGGATCTGCCATTTGAACGGCTAGTGGAAATTCTAAATCCAACTCGCTCCAGGTCACGCAATCCATTGTTCCAGGTCATGCTTGCCTTCCAAAATACACCGAAGGCGGAAATGAAGCTGACACAACTTGACTCAGACCTCTACGTGAAACCAGTAGGATCAGCTAAATTTGATCTGACCATCGAATTAACAGAACAAAGAACTGAAACTGGGTCAGCAGCAGGATTAACAGGATTGTTTGAATTCAGCACAGATGTATTTAAACAAAGTACCATTCAAGCAATCGCTGCCAGAATGAAGCGCTTTTTAACAGAGGTAGTTGAGCGCCCACATCTGCCGATTGGTCAAGTGAACATTTTATCAGATAAAGAGCGGCAAACATTTCTACCTGACAAAAAGACATTTGCTCAGTTAGACCAAGCACATCGTCTCCCGACCTTATTTGAAAAAACGGTGCAGCAATATCCTGATCGAGTGGCAGTAACGGATGGCAAGAGGCAGCTTACCTATGAAGAGTTAAACAACAAAGCAAATCGTCTTGCTCATTTATTAATAGAAAGAGGCGTTGGACCAGAACAGTTCGTTGCACTTGCCCTGCCTAGATCAATCGATATGCTCGTCAGCCTATTAGCCGTTCATAAAGCAGGCGCAGCCTATGTTCCGCTTGATCCTGACTATCCAGCAGACAGGCTGGCATACATGATACAAGATGCTAAACCAGTTTGCAGCATCACAACAAAAGCAGCTGCATTGCATCTCCCTGCTGATTGCGATTTGATTTTGTTAGACGAAAAAGAAACAAATGATCAATTACAGATGACGCCAAATCACAATCCGGCTGATATAGACAGAATTGAGCCGCTATCTCCTCTGCATCCGGCCTATATTATTTATACATCCGGATCTACAGGGAAACCAAAAGGAGTGGTCATTCCACACCAAAATGTCATCCGTCTTCTGACATCTACTGAACATTGGTTCCATTTCGATGAAGAGGATGTTTGGACAATGTTCCATTCGTATGCCTTTGACTTTTCAGTTTGGGAAATATGGGGACCCCTTTTATATGGCGGTCGGCTTGTCATTGTTCCTCATACCATCTCTCGTTCTCCAGAAGAGATGCTGCAGCTTCTAGTCGATGAAGGTGTGACTGTGCTTAATCAAACACCTTCTGCCTTCTATCAGCTCATGCAGATAGACAAGGAACAACAAACACTTGGTCAAGCATTATCACTCCGCTATGTCATCTTTGGCGGTGAAGCATTAGAGCTTAGCAGATTAGAAGATTGGTACAGCCGTCACTCAGACTGCAAGCCAAAGCTAATTAACATGTACGGCATTACAGAAACCACCGTACACGTTACGTACAATGTACTCAATCGAGACATGATCGCAAAGAAATCCAGCAGCTTAATAGGCGAACCGATTCCTGATTTACGCGTGTACGTACTAGATGAATACCTACAGCCTGTTCCACCTGGGACGACAGGTGAAATGTATGTAGCTGGAGCTGGTTTGGCTAGAGGTTATCTAGGCAGGCCTGATCTGACATCAGATCGGTTCCCTGCCGATCCTTATGGAGCACCTGGCACAAGGATGTATCGAACTGGCGACCTCGCTCGCTGGACAGAAGATGGGGCACTTGATTACATCGGCAGAGCTGATCATCAAATTAAAATACGCGGGTTTAGAATTGAACTTGGAGAAATCGAAGCCGTTCTATCACGCCACGATGCAGTTGCACAAGTTGCCGTGATTATGCGAGAGGATCAGCCTGGCGACAAACGATTAGTCGCATACATCGTCACAACTGAAGAAGAGCGTTTCGATACAGAGACTCTTCGCCATTTTGCGTCAGCCAGTCTTCCTGATTACATGGTGCCTGCGGCTTATGTACAGATTGATACGATGCCACTTACAGCAAACGGGAAGCTGGATCAAAAATCACTTCCGGCACCTCAATTGCACATACAGCAGACGGATGGCCGCGGCCCAAGAAACCCGAAAGAGGAAGTTCTATGCCACCTCTTTGAAGAGGTGCTTGATTTGCCAAAAATCAGCATTGACGATCGCTTTTTTGATATTGGCGGGCATTCCTTACTTGCGGTTCGTTTAATCAGCCGCATTCGTGATGCACTTGGTGTCAAACTAAGCATCGGAACGTTGTTTGAAGCACCAAACGTTGCCAGCTTGGCAGAGAAACTAGAAACAGGAAGTGATGAAAACGCACTAGAAATCCTGCTGCCGCTACGAACAAATGGAGAAAGATATCCTCTCTTCTGTGTTCACCCAGCTGGTGGTCTTAGCTGGTGCTATGCAGGTCTCTTGAATACATTAGAGAAAGACATCCCTATTTATGGATTACAAGCACGAGGCATTGCAAGAAAAGATGACTACCCGTACACACTAGATGATATGGCTGCGGATTATATCAAGCATATCCGAACGATTCAACCAAAAGGCCCTTATCACCTTCTTGGCTGGTCACTTGGTGGAAACGTTGTACAAGCAATGGCTACTCAACTCCAGCAGCAAGGTGAAGAAATCGCTCTCGTTGCGATGCTCGATGCCTATCCAAACCATTTCTTACCGATTAAAGAAGCACCCGATGAAGAAGAAGCACTAATCGCTCTTCTTGCACTCGGCGGTTATGATCCAGATACCTTAACAGGTGAACCACTCACGATGAAAAGTGCTGTCGACATCTTGAAGAAAGACGGCAGTGCACTAGCAAGCTTAAGTGAAGATGCCATTAGAAATCTAAAGGAAACCTATGTCAATTCAGTTCGATTGCTCGGAGAATATCAGCCAAAAACTTATCATGGGGACATATTATTCTTTAGATCTACCATTATCCCAGATTGGTTTACACCAATTGATCCCGAAGCATGGGCACCTTATATCAACGGAACCATTGAACAGCACGACATTCATTGCCGGCACAAAGACATGTGCCAGCCTAAACCCCTAGCAGAAATTGGTGTCATCTTAGACAACGCTCTGCATCGGGTCAAACAAAAGCACTAAGAATAAAGGAGAGATGACAAATGACAAATCCCTTTGATCGTGAAGACGGTGTATTTCTTGTGCTTGTCAATGAACAAGGACAGCATTCACTTTGGCCATCATTTGCACCAGTGCCAGATGGGTGGGAAAAGGTCTTTGGTGAAGACACTAGAAATGCCTGCATCGATTATATCCAGACACACTGGCAGGACTTATGGCCATTAAGCTTAACAAAAGAACCTGTGCTAGCACATGGAAAAACAGACTAAATCATCGCGCCCTGATCTGACTCAGGGTGCTTTTTTGACAGAATAAACATCACCATCTTTCAAGCTCTTTCTGCTACAATTTAATTGAGAATGTTTATCAACAAATAAGAGATCAGGTGGTTTTATGGGAAACAATCAATTACGTACAATGGCAAATGCCGAACAATTCATCTATCGATTGACATTTGCTGAAAAAATAAAGAATGCAGAGCTTCCGCATAAGGAGCAGCAGTTATCAGATACATATTGCCTCCTCGTTAGCATAAGCAGCAGCGGCTTACTCATGCTGAACGATCAAAAATGGCGATTGAAAAATCTAACGCTCTATACAATTCTGTCTGATGAGACATTTATGTTAAAAACAAAGCCTTATCAAAAACACGAGCTCTATCTGCTTCGCTTTCAAATGTACACGCCGCAAGGTCAACACATAGAAGAAGTATCAACTGAACATGCCCGGTCTTTACTGAATGTATGGCAATTTATCGATATTAGCTCAATTGAACAAATTCATTCTTTACTGTCCGAAATGACAGAGGAATGGAAAAGACATGAATCCGTTAGCTTTTTTAGAAGCCAAACCCTTTTTCAACAGCTCATCCTGCAGCTTTTCACACTGCATAATGAAGATATTTGTGACACGACACATGCCCTTTTCAAAACAAAACAATATATTGATCAACATTCCGAAGAACCCCTCAGCCTTACTAGTCTATCTCAAATGGCTGGCATCAGCGCCAATCATTACAGTGAGCTATTTAAAAAGCATTTTAATGTGAGTGTCACTGATTATATCACCAAGAAAAGGATGGCTAGAGCCAAACAGTTAATGGCAAAAGGCAACGCAAAGCTCAAAGACATTGCACTGGAAATCGGCTATCAAGATCCCTATTACTTTAGCCGCATCTTTAAGAAAAAAACGGGCATGACCCCTTCTACTTATATGAAAAGCCGTCAGCGGAAAATTGCAGCCTATGGCCATTCCATACTCGGTCAGCTCACACCCATTCATATCATCCCGTATGCTGCCCCTCTTCACCCTAAATGGACAGCACATGATTTTGAGCATCATGCAGAAGAAATCCCGATTCACCTGAGTGCACATCGGATCAACGAGCACGCTGAATCCAATTTACAGCAATTAAAGGAAACAAAACCTGAGCTAATCATTGCCAATGATCATGTGACAGAAGAAGAAAAACAAGTGTTGAAAACCATCTGTCCTGTTCACTTTGTTCCATTCACCCAATTGGATTGGCGCACTCAATTCAGACAAACAGCTATGTTCCTAAACGAAGCGAAGGAAGCAGAAGAATGGTTGATTCATTATGAGGAGCTCGTCATTCAGGCGAAAAAGACATGCCTTTTTGATCATCCACCAAAAACCGTCCTGCCTCTTCGCATCTTTCAAGATCAACTCTACTTGTCTGTAAATCGCACCATGTCAGAAGTGATTTTTCATGATATTGGTCTTCTGCCAGCTTTTCAGAATGATGGACAGCTATTAGAACAAAAAATAACCATTCGCTCCATACAACAGCTAGATCCAGACGCCATCTTCCTCTACTTGCATAAGGAGCCAAAAACCCTTGCTTTTTATCAAAAGTTAAAGCAACAGGAAGATTGGCAAAATCTCAAAGCTGTGACGCAGCAAGCAGTCTATCCACTAGCATCTGACCCTTGGCGTGAATACACAGCAGCCAGTCATAAACGAGTCATTCAGGACCTTTTATCTTTTTTTCCGTAAAAAGTCCATCATTTGGCAGAGAATTGTCTATGGATAAAAGGACAAAAGCCTAATACAATCTTTAATTGAGAACAATTATCAGTTAAAGGAGAAAACAAATGAAAAAATGGTTAGCATTGCTTATCCTTTGTATCATGACGATCACCACAGCTGCCTGTGGTGCTGCAGAAAATAAACCTGCTTCAAACACAACCAAAAGCAAGTCAGCTGAAATAGCAGAAACAAGCATCAATTACTTAGATCAAACGTACAAACTCAAAACGCCAGTGAAACGAATTGTCATTGCTGGAAGCCTAGAATCAATGGAAGATGCCAAATTACTTGATATCGAGCCTATTGGTGCTTCTACAGTAGGCGGCGCATTCCCTGAATTATTTAAAGACATCACAGCGAAAACAGAAGGCATCGGTGAAAAAACAGAACCGAACCTAGAAAAAATCTTAAAATTAAAACCAGATGTGATACTCGGATCAACAAAGTTTCCACCTGCAACAATTAAAAAATTGGACAAAATCCAAACAACAATCCCAGTATCCCATGTCTCTTCTGACTGGGAAAGCAATCTTTTATTGCTCGGTACACTTACTGGAAAAAGTGAAGAAGCGAAAAACATCATTTCTGATTATCAGAAAGACCTCAAACAAGCGAAAGAAATCCTGAAAGACAAAAGCAGCAACAAAACAGCTGTCATTTTACGCATTAGACAAGGCGACCTGTACGTGTACCCTGAAGACGTATACTTCAACTCTACCTTATATGGGGACTTAGGATTTACAGCACCAAGTGATATCAAAAAAGCCAAAGCACAAGCATTGATTTCATTGGAGCGCCTGGGCGAACTCAATCCTGACTATATTTTCGTTCAGTTCTCTAAAGAGGAAAACTCATCGAAACCTAACGCATTAAAAGACTTAGAGGAAAATAAAATTTGGACAAGCCTAAAAGCTGTGAAAAATGGGCACATCAATGAAAATGTCGTTGATCCTATGCTTCAAGGAGGAACTGCACTAAGCAAAACAACCTTCCTTGATAAGGCCGTCAAATGGTTAGAGAAAAACAACTAAAAAAAGAAGACAAAGGGTTAATGTTTAGCCCTTTGTCTTCTTTTCAGCTTATTTGAGAATCTTGAGGAGTGAATACATATGAACGGAACGTTTCTATATGACGAGTTTAACGGGCGTCAGCTTGATATTTACGTTCCACAGGACACCTCTATTAATGTTCCAGCTGTCTTTGTACAAGATGGCTCTTCTTTATTTAGAACACACCTGCTAGAGATCGAAAGACTGATCGAAGCCAAAACCATCTCTCCAATCATCATTGTCGGCATACACCCCTTCAATCGACTCGACGAGTATACACCATGGAAGGCGTCATCACTGCACTCTGGGTTTCCTGACTTTAAAGGCGAGGCACAGACGTATGTGTCATTTTTAGCGAATGACTTGCTCCCATATATCAAAAAAAAATACCCAGTCAAACAGACCTGTCATGAACATAGTCACATAGGTGCTTCATTAGGTGGGCTATTTGCAATTTATACTTTATTGATGTACCCTGATCTTTTTAAAAACATCGCATCTATCTCTGGGTCATTTTGGTATCAAGATTTTCTGCCGTTTGCTAAACAACAAAGCATTCAGTATGTGGATCACCTTATTTATTTGTCTGTAGGCAGTGAAGAAGGTAAAGGCAAAACATCTGCTCAACAGCACATGCCTTTATTCAATAAACAACTACATGATCTTTTATTACAGAAAGGGATGCAGGCATGGCAGCTGCACTATCACATCGAACAAGGGGAGGGCCATCATCTGAAACAATTTCAAAAAAATTTCTTATCAGCCCTAAAGTGGTTTTATCAAAGAGAACACTAATTTTTTATCTGCATGGCACAAAGCCGATATGATATATTGGAACTTATAGATTGAAAGAGGAGGGATTTGCGTATGAGACCTTTACAAATCTCAGCCGATACAGCACAAAAACTTGCGGCATCACTTAATGTACCCATTGAACAAATCATGCATATGCCGCAACATATCTTAATCGCTAAACTAGCAGAACTTGAACAGAAGAAAGATCGTTCTTCTTAAAGAAATAAAGGAGTTTACATTCATGGAACAACAACTAGAACAATCAACATTACACCCCCGCAGCAAGGGACAAACCATCCTGCTGATTGCTGGGATTTTACTCATTGCATTTAACCTGCGGCCTGCCATTACGTCCGTGGGACCTCTCATCGGCGCCATTCGTTCCGATTTGCAGCTTTCAAATGGACTTGCGGGTTTTCTCACCACTTTACCACTGCTCTCATTCGCATTGCTTTCTCCAATTGCACCTAAAATCGGAAAGCGTCTTGGCAATGAACGAACCCTTTGGCTTGGGCTTGCTGTCCTTCTATTTGGGATTGTGATTCGCTCGTTTGGCTCGATCACCTTCTTAATGGTGGGAACCGCGCTTGTCGGTGTCGGGATTGCGATATGTAATGTGCTTTTACCGGGGCTGGTGAAGCATAAATTTCCTGCACATGCTGGTTTGATGACGAGCGTGTATACGACTTCGATGTCCGTCTTTGCGGCACTTGCATCAGGTGTCAGTGTTCCGCTCAGCCATACGATGCCTGGCGGCTGGAATACTTCATTCCTCGTATGGGCTGGCCTTGCACTTCTCGCGATGATGGTCTGGGCGCCGCAGCTTCTTCATCAGAACACAGCGGCCGTCAAAAGCATTTCGCTCAAAGAGCAGCCGATATGGCGTTCGCGTGTCGCATGGCAGGTGACCTTTTTTATGGGCTTGCAGTCATTCCTTTTCTATAGCAGCATCGCCTGGTTTCCTGATATCTTAACATCACATGGAATGAACCTGTCGACAGCCGGCTGGATGCTGTCCATTATGCAGTTTGCTGGGCTGCCATCAACCTTTTTAGCGCCTGTTTTTGCAGAAAAGTTAAAAACACAAAGACCGCTTGTCTTCGGTCTTGTCCTTGTGTATTTACTTGGTATGATCGGACTTCTTCTCGGAGGATCGACGCCTATTCTTGTGATCTCTGTTTTATTGATCGGCATTGGACAAGGTGCCAGCATCAGTCTGGCGCTCACTTTTATCGGTTTACGGACGACCAATCTGGAGCAAGCCGCTGCCCTCTCCGGAATGGCGCAGTCTCTCGGTTATTTATTAGCCGCCGTTGGTCCTTTCATGATCGGTATCCTTTTTGATTTCACACATACATGGACGCCATCCATTATCATCTTTATCATCATCTTATTTTTCATGCTTTTATCCGGTATGCGTGCTGGACGAAACGTCTATATATCAGATCCATCATAAAAAAGAACCCGCCTCCTCATGAGAGACGGGTTCTTTACTGTTTATGCTTGTTCTGTCACGTGTACCTTTAATGTTGCTTGTACCTCAGGATGAAGCTTCACCGGTACATTTGTGTAACCTAATGCACGGATGGCGTCATTTAGCTCGATTTTGCGCTTATCGACTTTGATTTGATGATCCTTTTGCAATTTATCAGCGATTTGCTTGCTTGTAATTGATCCAAACAAACGGCCGCCTTCACCTGATTTTGCTGTTAGTTCCACTGTTAGCGCCTCAAGTGTTTCTTTTAGTTGTTTCGCTTGTTCAAGCTCTTGGATGGCATTCTTTTTCTCTTTGTTCTTCTGCCCTTCCAATGCGCTTAGGTTCGTTGGGTTTGCTTCAACTGCTAACCCCTGTTTGATGAGAAAGTTGTGAGCGTATCCGTCAGCTACATTCTTGACTTCGCCTTTTTTCCCTTTGCCTTTTACGTCTTTTAGAAAGATGACTTTCATCTTTGAACCCCTCCTTCGAAATATTCATCAATGGCAGCTTTTAACTGCTCTACCGCTTCTTCAATGGTTATACCATACATTTGGGTTGCAGCGTTAGTTAAATGACCGCCGCCATCTAACGCTTCCATGATAATTTGGACATTGATATCTCCTAATGATCTCGCACTAATGCACACCGTGTTGTCATCTCGTCTTGCGACAGCAAATGACGCTTCTACCTCACTCATTGACAACAGGGAATCAGCCGTCTGGGCAATCGTAATTTGATCATAATACTCCGAGCTGTCTGACGGTAATGAAGCAATCGCCACCTGATCTTGATACAGATCTGTATGCTGAATAAGTTTTGCCCGTTTGATGTAATGATCGACGGTCTCTTTTAGGAATTTTTGCACAAGGACAGGATCTGCCCCCTTCGCACGAAGATAGGAGGCTGCATCAAACGTTCTTGATCCCGTTCTCAGCGAGAAACTCTTCGTATCAACGATGATCCCTGCGAGAAGCGCAGTCGCTTCAATCATGTTAATGCGCAATTTCTTCGGCTGATACTCTAAAAGCTCTGTCACAAGCTCTGCTGTGGATGATGCATACGGCTCCATATAGACAAGTAATGGATCACGGATAAACTCCTCGCCGCGTCTATGATGGTCAATGACCACGACATTTTCAATTTTATTGAGCAGTCGTTCTTCCATAACAAGAGACGGTTTATGTGTATCCACGACCACCAGCAGCGTGTCATCCTTTGCAAGCTCCATGGCTTCCTCTGGGGTGATAAAACGTGACCAAAGATCTTCATAATTCTTAATTTCACTAATCAAGCGTTGAACACTGTCCCCAATCTGGTTGGCATCAATGACAATATAGCCTTCTTTCCCATTGGCCTGAGCGACCTTTAAAATCCCAATGGATGCACCGATCGAGTCCATGTCTGGGAACTTATGCCCCATGATCATGACATTGCTGCTTTCAGATACAATCTCTTTTAAAGCATGAGAAATGACTCGTGCGCGTACACGTGTCCGTTTCTCCATTGGATTCGTTTTTCCGCCGTAGAATTTCACTTTTCCATTCGGCTGCTTAATGGCTACCTGATCCCCGCCTCGTCCGAGGGCAAGATCAAGACTCGACTGCGCAAGCGCCCCAAGCTCTTTTAAAGAAGGCACGGACGCACCGATCCCGATACTCAGGGTAAGCGTCGCACTATGCGCTCCTGTTTTCTCACGGACCTCGTCTAAAATAGAGAATTTCGACGCTTCCAGCTCTGCTAAAATACTCTCATTTAGAACCGCCATAAATCGTTCGGACGAAATTCGCTTCAGGAAAATGCCATATTCCTGTGCCCAATTGTTTAACAGAGACGTCACTTCACTATTAATGGTGCTGCGTACCTGATCGTCAAGACCCTGCGTGACATCATCGTAATTGTCTAAAAAGATATAAGATAACACCGTTCGTTCATTTTCGTACTGTCTTTCAATCTGTACCTGTTCTGTGACATCAAAGAAATATAAAAGGCGCTCTGACCGTTTAATAATGACTTTGAATTTCCGGTCATTCAGTGTCACATTTTCTGTCTCGACCTCTTGTTTAATTAGAGGCACAATGGACTCGAATGTATCATACAAGGATCTGCCGACAAGCGTGCTTTCATGAAAACACGAAGCGAGAAATGGATTTGTCCATTCGATATAATACTGGTCATTAAACAGCATAATACCAATTGGCATTTCCATTAATGCTTCTTCTCCAACCTTTTTGACTCGATAGGATAATGTTGAAATATATGAATCAATCTCTTTTTGCACTTGCGTATCTGCCCACTTTAAGAGGTAGAGCACACCTGCAAGGACTAAAAGACCAACCGCTCCTATGATCCAATTATAATAAAGGTTGAGGAGGACTGTGACCACCGCTAGGACAATCAAAGCGATGATCGGATACTTGATGACAGGTTTTCTATAGAAGCTTGGCACTGATATCAACTCCTCAACATTCAGAGTGAATTATTTGTTTTTTACTTTTTCTCTTAAATCAAAGCCTATGTCAGCAATCCCTATAATACGCACAATCACACCGACTGGCGGATAGAGAACCCCTAACACGACAGCGAAAATGGGCACCGCTTTTGAGATGCTTTTTTCATGGCAATAATAGAAGATAAAAGAAAATCCCTGAATAAGCACCAGTATAAATAAAATTTGAAAAGCACTCGTTTGAACGAGCCATAAAAAGCTGCCTTTTTCCGTCTGAATCAGCATCAAAAGCAGTGTGAGTAAATAATACCATACCATGCTTTTTGGCAGCCGCATATCCTTAAATTTCTTCAAGGCTGGCATGTCTTTGACAAACCGTTTGATCAGAGGCTGCACGAACCAGTGGTTCACGAACGCCAGCAACGTGACACCAATTAACAGCGCGACAGGTAAAGCACTCAATGCGGAATCCTTTATCTCTCTGAACTGCTTCAGCTGCTTCGCAATGTCCTGCTCAGAAGCACCGGATTGCTTTAAGGCACTCTCTAACATTGGAATCATTTGCTCAATCGACTCTTTCGCGACACTCATAATATCGACTTGAAAAAGCTGAACACTGACAACAAAGGAGATAAGGAAACTGAATAAATAGATCAGCGCACCTGCAATGATGGCATTCCCAGGCTGCCGTCTGCTGTAGAAAACACCCATGCCTAATCCGACAGCAATCAGAATTGGTGCAGTCATGAGTCCATTAATAGACCCAATTAAAAAGCTGATCACTATCCCAATAGCGCCAGCAGCAATTCCTTTTTTCAAACCGTGCCTGATTGTATAGAGGATGATCGGAATCGGAGCAGCCAGAAAGAAAATAATGGATAATAGCGGCACATACAAATAAAACAGCGTCATGACAGAGAAAATACTGATCATGATAGCGCCCTCTACTAACGCTTTTGTTTGTTTCACACCTTCACCTCTATCCAATCCTTTTACTATATCTTGCTCAATGTGTCCTTCTATGTATACGTACGATGTAAGCTACACCATGTCTTACCCCAACCTTTATTTTACCATAGCGGTAAATCGCAAGTAAAATGCAGTCTATCTTAGGAGCGTTTCACGTGGAACACTGATACCAATTCGTACATGCAACTTTTCAAACAGCATGTTACAATTTTTTAGATTATTCTTAGCTATAAACCCTGAATTCAAGGACAAAAGCTGTTAGAATAGACACATCATCAATAAATGTAAGAAGGAGAATTCATATGGGAAAAACACTCGTATTCGGACACAAAAACCCTGACACAGACACGATTTGCTCTGCTATCGCTTACGCTGATCTAAAAAACAAAATCGGCGTCGAAGCAGAAGCGGTCAGACTTGGAGAAATCAATGGAGAAACACAATACGCACTAGATTTCTTTCAACAAGATGCACCTCGTTTCATTGAAACGGCTGCAAACGAAACAAAGCAAGTCATTCTTGTCGATCATAACGAATTCCAACAAAGTGTAAGTGATATTGATCAAGTACAAGTGACTGAGGTCATTGACCATCACCGTATTGCCAACTTTGAAACAAGTGAACCTCTATACTATCGCGCTGAACCTGTTGGCTGTACAGCAACAATCTTAAACAAAATGTACAAAGAGAACCAAGTGAAGATTGAAAAAGAAATCGCTGGTTTGCTTTTATCTGCAATCATTTCTGATTCCTTGCTATTCAAATCCCCAACATGCACACAACAAGACATTGATGCTGCGCATGAGCTAGCTAAAATTGCAGGGGTAGATCCGGAAGCTTACGGTCTAGACATGCTAAAAGCTGGCGCTGACCTAAGCCAAAAAACGGTTCAAGAATTAATTACAATTGATGCAAAAGAATTCGCACTAGGCAATAGCAAAGTGGAAATTGCGCAAGTCAATACAGTAGATATTGCAGAAGTTACAGCAAGACAGGCTGACATTGAAGCGAAAATCAATGAAGTCATCGCAGCGAAAGGTCTTGATCTATTCGTTCTAGTGATCACAGACATTCTAGAAAATGACTCTCTTGCACTTGCACTCGGTACCGAAGCGTTAAAAGTAGAAAAAGCATTTAACGTCACACTTGAAAACAACACCGCTTTACTAAAAGGTGTTGTCTCAAGAAAGAAACAAGTCGTACCTGCACTGACAGACGCTCTTTCTTCATAAACACAAAAAGACTGCTGACCTGTTCAGCAGTCTTTTTTCTTCTTTTAATGAATGTACATATCGCTGACAAGAATATCCTTTAATACACTTGTTGGAATCGTGAATTCAACTACACCCATGTAACCAGGCGCCACATCATATTCATTAAAGGAAATCACCAGTTTGCCTTTTGAATTGATATAGAAGCTTTGATCTGGCTGAATCTTCTTAAACGGATCAACCGTATCTTGCTTGGTAATCCAGTAAATCTTATTTGAATCCTCTTTCATCTGTTTCTTCATTTGTTCTTTAATATTTTCACTAATCACATCAATATAACGATCATCTTTAAACAAGCTTGGTAATGTAATGAGTACATGGTTTTTCTTATCCACCGTATCATACGTCATTTCCTCTGCCGCAGAAGCCTGAGTCGTCACCTTGTATCGACCTAGTGAAAGAATTTGATCATTGTTTGTTTTCACTTCATATCCGCTCTCTACACTCAAATGACCATTTTTATAACCCTTTGTTTCCTTTTCAAAATCTTGATACAGCTTTTTGTTTTCAGCTAAATATTTTTGATTCAGGCTGTCTTGTAATTTTCCGTCCCCAAGCCCTGAAACGTGTGGTGTTTTGAGGTCAATATTCGTTCCTTGATCACTCTTTTTAAATTCTGTGAATGTCACGACTTTTACTAGCTCGCCAATGACAGGAATTTCCGAAATCGCTCTTGCCGCCTGCGGGCTGACATTCACAGTCGTGACAAATAAAGCAGCCGCAGCAACAAGTCCGATCGTCCATTGCTGAAAATGAGGTTTTTTGTTTTTTCGTTTTAATGTTCGTTCAACCATAGCATCAAATTCCGGCGGAATAGGGATTTCTAAATATTCCTCTTTTAACTGTTTCAAATGCTTATCCATTTATATTTCCTCCTGCGATAATTCTACTTTTAAAAGCCGCAACGCTTTATATAATCTTGTTTTGATGGTGTTTTCGTTTTCTTCGAGAATGTGGGCGATATCCTCTAGTTTTAAATCTTCAAAGAATCTCAAAATAATGATGACCCGGTACATGTCGGGCAAATCCTCTATGGCTCTTCTGACATCTTGATCTTCATAGACATCTGATTCACCCTGTGATAAGAACTCAAGTGTATCATCGTCTGTCACCTGCACCCGCTTCTTCTTTCGTAAAAAGTCTAGGGCAGCGTTCACCACGATTTTATAAAACCAGCTATGCATTTTGGTTGCATCCTCTAATCGGTGAACAGATTTGAGTGCTTTATGAATCGCCTCTTGAACGACATCCATCGCATCTTCCGGGTTTTTGACATAACTATAGGACAATCGATAAAAACTGTGTTTATGCTCCATTACGTAATCAGCAAATTGATCCTCAATTTTTCGTTTCTTCATTTTACAAAGAGCTCCTTTATCTTAAATGCGCATCGGTTATTTCTTACAATGGATAGACGCGCACCTTTTGAAAATAGTTTGCGCTCAATTATTTTTTTAACATGTCATTCCATTTCCGTTTCTATACAAAAAGAGCGAACCAGACTGGTTCACTCCTTCAAAGCGGATATTGTTTGATGGACAAATTGTTTAAGTGGGGAAAGCGGCTGAATGATCGGAATGCCTGTCTCCTTTTCCATCTGCTGTGCCGCATGAACCATTGATAGCTGCATCACGCAAATGTCTCCACTTTTTTTCATACATCTTCTGAGCTGCTTTTTAATTTGCTCCTCATAAGCGGACATATCACCGTTTAGGCAAAGGTGAAAGACATCCTCCATTACCATAACCTCCGCATCAATTTGCTTGCCGTGCTCTTTTGCATATGACTTTAGCCGCTCCATAGTCCCATCCACTGTATCCGGGTTTGAAAATACAAGTTGAAGAGGCCCTTTTCTCTGACAAATCAGCTCAAATAACGGCTCATCGATCGGAACAATCGGTTGTTTAATGAGATGCTGCTGATCGCCCAAAGCGGCAATATATTGTGTACACGTGAGCAAAATGATGTCGGCTTCATCTTCTTTCATCAATTTGTTGATGGCATAGGTTTGCTGCTTGTGAAGGTTAAAATCTGGATCTTGTGTGGCACGTTCTATAAATGATGAATCGACCGTGTGATGAAGCTCAATTTCAGTATCATGAAACACGTCTTCTATATAGGACTGATTAGACGGATGGGCATGAAGGCAGTGTAATCGAATCATCAGGTTCGCTCCTCGTGAAAGTTTTCAATCATTATATCAATCCTTGTATGAAATAGGGAGAAAGATGACCATATTGTTAGGGAGATATTGAAGGAGGGATTCGAAATGAAAGAAGATCAACACCCTAAGCCATCCTCAGAGTCAGAAGACACTTTAACAAATCGGCAAGGTCACCCCGTAACAGACAATCAAAATATGAGAACCGTTGGAAATAGAGGACCAACTACGCTTGAAAACTATGATTTCCTAGAAAAAATCAGTCATTTTGATCGCGAACGTATTCCCGAACGTGTCGTCCATGCGCGCGGGGCGGGAGCTCACGGTTACTTTGAAGCCTATGGCACATTCGGTGATGAACCTATTTCTACTTATACAAGAGCAAAATTATTTCAGGAAAAAGGGAAAAAGACACCTGTTTTCGTCCGTTTTTCTTCTGTCATTCACGGCGGTCATTCGCCAGAAACATTGCGCGATCCGAGAGGGTTTGCAATTAAATTTTATACAGAAGAAGGCAATTGGGACCTCGTTGGAAACAACCTGAAAATTTTCTTTATCCGAGATGCTTTGAAGTTTCCAGATTTGGTTCATGCTTTTAAGCCAGACCCTGTTACGAATCGGCAGGACGGCGAGCGTATTTTTGACTTCGTCTCGCAATCTCCTGAAGCGACACATATGGTGACATTTCTCTTTTCACCATGGGGCATCCCAGCAACCTATCGGCACATGCAAGGCTCAGGTGTCCATGCCTACAAATGGGTGAACCATGAAGGAAAAGCGGTGCTGGTCAAATATCACTTTGAACCGAAGCAAGGTATTCGCAATCTGACACAAGAACAGGCTCAAGCGATACAAGGTGAAAACTTTAATCATGCCACACAGGATTTATATGAGGCCATTGAGCAAGGAGACCATCCTGAATGGGAGGTCTATGCACAGATCATGGAAGATGATGCCCACCCTCACCTTGATTTTGACCCGCTTGATCCGACAAAGCTATGGTACAAGGATGACTATCCATGGAAACCGATCGGACGAATGGTGTTAAACAAAAATCCAGAAAATTATTTCGCTGAAGTTGAGCAGGTCGCCTTTGGGACTGGCGTTCTCGTAGACGGTTTGGATTTCTCAGATGATAAATTGCTTCAAGGGCGCACCTTCTCTTACTCTGACACGCAGCGATATCGTGTGGGACCGAACTATTTACAACTACCAATCAATGCACCGAAAAGGCATGTCGCCACGAATCAAAGAGATGGGCAAATGGAATACCATGTCGATCAAGGCAAAGGGCAAAATCCTCATGTGAATTATGAACCATCGATCCTCGGCGGATTAAAAGAAGCCAAACAGGATGGAAAGGATCATACGCCTTTTGTAGAGGGTGACGTCAAACGGGAAGCCATTGACCGCCCGAACGACTTCGGACAAGCTGGAGAAACGTATCGCCGCTTCAATGATTGGGAACGTGAGGAATTGATTAAGAACTTAGTCAACACCCTTGCGACCTGTCAAAAGGACATACAAGAGCAAATGATCGAAAACTTTACAAAGGCAGACCCTGATTACGGAAAGCGGGTCGCTGACGGCTTAAAAGCCTTCAAACAAGAACAGCCAAGCGGACCTATCGGCTCTACAGGCGCCGCACAAGCCGTGAACGAAGCAATTAACAACAGCACACCATCAGATCCTTATTAAATAAAAAAGAATGCAGCGCCTAGGCTGCATTCTTTTTGTATCCATCGATTAAGCGTTTTGACCCTTTTTGATCCATTCTGCTACATTGACTGTACGTTTTGCTTGATGTTTTGCAGCAGCTTCTGCATCCTCTTGAATCTTTCCGTTTTGGTCAACAGTGACACTCACGCCGTAAGGGTTGCCCCCTGCACCGTACAATGAGTCATCTGTGTATCCAGGAGCAGCAATAATCGCTCCCCAGTGGAACATCGTTGTGTAAAGGCTAAGAATGGTCTGTTCCTGCCCGCCATTTGGGTTTTGTGCAGAGGTCATCGCACTTACTGCTTTGTTTGCCAATTTCCCTTGGAACCATAGGCCGCCAGTAGTGTCTAAGAATTGCTTCATTTGAGCCGGTAAGTTACCAAAACGTGTTGGCATGCTAAAGATGATGGCATCTGCCCACTCTAAATCACTTAATTGAACCTCAGGAACATCCTTTGTTTCGTCTAAGTGCGCTTTCCATGCTGGATTTGATGCTACAACTGATTCTGGTGCCAATTCAGCAACCTTTAATACTTTAACTTCGGCGCCTGCTTCTTTCGCTCCAGCCTCTGCCCATTTTGCCATCTGATAGTTTGTACCTGTTGAACTATAATAAATAACTGCTAATTTTACGTTTTCCATTTGTTCCATCTCCTTTTGTTTGGTTTGCCCAAAAAGCTTCTGTAAAAAACCCATCTATATTCCCTACCTTCATTAAAATTGACGACGATACCATAATGCCGCAGCATCGACTTCTTCTCTCGTTAGCTGATGTCCGCGATTTTCCCAATGTAGTGTGACTGAAGCGCCTGCGTCTTTAAGCAATTGCTCGAGCTCTTGTGATTCCTCCGGGCGGCACATTGGATCATTTTCACCAGCTGCGATAAAGACTTGTTTCCCCGCCAATGAAGGCAATGAAACTCCGCGTCTTGGAACCATTGGATGATGCAGGATCGCTCCTTTTAACGCATCCTTGTAATGGAATAAAAGACTTCCTGCAATGTTTGCCCCATTGGAATATCCGAGAGCGACGACATTGTGACGATCGAACCCATATTCATCTGCTGCTTCTCCGATAAATGTATACAGTTCCTCTGTCCGCTCAATTAAATCCTGCTCATCGAATATACCTTCTGCTAAACGTCTGAAAAAACGCGGCATACCGTTTTCCAACACATTTCCTCTCACACTAAGAACAGAAGCGTCAGCATCAACTAAATCGGCAAGCGGCAATAAATCTTCTTCCGTTCCGCCAGTACCATGCAGTAATAACAAAACAGGTCTTTGTTCATTCTTTCCTTTTCGAAAAAGATGTTTCATCATGCATCTCCTTTCCCTTTCAACTCTCTCACTTCTATTGGCAGCACAATTTGTTCAATCTGACTGCGCTGCGCTTCATATTGCGGTGGCAGTTTCAATGCTTCCCCCATAGTTTCCACTGATTCATCGTGTGCAAACCCTGGAGGATCAGTTGCAATTTCAAATAATATGCCGCCAAGCTCTCTAAAATAAATGGCATTGAAGTAATTTCGATCTTGCACAGGTGTCACTTGATATCCGCTTTGTGCAATATGTCTTTGCCAATCTAACTGGTCCTGATCATCTGTCGCTCTCCATGCAATATGATGCACCACCCCAACACCCATATGTCCGCGTGCAACAGGTGTCTTGTTCACATCAATGACATTGCCGATCTCACCAAACGAACGGAATCTCACATAGTCCTCTTCTTCTCCAACACGTTCAAAACCCATTGTTTGTTCTAGCAACTGCATCGTTTGCTCTGGCTGTGATGTTAATAAAACAGCTCCCCCAAACCCTTTTATCGCAACATCTGGCGTAACGCCGTTAAATGTCCAATCATTTTGTTTTCCCTCCGCACGTTCTACTAGCTCAATCAACAAGCCGTGTGGATCTTCAAATGAGAGAAAGGCTTCATCAAAGCGTTTGACCATTTCATAAGAAACATCAAACTGCTCAAGACGTTCCTTCCAGAAAGAGAAAGCGCCTGGTGGTACAACATATGTCGTCACGCCGACTTGGCCTGCGCCAATTTGTCCCTTTTGAGCACCTGGCCAAGGGAAAAACGTGATAATCGTTCCCGGAGATCCTCCTTCATTTCCAAAATATAAATGGTAAGTGCCTGGATCATCAAAATTCACGGTCTTCTTCACGAGACGAAGTCCTAAAACACCTGCATAAAAATCAACGTTCTCTTGAGGATGCCCTACAATTGCTGTGATATGGTGAATTCCTTCTGTTTTCTTCACTTCTAATGACCTCCTAATCATGAAGTAACAAGCCTCTATTCATTTTGTCTTTACTGACGTCTTTATATTATCTCGAATTCGAGATATTAAACCAAAAAAATATATTTATCTCGAATTAAGGATATGCTGTTTTTAAATAAAAGTCAACGATTTTTGTTTTTCCTTTTAAAAAAGCAGATCTGCTTTTACATAACAGACCTGCTCTTCCATGATTATCGCAGTAATTTTTTCTTTTTTAAATAGGCTTTCGCTACCTGAAATGCATCCTTACCTTTCACATTCACTTCATAATTCATTTCTCTCATCTCATCGTCTGTGATTTGACCACCGAGCTTATTGAGAGAAGCCTCAATCTCAGGGTACTCCGTTAATGTCTCCTGCCTTAACAGCGGTGCTCCTTGATATGGCGGGAAAACATGCTGATCATCATCAAGCACCTTTAATTTGTATTGCCTCAATTCACTGTCTGTCGAATACGCATCGACTAAATTGATATCTCCTTTTTGAATCGCTCGATACCGAAGCTTCGGTTCCATCGTCACTACATCATCAAAGGAAAATTGATAGGTCTTTTGAATACCTCGATACCCGTCCTGTCGATCAGAAAATTCTAAGGTGAATCCAGCCTTTATGCGATTCTTGATTTTAGCTAGATCAGAAATATTGGATACATCATATTGATCAGCCAGCGACTGAGGCACGGCTAAAGCGTACGTATTGTTGTAAGCCATCGGCTCAAGAAGGCGGAGCTGAAAGGATGATTCCAAACCGCGCTGCGCTTGCTCATATACTTTTTCTTTATCTGTGCTTTTCGCTGTTTGTTTGAGGAACTCAGAAATTGCAGTACCCGTAAACTCAGGATAAATGTCAATATCACCAGAACGTAAAGCTTGAAAAACAAAAGACGTCTTGCCAAGACCAGGCTTAAGATTGACTTGAATATCCGTATCCTGTTCAATCAAAAGCTTATACATCGAGATCAGAATTTCAGGCTCTGATCCTAGCTTTCCACCGATGGTGATTTCTTTTTTTTCTTGTTGAAACAGTGCTGGGCCCGCGACAATAGCTCCTGCAATCACAGCAAAAACCGTCACAGAAATCACAGTCTTTTTAAAAGAAATTTTCTCAAACGTACGCAGCACCACATCAAATAAGAGTGCGAGTAAGGCTGCTGGTATAGCGCCAATGACAATGAGTGACATATCATTTCGGTCAATTCCCAGCAAAATCAGACTTCCTAATCCCCCAGCTCCGATCAGTGCGGCAAGAGTGGCAGTTCCCACAATGAGAACCATCCCGGTTCGGATACCTGCCATGATAACTGGCATGGCCAGAGGCAGTTCCACCTTTAATAACCGTTTACGATGATTCATTCCCATGGCAAGCGCCGCTTCTCTCAGGGAAGGATCGACTTCCTGAATACCTGTATATGTATTTCTTAAAATAGGGAGTAGTGCATAAACGACAAGCGCAATAATCGCAGGCACTTGCCCAATCCCAACGAGAGGAATCAGCAGGCCAAGCAGCGCAAGTGACGGGATTGTTTGCAAGACCGCCGTCACCCCAATCACCCACTCTGCAAGCTTTGGCACCCTCGTTAAATAGATACCTAAGGGAATGGCAATCAAAATGGCTAAAAATAAAGCAATAAACGAAATTTGAATATGCTCAAGTAAGGCGTGACCCAATTGTTCTTTTCGGTCCAATAACACATTGATCCAATCATTCATGTGACTCGCCCCTCTCACTAGGTGAATCAGCTAAAAACTGAATCACAGCTTGACGATTCACTAGTCCAATTCGCTCCCCATCCTTTTCCACAGCCAATTCCTCATGCTTTGCCAATTGGGATAAGACCTCATCCAGCGTGGCATGTGCTGTGATCACTTCATAGCCTAAAAGAGCCTCGTGAGCCATTGGTCTAGCCAAGACTTCAAGCTCAAACGCATGATGCCCCGCATGGCGAGCAGCCCCGGAGACAAACTCCCGAACAAAAGCATTGACTGGGTGTTGAACCAATTCCTCTGGACGACCAATCTGCACCACTTTCCCTTCCTTCATGATACAAATTCGATCACCAAGCCTCATCGCCTCCTGCATATCATGTGTCACGAAGACAATGGTCTTTTGAATACGGCGCTGCAAATCAAGCAGATCATCCTGCAATTTCTCCCTTGTTAATGGATCTAACGCACTAAAGGGTTCATCCATTAGGACAATCTCAGGATCAGCTGCAAGTGCACGTGCCACACCGACACGCTGCTGCTGTCCACCAGATAGCTCTGACGGCTTTCGATGTCGATACATAGCAGGGTCAAGCCCAACCATCTGCATCAATTCATCCACTCGCTTATTGATCTCATTACGGCTCCATTGTTTGAGCTCTGGTACTACAGCGATATTTTCTTCAATGGTCATATGAGGAAAAAGAGCAATTTGCTGCAGAACATACCCAATATCCCAGCGCAGCTCATACAGATCATAATCATTTATTTTTTGACCCTTTATGTAAATCTCACCTTCTGTAGAAGAAATGAGACGATTGATCATTTTCAATGTCGTCGTTTTCCCGCTCCCACTAGGTCCAATGAACACAAAAAACTCACCCTTTTGAATCTCTAAATCAACGGATTCAACGGCATAACGCTCATCTGAAAATTGCATCGAAACCTTCCTAAATTCAATCATCTTCCCACGCCCTGACTGCAATTATTTTCTAGACTACCAATATGACAGATCGACCCCATATTTGTATAGAACAAACTGTCACTTTTACTCTCTTTTACATACTTCCCCTAAGGTGCCCGCCAAAAACAGCTCTAGTCAGTTCGGATGGGATCTTCTTGAGACAATAAAAAAAGCGGAGAGCTCGAGGCTCTCCGCTTTTAAGTCAACGACTTACTCACCAGTAACGTATGGAAGTAATGCCATTTGACGTGATTTTTTAATCGCTAATGTCAATTTACGTTGATACTTAGCGCTAGTTCCTGTTACACGACGAGGTAAAATTTTACCACGCTCAGAAACAAACTTTCTAAGAAGATCAACATCTTTGTAATCGATGTGCGTGATACCGTTAGAAGTAAAGAAACATACTTTACGACGTTTCGCACGACCGCCTCTGCGTCCACCTGCCATTTGTTTTCACACCTTTCCTTTAGTCATTAGTTTTTTCAGATCAATTAGAATGGCAAATCATCATCGGAGATGTCAATCGGTTTACCGTCATTCGCAAATGGGTCATCATTGAAGCTATTTCCCTGATTACGATTTTGTTGGTTGCTTTGATTGCCATAAGGATTTTGACTTGGTTCATTTCCAAATGGATTCTGATCGTTTTGGCTACCGCCATAATACTGGCCTCCGCTATTACCACCGCCGCTGTATCCACCTGAACCAGCACCGCCGCTCTTAGGCTCAAGAAATTGAACACTTTCAGCTTGAACCTCTGTCACGAAGACACGCTGTCCTTGCTGATTTTCATAGTTTCTTGTCTGCAAACGACCGTCTACACCGGCAAGACTTCCTTTTTTCAAGAAATTAGCCACGTTCTCGGCTTGTCTTCTCCAAGTAACACAGTTAATGAAATCGGCTTCACGCTCTCCAGATTGATTCGTAAACGTACGATTCACAGCTAGAGTAAACGTGGCTACAGCCGCACCATTAGGCGTGTAGCGAAGCTCAGGGTCTTTTGTTAGTCTTCCGACCAATACAACACGGTTTAGCATATTGAAAGACCACCTTTAAATATATATTTCAATGATTTATACTTCTTCTTTAACAACAATGTGGCGAATGATATCGTCACTGATCTTAGCTAAGCGGTCAAATTCTTGAACTGCTGCAGCGTCAGATTGAACGTTTACGATTTGGTAGAAGCCTTCACGGAAATCGTTGATTTCGTATGCAAGACGACGTTTACCCCAATCCTTTGTTCCAGTGATCTCCGCACCGTTAGAAGTTAACACGTTATTGAAACGCTCGATAACTGCTTTTTTAGCCTCATCGTCAACTGTTGGGCGGATGATGTACATAACTTCGTACTTTCTCATCTGATTGCACCTCCTTTTGGTCTAAGCGGCCCTATACGGGCAAGGAGCAATAAATTATATTACTCACAATTGTATATTATAACAAATTACTTGGCCTATGACAAGAACCTATACATTAAAACGGAAATGAATGACGTCTCCATCTTTCACTATATATTCTTTACCTTCTAGACGGACTTTTCCAGCCTCTTTTGCAGCAGACATACTTCCACCAGCAAGTAAATCTTCATATGCAACCGTTTCAGCACGAATAAACCCACGTTCAAAGTCCGTATGAATGATTCCAGCACATTCCGGTGCCTTCATTCCCTTTTTAAACGTCCAAGCGCGTACTTCCTGCTCACCTGCTGTGAAATAAGTAGCTAAACCAAGAAGTGAATAAGATGCTTGAATCAGCTGATCTAGACCTGACTCTTTGATGCCAAGCTCTTCAAGGAACATCTGCTTCTCTTCTCCTTCAAGCTCTGCAATTTCAGACTCGATCTTCGCACAAACGACGATGACTTCAGCATTTTCACCAGAAGCAAACTCACGGATTTGCTGCACATATTCGTTGCCGTCATGATCTGCTACTTCATCCTCACTCACATTTGCTACATAAAGAACAGGTTTAGATGTGAGTAAATGAAGCTGTTTCACAAGCTTCTGCTGCTCATCAGTAAATTCTACAGATCTTGCCGATTTCCCAGCTTCAAATGCGTACATTAGCTTCGACAAAATATCAAATTCAGCTACCGCTTCCTTATCCTTTTGTTTTGCAAGCTTACTGACACGAGCTAAACGTTTTTCAACTGTTTCTAAATCAGCCAAAATCAACTCTAAATTAATGGTTTCGATATCTGACACAGGGTCAACCTTACCTGATACGTGTGTGATGTTATCATCTGCAAAAGCTCTCACCACGTGACAGATCGCATCTACTTGACGAATGTGAGAAAGGAATTTATTCCCTAAACCTTCACCTTTTGAAGCCCCTTTGACAATACCGGCAATATCAGTGAATTCAAAAGCAGTCGGAACTGTCTTTTTCGGCTGCACCAATTCTGTTAGTTTTTGCAAACGTTCGTCTGGAACTTCTACAATTCCAACGTTTGGATCAATGGTACAAAACGGATAGTTAGCAGACTCCGCTCCAGCCTGTGTAATTGCATTAAATAGCGTTGACTTCCCGACGTTAGGTAAGCCAACAATACCAGCTGTTAAAGCCATTCTTTCATCTCCTCTATATCAAACGTGCTCGTTATACTGCGTAATATGAACCTAGAGCAATTATAAGTAGGTTTACATGAAAAGACAAGCTAACCGTTATGCATTATCAATAGAAGAAAGATTGCCAAAAAGAATAAATCAATGCTTTAAAACGGGAATTTGCATCTAATTCTTCTATACAAAAGACGAATTTCATCAAAAAAGCATGAGGCCTACTTAAGCAGTTGGCTCCTCATGCTTGACGAGAATTTTCTTCATTTTTCGTTCAAAGTCTCTTCTTGGGATCATGACGCTATGCCCGCAGCCTTCACATTTAATGCGAATATCCATGCCCAACCGAATCACTTTCCACCGATTGACACCACATGGATGGGGTTTTTTCATTTCAACGACGTCATGCAACCCAAACGCTTTGTCTGCCATCAGCTTTCACCTCTCTTGCTCACTTCATTGAATCTATTGTACAAAAAAACGGCGATGAAGAGCAATGCACAAAACAAATGCCCTCTTTCAATCGTTCCTCCTTTTCTTTTTTTGAAAAAACCCTTCTTTTAGATCATTTCATTTGTGACCAATAGTTACTTAAACTCCGCTTTTTTTCAATATTGTCACAAACACTGTAGGTCAAAAGGTTTTTATTGGTAGAACGCTGTGGTTTTTCCATATTTTTTGATTTATGATATCTGCATAAATGTTATGTGAGGGAGCAGGTACGATGGTCAATCGAAAGGATAGATTAACTGATAAAGAATATAAAATCATATCCGATCATGCTGGAGACATAGATAATTACCAGCAGCACCATACGATAGAAATAGGTCAGCAAATGCTCACTGTCCATGATTTTCTCAAGGTCGATCATCAATTATATGGTTTAACGATGCAGCCGGAACAATCAGATGAGTTCATCGTCGCTTTTCACTGTCCGATGCCAAAGCAAATGCCGGTGACCTCGCCACAAGATGTACACACCGCGGCACAGTCATTGCTTAAAACGGATTATGCCTATCCCATTGAAAGGAAGTCCCTTGATGTCAATCAAGATCATGTCTTTTTTAAAGGGAAGGAATACATAGAGCAAGTCAGTCAGAAGCATCCCAATGCAGGTATCTATCTCACTGGACAAGCCCTTGCCGGTGCTGTTTGTGCTTATGTTGCAACAGAACAGCCAGCTGTCAAAAAAGCCGTCACCTTTGATAGCCCCAATATATGGAGCAGTCTGGCGCCTTCGATTCAGCAGAAAGCGCAGCAAGGTCAATATACACGGATCTTGACTGAATATATTCAACCTAGTCATTATGTAGGTTTACTCAATCGTCATGATCATGGAGTTGGTCAAGTGAAGTACACCGTGCCGCCACAGCAGCAAGGCGATGTCCAAGAACCTGTTAAATATAAACAAAGAGAAATTGACACCTTTTTAAAATCAGCTTTTGCGTCTATGAATATAGAATGGAACGAATCCTTTGATACAAATGCTTTTTTAGCGCTTATTTCTGGGAGCTTAAAAGGAAATGGGTATTCATTCCACAAAGATGGATCTGCCCGAATTTTAGATCAACAGCTTGATCATAATACAAGTTTTACAGCTATGCTGTTGCAAGAAATCCATTCTGGACGTGCATATGCACAAAGTGGTCTAGAAATTATCATAAAATCCCATTTACTGAAAAATTCATCCTACGATCTCCAAAGTGTGATTGAACATGAAGTACACACTATATTTGATAAAATCGATGGGATCGATGAAAGTGTAAAAGACGCCGTCCAGCATGTAAAACAAGAGCTCAAAGGACTCGTAGGCTTTGGCCACTATGATTTATTAAGTCCAAGTGATGTGGAAGCACTGATAGAAGAAGTCAGGATGGAACAACATCATTCCTCCTTTTATTCACATGAAAAACAACTGAATGCCCTATACACCTTGAGAGATTACGAACAAGAACTTTCTACCCTTTCAAGACATATGTACACAATGGGTGATGATTACGCCAAGGCAGATAGGCGCCTTGCGATGCAAATGGGTATTTATTAAGAAAGGAGTCGCCGCATGATCAATCAAAATAAACCTCCTAGTGACGCCCAGCGTTTCTTGCAAAATGTGAGTGCCCGCCGATCTATGTCTGTATTTGAAAATCAATCGGCACCACAAACACAAACGCAGTCCCCAGAAGAAATAGCCGCAATTCAGGCCATACGAAGAGAAGGACAGCGAAAGGATCTAAAACGGCTGCTCAAAATGCGGCTGCATGACGAATTAGCAAACACTCGTGTGCACTTGGAGTATCAATTGTCTAAAACCGAAGACATGATCAATCAGACGACCATTGTCAAACAACACATCTCCCAGCATTTAAAAGGACAAGCCATTTCAGAATTAGAGGAACGCCTTCAGCGTCTCAAGCAAATGCCAGTCTATGATGATATCAAAGACGCCATTGACTCTATTCGGATAAAATAAGCACAGCTCTGACAAAGAGAGGTGCTTATTTTATTTTATCAATATAATTTTTAGGGCGAGAAAATATCTTTTTACTTAAAATCGGATATAGCATTAAACACACAAGCAAATAAAGATTCAGCAAGCTATATATCGGATATAAGAAAGCAATTAAATCGGCAAACCCAAGAGATGTCAAAGGTGCCATCAACAGAAGCATCACGAGCACAACCAGCCAGCGGGGCAATGGTACAAAAGAGAGCATTCGGCTCGATAAACCAAATAAACCTGCCGCTGTCGTCGTATAAATGGCTAGACAAAGGACAACAGTCATAAACACAAACAATGATGTCGGCGCTCCTTCTAATACTGTAAACAAAGGAATGCCTTCTGCTGATAGGCTCCCAGAAATATCAACCAGTATTTCGTTATACACGTACGAGATGACCCCAAAAATCAGGCCACTTAATATACTCGCCACTTTGGCCTCGCCAAGGCCCTTCATTTCTTTTCCAACCGAAGACAGCACTGCGACCACAGATAAGATATTCAAAGAAGCAAAGACAATGCTGGCAGGCCAATTATACTGCTGCCCAAAATCGATCCGCCACATATGATCATGGTTCATATAATAAAAAACAAACGCATAGATGAGCCCCGCCACCAAAATTGGTATAATGAAAGCATTCACAGATAAGAGCCCTTTCACATCCCAGAAAAAAATCATAAATGAAAATAAACAAAATGCACCGATACCCACCCAAAATGGCACATGATACATCTCGAGCGTCACTCCGCCACCGGCAATCATGACTGTCGTTGTCGTGAATAAATAAAGGACAATTAAAACGTCATACACTTTAGCCAGCCATGGACCGACAAGTCGCTCTAACACTGGCACAAAGTGATCGGCACGTACCTCATAACTGATTTTTAACACCACATAGGTAGACAGCATGAACATCAATGTAAACAGTAGAATGGCTAGTCCACTATCAATGCCAAAAAACTGCCAAATTTCTTGGCCGGAAGCATACCCCGCTCCTATTAAGCTTCCTAAAATTAAAAGCGTCCACCTTGAACCAGCCTTCCACACAATCATCACCTCATAGGTATAGAATTAAGCTTGTTTCCGTATACTGTTACTAACTACTATGACAAGGAAGTGAGACCTATGAATAGCAAGAACGGTCTTTTTTTTAGAAATAGGGTGAAAGAATACGTGTCCCATACGGATACAAACGCCATTCAACAGCTTAAAAGTATTTTATTCTCGCATCTTCAGAAAGCAGGGAAAAGACCCGTCGCCATCGTTTGTATTGGAACAGACCGCTCAACTGGCGACTCTCTAGGTCCACTTGTTGGTACAAAGCTTTCAGGTCTTGATTTGAAAAAGCTTCATGTATATGGAACGCTCTCTGATCCAGTTCATGCGGTCAATTTAAAAGAAAAGCTCGCTGAAATTGAACAAGCTCATAAACATCCGTTTATTGTAGCGATTGATGCCTGTTTAGGAAGAGTGAAAAGTGTAGGCTCCTTCCAAATTGGAGATGGACCGTTAAAGCCTGGAGCGGGTGTACAAAAGGAGCTGCCAGAAGTAGGAGATATTCATATTAATGGGATCGTCAATGTGAGCGGCTTTATGGAATACTTCGTTCTTCAAAACACACGCCTTCATCTTGTCATGTCTATGGCCAATACACTTTCTGAAAGTCTATCTCATATTGATCAAATGGATTGGACGAGAGAAAAAAACCGTTCTCTTTTCGCACCTATTCAAAATATCACTGGGAGAATATAAAAAAGACCATCTCGTATCAAGATGGTCACTCTGATGCTTCTCTCGTAGAAAGCAATTCAAGGATTCTTTCTAAATCTTCGTTGGAGAGAAATTCAATCTCTATTTTTCCTTTTTTCTTCTGTTTCTTGATCGTCACTGAAGTGCCAAAGTAGTTTTGTAAGAAAGACTCTCTTTCTTTCAACACTCGATCCTTTGGTGCTTCTTTTTTCTTTGTTTCACGTGGAACATTTTCGTTTAACTGCTGAACAAGTTTCTCAACCTGACGTACGTTTAACCCCTCGTCCACGATTTTCTTTACCAATGGCGCCAGCTTATTTTTATTTTTCAAGCTAAGCAATGTTCTTCCATGCCCCATCGATAACGTTCCATCTGCAATCAGCTTTTGTACTTCATCCGGTAAAGTCAAAAGACGGAGATGGTTCGCAATATGCGGTCTGCTCTTCCCTAATCGCTTAGCTAATTCCTCTTGCGTCACACTTAGGTGATCTAGCAAAGAAGCATAGGCTTCCGCTTCTTCCAATGGAGATAAATCCTCGCGTTGCAGGTTTTCTAAAAGGGCAATCTCTCTCATGAGCGTTTCTGAAAATTCTCTGACGATCGCAGGAATCGTTGTCAGACCAGCTTCCTGTGCTGCACGGAAACGACGTTCACCTGCTACAATGTCATATCCTTTAATCGATTTACGGACAATGATCGGCTGTAAAACACCGTGCTGCTGAATGGATTCTTTGAGATCAGACAATGCATCTTCATCAAACGTTTTCCTTGGCTGATATGGGTTCGGACGCAATTCCTTTATTTTGATTTCTTCAACCGTTTCTTCATTTGAGTCTACAGTGTTAAATAATGCATTAATACCCTTTCCAAGACCTTTAGCCATTCGCATCCACTTCCTTTGCTAAGTCTAAATAGACATCTGCACCTCTTGAACGTGGATCATACAAGATAATCGGTTTCCCATGACTAGGCGCTTCACTCAGTCTCACATTGCGCGGAATCACGGTCTGATAGACTTTATCTCTAAAGTATTTCTTCACTTCTTCGATGACTTGAATCCCAAGATTTGTTCGTGCATCAAGCATTGTCAGCAAGACACCTTCAATGGCAAGATCCGTATTTAAATGCTTCTGCACGAGACGAACGGTGTTTAACAATTGGCTCAATCCTTCAAGCGCATAATATTCGCACTGTACCGGGATTAAAACGGAATCGGATGCTGTTAACGCATTAATCGTCAGTAATCCGAGTGATGGCGGGCAGTCAATAATCATATAATCATAATTTTGCTTAACAGATTCAAGTGCTCTCTTCAATCTCACTTCACGTGAAATCGTAGGCACAAGCTCTATTTCAGCCCCTGCAAGCTGTATCGTCGCAGGAATGACATCAAGATTTTCGACCTCTGTCGTCTTAATTACATCAAGAACATCTGCATCATCAACTAAAATATCGTACACGCACTTCTCTACGTCGGCCTTCTCAATCCCAATACCACTCGTGGCATTGCCCTGCGGATCAATATCAACTAACAACACTCGTTTACCTATGTATGCTAAACACGCACTCAAATTAACAGAAGTTGTCGTCTTCCCAACGCCGCCCTTCTGGTTGGTAATCGCTATGATTTTTCCCACGATGTCACCCACTTTCAACTTAACAAGTTTCTCATTCATTCATACTTCCTATTCTATCAAAAAAAGTATGAAACGTTTGCTTTTTTTGTTTCTCCATTATATATTCGTCAGCAAATGTCTATTTTCGTACATGAAAAGACGAACCTAAACGCATTGAAAAATATATCAATATATCTTTTTTCAAAAAAGATGTGCATAAAAAACCCTCACTTCCATCAAAAGTGAGGGGCACTTGTCAAAAATGTAATCCGCCAATTGTACGGCCTTCGTTCACAATAATCTTAGGGGTCACCGTTTTATAGCTTCTTTTTTTTAAGAATCCATAGGGGGTCTTAATGGTAAATGTCGCATGTCCTACAGCATCTCCTGTTTTAGCATAGGCCTGCCACACAATCTTTGAACAATAAGTCGGGTCCAGTGATTGAATTGACATGGTGATGGAGTATCGAGCCTTTGGATGAGCTTTCACATAATCGCGTGCCCATTCTCCTGCCAGGTCTGCTGTGTCTTCTTGATTAATACGAATGACCTTTGTATTGGCATTATAGCGAAACCAGTTAAGAATGGAATCAATCTGAGGATGCTGTCGAAACCCGGGAATAGAAGCAAAGCTTTTCTCATTAATGACGATACCTGCATGTCCAACGATTCCCTTCAAAGCATCAGTATTTGTCACCAATATATCCCCTTTTTTAGGCAAAATATCGGTACCAGGATACGGCTTTCCTAAAAGGCGCTTGATGGTGTGCGGCTTTTCATCCGTCACAAACTCATCCTGCTTGTTTTGTTGTAAGCCATAATCCTTCAAATGATCGCCAGCTGAAATCAAGTCAATTGTGTCATCCTGAGACTCATGATCATGATTTAATTGATCTAAAGTGATCTCTTTCGAAACTGCACCTTGTTTCTTCAGGACGTTCAGTTCTTTTTTGGTCAGTGGACTTTCTTCTGCAGGAACGGTTGGCGAATTCACAGCAAAGGTGGTTGTTTCATTTGTAAAAAGAAAAAAAGAAAATAGTAAATAACAAATAATAACAAAATTCATCTTTTTCATTTTCATCTAGTTGTGTCACCTCCTTTCTTCTATGAAAATCACATTTTACCAATTTATGATTAATAAGTAAATATAATGTAGAGTCAACAAAAAAAGCTGACGAGTGGCTCTCATCAGCTTTTTTCTATTTAGGAATGCGAATTGTTAATTGGATATATTCCTCAAATTCCTCTTCCTCGGTATTTATTTTAAGCCCGCTGTCTTCTACCATATGGAGAGACTGACGAATGGTATTCATCGCAATTCGTGTATCACGACTAAACGCCTTACGTTTTGGCTTCGGTTTGCGATCTGTTTTTTGTTCAAGCATTTTCACTACACGCTCTTCAGTCTGTTTTACATTCAGCTGCTTTTCGATGATTTCCTGCAATAGCGCGATTTGTAATTCTGGAAGCTTTAGGGGTACAAGTGAACGTGCATGCCTTTCAGAGATTTTTTTCTCTAAAATGGCCTGTTGTACCTCTTCAGGCAACTTTAAAAGTCTTAATTTGTTTGCAACAGTTGATTGTCCCTTACCTAAACGCTGAGCAAGCGCTTCCTGTGTTAAATCATGAAGCTCTAAAAGACGTGCATAGGCATGAGCCTCTTCAATAGCAGACAGCTCTTCTCTTTGCAAATTTTCAATCAATGCCACAGATGCCGTTTCCGTATCAGTAAAATCTTTTATAATAGCGGGGATTTTCTCCCAATGAAGAGTCTGTACCGCTCTCCAACGTCTTTCGCCGGCGATCAGTTCATATTTTCCTTCTTCTTCTGTCGGTCTGACAACAATAGGTTGAATAATGCCATGGGTATGAATCGTCGTGGCCAGCTCATGTATCTTTTCTTCTGAAAAAATGGTGCGTGGCTGAAAACGGTTTGGCATAATTGTGTCGACCGGGAGCTCCTGTATCTCTTCCTTTAATGTATCATGCTCAGCAATCTCTGCCTCTATTTCGGTTTCACGCTCAGGATGTTCTTTGTCACCAAGCCCGAAGAAGCGTGAGAGTGAATGCTTCATGAACCTACACCACCTTTAAAAACTACCTTTTTATAATTCTATTTTCTCATGTTTTTTCCTTCTGTAAAATCTTAAATATTGAAGAAAAACCGACCTTTTACATGATCAACCTTCTATTGGTGATTTATTAGGTGTTCCTGGTTTTCTAGGATATTTTTTTGGTGTTTGCTTTTTCTTTTCAATGACAATGATGTTCCGTTCGCTTTCTTCTAAAGGAAGAACAAAGGAATGCTTTTCAACAACCTCTCCTCCGAGGACAGTAACGGCTTTCTTTCCTGCTTGCATTTCTTCATCAGCAGCAGATGCTTTTAATGCCACAAACAACCCTTCCTTTTTTACAAGGGGCAGACATAGTTCGCTCAAGACGGATAAACGCGCAACTGCTCTAGCAGTGACAAGATCATAGCTTTCACGCTTTTCCTTACGTTGTCCAAACGTCTCCGCACGATCATGATAAAAAGTAGTATCTTGTAAGTTTAACCCTTTTGCTAACTCATTAAGAAACGTAATTCGTTTCTGAAGAGAATCAACAATGGTCACATGTAGATGAGGGAAGCAAATTTTAAGAGGAATGCTTGGGAAACCAGCACCAGCTCCAATATCGCAAATCGTCGTCACTTTGTGAAAATCAATGAAAAATGATGCGGAAATGGAATCATAAAAATGCTTTAAATACACTTCTTCCTTTTCAGTAATGGACGTCAAATTCATTTTCTCGTTCCATTCTACAAGCATGCGGAAGTAAGTTTCAAATTGTTCAAGCTGCACAGGAGAAAGAGTTATCCCTTTCTCCTCTAGTGCTGCTGTAAATTGTTCAATGTTCATGCCGACATCCTTTCTATTCTGCTATCTTCGCAATACGTCCCTGCTCTAAATATACTAATAGGATAGAAATATCAGCAGGGTTAACGCCTGAAATACGAGAAGCCTGTGCAACAGAAAGCGGTCGGACTTCTTTCAGTTTTTGTTTCGCTTCAGTTGCAATTCCTTTGATGGCATCATAATCAATACGATCAGGAATCTTTTTGTTCTCCATCTTTTTCAGCTTTTCAACTTGTTGGAGTGACTTTTCGATATAACCTTCGTATTTAATTTGAATCTCTACCTGCTCACACACATCAGAAGGAAGCGGTGTTTCAGCAGGAGCTAACTTCACAACTGATTCATAGTTCATTTCTGGACGCTTCATTAAATCACTTGCACGAATACCGTCCTTCAGCTCACTTCCACCAAGTGAACGAATAAATTCTTGTGTCTCAGCTGTAGGTTTGATGATGACTGAATATAGACGTTTTTTCTCTGCTTCAATGGCTTCTTTTTTCTGCTGGAATGCTTGGAATCTTTCTTGAGATATTAATCCAATATGATAACCAAGTTCAGTTAATCTTAAATCCGCATTGTCATGACGAAGAAGCAAACGATATTCTGCACGGGATGTTAAAAGACGGTAAGGTTCATTTGTTCCCTTTGTGACAAGATCATCAATGAGAACACCGATATATGCATCAGATCGGCTTAAAATGACTTCTTCTTTACCCAATGCTTTTCTTCCTGCATTAATACCTGCCATAATGCCTTGACCTGCTGCTTCCTCGTAGCCAGACGTACCATTAATTTGGCCAGCTGTATATAATCCAGAAATTTTCTTCGTCTCGAGTGTAGGCCACAACTGAGTAGGCACAATTGCATCATACTCAATGGCATAACCCGCTCTCATCATTTGTACATTTTCGAGCCCTGGGATGGTAGAAAGCATGCGCTGCTGTACATCCTCTGGAAGACTTGTAGATAATCCTTGAACATACACTTCCTGCGTATTACGACCTTCTGGCTCTAAGAAAATTTGATGTCTCGGTTTGTCATTGAAACGAACCACTTTATCTTCAATGGAAGGACAGTATCTAGGACCAGTTCCTTTAATCATACCTGAATACATTGGAGAACGGTGAAGATTCTCATCAATAATTTGATGTGTTTCTAAACTCGTATATGTTAACCAGCATGGCAGTTGGTCTGTTATATATTCAACCGTTTCATAGGAGAACGCCCGCGGAACGTCATCACCTGGTTGAATTTCTGTTTTACTATAATCAATCGAGTGACTATTCACTCGAGGAGGTGTTCCTGTTTTAAAGCGAACCAAATCGAATCCTAACTCTGCTAGGTGATCCGATAATTTGATGGATGGCTGCTGATTATTAGGACCACTTGAATACGATAGATCCCCTAAAATAATGCGGCCTTTTAAGAAAGTCCCAGTCGTTAATACAACTGACTTCGCACGATAGTTAGCCCCTGTTTGTGTAACGACACCTTTACATTCATCATCTTCTACAATTAAATGATCCACCATACCTTGAAGCATTGTCAGGTTCGGTTCATTTTCCATTGTTTTTTTCATTTCATGCTGATATTGGAACTTGTCTGCTTGCGCTCTTAAAGCACGAACAGCAGGTCCTTTCCCCGTATTCAGCATGCGCATTTGAATATGCGTTTTATCTATATTTCGTGCCATTTCTCCGCCCAATGCATCAATTTCTCTAACGACAATCCCTTTTGCAGGACCGCCTACGGACGGATTACATGGCATAAAAGCAACCATATCGAGGTTGATAGTCAATACAAGTGTTTTAGCGCCCTGTCTTGCAGAAGCAAGAGCAGCCTCAACCCCAGCATGACCGGCACCCACGACGATGACGTCATAATTGCCAGCTTCATAACCCATTTCTTATGTTCCTCCCTTTACTTTCCTAAACAGAATTGAGAGAATAACTGATCAATCAAGCTTTCATGAACAGCATCTCCTATAATTTCACCGAGCTGTTCCCAGCAGCGTGTTAAATCTATTTGAACAATGTCGATTGGTACGTCCATTTCAATTCCTTCAAGAGCATCCTCAATTGATTGTTTTGCTGCCTGAAGTAAGGCAATATGCCTTGTATTACTTACATACGTTAAATCTCCACTTTCAATTGATCCAGTGAAGAACAAAGATTGAATCGCCATTTCAAGCTCATCAATGCCCTTTTCTTGTAATAATGATGTAGTGACCACCGGACGATCCTTTGCTAACTGCTTGACCTTTTCTACATCAAGCTTAGGCTCAAGGTCTGTCTTATTCACAATCACGATAATATCCATACCTGAGACAGCCTCAAAAAGCTTAATATCTTCTTCTGATAATTCTTCGCTATAATTGAGCACAAGTAAAATCAGGTCAGCTTCTTTTAAGACCTGTCTAGATCGTTCAACCCCTATACGCTCAACAATGTCCTCTGTCTCACGTATACCCGCAGTATCGACTAGACGGAGAGGTACACCTCTTACATTCACATATTCCTCAATAACATCTCTCGTAGTTCCAGGAATATCTGTGACAATGGCCTTTGTTTCCTGTACAAGGCTATTCAGCAAGGAAGACTTGCCAACATTCGGCCTTCCTATAATGACAGTGGATAAGCCCTCTCGAAGGATTTTCCCTTGCTGTGAAGTCGAGAGAAGCGACTCAATTTCTTTTTTGACCGATGTCGCTTTTTCCACTAAGACGCGGTGTGTCATTTCTTCCACATCGTCATACTCAGGGTAGTCAATATTGACTTCAATATGCGCCAGTGTTTCTAGGATCTCGCCGCGCAGTCGCTGAACCAAACCGGAGAGACGTCCCTCCATTTGAGTAATTGCTACATTCATCGCTCGATCCGTCTTTGCCCGAATCAAGTCCATGACAGCCTCTGCTTGCGATAGATCTATTCTTCCATTTAAGAAAGCACGCTTTGTGAACTCACCTGGCTCCGCTAATCTTGCTCCTTCTCTTAAAGCAAGCTGCAATACTTTATTGACCGTTACAATTCCGCCATGGCAGTTAATCTCAATAACGTCTTCTCTCGTAAATGTTTTTGGCGCTCGAAGTACTGACACCATGACCTCTTCTATTACTTGATCAGTCCTTGCATCCACGATATGACCATAATGAATGGTATGAGAATCCACTGATACAAGTTTTTTCTCCTTAGGCCCTTTATACATCCGATCAGCGATCTGTACCGCCTCAGGCCCACTTAAACGAATAATCGCAATTGCTCCTTCACCCATCGGTGTCGAAATGGCTGCAATTGTATCCATCGCTCAATCACCTCTTTCTCTACTTTAATAGACAGTCTTTTATCTATTAAATGGACGTTGTCCATCTCTATATCAAAAACGCTTAATCCAAAATTTAAAGATACCATAAATGAAAGCGAAGTGAAAGTATCCTCTATCTAATTATCCACAACTTTGCATCCTATCTATTTTAACACTTAACTTATCCACATGTGAATAACGACGTTCTAAACTTATCTTCACATCTTACACCGAAACACAATAAATTTAAACGCCCCGATACCTTTGTTTACTTGTAAAAATGACATTTTCCACTCGAATTACATCCTAACTTTTTAGAAATAAAGGATGAATCTTCTATAGAAACACAATTTTTCAATAAAAAAAGACTAAAATCCAGCTTTGCTGAATTCTAGTCTTTCTGTTATTTTTTATACAGCACCACTACATGACGCTTACTGCCTGTATCTTCCGATGCCGTTGCTAGTTCTTTAGAAAAAGTAGCAATCGTATCATGAATTACTTTTCGTTCGTTCGAAGGCATTGGTTCTAAATGAACCTTTCTCTTCGTTTTTAAAACTTTGTTTGCCATCTTGACGGCATATTGTTCAAGTGCTTCTTGTCGCTTCTTCCTATAATCTCCAATATCGATGGTAATATGATGATACTGATCAGAATAGCGATTAAACACTAGCTGTACCAACGTTTCTAAAGAGTACAAAGTTTGTCCTCTTTTTCCAATCATTAATGACGTTTTATCTCCATCAATGTGGAAAGAAATCTTTTTCGGTTCCTGTTTGGAAATAATTTTCGCTTTAGGATCAATTGATTTAACAATATTATCTAAATACTGTGTAGCTAATTTAAGAGCATTTCTCTTTTCTATCAACTTGACTACAGCTTGTCTTTTGCCAAATAATCCTAAGAACCCTTTATTTCCTTCATCCACAATTGTGATATCTACTTCTTCTTTTAGAAGCTGAATTTGCTTAAGTCCGGAATCTACTGCTTCTTCGATTGTGCGACCGACAGCAGTTATTTCCTTCATTTTTTATTCCCGCCAGCTTTTTCTTTTGTATCTAATTTTACTTGAGGAGTTTTAATCACTAATGTTTGGATGATCATGAAAATGTTACCTACAACCCAGTACAATGAAAGTGCTGCTGGGAAACTAATAGCAAATACAATGATCATAATCGGCATAACCCATAACATGATCGCCATCTGAGGGTTGTCCGAAGGATTTCCAGCCATCATCAGTTTTTGCTGAATGAAAGTAGCTACCCCCGCAATGATCGGTAATAGGAACAATGGATCTGGACTGCCTAAGTCAAACCATAAGAATGTATGCTTTTTAATTTCTGCTGTTCTCATAATCGCATGATAAAAACCGATTAGGATTGGCATCTGAATTAAAATCGGGAAACAGCCAGCTAATGGATTGACACCATTTTTTTGGAAAAGGGCCATTGTTTCCTGCTGTAGCTGCTGCTGAGTTTTTTGATCTTTAGAGCTATATTTTTCACGAAGCTTTTTCAATTCAGGCTGCAATGCTTGCATTGCTTTTGTACTTCTTAACTGCTTAATCATTAATGGTAAAATGAGCAAGCGGATTAACAGTGTCACAATAATGATCGCAACCCCGTAGTTTTCACCAGTCAAATTTGCCATGTACGTGATTAATTGAGATAGCGGATAAACAATATAAGAGTTCCAGAATCCCTTACTATCTGATGTGATTGGTTCATTAATTTGTGTACATCCTGCCAATAGAACCAATGCGCCAATCAAGCTAAATATTAGTAATAATCGCCTTTTCAACAAGATTCCTCCCATTACTTCAAACTTTATTTAAGTTGGAATTGATTACGAAAGTGACTCACCTAATCAGTATGGTAACATTTTTTCATTACAAAGTGGTGGTTTCATTTTAATTCACTAGATGAAGGAAGCGCTTTTAAAAATTGATTCAACGAAAGTTTCTATTACGAAGACTTTTTCGGTTGTTGTTGATAAACAGCGGATTTTCTAAATAAATGTTGGAGAGACTTCTTTGTTTCTTCAAAGGTCAATTCACTTGCTGGTTTTCTTGCAATGACAATGTAGTCTTTTTCTTGCTTTAACTTATGACCTTCCTCTAAAAACACCTGGCGGATCAGTCGTTTAATTCGATTTCTCATCACTGCATTACCTATCTTCTTACTGACAGACAATCCTAAACGCAGTTCATCTTGATTTGGTTGATCCAGCTGGTAAATAACGAATTGACGATTCGCCATTGATTGACCTTTTTTAAACACTTTTTGAAACTCTTCATTTTTTTTTAGCCTGTTTCGCTTCTTCATGTTTTCTTCCACTCCGATAAAAACTGACAGTTCATTTACGATTTTATGTAAAAAAGACCACTGACATTATTCAGTGGCCTAAGCTGATAATTTTTTTCTACCTTTGCTGCGGCGTCGCTTTAAAACTAGACGTCCGTTCTTAGAACTCATACGGCTGCGGAAGCCATGAACTTTACTACGCTTACGGTTATTTGGTTGAAACGTTCTTTTCATTTATGACACCTCCCTGAGGAATAGCTGTTTAAGACAGTCTAACTCATTATATTTGTGTAACCCATCGATTGTCAATATCAACGATAAAACTCTTATTATCAACCTTATAAGCATAACATAATTTATCAAACGAAGAAACCTTCTTTTTTAGTTTCTAACATTTTATTCTCTTTTTCCTCCTAAAAGGCCTCCAAAACAAGGGTGTGGATATTTTTCCGGCATATTTAGACTATCCACATTCATTATCGACATTTTTTTCACACAAATAACCGGTGTGGATAATTAATTTTCAACAGGATGTAAAGTGTGTGGATAAGTTTGTGACACCCATTGCGCCATCGTGTTTATTTTGATATTATATTTGTGTTTTAACTCTTAATTAATTATCTGACCTATTTATGTTATCCACAAACTGTGGACAACCTGTGGAAAGATATTACACAGCTTGTTGAATTGTTTATCCACAGACTGTGTAATTTGTCGAAAAGACGTTTTTCTACTATATTATTTGTTTTCAACAATGTATGTGCACGAATGGTAATGACCATTTGCTCTTTTTCGTGTTCTATAACAGTTTGATACTGGTCATTTTAAAAAGAAAAGGAGGGGGGAGAAGCCTTATGGAAAATATTTTGGATCTGTGGAATAAAGCACTTCAAAAAATAGAGACAAAGTTGAGTAAACCTAGTTTTGAGACATGGATGAAATCGACAAAAGCCCATTCTCTTCAAGGTGATACGCTCACAATTACGGCACCTAATGAATTTGCTAGAGACTGGTTGGAATCAAGATATCTCCACTTAATTGCTGATACCATCTACGAACTGACAGGTGAAGAGCTCAGCATTAAATTTATTATTCCTCAAAATCAAGATGAAGTGGAAGCTATGCCAAAGTCTCCAATTAAAAAAATATCTAAAGAAGATCCCGTCGATATTCCACAAAATATGCTGAATCCAAAATATACATTTGATACTTTTGTTATTGGTTCAGGCAACCGATTTGCGCATGCCGCTTCACTTGCTGTTGCGGAAGCACCAGCAAAAGCATATAATCCGCTCTTTATTTATGGGGGCGTTGGTTTAGGAAAGACTCACTTGATGCATGCGATTGGTCATTATGTCATCGACCATAATCCATCAGCCAAAGTGGTCTATCTATCATCTGAAAAATTTACAAATGAATTTATCAACTCAATTCGAGACAACAAAGCTGTCGATTTCCGTAATCGCTATCGGAATGTCGATGTGCTTTTGATAGATGATATTCAATTTTTAGCAGGAAAAGAACAAACACAAGAAGAGTTTTTCCATACATTCAACACACTTCACGAAGAAAGTAAGCAAATCGTCATTTCTAGTGACCGGCCGCCGAAAGAAATTCCGACACTTGAAGACAGATTACGCTCTCGATTTGAATGGGGCCTAATCACAGACATTACCCCGCCAGATTTAGAAACGCGTATTGCGATTTTACGAAAAAAGGCAAAAGCAGAGGGCTTAGACATTCCGAATGAAGTCATGCTTTATATTGCCAATCAAATCGACAGCAACATTCGTGAACTGGAGGGTGCGTTGATTCGTGTCGTTGCTTACTCTTCTTTAATTAATAAAGACATCAATGCGGATCTAGCAGCTGAGGCGCTAAAGGACATCATTCCTTCATCGAAGCCAAGGGTCATTACAATTAAAGATATTCAAAGAATTGTAGGGCAGCAATTTAATATTCGTTTAGAGGATTTCAAAGCGAAGAAACGTACAAAGTCAGTTGCTTATCCAAGACAAATTGCCATGTATCTCTCTAGAGAAATGACCGATTCCTCTCTGCCTAAAATAGGAGAAGAATTTGGAGGTCGTGATCATACGACTGTCATTCATGCTCATGAGAAGATTTCGAAATTAATGGTTGAGGATGAACAGCTTCAGCAGCATGTGAAAGAAATCAAAGAACAATTAAAATAACCTGGCTGATATAATAAGTACGGGAAAATGTGAATAACTAGAACATAGTCATACACAGTCTGTCCACATGTGGATAGGCTGTCTTTCCTTTCTTTTTACCGACTTATCCACATATTCACAAGCCCTACTATTACTTCTACGATTTTTATTAATAAAATATATATACATGTCATTAAGAAAATTTAGGAGGACCACTATGAAATTCACGATTCAAAAAGATCGTCTTGTCGAAAGTGTCCAAGATGTATTAAAGGCCGTATCCTCTAGAACAACGATCCCTATTTTGACAGGGATCAAAATTGTTGCATCTGATGAGGGGGTTTCTCTCACAGGAAGCGACTCTGATATCTCAATTGAATCCTTTATTCCTCAAAGAGATGGAGATTTAGAAGTAATCACGATTGATCGTCCAGGGAGTATTGTGCTTCAGGCCCGCTTCTTTAGTGAAATTGTGAAGAAACTGCCAATGGCTACTGTCGAAATTGAAGTAGAACAAAATCACCTCACCATCATCCGTTCTGGTTCAGCGGAATTTAACTTAAACGGTCTAGATGCTGAGGAATATCCACATCTTCCGCAAATCGAAGAGCATCATGCATTTCAAATTCCGACAGATCTACTTAAAAACTTAATTCGTCAAACCGTTTTTGCAGTGTCCACCTCAGAAACACGTCCTATCTTGACAGGTGTAAACTGGAAGGTGGAAAAAGGTGAATTAATATGCACAGCGACGGATAGTCACCGTCTTGCTTTAAGAAAAGCGAAGCTGGATATTGACGAGGAAAGCTCATACAATGTCGTCATTCCAGGGAAGAGCTTAACAGAACTAAGTAGAATCCTTGATGACGGACAAGATCTTGTGAGCATCGTGATTACAGAAACGCAAGTTCTCTTTAAAGCACAAAACGTGTTGTTCTTCTCAAGATTGCTGGATGGTAATTATCCAGATACAGCTCGCCTGATCCCGCAGGAAAGTAAAACAGATGTTGTGGTCAATACGAAGGAATTCCTTCAAGCTATTGATCGTGCATCACTTTTGGCAAGAGAGGGACGTAATAATGTTGTAAAGCTGTCAGCTGATCCTGAACAAAGCCTTGAGATTTCTTCTAATTCACCTGAAATTGGTAAAGTAGTCGAAACGGTTCAAGCAGATGATATTAAAGGGGAGGACCTCAAAATCTCCTTTAGTCCAAAATATATGCTAGATGCGTTAAAAGTATTAGAGGGAACAGAAATTCATGTAAGTTTCACTGGTGCCATGAGACCGTTCCTGTTGCGCACACCAAATGATGATTCAATCTTGCAGTTGATTCTTCCAGTCAGAACATATTAATTCAATCTAAAATAGCTGCTGTGTGAGTGCACAGCAGCTTTTCTTCTCGTTTACCATGCTTTCTTTCATCACAGTTCGCTTTCCCCCCTTTCCTTCTTGTCTTGTTTTTTAGTACAATTAGATATTAGTGATATTGAAAGAGGTCGATACAATGCCTAATCCTATAACCATTGAGAAAGAAATGATTACATTAGGGCAATTTTTGAAATTAGCCGAAGTCATCCAATCTGGCGGAATGGCGAAATGGTTTTTAAGTGAACATGAGGTGTTCATTAATCAAGAGCCAGATAATAGACGGGGACGCAAACTATACCCAGGAGATGTTGTCGAGATAGAAGGTTATGGCACATTTCAAGTTGTGAATTAGAAACGGGTGACAATGCATGTACATTCAAAGTCTGGCGTTAACTTCATACCGAAACTATGAACACACCGAGCTTCAATTCGACAACAAGGTGAATGTCATGATCGGTGAGAATGCCCAAGGTAAAACGAACTTGATGGAAGCAATCTATGTATTGTCGATGGCAAAGTCGCATCGTACGTCAAATGATAAAGAACTTATCCGATGGGACCAAGACTATGCTAAAATAGAAGGTAGAGTCATTAAAAAAAATGGTCCACTCCCAATGCAGCTCGTGATCTCCAAAAAAGGGAAAAAGGGCAAGGTCAATCACATTGAACAACAGAAGCTCAGTCATTATGTTGGTGCGCTAAACACCATCATGTTTGCACCAGAGGACTTAAGTCTTGTAAAGGGCAGCCCGCAAATCCGCAGAAGATTCCTCGATATGGAGATTGGACAAGTTTCTGCTGTCTACTTGCATGATTTATCGCTCTATCAAAAAATTCTCTCTCAGCGGAATCATTACTTGAAACAACTGCAGACAAGAAAGCAAACGGATCAAGCGATGCTGGAGGTTTTAACAGAGCAGTTGATTGATGCGGCAGCGAAGGTTGTCAAAAGACGACTGACTTTTACGAAACAGCTCGAAAAATGGGCGCAGCCGTTGCATTTTGGCATATCTAGAGAGCTAGAAACACTCACGCTCCAATACCAAACGGCGATAGAGGTATCAGAAGCGTCAGACTTGTCGAAAATAAAGAATAGCTATGAAGAATCGTTTCAGAAACTAAGAGACAGAGAAATAGACCGAGGAGTGACGTTGTGGGGACCTCACAGAGATGATCTTCTTTTCTTTGTGAATGGTCGGGATGTTCAGACATATGGCTCTCAAGGGCAGCAAAGAACAACAGCTCTTTCACTAAAGCTGGCAGAAATCGACTTGATACACGAAGAAATCGGAGAATATCCCATTCTTCTACTCGATGATGTTTTATCTGAACTTGATGATTACAGACAGTCTCATTTGCTCCATACCATTCAGGGACGTGTACAGACCTTCGTCACCACAACAAGTGTTGAAGGCATCGATCACGCCACCTTGAAAGAAGCGGAAATTTTCAGAGTAGCCAGTGGGAAAGTAATTGACTGATAAATGAGGTGTGGGTCTTGTATATTCATTTAGGTGATGATTGTGTTGTTTCTACACGAGAGATTGTCGCAATTGTTGATTACAAAATGAGGTCGTCTTCTGTTGTAGAAGAGTTTCTTCAAAAACAAGAAGGACAAATCATTTCGTTATCACATGGGACACCCAAATCCATCGTCGTCACAACTAAATCTGTTTATTACTCTCCTCTTTCCTCAAGCACGCTCAAAAAACGTGCTTCATTTGTGATTGAAATTGAAGTCTAAAAGCTCAATTCATATAAATATATCGTTTAAGAAAAGTGTAGGTGAATGTACGTGGCAATGGAACAGCAACATAATAGTTATGATGAAAATCAGATACAGGTGCTTGAAGGACTAGAAGCTGTTAGAAAACGTCCAGGAATGTACATTGGGTCAACCAGTGCAAAAGGACTTCACCATCTTGTATGGGAAATTGTCGACAACAGTATTGATGAGGCTTTAGCTGGGTATTGCACAGATATTATGGTGCAAATTGAAAAGGATAATAGCATTACAGTGAAAGATAATGGCCGCGGAATTCCTGTTGGGATTCATGAGAAAATGGGACGTCCTGCTGTAGAGGTTATTATGACTGTTCTTCACGCTGGCGGTAAATTTGACGGCAGCGGTTATAAAGTATCTGGCGGTCTGCATGGCGTAGGGGCATCTGTTGTTAATGCGTTATCTACGACCTTAGACGTGACCGTATATCGTGATGGGAAAATTCATTATCAACAATTCAAACGCGGTGTTCCAGCTGGAGATTTAGAGATCATTGGTGAAACAGATGTTACAGGGACAACCACTCATTTTGTGCCAGATCCAGAAATTTTTACTGAAACCATTGAATTTGATTACGACACACTTGCTAACCGTGTACGTGAGTTAGCTTTCTTAACAAAAGGTGTAAACATCATTATTGAAGACTTACGCGAAGGTAAAGAACGACGAAATGAATACTGCTACGAAGGCGGTATTAAGAGCTATGTAGAACATTTAAATCGCTCAAAAGAAGTCGTTCATGAAGAACCTGTTTACATCGAAGGTGAAAAAGACGGAATCACGGTTGAAGTGGCATTACAATATAACGATTCCTATACAAGCAACATCTATTCCTTCGCCAACAATATCAACACGTATGAAGGCGGAACACACGAAGCGGGCTTTAAAACAGGTCTGACGCGTGTCATCAATGATTATGCTCGTAAAAATGGCGTATTCAAAGATGGAGACTCGAATTTGAGCGGTGAAGATGTGCGAGAAGGCTTAACAGCCATTATCTCTATCAAACATCCAGATCCTCAATTCGAAGGACAAACGAAGACAAAGCTTGGGAACTCAGAAGCAAGAACCATTACCGACTCCCTTTTCTCTGAAGCACTTGAGAAATTCCTCTTAGAGAACCCTGATTCTGCAAAGAAAATTGTGGAAAAAGGCGTGATGGCAGCACGTGCAAGAATGGCTGCCAAAAAGGCACGTGAGCTGACAAGACGTAAAAGTGCACTGGAAGTCTCCAGCTTACCGGGGAAACTAGCGGACTGTTCTTCTAAAGACCCTTCCATCTCTGAACTCTATATCGTAGAGGGAGATTCTGCGGGTGGATCTGCTAAGCAAGGTCGTGATCGTCACTTCCAAGCAATCTTACCGTTAAGAGGGAAGATCCTAAACGTTGAAAAAGCGCGACTAGATAAAATTCTATCGAACAACGAGGTTCGTTCAATGATTACAGCGTTAGGAACTGGAATCGGAGAAGACTTCAATTTAGAGAAAGCTCGCTATCACAAAGTTGTGATTATGACCGATGCCGATGTGGATGGAGCGCACATTCGAACGCTGCTTTTAACATTCTTCTATCGCTACATGCGTGAAATCATTGAAAACGGTTATGTGTATATTGCACAGCCGCCTTTATATAAAGTGCAGCAAGGAAAACGTGTTGAGTACGTGTATAACGATAAACAGCTAGACGAGCTGTTGAAATCACTTTCTCAAACACCAAAACCTGGACTTCAGCGTTATAAAGGTCTTGGAGAAATGAATGCTGCTCAGCTTTGGGAAACAACAATGGATCCGGATGCGAGAACACTTCTTCAAGTGACACTTGAGGATGCAATCGATGCTGATGAGACATTTGAAATGCTCATGGGAGATAAAGTAGAGCCGAGAAGAAACTTTATCGAAGAAAATGCGCAATACGTGAAAAACCTCGATATTTAGATAGATCCCTACTGAGAACAACCTTATTTCTTGTTTGGAATAAGGTTGTTTTTCAAGAAATAGGGGCGTGTAACCAATGTCCTGTTTTTCCGTGTTTTCGTTGATTTTCTAGTAAATAAATGTGTATAAAGACGAGATTATTGATATAATGGAGAATAGTCTTGTGAAGATAAATACATATTTTACTCCCACATAATTTATTTCATGTGATACGTAAAGGGAGGTTCTTATAGTGAGTGAACAACATACACCAAATGTACGCGAAGTGAATATTAGTCAGGAAATGCGTACGTCTTTTTTAGATTATGCAATGAGTGTGATTGTGTCGCGTGCATTACCAGATGTGCGTGACGGATTAAAGCCCGTGCATCGAAGAATTTTGTATGCGATGAATGACCTAGGTATGACAAGTGATAAACCATTTAAAAAATCTGCACGTATTGTCGGGGAAGTTATCGGTAAGTATCACCCTCATGGTGACAGTGCTGTATACGAAGCGATGGTTCGTATGGCGCAAGACTTCAACTATCGTTATATGTTAGTAGATGGTCATGGAAACTTTGGTTCAGTCGATGGAGACGGAGCAGCGGCGATGCGTTACACCGAGGCACGTTTATCGAAGATTTCTATGGAAATCCTCCGTGATATCACTAAGGATACCATTGATTATCAGGATAACTATGACGGCAGTGAAAGAGAGCCAATGGTGATGCCTGCAAGATTCCCGAACTTGTTGGTCAACGGAGCGACAGGAATTGCTGTAGGCATGGCGACTAATATTCCACCGCACCAACTAGGTGAAGTGATTGATGGGGTATTGGCTATCAGTCAAAACCCGGAAATGACCACACAGGAGCTTATGGATATCATTCCAGGTCCAGATTTCCCAACAGCAGGTCAAATCATTGGTCGAAGTGGTATTCGAAAGGCGTATGAAACAGGGCGCGGCTCTATTACATTAAGAGCAAAATCGAATATTGAGGAAACATCTAGTGGTAAACAGCGCATTGTTATCAATGAGATTCCTTACCAAGTCAACAAAGCCCGTTTAATTGAAAAAATTGCTGATCTTGTACGTGATAAAAAGATTGATGGCATTACAGATTTGCGTGATGAATCAGACCGTAATGGTATGCGTATTGTCATTGAACTGCGTAGAGATGCAAACGTCCATGTTCTATTAAACAATCTTTATAAACAAACGACACTTCAAACGTCATTTGGTATCAACTTATTAGCACTTGTTGATGGACAGCCGAAAGTCTTGTCCCTCAAACAATGTCTTGAGTATTATCTAGAGCATCAAAAAGTGATCATTCGCAGAAGAACAGCGTATGAGCTGCGTAAAGCAGAAGCAAGAGCACACATTTTAGAAGGTCTGAGAATTGCACTTGATCACTTAGATGAAGTCATTGCTTTAATTAGAGGCTCTCAAACTGCGGAAATCGCAAGAAATGGTTTGATGGAAAACTATAGCTTGTCTGAAAAACAAGCACAGGCCATTCTTGATATGCGACTTCAGCGTTTGACTGGTCTAGAACGAGAAAAGATAGAAGATGAATATAAAGGACTTGTTGATTTGATTGCTGAATTAAAAGCCATTTTAGCAGACAATGAGAAAGTACTTGAAATCATTAGAGAAGAATTAACAGAAATTAAAGAACGCTTCAATGATACGCGTCGTACTGAAATTGTGACAGCGGGTATTGAAACAATTGAAGACGAAGATTTGATTCCTGTCGAGAACATCGTGATTACGCTGACGCATAATGGTTATATCAAGCGTCTCCCAGCGTCTACATACCGCAGTCAAAAAAGAGGCGGTAAAGGTGTCCAAGGAATGGGAACCAACGAAGATGATTTCGTTGAACAGTTGATTTCAACATCGACCCACGATACGATTCTTTTCTTCTCTAATAAAGGGAAGGTTTATCGTGCGAAAGGGTACGAGATTCCTGAATTCGGACGGACAGCGAAAGGGATTCCGATCATTAACCTTCTTGAAGTAGAAAAGGGAGAATGGATTAACGCCATTATTCCTGTAAGCGAATTTGATGAAAATTCGTATCTCTTCTTTACAACAAGACACGGTGTATCAAAACGGACGACATTGTCTCAGTTCGCTAACATTCGAAACAACGGTCTTATTGCACTTAGCCTTCGTGACGAGGATGAACTGATGGCTGTTCGTTTAACCAATGGAGAAAAACAAATCATCATTGGAACGAAAAAGGGAATGCTGATCCGTTTTGACGAGACTGATGTTCGAGAAATGGGACGTACGGCAGCTGGAGTGAAAGGGATCACACTTTCCGAAGATGACATTGTCGTAGGTATGGAAATCCTTGAGCCAGATGCAAACGTATTGATTGTAACTGAAAAAGGATATGGCAAACTAACCCCTGAAAAAGAATACCGTGTTCAAAGTCGTGGCGGTAAAGGTCTTAAAACGTGCAAAATCACTGACAATAACGGCCCACTTGTCACAGTGAAAGCAACTAATGCTGAAGCCGAAGAAGACTTGATGATTATTACAGGAAGCGGTGTAATCATTCGTATGGCCGTTTCTGACATTTCGACAACAGGTCGAGTCACTCAAGGTGTTCGCCTAATCCGTCTCGGTGATGAGGAACATGTCGCAACAGTGGCATTAGTTGAACAATCACAAGAAGACGATGAAGATGATGAAGAGAACGTAGAAAATATAGAGTCAAATCAAGAGCAATCTGAGTAAAAATAAAGCCGGTTCTACACCGGCTTTATTTTTTTTGAAAAAACACCACTTTTTTTGAAATTTATAATGCTTTTTTCATAGATATGTGTTAATCTTTCAAAGGAGCAAAAAGAGGCTCTATTTTTTATCTCATTCCCCAGTAAAAACTTCTTAGAAAAACAAAATGTTTTTTAAGAAAAATGTTGACTGTTGATAGAGATATATGATATATTTAAGTGGTCGCTTTAAGAGAGTGACACACAAGTTCTTTGAAAACTAAACAAGACAAAACGTACCTGTTAATTCGAGTTTTTATAAAAAATCCTATGAAATATCATAGGTAGTCAGTCAAACGCTGACGAAAAACAAAACTTCGGTTTTGTACTTTTTCGGAGAGTTTGATCCTGGCTCAGGACGAACGCTGGCGGCGTGCCTAATACATGCAAGTCGAGCGAACAGAAGGGAGCTTGCTCCCGGATGTTAGCGGCGGACGGGTGAGTAACACGTGGGTAACCTGCCTGTAAGACTGGGATAACTCCGGGAAACCGGAGCTAATACCGGATAGTTCCTTGAACCGCATGGTTCAAGGATGAAAGACGGTTTCGGCTGTCACTTACAGATGGACCCGCGGCGCATTAGCTAGTTGGTGGGGTAATGGCTCACCAAGGCGACGATGCGTAGCCGACCTGAGAGGGTGATCGGCCACACTGGGACTGAGACACGGCCCAGACTCCTACGGGAGGCAGCAGTAGGGAATCTTCCGCAATGGACGAAAGTCTGACGGAGCAACGCCGCGTGAGTGATGAAGGTTTTCGGATCGTAAAGCTCTGTTGTTAGGGAAGAACAAGTGCGAGAGTAACTGCTCGCACCTTGACGGTACCTAACCAGAAAGCCACGGCTAACTACGTGCCAGCAGCCGCGGTAATACGTAGGTGGCAAGCGTTGTCCGGAATTATTGGGCGTAAAGGGCTCGCAGGCGGTTTCTTAAGTCTGATGTGAAAGCCCCCGGCTCAACCGGGGAGGGTCATTGGAAACTGGGAAACTTGAGTGCAGAAGAGGAGAGTGGAATTCCACGTGTAGCGGTGAAATGCGTAGAGATGTGGAGGAACACCAGTGGCGAAGGCGACTCTCTGGTCTGTAACTGACGCTGAGGAGCGAAAGCGTGGGGAGCGAACAGGATTAGATACCCTGGTAGTCCACGCCGTAAACGATGAGTGCTAAGTGTTAGGGGGTTTCCGCCCCTTAGTGCTGCAGCTAACGCATTAAGCACTCCGCCTGGGGAGTACGGTCGCAAGACTGAAACTCAAAGGAATTGACGGGGGCCCGCACAAGCGGTGGAGCATGTGGTTTAATTCGAAGCAACGCGAAGAACCTTACCAGGTCTTGACATCCTCTGACAACCCTAGAGATAGGGCTTTCCCTTCGGGGACAGAGTGACAGGTGGTGCATGGTTGTCGTCAGCTCGTGTCGTGAGATGTTGGGTTAAGTCCCGCAACGAGCGCAACCCTTGATCTTAGTTGCCAGCATTTAGTTGGGCACTCTAAGGTGACTGCCGGTGACAAACCGGAGGAAGGTGGGGATGACGTCAAATCATCATGCCCCTTATGACCTGGGCTACACACGTGCTACAATGGACAGAACAAAGGGCTGCGAGACCGCAAGGTTTAGCCAATCCCATAAATCTGTTCTCAGTTCGGATCGCAGTCTGCAACTCGACTGCGTGAAGCTGGAATCGCTAGTAATCGCGGATCAGCATGCCGCGGTGAATACGTTCCCGGGCCTTGTACACACCGCCCGTCACACCACGAGAGTTTGCAACACCCGAAGTCGGTGAGGTAACCTTTATGGAGCCAGCCGCCGAAGGTGGGGCAGATGATTGGGGTGAAGTCGTAACAAGGTAGCCGTATCGGAAGGTGCGGCTGGATCACCTCCTTTCTAAGGATATATGGAGCAGTGTGCGTTTTCGTCTTGTTTAGTTTTGAAGGAACTTGCAAAAGATCCTACAACATCATATCTTCGATATGAAAGATGGGCCTGTAGCTCAGCTGGTTAGAGCGCACGCCTGATAAGCGTGAGGTCGGTGGTTCGAGTCCACTCAGGCCCACCATCTTCTATTAAATCGGGGCCTTAGCTCAGCTGGGAGAGCGCCTGCCTTGCACGCAGGAGGTCAGCGGTTCGATCCCGCTAGGCTCCACCAACGTGTTCTTTGAAAACTAGATAACAATAAGTAATACATTCACATTGAATGCAATGCAAAGTTCATCACACATAGTGATTCTTTCTAAAGTAAGAAATGGTTAAGTTAGAAAGGGCGCACGGTGGATGCCTTGGCACTAGGAGCCGATGAAGGACGGGACGAACACCGATATGCTTCGGGGAGCTGTAAGCAAGCTTTGATCCGGAGATTTCCGAATGGGGAAACCCACTGCTCGTAATGGAGTAGTATCCATACTTGAATACATAGAGTATGAGAAGGCATACCCGGGGAACTGAAACATCTAAGTACCCGGAGGAAGAGAAAGCAAATGCGATTCCCTGAGTAGCGGCGAGCGAAACGGGAACAGCCCAAACCAAGAGGCTTGCCTCTTGGGGTTGTAGGACACTCTATACGGAGTTACAAAGGAACGATATAAGCGAAGAGGTCTGGAAAGGCCCGCCAAAGAAGGTAACAGCCCTGTAACTGAAATGTTGTTCTCTCCAGAGTGGATCCTGAGTACGGCGGAACACGTGAAATTCCGTCGGAATCCGGGAGGACCATCTCCCAAGGCTAAATACTCCCTAGTGACCGATAGTGAACCAGTACCGTGAGGGAAAGGTGAAAAGCACCCCGGAAGGGGAGTGAAATAGATCCTGAAACCGTGTGCCTACAAGTAGTCAGAGCCCGTTAAAGGGTGATGGCGTGCCTTTTGTAGAATGAACCGGCGAGTTACGATCCCGTGCAAGGTTAAGCAGAAGATGCGGAGCCGCAGCGAAAGCGAGTCTGAATAGGGCGCATGAGTACGTGGTCGTAGACCCGAAACCAGGTGATCTACCCATGTCCAGGGTGAAGTTCAGGTAACACTGAATGGAGGCCCGAACCCACGCACGTTGAAAAGTGCGGGGATGAGGTGTGGGTAGGGGTGAAATGCCAATCGAACCTGGAGATAGCTGGTTCTCTCCGAAATAGCTTTAGGGCTAGCCTCAAGGTAAGAGTCTCGGAGGTAGAGCACTGATTGGACTAGGGGCCCCTACCGGGTTACCGAATTCAGTCAAACTCCGAATGCCGATGACTTATCCTTGGGAGTCAGACTGCGAGTGATAAGATCCGTAGTCGAAAGGGAAACAGCCCAGACCGCCAGCTAAGGTCCCAAAGTATACGTTAAGTGGAAAAGGATGTGGAGTTGCTTAGACAACCAGGATGTTGGCTTAGAAGCAGCCACCATTTAAAGAGTGCGTAATAGCTCACTGGTCGAGTGACTCTGCGCCGAAAATGTACCGGGGCTAAACGTATCACCGAAGCTGCGGACTGTTCTTACGAACAGTGGTAGGAGAGCGTTCTAAGTGCTGTGAAGTCAGACCGGAAGGACTGGTGGAGCGCTTAGAAGTGAGAATGCCGGTATGAGTAGCGAAAGACGGGTGAGAATCCCGTCCACCGAATGCCTAAGGTTTCCTGAGGAAGGCTCGTCCGCTCAGGGTTAGTCGGGACCTAAGCCGAGGCCGAAAGGCGTAGGCGATGGACAACAGGTTGATATTCCTGTACCACCTCCTCACCATTTGAGCAATGGGGGGACGCAGGAGGATAGGGTAAGCGCGGTATTGGATATCCGCGTCCAAGCAGTTAGGCTGGGAAATAGGCAAATCCGTTTCCCGTGAAGGCTGAGCTGTGATGGCGAGCGAAATTTAGTAGCGAAGTTCCTGATTCCACACTGCCAAGAAAAGCCTCTAGCGAGGTGAGAGGTGCCCGTACCGCAAACCGACACAGGTAGGCGAGGAGAGAATCCTAAGGTGATCGAGAGAACTCTCGTTAAGGAACTCGGCAAAATGACCCCGTAACTTCGGGAGAAGGGGTGCTTCTTAGGGTGTTAAAGCCCCGAGAAGCCGCAGTGAATAGGCCCAGGCGACTGTTTAGCAAAAACACAGGTCTCTGCGAAGCCGCAAGGCGAAGTATAGGGGCTGACGCCTGCCCGGTGCTGGAAGGTTAAGAGGAGCGCTTAGCGTAAGCGAAGGTGCGAATTGAAGCCCCAGTAAACGGCGGCCGTAACTATAACGGTCCTAAGGTAGCGAAATTCCTTGTCGGGTAAGTTCCGACCCGCACGAAAGGCGCAACGATCTGGGCACTGTCTCAACGAGAGACTCGGTGAAATTATAGTACCTGTGAAGATGCAGGTTACCCGCGACAGGACGGAAAGACCCCGTGGAGCTTTACTGCAGCCTGATATTGAATGTTGGTACAGCTTGTACAGGATAGGTAGGAGCCTTGGAAACCGGAGCGCTAGCTTCGGTGGAGGCATCGGTGGGATACTACCCTGGCTGTATTGACCTTCTAACCCGCTGCCCTTATCGGGCAGGGAGACAGTGTCAGGTGGGCAGTTTGACTGGGGCGGTCGCCTCCTAAAATGTAACGGAGGCGCCCAAAGGTTCCCTCAGAATGGTTGGAAATCATTCGCAGAGTGTAAAGGCACAAGGGAGCTTGACTGCGAGACCTACAAGTCGAGCAGGGACGAAAGTCGGGCTTAGTGATCCGGTGGTTCCGCATGGAAGGGCCATCGCTCAACGGATAAAAGCTACCCCGGGGATAACAGGCTTATCTCCCCCAAGAGTCCACATCGACGGGGAGGTTTGGCACCTCGATGTCGGCTCATCGCATCCTGGGGCTGTAGTCGGTCCCAAGGGTTGGGCTGTTCGCCCATTAAAGCGGTACGCGAGCTGGGTTCAGAACGTCGTGAGACAGTTCGGTCCCTATCCGTCGCGGGCGCAGGAAATTTGAGAGGAGCTGTCCTTAGTACGAGAGGACCGGGATGGACGCACCGCTGGTGTACCAGTTGTTCTGCCAAGGGCATCGCTGGGTAGCTATGTGCGGACGGGATAAGTGCTGAAAGCATCTAAGCATGAAGCCCCCCTCAAGATGAGATTTCCCATTCCGCAAGGAAGTAAGATCCCTGAAAGATGATCAGGTTGATAGGTCTGAGGTGGAAGCGTGGTGACACGTGGAGCTGACAGATACTAATAGATCGAGGACTTAACCTATATTCTATTGTGAAGTTTGAACATTGTTATCTAGTTTTGAGAGAACATTCTCTCCATCAGGTTTGGTGGCGATAGCGAAGAGGTCACACCCGTTCCCATACCGAACACGGAAGTTAAGCTCTTCAGCGCCGATGGTAGTTGGGGGTCTCCCCCTGTGAGAGTAGGACGCCGCCAAGCTTGTCTAAGGATCAGTTCCATTAGGAACTGGTCTTTTTTGTTTTTTCTTCTAATAGCATCATGATATAAGCTGGGAACTTCTCTTCGGCAATCTCCATGTAGCGCTCAATCATGACGTAATCATCACTAATGTATTGAGACAGCAGCTCGTACCACCATTCAGTTTCGTAGCGGGCAATCATACTAAGGTTATACATTAATAAGTAATGGCTGATGACCTCAGGAATCCCTAACAAGGAATCACGCGTTGACGGAATATACCATTGATCCATTTCTAAATCATAATGAAGATGAGTGGCGAGCGCTGGATTTTCTTCTAGTGATACATCAAATGTCAGCTTTTTCGCTTCTCTCTGTCTGAGTTTCCAACTTGTATGAAACTCAAAATATTCAATAAAGCGTTCAGCAGACATGTTATAAAGTAATGGAATATGATCTTGAATCATCAGCCCATTGGCCTTTTCCACCTTAACTAATGTAGAGGGTTGTTTTTGAAACTCTAGAATATGACTCATTTCCGGTATCTTTGAAAGGAGATGAATCATCGTAAATCGCTCATCTTCAAGTCCATTTAAATGAAATAGATGCTTTAACACATGCATGCATAGTCCATTTCGCTGAATTTTCACCTCATCTTCACTAAAACGGTAATGCTGCTTCTTTCTCTTTCTCGATGTTACACCATGCGCTAAAACAGAGGTTTGAGAAGGATAGTGAGGGTCAACTGTCAGTAAACATGCCTTTAGCAACTGAGCCATTCCATAAAACAATAAAATGGGCTTCAGTTCGAGTGGAGCGATAGCTGCCTGTTCATAGAACGTATGACCATGCTTTAAAAAATAAATAAACCGTTCACAGTTTTTATAGGCTTGCTGGTTTGCATCTTGAATGCTCTGTTTCTCATATTGTTGATATAGAAACTTTTGGGAAGTTTCGAGTGAGTAAAAACGTTTTAAATCCTTCCATCCTGAACTTTTCATCTTCTTCCTCAACTCTCTTTATATTTTCTAAAAATTGCAACTGTTTGTTGCTTCCTTGACATGCTGTTTGCTAGTTGATAATCTACATATAATATTTTGCCGAAAAGAGGGGGATTTACTAATGTGGGAAAGTAAATTTTCAAAAGAAGGTTTGACGTTTGACGATGTTTTGCTTGTTCCAGCTAAGTCTGAAGTACTTCCGCGAGATGTCGATTTATCAGTTGAGTTAACAAGCACATTAAAACTAAACATTCCAATTATCAGTGCAGGAATGGACACGGTGACTGAATCACAAATGGCGATTGCAATGGCACGTCAAGGTGGTCTTGGTATCATTCATAAGAACATGTCTATTGAGCAACAAGCAGAGCAAGTGGATAAAGTAAAACGTTCAGAGCGCGGCGTTATTACAAATCCATTCTTCTTAACACCTGAGCATCAAGTATTTGATGCAGAGCACCTAATGGGTAAGTACCGTATTTCAGGTGTACCGATTGTAAATAACATAGAAGATCAAAAGCTTGTCGGTATTATTACGAACCGTGACCTTCGATTTATTTCGGATTATTCAATGAAGATTAGCGATGTGATGACTAAAGAGGAACTTGTGACAGCTTCTGTAGGTACGACGTTAGAAGAAGCTGAAAAAATTCTACAGCAATATAAAATTGAAAAATTACCTCTTTTAGATGACGAAGGAACGTTAAAAGGTCTCATCACCATCAAAGATATTGAAAAAGTGATCGAATTCCCTAACTCCTCTAAAGATGCACATGGCCGTTTAATTGTTGGTGCCGCTGTTGGTGTCACTGGCGATACAATGACTCGTGTAAGAAAATTAGTCGAAGCCAATGTGGATGTCGTTGTCATTGATACGGCACATGGTCATTCACAAGGTGTTCTAAACACTGTATCGAAAATCCGTGAAACATATCCTTCTCTTAATATCATTGCTGGTAATGTTGCAACAGCCGAAGCAACTAAAGCATTGTTTGAAGCAGGAGCAGATATTGTGAAAGTCGGTATCGGACCAGGATCTATTTGTACAACACGTGTTGTTGCAGGCGTTGGTGTACCACAAATCACAGCGATCTATGATTGTGCAACAGAAGCAAGAAAACACGGTAAAGCTATTATTGCAGATGGTGGAATTAAATATTCAGGTGATATCGTAAAAGCTCTAGCATCTGGTGGACATGCTGTAATGCTTGGAAGCCTTCTAGCTGGTACATCTGAAAGCCCAGGAGACACAGAAATTTTCCAAGGTAGACGCTTCAAAGTATATCGCGGTATGGGCTCAGTCGCTGCAATGGAAAAAGGAAGTAAAGATCGTTACTTCCAAGAAGATAATAAAAAATTCGTTCCAGAAGGTATTGAAGGCCGTACACCATACAAAGGACCAGTTGTTGATACAGTGTATCAACTCGTTGGCGGTATCCGCTCTGGTATGGGCTATTGTGGAACACAGGACTTACGCTCTCTTAGAGAAGATGCACAGTTCATTCGAATGACTGGTGCAGGGCTTCGTGAGAGTCATCCACATGATGTACAAATTACAAAAGAATCACCAAACTACACAATTTCTTGATAAATTGTGACAATCAAATTACATTTGACAGGGTCTATGACTCTGTCTATTTTTTTTGTCTTTATTGTGATAAAATTTATACTGTTGTGTTGAAATAAGCCCTTGTGGATTAAATATATATGAAATATGTCGAAAAAGATGATAACGGAGGTATGACGATTGAACAGCAAGATATTGAAACAGCTTATGGTCTCTATCCTTGCTCTGGCATTGATTGTGACAGCATTTACACCAATGTCCAAAGCAAAAGCAGCTGAAGATCCATTCAATGTGAATGCGAAAGCAGCGATCCTAATTGAAGCTTCTACAGGTAAGATCCTTTATAGTAAGAACGCAGAACAAAGACTGCCTATTGCAAGTATGGCAAAGATGATGACAGAGTATCTATTACTAGAGGCGATTGCTGAAGGCAAAGTGAAATGGGATCAAACGTATACGCCAGATGATTATGTATACGAAATTTCTCAGGACCGCAGTTTATCTAACGTTCCTTTGAGAAAAGATGGCTCGTATACAGTGAAAGAACTTTATCAAGCAACGGCTATTTATTCGGCAAATGCAGCAGCAATTGGCTTAGCAGAAGTGATTGCTGGATCAGAATCGAAGTTCGTTGAAAAAATGAATGCAAAAGCGAAAGAACTAGGTTTAACAAATTACAAATTCGTGAATGCAACTGGACTAGAAAATAAAGACTTACATGGCAAACAGCCAAAGGGTACAGGTCCTGATGAAGAAAGTGAAGTATCTGCGAAAGATATGGCATTGCTTGCACAGCATCTCATCAAAGACCATCCAGAAATCCTTGAAACATCAAGTATTGCGAAAACAAAGTTCAGAGAAGGCACAGACGATGAAATGGACATGCCTAACTGGAACTTCATGCTTAAAGGACTTGTGAAGGAATATGAAGGTGTAGACGGCTTAAAGACAGGTTCTACAGATTCAGCTGGTTCTAGCTTCACAGGTACCGCTAAACAAGGTGACATGCGTGTCATCGCAGTGATCTTGAATGCAAAAGGTAATCTTCATACAGCACGTTTCGACGTGGCGAAAAAACTGTTCGATTATGCGTTTAAAAACTTCACGATGAAAGAAATGTACAAAAAAGGTCAACAGATCAAAGGACATGAAAACATCGAAGTCGACAAAGGCAAAGACAAAGAAGTACCTGTCGTTACGAAAGAAGCTTTCTCTGTGCCAGTAAAAAATGGCGACGAAAAGAGCTTCAAAGCAAAAGTAAATATCGAGAAAACGAAACTAGAAGCTCCTATGAAAAAAGGAACGAAGGTTGGTATGCTGACGACTTCTTATTCAGGTGATGAGAAGGACTACGGCTATTTGAATAAAGATCAATCAGGTGTTGAGCTTATAACGAAAACAGGCGATGAAAAAGCAAACTGGTTCATCCTTGCAATGCGTAGTGTAGGTGGATTCTTCGCTGGCATTTGGGGCGGAATCGTTGACACAGTAAAAGGTTGGTTCTAATAAAAAACTGCTCTCTATGTATGAGAGCAGTTTTTTTATCGTTAAAAGAAAAGTGATTGTTTGTGATTTTGAGGAGTGGACAAGGCTTGCTGAAAAATACCACATAATTTTTCCACGCCTTCAGATAGCGCTTTTTCATTCACATAAGAAAAGCTGAGGCGGATATAGTTTTGCTTCGGCTCCCCAGGATAGCACACAGAGCCAGGCAGAAAGGTGATTTGCTGTTTGCGTGCCTCATGCAGCAGTGCACGTGTATCAACCCAGGAAGGAAAGCTAAGCCATAAATTGAGCCCACCCTGAGGGATTTGCCACGTCACATCTTTTGGTGCATGCTTCGTTAATACATCTATCATTAAATCACGTCTCACCTTCAAGGCGGTTCGCAGCTTTTTTGTATGATCAATCATTTTCTTTGAAGTCAGAAATGGCAGAATGGCTTTTTGTGTGAGAAGAGGGCTGCCTAAATCATTATTGGCCTTTGCAGCTAATAAACGATTAAATATCGAGCCTGAAGCAGTAATAATCCCAATTCTGCATCCTGGAGCAAGTGTTTTACTTAAACCGCGTAAATAAATGACATGTCCATCATGATCCAGACTTTTAATAGGTGCAGGCGGCTTCTTTTCGAAATATAGCTCACGATAAGGATCATCCTCTACAATGAGACAATCAATACTTTGAGCCAGTAAGAGAAGTTGTTTTCTGCGTTTCATTGACATACTTGCGCCTGTCGGACTGTGAAAAGTAGGAATCGTGTAGATGAGCTTTGGTTTATACTTATCACAAATGCTTTGAAGCTGCTTCATGTTCATTCCTTCATGATCAACAGGGACTGTAATAATTCTTGCCCCTCTACCCATAAAGACGTCAATGGCGCCTGGATAGGTTGGTGCTTCCATGACAACTACATCATCAGGACCGATAAACGCACGTGCGACCAAATCAAGCCCTTGCTGAGAACCACTAGTTACAAGGATATTCTCAGGAGTAGAAGGCACATCCAACTTTTCTAAAAAAGACTGAATGACTTGCCGAAGCTGAAGATCCCCTTGAATTTCCCCATACTTAGACATGATTTGAGGATGTCTGGCTAGGACATGCTGCATTTCCTTTTCTAAATACCGGTTTGGCAAAAGCCCTGGATCGATCATAGAGGAAGAAAGGTTGATCGCTTCTTCGACATAGTGATACTGAGCAAATTGAGATCGTGGTAAATAATCCGGAATGGATAACTGCCAGTCAAAAGAGGTAGATGACGGAACCGGAACATCTGACTGCTTTTGCAGCTCATCCACAAACGTTCCTTTCCCTTGCACAGTCGTTAAATATCCGTCGTCCTTCAGCCGAGTGTATGCCTTTGCTGCCGTGACAAGACTCACATTCAGCTGCTTTGCCAAATCACGCACAGTTGGCAGCTTATCTCCCTGTTGAAGCAAACCCGATTGGATATGATCAATGATTGAAAAGTAAATCTGATTTGAAAGCGATGTATCAGAATGTCGATGGATATCAATATGCATGAGAAACCTCCATTGAGTGCAAAATTGTTATACATGAATTTGAATTGTTATAGTTGTATTATAGCATGTAAATGACACTTCAAAGAAAGAATGACATATTTTTAGCAGGTAATCGTTTATATACAAGGGTTTAAGCTTTTTTTTCGGCTGATTAAATTGTTATACTATTCTCTTTATTGTTATACTGTCTCGCTTGTATGATAAAGGGGTAAATTAATCGAATTGATAAATGGGAGGAAACTATTGTGAGCAATAAGGGAACTGAACGAGTGAAACGTGGAATGGCAGAAATGCAAAAGGGTGGCGTCATTATGGATGTCGTCAATGCTGAACAGGCGAAGATTGCAGAAGAAGCAGGTGCGGTGGCAGTTATGGCACTAGAACGCGTACCAGCGGATATCCGTGCAGCCGGCGGTGTTGCCCGTATGGCAGACCCAAGAATCGTAGAAGAAGTACAAAATGCAGTAACGATTCCAGTCATGGCAAAAGCACGTATCGGCCATATCGTCGAGGCTCGTGTTCTTGAAGCACTTGGTGTTGATTATATTGATGAGAGTGAAGTGCTGACGCCCGCAGATGAGGAGTTCCATTTAAATAAAAATGAATACACAGTACCTTTCGTTTGTGGTTGCCGTGATTTAGGTGAAGCAACCCGTCGTATTGCAGAAGGCGCTTCTATGCTTCGTACAAAAGGAGAGCCTGGGACAGGCAACATTGTAGAAGCTGTCCGTCATATGAGAAAGGTCAATGCTCAAATTCGTAAAGTAGCAGCAATGAGTGAAGATGAATTGATGACAGAAGCGAAGAACCTAGGAGCACCGTATGAATTATTGCTTCAAATCAAAAAAGACGGCAAGCTCCCAGTTGTTAACTTTGCAGCGGGAGGCGTTGCGACACCAGCAGATGCTGCGTTAATGATGCAGCTTGGAGCAGACGGTGTATTTGTTGGATCTGGTATTTTTAAATCAGACAATCCAGCGAAATTTGCAAAAGCCATTGTTGAAGCAACGACTCACTTCACAGATTACCGTCTCATTGCAGAACTTTCAAAAGAGCTTGGAACAGCCATGAAAGGAATTGAAATCTCAAATCTACTGCCAGAAGAGCGTATGCAAGAGCGTGGCTGGTAATTAAGGGAGCGGCAAACGAACATGCTAACAATTGGTGTATTAGGGCTTCAAGGAGCCGTGAGAGAGCATATTCAATCGATTGAAGCCTGTGGCGCAGAAGGGAAGATCATCAAACGAGCAGAAGAGCTAGCATCTGTTGACGGTCTTATTATTCCTGGTGGAGAAAGTACGACGATGAGAAGACTCATGGATACGTACCAATTCATTGAACCGATCAAATCGTTCGCTGCAGAAGGGAAACCGATCTTCGGAACATGTGCCGGCTTGATTATGCTGGCAACGCATATAGAAGATCGAGACGATGCGCATCTTGGACTGTTACATGTATCTGTTGCACGGAATTCATTTGGCAGACAGGTAGACAGCTTTGAAGCAGATTTAGAAGTAAAAGGACTGGATGTGCCGTTTACGGGAGTGTTCATCCGTGCGCCTCATATTATCAGCGCAGATGAGAGCGTAGACATCATGGCCGAATATGATGGCAGGATTGTCATGGCGAAGGAAAACAATATCTTAGGCTGTTCTTTTCATCCAGAGCTGACAGACGACCACCGATTAACACAGCTGTTTGTTGAAATGGTGAAGTCCTATAAAACGAAGCTTGCTGTATAAAACGGTTGAAAAGAGATAAAACTTATAGTACATTAAAATCACAATCAAAGATCGAAAAAGCGTTGACGGGAAATAGTAAGAAGCCCCTCTTTCTCAGAGAGCCGATGGTTGGTGCGAATCGGTGAAAGATGCAGTCTGAATCCATCCTTGAGCGAAATGCTGAAACACGAGAAGTAAGCATTTACGGTGATACCGTTACAGAGGAAAGAGGAAAGCATGCTTCTGCATGTTTTCAATCAGGGTGGCAACGCGAGAGCTCTCGTCCCTTTCATGGGATGAGGGCTCTTTTTATTTTTCGATAAAAAAAGGAGTGTTATACATGCTGGATATTAAACAACTGCGCACGGACTTTGATCAAATCAAAGAAAAATTAGCACACCGAGGCGAAGATTTAGCAGATTTTGATAAGTTTGGTGAGCTGGATCAAAAAAGAAGAGAACTAATCGGAAAAACAGAAGAATTAAAGAGCAGAAGAAATGAAGTATCACAGCAAGTGGCTGTTCTAAAAAGAGAAAAGAAAGACGCCGATCACATTATTCAAGAAATGCGTGAGGTAGGAGATGAGATTAAGAAGCTGGATGATGAGCTAAGAACAGTAGAAGAAAGCTTGCAGCACATCTTATTCTCTATTCCGAATATCCCTCATGACACTGTACCCGTTGGGGAAACAGAAGATGACAACGTGGAAGTGAGAAAATGGGGCGAACAGCCTGCATTCTCATTTGAGCCAAAGCCACATTGGGACGTAGCGGATGAACTAAACATTCTCGATTTTGAACGTGCAGGAAAAGTCACAGGAAGCCGTTTCGTTTTTTATAAAGGGCTTGGCGCACGCTTAGAGCGCGCACTATACAACTTTATGCTCGATTTGCACGTAGATGAGTTTGGTTTTACTGAAGTGCTTCCACCTTACATGGTCAATAGAGCAAGCATGACAGGGACTGGACAGCTTCCAAAATTCGAAGAGGATGCCTTTAAAATCCGTGAAGAAGATTATTTCCTCATTCCAACAGCTGAAGTACCTATTACCAACATGCACCGTGATGAAATTCTTGAAGGGGAACAGCTGCCAATCAATTATGCAGCATTCAGTGCTTGCTTTAGATCAGAGGCTGGATCTGCCGGCAGAGATACACGCGGACTTATCCGTCAGCATCAATTTAATAAGGTAGAGCTTGTGAAATTTGTAAGACCTGAAGATTCTTATGAAGAATTAGAGAAACTAACAAACCAAGCAGAAAAAGTCCTTCAGCTATTAAATCTGCCATACCGTGTCATGAGCATGTGTACCGGAGATTTAGGCTTCACGGCTGCGAAAAAATACGACATCGAAGTATGGATTCCGAGCCAAGATACGTATCGTGAAATTTCTTCTTGCAGTAACTTCGAAGCGTTCCAAGCAAGACGTGCAAACATTCGATTCCGTCCAGAGCCTAAAGCAAAGCCAGAACATGTGCACACATTAAATGGATCTGGTTTAGCAGTAGGAAGAACTGTGGCGGCCATTTTAGAAAACTATCAACAAGAGGACGGTACTGTGATTATTCCTGAAGTACTGCGTCCTTATATGGGAAATAAAGAAGTAATTAAATAAGATGCCGCTATGGCATCTTATTTCTTTTTCCCAAAAGTCCTACAGTTTTCCTAAATTTAGCCGATAGAAATACTAAAAGCTTCTAGGAAAGAAGGAATAACCTTGAATAGGCTTGACTATTATGTTGAAATGGCTCAATTAGTTAGGAAAGTTCTAGATGAAAGTATCCTTTTCGGCATCACTGATACAGAGAAGGTGCTTTGTTACTATCCGTCTAACACAATAGATTTTGGCATGAAGGTTGGAGACCCATTGAACCCAGAAGACCAAAACGTGGCGACGACATTAAGAGGACAGGAATATGACGGTCATTTACCAGAGTCTTTATATGGTTATGAAATTGCAGTAAAAGGTTACCCGATCTTTGATGAAAATAGAAAAGTAATTGGCTCTTTTTTAGTGGCATTTTCACATCATCGTGAAAAGAAACTAAGTGGTTATATGGAACATATCAATGATGTAGCGAAAGAACTTCAAAGTGGAATCGAGCAAATTGCTGCGCATTCACAAGAGCTGGCAGCCACAAGTTTAGAAATAAGCGAACAGGCAGGAAGAGCGGAAGAGAAATCCGCAAATATTGAAGAAGTCGTCAAAACCATTGGCGGGATTGCTAGACAAACCAACTTGCTAGGCCTAAATGCTGCAATTGAAGCAGCAAGAGCAGGTGAGAATGGAAAAGGATTTGCTGTCGTAGCTGATGAAGTTCGTAAATTATCAGATGGCTCAAAGGAAGCGGCTGAAACCATTAATACCTTCTTAAAAGAGATCCAAGACAGCATTGGCACTTTGTCTGAAAACATCTCACAAATCAGCAGCTCAACAAATGAACAAGCCAAACAAGTGACAGACTTTACGAAAATTATCGAATCATTAAATGAGTTTAAAGAAGAGATGAATCATTTTATTGAAGAGATTAGACAGGATACAAAATAGATCAAGAGCAGCCGTCGATGGCTGCTTTTTTATGGTCAGATTCTCATGCCAAAATACCTTATTGAAATTTTTTTCGAAAAGGTGTTGACTTGAAATAAATCGATATGGTATATTAATTCTTGTCGATACGGAGGAATACCCAAGTCCGGCTGAAGGGATCGGTCTTGAAAACCGACAGGGGTGTCAAAGCCCGCGGGGGTTCGAATCCCTCTTCCTCCGCCATATTGATTTTTTACCTTAGTTGAATTGAAACGCAAGCATAAAAATTGGAATTGTCAAACCGCTGCATTCGCGAAATGCAGCGGTTTTTTTTATTTTGTTTTAGAGCGATTTTTTTGAATAACAGAAGCTATTTCATGAAGAATGGGCTCAAGTGAGCTTTCATCATGAAGTAAGTCGTAATCTTCAATGTTAATTTTAATCACTGGACATAAATCGAATTGTTCGATCCATTCCGTGTATCGCGTGTACATTTCCTCCCAATAGGCTCGATCCGTTTGAGTTTCCATCTCTCTGCCGCGTTCCTCAATACGATGTAAAATATGATCTAAATCCCCGTGTAAATAGATAAGAACATCAGGGTGAGGGAAGTAAGGTGTCATCACCATCGCATCGAATAGACTCGTATACGTTTCATAATCTACTTCAGACATCGTACCTTTGTCCGCATGCATTTTTGCGAAAATGCCCGTGTCCTCATAAATTGAACGATCTTGCACATATCCTCCACCAGATTCAAAAATCCGCTTTTGCTCCTTAAAACGCTCAGCTAGGAAATAAACCTGTAAATGGAAGCTCCATCTTTGGAAATCTGAATAAAAGGGCTCTAAGTATGGGTTATCATCTACTTTTTCAAGAGAGGTTTGAAAGCCGAGCTTGTCCGCTATTGTTTTAGTCATAGTTGATTTTCCGACACCAACAGTCCCGGCGATTGTGATCACTGCATCCTTTGGTATTTCGATATTGTTCATAGCACTTGCTCCTTTATGTTCTGTACAATTTGCTGGTAATCTTGCTGTGAGGAAACGAAGTCTGTATGATCTCCTTCAATTGTAATGATAGGAAGCCCTGGGTCAGTCTGTTTTAAATGTTCAATGGCCAGCTCATAATCTTCAATGAGTGTTTTTAAATAAGCCGGGTCAATGTCTTCTTCAAAAGAGCGTCCTCTCATCTGTATTCTTTCAAGTAAGGTAGGAAGGCTCGCTTTTATATAGATGATGGCATTTGGTTTAGGAAGATCATCTGTTAGCAGGTGATAGATCTTTCTGTATTTGTCCATGTGCTTTTTTGATAATGTTCTTTCTGCAAATATCATATTTTTATAGACATGATAATCAGTGACAATCGGCTGCTGTTGATTCACATAGGTTTCTTGAATAGATTCTAATTGTTTGAATCGATTGCATAAAAAGAACATCTCAAGCTGAAAGCTCCATTGTTCCATATCTTCATAAAATTTATCTAAGAATGGATTTTCTTCTACAATCTCTTTTACTAAAGGAAATTGAAATTCCTTCGCAAGCATTGTAGCCAAAGTTGTTTTTCCGGCTCCAATCGGGCCTTCCACTGCAATAAAAGGGGCAGGATACATAGGCGTTCTCCTCTATCTATAAAGTTGTCAAACCAATGTATATTGTACCATACCCCTTCCGAGAGATAGAGCGAACGGATTACGATGTCGTTCTTTTTTCAATATTAAATTGATCTGATAATAAGAGCCAATTTTGAGGAAAGGATAGACCTAATTTCCAATAAGCAATTCCATTCAAGTTTAACTCTTTGATGAGGTTGAACTTTGCTTGAATTGATCTAGCATCTTCGAACCATACCTCATGCTCTTTATTATTGGCATCTGTATAACGAAAATAAGGTGCTTGTGCTGTTTCGTCATATAGAATGGAGGCATTATTATTTCTAGCGATTGCAATCGCTTGTTGGGGACTGACAGCTTTAGCAATCGGACCGCCTTGAACGTAAGGAAGCGTCCAATCATAGCCGTATAAGTTCTGGCCCATAACAATTTTATTAGCTGGAATAACGGTCAGTGCATATTCAATGACTTGGCGGACAGGTCCAATGGGAGAGACTGCTTGCGCAGGGCCGCCGCTGTATCCCCATTCGTAGGTCATTAATACAACATGATCGACGATCTTCCCAATGGCTTCATAGTCATGAGCTTCATACCATTTCCCCTTTTGCTGACTACTTGTTTTAGGGGCAAGTGCAACAGATATTGTCCATCCTTCTTGATGGAAGCGGGTTGTTGCCTCTCTTAAAAATTGAATGTAGGCATCTTTATCAGCGGGACGTAAATATTCAAAATCAAAATGGATTTCTCTTAATTGATACTTTTTTGCAACACGAACGATTTCATTTAAAAATGTGGCTTTGACAGATTGGTTATTCAAAAGAATTTGCCCAAGTTCATCACTGAATTTATCATTCTCTAGATTAGTCACCACCATGGATAAAACGGTTCTGCTCTGAGCGGCTATTTGAGGTAGCTGATCTAACGGTGGTTCTTTCAGTGTTCCATCTCTTTGCGCTTGAAAACTAAAGGCGCCTAAATGCGTTAAATATGGAGAGGCCTCTCTAGCTGCTTGTTTTAAGTTTTCACTGACTTGATTTCCTCGTGGTTCAATGTAAGCATTCGAATTAATGTTCCTTTTAGGTCTTTGAGGAATATAGAGCAAGAAGCGAATAGGAAGTATCGCTTCAGGCCGTATTCTATTCACACGTGCCAACTCTTCCACTGAAATTCGAAATCGTCTTCCAATTTGATAAAGTGTGTCATTTTGTTTGACCTCATAAAATTGTCCTCTAATTGGAATGACAATTGTTTGTCCAATGACGAGTTGATTTGGTGTTTCAATATCGTTGGTACGGATGATTTCATTGACTGTTGTTTTAAAACGCATGGCAATTTCGTTTAAAGTATCTCCTCTTTTGACAACATAAATTTGAATAGTCAACGCCCCCTTTGTTATTGCTAACAATTTATGAGGGTTATGGATAAATCATGTTTGATTTTCATTCGTGATCTCTTTAGCAGTGGTGATTTTTGCTAGTAGAACGTTCTCCATCATCGTTAAAGCATATTCGTTGTCTCTATTGTCATTTGATGCGATACAATCTTTAGGTACAATTAAGTTGTATTCTCGCATGTATGCGTCATTTGCAGTGAACAGAACGCAAATGTTTCCTGCAATTCCGGTCAAAATGATGTCTTGCACACCTAATTCATTTAAGAGTGTCTCTAATGCAGTTCCATAGAAGGCAGAATGCTTTGGTTTAATTAAGAAGTAATTATCTTTAGATGGTGCCATTTTCTCTAAAATAAGGGCGCTTCTTTCGTTCTTGCATGTTTCCATCACAGCTTGAATATCAGCCTTCCAGAGACCATAGTGGTCGTTGATATAGATGATCGGCCAATTTTCCTTGAAAGCATGATCTTTAAGAGCTAAAATCTTATTGGTCATTTGCTCTGTTTTATCAGCGAGCACATGTCCCATTTCAAAATCAAAATTATTAATCATGTCGATAATAAGCAGTGCCTTTTGGTGCTTTTGCAAAGTAAGACCCCCTTTAAAAGATTGTGCTAATATGTTAACCTCAATATCCTTTTAAAAAACATGAAAAGAGAGCCGTGCTATGACGAGAGATGAACAGTTTATGCAAGAAGCTATTTCTGAAGCCTTAAAAGCAGAACAAATAGGAGAAGTACCAATCGGTGCCATCATCGTTTTAGATGACCAAATTGTGAGCCGCGCTCATAATTTAAGGGAAACAGAGCAGCGTTCAATTGCACATGCAGAATTACTTGCTATTGATGAAGCGTGTAAAACGACTGGAAGCTGGCGTTTAGAAGATGCCGTACTTTATGTGACGCTTGAACCATGCCCTATGTGTGCGGGAGCTATTGTCCTTTCTAGAGTGAAAAAGGTCGTTTTCGGTGCATACGATCCAAAAGGTGGATGTGCAGGTACTTTAATGAATTTACTGGATGATGAACGGTTCAATCATCAGTCTGAAGTCATTGGTGGTGTACTTGAAAATGAGTGTGGTGAGCTGTTAAGTCAGTTCTTCCGAAATCTCCGTCAACGAAAGAAACAAGCTAAAAGTAAATGAATGGATGTCGTTTGCAATTTCGACTATAAGAAGGTATACTTATGTCTGCGTCACTAACAATTTAATATTCATTTTGCCGTGCTAAGCGGGGAGGTAGCGGTGCCCTGTACTCGCAATCCGCTCTAGCGAGGCCGAATCCCTTCTCAAGGTTCGTTTACTTCAAGGTCTGCCTTAAATAAGTGGTGTTGACGTCTGGGTCCTGCGCAATGGGAATTCATGAACCATGTCAGGTCCGGAAGGAAGCAGCATTAAGTGAAACCTCTCATGTGCCGCAGGGTTGCCTGGGCCGAGCTAACTGTTTAAGTAACGCTTGGGGTAGCGAATCGACAGAAGGTGCACGGTAAATCAATATTAAATGTAACTCATCTAGTTAATCTAGGTGAGTTTTTTGTTGCTGTTTAAAGAATAGTTCAGCTGCTTTTTTTATACAAATAGTCAAAAAATCTTTTTTGAGTCTTTTTGTTTTTTATTAATCACAATGGGAACTAGTGTTCTTATTGGCGTGGCAGATCAATTCGAAAATCTAGAAAACAGGTTTTTGATTCACAGAAAGTAGAAAATCTATAGTTGAAATCATCATTTTCGTTTATTAGAAAATAAAGGTGTGCTTTTGAATTGATCGGTGCATCATGTATAATAAAAAAGATGATAAATGGAGGAGGGCGTATTTGTGAGTTATCAAGCTTTGTATCGAGTGTTCAGACCTCAAGTTTTTGAGGATGTTGTTGGACAAGAACACATCACAAAAACGTTGCAAAATGCCCTTTTGCAGAAGAAGTTTTCTCATGCTTACTTATTTTCAGGTCCTAGAGGAACAGGTAAAACAAGTGCTGCTAAAATCTTTGCGAAGGCAGTGAACTGTGAAAAGTCACCTGTGAGTGAACCTTGTAATGAATGTGATGCCTGTAAAGGGATTACAAACGGCTCGATTTCAGATGTGATCGAAATAGATGCTGCCTCAAACAACGGCGTAGATGAAATCCGTGATATACGTGATAAAGTGAAGTTTGCACCTTCGGCGGTTACATATAAGGTTTATATTATAGATGAAGTACATATGCTCTCTATCGGGGCGTTTAATGCCCTTCTTAAAACGTTAGAGGAGCCGCCCGCTCATTGTATCTTTATTTTGGCTACCACAGAGCCTCATAAGATTCCTCTTACCATCATATCTCGTTGTCAGAGATTTGATTTTAAACGAATTACGACAAAAGATATTGTTGGAAGAATGCAGAAAATTGTAGATGCAGAAAGCCTAAATGTACAAGAGGGCTCGCTCGAGATTATCGCTAGTGCAGCTGATGGTGGTATGCGTGATGCACTAAGCCTCTTAGATCAAGCCATTTCATTTAGTGGTGAGCAACTGACAATTGATGATGCGCTGCTCATTACAGGAGCTGTTTCTCAGCAATTCATTAGTCAGCTAGCCGAAGCAATTTTTGATCAAAATATTGCCGTGGCGTTAGATACCTTAAATGAATTACTTCAGCAGGGGAAAGATGCTGCTAAATTAATCGAGGACATGATTTTTTATTTTAGAGATATGCTGCTTTATAAAACAGCACCAGATTTGGAAGGGGTCCTTGAAAAGGTAAAGGTCGATGAAAATTTCGTGACGCTTTCGGATCGTGTGACACCTCAATTTCTATATGAAACAATTGAAGTGCTGAATAAAAGTCACCAAGAAATGAAATGGACGAATCATCCGAGGATTTTCTTTGAGGTAGCTGTTGTTAAGCTATGTCAGTCAACGGCTGGAATACCGCAAGCTCATGCTAACGCTGATTTAACGACGCTAACGGATAAAATAGACAGGTTGGAACAGGAGCTATCTAGGATAAGAGCTGAGGGTGTGCCAATGTCTCATTCTCATCATCCTCAAGAAAAAAAGGAAGCACCTCGACCACAAACGAGTAACAAAAATGGATATCGTGCACCTGTCGGCCGAATTCACGAGATTCTAAAAGAAGCAAAACGTCCAGAATTAGAAAAAATTAAAGGCAAATGGGGAGAACTCCTTGCCCACTTGAAACAGCAGAATAAGGTGTCTCACGCTGCACTATTAACGGACAGTGAACCAGTTGCTGCTGCTACTCATGCCTTTGTTTTAAAATTCAAGTTTGAAATACATTGTAAAATGGTTGCTGAAGATAAAAGTGGTGTTCGAACCAACCTTGAGCAGCTATTAGAGTCTATGTTAGGTAAAAGAGTGGAATTAGTTGGCGTTCCTGACGCTCAATGGGGTAAAATAAGAGAAGAATTTTTAAGAGATCATCAGCCGGATGAACAGGCAGATGGTCAGGGGACTTCTGCTGAAGAAGATCCGTTGATTGCAGAAGCTAAGAAGTTAGTAGGAACCGATTTAATTGAAATTAAAGATTAATAAAAATGAAAGAGAGTGGTGTTCATATGCGTGGTGGAATGGGAAATATGCAAAAAATGATGAAACAAATGCAAAAAATGCAAAAGGATATGGCTAAGGCTCAAGAAGAGCTTGCAGAAAAAGTCCTTGAAGGTACAGCAGGTGGCGGTATGGTCACTGTAAAAGTAAATGGACAAAAAGAAGTTGTCGATGTAGCAATCAATGAAGAAGTTGTTGATCCAGAAGATATCGATATGCTTCAAGATCTTGTACTTGCAGCAACAAACGACGCATTGAAAAAAGTGGATGAGTTAACAAATGAAACAATGGGTCAATTCACAAAAGGAATGAACATGCCAGGTTTATTCTAGGAGGAATAACTGAAGATGCAATATCCTGAACCAATATCAAAGCTGATTGACAGCTTTATGAAATTGCCAGGAATCGGACCAAAAACTGCGGTCCGTCTGGCTTTTTTTGTTCTTAGTATGCAGGAAGATGTCGTACTAGATTTCGCGAAGGCGCTTGTTAACGCAAAGCGTAATTTAACTTATTGCTCGGTATGCGGCCATATCACAGATCAAGATCCTTGCTATATTTGTGAAGATACAAGAAGAGATCAATCTGTTATCTGTGTAGTGCAAGATCCAAAAGATGTGATCGCAATGGAAAAGATGAAAGAATACAACGGCTTATATCATGTGCTTCATGGTGCCATTTCGCCGATGGATGGCATTGGCCCAGAGGATATTAAAATTCCTGACCTGTTAAAAAGATTGCAAGACGATCAAGTGACAGAGGTAATACTTGCAACCAATCCAAACATTGAAGGAGAGGCTACAGCCATGTATATCTCTAGATTGTTGAAACCATCAGGAATTAAACTCTCTCGTATTGCTCACGGACTACCAGTAGGTGGAGATTTAGAGTATGCGGATGAAGTCACACTGTCTAAAGCTCTAGAGGGCAGACGTGAGATGTAGGAAGGAGAAGTACGGTACATGGGTTTTCTTCGCAGAAAATCAATTCGAAAAGAATTCGATGAGAAATTAATTCAACAGCTTTTTAAGCAAAAGGAAGAATGGAACAGACAAAAAAAGCTTGTCGCAAATAGCGTTGAGCCTTCACCGGACATTCTATTCGAATTAAAGCTTGCTCAAGCGAAGTACTTTTTCTATCTAAGAGAAGCGAAAAAGAGGAATTTACGTTTAAACAACTGGAGATAGCAGGTCTATTTTAGATAGTCCTCTCATATGCTTGTACTATTCTTATGAAGAGGAGATGAGAGGATTATGGAACCTGTTATTGTGATCGGATCAATTTTGCTAGCTGTGCTATTGTTGTTTATGTCAGGTGTTCAAGCGAACCCCTTCAAATGGTTAGGGCTGATCGGAGTTAAGTTTGTGGCAGGTGCTCTTTTTTTATTTTGCCTCAATCTATTTGGTGAGAGTCTAGGATTACATGTTTCTATTAACCCTGTAACAAGTGGAATCAGTGGTTTATTGGGCATCCCAGGCGTAGCAGCTTTAGTCGTAATTGAAAAATTTATTATTTAATGAAAAATATTGTTGACTTTGATCCTGTATGGTGGTAAATTAGTATACGTCGCTGATGACGAAGAAACGAAAAAACATGATAACAAAAAAGTTGTTGACATTAACAATTTAAATATGGTATGATGTTCTAGTCGCTTCTGAAGCGGTAAACAAGTTCTTTGAAAACTAAACAAGACAAAACGTACCTGTTAATTCGAGTTTTTATAAAAAAATCCTATGAAATATCATAGGTAGTCAGTCAAACGCTGACGAAAAACAAAACTTCGGTTTTGTACTTTTTCGGAGAGTTTGATCCTGGCTCAGGACGAACGCTGGCGGCGTGCCTAATACATGCAAGTCGAGCGAACAGAAGGGAGCTTGCTCCCGGATGTTAGCGGCGGACGGGTGAGTAACACGTGGGTAACCTGCCTGTAAGACTGGGATAACTCCGGGAAACCGGAGCTAATACCGGATAGTTCCTTGAACCGCATGGTTCAAGGATGAAAGACGGTTTCGGCTGTCACTTACAGATGGACCCGCGGCGCATTAGCTAGTTGGTGGGGTAATGGCTCACCAAGGCGACGATGCGTAGCCGACCTGAGAGGGTGATCGGCCACACTGGGACTGAGACACGGCCCAGACTCCTACGGGAGGCAGCAGTAGGGAATCTTCCGCAATGGACGAAAGTCTGACGGAGCAACGCCGCGTGAGTGATGAAGGTTTTCGGATCGTAAAGCTCTGTTGTTAGGGAAGAACAAGTGCGAGAGTAACTGCTCGCACCTTGACGGTACCTAACCAGAAAGCCACGGCTAACTACGTGCCAGCAGCCGCGGTAATACGTAGGTGGCAAGCGTTGTCCGGAATTATTGGGCGTAAAGGGCTCGCAGGCGGTTTCTTAAGTCTGATGTGAAAGCCCCCGGCTCAACCGGGGAGGGTCATTGGAAACTGGGAAACTTGAGTGCAGAAGAGGAGAGTGGAATTCCACGTGTAGCGGTGAAATGCGTAGAGATGTGGAGGAACACCAGTGGCGAAGGCGACTCTCTGGTCTGTAACTGACGCTGAGGAGCGAAAGCGTGGGGAGCGAACAGGATTAGATACCCTGGTAGTCCACGCCGTAAACGATGAGTGCTAAGTGTTAGGGGGTTTCCGCCCCTTAGTGCTGCAGCTAACGCATTAAGCACTCCGCCTGGGGAGTACGGTCGCAAGACTGAAACTCAAAGGAATTGACGGGGGCCCGCACAAGCGGTGGAGCATGTGGTTTAATTCGAAGCAACGCGAAGAACCTTACCAGGTCTTGACATCCTCTGACAACCCTAGAGATAGGGCTTTCCCTTCGGGGACAGAGTGACAGGTGGTGCATGGTTGTCGTCAGCTCGTGTCGTGAGATGTTGGGTTAAGTCCCGCAACGAGCGCAACCCTTGATCTTAGTTGCCAGCATTTAGTTGGGCACTCTAAGGTGACTGCCGGTGACAAACCGGAGGAAGGTGGGGATGACGTCAAATCATCATGCCCCTTATGACCTGGGCTACACACGTGCTACAATGGACAGAACAAAGGGCTGCGAGACCGCAAGGTTTAGCCAATCCCATAAATCTGTTCTCAGTTCGGATCGCAGTCTGCAACTCGACTGCGTGAAGCTGGAATCGCTAGTAATCGCGGATCAGCATGCCGCGGTGAATACGTTCCCGGGCCTTGTACACACCGCCCGTCACACCACGAGAGTTTGCAACACCCGAAGTCGGTGAGGTAACCTTTATGGAGCCAGCCGCCGAAGGTGGGGCAGATGATTGGGGTGAAGTCGTAACAAGGTAGCCGTATCGGAAGGTGCGGCTGGATCACCTCCTTTCTAAGGATATATGGAGCAGTGTGCGTTTTCGTCTTGTTTAGTTTTGAAGGAACTTGCAAAAGATCCTACAACATCATATCTTCGATATGAAAGATGGGCCTGTAGCTCAGCTGGTTAGAGCGCACGCCTGATAAGCGTGAGGTCGGTGGTTCGAGTCCACTCAGGCCCACCATCTTCTATTAAATCGGGGCCTTAGCTCAGCTGGGAGAGCGCCTGCCTTGCACGCAGGAGGTCAGCGGTTCGATCCCGCTAGGCTCCACCAACGTGTTCTTTGAAAACTAGATAACAATAAGTAATACATTCACATTGAATGCAATGCAAAGTTCATCACACATAGTGATTCTTTCTAAAGTAAGAAATGGTTAAGTTAGAAAGGGCGCACGGTGGATGCCTTGGCACTAGGAGCCGATGAAGGACGGGACGAACACCGATATGCTTCGGGGAGCTGTAAGCAAGCTTTGATCCGGAGATTTCCGAATGGGGAAACCCACTGCTCGTAATGGAGTAGTATCCATACTTGAATACATAGAGTATGAGAAGGCATACCCGGGGAACTGAAACATCTAAGTACCCGGAGGAAGAGAAAGCAAATGCGATTCCCTGAGTAGCGGCGAGCGAAACGGGAACAGCCCAAACCAAGAGGCTTGCCTCTTGGGGTTGTAGGACACTCTATACGGAGTTACAAAGGAACGATATAAGCGAAGAGGTCTGGAAAGGCCCGCCAAAGAAGGTAACAGCCCTGTAACTGAAATGTTGTTCTCTCCAGAGTGGATCCTGAGTACGGCGGAACACGTGAAATTCCGTCGGAATCCGGGAGGACCATCTCCCAAGGCTAAATACTCCCTAGTGACCGATAGTGAACCAGTACCGTGAGGGAAAGGTGAAAAGCACCCCGGAAGGGGAGTGAAATAGATCCTGAAACCGTGTGCCTACAAGTAGTCAGAGCCCGTTAAAGGGTGATGGCGTGCCTTTTGTAGAATGAACCGGCGAGTTACGATCCCGTGCAAGGTTAAGCAGAAGATGCGGAGCCGCAGCGAAAGCGAGTCTGAATAGGGCGCATGAGTACGTGGTCGTAGACCCGAAACCAGGTGATCTACCCATGTCCAGGGTGAAGTTCAGGTAACACTGAATGGAGGCCCGAACCCACGCACGTTGAAAAGTGCGGGGATGAGGTGTGGGTAGGGGTGAAATGCCAATCGAACCTGGAGATAGCTGGTTCTCTCCGAAATAGCTTTAGGGCTAGCCTCAAGGTAAGAGTCTCGGAGGTAGAGCACTGATTGGACTAGGGGCCCCTACCGGGTTACCGAATTCAGTCAAACTCCGAATGCCGATGACTTATCCTTGGGAGTCAGACTGCGAGTGATAAGATCCGTAGTCGAAAGGGAAACAGCCCAGACCGCCAGCTAAGGTCCCAAAGTATACGTTAAGTGGAAAAGGATGTGGAGTTGCTTAGACAACCAGGATGTTGGCTTAGAAGCAGCCACCATTTAAAGAGTGCGTAATAGCTCACTGGTCGAGTGACTCTGCGCCGAAAATGTACCGGGGCTAAACGTATCACCGAAGCTGCGGACTGTTCTTACGAACAGTGGTAGGAGAGCGTTCTAAGTGCTGTGAAGTCAGACCGGAAGGACTGGTGGAGCGCTTAGAAGTGAGAATGCCGGTATGAGTAGCGAAAGACGGGTGAGAATCCCGTCCACCGAATGCCTAAGGTTTCCTGAGGAAGGCTCGTCCGCTCAGGGTTAGTCGGGACCTAAGCCGAGGCCGAAAGGCGTAGGCGATGGACAACAGGTTGATATTCCTGTACCACCTCCTCACCATTTGAGCAATGGGGGGACGCAGGAGGATAGGGTAAGCGCGGTATTGGATATCCGCGTCCAAGCAGTTAGGCTGGGAAATAGGCAAATCCGTTTCCCGTGAAGGCTGAGCTGTGATGGCGAGCGAAATTTAGTAGCGAAGTTCCTGATTCCACACTGCCAAGAAAAGCCTCTAGCGAGGTGAGAGGTGCCCGTACCGCAAACCGACACAGGTAGGCGAGGAGAGAATCCTAAGGTGATCGAGAGAACTCTCGTTAAGGAACTCGGCAAAATGACCCCGTAACTTCGGGAGAAGGGGTGCTTCTTAGGGTGTTAAAGCCCCGAGAAGCCGCAGTGAATAGGCCCAGGCGACTGTTTAGCAAAAACACAGGTCTCTGCGAAGCCGTAAGGCGAAGTATAGGGGCTGACGCCTGCCCGGTGCTGGAAGGTTAAGAGGAGCGCTTAGCGTAAGCGAAGGTGCGAATTGAAGCCCCAGTAAACGGCGGCCGTAACTATAACGGTCCTAAGGTAGCGAAATTCCTTGTCGGGTAAGTTCCGACCCGCACGAAAGGCGCAACGATCTGGGCACTGTCTCAACGAGAGACTCGGTGAAATTATAGTACCTGTGAAGATGCAGGTTACCCGCGACAGGACGGAAAGACCCCGTGGAGCTTTACTGCAGCCTGATATTGAATGTTGGTACAGCTTGTACAGGATAGGTAGGAGCCTTGGAAACCGGAGCGCTAGCTTCGGTGGAGGCATCGGTGGGATACTACCCTGGCTGTATTGACCTTCTAACCCGCTGCCCTTATCGGGCAGGGAGACAGTGTCAGGTGGGCAGTTTGACTGGGGCGGTCGCCTCCTAAAATGTAACGGAGGCGCCCAAAGGTTCCCTCAGAATGGTTGGAAATCATTCGCAGAGTGTAAAGGCACAAGGGAGCTTGACTGCGAGACCTACAAGTCGAGCAGGGACGAAAGTCGGGCTTAGTGATCCGGTGGTTCCGCATGGAAGGGCCATCGCTCAACGGATAAAAGCTACCCCGGGGATAACAGGCTTATCTCCCCCAAGAGTCCACATCGACGGGGAGGTTTGGCACCTCGATGTCGGCTCATCGCATCCTGGGGCTGTAGTCGGTCCCAAGGGTTGGGCTGTTCGCCCATTAAAGCGGTACGCGAGCTGGGTTCAGAACGTCGTGAGACAGTTCGGTCCCTATCCGTCGCGGGCGCAGGAAATTTGAGAGGAGCTGTCCTTAGTACGAGAGGACCGGGATGGACGCACCGCTGGTGTACCAGTTGTTCTGCCAAGGGCATCGCTGGGTAGCTATGTGCGGACGGGATAAGTGCTGAAAGCATCTAAGCATGAAGCCCCCCTCAAGATGAGATTTCCCATTCCGCAAGGAAGTAAGATCCCTGAAAGATGATCAGGTTGATAGGTCTGAGGTGGAAGCGTGGTGACACGTGGAGCTGACAGATACTAATAGATCGAGGACTTAACCTATATTCTATTGTGAAGTTTGAACATTGTTATCTAGTTTTGAGAGAACATTCTCTCCATCAGGTTTGGTGGCGATAGCGAAGAGGTCACACCCGTTCCCATACCGAACACGGAAGTTAAGCTCTTCAGCGCCGATGGTAGTTGGGGGTCTCCCCCTGTGAGAGTAGGACGCCGCCAAGCTTGTCTAAGGATCAGTTCCGTATGGAACTGGTCTTTTTTGTTTTTTAAGAAAAGGAACAAACACCCGATCTGACATGGATACATATACTAAACTACCATCTAAAACATTCTTAATTTTGTATACAATTGAAAGCGCTAGGGCATACTGAAGCTATAAGTGGAGGTGTCACAATGGACAAAAAAGAGCGAGAAGCGATTTGTTTGATTTGTGAAGAGAACAAGACAAAGGGAATTTATTTATATCATCAGTTTTTGTGCCGAGACTGTGAGCGAAAGTTAATTTCTACATCGACCTCGGATCCTAGCTATTCCGATTATGTGAGAAAGCTCAAAAATCTTCATACGCCGCCTTTGTATTCATAGACCACTAGATGGTCTTTTTTTATGAGCTATGAAGGATTGGGCTTGTTTTTTGGAACTTAGTTTGGACATCATCCGTAATTCATAATAAGATAAACAGAGAGCCTGATTATTCATAGGAGTCGATAAACATGAAATCAATCTTTTATACATTTATATGGGCCATCCTCTCTACTTTTTTTTCGCTTGTGATTTTAACCGTCAGTATAGGGGTTTTCCATCATCATGCTGGATTATCGATACTGTATGCGATGATTGGGTGGGGTGTGGTGTTTGTAGGGAGCAGATGGACTGCTTTCCAATTGTTTTTAAAGAAACACGGACTGTCTCGTAGTGATTATGTATATATCAAACAGCATTTAAAAGAAGCAGGGCAAAAGCTTGTGCGTTTAAAAAAAGCTTTATTTGCTGTGAAAAACGTACAAACAATCAAACATAATTATGAAGTTTTTCGGCTTGCACGACGAATCTATACAATAACAAAAAAAGAGCCTAATCGTTTTTATGATGCTCAGCGTTTTTATTTTGAAAGCTTGGATTCTGTCGTTGAACTAACTGAGAAATATGCACTCTTGTATAATCAGCCTAATCGTAGTCATGAGCTGGAAATGACATTGAGCCAAACCCGAGTGACATTGACAGAGCTGCAAAAGCAATTGACGAATGATTTGCAGCAAGTGTTAGGAAGAGATATAGAAGCTCTTCATATTGAGCTTGAAGTAGCTGATAAAATGATGAAGAAATAGATGAAAGGAGTCAACACTCGATGAAACTGGAAGATCACGCCATAACACCGCCTACCCCCAATATAGATCTTCAGTTTCGGGTGTTTGATACCTTATCTGATGAAGAAAAAAAAGAAGCCGTGAAGCGAGCTCAGCAGATCCCTGACAATCCGCAAAAGCTCCTTTTCTATGGTACACGTGTGCAGGAACGACTATTGGAACAATCACAACAGATGATGAAATATGTTGAGAAAAAAGATATCGATCAAATAGGAGATGTGCTGGAGGCCTTTTTGCAGCAGTTGCATGTAGTGGAGCCTGAGGATTTAGTGCCAAAGAAACAGAGCATTTTTTTGAAATGGTTTCAACGAGATAAGCGATCTACTCAGGAGATCATATCACGTTTTCAACATGCAAAATCACAGATCGAGAGATTGTCAGCAAGGCTTCGTTATGCAAGAGGCGTATTAATCTCGGACCATATGTTATTAGAGCGTTTATTTGAAGAAAATCAAACTTATTTTCAAGAGATGACGATGCAGGTTGCCGCGGTTGAAGCGAAAATGTCAACGTTAGAGCAGCAGCCTCTTTCAGAAACGCAACTTTCTGTTGAACGGACAATAGAGGAGCAATTGATGAGTCAAGAAGTCAATGAAGAAGAGTATGTGGAGAGACTAAAGGAACGAAAGTATGATTTGCTGTTAAGCCGGCAAATTGCATTGCAATGTAATGCTCAAATTCGGATGATCCAGCATACGAATCATACATTGGCCAATCACATTCAATCAACTGTTTCAGCATCTATTCCTCTATGGATCAACCAAATGTCGATTGCATTAACGCATATTCAGCAGCGGGCCAATTCATCTCTTGAGAACCGAATCCAAAAAACATATGAAAATGTATCGAAACAGCAGGGGCAGATTCTTGAAGAGGCATCTTTAGCCCCTATAGATACATTGAAAAAGGTTCAAAGTCAATTAGCTGAAACATTACAGGAAACGTTACAGGTGAAAGAACATGGAAGCCAAGAGCGGGCTCAATTGAAAAGCAGTATGTATGAGGCAGAGCAGCAGTTGGCGAATCCAATAAAGGAATGAGAAACCATCTTTCGGTTCACTTGTTTGAACGTTATAATAGACTTAAGATATCGTTAAAGTGAAAAGGGTCGATTTGTTTGAGAACACCTTTATATACAGCATTAGCACAGCATGCGGAAAAGAAGCCTTATTCTTTTCACGTTCCAGGACATCACAATGGAGATGTCTTTTTTGATGAGGCACGGTCTCACTATGCTTCCATCCTTCAACTGGATGTGACGGAGCTTGAAGGTCTTGATGATCTTCATCATCCGACTGGGGTCATCCAAGAGGCAGAACATTTATTGACTAAGCTATATGGTTCAGATCAAAGTTTCTTCCTTGTGAATGGCACAACAGTCGGAAATTTGGCGATGGTGATGACAGCATGCCGCACGGGAGACGAGATTTTTGTCCAGCGTAATTGCCATAAGTCTGTCTTCCATGCGATCGAGCTGGCAGGGGCAACGCCTATTTTGATAGACGCTGAGATAGACGCACACTTGCACGTTCCAACACATGTGACGGATGATACAGTGAGAAAAGCCATAGCAAGACATCCTCATTGCCGGTCAATCGTTTTGACTTATCCGAACTACTACGGACATGCAGCTGATTTATCAAAGCTAATTCACATGTGTCATGAAGCAGGTATGGTTGTTTTGGTTGATGAGGCACATGGTGCGCATTTTGTATTGGGCGGCAGCTTTCCTCCATCTGCTCTTTCCTATGGAGCGGACGTGGTGGTACAATCAGCACATAAAACCCTTCCAGCAATGACGATGGGTTCCTATCTTCATCTTCAAGGGGATCGAATCGATGCGAAGCGTTTGAAAACCTTGCTGACGATGCTTCAAAGTAGTTCGCCCTCTTATCCAATTATGGCCTCATTAGATGTGGCAAGAGCTTATGTTGAGGAGATCAAAGGAAAAGGGACATTGGATGTAATTATGAAAGAACTGACAGAGCTGAAAGATCAGTTCAGCCGTTTGACCTATCTTGAAGTGGTAGAACCTGACACGCTATATTCCGATCCTTTAAAATGCGTCATTCGATCAACAAAAGGACTGACTGGTTACGAACTAAAACAGGTGCTTGAATCAGTGGATGTTCATCCAGAGCTTGCGGACGAACATCAAGTTTTACTTGTACTTAGCTTAGAACAGAGGAAAAACGTTCCTTTCAAGCGGATCGAGCAGGCTCTTAAGCAAAGTGATTCATTGCTCAAAGGGAAAAAACATATCCAAAATGAAACGGTATCTATTGAGACTGATATACTAAATCAAGACATAGAGGCTGTCCCATTTGAACAAGCAGCAGGCCGGGTGAGTGCAGAATCCATTATTCCCTATCCACCTGGTATTCCTTTGATGATTAAGGGAGAGCGCATTGAAATAGAACAAATTGAGGCGTTAAGCCGTTTGCTTGGTCACGAGGTTCATATTCAAGCAAGTCAGGTCATTCATCAGAGAAAATTATATGTTTATATAGAAGAGGAGACACTATGAGCGGTATGTTTATTACGTTTGAAGGGCCAGAGGGCGCCGGAAAAACGACAGTGATACGAAAAGTGTACGAAGAAATGGAACGTCAAGGATATGCAGTGATGGCGACACGCGAGCCGGGCGGCATTGACATTGCTGAGCAGATCCGTGAAGTTATTTTAAATGAAAAAAATACAAAAATGGATGCGAAAACAGAAGCATTGCTGTATGCAGCAGCAAGAAGGCAGCATTTGGCTGAAAAGGTAGAACCGGCATTGCAGCGCGGAGAGACTGTCTTATGTGATCGTTTTGTTGATAGCTCTCTTGCTTATCAAGGCTATGCGAGAGGACTTGGAATTGACCAAGTCAGATCAATTAACGACTTTGCTATTGATGGCACGATGCCGCAAATGACAATTTACTTTTCCATTACACCTGAGGAAGGGCTAAAGCGAATTCATGCCAATCAAGGAAGAGAAAAGAACCGATTAGACATGGAGACGCTGAATTTCCACCAGTTGGTTAGAGAAGGCTATGAATTGCTTATTGCGCAATCACCAGAACGATTCCGCGTTGTGGATGCTTCTCAGCCGATGCAGGATGTCTATGAAGAAGTACTTCGAGTGATTCAGGACACATTAAAGAAAAATCAAATATGACCTCATTCCCAATCGTTGTTATAATATAGAGGAAGACATCGGCATGTCACCTGTGCCTAAAACAAAGGAGGCCAATCAAATGAAATTAATTGTTGCCGTTGTACAGGACCAAGATAGCAGCAAGTTGTTGAAAATATTGACTGAACATCAATTCGGCGTGACAAAATTAGCTTCAACTGGTGGGTTTTTAAAGTCTGGAAACACGACTTTTATCATTGGTTGTGATGATGTCCGAGTGGATAAAGCGTTACAGCTTATAAAAGAAAATTGCCGTAAACGTGATCAAATGATTGCACCTGTATCTCCAATGGGTGGTAACGCAGATTCATATGTACCATACCCTGTTGAGGTTGAAGTTGGTGGAGCTACTGTCTTTATTCTGCCAGTTGAACAATTTCATCAATTCTAAGGATGGGTTGCTGTGAAAATTAATCAAGATATGCGGCTGCTTTTAGAAAAGCGTGAACTCCAAGGCATTAAAGGAAGCCAAACATCTGCCTCCTTTAAAGCATCGATGGAGACGCAAAGCGGCAAAATGCGCTTAGAGCAGCTGACGGTTATGCTAAGTGATATCGAAGTGTTCGGTAAAAAGCTGACAAAGTCACGAAACTTAAAGGACTTGGCTAGGTTTAAAGGTCTTGTGAAGCGCTTTGTGAAAGAGACAGTCGATAATGGATTAAATATAGAAACATCAAGAAGCTTTGACATTTATGGCAACACGCGTACACTCGCTTTAGTCAAAGCATTAGATGAAAAGCTGATTGAATTAACAGAGGATATGATGGACCAAGAGAAGCCATCTATTGATTTGCTTGAACGTATTGGAGAAATAAAAGGTTTATTGATTAACCTTTACACATAGAGAGTGATAACATGGCAATTAGCTGGGATGACATGAATGATTTGCAGCCGCGCGTCATGCGGCTGATTTTTAATAGTATTGATAAAGACCGACTTGCGCATGCTTACTTATTTGAAGGAAAAAAAGGGACCGGTAAGCAGGATGCTGCGATGCTTTTGGCAAAGAGCTTTTTTTGCTTGGAATCAGGAGTGAAGCCGTGTGAATCCTGTCAAAACTGCAAGAGGATTGAATCAGGAAACCATCCCGATTTACATCTCGTGCAGCCTGATGGTCAATCAATTAAGAAAGCGCAAGTACAGGCATTGCAAGAGGAATTTACAAAAGCAGGTGTGGAATCTCACCGAAAAATGTATATCATTCTTCATGCGGACAAAATGACGGTCAATGCCGCGAACAGTTTATTGAAGTTCCTAGAGGAGCCTAACCGGGAAACGATGGCAATTTTAATCACGGAGCAATCGCATAAAATGCTGGATACGATTATTTCAAGATGTCAGATGCTCAGTTTTCAGCCGCTGCAGCCACAATCCTTGGAGCAGCAGCTATTACAAGAAGGCGTACCTCAGCATCTTGCAAGGCTTTTGTCGAATTTAACCAACAATTTAGCAGAAGCACTCGAATTAAGTCGAAATGATCAGTTTGCAGAGTCTAGAGCGAAAGTGATAAAATTGTATGAAGTCTTACACCAGCGAAAAGAACATGCATTTTTTTATATACAGGATCAATGGATGCCTTTTTTCAAAGAGAAAGACCTTCAAGAAACAGGTCTGGATATGCTTTTATTTATATATCGTGATGTATTGTCGATTCAAATAGGAAATGAAGATAAAGTCATTTATCAAGACTTATTCCAGACAATGAAGCAGCACGCGCTGCATTCCACACAGCAGATGGTGACGAACCAGATCCTTGCTGTATTAGAAGCGAAAAAAAGACTTCAATCCAACGTGAATGCCCAAGGGCTGATGGAGCAATTGGTGTTGATGTTGCAGGAGGGATAAGCTTGTACAACGTAATTGGTGTTCGCTTTAAAAAAGCGGGCAAAATCTATTATTTCGATCCTAATGGATTTCATATAGAAAATGATAGTTGTGTCATTGTAGAGACGGTCAGAGGAGTTGAGTACGGACAAGTGGTCATCGCTAATAAAAAAGTAGATGAACACGATGTCGTTCTTCCTCTGCGTAAGGTAATTCGTGTAGCAGACGAACGAGACCGGCTCATCGTTGAGGAAAACAAAGAAGCAGCGATGACAGCCTTTGATACATGTCTTCAGAAGGTAAGTGAACACGGTCTTGAAATGAAGCTGGTTGATGTTGAATTTACATTTGACCGAAATAAGGTCATTTTCTACTTCACAGCGGATGGAAGAGTAGATTTCCGTGAGCTAGTGAAGGATCTTGCATCGATCTTCAAAACGAGAATTGAACTTCGCCAGATTGGTGTAAGAGACGAGGCAAAAATGCTGGGTGGCATAGGACCTTGTGGGAGAATGCTTTGCTGTTCGACATTCTTAGGAGATTTTGAACCAGTATCCATTAAGATGGCAAAAGATCAAAACTTGTCGCTAAATCCCACAAAGATTTCAGGGCTTTGCGGTCGTTTGATGTGCTGCTTGAAATATGAGAATGATGAGTATGAAACAGCGAAAGAACAATTGCCGGATATCGGTGAAACGATTCAGACATCTAGTGGCTCTGCAAAGGTAGTAGGGCTCAACATTTTAGAACGAATTTTGCAAGTTGAATTAACCGGGCAAGAAAAAGTGGTAGAATATACTTGGGAAGAATTATTACAAGAAGGCGTTGTATCTGCACAAACAACTGAGTAACGAGGTGTGCCACCTTGGATAAAAAGGAACTATTTGATACGGTGATCAATTTAGAAGAACAAATCGGTTCTCTTTATCGCCAGTTAGGTGATTTGAAAAATCATATCGGTGAAGTGATTGAAGAAAATCATCAGCTTCAGATGGAGAATCAGCACTTGCGTGAACGTCTGGATCAGTCCGATCGGGACAAATCGTCTGAGATAGAAAATGATTCTGCTCAGAAACCAGGTCATTCTGATATAGGAGAAGGTCATGATAACCTGGCTCGGTTATATCAGGAGGGCTTCCATATTTGCAATGTACATTATGGGAGCATACGTAAAGAGGGAGACTGTTTGTTCTGTCTGTCATTTTTAAATAAAAAATGAGAAAAGGCTTCCGCTGAATCGGAAGCCTTTTTCACAGGAAAAGAAAGGATACATCATGGTTTCGTTAAGAGAAGATGAACGATTAGATTATTTGCTCGCCGAAGATATGAAAATTATTCAAAGTAAAACGGTTTTCGCCTTTTCATTGGACGCAGTGTTATTAGCAAAATTTGCGTATGTGCCCATCCAAAAAGGAGAGATCATTGATCTTTGCACGGGAAATGGCATTGTGCCATTGCTGCTTTCGACTCGATCTAAGGCCTCCATTACTGGGGTCGAAATTCAAGAACGGTTGTTTGATATGGCAAAAAGAAGTGTGGCGTATAATCAACTTGAAAAGCAGATAGAACTGATTCATGGTGATCTGAATGATATGCCAGCACGCTACGGCAATCACAAAGTAGATGTCATCACATGTAATCCGCCATATTTTAAGACACCTTCTAAAGAAGAAATCAATGAGAATGAATACTTGGCCATTGCTCGGCATGAAATCCATTGTACATTAGAAGATGTCATTCGTGTTTCTTCCACGCTGCTGAAGCAAGGAGGGAAACTGGCGATGGTTCATCGGCCGGGACGGCTGCTTGAGATTGTGGAATTGATGAAGAAGTACCGAATTGAGCCAAAACGAATTCAATTTGTTTATCCCAAACAGGGGAAAGAAGCCAATACCATCTTAGTAGAGGGGATAAAAGATGGAAAACCAGATCTGAAAATTCTCCCGCCTCTTTTTGTTTATGGAGATGATCAAGAGTATACTGAGGAAATCAGGACGATACTGTATGGAGAAGCATAATCATTATTTCTATGTATTGAAATGTGCAGACGGCAGCCTATATGCAGGTTATACAAATGATTTACAAAAAAGACTGACGACCCACAATAGTGGAAAGGGAGCAAAGTATACAAGAGCAAGACGGCCAGTTGAGCTGTATTATCATGAATGTTTTGCAACCAAAAGAGAAGCCATGCAGCAAGAATATCGTTTCAAAACGTGGACACGGAAAAAGAAAGATCTTTATATAGAAGAAATGCGTATTGAAAAGGAGGCGGCACATGAAAACACAGAAAAGCTTTGATGATCAATCAGATATGGGCATTCTATATCTCGTCCCAACCCCAATTGGCAATTTAGAAGATATGACGTTTCGAGCCATACAAACATTAAAAGATGTAGACTATATTGCCGCAGAGGATACAAGACAAACGAAAAAACTCTGTCATGTTTATGAAATTGATACGCCATTAACGAGTTATCATGAGCATAACAAAGACAGCAGCGGTCACAAGTTGATCGAATGGTTAAAAGAAGGAAAAAACATCGCACTCGTGAGTGATGCTGGTTTACCGACAATTTCTGATCCAGGTGCTGAAGTGGTCCGAGATTTTACGAATATCGGCGGTTATGTCGTTCCATTACCTGGAGCAAATGCTGCACTTACAGCACTCATTGCATCAGGGATTACACCGCAGCCATTTTTCTTTTATGGATTTCTCGACCGACAAAAAAAAGAAAAGAAAAAACAGCTTGAAACTTTGAAGAAGCGTCAAGAAACAATCATTTTCTATGAAGCGCCCCATCGGTTAAAAGAAACGCTGACTTTGATGAAGGAAGTGTGGGGCAACCGGGAAATTGCCATTACGAGAGAACTGACGAAAAAATTTGAAGAGTTTGTTCGTGGAGATTTAGAGTCTGTGCTGACATGGGCGGCAGAGAATCAAATCCGAGGTGAATTCTGTCTTGTCGTACAAGGGAACGATCAAGATGAAGAAGAGCTAAATGAAGAAGCCTGGTGGAAGCCCTTATCAGAAAAAGAACACGTGATCCATTACATAGAACAAGGATTAACGTCGAAGGAAGCCATTAAGCGTACAGCCGTCGAACGTGATGTACCAAAACGCACCATATACGATGCTTATCATATTGAACAATAAAGAAAGGTTCTTGCAAACGGTGCAAGAACCTTTTTTATATCAAACTTATTTTTGTGATTGAAGTTGGTTTTGGATTTCGTTAATGATTTGCTCTGCACCTTCACGGCTAAGAACTAATTTACCATTAGCAAGTTTAAGGTTATCGTCTGATACTTCACCTGTAACTTGGCAAGTCATGTTTGGTTTATATTTTTTTAGGATAATTTTTTCATCATCAACATAAATTTCCAAAGCGTCTTTTTCAGCGATTCCTAGAGTACGGCGAAGTTCGATTGGAATCACCACGCGTCCTAATTCGTCAACTTTACGTACAATACCTGTAGATTTCATCTTCATTCTCCTCCCAAAGAGTTCTTATTCTTAATATAATATTATCTTCGTCATTATTCGACAAATTCCTTACATTCATAGCATAACAAGGTTTCCATAAATCGTCAATCATTTTGTTTACTATTGTTTGTAAAATATGACTCTTAAAGTCAAAAGACCTTGAAACTACTGATTTATAAGGATTTTGCGGCTCTTTTCTATGAAAATATAAGAAATGACGAGCTCAGATTAACAAGACTTTTGCCCTAAATTAGACAATTGTAAATCTGGAAATAGATTTCTTACGACAATATTCGACAAAATGTCGACAGGTTTGTCGTTTTTTTCGAAAAACTCATCTTTTTCGATCATTTCATCTTGTTCTATGTATATATGCTTGATCTTAAAGGCTAAGATGGTATCATAGAGAAAGCACAAGTGCAAAATTTAATAAATGGATCTAACACATTTTCATGTAATGATAATAACCGCTCTCGTCCATTGGGCGGGAGTTTTTGACATTTACACACACGCAGGAGGTTCCAACATGCCGGAAAAGAAAAAAACGTTCTATCTGACAACACCTATTTACTATCCGAGCGGAAAATTACATATTGGACATGCTTATACGACAGTAGCAGGGGATGCTATGGCTCGTTATAAACGTCTTCAAGGCTATGATGTGATGTATTTAACGGGTACAGATGAGCACGGACAAAAAATTCAGCAAAAAGCTGAAGAACAAAACATCACACCGATCGAGTATTTAGATCCGGTCGTAGCAGACATTCAATCACTATGGAAGAAACTCGACATTTCCAATGATGATTTCATCCGTACAACAGAAAAAAGACATACGAAAATCATTGAGCAAGTATTTCAAAAGCTGCTTGATCAAGGCGATATTTATTTAGATCAATATGAAGGCTGGTACAGTATTCCGGATGAGACATTCTATACGGAAACACAGCTTGTGGATGTTGAGCGGAATGAAAAGGGAGAAGTCACTGGCGGGAAAAGCCCTGACAGCGGACATCCTGTTGAATTAATTAAAGAGGAATCATATTTCTTCCGTATGAGTAAGTATGCGGATCGTTTACTAGACTATTACGAAAAGAATCCAACGTTCATTCAGCCTGAATCAAGAAAGAATGAAATGATCAATAACTTCATTAAACCAGGTTTAGAGGATTTGGCTGTATCAAGAACAACCTTTGATTGGGGAATTAAAGTTCCAAACAATCCAAAGCACGTCATTTATGTATGGATTGATGCGTTGTTCAACTATTTAACTGCGATTGGTTACGGAACGGATCAGGATGAAAAATATAAAAAATATTGGCCTGCCAACGTGCATCTCGTAGGGAAAGAAATTGTTCGTTTCCATACGATTTATTGGCCAATTATGCTGATGGCACTTGATCTACCGCTGCCGAAACAAATTTTCGCACACGGCTGGCTGTTGATGAAAGATGGCAAGATGTCTAAATCAAAAGGGAACGTAGTAGATCCGGTCACATTAATTGATCGCTACGGTCTTGATGCCCTTCGTTATTACCTCCTTCGTGAAGTACCATTTGGTGCGGATGGTGTGTTTACACCAGAAGGATTCGTGGAACGTGTAAACTATGATCTTGCCAATGATTTAGGTAACTTGCTTAACCGTACAGTTGCGATGGTACAAAAATATTTTGACGGGACATTAAGCAGCTATAAGGGTCCAGTTAATGAGTTTGATGAGGAGCTTAAAGCAGTAGCGGAGCAAACAGTCAAAGCCTATGAAGAAGCGATGGAAAACCTTGAATTCTCGGTGGCTCTCTCAAATGTTTGGACATTAATCAGCAGAACCAATAAATACATTGATCAGACAGCTCCATGGGTGCTGGCAAAGGATGAAACAAAACGAAAAGAGCTGCATTCTGTTATGTATCATTTAGCAGAATCATTGCGCATCACAGCAGTGCTCTTAACGCCTTTCCTAACGAAAACACCTGAGAAAATCTTCTTCCAGCTTGGCATTGAAGAAGAGAAACTTAAAAGCTGGGATAGCATTCTATCTTTCGGTGCGATTCAACAAGCGACGGTACAAAAAGGAGAGCCTTTGTTCCCGCGTTTAGAGGTTGAAGAAGAAGTAGCATATATTAAAGAGAAAATGCAGGGAAGTGCACCAAAGATAGAAGAAGAGAAAGTAGAAATAGAAGAAACAGAATTACCTGAGCTGGGAGCAGAAATTGCATTTGATGATTTCTCAAAAGTTGATCTTCGAGTTGCACAGGTGCTGGAAGCAGCCCCAGTGAAAAAAGCAGATCGTCTCCTAAAGTTGCAGCTTGATTTTGGATTTGAAAAGAGACAAATTGTTTCAGGGATAGCCAAGCATTATCAACCTGAGGAATTAGTAGGGAAGAAGCTCGTCTGTGTAGCGAATCTCACACCAGTTAAACTCAGAGGGGAAATTTCCCAGGGAATGATTTTAACTGGAGAAACTGGCGGGAAATTGCAGGTTCTTGAAGTGGATCAATCTCTAGCAAATGGAACAAAAATTTTATAAATCAACAAAGGTGTTCCACGTGTAACATTTCGTCGAACACCTTTTGTTTTTTGGAAGAATTGTCGAAAGGAGCAATCAACGATGTTATTTGATACACATGCCCACTTAAATGCGGAACAATATAATGAAGACTTAGAGCAGGTGATCGAAAGAGCGAAGAGTGAAAAAGTCGAAAAAATCGTGGTGGTAGGGTTTGACCGCCCGACAATTACGAGAGCAATGGAATTAATTGAAGAGTATGATTTCATCTATGCAGCCATTGGCTGGCACCCAGTTGATGCCATTGATATGACAGATGAGGATTTGCTGTGGATCAAAGAATTATCTCAACATGAAAAAGTCGTTGCAATTGGAGAAATGGGTCTGGATTACTATTGGGACAAGTCGCCTAAAGATGTGCAAAAAGAAGTCTTTAGACGTCAAATTGCTCTTGCGAAGGAAGTGAATCTTCCGATCATTATTCATAATCGTGACGCAACGGAAGATGTCGTGACGATCTTAAAGGAAGAGGGAGCGGCTGAAGTTGGAGGGATTATGCATTGTTTTACTGGCAGCCTAGAAATCGCAAAAGCGTGTATGGATATGAACTTTTATATTTCATTCGGTGGACCCGTGACTTTTAAAAATGCAAAAAAACCGAAGGAAGTTGTCAAGGACATACCAAGTGACCGGCTTTTAATTGAAACAGACTGCCCATACTTAACGCCAGCGCCATTTAGAGGGAAACGTAACGAGCCGAGTTATGTGAAATATATCGCAGAACAGATTGCGGAGTTACGAGAAATAAGCTTTGAAGAGCTTGCTGAATTGACCACAAAAAATGCAAAAAAAGTTTTCGGTATAAACTGACAGTATATGATGTCAATCCTTGTTTAAGCTTGTCCATTTGTGAAACATAACGAAAATGTTCTACACGTTTACGCCTCTTCATAGGATAAGTTGTCGATAAGTCTTTCTTCCCTTCCTTCCATTAAACTCCCATAATAGGGGTACAATCGAGCATTTTTGTACAGTGGGTGGAAGGGTTGACAGGTTTTGAGATACTCTATATAATCTCTCCGAGGAGAAGGAGGCGTTTTTCATCGTACAAAAAATGAAAAATCTGTTTTCTGTAAAGCTAGGAAAAGGCAAGGTTTTATTACTAGTTGTTTGCTTGCTTTTAGCTGGAACTGGGACGGCTTACGGTGCGCATGAGCTCACTAAGCAGTCTATTACCATTTCAATCAATGGTAAAGAGAAGACAATTCGTACACATGAAGAGACAGTAGCACAGCTGCTTTCAGACCTTGGAATAAAGACCAAGGCGGAGGATCATATCTCTCCAAGTCTAAATACAAAGATTGAAGACAACATGAACATTGTGTATGATGCGGCTATACCGGTTCATCTGACCCTAGATGGGAAAGAGAAAACGATATGGACAACAGATCAGACGGTTGGAGCATTATTGAAGAATGAGAAGATAGATATTGGGAAGCACGATCAAGTAACTCCAGGAAAGAATGACAAGATTAAAAAAGATATGGATCTTGTGGTTCAGCAGGCCTTCGAGGTCAGCGTAAATGATGGAGGAAAAGAGAAAAAAGTGTGGACCACTTCGACTACGGTCGCTGACTTTTTAAAGCAGCAAGAGCTGAAGCTCAAGAAGCACGATAAGATCAAACCTGCGTTACATAGTCATATAACTAAAAAAAGCGCAGATATTCAGATCACTCGGGTGGAAAAAGTCACCGATGTAGTGGAAGAGAAAATTGCTTTTGATACCAAACATAAAAAGGATCGTTCTCTTGAAAAAGGAAAAGAGAAGGTGCTTAAAAAAGGTGAAGAAGGTAAATTGAAGAAGCACTATGCCATTGTGAAAGAAAACGGCAAAGTGGTGTCTAAAGAATTAATTAAAGAAGTGACTGAAAAAGATAGCAAGGATCGTTTAGTGGCCGTTGGTACACAAGAGTCCCAAAAAGAGCCTAAAGCGACACCTGCCGTTTCAAGAAGCAATGAATCGTCAGGAAAAGAATTTTATGTGGCCTCGACAGCCTATACAGCGAGCTGTGCTGGATGTACGGGCAGAACGTCAACAGGCTATAATTTAAAATCAAATCCAGGTGCAAAGGTCATAGCAGTTGATCCGAGTGTCATTCCGCTAGGCTCTAAAGTGTATGTGGAAGGCTATGGATATGCCGTTGCATCAGACACTGGATCTGCTATAAAAGGGAATAAAATTGATGTGTTCGTCCCAAATAAGTCGGCAGCTTATCAATGGGGAAATAAAAGAGTGAAAATTAGAGTACTCAAATAAACACATCAAATCATTTATATGAACAGAGGGCTTTGCGCACCCTCTGTTTTTTTGGTTATAATAGAAGCACTGTTTTCTAATTAATTAGACGCAAAAACAACATGAAAGGTTTCGTTTTTTAACCAAAAAATGTTTTTTGTTTTTGCAAGCGGAGGAATACATGAAAATCAAAGAAATCATTGTGGTGGAAGGTCGTGACGACACTGCGAGAGTGAAGATGGCAGTTGATGCAGATACGATCGAAACAAACGGATCAGCCATTGGCGATACAGTTATTCAACAAGTACGTCTTGCTCAGGAGACGAGAGGGGTCATTATTTTAACTGATCCTGATTTCCCTGGGGAGAAGATCCGTAAAACCATCGCAGAAGCGGTTCCTGGCTGTAAGCACGCATTTTTGCCAAAACATCTTGCGAAGGCGAAGCGGGACAAAGGAATTGGTGTCGAGCATGCTTCCTTGGACAGTATTCGAGAATGCCTTGCCCATGTCCATGAGGAAATGGAAGTAACGGAAAGTGACATTACATTAGATGACTTATTTGACGCAGGCCTTATCGGAGGCGAATCATCGAAACGCCGCCGCGAACGACTAGGTGTGCTTTTAAATATAGGATATACCAATGCGAAGCAGCTGCATAAGCGCCTTCACATGTTCCAAATAACCAAACATGATTTTATTGCGGCCTTAAAGACCGTCATGCAGGAGGAAGCCGATGAATAAAGATATAGCGACACCCATCAGAACGAAGGAAATACTGAAGAAATACGGTTTCTCCTTTAAAAAGAGCTTGGGGCAGAACTTTTTAATTGATACAAATATACTCGATCGTATTGTCGATCATGCAGAGGTGACGGATGAGACCGGCGTGATTGAGATCGGGCCTGGTATCGGTGCATTGACCGAGCAGCTCGCTAAGCGTGCAAAGAAAGTCACCGCTTTTGAAATCGATCAGCGTTTATTGCCCATTTTAAACGATACACTTTCTCCATATGATAATGTTACGATCATTCATCAAGACGTATTAAAGGCAGATGTGGGAAAGGTCATCGAGGAAAATTTTGCTGACTGTAAAGAAGTGATGGTTGTCGCCAACCTACCATATTACGTGACGACACCGATTATTATGAAACTGCTTGAAGAAAACCTTCCATTGAAAGGGATTGTGGTCATGCTTCAAAAAGAAGTTGCAGATCGTATGGCCGCTGTCCCTTCATCAAAGGAATACAATTCGCTTTCTATTGCAGTTCAATACTATACGGAAGCGAAAACAGTGATGGTTGTGCCTAAAACGGTTTTCGTTCCACAGCCAAATGTCGATTCGGCTGTGATCAAGCTGACCGTTCGTGAAACGCCTGCCGTCTCAGTAGAAAATGATGAGTTTTTCTTTCAGTTGATTCGTGCGAGCTTTGGTCAGCGCCGAAAAACATTGATGAATAATCTCATGAACAACTTACCTGATGGAAAGCAACATAAAGCAATTATTGAAGAAGCACTTCAAACAGCAGACATTGATGGAAAGCGCCGCGGCGAGTCATTATCCATTGAGGAATTTGCCCGTTTGTCGAATGTTTTACAAGAAGCCCTGTCTTAAGGGCTTTTTTTGTTTTTCACCACTTCGCTTGTTCGGGCATAGGCTAGAAAGAACAGCACATATGAAAGACGAACATATTTAGCGCAAGACGATACCAACAGGATATGAGCCTGATTGTGGAGTGAAAAGCATGCAATTTCAAATAGGAGATATGGTGACAAGGGCATCCTATCAAATGGATATTTTGTTTCGAATCATTCGAATTGATGAGACCGATCAGCACGAAGCCACCGCCATATTGCATGGGAATGAAGTGAGGCTGATTGCTGATGCCAAGTTGTCAGATCTCGTCAAGGTTCAAAAAGAGGAACAGCTGACTAGAGAGAAAAATGACGAACGAAAAATCAATGAATCGCTCGACTTACTAAGACAGGATTATCAGCTGCTGCGGGAAAAACAAGAGTATTATACTTCTGGACAATATCAGCATCAGGAGCAGTATTTTCACATGCCTGGAAAGGTCCTTCATTTAGATGGAGATGCTTCATACTTAAAGAAATGCTTGGATGTATATGAACGAATTGGTGTACCTGTATACGGTGTGCATTGCCATGAGAAGAAAATGCCAAGCATGATTGACTCGTTAATTGATCAATATCGACCAGATATATTGGTTATCACAGGACATGATGCGTATTCCAAGCAAAAGGGCGGCGTACATGATATCGGTGCCTATCGTCATTCTCGTCATTTTGTTGAAACGGTTCAAAAAGCCAGACGGAAGATCCCTCATTTAGATCAGCTTGTGATCTTTGCTGGTGCCTGTCAATCTCATTTCGAATCATTGATCCAAGCAGGTGCCAATTTTGCGAGCTCTCCTTCCCGTGTGAATATCCATGCGCTCGATCCCGTCTATATCGTTGCGAAGATCAGCTTCACTCCATTTGTAGATCGAATCAACGTGTGGGATGTGCTCCGAAATACATTAACAAGAGAAAAAGGGCTTGGAGGCATCGAGACGAAGGGCGTTCTAAGGGTAGGTATGCCATATAAAAGAGATCATGAATCGACATAACCCGACTGATTTCAGTCTGGTTTTTTTTATGTTCAAAAAGAAATTGCAAAAGGATACATAATTCACCGGAAATTGAGAAAAATAGGGAGAAGAAAAGGTAGAAGTTTGTCAAAATTATTTTGTTGACAATGGCTCGTGTTCGTTGATATAATTTAATTTTTATTTGACAAAAACGGGCCGTTGTTGTATAATTATCTCAGTGAGGTGGATGCAATGGCGAAGACTTTGTCCGACATCAAAAGATCGCTTGATGGTAACTTAGGTAAACGTTTGACGTTAAAGGCTAACGGGGGCCGCCGTAAAACAATTGAGCGTTCGGGCATTTTAGCTGAAACGTACCCTTCTGTATTTGTGATTCAATTAGATCAAGATGAGAATTCGTTTGAAAGAGTTTCTTATAGTTATGCAGATATACTGACTGAGACGGTCGAATTAACGTTCGATGATACCGCTAGCTCAGTCGCCTATTAATGGGCAGTAAACTTTTTGTTTACTGCTTTTTGTTTTGCCTTTTTTTCTGAATGTGAATGGGAGTCTGTCCATTTTTTGAAAGGGGTAAAAGAAAGGATTCGATACAAAATAAGAAAGCCACACAAGCAGTGGCAGTGATTCGAATTCTCGACTAAAGGGGCTGTTTCGTTTGGGTAGACGCCGAGGCATTATGTCAGATGAGTTCAAATACGAGCTGGCGAAGGATCTTGGATTTTATGATACCGTCAAAAATGGAGGCTGGGGAGAGATTCGTGCGCGTGACGCAGGTAATATGGTCAAACGTGCCATTGAATTAGCTCAACAGCACATGGCTCAGGATGAGAATCAACGATAGAAAAACGGTCAGGGATACCTCGGGTGTCTCTGGCTTTTTTTGATGAAAAAGTCAGTGTGCTCAGCGTAAAAGCCTATATTCATCAGATCCATCAAATGTGATACAATATTGATACTTATGTTTAGATGGAGAAGTAGGTGAAATGTTTGCGTATTTTAGAAAAAGCACCGGCAAAAATTAATCTCTCACTTGATGTTCATGGAAAGAGACCGGATGGATATCACGAAGTGGAGATGGTGATGACAACAATAGACCTTGCAGATCGACTAGAGTTGACGGAGCTGGACAAGGATGAAATCCGTGTATCATCTCATAATCGATTCGTGCCAGATGATCAGCGTAATTTGGCTTATCAGGCGGCTAAATTACTTAAAACAAGGTTCGGTATTCAAAAAGGTGTATCCATTGTCATCACAAAAACAATTCCAGTCGCAGCAGGGTTAGCTGGAGGCAGCAGTGATGCAGCGGCAGCACTTCGCGGCTTAAATCGCTTGTGGAAGTTGAACCTCACGTTAGATGAACTAGCTGAGCTTGGAGCGGAGATCGGCTCAGATGTGTCTTTTTGTGTACACGGAGGCACAGCACTAGCGACAGGACGTGGAGAAAAGCTGAAGCATATTGCGACACCGCCGCATTGCTGGGTGATTTTAGCGAAGCCGGTGATTGGTGTATCTACAGCTGAAGTCTATAGACAATATGACGCAAGCAAAGTAGACCACCCGAATGTAAAGCGTATGATTGAAGCGATTGAAGCGAAAGATTATAAAGAGATGTGCGGCTCACTCGGAAACGTTCTAGAGTCTGTGACATTAAAGATGTATCCAGAAGTAGATATGATCAAAAGGCAGATGAAGCGTTTCGGTGCTGACGCTGTTTTAATGAGTGGAAGCGGCCCTACAGTATTTGGCTTGATTCAATATGAATCGAAGGTACAAAGAATATATAACGGACTGAGAGGATTTTGTGATCAAGTATACGCTGTCCGCATGATCGGCGAACAAAATGCCCTTGATTAAATCCGTATATTAAGTTATATTTATCATAAATTATTCGGGTTCTGGGGGTAAGTTCATGAAGTTTCGTCGAAGCGGCAGATTGGTGGACTTAACAAATTATTTGTTAGCCCACCCGCACGTACTAGTACCGTTAACTTTTTTTGCAGAAAGATATCAATCTGCGAAGTCCTCCATTAGTGAAGACTTAACGATTATCAAACAGACCTTCGAACAGCAGGGAATAGGCACGTTGCTTACTGTACCTGGTGCTGCTGGCGGAGTGAAATATATTCCAAAGATTCACCTAAAAGAAGCAGACGATGTGGTAAACGATATCGGAGAAGCTCTATCGACTCCTGAACGTGTACTTCCTGGCGGTTATTTATATTTAACCGATGTTTTAGGTAATCCATCAATCCTTGCGAAAATCGGTAAGCTATTTGCGACCATCTTTGCAGACCGTGCGATTGATGTCGTCATGACTGTTGCAACAAAAGGTATTCCTATTGCCTATTCGGTTGCGGGTTATTTAAATGTGCCGGTTGTGATCGTTAGAAAAGATAATAAAGTAACTGAAGGATCAACTGTAAGTATTAACTACGCGTCAGGTTCGTCTAATCGAATTCAAACCATGTCACTTGCAAAGCGAAGCTTAGATAAAGGATCCAATGTCCTGATCATTGATGACTTTATGAAAGCTGGCGGAACCATTAACGGCATGGTGAATTTGCTTGAGGAATTTAATGCAAATGTTGCAGGGATCGGTGTTCTTTTAGAAGATGAAGGCGTAGATGAACGTCTCGTTGATGAATATGTATCGCTTTTAAAGCTTTCAACCATTGATATGAAGCAGAAGATCATTGAGATCAATGAAGGTAATTTCCACGAGTTTTTTCATTCGAAAGCTTAAGAATTGAAAACATGTAGTTGAATGGGAGAGATTGATATGACAAAAGTTGTTCAAACCAAACACGCACCAGCAGCCATTGGACCTTACTCTCAAGGGATTATTGTCAATAACATGTTTTACAGCTCCGGGCAGATTCCATTAACGGCAGCTGGAGACTTTGTAAATGGAGATATTAAAGAACAAACTCATCAAGTGTTCCGTAATCTTAAGGCCGTACTTGAAGCAGCAGGTGCTTCCTTTGAGACAGTCGTGAAAGCAACAGTTTTTATCAAAGATATGGAACAATTCACAGAAGTAAATGAAGTGTACGGTGAGTATTTCCATACACATAAGCCAGCTCGTTCTTGTGTGGAAGTAGCAAGACTTCCTAAGGATGCACTCGTAGAAATTGAAGTGATTGCATTAGTAAAGTAAACAGGCAATCTTAACGAAAGCCGTTTGGTTTCATCTTATGCAGGAAAAGACATCATCATGATGTCTTTTTTTCACGAAGAGAATGTAAGCGTCGTCACGAAGATGACAAAAAATGTATAAATATCCCGATATTTCAAAAAAAGTTTAAAAAAAGAGCAGGAGAATCACCACAATCGTTGAATACCTAAGTAATGCTTTTATATTGGGAAAAGGTGGTGAACTACTGTGGAAGTTACTGACGTAAGATTACGCCGCGTGAATACCGATGGTCGCATGAGGGCGATTGCATCCATCACGCTGGACCACGAATTTGTTGTTCATGATATTCGTGTGATTGATGGAAACAATGGCTTGTTTGTTGCAATGCCTAGCAAACGCACGCCTGATGGAGAGTTTCGCGACATTGCACATCCAATTAATTCAAGCACTCGGGGTAAAATCCAAGATGCTGTTTTAAATGAGTATCATCGCTTAGGCGAAGAGGAAGAGACAATTGAATATGAAGAAGCTGGAGCTTCTTAATAATACGTGAACCTAAAAAGGCAGCTTTAAGAGAAAATGGATGTTTTCTTTTAAATGCTGTCTTTTTTGCGTTTTTTCTCTTGTTTCTTATGTCTCCCATCCATTAGAAAATTATTGCACTTCCTCTTGTATCCTTGAAATCAATCCTTATTTAGGATATATTTTTCTATGGATAATAGGGATATTGGAGGCCAATCAATGGATAAGCGGTTCGCAGTGATTTTAGCAGCGGGAAAAGGAACGAGAATGAAGTCAAAGCTATACAAAGTACTTCATCCAGTTTGCGGAAAGCCAATGGTCGAGCATGTGGCAGATGAAGCGTTAAAGCTTTCTTTAACCAAGCTAGTGACGATTGTCGGTCATGGAGCAGAAAACGTCAAAGAGCAGCTTGGAGACAGAAGTGAATATGCACTTCAAGAAGAACAGCTGGGAACAGCACATGCCGTCAAACAAGCAAAGTCGTTCCTTGCGCAGGAAAAGGGAACAACCATTGTCATTTGTGGTGATACGCCATTATTGACAGCGGAAACAATGGAAGCTATGTTGAGCGAGCATCAAAAACATCAAGCGAAAGTTACTATTTTAACAGCACGTGCGGAAGACCCGGCAGGTTATGGTCGTATTATTCGTGACGAAACCGGTGCTGTTGTGAAAATTGTGGAGCATAAAGATGCGAATGATGCGGAACGTCAAGTGAATGAAATTAATACAGGGACCTATTGCTTTTCAAATGAAGATCTCTTCCGTGTGATTGAGCAAGTATCGAATGAAAATGCACAGGGTGAGTACTATTTGCCAGACGTCATTGAAATCTTAAAGAATGAAGGGCAAACGGTAGCGGCATATCAAACACCGCATTTTGAAGAAACACTTGGAGTCAATGATCGTATCGCTCTATCACAAGCAGAGCAATTCATGAAGCGACGTATTAATCATCAGCATATGAAGAATGGTGTGACCTTGATTGATCCTGAGAACACGTATATTTCACCTGATGCAGTGATCGGTGAAGATACAACGATTTATCCTGGGACGGTCATCAAAGGGAATGTGAAAATCGGTGCAGACGCCATTATTGGGCCAAACACTGAAATTGTTGACAGCATCGTCGGAGACCGCACAGTGATTAAGCAATCTGTCGTCTGCGATAGTGAGGTTGGAGTCGATGTGACAATTGGGCCGTTTGCTCATATTCGCCCGCTGTCGAAAATTGGCGATGAAGTGAAAATCGGGAATTTTGTCGAAATCAAGAAAACGGTTTTCGGTGACCGCAGCAAAGCATCTCATCTCAGCTATATTGGAGATGCAGAGGTCGGAACTGATGTAAACCTTGGCTGTGGATCAATTACAGTCAACTATGATGGGAAGAACAAATTCTTAACGAAGATTGAAGATGGCGCATTTATTGGCTGTAATTCTAATCTCGTGGCACCAGTCACTGTCGGAAAAGGGGCATATGTTGCAGCTGGTTCAACGGTTACAGAAGATGTACCGCAGGATGCATTGTCTATTGCTAGAGCAAGACAAGTCAATAAAGAAGATTATGTGAAAAATATTCATAAAAAATAATCCAAATACCCGGAGGTTTACCATGTCTAATCGTTATGCTGATGCGAATTTAAAGATATTCTCTTTGAATTCAAACCCTGAACTTGCTAAAGAAATTGCCGATCGTATCGGAGTTGATGTAGGAAAGAGCTCTGTTAAACGCTTTAGTGACGGTGAAGTCCAAATCAATATTGAAGAAAGTATCCGCGGCTGTGATTGTTATGTCATTCAATCCACTAGTGCGCCAGTGAATGAGCACATTATGGAGTTGCTCATTATGGTAGACGCACTAAAACGCGCTTCTGCGAAAACGGTCAATATTGTGATCCCTTATTACGGATATGCACGTCAAGATCGTAAGGCAAAACCTCGTGAGCCGATCACTGCGAAGCTTTTTGCGAACTTACTTGAAACAGCAGGTGCTACACGTGTCATTGCACTTGATCTTCATGCGCCGCAAATCCAAGGTTTCTTTGATATTCCAATCGATAACTTAATGGCTGTGCCAATTTTAACAAACTATTTCGAACAGAAAAACTTGAATGATATCGTCGTTGTATCACCTGACCACGGTGGTGTGACACGTGCGCGTAAAATGGCAGATCGCCTGAAAGCACCAATCGCAATTATCGACAAACGTCGTCCAAAGCCAAACGTTGCTGAAGTGATGAACATCATTGGTAACATTGAAGGCAAAACGGCGATTCTCATCGATGATATCATTGATACAGCTGGTACCATTACACTTGCTGCAAATGCACTTGTCGAAAATGGAGCGGCTGAAGTCTATGCTTGCTGTACTCACCCAGTATTGTCTGGACCAGCAGTAGAACGTATCACAAACTCTAAAATTAAAGAATTAGTTGTGACAAACAGTATTCACTTAACTGATGACAAGAAAGTTGGAAAATTCATTCCGCTTTCAGTTGGGCCTTTGCTTGCAGAAGCCATCATCCGTGTACATGAAGAAGAATCTGTGAGCTACCTTTTCAGCTAATTTTCTGATTGAAAAAGGCCCTAGGCATCCGCTTGGGGTCTTTTTGCTATCATCATTCACAGCAAATAGGTTTAAAATGATTTGGTTATGGGTAATTATGAGAGTAGTGACAAAAAAGAAATAGGATGGTGCTGAATATGGCAACTTTAAAAGCAAATAAAAGAACTGATTTCAAACGTTCCACACTGCAAAAAATCCGTCATTCAGGACACGTTCCTGGTGTCATATACGGAAAAAATACAGACAACCTGGCTGTTTCACTAGACAGTATCGATTTATTAAAGACCTTACGTGATGAAGGGAAGAATACAATCATCACATTAGACGTAAACGGTGAAACAAAATCCGTGATGGTCACAGAATTACAAACAGACCCGCTGAAAAATGAGCTTGTCCATGCAGACTTCCAAGTGGTCGATTTGCAGCGTGAAATTGAAGCGGATGTACCTGTTCAACTGATTGGCGAATCTAAAGGAGTTAAAGATGGCGGTGTGCTTCAGCAGCCACTATTTGAACTATCTATTACAGCGAAGCCAAAAGATATCCCTCAGCATATAGAAGCAGATATTACAAACTTAGAAGTGAATGATGTCCTAACAGTCGCTGATTTGCCTGTTCAGTCAACATATCAAGTGAATAACGATCCAGAAGAAGTCGTGGCATCCATTTTACCGCCTCAGCAATCAGAGGTTCCTGAACCAGATAGCGAAGAGGAACCAAAAGAACCTGAGGCCATTAAAGAAAAGGATAACGATGGAGAATAACTGGTCATTTAGAGACGTAACCCTCCCGCGGTTGCGTCTTTTGTGCTAGAATGAAAAGAATTCATACGTTTTACATGAGGCAATCCTATTGGCTCATTTTTTAGGCGTGTGCTTTGTGACAAAGGAGGTTTATGGTTTCATGATTGCATTTGTTGGATTGGGTAATCCAGGAAAAGAATATGAAAAAACAAGACATAATGTCGGGTTTATGACAATAGATGAATTATCAAAAAAATGGGACATCCCTTTAAATCAATCAAAGTTCCATGGACAATTTGGAACGGGATTTGTTTCAGGGCAAAAGGTTCTACTTGTAAAGCCGCTTACATATATGAACTTATCAGGAGAATGCGTGCGTCCACTAATGGATTACTATGATATTCCCCTTGAACAGTTGAAAGTCATCTATGATGATCTTGATTTGCCAACTGGCCGAATCCGTCTGCGTACAAAAGGGAGTGCAGGCGGGCATAATGGAATCAAATCGTTGATTCAGCATTTAGGGTCACCTGAGTTTGACCGATTCCGTATCGGCATTGGACGTCCTCAAAATGGCATGAAGGTCGTCGATTACGTGCTAGGACGCTTTTCTGAAGAGGAGCAGCCTGATATTGCATCAGCCATTCAGGCGTCTGTCGAAGCTTGTGAGGCGGCTTTAACTAAGCCATTTTTAGAAGTGATGAATGATTTTAACAAGAAGGTATAAGAATGATAAGCAAAGCACATACTGATCATAAAATCTCAGCAGGGGAGGATCACGTATGGCTTTGCATTATTACTGCCGGCACTGTGGTGTAAAGGTTGGCAGTTTAGATGAATCCGCTGTTCAAAGTGAAGCACTTGGATTTCATCACTTAACAAATGAGGAAAGAAACGATATGATTTCTTATAGGGAAAATGGTGATTTGCATGTACAAACCATTTGTGAGGATTGCCAAGAGGCGCTCGAAAGAAATCCTGATTACCATCAGTATCATACCTTTATTCAATAAAAAGCTTTGGTGTAGATAATAGACCAAAGCGTTTTTCTGTTTTAAACAAGCAGGGAGGAGGAGCCAAATGAAAAATATACAATCATTTATCAAACAAAGTGATGATTTTCAGTCCATTTTTAATGGGCTAAAGGAAGGGTTAAAAGAACAACTGCTCGCCGGACTATCAGGCTCCGTCAGATCTTTATTTACAGCCGCTATATCAGACGAACTTAAGCGGCCGATGTTTATTGTGACTCACAACTTATATCAAGCGCAGAAGGTCACAGATGATCTTGCCAGTGTGATGTCAGATCGCTCGGTCCTTCTTTATCCTGTGAATGAACTCATTGCTTCAGAAATTGCCGTTGCCAGCCCTGAGCTTAGAGCTCAGCGTCTAGATGTTCTGAACCGGCTGGCGAATGGAGAAAACCCCATTATCGTCACCCCGGCTGCTGCGGTGCGTAGAATGCTTCCGCCAGTTGAGCTCTGGAAGGAGAGTCAGATCCATTTAAAGCTTGGTGAAGAAATTGATTTGGAGGCGTTTTCAAAACAACTTGTACAAATCGGTTATGACCGGACGTCGATGGTTGCTGCGCCCGGAGATTTTAGTGTGCGCGGAGGAATCATTGATATTTATTCGTTAACGGAAGATCATCCAATTCGTATTGAGCTGTTTGATACTGAAGTAGACTCAATTCGAACGTTCCACTCGGATACACAGCGTTCATTAGAAACACTTCAAGAGATTAAAATCGGTCCCGCAAAAGAGCTGATTGTGAGAGGGCCTGAACGAGTGAGAGCCATTGAACAGCTTGATCAAGGACTTGCGAAGAGCTTAAAGAAATTCAACTCAGACCAGCAAAAAGAATTGCTGCATCAACATATTTCTGCTGATCGAGAGAAGCTGCTAGAAGGAATCGTGACACAGGAAATGACGAAGTACCTGTCCTATTTCTATGAAAAACCTGCTAGTTTGCTAGATTACACTTCACAGGATACGATTATTATTTTAGATGAAATTAGCAGAATTCAGGAGATGGAAGAACAGCTTGAGCAGGAAGAAGCTGATTGGACAATTAGTCTGCTTGAAGAAGGCAACATCCTTCATGATTTATCTCTTTCTTTTCCATTCCAACAACTAATCAATCAGCAATCGCGATCGATTCTGTACTACTCCTTGTTCCTGAGACATGTCCAGCAGACAAATCCGCAAAATATCGTCAATGTATCGAGTAAGCAAATGCAGAATTTCCACGGGCAGATGAATGTGCTCGCAAGTGAAATTGAACGCTACAAAAAACAACAATACACGGTTGTCTTCTTAGGTGCGGATGAAGAGCGTACAGACAAATTGTCTTCTGTCTTACATGATTATGACATTGAAGCTGCTCTTGCCAAGCCGGACGCAGAGCTTGTAAGCGGACAGGTGTATATTTTACAAGGTGAGCTACAAACAGGCTTTGAACTGCCGTTATCGAAAATTGCCGTGATCACAGAAGGCGAGCTCTTCAAAAAACGTGTGAAGAAGCAGGCACGTAAGCAAAAGCTGACCAATGCAGAGCGAATTAAGAGCTATTCCGAGCTTCAAGTCGGCGATTATGTGGTGCACATTAACCACGGGATCGGTAAGTATTTAGGAATTGAAACGCTTGAAATCGGCGGCATTCATAAAGATTATTTAAATATTCATTATCAAGGAAGCGACAAGCTTTATGTACCGGTTGAACAAATTGATCAGGTGCAGAAGTATGTTGGATCAGAAGGTAAAGAACCAAAGCTGTACAAACTAGGCGGCAGCGATTGGAAACGTGTGAAGAAAAAAGTGGAGTCATCTGTACAGGACATCGCAGATGATCTCATTAAGCTGTACGCAGAACGTGAGGCAAGTAAAGGGTATGCCTTCTCGCCTGATCATGAGATGCAGCGCCAGTTCGAATCAGCGTTCCCTTACCAGGAAACAGATGATCAAATCCGTTCGATTCATGAAATCAAACAAGACATGGAGCGGGAGCGTCCTATGGATCGCCTGCTTTGTGGAGATGTGGGATATGGAAAAACAGAAGTGGCGATTCGAGCCGCCTTCAAAGCAATTGCTGACGGGAAGCAAGTTGCTCTGCTTGTGCCGACAACCATCTTAGCGCAGCAGCATTTTGACACGATTATGGACCGATTCCAAGACTATCCTGTCAAAATTGCTCAGCTGAGCCGTTTCCGTACAAGAAAAGAAACAACCGAAACGTTAAAAGGCTTGAAAAATGGAACGATAGATATGGTGATCGGCACACACCGTTTGCTTTCGAAAGATATTGTCTATAAGGACTTAGGTCTGTTGATTATTGATGAAGAGCAGCGTTTTGGTGTGACGCATAAAGAGAAAATTAAACAGATGAAAGCCAATATCGATGTTCTGACATTAACGGCTACGCCAATTCCGCGTACGCTGCATATGTCTATGCTTGGCGTACGGGATTTATCGGTTATTGAAACACCGCCTGAAAACCGTTTCCCTGTTCAAACCTATGTGGTCGAGTACAATGGCGCTTTAGTCAGAGAAGCGATAGAGCGAGAACTAGCACGCGGTGGTCAAGTGTACTTCCTGTACAACCGTGTCGAAGATATAGAACGCAAAGCAGATGAAATCTCTATGCTAGTTCCAGATGCGAAAGTCAGCTATGCACATGGGAAAATGAGTGAGAACGAGCTGGAATCAGTGATGATCAATTTCCTTGAAGGTGAATCAGATGTATTGGTCAGTACCACCATCATCGAAACGGGAGTCGATATTCCGAATGTGAACACGCTCATCGTTCACGATGCGGATAAAATGGGGCTTTCTCAGCTGTACCAGCTAAGAGGACGAGTAGGACGCTCGAATCGTGTCGCATATGCTTATTTCACGTATCGAAAAGATAAAGTTCTGTCTGAAGTAGCAGAGAAGAGACTTCAAGCTATTAAAGAATTCACAGAGCTCGGGTCAGGATTTAAAATTGCGATGCGTGATTTAACGATTCGAGGAGCAGGAAATTTACTTGGTGCACAGCAGCATGGATTCATTGATTCTGTTGGGTTCGACCTCTATTCCCAAATGCTGAAAGAAGCCATTGAAGAAAGAAGAGGCGATACAACGGCTCAAGATAAATTCGAACCGGAAATCGATCTACAAATCGATGCTTATATCCCTGACACTTACATTTCGGATGGAAAGCAAAAGATCGAGATGTATAAACAGTTCAGAGCGATTGGATCAATTGAAGAGCGAAAAGAGCTTCAAGATGAAATGATCGACCGATTCGGTGAATATCCGCAAGAAGTGGCGGATTTGTTCACAATTGCGACGATGAAAGTATACGCAGTGCAGGAACGTGTCGAATTGATCAAGATGGAGAAAGGCATTGTCAGACTCACCCTTGAAGAGCAAGCAAGCAGTGACATCGACGGTCAAAAATTATTTGCACTTGGCAGTAAATATGGACGTGATATTGGCCTAGGAATGGAAGGCAGCAAGCTAATTATTTCTGTCCAGACGAAAGGTAAGAAGACGGAGGAATGGCTTGACATCGTTCTGAATATGCTACGAGGTCTTCAAGATGTGAAAAAGGAAACCATTCCATCTTCATAAAAATTTGTTTGTCTCTCGTGTATATTACGTTTGATGTGACGGATACTAATCTCAGGGTCAAGTGGTGAATGTTGCATAAAGTGGACGCTTTTGTTCCATTCACCCAACACATCATCAAACGAAAGAGAGGCAGCAGTGAATGAAAGCAACTGGAATTGTACGCCGCATCGATGATCTAGGTAGAGTGGTTATTCCGAAGGAGATTCGCAGAACATTGCGCATCCGGGAAGGAGATCCACTTGAGATTTTCGTCGACCGCGATGGAGAAGTAATTTTGAAGAAATATTCGCCGATTAGTGAGCTAGGAGACTTTGCGAAGGAATATGCTGATGCATTATTCGACAGTTTGGGTCATTCCATTCTGATTTGTGATCGAGATACGTATATTGCTGTATCCGGCAGTTCGAAAAAAGAGTACTTAAATAAATCCATCAGTGATTTACTTGAACGAACAATGGACCAGCGTAATTCTGTATTAGAAGAGAGCAAAAAAGAAATTCAACTTGTCGATGGTATTGATGATGACGTATCTGCTTATACCATTGCACCTATTGTTGCAAACGGAGATCCGATTGGCGCCGTCGTCTTATTTTCTAAAGAGCGTTCAATGGGGGAAGTGGAGCATAAAGCGGCAGAAACGGCAGCTGGCTTCTTAGCCCGTCAAATGGAACACTAGGTCTAATAATTGTATATCATTTTGATAAAACAAAAGAATGCCGATGAAATCATTTTGATTTTGTCGGCGTTTTTTATATGGAATGAAACAAAACGAGGAATGTGCCGTCTACTCCTTAGAAAGAAACGGCTTTTCATTCACGTATGATATAATGAGTGCGTTTAACTGTAGATCTATTTTTAAAGGAGTCATCCATGAAAAATGCTGTGAATCAGCCGCATTGGCTTTTCCAAGGTGCGGTGATTTTGACCATCGCAGGCTTGTTATCAAAGATATTAAGTGCCGTTTATCGTGTTCCGTTCCAGAACATCGTAGGAGACACTGGTTTTTATATTTATCAGCAAGTGTACCCCTTCCTTGGTATTGCGATCATGCTCGGCACCACAGGGTTTCCTGTCATGGTGTCCAAGCTTCTAAGTGACCATGGGGAAGAGAATCGACAGATCATTACACGGGTATCCTTGGTCTATATCACCTTACTGAGCCTAGTCTTATTTCTTTGTCTTTACATAGGAGCAGGCAGAATTGCGAGCCTTATGGCGGACAGTCAATTGATCCTGCTTATCCAAATGAGTGCTTTCGTGTTTTTATTTCTGCCGCTTACCGTGATGCTGAGAGGCGTTTTTCAGAGTGACGGTATGATGCTTCCAACGGCTGTTTCTCAATTGGTTGAGCAGCTCATCAGGGTAGGCGTCCTGCTTGTTTTATCCTTCTATTTCGTCAAGCATGGCTATTCGCTTTATGAAACAGGGGCGGGTGCAGTTTTCTCTTCCATAGCGGGAAGTGCGGCCTCGCTTATACTGCTTCTTTTTCTTTGGCTGACTTACCGAAAACAGTCTTCTATACGTATGGCAGTCAAGCAGGCGACACTTCGGAAAAAGGATGTTTTGAAGAGTTTGGTGCTGTATACATTGACGATTTGTGTCAGCGGACTGCTCATTTTATGGATGCAAATGATTGATGCTTTTCATCTGTATGCGTTGTTGCGCAGTGAGGGATTGAGTGAAGCCGCGGCAAAGGCGGCAAAAGGTGTGTATGACCGAGGGCAGCCGTTTTTACAGCTAGGGACAGTGTTTGCCATTAGCATCGGGACTTCTCTTGTGCCATTTTTATCAGCGGCCATGAGGAATGGAGAGCATGAAGTGATCAGGCAAAAAGTACGGACATCGTTTAAAACCACGTCGGTTTTAGGGATTGGTTCAGCAGTTGGGCTGATTTGTATTCTTTCGTCAGTTAATACCATGCTTTTTCGTAATGATTTAGGAACCGATGCGCTGCAAATATTCTGTATTTCCATCGCATTTACATCGATTGCGATTACGCAAGCAGCTTTACTTCAAGGGCTCGGGCATACTGTGTATCCGGCTGTTGTGGTACTGCTCAGTGTGCTGGTGAAGTGGATACTTACGCTTGCACTGGTCCCGCTATTTGGCATTTACGGTGCCGCATGGTCAACCGTGTGCGGTTTTCTTGCTGCCGCTCTGCTCAATGCCGTTTATTTGAAACATAAAGGGTGGATTTCGTTGAGAGAGCTGTTCCCAGTGAAAATTCTTTTATCAGCCGCTTTCATGGCCATTGTCTTAATAGGGTATCAGGCGCTGTTTTCTTGGGTCATTCCCTTTGAAAAACGTCCTTTTTCCGTTTTAGAGAGCCTGACGTCAGTTTTTATTGGTGGTTTCGCCTTTTTATATAGTATTCTTAAGCTAGAAGTATTTACGGACGAGGAATGGAGACTCATTCCATTAGGAGAAAAGATTTTATATTTTAAACAGATGAGAGGGAATCAAAATGGCAGGTAAGATTACCGTCGTCGGTCTTGGGGCAGGCGACATGGATCAGCTGACGCTCGGTGTTTACAAGCAGCTGAAGCAGGCGAAAGAAGTATTTATGAGAACGCAGGACCATCCGCTGACCGCAGAGTTGATGCAGGAGGTCCCATCGCTGACCTTTTTTGATGAGATTTATGAAAAGCACGATCAGTTTGATTCGGTCTATCAGGAAATCACGGAAATTTTATTTACAGAGGCTGCTGAAAAGGAGATTGTGTACGCAGTACCAGGTCACCCATTTGTCGCAGAAAAGACCGTCCAGCTATTAGTTTCTCAGCAGCAAGAGCGCGGGATTGAGGTGTCTGTTGCAGGTGGACAAAGCTTTTTAGATGCGACGTTTAACTCCTTGCAGATCGACCCAATCGAGGGATTCCAATTCGTTGACGCAGGAGATATGAGAGTGGACGATCTGAAATTGACCCAGCATGTCCTCATTTGTCAGGTATATGATCAGATCACTGCTTCGAATGTGAAACTCACGCTGATGGAAAAGCTTCCAGACGATTATGGAGTCTATATTGTGACTGCGGCTGGAAGCAGCCTGGAACAGATTACTGCCGTTCCTTTATTTGAACTTGATCGAGATGTGTCGATAAATAACTTAACAAGTGTTTATGTACCTCCGATTCAAGATGAAAAGCTGCTTTATCAACAATTTGACACCTTCCGTGACGTCATCCGTACATTAAGAGGTCCGGGCGGCTGTCCATGGGATCAAAAACAAACCAATGAGTCACTGAAACCCTATTTAATTGAAGAATGCTATGAACTGCTTGAAGCGATAGATGAAGATGATCCAGACCATATGGTGGAAGAGCTCGGAGATGTGATGCTGCAGGTGTTACTTCATGCTCAAATCGGTGAAGATGACGGCTTTTTCTCAATTGATGATGTCATCCAGCATGTCACAGAAAAAATGATTCGTAGACATCCCCATGTGTTTGGCGACACAAATGTTTCTGAAGCAGAAGAGGTGGTCGTCAACTGGGAAAAAATCAAGCAGCAGGAGAAACCGGAGCGGGCAGCCTCCATGTTGCAATCCATCCCGGCGACGCTTCCAGCACTAACAAAGGCATATAAGCTCCAAAAGAAAGCCGCCAAAGTAGGCTTTGATTGGACAGATGTGAAAGATATTTGGAACAAATACGAAGAAGAAAAGCAGGAATTTCTCGTTGAAGTGGCAGAGAAGCCGGACGAAAGTGCAACGAAGCAGATGAAAGATGAATTTGGAGATCTTTTGTTTGTTCTCGTCAACATTGGCAGGTTCTATCAGCTAGAGCCTGAAACGGCGCTCGCTTCCGCCAACACAAAATTCATGCGACGTTTTCAGCATATCGAACAAAAAGCAAAGGACATGGGACGTTCATTAGAGGACTTAACGCTAGAGGAAATGGACGATCTATGGAATGATGCCAAACATATAGAAAGAGGTGAGTAAACATGAGATTAGATAAATTTTTAAAAGTGTCTCGTTTAATAAAAAGAAGAACATTGGCAAAAGAAGTCGCTGATCAAGGCAGAATTTCTATTAACGGCACACAGGCGAAAGCCAGCTCTGACGTGAAAGAAGGAGACGAGCTTAAAATCCGTTTTGGACAAAAACTAGTGACGGTTCAAGTGAACGAATTAAAGGACACAACGAAAAAAGAAGAAGCCGCTGGCATGTATACTGTGCTAAAAGAAGAAAAAACAGCGGAATAGGGCTTGTTCTAAATGATCCTCCTATCACATACAATGCAGTAACAATGCAAGTATGAGATATGGGGGATGTATAAATGAATCAATATTATAATCAACCTCAAGGCACGAAGCTGTCATCAGAAGCGGAACACAATATCACAATGCGAAACAGAAAGCATTTAGATATTACCGGCGTCAAACAGGTGGAAAGCTTTGATAATGAAGAATTTCTGCTTGAGACGGTCATGGGGATTCTCGCTATCCGTGGAGAAAATCTGCAAATGAAAAACCTAGACGTCGAAAAAGGCGTTGTGTCGATTAAAGGACGTGTCTTTGACTTAATTTATGTAGATGAGCAGCACGGGGAGAAAGCTAAAGGATTTTTTAGCAAGCTGTTTAAATGACGCTGACAGTCCAGTTTTATACGATGCTTTCGATGGTAGCGATGGGCATCTGGCTGGGCGCATCGCTTGATACGTACAAGCTGTTTGTGAATCGGGAAAAGACAGCAAAATGGCTTTTGATCATACACGATCTCCTTTTTTGGCTGGTACAGGGACTCTTATTCTTTTATGTTCTGCTGCTGACAAATGAGGGAGAATTCAGGGTTTATATCTTTCTAGCTGTTGCACTAGGTTTCTCGATGTATCAGGCATTGATGAAACAGCTGTATATGAATATTCTCAAGTTTATGGTGATGTGTGTGTATCAAGCCGCTCTCATCTTGAAACGGCTGGTCAAGTCCATCGTCTTCCAGCCAATCCGCTGGCTGATGACCTTAATCATAAGTGCTATTATGTTCTTGCTCCACTTGCTCTTACGTCTTGTTCATTTTACGTTTCGGCTCGTGTGGAAGGTGCTGTCCATTGTTTGTTATCCGCTCATCTGGTTACTTAATGTGACCATCATTCATCGGATTCCCGAAAAATGGCGAACATCAATGAGATTGTTTTTCTCTAAAGGAGCAGGAATTTTACAAGGAACCAAGAAATTATCTGGTACCATCAAAACGAAATGGAAACAATTCTGGACAAAGTAAGAGAGGAGGCCTTCAACCTTGAACAAGAGAAAAAGAAATATCGCACAAATTCAAAATGATTATCAAAAACAAATGGAACAGCAAGCACAGCGCTTAAAACGCAAACGCCGTGGACTCCTAAGAAGGCTTACCGTGTTTGGTGTGATCGTGCTCATGTTTGCTGTCTTGGTGACAAGTGCCCTCTGGTCGCAATCGTCTTCATTAAAGGAAAAAGAAGAGAAGAAGGTTGCACTCGAAAAAGAATTGAAGCAATTACAAACAAAGCAGGAAGATATTTCTGATGAAATTAAAAAGCTGAAAAGCAAGGAATACGTACTCGAACTGGCACGACGGGACTATTATATGTCCAAAAAAGGCGAAAAAATCTTTGATGTGGGCAATAAGAGCGATTAGCCTTGTTGACACTTAAAATTCAGTTTATGTATAATTGAACAAATGAGATTTTTTTATAAGTCTAAGGAGGAGCACTTTTTTTATGTCGATTGAAGTTGGCAGCAAGTTACAAGGGAAAGTTACGGGCATTACAAATTTTGGAGCTTTTGTGGAGTTGCCAGGCGGTTCAACTGGTCTCGTTCATATCAGTGAGGTAGCCGATAACTATGTAAAAGATATTAATGAGCATTTAAAAGTCGGTGAACAAGTTGAAGTGAAAGTGATTAACGTTGAAAAAGACGGTAAAATCGGCTTGTCCATTAAAAAAGCAAAAGATCGTCCTCAACAACAACAATCAAGACCGAGCAGAAATGATTTCCGTCCGAAGGAATCGTTTGAGCAAAAAATGAACAAATTCTTAAAAGATAGTGAAGACCGCTTAACATCTTTAAAACGTAACACGGAATCAAAACGTGGGGGACGCGGAGCAAGAAGAGGTTAACTTGTTGCTGCTTTCTATATATCTTTCACAACAAAGCACCTGCTGACCGCAGGTGCTTTTTATCTTGATCCATACGACATTTTTTGAGATTTCGTCATTTAATTTAAAACTTCCTATTGACGGACAAGCGATTCCTTTGTATTATAGATCTTGTGCTTCTTAGCGCATTTTCATTATGGCGGTGTAGCTCAGCTGGCTAGAGCGTACGGTTCATACCCGTGAGGTCGGGGGTTCGATCCCCTCCGCCGCTATCCTTTTGATTAGAACATAAAAGCAAGGCCCGTTGGTCAAGCGGTTAAGACACCGCCCTTTCACGGCGGTAACACGGGTTCGAATCCCGTACGGGTCATCTTCGAAAACAGCCTTCCTTAGGAAAGCTGTTTTTTTGTGTCTTCGTAAAATTCTGATGAAAGACATCGACTTTCATGAAAGTATGCCTCTTTGACGAATAAAGCGTCGAACGTTTTATGGAAACGACAACTTCTTTTGACAAAATTTCTTTTTCACCTTCGCTATAATGACAAGCAACGAATATCAGGTGGGGGATGAAAAGATGGAAAAACTAGAAAGAAGAACTGATTTAACAGGAGCGGGGTTTGAAAGAATCAGTACAGGGTTAAAAAAGATGAAAAACCTGTTTCTTCATCATACGCATTCTCTTTTTTTCTATAAAGGGTTTATTTATGTCGTTCTTGGTTTTTTATTAGGACGAGCCTTTATATTATCTGAAATTATGCCGTTTGCTCTGCCTTTCTTTGGCTCCATGCTGCTTATCAAAAGAGATAAGTCCATGCTCGCTTGTCTCGCTTTACTTGCTGGAGCTATGACGATATCACCTCAAAATGCATTGTTTGTGTTTGCGTCGCTGATCGTATTCCTTCTGATGTCCAAGGTGGTTTCTTTCATCATCAAAGACCCAGTGAAAACATTGCCGGTTGTCATTGTGCTGTCAATGCTGATCACCAGAGGAGCATTTGTTTACCTAGAGCAAGGTGCTGTGCAAAGCTACGATTACGTCATGGCGGGTGTCGAAGCAGGACTTGCTTTCATTTTGACACTGATTTTCCTTCAAAGCCTGCCGATTTTTACAGTCAGAAAAATCAAACACTCCTTAAAGGTTGAAGAAATTATTTGTTTTATGATTTTGATTGCCTCAGTTTTAACAGGTCTGGCTGGGATCACATTTCAAGGAATGCAGGCAGAACATATTTTGTCACGATATGTAGTGCTGAGCTTTGCTTTTATTGGAGGAGCGAGTATTGGTTGTACAGTGGGTGTCGTCACTGGATTAATTCTTGGTCTCGCTAATATCGGAAACCTTTATCAGATGAGTCTTCTTGCCTTTTCAGGTTTATTAGGGGGATTGCTGAAAGAGGGGAAGAAAGCAGGAGCAGCCATTGGCTTAATTGTGGGTTCCTTACTTATTTCCTTGTACGGAGAAGGATCAGCAGGACTCATAACCACGTTATATGAATCATTGATTGCGGTTGCGCTCTTCTTGCTCACGCCACAATCAGTGACCTCTAAGGTAGCGAAATATATTCCTGGTACGGTAGAGCATGTACAGGAACAGCAGCAATACGCCCGGAAAGTACGAGATGTGACAGCAAAAAAGGTAGACCAATTTTCTAATGTATTTCATGCGCTGTCTGAGAGTTTTGCGACATTTTACGAATCCATTCCTGAAGAAAAAAAACAGGAAGAGGATGTAGATCTTTTTTTAAGTACGATCACAGAACGATCCTGTCAAACGTGCTATAAGAAAAATAAATGCTGGGTGCAGAACTTTGATACAACCTATGAACTGATGAAACAAGTTATGCATGAATCTGATGAAAAAACCTACGAGCAAAACCGGAAATTGAAGAAGAAATTTAGCCAGCACTGCTCAAAATCAAAACATGTAGAGGAATTGATTGAAGAGGAGATCGCTTACTATAAAGCCAATCAGACCCTGAAGAAAAAGGTCCAAGACAGCAGACGACTGGTAGCTGAACAACTGATGGGCGTTTCACAAGTGATGGAGGATTTTTCCCGGGAAATAAAACGGGAAAGAGAACAGCATTTTATTCAAGAAGAGCAGATGATAGAAGCACTTCAACACTTTGGAATTGAAATTCAGCAAGTAGAAATTTATAGCTTAGAGCAGGGGAATGTCGATATTGAAATGAGAATCCCATATTGCCAAGGGCATGGTGAATGTGAAAAAATCATCGCCCCTATGCTCTCAGATATTTTAGAAGAACAGATTTTAGTCAAAGCAGAGCAGTGTGCAGAGCACCCAACAGGCTATTGCCACGTTGTATTTGGTTCTGCAAAATCATATCGAGTGGCTACAGGCGTAGCGCATGCAGCAAAAGGCGGAGGATTAGTGTCTGGAGACAGCTACAGTATGATGGAGCTGGGTGCGGGCAAATATGCCGCAGCTATTAGTGATGGAATGGGCAATGGAGCAAGGGCTCATTTTGAAAGCAATGAAACGATTAAGCTGTTAGAAAAAATATTGGCATCAGGTATCAATGAAAAAGTAGCGATCAAAACCATTAATAGTATTTTATCTTTACGAACGACAGATGAAATCTATTCAACATTAGATTTATCCATTATTGATTTACAGGATGCGAGCTGTAAGTTCCTCAAGATTGGTTCAACACCCAGCTTTATTAAACGGGGTGATCAGGTGATGAAGGTACAAGCAAGCAACTTACCGATTGGAATTATTGATGAATTTGAAGTGGAGGTTGTGAGTGAACAGATGAAGGCAGGAGATCTGCTGATTATGATGAGTGATGGCATTTTCGAAGGACCAAAGCATATTGAAAATCATGATCTCTGGGTGAAGCGCAAAATGAAAAGCTTTAAAACAGAAGATCCGCAAGAGATTGCTGATTTATTAATGGAAGAGGTCATTCGAACAAGATCGGGTCAAATTGACGACGATATGACGGTTGTTGTCATCAGGCTTGATCACAATACTCCAAAATGGGCATCCATTCCGACGGGTACATTCTATCTTGAGAAACAAGAGATTTCTTGAAATATCGTATAATATGAAATTCTTCTGGCGATGATGGGGATATAAAGCATTCAGTTACGATCCCAGGAGGAATGAAGATGCGAAAAGGTCACGTAAACCAAATCTTATTGATTACAGATGGCTGCTCAAATCACGGGGAAGATCCACTTGCGATTGCCTCATTGGCAAAGGAACAAGGGATTACAGTCAATGTCATTGGCATTATGGAGGAAAACAGACACGATCATGAAGCAATGAAAGAAGTTGAGGGGATTGCTCTAGCAGGCGGAGGCATTCATCAAGTTGTCTACGTCCAGCAGTTATCTCAAACGGTACAAATGGTCACAAAAAAAGCGATGACACAAACCTTACAAGGTGTTGTGAATAAAGAATTGCAGCAAATACTTGGCAAAGATACTGAAATAGAAGAGCTTCCGCCTGATAAGCGCGGGGAAGTGATGGAAGTAGTCGATGAGTTAGGAGAGACAGTTCACCTTCAAGTACTTGTGCTTGTTGATACAAGTGCAAGTATGAAACCGAAGCTGCCGACCGTTAAAGAAGCACTCATTGATCTTTCCATTAGTTTAAATTCAAGAATTGGTGAAAATCAGTTTGGGATGTGTATATTTCCCGGGAAAAACTCAGATGCTGAAATTGTGTTGAATTGGACGCCTCGATTCGATTCACTATCATCTATTTTCCCGAAACTGACCACAGGAGGAATCACTCCAACTGGACCAGCGCTTCGAGAAGCGCTCCAGCATTTCAAATCAGTTCGTTCGCGTAAAGGGCTGCTTGAAGCAAAGGAAGAGCATGATGAATTCGGCTTCTAACATTCCGTTAGGCACGGTGATTCAAGGGAAATGGCATCACCATCATTACCGCATTGTAAAAGAGCTAGGAAAAGGGGCGAACGGTATTGTCTATCTAGCCGAATCGCCAAATGGTCAAGTAGCCCTTAAAGTGAGTGATGACAGTATGCTCATTGCATCTGAAGTCAATGTATTAAAATCCTTTTCTAAGGCTCCTGTGAAAACCATGGGGCCTTCTTTTTATGATATGGATGATGCGATTTATCCCGGCATGCTTCAAAAGCGTTCCTTTTATGTGATGGAGTATGTCAGAGGCCCATTACTGCTGGAATTTGTCAAACAAAAAGGTGATGAGTGGATCGTCGTTTTAATGGTTCAGCTTTTATCTAATTTGGCTCATTTACATCAAGAAGGGTGGATATTTGGTGACTTGAAGCCAGATAATCTCATCGTGTCAGGTCCCCCGGCCGCGATTCGGTGCATTGATGTAGGGGGAACGACAAAAGCGGGCAGGGCAATCAAGGAATATACAGAGTTTTTTGATCGAGGCTATTGGGGATTCGGCACAAGAAAGGCAGAGCCATCCTATGATCTATTTGCCTTAAGCATGGTAATGGTGAATTGTGCGTATAAGAAAGAATTCAAAAAAGGGGCAGAACCAGAAAAGCAGCTTTACAGAGCCATTGAAGGACATCCTTTATTAAAGCAATATGAGAGGGTGTTAAAGGCTGCTCTACAAGGTAAATATCAATCAGCGGCGGCTATGAAGAGTGCGATGCTGAAAGAAGGACAGCTGATCGCTTCAAGAAAAGCGAGTCAAAAGAAGCAACAGAAAAAAAACGGGCAAAAGCCCGCTGTTCAACAAAATCAACATGTGACTTCACGATCGAGAGTTGCAGCAGCAAAAAGAACACAAGTACGCAAAAAATCGGGTGGGCTTTTTGAAACTATTCTTATCGTGTGCAGTGTACTTGCTCTTTACTGTGCATATGTAGTTTTGTTCCTGCTATAGACCTGTAAAAAAGCAGGCTTCATCTTTGCTTGGAGCTACTGAAAGTGATAGGATATGTATATCTTTAAATTACCTGCTCTTTGTGAGGAGGAAGTTGTGAATAGAATTGAATCATTTTTGAAAAAACATGATGTTTACCTTGAAAATACGACAGTCATTGTCGGGGTTTCTGGCGGACCAGATTCCATGCTTTTACTGCACGAACTAAACAAACGTCGCAAAGATTCCTTTCAGCTGATTGCAGCCCATGTAGATCACATGTTCAGAGGAGAAGAATCTTTTGCTGATTTGGCATTTGTTGAGGCATACTGCAAGGAGCAAGAAATTCCTTTTGAATCGGCCCGCATACAAGTTGCCCAATATGCAAAAGAAAACCACTTAAACAAACAGGCAGCTGCAAGAGAGTGCAGATATGCTTTCTTTCGTCAATTGATGGAGCAATACAACGCTCAATTTATAGCGCTTGCACATCATGGGGACGACCAAGTAGAAACAATGATGATGAGGCTTGTGAGAGGGACAGTTGGAATAGGGCTCGCAGGTATCCAAGCAAAACGTCCTTATCAAGGTGGATGGCTGATTCGGCCGCTCATTGGATATTCCAAGGATGACGTGCTGACCGCTTGTGAAAAAGAACATATCCCCTATGTCATTGATCAAAGCAATCACACAGATGACTACTTGAGAAACCGGGTAAGAAGACACATTCTTCCCGTGTTAAAAGAAGAGGCACCTCATGTACATGAAAGCTTTCAGTTTGTAAGTGATATGCTGACTGAAGATGAGCAATACTTGCAGGCATTAACAAAGGAACAAATGAACCAAGTGATAACGAATCAATCGCCTAAGCAAATTAAGATCAAAACGAAGCCTTTGCTTGACCTGCCTTTGCCTTTACAAAGAAGAGGCATTCAACTAATATTAAACTATCTTTATGAAAACACTCAATCAGCGTTTTCAAACCAGCATATTCTAGGGACTTTGGACTGGTTATCTCATACCGAACAACCGTCTGGATCATTAGATTTGCCAAAAGGTTTACAAGCTGTCAAGTCTTATGATTACTGTATGTTTACCTTTGAACGATCGCTTGTACTAGACCAGTCTTATGCTCTTCACTTAAAGGGCGAACTTGGAGAGAAGCTTTTCCTTCCAAATGGGCAGTCTATTGTGGTATCAAATCATGTTCCGGAGGATGCACGGAACGGAAACCATTTTTTCTTGCTTCAAAAAGATCATGTTCGTTTCCCTTTGATCATTCGCTCACGAAAAAATGGTGATCGAATTAAACTTAAAGGGATGAATGGATCAAAAAAGGTGAAGGATATATTTATTGATAAAAAAGTGCCTCTTGCAGAAAGAGACAGCTGGCCGATCGTCACTGACTCGGATCATCAAATCATCTGGATCCCAGGTCTGAAAAAATCCGTTTTTGAAGAAATTGATATGACAAACAGCGATCTCATTGTATTACAATATAGACAGCATGAAAATTTGTAGGGGGCAAGCAAAAGCATGAAACAAGATATTGAAAAGGTTTTGATCTCAGAAGAAGAGATCCAGCAAAAAGTGAAGGAACTGGGTGCAACATTAACCAGCGATTATGATGGTAAATTTCCCCTGGCTATTGGTGTATTGAAAGGGGCTCTTCCATTTATGGCAGACCTGATCAAACACATTGATACATATTTAGAACTTGATTTTATGGATGTATCTAGCTACGGAAAATCTACCGTATCTTCAGGAGAAGTAAAGATCATTAAAGATCTAGATACTTCTGTTGAAGGAAGAGATATTTTAATTATGGAAGATATCATCGACAGTGGGTTAACTTTGAGCTATCTGGTAGAGCTTTTCCGATACCGTAAAGCAAACTCCATAAAAATTGTGACATTGCTTGATAAACCAAGCGGTCGTAAAGCAGACATCAAAGCAGATTATGTTGGATTTGAAGTGCCAGATGCATTTGTTGTCGGCTATGGATTGGATTTCGCTGAACGTTACCGAAACCTCCCGTATATTGGAGTGTTAAAACCATCTGTTTACGAAGGCTAATCAGCATACGTATACATGAGGTTATTGGTTGTATTGGAATGATTTTCTATGATACTATTGAACATAGTTGTGCTTACTGTGGGAGGAGGTAAGGAATGAATCGGGTTTTTCGTAATACGATTTTTTATATACTTATTTTATTACTTGTGATAGGGGTAGTCAGTTGGTTAGGATCCCCTAATCAAAAGCCTGAGAACATGTCTTACAGCAAATTTTCGCAAAATCTAAGTGCGGGAAAAGTGGAGAGTATCTCCATTCAGCCTGTAAGAGGGGTTTATGAAATTCGTGGTCAATTAGATGGCGCGAAGAAAGATGAATACTTCATTACCCATGTTCCAGATGGTCAAGGTGTTGACCAGATTTACAGTGCACTGAAGAATACAGATGTAAAAGTAGAACCCGCACCTGAAACAAATGGATGGCTGCAAGTTTTGACAACCATCATTCCGTTCATCATCATCTTTATCCTGTTCTTCTTCTTATTGAACCAAGCTCAGGGCGGTGGAAGCCGTGTTATGAACTTTGGTAAAAGTAAGGCAAAGCTTTACACAGAAGAGAAGAAACGTGTGAAATTTAAAGATGTTGCCGGTGCAGATGAAGAAAAGCAAGAGCTTGTAGAAGTGGTTGAATTCCTGAAGGATCCACGTAAATTTGCGGAGCTTGGCGCAAGAATTCCTAAAGGGGTTTTACTAGTAGGACCTCCAGGTACAGGTAAAACATTACTTGCGAGAGCATCTGCAGGAGAAGCAGGCGTTCCTTTCTTCAGCATCAGTGGTTCTGACTTCGTCGAGATGTTCGTCGGTGTCGGTGCATCACGTGTACGTGATTTATTCGAAAATGCGAAAAAGAATGCACCATGCTTGATCTTTATTGATGAGATTGATGCAGTGGGTCGTCAGCGTGGAGCCGGTCTTGGCGGTGGTCATGACGAGCGTGAACAAACGCTTAACCAGCTTCTTGTTGAAATGGATGGTTTTAGTGCGAACGAAGGTATTATTATCATCGCTGCGACGAACCGTGCAGATATCCTAGATCCTGCATTGCTGCGTCCGGGACGCTTTGACCGTCAAATTACGGTTGACCGCCCAGATGTCATTGGCCGTGAAGAAGTACTGAAGGTTCATGCGAAAAACAAACCGCTTGATGATACAGTGAACTTGAAAGCCATTGCAAGCAGAACACCTGGGTTCTCTGGAGCAGATCTTGAGAACTTACTAAACGAAGCAGCACTTGTTGCTGCCCGTCATAACAAAAAGAAAATTGATATGCGTGATATCGACGAAGCGACTGATCGTGTCATCGCTGGGCCGGCGAAGAAAAGCCGCGTCATTTCGAAGAAAGAACGTAATATCGTGGCTTACCATGAAGCAGGTCATACCGTCATTGGTCTTATCCTAGACGAAGCGGACATGGTGCATAAAGTAACGATCGTTCCTCGTGGTCAGGCAGGCGGATATGCGGTCATGCTTCCAAGAGAAGACCGTTATTTCCAAACGAAGCCAGAGCTTCTTGATAAAATTGTCGGCTTGCTCGGCGGTCGTGTTGCAGAGGAAATTACGTTTGGTGAAGTAAGCACAGGCGCTCACAACGACTTCCAGCGTGCAACAGGCATTGCAAGAAAAATGGTTACTGAGTTCGGTATGTCTGATAAGCTTGGTCCGCTTCAGTTCGGTCAAGCACAAGGTGGTCAAGTGTTCCTAGGCCGTGATTTTAACAACGAGCCGAATTATAGTGAAGCCATTGCTTACGAGATTGACCAAGAAATTCAGCGTTTCATCAAGGACAGCTACGAACGTGCGAAACAAATTCTCACTGAGAACAAAGATAAGCTAGAAATTATCGCACAAGCCCTTCTAGAAGTTGAAACATTAGATGCTGAACAAATTAAATCTCTTTACGAAACTGGAAAGCTTCCAGAGCGTGTATACGCAGATGACGAAGAGAAGAATGATGATGTGAAAGTGAACATCAAGAAAAAAGAAGAAGATGAGGAGATCTAATCTCCCTCTGTGAAAGCTGCCGGGATCACCGGCAGCTTTTTTTATTTCAATTCCTGAATGGATCGGTTTCGAATTGTTTACAAATGGAACTCAATTCGTGTATGGTATGATAGAAAGTCGAAAAATGCTCTTTTTGAGAAACTATTCAAAGTGGTGATGAAGTTGTTACTCGTGATAGATGTAGGGAACACAAATACCGTTTTAGGTGTTTATCATAATGGCGAACTAAACTACCATTGGCGAATTGAAACAAGCCGTCATAAAACAGAAGATGAATTTGGTATGGCCATCAGGTCTTTATTTGATTATGTCGGGCTAATGTTTGACCAAATAGAAGGAATTATCATCTCGTCTGTTGTCCCGCCAATGATGTTTGCATTAGAAAGAATGTGCGAGAAGTACTTTCACATAACTCCCCAAATTGTAGGGCCTGGAATGAAGACTGGATTAAACATTATGTGTGACAATCCAAAGGAAGTCGGGGCTGATCGAATTGTGAACGCAGTAGCGGCGATTCACCTTTATGGGGCACCTCTCATTGTCGTAGACTTCGGTACAGCGACAACCTACTGCTATATCAATGAACAAAAACAATACATGGGTGGGGCGATTGCACCTGGTATTACCATCTCAACAGAGGCTTTATATACAAGAGCAGCAAAACTGCCGAGAATTGAAATTGTCCGTCCAGAACACATTGTTGGAAAAAACACCATCAGTGCGATGCAATCCGGCATCCTTTATGGATATGTTGGGCAAGTCGAGGGAATAGTGAAACGGATGAAGCAGCAAGCGAAACAAACACCGAAAGTCATTGCAACAGGCGGTTTGTCGACATTGATTGGAAATGAATCAGATTGCATTGATATTGTCGATCCGTTCTTAACATTAAAAGGACTTCAACTCATTTATGAACGTAATCGTGTCGGTGTACTATAGGAGGTTTAAAATCGAATGGATTACTTAGTTAAAGCGTTAGCATATGACGGAAAAGTCCGAGCATATGCTGCAAACACAACAGATACAATCAATGAAGCACAAAGAAGACACCATACATGGCCAACAGCATCAGCAGCGATTGGCAGAACTATGACTGCTACAGTCATGATGGGTGCTATGTTGAAAGGCGAAAATAAGCTAACGGTCAAAATTGAAGGCGGTGGACCAATCGGTGCCATCATTGCTGATGGAAACGCAAAGGGCCAAGTGCGCGGATATGTCTCAAACCCACAAGTCCACTTTGACTTAAATGAACATGGCAAGCTGGATGTTAGACGTGCAGTCGGGACATCTGGAACGTTAAGTGTTGTGAAAGATATCGGACTGAAAGATCACTTTACAGGGCAAACGGAGATCGTCTCAGGTGAAATTGGAGATGACTTCACTTATTATCTTGTCTCTTCTGAGCAAGTGCCTTCCTCTGTAGGTGTAGGGGTTCTCGTCAATCCAGATAACTCGATTCTCGCAGCTGGCGGTTTCATCATTCAATTGCTGCCTGGAACAGAAGATGCTGTCATTGAAAGATTAGAAAAGCGGCTCTCAACCATTGAACCCATTTCTAAACTCATTGAAAAAGGGATGACACCAGAAGAAATTTTAGAAGAAGTACTCGGAGAAAAACCTCAAATTTTAGAAACTGTACCTGTCGAATTTTCTTGTAACTGCTCAAAAGAACGTTTTGCTAATGGCATTATCAGCCTAGGGAAAGCCGAAATTGACGATATGATTGAACAAGAAGGACAAGCAGAAGCTCAATGCCATTTTTGTAACGAAACGTATGTATTTACAAAAGAAGAGCTAGAAGAGCTACGTGAAGAAATAACCCGCTAAGCTCTAAGCAGCGGGTTTTCTTTTTAGAATGGAAAGGAGACGAAAGATGAGACTGAAAGCAAGAGTGGTATGGACATTTATTCTCGTGTTGCTTATGATCAATGCCGTTGTCATTGCATATGTATTAACAAAGTCGCAAATGTCACAGGCTTCTTCAAACGGGAAGAGCGGTGAAGAAATCGCGTCGATTGGAAAAGAGAAGGTGACACGTCAAGAATGGTTAAAGAAGATGGAAGACCGCTATGGAAAGGCAACACTTGAGCAAATGATTAATCAGAAGGTGGTCAATCAGCTTGCGAAAGAAAACAAGCTTGAGGTGTCCTCAAAAGAAATCAATCGTGAATTGCTGATGCTTAAGGCGGTATCTAATAATTTCTACGAAGATGGACATACGAGTGAAAAGGACTGGACAGAACAGATTCGTTATCAAATTTTATTAGAGCAGCTTTTAACGAGAGATGCTGTCGTTTCTGAAAAAGAAGCGAAATCCTTTTATGAAAAAAACAAGGACTTATATCAATATGATGATTCATACCGTATTCGTCATATCGTCGTGAAGACAAAAGGTGAAGCTGAAAATGTTTTGAAGGATCTGAAAGGCGGATCTAGCTTCGAGGCGGTGGCAGCTGAACGCTCCATTGACCGCTACACCTCTCCATATGGCGGAGATCTTGGGTTTGTGACGGAAGAACAAGAAAGTATCCCAGCCCTATACATACAGGAAGCTCAAAAGCTTCAGCCAGATGAATGGACAAAAGAACCGATCGAGACCAAAAACGGGTATGCCATTATTCAATTGAAAGAAAAATTAGATGGCCGCTCCTTCTCGTATGAAGAAGTCAAAAATCAGATCAAAAGGCAGATTGCCATGGAAGATCTAGGTGAAAAGGCGAATGTCAAAACTCTGTGGAAAGAAGCAAAAGTCACATGGTTTTACGATGGCGAGCAGGACTAAAAGCATTGACAAAATTTTTCGAAATTGATAATTTAATATTAATACAATAAAATTACTCGGAGATAGAGGTGTTAGTGATGGCTCGTATTGCAAATTCAGTTTTTGAACTAATAGGAAATACACCAGTCGTTAAATTAAACCGTTTAGTAGATGAAGACAGTGCGGATGTCTACTTGAAGCTTGAATATATGAACCCGGGCAGCAGTGTGAAAGATCGTATTGCGTTAGCGATGATCGAAGATGCTGAAGCGAAAGGTACTTTAAAAGCCGGCGACACGCTCATCGAACCAACAAGCGGAAACACAGGGATCGGTCTTGCAATGGTAGCGGCAGCTAAAGGAATTAACGCCATTCTTGTGATGCCAGACACAATGAGCCAGGAGCGCCGTAACCTTTTACGTGCTTATGGTGCAGAGCTTGTATTAACTCCAGGTGCAGAAGGAATGAAAGGTGCCATCAAAAAGGCAGAAGAATTGGCAGAAGAGCACGGTTACTTCATGCCTCAGCAATTTAGCAACGAAGCCAATGCGGAGATTCACCGTCGTACTACAGGAAAAGAAATTCTTGAACAGTTTGACGGCGAGCTTGATGCATTTATTGCAGGTGTTGGTACGGGCGGCACAATTACGGGTGCTGGCGAAGTCCTAAAAGAAGCCATCCCATCGATTCAGCTTTATGCGGTAGAGCCGACAGATTCTCCTGTATTATCAGGTGGAAAGCCGGGCCCACATAAAATCCAAGGGATTGGAGCAGGTTTTATTCCTTCCATCTTAAACACGGAAGTATATGATGGCATTATCCAAGTGAAAAACGAAGATGCATTTGAGCTTGCAAGAAAAGCAGCGAAAGAGGAAGGAATTCTTGGCGGTATTTCTTCAGGAGCAGCTATTTACGCAGCACTTCAAACGGCGAAAAAACTTGGTAAAGGGAAAAAGGTTCTCGCAATCATCCCAAGTAATGGGGAGCGTTACCTCAGCACACCTCTTTATCAATTCGATTAAACCAATTACCCCAGCATTTGCTGGGGTTTTTTTATGAAATCTGTAGATGGAAAGCAAATACTATTTTCTAAATAAATTGGATTGCATTACAATAAGATTAATGAAAATGAAAAAGGATGATAACATGACACAACGCAGGCCGATGGGCATCAAAATTCCTTTTAAGAAAGATGCATTCTTGGAAAGATACGAACAACTAACTGCTGGCGAAACACACCATGTTCTGCTTGAAAGTGCTCGCGGCGGTTCCTACAGCATTGCTGGTATTCACCCAATCGCTAAAGCGAAGGGGAAAGATGGGATGACAACCATCCATTATCAAGATGAGGTGCTGTTTAAAGAAGGCGATCCATTCAGAGCGTTTACGGATTGGTTCCAAACCCTTCAAACCGAAACGAATGAGGAATACCCTGATTTTCAAGGCGGGGCGATTGGATTTTTAAGCTATGATTATGCTAGATATATTGAGCATTTTAAGATGCTGTCCATTGATGACCTGAAAACACCTGATCTTTACTTTCTCGTGTTTAATGATGTTGCAGTCTTTGATCATAAGGAAAATATGTTGTGGCTGATTACTCACACAGAGGGAGCGGAACCTGTGAGTGTCACTCATCAAAGACTTGAAGATTTGAAGCAAAAGTGGACAAGCTCTGTAATCGAATCAGCACAATCACCTGTTTATGAACCTTCTGCAGAATTTTTACCAGCAGCACCTTTTACTGAAGAGACCTTTGGAGAAGCAGTAGAGAAGATTAAGCAATATATCGCAAGCGGTGATGTGTTCCAAGTGAATTTATCCATCAGACAAGATGAACAGCTCCACACCCACCCTTATGATTTATACAAAACGTTACGTCAAGTCAATCCATCTCCTTATATGTCTTATTTGCACACGCCTGATTTCCAAATTGTTTGTGGATCTCCAGAGCTGCTGATTAAGAAAAAGGGGACTCAATTAGAAACAAGACCGATTGCGGGTACAAGATCAAGAGGCAAAGACGATGCTGAGGATCAAGCGCTGGCAAAAGAGCTCATTGAAAATGAAAAAGAACGCGCGGAGCATGTGATGCTCGTCGATCTTGAGCGAAATGATCTTGGACGCGTGTCCACTTATGGCTCAGTAAGAGTGAACGAATTTATGGCGATTGAGAAATATTCACATGTGATGCACATTGTATCCAACGTACAAGGGGAGCTGCGTGATGATTGTGATGCAGTAGATGTCATGAGAGCCGTATTCCCAGGCGGCACAATTACAGGTGCTCCAAAGGTGAGAACAATGGAAATCATAGAAGAGCTTGAGCCAACAAGGCGTGGGCTTTATACTGGATCTATAGGCTGGTTTGGATTTAATCAAGATATGCACTTTAACATCGTCATTCGTACGGCGTACTGCACTGAAGGCAAAGCCTTTATGCAGTCGGGTGCTGGGATCGTCATCGATTCTGTACCAAAGCACGAATATAAAGAATCGATTAAAAAAGCCTATGCAGTAAAAAAAGCATTACAGTTGAGCAAAGAAGAGACTATTTTGAGTTAGAGGTGAGCAGAGCATGATAGTAATGATTGATAATTATGATTCATTTACGTACAACCTGGTCCAGTATTTAGGTGAGCTTGGAGAAGAATTGATCGTGAAACGGAATGATCAAGTAACCATTCAAGAAATCGAAGAACTCAAGCCAGATTTTCTCATGATTTCTCCAGGGCCATGCAGTCCTGATGAAGCGGGAATTAGTATGGAGGCAATCAAGCACTTTGCGGGAAGTATTCCGATCTTCGGTGTATGCCTAGGGCATCAATCCATTGCGCAAGTCTTTGGAGGGGATGTCGTTCGTGCTGAGCGCTTAATGCATGGTAAAACGTCAGAGATTGAACATGACGGAAAAGGTGTCTTCACTGGACTCCAAAATCCGCTTGTCGCAACGAGATATCATTCATTAATTGTCAAAAATGAAACGCTGCCGGAGTGCTTTGACGCAACAGCCAGCACAAAGGAAGGCGAGCTCATGGCCATTCGCCATAAAGAGCTGCCAATTGAAAGTGTACAGTTTCATCCTGAATCGATTATGACGTCCTTCGGAAAAGAAATGCTTAAAAATTTCATTGAAACCTATCGTAAAAAGGGGCATGAAGTAAACGCATGATCATTTATCTGAACGGTCAGTATATAGAGGAGAAAGACGCGACTCTTTCTCCTTTTGATCATGGTTTTCTATATGGCATCGGTGTATTCGAAACATTTACCAGCCTGGCAGGACAAGTCTTTCTGTTAGATTGGCACCTTGAAAGGCTCAACCAATCATTGCGTGACCTTTGCATCGAATCCACAATAGAGAAACCATTTGTACTCGACATCATTCATACCTTACTAAATAAAAACGAATTAGCCGATGGTCATGCGAGAATTCGATTCAATGTTTCTGCGGGCAGGGGCAATGGATTTTCTGCAGATCCTTATGAAGAGTCTGTCGTGTTTGTCATGATCTCTCCATGCCGACCCGAATCTGTTTTAGATGAGAAACAGGGAGTCATTCTTCAAACGAGGAGAAATACGCCGGAAGGTCCGAGGCGCCTCAAGTCTCACCATTATATGAACAACCTGCTCGCAAAAAGAGAAGTGGGAAATGACCCGAAGTTAGAAGGTATCTTTTTAACAAAAGAAAATGATGTGGCAGAAGGCATTACCTCCAATGTATTTTGGCGAAAAGGCGATGTGATTTATACACCGTCACTTGATACAGGCATTTTAAATGGGGTCACTCGTCGATATTGTATCGAAACACTCCAAGCGATGGAGGCTTCACTAAAAGTAGGGCGATACCCAGTCTCCCATTTGCTATCAGCTGATGAGGCATGGATGACCAATTCTGTTCAAGGGGTTGTGCCTTTCAGAAGTATAGGGGAAATCTCCCTTCCCCAAAACAGCCGGATCTTCTCAACGAAATTGAGAGCACAATATACAAAAGAACGTCTAGATTATAAAGAGTAGGTGGACACAATGACACAACAAGTGATAAAGCAGCCTAAAGTCATACAAGCCAAGCACCACACCCTTAGTTATGAAGAAAAGACATTGGTCATGGGCATTTTAAATGTCACACCTGACTCTTTTTCAGATGGAGGAAAGTTTAATCAAGTAGATAAAGCGCTGGCACATGCAGCACAGCTGATAGAGGACGGGGCACATATCATTGATATTGGCGGAGAATCGACTCGCCCAGGAGCGGCATTTGTCTCAGAACAAGAGGAGCTTTCAAGAGTCATTCCCGTCATTGAAAAGATCACGAAAGAATTGGATGTACCGATTTCCATTGATACGTATAAAGCCCATGTGGCAGATGAAGCAGTGAAAGCCGGAGCTTCCATCATTAATGATGTATGGGGAGCGAAGGCAGATCCTCAAATGGCGCATGTGGCAGCGAAGCACAATGTGCCGATTATTTTAATGCACAATCGGCCAGAGCGAAATTACACACATTTGATTTCAGATATGATCGCAGATTTGAAAGAAAGTGTTCAGATTGCGAAACAAGCCGGTGTCCGTGATGACATGATCATATTAGACCCAGGTGTAGGGTTTGCGAAAAATAAAGAGGACAACCTGATGGTCATGAATGAGCTCGAACATTTTTGTCACCTTGGGTATCCACTGCTCTTAGCTACATCTCGAAAACGATTCATCGGAGCTGTCTTAGACCTGCCACCGGAAGAACGTACTGAAGGAACGGGGGCCACGGTCTGTCTTGGGATTCAAAAAGGCAGTGCGATGGTTCGCGTACATGATGTAAAAGAAATCGCAAGAATGGCAAAAATGATGGATGCCATGCTGAATAAGGGAGGCGCTTATCATCGATAAAGTATATGTAAATGGAATGGAATTTTACGGCTACCATGGCGTATTTGCAGAAGAAAATAAATTAGGACAGCGGTTCCGTGTGGATTTAACAGCTTCACTTGATTTAAGTAAAGCCGGACAAACTGATGACCTCAATCAGACCATCAATTATGCGGAGCTCTACCAAATCTGCAAAAGCATTGTAGAGGGTGAACCAGTCAACCTCGTTGAAACACTGACAGAAAGAATTGCGAGCCAAGTGCTAAAGGATTTTCCGACAGTTCAGGAATGTACAGTGAAGGTAATCAAACCAGATCCACCAATTCCAGGACACTATCAGTCCGTTGCCATTGAAATGACGAGATCGCGCGCATGAACAATACCGCATACATTGCTTTAGGTTCGAACATAGGGAAAAAGGAAACCTATTTAAAAGAAGCTGTGAAAAAACTGCACGAACATCCAGATGTTCAAGTAGAATCGATCTCATCTATATATGAAACAACACCTGTAGGTTACGAAAACCAAGATGACTTTTTAAATATGGCTGTGAAAATTTCCACCTCGCTTCGTCCAAATGAATTACTGGCACTTACTCAGAAAATCGAGCAAGAGTTAGGCAGAACAAGAGAAGTGAGATGGGGACCGCGAACTGCTGACCTTGACATTTTACTTTATAATCGTGAAAATATTGAAACAGAACAGCTTGTAGTGCCGCATCCTAGAATGTACGAACGTTTATTCGTTCTCATTCCGATGAGTGAGATTTGCCCAGAAATCGGCGAAGTACAAATAAATGCCGTAACAGACCAAGAAGGTGTAAGCATATGGAAAAAGACATGTGGGGTAGAAGAATTCGTGCATACCGAAAGCTAAAAGGGTATACTCAGGAAGGGTTCGCGAAAAGACTGGGCATCTCTGTCTCTGTCTTAGGAGAAATTGAGCGTGGCAATCGATTACCAACAAACCAATTGGTTGGTCAAATAGCAGATGCTTTAAATATAACGGTGGAAGAACTTTCGCCAATTCTTGAAGAAGAAAGGAGGGGAAATGATGTTTAAAATCGGAGATATCGACATTAAAAACAAAGTGGTGCTCGCGCCTATGGCTGGTGTGTGCAACTCTGCCTTCAGACTGACAGTGAAAGAGTTTGGAGCAGGTTTAGTCTGCGCTGAAATGGTCAGTGATAAGGCGATCCTGATCAACAATGCAAGAACAATGGGTATGCTATACATTGATGAACGGGAAAAGCCTTTGAGCCTTCAGATATTTGGAGGAGAAAAAGACACTCTCGTTGAAGCGGCAAAGTTTGTAGACCAGAATACCACAGCGGACATTATTGATATCAACATGGGCTGTCCTGTGCCGAAGATTACGAAATGTGATGCAGGAGCGAAATGGCTGCTTGATCCAAACAAGATTTATGAAATGGTCTCTGCTGTTGTAGATGCTGTAGATAAACCTGTTACGGTGAAAATGAGAATGGGCTGGGACGAAGATCATATCTTCGCTATCGACAATGCCCGTGCTGTTGAAAGAGCAGGTGGACAAGCGGTTGCGCTTCACGGACGGACACGTGTGCAGATGTACGAAGGAACAGCGAATTGGGATATTATAAAAGAGGTCAAACAATCTGTTTCCATTCCAGTCATCGGCAATGGAGATGTCAAAACCCCTCAGGATGCAAAACGTATGCTTGATGAAACGGGTGCAGATGCTGTCATGATCGGAAGAGCCGCACTAGGAAACCCATGGATGATCTACCGAACGGTTCATTATTTAGAAACGGGTGAATTGAAAGAAGAGCCAAACGTACGTGAGAAGATGTCAGTGTGCAAGCTTCACTTAGACAGACTCATTGATCTAAAAGGCGAGCATGTGGCTGTCAGAGAAATGAGAAAGCACGCAGCATGGTACTTAAAAGGTGTCCGAGGCAATGCGGACGTGAGAAATCAAATCAATCAGAGTGAAACGAGAGCGGAGCTTGTACAAGTTCTTGATAACTTTACGATCGAAGCCGAGGCAAAAGAGCTTCAAAGTATAAAAGTAGGATAAGACTATCTTTCTTTTTGTAGCTCACTGCTAGTGCATGTACTGGCAGTTTTTCTGCTTTTCTCTGCAAAATACATTAATGGAGTGATATAAATGAGTAATGAAGGGCTTAATAACGAAGAATTAAATGACCAATTCCAGGTCAGACGTGACAAAATGAATAAAATGAGAGAAGAGGGTATCGATCCATTCGGTGAACGATATGACCGTTCTCATCAATCTGCCCAAATTATTGCTGAATACGATGAGTTTTCTAAAGAAGACTTAGAAGAAAAGTCTGCCCAAGTGACAATCGCTGGACGTATGATGACTAAGCGCGGAAAAGGGAAAGCTGGCTTTGCGCATATACAAGATTTAGAAGGACAAATTCAAATCTACGTTCGTAAAGATAGTGTAGGAGAAGAAGCTTACGAATTATTCAAAAGCTCAGACCTAGGCGATATTATCGGTGTAACAGGAACAGTATTTAAAACGAATGTAGGAGAACTTTCTATTAAAGCGACTAGCTTTGAGGTTCTCACAAAAGCACTTCGCCCGCTTCCTGATAAATATCATGGACTTAAAGATGTTGAACAACGTTATCGTCAGCGTTACCTTGATCTGATTGTAAATCCAGAAAGTAAGCAGACGTTCATCATGCGAAGCAAGATCATCCAATCTATGAGAAGATACTTAGATTCTAAAGGATACCTAGAAGTTGAAACACCAACAATGCACAGCATCCCTGGTGGTGCATCAGCACGTCCTTTCATTACTCATCATAATGCACTGGATATGCCGCTTTATATGCGTATTGCGATTGAACTGCACTTAAAACGCCTCATTGTCGGTGGCCTAGAGAAAGTATACGAGATTGGCCGTGTATTCCGTAACGAAGGTGTATCAACTCGCCATAACCCAGAATTCACTATGATCGAGCTTTACGAAGCTTACGCAGATTATAAAGACATCATGAACCTAACCGAAAACCTGATTGCTCATATTGCCGAAGAGGTACTAGGAACAACCACGATTCAATATGGAGAAGATGAAATTGACCTCAAGCCTGAATGGAAGAGACTCCATATGGTTGAAGCGGTCAAAGAAGCAACTGGTGTAGACTTCTGGCAGGAGATGTCCGTAGAAGAAGCGCAACAGCATGCAGCTGATCACGGAATTGAAATTACGAAAAACATGACAGTAGGTCATATCATCAATGAGTTCTTCGAGCAAAAAGTTGAGGAAACTTTGGTACAGCCTACATTTATTTACGGACACCCAGTGGAGATTTCTCCATTAGCTAAGAAAAATCCTGAAGACCCTCGCTTCACAGATCGCTTTGAGCTATTTATCGTACGCCGTGAACATGCTAATGCATTCACAGAGCTAAATGATCCAATCGATCAAAGAGAACGTTTCGAAGCTCAATTAAAAGAACGTGAAGAAGGAAATGATGAAGCGCATCTAATGGATGATGATTTTGTTGAAGCATTAGAATATGGTATGCCTCCAACAGGCGGACTAGGAATCGGTATCGACCGGTTAATCATGCTATTAACAAATTCTCCATCAATCAGAGATGTACTGCTTTTCCCACAAATGAGAAACCGCTAATACATCAATTAAAGCGCCATTATAACTATGGCGCTTTTTATTTTTCATAAAATGAAACTTTTTTTAAAAAAACTATTGCAAGGAAAGAATCAAGGTGGTATATTATTATTCGTTGCCGCAAAACAGCAGCGAGGTTAAAAAAAGAAATTGAAAAACTTCTTGACTTTAACCGATACAAAATGTTAAGATATTAAAGTCGCTTAAGAGCGATAACGAATATGATCTTTGAAAACTAAACAAGACAAAACGTACCTGTTAATTCGAGTTTTTATAAAAAAATCCTATGAAATATCATAGGTAGTCAGTCAAACGCTGACGAAAAACAAAACTTCGGTTTTGTACTTTTTCGGAGAGTTTGATCCTGGCTCAGGACGAACGCTGGCGGCGTGCCTAATACATGCAAGTCGAGCGAACAGAAGGGAGCTTGCTCCCGGATGTTAGCGGCGGACGGGTGAGTAACACGTGGGTAACCTGCCTGTAAGACTGGGATAACTCCGGGAAACCGGAGCTAATACCGGATAGTTCCTTGAACCGCATGGTTCAAGGATGAAAGACGGTTTCGGCTGTCACTTACAGATGGACCCGCGGCGCATTAGCTAGTTGGTGGGGTAATGGCTCACCAAGGCGACGATGCGTAGCCGACCTGAGAGGGTGATCGGCCACACTGGGACTGAGACACGGCCCAGACTCCTACGGGAGGCAGCAGTAGGGAATCTTCCGCAATGGACGAAAGTCTGACGGAGCAACGCCGCGTGAGTGATGAAGGTTTTCGGATCGTAAAGCTCTGTTGTTAGGGAAGAACAAGTGCGAGAGTAACTGCTCGCACCTTGACGGTACCTAACCAGAAAGCCACGGCTAACTACGTGCCAGCAGCCGCGGTAATACGTAGGTGGCAAGCGTTGTCCGGAATTATTGGGCGTAAAGGGCTCGCAGGCGGTTTCTTAAGTCTGATGTGAAAGCCCCCGGCTCAACCGGGGAGGGTCATTGGAAACTGGGAAACTTGAGTGCAGAAGAGGAGAGTGGAATTCCACGTGTAGCGGTGAAATGCGTAGAGATGTGGAGGAACACCAGTGGCGAAGGCGACTCTCTGGTCTGTAACTGACGCTGAGGAGCGAAAGCGTGGGGAGCGAACAGGATTAGATACCCTGGTAGTCCACGCCGTAAACGATGAGTGCTAAGTGTTAGGGGGTTTCCGCCCCTTAGTGCTGCAGCTAACGCATTAAGCACTCCGCCTGGGGAGTACGGTCGCAAGACTGAAACTCAAAGGAATTGACGGGGGCCCGCACAAGCGGTGGAGCATGTGGTTTAATTCGAAGCAACGCGAAGAACCTTACCAGGTCTTGACATCCTCTGACAACCCTAGAGATAGGGCTTTCCCTTCGGGGACAGAGTGACAGGTGGTGCATGGTTGTCGTCAGCTCGTGTCGTGAGATGTTGGGTTAAGTCCCGCAACGAGCGCAACCCTTGATCTTAGTTGCCAGCATTTAGTTGGGCACTCTAAGGTGACTGCCGGTGACAAACCGGAGGAAGGTGGGGATGACGTCAAATCATCATGCCCCTTATGACCTGGGCTACACACGTGCTACAATGGACAGAACAAAGGGCTGCGAGACCGCAAGGTTTAGCCAATCCCATAAATCTGTTCTCAGTTCGGATCGCAGTCTGCAACTCGACTGCGTGAAGCTGGAATCGCTAGTAATCGCGGATCAGCATGCCGCGGTGAATACGTTCCCGGGCCTTGTACACACCGCCCGTCACACCACGAGAGTTTGCAACACCCGAAGTCGGTGAGGTAACCTTTATGGAGCCAGCCGCCGAAGGTGGGGCAGATGATTGGGGTGAAGTCGTAACAAGGTAGCCGTATCGGAAGGTGCGGCTGGATCACCTCCTTTCTAAGGATATATGGAGCAGCGTGCGTTTTCGTCTTGTTTAGTTTTGAAGGATCATTCCTTCAAGACATGTCTCTAGCGAGACAGGATTGTTCTTTGAAAACTAGATAACAATAAGTAATACATTCACATTGAATGCAATGCAAAGTTCATCACACATAGTGATTCTTTCTAAAGTAAGAAATGGTTAAGTTAGAAAGGGCGCACGGTGGATGCCTTGGCACTAGGAGCCGATGAAGGACGGGACGAACACCGATATGCTTCGGGGAGCTGTAAGCAAGCTTTGATCCGGAGATTTCCGAATGGGGAAACCCACTGCTCGTAATGGAGTAGTATCCATACTTGAATACATAGAGTATGAGAAGGCATACCCGGGGAACTGAAACATCTAAGTACCCGGAGGAAGAGAAAGCAAATGCGATTCCCTGAGTAGCGGCGAGCGAAACGGGAACAGCCCAAACCAAGAGGCTTGCCTCTTGGGGTTGTAGGACACTCTATACGGAGTTACAAAGGAACGATATAAGCGAAGAGGTCTGGAAAGGCCCGCCAAAGAAGGTAACAGCCCTGTAACTGAAATGTTGTTCTCTCCAGAGTGGATCCTGAGTACGGCGGAACACGTGAAATTCCGTCGGAATCCGGGAGGACCATCTCCCAAGGCTAAATACTCCCTAGTGACCGATAGTGAACCAGTACCGTGAGGGAAAGGTGAAAAGCACCCCGGAAGGGGAGTGAAATAGATCCTGAAACCGTGTGCCTACAAGTAGTCAGAGCCCGTTAAAGGGTGATGGCGTGCCTTTTGTAGAATGAACCGGCGAGTTACGATCCCGTGCAAGGTTAAGCAGAAGATGCGGAGCCGCAGCGAAAGCGAGTCTGAATAGGGCGCATGAGTACGTGGTCGTAGACCCGAAACCAGGTGATCTACCCATGTCCAGGGTGAAGTTCAGGTAACACTGAATGGAGGCCCGAACCCACGCACGTTGAAAAGTGCGGGGATGAGGTGTGGGTAGGGGTGAAATGCCAATCGAACCTGGAGATAGCTGGTTCTCTCCGAAATAGCTTTAGGGCTAGCCTCAAGGTAAGAGTCTCGGAGGTAGAGCACTGATTGGACTAGGGGCCCCTACCGGGTTACCGAATTCAGTCAAACTCCGAATGCCGATGACTTATCCTTGGGAGTCAGACTGCGAGTGATAAGATCCGTAGTCGAAAGGGAAACAGCCCAGACCGCCAGCTAAGGTCCCAAAGTATACGTTAAGTGGAAAAGGATGTGGAGTTGCTTAGACAACCAGGATGTTGGCTTAGAAGCAGCCACCATTTAAAGAGTGCGTAATAGCTCACTGGTCGAGTGACTCTGCGCCGAAAATGTACCGGGGCTAAACGTATCACCGAAGCTGCGGACTGTTCTTACGAACAGTGGTAGGAGAGCGTTCTAAGTGCTGTGAAGTCAGACCGGAAGGACTGGTGGAGCGCTTAGAAGTGAGAATGCCGGTATGAGTAGCGAAAGACGGGTGAGAATCCCGTCCACCGAATGCCTAAGGTTTCCTGAGGAAGGCTCGTCCGCTCAGGGTTAGTCGGGACCTAAGCCGAGGCCGAAAGGCGTAGGCGATGGACAACAGGTTGATATTCCTGTACCACCTCCTCACCATTTGAGCAATGGGGGGACGCAGGAGGATAGGGTAAGCGCGGTATTGGATATCCGCGTCCAAGCAGTTAGGCTGGGAAATAGGCAAATCCGTTTCCCGTGAAGGCTGAGCTGTGATGGCGAGCGAAATTTAGTAGCGAAGTTCCTGATTCCACACTGCCAAGAAAAGCCTCTAGCGAGGTGAGAGGTGCCCGTACCGCAAACCGACACAGGTAGGCGAGGAGAGAATCCTAAGGTGATCGAGAGAACTCTCGTTAAGGAACTCGGCAAAATGACCCCGTAACTTCGGGAGAAGGGGTGCTTCTTAGGGTGTTAAAGCCCCGAGAAGCCGCAGTGAATAGGCCCAGGCGACTGTTTAGCAAAAACACAGGTCTCTGCGAAGCCGTAAGGCGAAGTATAGGGGCTGACGCCTGCCCGGTGCTGGAAGGTTAAGAGGAGCGCTTAGCGTAAGCGAAGGTGCGAATTGAAGCCCCAGTAAACGGCGGCCGTAACTATAACGGTCCTAAGGTAGCGAAATTCCTTGTCGGGTAAGTTCCGACCCGCACGAAAGGCGCAACGATCTGGGCACTGTCTCAACGAGAGACTCGGTGAAATTATAGTACCTGTGAAGATGCAGGTTACCCGCGACAGGACGGAAAGACCCCGTGGAGCTTTACTGCAGCCTGATATTGAATGTTGGTACAGCTTGTACAGGATAGGTAGGAGCCTTGGAAACCGGAGCGCTAGCTTCGGTGGAGGCATCGGTGGGATACTACCCTGGCTGTATTGACCTTCTAACCCGCTGCCCTTATCGGGCAGGGAGACAGTGTCAGGTGGGCAGTTTGACTGGGGCGGTCGCCTCCTAAAATGTAACGGAGGCGCCCAAAGGTTCCCTCAGAATGGTTGGAAATCATTCGCAGAGTGTAAAGGCACAAGGGAGCTTGACTGCGAGACCTACAAGTCGAGCAGGGACGAAAGTCGGGCTTAGTGATCCGGTGGTTCCGCATGGAAGGGCCATCGCTCAACGGATAAAAGCTACCCCGGGGATAACAGGCTTATCTCCCCCAAGAGTCCACATCGACGGGGAGGTTTGGCACCTCGATGTCGGCTCATCGCATCCTGGGGCTGTAGTCGGTCCCAAGGGTTGGGCTGTTCGCCCATTAAAGCGGTACGCGAGCTGGGTTCAGAACGTCGTGAGACAGTTCGGTCCCTATCCGTCGCGGGCGCAGGAAATTTGAGAGGAGCTGTCCTTAGTACGAGAGGACCGGGATGGACGCACCGCTGGTGTACCAGTTGTTCTGCCAAGGGCATCGCTGGGTAGCTATGTGCGGACGGGATAAGTGCTGAAAGCATCTAAGCATGAAGCCCCCCTCAAGATGAGATTTCCCATTCCGCAAGGAAGTAAGATCCCTGAAAGATGATCAGGTTGATAGGTCTGAGGTGGAAGCGTGGTGACACGTGGAGCTGACAGATACTAATAGATCGAGGACTTAACCTTTATTCTAATGTGAAGTTTGAACATTGTTATCTAGTTTTGAGAGAACATTCTCTCCATCAGGTTTGGTGGCGATAGCGAAGAGGTCACACCCGTTCCCATACCGAACACGGAAGTTAAGCTCTTCAGCGCCGATGGTAGTTGGGGGTCTCCCCCTGTGAGAGTAGGACGCCGCCAAGCTTGTCTAAGGATCAGTTCCGTATGGAACTGGTCTTTTTTGTGTTTTTGAAAAAATTACTTCTATTAAATTGCTTTGTAAAGTGAGAAGTGATGATGTAGCAAGCCTCATCGACCAGCTAATCTTTTCGTCCGTTCACTTTTATCTATTTTCATTGAACAACGCAGCTGTTGTGTGGGTAGGTCGTTCAATTCGTTTAGGATGAAGACCAAAAGCATAGACAGCAGCCAATAAGATTTTCTTTGGCAGCCAACAGATAAAGAGGACTGTTAGAGATACACTATAGATAACTGAGTATTGCCAAAGAGCATAGAGCACCTTCAGTTAATTTTTACGCCCGTTCTAAGTAAGAACAAGAAAGAATCAACAACTAACTTGTTACCTCCAGTAACACTTTAATATTGAAGATAGTAAAGAACAGCATCATTTACTGATATTTTTATATGAAAATGATTTCTCAGAAAAATAAAATAATAAAAGAATCCCTTCTCTAGATGATTTGTATGAGAAGATATATTGAATAAAACAAGCATATAAAAAACATGAAAAGGGTCATTTTACATCAATGAAGCGTTATTAGAGCGCTTTTTAACAAAAAAACATAAAAAAATGAAAAAAAGACTTTTAAAATGATGAGACAAGTGGTAAACTTCTTTAGGTGCCTTAACGAAAAGATGAAAAAACCAGCGTTAAAATTAATTCAAAAATTATTTTAAAAAAGTCTTTACAAACAATATCTTATCGTTATATAATACTACTTGTCGGATCGAGAGACATTCGAAATGATAACAAAATATGGAGGATTAGCTCAGCTGGGAGAGCATCTGCCTTACAAGCAGAGGGTCGGCGGTTCGAGCCCGTCATCCTCCACCATATTTATTCTTACATAATGTTAGGATAGATAAAGCCGGTGTAGCTCAACTGGTAGAGCAACTGACTTGTAATCAGTAGGTTGGGGGTTCAAGTCCTCTTGCCGGCACCACTTTCATATGGTAAGATAGACAAGTCGCTTTTAAAGCGAGCCATTAGCTCAGTTGGTAGAGCATCTGACTTTTAATCAGAGGGTCGAAGGTTCGAGTCCTTCATGGCTCACCATGTTTCATGCGGGTGTGGCGGAATTGGCAGACGCGCTAGACTTAGGATCTAGTGTCTTTATGACGTGGGGGTTCAAGTCCCTTCACCCGCATTGCCAAATAAAATAAAGAAATCCTGTAATGCGGAAGTAGTTCAGTGGTAGAACACCACCTTGCCAAGGTGGGGGTCGCGGGTTCGAATCCCGTCTTCCGCTTATACCATCCACGCCGGGGTGGTGGAATTGGCAGACACACAGGACTTAAAATCCTGCGGTAGGTGACTACCGTGCCGGTTCAAGTCCGGCCCTCGGCATTATAAAATAAGCGCCCGTAGCTCAATTGGATAGAGCGTTTGACTACGGATCAAAAGGTTAGGGGTTCGACTCCTCTCGGGCGCGCCATTAAGATCGGGAAGTAGCTCAGCTTGGTAGAGCACTTGGTTTGGGACCAAGGGGTCGCAGGTTCGAATCCTGTCTTCCCGACCATCTTTATGGGGCCTTAGCTCAGCTGGGAGAGCGCCTGCCTTGCACGCAGGAGGTCAGCGGTTCGATCCCGCTAGGCTCCACCAATATGATCTTTGAAAACTAAACAAGACAAAACGTACCTGTTAATTCGAGTTTTTATAAAAAAATCCTATGAAATATCATAGGTAGTCAGTCAAACGCTGACGAAAAACAAAACTTCGGTTTTGTACTTTTTCGGAGAGTTTGATCCTGGCTCAGGACGAACGCTGGCGGCGTGCCTAATACATGCAAGTCGAGCGAACAGAAGGGAGCTTGCTCCCGGATGTTAGCGGCGGACGGGTGAGTAACACGTGGGTAACCTGCCTGTAAGACTGGGATAACTCCGGGAAACCGGAGCTAATACCGGATAGTTCCTTGAACCGCATGGTTCAAGGATGAAAGACGGTTTCGGCTGTCACTTACAGATGGACCCGCGGCGCATTAGCTAGTTGGTGGGGTAATGGCTCACCAAGGCGACGATGCGTAGCCGACCTGAGAGGGTGATCGGCCACACTGGGACTGAGACACGGCCCAGACTCCTACGGGAGGCAGCAGTAGGGAATCTTCCGCAATGGACGAAAGTCTGACGGAGCAACGCCGCGTGAGTGATGAAGGTTTTCGGATCGTAAAGCTCTGTTGTTAGGGAAGAACAAGTGCGAGAGTAACTGCTCGCACCTTGACGGTACCTAACCAGAAAGCCACGGCTAACTACGTGCCAGCAGCCGCGGTAATACGTAGGTGGCAAGCGTTGTCCGGAATTATTGGGCGTAAAGGGCTCGCAGGCGGTTTCTTAAGTCTGATGTGAAAGCCCCCGGCTCAACCGGGGAGGGTCATTGGAAACTGGGAAACTTGAGTGCAGAAGAGGAGAGTGGAATTCCACGTGTAGCGGTGAAATGCGTAGAGATGTGGAGGAACACCAGTGGCGAAGGCGACTCTCTGGTCTGTAACTGACGCTGAGGAGCGAAAGCGTGGGGAGCGAACAGGATTAGATACCCTGGTAGTCCACGCCGTAAACGATGAGTGCTAAGTGTTAGGGGGTTTCCGCCCCTTAGTGCTGCAGCTAACGCATTAAGCACTCCGCCTGGGGAGTACGGTCGCAAGACTGAAACTCAAAGGAATTGACGGGGGCCCGCACAAGCGGTGGAGCATGTGGTTTAATTCGAAGCAACGCGAAGAACCTTACCAGGTCTTGACATCCTCTGACAACCCTAGAGATAGGGCTTTCCCTTCGGGGACAGAGTGACAGGTGGTGCATGGTTGTCGTCAGCTCGTGTCGTGAGATGTTGGGTTAAGTCCCGCAACGAGCGCAACCCTTGATCTTAGTTGCCAGCATTTAGTTGGGCACTCTAAGGTGACTGCCGGTGACAAACCGGAGGAAGGTGGGGATGACGTCAAATCATCATGCCCCTTATGACCTGGGCTACACACGTGCTACAATGGACAGAACAAAGGGCTGCGAGACCGCAAGGTTTAGCCAATCCCATAAATCTGTTCTCAGTTCGGATCGCAGTCTGCAACTCGACTGCGTGAAGCTGGAATCGCTAGTAATCGCGGATCAGCATGCCGCGGTGAATACGTTCCCGGGCCTTGTACACACCGCCCGTCACACCACGAGAGTTTGCAACACCCGAAGTCGGTGAGGTAACCTTTATGGAGCCAGCCGCCGAAGGTGGGGCAGATGATTGGGGTGAAGTCGTAACAAGGTAGCCGTATCGGAAGGTGCGGCTGGATCACCTCCTTTCTAAGGATATATGGAGCAGCGTGCGTTTTCGTCTTGTTTAGTTTTGAAGGATCATTCCTTCAAAACATGTCTCTAGCGAGACAGGATTGTTCTTTGAAAACTAGATAACAATAAGTAATACATTCACATTGAATGCAATGCAAAGTTCATCACACATAGTGATTCTTTCTAAAGTAAGAAATGGTTAAGTTAGAAAGGGCGCACGGTGGATGCCTTGGCACTAGGAGCCGATGAAGGACGGGACGAACACCGATATGCTTCGGGGAGCTGTAAGCAAGCTTTGATCCGGAGATTTCCGAATGGGGAAACCCACTGCTCGTAATGGAGTAGTATCCATACTTGAATACATAGAGTATGAGAAGGCATACCCGGGGAACTGAAACATCTAAGTACCCGGAGGAAGAGAAAGCAAATGCGATTCCCTGAGTAGCGGCGAGCGAAACGGGAACAGCCCAAACCAAGAGGCTTGCCTCTTGGGGTTGTAGGACACTCTATACGGAGTTACAAAGGAACGATATAAGCGAAGAGGTCTGGAAAGGCCCGCCAAAGAAGGTAACAGCCCTGTAACTGAAATGTTGTTCTCTCCAGAGTGGATCCTGAGTACGGCGGAACACGTGAAATTCCGTCGGAATCCGGGAGGACCATCTCCCAAGGCTAAATACTCCCTAGTGACCGATAGTGAACCAGTACCGTGAGGGAAAGGTGAAAAGCACCCCGGAAGGGGAGTGAAATAGATCCTGAAACCGTGTGCCTACAAGTAGTCAGAGCCCGTTAAAGGGTGATGGCGTGCCTTTTGTAGAATGAACCGGCGAGTTACGATCCCGTGCAAGGTTAAGCAGAAGATGCGGAGCCGCAGCGAAAGCGAGTCTGAATAGGGCGCATGAGTACGTGGTCGTAGACCCGAAACCAGGTGATCTACCCATGTCCAGGGTGAAGTTCAGGTAACACTGAATGGAGGCCCGAACCCACGCACGTTGAAAAGTGCGGGGATGAGGTGTGGGTAGGGGTGAAATGCCAATCGAACCTGGAGATAGCTGGTTCTCTCCGAAATAGCTTTAGGGCTAGCCTCAAGGTAAGAGTCTCGGAGGTAGAGCACTGATTGGACTAGGGGCCCCTACCGGGTTACCGAATTCAGTCAAACTCCGAATGCCGATGACTTATCCTTGGGAGTCAGACTGCGAGTGATAAGATCCGTAGTCGAAAGGGAAACAGCCCAGACCGCCAGCTAAGGTCCCAAAGTATACGTTAAGTGGAAAAGGATGTGGAGTTGCTTAGACAACCAGGATGTTGGCTTAGAAGCAGCCACCATTTAAAGAGTGCGTAATAGCTCACTGGTCGAGTGACTCTGCGCCGAAAATGTACCGGGGCTAAACGTATCACCGAAGCTGCGGACTGTTCTTACGAACAGTGGTAGGAGAGCGTTCTAAGTGCTGTGAAGTCAGACCGGAAGGACTGGTGGAGCGCTTAGAAGTGAGAATGCCGGTATGAGTAGCGAAAGACGGGTGAGAATCCCGTCCACCGAATGCCTAAGGTTTCCTGAGGAAGGCTCGTCCGCTCAGGGTTAGTCGGGACCTAAGCCGAGGCCGAAAGGCGTAGGCGATGGACAACAGGTTGATATTCCTGTACCACCTCCTCACCATTTGAGCAATGGGGGGACGCAGGAGGATAGGGTAAGCGCGGTATTGGATATCCGCGTCCAAGCAGTTAGGCTGGGAAATAGGCAAATCCGTTTCCCGTGAAGGCTGAGCTGTGATGGCGAGCGAAATTTAGTAGCGAAGTTCCTGATTCCACACTGCCAAGAAAAGCCTCTAGCGAGGTGAGAGGTGCCCGTACCGCAAACCGACACAGGTAGGCGAGGAGAGAATCCTAAGGTGATCGAGAGAACTCTCGTTAAGGAACTCGGCAAAATGACCCCGTAACTTCGGGAGAAGGGGTGCTTCTTAGGGTGTTAAAGCCCCGAGAAGCCGCAGTGAATAGGCCCAGGCGACTGTTTAGCAAAAACACAGGTCTCTGCGAAGCCGTAAGGCGAAGTATAGGGGCTGACGCCTGCCCGGTGCTGGAAGGTTAAGAGGAGCGCTTAGCGTAAGCGAAGGTGCGAATTGAAGCCCCAGTAAACGGCGGCCGTAACTATAACGGTCCTAAGGTAGCGAAATTCCTTGTCGGGTAAGTTCCGACCCGCACGAAAGGCGCAACGATCTGGGCACTGTCTCAACGAGAGACTCGGTGAAATTATAGTACCTGTGAAGATGCAGGTTACCCGCGACAGGACGGAAAGACCCCGTGGAGCTTTACTGCAGCCTGATATTGAATGTTGGTACAGCTTGTACAGGATAGGTAGGAGCCTTGGAAACCGGAGCGCTAGCTTCGGTGGAGGCATCGGTGGGATACTACCCTGGCTGTATTGACCTTCTAACCCGCTGCCCTTATCGGGCAGGGAGACAGTGTCAGGTGGGCAGTTTGACTGGGGCGGTCGCCTCCTAAAATGTAACGGAGGCGCCCAAAGGTTCCCTCAGAATGGTTGGAAATCATTCGCAGAGTGTAAAGGCACAAGGGAGCTTGACTGCGAGACCTACAAGTCGAGCAGGGACGAAAGTCGGGCTTAGTGATCCGGTGGTTCCGCATGGAAGGGCCATCGCTCAACGGATAAAAGCTACCCCGGGGATAACAGGCTTATCTCCCCCAAGAGTCCACATCGACGGGGAGGTTTGGCACCTCGATGTCGGCTCATCGCATCCTGGGGCTGTAGTCGGTCCCAAGGGTTGGGCTGTTCGCCCATTAAAGCGGTACGCGAGCTGGGTTCAGAACGTCGTGAGACAGTTCGGTCCCTATCCGTCGCGGGCGCAGGAAATTTGAGAGGAGCTGTCCTTAGTACGAGAGGACCGGGATGGACGCACCGCTGGTGTACCAGTTGTTCTGCCAAGGGCATCGCTGGGTAGCTATGTGCGGACGGGATAAGTGCTGAAAGCATCTAAGCATGAAGCCCCCCTCAAGATGAGATTTCCCATTCCGCAAGGAAGTAAGATCCCTGAAAGATGATCAGGTTGATAGGTCTGAGGTGGAAGCGTGGTGACACGTGGAGCTGACAGATACTAATAGATCGAGGACTTAACCTTTATTCTAATGTGAAGTTTGAACATTGTTATCTAGTTTTGAGAGAACATTCTCTCCATCAGGTTTGGTGGCGATAGCGAAGAGGTCACACCCGTTCCCATACCGAACACGGAAGTTAAGCTCTTCAGCGCCGATGGTAGTTGGGGGTCTCCCCCTGTGAGAGTAGGACGCCGCCAAGCTTGTCTAAGGATCAGTTCCGTATGGAACTGGTCTTTTTTGTGTTTTTGAGAGGTTTGACACCATATAAATGTGGAAATAATATTCTTAGTTGAGCGATTATCTTGAAAAATCGACCGAAAAAATTTATAGTAAGATTAAAGTCAAATATAGTCAAAGTCAATGGAGGAGGAGGCGGAGTGGCACAAAATATTTCTGATATCATCGAGCAGTACTTGAAAGAAGTCTTGGATCAGAATGGTCGAGAAATATTAGAAATTAAGCGCAATGAAATTGCAGATAAGTTTCAATGCGTACCTTCACAAATTAACTATGTTATCAATACACGCTTTACGAGCGAGAGAGGCTACATCGTTGAAAGTAAGCGTGGCGGCGGTGGCTATATCCGCATCATTAAAGTCAAAATGAATGATGAAGTCGACTTATTGAACAATATTATTTCCCAAATATATCATCGTTTATCACAGGCTGCCTCTGATCATATCATCATGCGTCTTGTCGAAAATAACATTTTATCTGAAAGAGAAGCAAAGATGATGATCAGTGTCATGGACCGTTCTGTTTTGCACATTGATTTACCTGAACGAGATGAATTGCGGGCTCGGATGATGAAAGCGATGTTAAATGCTTTGAAATTAAAGTAAAGCGGGTGAAAAGATTGATTTGTCAAGAATGCAATGAGAGACCAGCCACTTTTCACTTTACGAAAGTTATAAATGGAGAAAAACAAGAAATGCACATATGTGAACAATGTGCAAAAGAAAACAGTGATTCATATGCTATGAGTGGAAACCAAGGTTTCTCGATTCACAACTTATTATCGGGTTTATTGAATATTGATCCTAGCTTTACCACAAGTGCGAATAAGGGATCATCTATTTTTCAAGAAGCGAGAGAAGTGGATCAATGTCCTAAGTGTGGCTTAACCTTTCAACAATTCAGAAAAACAGGCCGTTTTGGCTGTGCAGAATGCTATCGTTCATTTGATCAGTATTTGAACCCTGTTTTACGGAAAGTCCATAGTGGAAATACAGTCCATAATGGAAAAGTGCCTAAACGGATTGCCGGCAGTCTTCATGTACGCCGGAAACTTGAGTTGATGCAGCAAGAGCTGAAGCAGTTAATTGAACAAGAAGAGTTCGAAAAAGCAGCGGAAGTTCGAGATCAAATTCGTGCATTAGAGCATGAGCAATCTCAGCAGAGGGAGGGAGATTAACAACATGTCGCTCCAGCATTTTATTCAAGACGCTTTAAGTCAATGGATGAAACAAAAAGGACCAGAAAGTGACATTGTTCTAAGCAGTCGAATCAGGCTAGCACGAAACCTAGAGCATGTTCGTTTCCCAACTCAGTTTTCTCAGGAAGAGGCTGAAGCTGTTCTCCAGCAATTCGAGCAAAAGTTTGCTAGCCAGGAAGTGAAGGACATTGGAAACTTTGTTCTAATTCGAATGAATGAAACGCAGCCTTTAGCAAAGAGAGTACTTGTTGAAAAGCATTTGATTAGCCCAAACTTAGCAGAATCAAGATTTGGCGGTTGTTTGCTTTCTGAAAATGAGGAAATCAGTGTGATGCTGAATGAAGAAGACCATATTCGAATCCAATGCTTATTCCCAGGTTTCCAACTAGCCAATGCATTAAAAGCGGCTAACCAGATAGATGACTGGATTGAAGAGCAAGTGGATTATGCATTTTCTGAAAAGCGAGGATACTTAACAAGCTGTCCAACGAATGTAGGTACAGGTATTAGGGCTTCGGTCATGATGCATTTACCAGCTTTAGCCCTCACAAGACAAATGAATCGGATTATTCCGGCGATTAATCAATTAGGTCTTGTAGTCAGAGGAATTTATGGTGAAGGCAGCGAAGCAATAGGGAACATCTTTCAAATTTCAAATCAAATGACACTTGGTCAATCAGAAGAGGATATTGTAGATGATTTAAATAGTGTGACCGCTCAGCTCATTGAACAAGAGCGATCTGCACGAAAAGCGTTATATCAAACATCTAAAATTGAACTTGAGGACAGAGTGTACCGTTCCTTGGGGATTTTGTCCAATTGTCGGATGATTGAATCAAAGGAAACAGCTAAGTGTTTGTCAGATGTGCGCCTTGGAATTGATTTAGGTATCATTAAGGGGCTTTCAAGTAATATACTGAATGAACTCATGATTTTGACACAGCCTGGCTTTCTTCAACAATATTCTGGAGGAGCTTTGGAGCCAAATGAACGAGATATAAAACGAGCAGCGATTATTAGAGAAAGGCTGCGTTTAGAAATGCATAGGAATGGACAGGAGGATGAAACGATATGATGTTTGGAAGATTCACTGAAAGAGCTCAAAAGGTATTAGCACTTGCACAAGAAGAAGCCATTCGCCTAGGCCATAAGAACATTGGTACTGAACACATTTTACTTGGTCTTGTACGCGAGGGTGAGGGTATTGCCGCAAAAGCGTTAGAAGCACTGGGCCTTGTTTCAGATAAAATCCAAAAAGAAGTCGAAAGCTTGATTGGAAGAGGGCAAGAGGTGTCTCAAGCTATTCCTCATTATACGCCTAGAGCGAAGAAGGTCACTGAGCTTTCAATGGATGAAGCAAGAAAGCTAGGTCATTCCTATGTAGGGACAGAACATATTCTATTAGGTCTTATTCGCGAGGGAGAGGGTGTAGCTGCCCGCGTTTTAAATAACCTCGGAGTGAGCTTAAATAAAGCACGTCAGCAAGTCCTGCAGCTGCTTGGCAGCAATGAAACAGGTGCATCTGCCGCTGGCTCTAACAGCAATGCAAATACACCAACATTAGATAGCTTGGCAAGAGATTTAACAGCGATTGCGAAAGAAGACAGCTTGGACCCTGTCATTGGACGAAGCAAAGAAATTCAGCGTGTCATTGAGGTTCTAAGCAGAAGAACAAAAAATAACCCTGTGCTGATTGGTGAGCCCGGTGTTGGTAAAACAGCCATCGCTGAAGGTCTTGCACAGCAAATTATTCATAATGAAGTGCCTGAAATCTTGCGGGATAAACGAGTGATGACGCTTGATATGGGAACCGTTGTAGCAGGAACGAAATATCGTGGTGAATTTGAGGATCGTTTGAAAAAAGTCATGGACGAAATTCGTCAGGCAGGAAATATCATTCTCTTCATTGACGAGCTTCATACACTGATTGGTGCTGGCGGAGCAGAAGGTGCGATTGACGCATCTAATATTCTCAAACCATCCTTAGCACGTGGAGAGCTTCAATGTATCGGGGCAACAACGTTAGATGAGTACCGTAAATATATTGAAAAGGATGCTGCGCTTGAACGACGTTTCCAGCCAATTCAAGTAGATCAGCCATCCGTTGATGAAAGTATTCAAATCTTAAGAGGTCTTAGAGATCGTTATGAGGCACATCACCGTGTGTCCATCACAGATGAAGCGATTGAGGCGGCGGTGAAGCTGTCTGACCGGTATATTTCTGATCGTTTCCTTCCAGATAAGGCGATTGATTTAATTGATGAGGCAGGTTCGAAAGTTCGCTTACGTTCTTTCACAACACCGCCTAACCTAAAAGAACTAGAGCAAAAGCTGGATGAAGTACGCAAGGAAAAGGATGCGGCTGTTCAAAGTCAGGAATTTGAAAAAGCAGCCTCTCTTCGCGATACAGAGCAGCGTTTGCGTGAAAAAGTAGAAGTCACAAAGAAATCTTGGAAAGAAAAGCAAGGTCAAGAGAATTCAGAGGTATCAGTGGATGATATCGCAATGGTTGTCTCTAGCTGGACAGGAGTGCCTGTTTCAAAAATTGCCCAAACAGAAACAGATAAGCTTCTGAATATGGAACAATTACTCCATTCTCGTGTAATCGGGCAGGATGAAGCGGTTGTCGCTGTAGCAAAAGCTGTGAGACGTGCGCGTGCTGGTCTAAAAGATCCAAAACGTCCAATCGGCTCCTTTATCTTCTTAGGCCCAACAGGGGTTGGTAAAACGGAGCTTGCAAGAGCACTTGCAGAGTCTATTTTTGGTGATGAAGAAGCGATGATCCGTATCGATATGTCTGAATACATGGAGAAACATTCTACATCTAGACTTGTTGGGTCACCTCCAGGCTATGTTGGCTATGAAGAAGGCGGACAACTGACTGAAAAAGTGAGAAGAAAACCTTATTCTGTTGTGCTTTTAGACGAGATTGAAAAGGCGCATCCAGATGTATTCAACATCTTACTGCAAGTATTAGAAGATGGTCGTCTGACGGATTCTAAAGGGCGTACCGTTGACTTTAGAAATACGATTTTGATCATGACATCCAACGTTGGAGCTAGTGAACTGAAGCGAAATAAATATGTTGGCTTTAACGTGCAGGATGAAGGTCAAAATTACAAAGATATGAAAGGCAAAGTGATGGGCGAGTTGAAACGTGCGTTTAGACCAGAATTCATCAACCGTATTGATGAAATTATTGTCTTCCATTCACTTGAAAAGAAACATCTAAAAGAGATCGTGTCTCTCATGTCTGATCAATTGACGAAACGATTAAAAGAACAAGACCTTTCAATTGAATTGACAGAAGCAGCAAAAGCGAAGATTGCCGACGAAGGTGTAGACCTTGAGTACGGTGCGCGTCCGTTAAGAAGAGCGATTCAAAAGCATGTGGAAGATCGACTTTCTGAGGAGCTTCTAAAGGGTAATATTGAAAAAGGTCAACAAATCGTATTAGATGTGGAAGATGGAGAAATTGTCGTAAAAACGACGGCTGCTACGAACTAATATAGTAAGAAAAAAGTGTGAGGCATACCAGTAAGGTGTATGCCTCCCTTTACTTATTTTCTGACCAGTATAAGGAGTTGTATTCTTCAATCTATGGCTAAGACAAAATCAAAATTTATATGCCAATCGTGCGGTTATGAGTCAGCCAAATGGATGGGGAAATGTCCAGGCTGCGGCACGTGGAACAGTATGACAGAAGAGGTCGTTCGTAAAGAGCCGGTAAACCGTCGAAGCGCTTTTAATCATTCTGTCCAAACCATTCAAAAACCTTCACCTATTTCTGCAATTGAAACATCAGATGAACCCCGAATCAAAACGAATTTAGAAGAATTTAACCGAGTATTAGGAAGTGGAATTGTCAAAGGCTCTCTTGTTCTTATTGGCGGAGATCCTGGGATCGGCAAGTCCACATTATTATTACAAGTATCAGCACAGCTCTCAGACAAAAATCAGAATGTATTATACATATCCGGTGAGGAGTCCATTAAACAAACGAAGTTAAGAGCGGACCGCCTCGGCATAAAAAGCACCTCTTTACATGTTTTGGCTGAAACCGATATGGAGTATATAACGTCTGCTATACAAGAGATGAAACCCGCTTTTGTCGTGGTGGATTCGATTCAAACTGTTTATCAAAGCGATATTACGTCAGCCCCTGGGTCTGTATCTCAAGTGAGAGAATGTACAGCGCAGCTGATGAAGATTGCCAAGACAAATGGGATTCCAATTTTTATTGTTGGTCACGTGACCAAAGAAGGCTCGATCGCAGGTCCACGTCTTTTAGAGCATATGGTGGACACGGTTCTTTATTTTGAAGGTGAGCGTCATCATACGTTTCGTATCTTACGTGCAGTGAAAAACCGATTTGGTTCAACGAATGAACTAGGGATTTTTGAAATGAGAGAGGAAGGGCTCACGGAAGTATTAAACCCATCCGAAATTTTCTTAGAAGAACGTTCGGCAGGTGTATCTGGTTCGTGTGTTGTTGCCTCAATGGAAGGAACAAGACCTGTTCTTGTCGAGATACAAGCGTTAATTTCACCAACAAGCTTCGGAAATCCGCGTAGAATGGCCACTGGTCTTGATCATAATCGAGTGTCACTGCTCATGGCGGTTTTAGAAAAACGTGTTGGACTGCTGCTGCAAAACCAGGATGCATATTTAAAGGTCGCAGGCGGTGTGAAGCTTGACGAACCAGCAATTGACTTGGCCATTGCGGTCAGTATTGCATCAAGCTTTAAAGACGCAGCGCCGCATCAAGCGGATTGCTTTATAGGAGAGGTCGGTCTGACGGGAGAAGTCAGAAGAGTATCAAGAATTGAACAGCGTGTGCAGGAAGCTGCGAAACTAGGATTTAAGCGAATGTTTATTCCTCAAGCGAATATAGATGGATGGAAAAAGCCGAGAGGGATTGAGTTAGTCGGTGTAGAAAATGTAGCGGAGGCACTTCGAATTTCACTAGGGGGATCATAGAAATGGAAAAAGAGAAAAAAGGAGCGAGAGAACTCGATCTCTTAGATATTGTACAGTTTGTGGCACCAGGGACACCTCTCCGGGCTGGGATCGAAAACGTCCTGAGGGCCAATACTGGCGGGCTTATTGTTGTTGGTTATAACGACAAGGTAAAAAGTGTTGTCGATGGAGGATTTCATATTAATTCTGCCTTCTCCCCAGCACACTTATATGAATTGGCGAAGATGGATGGAGCCATTATTTTAAGCGATTCTGGTCAAAAGATCTTGTATGCAAATACACAGCTCATGCCAGATGCAACCATTCATTCATCGGAAACGGGCATGAGGCACCGAACTGCTGAACGTGTAGCGAAGCAGACAGGCTGTTTAATCATTGCGATTTCTGAACGGAGGAACGTCATTACCTTATACCAAGGGAATCGTCGTTATACGCTGAAAGATATTGGCTTTATTTTAACGAAGGCCAATCAAGCCATACAAACACTTGAGAAATATAAAACCATTTTAGATCATGCCATTTCTGCGTTAAGCGCCCTGGAATTTGAAGAGCTTGTGACCTTTGGTGATGTATTATCTGTCCTGCATCGTTACGAAATGGTGCTTAGAATCAAAAATGAAATCAATATGTATATCAAAGAGCTTGGAACAGAAGGACATTTGATTCGTCTGCAAGTCAATGAACTGATTACAGATATGGAGCAGGAAGCGGCTTTATTTATTAAAGATTACGTGAAAGAAAAGATTAAAGATCCATATGTTCTGCTTAAACAGCTCCAAGATATGTCTAGCTTTGAGCTTTTAGATGATTCCATTCTGTACAAGTTACTTGGCTATCCAGCTTCTACAAATATTGACGAATATGTGTACACAAGAGGTTACAGACTGCTTCACAAAATCCCTAGACTGCCTATGCCAATCGTCGAAAACGTGGTTGAAGCGTTCGGTGTGTTAGATCGAATTATGGAAGCAGATGTACAAGATTTGGATGAAGTAGAAGGAATTGGAGAAGTAAGAGCGAAAAAGATAAAAAAAGGATTAAAAAGGCTGCAAGAAAAACATTATATCGACCGACAGCTGTAAGAAGAGAAATTTTCTTTAAACACGGTTAAAAATGGATGAATATGGGTATATTAATGATGCTTTTGTTTTCTATTGATTATGATAGGAAACTTAAACATATATCAATGTCAGGTGAGGGTGGATTGACAGATGAAAAATAAAGGAGGTGAAGGTATGTTAAAAAGAATCGTTCAGGCGTTTTTTATCATTTTTGGTGCAGTTGTAGGGATTTTTATCATTCCAGAGTTATTTCTGCTGTTAAATGTAAAGGACATACCTTTCATAACAAATGCTTACTCTTCAGCACTAATAGGAGCCGCTGTGTTCTTTATCATCGGCAAATGGTGCACAGGTTATGTGGTGAATTGGGTGAAATGGATCGAGGATTCTCTCTTAAAGGCGCCTCTTCCTGATCTTATTTCTGGAAGTTTCGGATTAGTATTTGGACTTATTCTAGCATATCTTATTGTAAACGTGATCCCGCTAAACAATATCCCATATCATATTTTTGGTACCATTATTCCGATTTTCCTGGCTTTCTTTTTAGGATACCTTGGATTTCAGGTAGGCTTTAAGAAGAAGGATGAAATGATGGGGCTGTTCTCCCGATCTGCAAAGGTCACCAAGAAAAAAGGAGCAGCTGATGATGAACCTGAAATAGAAGATAAAAAGCTGAAAATTTTAGACACAAGTGTTATCATTGATGGAAGAATCGCAGATATTTGTCAAACTGGATTCTTAGAAGGCATCATGGTCATTCCTCAATTTGTGCTCGAGGAATTACAGCATATTGCAGACTCTTCTGATGTATTAAAGAGAAATAGAGGCCGAAGAGGTCTTGATATTTTAAATCGTATTCAAAAAGAATTAGATATCAAAGTTGAAATTTACGAAGGTGACTTTGAAGACATTCAAGAGGTTGATAGCAAGCTTGTGAAGCTCGCTAAATTAACTTCAGGTGTTGTTGTGACAAATGATTTTAATTTAAATAAAGTATGCGAACTTCAAAAAGTAGCAGTGTTAAACATCAATGATCTAGCCAATGCGGTGAAACCGGTTGTGCTGCCTGGGGAAGAAATGAAGGTACAGGTCATTAAAGATGGGAAAGAGCATAACCAAGGTGTTGCTTACTTAGATGACGGTACGATGATTGTGGTCGAAGAAGGACGCAATTACATTGGAAAAGACATCGATGTGCTCGTCACAAGTGTGCTGCAGACTGCTGCTGGAAGAATGATTTTTGCGAAGCCAAAACTTCTGGAGAAGGCGCTCTAAAGGGAGAACGAACATGTATTATGAAGTAGTTATTCCGGCTGCGGGGCAGGGGAAACGAATGAAGGCCGGCCGCAATAAGCTTTTTATTGAGCTGAAAAGAATGCCGGTCATTATTCATACACTAAAGGTGTTTGACGCTCATGCTCAATGCAAACGCATGATCCTAGCGATCAATGAAGAGGAGCGTCAAGACTTTGAAAGGCTACTCAAGGTACACGCTTTTCAAACGCCTGTTTCACTTGTTACCGGCGGCGAAGAACGTCAGCAAAGTGTATACGAAGGATTAAAGGCTGTGAAAGATGCAGACATCGTGCTTGTTCATGATGGGGCAAGGCCTTTTATTAAGCATACACAGATTGACTTGCTCGTTAAAGCAGCGATTGAAAAAGGCTCCGCAGTTGTAGCGGTACCAGTGAAAGACACAATCAAACGCGTTCAAGAAGGCAAAGTGGAACAAACCATTGAACGTCAGAGCTTGTGGGCAGTCCAGACCCCACAAGCTTTTCGTCATTCTATTTTAAAAGAGGCGCATGAATATGCAGAGCGGACCGGTTTCCTTGGAACAGACGACGCCAGTCTTGTGGAACAATTACATGGTGAAAACGTTTATATTGTCCAAGGAGATTACACCAATATTAAGTTGACGACACCGGATGATTTATTGGTTGCCAAGGCAATTATGGATGCGGAAAGAGGGTACTAGATCATGTTGAGAATAGGACAAGGCTTTGATGTACATCAATTAACTGAGGGAAGACCTTTGATTATCGGCGGGGTTACCATCCCTTATGAAAAGGGGCTACTTGGGCATTCAGACGCTGATGTACTGCTTCACACAGTGGCAGATGCCTGCCTAGGTGCGATTGCTGAAGGAGATATCGGCAGACATTTCCCAGACACAGATCCTGAGTTTAAGGATGCGGATTCTTTTAAATTACTGCAGCATGTGTGGGCACTAGTAAAGGAAAAAGGCTACACACTTGTGAATATTGATTGCACCATTATGGCGCAAAAGCCCAAAATGGCACCTTACATTCAACCGATGTGTGAGAAGATTGCAGAAGCGCTTGAGGCAGAGGTCACACAGGTGAATGTGAAAGCAACAACGACGGAGAAACTCGGATTTACAGGAAGAGGCGAAGGAATTGCCTCTCAAGCAACGGTGCTTCTTCAGAAAAAGTAAAACTCATTTTGATGAGAATGTGATTTGATGATAAAATACGTTTATAAAAAATTGGTGTCAGACAACATGATGCAGATGAAAGGAAGTTAAACTCATGGGAAATGAAGTGCGTGTTCGTTATGCACCGAGTCCAACTGGTCATTTACATATTGGGAATGCTAGAACGGCTCTTTTCAACTATTTGTTCGCACGCAGTCAAGGCGGCAAATTTATTATTCGAATCGAAGATACGGACCAAAAGCGTAATGTAGAGGGCGGAGAAGAAAGCCAGCTGCGCCACCTGCAATGGCTCGGTATTGATTGGGATGAGAGTATTGATAAAGATGGCGGCTACGGTCCTTACAGACAATCAGAGCGTAATGATATTTATAAAAAGTATTATGATGAGCTACTAGAGAAGGACTTGGCGTATAAGTGCTATTGTACGGCTGAAGAGCTAGAGGAAGAGCGTGAAGCACAAATCGCCCGCAGTGAAATGCCTCGATATTCTGGTAAATGCAGTCAATTATCAAAAGAAGAAGAGGACAAGCTAATTGCTGAAGGAAGAGAGCCAAGCATCCGCTTCCGAGTGCCAAAAGGAGAAATCATCAAATTTGACGACATGGTCAAAGGCGATATTTCATTTGAGACAGACGGCATCGGTGACTTTGTCATTGTGAAGAAAGATGGTACGCCGACTTATAACTTCGCTGTAGCAGTAGATGATCATTTGATGAAAATGACTCACATTCTCCGCGGAGAGGATCACATTTCGAATACGCCTAAACAAATCATGATCTTCAATGCATTCGGCTGGGATGTTCCGCTATTCGGACATATGACGCTGATTGTGAACGAGAACCGCAAGAAATTAAGCAAGCGTGATGAATCCATTATTCAATTCATCGAGCAATATAAAAACTTAGGCTATTTACCAGAAGCCCTGTTCAACTTCATTGCACTACTTGGATGGTCTCCAGTGGGCGAAGAAGAACTGTTTACAAATGAGCAATTCATCGACATTTTCGATGTAAATCGACTTTCTAAGTCACCAGCTCTATTCGATATGCATAAACTAAAATGGGTAAATAACCAATACGTGAAAGCACTTGATCTTGATCAGGTTGTTGCGTTAACACTTCCACATCTTCAAAAGGCAGGCAAAGTAAGTGAGCAGCTGTCAGATGAAGAAAACACGTGGGTGCGCAAGCTGATTGCTCTGTATCACGAACAATTGAGCTATGGAGCAGAAATTGTTGAGTTAACAGAGTTGTTCTTTAAGGAGCAAATTGAGTATAATCAAGAGGCGAAGGAAGTTCTAGCAGAGGAGCAAGTACCAGAAGTCATGGCATCTTTTGCTGGTCAGCTTGAACGACTTGAATCTTTCACACCTGATGAAATCAAGGCTGCTATTAAAGCGGTACAAAAAGAAACAGGGCATAAAGGCAAGAAACTCTTCATGCCAATTCGTGTGGCTGTCACAGGACAAACGCATGGCCCAGAACTTCCGCAAAGTATTGAACTACTAGGAAAAGAAACGGTATTAAACCGCATTAAACAAATATAAGGAAATCGTTGCGAGGGAGAAGTACAATGTTTTCGTCCATCACAGAAAGAGTCTTCACCGGCTGAAAGAGACTTATGGGCAGACGTTGGAAATGCACCCTCAAGACCCTTGAGGAACACGAGTACGTTAGTATGCAAGGGCGGTACCCTCCGTTATGGGATTAAGTTGAGAAGGCTGCGAAATGAGGGCTTTCTAAACAGAGTGGAACCGCGTTTTCAAAACGTCTCTGTCATATGGCAGAGGCGTTTTTTATTTGTCCAAAAAAGAGAGCAAGTCCGAAGAGAGATTGATGGGGAAGAACGGGGGGAAGCATGTGTTTTTCAAAATGCTGAAAGAAGACATTGATACTGTGTTTGATCAAGATCCTGCTGCTAGAAGCTATATTGAAGTAGTGCTAACCTATTCAGGGCTTCATGCGATTTGGGCTCATCGTATCGCGCATGCATTTTATAAGCGGAAGCTGTACTTTCTTGCTCGGATCATTTCTCAGGTCAGCCGGTTTTTCACAGGGGTGGAAATTCACCCTGCGGCAACCATTGGCAGGCGCTTCTTCATTGACCACGGTATGGGAGTGGTGATTGGGGAAACATGTGAAATTGGAGACAACGTCACTGTTTTCCAAGGCGTGACATTAGGGGGAACAGGGAAAGAAAAGGGAAAGCGGCACCCGACCATTTTAGACGATGCGCTCATTGCGACAGGTGCAAAAGTGCTCGGTTCCATTACTGTCGGAAAAGGAGCCAAGATTGGAGCGGGGTCGGTCGTGTTAAAGGACGTACCGGACCATTCCACCGTTGTCGGTATACCTGGGCGAGTCGTCGTTCAAAATGGTAAGAAAATTAATCGTGATCTCAATCATCAAGATTTGCCAGATCCAATTTCCGATCGTTTCAAAGAATTGGAACGAGAAATGGAAAAGCTAAAAGGTGAGCTGGCTTCATTGAGCAGAAAGGAAGAACAATCATGACAATCAATATTTATAATACATTGACACGTAAGAAAGAAGAATTCGTCCCGCTTGAACCAGGAAAGGTCAAGATGTATGTGTGCGGACCAACCGTTTATAACTATATTCATATCGGGAATGCAAGACCTGCTATTGTTTATGACACTGTACGTAAGTATTTAGAATACAGTGGCTATGATGTGAACTTTGTCTCAAACTTTACAGATGTGGATGATAAACTCATCAAAGCAGCCAATGAACTCGGAGAAGATGTCCCGACGATTGCTGACCGTTTTATCCAAGCCTACTTTGAAGACGTCAGTGCACTAGGCTGCAAAAAAGCTGACCTTCACCCGCGAGTGACGGAAAATATGGATGATATCATTGCATTTATTGCGACATTGATTGAAAAGGGCTACGCCTATGAAGCAGCTGGTGACGTGTATTACAGCACACGCTCATTTGAAGGCTACGGAAAGCTCTCTCACCAGTCGATTGATGAACTAAAGACAGGTGCCCGTATTCGTGTAGGTGAGAAGAAACGAGATGCGCTGGACTTTGCTTTATGGAAGGCCGCAAAGGACCAAGAAATCTCATGGGATAGCCCGTGGGGCGAAGGACGCCCAGGCTGGCATATCGAATGCTCAGCCATGGTTAAAAAATATTTAGGTGATACGATCGATATTCATGCAGGCGGACAGGATTTAACCTTCCCTCACCATGAAAATGAAATCGCTCAATCTGAGGCTTTGACAGGCAAACCTTTTGCAAAGTATTGGATGCATAACGGATATATTAATATTGAGAATGAAAAAATGTCAAAATCACTAGGCAACTTTGTGCTCGTGCATGACATTGTGAAAGAACAAGATCCTGACGTACTTCGATTCTTTATGTTGTCGGTTCACTACCGTCATCCAATTAACTACTCAATGGACTTACTAGAGAGTACAAAGAGTGCGTTTAACCGACTCAAAACGTCGTATGCTAATTTACATCATCGCCTTGAAAGCAGCACGAATATCACAGAAGATAATGCTGAATGGCTGGCGAAGGTTGAAGAGCAGCGAGCGACGTTTATTTCTGAAATGAATGATGACTTCAATACGGCAAATGCGATCTCTGTTTTATTCGAACTTGCGAAACAGGCGAATTATTATATGGAAAATGATCATACTTCGGAGGAAGTGATCAAGGCATTTATCGGCTTGTTCCAAGAAATCACCTCTGTCCTTGGCTTCTCATTAGAAGAAAGGCATACGCTTGACGAAGAAGTAGAAGCGTTAATTGAAAAACGCAATGAGGCTAGAAGAAATCGTGATTTTGCGCTATCTGATCAAATTCGTGACCAGTTAAAGAGCATGAATATTGTATTGGAGGATACTCCTCAAGGTACTCGCTGGAAAAGAGGAGAATAGGTCATGTTTAATTTTGAAAAGCTGAAAGACGGTAAACAATTGAACGGACTTGCGCTTGCTTATATGGGTGATGCCATTTTTGAAGTCTACGTGAGGCATCACCTCCTCCAAACGGGGGCGACAAAACCAAATGAGCTGCACAAACGAGCAAGCAAAATTGTTTCAGCTAAATCTCAGGCAGCTATTTTATTTACGCTTCAGCAGCAAGGCTTTTTCACTGAAGCAGAAGAAGCGGTGTTGAAAAGAGGAAGAAATGCAAAATCAGGCACAGTGCCTAAAAACACAGACGTTCAAACGTATCGTTATAGTACGGCGTTTGAAGCGCTCATGGGTTATTTATTTATTGAAAAGCAGGACGAACGCTTAGAAGAGCTGATTAGTCAGGCGATTGAAATCGGAACGTCAGGGAGGAAGACAAATGAGTCAGCAACATGATTATGTGATTGGGAAAAATGCAGTGATTGAAACACTGAAGTCAGATCGGGAGTTATACAAGCTCTGGATGGCAGAAAACACTGTAAAAGGACAAGCCCAGCAGGTCATTGAACTCGCAAAAAAACAAAATATCACCATTCAGTTTGTTCCGAGGAAAAAGCTTGATCAAATGGTAACAGGTCAGCACCAGGGAATCGTTGCACAAGTAGCAGCATATGAATATGCAGAATTAGACGATTTATATCAAATCGCTGAACAGCGGAATGAACAGCCGTTCTTTCTGATCTTAGATGAAATTGAAGACCCTCATAATTTAGGTTCTATTATGCGTACAGCAGATGCTGTAGGTGCACACGGGATTGTCATTCCGAAAAGGAGAGCGGTCGGCTTAACGACAACCGTTGCCAAAGCATCCACTGGAGCAATTGAACATATTCCTGTTGCCAAAGTTACCAATCTTTCAAGAGCTCTTGATGAGATGAAAGAAAGAGGAATCTGGGTCGCGGGAACAGATGCGTCTGCCAAACAGGATTACAGACAATTTGATGGCACGATGCCGCTTGCTCTCGTGATTGGCAGTGAAGGGAAAGGGATTGGCCGATTGATCAAAGAAAAGTGTGATTTTCTGATTAAGCTGCCTATGGCCGGAAAGGTCACTTCGTTAAACGCGTCAGTTGCTGCTAGTCTATTGATGTATGAAGTGTATCGAAAACGTTATCCGTTAGGAGAATAGAGATGGACATCCTCTTAGTCGATGGATACAACATGATAGGTGCATGGCCGCGGCTGCAGCACCTAAAGGAAAACAGCTTTGAAGAAGCCAGAGACATACTGATTCAAAATTTAGCAGAATATCAAGCATACACAGGGTATCGAGTCATTGTCGTATTCGATGCCCATATGGTCAAAGGAATCGAAAAAAAGCGGATCAATCACCGGGTAGAGGTCATCTTTACGAGAGAGAATGAAACAGCTGATGAGCGGATTGAAAAGCTTGCCCAGGATTTGAATAATATTCGGACGCAGATTCATGTGGCGACCTCAGACTTTACAGAACAATGGGCAATCTTTGGACAAGGAGCTCTTCGGAAGTCGGCTCGAGAGCTTTTAAGAGAGATTGAAGTGATCGAACGAAAGATTGAAACGAGAGTCAAAAAGATTACTTCTGATAAACCAGCATCCAAGATTGAATTGTCAGAAGATGTATTGAAAACGTTTGAAAAATGGCGGCGTGGGAATCTAGAATAGCTTGACGATATTTCAACCATTAATGTATAATATTTCTATCTAGGTGCGGTCGGGGGGATCGAAGTGAATCTAAACAACAGCAAGGATAAATCCATCAGAGAGCAATTTTGCCAGTTGGAAGATGAACAAGTCATTGAAAGGGTTCATGTCGGAGATAGTGATGCGCTAGATTACTTAATAACGAAATACCGCAATTTTGTACGTGCAAAAGCAAGATCTTATTTCTTGATTGGAGCGGATCGAGAGGATATTGTCCAAGAAGGGATGATCGGACTTTATAAGTCTATCCGCGATTTCAGAGAGGACAAGCTTACTTCATTTAAGGCTTTTGCAGAATTATGTATTACCCGCCAAATTATCACCGCAATTAAAACAGCTACTCGCCAAAAACATATCCCGTTAAATTCCTATGTATCATTAGATAAGCCAATATATGATGAAGAATCAGACAGAACATTGTTGGACGTCATTTCCGGTGCTAAAGCGCTTAACCCAGAAGATTTAATCATTAGCAAAGAAGAATTTGATGATATCGAAATGAAGATGGGTGAACTACTAAGCGAGCTGGAAAGAAAGGTTCTTGTGCTTTACCTTGATGGCAGATCCTATCAAGAGATTTCTGAAGATTTAAACCGTCATGTGAAATCAATTGATAACGCACTCCAAAGAGTAAAGAGAAAATTAGAGAAATATTTAGAGCTTCGCGAGATTAGTCTCTAATCAAACCTATATTGACAGCTTTTTCGACACTGTGATAAGGTACTAAGGAAATGATGTCGAGAAAATAGGTGTAAATATGAGGAAAAAGATTACTCTAGCCTGTAAAGACTGCGGAAGCCGCAATTATACGACAATGAAAAGTGATGCTTCAGCAGCTGAAAGATTAGAAGTTAAGAAATATTGCAAGACTTGTAATTCACATAAAACACATTTAGAAACGAAGTAAGATTTGCGTTCTTTAATCTGTGGAGGTCTTTTACAATGCGTATTATCAGTTTCTTAAAAAGTGTCGGAAAAGAAATGAAGAAGGTCAGCTGGCCAAAGAAAAACGAAATGATTCGTTACACAATCACTGTTATTTTAACAGTCGTATTCTTTGCAATCTTTTTCTCTTTTCTTGATATAGGAATCTCACAATTAATCGAATTAATTCATTAATACTTGAATAATGGTCTGCTGAACGTGCTATAATAGATCATAATATGACTTGCCAAAAAACCCGTTTTACGGGTTTTTTCAATTGCTTGAAAATATTTACCGGTACTCGAGATTCGTCAAATAGACATTACGAAATGTGGGGAGGGAAGGACTGAATAGTCCTGAACGAAATGGAAAAGAATTGGTATGTTGTGCATACGTACTCTGGCTATGAAAACAAAGTAAAAGCGAACCTGGAAAAGCGTGTCGAATCAATGGGCATGCAAGATAAGATCTTCCGCGTTGTCGTACCAGAAGAAGAAGAAACAGATATTAAAAATGGTAAGAAAAAAGTTGTCAAAAAGAAAGTATTCCCTGGCTATGTCCTAGTGGAAATCGTGATGACTGACGACTCTTGGTATGTTGTTCGTAATACACCAGGTGTCACAGGATTCGTTGGATCAGCTGGATCAGGCTCGAAGCCGACAGCGCTGCTGCCAGGCGAAGCTGAAACCATTCTGAAGAGAATGGGCCTTGAAGAACGCAAAACAGAAATCGACTTTGAATTGAAAGAAACAGTCAAGGTCATCGACGGACCATTTGCTAACTTCACAGGCTCTATCGAAGAGATTGATTACGATAAAAGCAAAGTCAAAGTATTCGTTAATATGTTTGGTAGAGAAACACCCGTGGAACTTGAGTTCACGCAGATCGATAAATTGTAATTCAAAAGAGCTTGAAATGAGTGTATAGAAGTGGTAATATAGCAAAGGTACGTCTTGAGTTCGCTCAAGATCGCTAGCTAGTTATTTCGTCATTCATATAAAGAATGAAGTTGTTGAGTGGGAGGGGGATTCCCCTATTACCACATCACGGACTTTAAGGAGGTGTGTCTCGTGGCTAAAAAAGTAGTTAAAGTTGTTAAATTGCAAATTCCTGCTGGAAAAGCTAACCCAGCTCCACCAGTTGGACCTGCACTAGGTCAAGCCGGTGTTAATATCATGGGATTCTGTAAGGAGTTTAATGCTCGTACAGCTGACCAAGCTGGTCTTATCATTCCTGTTGAAATTTCGGTTTTTGAAGACCGTTCATTTACATTTATTACTAAAACTCCACCTGCTGCAGTTTTACTTAAAAAAGCAGCTGGTATTGAGTCTGGTTCTGGTGAACCTAACCGTAATAAAGTGGCAACTGTTAAGCGTGATAAAGTACGCGAAATCGCGGAAACAAAAATGCCTGACTTAAACGCTGCTAGCGTTGAATCAGCTATGCGCATGGTTGAAGGTACTGCACGCAGTATGGGTATTGTCATCGAAGATTAATTTATTGTCTTGTTGGGTTGCGAGTTTGGTTTTGACAAGTTCGCAACCCTTATTCGTGGGAGGTTATTCCGCTAAAACCACATAAGGAGGATTTTTATAATGGCTAAAAAAGGTAAAAAGTATGTAGAAGCTGCTAAGTTGATCGAACGTACTAAAGCGTATGATGTAGCTGAAGCTGTTTCTCTTACAAAAAAAGCAAATACAGCGAAATTTGATGCGACTGTAGAAGTTGCTTTTCGTTTGGGCGTAGACCCTCGTAAAAACGATCAACAAATCCGCGGTGCAGTTGTACTTCCTAACGGAACTGGTAAAACTCAACGCGTTCTTGTGTTCGCTAAAGGCGAAAAAGCAAAAGAAGCAGAAGCTGCTGGAGCAGACTACGTTGGAGATTCTGATTATATCACTAAAATCCAACAAGGCTGGTTTGAATTCGATGTAATCGTTGCGACACCTGACATGATGGGTGAAGTTGGTAAGATCGGTCGTGTACTTGGACCAAAAGGTCTTATGCCAAACCCTAAAACAGGAACTGTTACATTCGAAGTAGAAAAAGCAATCAATGAAATCAAAGCTGGTAAAGTAGAATACCGCGTTGATAAAGCTGGTAACATCCACGCGCCAATCGGAAAGGTTTCTTTCGAGGACGAAAAGCTTGTTGAGAACTTTGCAACAATCTATGACACAATCCTTAAAGCAAAACCTGCAGCGGCTAAAGGTGTATACGTGAAAAACGTTTCTGTTACATCTACTATGGGCCCTGGCGTGAAAGTGGATCCATCTTCTTTCTCTGCAAAATAAATCTTGACTTATCACAATCATTTTGATAATATCAAAATGTTGTAAAATAGAATATGTCCATTTATACCGTAGACAGCAGGGGCCTTATGGCTTAATTAACCCGCCGAGGTGTATATGTCACAGTCTTACGTTAACGTATGCTTGTATATACAGCCTCCATGTCTTAATGGAGGCTTTTTATATGGAGAACCGTTCGTTAGGAACGTGATGGCCTGATCGGTATAAGTGTTACACAAACAATGTACAGGAGGTGTAACCATGAGCAATGCAATCGATACAAAAAAAGTTGTCGTTGATGAAATTACTTCTAAATTTAAAGATAGTATGTCTACTGTCATTGTAGATTACCGCGGTCTTTCAGTTTCTGAAGTGACTGAACTTCGTAAACAGCTTCGTGACGCTGGCGTAGAATTCAAAGTTTACAAAAATACTTTGACTCGCCGTGCAGTTGAACAAGTTGAACTAACGGGTTTAAACGATTTCTTAACAGGTCCAAACGCTATCGCATTCAGTAACGAAGATGTTATCGCACCTGCGAAAATCATCAACGAATTTGCGAAAAGCCACGAAGCTTTAGAAATCAAAGCTGGTGTCATCGAAGGAAACGTAGCGACTGTAGAAGAAGTGAAGGCTCTTGCGGAACTTCCGTCTCGCGAAGGCTTACTATCTATGTTGCTTAGCGTTCTTCAAGCTCCAGTTCGTAACCTTGCTCTTGCTACTAAAGCAGTTGCAGATCAAAAAGAAGAACAAGGCGCTTAATGCGTACTTGACGTAAAAAACTTAAAATGGAGGAATTACAAATGGCTTTAAATATCGAAGAAATCATTGCTTCAGTTAAAGAAGCAACTGTACTTGAGTTAAACGACTTAGTAAAAGCAATCGAAGAAGAATTTGGCGTAACTGCTGCTGCTCCTGTAGCTGTAGCTGCTGGTGGCGGTGCTGCTGCTGAAGAAAAAACTGATTTTGATCTAGTACTTGCTGGTGCTGGAGACCAAAAAATCAAAGTTATCAAAGTGGTTCGTGAAATCACTGGTCTTGGCTTGAAAGAAGCTAAAGAACTTGTTGACAACACTCCAAAACCACTTAAAGAAGGTATTGCTAAAGAAGAAGCTGAAGAACTTAAAGCTAAGCTTGAAGAAGTTGGCGCTTCTGTAGAAGTTAAGTAATCTTCGCCTAATCTTTTGGGAAAGCTCGCTTTTACTGGCGGGCTTTTTCTTTTCTATTCTCCTGAAACGATTGAATCCAGAGGAGGTCCAATTCACCATGAGTGACCACTATTATACGGAAAAGCCATCAGTGAAAAGCAATAAACAGACATGGGACTTCACCTTGAGAAACCGTACCTATACTTTTACAAGTGACAGTGGAGTGTTTTCTAAGAAAGAAGTCGACTTTGGTTCGAGGCTTTTAATTGAAGCTTTTGAAGAACCTGACGTGGATGGCGATGTCTTAGATGTCGGTTGCGGTTATGGACCGATTGGCTTATCGTTAGCAAACGAAATGACGAGCCGCACCATTCATATGATTGATGTGAACGAAAGAGCAGTCGAACTTTCAAAGGAAAACGCTAAACATAATCGCATTGATAATGTCCGCATCTATCAAAGTGATTTGTTCTCGAATGTTCATTCATCAGCTGCTTTTGCCTCTATACTGACCAATCCCCCAATACGGGCAGGAAAGAAAGTTGTACATGCGATCTTTGAAAAAAGTGCTGATCATTTATTGCCGAAAGGTGAGTTGTGGGTGGTTATTCAGAAAAAGCAGGGCGGACCATCTACGATTGAGAAATTAGAACAGCTCTTTGGAGAAGTCGAAGTTGTATTGAAAAAAAAGGGCTACTATATTATCAAAGCTAAAAAAGTTTGACGCAGTTTCCTAGCTGTGTTAACATTATAAAATGCCAATGTGTATATTTTGCTTGATAGGCTTAAAAAACAACTATTTTGTATAAATTATGCATACTTGGGAAAACTAATAAAATCGGTATTTGTTTTTGGATGTGGTTTTCTTATTTTAGAAACCCTTTTTTCTTTTGTCTTGTAAAAGTATTTCTTTACTGACATTTGAAAGGCTGAAATACTTTTTACACATATAATACGCATGATTTGAGGGGTGAATCAGTTGACAGGTCAACTAGTTCAGTATGGACGACACCGCCAGCGCAGAAGCTACGCACGCATAAGCGAAGTGTTAGAATTACCAAATCTCATTGAAATTCAAACCTCTTCTTATCAGTGGTTTCTTGATGAGGGTCTTAGAGAGATGTTTCAAGATATATCCCCAATTGAGGATTTTACTGGTAACCTTTCTCTTGAATTCATTGATTACAGCCTAGGGGATCCTAAGTATCCTGTAGCAGAATCAAAAGAACGTGATGTAACTTACTCTGCTCCACTAAGAGTAAAAGTTCGTTTAATTAACAAAGAAACTGGAGAAGTAAAAGACCAAGATGTGTTCATGGGTGATTTCCCAATCATGACAGACACAGGTACTTTTATCATTAACGGTGCGGAACGTGTAATCGTTTCTCAGTTAGTACGTTCTCCAAGTGTATATTTCAGTGGTAAAGTAGACAAAAACGGTAAAAAAGGTTTTACTGCGACTGTCATTCCAAACCGTGGCGCATGGTTAGAATACGAAACTGATGCGAAGGATGTAGTCTATGTACGCATCGATCGCACACGTAAGTTGCCGGTTACGGTTCTTTTGCGTGCTCTCGGCTTCAGCTCTGATCAAGAGATTCTTGACCTCATTGGCGAGAATGAATACTTACGCAACACGCTGGAAAAAGACAATACAGAGAATGCGGATAAAGCACTTCTCGAAATCTACGAGCGCCTCCGTCCTGGAGAGCCGCCAACTGTTGAAAATGCGAAAAGCCTGTTAGACTCTCGCTTCTTCGATCCGAAGAGATATGACCTGGCAAATGTTGGACGCTACAAGATTAATAAAAAGCTTCATATTAAAAATAGACTGTTCAATCAAAAATTGGCTGAGACGTTAGTTGACCCTGAAACAGGTGAAATTCTAGCAGAAAAAGGTCAAATTTTAGACAGAAGAGTTCTTGATAAAGTTCTTCCATACTTAGAAAACGGCATCGGATTTAGAAAGCTATATCCAAATGGTGGCGTAGTAGAAGATGAAGTAGAACTTCAATCTATTAAGATTTATGCACCGTCTGATCAAGAAGGCGAGCAAGTGATCAACGTGATCGGGAATGCATACGTAGAGGAAGCTGTGAAAAACATCACGCCTTCTGACATCATTGCATCGATCAGTTACTTCTTCAACCTTCTTCATGGTGTAGGTGACACAGATGATATCGATCACCTTGGTAATCGTCGACTGCGTTCTGTAGGTGAGCTTCTGCAGAACCAATTCCGTATTGGTTTAAGCAGAATGGAGCGTGTTGTTCGTGAAAGAATGTCGATCCAAGACACAAACACGATCACACCTCAGCAACTAATCAATATTCGTCCTGTGATCGCTTCTATCAAAGAGTTCTTTGGTAGTTCTCAGCTTTCTCAGTTCATGGATCAAACGAACCCGCTTGCTGAATTGACGCACAAACGTCGTCTGTCAGCGCTTGGGCCTGGTGGTTTGACACGTGAGCGTGCAGGAATGGAAGTTCGTGACGTTCACTACTCTCACTATGGTCGTATGTGTCCGATTGAAACACCAGAGGGTCCAAACATTGGTTTGATCAACTCTCTATCTTCATTTGCAAAAGTGAATCGTTTCGGCTTTATTGAAACGCCTTACCGCAGGGTTGATCCTGAAACTGGTAAAGTGACACCGAGAATCGACTACTTAACTGCTGATGAAGAGGATAACTACGTAGTAGCACAAGCGAACGCTCTTCTAGCTGATGATGGTTCGTTTATCGATGATAATATCATTGCTCGTTTCAGAGGGGAAAACACCGTTGTTCCTCGAAACCGCGTTGACTACATGGACGTTTCGCCAAAGCAGGTTGTTTCTGCAGCGACAGCATGTATTCCATTCTTAGAAAACGATGACTCTAACCGTGCTCTAATGGGAGCGAACATGCAACGTCAGGCTGTACCTTTGATGCAGCCGGAATCACCGATTGTTGGTACAGGTATGGAGTATGTATCAGGTAAAGACTCTGGTGCTGCTGTCATCTGCCGCTACCCAGGTGTTGTAGAACGTGTTGAAGCAAAAAATATTTGGGTTCGCCGCTATGAAGATGTCGACGGACAACAAGTCAAAGGAAACCTAGACAAATACAGCTTGCTGAAATTTGTCCGCTCTAACCAAGGGACTTGCTACAACCAGCGTCCAATCGTAAGTGTTGGAGATGAAGTCGTAAAAGGAGAAATCCTTGCAGACGGTCCTTCAATGGAAAAAGGTGAATTGGCTCTAGGACGTAACGTCATGGTCGGCTTCATGACTTGGGACGGTTATAACTACGAGGATGCGATCATCATGAGTGAGCGCCTTGTAAAAGATGACGTCTACACGTCGATTCATATTGAAGAATATGAATCAGAAGCTCGTGATACAAAGCTTGGACCGGAAGAAATCACTCGTGATATTCCAAACGTTGGGGAAGATGCTTTACGCAACCTTGACGAGCGTGGAATCATCCGTATCGGTGCAGAAGTAAAAGACGGAGACCTTCTTGTAGGGAAAGTAACGCCTAAAGGTGTAACAGAACTAACAGCTGAAGAACGTCTATTACATGCAATCTTCGGTGAAAAGGCTCGTGAAGTACGTGATACGTCTCTACGTGTTCCACACGGCGGCGGCGGAATTATCCACGACGTCAAAGTCTTTAACCGTGAAGATGGAGATGAATTACCTCCGGGTGTTAACCAGTTAGTCCGCGTATACATCGTTCAGAAGCGTAAAATTTCTGAAGGTGACAAAATGGCCGGACGACATGGTAACAAAGGGGTTATCTCTAAAATCCTTCCAGAAGAAGATATGCCGTATCTTCCAGATGGAACACCGATTGATATCATGTTAAACCCTCTAGGGGTACCATCTCGTATGAACATCGGTCAGGTACTTGAGCTTCATATGGGTATGGCTGCACGTTACCTTGGCATCCACATTGCGTCACCAGTATTTGATGGTGCGCGTGAGGAAGATGTTTGGGAAACGCTTGAAGAAGCAGGTATGTCTCGTGATGCGAAAACAGTCCTTTATGACGGTCGAACTGGCGAACCATTCGATAACCGTGTATCAGTCGGAATCATGTACATGATCAAACTGGCTCACATGGTTGACGATAAACTTCACGCACGTTCAACTGGTCCATACTCACTTGTTACGCAGCAGCCACTTGGCGGTAAAGCACAGTTTGGTGGTCAGCGTTTCGGAGAGATGGAAGTATGGGCACTTGAAGCTTACGGTGCAGCATACACACTTCAAGAGATCTTAACAGTTAAATCGGATGACGTTGTGGGTCGTGTGAAAACATACGAAGCCATCGTCAAAGGGGATAACGTCCCTGAACCAGGTGTCCCTGAATCATTCAAAGTGTTAATCAAAGAACTTCAAAGTTTAGGTATGGATGTCAAAATCCTATCTGGCGATGAAGAAGAGATAGAAATGAGAGATTTAGAAGACGATGAGGAAACGAAGAAAGCAGACGGATTAGCGTTATCTAATGACGAAGATGCTGCAGACCTCGCACCTGTCGATCTTGAACGTGACGCAGTCACAAAAGAATAGCAGAAACGATTAGAGCAAGTGACTAGGGTATAACCCGAAGATTAAAAGGGAGGTAGGCCCCTTGCTAGATGTGAACAATTTTGAGTATATGAACATCGGTCTCGCATCACCTGATAAAATCCGTTCTTGGTCTTTTGGTGAAGTGAAAAAGCCTGAAACGATTAACTATCGTACACTGAAACCTGAAAAAGATGGTCTCTTTTGTGAACGTATCTTCGGACCGCAAAAAGACTGGGAATGTCATTGTGGAAAGTATAAACGCGTTCGTTATAAGGGTGTTGTATGTGACCGTTGTGGTGTAGAAGTAACACGGGCAAAAGTCCGTCGTGAGAGAATGGGGCATATTGAACTGGCTGCCCCAGTTTCCCACATTTGGTATTTCAAAGGTATCCCAAGCCGTATGGGTCTTGTTCTTGATATGTCACCACGTGCGTTAGAAGAAGTGATTTACTTCGCTTCTTACGTTGTGACAGATCCGGGCAACACACCGCTTGAGAAGAAACAACTTCTTTCTGAGAAGGAATTCCGTGCTTATTTAGATAAATACGGTAATACATTCTCAGCAGCTATGGGTGCAGAAGCAATCAATAAACTTCTTCAAGATATCGATCTTGTCAAAGAAGTAGATACACTGAAAGAAGAGCTGAAAACTGCTCAAGGACAGCGTCGTACACGTGCGATTAAACGCCTTGAAGTGCTAGAAGCCTTCCGTAACTCAGGAAACAAACCATCATGGATGATTCTTGATGTACTTCCGGTTATTCCGCCAGAATTACGTCCAATGGTTCAGCTTGATGGTGGACGTTTTGCTACTTCTGACTTAAACGACCTTTATCGTCGTGTCATCAACCGTAACAATCGTCTGAAACGTTTATTAGATCTTGGCGCGCCAAGCATCATCGTTCAGAACGAGAAGCGTATGCTTCAAGAAGCTGTCGATGCCTTGATTGATAATGGACGTAGAGGCCGACCAGTAACAGGACCAGGAAACAGACCATTGAAATCTCTTTCTCATATGCTGAAAGGGAAACAAGGACGTTTCCGCCAAAACTTGCTTGGTAAACGTGTTGACTATTCTGGACGTTCCGTTATCGTCGTAGGACCACATTTGAAAATGTATCAGTGTGGACTTCCGAAAGAAATGGCTCTTGAATTATTCAAACCATTCGTGATGAAGGAGCTTGTTGAAAAAGGTTTAGCTCACAACATCAAGAGTGCGAAGCGTAAAATTGAGCGCGTGCAGCCAGAAGTATGGGATGTTTTAGAATCAGTGATTCGCGAGCACCCAGTCTTACTAAACCGTGCACCGACTCTTCACAGACTTGGTATTCAAGCGTTTGAACCTACACTTGTGGAAGGACGCGCAATTCGTCTGCATCCACTTGTATGTACAGCCTACAACGCTGACTTTGACGGTGACCAAATGGCGGTTCACGTACCATTATCTGCTGAGGCTCAAGCTGAAGCTCGTATCTTAATGCTTGCTGCTCAAAACATTTTGAACCCGAAAGATGGAAAACCTGTTGTTACGCCATCTCAGGATATGGTGCTTGGTAACTACTACCTTACACTTGAGCGTAAAGGTGCTATCGGAGAAGGTATGGTCTTCAAAGATACGAACGAAGCCCTTCTAGCTTATCAAAATGGGTATGTGCATCTTCATACACGTGTAGCTGTTGCAGCTAACTCGTTGAAGAATGTGACATTCACTGATGAACAGCGTTCTAAATTGTTGATTACAACAGTTGGAAAACTGATCTTTAACGAAATCTTACCGGAATCATTCCCTTACATGAATGAGCCGACAAAGAGCAATATTGAAGAAAAAACGCCTGACCGCTTCTTCCTTGAAAAAGGTGAAGATGTCAAAGCGGCGATCGAGAAACAAGAAATCAATGCGCCGTTCAAAAAAGGTATTTTAGGTAAAATCATTGCGGAAATCTTTAAGAGATTCCATATCACTGAGACATCTAAAATGCTTGACCGCATGAAAAATCTTGGTTTCAAATACTCTACTAAAGCGGGTATTACGGTTGGGGTTTCTGATATCGTCGTATTAGATGATAAAGAGAAGATCCTCGAAGAAGCGCAAGCAAAAGTAGATAACGTCATGAAGCAATTCAGACGTGGTTTGATTACTGAAGAAGAGCGTTACGAGAGAGTCATTTCGATCTGGAGTTCTTCTAAAGATGTTATCCAAGGTAAACTGATGAAGTCCCTTGATGAAGTCAACCCAATCTACATGATGAGTGACTCTGGAGCGCGTGGTAACGCATCTAACTTCACTCAGCTGGCTGGTATGCGTGGTCTGATGGCCAACCCAGCTGGACGTATTATCGAACTTCCGATCAAATCTAGTTTCCGTGAAGGTTTAACCGTATTGGAATACTTTATTTCCACTCACGGAGCGCGTAAAGGTCTTGCCGATACAGCCCTTAAAACAGCTGACTCAGGTTACCTCACGCGTCGTCTCGTCGACGTTGCACAGGATGTTATCATCCGTGAAACAGATTGCGGTACAGACCGTGGTATCTTGGCGAAGTCCCTTAGAGAAGGAAATGAAATTATTGAGAAACTTGAAGAACGTCTAATTGGACGTTTTGCAAGAAAACCAATTGTTCATCCTGAAACGGGCGAAGTCATTGTTGATGAAAACGAACTAATTGATGAAGATAAAGCACTTGAAGTAGTTGAAGCAGGAATTGAGGAAGTATGGATCCGTTCTGCATTTACATGTAACACGCCTCATGGTGTATGTAAACGATGCTACGGCCGTAACCTTGCAACTGGAACTGACGTTGAAGTCGGTGAAGCAGTTGGAATCATCGCTGCTCAATCAATCGGTGAGCCAGGAACACAGCTTACAATGCGTACGTTCCACACCGGTGGGGTAGCAGGAGACGATATCACACAAGGTTTACCTCGTATCCAAGAGCTATTTGAAGCGCGTAATCCGAAAGGGCAAGCGACCATTTCTGAAATTGATGGTGTCGTTGCTGAAATTAACGATGTTCGTGACAAGCAGCAGGAAATTGTGGTTCAAGGCGACGTTGAAACTCGTTCTTACACAGCTCCTTACAATGCACGTCTGAAAGTTGTTGAAGGTGACAAAGTCACTCGTGGTCAAGTACTGACAGAAGGTTCGATCGATCCGAAAGAACTTCTTAAAGTGACTGACATGACAGCTGTTCAAGAATATCTGCTTCATGAAGTACAAAAAGTATACCGTATGCAAGGGGTAGAAATCGGAGATAAGCACGTTGAGGTAATGGTTCGCCAAATGCTTCGTAAAGTGCGTGTCGCTGATGCAGGGGATACAGATGTATTACCAGGCACACTTCTTGATGTACATCAATTCACTGAAGCGAACAAAAAAGTACTATTCGAAGGCAAGCGCCCTGCAACAGGCCGCCCAGTTCTTCTTGGTATTACAAAAGCATCGCTTGAAACAGACTCATTCTTGTCTGCAGCATCCTTCCAAGAAACGACTCGTGTCCTAACAGATGCGGCGATCAAAGGAAAACGTGATGAACTGCTTGGCTTGAAAGAGAATGTTATCATCGGTAAACTTGTTCCAGCTGGAACAGGAATGCCAAACTACCGTAAAGTTAAGCCGGTTTCACAAGTGCAGCCGTCTGACGATATGGTTCCTGTAGAGTAATCTTTCTCGTGAGATTCCTATAAAATCATCAAAAAATGGTGAAGGATGTCAAGATAATCTGTCATATGATATTGACATCCTTCTTCCATGATGATAATATAACCAAGGTGCTCAAAATAAAACCTGTTACTTTGGAGGATATTCGATGTCTTATGATAAAGTATCACAGGCTCAATCCATTATTATTGGTACGAAGCAAACAGTAAAAGCTCTGAAACGAGATTCAGTAAAGGAAATCGTCGTAGCGAAAGATGCTGATCCTGCTTTAACAGCTAGTGTAACAAAACTAGCGCAAGAGAAGGGTGTAGACATTTTAGTGGTAGATTCCATGAAAAAGCTCGGCAAAGCCTGCGGAATTGAAGTTGGGGCAGCAGCTGTTGCCATTATGTTATAGCGTACTTGTTTTGTTTTTGCATGTGTAAATGCAAAAGCATTGTTTTTTGCCTTTTAATGAACCACCTGGGTATGTGGGTTATAAAAAAAGCAACGAAGGGAGGAATAACAACATGCCTACAATTAATCAGCTAATACGCAAAGGACGCGTGAGTAAAGTTGAAAACTCAAAGTCTCCTGCACTTAACAAAGGATACAACAGTTTCAAAAAAGAGCACACTAACGTAACATCTCCACAGAAGCGCGGGGTTTGTACTCGTGTCGGTACAATGACACCGAAAAAACCAAACTCAGCACTACGTAAATATGCTCGTGTACGTTTGTCTAACCTGATTGAGGTAACAGCTTACATTCCTGGTATCGGACATAATCTACAAGAGCACAGTGTAGTACTTATCCGTGGCGGACGTGTAAAAGACTTACCGGGTGTACGTTACCACATCGTTCGTGGTGCGCTTGATACTGCCGGAGTTGACGGTCGTATGCAAGGACGTTCTAAATACGGAACAAAACGCCCTAAACAAAGCAAATAATACAAACAAACATAAGGGTTTTTAGAAGTTGATATCAGATCAGTGGAGTCAGGTAACTGACAATGATATTGAGATGAGAGACAGATAGAAATCCTTTTAAATGAGAAGGGAGGCTATCAGATGCCACGTAAAGGTCCTGTAGCAAAAAGAGACGTATTGCCAGATCCAATTTACAATTCTAAACTTGTATCTCGTTTGATCAACAAAATGATGATCGACGGTAAAAGAGGAAAGTCACAAACAATTCTCTACAAGTCATTTGATATCATCAAAGAACGTACTGGTAATGAAGCGATGGAGGTTTTCGAACAAGCCTTGAAAAACATCATGCCAGTTCTTGAAGTTAAAGCACGTCGTGTAGGTGGAGCTAACTACCAAGTTCCTGTAGAAGTTCGCCCAGACCGTCGTACTACTTTAGGTCTTCGCTGGTTAGTAAACTACGCTCGTCTTCGTGGAGAAAAAACGATGGAAGAGCGTCTTGCTAACGAAATCCTTGACGCAGCTAACAACACTGGTGCTGCTGTTAAGAAACGTGAAGATACACACAAAATGGCAGAAGCGAACAAAGCATTCGCTCACTACCGCTGGTAGGATTTATACCAAACTAAAAAAACTATTCCCTAATAAGGAAGGAGAAATTACCCAATGGCAAGAGAGTTCTCCTTAGACAAAACTCGTAATATTGGTATCATGGCTCACATCGATGCCGGTAAAACGACAACGACTGAGCGTATCTTATACTACACTGGTCGTATCCATAAAATTGGTGAAACTCACGAAGGAGCTTCCCAAATGGACTGGATGGAGCAGGAGCAAGAACGTGGTATTACAATCACTTCTGCTGCTACTACAGCACAATGGAAAGGTTACCGTGTAAACATCATCGATACACCAGGACACGTAGACTTCACTGTTGAAGTTGAACGTTCTTTACGTGTACTTGATGGTGCGGTAGCAGTTCTTGATGCACAATCAGGTGTAGAGCCACAAACTGAAACAGTTTGGCGCCAAGCAACAACTTACGGAGTACCTCGTATCGTATTCGTTAACAAAATGGATAAAACCGGTGCGGACTTCCTTTACTCTGTAGGCACATTAAGAGATCGTCTTCAAGCGAACGCTCATGCAATTCAATTGCCGATCGGCGCTGAAGATCAATTCGAAGGAATCATCGACCTTGTAGATAACGTAGCATACTTCTACGAAGATGACCTTGGAACTCGCTCTGATGCACAAGAAATCCCTGCTGAGTATAAAGACAAAGCTGAAGAGCTTCGCAACAGCCTTATTGAAGCTGTCGCTGAGCTTGATGAAGAGCTTATGGAAAAATACCTTGAGGGTGAAGAAATTACAATTCCTGAATTGAAAGCTGCAATCCGTAAAGGAACATTGAATGTTGAATTCTACCCAGTTCTTGTTGGATCTGCTTTCAAAAATAAAGGTGTTCAGCTTGTACTTGATGCTGTGCTTGATTACCTTCCTGCACCAACTGATGTTGCTGCAATCAAAGGTATCCTGCCAGATTCAAATGAAGAGGTTGTTCGTGAGTCTACTGATGACGCACCATTCGCAGCTCTTGCATTTAAAGTTATGACTGACCCTTATGTTGGGAAACTAACTTTCTTCCGCGTATACTCTGGAACACTTGCTTCAGGTTCATACGTGAAGAACTCTTCTAAGAACAAGCGTGAGCGTGTTGGACGTATCCTTCAAATGCACGCAAACAGCCGTGAAGAAATCTCTACTGTATATGCAGGGGATATCGCAGCAGCTGTTGGTCTTAAAGATACATCTACTGGTGACACTCTTTGTGACGAGAAAGATACTGTTATCCTTGAGTCTATGGAATTCCCAGAGCCAGTTATCGATGTAGCAATCGAGCCTAAATCAAAGGCTGACCAAGATAAAATGGGTATCGCTTTAGCTAAACTAGCTGAAGAGGATCCAACATTCCGTACACAAACAAACCCTGAAACTGGTCAAACGATCATCTCTGGTATGGGTGAGCTTCACCTTGATATCATTGTTGACCGTATGAAGCGTGAGTTCAAGGTTGAAGCTAACGTAGGAGCTCCTCAAGTTGCGTACCGTGAAACATTCCGTTCTGGTGCAAAAGTTGAAGGTAAATTCGTACGTCAGTCTGGTGGACGTGGTCAGTTCGGACACGTTTGGATCGAATTCGAACCAAACGAAGAAGGCGCAGGCTTCGAATTCCAAAATGCAATCGTCGGTGGGGTTGTTCCTCGTGAATACATTCCAGCTATTCAAGCAGGTCTTGAAGATTCACTTGAAAATGGTGTATTAGCTGGATTCCCATTAATCGACATCAAAGCTAAATTATTTGATGGATCTTACCACGATGTTGACTCGAACGAAATGGCGTTTAAAATTGCTGCATCTATGGCATTGAAAAATGCTGTTAGCAAATGTAACCCAGTTCTACTTGAGCCAATGATGAAAGTGGAAGTCGTTATCCCTGAAGAATACATGGGAGACATCATGGGTGATATCACATCTCGTCGTGGACGTGTAGAAGGTATGGAAGCTCGCGGTAACGCTCAAGTTGTTCGCGCAATGGTTCCACTTTCTGAAATGTTCGGATATGCAACTTCACTCCGTTCTAACACACAAGGACGCGGTACTTTCACTATGCACATGGATCACTACGAAGAAGTGCCTAAGAGCATTAGTGAAGAAATCATCAAAAAAAATAAAGGTGAATAATTGATTTTGCCTTTAAACTAAAGTATAACTACTATTGAAGATCAGAAAGTGAGAGGTAACTCTTCACTTTCTATCACTCTATACCAAATACAATGAACCTTTAAGGAGGATTTTTAGAATGGCTAAAGAAAAATTCGACCGTTCCAAATCGCATGCTAACATTGGTACAATTGGACACGTTGACCATGGTAAAACAACTCTAACTGCTGCTATCTCAACAGTTCTTCATAAGAAGTCTGGTAAAGGATCAGCTATGGGATATGACCAAATCGATGGTGCTCCAGAAGAGCGCGAGCGTGGAATCACAATCTCAACTTCACACGTCGAGTATGAAACAGACACTCGTCACTATGCACACGTAGACTGCCCAGGACACGCTGACTACGTTAAAAACATGATCACTGGTGCTGCTCAAATGGACGGCGCGATCTTAGTAGTATCTGCTGCTGATGGTCCAATGCCACAAACACGTGAGCACATCCTACTTTCTCGTAACGTAGGTGTACCATACATCGTAGTATTCCTTAACAAATGTGACATGGTTGACGATGAAGAGTTACTTGAACTTGTTGAAATGGAAGTTCGTGACCTTCTTTCTGACTATGACTTCCCTGGTGACGATGTTCCAGTTATCAAAGGTTCTGCTCTTAAAGCTCTTGAAGGAGATGCTGATTACGAAGCAAAAATCTTTGAACTTATGGACGCGGTTGATGAGTACATCCCAACTCCAGAGCGTGACACTGACAAGCCATTCATGATGCCAGTTGAGGACGTATTCTCAATCACTGGTCGTGGAACAGTTGCTACTGGTCGTGTTGAGCGTGGACAAGTTAAAGTCGGTGACGAAGTTGAAATCATCGGTCTTCAAGAAGACAATGGTAAAACAACTGTTACAGGTGTTGAAATGTTCCGTAAGCTTCTTGACTATGCTGAAGCTGGTGACAACATCGGTGCATTACTTCGTGGTGTATCTCGTGAAGATATCCAACGTGGTCAAGTACTTGCTAAACCAGGTACAATCACTCCACATAGCCGTTTCAAAGCTGAAGTTTATGTACTTTCTAAAGAAGAGGGTGGACGTCATACTCCATTCTTCGCTAACTACCGTCCGCAGTTCTACTTCCGTACAACTGACGTAACTGGTATCGTACATCTTCCAGAAGGTACTGAAATGGTAATGCCTGGCGATAACACTGAGATGGAAGTTGAACTTATCTCTACTATCGCTATCGAAGAAGGAACTCGTTTCTCTATCCGTGAGGGTGGACGTACTGTAGGTTCTGGCGTCGTTTCAACTATCATTAAGTAATAAAACATATAAAAGAGACTCCTTGCAAAGGGTCTCTTTTTTTGCTTTTCCAGATCAGAACGGCTACTATAAGCTATAGAATATAAATGGAACCGAGAGGATCACTGGAATGGCGAAGACATATTTGAAGAAATGGTTAATCGGCGGAGTTGACCAATGGATTATGATTAAAGGAGATCACACAAGTGAAACGAAGCCTGTTCTATTATTTGTACACGGTGGGCCCGGCTCCGCTCAAATCAGTTATATTGATTCGTTTCATGAGGGGCTTAATCGGGATTTTACAGTGGTTCATTGGGATCAGCGAGGTGCGGGACTTTCCTATCAAAAGAATCTCCCCGATAGCTCCATGACCATTCAGCAATTTATTGAAGATACGATTGAACTCACAGAGAAGGTCCTTTCATATCTAGGTCAATCAAAACTGTACATCGCCGGATATTCATGGGGATCATTAATCGCCATACAAGCAGTACATAAGCGCCCAGATTTATATCATGCTTATTATGGAATTAGTCAGGTAGTAGATGTTTTAAAAGAGGATATTGTGTCGTACGAGCTTCTTTTGAATAAATACCATCGTAATCGGTTGTTTACATGGTGTTTGCGATTACTGACGCCTCCTCCGTGGAAACGAATATCAGCTCATGCTCTGTTCTCTCTATATAAAGAGCTCGGAAGCGTAGGTTTCACACACAAGTGGAGGCCGCTGATTCAAATGCTGCGCGGGTTTCTTTTTAGTAAGAAATATCAGCTCAAAGATAAGTGGAATTTCCTGAAAGGACAGAAGCTTAGTCAGGACATGCTATGGGATGAATTGATGAATGAGAGCATTGAATACCGAGTTTCTACTATATTAATACCTTGTTACTTTATCATTGGTGAATATGACATGATTACACCAGCTGCTGTATCAAAACCATATGTTGAGAAATTAACAGCACCAATCAAAGAATGGTTCACCTTTAAAGAATCTGCACATTCCCCGCATCTAGAAGAACCAGAAGAATTTATTCGTACCATAAAAAAGACTGCTGTACATCATCTTCAGGGAAAGCTTGATTTATAGGTTCAACCCCTGTATAATATGAAAAGTGTGCAAATCATAAATTTATCAGATTTATTATTGCAACACGCAGGCCAATTTGGTACAATAGTGCATGTTGGTCTTTGACTGCGATGAAGTGAGAGGTTGCTGACACACCCGGCCGCTTTGCCATGGCAAGGTGATCAGGTTTTTCTCACGGAGAACTGTCTAACGTAAGTAGGCGAAAAGGAGGGAAAATAATGGCAAAACAAAAAATTCGTATTCGTTTAAAAGCATATGATCATAGAATTCTTGATCAATCTGCTGAGAAGATTGTTGAAACGGCTAAGCGTTCTGGTGCTAGTGTATCTGGTCCAATTCCGCTTCCAACTGAAAAATCAGTTTACACAATCCTTCGTGCGGTGCATAAGTACAAAGATTCTCGTGAGCAATTTGAGATGCGTACTCACAAACGTCTAATCGACATCGTGAATCCAACTCCACAAACAGTTGATGCACTTATGCGTTTAGATTTACCATCTGGTGTAGATATCGAAATCAAACTTTAATTCAAATAGAAAACACATATTATAGGAGGTGTGACTAATGACCAAAGGAATCTTAGGTAGAAAAATTGGTATGACGCAAGTATTCGCAGAAAACGGTGATCTTATCCCTGTAACTGTTGTTGAGGCTGCTGCTAACGTTGTTCTTCAAAAGAAGACTACTGACACGGATGGCTATGAAGCAATCCAAATCGGTTTTGACGACAAACGTGAAAAGCTTTCTAACAAACCAGAGAAGGGCCACGTTGCTAAAGCGGAAACTGCTCCTAAGCGCTTCGTAAAAGAATTACGCGGTGCGGAGTTAGATGCGTATGAAGTTGGTCAGGAAGTCAAAGTTGATATTTTCGCAAATGGAGATATCGTAGATGTAACAGGAACATCAAAAGGTAAAGGATTCCAAGGGGCTATCAAACGCCACGGACAATCACGCGGACCAATGACTCACGGTTCACGTTATCACCGTCGTCCTGGTTCAATGGGACCTGTTGATCCAAACCGAGTATTCAAAGGTAAACTTCTTCCAGGTCGTATGGGCGGAGAGCAAATCACTGTCCAAAACCTTGAGATCGTTAAAGTTGATGCAGAACGCAATCTTCTATTGATCAAAGGAAATGTACCAGGAGCTAAAAAATCTCTAGTAACTGTAAAGAGTGCAGTTAAATCTAAATAACTCTCTTAGGAAAGGAGGAAACAAGTCATGCCAAAAGTAGCATTATTTAACCAAAACGGTTCTACTAACGGTGAAATCGAATTAAACGCTTCTGTGTTTGGAATTGAGCCAAACGAAAGCGTAGTATTCGATGCTATTCTTATGCAAAGAGCTTCCTTACGTCAAGGAACTCACAAAGTAAAAACTCGTTCTGAAGTACGTGGCGGAGGTCGTAAGCCTTGGAGACAGAAGGGTACTGGTCGTGCTCGTCAAGGTTCTATCCGTTCACCACAATGGCGCGGAGGCGGTATCGTATTCGGTCCAACACCACGCAGCTATTCTTATAAATTACCTAAAAAAGTTCGCCGCTTGGCTATCAAGTCAGTATTGTCTTCTAAAGTAATCGACAACAACATCATCGTTCTTGAAGATCTGACTCTTGATGCAGTGAAAACGAAAGAATTCGCAGGCATCCTTAAAGGATTATCTGTCGAGAAGAAAGCGTTGATCGTCACTGCGGATGCAAACGAAACAGTTGCTTTATCTGCTCGTAACATCCCTGGAGTAACAGTTGTTGAAGCTAACGGTATCAACGTTCTTGACGTTGTCAACCACGAGAAACTTCTGATCACTAAAGCAGCGGTTGAAAAAGTAGAGGAGGGACTTGCATAATGAAAGATCCTCGTGATGTTCTAAAGCGCCCTATCATTACTGAACGTTCTGCTGATCTAATGACAGAGAAGAAGTACACGTTCGAAGTTGATGTCAGAGCTAACAAAACAGAAGTGAAAGATGCTGTTGAAGAAATCTTTGGAGTGAAAGTTGAGAAAGTCAACGTTCAAAACTACAAAGGAAAATCTAAACGCGTTGGACGCTACACTGGTATGACTAGCCGTCGCAGAAAAGCGATCGTGAAATTAACTGCTGACAGCAAAGAAATCGAAATTTTTGAAGCGTAAATCTTAAAAAGAAGGAGGGAAATTCAAAATGGCGATTAAAAAGTATAAACCAACCAGTAATGGTCGTCGTGGCATGACTACTTCAGATTTTGCTGAAATCACGACTGACAAACCAGAAAAATCGTTGCTTGCGCCGCTTCACAGAAAAGGCGGACGTAACAACCAAGGTAGAATGACTGTTCGTCATCAAGGTGGCGGTCATAAACGTCAATACCGTATCATCGACTTTAAGCGTGATAAAGACGGTATACCTGGACGCGTTGCTACAATCGAGTATGATCCAAACCGTTCAGCGAACATCGCTCTTGTAAACTATGCAGATGGTGAGAAACGTTACATTCTTGCTCCGAAAGGAATCCAAGTTGGTACTGAAGTTACTTCTGGACCAGAATCTGACATCAAACCAGGTAACGCTCTTCCACTTATCAACATCCCAGTTGGTACAGTTGTGCATAACATTGAATTAAAACCAGGTAAAGGTGGACAATTAGTTCGTTCTGCTGGTACTTCTGCTCAAGTTCTTGGTAAAGAAGGTAAATACGTTCTTGTACGTTTGAACTCAGGAGAAGTTCGTATGATTCTTTCTGCTTGCCGTGCGACTATCGGTCAAGTTGGAAACGAGCAACACGAATTAATTAACATCGGTAAAGCTGGACGTTCACGCTGGAAAGGCGTACGCCCAACAGTTCGTGGTTCTGTAATGAACCCTAACGATCACCCACACGGTGGTGGTGAAGGACGCGCTCCAATCGGACGTAAATCACCAATGTCTCCATGGGGTAAACCGACTCTTGGATTCAAGACTCGTAAGAAAACCAACAAGTCTGATAAATTCATTGTACGTCGTCGTAAAAACAAGTAACGGGGTTGTCTACGGTTCATTTAGGACCGTAGTTCAATCACGAAGGGAGGTTCCACAATGGCTCGCAGCTTAAAAAAAGGACCATTTGTTGATGATCATTTGATGGCTAAAGTCGAGAAATTGAATGAAACTGACAAAAAGCAAGTCGTAAAAACTTGGTCTCGTCGTTCTACAATTTTCCCACAATTCATCGGTCACACAATCGCTGTCTATGACGGACGCAAACATGTACCTGTTTTCATTTCTGAAGATATGGTAGGTCACAAATTGGGCGAATTCGCACCAAGCCGTACTTACAAAGGTCATGCTAGTGACGATAAAAAAACAAGACGCTAATGAGAGGAGGCTTTTAAATGCAAGCTAAAGCTGTCGCAAGAACAGTCCGTATTGCTCCTCGTAAAGCACGTCTAGTAATGGACCTGATCCGAGGTAAGCAAGTAGGAGAAGCAGTTTCTATCTTAAACCTTACACCTAAGGCTGCTTCACCAATTATTGAAAAAGTATTAAAATCTGCTATCGCAAACGCTGAGCACAACTACGAGTTGGACGCTAACAGCCTAGTGATTTCACAAGCATTCGTTGACGAAGGTCCAACACTTAAGAGATTCCGTCCACGTGCTATGGGTCGTGCGAGCGCAATTAACAAACGTACTAGCCACATTACAATCGTTGTATCAGAAAAGAAGGAGGGATAATCCGTGGGTCAAAAGGTAAATCCAGTAGGTCTTCGTATTGGCGTCATTCGTGATTGGGAATCTAAATGGTTCGCAGGAAAAGATTACGCTGACTTCTTACATGAAGACTTGAAAATCCGTGAATTCATCAGCAAGCGTTTGTCTGACGCGTCTGTTTCTAAAGTAGAAATCGAACGTGCTGCAAACCGCGTAAATATCACAATCCACACGGCTAAACCAGGTATGGTAATTGGTAAAGGCGGATCTGAAGTTGAAGCACTTCGTAAAGCTCTTAACAGCCTAACTGGCAAACGTGTACACATCAACATCCTTGAAATCAAAAGAGCAGATCTTGATGCTCAGCTAGTTGCTGAAAACATCGCTCGTCAACTTGAAAATCGTATTTCATTCCGTCGTGCACAAAAACAAACAATCCAACGCACAATGCGTGCTGGAGCACAAGGAATCAAAACAATGGTTTCTGGTCGTCTTGGCGGTGCAGATATTGCTCGTTCTGAATATTACAGTGAAGGTACTGTTCCGTTGCACACACTTCGTGCTGACATCGACTATGCTACTGCTGAAGCTGACACTACTTATGGTAAGCTTGGCGTAAAAGTATGGATCTATCGTGGAGAAGTCCTTCCAACTAAGAAGAATACTGCGGAAGGAGGAAAATAATATGTTATTGCCAAAACGCGTGAAGTATCGCAGAGAACATCGTGGAAAAATGCGTGGTCGTGCAAAAGGTGGTACTGAAGTACATTTCGGTGAGTACGGTATCCAAGCTCTAGAAGCTTCTTGGATCACAAACCGTCAAATCGAAGCTGCTCGTATTGCTATGACTCGTTACATGAAACGTGGCGGTAAAGTTTGGATTAAAATTTTCCCTTCTAAGCCATACACAGCTAAACCTCTAGAAGTCCGCATGGGTTCCGGTAAAGGTGCTCCAGAAGGATGGGTAGCTGTAGTAAAACCGGGCAAAGTTTTATTTGAAATTTCTGGTGTGTCTGAAGAAGTTGCTCGTGAAGCTCTTCGTCTTGCATCTCACAAATTGCCAATTAAAACGAAGTTCGTAAAACGTGAAGAAATTGGTGGTGAATCAAATGAAAGCTAATGAAATTCGTGACCTTACCACTGCTGAAATTGAACAAAAAGTAAAGTCTCTTAAAGAAGAACTTTTCAATCTTCGTTTCCAATTAGCGACTGGGCAGCTTGAAAACACTGCTCGCATTCGTGAAGTGCGTAAATCAATCGCACGCATGAAAACTGTGATTCGTCAAAGAGAAATCGCTGCTAATAAATAATAATTAGAGGGGAGGCCCCGCAAACATGAGCGAACGTAACCAACGTAAAGTGTATCAAGGTCGTGTTGTTTCTGACAAAATGGATAAAACCATCACTGTTGTAGTTGAAACATACAAAAAGCATTCACTTTATGGCAAACGTGTAAGATACTCTAAAAAGTTAAAAGCACATGATGAAAACAACCAAGCAAAAATCGGAGACATCGTAAAGGTGATGGAAACTCGTCCTTTATCTGCGACTAAACGCTTTCGTCTAGTTGAAGTTGTCGAAGAAGCCGTTATTATCTAATAAAGTTCGGATTTCTTTTTCCGAAAGGAGGTAACATTAATGATTCAACAGGAGACTCGTTTAAAAGTAGCTGACAACTCTGGCGCACGTGAAGTACTAACGATTAAAGTTCTTGGTGGCTCTGGACGTAAGACGGCTAACATCGGTGATGTCATTGTTTGTACGGTTAAACAAGCAACACCAGGAGGCGTTGTCAAAAAAGGTGAAGTTGTGAAAGCAGTTATCGTTCGTACAAAGAGCGGAGCTCGCAGAAACGATGGATCTTACATCAGCTTTGATGAAAATGCATGTGTCATTATCCGTGACGACAAGAGCCCACGTGGAACTCGTATCTTCGGACCAGTAGCACGTGAACTTCGTGAAAACAACTATATGAAAATTGTTTCTCTAGCACCAGAAGTACTTTAATGAATACAATCCGCGACTCAAGGAGGTGCGATTAAATGCATGTTAAAAAGGGCGATAAAGTAGTGGTTATCTCTGGTAAAGATAAAGGTAAACAAGGAGTCATCCTTGCTGCTTTCCCTAAGAATGACCGTGTTTTAGTAGAAGGTATTAACCTTGTGAAAAAACACTCTAAACCAACCCAAGCTAACCCTCAGGGCGGAATTTCTGAACAAGAAGCGCCGATCCACGTATCAAACGTAATGCCGCTTGATCCTAAAACGGGTGAAGTGACACGTGTTGGATATAAAGTTGAGGACGGAAAGAAAGTCCGTGTAGCGAAAAAATCTGGGCAAGTTCTAGATAAATAGTAAATAAGGAAGGGAGGTCTTTCTCATGAACCGCCTTAAAGAAAAGTATGTAAAAGAAATTACACCTGCATTAGTTTCTAAGTTTGAATACAAATCAGTAATGCAAGTGCCAAAAATCGAAAAAATCGTGATCAACATGGGTGTTGGTGACGCCGTTCAAAACGCTAAAGCAATCGATACTGCTGTTGAAGAATTAACGTTTATCGCTGGTCAAAAACCTGTCGTTACTCGTGCGAAGAAGTCTATTGCTGGATTCCGTCTACGTGAAGGAATGCCAATCGGAGCGAAAGTAACACTTCGCGGAGAGCGCATGTACGATTTCCTTGATAAACTTATTTCTGTATCTTTACCACGTGTACGTGACTTCCGCGGGATTTCTAAGAAATCTTTCGACGGTCGTGGAAACTACACGCTTGGTATTAAAGAACAGTTAATCTTCCCAGAAATTGATTACGATAAAGTAACAAAAGTCCGCGGTATGGATATCGTTATCGTTACGACTGCCAATACGGACGAAGAAGCACGTGAGTTATTAACTCAAGTAGGTATGCCGTTCCAGAAATAATCAATGAAAGGGAGGCGAAATCGTGGCTAAAAAGTCTATGATTGCGAAACAACAACGCAAACAAAAGTTTAAAGTTCAAGAGTATACGCGCTGCGAACGTTGTGGACGTCCACATTCAGTAATTCGCAAGTTTAAACTTTGCCGTATTTGTTTCCGCGAACTTGCATATAAAGGACAAATTCCTGGCGTTAAAAAAGCCAGCTGGTAATCCCCATAAATGGGAAGGAGGTTATTAAATAATGGTTATGACAGATCCGATTGCAGATTTGCTGACTCGTATTCGCAATGCGAACATGGTACGTCATGAGAAGCTAGAAGTACCGGCTTCAAAAATCAAAAGAGAAATTGCTGAAATCTTAAAGCGTGAAGGTTTTATCCGTGACGTTGAATATGTTGAAGACAGCAAACAAGGAATTATCCGTATGTTCCTTAAATATGGCCAAAACAACGAACGTGTTATCACTGGTCTAAAAAGAATCAGTAAACCTGGTTTACGTGTATATGCGAAATCAAATGAAGTACCACGTGTACTTAACGGACTTGGAATCGCAATTATTTCTACATCACAAGGTGTTTTATCGGACAAAGAAGCCCGTGCTAAACAAGCTGGTGGAGAAGTACTTGCTTACGTATGGTAAAAAAAGTTTAAGATGAATGGAGGTGCTTGGTATGTCTCGTATAGGTAAAAAACTAATCGAGATCCCTTCAGGAGTTACTGTGACAAACAACGATAACACAGTGACAGTAAAGGGACCAAAAGGTGAACTAACTCGTACATTTCACCCTGATATGGAAATTAAAATTGAGGACAGCGTCTTAACTGTAAGCCGTCCGTCTGATCATAAAGAACACCGTGCTTTACATGGTACAACACGCAGCTTAATTGCAAACATGGTTGAAGGTGTATCTAAAGGTTTCGAAAGAGGTTTAGAACTTATCGGTGTCGGTTACCGTGCAGCTAAATCTGGAAACAAACTTGTTCTTAACGTTGGATACTCTCACCCAGTTGAAATCGTTCCTGAGGCTGGAGTTGAAGTTGAAGTTCCATCTCAAACGAAAGTAGTCATTAAAGGTATCGATAAAGAGCGTGTGGGAGCTCTAGCTTCTAACATCCGCGCTGTCCGTTCTCCAGAGCCTTACAAAGGTAAAGGAATTCGTTACGAAGGTGAATTCGTTCGCCGTAAAGAAGGAAAAACTGGTAAGTAAGATCGCTTAATGTGAAGAAAGGAGTGACTCGGATGATTACGAAAACTAGCAAAAACGCTACTCGTCTTAAAAGACACGCTCGTGTTCGTGCGAAACTTTCAGGTACTGCTGAAAGACCTCGCCTTAACGTTTTCCGTTCTAACAAGAACATCTACGCTCAAGTAATTGATGATGTTAACGGTGTAACACTTGTAAGTGCTTCTACTCTTGATAAAGATTTAAAGATCGAGAATAGTTCTGACGCTGCAGCTGCTACTAAAGTTGGCGAACTTGTTGCAAAACGTGCTGTTGAAAAAGGAATCTCTAACGTGGTATTTGACCGCGGAGGATACTTATATCATGGACGTGTAAAAGCTCTAGCTGAAGCTGCTCGTGAGGCTGGACTTAAATTTTAATAAAAGAAGGAGGGACACATCCGAATGAGTCGTATTGACCAAAGCAAATTAGAGTTAGAAGAACGCTTAGTTACGGTTAACCGCGTAGCGAAAGTTGTTAAAGGTGGACGTCGTTTCCGTTTTGCAGCTTTAGTTGTTGTCGGTGACAAAAACGGTCATGTAGGTTTCGGTACTGGTAAAGCACAAGAAGTACCAGAAGCGATCCGCAAAGCTGTTGAAGATGCGAAAAAGAATTTAATTGAAGTACCAATGGTTGGAACTACAATTCCACATGAAATCATCGGTCGATTCGGTGCAGGAAACGTTCTATTGAAGCCTGCTTCAGAAGGTACAGGAGTTATCGCTGGAGGCCCAGTGCGTGCGGTTCTTGAGCTTGCTGGTCTAGCTGATATCCTTTCTAAATCTCTAGGTTCTAATACACCGATCAACATGATCCGCGCAACACTTCAGGGTTTAAGTGAACTTAAACGTGCTGAAGACGTTGCGAAGCTTCGTGGAAAATCTGTAGAAGACCTGTTAGGATAAGGAGGGAACAATAATGGCAAATAAATTAGAAATTACCCTCAAACGCAGTGTAATCGGTCGCCCAGAAGATCAGCGTGTCACTGTTCGTACTCTTGGTCTAAAGAAAACAAACCAAACAGTCGTACATGAAGACAATGCAGCGATCCGCGGCATGATTAACAAGGTGTCTCATTTAGTTTCTGTTAAAGAACAATAAAACATTTTTAATCGATAAGGAGGTGCCCAAATGAAACTTCATGAATTGAAGCCTTCAGAAGGTTCACGTAAAGAACGCAACCGTGTTGGTCGTGGTATTGGATCAGGTAACGGTAAAACTTCTGGTAAAGGTCATAAAGGTCAAAACGCTCGTTCTGGCGGCGGTGTACGCCCTGGTTTCGAAGGTGGTCAGATGCCTTTATTCCAACGTCTTCCAAAACGTGGTTTTACAAACATCAACCGTAAAGATTATGCGGTAATCAACTTAGACAGATTAAACAGTTTTGACGAAGGAACGGAAGTAACTCCTGAACTTCTTCTAGAGACTGGTGCAATAAGCAAGTTAAAAGCAGGAGTAAAAATTCTTGGCAACGGTAAATTAGAAAAAAAATTAACTGTAAAAGCCAATAAATTCTCTGCTTCTGCTAAAGAAGCGATTGAAGCTGCTGGCGGTACAGCCGAGGTGATCTAACTTGTTTAAGACAATCTCCAATTTTATGCGCGTGAAAGATATACGGAATAAGATTATATTCACTCTTTTAATGTTAATCGTCTTTCGTATAGGTGCTTTCATCCCTGTGCCTAATGTGAACGCCGAAGTTCTCCAGGCACAGGATCAAATGAGTGTTTTCGGGATCCTCAACACGTTTGGGGGCGGGGCACTTTTCCAATTCTCCATTCTTGCAATGGGGATTATGCCGTATATCACTGCTTCGATCATCATTCAGCTCTTGCAGATGGATGTTGTTCCGAAGTTCACTGAGTGGTCAAAGCAAGGAGAGGTTGGCCGCCGAAAATTAGCACAATTCACAAGGTATTTTACAATTGTTCTAGGTTTTATCCAGGCGTTAGGAATGTCATATGGATTCAACAATATGGCAGGAGGCATGCTGATTGAAAACCCAGGTGTTTCAACGTACCTCTTAATTGCGGTCGTACTCACTGCGGGAACAGCATTTTTAATGTGGCTGGGAGAGCAGATCACTGCTCACGGCGTTGGTAACGGTATTTCGATTATTATCTTTGCCGGTATCATCGCAGGTATCCCTCAAACATTAAAACAAGTGTACGCTCAGCAGTTTGTAGGTGGAGATGGACAGCTGTTCATGCAAATCCTAAAAATTGCCCTTATTGTCATTGCTATCCTTGTCATTGTTATCGGTGTTATTTACATTCAAATGGCAGTGAGAAAGATTGCGATTCAATATTCAAAAGGAACTGGCCGTGCACAAATGTCTGCTAGTCAAGCAACGCACCTTCCATTGAAAGTGAATCCAGCAGGGGTGATTCCAGTCATCTTTGCCGTTTCATTCATTATTACTCCGCAGACGGTCGCATCGTTCTTCGGAACTAATAATGTGACAACTTGGATAACCAACAACTTTGACTATACTAAGCCAATCGGTATGACGATTTATGTAGCACTGATTGTTGCTTTCACATATTTTTATGCCTTTGTCCAAGTGAATCCTGAACAAATGGCTGAAAATCTGCAAAAGCAGGGTGGCTATATCCCGGGAGTTCGTCCAGGGAAAATGACTCAAGATAGAATTACGAGCATTTTGTACCGACTCACGTTTGTGGGCGCCATTTTCTTAGCCGTGATTTCAATACTTCCTATCTTTTTCATTCAATTCGCTGGATTACCTTCCGCTGCACAAATTGGCGGCACAAGTCTTCTCATTGTTGTAGGTGTTGCACTTGAAACAATGAAACAGCTTGAAAGCCAATTAGTGAAACGAAACTACCGTGGATTTATGAAATAAAACAGAGGGCTGGGCTCCTGCCCAACCTCTCTAAGTAAGGAAGGGGAAATCCGAAATGAACTTAGTCTTAATGGGGCTTCCGGGTGCTGGTAAAGGCACTCAGGCAGAACGAATTGTTGATGATTATGGGATCCCTCATATCTCAACAGGAGATATGTTCCGCGCTGCTATGAAAGAGGAGACACAACTTGGGCTCGAAGCAAAATCCTTTATCGATAAAGGAGAGCTTGTTCCTGATGAGGTCACAATCGGTATTGTTAGAGAAAGACTTGGCAAAAATGATTGTGAGCAAGGTTTTCTTCTGGACGGATTTCCGCGAACAGTCGCTCAGGCTGAAGCTTTAGAAGACATTCTAAAGGACCTTGGCAGAACGATTGATTATGTCATTAATATTAAAGTCGATAAAGATGCTTTGATGGAGCGTCTGACTGGCCGAAGAATTTGCAAAAATTGCGGAGCAACATATCATTTAGTATTCAATCCACCTGCGAAAGAAAATGTTTGCGATAAGTGTGGAGGCGAGCTTTATCAACGTGCAGATGATAATGCAGAAACCGTTTCGACTAGACTTGAAGTAAACTTAAAGCAGACTGAACCTTTACTGAACTTCTATTCAGAAAAAGGATATCTTGCAAACATTGATGGTGCAAAACACATTAACGATGTATATGCAGATATCAAGGACCTGCTTGGGGGATTAAATAAATGATTATCTGTAAAACTCCTCGCGAGCTTGAGATTATGAGAGAAGCTGGACGCATTGTCGCACTGACTCATGAAGAGCTGAAGAAACATATAAAACCAGGTATTTCGACAAAAGAATTGGATCAAATTGCCGAACGTTTTATTACAAAGCAGGGTGCAATCCCATCTTTTAAAGGGTATAATGGTTTTCGCGGGAGCATTTGCGTTTCGGTGAATGAAGAACTCGTTCACGGTATTCCTGGTAAACGGGTTTTACGTGATGGTGACATCATTAGTATCGATATTGGCGCGAAGTTAAATGGCTATCATGGTGACTCTGCTTGGACTTATCCAGTTGGGGTAATCAGTGATGAAGACCGCAAACTACTGGAAGTCACAGAGGAATCTCTATATAAAGGCTTACAGGAAGCAAAGCCAGGCGAACGTCTGTCGAACATTTCCCATGCCATACAAACGTATGTAGAAAACGAGAATTTCTCAGTTGTTAGAGAATATGTTGGACATGGGGTCGGACAGGATCTTCATGAGGACCCTCAAATTCCTCATTATGGTCCGCCCAACAAAGGCCCGCGGCTAAAACCTGGAATGGTGTTGGCCATCGAACCGATGGTGAACGCAGGCAGCCGATATGTGAAAACATTGGCTGATAACTGGACGGTTGTAACGGTTGATGGGAAAAAGTGTGCTCACTTTGAGCATACGATTGCGATTACAGATACAGGTTTTGATATACTGACTAAGATTTAGGTCTTCACTGAAGCCTTTCAGGCCCAAATCGGGCAGGTTGTCTGTATAGTCCAAAGGAAAGAACAAGATCAGTATACAGGTGTCATCGGCATGTTCGGTGGCTGCCATGTACTAATCGCAGACGGAGAAAAGCGTAAATTTCATTCTCCTAAGAAAAAATATCAATCATATAACCTTTTATGGTTGCGTATCTCCGGAAGTTCAGAACAGTATATTCAAAACAGGTCGGGTGATAGATGGACAATTGAGATGAACTCATTTGGACATTTGTCAGAGAGCAAGTTACTGATTTGAAGAAGGGAGAACACTTGAATGGCGAAAGACGATGTAATTGAAGTGGAAGGTACTGTAGCAGAAACTTTGCCAAATGCAATGTTCAAAGTTGAACTAGAGAATGGCCATACAGTTTTGGCTCATGTATCAGGAAAAATCCGTATGCACTTCATTCGCATTTTACCTGGAGACAAAGTTACGGTAGAATTATCTCCATATGACTTAACTCGTGGTAGAATTACGTACCGTTACAAATAAAGCAACTCCGGAAGAAGGAGGTTGGAAACACATGAAAGTGAGACCATCTGTTAAACCTATCTGTGAAAAATGTAAAGTTATTCGCAGAAAAGGAAAAGTAATGGTGATCTGTGAAAACCCAAAACATAAACAAAAACAAGGCTAATAACAAGGAGGTGCCCAAATCATGGCTCGTATTGCTGGTGTAGATATTCCACGTGATAAACGTGTTGTCATTTCTTTAACATATGTTTTTGGAATTGGTCGTACGACTGCGCAACAAGTCCTTAAAGAAGCAGGTGTTTCTGAAGACACTCGCGTTCGCGATCTAACTGAAGACGAACTTGGTAAAATCCGTGATATCATTGACAAACTTAAAGTAGAAGGTGACCTTCGTCGTGAAGTTTCACTTAACATTAAGCGTCTAATTGAAATCGGAAGCTACCGCGGAATCCGTCATCGTAGAGGACTTCCTGTTCGTGGACAAAACACAAAAAACAACGCGCGTACTCGTAAAGGTCCGCGTCGTACTGTAGCTAACAAGAAAAAATAAGTAAAGGAGGTAGTTAAAGAATGGCTGCTGCTCGTAAACAAAATACGCGTAAACGTCGCGTGAAAAAGAATATTGAAGCTGGAATCGCTCATATCCGTTCCACTTTCAACAACACGATTGTAACGATTACTGATGTTCATGGAAACGCAATTTCTTGGTCAAGTGCTGGTGCATTAGGATTCAGAGGTTCTCGTAAATCTACTCCTTTCGCTGCACAAATGGCTGCTGAAACTGCTGCTAAAGGTTCTATCGAACATGGTCTTAAAACACTTGAAGTAACTGTTAAAGGTCCTGGTTCTGGTCGTGAAGCTGCAATTCGTGCACTTCAAGCTGCAGGTCTTGAAGTTACTGCAATCAGAGACGTAACTCCAGTTCCTCATAACGGATGCCGTCCACCAAAACGTCGCCGCGTGTAATTTGTTTGTATAGATTTTGTGTCCCTGTCAATAATGGGTTATGATACAGTTATTTATGAGACGAATACACGACTCGTTGCCTGAGCACATACGGGACTAAACAATGAGGAATTTCGGATGGAATCTCATATGATTCTATTCGAGGTTTCGACGTTTTGAAGGAGGGTTTTATTAGATGATCGAAATTGAAAAACCAAAAATCGAAACGGTTGAAATCAGCGACGATGCCAAGTATGGCAAGTTTGTCGTAGAGCCACTTGAGCGTGGATATGGTACCACTTTAGGGAACTCCCTTCGTCGTATCCTTTTATCCTCACTTCCTGGTGCAGCTGTAACATCGATCCAGATAGATGGTGTCTTACACGAATTCTCAACGATCGAAGGCGTGGTTGAAGATGTTACAACGATTATCTTAAACATTAAAAAGCTTGCACTCAAAATCTACTCTGAAGAAGAGAAGACGCTTGAAATTGATGTACAAGATGAAGGTACTGTAACAGCTGCTGATATTACACACGACAGCGATATTGAAATCTTAAATCCAGATCTCCACATCGCAACTCTTGGCAAGAATGCGAGCTTCCGTGTTCGCTTAACTGCACAAAGAGGTCGCGGGTATAATCCTGCTGATGCAAACAAAAGAGACGATCAGCCAATCGGTGTGATTCCGATCGACTCAATCTATACACCTGTATCTCGTGTGACTTATCAAGTGGAGAACACCCGTGTTGGGCAAATCACAAACTATGATAAATTAACACTAGATGTATGGACTGATGGAAGCACAGGACCGAAAGAAGCGATCGCTCTAGGTTCTAAGATTTTAACTGAACACCTGAATATTTTCGTTGGGTTAACTGACGAAGCTCAGCATGCTGAAATTATGGTTGAGAAAGAAGAAGACCAAAAAGAAAAAGTGCTTGAAATGACAATTGAAGAGCTTGATCTTTCTGTTCGTTCTTACAACTGTTTGAAGCGTGCGGGTATTAATACTGTTCAAGAGCTTGCTAACAAGACAGAAGAGGATATGATGAAAGTTCGTAACCTTGGACGTAAATCTCTTGAAGAAGTGAAAGCGAAACTAGAAGAACTTGGACTGGGTCTTCGTAAAGACGATTGACTAGTTTCATTGTGAACTAGGATTTTCGTGTGTTTTTTATTCATACAGCATTCTCTAACTAAGGAGGGGACATCACATGGCATACAGAAAGCTAGGACGCACTAGTGCACAACGTAAAGCAATGCTTCGTGACCTAACGACTGATTTGATCATCAACGAACGCATCGAAACAACTGAAACACGTGCGAAAGAACTTCGCTCTGTAGTTGAAAAAATGATCACTCTTGGCAAACGCGGAGATCTTCATGCTCGCCGTCAAGCTGCAGCTTACATTCGTAATGAAGTAGCTAACGCTGAAACAAACCAAGATGCACTTCAAAAATTATTCGCTGACGTTGCAACTCGCTACGAAGATCGCCAAGGTGGATACACTCGTATCATGAAGCTTGGACCTCGTCGCGGCGATGGCGCACCAATGGCTGTCATTGAATTAGTTTAATCACATAGCGTGTATCTAAGAAAGGGCGGGACAGTTCATAACTGGATCTATGCCCTTTTTTAGATACTACGGCTTTTTAGCAAGAAGCAAAGAAGAGGTTGAGCTGAGAGGAGGTCCGGTAGAGATGGGGAAGACATTAATTGACGTAAAGGACATTGTATTTCGTTATCACAAGGATGCGGACAAGCCCGCTTTAGATCAAGTGTCATTGCATGTGAATCAAAATGAATGGCTCGCCATTGTTGGTCATAACGGTTCAGGTAAATCCACACTTGCCCGTGTACTGAATGGGCTCATTTTACCGGATGCTGGAACGGTCAAGGTTGGAGAGATTGAGCTGAAAGAAGAGAGTGTCTGGGATATTCGCAAAAAGGTCGGAATGGTCTTTCAAAACCCAGATAACCAATTCGTTGGCTCAACGGTTCGTGATGATGTGGCTTTTGGTTTAGAAAATAACGGGGTTGAGCGGGAATTGATGATAGAACGTGTAGATTGGGCTGTCAAACAGGTCAATATGCAGGAGTTTCTTGATCAAGAGCCGCACCATCTATCAGGCGGGCAAAAGCAGAGAGTCGCCATTGCAGGTGTACTTGCCGCAAGCCCTGACATCATGATTTTGGATGAAGCAACATCGATGCTTGATCCGATTGGCCGGGAAGAAGTGTTAGAGACTGTTAGACTACTGAAGGAACAAGGAACGGTCACAGTCATTTCCATCACACATGATTTAGACGAGGCCGCCAAGGCAGACCGGGTCATTGTCATGAATGGCGGGAAAAAATTTGCCGAGGGAACCCCAGAGGAAGTATTTGAATTAGACGAAGAGCTAGTTCGAATTGGACTTGATCTGCCATTCTCCTATCGGTTGAGCAAACAATTGAAGCAGCAAGGTGTACCGCTTGCAAATGCCCATTTGACACAAGAAGGATTGGTGAAAGAGCTATGGACATTACGATCAAAGAATTAGAGCATCGTTATCAAATGAAAACGCCGTTTGAGCGTCTCGCTTTGTATGATGTCAATGCTTCCATCCAAGAGGGCAGCTATGTTGCTGTCATTGGTCATACGGGCTCTGGCAAGTCCACGTTGCTGCAGCACTTAAATGGATTGCTCAAACCAACGAAGGGAAGTATTGCGCTTGGGGATACCGTCTTACAAGCCAATAAAAAGCAGAAGGATTTAAAGTCCCTCCGGAAAAAAGTAGGCATCGTCTTTCAGTTTCCTGAGCATCAGCTCTTTGAAGAAACGATCCTTAAGGATATCTGCTTTGGTCCGATGAATTTCGGTGTTCCTCAGGAAAAGGCAGAAGCAAAGGCGAAAGAAATGCTGAAGCTGGTTGGTCTTCCTGAATCCTTATTATCTCGATCTCCCTTTGAACTAAGCGGCGGTCAAATGAGACGTGTGGCGATTGCAGGTGTTCTAGCAATGGAACCGGAAGTGCTTGTGCTGGATGAGCCGACTGCAGGGTTAGATCCACGCGGACGTAAGGAAATCATGGACATGTTCTATGAGCTTCATCAAAAGGCAAACCTCACCACGATTCTGGTTACACACAGTATGGAGGACGCCGCTCATTATGCAGATCAAATGATTGTGATGCATAAAGGAACGGTGAAGGCGACAGGTACACCGAGAGAATTGTTTGCCAATCGTACAGACATGGCTTCGTTTGGTCTCGACCTCCCAGAAACGATTAAATTCCAGCAGACTGTAGAAGAAAAGCTGGGCATTACGTTTCCAAGTCCGCTTCTGACCATGGATGAAATGGCAGAAGCCTTAACAGCTCTTTATCAGGAGGACACGACATCATGATGGATAGTATGATTATCGGCAAATATGTGCCAGGTACATCCTTTGTCCATCGTCTTGATCCAAGGACAAAGCTGTTATCAATTTTCTTTTTTGTCTTTATTGTCTTTTTTGCTAATAATTACATCACTTACGGGCTTTTAGGTATCTTTACCCTCCTTGTGGTGATGGTTTCTCAGGTGCCGCTATACTTTATTCTCAAAGGAATGAAGCCGATCCTATGGATTGTCCTGTTTACCTTCATTCTGCATATTTTTATGACTAAGGATGGCGCCTTGCTATTTCACTTTGGTTTTTTAAATATTTATGAAGAAGGTCTAAAGCAGGGGATTTTCATTTCTCTCCGTTTTGTCTATCTCATCATGATGACGACACTTCTGACGTTAACCACAACGCCTATAGAAGTGACAGACGGTATGGAAAAGCTGCTTCACCCATTCCATAAAATCAAACTGCCTGTTCATGAACTTGCTCTCATGATGTCCATCTCTCTTCGGTTTATTCCAACTTTACTAGAAGAGACTGACAAAATCATGAAGGCACAAATGGCAAGAGGTGTTGATTTTACAAGCGGACCTCTTAAAGATCGCATGAAAGCCATCGTTCCTTTACTTGTTCCGCTTTTCGTCAGTGCGTTTAAGCGTGCAGAGGAACTGGCGACCGCTATGGAAGCGAGAGGCTACCGCGGAGGAGAAGGGCGGACGAAATACCGTCAGCTTGTCTGGGGCATGAAAGACACGTTCACACTGCTCCTGTTCATCCTGTTAACAGCACTCCTTGTGCTTCTGAGAAATTAGGTGATTCCTAGATGAAGGTCAAATGTACCGTATCCTACGATGGGACACATTTTAAAGGCTATCAGGTGCAGCCTGGGCAGCGAACTATTCAGACGGAGATCGAGTCTGCTCTTGCAAGAATGCACAAACAAGATGAACTGGTTCCGATTGTGGCTTCTGGCCGGACGGACAGCGGCGTCCATGCGAAGGGGCAGGTCATCCATTTCGACACGCCGCTCTCGATCCCGATGGAAAGGTGGCCTTTTGCCCTCAATAGTCTCCTGCCGGATGACATCAGGGTTCTAAAGGCTGAGGAAGTGGATGAATCGTTTCATGCACGTTTTAGTGTCGTTTCGAAGGAGTATCGTTATAAGGTCTCAACGGAAACGCACCAAAATGTGTTCACGAGACAGTATGCCTGCCACTTTCCTTACCGGCTGGATGCAGACAAAATGAGAGAAGCTGCTGGGCACCTCATTGGCACACACGATTTCACAAGCTTTTGTGCGGCCAATACAGAGGTTCAGGACAAGGTGAGGGAGATTTACACCCTCGAGTGGAAAAACGTCTCAGACGGGCTTGAAATGCGTGTGAGAGGAAATGGCTTTTTATACAACATGGTGCGAATTATCGCTGGAACGTTACTTGAAATCGGATCTGGTAAATTCCACCCTGATGAGATAAAAGCCATGCTTGCCGCCCGAAATCGCGAAGCGGCAGGCAAGACTGCGCCTAGTCACGGACTGTATTTATGGGAAGTTTTCTATGACAACTAAACCAGGTGTAACATGTTCTTGACACAGGAAGCAGAAAGTTATAAGATATCATATGGTATGTATTTCAACCCCACAAATAAGCCCCGGAAGACTTATCTTGTGTTTTGAAATAGAACGTAGCATTTGATTCAAGGAAAATTCATTGATTTATTTAGGAGGGAAACTCATGCGTACAACACCAATGGCGAACGCAAGCACAATTGAGCGCAAATGGCTAGTTGTTGATGCGGCAGGCAAGACTCTAGGTCGTCTTTCTACTGAAGTAGCATCACTTTTGCGCGGTAAGCACAAACCAACTTATACACCACACGTTGATACAGGTGATCATGTCATCATCATCAATGCTGAGAAAATCGAACTGACAGGTAAGAAATTGACGGACAAAATTTACTACCGTCACACAATGCACCCAGGTGGTTTGAAACAAAGAACTGCTCTTGAGATGCGTACAAACTACCCTGAAAAAATGTTGGAGCTTGCTATCAAAGGTATGCTTCCAAAGGGTCCATTAGGCCGTCAAATGTTCAAAAAATTAAATGTGTACCGTGGTTCTGAGCATCCACATCAAGCACAACAACCTGAAGTTTACGAACTTCGCGGTTAATTATAAGGGAGGTTAACAATTTGGCACAGGTTCAATATTACGGTACAGGTCGTCGTAAAAGTTCTGTAGCGCGCGTTCGCTTAGTTCCAGGTGAAGGCCGTATCGTCGTTAATAATCGTGAAATTACTGAATACATTCCATTCGCTGCTTTAATCGAAGACGTGAAACAACCTTTGAACATCACAGAAACAGCTAATAGCTACGATGTTCTTGTAACTGTTCACGGTGGTGGATTCTCTGGTCAAGCTGGAGCAATTCGTCACGGTATCTCTCGTGCTCTTCTAGAAGTAGATCCTGAGTACCGTACATCACTTAAACGTGCTGGACTTCTTACTCGTGACCCTCGTATGAAAGAGCGTAAGAAATACGGTCTTAAAGGCGCACGTAGAGCTCCTCAGTTCTCAAAACGTTAATCAATTTTATATTGTATGGACGTTTTACAAAGGTTTGTTACAGACAAACCTTATAAAAAAAGCATCAGCTTCGTGCTGGTGCTTTTTTTTGTGCTTTTTATATGATAGATCATGACTGGTCTCTTCCTCTTGAATACGTATAAAATATGAGTATAGAAGTTTTCTGTTAAAAAAGATGGAGGTTGTCCTATGAATCTAACGACAGAAAGATGTCTCATTCGACCATTTACGGATGATGATTGGCAGGATGTCTATGCATATACATCTGATCCGGTCGTGATGAAGTATATTCCGGAAGATGTATTTTCTAAAGGAGATGCGAAGGAATTTGTCAAAAATAATTCTCATGAAGATGCTAAGTATGTTGCTGTCCTTTTAAAAGAAGATTATACATGTATCGGGCATATCGCATTTCATCCTTACTTTGGTGATCACACATATGAAATTGGCTGGGTCTTCAATCCTGCATATCAAAACAAAGGCTATGCATCTGAAGCGGCTTATGCTGTACTACATCATGGCTTTCACACAATGAATTTACATCGGATTATTGCCACTTGTCAGCCTGAAAATGTGCCATCGTGGAGAGTGATGGAGAAATTGGGGATGAGAAGAGAAGGATATTTTAAAAAATGTATACCACAAGGAAATGAGTGGTGGGATGAGTTTTACTATGCCATCTTACGGGAGGAATGGGAAACTTGATAAGTTTTCTTGATATGAAGTAATTCGTCATTCCAAATATCCCTTGGCTTTCGCTATTGATATAATCAGATCAAATAAGCAGAAGAGGGGCGCGCGCATGAGGATCTTTGATGCACATTTTCATATCATTGATTTTGATTTTCCCATTCAAGAAAACCAAGGGTATACACCGCCTAGTTATGTGGTGAATGATTATAGGAGAGAGACGGCTGATCTGGGGATTGTAGGTGGAGCCGTTGTCTCAGGGTCATTTCAAGGCTTTGATCAAGGCTATTTGTTGAAGGCGCTGGATGAACTGGGTCCAGCCTTTTGCGGTGTGACTCAATTACCTTTTACGGCAACTGATGATGAGATTGTTCATTTGGATCAACATGGGGTGAAGGCTTTACGTTTTAATGTGAAGCGGGGCGGTTCGGAGGATATTTCGAAGCTCGATTATTTTGCGAGAAGGGTGTATGAGCTGGCGGGATGGCATAGTGAGCTCTACATAGACGCTAAGCATCTCCCTGACATCTCATCTACGCTTGAACAGCTGCCAGCCGTTTCGATTGATCATTTAGGCTTGTCGGAAGAAGGTTTGCCGCATTTGCTCAAGCTGGTTGATAAAGGGATTCGGGTAAAAGCAACTGGTTTTGGACGAGTCGATTTAAACGTAGAACATGCATTGACGTCCATTTATCAAACGAATCCTAATGCACTGATGTTTGGTACAGACCTTCCATCCACTAGAGCAAAGCGTCCATTTGAATACGGTGATGTTGAGTTGATTCAACAGCTCTTTGATGAAAAGGCAGCTGATCACATCTTATATAAGAACGCACATCAATGGTATTTTGGTCAATAATTTCATAGGAGGTGTGTTCAATGGGGTTCAGTCAACTGACGTTCAGAGAAGCCAAGCTGGATGATCTCGACAAAATCGTCTTCATGCTCGCGGATGATATGTTAGGTCAAAAAAGAGAGCATTACACGCAACCATTATTAGAAAGCTATATCGAAGCCTTTCATTCAATAGATGCTGATCCAAATATTGAACTCATTGTTGCGTGTGATCAGGAAGAAGCTGTCGGTGTTCTTCAATTGATCATGACGCCATTTCTTACACATCAAGGAGGATGGAGAGCTTCAATAGAAGGAGTTCGTACGGCCTCGACTCATAGAGGAAAAGGAATTGGCACGATGTTGATAAAAAAGGCTATTCAACATGCAAGCGACCGCGGCTGTCATATGATTCAGCTAACAACAGACAAACAGAGACCAGATGCACGCCGTTTTTACGAAAAGTTGGGCTTTGAAGCTACGCATGATGGGATGAAGCTGCAAATTCATCGTCAATAAACACACAAAGAAGCAAAGGTATTCATAATCCTTTGCTTTTTTGTGCCTTTATTTCAAATATTTGTTATATTGAAGATGAGAATCTATAGTGGTTGGGAAAGGAGAAACATTTGAATAAAACAAAGGAAGATCTTTTGACATTTGTCACGAAAAACAAAAAGGACGTATCAGCGACAATGATTGAAAATGAAGAGGTGGTATTAGATTGGAATGGTGATCTAAAAACACCACTTGCAAGTACGATGAAATTAATGGTTTTGTTTCATTTTGTTAAAACCGTCTCTAGCGGTGACATCAAGCTAGATGAAAAAGTGACATTGTCTGATATAGAGAAGTTTTTTATTGATAGAACAGACGGTGGTGCTCACACATACTGGCTGGAGGTCAACGATTTTTCTGAGCATGCGACTTTACTAGATGTTGCCAAAGGGATGATGCAATTCAGTTCGAATGCTTGTACGGATTATTTGATTGACTTGCTTGACTTAGAAAAGATCAATGATCAGATGAAACAAGCAGGTCTTACAGAACATGATGAACTCATGCCGCTGACACCCAAGCTGTTGTGGCCAGCCTATGTATCTGATCATGAGCGGGATGCATTCAAGCAAATGAGCGATGTAACTGATAAACAATACAAATCTCTGATGATTGAGATTTTTAATATCATGAAAAATGACCCAGAGCATAAAAAGGCGTTAGAAGAAAAATTGATGAAAAAAGACTTGTTAAGCTTGCGGATTCAATCATTACTGACGCAAAAAATGACAAAGTCTACAACTAATCAATATGCACATTTTATGAAACGTCTACAGGATGAGCTGTTAACAACAGAAGAAAAGCGTCTTTTTAGCCAAATTGTGCTGGGAGAAACATTGAAGACGGAAACAGATCAATATTTTTGGTATAAAGGTGGATCGACATTGTTTGTTGTCACTGCTGCTTTATATCGAAAAACGGATATCTCATCTATATCCATTTCTCTTTTTATCAATGATCCGAAAGCGGACAATTCTCACTGGATTGAGGAAGTATTCAATGAATTTATACTGACTGCAGCAGTGGACCAAAACTTTCGACAACAATTAATTCAAGCTTTTACTAAATAATCATAAAAAACAGAGGGAGACACCCCTCTGTTTTATTATTTCTGCATGGGAAACACTTTATATACATCTTGGCGCTTCTCTTTTGACTTCACAACTCCATCAACCAGGTCCTTTTGCCAAAGCGCTGCATCGTCTTTGTACTCTTTAAAGGAGTGAGGGAGCTTTTTTTCTAGCTGTTTTCTTTGAAACGTGACGGATGGCTTGTCGTTAGAATTCATTTTGAGTGTCACTTTCTCTACATTATCGACAAGGATAAAAAGTGCGAATGCGTTGTATAAATACGTTTTCTCAATCGTGTCCTTTTGATCAAACCAGTATGCGTCAAATTGTTCCTCTGTGTAGTTGGCATCTTCTTTTATCCCATACGTGACATCTAATGCTTTTCCATCGATAATTTCAAATTCACGAATGGCGCCTCCTGGCAGGTCTAATAAAATCTTATGCACGGCTGAGTTGTCACCGAGATAAGTGTTTTTGTGCTTGGAAAGCTGTTTTAATGATATGTCTTCTATTCCTTTTATGTCGCTCTTCTGCTCAGTCGCCTTACTGCTGCATCCAGATAAGACAATTGTTAGTAGCACTAGGATATACATCCACTTCTTCATGAATTTTGCCCCTTTTCATTCTTTCTATATATAAATGTTCATTTTATCACAATGTTCCAACCCATTAGCTTATTGATTTCCATTTACTGACCTGCATGTTTTGTTCAAAGCAACGAACAATACAAAGAAAAAAGGAGTTCAGTCTATGGCAGAGGTTCTTTCATTTTATCAATTGAAAACAAAACGAGATGTCACGCTTGAAAAGAAGCTGTTGCGTACATTGTCTCTTCAACAGGTGACGGTCGCTTCTGAGAAATTCACGAAGAAGCTGTTCCCATTTGCAGATGATCCAGCTGGGATTATGAGTGATGGCTGTATCGATTTCGCCATTGAAGCTTTTTTAGCTGGTGGGAGATACGGTGAGTCAAGCAAGTACGGTGAATCGTTCGATGATATAAAGAAGCGATCAGTTCAAGAAGAAGATGAGCTGGCTGAGGAGCTAGCAGGGTGTTTGCAATCGTGGGCGAATATGTTCCGAATGGAGCGGAGGATGTCATGTCTGTATCCATTTGCGAAGGATTTTTTAAGCATTTGGTGGCAGGAAGGCTTTCGAGAATCAGAAAAAAGGCATAAGCTTCGGCTGCACTAAGCATATTTCCAGCCCTTGTCCCATATCTATAAAATAATGGTGTATGGGAGGGACAGGGATGAAAAGAAAGCTGAAATGGACAGGGTTTTTAATCGGGTTTATTGTCCTCTTATTCTTATTCAGGTTTCAATTTCTAAATGATGATTCGTGGAAATCGTGGAACTTGCCTCTGAGCGGCAAGATCATCTATTTAGATCCGGGTCATGGCGGTCCAGATGGCGGGGCTGTAGGAGGAGAACTGCTTGAAAAAGAGATTGCACTGGATGTATCCATGAAGATACGTGACTATTTGCAGGAGCAGGGAGCACTTGTTCTTATGACCCGCGAGGATGATTCTGATTTATCATCAAAGAATACAAAGGGATATGCGCGGAAGAAAGCGGAGGATTTAAGAAACCGTGTAAAAGCCATCAATGAGTCTGAAGCGGATCTCTATTTAAGTATTCATTTAAATGCGATCCCATCGAACAAATGGAGCGGCGCACAGACGTTTTTTTACGGAAAATATGAAGAGAATGAAAAGGCAGCGAAGTTCATACAAGATGAATTACGCAATAATCTTGAAAACACAGATCGAAAGGCGAAGCGTATCAATGGCATCTATTTAATGCAAAATGTCACAAAGCCAGGAGCTCTTGTGGAGATTGGATTTCTCTCCAATCCGAAAGAGGCCGGTCAGCTGGCAACACCTAAATATCAAGATCAAATAGCCGCCTCCATTTATAAAGGCATTTTAAGATATTTAACAGAGCAAAAAGAGCCGCCTGAATAAGGGGCTTTTTCCTTTTGAACGCAGGCAAACAGGACAGACATTGTAAGGATATGTATGATATACTTGGATTGTAAACGAATTCAATAAAGGGTGAGGTTCTGCTATGATCGGACAAGATGATGTGAGAAAACTAGTTGGGAAGATGGACGAACCTTTCCTTCATATACCGCTTGGTGAGCTGGATGCCATCAAGGAAATCAGCCTAAAACCTGAAAAAGAACATGTGAGCTTAAAGGTGGCTATTGCCAAAACGGGCACTGCTGAGCAGATGAAGCTTCAGCAAGACATCGTACAAGCTTTGAAAGCAGAGGGCGCTAACACAGTAGGGCTTCGTTTTGAAGAACTGCCTCAGGAAACTCTTGAAAGGTTTATGCCATCACAAGATGAGGAAGAAAACCTGCTCAACTCTAAAAATCCGCCTGAGTTCTTAGCGATTGCGAGTGGAAAGGGCGGCGTTGGGAAATCCACCGTGTCTGTCAATCTTGCTGTAGCACTGGCCCGTCTAGGGAAAAAAGTCGGCCTGATTGATGCAGATATTTATGGCTTTAGTGTACCGGATATGATGGGAATCACCGTCAGACCAACGGTTAAAGGGGAAAAAATTATTCCTGTGGAACGCTTTGGTGTCAAAGTGATTTCAATGGGCTTTTTTGTTGAAGAAAATGCACCGGTCATTTGGAGAGGACCGATGCTTGGTAAAATGCTAAATAACTTCTTCCACGAAGTCGAGTGGGGAGAATTAGATTACTTACTATTAGACCTTCCACCTGGAACGGGAGATGTGGCGCTTGATATTCATACAATGCTTCCAAGCTGTAAAGAAATCATTGTTACAACACCGCATCCAACAGCTGCTTTCGTTGCTGCTAGAGCAGGCGCAATGGCACTGCAAACAGATCACGAAGTGCTGGGGGTCGTTGAGAATATGAGCTACTATGAAAGCAAGAAAACAGGTGAGAAGGAATATGTTTTTGGAAAGGGCGGCGGGGACAAGCTGGCGGAGGAGCTGCGAGTATCGGTCCTTGGTCAAATTCCTTTAAGACAGCCTGATTGGAATGAAGATGATTTTGCTCCATCCGTCTATGATGCGAGTCATCCAACGGGAGAAGTGTATCAACACATTGCGAATAAAGTTATTGAACAATTAGCAGTAAAAGCATAATGAAAGCCCGAGTGGACCTTGTGCCACTCGGGTGATGTTTAACTGCCGCTTCCTTGTGAACCGGAATCACTGCTGCTTTCAGATGCTGCTTTTTTCAGCTCATCTTCGAATTTCTTCTTATAGAGAGGACTGCTTAATGTTTCCGTAATAACTTTTTCTAAGTGCTTTCTGAACTCTTTGCTTTTGACCAGTTCACCGTATTTCTTTTCCATTTCGGGATCCTTGAGAATATCCATCATCAATTGCTGATAGTCAGGGTCCTTCATTAACTGTTTTAACATCTTTTCATGCTGTTGCTGCATGGATTTTGCGAAAGTCTCGGCAAATTTAGAATCCTCAAAGACCTTCTTCCAGAACTCTTTGCCTTTATCAGAAGTCAGTGTTTTCTCTATCGTTTTTTTCACAGTTTGTTCATCCATTACCAAAGCTTCATTCATTGCCTCGTCATTTAATAACTGTTGAATGGCCTTTTTACCGTCATCTGTCTTCAATATATCGACGACCATTTTCTTTGTTTCGTCATAGTCCATATTAGATGAGGATTGGGTTTTGGGAGCACAAGCTGTTAGAGATAAAAGGAGAAAACAGCTCATTATACGCAAGATGCCTTTTGACATACTGTGGCTCCTTTCGATACATGTCTTACTTTTAATATGAATGTTTCACGTAAATTTATACATAACAAAAATAGGGGTTGGATCAATTCAATGAAAAGTCGGGATTTAGTTCGTTTTTTCTTCTCTGTGCTAGCTGTTGGAGCGGTCATTACAAGCGTGGTAGGCTTTGCGCTGGAGTGGGGGAAATATCAGAAGCTTTTTATATCGTTTGACATTCTAGAAATCGCATCTGTGTTGTTTTGGTTCATTGGTGTGGGGATGATTTTTAGTGTCATTAGCCAGATGGGGTTTGTTGTCTTTTTGACGGTGCACCGGTTTGCGTTAGAGATTTTCCGGTCACATTCTTTATGGAATACCATTCAGCTGTTTCTGGTGATCTTTGTGCTGTTTGATTTAGCTTACTTGCGGTTTTTGCTTTTCGGGGAAAATGAATCATTTCTTCCATACCTATGGCTGCCTGTCTTTATCGGTGTGTTCGCATTGATCGTGGCTTACTTTAAACAGCAGCAGTCCTCTAAGAAAACATTTGTTTCCGCAATGTTTCTCATGGTTGTCATCACGTCGCTAGAATGGTTCCCGGCGCTTAGAGTTAACGAAGAGGACTGGCTGTATTTAATGCTATTGCCGCTATTAGGCTGTAATGCGTTTCAGTTATTAGCTATGCCGCGGTTTTCAAAGGCGAAAGCTACTTAACTTCCGATGACCTTGTTTTGGTATTGGAGATCAGTTCGCCAACCGTCACATTTTTTAAATTCTTCTCTTTGATTTGTTTCAAAATAGCTGGTAAGGCTTGAGCGGTTTGGGTTGCTGAATCTGAGGCATGGAAGAGAACAATGTCTCCGCTTTTCATTCGATCATTTACATTCCGAACAATCTGATCGATGCCTGGATTCAGCCAATCCTGTGAATTGACGCTGTAATGGATAACGGTATAACCGTACTGTGTGGCAATTTTTAATGCTTTTTCGTTAAATTGCCCAGTTGGCGGTCTTAATAGTTGAATGTCATCTAGTCCAAGCTTTTGAAATGAATTTTGTGCCCGGACAAGATCTTGCTTGATTTCACTATCTTCAAGCTGGCTATAATTTTTATAAGCATAGCCAAGGCTGCCGATTTGGTGGCCGTCCTCTCTAATTTGTTTGACGATATCAGGATGACGCTCGGCCCAAGAAGCAGATAGAAAGAAAGTAGCGTTCTTTATATCGTGCTCTCGAAGGACATTTAAAATTGGGACTGCCTTCTCATCTCCCCAGCCGATATTAAAAGTCAGGGAGACATGTTTTGAGGAAGTCTCGCCTTTATAAATGGCTCGGGGCCCATGTTCTGTTTTAAATACCGACAGCGGCGGTGCCTTTTGTACATAAAAAAAGGTTGCAGCTGCAAGGGCTGCTACAAGAATAATGACAACTTGCTTCAGCCGTTTAATTGGCAACACATATAATCGACTCAATTCAAACACTCCTGACTTGTCCGAGATTGTTACTTGATTGTATGCAGGACAAGGGTTTGAGATGCACAATAAAACTATTTCAAAAAAAGTTTTGAAAAGGCGTTGACCGATAGAATGTTTTCGTGATATATTATTAATCGTCGCTGACACACAGTGACAAACACAAAACGCTTCGGGAAATAAACTTGAAAAAAGTTGTTGACATAAAATGAAGCGAAATGTTATATTATTAAAGCCGCTAAGAACGGCGAAGATGATCTTTGAAAACTAAACAAGACAAAACGTACCTGTTAATTCGAGTTTTTATAAAAAAATCCTATGAAACATCATAGGTAGTCAGTCAAACGCTGACGAAAAACAAAACTTCGGTTTTGTACTTTTTCGGAGAGTTTGATCCTGGCTCAGGACGAACGCTGGCGGCGTGCCTAATACATGCAAGTCGAGCGAACAGAAGGGAGCTTGCTCCCGGATGTTAGCGGCGGACGGGTGAGTAACACGTGGGTAACCTGCCTGTAAGACTGGGATAACTCCGGGAAACCGGAGCTAATACCGGATAGTTCCTTGAACCGCATGGTTCAAGGATGAAAGACGGTTTCGGCTGTCACTTACAGATGGACCCGCGGCGCATTAGCTAGTTGGTGGGGTAATGGCTCACCAAGGCGACGATGCGTAGCCGACCTGAGAGGGTGATCGGCCACACTGGGACTGAGACACGGCCCAGACTCCTACGGGAGGCAGCAGTAGGGAATCTTCCGCAATGGACGAAAGTCTGACGGAGCAACGCCGCGTGAGTGATGAAGGTTTTCGGATCGTAAAGCTCTGTTGTTAGGGAAGAACAAGTGCGAGAGTAACTGCTCGCACCTTGACGGTACCTAACCAGAAAGCCACGGCTAACTACGTGCCAGCAGCCGCGGTAATACGTAGGTGGCAAGCGTTGTCCGGAATTATTGGGCGTAAAGGGCTCGCAGGCGGTTTCTTAAGTCTGATGTGAAAGCCCCCGGCTCAACCGGGGAGGGTCATTGGAAACTGGGAAACTTGAGTGCAGAAGAGGAGAGTGGAATTCCACGTGTAGCGGTGAAATGCGTAGAGATGTGGAGGAACACCAGTGGCGAAGGCGACTCTCTGGTCTGTAACTGACGCTGAGGAGCGAAAGCGTGGGGAGCGAACAGGATTAGATACCCTGGTAGTCCACGCCGTAAACGATGAGTGCTAAGTGTTAGGGGGTTTCCGCCCCTTAGTGCTGCAGCTAACGCATTAAGCACTCCGCCTGGGGAGTACGGTCGCAAGACTGAAACTCAAAGGAATTGACGGGGGCCCGCACAAGCGGTGGAGCATGTGGTTTAATTCGAAGCAACGCGAAGAACCTTACCAGGTCTTGACATCCTCTGACAACCCTAGAGATAGGGCTTTCCCTTCGGGGACAGAGTGACAGGTGGTGCATGGTTGTCGTCAGCTCGTGTCGTGAGATGTTGGGTTAAGTCCCGCAACGAGCGCAACCCTTGATCTTAGTTGCCAGCATTTAGTTGGGCACTCTAAGGTGACTGCCGGTGACAAACCGGAGGAAGGTGGGGATGACGTCAAATCATCATGCCCCTTATGACCTGGGCTACACACGTGCTACAATGGACAGAACAAAGGGCTGCGAGACCGCAAGGTTTAGCCAATCCCATAAATCTGTTCTCAGTTCGGATCGCAGTCTGCAACTCGACTGCGTGAAGCTGGAATCGCTAGTAATCGCGGATCAGCATGCCGCGGTGAATACGTTCCCGGGCCTTGTACACACCGCCCGTCACACCACGAGAGTTTGCAACACCCGAAGTCGGTGAGGTAACCTTTATGGAGCCAGCCGCCGAAGGTGGGGCAGATGATTGGGGTGAAGTCGTAACAAGGTAGCCGTATCGGAAGGTGCGGCTGGATCACCTCCTTTCTAAGGATATATGGAGCAGCGTGCGTTTTCGTCTTGTTTAGTTTTGAAGGATCATTCCTTCAAGACATGTCTCTAGCGAGACAGGATTGTTCTTTGAAAACTAGATAACAATAAGTAATACATTCACATTGAATGCAATGCAAAGTTCATCACACATAGTGATTCTTTCTAAAGTAAGAAATGGTTAAGTTAGAAAGGGCGCACGGTGGATGCCTTGGCACTAGGAGCCGATGAAGGACGGGACGAACACCGATATGCTTCGGGGAGCTGTAAGCAAGCTTTGATCCGGAGATTTCCGAATGGGGAAACCCACTGCTCGTAATGGAGTAGTATCCATACTTGAATACATAGAGTATGAGAAGGCATACCCGGGGAACTGAAACATCTAAGTACCCGGAGGAAGAGAAAGCAAATGCGATTCCCTGAGTAGCGGCGAGCGAAACGGGAACAGCCCAAACCAAGAGGCTTGCCTCTTGGGGTTGTAGGACACTCTATACGGAGTTACAAAGGAACGATATAAGCGAAGAGGTCTGGAAAGGCCCGCCAAAGAAGGTAACAGCCCTGTAACTGAAATGTTGTTCTCTCCAGAGTGGATCCTGAGTACGGCGGAACACGTGAAATTCCGTCGGAATCCGGGAGGACCATCTCCCAAGGCTAAATACTCCCTAGTGACCGATAGTGAACCAGTACCGTGAGGGAAAGGTGAAAAGCACCCCGGAAGGGGAGTGAAATAGATCCTGAAACCGTGTGCCTACAAGTAGTCAGAGCCCGTTAAAGGGTGATGGCGTGCCTTTTGTAGAATGAACCGGCGAGTTACGATCCCGTGCAAGGTTAAGCAGAAGATGCGGAGCCGCAGCGAAAGCGAGTCTGAATAGGGCGCATGAGTACGTGGTCGTAGACCCGAAACCAGGTGATCTACCCATGTCCAGGGTGAAGTTCAGGTAACACTGAATGGAGGCCCGAACCCACGCACGTTGAAAAGTGCGGGGATGAGGTGTGGGTAGGGGTGAAATGCCAATCGAACCTGGAGATAGCTGGTTCTCTCCGAAATAGCTTTAGGGCTAGCCTCAAGGTAAGAGTCTCGGAGGTAGAGCACTGATTGGACTAGGGGCCCCTACCGGGTTACCGAATTCAGTCAAACTCCGAATGCCGATGACTTATCCTTGGGAGTCAGACTGCGAGTGATAAGATCCGTAGTCGAAAGGGAAACAGCCCAGACCGCCAGCTAAGGTCCCAAAGTATACGTTAAGTGGAAAAGGATGTGGAGTTGCTTAGACAACCAGGATGTTGGCTTAGAAGCAGCCACCATTTAAAGAGTGCGTAATAGCTCACTGGTCGAGTGACTCTGCGCCGAAAATGTACCGGGGCTAAACGTATCACCGAAGCTGCGGACTGTTCTTACGAACAGTGGTAGGAGAGCGTTCTAAGTGCTGTGAAGTCAGACCGGAAGGACTGGTGGAGCGCTTAGAAGTGAGAATGCCGGTATGAGTAGCGAAAGACGGGTGAGAATCCCGTCCACCGAATGCCTAAGGTTTCCTGAGGAAGGCTCGTCCGCTCAGGGTTAGTCGGGACCTAAGCCGAGGCCGAAAGGCGTAGGCGATGGACAACAGGTTGATATTCCTGTACCACCTCCTCACCATTTGAGCAATGGGGGGACGCAGGAGGATAGGGTAAGCGCGGTATTGGATATCCGCGTCCAAGCAGTTAGGCTGGGAAATAGGCAAATCCGTTTCCCGTGAAGGCTGAGCTGTGATGGCGAGCGAAATTTAGTAGCGAAGTTCCTGATTCCACACTGCCAAGAAAAGCCTCTAGCGAGGTGAGAGGTGCCCGTACCGCAAACCGACACAGGTAGGCGAGGAGAGAATCCTAAGGTGATCGAGAGAACTCTCGTTAAGGAACTCGGCAAAATGACCCCGTAACTTCGGGAGAAGGGGTGCTTCTTAGGGTGTTAAAGCCCCGAGAAGCCGCAGTGAATAGGCCCAGGCGACTGTTTAGCAAAAACACAGGTCTCTGCGAAGCCGCAAGGCGAAGTATAGGGGCTGACGCCTGCCCGGTGCTGGAAGGTTAAGAGGAGCGCTTAGCGTAAGCGAAGGTGCGAATTGAAGCCCCAGTAAACGGCGGCCGTAACTATAACGGTCCTAAGGTAGCGAAATTCCTTGTCGGGTAAGTTCCGACCCGCACGAAAGGCGCAACGATCTGGGCACTGTCTCAACGAGAGACTCGGTGAAATTATAGTACCTGTGAAGATGCAGGTTACCCGCGACAGGACGGAAAGACCCCGTGGAGCTTTACTGCAGCCTGATATTGAATGTTGGTACAGCTTGTACAGGATAGGTAGGAGCCTTGGAAACCGGAGCGCTAGCTTCGGTGGAGGCATCGGTGGGATACTACCCTGGCTGTATTGACCTTCTAACCCGCTGCCCTTATCGGGCAGGGAGACAGTGTCAGGTGGGCAGTTTGACTGGGGCGGTCGCCTCCTAAAATGTAACGGAGGCGCCCAAAGGTTCCCTCAGAATGGTTGGAAATCATTCGCAGAGTGTAAAGGCACAAGGGAGCTTGACTGCGAGACCTACAAGTCGAGCAGGGACGAAAGTCGGGCTTAGTGATCCGGTGGTTCCGCATGGAAGGGCCATCGCTCAACGGATAAAAGCTACCCCGGGGATAACAGGCTTATCTCCCCCAAGAGTCCACATCGACGGGGAGGTTTGGCACCTCGATGTCGGCTCATCGCATCCTGGGGCTGTAGTCGGTCCCAAGGGTTGGGCTGTTCGCCCATTAAAGCGGTACGCGAGCTGGGTTCAGAACGTCGTGAGACAGTTCGGTCCCTATCCGTCGCGGGCGCAGGAAATTTGAGAGGAGCTGTCCTTAGTACGAGAGGACCGGGATGGACGCACCGCTGGTGTACCAGTTGTTCTGCCAAGGGCATCGCTGGGTAGCTATGTGCGGACGGGATAAGTGCTGAAAGCATCTAAGCATGAAGCCCCCCTCAAGATGAGATTTCCCATTCCGCAAGGAAGTAAGATCCCTGAAAGATGATCAGGTTGATAGGTCTGAGGTGGAAGCGTGGTGACACGTGGAGCTGACAGATACTAATAGATCGAGGACTTAACCTTTATTCTAATGTGAAGTTTGAACATTGTTATCTAGTTTTGAGAGAACATTCTCTCCATCAGGTTTGGTGGCGATAGCGAAGAGGTCACACCCGTTCCCATACCGAACACGGAAGTTAAGCTCTTCAGCGCCGATGGTAGTTGGGGGTCTCCCCCTGTGAGAGTAGGACGCCGCCAAGCTTTTTGTTTATATCCTTCCAATGGAAGAAGTTACTTTATCATTCCGCAGTAGCTCAGTGGTAGAGCTATCGGCTGTTAACCGATCGGTCGTAGGTTCGAGTCCTACCTGCGGAGCCATGCTTCCATAGCTCAGTAGGTAGAGCACTTCCATGGTAAGGAAGAGGTCAGCGGTTCGAGCCCGCTTGGAAGCTTTCCTCTAAATTATAATGATGAATGTTTAAGGTTTCTCGATGATGAGAAGGCTTTTTTTGTTTGTTTTAAAATGTTGAACATGCTCAGTGACAAGTAGACACATAAAAATGGAATAAATCGATTGATAAGGAAGTTTTGTATCAATTTTCTACGCATTCCTTCTTTTTGTTCTTGATTCCTTAGTTTTTTTCTTATATTCTTACTAAAGTGATGATATCCTCTCTAACAAAAGACTCTGTACGTTCCTCTTTTTCCCCGAAAGTGAAGCATTTTTTATTTTCCTTTCTTCATCCCAGGTTTGATTGATCTTCTTTTCCGTGTACGGTATGTATATAAAAAGGAGTAGATGGTTTGAAAGATTTATTTGTAAAGCAAGAATGGTTTGGGCATGTGCGTCAGGATGTGCTTGCGGGTATTTTAGTGGCTCTCGCTTTAATTCCTGAGGCGATTGCGTTTTCGATTATTGCGGGCGTTGATCCGAAGATTGGGTTGTATGCTTCGTTTTGTATTGCCATTGTGATTTCGTTTGTTGGTGGACGACCTGGTATGATTTCGGCCGCTACAGGGGCTATGGCTCTGGTTATGGTTAATTTGGTAGCCGATCACGGACTGCAGTATTTGTTTGCTGCTACAATTTTAACAGGTCTGATTCAAATAGTGTTTGGACTTTGCCGAGTGTCTCGTCTGATGAAATTTATTCCGAGGTCCGTGATGGTTGGTTTTGTGAATGCGTTGGCTATTATGATCTTTATGGCTCAGCTTCCGCATTTCGTTGGGGAATCAATGGCTATGTATATCATGACGGGTGGTGCTTTGCTGATCATTTATTTATTGCCGATGGTGGTAAAGGTGATACCTTCTCCTCTCATTGCCATTATTGTCATGACGATCATTGCTGTATTTGGACATATTGATGTGAGAACGGTTGGAGATATGGGAGAGCTTCCTAGTTCTTTGCCTGCTTTTCTGATTCCTCAAGTACCGTTTAGTTGGGAGACACTTACTATCATTTTTCCTTATTCTTTAGCGCTAGCGATGGTTGGTTTACTTGAGTCTCTTTTAACTGCACAGATTGTTGATGATATGACGGAGACGTCTAGTCGTAAGAACAAGGAAGCGAGAGGTCAAGGGATTGCCAATGTGATTGCAGGATTCTTTGGTGGTATGGCTGGTTGTGCGATGATTGGTCAATCGGTGATTAACACGAAGGCAGGCGGGCGTGGCCGTCTTTCTACATTTGTGGCAGGTGCATTTCTAATGGTACTGATTTTTGTACTCGGAGATGTGGTGGTTCAAATTCCAATGGCTGCTCTTGTGGCTGTGATGATCATGGTCTCCGTTGGGACATTCGATTGGAGTTCCTTTCAGCAGCTAAAAAAGAATCCGAAAACAGATTCTATTGTGATGATTGTCACGGTGGTGACGGTGGTGTTAACTCATGATTTATCAAAAGGTGTTTTTGCAGGTGTGCTGCTTAGTGCGGTATTCTTTGTGGCCAAAATATCGAAGCTTCATATTACCTCTACAGAAAGACAAGCAGGGACTTGGGTTTATCGAATTAAAGGTCAAATTTTCTTTGCATCTGTCACTGATTTCATCCAAGCGTTTCATCAGGGGACAGATCTCCAAGCCGTTGTGATTGATTTATCTGAAGCGCGTATATGGGATGAATCTGGCGTGGCAGCGATAGAACGTATAAAGGAAAAGTATCAAGCAGCTGGCGTACAAGTAGACATCGTTGGAATGGATACACAAAGTCGAAAACTTGTGAATCAGGTAAATGGTTCATAATAAGTTCTTTCTGTTTGTTACAATAGAAAAGGTAAGAAAGTGAAGGATGGGGGTGGCCGGCATGCTTGTGCGTTTGAACCAAGTGCTCGGCCGGATGATGCCGCTTATTACGCCCATTAGTGTGTTACTTGGTGTTTTATTGGCGGCTTATTTAAAGGATTTTACGTTTATGGTGCCTTGGGTATTTGCCATTATGACATTTTCAGGGAGCTTATCGTCTACTTTTTCATCTTTAAAACATACGGTGATGCATCCATTGCCTTTGATTTTATCGTTTATGATTTTGCATGTGCTGATGCCTCTTTATGCATGGTCAGCGGGGCATTTGATCTTTGCGGGTGATTCCATGACGATCACCGGCTTGACGCTTGCGATGGTGATTCCGACAGGTGTGTCTAGTTTAATATGGGCGGCAATGTATAAAGGAAATGTCGGGTTAACGTTATCTATTATTTTAATTGATACGTTGCTTTCGCCATTGATTGTGCCAGTAAGCTTGTCACTCTTCGTTGGTACACAGGTCCATATGGACATGTTTGCAATCATGAAAGGGCTGTTCGGTATGGTGGTGCTGCCCTCTATTTTAGGGATGCTCGTTCGTCAGTATGCAAAGCCATCGGTGACGAAAACATTGAGTCAGACCTTGGCTCCCTTTTCAAAATTAGGCTTGTTTGTTGTCGTATCGATTAACAGTTCTGTTGTCGCCCCATATTTGCGTGAACTGGATGCTGCATTTTTTAGCAAAGCAGCGACTGTCTTTTTCATTGCGATGAGTGGGTATGCTTTTGCGTGGTTGATTGGAAAGGTAATGAAATGTACTCAAGGAGAGATTGTGGCCATTGTGTATACGGGCGGCATGAGAAATATTAGTGCGGGAGCTGTGCTTGCTATTAGCTTTTTCCCGCCTGCTGTTGCTGTCCCTGTTGTGATTGGTATGCTGTTTCAGCAAGTACTTGCTGCCTTGTTTGGTTTCTTACTCAATCGCTTTGAGCTGAAAGCACCTGCTGTGACTAAATATTTATCATGAAAAGACCTCCATCCTATGAGATGGAGGTCTTTTTGCGAATTAATAGATGAGATATTTCTTCCGTTTCTTTTCGAACGATTTGAGGTCGTGATGATAGCGTTTCATGATTTGTTTGACGGAAGTCCCTTGATTGATTTCTTCTTTGATCCAACCATTCCCGATGAGTTTATCAAAGCTTCCTGTTTGAAGGAATTCAAAGTCTTTTGGATATAAATCATGTATGGCTTTGAGGATGGATAACCCTGTTTTTACCGCTTCGAATGAAGAGCGGTCTGTGACGTATAGCTGGACACCGTGTGATAGCTTCCCTGCATGTTTAGAAAAAGTGGGGGTGAATGATACAGGTCTAAATTTTACACCCTTTAGTTTTAATTGATTTAAATGATCTGCTAGCTCATTGCTATTGATATATGGAGCGCCAATGAGCTCGAACGGCTTTGTTGTTCCTCTTCCTTCAGAGACATTTGTGCCTTCAATTAATCCTGTGGCGGGATAGACAAACGTACTATCCACTGTCGGCATATTAGGTGAAGGAAGGACGAATGGCAGCTTCGTGTCTTCAAACGTCATGGAACGCTTCCAATTTTTCATTTTGATGACTGTGACATCAGCATTGATATGAAACTCTTTGTTAAAGAATGTTGCTAGTTCACCAGTTGTCATCCCATGTCTTAATGGTATTGGATAGAGCCCTACAAAAGAAGCGTGCTCAGGTTCTAAGACAGGGCCTTCTACTTTTAGTCCGCCAATGGGGTTTGGACGGTCTAGGACAACAAAGGGAATGTTGTTTTCTTTCGCAGCCTCCATCGCATAGGCCATCGTGTAAATATAGGTGTAATAACGAGCGCCAACATCTTGGATATCAAACAGCAAGACATCTACATTTTTAAGCATGTCAGGTGTTGGTTTTCTTGTTTTTCCATAGAGAGAGTATACAGGAAGACCTGTTTTTTCATCGGTATAGGATTCGACGCCTTCTCCTGCTTGTGCATCTCCACGCACACCATGTTCAGGTCCATATAGAGCAGTAAGCTTGATATTTGGATGCTCAAATAGGAGATCGACACTGCTTTTCATATTTGCATCAATACCAGTTGGGTTCGTAATGAGACCGACCCTTTTCCCTTTTAACCATGAAAGATTGCCTGAGAGCAGTGTTTCAATCCCTGTTTTGACTGTTGCTTTTTTTCCCTTTGTATCTGTTCGTTCTTGGTTTGCGGGGGAGGCGGCAGTCAATGTACTCATTATGAGAATGCTTGCGAGTATGAAGCTTGCTGTTTTTTTCAAGAGAATCCCTCCTATTTGATCTGTTTCCCTTTCAAGTTAAGTCCATAGCCGAATGGATACAGGATTTGATTTTGATGAGTGACAGATGGGATATCTACAGGCAGTTTGCCTTTAGGTGATGCAGTGCCAAATATGATTTCTAACCCAGCAGGAATATTTGGCTGGTTAAATTGTCCGTTTGAGTAGCCTTTAAAACCGTAAACAGCTAGTAAGGCATCCGCCTCCTCAAAATTTGCCGCATCGTAAGGGTTTCTTAGGCTCATGATGACCATTTTTTTGTTTTGTGCTGCAGCTTCTTTCATGACAGCACGCGGGAAAGCAGTCGCCCATTTTTTCGGGTCCTGTACATTGTCATCAATTACACCATCATTCACAGCTGGGTCATTTTGGACAACGTAAGAGCCGGTAATCACATATTCAGCACCTTGTATGAGTTTGGCTGTTTCTTTGGTGAAGGTCTTTTCCGCAAAAACATATGATTGGATACGTACAGGCTTGATCTTTTTTTGTTTGATCAGAGAGTCAATTGTGACAGACATAGCTTTTGTCTGATCTTCGTAAGGTGCCATGACCAAGATTTTGTCATTCTTTTTAGGCTTGAAAGGGAGGGTCTTATTGTTGTTTTTAAGCAGGGTGATCCCTTCACGTGCCATTGTTTGTTCTGCGTTCCGGTGCGACTTTTTCCCAACGACTTGAGTAGCTTTTTTGATTTTTTTCTCAAGGGTGATAGGTTTTTTGGAAGAGATGATGCCTCGTTTGATCTTCAATTGAAGGATTTTTTCAACAGATTCGTTGATTTGAGAGATCGGAATTTCTTTCTTTACAATTGCCTGTTTTACAGCATTGAACACATTCTCAAGGTTTTTCTCTGTTTTAAGAGAAGTGACTGGTGCTGGCATGAGGGCGATGTCAACGCCAGCCTTAATGGCCATCACTACGGCTTCTTCCTGTCCGAAGTTGTCTGCAATCGCTTTCATATTTAGGGCGTCTGTTACAACAACTCCTTGAAAGCCCATCTCTTCTTTTAATAAGTTTGTGATGACTTTTTTTGATAAGGTTGCTGGAACCATGATGTCCTCGCCATCTTTTTTGCTTTTATACGTTGTATCATCAATAGCAGGAAATTGAACATGAGCGGTCATGACCATATCCGCACCAGCGTTGATCGCTTGTTGAAACGGATACAGCTCCACCTTTTTAAGACGATCTAGATCATGTTCTACGAGCGGCAAGCCGTAGTGACTATCGACGGCTGTATCACCATGTCCCGGGAAATGCTTAAGTGTCGAAATGGTCTTTTCCTTTTGAAGTCCCTTCATGGTTTGAAGACCAAGCCTTGTGACAAGAGCAGGATCGGAGCTAAAGGAACGGACACCAATGACGGGGTTGTTTGGGTTATTATTCACATCTAGCACAGGAGAGAAGTTTGTATTGATCCCTAGTGCGTTTAATTCTTTACCGATGATTTTTCCTGTGTCGTATGCGTTTTTCTTGCTTCTTGAGGCACCAATCGACATATTTCCTGGGAAATGTGTTCCCTTTTGTAATCTTGTGACGATTCCACCTTCTTGATCAATTGAAATGAGTAATGGAATCTTTGGTGATGCTTTTTGAAATTCATGGGTGAGTTTGACGGTTTGTTTCGTATCAACGACATTCTCCGCAAATAAGATGACACCGCCCAGATGATATTTTTCTACAAGATGGGATACTTCTTTATTCATCTTTGTTAAGCCTGTAGGTGCGGATTCATCTTTTGTCTGCCAATTACGAAAGTCTGGCATAAGCATTTGACCTATCTTTTCATCCAAAGACATGTTTTGTACCATTTGTTTTGCGGTTGGAAGAGGCGCAGAGCTAACCTTTTCCGTTGGAATGGAAGAGGTTAGCAGAGCTAAAACCAAAGCAGCGGGGAAAAGTGCTTTTAACATCGAATTCCTCCTTTTACTTAAAAGATTCGTAGATGGCGGTCATGATGCTTCCGTAAGTGCCAGTTGGGAAAAGGTCACCTTCAAATTGATTTGGGTTGGTTTCAGGTGAAACGACAGGCGAATGTTTCTTATTTGTCAGTAAGACGATACCTAGATTATGTTTTGGATCAATCAAAGTCATGGTTCCGGTCCAGCCAGTATGTCCATAGGCTTCGTTACTAGCATATTTTCCAAACATCCATTCCATGTCAGTATGACCGTTTTTACGCCAGCCTAGCCCGTATGTTGGGTTTGTATCAGAAGAGGCTGTAAAGAGATCGATAGAAGCTTGATCAAAGATGGTGGTTTTTCCATAGCCTCCTTTGTTCAGCATGAGCTGGAGCAGCACGGCCATATCGGATATGTTAGAGAAAAGTCCAGCATGACCAGAAATTCCTGCCATTGAGTAATATGCTTTCTCATCGTGGACTTCGCCTAGCAGGGTGTACCTGCGAATGTTTTCAAAATCAATGACACCATCTCGCGAATTACCTAAACGTTCGGTTGCTGCAAAATGCTTCGATTTGAATCCTTTTTGCAGTGGATTGAACATTGTGTGTTTGAGACCTAGCGGCCGATAGATTGTCGACTCTACATATTGATCAAGAGGCATACCTGTTTTTTTCTCAATGATCATGCCTAACAGCATGTAATCAATGTCACTATAAATGTGCTGGGTGCCTGGCTTGTATTGTAGAGGCACCTTCGGCAGCCATTTCATCGTTGTCTTTCTATCTTGAGAGTAAAAGGTGCCGGCTGCTTCTTTGCTATAAAATAAGACACTGGAAGGGAGTCCGGCAGAATGGGTCAAAAGGTCTTTTACACGGAGCTGATCTTTGCCGGTTACCTTTGCATCTGGTTCATCTTTAAAATCTGGCAGGATGGCTTGTATTTTTTCGTTCACATTCAGTTTTTTCTCGTAGACAAGCTTTTGCAGGGCATAGTTGGTCGCATACATTTTGGTATTGGATGCTAAGTCGAACAGAGTATTCTTTTTCATTTTCTTATAGGATTTGAGTTCCGTTGTGCCTTCGTATTTTTGCCTGTAGCCATAGGCTTTTTGATGAACGATTTTTCCGTCTTTGATAATGATGAGTGCAGCTCCTGGAAAACCTGCTTTGATATCGTTTTGAATCATGTGATCAACCTTCCTAAGCTGCCTAGAAGAAAAACCAACTTGTTCCGGTCGTTTTGCCTTTTTTAAGACGGGATATTCTTCAGGTGCTGTTTTAGACAAAGACGATACAGGATGGGAGCTAGTTGCAAATGTTTGTGCTGGTAATCCAAGGAGCATGAGCAGACTTGTTATTAAGAGAAAGTATTTCTTCAAGAGTTAGACCTCCTATTGCTTATTTTTCCTCAAATTCAACAGCCATATCATCATGAAAACCAAATAAGTATGTGAAAATAAATCCAGCGACATATGCAATGAAGAGTCCGATTAAGTAAAGAAGCATTTGATGTGTGTGAACAATAAAGGTTAATGGAAGACCTGATACACCAATCGCTTTGGTTGCAATTTGAAAGTAGGCTTGAAATGCTCCGCCGATTCCAGCGCCAAGACAAGCGGTGAGAAATGGTCGTCCCAGCGGGAGTGTGACACCGAAAATGAGTGGTTCACCAATGCCGAGCATCCCTGAAGGAAGTCCACCGGCGATAGCTCTTTTGAGTTTTTTCTTTTTTGTTTTCATATAAATGGCGAATGCGGCACCTACCTGTCCGGCACCGCCCATAGCGAGAATCGGCAAAAGCGGGTCATCTCCTATGGAATTGATGAGTTCCATATGAATCGGTGTCAGTCCTTGGTGAAGTCCTGTTACAACAAGTGGAAGGAAGGTCGCACCAAGAACAAATCCAGCGAAGATTCCGCCCATATTTAATAGATAAGTTAATCCTGAGGTAATGGCATCCGATATAAATCCGCCGACTGGCATGAAGACAACGTACGTAAAAATGCCTGTAATAAGTAGTGTGATGGTTGGTGTGACGATGATATCAAGTGATTGCGGGACGAAGCGTCTGATTCTTGTTTCCACAAGTGCCATAAAGATGGCGGCTAGAAGAACACCGATAAGTCCGCCTCTGCCTGGTAGAATATTTGTGCCAAATAGCATTATGTCTGCGGAGGCTGGGTTAATAATGAGGATTCCAGCTAATGCGCCTAATGCAGGAGAGCCCCCAAACTCCTTTGCGGCATTTGTTCCGACTAATATACCGAGATATGCGAACAACCCTGAACCAATAACGGTTAAAATGATCGCCGCTTGGGATTTTTCATCAAGCCAGCCCGCTTGCACGATTGCTTTTGTAATCCCAGTAATAAGACCTGATGCAACAAGTGCTGGAATGATAGGAATAAAAATGCTGGCAATTCGTCGTAAGAACAGCTTGAACGGTGTGCGGTTCTTTTGTGAAATGGCTTGCTTGTTTTTTTGTGCTTCGTTGTTTAAATCATAGGAGCCAGAGGCATTTAGCAGTTGTTCAAATGCACTTGATACTTGGTTGACAACACCAGTACCTAAAATAATTTGCAGCGTTTCTGCCTCGACGACTCCAATGACGCCATCGAGTTCTTTGATTGCATTGATCTGAACTTGTTCATTGTCAATCGGTGTAATTCGGAGACGCGTCATACAATGTGTATGGGAAGAAATGTTTTCAGAACCACCACAGAGAGAAAGAATGTCTTTCGCCAACTGCTGATATTTCGTTTGATGACTCATGTTGAATCCCCCTTTGTTTTTCGTTTCATGGAGCGGATGGCATGTCTTGTTTTGTCAATATATTGCGCTGTCTCTTCATATTGACGGGAAGCTAAGCTGAGGAACAAGACATCAATTAAGTAGAGCTGTGCCATTCTAGAGGAAGTGGCTGCACTGCGAAAAGGTGCTTCATTGGAACCGGACGTCGATAGATGAACGTCACATAAGGCAGAAACGCTTGTTTGACCTGGATGCGTCAAGGCAATGGTTTTCACTTGATTGTCTTTTGCGAGCTGAAGGGCTTGAATGATGTCTAACGTTTCTCCTGAAAAGGATATACCGAACACGATGTCATTCTTTCCTGCATTTGCGATGACCGTTGATGCGATGTGCATGTCAGTGAAGGCAGTCGCTGCATAATTGATTCTGAGAAATTTCTGCTGGGCATCCGCTGCGACGATGCCAGATGCACCGACGCCGATAAAATGGATTTGGTTTGCATGCAGCAGTAATTGAACAGCCTTTTCTAACGCATCTGCATTTAAAATAGAAGCAGTGTCCTTAATCGATTGAATCGAGTTTCCTGCTGTTTTTTGAATAATGGATTGAATCGGTTCATCTTGTTCGATATCACGGTAGCCTTGTTTATCGCTATGCATCAAGTCGCCTGCGATTCGCATTTTTAAATCGTGATAGCCATCCAGCCCGAGAGATTTACAAAGGCGGATGACTGCAGAGCTGCTTGCGCCGGCTGCCTGACTGATCTCGTGTACTGTGCTTTTAATGACTTTGTCAGGATGGGCAAGGATATAGTCTGCAATGATTTTTTCAGATTGGGGGAGCTTTGCTTTCATTGTGTGTAGTAGGGTGAGTCCACCTGCTGACATGAGCTCTGCCTCCTTTAGGATTGATGATGTGCGATGGCTTTGTCGATATGACCATTCGTTTTGTTGAGTAAATCCTTGGCTGCTTTCTTGTCTGTGTTTGTTTGGAGCATGACGATGGCAGTTTTGACTTCTAAGTCTGCCGAATCAAGCGTTTTCACGGCTTGTTCGTAGGGAGCGTTTGTCACATGTTGAATGATGGTGATGGCGCGTTCTTTTAATTTATGATTGCTGACTTTTACATCAACCATCAAGTTTTCATATACTTTCCCTTGTCTGATCATGACAGAGGTGGAAAGCATATTTAAAATCATTTTATGAGCGGATGCGGCTTTCATTCGTGTTGACCCTGTGATAGCTTCGGGTCCTACAACGACTTCAATGGCGCAGTCTGCCAGTTCGCTAATTTTTGCCTGTTCATTACAGCTGAGGGCTACTGTTTTTGCGCCGATGGATTTAGCATAGTTTAAAGCGCCAATGATGTAGGGTGTCCTGCCGCTTGCGGCGATACCGACGACTGTATCTTTTGATGTTAGGTGAATGTGTACTAAATCCTGTTTGCCGGCTTCTTCACTGTCTTCCACATCTTCGGCAGCATGTGAAAAAGCAGAGTCTCCGCCTGCCATGATGCCGACAATCACATCAGGTGAGACGCTATAGGTAGGAGGACATTCGACAGCATCCATCACGCCAAGTCTGCCGCTTGTCCCGGCCCCTAAATAAACGAGTCTGCCCCCATTTGAAATGGATTCATAGGCGAAGTCACTTGCTGTTTTGACATGTGGTAGGACACGGTTCACAGCTTGAGCGACCTTCATATCTTCTTCATTGATCATCTGGAGTATTTCAAGCGGATCTGCTTGTGATATTCCCATTGTGTTAGGATTTCTTGATTCTGTTGTCAAAGAACGCAATTGAGATGGCTGCATGCGACATTCCTCCTTATTTCTTCATTTTCAGTATATTCAGTATGATATGAAATTTCAACATTATATTTAAATACTGAAATTATATTTCAAACAAAAAGTGGTGCTAATTGAAGGTAAATAGTTAGAAAATAAAAAAAATAAAAATCCCCTTTACAAAAGGGGGACAACCTGTATATAATAACTTTTGTCAGCTTCACGGAAACAGTCAAACTTGACAAATTGGCCCGTTGGTCAAGCGGTTAAGACACCGCCCTTTCACGGCGGTAACACGGGTTCGAATCCCGTACGGGTCACCATGATGTGGAGGATTAGCTCAGCTGGGAGAGCATCTGCCTTACAAGCAGAGGGTCGGCGGTTCGAGCCCGTCATCCTCCACCATATGCCGGTGTAGCTCAACTGGTAGAGCAACTGACTTGTAATCAGTAGGTTGGGGGTTCAAGTCCTCTTGCCGGCACTGTTTTTTCTTTATCAATTCCATATGTGGAGGGGTAGCGAAGTGGCTAAACGCGGCGGACTGTAAATCCGCTCCCTCCGGGTTCGGCGGTTCGAATCCGCCCCCCTCCACCATTTTTGGGCTATAGCCAAGCGGTAAGGCAACGGACTTTGACTCCGTCATGCGTTGGTTCGAATCCAGCTAGCCCAGTTAAGACACCTTTTTTAAAAAGGTGTATTTTTTTTATGTTGGCAGGCGGAATGTATAACTATTCAAAATATTGTTGAGTTGAGTCAGAAGGCATCAAGAAAGTAAACTATAAGCATGAACGGAAAGGGGATGTACATATGGGAGATCAAAAGAAGGTCACGATTATCGGGGTGCCGATGGATTTAGGGCAAATGAGAAGGGGCGTCGACATGGGACCGAGTGCGATTCGGTGTGCAGGCGTAAAAGAAAAATTGGAATCGCTTTCATTTAATGTGGAGGATCTCGGAGATATTCCGGTTGAACAAAGAGATGATGAAAAGGGTTTATATACAAGTGAAAAGCTAAAAAATTTAACGGAGAATGCTGGTGCGAATCAGCTGCTCGCTGAGAAGGTTGACAGTATTGTGCAATCAGGTTCATTCCCGCTCATTTTAGGCGGTGATCATAGCATTGCCATTGGCACACTTGCAGGTGTATCCAAGCATTATGAAAACTTAGGTGTCATTTGGTATGATGCACACGGTGATTTAAATACAGAGGAAACCTCTCCTTCTGGAAATATACATGGTATGCCGCTTGCAGTCAGTCTCGGCCTTGGCCATGCTGATTTAACGAACATTGGCGGTTATTCTCCAAAATTGAAGCCTGAGAATGTTGTTTTAATTGGTGCTCGATCCTTAGATGAAGGAGAGCGGGCATTGATAAGAGAGAAAGGCATTAAAGTGTATACGATGCATGAAATAGATCGTTTAGGAATGACAAGGGTGATGGAGGAAGCCATTTCATATTTAAAGGAAAGAACGGATGGTGTCCACCTGTCGCTTGATTTAGATGGATTAGATCCAGCGGAGTGTCCTGGTGTAGGAACTCCTGTGGCAGGCGGCATTAGTTACCGGGAGAGTCATCTTGCTATGGAGCTTTTAGAGGAAGCGGGTATTTTGACTTCTGCTGAATTTGTTGAGGTGAATCCGGTTTTGGATGAAAAAAATAAAACAGCCGAGGCAGCTGTTGCGTTGATTGGTTCGTTAATGGGCGAAAAGCTATTGTAGAGCGGGACTTGTTCCCGTTCTTTTTTGTTTTGGATAAATTTAAGGATATATTAAGGTTTTTACTGGTGGATATGCGTAACACGCTGTCAAAAATTTGTTACACTATTTTTTAGAGGAGAATGAAACCTTTTGGAAAGAGGTTCGTATACATAAAGACCGGTGAAGGCAGAGGTTGAATATACTATGGACACAATGATTAAAAAGAGAATTAAGCAATTGAAAAAAGGCGACCAGAACGCATTTGCAGACATCGTAGACCTGTATAAAGACAAAATTTATCAGCTGTGCTATCGTATGCTTGGGAATGCACACGAAGCAGAGGATATTGCACAGGAGGCGTTTATTCGTGCCTATGTGAATATTGAAAGCTTTGATGTGAATCGTAAGTTTTCTACGTGGCTGTACCGCATTGCAACCAACCTGACCATCGATCGTATTCGCAAAAAAAAGCCGGATTATTATTTAGATGCAGAGGTGGCAGGAACAGAAGGATTGAATATGTATTCTCAAATTGCTGCTGATGGCATTTTGCCAGAGGAAGAGGTGGTGTCTCTTGAATTATCGAGTACCATTCAGCAAAAAATTCTAAGATTACCCGATAAATATCGTTCGGTCATCGTATTAAAGTATATTGATGAACTCTCGTTAAAAGAAATTAGTGAGATTCTAAATATACCAGTTGGTACGGTGAAAACGAGAATACACAGGGGTAGAGAGGCTCTCCGGAAACAGTTGAGAGACCTTTGAGTGAGGTGATTTTGATGAGCTGTCAGGAAAAAATCGTCCTGCTTATGCATCAGTATTTAGACGGGGACATTGAGCCCCAAGACGAAAAAGAATTAAAAAGCCACCTGCAATCGTGTGAGGAGTGCCGTACTCATTTTCAACAAATTGAGAAATCCATCGCGCTTGTGCAGAGTACATCTCATATAGAAGCACCAACTGATTTCACTGCAAAGGTGATGGCAGGTCTTCCAAAGGAAAAAAAGCGTGTGTCGATTCAAAGGTGGATCAAAGCTCATCCGCTGATGGTGGCCGCTGCCCTCTTTCTCATTTTGATGGGAGGCAGTTTGTTTACAAGCTGGAATACCGATCATAATTTCAGTGTGTCGAAGCAGCCGAATCTCGTCGTTGTAAATGATACAGTGACCGTACCTAAAGGGGAAACCGTAAAAGGTGATGTCACTGTCAAAAATGGCAAGCTGATTGTAGAAGGCAAGGTTGATGGAAATGTCACCGTCGTCAATGGGGAACAGCTGACTGCTTCTGCCGGACAAGTCACTGGTCAAATTAATGAAATTAATGAAGTGTTTGATTGGATTTGGTACAAAATGAAATCCACAGCACAAAATGTGATGCGGGTTATTGGACCAGAGGAGCAAAAGTAATCATACGGGTCGAGAGCAGTCTCTTTAGGGGCTGCTCTTTTTCTATATAATAGGTCAGAATGTATGCGAACTAGCACGTCAGCCATATATGGCAACTGTTTTCCTTGCTGAAACAAAATGTGATATAATAGCCACGCTATGTATTTACACATAGGCTCTTTTTTTATTAAAAATGCATCAAACGAAGAATAACTGAAAATTCTGGAGGACGAGGAAATGGCTTTAGGGGATATTCCTTTTTTGCAGTACCTCGGTAATGCTGTTGATATTCTCGTTGTTTGGTATGTGATATATAAATTAATGATGGTCATCCGCGGAACAAAAGCGGTTCAGCTTTTAAAGGGAATTGTGGTCATTGTTCTCGTCAGGATGGGAAGTGCGTATCTCGGTCTTAACACACTTCAATGGCTGATGGATCAAGCGATTACGTGGGGATTCCTTGCGATCATTATTATTTTTCAGCCAGAGCTAAGGAGAGCGCTCGAGCAGCTTGGGCGCGGCCGTTTCTTCTCAAGAAGCGGGACACCTGTAGAGGAACAGCAGCAGAAAACGATCGAGGCAATTACAAAAGCAATTAACTATATGGCAAAACGCAGAATCGGCGCGCTGCTGACAATTGAGCGTGATACTGGGATGAATGATTACATAGAGACTGGAATTCCTTTGAATGCAAAGGTGAGTTCAGAGCTGCTCATTAATATTTTCATTCCAAATACACCGCTTCATGACGGTGCTGTCATTATGAAGCGTGATGAAATTGCAGCTGCAGCTTGTTATTTACCGCTGTCAGAAAGTCCTTTTATCTCTAAGGAACTAGGGACGCGTCACCGGGCGGCAGTCGGAATTAGCGAAGTGACAGACAGCTTGACCGTCATCGTTTCTGAGGAGACAGGCGGCATTTCTGTCGCAAGAAATGGTGATCTCCACCGAGAATTGACAGAAGAAGCGCTTGAAGAAATGCTGGTTGCTGAATTTAGTAAGAACAGCAAAGATGCTTCCTCGACCAAATGGTATTGGAGGGGCAAGAAAAATGGATAAGATTTTGAATAATCGCTGGGCCGTAAAGCTTCTTGCATTGGTCTTCGCTTTATTGCTGTATGGTGCAGTCAATTCAGCGCAAGCGCCCACGCCGAAAAAAATCGGTGAATCCTTTTTCCCAACATCGACGACAGATGAAGCAACCCTGACTGACATTCCTGTTAAAGCGTATTATGATGATGAGAAGTACGTCGTCACTGGTGTGCCGCAAACAGTTAATGTGACGATTAAAGGGTCAACGAGTGCTGTGAAAACAGCAAGACAAACAAAGAATTTTGAAATATATGCAGATATGCAGAATTTATCCACTGGTACCCATAAAGTGGAGCTGAAGGCAAGAGATGTATCAAAAGGACTCACGCTATCGATCAATCCATCTGTGACGACGGTGACGATACAAGAAAAAACAACAGCAGAATTTCCTGTTGAAACCGAATTTTATAATCAAAATAAAATCAAAGACGGCTATTCACCTGAACAGCCTATTGTGAACCCGAAAAAAGTCACAGTCACTGGTTCTAAGGACGTGATCGACAAAATTTCTGTCATTAAAGCATTTGTGAACCTGGAGGATGTCGATCAGCAAATTGAAAAGGAAGCGAAGCTCACTGTGTATGATAGCAGCGGGAACGAGCTGCCAGTCGAATTGAGTCCGTCTGTGGTGAATATTACAGTTCCTATCTCAAGTCCAAGCAAAAAGGTTCCGTTTAAAATAGAGCGGACTGGCAGTTTGCCGGATGGGATCAGTATCTCAAGTATTGAGACAAGCCCGAGTGAGGTCACAGTGTACGGCTCTCAAAGAGTGCTGGATTCGCTTGATTTTATTGATGGCGTCGAGCTGGACCTAAGCAAGATCAAAGATGATACGGAGATTGATGCCGACATTCCCCTGCCAGATGGTGTGAAAAAGGTATCGCCCGAAACAGTGAAGATCAAAGTGAAGGTTGCAACAGCGCAAGAAAAAAAGATCGATAATGTACCAATCTCTGTCGTAGGTCTGAGCAAGGATCTCACCTCTGATTTTGTGAGCCCATCTTCTGGACGGCTCACATTAACAGCAAAGGGATCAAAGAGTGCGATTGATAAACTAAAGGCTTCAGATGTTGAAGCCTATATCAATGTCGGGGACTTGAACGAAGGAACACATGAGGTCACTGTTCAAGTGAACGGTCCTCAAAATGTGACGTGGACATTATCGAGATCAAAGGTCAAAGTGAAACTGACTTCTACTGAGACAGAAGATCAGCCAGCGTCTACAAATGATCAGAAGAAGCCATCTTCTGATGACGGTGATCAGGAAGAGAAGAGTAAAGAAGAATCCACGAAAGATAAAGCAAAGAAAGAATCAAGTCAAAGACAGCGGATTAAAGAAGATAAAAAAGAGGACGAATCGTCCTCTTGAATGGTAAAAAAGGAGCGATTGAAACATGGGCAAGTACTTTGGAACTGATGGTGTAAGGGGTGTGGCGAATAGCGAATTAACGCCAGAGCTCGCATTTAAAATTGGGAGATTTGGCGGCTATGTGCTCACGAAGGATAAAGAACGTCCAAAGGTACTCGTTGGGCGAGACACACGTGTATCCGGTCATATGCTAGAAGGAGCGCTCGTTGCAGGCTTACTTTCAATTGGAGCTGAAGTGATGCGTTTAGGTGTGATCTCAACACCTGGCGTGTCTTATTTAACGAAAGCAATGGATGCAGAAGCGGGTGTCATGATCTCTGCTTCTCACAACCCAGTTCAAGACAACGGGATTAAATTCTTTGGCGGTGACGGATTCAAGCTGTCTGATGAACAGGAGAATGAAATCGAGCAGCTGATGGATCAGCCGGTCGATCAATTGCCACGCCCAGTTGGAGCGGATCTTGGAACAGTAAATGACTACTTTGAAGGTGGTCAGAAATACTTGCAATTCTTGAAACAGACAGCAGACGAGGATTTCACAGGTATTCACGTAGCGCTTGATTGTGCACATGGTGCAACATCTTCTCTTGCAACACATTTATTTGCGGATTTAGATGCGGATGTGTCCACAATGGGAACATCACCAAACGGATTGAATATCAATGATGGTGTAGGCTCAACTCATCCAGAGGCGCTTTCTGCTTTTGTAAGGGAGAAGGGTGCAGATATTGGTCTTGCGTTTGATGGTGACGGCGACCGTTTAATTGCGGTCGATGAAAAAGGTGATATTGTAGACGGCGATCAAATTATGTACATATGTGCACGTTATTTGAAGGGCGAAGGCCGATTAAAGGATGACACTGTCGTTTCCACGGTCATGAGTAACCTAGGTTTCTATAAAGCGCTCGAGAAACAAGGCATTAAGAGCATCCAAACCGCTGTTGGTGACCGTTATGTGGTTGAAGCGATGAAAAAGGATGGGTATAATGTCGGCGGTGAGCAATCAGGCCACTTGATTTTCCTTGATTACAATACGACAGGTGATGGCATGCTTTCTGCGATCATGCTTGTCAATACACTCAAAGCAACAGGAAAAACATTGTCAGAGCTAGCAGCTGAAATGGAGAAATTCCCGCAGCTTCTAGTGAATGTGAAAGTGTCTGATAAATATAAAGTAGAAGAAAATGAAAAAGTAAAAGCAGTGATTCAAGAGGTTGAAAAAGAGATGAACGGTGACGGCCGTATTCTTGTTCGTCCATCTGGAACAGAGCCGCTTGTACGTGTCATGGCAGAGGCGAAAACAAAAGAGCTATGTGATGAATATGTGACTAGAATTACTGCTGTTGTGAAGGAAGAAATGGGTATTGAGTAATAGATAGCAAAGCAAATCGCTAGCAGCGGTTTGCTTTTTTTTGAATAAACGTCATAAATGGATGGATTTGTACGAATCTTATACGCGAGGGCAATTTACTGTTGTCTTCATACATAAGAGAGCACATCAAAGGTAGAACGAGACAAGCCTCATCGCATATAGTGTATGGAGGTCTTACTTTCTTGAAAGGGATCACCCGCTACATTGTGATTGACGGAGGTCAGACCTTATAGTACAATCATCCTTGTGTTACTGGATTTTTATTCTATCAGGAAAGGCAGGGTAGATGTTCAGAAACTCTCTTATAATTATAGCGCCCGAACTAAGCGATCGGACGAAAGATGCTTAGTTGACGAGGATGGAGGTTATCGAATTTTCGGCGGATGCCTCCCGGCTGATCAAAAAAGAGATCACAGCCGTAAGTGTTTCTTTAAAGCAAAGAGGTGACTCTTTGTACAAAGGGAATACACATGATCTCCCAAATTAAACATGTAGAGAGGGACGAAGAAATGTCCCTTCTATTGTAGTAGGCTTTCTTTGTCCCTTTTACATGATCGGGAGGAAGAATATTTATGTGTGGAATCGTAGGTTATATTGGTCAGAATGATGCGAAGGAAATCTTATTAAAGGGTTTAGAGAAGCTTGAGTACCGCGGGTATGACTCAGCAGGTATCGCTGTGGCAAACGAAGAAGGCGTGCATGTGTTCAAAGAAAAAGGACGTATCGCTGAGCTTCGTGAAGTTGTTGATGTAAACGTAGCATCTTCAGCTGGAATCGGACATACACGCTGGGCAACACACGGTGTACCAAGCCATCTAAATGCGCATCCGCATCAAAGTGCTTCTGGCCGTTTTACGCTTGTTCATAACGGTGTCATTGAGAACTATGTACAATTGACACGCGAATATTTACAAGACGTCACACTAAAAAGCGACACAGATACAGAGGTTGTTGTTCAAGTCATCGAACAATTTGTGAACAGAGGTCTTGATACAGAGGAAGCTTTCCGTCAAACGCTTCTTCAACTAAAAGGCTCTTACGCAATTGCTCTTTTCGATAACGAAAACAAAGAAACAATCTATGTGGCGAAAAACAAAAGCCCATTATTGGTTGGTTTCGGAGAAGATTTCAACGTTGTCGCTTCTGACGCAATGGCGATGCTTCAAGTAACAAACGAATATGCGGAATTAATGGATAAAGAAATGGTCATTGTCACAAAAAACGAGGTTATCATTAAAAACCTTGACGGTGATATCATGACACGTCCTTCTTATATCGCTGAGCTAGATGCAAGCGACATCGAGAAAGGCACATATCCTCACTACATGTTAAAAGAAACGGATGAGCAGCCGCTTGTCATGCGCAAAATCATCCAAGAATATCAAGACGAAAACGGCAAGCTGTCAGTCGCTGGCGATATCGCAAGCGCAGTAGCAGAAGCAGACCGCATTTACATCGTGGCTTGTGGAACGAGCTACCATGCAGGGCTTGTTGGTAAACAATATATTGAAGACTGGGCAAAAGTACCTGTAGAAGTCCATGTAGCAAGTGAATTCTCTTACAACATGCCGCTTCTATCGAAAAAGCCGTTGTTCATCTTCCTTTCTCAATCTGGGGAGACTGCGGACAGCCGTGCTGTCCTTGTTCAAGTCAAAGAGCTTGGTCATAAAGCATTAACAATCACAAACGTACCAGGATCTACGCTTTCTCGTGAAGCGGACTTCACATTGCTTCTTCATGCAGGACCAGAAATCGCAGTGGCTTCAACAAAAGCTTACACAGCGCAAATCGCTGTTCTTGCGATCCTTGCATCCGTTGCAGCTGAATTAAATGGTCAATCTCTTGACTTTGATCTTGTGAAAGAGCTTGGGATTGTGGCAAATGCAATGGAAGCCCTTGTCGATCAAAAGGATGAAATGGAACAAATCGCTCGTGACTTCTTCACAGTGACACGTAACGCATTCTTTATCGGAAGAGGACTTGATTACTATGTGTGCCTTGAAGGCTCACTAAAACTAAAAGAGATCTCTTACATCCAAGCAGAAGGATTTGCTGGCGGAGAACTCAAACACGGCACAATTGCTTTAATTGAAGAAGGCACACCGGTCATTGCCCTTGCAACACAAGAGCACGTGAACCTCAGCATTCGCGGTAACGTCAAAGAAGTCGTTGCACGTGGTGCAAACCCATGTGTCATCTCACTAAAAGGCCTAGAAGACGAAGGCGACCGTTTCGTCCTTCCAGCTGTACATCCAGCACTTGCACCACTTGCATCTGTTGTTCCATTACAGCTGATCGCTTACTACGCGGCCCTTCACCGCGGGTGTGATGTGGATAAACCACGTAACCTTGCGAAGAGTGTGACGGTGGAGTAGGTTTTAAATAAAATCTGATTTTTTAAACCCCTTTAGATATAATTATCTAAAGGGGTATTTTTGTGTCTAAAGAACTAAATGAAATGAAAGATAGATTCGATAAGATCGTACATGTTCAAGGGAGCGGAATCGTTATGAGTGAATATTTTAAAAAGGAGAAACGGGGAATTATTTTTTTCTTCATCCTTTATATCGCATTGTTTATAAGCTCTTATTTGTTGATTGGCGGGCCTGCTACTGTCGAAGGACCGATTTGTGTATTTCTAGGATTCTGTTTCGTTCAATTTCATAAATATAGAGCCTTCAAAAAAGATGCAGGTAATAAAAAGGGAATAGACATACTAAGAGAGCAGCATATAGAGAAGGCCATACAGCTTGAATATTTTAAAAAGAAAGCGAGAAAAACACATGACCAAACCTAAAATCTATACAATGAGCTTTGCAAAAGTCTATCCTCTCTATATCGCAAAGGCAGAGAGAAAAGGACGAACAAAGGCTGAAGTCGATACGATTATTTGTTGGTTAACGGGGTACAGTCCGGAAGAGCTGGAGGAACGGGTGGATCAACAGATAGATGTTGAAAACTTCTTTGCGGAGGCACCTGAGCTTCATCCTTCTCGCAGTTTAATCAAAGGAGTCATTTGTGGTGTTCGAGTAGAAGACATTGAGGAAGAAACTATGAAAAATATTCGGTATCTAGATAAGCTGATTGATGAGTTAGCGAAGGGAAAGACGATGGAAAAGATTTTGCGGGATTCTTCATAACCATCACAAGCAAACCCAGTGAATAACCTTCACTGGGCTTTTTTATATCATATAGACCATTCGATCGATAAAAATAAAATCCATTTGAACGAATTCCCTCTTCGTGTCGTCAAAAGAAGTGATATCAAAAACAAATTGGCGTTTGAAAAGGGAGTGGCGTGATGGACATGAAGATGATTTTACCTCTCATTTTGCTACAAGCGATTTTGATGGTGATTGGTTTGTTTGATTTATTGAAAAGAGATCCATCAAGGATCAGAGGAGAGGTGAAGTGGGTTTGGGCTTTGGTGATTGTGTTTGTGGCGAGTGCCGGTCCTATTGCATATTTCATTTTTGGTCGTAAACAATCTTAGTAGGAGGGATTCGCTTGAATATGTTGGAGTGTCATGGGCTGACGAAATCGTATGGACGACATGAAGTGTTAAAAGATGTTTCGTTTTCTGTTGGGGAGGTTGGATGTGTCGGTTTTTTAGGAGCCAATGGAGCGGGGAAGACAACGACGATTCGGATTCTGACGGGGCTTGCTCGTCCTACGTCTGGTGTCGTGAAGGTGGCGGGTATGGATGTGACAAAGGACATGGATAACATCAGTCATGTGATTGGCTATTGTCCGCAGCAGCCTGCATTTTATCAAGATATGACGGGGCAGGAGTGGATGCATTGGGTTGGCGGATTATTTCATTTAGAGAAAAACACCATTCGTTCCAAAACAGATGAATTGTTGAAGCTTTGCCGCATATATGAGGCGAAGGATCGTGCCATTGGCAGCTATAGCGGAGGGATGAAGCAAAGGCTTGCCATTGCGCAGGCATTGATCAACAGCCCGAAGGTTCTCATCCTGGATGAGCCTGTGTCTGCACTCGATCCAATGGGGAGAAAAGACGTTCTGACTTTGATTGAGCGTCTAAAGCATGAGATGCTGATCTTTATGTCGACCCATATTTTAGATGACATTGAACGAGTGGCGGATCATATTATCATGATCAACAGCGGCAAAATTGAGATGTCCTCTTCGATGAAACAGATCAAAGAAGACTATATCCAGCCATTGATTGAATTTCAATTAGAACAACAGAATACGAAATTAGTGGCTTTGTTAAAAGAGCGGGATTGGGTGGAGGAATGCATTGAGACAGGGGTCAGTTATCAGGTGCGAGTGAGCAATCAACAGAGGGCATTGAAGGAGCTGCCTCGTCTCATCGCTGAATCTGGCGGTGTTCTCCTCCATTATCGCCTATCAGAGCTGACGCTTGAAGATATTTTCATGAAGGTTGTGACGGCATGATGATGTTGAAAAAGGAATTTAGGGAGTTATTCACTAGTTATAAAATGTTGTTTGTACCAATCATTTTTACGATTTTAATGATCACACAACCTATTACACTCAAAATGCTGCCAGATCTTTTGTCGAAATCAGCGAATTTACCTGAAGGCTCCACATTTTATATACCAGAGCCTAGCGCTGGTGAGGCTTTAGCGAGTGCATTGAGTAAGTTCGATTCGCTTGGCGTTTTTATTCTCATTATGATCGTGATGGGGACGATCGCAGGAGAGCGAGCATCTGGGGTGACGGCGATGATCATGGTGAAACCAATCAGTCGAATGAGTTATTATGCCTCAAAAATATGTGCCTATGCCTGTTTGACTTTGTTTAGTTTGATAGTGGCAGTGCTTGCCTCCGTTTACTATGTGGACATCCAATTTGGGCATGTGGATTGGGTCAATGTGTTAAAAGGAACACTTCTTTATTATCCAAATTTATTGCTGATTGTCGTGTCGACCATTTGTGTTTCGGCATTCTTTACGCGTTCCGTCACAGCTGGCGGTGTATCGCTTTTGATCAACCTTATTTTATTTACTGTTCCTTCATTTTATGAGGATACATTAGGGAAGTTTGCACCGAAAGGCGTAACAAGTGCGGCTGAGGAGATGATTCATAGAGGGATTTATGCGGAACAGGCGCTTACAAGCTTTCTAGGTGTATCGGTATTGATTGGTTTCTTTTTTCTCTTTGGATGGTTTCTTTTTAGAAGACAAGAATTATAGCATGATGTACCCTTTGGATATGAAAATCTAAAGGGTTTTTTATATACTTAGTAATTAATGAATGAGACGAAAATACATATTATAATGATTTAAACTTTTAAATATTATATACTTAGTATATAATTACTCCGTAAAGGGATGGGAGGAGTTTGTAGATGATTCAGATCAAGAATGTGAAGAAGGATTTCATTCAAGGCCAGGAACGGACTGAGGTACTGAGGGGCGTTGATTTGACGGTAGAAGAAGGGGAATTTGTAGCGGTCATGGGGCCGAGTGGTTCTGGAAAAAGTACATTACTTCAGCTGTTAGGCGGGCTCGATCTGCCCTCAGATGGAGAGATTTTGATAGATGAGCATCAGTTAAGTGAGATGAATGAGAAAGAGAGAACGATTTTTCGCCGAAAACAGATTGGGTTTGTGTTTCAAAATTATCAGTTGCTGCCTATGTTAACTGTCGAAGAGAATGTGGCGTTTCCGCTGCATGCAGATGGACGTTTAACAAAGGAGAATCAACAATCGATTGGAGAGCTGTTAGACGCTGTAGGCTTAAATGGACTTAGGCAGAAACGGGCTAGTTTGCTGAGCGGGGGACAGCAGCAGCGTGTAGCAATTGCAAGGGCTCTAGTCAATCAGCCATCAGTGCTGTTAGCGGATGAGCCAACGGGGAACTTGGACCGACATAGAGCAGAAGATATTTTGGCGTTAATGTGCAAATTCAATCGAGAAAGCAAGCAGACAATCATCATGGTGACGCATGATATTTTCGCAGCGGGGTTTGCGGATCGAATCATCCTTTTTAAAGATGGTGTCATTGATCAAGTGATTTCTAGAAAGGATGATGATTATGCTCAGTATGTGGCGAATTTCATGGCGTAACATGCTCCACCATAAAAAGCGGTTCGCCATTTCTGTCTTAGGCATCATGGTGGGAATCGCTTTTGTAACGGCGATGCTCATTGCCGATCGAACGACAAATGATGTGTTTCATTACTATGAGCAAATGTATGTCGCTGATGCAGATTATTGGGTGTTGAGTGATGATCGTACGTATGATGAGGAACAGATCTCCTCCATTTTAAAGCATCCTGATGTGACAGGATCATTATTAGCGCTGGATAAACAGACGTTTTTTGATGTAGAAGGTGATCACTCTCTTAACCAACGGGCGGTGCGCATTACCGGAGTACAAGATCAAACGAGCTCTTTACTGAAGCTGCCTGTGATTGAAGGGCGTTTGGATAATCAGGGGTTGGTCATACCAGATGTTGTGGCGAAGCTGCTGAATAAAAAAGTGGGAGATACCATTCGTTTTTCTGATTTGGGCGAGGCGAAGGTATCAGCCATTGTGGAATATACACAGCTGCTTTCAAGTCCGAGTGACTGGGAGGGTGCAGAATCATCGAGCTTTCGTGTGATGGCGCCGCTTGATTTATTGAGAGACTGGACGGGAATGGATGATCAGCTTTCTTATATGAGATTTCAGACAAATGAAGGCGGGGAACAGCTCTTTCAATCTTTACAGAAAGAGTTCAAGGATGCCGATGTTTTTGTCCAGCCTGTGGTGGCGGATGACCGGCAAAGTAATGACGTTGGCGGGTTGTACACGTTCTTTTACCTCATCGCAGGGCTGTCGATGTTTATGAGCGGTTTTATCGTGTTTAATATGATTTATACGAGTGTGATGGAACGAAAAAAAGAATTTGCGATTATGAAGAGCTTCGGTTATACACAGGGCTCTGTTTCTAAGCTGATGTTAATTGAGGTTTTGATCTTGGCATGTATTGGAACCGTCATTGGGGTGCCGATTGGCGTTTGGCTTGGGGATGTGTTCATGCAAACACTGCTTGGTGTGTTTGCTTTTGATATGGTGTATTCGTTAGATTGGCAAGTGCCTGTTCTAATTTCAGTGATCATTGGTATTGTGTTCCCTGTGCTGTTTTCGTTATTTCCGATCTACCATGCAGGAAAAACGTCTGTACTGTTGACTTTAAAATCCACCACCCAAACTTCTGCACCGAAAAAACAATCGGTCATTAGAGCGGTGATAGGGATAGGCTTGCTTTCATTTGTATGGGTGGATCATCCGGCTGCTTATCTTGCCATTTTAGCCAGCATGGTTCTGTTATTCCCATTTTTCCTGCTCTTTTTGAACCGGTTGTTGGCGCCTCATTTGAAGTTTGTCTTTGGTTACCCGGGTCATCTATCCTCGCAGCATGTCACGCAGCAACTGAATCGAAATGCTAATACAGCGGCGATTCTAGCTGTTGGGATTGCTGTGATCTTGCTTTTAAGTGCGGTCATTGAATCGGCTCCAGATGGCTACGAAAAAGAGATTCGTCAAACGTATGGAGGCGATCTCAGGGTTACTTCTGAAGCCCCATGGACGAAAGCGGATCAAGAAAAGCTGTCATCTTATGAGGCTGTTGAGCGGGTGGAACCGATGATGGAAGCGGCTCCTTTGACATGGGAAACGGCTGATGGAGAGAAAAGACAATTTTCTCTGATCGGCGTAGAGGAAAAGGGACCGTCTTTTATAGAAGATGACAATAAAGGCGATTTGTATCAACATTTAGCAGAAAAGCCCTCTATCGTGTTAGGAGAGCGTGCGTTTGATGAATGGGGTGGGCGTATTGGAGAGAGTGTGTATCTCAATGCACCTTCTGGCCGGCAGCAGTTACAAGTCATTGATGTGGTCAAGACTTCTCATCATTCGGGTTATGTGGCATTTGTCGATCAGACATTTTTACAAGAGGATTTAGGGTGGACGCAGCTCCTTGATATCCTGCTTACGTTAAAAGACAAAGGTGCCGGTGAGTCTTTACGAGATCAGCTATGGAAAGACTTTGGGCAGCGGCTTTCAAAGGTGAAAACAGTAGCGGATGAGATTGAATCAACGACATCGGCTTTAACTGGTATGAACGAGTTAATTTCTATGATGCTCATTTTCATTATGGGGCTCGCGAGCATTGGAACAGCCAATACACTGCTGATGAATACGCTTGAACGCACATCTGAGATTGGTACCATGCGGGCGCTTGGGCTGACAAAGCAGCAGGTGAGAAAAATGATCGTCGGAGAAGGTGTGCTCATTGGGTTATCAGGTGTGATTGGCGGCATTTTATTTGGTGTGATTCTTCTATATGTCTCAAGCCAATCTGATTGGCTAGGTGGATTTGTTTCATTCCAATTGCCGCTTGTGCATCTACTGCTGGCAGTGATCGCAGGAATTGCACTCAGTTTAGCGGCTTCGTGGATTTCTAGTGCGACAGCGAGTAAAATAGAGATGATATCATCTCTCAAAGAAGGTTAAATCATATGTCAGTGAAATACGGAATTTTAACATCGCTCTGTCAGCAGCAACATCATGGATATGAATTAAAGCTAGAGCTGGAGTCATTGCTTGGAATAAAAGGAAAAATCAACCCGGGTCAAATCTACACGACGCTTGATCGGTTAATTCGTGATCAATTGGTGATAGCAGTGGGAATAGATGACCAAGATCGAAAGCTGTACGACGTGACGGAAGAAGGCAGACAAGAGCTGGAATCATGGCTGTTGGCGCCTGTTCCGTATCATGCTGCAAAGGATGATTTTCACTTTAAATGGGGCTGTGCACGGAAAATCAGATTTCATCAAGAAAAAGAAATGCTTCAGCAGCAGAAAGCCGTCATCATGAAAGATGTGATGGAACTTACGAAGCTGAAAACGGAATGTCTTGTGCAAGGTGATGAGAGTCGGTACTTATTGATTTCTGGCACGTTGCTTCATTTAGAGGCGGATTTGAATTGGATTCATCAAATTGAGCATCGGAGCGGAGCATCATTTTAGAGAGGTCTTTCTTTTGAAGAAAGGTCTTTTTTTGGCTTCGTTCGGAGCATACGCAGATAGGATGGGAAGAAAGTTTGGTATGATAGGTGTAAATTGATTGTATTTTCAGAAAAGGGGTTTGATTAATGAAAACATCACGTAATCCTGAGACCATTCATGCGCCACTTGCACCGTACATCCATCAAATAGAGACAACAGGGCCGCAGCGGTGGTTAACCTTATCAGGGCAAGTGGGGATGGAAGTCGATGGGAACATCCCAGCAAGCCCGATGAAACAGCTCGAGCTAGCGTTAGAGAATGTAAAACGCAATCTAGAAGCGGCAGATATGAAAGTAGAAGATATAACGAAGCTAGTGTTTTATTTGGTAGGTGAGTTCGATGCGGAGAGCAGGAAACGAATCATGGGGCAGTTTTTAGGCGATCATCTGCCTTGTATGACAATGATTTATGTGGTGGCATTGGCTTCTCCTGCTTTAAAGGTGGAGGTGGATGCTTGGGCGTGTCAGGAGATGGTATAGGGTGAACGATTAGTTTGAATATGGTTTGTAGATGGAATGGGTTAGTTCAGAAATCACTAAAATAGAAAATGCGAAAAAGATTGGATAATCAAATCCAATCTTTTTTTAATTACCATCCATATTAAAATTACTTTTAAGTATAATTTTAGAATATTTTACACAATTCCCCTTACTTCGACATTTTTCATATGGTAATATCAGGGTGCATAGGAGATGGGTCTATTGACACTATGCAAAATTTAAGAGGAGGTTTTACTTATGACACGAAACCAAAAAGAATGGGAATCTGTGAGTAAAAAAAGCCTTAAGCGTCCAGGGGGTACTTCGATTGTAAAGGCTGCTGGATGTATGGGGTGCTGGGCCTCGAAGAGTATACCAATGACGCGTGTTTGTGCACTTCCACATCCTGCAATGCGAGCTCTTTAATGAGTAACATAGGGAGTTATGCATACATTGCTAACTCCTTATTCTATAAAAAGGGGTGTTTTTTATGTCGAATAATCAAATTGCAGAATATGAGTTACCTGAATTAGGCATCCATTTACAGCCTCATGGGGCCGTCATGATAGATAGAAAATCGATGTATTATTTTAGATTGAGTGGGAGAGGCGCTCAACTTGCATTTCTATTATCTAAGAATAAAGATTTAAGTAAAACTGCTCGAATTTGGGAGATCGTTAAAAAAGAAGAGCTGACGGCTGATCAGTTGCGTGAAGAGTTGAGTGCCCATCCTTTTACAGAGGCTTGGACACAGGGGTTATTGGATCAGCCAATTCAATTTTCTGGATCGCTACAATCCTATTTACCTATTAGCTGTACTCTGCAATTAACCAATGCCTGTAACTTAGGTTGTTCATTCTGCTATGCCAGTTCGGGGAAGCCTTATCCCAATGAGTTAACATGTTCACAATGGATCGAGGTAATGCAAAAGTTAGCAGCCCAGGGAGTAGCTGATGTTACTTTAACTGGGGGTGAAGCAAAGTTAATCAAAGGTTTTAAAGAGATTGTAATGGCTGCCAGCTCATTATTTACGAATGTAAATGTGTTTAGTAATGGACTAAACTGGAGAAATGAAGAAGTAGAACTTCTTAGTCATTTGGGCAATGTAACTGTACAAATTAGTATTGACGGTACGAGCGAAACTCATGATTCATTAAGAGGAAGAAAAGGTGCTTTTCAAGAGAGTATGGAAACGATCAAACATTTAGCAGAAATGAATGTCCCCGTAATTGTTGCAATGACGATCAATGAAATAAACGTTGATCAAGTTACAGAGGTTATAGATCATTGTGCAAGAGTAAATGCTGCCATTTTTCGTGCTGGAAAGACTTTATCCGTTGGGCGTGCTACAAAGAACTTTAAAGCACTGGAGAAGTCATTTGAACAGCGTGTTCAAAGTCAATTACAGCAGGCACGTCATAAATGGGATCAACACCTGAATATAATAGACTGGGAACACGAAGAAAGTTCTTTTACAACTGATTTTTGTACGCCTGGTTATCTGGCCTGGTATATCAGGGCAGATGGGTATGTGACACCTTGTCAATTAGAGGATATCTCTTTAGGTCATATTCTAACAGATTCATTTTCTGATATTGGCTCACCAGCACGTCTAATGAAATTGAAATGTGAAGCAAAAAACTGTAAATGTATTGGGAAAGTTGAACTTTCAGAACCAGACCTTCCATTTGAAAATGAGATGAAAGCAGGAGCTGTACATGAATAGTTTTACTATCATTATGTGGACAGCTCTAGGAGTGATAGGACTTGTCCTATTCATGAAGTATAGAGTATCAACTATAGAATCAAATCTTTTAGATAAAAGTGAGGCAAGAAAAGTCAGTATCGACTTTATTAAAGAATTTGTAGGCGTGGATGTAGAAGAATGGGATGTTTATTCAGTCTATTGGTATGACCATGAAACCGTGAATAAACTACATCATCTAGGTTTACTGAATAAAAATCGACGTATACTTCACGAAATGGGCTTGGTAGAGTCATGGCGTGTTCGCTTTGTTCATCAAAATCAATCATTCGTCATAGGAGTAAACGCAAAACGCGAAGTTACTTTTTTTTACGCCGATGTAAGGCAAACTTCATTACCTAATAAAGGTGCTCAAATATCATTAGAAGGATTAAAAGAACAATTAACTTATTCTTCAAAGGGATTATGGGCTAAGACCAAACCAACTGGTTCAGGTTCAAAAGAAGAGGATTTTCGTGAAATCAAAACGTATTGGTATCTTGCTGAAAAGGAAGATATTCGACTTAAGGTAACAGTTGAATTGCAATCTGGTGTGATCACTTATATCGGCACAGATACAGAGATTCTAACAGATCAAATGAACAAAGTAATAAGAGATGAACAAGTTGAGTCTACTTTTGGCATCTCAGGTATGTTAGGGTCTGCCGCTGCGATGATCATTGCTATATTAGTTTTAGTCTTAATGAATGTCCAAATTCAAATCACATTAAGTCTTATACTGGGTTTGATTATTGTACTAGTGCAATCTCTCACAATAAAGGAAGATATACAACTAACGATAGTAAATGCTTACGATGCTAGGATGAGTGTTCATACTGTTCAATTACTTGGCATACTATCTACTTTGTTTGCAGGATTATTGACAGGATTTGTAGTATTTATATGTTCATTGGCAGGAGGTGCTCTTGTGAATGAATTAGGACTAAAATTTCTAGATCAAAGCATTGTCCAGATATTTATCGGTCTTAGCGCCGGAATAATTAGTTTAGGTATCACATCACTTGTTTTTTATTTGTTAGAGAGAATGAATCGATTACGTATATCACCAGAATTATCAAATAGGAGTATGTTCTTATCCGGCTTTACCTTAAGACAAGGGCTTAATATGAGCCTGCAAAGTTCTATTGGAGAAGAAGTCATTTACCGACTCTTAATGATTTCTTTAATATTTTGGTTAAGTGGGAGTATGATATTGTCCATTTTAATATCATCTTTACTGTGGGCAATTATGCATCAGGTGACAGGATATGATCCAAGATGGATTCGCTGGACGCATCTTTTTGTTTTTGGGTGCTTCCTTGGTTTTCTTTTTGTGAATTATGGATTTATTAGTGTACTGGCGGCACATTTTGTTCACAATTTAGTGCTCGTTTGTATGCCCTTATGGCAATTTAAACTTCAAAGATATCTACATACCAAGAAGCCTCAGCATACATCACTCTAATCAAAGGGAGAGATTTGATGCCATTCATGGAGGTTCAGAATGTAAGCAAACGATATAGCAATGGTGATGGGATAGAGGATTTGTCGTTTTCCATCGAAGCAGGTGAGGTTGTGGCACTGCTTGGGCCTAATGGTGCCGGGAAGACGACAACGATTCGATGTTTAACGGGTCTATATAAACCAGATGGAGGGGAAATTCTCATAGAGGGTTTCCCGCCTGGTCATTCCCATGTTCAAAAACAAGTCGCGCTTATTCCTGATCACCCCTATTTGTATCCAGACCTAACGGCTGCTGAACATGTTCAATTCCGTGCACGTGGATATCATAAAGGCTTAAAACAGATCAAGGAAAAGGTATATGGAGCGTTGAAAGAAGTAAATATGGAAAAAAAGATGAATGAACTGTGCGGAAGGCTGTCAAGAGGCCAAAAGCAGCGTGTTGTCTTAGCAGGGGCCATTGTTCAAGATGCCTCCCTTTTTATATTAGATGAACCGACTGTTGGGTTAGATATACCGTCAAAACAGTGGCTGTCGGATTGGCTGAGACAAAAAAGCAGTCAAGGTGGGTCGGTCTTTGTGTCGACTCATAGTCTGGAGTTCGTTCTCGATACAGCCAGTAGGGTGGTATTGATTCGAGACGGTGCCATCATGAAGAGTATGGATGTTCCTCAAATAAAGGAAGAACAGGTTGAGTGGAGGGCAGAAGTCATTCAACTTCTGGGGGAGTGGTCAAGTGAATAACACACTCTCCCTTTTATGGATGAAATCTCAAAGGCGCTTGATCAGTAAAAATCAAGAAAAGAAAATGCCTTTTCTGATCTTACTTCTTTTCATAGCGGCAATTGGTTTTCAGCTAAGCGCAGTTTCAAGTATGGGTGATTGGGATACAAGTGCAGCAGGATGGATTATTGTCTGTTTGTTTGTTCTTTATACGGGTTTTGGTTTGTTTACGAATCGGCTGCCTAGTCAGATGAACGATATCATTTGGTTATATGGAAATGGCGCTTCTTTATGGCCGGTTGTTATCAGTGTGTGGATGTATCACATTTTCTGGCGAGGGGCTCTTCTCATTATCTCTGCTTTGGCTGCGGACCTTCTTCTGTTTTTTATGACGCAGCAGTACCCGTTTCTGCTTGGCAAATCACTTATCCTGACAGGGCTGTTATGTTTGGTCGAAACTTGGATGATTGCGGTGTCTTGTGCTAGAACCATTAGAGTATATAAGCGACTGCTCTTACTCGGCTTTGTATTGATGTTTTTCAGCTATGCACTGCTTGTTTTGAATCAATTAATGATGAAACAGCCCTCATTGATGAACTTTGCTGATTCTTTAATGTTTCAATCTGGACGTATGATCGAAGAGTTCTCCATTCTTTCTGTCTTCATTTTTATTGGAGTGATGTTTCTATCTTTCATGATGATGTACAAGGCTAGTCATCGTTTAGAGATGAAGGAGTCTTTAGTCAAGGAAGCAGTATTTTGGGAGGAATTTGAGGGGAAACATATTCAATCAAGTCCAATCGTTCAAAAAAAGAGCAGGACATGGTGGGGACTTCCGGCATTAACGGGCATTTGGGCTTTTCTTTGGATTGAATTATTGCTGATAAAAAAGTATATGATTTTCCATGTACTATCTACCATGCTGTTAATTGGTACTTACTATGTTGTCTTTACTTATTTTTCAGATTGGCTGAATCTATTCTTGATCGTCATTGCGGCATCCGTTCTTTTTAGTTCATATTATGCAGGGATTGTAAGACACGCACAAACAGGAGTGCTCTACCTTTTTCCAGGCGCTTTATATCAAAAAATCATTCTGTTAGAAGTGTTTCAAACCTTTTGGCTGTATGCGTTCTACTTGGTTTCTCTTTTATTGGCTGGTATTCAGGATGTATTGTATGGGACCTTATTTGGTGGAGGAGTTTATATATGGTTTTTGGCCATACGGCTCTTTGCCTTTATGCAGCCTCTGAGACGAGAAAGGAGTTTTGCTTTGGCCGCCTATTATCGATCCTTACTATTTGCGTCTGTGATGAGTGCTATGGTCATTATTAGCATTCATCTCATCACTGATGGCTTGTTGACTACAATTGTATCCCTAGTGGCTGGAGCTGGATTTTATGTGCTTTGTTATCGATACCGTGCGGTTCATTAAAAAGAGGAGTTGATTGTAAATGAAACCAGAAAATAAGCTGTCTCAATCCGTTCAACAATTGGCCAATACAAATGAAGTAACGATCGTTCAAGCAATAGGAGATTTAAGAAAATATGGAAAAGATGCAGTGCCCGTCCTTGTTGAGGCTTTAAAAGAAAAAGGCTCTCTGCGGAACATTGCAGCAGCTGTACTTGGTGAATTTGGAGCAGATGCGGGGGACGCAGCAGAACCGTTAGCTCGGCTATTAGAAAGTGACGAAGAAGATACAAGAATGGCCGCTGCCATGTCACTCATGAGGATTGGGCAGCCTAGCTTGCCATTCCTTCTGGCACTGGCTAAACGTTATGAGGGACCTACTTGTTTCTGGGCATCATGGTGTATCTCTTGGATTGATCCATCAAAAATTGAAAAAAACATGTACGAGTGCTTAAAACAAGAACAAGAAAATCCAACAGGCAGCGTTACTCCTTTTGCAGCAGAGGAAGCATTAGGGAAGATTATTGCTTTTCAGCTAAAGGAAAAGGGGGATGAATAGTGGAAACGCAGAAACTCAACTGGCCTGAGAATCTACCTTGGATTTACCCTTCAGATCAAAGGAGTTTACCTAAGGGACAGCATCAGCTTCTTTATTTTTGGTCAGTCAACTGTCCTAATTGTGAAGAATTAACCAATCATATTCTACAACGTGTGAATGAACTGGGTATTCATTTAACCTGTGTCCATGTTCCATATACAGAAGAGGAAAAATCGGAATATGTTGTTTCAGAGTATGCAGAGGAAAAGAATATGACCGCTCCTATTGTATTGGATCAGGATTATGAGATTGTTGCAAAGTATAAGATTCAAGGATTACCTAGCTTTTGCCTCTTTAATCAAGAGGGGCAGTTAATAGATCGGAAAATGGGAGATACCGGCTGGGAAAGAATATTGAAAAAGTTAGAAAAACATTCAATTGGATAAATAGTGGAGGAGAGAGTGTTGTTTCAATCAAACAAAGAATTAAAAAGAAACGTCATTTTTTTCGCAGGGGTTGGAGCGGTTTTGTTGATTTTAATGATGCTAAAATGGTTGCCGATTTCTGCAGACTTGGAAATGGCGTTGATTTTATTCGGTTTGGGAATTTTGTTTTATTTGAAGCGTGTGCTGCGGGAAGAAGAAGAAAATCAGCATTCATAATTCATCAGTATGATACCTAGAATGTATATTCTAGGTTTTTTTGTTAAATTTACCTTAAAAAGTATGTTTTTACATGGGTGTAGAGACCAATTTTTTGAAAGTGTGGTAGGATATATATGCTTTTATATTATTCGGAGGAGCTGTCGTGTTGAAAGGATCTAGGGTTGAGTTAATTGATAGTTTGCGTGGTTTTAGTTTATTAGGTATTTTGATCGTGAATATGCTTAATTTTCAATATGATTATGATTTTGAGAAGATGTTTGATCCGAGCATATGGGGACAGGAATTCGGGGTATATGTGACGGAGATATTGTTCCAGGGGTCGTTTTATCCGATTTTCTCCTTTTTGTTTGGGTATTCTTTTATCAAACTGATTGAGTCTACAAAAGCTAAGGGGCTCAATACGAATGCCATTGTCGTTCGCCGAGGCTTTGGTCTGATTGTGCTTGGAATGCTGCATTATATCTTTATTTGGAATGGCGACATTCTTCTTTATTATGGAGCTTGTACGTTTTTCTTGATGATGTTTTTGAGCAGCCGGATCAAAACAATGCTGATTTGGTCGGGTGTGTTAGGGGCGTTGTCTTTAGTTGTTGTACCCTACATGATGAAACTTGTTTATGGGACTGATGAATTATTAACCGATGTGTATGCGAAAGGTGCTTATGGGGATATTTTGCTCAGCCGGATTACGGTTGAAGACGATATGCTAATTGTGACCATTATTCTGGCGATCGTGAGCATTACGCTTATGCCGATACTAGGGTTTCTTTTCGGTACGATGATGGCGGGGCCGTTCGCATTGCTAGGTATGGTGATTGGTAAACGAGGGCATCTAACAGAAGAAGATCGAGGAATCGCTTATCGTAAAGGCTGGGTCTGGATGATTGTCGTCGGGCTTGCGCTTAAATGTGCGACCTTAATTGATGCGCCTTGGAGTGAATTCGTTATGATTCTCGGTGGATATGTGCTGGCGATCGGGTATATTCAAGCTTTTATTGTGTTTTACTATTCGAAGGCAGCCCAAGGCCTCAAACGTCTGCTTGCAGGGCTTGGCCGTTTGTCCCTATCAAATTATTTGGCGCAGTCGATCATTTGTACAACGATTTTCTATTCTTATGGACTTGGTCTATTTGGACAGATGGGGTCAATGTTTGGGTTGCTGCTCGCTGTCGGACTGTACACAGCACAGCTGTTCATCAGCAATCTCTATTTGAAAAAATGGAGAAGAGGTCCGGTGGAGTGGATGATGGGAAAATGGGTGTATTGGAGATAAATTTTTTGGGGAAGACCGCATAGCTGAAGAGCTGTGCGGTTTTTTTAGTTGTATTGCAATCAAAAAATGGTTGATTATTCTTCTAGTGTGTATATAATGTATATATAGTGTATATACAATATTTTGTTCCAAACACCAGTACAGAAAAAAAGAGGTTTTTATATGCAAATTACGATTTCAAACCACTCTAAGGAGCCCATCTATGAGCAAATTACGAATCAAATTAAATCGATGATTTTAACGGGTGAGCTGGCGGAGGGCGCGGCGCTGCCGTCTATTCGAAAGCTGGCGAAGGATTTACAAATCAGCGTTATCACAACAAAGCGAGCATATGAAGAGTTAGAGAAGGCAGGATTTATTTATTCGATTGTCGGTAAGGGATCATTTGTTGCCGAGCAAAACCTAGAGGTCATGAGAGAGAAAAAATTGAAGGTGATTGAGGAACAGCTTGGAGCGGTTGTTACAAACGGCAAGGAATTAGGCTTATCTTTTGATGAATTGCAGCAGTTATTAAAGTTCTTGTATGAGGAGTGAGATGAGTGGAGCATGTGATTGAATTCAAAGGAGTATCAAAACGGTTCAAAGACTTTTCTGTGCAGAATCTTGATTTACAGGTCAAAAAGGGCTTTGTTACTGGGTTTATTGGAGAAAATGGAGCCGGTAAGTCGACCACGATTAAAATGATCATGAATTTGTTAAAACCAGATTCGGGTGAGGTTAAAATTTTTGGATTAGATTATCGCACCCATGAAAAGGAGATTAAGGAACGAATCGGTTTTGTTTACGATGCTAACGTTTTTTTCCCAGGATTGAATTTAAAAGACATCAAACGAATTGTGGCACCTGCCTATAAACGCTGGGATGACCAGCTTTTTTATCAATATATTGAACAGTTTGGTCTGCCGCTGAATAAAGCGATCAAAACATTTTCAAAAGGGATGCAGATGAAGGCGTCACTTGCGATTGCGCTGTCGCATCATGCCGAGCTGATTATTATGGATGAACCTACTGCTGGGTTAGATCCGGTCTTTAGAAGAGAGCTGCTCGGCACGTTACAAGAATTGATGATTGATGGAAATCGAACGATTTTTTTCTCAACGCATATGACGACTGATTTAGATCGCATCGCGGATTATATTGCGTTTATACAAAATGGAAGATTGGTCTTTCAACAGTCGATTCATGAGGTGGCGGAGAATTATGCGCTGGTGAAGGGGAGCCTGGATTTGTTGGATCGAGACACAGAAAAGGCGTTTATCCATATTCAGCGTACGGCAGCCGGATTTGAAGCATTAACAGATCGAATTGATGAGGTGAAACTTATTTTTGGGGATGCTGTTGTGATTGAACCGGCGTCGCTTGAGGATATCATGTTTTATTTGAAAGGCGGGGTTGCGCATGTTTCATTTAATTAAGCGTGATGTGATTTTGCAAAAGAAGCAGTTACTTATTTTTATTCCGTTTATCTTATTTTTCATTTTCATGGATGTCCATCCAGTATTAACGTTTCTAGTCGCTAGTGTCTTCATTCCATTTAACACATATGCTTATGATGAGAAGGCAGAAACGAATATTCTCTTAAATTCTTTGCCTTATACACGGAATGAAATTATTGCATCCCGTTATCTTGGTGCCGTTTTTTATATGGTCATTGCGATCGGGCTGACAAGTGCTGCTTTCTTTAGTTTTGGGAAGCTGTTTTCAATAACGGATATTGCTCTTGGCAGCGGGTTGTTTTTATTGTTCGCGGCGTGTACGTTTCCATTGTTTTATATTTTAAAGCCTGGTTATATCACAACGGTAGTACTCATTGGCTTTATCCTATTATCTGCTATGGGACCGCCTGTTGTTCTCTATTTAGCAGAGCAATTCAGTGGGATCACTAATTTTATGATGAATTTATCGATCCCTATTGTATATACGGGGTCAACTGTGCTGATTATGCTCATCTACTTGCTGTCTTGGGGACTTTCTACTGCGATTTACCAGAGGAAAGTGTTTTAATTCAGATGATCACATCATTTATACAGAATCATTCATTTTGAGGTAGGACTTTCAAAATGGGTGATTCTTATTTTTTTGAATCAAGTAAAATTGACATACAGAAGAAAAGAGGTTATTGTTAATTAACATAATGTTAATTATTTTTAACATATTGTTAAATAAATCATCCTTTAAGAAAGGAATTTGAAATGGAGATTAAAAATAGAATTAAAGTATTACGGGCAGAAAGAGACTGGACACAAAAGGATTTGGCAGAGAAGTTAGGTGTGACTCGTCAAACTGTGGCAGCGATTGAAAATGGTAAATATTCTTTGTCTTTAAAATTAGCCTTTCAAATTGCTAGGACATTTGAAGTTGATTTGTATGACGTATTTCAAGAGGTCGACAAGGAGGAACAACAATGATAACGACGATCATACTTTATTCTCTGATTACCCTTTCTGTTTTAAGCACGGCCTTTCAATTTAAGAAAAACCGTGAATATAAACATGATGAACGAGGTCAATTTATTTTAGCGAAAGCCGGAAGTTTTTCTATTGTAGGTGTTGCTTTAGCTTATCTATTAGTTGTTATCATTCAATCTTTAGTCCATCAATTCTCATCTCCAACAGAGTGGTTTTATATAGCGATTACGTTTATGTATGTATCAAGTGTTTGCGCAAATACAATCGGCATCATCTATTGTGAAAGAAAATATTAATTTTCATCGATGGATGTAAGCTAGAGTTCTTCATCATGAAGGGAAGAGAAAACCAATGAAAAAAATATTGAGAATCATGTTGATCTCCATAGGCACCATTATCACGGTCATGGTTGTTTTTCTAGCTACTGTTTATTTTGTAAACCTCATTAGTAATGAACGGGAGAAAGGGAAAATAGAAGCTTATGGGCAAAAGGTCTTGGTGGATGGGAAGCAAATGAATGTGCTCATTCAAGGCGATGGGAAAGAAACGATTGTCCTTCTCCCAGGCTATGGAACTGCTTCACCAGTGCTAGATTTCAAGCCTCTAGTAGATGAATTATCACCTTATTATAGGGTCGTAGTGATTGAACCATTTGGATATGGTTTAAGTGACGATACAGATAAAGTACGGACAAGTCAAAACATTGTAGATGAGATTCATGAATGTTTGCAGAAGCTCAACATTAAAAAGTATACGATGATGGGTCATTCGATCTCTGGCATTTATGGATTAGAATATGTGAATCAATATGAAAATGAAGTCCAAGCATTTGTTGGAATTGATAGTAGTTTTCCTAAGCAGGAGGATGCAGATGAATTGCCAGTCTCCAGCTTACAGCTGCTTCATCAATCCGGCTTTTACAGGTTGATAGTGAAAATGAATCCAGATCAACTGGTGATGCCTAAAGTAGATGATCAAACGAAAGCTCAGATTAAAATGCTGACTTTCCGAAATTTCTTGGATGAAAGCCAAGCTAGTGAGGCAGATAACTTTAGAACCAATTTTAAAAACGCCCAACGCCTACATTTCCCTAAGAAGCTCCCTGTTGTTTTCTATCTAGCAGATCAAACGGAGAAAGAAACACCAAACTGGAAACCAATGCATGAAGAGCTTCTGAAAAATGTAGATCACGGAAAAGTAGTTACTTTGAAAGGCGGCCATTATTTGCATCATACGAAATCAAAGGAAATCGCAGCTGATTTTAGAGAATTTCTATCTAACATCGAGAGTCACCGTTAGTCATATACCTTCCCGGCATCATCTAGTTACCCAAGTTTATTGAACAATATTTTCATTTTCTCGTGTTAAAAAAAGAGACCGTGTGAGCGGTCTTTTTTTTATATACAGAACCTATATTGACAGTTTATCATGAAGTAGATTAAAATACATACCAACGGTCGGTATGTAAAAAGGAGGCGTTTTATTTGGCTAGAAATAAATACCCAGAAAAGACAATCAAGCAAATTTTAGATGTGTCGACGAAGCTGTTTCAGGAAAAAGGATTTGAAAAGACGAGTTTGCAGGATATCATCCAAGAATTGAACATGTCTAAAGGGGCTATTTATCATCATTTCAAATCGAAGGAAGAAATATTGCGTGCCGTGATGGAGAGGCAATTTCGTCATGCGACTGAGAAGCTTGAAGATCTGATTAAGCATACAGAGGCAGCGCATGCGAAAGAGAAGCTGCAGCGTATTTTAGAGCAGCTAGTGGCAGATCCAACATCTCATTCGATTGATGGGATCTTGGTTGACCAGATCAAAAATCCGCAATTTGTGGTTGAGGGAATGAAGGCAGGCGTCAATCAGGATGCGCTTAAAATCAAACATCTTATTCTTGAAGGAATTGATGATGGTTCGATAAAGACTACATTTCCTGGGGAGGTGGCAGAAGTGTTTATGCTACTCGTCAATATATGGCTGAACCCTACGCTATTTGCTCGTGATGAGCAGGAAACTAGTCAGCGTTTACTGTTTTTACAACAGATGATGAAAGGTCTCGGAGTGGATGTGGTGAGTGATCTATTTATTCAAAAGGTCACAGCGCATTATGCTGGGATTGGTGGATATGATCAGCCTGGAACCTAAATGGTCAGATAAGAGACAAAAGGAAAATTCATTTCATAGGAGGATGCCTTATGCTTCACTTCGTAAAACTCGAGCTAAGAAAAAGCCATATGAAACATTATATTCAAGCTAGTATGATTGTCAGTATTGTACTGCTGGTGTTTATTTATTTTGTTGCGTTTGTTGCACAGGTTGAACAGGAAATCAGTTTTCAGCAATATCCGAATATCTATTTGTTGACCAGTATAGTATGGATGATCTTTTTTTCGATCGTCACAGCCATGATGTATTGTCGAGAAATAGTGGCTGCATTGAAAGAACAAGAACCTCATTCATCCAGTATGAGATCATCCCTCCTTTCGAGAATGGTTTGGATGCTCTGCTTCTCTACAATTGTCATGCTGTGTAGTATCATTCCTTCATTTGTTGTGTTTAGTGTCACTGAAACGTTCTTCCCCATTGTTCAGGATGCGCTGACAGCGGATGTGATGTTCACTGTGATCAAAACGTACCTAGTGTTTACTTGTTGTATCAATGGTATTGGCATGATTGCGATGAGAGTGGGGGTCATGAAAAGGTCTATTTTCATGACCATTCTGACTGCGATTGTTCTATGTGCTGTTTTAGGAAACGTATTAATCGCTGTTTATGGAAATGATCAAATGAATGTCATTTTGTCAGGAGTCATGATGATAGCTGTCCTCATAGTGATCTTGGAATTATGGGGCCGCATGACCCGGATTCAAGCGAGATAAGCGAGTACACAAGGAGGGAGACATATGGAGCATACAATTCTAATTGAAGAGTTGGTCGAAGAATTATCGCTGGATTGGCTGCTCGGAGAGGTGTTTATTCAACACCATGATCATCCTTATCTCATCATTCGTCAAACGGCCAATCAAGTGTTTCCAAATCGTTATTTGATGCATCATCAGGTAAGAGATGGACGATTGTTCATTAAAGATAGACGGAAAAAAATACTCAGCTTAGGGCTTCAACTTTATAAAACCGATGTCGCTATTGTTCTCCCTAAACGACAATTACAGTCCATTTCCATTCGTTGTAAAGGAGCAAATCTTCAGGCAGAGAGATTGAAGGTGGAACATGTCTCTTGTCATTTAACGTCTGGAAAAACGGTGCTATCAGGTGACATCAAGCATCTCCATTTAGAGACTGTAGGTGGGCTTATTTCTAGTCGGGAACTTACCGTACAAAGATTATTACTGCACGCCACATCGTCAAAAATTGAGTTGAAGGGTGCCTTTTCGGACGTTGATCTGCATGTAACAGGTAGAAGGATGCAGATTCATTCTACAAACATGCTAAATTCACTTAAATCTACTTCAACTGGAGCAAATGTCAAAGTGGTGATACCGGAAAATGATGGATTTACTTGTTATGTAAAGAAAAGATCCGGCGCTTTCCGGAATGACTTTTCTTGTCATCGAGAGAAGGACAAAATGGTGCATAAAAATGGACTGTGTTCCTTTGAAGTTGATATAAGGGGCGGTCAGTTCCTATTAAGTGATCAGCTTTAAAGTGACTTACATCCTTTGATTCAATATATCAATATAAAACAATTTGAGTATCTTCTTATGTCGGAATATTTTGATAATAGTGTTTCCCTCAAAAAAACAATTGTTTTTTAAGGGTAGATTTATTATGATAATATACATCGAAAGATTGATGTTTCTCAATCAGAATGAATATTCTGATTTTCATTTTTTTTTTATGTTGTTTGTTGATGAGGGGGAAGAAAAGTGGCTCAAAAGGAATTAAAAAGAGGGTTAAGTGCCCGCCATATTCAAATGATCGCACTCGGCGGCACGATTGGTGTTGGCTTATTTATGGGGTCAGCCAAGGCCATTCAATGGACAGGCCCATCGGTTCTTCTCGCGTACGCAGTATGTGGTATCTTTATCTTTTTTATTATGCGTGCGATGGGAGAAATGTTATACGTTGAACCAAGTACAGGTTCATTTGCTACATTTGGTCATCAATATATTCATCCGCTTGCGGGTTATATGACAGCTTGGAGTAACTGGTTCCAGTGGGTCATTGTCGGGATGTCGGAAATTATTGCCGTAGGCGCTTATATGAAATATTGGTTCCCAGACCTGCCAGCGTGGATTCCAGGATTAATTGCGATGATTATTTTGGGAGCTGCCAATTTGATTTCGGTTAAATCGTTCGGTGAGTTCGAATTTTGGTTTGCAATGATCAAGATTGTGACGATTATTTTAATGATTATTGCAGGTCTAGGCATTATTTTCTTTGGATTTGGAAATGGCGGGACGCCTATTGGCTTGTCTAATCTGTGGGCGCACGGCGGGTTCTTTACAGGTGGATTTACCGGATTCTTGTTTGCATTGTCGCTCGTCATTGCTGCCTATCAGGGTGTAGAGCTGATTGGGATTACAGCAGGTGAAGCGCAAAATCCAGAAAAGACGCTGACCAATGCCATCAAAAGTATCATCTGGCGTATTTTGATTTTCTATATCGGTGCGATCTTTGTCATTGTGACAGTGTATCCTTGGGATCAGTTGAATACCCTTGGCAGTCCATTTGTGGCGACGTTTGCGAAAATTGGGATTACAGCCGCCGCTGGTATTATTAACTTTGTTGTCATTACAGCAGCGATGTCCGGCTGTAATAGTGGGATTTTCAGTGCGGGACGTATGCTTTATACATTAGGTGTGAACGGGCAGGCGCCTGCTTTCTTCACCAAAATTTCGAAGAATGGTGTGCCGTATTTTGGAACATTCGCTGTGCTGATTGGTTTAGCAATAGGAGTTGTCCTCAATTATGTTGCGCCACCAAACATTTTCGTCTATGTGTATAGTGCGAGTGTACTTCCTGGTATGGTGCCATGGTTTGTGATTTTGATTAGTCATATCGGTTTTAGAAAGGCGAAGGGAGCTGCGCTTGATCAGCATCCATTCAAGATGCCACTAGCTCCGTTTTCTAATTATCTGACAATCGGCTTCTTACTGATGGTGCTTGTATTTATGCTCATTAATCAGGATACGCGTATTTCTCTGATTGTGGCAATTGGGTTCTTAATTGTAGTAGCGCTTAGCTTCTATGTTTTTGGGATCGGGAAACGGAAGCCGATCCAAGATGCTTCAGTTGATACAAATTCAAAGTAACTAACAATCTTATCACTTAGCGGAATGCCCCAAAAGTTAGAGAAAACTAACGATTGGGGTATTTTTTGTACGATTGAATTTTCACAATGGGCACACCGAGAAAGATAGAACATTTTATTTTTACATAAAAAAGCTGCTTAGCTTTTAAGAGATTGCTAAAACAGCTTCATTAAGATACTTATATCTTATTGATTCATTTCGTACGTATCTTGCGGTTTTTCATTGAATTGGGTTCGAATCAAGATAGATGTTAATAGAACGGCGATGATCCCAATGCCTATTAGATCTGTTAACAAACCTGTATGAACTAAAAGGGATGCTCCTCCAAAGCTGAGGATTCTCTCATAAAAGAACAAGTCTCTTTTGAGCCAGCCGGTTAAAGCAGCAGCGAAAAAAATGACACCGATACAAGCGCCTGTTACAGCCAGTGCTATTTCTACTGCACTACCCTGTCCTAATAGTTCCGGCCCGAACACAAACATGTAAGGAATAATAAATGAAACTAAACCTACTCGTGCAGACGTAAAAGAAGTTCTTAAAGGATCACTTCCAGCAATTCCTGCAGCTGTATACGATGCAAGTGCGACAGGCGGTATTATTGGAGCGAGACTTGCAAAATAATAGATAAACATGTGTGCTAGTAGAGGATCAATACCTAAATCAATTAAAGCCGGTGCAGTAAGAACACCTACAATGATATAAGCAGCTGTAGAAGGTAAACCCATCCCCATAATGACACAAGCGATCATCGTTAAGAAGAGAGTGAGTAAAATGCTGTTCTGACCGAGGTTCATTAGCAGAGATGTTAATGTTACGGCAGTACCAGTTAAGTTAATCACCCCTACAACAATTCCTGCAATAGCACATGCCATTGAGATGAGCAGCATACCTTTTGCACCTTGCTCTAAAGCCTCAAGGAAAAATTTCCAGTCGATCTTTCTAAAATAGATGACGATATAAGAGAGAACTAAGGCAACAATGGACCAAAAAGCGGCAAACATCGGTGATGCATTTAAGACAACTAATAGATAAACGAGCGTTCCTAAGCCGATATATAAATGAAAACCCTTCCAAAAAACTTCTTTGAAAACAGGCAGCTCTTTTCTCTCTATTCCTTTCATTTTAGCTCTGCCCGCATCAAAATCGACAAAAAGGAAGACTGATAAAAAGTATAGTATGCCAGGGATAAGTGCAGCAAGAATGATCTCTCCATATGAAATCCCTGTAAGTTCGGCCATAATAAAAGCGCCTGCGCCCATCACGGGAGGCATAATACTTCCTCCAGCAGAAGCAACTGCCTCAATAGAAGCGGCCATACGAGGCTTGAATCCTACTTTCTTCATTAAGGGGATGGTGAACTGTCCAGTTGAGGAGACATTAGCCACGGCACTTCCAGAAACCGTGGCCATCAATGCACTCGATATGACGGATACTTTGGCGGGACCGCCCTTAAATCGACCGCCAATGATAAAAGCTAAGTCTATAAAGACTTTCCCTGCCCCGGTTGTATTAAGAAAGGCTCCAAAAATAATAAAGAGAGCGATGAATGTGGCAGCGATTCCTAACGATGTTCCCCATAACCCTTCAGTGGATAAATACATTAAAGAAATGATTCTCTCTAGTGAGATATCTGATGTCTTTAAAATTGAAGGGAAGTAATGTCCAAAGTAAGCATAGAGTAAGAACAGTAAACCTATTAGCGGTAAAATAAAGCCAGTCACTCTTCTTGCTGCTTCTAGTATAACGATGATTAAAGTGATGCCAAAAAACATGTCATATGCATTGGGCGCTCCTACTCTTAAAAGTAGTTGATCATAAGTATAAAAAATATAGATTCCAGAGCTGATACTGATAATGATACAAAGGGCATCAATCCAACGTAATTTTTTGTTAGCTAGTGGCTTGATTAGGAATACTAGCAGTAGAACAACGGTTAAATGAACATTACGTTGAATCATGGCTGTTAGAACACCGAATCCCCCTGTGAATAAATGAAACAGCGATAGCATGATTGAGATCAATAGAATAACTCTTATAGTAAAACGTCTAGCATTTTCTGGCTGACCTTTCGATTGAACATTCTCCATAAAGATTCCCCCATTTCTCTTCTATTAATCGATTACATCTGCTTCTTTAAAATATTTTTTTGCTCCTGGGTGAAGCTCAATTAACGTTTTTGCCGCAGTCTCTTTATTTAGCTGTCGTAGTGTTGAGACAGTACCTTGCAGATTATCTAAGTGATCAAAAACAGTTTTGGTCAATTGGTACACATCATCTTCAGGGACATCTTTATTAACAAATAAGCTGACATCGACTGATATGGTTTGAATGTCGTTGTCTACACCTTTATAAGTTTTAGCTGGAATTTCAAAAGGATAAAGAGAGGGATAGGCGCTGTAAATCGTATTCACTTCATCATTTGTAAGCGGTATCATTTTTATATCTCGAATATTTGCTAGATCCATAATCCCTGGGGTTGGTAATCCAGTCCAAACAAAGATAGCATCAAGCTGACCGTCTTTTAATCCATCTACACTTTCTGAAATCGAAAGGAATTGTGGTTTAAAGTCTTTATCGTAATAAAGGTCTAGAGCATTTAGTACTTGCTTTGTCCGCACTTCATTCCCACTTCCAGGTGTGCCTACAGCAATTTTCTTCCCTTTTAAGTCATCTATTGATTGGATATCTGAGGATTCTAAAGCGACGATGCCAAGTGGCTGCGAATAGATCGTAAAAACACTTCTTAAAGAATCTTTTTGTGGATTCCCTTTAAACATTCCTTTTCCTTCATAGGCTTCTAAAGCAACATCTCCGCCAAATAAAGAGAAGTCTGCTTCTTTTTTATCCATGAGACGTATATTTTCTATTGCTCCGCCTGAAACTTGATTTGTGAGATTGATTGGGACATCGCTTTCATTCATTGTTTGCGAAAAAGCAGCACCGATTGAATAGAGTACACCGGAAGTGCCACCAGTTGGAAACGTGTAATTTGACCCTTGCTGATTCTGACACGAAAATAAAAGTGTCACTACACTGATAAAACTAATCAACATCATCATTTTTCTCATGTTTTTCCCCCTCAACATAGGTTATATGGTAAAACGCTTTCATTTCTCTGTTTATATCGATATTCGGTTTTTTGATCCGATATTTGTAATATAACATCAAAAAATAATCAATACAATAAAATCTTAAAATTCTGTTTATTTATGAATCATTCATTTTAAATCATGCTGAATGATCATCATAATGATTATGAAGATGTTACAATGGAATTGGATTACTATTGTTTAAGGAGATGTCTATCTATGACGGCCAATAAATCATTATCACAAACCCTACAAAGGGGACTCATGATATTAGATTTGTATACTAAAAGTGAATCTGAATATAGTGTTAAAGAAATTTCTGACATATTGAAATTCTCGCCAACTATCGGTTTTAGATTGGTGAATACACTTGTTGGAATGGGATACTTAACAAGAAACGTTTCAAATGGAAAGTATCGATTGGGTATGTCCTCCTATAGGTTGGGTATATTTGCCAATCCGAATCCGAAGTTGGTTGAAAAATCACACCCATTTTTAGAGAAAATTTCTTCCGAGACGAATGAAACCGTCAGTATAAATGTACTTGATCCTGTAAAAATGGAAGGAGTTTGTATTGCCTCAGTAGAGAGCAAAGACAATATCAAATTTTCTTCACCGGTAGGGCTTAGTAGACCGTTATATAAGGGTGCATCAAGGAAGACCATCTTGGCTTACCTGACTCCTTCACAGCAAGAATTAGTGATAGATGAAGCGGAAAAACAAGGATTTCAACAGATTGAGAAATTGAAAAAAGACTTACAGCTAATTAAGAAAAATGGCTATTGCTGCTCCGAAGGGGAAGTTACAGCAGGTGCCTTAAATGTATCATCTCCTATTTTGACCAAAGAAGGTTTGATTTTGGCTAGTATTGCTATTCATTGTCCTTCCTATCGAAAAAAAGAAGATACGGTAAAAAATTTCACAATGCTTGTAAAAGAAGCTGCTCAAGATATATCTTCTCTAATGAATAATTATGATGAGTAGTATGATCTTTCCATAGAGCATAAACGCTTTATGGAAAGATCACGTTTATTTTTGTTGATAGTGAAAGAAACCTTCACCTGATTTTACACCCAACTTTCCTGCCTTTACATATTTAGTGAGTAATGGACTAGGTCTATATTTTTCTCCCAAAGTTTGATACAAATATTCCATATTTCGAAGTCTAGAATCTAAGCCCACTAGGTCAGCCAGAGCTAGTGGCCCCATCGGGTGGTTTAGGCCTAATTTACAGGCTTTATCAATATCCTCGGCAGATGCAACGTCTTCCATTAACATATTCATTGCTTCGTTCCCAATTAAGCAGTTCATTCGGCTTGTAACGAATCCTGGAAATTCATTTACTTCGACATATTCTTTCTTTAATTGTGTCGTCACTTCTTTTACAAAGTTTACTGTTTCGTCTGAGGTATCTAGTCCTCGTATAATTTCAACAAGTTTCATTTTGTGTACAGGATTAAAAAAATGCATTGCTACAACTTTCTCTGGTCGAGAGGTGATTGCGCCAATTTCAGTAGGGCTCATTGTAGACGTATTGGTAGCGAGAATTGTCTCAGGCTTCGTCAGTTGATCAAGTTCTTTGAATACATCTAATTTGACAGCCATGTTTTCAACCACCGCTTCAATCACTAAGTCAGCGGAGCGAACAGATTCTTCAAGACTATCTGAATAGGAAATCCTTTGTAGGGTCGGATGAATATCCTTTGTTTTAATAAAATTCCTCTCTGCGCTTTTTTCTAATTCTAGTTGAATAGAAGATTTTGCTTTTGATAGAGAAGATGCTTCGATATCGTATAATAGGACGGTAAATCCATTGGACGCAGCTGAATAAGCAATTCCTCTTCCCATCGTACCAGCCCCAATAATAGAGATTTGAGTCATTTTATACACTCCTATACTTGTAGATTTTCAAATATCGTTGTGATTCCTTGCCCGCCAGCTGTACAAAGTGTGACAATCCCATACTTCGTTCCTTGTCGCTCCATTTCATGGATTAGCTTTGTCGCAAGAATGGCTCCTGTAGCTCCTATTGGGTGACCTAATGCAATTGCTCCACCGTTCACATTAATTTTGTTTATATCTAATGCTAATTCTCTAATGACAGCTATCGACTGCGCGGCGAAAGCTTCATTGAGTTCAATAAGACCTATATCACTGATAGAAAGGCCGCATTGAGCTAATGCTTTCTTAGTCGAGTACACAGGCCCAATCCCCATATATTCAGGTGAAACTCCTACAGAAGCTTGTGCAATAATGCGAGATTTAGGTGTTAGATCATATTTTTGAGCAATCGACTCACTCGTTATTAATAAAACAGAAGCGGCATCATTACGACCACTTGCATTACCGGCGGTAACAGTACCATCTTTTTTGAACACTGGTTTTAGATGAGATAGTTGTTCAAGAGAGGTGTTTCTAGGGTGCTCATCCTTCTGAAATAGAGTGGTATTCTTTTTTGAGATGACTTCATATGGGATGAGCTGGCTGTCAAAACGTCCATCATTTATGGCTTTATTCGCTAACTCTTGACTTCGTAAAGAAAATTCATCTTGTTCGGATCTCTCAATCTGATATTGTTCTGCCAAGTTTTCAGCAGTTTCCCCCATTGTTAAGTATCCGTATTCTTCAATAGGCTGAGAGTAGGGCTGACTTTCTGTGTTAGGATCTAAAAGCACCCCGTTTCCTGAACGATAGCCAAACCGAGCGTGTCTCAAGTAATAAGGAGCTGTACTCATGCTTTCAGCGCCCCCAGCTACAATGACCTCGTCCAGACCATGTTGTATTTGTAAGTCAGCACTGTTAATGGCCTGCAAGCCAGAACCGCATTGTCGATGAATGGTATAGCCAGAGGTCTCAATTGGAAATTTTGCTCGAAGTAATGAGAGCCTAGCCAGGTTTGATGAATCTGCACTTTGCTTTGCTTGGCCTAGGATCACCTCGTCTACTAATTCTTTTGGAAGTGAAGTTCTTTCAAATAATCCAGTCATGACTTTGGCTGCAAGCTCATCTACTAAAGCGTCCTTTAAACCACCGCCTAATTTCCCAATAGGTGTTCTGACTGCATCGATAATGACACTTTTATTCATATTAAACCTCACTCTCATTCTGCGGATTGACATCTCGATCATAAGCAGGTGTTCTTTTTTCTAAAAAGGCTTTGATTCCCTCGGTTTTATCTTCCGTAGAAAAGGCTATTGATTGTGCAAGTTTTTCTAACATAAACGCAGTATCTATATCTGAATCATAGCCTCGATGAACGATCATCTTCGCTAATTTTAGAGCGAGAGGACCTTTTGATAAGAGGGTTTGGATCATGTCTTCTTTTGCTTTATTTAATTGAGAGAGAGGACATGATTGAGCAACTAAACCAATGGCTTTTGCTTCTGTTCCAGTGATTAATTTTCCGAGAAGAATCATTTCAAGAGCTCGACTTTTCCCGATCATTCTGCTTAGCCGCTGAGTTCCCCCAGCTCCCGGAATAACGGCTAAATTCAATTCAGGCAGTCCAATTTTTGCATGGTCAACGGCTATTCTAAGATCACACGCTAGTGCAAGTTCACACCCTCCGCCTAAAGCATGACCATTTATAACAGCTAAAGTCACTTTATCTGAGGCTTCAATTTTTTTATAAACCCCTTGCATTCCTGGTTTTAAACAATCTAACGCTTTTCTATCATTCAACTCGTTGATATCTGCGCCGGAGACAAATGCTTTCTCTCCTGAGCCGGTAATTACGATGATTCTGATTTTCTCTTGTGCATTAAGCATATCTAAGGCTTGTTCGAGCTCCTGAAGCGTTGCATAATTTAGTGCATTTCTTACTTCTGGACGATGAATTGTTATCGTTCCTACCTGTTCTTGAACATCAACAAGTATATGTTTAAACATCCAATCAACCTCCTTTCAAAATAGTTGTCTATTTACCTTTCCAAATCGGCTGGCGTTTTTCTAAAAAGGCTTGTGTTCCTTCTAATCTATCTTCGCTTTCATATACATTAGGTCCAATATCCATTTGTAGTGCATGGAAGAGGGGAACGTCCATTGATTTCCATATCGTTTCTTTTATACGCTGCACAGATAAAGGCGCACAAAGACAAATTTCCTCAGCTAAATCCTCAGCTCTTTTCATCAGGTCTTCGATAGTTGGTAAGACTTCATCTATCAGTTGTAGATTATAAGCTTCATCTGATTTTATTAGGGCCCCTGTAAAAAGGAGTTTTGCCGCAGTACTTGGTGAAATAAGCTTAGGTAAGATCGTTGCTCCAAAAGTAGCCCCCATTCCTCTTTTTGCTTCAGGTAAACCTAGTTTGACACTTGAAACAGCTAGTCGAATATCACTTGCCAATGTAATCTCAAAGCCTGCTCCTACAGCGGCGCCATTAATCGCTGATATGACAGGCTTATACGTTTCGATGATGGCATTAAATAACCGGCCTCTAAGTGGCTTCTTTTTAAATGCCTCGGGATTTGATTTTGCTTCACTTAAATCTCTACCACTGCAAAAAGCTCTTTCTCCAACACCTGTTATGATTAAAACCCTGGCGTCTTTATCGTTTTTATACTCTTCTAAAAATTCCAAAAATAGATCAGACATTTTTGAATCGATGGCATTCATCTTGTCTGGTTTATTGATGTATAGGTAAGCAATCTGCCCCTTTTTTTCATAGTGAATAACGTCCATAAATAAACACTCTCCTTTAAACTAATTGCCCTGAAAAACGGCTTTTCTTTTCTCTTTAAATGCCTGTACGCCCTCCTTGTGATCCGAGGTTTCTTTGATAACAGCATAATGAGATGAAATGAGGTCTAAAGCTGCCTCTAATTCCAATGACTCCGCATATTGAACAGCGCGTTTGGTCATTCGAATGGCGATTTGTGGACCAGAAGCGATGTGCTCTGCTAATTCTTTTGTTTTCTCTTCGAATTGGTCTTGTGAATAAACATGATTCACGAGGCCAATTGCTAGTGCTTCATCAGATGAAATAAAGTTCCCCGTCCATAAAAGTTCTAAAGCTTTCGCTTTACCGACAATTCTCGGTAAAAAATAAGCACCGCCATCTCCAGGAACAAGGCCAACCTTGACATACCCTTCACTGACTTTCGAGTCTTGAATCATCACACGCATATCACACATTAACGCCATGTCCAGTCCTGCACCTACAGCGGGGCCATTAATCGCTGCGATAACAGGTTTATCAATATGTTTAAGGGTTAATGGGATACGATGGATATTTTCCCATAACTTATTTTTATTATCTAAAGGAGTTTGGTCTTGTTTCATCCCGCCAACATCCCCACCTGAACAAAAAGCATTGCCTGCTCCAGTGACTACAATGACATGGACATCGTCATTATCTTTTGCCTCTTCAAGCGCACGAACCCATTCGCTAATCATTTCTGCATTAAATGCGTTCTTTTTATCAGGCCGATTCAGGGTGATGGTTAATACATGGTTTTTTATATTTGTTAAGATGGTTGAAGTCATAATGCCCTCCTTTGGTTACTTATTTTGTAACTCGTGATTTTTTGTACGAATAATACCTTCATGGTTGAAAATTTCTAATTGTTCATCCGAGTAGCCTAATAAGTCTTTTAAAACCTCTTCTGTGTGCTCGCCGATAATAGGCGCTGGTAAAACTTTTTCTAAAGGTGAATCGGATAGTCTAATCGGGGAACCTGGTACCTTAATGTTTCCTTCAACAGCATGAGAAACTTCTCTTATCATTTCACGCTCTATTAGATGCGGATCGTTTGCTACCTCATCAATTGTCTGTACAGGGGAATGAGGTATGTTTGCTTCAATAAAGAGCTCCGCAATCTCATTTTTATTACGTTTCGTTGTCCAGCTACTGACGATGTCATCGACGATAAGTGTGTGTGCAGATCGATCAATATTTGTCTCGAATCGTTTGTCATCTAAAAGATCTTCTCTATCTATAACGGTTAAAAGTGATCTCCATTGTCTGTCAGCGACACATAGAATAGCGATATAGCCATCTTTCGTTTCATACACATTATAGGGAGCTGTCGCCATCCCACTATGCTGATTGCCTGTTCTTTCGGAAAATTTCTCCCCTTGGCTGTAATATGCACCTAAAGCAGAAGCGAGTGTCGGATAGACTGAATCATGCATGGAGACTTCCACTAACTGACCTTTTCCGGTTATTGTTCTTTGATAAAGTGCGGTCGTTATCCCCCCAAATAGATGAATTCCCCCTAAGAAATCGCAAATGGCTGGTCCTGCCTTAACAGGAGGTTTATCAGCAAAGCCAGTTGTCGCCATAACTCCTGCCATTGCCTGCACCGTTAAATCCATCGCCGGTCTTTTTGCATAAGGACCACTAAGCCCATATCCTTTTCCAGAAGCATAGATAAGACGAGGGTTTACTTCCTTTAAAACATCATAGCCAAGTCCTAATCGATCCATGGCGCCGAGTGAAAAGTTCTCAACTAATACATCAGATTTCTGCACTAAATCTAGGAAAATTTCTTTACCTTGATCGGTTTTTAAATCGATTGATACGCCGTATTTATTTGAATTCAACATAAGTAATTCATGGCAGTCCCCTTTTCGCCTAACCCTTAAGTTCTCTCCCTTTAAAGGCTCTACTTTAATTACTTTTGCTCCTTGAAATGCTAACATTAGCGAGCAGTAGGGGCCGTTATAAATTTGACCAAGGTCTAAAACAGTAATACCTTCTAACGCCTTGTTCATATGAACTCCTCCTTAAAACGCTTTCATTTTAATACGATAAACGGATAGTTATTTCAATTATCGTATAAATTCAATTTATCATAGGTTGCTTGATCATGCAATAAGAAGAAAGAGGCATGTATGAAGACAAAGGTGAAATGCATAAAAAATAACAAAGCAGTCTATTAGTTTTGTTACTAATAGACTGCTTTGTTAACAAATAAGATGAGACTATAGTGAAGCTTTTACACGGTTAAAGACATCTGGAAAGTTGGTGAAAAGACCGGTGACGCCGTATTGCATTAAACGGGTCATGTCTGCTTCGCTGTTGACCGTATAGGGGTGGAGGAGGAGTCCGTGGCTTCTGACCTGTTGTACGTTTTCAAGTGTCAATGCTCTGAAATTCGGTCCGACACCCACTGCATAAGATTTAATGAAATCGAGCTGATCATCTGTGATGGACGTCATTTGGGTTCTGTCTAAAAGCTGTACTTTTGGAAGGCGCGGAGCTAATTTCTGTAGCTTTAGCAGGCTGTCTTGGCTAAAGGATTGAATGATGACCTGCCCTTTTCTTGTGTGTTTCCCGAGAAGATGATGTTTTTTTAGGGTCGCCAATAGCTTTTCTTCCATTTGCGGATAGATGTCTGGTTTTTTTGTTTCAATATAATAATTTTCTCGTTTGCCAAAATAGCGCAGTACTTCATCTAATGTGAGGACTCGCTGTCCGATATAGTTGACATTTTGTCTGTCGGGATTGGCTTCATTAAACCATGTACCAGCGTCAAGCTGTTTGATTTCAGCAAGTGTGAGGTCTTTGACCCAGCCCGTTCCGTTTGTGGTGCGGTCAACGGTTTCATCGTGCATGACGATGAGATGACCATCCTTTGTCATTTGAAGATCGAGTTCGAGGTAATCGGCATTCATTTTTGTGGCGAGTTTGTAAGAAGCCAGGGTATGCTCTGGTGCATACCCTGATGCTCCGCGATGTGCAACGGTTAGAATACGATCTGGAGATAAAAGGTTTTCATGTGCCGATACGGTGACCGGCACCCATGCAATAGACAGTAAAGCAAAAGAGAGCAACACGAAAGCAAGTAATCTACTTTTCTTCATATTTTATCCTCCTTTTACGGTAACTGCCTTCATCATAAGAAATAGATGTAAAGGGCATGTTGGGCGGATATGAATCTTTTATGTGATTTTCATTAAGCTTGCTCTACGCGCTTCCCTGTATTCCAAGTCATCGCTAGGAAGACAATCGCGAGCACACAAGAACTAACCAATAAAATAAAGCCTCCTGTCCAGTCGTAATGGTCCACGACGACGCCCATCATCGCATTGGCGAAGGCAGAGCCGCCAATATAACCGAAAAATCCTGTGAGTCCGGCCGCAGTGCCAGCCGCTTTTTTAGGAGCAAGGTCAATGGCTTGAAGTCCAATGAGCATGACAGGTCCGTAAATTAAAAAGCCGATGCTGATGAGGGCGATGTTATCGACCATTGGATTGCCAGCAGGGTTTAACCAGTAAACAAGCACCGCAATTAACACACCAGCCATAAAGAGGACGCCTGCTGGTGCGCGGCGGCTTCTAAAGAATCGGTCACTAATCCACCCGCACAATAATGTGCCGGGAATGCCTGCATATTCATAAAGAAAATATGACCAGCGTGAATGCTCTGGTGAAAAGCCCTTTGCTTCTGTTAAGTAGGTCGGCGCCCAGTCCACGACACCGTAACGAACGAAGTACACAAAGACGTTGGCGATGGCGATATACCAAAGGAATTTATTGTTGAGTACATACTTAAATAAAATCTCTTTCACTGTTAATTCTTTTTCTTGATCTTCGTACTGCTGTGCCGGATAGTCATTGCGATATTCCTCGATTGGCGGAAGACCAGCGGATTGCGGGGTATCCCGGACGAGAAGAATGATCACGAAGGAGACGATAATGGCAATGATGGCAGGGAAGAAAAAGATACTTTTCCACGTTGCAAACAGCACGATCCCTAAGGTGATGAGCGGTGCCAGAATCCCCCCGCCGATATTGTGAGCGACGTTCCAAATGGACATTTTCGTTCCACGTTCACTAACCGAAAACCAATGCGCCATCGTCCGTCCGCATGGCGGCCACCCCATGCCCTGGAACCAGCCGTTTAAAAACATGAATAAGAACATGATCCATACACTTGACGTCACCCATGGAAATGAGACAAATAGGATATTGATAAGGGCTGATAGAAAGAGTCCGGTGGCTAAAAAATATCTTGGGTTACAGCGGTCTGAGATCATCCCCATGATGAATTTACTAAAGCCATAGGCGATAGACACAGCTGCGAGTACAAAGCCTAATTCACTTTTCGTGAACCCTTCTTCCTGTAGATAAGGAATAGCAAAAGCGAAATTTTTCCGCAGCAAATAGTAGCCCGCATACCCGATAAAGATGCCTAAAAAGACTTGAAGCCGCAGCCGCTTATACGTCTCATCTGTTTTGGCATCATCGAGCCTGTCGATATGCGGAGCGGGTTTAAACCATTTGAACATAAAGATCCTCCTCTTGTCGTTGTCCGACTGACTGAATCAAAAGTACGAGATCGGCGTTTGATCTTGTACTTTTTAAGAGACAAAAGAATTGATAACGCTTTCTTTTGTACTCCCATCATATCGGATGGAAGAGACGTTTATGATGAGGCTTTTGTCATTATTTTGGAAAAACAGTTCATCAAGTAACGAAAAAAATCCGCACAATGGCGGATTTTCCTTAGCTGTTACAGAGACACATTAATTTTCGCAGATTTCTTAAGCTTTTCAATTTCTTTTTGAACTTCTTTCTGCTTTTCTTGGGATTCTAGCTGCTTTTTAATTTGTGATTTAACTTCTTTGTACTCTGGTGCTTTTTGCTTTTGTTTTTTCATTTCATCTGCGTATTGATCATAGTACGCTTTAACATCCTTTTCAGAGACGGACGCTGATTTGATTTCTTTGTCGACATACTGGCTGTATTTGATGCTGTCAGCAATGTCACTTTTCAGCTGATCCATGGTGAGTCCGCTTTTCTTAAGGGCTTCTTCAAACTGAGCGTTGTCTTTGAATTGTTTCTTTTCTTCTTTTAGCTGTTTATCTACCTGTTTGTCAGAGGCTTTAATGCCCTTCTTCTCAGCATCTTGCAGGATGAGCTCTTGACCTACGAGCGCATCAATGGTTTGTTTCTTGACTGCTTTTGCGCCTTCTTTAGATGTTGGGTCTTGCCCAGATTGCTGAAGCTGTCCTTGAATGGTTGATAGAGCGCTATTATATTCATTACCTGTGATTTTGTCTTGGTTGACGGTCGCAACGACCTTTTGATCATCGATTTTTTGTGCGTCTAATTTCTTTTGCATCTCTTCCATTTGCTTTTGCTGTTCTTTTTGGTCAGCCTGTGTTGTTTCCTTGTTTTTGGCTGAATCGTTTTGCTTATCTTGTTTGGCATCGTTTGACGAGCAGGCGGCAAGCCCAACAGATAACAAACATGCGATGAGTGTGTATGATACCTTTTTCATCATTTTCTCTCCCTTCGGTATGAGAACATCTAGTGCGCATTCTAACCGTTTTTTAGGAAAAATAAAACCGTACAGACAATTTGTTAGCGGATTGACATGTTTTTTATCTGTTTGTCCTCATTTTGTCTTCTCATAGTCATCTCATGACAAACTCAATCGTGGAATAATTGTTCCATCGCTTCGTCGAGATTGGTGATTGGCTGGCGGCAGCTGTAGTTTTCACAAATATACACGGTGGTTTTGCCATCGATTGTTTTGTAATCTTTTGTAAAGGGCGCGAGCTTCGCTAATTCTTCCCCTGTTTCGGCAGTCAATATGATATCAAATGGCATGAAGCGTTTTTGAAGCGCCTGTAAAAGCTGTTCTTTTTGAGGGTCGCCGTTTTTTCCGAGAATGATGATTTCTCTTTTCGTTGCATATTGAGCAAGGAGTCCTTGCAGAAACGCTGTGTGCCCGCTTGGATAGGAAGAGATATCGACATAAAAGGCTTTGAACATTAACTCTAATGTGTCCAGCCAATCCTGACGTCCGGTCAATCTGCTTAGCATGAGAAGGTGCTTGAGTGCGGTGCTGTTGCCAGAAGGCATGGCGCCGTCGTACACTTCTTTTTCTCGAACGATGAGCGCTTCCGCATCTGAACCTGAGAAGAAAAAGCCCCCTTTTTCCTTGTCCCAAAACAGCTCAAACATGTTCTCGGCAATGGCTGTCGCCTTTTCCAGCCATGCTAATTCAAAGGTCGCTTCGTATAATGACATATACGCTTTTAGCATATGCGCATAATCCTCGATAAAGCCAAGATGCTTTACGTCACCTTCTCTATATCGGACCATGAGCCGCTCATGTTGGACGAGGTGTGTTTCTAGAAAAGACATCGCCTGTTTCGCCATACCGATCGCTTCCTCTGCATCAAATACTCTTCCAGCTTTGGCGAGAGATGAGATCATGAGCGCATTCCAGGATGTGAGCACCTTGTCATCGATAAGCGGTGCAGGTCGCTGCTGTCTGACAGATTGTAAAATGTGCCGAGCTTCTTGCAGCTTAGACTGAAGCGTATGGTCATCAATTGAAAAAGAGGCTTTGATGTCATCAAAAGAGGTGGAAATGGTATGAGGGATGTTCGCCCCTTCAAAGTTCCCCTCATCTGTGATGTGATAGACAGCGCAGAGTAATGCGCCGAGATCCTCGCCTAAATGAGTCATGATCTCATCTTTTGACCAGACGTAATATTGCCCTTCTTTCCCCTCAGAATCTGCATCTATCGCTGAATAAAAGGAGCCATCCGGATTCATCATATCTCGCTTGATAAAGTGAATCAGGCGGTGGACAAGCTTTTCATATGCAGGTTGTTGAGTGAGCTGATACGCTTCTGTGTAAGCCTCCATCAGCAAGGCGTTATCATACAGCATCTTTTCAAAATGCGGCACAAGCCATTTTTCATCCGTCGAATAACGAGAAAAACCGGAACCAATATGGTCATATATACCGCCATTTGCCATTCCATCTAACGTTTTCGTGACTGCATACAGCGCATTCTCCTGTCCTGTCCATTCGTAATAGCGCATCAGAAATGAGAGCATATGAGGTGCAGGGAATTTTGGCGCGGAACCGAATCCGCCGTGCAGCGTATCAAAGCTGCTCATGAGCTGATAATAGGCTTTGTGAATTGCTTCTTGAGACAGCGTGTTTTCTGTCTGCCCTGCTGCTTTGATTCGCAGATTATTTGTCGCCTTCTCGGCCAATGATTCGATATGATCGCGGTCGTTGTGATACGCATCCAGCAGTTGTGTCAGTGCTTCGATAAAGCCAGGACGTCCGTAAGCACTCCTTTTTGGAAAATACGTCCCTGCATAAAAAGGCTTTTGATCAGGCGTGACAAACACGTTGAGCGGCCAGCCGCCTTGTCCCGTCATCATCTGACAAACAGACATATACATAGAGTCGATGTCTGGACGCTCCTCACGATCGACTTTAATGGAAATGAAATGCTCATTTAAGATGTCAGCAACTTGTTGATCTTCGAAGCTTTCGTGTGCCATGACGTGGCACCAGTGGCAAGTTCCTTTGGCTATCCATACCCAATCGATACGAAAACAGGTTTGTTTTCGCGCTTCGCTTTTTTGAATGCTTCGTCTGACCATGTGTACCAATTCACTGGGTTATAGGAATGTTGGAGAAGGTATGGTGACTTTTCTGCGATTAATCGGTTGGGTATTTTTTTGTTTGGCATGGGATCACCTACTTCCGTTGTTAGTTTATTGCACTGTACTTTACCTTTAAAGAGACTTAGTCTATGCTTATTCCATAATTTAATTGGAATGATTTTGTGTAAATTCTGAAGTTCGAGAGGAATTTTCAGAATTAGTTGAGGAATATATTTTAAAATCATTTGGCTTTAAATCAGATTTGAGTTTTGAATCTTTAATTAAGTCTTTCCTTATTTCAACAAGTAATTCTCCAAGAGCTTTATGTTTGTGTTCATGAGTTGAACTATTTTTAACACTTTCTAAAAAGTTGTATAGTTTATTTATGACTTGATCTGGACAATACAACCAACATAAGTTAACTTGATCTATAAAAACGGACTTTAGCTCTGAATTTTCAGACTCAACATAAAAGCCTTTTAGACTTTTTACCAGCACAGCATAACGTTCTTCTTTTCTGATGAATACTTCCTGATTCCTTTTGCTTCTCTCATTTAAATACCATGTAAAAAAACCACCAAATATAGTTAATAGAGCAACGAATAAAGGTGAGTATGTAGCAAAATCCTGCAGAATAATACACTCCCATTCTATTAGAGTTGGTTACAAATAGAATCAAAAAAATTAAATATCTTTTATACTGTTAGCTCCTCCGAATAATATATTATCGTCTTCAATTTTGAAAGCATGTTTTTTAGGTATTTGCAAATTAGTATTTACCCTATTGATAAAACTGTGCTTGGATGCCTCATCTTTAGCGTAATCTACAATTATAATTTTAAACGGAATTGGATTTTCCTTCCTTCTTGAAAATTTTAACCTTTCTGAAATAGCTTTATTTATATGATTATCCCTAAAGCTATAACCTATTATATATAATTCATCACAAAGGTTATCTTCAATTACCATGCATTTTTTGAACTCATTGTAATAAAAATGGAATGGGTTTTGTTGGACTTTGAAACTCTTCCCACCTCCGGTAACTATAGAAGGAACTACACCTTTTTCAAATATGTTTTCATAAAGATCACTGTTTCTTAAAGATTCTGTAGTTATTTTAAAAATACGTCCAGTTTTGATATCTTTAAAGGACGATAAAGAACCATGTAAATGATGCAGTCTTATATTCTTTTCATAATTTTCAGGATGTATCTGTTTACTTCTATCTGGATCAAAGTAATATTGATAATCATTATTTATAACAGGCCATTTTTTCCCTCTATAATGAAAGTCTGCAAATTGCTCTTTTCTATAGTAAGTTAATAAAATTGTTTCTAGTAGTAAATCAAAATTTAATGTAAACAAATCAACATGTTCGGAAGAATCAATGATCTTTGTTAACCAATCCACAAAAGGCTGTAATTTATCAGAAATATCTTTTTGCCGAACATTGTTAATTATTAAATCAAGAATTGAAGATGTATATTGATGAATTACTATTTGTACTGCTTCAATATGGTCAGCTAATTCATTGTTATTCAGTCTATAAGAATTTAAAAAATTCTTTCCATTTTCTCCAGTTAAAAATTCATTATAATGCGATAATGAATCGTAGACTTGTTCAATTGTAGCGATTGCTTCTTCAAAATCTAGTTGTGAATAGTTGTCTCTCATATGATGTTTTATAAATTCTCGATGATTGTCATCCAATCTATCAAAAAACCTTTTGGTTATAGATCCTAATCCAAAATCAGAATTTAAAGCTACTGATAAACCATTTCCTGTTAAAATTGCTCTTCTTGACAAGAATAACTCCCCCTTTGTTTATAACTAACTCTTAATGAATATCGGTAATTAGAGCTTTGTTTTTAACAAAAAAGGGTTTATTTACAAAATGTAAAATTTGTTTTTTGGATTACTATTGTTAGTTTAATTAGTCATATGATGGCACCAGTGGCAAGTGGCATAGCCGATGCTTAACCAGCAAAGGCTTGTTTTCTTTTTTTGCTTTATCAAATGCTTCTTTTCCCCATGGATACCAGTTAACTGGGTTATGGGAGTGTTGGAGAAGGTATGGAGATTTTTCAGTGATTAATCTGTTGGGTTTATTGTTAGTAGACATGGAATCTCCTCCTTTCATATTTATCAAATCTTTTTGAGTGTAATGGGTGATGGGCTTAAGGAATTTCATTTGAATTTAGATAGTACTACTTCAAAAAAGTTACGTAGGATAATAACCGATAGTTCTTTATTTTGAAACTGAGCAAAAATCAAAAAACTATAATTAGGTCAAAGATTTATAGGGACTGCTGTGGAAATTTTAACTTTCGATAGATTTGTTTTCAATTCTTTTATTCACTTCATTAATTATGAAAACCTATATTAATGCCTTTTAAATGGAATTTATTACTATATTTATCTTGTGTGTATTTAATCATTAATAACAAGCTGTTATAATAGCTTTGTGTTTTTATGAAAATATGTGTTAAAAGTGGTGTTGGAAATAAATATATACTATTCATTCTAGTAATCTCTTCGTTTGGTGGAGAGGCACTTTTAGCACATTTAATTTCAATAGGTCTAGCGGTGACTATTACAGGAGTTACTTATGTTGCATAATCTGAGTTTAAGAAGCATAAAAGCACAGACATTCAAAAAATCTAAAAAATGGGTATATGAGAAGGTGTAAATATGTTAGTTATTGATCAAAATCCAAAAGGTGAGCAGTACTCCAAATTAATTGATTTGGCTTTCGAAATTTGTGATGAGTTTCATTTAGTTTTAAGAAAAGATATGGGATCTTTAAAATCTTTTGATTCCTTCCTAAAAAAACTTGAAAGTTCATTGAAAGAGATGAAAGAACAATCAGAATGGGCTAGCACAATGCTATTTAACAATACAGCAAAAGTTTATTACTATTATACAGATAAAAATGCGAAGAGTATTCTAAAAGAATTCGCAAATTCTTTATATGATTGGGAGCAACCAAATTTACCAGAAGACTTGTCCTTCTTCAAAAATGGAGAAGAATGGCTGGTTACTTCTTCTCATGAAGAAGAAAGTTATATAGATACGGAAAATGATACAGAGATACAAAGGATATTAAGTATACCAGAATTAAAAGTACATATGGAAAAATGGGATTAAGGCTATTTAGTATTCAATAATAGTGTATTGATATAAAAGTAAGGAGGCTAATAAGATAGTTTCCTTACTTTTAAAATGTTATGGGCGTTCTCATTTATTTCTTAATTAAGATGTATTGTTTGTGTTCCAATAGAAGATTTGAACTTTAAATGTTTCCCAAATTGTTGAGTCTTGAAATTAATAACTAAATCCAAACTCTCATCCTTATCTTCATCCTCAAAACCGTCTAAACAGGAATATAATTAATATATCAGATAGCTGAGGTCCGTGATCAATTGTCTGTGAGGTATTACCATCATGAAAAGTCAAGGGCTATAAACCCTTGATCAATTCATTGTATTCTTTTCACTACTTCAATCGTAATGTTTTAATAATATGGCTGAATTATGTCCTCCAAAACCAAAAGAATTGGATAGCCCGTATTTCAAAGGAAGCTGTCTCGCTTCTAATACAACGTCTAAGTTGCAATCTGGATCTTGTTTCTCTACATTAATAGTGGGTGGAATCATTCCTCGTCTCAAACTTTCCACTAAAGCAATGGCTTCTACTCCACCGGCAGCACCAAACATATGCCCGGTCATTGACTTGTTCGCCGTTGTTGGAATTTCACGGGAACGTTCACCAAATAATGTCTTAATAGCAAGAACTTCTGAACGATCCCCTACTTGTGTACTTGTTGCATGAGCGCTAATAACATCGATTTCATCCGTTGATATATTTGCACTTCTCAATGCTTTTTTCATGGCTAAGTAGGCACCCTTACCTTCTGGGTGTGATGCTACCATATGGTGAGCATCTGAACTAGCTCCGTACCCCACAACTTCACATAGTATCGGCGCATCTCTAAGAATAGCGTTTTCTAATGATTCTAATACTAAGATACCTGCACCTTCACTCATAACAAATCCATCTCTATCTGTATCGAATGGACGGCTGGCTCGACTTGGATCTTGGTTTCTAGTAGATAGTGCATGTGCGTTTCCAAAACTAGCTAAAGATATCTGTGAGACGGCAGCTTCTGCTCCACCGGCAAATATAATATCTGCATCATCATTTCGGATCGCATTGAAAGCTTCACCGATAGAGGTGTTCCCAATAGAACAAGCAGTGACTGGTGACATTGATGGCCCTTGTGCCCCTAATTTTATGCTGATTTGGGCAGCAGCTGCATTTGAAATCATCATGGGTACAAGGCTGGGGCTTACTCTCGAGGGGCCTCGTTTATCTAATACATTCACGTTATCAACAAGCGATTGGATGCCCCCGATTCCTGAACCAACATATACGCCTAAACGTTCAAGATCAACATGGTCTAACTGTAATTTTGAATTTTTTAATGCTTGTTCGGCTGCTGCTAAGGCAAACTGACTAAAACGATCTAATCGTTTTGCTTCTTTTCTCCCCAATATTTCATCTGCATCGAAATCACGAACGATTCCAGCTATTTTTGTTTTATAATCAGTCGTATCAAAAGAATCAATGAGAGATATTCCCGATTGTCCTTTTATTAGTTGATTCCAAAAGCTATTTACATCATTTCCTAGTGGAGAAATAACTCCCATTCCAGTAATGACAACTCTTTTCATGATCATTCCCTCCTTGTTTTTATTAACTTTAGCCATTGTGTTATCCTATTACAAGTTGTTGTTTATCCTAGTATAATTAATACTCTTTTAAAGGGAGATCTGAATGAAACCTGAAACTAGACTTCAAGCATTATCAGAATTTCTAAAGAATCAACGTTCGAAAATCACGCCTCAAATGGTTGGTTTACCTGTAGGAACCCGAAGAAGAACACCAGGACTTAGAAGAGAAGAAGTAGCTCAACTAGCCGGTGTGAGTCTTACTTGGTATACATGGTTAGAGCAAGGCAGAGATATAAAAGTATCTACTTCGGTATTAGATGCTATTTCTCGTGCATTACAATTAAATAATGATGAAAGGAGATATTTGTACGCTTTAGCGTTAGAGGAAGGTGTGAAACAATCTTTTATCATTGAGGATGAGAAGGAAATCAGTCCGGCTTTAGTGAAAATGTTGCAGGAGCTTCGTTATTGCCCAACGATTATTTCTGATAGAAGAAGTCAGATTGTTGGGTGGAATCAAGCAGCAGCTAATGTCTTTTTGGACTTTGAACAGATCATCCCGGCAGAAAGGAATATCATACGCTTACTATTCGCAAGAAAGGAATTTAAAAGTTTAGCGGTGAATTGGGAGCATTTTGTTAGAGGATATATCGCCATATTTAGAACGTATTATGGACAGTATATGGCTGATGACTGGTATGAGCAATTTATAGAAGAAATGGAGCAGGCATATCCTGAGTTTCGTAAGATATGGAATGAAAATGAGATCAGCTATGCGCCTGAAGTATTAATTGAGTTTCGTCATGCTAAGGCAGGGAAAATGTTGTTTAATCTCACTTCATTACAAGTGTATGGGGATACTGATTTAAGATGCAGTGTCTATACTCCAGTTGAGGATACTGAAACGGAGCTTAAGTTAAAACGTTTAATTGAAGGGTAGCTATTGTTGAGAGTGTATAATTGATTTGAGGGATACTTCCTTCACAGTGGTTAGATTATAGTGGTTAACTACGGTAATGATAAGACAACGAAGTATTCAATACCAATAGAGATTTTTGAAAAAGTTTACGAGGATTTATAAAGAGGTAATTGAGATTTTCTACTTTCTCTATAAAAGAAAAGGGCAAGTCGTTTGACTAAATACCTCTTAGGGTATACTATCTGTCATAGAAAGAATAGAAAGGAGTCCTTATTCATGGAGTATAATCAGCAGATGAAGAATCGTCTTCGCCGGATTGAAGGGCAGATTAAAGGGGTTCTTGCGATGATGGAGCAAGGCAAGGATTGCCGCGAGGTGGTCACGCAGCTGTCTGCATCACGTAATGCCATTGATCGGGCAATGGGTGTGATTGTGAGTACAAACCTTGAGCAATGTGTTCGTGACAGTCTTGAACAAGGCAAGGATACGGAAGGTCTTGTAAAAGAGGCAGTTGAGCTATTGGTGAAAAGCCGGTAAGAAATTCCTCAGCCTTTGGAGGTTGACGGATTTTTTTACTTGATGTAATATACCCTTACCGGTATATGTATATATTTTTTATTTTTATATACCCCCATAGGTAATTGTTGAAGGAGGAGCAGAATGGAAGAACAGAAAAAACGCACGACGATTGTGTTATTCAGTGGAGATTATGATAAAGCGATGGCAGCTTACATTATTGCCAATGGTGCAGCAGCTTATGATCATGAGGTGACCATTTTCCATACTTTTTGGGGACTGAATGCCTTGCGTAAGGATGAGATGGTACCGATGAAAAAAGGATTTTTAGAAAAAATGTTCGGAAAGATGATGCCGCGCGGGGCTGATCGCATGGGGATTTCCAAGATGAATTTTGCGGGAATGGGACCGAAAATGATTAAGCATGTGATCAAAAAGCACAATGCCATGACTTTGCCGCAGCTCATTGAGATGGCGAAGGAGCAGGATATTAACCTCGTGGCATGTACAATGACGATGGATCTTTTAGGATTACAGGAGAAAGAATTATTAGATGACATTCAATATGCTGGTGTAGCGGCATATTTAGCAGAGGCTGAAATCGGACGTGTGAATTTATTTATCTAGTGAGGTGAAGCAGGATGGTGCAGACGATTTTACTCATCATCGTAATTGGATTACTCGTGAGCCGTTTTTTGCCGGTACGAGGTGTGAAGCAAATGGATGCAGCTCATATGAAAAAGAAGCTGAAAAGCAAAGGTCAACAGCTCATTGATGTGCGATCTCCTAGTGAATTTCAAACAAATCATATCAAAGGCTTTCAAAACATCCCGCTGTCTCATTTGAAGAAACGAGCTTCTCAGCTTGAGAAAAATGAAGAGGTCTATGTGATATGTCAAAGCGGAATGAGAAGTATGCAGGCGGCTAAAATATTGAAGAAGCAGGGATTTACTCAGATTACAAACATCAAGGGTGGCATGAATGCTTGGCATTAAATGCGTAATAAAATATACCCCCACCCCTATATAAAGGAGGACAAGACATGCAGCAACCAACTGTCATTTTAGATGCAAAAGGACTGGCATGCCCGATGCCGATTGTGAAAACAAAAAAACAAATGAATGAGCTCTTGCCAGGAGACATACTGGAAGTGCAAGCCACTGATAAAGGATCAGCAGCGGATCTAGCGGCATGGTCAAAAAGTGCAGGCCACGAATTTTTAGGAACAAAAGTAGAAGGCCAGGTGCTTCATCATTTGATTCGTAAGGGCGGAGAACAAGAGAAAGAAGGGAAGTCCATGATTTCGGAACTGTCTTTGGAGACTTTTCAACAGAAAGTAAAAGAAGATCCATCTTTGTTTATTTTAGATGTGCGAGAGCTGGATGAATATGAGGCGGGACATATTCCAGGAGCTGTTCATATTCCTCTTGGTGAGGTTGAACAACGTGCGGAGGAATTGAGCCGGGAGACGGACATTTACCTGATCTGTCATTCAGGCAGAAGAAGTGAATTAGCTGCGCAAAAGTTAAAAGAAAAAGGATTTCATCAATTGATGAATATCGTGCCAGGCATGAATAGCTGGACAGGAGCGATTGAAAAATAGGAGCTGAATGAAACATGACGGTAAAAGCGATGACTGCAGAACAGTTAACAAAAAAGATCGTGAACAAGGAGCCGCTCTTTTTGCTAGATGTGCGAAATCAAGCGGATGTGCAGGATTGGAAGATCGAAGGGGAAGCAATCGTTCATATGAATGTGCCTTATTTTGATCTCCTTGAAGGAGTAGAGGTCATTTTGCATGACATTCCTCATGATCGTGAAGTGTTGGTGGTTTGTGCCAAGGAAGGCTCCTCTATCATGGTTGCGGAGATGCTGTCAGAGGCGGGCGGAACGGTCCATTATTTAGAAGGCGGCATGAAGGCGTGGAGTGAGCATCTGGAGCCAGTGAAGATTGGTGATTTAAGCGGCGGTGGAGAGCTCTATCAATTTGTACGGATGGGCAAGGGATGCCTGTCTTATATGATCATGTCGAACGGAGAAGCCGCAATTGTAGATGCAGCTAGAATGACAGATGTTTATATCCGTTTTGCTAAAAAGCATGATGTCTCTATCACCGAAGTGTTGGACACTCATCTTCATGCAGATCATATTTCTGGCGGGAAGAAGCTGGCTGAACAGATTGGTGCTAGCTACTGGCTGCCGCCAAAAGATGCTGAAGAAGTGATCTTTGAATATAACCGTCTTGAAGAAGGACAGCGCATAACGATTGGAGCGGCTCCCATTGATATTCATCCTCTTTACTCACCGGGGCATACAATCGGTTCAACATCTTTTATCGTGGATGATCAATATCTTCTTTCAGGTGATATTTTGTTCGTGGATTCGATTGGAAGACCTGACCTTGCTGGAATGGCGGAGGACTGGGTAAGTGATTTGAGGGAAACACTTTATGAGCGATATGGAGCACTTTCGAAAGAATTGATTGTGTTGCCAGCGCATTTCATGATTATGGATGAAATCAATGAAGACGGAAGTGTTTGGAAGGAGCTAGGCGTTCTATTTGAAGAAAATCATGGACTGAACATAGAAGATGAAGCCGTATTTAGAGAAATGGTCACGAAGAATCTACCCGCACAGCCAAACGCTTATCAAGACATTCGTCAAACCAATATGGGGAAGCTGAGCCCAGACGAAGAAGCGCAGCGTGAAATGGAAATTGGTCCAAACCGTTGTGCGATTCGGTAATGTCCAATAAAATAAGAGGAGAGGAACAATCAAATGACATCAGATCAAATGTTAGACGTAACGGGGCTTGCATGCCCAATGCCGATTATTCGAACGAAGAAAAAAATTAATGACTTGACGGAGGGTCAAGTATTAGAAATACATGCAACAGATAAAGGGGCTAAAGCTGACTTAGCAGCATGGGCGAAGTCAAGCGGACATGAATTGATCACGCAGACGGAAGAAGGACATGTGCTGAAGTTCTGGGTGAGAAAAGGGTCCTAAAGGATGTAGGGGTATCTGCTGAAGATCCCCTTTTCCTTTTGCAAAGGAGGAGACCAGCGTGGATTTTGCGTTTTTGATTACACTTTTTATCATCGGATGTATTGGTTCCTTCTTATCAGGAATGGTGGGGATCGGGGGATCTGTGATTAACTACCCTATGCTGCTTTATATCCCGCCACTGGTCGGTGTGATGGCACTATCGGCTCATGAGGTATCAGGAATTGGCGCCATTCAAGTGCTTTTTTCGACGCTCGGTGGGGTATTGGCCTATCGTAAAAGCGGATTTTTACATCGGTCGTTGATTGTATATATGGGGAGCAGTATATTGGCGGGCAGCTTACTAGGCAGTTATGTATCTCACTTTATGCCAGAGAATGGGATGAATCTCGTCTATGGATTGCTCGCGATTGTGGCTGTGATCCTCATGCTGATTCCCAAAAAGGGACAGCGTGCAGACGCAGAGGGAGAAGTCACTTTTCATAAAGGACTTGCGGCAGGCATTGCCTTTGTGATTGGTAGTGTTTCCGGTGTGCTAGGCGCGGGCGGAGCATTTATATTGGTACCGGTGATGCTGTCTATTTTAAAAATTCCTGTCCGGATGACGATTGCGTCCTCACTTGCAATTACGTTTTTATCTGCGATCGGTGCATCGACTGGAAAGGTATTGACGGGTCAAGTTATGCTTGTTCCTGCGGTTGTGCTGATGCTGGCAAGTTTAATCGCCGCTCCGATTGGTGCTAAGGTCGGTCAGAAAATCAACGCCGTCTACTTACAATGGGCACTTGCTGTGATGATTACGGCGACAGCGGTCAAAATTTGGCTTGATTTATTATAAAGAAAAGACCAACAAAGCAAACGTGTTGGTCTTTTTTATTTGATGTCATCGTGCTCGATATATGTTTCAAGGGCTGGGTGATACTCTTTTTGATAATGAAGGTTGGGGCATGTTTTCACGACTTTGCCTTGCAGGGCATTGGACTTAGAGACTTCTAATGCTGTTTTACATTTAGGGCAGCGTTCGGCAAAAAGTGAGGGCCAGCGCTTCATATATCACCACTCCATTTAAAGTCTTGAAAACCGATTATATTAATGTGAATTATAGGGGATCGTGCTGATGAGGTCAATGGGTGTTTGGGTCTTTTTAACAAAAAAGAAGCATCGTAAAGGATGCTTCTCTTTCGTTTCGATTCTCAATAAGCTTTTGCCCAAAAGACCATATCAGATGCAGGCTTTCCGCAGCAGACACATGTGTCTGAAACAGATTCCTGTTCAAATGGGATACAGCGTGAGGTCGCCCCTGTTCTTTCTTTGATGTCGTTCTCACAAGCTTCGTCACCACACCACATGGCTTTAATCAATCGGTTTTCTTCTGAAAGAATGTGCTCAATGTCTTCGATCGTGTGAGCTTCTGATGTTTTTTCATGTAATCGTTCTTTCGCCTTTTCGTACATCGTCCGTTGAATATCTTCAAGCGTGGATGTGATGGTTTGTTCAAGTGCATCTAAAGTGACAGCTTGCTTTTCACCATTGTCTCGTCTTGCGAGCATCACCTGTCCTTTTTCGATGTCCTTTGGTCCCACTTCAACACGTAGAGGAATGCCCTGCATTTCACATTCGTTGAATTTCCAGCCTGGCTGTTTATCGCTTGCATCAATGTCAGCACGTGCGATGCGGGCGAGTCGTTCTTTCAACTCGTAGGCATGATCGAGTACACCTTCTTTATGAGAGGCGATTGGCACGATTCGCACTTGGGTTGGTGCAATGTTTGGCGGAAGGACGAGTCCTCTGTCATCACCGTGCACCATGATCATGGCACCGATGATTCTTGTGGTAAACCCCCAAGAGGTTTGCTGGACATGCTCTAGCTTTCCTTCACGGTTTAAGAATTCGATGCCAAATGCCTTGGCAAATCCGTTCCCGAAGAAGTGAGAAGTGGCGGTTTGCAGTGCTTTTCCATCATGCATTAAGCTTTCAACCGTATAGGTAAAGCGGGCACCAGCGAATTTTTCCTTCTCTGTTTTTCTCCCTTTAATGACAGGAATGGCAAGGAGCTCTTCGCAAAGAGAAGCGTAGATGTGAAGCATTCTTTCTGTCTCCTCAATCGCTTCTTGCTCTGTCTCATGACATGTGTGTCCTTCCTGCCATAGGAATTCAAGCGTTCTAAGGAATGGACGTGTGGTCTTTTCCCAGCGGACGACATTCGCCCATTGATTATAAAGCTTCGGTAGATCACGGTAGGAATGAATGATGTTTTTGTAATGCTCAGCGAACAGTACTTCAGAGGTTGGTCTGACGCAGAGCCTTTCCTGTAATTTGGATTCACCGCCATGTGTGACCCACGCCACTTCAGGAGCGAAGCCTTCGATATGGTCTTTTTCCTGCTGCAGCAGGCTCTCTGGAATAAAGAGCGGCATATACACATTCTCATGACCTGTTTCTTTGATTTGGCGGTCAAGTTCGTCGCGAATATTCTCCCAAATTTTAAAGCCGTATGGCTGAATGATCATACTGCCTCTGACGCTTGAATAATCGACGAGACGTGCCTTCGTGACAACATCTGTATACCACTGGGCAAAGTCGTCTTTCATGCTTGTGATTTTTTCAACAAATTGTTTCTTTGACATTGCATATTCCTCCTTTTAAAAAACAAAAAAGCTGTGCTTTAAGTTAGGGACCATTCCTGGTGGTACCACCCTAATTTAAAGCACAGCTTTACACTCGATCATGATAACGGTATGAACCGCTGTATGAAACAGAACTAAATCGGCAGGTTCACTTGAAGATGTCAGTAGGAACTTCTCAGCACCGTTCCCTCTCTGTTAAAGGTCAATTCAAGCTACTATTCCAGATCTACGTTGATGAATGTTCGTTGATTTTTCATCAGTTTACCTGTAAATGCAGGAGAAAGCAAGTTGTACTGGTTGTTGTTCAGATTGCTTTGTTTGATCGTGAATTTGCAGTCATTTCCTATTTTTACAGCTTGCCAGTTATGTAAGCATATGCTACTATATTTGAAGAAAAAATAGACTTGTATAACCTCAATAATATGGTTTGAGGGTTTCTACCAGGATCCGATAAATCCTGATTACAAAAGCGTGCTTTCCTTTTTTGTAATCAGGGTTTTTTTGTTTGTCTTCACCCTGTATCAAAAGTGAAAGCGATGATATAGAGAAGGGATGTTAGACATGAACTGGAGAGTATATTTATTAGCCGTTTCTACTTTTGCAGTAGGATTAGTTGAGCTTGTGGTCGGAGGCATTTTGCCAAGCCTTGCAGAGGATTTGAATGTATCGCTTGCGACAGCTGGGCAGCTTATCACCGTATTTGCCATTGTGTATGCCATTTCAGCACCTGTGCTGCTGACTGCCACAGCTAAAATTGAACGAAAGCGTCTTTATTTAATCGCGTTATTGGTGTTTACGATAGGGAATGTCTTCACATATTTTAGTTCGACCTTTGCTCTTGTCATGATCTCTAGGGTATTGATCGCGATGAGCACAGCGCTAGTGGTGGTGTTGTCACTGACGATCACTGCTAAATTGGTGGAACCAGCGCATCGTGCGAAGGCATTAGGGCTGATTTTTATTGGGATTAGTTCTTCACTTGTTCTCGGTGTACCGATCGGTATTTTTATTACAGAGAGCTTTGGCTGGAGAGTGATGTTTTTAGGAATCAGTATTTTATCAGCCATATCAATGGTGCTGATCTATTTCCTATTGGAGAAAATGCCTGTTGAAAAAGTGACGCCTCTTAGAGAGCAAATACGTTCTTTAGGGCATCCGAAAATTTTTAGTGCACACTTGATTAGTTTGTTTATGCTTGCAGGTCATTATATGCTTTATTCTTATTTCACTCCGTTTTTAATGGAAGTACTGCATATGACCCCGTTCTGGATTAGTATTTGTTATTTGGTCTTCGGGATTGCTTCTATTGGCGGGAATGGATTTGGCGGCTGGCTTAGTGACAAGCTGGGTTCAGGGAAAGCCATTTTGCTGGTGACAATCGCGTTTGCAGTTGTGATGTTTATCATTCCTTATACATCGGGCGTGTTTGTCCTCTTTATGATCATGGTTGTCCTTTGGGGAGCGCTTAGCTGGGCATTAACGCCTGCCTTGCAGAGTTATTTGATTCAAACAGATCCTGTGACGTCTGATATTCAGCAAAGCTTAAATACATCGGCGTTGCAAATTGGTATCTCAATTGGATCAGCAGTTGGCGGTGTCCTGTTTACGATGACCGGTTCATCTGTTGATCTGGCGAAATTCGGTGCAGTGTTTGTGCTGATTGCCTTTAGCTGTGCGGTGATTTCGTTGAAAAGACCACCACTTTATATGGATCGTCAGCATCGTGCTGAATAGCTGCCTAATGATAGGCAGCTTCAGCGTGTAGACAAACCCTCGCATTCGTTGTCAGTCCTGCGTGCTGGTGCTCACGAATGTCAAATTCGCTCCGCGCCAGTACTCGTCCTTCCTAGACTTCAAAGGTTTTCTATCACGCTGAAAAGAAGACAAAGGGCTAAAATAAAAATCATTTTAGCCCTTTGTCAACAATCTGTAGCTGCCTCATGATAGGCAGCTTTTTTATGTTCTACTTTATTCTATTCAAAAACAACCATTTCGCCGATTGGTTGGAAGCCTGCACGTTGGTAAATATTTTTGCCGTCAGCTGATGCTTGTAACAGGACGCACTTTTGTTTGTTGTCTGTCTGGGTCAGAAGATAATGAAACATGTCACTGCCAAGTCCCTTTCCGCGGTGCTCTGCCCTTGTGATGACATCATAAATTCCGTAGCTATCAGTTGCTTCGAGTAATAAGCCTGTTGTGACCGGTTTGTGGTCTGCATATCCGACGAACATGCGAACGCGTGATTGTATAGTATCAAGCGAAAAATGCTGGAAATAGTCCTCTAAGGCGATGGCCTCCGGTGACTCCTTGAATAGCTCGATAAAGATATTTTTGTAATCAAGCAGTGTCTGTTCATCAACTGCTTCTTTGATTGTAAGCGGTGAAGATGTAACTGGGTCAATGTCTTCTGTCTGCTCAAGCAACATGATCGTATTGCGTTCAACCTCTCTAAGCTGATATTCCTTTAGTAAATTGGCCCAATCAGGATGAAGCAAACGATGATCCACCCATGTACTGAATGATTGTTTCTGAGACTGCAAGTGTTCGATGGCCGTTTTCACTTTTTGCGGATCTTTGATGTGCGCTGATGTCGGTAATAGCAAATTGAATGTGTCTGTCGATATATGAGTATTGGATAGAACGAAGTCGTCCGTTGCGAGGAAGGTTCCGTTCACAGCTGAAGAAAACAGGTGTATCTTTTCTTCTAATTGTCGAATGGCGATTTGTTGTTCGATTTTCATTAGCTCACCTTTTTCATCAAAAATTGGATGACATCCCCCATGAATTATAGCAAATAAAAGAAAGAGGAGCTGTGACATCATATGTCATCTAGTAGAAAAGTATATACACCATTTTCAGGTCTGATGGCCTGTTCTTTTTATTACACTGACATTTCTTTTGACTCCTATCTTAATTATTAGTACCATTTTATTAACCAGTTAAGAGTGGAGGTTCAGATGGAGACAAAAGAGCAGATTGTTTTAAAAGCGATTCAAGATCTGATTATTCATAGGGAAAAGAGAAGGAATGCCCCAACAGATCCACTGATTACCACGACTGATACACTCAAGCAAGATTGGACACTCACACAGCTACATATTTTATCAATGATTCAAGCCAATCCAAACGAATCAAATAATACATTTCTTTCTCAACAACTGAAACTATCAAAGCCTGCTATTACAAAGGCTGTAAAAAAACTAATTGATAAAGGCATGGTGGACTATTGCCACCGGCAAGGAGATAAAAAATCTGTCTACTATTCATTGACAGAGAAAGGTACGCAATTGGCGGCGCTGCATGATGAACTGCATGAGAAAGCTGTCGCGTCCTACTTAGAATTTCTACAGCAGTTTCATGAAGATGAATTACAAGTCATTGAGCGCTTTTTGAAGGCATGGAAAGAAAAAATATAGATTTAAAAAACCGAAACCATCGTAGAAAAGGAGATGATTTCGGTTTTTTATATGGTAAAATTAACATATATTGGCGCTATTCGTGATCATGTTGAAAGGGAGGGAGCTTCTTTGGGGAAAGAAATGATGGAAAATTTTAAGAAGTACGTATTTATGATGCCGTTCGTTGGATTGTTTGTCAGCTTGCTATTATTTGTTTACTTTTTTGGCATCACAGGAGTTGAAGGATCAATTTGGGCTGCTACTTTATATTGTGCCCTTCCTTTTTTGGTGTACACGATATTCTGTTTGCCGTTAAGTATTTATTTTAAAGTCAGTAAAAAACGCTCAATCCATAAAGAAGAGGAACAGGCGTGATTGTGGTCAGCGCTTGTCTTGCTGGGTTGAAGGTTCGGTATAATGGCAGCCATCGATTAGATCAGCGAATTGAAGAGCTTGTGCAGGAAGGAAAGGCTGTGACAGTTTGTCCTGAACTGCTTGGCGGCTTCTCTACGCCTAGACCTCCGGCAGAAATCATTGGCGGAGATGGATATGATGTTTTACGGGGGCAGGCTGCTGTTGTCGATGTTCATGGAACTGACGTCACAGAGATGTATGTAAAAGGTGCAAAAGCCACACTGGAGCAGATTCAGTCTCTGAAAGCAACAGCGGTTGTGCTAAAAGAGTACAGCCCTTCGTGCGGGAGCCGGATGATTTACCAGGGAGAGTTTAATGGTAAGACAAAAGCGGGAGATGGTGTGACTTCCGCTTTGCTGAAACAGCACGGGATTCAAGTGTTCTCTGAGGAGGACGATTGGATTTCGTTGTTTCTATAGGTGTTTCGTGGAGAGAAGGAGGAGTTAGGTTGAAAAAGTGGGTCATTGGTTTAGTTGTAGTAGTTTTAATAGGAATTGGTATTTATTTTATGATCAATGCCAAAACGTACTCATTCGATGATGTGGTCTCGATTGATCAACATAAGGTGACTTCGATTCAAATTGAGCATGATCATAAACGTGTTGTTTTGGATAAAAAAGAAGAGATTCAAAAGCTGTTGAAGGAACTTTCAGATATGACATTAAAGAAAACCAATGAAGACACAAAAGCCTCAAAAGAGTCTTATTGGATCAGGGTGTATGAGAATAAGAAGGAAACATACGGTCTGACTTTCTATGATCAGGCATTTCTAACGACATATAATTTTTCTAAAAAGAAAGATCAAACAAACGAATACCAAATTGTTGACGCCAATCAAGTCGATATAGGACAATATATCAAATAACACCAGCGAACATTCATGCATGATCAATGGAAAATTCGGGTATAGTGCTTGGTAAGCAAAAATGAAGCGGAGGTTTGTTTGATGAGTGGATTAACAGATACAGTCACATTAGCAAACGGAGTAAAAATGCCGAAGCTAGGCTTCGGTGTATGGCAAGTAAAAGATGGGGATGAGGCTGTAAATGCAGTCACAGACGCTCTTGAAGCGGGCTACCGCAGCATTGATACAGCAGCAGCCTATCAAAATGAAGAAGGAGTAGGCAAAGCCATTCAGCAATCAGGTATCTCTCGCGATGATCTGTTTATTACGACAAAGGTGTGGAATCGTGATCAAGGCTATGAATCAACACTTGAAGCCTTTGAAACAAGTATGAACAAGCTTGGGCTAGATGTATTAGACCTTTATTTAATTCATTGGCCAGTCGAAGGCAAATATAAAGAAACTTGGAAAGCACTAGAGAAGCTGTATAAGGATGGACGCGTTCGAGCCATCGGTGTGTGTAACTTCCACCAGCACCATCTAGATGATCTATTAGAAGAAGCAGAAGTTGTGCCAATGGTCAATCAAATCGAGCTGCATCCAAAACTGACGCAGGAGCCTTTACGAGACTACTGCAAGGAGAAAGGGATTCATGTAGAAGCATGGTCACCATTAGGCAGCGGGAAGCTTCTGAACCATCCTGTTCTTCAGGATATTGCGAAAAAACATGACAAATCCGTGGCTCAAGTCATTCTTCGCTGGGACTTACAGCATGGCATTATCACCATTCCAAAATCTGTGACGAAGAGCCGAATCATCGAAAACACACAAGTCTTCGATTTCGAACTGTCCGCACATGAGATGGGTGTCATCGATCAGCTTAATGAGGATGAGCGCACAGGTCCAGATCCAGATAACTTTGATTTTTAATCAAAAGGAAAGCACAGGTGGGATGCCTGTGCTTTTTTATTTAACGATTTTTTGCGGCTGATACGTTTTCAATGACTTGAATGGCGTCGACAATTTGCTCTATGGAATACTCTCCAATCAGGCAAAAGGTTTCATCTGCACGTGCAGCATGGCTTGCCACTGTTTTTGCAGATTCTTCTAGTTGAGCTGTGATGCCAAGCTCACGCATATTTCTAGGTAATCCGAGTGTTTCATAAAGCTCAAGTAATTCTTCTACTTCGCTCATTCGATTTTCTGCGGCAAGCTGAACAAGAATGCCATAGGCCACTTTTTGACCATGTAACACGTGATGCGTTTCTTCAATAAATGTCAATCCGTTATGGATGGCGTGGGCTCCTGCCATTCTGCCGTAGCGTCCCCCGTACCCGCCGACCGTGCCGGCTAATGTAATAATGGTATCCGTTACATCTGCAAATGCTTGCGAAAGCTGACCCGTTTGCAAGCTGTGGACAGCTTCTTCACTATGGGAAACAAGAATATCTCTCACATATACCGCCTGTTTTAGCGCTGCATGCACCATGAGCGGCAAGGAATTCTTTGCATTTCGAATAATGGCTTCCGCTTCATACCATTTGGCCAGCGTGTCTCCAATCCCACTTTGAAGGTAGGAAAGAGGAGAAGAAAGCAAAAATGTATGATCAATGAGGGTGAGGTAGCTGGACCGTTTATGGTAATCGACTGTCATGAAATTCCCTTTGTCATCATAAATGACGCTAAGCGGTGTAGATGCAGCACATGTCCCCGGGATGGTTGGAACCATGATCACTTCAATTTGAAGAGCCTCTGCTACTGACTTGGCGGTGTCTAAAATCGTACCGCCTCCGATCCCAATGATCACATCTGCCCCTTGCAGTTCTTCTGCAATTCGAGTAATTGCATTGGGTGAACTGTATCCTTTGTGCTGGACAACAGGCCAATGAGACGGAAGCTTTGTGTACTTTGAAAAAGCATGAAATGAATCATATCCCGTCACGACAGCGGGCGACTGGAAGGATGGAGAAACAAGTGAATCGAGTTCATGATAAATGCCTTTTTGAGAAATAAATTGGTTTGGACCGCTTCTGACGATATCTTCTGGCTGGATCATTGCGTTCTACTCCTTTACAACATCATATTTCATAAATCATCTCATTTTACAGAAAGTTCTGTCAAATATGAGAAGAAAGACCCTTCCGTTTTATGGAATTGAGCCGCTGTCATTGCCTTTAGGTATGTATTTCCTGTATGATAAAGAACGGTATGTTTTGATTAAATTTAAGAGGTGTTTATATATATGGAAAAACAATATCGCGTTTTACTTTACTATCAATATGTCCCCATCGAGGACCCAGAAACGTTTACAGCAGAGCATCTAGCATTCTGTAAGGAGCTTGGTTTGTTAGGCCGTATCCTTATCTCAGCAGAAGGCATAAACGGAACGGTTTCTGGTACCATTGAGCAAACGAACAAGTACATGCAAGCATTAAAAGAAGATCCGCGCTTTGCGTCTATGCCGATCAAAATTGACGAAGCAGACGGTCATGCGTTTAAAAAAATGCACGTCCGCCATCGGAATGAACTAGTGAACCTGAGCCTTGAAGATGATGTGAACCCGTTAGAATTAACAGGTAAGCATCTTAGCCCGGTTGAGTTTTACGAGCAAATGCAATCACCTGATACCGTTGTGATTGATGCACGTAATGATTACGAGTTTGATGTTGGCCACTTTAGAGGGGCAGTTCGTCCTGATATTGAGACATTCCGCGAATTACCGGAATGGATTCGTGACAATAAAGAGATTCTTGAAGGGAAAAAAATCCTGACGTATTGCACTGGCGGCGTACGCTGTGAGAAATTCTCAGGCTGGTTAAAACGTGAAGGCTTTGAAGATGTCTCTCAGCTTGACGGCGGAATAGTCACGTACGGAAAAGATCCAGAAGTTCAAGGAAAGCTTTGGGATGGTCAATGCTACGTGTTTGATACTCGCTTAACAGTGCCTGTGAATCAAACAGAGCATGTGGTTGTCGGAAAAGATTTCTTCACTGGTGAGCCTTGCGAGCGTTATGTGAACTGTGCGAACCCTGCATGTAACCGCAAAATGATTGCAACGGAAGAAAGCGAGCATAAATATATGCGCAGCTGCAGCCATGAATGTCGTACGAGTGAACGTAACCTATATGTGAAACAGCACAACCTGTCTGAAGAAGAAGTGCAAGAAAGATTAGCTGTGATTGAACAAGAACAAGCAATCTCACAAGGATAGAGGACTCCTCTATCCTTTTTTCTATACAGAAGAAAGAGGGATTCGTTTCCTCTTTCTTTTTTTGTTTTGTTTTTTTCAAAATAAGGGTAAAGGTAGTTATTCAGTCTAATAGATTGAATCATCGAAAAAGCGCTTTCTTGAGAAATAAGCATGTTCGACTATTTCAGAAAATAGAGAATTGAGAGATAATGAAACAGGCGAAAAAATGAACAAGGGTAAAGATTTAGTTGAAGAAATATTTGTTAATTGAATGAAAAGTGAGCTGCAATGTAAGAAAGGTGCTTACTTGGGCACATGCTTTGTAATTTAATCGAAAGGTGTTATGAACATGAATCATTTGCATCGTAGAATGGGAACTTTCGCTTTAATGATGGTAGGTCTTGGCTCAATCATTGGTTCAGGATGGCTATTCGGTGCTTGGCGTGCTGCTCAAATTGCCGGCCCTGCTGCTATTTTATCCTGGTTGATTGGGATGGTTGTGATTTTATTTATCGCTTTGTCTTATAGTGAACTCGGATCGATGTTTCCAGAGGCAGGCGGAATGGTGAAATATACGCAATATTCACATGGCTCCTTTATCGGGTTTATTGCCGCTTGGGCAAACTGGATCGCTATTGTCTCCGTCATTCCGGTTGAGGCGGTGGCTTCTGTCCAGTATATGAGTTCATGGCCTTGGGAATGGGCTAAGTGGACAAGCCATTTGGTGACAAAAGGGGTGTTGACAACAGAAGGGCTCATGGTCGCCAGTGTGCTTCTTGTGATTTACTTTCTGCTCAATTATTGGACAGTAGGGTTATTTTCAAAAGCAAATACATTCATTACCGTGTTTAAAATTGTCATTCCAGGATTAACAATTGGCGCGCTCTTATTCGTAGGTTTTCATAGTGAGAATTTTACGTCTGGAACAAGTATTGCTCCTAACGGCTGGGCGAGTGTGCTGACAGCTGTTGCGACATCAGGAATTGTGTTTGCCTTCAATGGCTTCCAAAGCCCGATTAATATGGCGGGGGAGGCGAAAAATCCAGGGCGATCAATTCCGATTGCGATTGTTGGATCCATTTTGATTGCGACTGTGATTTATGTGTTTTTACAAATCGCTTTTATCGGTGCTGTCGATCCGTCCATGATTGTGAATGGATGGGGTCATTTGAATTTTAACTCGCCATTTGCTGATCTTGCCATTGCACTTGGGATTAACTGGCTGGTTCTGATTTTATATGCAGATGCGTTTGTATCACCTTCTGGTACAGGAATTACGTATACGGCGACGACGTCTCGCATGATTTATGGAATGGAAAAAAACAAATACATGCCAAGTGTACTTGGTCGTCTGCACCCTATTTATGGCGTGCCTCGTCCAGCGATGTTTTTTAACTTAGCCGTCTCGTTTATTTTTCTGTTTTTATTTAGAGGCTGGGGTGTACTTGCGGAAATCATTTCTGTTGCGACACTTATTTCTTACCTGACAGGTCCAGTAACTGTCATGACACTGAGAAAGACAGGGACAGATTTATATCGTCCCCTTCGAATAAAAGGACTCAGCATCATTGCCCCTCTCGGTTTTGTCTTTGCGTCATTGACGCTGTATTGGGCGAGATGGCCGTTAACAGGTCAGGTGCTATTCATTATCCTCATTGGTCTTCCGATCTATTTTTACTATCAAGCAAAAGCGAAGTGGAAAGGCTTCGGCCGCAATTTCAAGGCGGGTGCTTGGATGGTCGTGTACTTACTTGTGATGATGACGATTTCCTGCCTTGGCAGTGACAAATTCGGCGGTTATAACGTCATTCATTATGGCTGGGATATGGCTCTTATTACAGTGGTTTCTTTGCTGTTTTATATGTGGGCACTCAAAAGTGGATTTGAAACAGAATTTCTAGAGGATGCGAAAAAAATCAATGATGAGCTGCGTACTTCTTCGCAAGAAGCCGCGTCTTCCAAAGAATAAAGGAACGGCTGCCTGAATATGACGGGCAGCCATTTTATTTTGATAAATGATGCATCACATGCTGCCTCAGCCAAGTGGTGACACCGCGTAAAACGGCTGCTGTGACAAATGAGATGAGTACATACTTCCCAAGCTGATTCATACCTTGTCCACTAAGCCAAAACACGATTCCTAGAAAAACGAGTGTGAATAGAAGCATGAAAAGAAATGATGCAGACCAGAAAAAAGCCTTCACTGAAGGTCACCTCCTCGGAGTATTGTATGCAGGCAATTGAAGGATCAGACCAGCTATGACGGGGTAGGATGATAGTGAAATCTATTGCAAAAGTCAGATAAAAACACCAAGTGATTTGACAGTTATGTTAAGATGAGAGCATATTTTGAGTGAAGATTGTGGTTTATAGACGGAGGTGTTTGGGGTTGCAGATACTAAAAGTTCTAAACAATAATGTCATTAGTGTGATAGATGAACAAGGAAAAGAAATTGTCGTCATGGGGAGAGGCATTGCGTTCCAGCGGCGGCCCGGGGACCCGGTAGACGAATCGTTAATTGATAAAGTCTTCCGCCTGGAGGATCACTCTGTTCATGAGCGGATGAAAATGCTGCTTCTGGAGGTTCCGTATGATGTGGTCAAGGTGACCGAAGAAATGATTCAATATGCACATACAAAACTGAACCGAAGATTAAACGAAAGTCTGCATGTATCACTCGCAGACCATATTCATTACGCCATCGAACGATTGAAGAAAAATCATCTCATTGAGAATTCGCTCATTTGGGAGATTAAACGGTTATACAAAGATGAATTTCTTGTGGCAAAGGACTGCCTTGATATGATTGAAGAGCGTCTTCATATTGAATTGCCTGAGGATGAAGCAGGCTTTATTGCCATGCATATCATTAATGCAGAGCTCAATGAGGACATGAATACAACGGTCAATATCACAAAAGAAGTAAACGCCATTCTCACCATTGTGAAATATCATCTCAATATGGAATTTGATGAAGACTCACTCAACTTTTATCGTTTTCTCACGCATTTACGCTTTTTCGTCCAGCGTCTGATTAACGAAACAATGCTTGTCAGTGAAGATCAGGACTTGTATCAGCTGATCAAGGTAAAATATCCGAAGGCATACGAATGTGCAAAGAAAATCGCAGAATATGTCTATCAAACCTATCACCGAGATCTTACATCAGAGGAAATGCTGTACCTATCCATTCATTTGAATCGATTGATCAAACGAGAAAAATAAAGGTAGTTTTTAAAAGAAAGCGTTGACATAAGAAAAGCAGAGTGGTACTATTTGCTCATAAACATAAAAGAATACGGTTTCACAATGATCGTCTTAGAGGATTGTGACTGTTCGGCAGGCAAAACCTAAACGTTCACTGAAAAAGCGCAACAGCAAGTTGTGACTATTTTTGGTGCCCGTTTAGGTTTTTATTTTGCCCAAAAACGTATTTTTTTGAAAAAAAGGGGGTTTTTGTATGAGTTATCGTCAATTAGCAGAAGACATTATCAAACACATTGGCACAGAGAAAAACGTTCATTCACTGGTCCATTGCGCTACAAGACTTCGCTTCACATTAAATGACCGATCAAAAGCAGACAAAGCAGCTATTGAAAAATTAAATGGCGTTGTGACCGTTATGGAAAGCGGCGGTCAATTTCAAGTAGTCATTGGTAATACTGTACCAGAGGTTTATCGAGAGATTGGGGAGTTTACAAATCTATTAGAGGATTCCACTTCTTCATCTGCAAAATCAGGTGGAGAGAGCACGAGCCTTTTCGGAAAATTTGTCGACATTGTCTCTGGTATTTTTACACCACTTCTCGGTGTCATGGCAGGTGCTGGTATTTTAAAAGGTCTATTAGGTATCTGTATCAATGCGAAATGGTTATCACCTGAAGATACGTCGTATCAAATTTTATTTGCTGCGTCTGACAGCTTGTTCTACTTCCTGCCATTACTGCTTGCATTCACTTCGGCGAGGAAGTTTAAAGCGAATCCATTTGTCGCTGTGACGATTGCTGGTGCACTCATTTACCCAACCATTCAAGAATTGTCAAAAGGCGGCGGAGATGTGACCTTCTTCGGTATTCCAGTCGTCTTAATGTCTTATACATCAACGGTTATTCCAATCATTTTGGCAGTGTTTGTCATGGGATATATCGAACGTTTCTTTAACAAAGTCATTCATGAAAGTGTCAAAAACTTTATTACTCCACTGATTTTACTTGTCACGGTTGTTCCGCTGACACTCATTGTATTCGGACCATTTGGTGTGTATGCAGGGGACGGCATTGCCGCTGTCTTGCTGAAAGTATTCTCCTTTAGTCCTACACTTGCAGGTGCTTTAATTGCGATGGCATGGCAGGTTCTTGTGATCTTCGGTATCCACTGGGGTCTAGTGCCAGTCATTTTAAATAATATTGCTGTCCATGGAAAAGATCATATCAAGCCGGCGACTGCGCCAGCTGTATTTTCACAAGCCGGTGCTTCCATCGGTGTTATGCTGAAAACAAAGAATAAAAAGCTGAAATCATTGGCTGGATCGACAGCAGTTTCTGCCGTGTTTGGGATCACAGAGCCAGCTGTATACGGGGTCACACTTCGTTTGAAAAAACCATTTATTGCAGCCGTTATCTCTGCCGGAGTCGGCGGTGCGATCATCGGTTATTCACAAAGTATTGCGATTGCGTCAGGACTTCCAAGTTTACTGACACTTCCGATTTTCTACGGACAAGGGTTTACAGGGTTCATCATCGGAATCTCGGTCTCGTTTGTTCTATCCATCGTCTTGACTTATTTGATTGGATTTAAGGATCCAGTAGATGAAGATGAAACGCCAGCACCGGCTGCGGCACCAACAATGGAAAACGAACATGGGGTCAAAGCAGCTCATGTGAAAAGTCCTTTAAAGGGTGAGGTAATCAAGCTGGAGGAAGTACAGGATAAGGCATTCTCATCTGGTGCACTAGGAAAGGGCGCAGCCATCATTCCATCAGAAGGTAAGCTGTTTGCACCAGTATCAGGAGTCGTGACAACGGTGTTCCCAACAGGCCATGCGTACGGTCTTACTTCTGAAAGCGGAGCAGAAGTGCTCATTCACATTGGACTCGATACCGTACAATTAGGCGGTCAGCATTTTACCCCGAAGGTCGTACAGGGGCAAGCCATCACTGAGGGCGAATTGCTTGCGGAGTTTGATATTGAAGCCATCCAAGCTTCCGGCCTGTCCGTCACAACACCAGTGATTATTACCAATTCAGGTGAGTTTAGCGATATCATAGAAACAGAAGAAAAACAAACCACACCAGGACAATCATTTTTACATCTCGTTTAATGAAGAGGAGGAAGAAATTATGAGATATTCAACACTAGCACCATTTCCAAAGGACTTTTTCTGGGGCGGATCTACTTCCGCCTATCAAGTAGAAGGTGCGTGGAACGAGGATGGCAAAGGACCATCTGTCATTGATATGAGAGCAAGTTACCCTGAAGGGACAACAGATTTTAAAGTGGCAAGCGATCACTATCACCGCTATAAAGAGGATGTGAAGATGTTTGCAGAAATGGGTTTGAAGGCTTATCGTTTCTCTATTGCATGGACACGGATCATTCCAAATGGAGATGGGGAGATCAATCAAAAGGGGATTGAATTCTATCATTCTCTCATAGATGAATTGCGCCGCTATGATATTGAACCAATCGTGACGATGTATCATTTTGATCTGCCTCATGCACTTCAAGTAAAAGGCGGTTGGTCAAATCGCGCGACAGTAGATGCGTTTGAACGGTATGCAGAGGTTCTATTTCAGGAGTATGGTCAGAAGGTGAAATATTGGCTGACCATTAATGAACAAAACATGATGATCTTACATGGATCAGCGCTCGGCACACTTGATCCAAATTTAGAAAATCCGAAAAAAGAATTGTATCAGCAGAACCATCATATGCTCGTCGCTCAGGCAAAAGCCATGACGCTTTGTCATCAAATGCTGCCTGAAGCGAAAATTGGACCAGCGCCAAACATTGCGCTCATTTATCCGGCTTCTCCAAAGCCTGAGGATGTGCTTGCTGCGGCGAATTACAATGCGATCCGCAACTGGCTGTATCTTGATATGGCTGTTTACGGCCGTTATAACAACCTTGCTTGGGCGTACATGAAAGAAAAAGACATTCTTCCTGTGATCGAAGAGGGAGATATGGATATTTTGAAAAGTGCGAAGCCAGACTTCATTGCCTTTAACTACTATACATCTCAAACGGTTGAAGCGAGTAAAGGAGATGGCAACGATGAATTTGCTCGCGGAGGAGATCAGCATTTGAAATCTGGTGAAGATGGCGTATACAAAGGCGGCAATAACCCGTTCTTAAGTAAAAATGCGTTTGGCTGGGAGATTGACCCTGTCGGCTTCCGATCAACGATGCGTGAGATTTATGACCGTTATCAGCTGCCCCTTATTATCACGGAAAACGGATTGGGTGCTTTCGACAAATTAGAAGAAGATGGATCGATTCAAGATGATTATCGAATTGACTATTTAGAAAAGCATATCGAACAAATCAAATGGGCAATCACTGACGGTGTTGAGGTATTCGGGTACTGCCCGTGGTCAGCCATCGACTTAATCAGTACACACCAAGGCTGCTCAAAACGTTACGGTTTTATCTACGTCAACCGTGATGAATTTGACCTGAAAGACCTGAAGAGAATTCGGAAAAAGAGCTCTTATTGGTATGAAACATTGATCGAGCAAAATGGGGAGAACATCGGGAAGTAACAGGAAAAAGCCAGTCACCTTATTAGCGGGTGGCTGGCTTTTTTGTTCGTTCACTTTATCGGCTTGTGTCATTTGTCTACCACAGAAATTTTCAGCAAAATGAAGTTCTAAAAAATAAAAAAATGATTGCGGACACCGCAGCCAAAAAAGAAATTATCTTAAATCCATTGATACACTCATTTTGATTTGATAACCTTTATTTTGGAATTTAATACAAAAGGAGGAATATAAACAATATGTTCAAAAAAACACTTTTAACCCTAATTACCCTAGCTCTTGTCATATCAATATGGACTCCATTTTCATCAGAAGCATCAGCAGAAACACACTCTATCAATTCACAAGAATTAGAAGCGTTAGTAACACCAACAGTTCTACAAAATGAACAAGCTACCAAAGAATTAGATGAACTTGAAATGAAAATAGGGGAATACATAGAAAATCTTCCATTTACAGAAAAAGAATTCGAAAGCATGTCAGAGTCAGAACAAAATAAAGTGATCGATCAATATTTCAACAATGAAGAATTTTTAGCTTTAGAAAACCGAATGAAACAACTTGACTCCAAAAGTAGTCAGAGTGAAATCACAACACAAGCACTACCAATATTCTTTGTACCAATCGCAATGACCGTAGGAAGAGTTGCTTTAATGGCCATCAGATCAAAAGGTGCAAGAACGGCACTTAAATATCTAAAAAATCGAATAAAAGGATTCGGTAAAAATTACAAAATTAAATGGGATGTAAGAAATGATAAAGGACAACTTAGAAGTTTAGTTGTCGTCCTACACAAAGGAAAGAAAAAAACAACAAGGGTATTTGCTGTAGACAATGGAAAAATCCCTTTAATACCAAAAACCTCAACTTGGTATTGGCATTTCCATGTAGCTCCAAAAGATAAAATACACCATGCTCTCAGAGCATCAGTACCAAAGAAATACAAAGCAAGTCCAGGAGAAACAATATTACACTAAAAAACCCCTAATTTTTAGGGGGTTTTTTCTCTTCATGACTAGTAACTATATCAACAGGATGTATCAAGTTTTCATCATCATTATCCTCATCAATGTAAGGCATAATAAGTGAATCCAACTCTTCTTTATCATCAACTAAAGCAACGTAAGTTGTATAATCCTCTAAATCTGATGGAAACAATTCAGCTTGACCAATATTACTTTTCAATGCTTGGTCAATAGCACTCTTTAATTCTATTAAACCCTCACGATTACCAATAATATAAGAATCCATGTGCCAACTTTTTTGAGCATATATATGACAAATCTTATCTCTATCTTTCATCATCTCATTACACCCTTCCTGAAAAATTTAATTGATTATGTGCCAACACGCCAACCAGCTATAACATCAAACGTCTCATTGGCTACTTTATCCTCATTTTCTTCAATCCTGATTAGATATCCTTCCTAGCATCAATAAACTATTTCCAAAACTGTCACCAACATTTTTTTGCCCTTTTTTCCTTCTGCTCCGTTGTCGCAATTAATTTTTTAGTTTCTTGTTTCTCTTATGGCTTCTAATAGCTTTTTATCTCTTTTAATAAGACTGCTTTGTATGTATTCTTGCTGTTTTTTAACTTTCTGGAGGTTACAAATCCCATCTTACTCTCTACTATCATTATACCCCGAATTCAATCTCATTTATAGACTGTTTTCCGCCCAGATCAGGCCGTATACTGTTATACGCAAGTCAAAAACGATAAGGGGTGTGGCTGTATGAACGAGAAGCAACAAGTTTTAGATCTTGGCCCATTTTTTCATGGGACGAAAGTAGAATTGAAGATTGGAGATCTGCTTGAACCGCAGTACTTATCGAATTATCAGGATCAAAAATCAAACCATATCTATTTCACCGGAACATTAAACGCAGCCAAATGGGGTGCTGAATTAGCAAGGTCTGATGCGAAAGAGAGAATTTATCTTGTAGAACCGTTAGGCGAGTTTGAACATGATCCGAATTTGACTGACAAAAAATTTCCGGGTAACCCAACACGTTCTTATCGGTCGAAATCCCCTTTGAAAATCGTCGCAGAATTAGGTTCATGGGAAAGACATTCCGATGAAGAAATCGATCATATGCTGAGCTCTTTAAAGAAATTAAGTGAAGAAGGAAAAAATGTCATATACGATTGATGATTCTCAATCAACAAAGGCCGCCTCATCAACAGCTGGGCGGCCTTTTGTTTGATCTTATTGAAACAACGCATCCATCAGCTCATCAAATGATTTTGATTGATTCAGGGAGTGAATGCGGTTTGGATTGTCCAGTAAATCGACGGCCTGTTCAAAGAATTGATTCATGCAGGCTGCGTCATCTTTATGAATGGCTAATAAAAAGACAAGTGATACTTGGTTTCCCTGCCAGTCAATTGGCTGTTTTAATTGTGCGATGGCTACGCAGGATGTGCCTTCATTTGTGATGAGCGGGTGCGGCATGGCAATTCCTTTTCCAAGATAGGTAGACGACATTTGCTCCCGCTCAAGCACCGAGGACCGAAAAGATGACGATACTAGCTGATACGTTTCTAAACGGCTGCATAGGGTGTCTAATACCTCGTCCTTACTGGATAGATCAGCATTCATTAAGGTCAATCGTTCTTGAAAAAACGCCATCAGTTCTTTCGGCGGAGTCCTGTGTCCATTTAATAAATGAATAACCTCATTCACCCGCTGTACATCATGATGTTCAAAAAAGGCGCTGACCTGTATGACTGGTTTTCCCTTTGAAGCGAGCGGGACGGTTGTAATGATGACATCACAGGGCAGGGTGGTGCTCATGAGATAATCTTGGTAGGAATACAGCTCGACGATGTCCAGTTCGTGCTGAAAGGATGCCTTCAATTTAATTTCAAGCAGTCTTGCCGTCCCTAATCCAGACCCGCACACGATAATGGCTTTCTTTTTTTGCGAGGTATTAAGCTGACTTCTTTCAAATGAAGCAGCGATATGCAGGGCAACATATGCCGCCTCATCTTCATTTGGCGTTCGCACCAGCTGTAAGGCATTCAGCCCGCTGACAGCCAAATCAAACGGGTATGGATAGGACGCTTTGATTTCATGTAGCAGCGGATTTTGTAAGGATACGCCATATTGGATTCGATTTAATAATGGCTTCATATGAAGCATCAGGTCTTGCTGCAGGATGTTGTCATCTGCAAATCGATGTCCGCTCATTTTCTCAATGTGCTGTAGAAAGACGATAACCGCCTGCTGAACTTCTACTGTCGTCTGATGCTGGGCGGTTTCTTTCCACGTTTGATTTGCCAATAGATGCATGACTAAGTAATCTGTTTCATCCTCTGATAAGGTGACGTAAAAGGTGTCACTCACCTGCTGTATAATTTTTTTGGCAATTCGCATTAAGTCGGGTGATCGTTGTGTACGAGTGGTATTCGCCGATATTCGCTGGTTTTTTCGTGTCTGCTGAATCGCAATCGCTAAGTGAATGACTAAGTTTTTTAAGGCAATGTCTTTAATGAGCAATGACTCTTGATGCAGATTCGTCAGGACAATCGATCGAATGGTTTCAAGAGAAATATCGGGAAAATGGAGCTGCTCCCGCTCGGTGATATGAGAAAGTGCAGGCTCTTCTTCAAGGAGTAAGTCTGCATAGCATGTTCTTTTTTGCAACTCGTCTCCTTCAATTTTTAAGCCAAACCCAGGCTTTGACACAAGGGTCATACCGTAACGGGCTAACAGCTCTCGCCCTTTTTTTAAATCACTGCTGACCGTCATGCGGCTGATAAACAGTTCTTCAGCCAGCTCGTCAATTTTTAAGTAATCCGCTTGAAGCAATAGCTTCCTCATGATAAATCGTACACGCTCTTCTGGCATGACGGGGACGAGAGAGCGGGCAGGAAGTTTCTGCTGATGAAGCCAGAGCAGGAAGGCATCTTGGTCACTCGTTAATAGGGTGTATCCCTTTCCGCGGATCGTTTTAATCTTGGCTCCAGCTTCCTTTAATTGCTCATTTGCTTCTTTGATTAAATGACGGATGGAGCGGTCTGATAAGTGAAAAGAGGCAGTGAGCTCCTCCAGCTTCACGAACCCCTTCGTTTCAAATAGCCGCTGAATCAGCTGATAGGTTCGAGGATCTGCCGTCATCATCATTGCGCAGCTCCTTGCGTCTGTAAGGCATCAGTACCAAGAGCGATGGCGCCCATTAAACCTGATAATCCATCAAAGGATGGCTTGGTGATAATTTCATGTAAAGGCTTTGGCAGCTGTAAATACCCATGAAGCCGCTTTTCTGTTTCCTCAAGAATGAGGGGCAGCATAGCGGGCTGTTTCATTACACCTCCACCGAGAATGATGCGCTCTGGCGAAAGGGTGAGTAATAAATTGGCGGTCATCTGCCCGAGATAGTAGGCATGAAGTGACCAGGCAGGATGATCCTCTGGCAGCATGGGTGCCAGTGTATGATAGCGCCCTTCTATGGCAGGTCCGGATGCCAGTCCCTCTAAACAATCATGATGTATAGGGCAGCATCCACCGTAGGAATCATGGGGGTGCCGCTGCACTGTGATATGACCCATTTCTGGATGTAGCAACCCATGAATGAGGCGGTGTTCAATATAGGCACCGCCGCCTATCCCAGTTCCAACAGTGATATAGACCAAAGAAGCAGGTTTTTCTGCTTCAACCGAAAAGCGGGCTTCCCCGAGTGCTGCACAGTTCACATCGGTATCAAGCTTCATCGAGAGCCCAAGGGCTTGTTTTAAGGTAGAGAGGAAAGGGAATTGGCGCCAAGCTGTTTTGGGTGTCTCTAAAATCGTCCCATAACTTGGGCTGTGCTCTTTTACATCGACAGGCCCGAATGCCCCAATGCCAATGGCATCGACAGGATGCTTTGTAAAGTAATCGATCACTTGCCGGCATGTTTCAATTGGGTTTCCTGTTGCAAAGGAAGTCATGTGTTCAATCGTTCCGTCTGTTGTTCCGTAGCCGCAGACAAATTTTGTTCCGCCTGCTTCAATGCCTCCAATTCGCATGATCAATGCCCTCCGTTAAAGAGGGGCTGAATCCAAATGGATCCCGCCCCTACATGTTCATTTTTTCTTTACAATGTAGGTTTGTACCTGACAAGGTGTGAGCGGTTCAATGTGTAATGATCCATGTTGTGCTTTGAGTACATGTCCTTCAGGTGTTTCGCCTAAATTCGCTGTTTTTCCGTGTTGTAGAGATGAACTATTGATTGAAGCGGCTGTTTGACGCGTTAAATATGGATTGAAGAGACGGATGACAATGCCAGTTCCGTGCTCTTCTTTTTTCAGAGCGCTTAGAATGGCTCCGTCTGTCTCAATGTCAAGCAGGCTATAAGTAGATTGTAAGTCTTCTTTTTCATCTCGGAAAGAGAAAATTAAACGACCGTTTAAAAAGTCTGCCCGTTCGTAGCATTGAACTGGGGTGGTATACCGCTTGGCAAGCTGCGCTAAGTGCCCCTCGCTGACAGCATCCTTGCTATAGTGCATGCCAAATGAAAACGACAGTGCCCCTTGCAGCTGAGCGTCAGGTGTCTCAACAATTTTTTCGCCAGATGCGCGTCCTGGACGGTAAAGAAGATTTTCTTTCCCCATTTTTCCGAAACAGCGGAAGAGCGTATACGCGATCGTTGTGTAGTCTTCTCCTGTGATCTGGTATTCTCTCACGCAGTCCGTCAACAGCGCGACACCGTATGCTTCATCACGAAGTGCAGTAAAGGATTGCATCGGTTCAATGGTGATCGGTTTTTCTTCCCAATGTTCATTGCTCCACCATTCAAGCTCTTGCGTGAGCTCAGTTGGACGTTCGATGGTTCCAAACTGCTGATCGCTCAATGATACTTTTGATGCGATACCTGTATCAAAGAGGACACGCAGACGATGGTCTAACGCATGATTGTCGACATCGACATGAAAACGGATGACAGGCTCATCTTTGTTTAATGCCACCTTCGCTGTAATCGGGAGTGAAGTCGTGACTGCTTGCTGAGAGCGCTCTTCTAAGTCATATGGAACCGTGAGAGTAAGCTGGATGGTGAGCTCTTCTTGCAATCCGCTTTTAGACACTGTGATGTCTGCCGAAGAAAGATCCTTGGATGACACATACAGATCCTCGCGCGGCGGGGAATAGTTGTAGGAATCCCCATCGTCTCCATTGTCTTCAAAGATCATTTGCTCAGAGAATGTCTGGCCAGTTTGTTTATCTGTGATGTCCAGCGATCCATTGTCGTTTGCCTTAATGCGGTAATACGTATTTTCAACAACATGTCCTTCGGTTTGTTCCCATGCGGATTCGCTCGATTCACCGAAAACCATGCTGACTTGTGTATAACCAACGGATGGTAAGCTGGTGGCTTCGATCAGTAAAACGGCTTTCCATACTTGCTTTGGCATGTACACTTCTTTACTTGGGTTAAGAGAAATTTGCTGTGCCAGCACATAATCTGTGACATCGGTTTTGCTTTTCACTGTGTACTGAAGCGTTCTCCCATGTGCATCCTTTAGTGTAAATGGACGTTCGGTGATAAAGGTTTCGACTTCAATGACTTCAGAACGTTTTGAAGGCAATGTATTAAATAACGTGAGTGTGATGTCTTGCTCCGTTTGCAGTCGAATGGCAATGAGACGCATGTGCAGGTCCACAAGGTTCTCGGCGATTTCCTTTGCCTGCTTGTAGCGGAAGAAGACGTCTTGATTCGTCGTATCACTATTACATCCGCCGATGCTGTCATGCGCTGCATTTTCAAACATGAGGTACCAAATATCACGAACCGTGTCATGCGGATAGTCGTGTCCGAGTGAATAGCTGATCGTGAGGATAGGCTCCATTACATTGACGAGATAGTTTTCAATTTGGTTGTTTAAGATTTTTAAATCAGCCCGTGTTGAAAAAATAGATTTGTGAATCCGCATATGCTTTGCATGGATGAGCTCACCTTCTAATGTTTCAAAAGATGTCCGTTCTTTTTTCACAGCTGCGATGTAATCTTCTAAACTGCTGATTTGATAGTGGTGCTCGTCCAGTTCATTGGCTTTTTCTAATAAGTCAGGCAGGTTTTTGCGGATTGGTGCCTGGTCAAAGCCATTTGGGAAATAGACATTCTTTGTGGTGGCCTTTGCTTGCAGCGCACCGATTTTTTCAGATAAAAAGGCTTGTAAGTCCTCATCCTTTTCAGGAATATTTCCACCGTAGTAGTAGCCAAATGGCAGGTTCACCGCAAAGACTTCACTGCCGTCAGCACCTTTCCAATTGAATTCGGTGTGATTCGTCATATGATCTGAAACGCCGCGCCAAAAAGCCGTATCGACAATGCCAAATCCGCGGTAAATTTGAGGCATTTGCGCGGATTGACCGAATGAATCAGGGACATAGCCGACTTTCATCACATGACCGAACTGCTGACAGCGTTCAATTCCATATTGCAGGTTCCGTACAATGGATTCACCTGAAATGACGAGCTGATCGGTTTGGGTATACCATGGACCGATGATGAGACGTTTGGCTGTGACGAGCTTTTTGATTCGATTCTCATCCTCAGGGCGCCATTTCAAGTAATCATCCAATAAGGATGCCTGGGCATCGAGCATGAAATAATGGAACCTTTCATCTGTTTCAAGGGTGTCTAAAATGTCCATTACGCTTTTCATTAAGTAGATACGGGAGCGGGAGGTGGTGAAATACCATTCCCGGTCCCAGTGAGTATGTGGAATCACATGTACATTGACAGTCATTGATCAACGACACCTTTCTATGTGCAAATTATCCTTCTAGTACAAGGTCAAAATCGTCTTCTTCTTTCTGCTTCTGATCATGCTCCGGCGTTTTTGGTTCTTTTTTCTCAGAGAAATTGACAAGCAGGTTGGCACCAATACCGATGACGAGTGCGCCAGTGAGGGCTCCGATTAAATAGGCCCACCAGTTTCCGACTGAGAAGAAGCCGTATAGCCCGCCAATTGGCGGCATGATGTCATGAACACCTAATAATGCAGCAACCCCGCTTCCAACAGCACATGCGACAACATTGAGCGGAATCAATTTTAATGGATTGACAAGGGTAAAAGGAATCGCCCCTTCTGTAATACCGATAATGCCCATGACAAGACCGCCACGTCCTGCTTCTCTAAAGGTTGGAGAGAAGTTGCGTTTTCGAATCAGTGTCGCAAGCCCGTATCCAAGCGGCGGAATGACAATCGCAATATTGACGAGAATGGCAGGAAGGTAGACGCCTGATAGGAAGAGTGCGTTACCGGCCATCCAAGCAGATTTATTCACTGGTCCTCCAAGGTCAAAGCCAATCATCGCACCTAAAATCAGAGCGAGTGCGAGTGTGCTTGTCCCGTCAGCGACCATACCTTTGATCCATTCAATTAAAGCCGTGTTCAAAGCGCCTAATGGCCCGCCCAGCAGAACGGACATGAGAAGTCCAGTTAAGCCAACGGTAATAAGCGGTAAGATGAGCAGAGGAACAAGTCCGGCTGCGGAGCCTTGAATTTGAATTTTTCGTTTTACAAAAAGAGCGACATATCCTGCGAAGAAGCCTGCAATAACGGCACCGATAAATCCAGCATTCGTTGAGCTGGCAAGGGCACCGCCGATGAAGCCGGCTGCAAGCCCTGATTTATCCGCAATCGAATAGGCGATAAATCCAGCGAGCAGGACGTTCATTAAGCCAATCCCTGTCCAGCCAACCTGCTCCATTAAATAGGCGCCGTGCAGTATGCCGCCAGCATCCTTATAGGCGTTTAAATCTGAAACACCAAACCCTAATCCGACTAGTTTTGCTAAACCCACGATAAGGGAGGCGCCGATGATGACAGGAAGAATATATGAAATACCGGTCATGAGATGGCCTTCAATGACTTTTAATTTTGCTTTCATTTTGCTTTGCTCCTTTCTATATGGCATTGCTCACGTTTATTGAGATTCAGATTTTTTCTTTTCAACAAGTGCTACAGCTTTTGTGATGATTTGCTCGGCATTTTTTAAGGCGCGTCCAATCTCGACACGTACTGTGGGAATGCCTGAGAAACGTTCCGCATCGTTGATATGCTGATTGGAGGCAATGATGCAGAGGTCTGCCTGCTTTGCTTCCTCTGCTGTAATGCCATTTACCTGTCCCATAATCCCTTGCTGCTCGATTTTAATCTCGTGACCGAGCTGTTTACCCGCATTCTCAAGCGCCTTTGCTGCCATTGGTGTATGAGCTAACCCTGCTGGACATGAAGTGACACCGACAATTTTCATTGTGTAATCCCCTCTTTCAATTGTTGTTCAATGACTTCGTAATAATAGTCAGCGGCTTGACCTGGTTGTATCTTTTCGATGAAAGCCGGTTCCATGAGGCTTGTCGCAATCCCTGACAGTAATTTCAGGTGTGTGACATTTGCTTCTTCTAATGGAACGAGCAGTGTAAATAAATAGCTTGTGGGCAAATCGTCAAAGCTGCCCCATTCAATCGGTTGTGCTAGCTCTAAAAAAAGAAGTGAAGCCGATTGTACAGTGGAGCTTTTTGTATGAGGAATAGCGAAGCCTTGCTGAAGTCCTGTTGAGACTTCGTCTTCGCGAGTCAACAAATCTGATAATAGCCCCGCCTGATCGTTTGTAATCTGAAGGTCTTCAGCTTTCTCGGCAATGTATTGTAAAATCTCATTCTTTGATCGTCCGTTTACTTGTGTGAAAACATGATCTTTTTGGAACAAGCTGATCCCTTCTCTCTTGTTTGTTAAGCGCTTACAAGTTGATTGTAATGTACTTTTCGGCATGGTTAAATAGCATCATTTTCCGTTTGAAATGGCAAAAAGTTTATGAAGCTATTCGTCTTGCAGTCTGTTATCTCAAATCCTAGCTTAAAACGAGTTTAATTATGTAAAAAACAGATTCTACTAAATGCATTTCTGTGATATTCTTCCAAGGTGTTACAAAAGATAAGGGGGTCTTTTCATGTTCAAAAAGCAGGTCAAATCCTGTGTAATCGTACTCATGGCCATCATTCTCTGTATGGCGGCATTACCTGGATACGAGGCAGCAGCTGCCAGTAAAGGAACAAATGTCAATGAAGCCATTGGGTTAAAAAATGGTGAAGTCATCTCAGGGACATTACAGAATGAAATGGAAGAGTCATGGTACCAAATCACGCCATCTGCACAAGAGGTGGCAAAAGATACACATATGAAAGTTTCTGTCAAAAGTAAACAAGTGTTATCTGTATCGGTCTATCCAAGTAAAGACAGAGCGATGAAGGATGACACTTATTCGAGATATCGTGTGGACACTGCAAGTGGAGAGACAGAGATCGACTTCCCGCATGCATGGGCAGGTCCTTATTATGTTAAAGTGCTCTACTTAGGGTCGGAGGAAGACAGCCGTGATGAGGAAGAGGATGCAGCATATACAATCGGGTATAAAGGAGCTAACCTACCGCCTTCTGAACCCGTTTTCCCTGAAGACGATGAGCCTGACATCATTATTATAGAGAAAAAGTACGGGCGCGAAATTCTTCAGTCGATTCGTACAATTGAAGATAAACGTTTTAATGAAACACCAAATGGTCAGAAGCTGAGCCGTGTGCTTCAAAAAACAAAGCCATTTCTCAAATCAAAGCTCATCAAACAAAAAAATGAGCAGCAAAAGGTATACAATCATTTGCTGACATTAAAGTCACTGCTAAATGACGTAGAGAAAAATGGTGCATATAGCGGTCATATTGTGACAGAGAAAGAACAACAGGCGATCCGTTCCCTTTTTGATATGCTCAAAGGAGCAAGTCCTGCCTATTTAAAAAAGGAATTAGAAGCAGTGAGTCAACAGATTGGCATCAATCAGCTTGAAGGAAAGTCGATCGGTTATGTATTAGAAAAGCAAAAGCTTGTAAAAGAAGAGAAAGTGAAGACGAATAAAATCATTTTTAAACTAAAGGATGGGCAAACGCTTCAATCTGCGAAAAAGAAGATGAAAAGCTATGGAATCCAAGAAAACCGTGTGACATCGCAGTCAGTAAGTCCTTTGTTTAAAGGAATGTATGTCTATGATGTGCCAGCAGGGCAAGAATCAGCTGGAAAGTCTTTAAAAGCAGGCAAAGCTGTGATTAAAAGCACTGCGAGAAAGCTGTCCAGCATGCCGAATGTTGAATTCGCAGAGCCTGTTCAAACGTATCGTGCACTGAGCAATGATGTGCAGTATGGATACCAGTGGCCACTGAAAAACAGTGCGCAAAACAGCGGGAAAAAAGGCGCTGATGTGAAGTTTGAACAAATGAATACACTGATTGGCACAAGCAAAATGAAGCAAACATTGATTGCTGTTGTGGATACAGGTGTAGACAGTCGTTTAACGGATCTGAGCGGGACTGTTCGTACGGACTTAGGTGCGAATCTCATTGGACGAAACAAAGATGCCATTGATGACAATGGACACGGTACGCATGTGGCTGGCATCATTGCTGCAAAGGCCGATAATCATTACTCGATGGCAGGTCTCAACCAACATACGGGCATCATTCCGGTGAAGGTGCTGGATGCCTATGGTTTTGGAGATACAGAGCATATTGCACTTGGAATCAAGCATGCAGTGGATAAAGGTGCAAAGGTCATCAACATGAGCCTTGGCGGCTACTACAGCCGCGTGATTGAATATGCAATGAACTACGCAGCTCAAAGAAATGTACTAGTGGTCGTGGCGAGTGGAAATGATGGCGTTCCAGAAATGGGCTATCCTGCGACATCAAAGTACGCAATGGCTATTGGTGCAAGCAACCGTATGGATATTGCCGCTGAATTCTCAAGCTATGGTAAAGGACTGAGCATGTCTGCACCAGGATCTGATATTCCAAGCTTAATGCCAGATGGGAATGTCTCATATCTGAGCGGGACATCAATGGCGACACCATATGTGGCAGCAGCAGCAGGATTACTGCTTTCTAAAAATCCAGCCTTGAAGCCGAATCAAGTAAGGAATATCTTGCAAAGCACAGCCGATAATATCTCTTTTACATCTGTTGATGGAACAGATGACGTTTTCTATGATGAAAATGAAGAGCCTATTGTCGATCCAAAAATTCCAGGGATCGATTGGATGACAGGACATGGTAGACTGAATGCATTTGCTGCTTTAAGTGCTGTCGAACTAAATGCATCTGTCAGCAAAGTGGAGGATCAGCATCAAAAGGTGACAGGTAAGGCAAAGGCTGGCGCTGCTATTTCTGTGTATAGAGGCAAAACTCTGCTTGGAAAAGGCACAGCGGGCAAAAATGGAACCTTTAGCGTGAAGATCAAGCATCAGAACAAAAACAAAGTCCTTCACATTAAGATTTCAAAAGGAAAGGCCGCAACGACGCTCAAAACAGTCGTCAAAAAAGGCAAAGCACCAGCTAAGCCGAAAGTGGGAAAAGTAACGGTCAAAAGTAAAACGATCAAAGGGACTGCGGGCGCAGGATTGACCATTAAAGTAAAAAACAAATCAAAGAAAGTCATCAAAACGGTAAAAACAAATAACAAGGGCGCATTTACTGCCCAAATAAAACCGCAAAAAGCCAAAACAGTCTTGTATGTGACCGCTTCAGATGTGAGAAAAAGAGAAAGCAAAGCGGTGAAGGTTGTTGTTGTGAAAAAATAAGAGGAGAGCTTCCCTTTCTAAAAAAAGGGAAGTTTATTTGTTTGTTACTGGAAAAATACCAATTAATGTCGATAGTAATATAGTAGGAAAAAAAAGGAGGATTTATCGATGAAAAAAATCATGTTTGCTTTATTTCTATCATTGCTTCTCGTATTCCCAACATTTGCACATGCTGAGGAAACAGGAGCAGTACCAGCATCCGTACAAGTAACAAGTGTTACAGCAGCCGATAGTGGATTAGTGAATTACGGCTATGGCAGTAAATATCGCGTGGGCTCTTATTATCCAGCTACGTTTAAAGGAACACTAAAAGATACAAGTGGAAATCTAATGCCCAATCAGCCGATCCAGCTTTATTTTGAAGCAGCAATTAAATCATATGCTCAAACAGCGACAGGCACAACAGACGAGAATGGACAATTTTCACTGACGTTTCAAGTTCCTGCAGGTGCAGGCTACCAAACATACAATAATGCAGGCTGGTCTACACATTACTACGATATCGTTCCAGTGACGTTCACTTCAAAAGACATCAAGCTATCTTCAAATGTCACAAGTGTGTACCATTTGGCATATACAGTACGTAACTAATTTGCTGGGGGAGACGACCTGGCTGAAGCCTTGTCGTTTTTTTCATAGAAAAAAGGATGTCATCATGTGACATCCTTTTCTTTTTGTTAGCAAACCTGCTGGGCGGCAACCGAAAGAGTCGATAAACAAACACTCATGAGCCGTGACTCCCAGATTCGATCGAGCGTTTAACTTTTAATTCTGAGCTTTGATGGATAAGAACTTTCACACTTGAACGTTGATCCTTGAACCTTCAGCTTTGAGCTTTTATCAAGGATCATCCAGAGATGATCAGATGAGGAGGGAATGACCTTTCCCTCGGAGGTGTTTAGTTCTATCGATTTTCGGCTCACTAACAAAATTGATTAATCGATCTGTATTTTCGTTAGTGTATTGCTCTCTGACAAGGAAAAATCAACTTCCATTTGAAAATCCTCAATGTCGGTCGAAAGCTTTTCAATCTTCACTCGAAGACGAAGCGGATCGATGATCGTCGCCTCATTTTCAGCGAGGAACGACTTGACGATCTCTTGGTTGGCAGCCGCTTGTGTTTTTCCGTCTTTTCCAAACAAGGTTTCTAAATGCTGGTCGAGCCTCTTCTTTACCTCTTCATTGGTCTGTTCTGCTTTGTCTACTAGCTCTGTGTACACCTTTTTCAATTTCCGTAAATAACGAATATCATATTCTATCGATGTCTTCCGTTCAATCGCTTCTGCCACTGTCATGCTGACACCCGCTACATCAATCGTTGTGGTCGCATTCGACACAACGATGGCTGATTTAATGGCATTCCGGCGTTTGATTAATGCTTGAATCGATTGGTCATCAGCCTTCGCCTTCTTTTCGATTTCTTCTTGATGTTGAAACCCGTGCTGTATATGTTTCCCGATCATCAATCCACCAAGTACGGCTTCATCAATGGTTCGGTTGATTCTCTTATCTAACATTTTCAGTTCGCTTAATGCTCTTGTAATGGTCATTTCCATATTAGTGACAACTCCCTTGGTTCATCCTGAAAATCATAGATTCCTATCATATATATACCAAAGTGTGCTTCTTTTACTAACAATATCCTTTTTTTGTAAGACTATTATCATAGAAAAAACCTGGCGTTATACACCAGGTTCTTCACGTTTTTTCTGTATCCAAGCTGTCACATAATAGGCAGCATAGCAGAGCGCGATGAAGGGAATGCCGCAGATAAGGGCAATCCGCTGATTTGGATCAAAGGCAATGCCGATCACAGAGGCAAGACACAGGAAGAAGGCAGCAATCGGAACCACTGGGTAGAGAGGGGTTCGAAAGGTAAGATCATGGAGCTGTCCGCCTTCCTGTAAAAAACGTTTCCGAAACATAAATTGTGAGGCAGCAATCCCCATCCACACGATCACAACGGCAAGTCCTGAGATCGAAACAAGGACAAGGTAAACCGTTTCTGGTGCGATGACACTTGATAACAAAGAAAGAATTCCACCGATCATACTTAAAATCAGTGCATTCAAAGGGATTCCTTTTGATGTCAGCTTCGCCAGTTTCTTAGGCAGTGTCCGTTCCTCAGAAAGTGACCAGAGCATACGGGATGATGCGTATAGTCCAGAGTTTGCGGCAGATAAGATCGCTGTCAAAATGACAAAATTCATGAAATCTGCGGCATATGGAATCCCGATGCGATCAAACACCACAACAAATGGACTTTTGATCACCCCGGCTTCTTCCACTGGGATCAAGCCGGCTAAGACCACGATCGTTCCAACGAAAAACAAGACAAGCCGCAGTACGGTAGTGCGAATCGCTCTTGGAATGGTTTCGTCAGGGTTGACGCTTTCACCCGCAGCAATCCCAATTAACTCCGTACCTGAAAAAGCGAAATTGACGGCCAGCATCGTCATTAAAATCGGTAAAAAGCCGTTTGGGAAAAGACCGCCTTCCCCGGTGAAGTTAGAAAAGAACGGAGCGGCCTCACCGCCCTTTAATGGAATCAAGCCAAACATCGCAGCTCCGCCAAGGATAATAAAGAGAATAATAGCCATTACTTTAATGCTGGAAAACCAAAACTCTGATTCTGCAAAAAACTTAACTGTAAACGCATTGAGTAAAAAGATGAGAAGAGCAAAGACGCCGCTCCACATCCAAACCGATGTGTCTGGGAACCAACGCTGCATTAAAAGCCCTGCCGCTGTAAATTCTGATCCGAGTGCCACTGTCCATGTCAGCCAGTACAGCCAAGCAACTGTGTAGCCTGTGCCAGGTCCAATGTATTTTGTTGCATACGTATGAAAGGCCCCTGTAACCGGCATTGCGACAGACAGCTCGCCTAAACAGAGCATCACGAGGTACACAATTAATGCCCCGACAAGATAGGCAAGGATCGTTCCCGCGGGTCCTGCTTGATTGATGGTATACCCAGAGCTTAAAAAGAGCCCTGTTCCAATGACCCCGCCTAGAGAAAGCATGAACAGGTGGCGGCTCGTCATTTTTCGTTGATATTGTTGTGATTGATCTTTTGCTTGTTCCATGTCTTCCCGCCCTTTTGCTTAGAAGTATGTGTGATGATTCATGCTGCTATGATGTGGTAAGTCTTAAGATGTCCGTGATATCTTCTGGGGTCGTCCGGCAGCAGCCGCCGATGATATGCGCGCCGTCTTGATACCATTGATGCGCACATTCACCAAATGTATGCTGAGGCGTATCTCCGCTCCATACCTTTTCTTCGGGATCATATAACTCCCCTGAGTTTGGATACACGACAATCGGCTTGCTTGTCCCCTTTTTCATCTCTTGAATGAGAGAAGAGATAAATTGCGGCGGCGTACAGTTTACACCAACAGCAGCGATCTGTTCATAAGGTTCTAGTGCGTGTACACATTCTCTGAGCAAATCACCTTCACTGATATGAAGGTCGTCCCTCGCACTGAATGTAATCCAAGCAGATACATCACTGAATTCATCTTTCAGCAGCTTTGCAATGGCAGTTGCTTCAATGAGACAAGGGATCGTTTCACATGCAAGAATATCTGCACCAGCTTCTACTAATGCCTGAATCCTTGGTCTATGAAAATCAATGAGTGCCTGCTCTGTGAGTCCGTAATTTCCTTTATATTCTGAACCATCAGATAAATAAGCGCCGAATGGCCCCACAGATCCTGCAACAAATGGTTTTGTCCGCCCTTTACGACTGGCTTCATCCTGCCAAAAAAGGTCCCGTGCCTCTTTTGCTAAAGTGACAGATCGTTTCATTAGGTCAATGGCTTCTTCTTTTGAATAGCCTTTTTCAGCGAAGCCATCAATCGTCGTTTGGTAGCTCGCTGTTGTGGCACAGTCAGCTCCGGCTTGGAAGTAATCCAAGTGTACTTGCTGAATCAATTCTGGCTGTTCAATTAGTATTTTGGCGGACCATAAACTGTCATTTAAATTACAGCCCTTTCGTTCAAGCTCTGTTGCAAGTGCACCGTCTAAAATTAAAGGTGCGTGAGCCTGTAAACGGCTTTGAATAGGATTCATCGAATGGAACACCCTCCTTTTTAGTCGGAAATGATGGATATGATATGAGGCAGTAGTTTAAATGACTAAAGTGTTTTTGTCAAGGAGAGGGAAAAGCATGTGATGGCTGAAAAACCCTGAAAACATGCGGGTTTCCATGCATAAACATGCAGTCAAAATAATAGAAAACCAAGTCATTGACAGCCTCTAAAAAGAGATATATATTATGAAAAGGTTCATATCAGAAAGCTTCATCAAAAGGCGCTGTCTTTTGATTTTTATTTTGTTCAACGACTGTCTTCTTTCGTGCAGAAAGAGGGTTTTTTATATGCTTAAAAAAGGAGGAAAGAAGAAATTGAAAAAATGTGTAAAAGATATCGCAATGATTCTAATTGGTTCGTTTTTATTTGCCGCCGCAGTGAACATGTTTGTCATTCCGCTTGAATTTGGTGAAGGCGGTGTAACGGGGCTGTCCATTATTTTCTATTATTTGTTTGAAATTGCACCATGGCTGACGAACCTAGTGTTTAATGCCATCCTGCTGCTTGTGGGGTATAAATATTTAGACAAGAAGACGACGATTTATACTGTGGTTGCCGTCGCAAGTAACTCCCTATTCTTACACCTGACCACAACATGGGTCGTGAATGTTCACGAATTGATCATTGGCGCCATTTTCGCAGGAATCATTATCGGAATTGGGATTGGTCTTGTGCTAAGAGCAGGCGGTACTACGGCGGGTTCTGCCATACTCGGAAGAATTGCCAACAAGTATTTAGACTGGAACGTGAGCTACGCCATCTTGTTCTTTGATCTGATCGTCGTATTTGCTTCCTACTTTATTATTGGTGCGGAAAAATTAATGTTCACGATTGTGATGCTGTACGTGGCAACAAAGGTGATGGACTTCGTGATAGAAGGACTTAACACGAAAAAGGCAGTGACGATCATTTCTTCATGCAAAGATGATATTGCCGAAGAAATCAATCACACCTTGGATCGAGGCGTGACGATTTTAAACGGCCGCGGTCATTATTCAAAGGAATCAAAGGAAATTCTTTATGCAGTCATTCAAAAACAAGAGCTTATGCGTCTAAAGAAAATCATTAAGAAAATTGACCGAGACGCATTCGTTGTTGTCCATGACGTGCGTGATGTGTTCGGAGAAGGATTTGTGAATATATAAAAACGGAAAGACCCCAAAAGGGTCTTTTTTTTATTTTATGCTTTATACCTCTTGTCACATGATACTATGTAATGTATAGTATAAATGGTTAGGAGTTGTAATTATGAATGCACAATTAAAAAAGGGTTTACTTGAATTCTGTGTACTGGCGGTATTAAAGAAAGGCGATTCCTATGGTTATCAAATGATTAAAGATATGTCCCATTGTATTGAGATTTCAGAATCGACATTATATCCGATATTAAAGCGGTTAGAGCAAAACAATTATGTGGAGACCTATTCCCAGGAACATAATAGTCGATTAAGAAAATACTACCGGATGACACAAAGCGGCCGTGAGCATATGGCGCAGTTTTTAGCGGAATGGGATCAAGTGATGGCGATTTACGACTTTATTTCTGGAGGACAGGGCAATGAATAAAAAAGAATTTTTAGCTAGCCTAGAGAAGCACCTGCATCGTCTAGGCGAAAAAGAAAGTGATCGGTTCATCGAGTATTACGATGAAATGATCGAGGATTATCAGGAAGATGGCTACAGTGAACAGGAAGCGGTCGATCAAGTCGGGCAGCCTGCCATCATCGCTGAAGGAATTTTGAAGGAACAAGGAATTAAAACCGTTCAGGTGCCGACGTTTGGAGAAAAAGCTACAAGGCTTTCCATCCTCATTTTAGGTTTTCCATTATGGGGTAGTATTCTAGCCACAGTTTTCCTGCTAATTCTTTCTATGTATATGGTAATTTGGTGCATTCCACTCGTGACAGGTACAATGACGCTAGTTGGTCTGCTCGGCGGTTTTTGGAGCATCATTGGTTCTCCGTTTATCTTTCAGGACGGTTTGCATGTGGTGGTGACGCAGATTGGCGTTGGTATTCTTCTATTAGGTGTCGGATTATTATGCGGCATGGCTACGGTGTATTTGACAAAGCTATTTGTTCAAATGACTGTTCAAACCACTAAGGCATTCATGGGAATGTTTAAAAAGAAGGTTGTGAGAGTATGAACGTGAATGATTTAAAAAAGCAATGCATCAAATGGGGGATCATCTTCACCGTTGCCGGAGGAATTGTCATGGCAATTGGTTTAGGACTATCAGGCTTTGACCTAGATGCATATGACAACAATGATCAGAACAATGTGTTCCGTACCATCAATTGGAGCAAGCCATAAATGAAAGATCCGCTTATGCGGGTCTTAGCGTGTAGACAAACCCTCGCATTCGGTGTCAGTCCTGCGCGTCGGTACTCACGAATGTCAAATTCGCTCCGTTCCGGTGCTCGTCCTTCCTAGACTGCAAAGGTTTTCTATCACGCTGAAAAGAAGACAAAGGGCTAAAATAAACATCATTTTAGCCCTTTGTCAACAATCTGAGACCCGCTTATGCGGGTCTTTTTTTTGCTCGAACCACAAAGAAGAAATAACAGCAAAGTGCACCTAGTTCACAAAGCATAATGATCAGGCCCATTGGAAAGGCTGTTTGGCTTCCGGCTAGTCCGACAAGAGGCGTCATGCAGGCGCCTAGCAGCATTTGTGCCACACCGATGAGTGCGGCTGCACTTCCTGCATGTGCGCCGTGATGCTGCATCGCAAGAGACGGGGCAGAGGTGCCGACAATTCCAACGCTTGATACCACAAAAAAGAGCGGAATGAGAATACCATACAACCCTGCATCAATGGAGATCATCAAAAATAAGGTGACGCCGCCTAAGGCAGCTGTCAGCAATCCAATGCGAAGAACCTTCTCTTCGCCGATTCTCGCAGCGACACGGGCAAATACTTGTCCAGCTGTGATGATTCCAAGACTATTCACCGCAAAGGCAGCACTGAATCCTTGTGGAGAAAGGTGAAAAAGCTCCTGAAGCACAAACGGTGAGCCAGAAATATAAGCAAACATCGCTGCGAATACAAGACCTTGCGAGAGGGCATATCCTACAAAGAGACGATCACTCGCTAAAATTTTCATGGCGCCAACAATCTGTTGAAAGCCTCCTGTTTGTCTGCGCTCCTCAGGTAAACTTTCCTGAAGTGAAAAAATAGATCTCAGCAGCATCAAAGCCCCGAGAATTCCTAATAGAACAAATACACCCTGCCATGTGGTAAAGCGTAACATCTGTCCGCCCACAATAGGTGCCGCTGCCGGAGCAACCCCGTTGACCAACATGAGCAGTGCAAAGAATTTCGTCATTTCTGAGCCTTCATAATGATCTCGCACAATGGCTCGTGCAATGACAATGCCTGCTGAACCAGCGAGTCCTTGAATCAATCTTAAGAGGATGAACATCCAAATTGACGAGACCACCGTACATAAAAGAGAGGCGGCGATAAAAATGATTAAGCCGATCATCAGCGGTTTTCTTCTGCCGATTGTATCACTAATAGGCCCTGCAATCAGTTGTCCAAGTGCCAGTCCAATAAGACAAGCCATCAGACTTAATTGGGACAAAGCAGTGCTTGCTTCAAAATCTCGCGCAATATGAGGCAATGCAGGTAAATACATATCCATTGCAAGCGGTGCAAGGGCTGTTAAGGAACCAAGCAGTGCAGCAAGGAGAAATCGGTTTTTTTTCGATTCTTGGGGATAAGATAAAGAACTCATATGATCATTACACTCCTCGTATACTTCCTCAAAACAGCATAATGAATCAAGCGTTCTTTTTCAATGGAAATTTTCAAAGAGGATTGCGTGCAAAATGATTGATCTTTCGAATGAGACTCTTTACATTGAATGAGTAGAGAAAAGGACAAGGTCAACGACATGCAGTATTTGCAAGATACGTATATCTAGCATTAAACAACAGGAGGTGCTGACATGGAGCAGCAAGAGCTGATCATTCGTCAAGCAGTCAAAGAAGATCATGAAGCGATCAGACATGTACTAATCAAATCCTATTCACAGTATGAGCCTCAATTTACGGAGGAAGGCTGGCAAAATTATTCTGCTGCGCTTGCAGCAGCTGTAGATAATCCAAACATGGAGCTGATGCTTGTGGCGGAGCTTGAAGGCAAGGTCGTGGGGACGCTTCAAATGTTCCGGTCATCAGCGCAAGCGTATGACAAACCCGAAATGGGCATTACATCAGCCATCGTCCGGTTTTTAGGAGTAGATCCCGATGTCAGGGGAAAAGGAATTGCAGAGTCATTGTTACGTAAAAGTATTGAACTCACGCAATCATGGGGCGAAAATGTTCTGTACCTTCATACATCTGATAAAATGCAGGCTGCCATTCGTCTTTATGAAAGAATGGGCTTTGAGCGTGCACTAGATAAAGAATTTGTGAATCAAAATGGGACACATGTCAAGAGCTATCAATATGTCATCCAGAAAGAACAGCCGGCAGGTTCATCACATCACGCGTAATAAAAGGAAGAGCACGTCCTCTATGGACAGCTCTTCCTTTTTCAATTTACGCCCACAGTATAAGCGCCCAATAGGATACTCCCCACGAGATTAAGCCGAACATAACAAAGAATTTTAACATGCGCTCATAAGGAGAAAGCTTTCGTTCTCTCTTCGTTTTCACCAGCCGCCAATAAAGGGCATAGCCGCAAAAAATGAGGATGATTTGTCCAAGCTGTGTAAGGTTTTCAAGAATCGTGATTCCGTTCATTTATTTCACCTCATCATAGGTCTTCCATATGTGAATGCAGCAAGCCTTTATTTTTTCATAAAAAAAACGGTGTATACTGGAAAGAGAGAAACTAGATGCAAGAGGGAGTTGTGACATGTTGTTTTCGCTACATGCGGATCGGTGGGATGAAGTAATCGAGAGAAAAATCAAATACGATCAGAAGGTTGTGGAACATACGTGTCAGCTGTTAGATGCACAGGGACAGAAAACTGTGCTTTTTCACAAGATTGAAGAGACGTTTTCGATGAGTGCAGGCGATGATACGCTGACAATTCCAAAAGGGAGCTATACGACCGCCTACTATTGGAAGGATCGTCCTTACAATATGTATTTCTGGAGAGATGATCAAGGGAAGGAACTAGGTTCTTATTTTAATATTGTGGGGAATACATGGTTGAACGGCCAGCTGGTCATGTTTGAAGACCTCATTGTTGATCTTCTCGTTCTACCGAATGGTGATTTTTTTGTATTGGATGAAGATGAGTTGCCAGAGAGTTTAGCGGATTTTGAACAAGGTTCAGTGCGCCGAGCATTAGAGGGTGTGATGGCTTCGTTAGAAAGCATACTTGATCAAGTGAGGGCAGATACTGAAGGAAAATATCATCATAGCTTATTTTCGCCGCTGTTAAAATAGAAAAAAACGATTCCTTTCAGCGAGGAATCGTTTTTTCTGTTAAACCTTGATACGGTTTAATCGTTTTTGTAAACTGGTTTTCGTTTTAGAAGCTTTTAGCTGTTTGACAGCGGTTTGCGCTGCTGCTTTTGTTTTCTTCGTTCGTTTTGATTCCGCTTTTTTCACCTTTTGTTTGGCGTCTGTCACTTTCTTTTGATAGGCAACCTGTTTTTTGACTTTGTCGAGCCGGTTTTGCAGGCTTGTTTTTTCTTTGCCTTTGTTTAGCTTTTTGATGGCTGTTTGAGCGCTTTTAATGGCGCCTTGTGTTTTGCTTTTTTCGGCTGTTTGAACCTTAGCACGTGCCAAGCGGATATCAATGGTTCCTTGTACCTTTTTCACCCGTTCAGTGAGTGCTGTTTTTTGTTTACTTGCAGTGAGTCGGCCAATTCTTGTTTTGGCTTGATTGACATCTGCCTGCTTTTTAGAAGTTTCGGCTATTTTAACAGCGCTGGTCGCAGCTTTTACAAAGGTGGACTGCGGTATATATTGCACGCGGCCATACCCGAATTGTGGATCTTTTCCTTTTGTGCCAAGATCCACTGTATAGCTGCGCAATAAGGTGCGAAGCTGTACATTTGTTTTCTTCGGATGAAGCTGTTTCAACAGTGCCAGCATGCCTGTGACATGCGGCGTAGCTTGTGATGTACCTGTTGCATACCAATATTCATTTTTTAAATAAGTGCTGATGACGTTCTGGCCAGGGGCAGAAAATTCAATGCCTTTCCCTGTATTTGAGATAGACGCGAGTTTGTCTTTGTCCGTCGTTGCAGAAACGGCAATGACACTATTGTAAGCGGCAGGGTAGCTAATATTATTCTTCTTCCCATCATTCCCGCTTGCAGCAACCACAAGCAGACCTTTTTTATATGCTTCATCCACTGCTGAGCGCAAAATAGGGATATTGTCTTCAAAACCTAAACTTAAATTCATAATATCCATCTTGTTGCTAATGGCCCAATCGATTCCTCGAAGTAGACTGTACAAGTCGCCTTCTCCCTTTTTATCTAACACCTTCACAGCATACAGCTTCGCGCCAGAAGCGACGCCGACTGTGCCGTAATCGTTATTGAGGGCACCAATCGTTCCTGCGACATGTGTGCCGTGTCCTTCATCATCTTTATAGGAGGAAGTGTAGTTCACGAATGATTTACCGCCGGATATCTTTAAATCCTCATGTGGAGAAATACCAGTATCTAAAATGGCGACTTTCACATTTTTCCCCGTGACGCCTTCTTTTATCGCTTGCTTTACATTCAGCTTTTGCAGGTTGTAAGATTTTTGAACCAATGCATCCTGATTCGTAGAGGCAGCGGTTTTTTTCATCGTAGAAGAAGCGAGTTTGACCTTTATGTTTTTTGAAACATACGCGATGTTGGGGTCTTTTTTGAGTGACGTGACCGCTTGTTCATCTGCTGTCACAGCGACAGCGGGAAGATGTATGTACTGTTCGTTCACTTTTTCACTTTCTTCAATCGCTGTTTGCTTTCCTTTTTGGTTTTTATAGACGATGATGACATCTGTTTCTTTTGGCGGTGCAGCTGCCTGCGAATGGTAAGGCAAGGCAGTTGTCAACGCAAGAAGAAACGCGATGACTACGACAATTTTCTTTTTCAAGGCGATAGCCCCTTGCATACGATGACCTCCGTCTTTTTTTCTCTATTATATCGGAGAAATGAGAAGGATGGTTAGAAGAATCATATTGTTTGTCAGAAAGTTTTTTTACAAGTAACCTGAAATTGAAATTCATACAAATCTAGTAGACAATAGAGAGATCATAATAAGAGAAAGTAGGATATGCTGATGAACGTAAAAGAGTATATGACGTATGATGCGACAGGCTTGGCAGCACTTGTACGGAATAAGCAGGTAACGCCAGACGAGCTTGTACAAGCTGCATTTGCTAGATTGAATGAGGTCAATCCTGAACTAAATGCGTTGATTCAGACAAGACAAGATCAAGTATTAAAAGAAATCAAGACATTACATACGAATCAGCCGTTTGCAGGCGTTCCATTTGTACTGAAAAATATATCGCAAGGGCTGGAAAATGAACCGCTGACAGCAGGTGCTGCATTGTTAAAGGATGTAAAGGCAAAAACGGACTCCCACTTTGTCCAGCGATTGAAGCAGGCTGGATTTCTCATGATGGGTCATACAAACACACCAGAATTCGGATTAAGAAATGTAACAGAACCTGCTTTACATGGTCCAACGAGGAACCCTTGGCATCCTGACTATTCCCCTGGCGGTTCAAGCGGCGGGACGGCAGCAGCTGTTGCAAGCGGCATCGTGCCTGCTGGTGGAGCAAGTGATGGTGGAGGGTCGATTCGGATTCCAGCATCCTTTACAGGTTTGTTTGGTCTCAAGCCAACAAGAGGAAGAACGCCGGTAGGACCAGGCGCAGGAAGGCAGTGGCAAGGGGCATCCATTGACTTTACACTCACAAAAACAGTGCGGGACAGTGCAGCCCTTCTTGATCTGCTTCAAGTCATTCAGCCTGAAGCGGCTTTCCAAACGCCATTATACGACGGCAGCTATCAAGAAGATCTAGTGAAACGTACATCTTCTATGCGAATTGCTTACAGTGTACAATCTCCAGTTGGGACGAAGGTCAGTGAGGAAGCGAAGCAGGCGGTGCAGCAAACAGTGAAATGGCTGAGTGATCAAGGGCACCAAGTAGAAGAAGCAGGGCCTGCAATCGATGGGGTTCATCTGATGCAGCAATACTACGTCATGAACAGCGGAGAAATGTCTGCATTATTCACGTCCTTGGCTCGTTCATTAGGACGTCCAGTCAATCCGGAGGAAACAGACATCGTGGCATGGGTGTTGGCGGAGGCTGGCAAGAACGTAACCGCTGCTGCTTACACAGAAAGTCTTGATGCATGGGATATGGCGGCTGCACAAATGGCGTCATTTCATCAAACCTATGATCTCTTTGTGACACCAGCGACAGCCTATTCAGCTCCTAAGGTTGGTGAGTTGATGCATTCGAAGGAAGAAGTCACTGAACTTTTACGTGTGTCATCTCTCTCAATGCAAGCGCAGCAGGATCTCATTTATGACATGTTCTTAAAGAGTTTGACCTACACACCATTTACACAGCTTGCCAACTTAACGGGTCAGCCTTCTATGAGCGTTCCTGTTCATCTCACTGAGGAGGGCATGCCTTTAGGTGTCCAGGTTACAGCACCTAAGGGGAAAGAGGATTGGCTGCTTCGGCTTGCAGCAGAAATGGAGACATCCTCGATTTGGAAAGGAACAAATCAACTCATACGTTGAAACGACATTTGTCTATGGAGGGAAAGGAGTGTCACACGTGAGTACGAAGGATAGAATTATTCAAACGGCCGCACTTCTTTTACGCAAACAGGGGTATCATGCGACAGGATTGAATCAAATCATTAGAGAGAGCGGCACGCCTAAAGGATCTCTTTATTATTATTTTCCAAACGGAAAAGAAGAGCTAGCCATAGCAGCCGTTGAATATATTAGTCAAAAGGTCATCAATCAAATAGAAGAAAGCTTTGCCTATTCGAACGATCCTTATATCGCCATCGACCGTTTTATGACAAACATCATCCGGGGATTTACGGAGCAGGAAAATGAAAGAGGGATTCCGATTGTCTTGCTGGCGGCAGAATCCAAGCCAGAACATACGCAGCTTCATACTGCATGTAAACAAGAAATGATCCGCTGGCAAAAGCTTGTGAAAGAAAAGCTCATGAACAGTGGTTATGAAGAAAACAAAGCGGATGAGCTGGCTTCCCTCCTTCATTCAATGGTGATTGGGGGTCTATCGATGACCACAGCACTCAAACAAACGACCCCGTTAGAACATGTGAAATGTTACCTTAGACACTTATTTATGCGAGAAGAGTAAAATCTCTCGCATATTGTCTATCTATTATATCAATTGGTCTATATAATAAAGATAGTCAATTCGTCATGAGGAGTGATGGGATGTCGGAGCAATCGCAATCGATCAAGCAATCCGAAGGTACCTCTTTTTATACCTTGTCTGGTTCAGGGAAGCTGTATGGGCTGGAAAATCAGCTTGTTCATGTGCTGGCAGAAGCAACTCGAACGAATCAGCTGTTTGAGCTTGTCTTAATCACAGGTGGGAAAGGAGCTTATTTTCCACTTCACTGTCATGAGCACTTATTTGAAACCATTTTTGTGCTGGAAGGAAAGCTTGAAGTGATTTTGGATGGTAAAAAATATATGGTCACAGCCTTCGATTATATTCATATTCCGCCCAAAACGATCCATGGCTACAGAATGCATAGTCACAAAACAAGATTTATTTCATATACGTTGGGCGGACAAATGACAGATGTCTATCAGCAAATCGGGAAAAAGCTTCAGCTGAACGAATGGCCGATGACTGATCATGCTTTCGATGCAGCCAGCTTTGAACAAGCTGAAAAAGAAAGCGATCTCATCTTGATGCATGGTATCCGGCAGCTGTCAAATACAACAAAGCCCTCCGTTTTATTTCATAGTCAGCTTCCTCAGGCGGTGCAGCCCTATGTATTAGAGGCTGGTGAAGGGAAGCAATATATTGTGGATGGTCAGCTCCATGAGCTGATCGCAACAACAGAAACAACTGGAGGCGGGTTCAGTCATTTTGTGATTGAAGGCGCGAAGGGAAAGTATTTTCCTCCGCATTATCATCAAGTACATACAGAAGCACTCTATTGTGTTGAGGGAAAAATGAATCTTCAATTGAACGGTGAGGATATATGCCTGATGCCGGGTGACTTTGCCTATATACCGCCGGATACAATTCACTCTTATGAATTCGTGTCTCATTCTAATAAATTTTTGCTATTGCTGCTCCCTGGAAAGATTGAGCAGTTGTATGAGCAGTTTGAAGAATCACAAGGTCCGAGTATATGTCCTTATTTTATTCAAGAAGGGAACTTGATGATCGATCGAGAGACTTCCTCTCAATATGATTTGGTCTTTATCGATAAAGGATAAATATGTAACGCGTTACACACATGATTGAATAAGCGCCTGTCGAACCGATCGACAGGCTTTTTTGTTTTTTCATATTCATGATTTGATGCATGAACCATCCTCTCAAGGTGAAGCTATGTACAGATGATTTTCGCTAAAGGAGGAAATGCATGTGAGAGCTGTTACTTACCAAGGGAAAAATAGCATCGCAGTGAAGAAAGTAGATGCACCATCAATTCAAGATCGGGAAGATGTGATCATTCGAATTACATCAACAGCAATTTGTGGATCTGATTTACATTTGTATCAGGGGAATTTCCCGCTTCCAATCGGTTATGTGATTGGGCATGAGCCAATGGGGATTGTGGAGGAAGTTGGCCCAGATGTCACGGCAGTAAAAAAGGGAGACCGTGTCGTTATTCCATTTACCGTTGCATGTGGTCAATGCCAATATTGCCATCACCACTTAGAAAGCCAATGCGACAACTCAAACCCGCACTACGATTCGGGTGGACTTTTTGGATATAGTGAGAAATATGGGAACTACCCAGGAGGACAGGCAGAGTATTTACGCGTGCCTTTTGGCAATTACACCCCGTTTAAGATCCCTGATGATTGTGAGCTGGAGGATGAACAATTGCTGTTCTTATCTGATGTTCTCCCAACTGCTTATTGGAGTGTGGAGCACGCCGGTGTGAAAAAAGGTGATACGGTCATTGTGTTAGGCTGTGGACCTGTTGGGCTAATGGCGCAGCAATTTGCATGGCAAAAAGGGGCAGAACGTGTGATTGCGGTCGATTATATTGATTACCGTCTGCGACATGCAAAACGGATGAGCGGCGTAGAAGTATTTGATTTTACAGAAGATCCCGACATGGGAGAAACGTTAAAGGAGCTGACCAAGGGTGGTGCCGATGTTGTGATCGATTGTGTGGGGATGGACGGGAAGAAGTCGCCGCTTGAAAAAATTGAGCAGAAACTCAAGCTGCAAGGTGGAACGATCGGACCGATTCAAATTGCCACAAAAGCCGTCCGTAAATGTGGAACGGTGCAGATGACGGGTGTGTACGGCGGTCTATACAATATGTTCCCGTTAGGTGCCTTTTTCGCAAGAAACGTCACCCTTAAAATGGGTCAGGCTCCGGCTAGAGGCTACATGTCAAAGCTCTATCAAAAAGTGACAACTGGTGAAATTGATCCTAGGGCGATCATCACACATCAATTGCCGTTAGATGATGCCGCTCATGCGTATCACATATTTAATGATAAGAAGGATGATTGTATAAAGGTCATCTTAAAGCCGTAAAGAAGAAGGCTTAGGAATGTTCCTAAGCCTTTAATGTGTGCTCGTCCATCATTTTCTCAATTAATTCAAAAAATGTTTTTTTATCTTCTTCTGAAAGATGGTTGAACAGTTGATTAACAAGCAATTGGCGGTTGTCGATCATTTGTTTTGCAATTTGTTCACCAGATTCAGAGAGTTCAATCCATACAGTACGGCGGTCATTATTATTTCGAGAGCGGATAATCAGCCCTTCATCTTCTAAGTGATTGAGAGCGGTTGTTGTTGCAGAGGGAGATAATGAAACTTCCTGCAGAATATTTTTCACAGTACATGATTGATGACGATAAATGATGCGTAAAATAAACCCTTTCACATTCGTGACGTTTTTCGGGATGTTCTCTTCATCTATTTGTTTCGTCGCCTTTAAATACTTTGTCAGCGCATGGTCTAATAAACTTGCCTCTAGCTCGAAATGTTGCATTCTCCATACCTCTTTTCCTATTGCATTCGCATTTTCCGATCAATTACTAGGTCTATCTTATCATAATAGTTATCATCATTTAAACCAAAATGGAAGACGGCTATAAAATTACCTATATTATCAATTAATATAAAGAACAATTCCAAATTGAAATGATTTTACTTTCATCTGGTTTTATTTTAGAATGTGAATGAGATAAAATCTGCCAACCCATTCACTGGAAATTGGCTATTGTAAATCAAACGTTTGGAGATGAAGATATTGAATACACTACAGGCATTACTTAACGACAGAATGGAACGCTCATCACAAATTGAAGCGGTAACTGGCGGGGGTGTGTCTTATACATTTGAAGAATATGCAAAGCGCATTGACCAGCTCGCTCATTACTTACACCAAAAGGGGATTCGAAAAGGGGACCGTGTTTGCTTTATTAGTCAAAACCATCATCACTTCCCTACGATTATGCTGGCAGTCATCAAAGCAGGTGCAGTCGCAGTTCCGCTTAGCTGGCAGCTTACTTCCTTTGAGCTAGAAGGTATTTTGAAAAAAGCAGAGCCAAAGGCTTTATTTTTTGATCGTGAATTCCGTGACATCATTGCGGCAGTGAATGTGTCTTTAGAAGATTGCCTGATGGTGGAATCAGGTGTCAATGCGAAAACAACACAGCTGTTTGAAGACATTTTGGCTTCAAATGATGGAAGTAACCTTGCTGAAGAGGTATCAGAAGAGGATCTAGCGATGATTTTATTCACCTCTGGGACAACGGGCAATCCAAAGGGCTGTATGGTCGGACATGGACGAATCTATCAATTTTTAACAAGACGTGGGAATCGAGGATTCGATCTGAAAGGAAAACGATACTTGGCGAGTCATCCTCTGTATCATATGAGTTCAATTAATCATCTGATCGCAGCTGCAATTGAAGGATATACACTTGTCTTCTTACATGATGCTACACCGAAGCGCATTTTAGAAACAATTGAGAAAGAAAGAATTACGTTCATGATGGCTTTCCCATCAGCTTACACGTACATGCTAGAAGAAATGAAACGCGGTTCGTATGATCTTTCATCTTTTGAAATTGCGATTTCTGGCGGTACGAAGGTGCCGGTGCGCTTAATTAAAGATTACAAAGAAGTAGGCATTCAGATGATGCATGGCTATGGAAGTACGGAAGCATGGGTTGTGAGTGCGTGGCATCCAGCGATGGGCGAGGATAAAATGGGCTCTGCGGGTAAAGTGGACCCGGATGTAGAAGTGAAAATCGTGCATCCTGAGACAGACGAGACATTGCCAGCTGGAGAAATTGGCGAAGTCGTCATGAGAAGCCCATTTTATTTCTTAGGCTACTATCATCAGCCTGACGCTACAGAGAAGGTACTCAAAGATGGCTGGTTCCATATGGGAGATGCAGGCTATTTAGATGAAGACGGTTTTCTTTTCATCACAGGCAGATACAAAGATGTGATTCTGTACGGCGGGGATAATATCTATCCTGACCAAGTAGAAGAAGTCATTGATCAAATTCCAGGTGTGATTGAATCAGCTGTCATTGGGGTACCGGACGAATTATATGGTGAAGTGCCAAGTGCGTATATCGTAAAAGACGATTCCGTCGATTTTTGTGAAGAAGATGTGGTGAACTATTGCCAGGAACGTTTGGCAGATTACAAAGTACCCTCCATTCATTTCACACAGGAGCTGCCAAAAAATAAGCTTGGTAAAATCATGAAGAAGGATTTACGTGAATTGGTTGTGAATGCGTAGTACCTATTCTGCTATAATGAAATTTGAATGATTTTTTGTTTTTCTAACGTTTTGGAGGGAAAGGGTTTGCGACATATTCTTCGTAAGAAACACATTCACGATTTGTTAGAGCAGAGCAGGCAGCAAAAGGTACAGAAAACGCTGGGCGGGCTCGATCTCACGCTCCTTGGTATAGGGGCAGTGATCGGCACGGGGGTCATGGTGTTAACCGGAATTACAGCGGCTAAGGATGCAGGGCCGGCTGTCATTTTTTCCTTTGCCATTGCAGCGATTGTGTGCAGTTTGGCAGCACTTTGCTATGCAGAAATGGCTTCAGCGCTGCCTGTTTTCGGCAGTGCGTACATTTATTCATATACAACGATGGGTGAGCTTGTCGGTCATCTAATGGGATGGACGTTATTGTCCGTTTATATGCTGACTGCTTCAGCTGTCGCCAGTGGCTGGTCGAGCTATTTCAACAGCTTGCTTGAGGGTTTTGGAATTTCGATTCCCCATCAATTCTTAGCGGGACCGGAACAAGGCGGATATATGAATCTGCCAGCCATTATCATTGCCTTACTAATTGCGTGGATCTTATCTAGAGGAACGAAGGAAAGTAAAAAATTCAATAATATCATGGTGTTTGTGAAACTCGGTATTATTGTTCTTTTCATTGTAGTAGGCGGGTTTTATGTACAGCCAGCCAATTGGCAGCCATTCATGCCGTTTGGTGCAGAAGGTGTCATTGCCGGTGCTGCTGCTGTGTTTTTTGCCTTCTTAGGATTTGATGCGATTTCTGCTTCTGCGGAAGAGGTGAAAAATCCGCAGCGGAACCTGCCAATTGGCATTATTGGCTCATTACTCATTTGCACGATCATTTACATTGTCGTTTGTTTGATTATGACAGGTATGGTGCACTATACAAAACTGAATGTCACAGAGGCTATGTCCTATGTGCTGCAAAGTGTACATCAAAATAGCGTAGCCGGTATTATTTCTGTCGGTGCGGTCATTGGATTGATGGCTGTGATTTTCGCCAATAATTATGCAGCAACTCGAATTGCGTATGCGATGGGACGAGACGGTCTTTTGCCTAAAATGTTTTCGAAAACAAACAAAAGCAATACGCCTGTTGCAAGCATATGGATGATTGGCGGCATGACAGCTGTTATTTCAGGGTTTATTGATTTAAAGGACTTGTCCAATTTAGCGAATATCGGTGCTTTATTGACGTTTGCGATGGTGAGTTTATCTGTGCTTATTTTGAGAAAGACACATCAGCAGCTTGAGAGGGGATTCCGGGTTCCATTTGTGCCGGTATTACCGATTATCTCAATGGGCTGCTGCTTGTTCCTTATGCTCAACTTACCAGGCCGGACGTGGCTTTACTTTGGTGTTTGGCTGTTAATCGGTGTCGTCATGTACGCAGCGTATTCAAACAAACATAGTGAATTAGCGAAATCCTCATGAGAAAAAGGTGCAAATCCGTTGACGATTTGTGCCTTTTTTCATACGATTTGGGATAAGCTATAAAAGAGAAGATGGACGGAACAAGAGGAGGATGAGGGGTATGATTAGTGTTAGTCCTTATATTGTGGTAGACGATGTGAAGGAATCTCTTCAATATTATCAAGGGATTTTTGGCGGTGATATTCATATTTTAAATGAACATCAAGACCGTGTGCTGCATGCAGAACTGCACCTTGGAGAATCACTGCTTCACTTTTCAGATACGTTTGGCCACACACCAAAGCCCGAACATCTCAAATTGATTATGCAGTTTGACAATGAAGAAGAACTAAAGGCTGTATATGAAGCGCTGGAAGCTGATGGAGATGTAATGGTCGAATTACAGGATACGTTCTTTGGCGCACTTCACGGACAAGTACAGGACCGCAAAAATGGGTTGATCTGGGTGCTGAATTATATGAAATAAACCAAGACCTTCACCTTCGTGAAGGTTCAGCGTGTAGACAAACCCTCGCATTCGGTGTCAGTCCTGCGTGCTGGTGCTCACGAATGACAAATTCGCTCCGCGCCAGTACTCGTCCTTTCTAGACTGCAAAGGTTTTCTATCACGCTGAAAAGAAGACAAAAGGCTAAAATCAAGATCATTTTAGCCTTTTGTCAACAATCTAGACCTTCACCTTCGTGAAGGTTTTTTTTGGGAGTGCTTTTATTTTCTGAAAAATGGAAAATATGCTATGTTGGAAGAATAAAAGAACAAGGAGAAAGGTGGCAAAGGGATGGAGCAAATTGAATTTCAATCAATCCAAACAAATGGTGTAACACTTCACACAGCAATGGCTGGACCTGAGGATGGCCCGCTGCTTATACTGCTGCATGGATTTCCTGAGTTCTGGTACGGCTGGAAGAACCAAATTATGCCCCTAGCCGAGGCAGGATATCGTGTCGTCGTTCCTGATCAAAGAGGCTACCATCTAAGTGATAAGCCAGAAGGAATCGAATCCTATGTATTAGATCAACTGAGAGATGATATCGTAGGGTTGATTAAGACCCTTAGTCCGAATCAAAAGGCGATTGTGGGGGGGCATGATTGGGGCGGGGCAGTTGCTTGGCATTTGGCATCCACACGTTCTCAATATGTAGAGAAACTAATCATTGTCAACATGCCGCATCCGCGGGTGATGATGAAGGTTCTTCCGTTTTATCCGCCACAGTGGAAGAAAAGCTCCTATATCGCTTTCTTTCAGCTTCCGAATGTGCCAGAGGCAGCACTCCAAGAAAATCACTTTCAAAAGCTGGATGAAGCCATAGGACTGACTGCAAGACCACATTTGTTCTCGAAAGAAGATGTATTAAGCTATAAGCTGGCTTGGACGCAGCCAGGTGCCATGACCTCGATGCTTAATTGGTATCGCGCGATCAAAAAGGGAGGCTTTGAAAAGCCGATATCTAAACGTATTTTAGTGCCTGTTCGCATGATCTGGGGGATGGAGGACAAGTTTTTAAGCAGAAAGCTAGCGAAGGAAACGATGAAGATTTGCCCTAATGGTCAACTGATTTTTGTCGATGATGCTTCTCATTGGATCAATCATGAAAAACCAGAAGTAGTGAACAAACTCATACTCGAATTTTTGAACTAAAGAAAAAAGCTCTGGTCAGGGGACCAGAGCTTTTGTGATTTACCCAATATGATTCTTTTTCAACGAAGCAGGTTCATCGTCCCAGCATTCAATGTTCTCATTGTTTGGAACGGCATTTTTATAAAAGACTGGATCTTTCCCCTCTTTTTTCTGCCGTGAATAATCCTTTAATGCTGCAAAGGCGACTTTGGACAGCATGGTAATGGCAATGAGGTTGACGATGACCATTAAGCCCATAAACAGATCGGCAAGATTCCAAACAAAAGGAACACTTGCTACAGCACCGAATAAAACCATGGCAATGACCGCAATACGGTATCCAATCAACCAGGCTTTGCTTGATTTAAGGAACTCAATGTTCGTTTCACCATAGTAATAATTCCCGATCAGCGTACTAAATGCAAATAAGAAAACCATAATGGCAAGAACACCAGAAGCCCAAGGACCGATGTGTTCACTCAAAGATGCTTGAGTAAGCTCAATACCTGTTAATTTTGTCGTTTTATATGCACTTGAGAAAAGAACGATAAAGGCAGTACTTGTACAAATAATCAGTGTATCAATTAAGACACCAAATGCTTGGATCAATCCTTGCTTTACAGGGTGGCTCGTCACGGCAGCTGCAGCAGCGTTTGGTGCGCTACCCATCCCAGCTTCGTTTGAGAATAGACCCCGTTTGATCCCTTCCATAATGACGGCACCCATGGTACCACCTGCAAACTGCTCAATACCGAATGCATGTGAAATAATCGTCTGGATCACACCAGGCAGTTCAGTAATGTTTGTAATCATGACAAAAAGAGCAATACCAATATAAGCGACAGCTAAGAAGACCACAATGTATTCAGCCATCTTGGCAATCGTCTTGACCCCGCCGAAAATGATGATACTAAATCCAATAGCCATAATGACGCCTACGATCAAACGATTTGTGCCAAATGAATTTTCAAAAGCAATGGTAATGGTGTTCGACTGTACAGCGTTAAAGACAATACCGAAAGAAATGGTGATTAATACAGCAAACAAAATCCCCATCCAGCGTTTCTTTAAGCCTTTTTCAATATAGTAGGCGGGACCACCGCGAAAGCCTGATGGATCTTTTACTTTATACACTTGGGCAAGCGTACTTTCAACGAAGCTTGACGCAGAACCAATAATGGCTAGGATCCACATCCAAAAAATAGCGCCAGGACCACCCATGGCAATTGCGATCGCAATCCCAGTAATGTTCCCAGTTCCAACCCGAGCCGCCATACTAATAGCGAAGGCCTGGAATGGTGATACGCCAGATTTTTGTTTATTTGTTCCTTCTTTCAGAACGATCACCATTTCCTTCAGCATACGCACTTGAAGGAAACGAGACCTGAATGTGAAATAAAGGCCGACAATAATTAATAGTGCAACAATAATATATGACCATAGAAAACCATTTGTTGTTGTTAATAAACCATTCATAACATCACCTCTTCTAATTCATCCTATTTCTTTAAAAAATACTGAGATCCCACTCTTTGGCGAGCTTTTTCAGCATCATGACACCGGTAATGCTATTACCACAATCATCAATGGCGGGACCATAAATACCGATTCCACAGCCTGTCTGAAACGGGAATTCTCTTCTTGCGCTTGGCGGAACGCAAGCCATAATTCCTCCAGACACACCACTTTTGGCTGGTACGCCTACGAAAGCAGCAAAATTACCAGATGCATTATACATGCCGCATGTCAGCATCAATGCCTTTGTTAGTCTTGCGATATCTTTTGGGATGACTTGGACTTGTTTAAAGGGATGATAGCCATCACTTGAAATAATGAGTCCAATCAAGGCGATGTCCTCAGTTGTGACCTCTATTGAACATTGCTTTAGGTACACTTCTAATGTCTCTTCGACATCTGATTCTAAATAATTGGTTTCTTTTAAGTAATAAGCAAGAGCACGGTTACGGTGCGCAGTTGCCCATTCTGATTGATAAACCTCTTCATTAACAGATGGACGCTTTCCTATTAAGTTTTCGATTAAATCGAAAATATATGCTAGCTTTTCTGTAGAAGTCTTTCCGGGAAGGATGGAGGATACGGTAATAGCTCCAGCATTAATCATTGGATTAAAGGGCTTCCCTGGTTTATGCATCTCAAGACGGTAGATGGAATTAAATGCATCACCAGTTGGCTCTACATCTACCCGGTCCAAGACGTAAGGAACGCCTCTTCCTAAACAGGCAGCTATAAAGCTGATGACTTTTGAGATACTTTGCAGGGTAAAGGGAACGTCCCAATCACCATATCGTACAGATGATCCATCTGGGCCTATCACGCTGATACCAAGTTGAGAGGAATTCACTTTTCCGAGTGCTGGAATGTAGCCAGCGTTTTGTCCATTTTTGTAATACGGACGAATTTCTTCTGCCCATTGATCAACAGAAGACTGGCATGCGTGTTGTGTATTATTAGAAATTGCTGTTTTCATACGATTCCTCCAATCAAAAATCAAAAAGTACCCTATTGAATTGGCGGATGACAAAAAATGCGATCAAATAGGCACGAAAACATGTTACACATCTTCAAAGAACTTGTCATGCGCTGCTTGTACCACTCCTTTACACCTAAATATATGTTCAAATGAAGGCTTTGGCGGCGAAAAAACAAAAAGGGTTTTTAGTGAAAATTCAGAAAACGCTTACATATAGTTTCACTAAAATTGTTCATTCAATTTATCTTGGAAACTACACAATCTGACGAAAATCTACAGAAAAACTTACAAATAAAAATCGGTTTGTCGATCATTGTCTAAACAATTCCCATTATTGTAGACAATCACCAAAATGCTGAATAGCTGAAAGGTCACCATGCCATCTCGGTGAATAGTCATAAAAAAGGATTTTGGGGAAATAAGGAGCTGTGAAAATTATTTTTTTGTACATTGTGAAGAAAAGAGTCTCCTTGTATACTGTGGCTATGCAAAAAGGGGAAGGGATGTTAGTCATTTGAGTTTAAACCAGCTTGTTAAAAAAGACGCATTCATATTAATTTTTATGGTGGTAATTGTGCCGCTTGCAGGAGAACTGAAGTTTTATCCTGTGAATGAGACGTTCCGGATCAGCTTTGGCGCACCTGCGTTTTTCTTTTGTTTATTACTCTTAAGGAAATCTAGACCGTTCTTGCCCGGGTTTTTAACAGGCACAGCCATTGTGCTTTTTCGAGTAGGCTTAGATCTAATTCAGCATCATGCTGGTTTCGCCGCATCATTTTATCAGCAATTCCCAAGTTTCTTTTTCTATTTTACATATGCATTCCTGTTCTTTGCCGTCCGTACGGGACGTTTTAAACAGCGCTCTATTTTTATTGGGATCATTGGTCTGATGATTGAATTAGTGGCTGATTTTGTTGAGTTGTTTGTGCAATATTTAGTATTTGATACGACGATGACGCTATCAAAGCTAAGTGATATGTTTCTCATTGCGTTTGCTCACAGTTTTGTGGTGATCAGCTTTTTTAATATGATGAAGCTGTATGAGGCACAATCTAGAGAGAAGCAGATCATGAAACAAAATGAACATATGATGCTGGTCATTTCTAATTTATATGAAGAAACGGTTCATTTAAAGAAAACGTTAAAACATACAGAGCATATTACGCAAGAATCATACAGGCTTTATCGTCTAATGCATGAACATGAAGCAGGCAAGGAAGTGAGTCAGGAACTGTTGAAGCTCGCAGGAGAAATCCATGAAGTGAAAAAGGACAATCAGCGTATTTATGCTGGGCTTTCGAAGCTGATTTCTAAGGAAAATATGCAAGACTATATGAATGCGGAAGAGCTCGTTCAAATTGTCCTCCGCATTCAAGAAAAGTATGCGCTCTCTCTAGGGAAAAACATCTCCTTTACATCTGATATAAAAGGCATTCATTTGCATGATTACCATGTGTTCATTTTCTTATCGCTCATTAATAATTTAATGGCAAATGCGGTTGAAGCCATAAAGGATGACGGAATGATCTCACTCGTATTGAAAGGAAGTCATGATAAAATAGAGATTCGGATTGAAGATGATGGCCCGGGAATTCCAGAAAAAATGAGAGACATCGTATTTGATCCAGGCTATACTTCCAAATTTGATGCATATGGAACACCATCAACTGGGATTGGCTTATCCTATGTGAAAGAGCTGGTTAAAGAGCTTGGCGGTACAATTAAAATCGAACAAATAGAAACAAAGGGAACAGCTTTTCAGCTAATCCTTCCTATACAAAATTTAATACAGAGAGGGTGAGTGTATGCGGTTTTTCATTGCAGATGATGATCGTGCAATACGCTCGATTTTAGGACAAATCATTGAGGATGAAGATTTGGGAGAGGTCGTGGATGAAGCCGATGATGGAGTTGGATTAGAAGCCCATTCATTGAACCTAAAAAAAATAGACATCCTTCTGATTGACCTTTTAATGCCTGTTAGAGATGGCATTCAAACCATACGTCATATTCACCCTGAATTCAAAGGCAAAATCATGATGATTTCTCAAGTAGAGGCGAAAGAAATGATGGCAGAGGCCTATGAATTAGGGATCGAATATTATATCCATAAACCTGTCAATCGAATTGAAATTGTCAGTGTGATTCGAAAAGTCATGGAGCGGATTAAGCTTGAGAAATCGATTTACGATATTCAAGCTTCCCTTCGCCATGTGCTGCCGTTAGAGCCAGTGATTTCTCATAATACGACGGGTGCTGGGTTGAAGAAAAGGACGATGAAAGAGGCGGGGGAATTTCTCTTATCCGAACTAGGAATTGTTGGAGAGAGCGGATCTAAGGATTTACTAGAGATCCTGATCTATTTACATGAAACACAGTCAGCCAATTCTCATGAGGTCAATTTCCCGCCGCTAAAACAGCTCTTTATCAAAACTGCGGAGAGGAAGCTGGATCATGGGGCAACCGATGTCGAAGTGATGAGGGAAGTGAAAGCGGCAGAGCAGCGGATTAGACGCGCTATTCATCATTCCTTGAATCATTTTGCTTCACTAGGATTAACAGATTTCTCGAATCCTAAGTTTGAGCACTATGCGTCGAAGTTTTTTGACTTTACCGATGTCAGCCAAAGAATGAAAGAAATGCAGAAAACCTCTTCATCCGCAGGATCAACTGGCAGAGTCAATACGAAGAAGTTTGTTCAAATCTTTTATTTTGAAGCAAAGCAGTTATTTGAGGGAATGAGCTGAAGAAAATCTATTGGAATGATTGGAGAAAATAAACAGAAAAAGACTGCTATTCCTATGATCTATCGAGATCTTCAAGTATCTTTATTATTTAACTGATCATTCTGATTTTTCTTTTTTCTTGAAAATAAAACTCTCCTGTGCAATCGTTTGTTAAAATAGTGAGGTTAGACTAGAATGTCGGAGGTTTTATTTTGGGAAAAATTAAACGAAATGCGCTCTGCCCTTGCGGAAGCGGAAAAAAATATAAACATTGCTGTGGTCAAAAGTCAGGCGGAGAACAAACGTCTGAGCTTGTGTTTAAGGAAGCTGTACAAGTTCAAAAGGATTTAATGAATTACGCATTCTCTAAACATCAGAAAGCCATCAATCAATTCATTAATGAGTTTTCTTTTCTTGCAGATATGGATAAAGAAACGCAACAGATCTCGGTCTTTCATTTGAGTGTATGGGGCATCTTTTTCCGTCCATTAACGGATCAGAAAGAAACCATCTTCCAAGAATTCCTGACAAAGAAAGCGGAAGATATTACCCGTCCGAAAACAAAACAAGTGGTTCAATCATGGACAGGTATGGAGCCATCTTTGCTTTTATTAAATGAAAAAACGGACGAGTCTCTTTACTTTGAGAATATGGTGACAGCCGAAAAGGTTGAAGTAGATGTAAAACCGGATCAAACAGTGCTGCCTGAAAAGGGAAGTCTCGTACTTGGATTCCCTGTTCAATTTGAAGAAAAAGCAGAGTTTTTCATTCAATATACGATGTTTGCGAAAGAGTTTACAGATACGCTTCTTCTTCAAGTTCGTCAGCTTGTTGAAGCATATGAGGCAAATGGAGGAACACGCAGCACATTTATGAGAGAATCATTCCCTGATGTGTTGAAGTGCATGTTTGCGAAGCAAGAAGTAGAAGAATTAGAAACATCTGCTCAAACAGAAGGCGATACAGGTCTAACAGCAGATCGCATGGACTGGGCAAGTGACGTTCAACTGGAAACAGCTAAGCTGATTGAAGACGGAATGAAGGAACACGGGGACCAAAGCCTGACTGATGGCGCTTTAACCGTGTGGAAGGCCTATTGTGATCAGAAATCACCTGTGATCCGTAAAGCAGCATCATTTGCTGCGGGAATCGAATATTACATTCATTCACTTGCAAGTGATGCCCCGCTTTCTCAAGCGCAAATAGCGAAAAAGTATGGCATTAGTGCGTCTACTGTATCGAGCCGTTTTAAAGATATTGAAAAAGCGGTGAAAGAAGAGCAAGAGGCGACGGTATAGCATAAGAAAAGACGCGGCACCTTCATTGGGCCAGCGTCTTTTTTTAGTTCAAGATTATCTTGTTTTAATAAAACCGCTCATGTACTGTGATGTATTATAATCGTTAAGGTCAATTTTCCACTGACCATCCCCATTACGTTTCATTTTCACTTCGTATTCAGCCGGGCTGGAGACTGGGGGAAGCTTCTCGAATTCAGATGCGTACAAGTTTAAGCTTTTCTTATACAATTCTTCTTTAGAGCGGATCTTGCCGTTGTAAAACTCATCTCTTTGCTTGTCTAGCTTGTCTTTTAAGTTAGAGGCATCAATACCTGTTACTTGAGCGACAACCTTCGCCTCGTCATTAGAGATGGTTTTTACACTTGTTTCTACTTTGGTTTTATCCTTCATGGTGTTTTGAATCCGTTTGTACATCGACAGTATATCACGGTCACTTACTTCATTGCCGTACATGCCGGCGGTTCTTTTGAAGTCTTTTACGAACATGTCGTGGTATTTATTCACGACATCGGATTGGTTGTCACCTGTTAAATCTGCAAATTGATCGTTCTTTTTGTCAAATACAATGATATCCGTATAAGCGGATAGCGCTTTTGCAGGGTTATCCAGCTTTTTCGCTGTATCCAATATTTTGTTTCCATCTAGGTTGATTTCAATCGAATCACTGTTTTTCTTGATGCTGTCTTGGTACACGAACTGATATTTTTTCCCTTTGTCTACTAGGAAATAAAGAGCACCTGTTTGAGATTTTCCTTTGTTCAATGAACCGAGGTCAAGACGGTCTTTACTGCCGTAAAATTTTAAATCAGATACTTTGGCATCGTCCTGATAAAGGGAGAAGTCAGAGCTATATAATGATAGAGCTTTGTCACCTTTGTTTGTAATCGTCAGGTTGACTTTTAGCACCAATTCATTGTCTCTTAGCGTAGTTGTTGAGTCTTCTGGTAACGTATATTCGTAGCTATCGACTTTTACCTCTGCTGTTTTTGTTGATTTTTGATCAGCGTTACTTGATTTTGCTGAGCTCTGGCAAGCTGCAGAGATGATCATCACGAACGAAATCATGAGGGGTGCACTTATTTTTTTAAGATTCACAGTTGATGCTCCTTTGCTTTTCTTTCGTCATTTCATTCCCGCTATCTGACTATGAAAAAAGAAACAGATAGGATGGTATATTCGGGTGTTACAGGGGAAAATCTCCTTATGACGATTTGCACTTTTCATTCTATCGAAATTCAATCATGATGAGGAATAGGTTTTAATCCCTATCTTTGAAAGAAATTTACATAAAAATCATTAATAAAAGGAAATTTGTAAGTCTAATATACTGGTCAATAAGAATTAATTTATAGATTTATTATCAGTTTTAAATGTTTTTTAGGTAAAAATCTTGAAATGAGGGTGTTGCTGCTTCAGAGAGCAGGATACTTGAATGTTGTAAAGGATTCATGGGAAAATAAGGATGATTAAGCAGATAAGGGAGATGAGCTTTTGAAAAAGGTAACGCTTGGACGAACTAATTTACAGGTGAATCCGATAGGGCTTGGTACGAATGCGGTAGGTGGACATAATTTGTTCCCGAACCTGAGTGAAGATGCCGGACGAGAGCTTGTGGAGACAGCTCTTGATCAAGGTGTCAATTTCTTAGATTCTGCTTTTATTTATGGGCTGGGCCGTTCAGAGGAATTGATCGGTGAGATTATTGCCAAAAGAGGCGGTAGAGAAAACCTTGTTCTTGCGACAAAGGGGGCTCATAAAGAAGTAAACGGACAAATTGAGCTGGATAACAGCCGGGACTTTTTAAGAGAGCAGGTCGAACATAGCCTGAAACGACTGCAAACAGATTATATTGATTTATACTATATGCATTTTCCGGACGGCCGGACGCCGCTGGAAGAAGTAGCAGGCACATTAAAGGAATTGAAGGATGAAGGGAAAATCAGGGCCATTGGTGCATCTAACCTTGATTTTGAACAGCTTCAAGCCTTTAATCGAGATGGCTACTTAGATGTGCTTCAGTCGGAGTATTCTTTGCTGAAACGTGAGGCAGAGCAGGATCTTCTCCCATACTGCGTCGAGCATCGTATTTCCTTTATTCCTTATTTCCCGTTGGCGTCAGGTTTGTTGACTGGTAAATTTACGAAGGATGCGACATTTGATGATATTCGAGCAAAAGATCCGCTTTTCCAAGGCGAGGCGTTCCTTCAAAACCTCGAAAAAGTAGACAAGCTAAAGGCAATTGCACAATCAAAGAACGCCGAAACGGCACACGTCGCACTCGCTTGGCTTTTAGCACAGGACGGCATCGACGCCATTATTCCAGGTGCAAAACGAGCTGAGCAAGTTCAGCAAAACCTAAAAACAAACGAAGTTCAATTAACAAAAGAGGAAATCAATCAAATTGACCACATTTTCTCTTAATCAAAAAAGGTGCTTAGCTGCACCTTTTTTTTATGACATCGTGAGGGGAATTTTGATGACGAGCCGCAAATGTGGAGAACGGTAAGTAAAATCAAGAGTACCGTCTGCCTTTTCAACAAGCTGATGAATGATATACGTCCCCATTCCTTGATGATCGCCGCCTTTTGTCGAGCGGCCAAAGTTTTTGAACAAATGGTCTAACACGTGTTTTTCCATTCCTTTTGTGCTGTTTTCACAATGGATTAAAAAGAGCCCGCTCCGAATAGAGGTCGCAATCGAGATGCTGCCCTCTTTCCGGGCTTGCTTCGCTTCAATCGCGGCGTCTAGGGCATTATCAAGCAAGTTTCCAGTGAAACTAACCTGATCCGCCTTAGAAAAGGGAAGCGATGAAAAAGGTGCTTGAAGGTCTAGAGAAAGGGCAATGTCCTCTTTTTCAGCCCGTTGGAAAAAGGAATGCAGGGTTGAGGCCAAATAAGCATTTTCTCCTTTAATCCAAGGGAAATGTTTCTCGTATTGCTGAATCAAATCCTTGATCTCATGCTCGTCGTTCGACGCGGAAAAGGCATTTAAATGTCTAGCTGTTTCATGATGTTTACTGCGCAGCTCAAGCAGCAATTCATTGGTTCTTGATTCTGCGTTGATCAGTTCTTGAAGCCGACCGTTTAATCGTCTCTCCGTCTGCATCATCTTCAATGCAAGGATATCTGTTGTGATGATGATCACAAAAGCCAAAAGAGGGCTCCATCCATTTCCTTGCGTCAGAAAAAGGGAAAGACCTGCACAGGTAAAGAGCACAAAAGCACCCAACATCACATAACCACTCACATGAGGCAAAAACCTTTTGTATATGAAAAATGTATAAAGACAAATCACACAAAAAGTGAGGAGCCACAGCACTCCTGATGATAGCGGCAGAAAAGCTTCAGCTGTTGCATGAAACGCAAGACCTAGCCATATGAGAGCATACATGCGGAATCCAAGATAGAAAGCGTTCACGTTCGTTCTCCTTAAAAATAGTATTTCTTAAAGTATTCTAATTGCTGCTTGGTCATCATGGCTTTTTTATCTGTACCTTCAAAAGACACGATAAATGAATTTTTGGCATACGCCGAGAAGTTCTTAATGTAATGAATATTGATGATAAACGATCGGTGAGAGCGGATAAAATCTTTTTCAGCTAGATCGCCCTTTAACTCGTTTAGTGTCTGATATGTCTGGATTTCTCCTGTTGTTGTGACAATGGTGGTTGACCTGCCTGTTCGCTCAACAAAAATGACATCCTTCTTTTGCAGCACGTGAATATCTGACTGCTGCTTAATGAGAAGCCGTCCATGAATGCTTTTCTCCTGCTTGGTGGACAAGTAGCGCTCTAAGGATTTGGCAATTCGATCGGCTTGGTAGGGCTTCATAATATAATCGTGAACATTTAAATCAAACGCATGGACCGCATATCCGCTGTTTCCTGTCACAAATACAACATCGACATTCAGTGCATGAGAGTGAATGAGATCCGCTAATTCATAACCGGACATTCCGGGCATTTCAATGTCTGCGAACAACAGATCAATATCTCCTTTTTTGACCTTCTCGTATGCATCCTCTGCTGACTGTGTGACAAAGACAATCTCCACAGCCTCCATTCTGCCTACAATGGCATGCAGCTTTTCTAAATCTACTCGGTAATCATCAACGAGACCTACTTTTATCATAAAAATCACCTATGACTCTTCTTATTATTTGTCTATTTTACCATTTGTTTTTTTAAAATAGATCATTTCAAGACAGAAAAAGGACGTTTCGCGACATTTTTATGTCAAGGAAGCGTCATTTTTTCTATCATAGACTTAGAAAGTTGAAAGGGGCGAACCACATGATTACTCTCAGCGATTGCAGCTGCTGGTTTAAAGATAAGAAAAAGGTCGTAAAAGCGATGAAGCATATGACGTTCTCCGTGAAGGAAGGGGAAGTTGTTGGCATCCTAGGAGAAAATGGTGCAGGGAAAACCACATTATTACGCGCCGTAGCCACATTATTAGAACCTACGCACGGAACAGTCACTGTCGCAGGCTTTGATACGGTGAAAGAATCAACAGAAGTGAAAAAGCGAATTGGTGTCTTGTTTGGCGGTGAGACGGGACTTTATGATCGTTTGACGGCACGAGAAAACCTTGAATACTTTGGCAAATTGTATGGCTTAGATCAGCATGAAATCAAAGCAAGAATAGAGGATTTGGCAAAGCGTTTTGGGATGAGACAATACATGGATCGCAAGGTGAAAGGATTCTCAAGAGGAATGAAACAAAAGGTGGCGATTGCCAGAACCTTGATTCATGATCCTGACATTATTTTATTTGATGAGCCGACAACAGGCTTGGATATCACATCAAGTAATATTTTCAGAGACTTTATTCATCAGCTCAAGCAGCAAAATAAAACCATCCTTTTTTCAAGCCACATCATGGAAGAAGTCAGCCAGCTTTGTGACAGTGTCATGATGATTCATCAAGGAGAGCTTGTGTATAAAGGGACACTTCCAGAATTATATACACAGGAACAAAGTGATGACTTGAACTATATCTTTATGTCGAAGCTCGCTAGGGGGATTTCATAATGTGGAAAACCGTATTTAAAAAAGAAATGACAGATGCGCTAAGAGACCGGAAAACGCTGCTCTTAACAGTGCTGATTCCTCTTTTGACGATGCTTGGATTGGTGTTCTTTTATGAAAGCATGATTGCAGATCCAGGAGATGAAACCTATACGGTCGCAGTGAATGAAAAGCTTCCAACTGAAATGAATCAAATGGTCAAAGAGGTCAAAAACCTCACACTTGAAACATTTGATGACCCGCAGCAAGCTGTCAAAGATGGAAAGGCGAATGCTTACCTGGAAATGCCGAAAGAGGCAGACGACATGCTTCAGCATCAACAATCATTTGCAATTAAAATTCATGGGTATACAACAGATGATGATTCGGTCATCACGGTTCAAATGCTGCAATCCTTACTGGAGCAGTATCAAAACCAAGTCGTAGAAAAGCGTTTAGCCGCTGATCAAATCAATACGTCTGTTGTTCACCCATTTCAGGTGCAGGCCGTTGATGTAGAAGAGGGCGAAGAAGGAGAAAATGGCATGACCTCTATGCTTTTGTCGATTCTTCTTCCAATGATTTTGGTGACTTCCGTTATCTCAGGTGCCTTGCCTGCTGCGCTTGATATTGTAGCGGGTGAAAAAGACCGAAAATCCATTGAAGCGTTGTTCCTGACACCTGCCAGCAGACTCCAAATTCTCATCGGAAAATGGCTGGCTGTCTCCATGTTCGGGATTTTAAGTGGAATTGTGGCGATCGGCATGCTGCTTTTATCCACGCTGCTCTTTACAGAAAAACTAAAACAAGCACTGAACTTTGGTGATCAAATGTGGAGCATTATCGCCGTCATGTTTGCGGCGCTTATCATCTTCTCATTCATGGTATCGATGATTGAACTGCTACTCAGTGTCGTTTCAAGCTCAGTAAAAGAAGCACAATCGTACATGTCCATGATCATTACATTAGGTGTTATCCCAATGTTCTTTACCATGAGAGCAGGTGCTACGCAGCTAGATACGTATTACTTTGCGGTCCCATTCCTTAATATTCACGCGCTGTGTAAGCAATTGATGTTTGGCATCATCGATCCAATGTCAATCACTCTGACACTCGGCTCCTCAGCACTGGCAGTCGTTATCCTGTTTGTCATCGTCAGAAGCTTGTTTATGAAAGAAAAATGGATGCTTGCGAAATAAAGAAAGTAAAAACTTGTAGATTTTATCTGCAAGTTTTTTATATCCAGAGATTTATATAAAAGAGATTCACGATCGGGTGAAAGGAATGGCATAATGGAAGGCGGAACTTACATTATTATCCTAATTTTTTTTAAAAGAGGTGATTCGTGTATGTCTTATCAAACAGAAGACGATGATGTGCTAGAGCTATGTAATATATATGCTCAACAAACACACCATTTTGAAGCGTTTATTTTGGGGAACAGGAAAGGATTATTGGAATTAAGAAAAGCGATAGATGAGGCATTAGAAACGGGTAGTTCCGTTGCACATTTATATCCATCTGATTTTGAAGGATATGAAACGTATATTGCTTTAGTAGACGATGAGCAAAAGTTTGAGAAATTAATGGATCCTTATGTAGAGGAATACGCACAAGAGGAGGATGCGGTTGATCCGGTTGAGGTGATAAAAGAGTATGAAGCAGCAAAAGAAAATCCCTCGTAATAGACCGTATCTTACTTTCTTGGCTGTAATTAGCAAACGAAAAACGATAATAAAAAACCCCCGGCATCGGGGGTTTTTTATTAGTTCTTGATGAACTTTTCAACTAATGAGCTTGTTTTGTAATCGTTCAAATCAAGTTTCCATTGGTCGATGTCATTTTTCTTCATGTTGACTTCTACTGTTTCTTCAGAAGATGAAGGTCCTAATTTTTTGAACTCTTCTGGGTAGATCGAGAGTAAATATTTTTGTGCTTCATCATAAGACGCAGTACGGTTTTTGCTGTAGAACTCAGTCGCTTTTTCTTTTAGACGATCGACAAGCGGGCTTGCATCAATTGGTGTAAGAGTTACAGTCACAACGGCTTTATCACCACTGATGGCTTTTGTTTTTGTTGATACTTTTGATTTTTCAGCTAATGTTTCTTTTACAGCTTTTAAAAGCTTATCAAGGTTTTCGTCCTTCGCTGAGCTAGAAGAAATACCTGATGACGTGATGTAGCCTTGTTTGAATGATTTATCAAATTGGTTTACAACAGTTGATTTGTTATCACCTGTTAGTTTTTCGAACTCGTCGTTATTCTTACCAAAAATCATGACATCAATATAAGAAGAAAGAGCTTTTGCAGATGCTTGAAGTGTTTCTGCTTTTTTCATTAAGTCTTTACCTTTAATATCGAATTCTAGTGTTTTGTCATCTTTTTTAGAACCACTACCTGGCTCATTGTACACAAGCTGATAGTCTTTTTCTTTGTCAACAACAAAGAAAAGACCGCCTTTTGATACTTTTCCTGCATTTAGAGAGCTTGAAGATAATACTTCGTTGTAGTCATCTGGAGAGATCGTAGACACCTGTGAGTCATCTTGGTAAAGCGTGAAGTTGCTTTTATCAACATTTAGAGGCTCTTTGCTGATATTTTTTACAGATACGTTCACTTTTAGTACATACTGATCATCCTGTACAGATGTATCGTATTGAGGTGGTAATGTGTACTCAGCACTTTCTACCTTTACCTCTGCTGCATCAAGGGATTTTGTATCTTTTTCCTTTGCAGCTGACTTTTCTTTTCCACCACTACAAGCAGCAGCGACAACAGTGACACACAAGATCAGAAGAAACAGGGATAATTTCTTTTTAAACATGAGATGTTTTCCTCCTCGGGTTTTATGGTGAATTTCATTGGAAATCTTTAGTTCATATCGTTCTTTTTGCACAAAAAGAAAAATACTGTATGTTTTTTACTGTAGAATGAAGCGAAAGTACTGTCAATACTTCAGTGCGTTTCTTAGGTTGCACAGCTTCAAATAGTAAAAATGACACTAAGTTGAAAGGAGAAACTTGTAAATTATGATTTGATATCTCCTGTAAAAACTCAACATTTTATATTTTAAGGTTTTGAGTCGGATTGTTGAATAGGTTCAAATGACTGTTTTTGATAATGGTGTAGCAATTAGAAGGATTTTTATGACTTGTAAATGAGTCTATAGTAATGAATATTTTTTCCTGTTATGCGCATGATTACTTGGTTTGTGTGTTGTTTCCAGAGAGACACATGTCCAGCAAAATATTGAGGTATTTAGACAGGCTCTCGACATTGAATGTGTCTTTTCCCGTCAAAATGGCAGTCATCTACACAGAAACCCTACATAAAATAAAAGAGAAACGAATGGAGGTGGATGTATGGCAGTGGTAAGAGCGACAAGCTCTGATATTGATCTCATGGCCAGACTGCTGAGAGCGGAGGCAGAAGGTGAAGGGAAGCAAGGGATGCTGCTCGTAGGGAATGTAGGCATTAACCGATTGCGTGCCAACTGCTCTGACTTTAAAGGGCTGCGTACGATTCCACAAATGATTTATCAGGAGCATGCATTTGAAGCAGTCACGCATGGTTATTTTTATCAACGAGCACGAGAAACGGAAAAAACACTTGCGCGTAGGAATATTAACGGGGAACGATTTTGGCCGGCAAAATTCAGCCTTTGGTATTTTAAGCCGCCTGGTAATTGTCCACCGACATGGTACAATCAGCCGTTTGTGGCAAGGTATAAGTCGCATTGCTTTTATCAGCCAACCGCTGAAACATGTGAAAATGTCTATAACACCTTTTAGCTTGATGAACAGCACAATCCTCTTAGTCAACGATTGCAGAGGGTTGTGTTTTTCTTTTTTTCAAAATGGGTAACCATTGTGTATCAACTAGATGAAGCACGTGATAGGAGGAAATAAAGATGTATCAAGATTTAAAAGGAAAAACAGCCATTGTCACAGGTTCTTCAAAAGGAATCGGACAAGCCATCGCATTACGATTTGGACAAGAGCAGATGAATGTGGTTGTGAACTATAAAGGTGATGAAGAGGGTGCTGAAGAAACGGTACAAGCCATTCAGCAGAATGGAGGTAAGGCGGTGAAAGTACACGCGGATGTCTCCAAAGAGGAAGGAATTCAAGCGATCATGGATACAGCACTGGAGCATTTCGGTACAGTCGATGTGTTCGTCAATAATTCAGGCTTTAATGGTGAAGAAGCGATGCCACATGAGATGACGCTCGAGCAATGGCAAAAAGTTATTGATGTGAATATCACAGGCGCCTTTTTAGGGGCAAAGGCTGCAATCGCCTATATGATGGAGCATGACATCAAAGGGTCTATTTTAAATATATCCAGTGTCCATCAGGAAATACCGCGCCCGTTCAATGTTCATTATTCCACTTCCAAAGGCGGAATGAACATGATGACAAAAACGCTGGCTCTTGATTATGCGGAAGCAGGTATTCGGATCAATGCGATTGCACCAGGTACAATGGCGACCGAATCGAATGATGATTTGCAGGATGAACAGAAAAAACAAAAGCAGCTTGAAAAGATTCCGATGAGAGCATTTGGCGAACCGAAGGAGATTGGGTCCGCTGCTGCATTCCTCGTATCTAAGGAAGCTTCGTATATCACAGGCACCACTTTATTTGTAGATGGAGGAATGACGCTTTACCCTTCTCAAATCAATGATTAATCCAAAAAACATCCGCCCGATCAGCCGGCGGATGTTTTTTGTTCGTAGCGGTGTGCGGCTTTGGCTGGTTTGCCGAGCAGCATCGGGTGCTTGCTCAGGAAGGAGATACATGGCACCATAAGTAGCAATGTCCCAATCGTGTAAAAGAGAGTCCAAGAGAGCTGCGCTGTATCTGCAATATTGATACCAAGTCCATAATAAACAAATGCTTTCATGATATCGATGCCGGCAAACTGCAAGACAAGAATAACAATGGAATTTCGACCGAGATACGTCAAAATAGGGGACGTTTTGAATTTGAAACTTAAATAAATCACGGCAGCTGAACCGAGCAGTGCACATGCATAGAAAAGAAAAAGGTCACCATAGTCATTCACGCGCATATCGATCCGCGAATTAAAGCTTTGCATGTAAGCCGTCAGTACAAGCAGACCTGTACAAAGAAGAAGGGTTGGGTCTGTTTTTAATTCCACAAACCATTGCTTTGCCAAAAATCCGATGGAATAAAACACAACAGCCGTTAAGGCGACATTGGCATTCCACGGCAGACTTTGGTTTAAAAGCAAGGTAGAGGCATATCCAGCACCTCCGCAAAGAACGGTCAGTAAGATCAAGACAGCAGGTTTCCCTTTTGTCAGACGGTGCATAAAGAAAAAGATTATTTCCACTAAAAAGAGCGTCGTTAAAAACCAGATGGCTGGGTTATGTGTGAGTCTAGCTTCATCTGCATTGGATATAAAAATACCTGTAAACGGAACGAAAGGGTCAATATCCGTTTGTCCCTTAAAGGCAAAAAAACGAGTAACGGTGAACCAGAAAACATACGTAATGATGGAGAAATAGAGATAGGGCAAGAGTAAGCTTTTGGCTTTCTTCTGAATAAATGACAGAGCAGGGCGTGAGGATGATCGAAACATCATACCTGACAGTAAAAAGAAAAGCGGCATATGAAAAGAGTAAATGAATTGCTTGAGCGGATCTGGAATGGGTACATGCGCCATGACCACGAGAAGAATACCAATCCCTTTAGCCGCATCGACCCAGTCGAGTCTCTTATTCATAACCTGTCATCTCCTTCCTTCTAGCGTCGTAAACGGTCCTTTTATATGTACTTCTACTATATAAAAGGTACACCCCTTATGCGTTTACAGTTCGCTAACGATTAGAAGACACATTTGCGATTAGATGACAGGCGGAAGGATTTTGACATCTCTATGTTACATTTCCCATTTTTTATGACAATGTAAAAAAAGAAGCCAAGGGAATTGGCTTCAAAATAGTTCTGCGATTCGTTTGAAGGAGCGCTGTTTTTCTATCGGATCAAATGAATTGTTGAGAATCATGATGTCATCCGTTTGATAGCGGTCCATCAAGCTAAGTAATTGCTCTTTCACCGTTGCCTTTGAGCCGACGATCATCCGCTGGCGGTTTAGTAACACTTTTTTCTTTTCCTGCGAGGTGTAGTGATAGGTACTGGCTTCTTCTATAGAAGGTACGCGGCTGTCCAGTCCTTTTTCAACACGCAGCAGCCATAAATCTGTACTGGTGGCGATCCGTTCGGCCTCTTCATCGGTTTCACCACAAATGACAAACACGGCAAACATTGCGTGCGGCTGTGTGGAAAAGACAGATGGAGAAAAGTGAGACCGATACGTCTCAAATGCTTGTTTGCCGCGTGCAGGGTGAATAAAGTGACCAAAAATATAGTTGATCCCAAGCTCCGCTGCTTGCATGGCACTATTTTCTCCTAAACCAAGCAGCCAAACCGGCGGATGAGTATCAATATGCGGAGAAGCTTTGACCCCAGCATGCGGGTGTCCAGAAGGCAGGCTGTCTGATAAGTAAAATAGAAGATCCTTCAGCTGGCGATCAAACTGAGATAGATCATTATGCACGCCGTCTGTCAAAGCCAGTCTCGTCCTTTCAATCCCGCCCGGAGATTTGCCGACACCGATTTCAATTCGTCCAGGATACAGAGCCTCAAGCTGCCGCGTGACCTCTGCTACTTTAAAGGGGCTGTACTGCGGAAGTAAAATGCCCCCAGACCCGGTACGTAAGGTCGATGTATGAGCGGCAATATGTGCCATTAATATTTCAGGTGCTGTACTAGCGAGCCCTCTTGTGCTGTGGTGTTCAGCAAACCAATAACGCTCATACCCAAGAGCTTCTGCAAGCTGAGCCAGCTTCGTTGTGTGAATCAATGTCTCTTGTGCTGTCTGACCTTTAGGAATAGCGACTTGATCTAATATGTGAAGTGATGGCATCATCAACATCCTTTCGGTAATACGTTGAATTTAAGTATAAAGAAATCCTTGAATAGAAGGAAACGAAAGGGTTTATCCTTTGATCTCATGCTTTAACTTTTCTATATCAACATATGAAACCACATCAATACGTTATTTATCAGCAAGAGCTGTGGACGGGAATTTTCGACAATGTTTCACATGAAACACTTCATTTACGCCATAAACTATTTTCAACATGGATCTTTCGTTAAAAAAATATCATCTGTTTGAAACCTATCTTGAACGTAGATCGTATATACTAGTAAATAGAAAAAAGAGTAAGAGGCTCCAAGGTCATTTCATGAATTTTGTCGAATTTTCATGTATGATGATTTTAATAGAGTCCATCGCTTAATAAATAGATTTTTATTATGCTTGAGGAGTGATTGATTTGGCGATTACATTAGAAAAAGGTCAACGTATTGATTTAACAAAAGGCAAAGCAGGGCTGACGAATATTCTTGTTGGACTTGGCTGGGACCCTGTATCACAAGGCGGCGGATTTTTAGGTAAGCTGTTTGGCGGTGGAGGCGGCGCTGATATTGATTGTGATGCTTCAGTGCTCATGCTGAAAAATGATAAATTTACGGAAAATAAAGATTTGATTTATTTTGGCAACTTGAAAAGCAAATGTGGCAGTGTCGAGCATACAGGTGACAACCTGACTGGTGAAGGAGACGGAGATGATGAACAAGTCCTCGTCAACTTAAGCAAGGTGCCAGGCAATGTGAATAAATTGGTGTTTGTTGTGAACATCTATGATGCACTTAGAAGAAATCAACATTTTGGTATGATTCAAAATGCGTACATTCGCATTGTTGATCGTTCAAACAATCAAGAATTAGTGAAATATAATTTAAAAGATGAGTATGCAGGGAAAACATCATTAATCGTTGGAGAGCTTTATCGTCATGAAAATGATTGGAAGTTTGCGGCTGTTGGAAACGGTACAAATGATGCGAAGCTTGCCGATATTACGAGAAACTATATCTAATCAGAAGGGAGAGATTCCTAGTGGGAATTTCTTTAGCGAAAGGTCAAAAAATTGATTTAACAAAAACGAATCCAGGTTTAACAAAAGTGGTAGTAGGTCTTGGCTGGGATGTAAACAAGTATGATGGCGGACATGACTTTGATCTAGACGCAAGCGTATTCCTTTTAGATGCAGCAGGGAAAGCAAACTCTCCATCTGATTTTGTCTTTTACAATCAAACAACTGGCGGTGGCGGAAGTATCGTACATACAGGCGATAACCGTACAGGTGAAGGAGATGGAGATGACGAGCAGGTCAATGTTGATCTTTCAACTGTACCAGCGAGTATTGAGAAAATCTCCTTCGTGATTACAATCCATGATGCAGAAGCACGCAGCCAAAACTTTGGACAGGTTTCTAACGCTTACGTCCGTATTTTAAATGCGGCATCAAATGAAGAACTCATTCGCTATGATTTGGCGGAAGACTTTTCAATTGAAACAGCGATTATTGTAGGTGAATTATACCGTCATGGCGGAGAATGGAAATTCTCGGCTGTTGGATCGGGCTATCAAGGCGGACTTGCCCGCATTGCAACAGACTTCGGTTTAGATATCGGGTAACGACCCGTTTTCATATTTTCAGGAGACAGGAGAGATACGAATATGGCGATTCAGCTTTCAAAAGGACAACGTGTTGATTTAACGAAAACCAATCCAGGGCTGACAAAGGTGATGATCGGACTTGGCTGGGATACGAATAAATATTCTGGTGGAGCCGAATTTGATTTGGACGCTTCGGCTTTCTTAGTGGATGCAAACAATCGTTGTCAGCAAGATACAGACTTTGTGTTCTATAATAACCTTCAGCATCCAAGCGGCAGTGTCACTCATACAGGTGATAACCGTACGGGTGAAGGAGATGGAGATGACGAGCAAATTCTCGTTGATTTCTCGAAAATTCCTGCTAACATTGATCGTATCGGAATTACAGTGACGATTCATGATGCAGAGACACGCAGCCAGAATTTTGGACAAGTCTCAAATGCGTTTGTTCGTGTTGTAAATGAAGAGGGCGGGGAAGAATTGATTCGCTTTGATTTAGGGGAAGACTTCTCAATTGAAACAGCTGTTGTGGTATGTGAACTATACCGCCACGGAAGCGATTGGAAGTTTAACGCCATCGGAAGCGGATTCTCTGGCGGACTTGCAGCTCTTTGTCAAAATTATGGGTTAGAAGTATAAACGAGAGAAATCAATCGATTCAAGAGGCGCTGCCAATGACTCATATGAGGACCTTTTCCAAAGTGAGAAAGAAACAGCGATCAAGAATAACAGCAGGCGAAAGCCTGCTGATGCTTCTACACTTATAGGAGGAAAACCAGTTGGACATTTTGAAACATATGTTGGACACCTATGCCTCGTTTTTTGATTGGCATATGTGGGCAGAGGTATTAACAAACCCTGTCTCTTGGGGACTCATTGGGACCCTTGTTGTGCTTGAAGGATTGTTATCAGCAGATAACGCACTTGTATTAGCTGTCATGGTGAAACACTTACCAGAAAAGCAGCGTAAAAAGGCATTAACCTACGGATTAATTGGCGCTTATTTCTTCCGTTTTCTATTCATTGGCGTAGGGATGCTGCTTATTAAGTTCTGGTGGATTAAGGTTCTCGGAGCTGCATATTTAGCATGGCTTGTCATTAAGCACTTCTGGTTAGGTGACGGCGATGACGAAGCGAAGGAATTGAAAAAAGAAGGCTGGATGATTCGTGTATTTGGCGTGTTCTGGGCAACCGTTATTTCTGTGGAAATTATGGACCTTGCCTTCTCGGTAGACAGTATTCTTGCGGCATTCGCAGTATCTGAGGAAGTATGGATTCTGCTTTTAGGCGGAATGCTTGGCATTCTCATGATGCGTACAGTGGCACAGTTATTCCTTGTCCTTATTGACCGTATTCCAGAGCTTGAGAATACCGCGTTTATTCTCATCGGGATTATTGCCATCAAAATGGGCTTAAGTGCTGCACATATTGAAATTCCGCATCTTGCATTCTTTGCGATTATTATTCTAGCGTTTATCGGGACGTTTATTGTTCATAAAATCAATAAGAAGAAACATCAAGATGTGACAAACGAAGCTGCGGCTTCAAAAGAAGAATAGGATGATCAAAAAGGAATGGAGTTGACTAGAGGCTCCATCCTTTTTTGAATCATCAGGTTAATGATTTTCTCTAAACAACAGGAGGTGGCACAGCATGCGGTATTTTCGATTTTTATCAGAGGCGAGGCAGCAAGATCTTTTTTTCAAGCGGCCGGGGGCGATGCATTCACAGACACCGAGGCATGTACTTGCGCATGCATTAGGTGCTACTTTGTATATGCCTGCGACACGACAAGATATAGCAGATATGCTGCTGTCACAGAAATATGAAGCACTTTGCTCTGTTGTATTTTGCTTGGAGGATGCCATCGGTGATCAAGAAGTGGACATGGCTGAACAGAATCTAGTGGCACAACTGGCCAGTCTCAAAGAGAAAGTCACGCAAGCTCCTGAAACAGCTGCACATTTGCCTCTTATATTTATTCGCGTTCGTTCACCGAAACAGCTGCTTAAAATGGCAGACTTGCTCGGTTCCTCTCTTCAATTACTTACCGGTTTTGTGTTCCCGAAGTGCTCGGTCCATAATGCGAAGGATTATTTGGACAGTTTGAAACAGGCATCGTCCCAAACGCAGACAGCACTTTATGGGCTGCCCATTTTGGAAACACCCGATTTACTAGAAAAAGAAACGAGATATACGGTGTTGTCAGAATTAAAGCAGATCTTGCTGAATGACGAGGAATATATTTTGAATATTCGCATTGGGGCAACGGATCTTTGCGGTTTGTACGGGATTCGCCGTGATCGTGACACGACCATTTATGAGATCAATTTGATTGCTGATTTGATCACAGATATCATCAATTATTTTGGCCGTTCCTTTGTGGTATCAGGTGCTGTGTGGGAGCATTTTGGCCCTACACGAAAGGAACAAAAGCCATTCATACGGGCACTTTCTCATAAGAGTGGTGAATCGTCTTCATCTGAATTTGATGACGTACAAGGTTTACTCAAGGAGACAAAACTCGATGTGGCTAACGGCATTCATGGAAAGACGGTCATTCATCCAACACATCTCAAACCGGTTCAAAGCATGTATGTTGTAACGAAGGAAGAGTATATGGATGCATTAAGCATTCTTGAACATGCAGACGGCACAGTTGGCGTAATGAAGAGTACCTTCTCTAATAAAATGAATGAAACGAAGCCCCATTACAGGTGGGCAGAGCACATTTTAATGAAGTCAGATATTTACGGGGTGTTTCATGAAAATAGAAGCTATATCGACATACTCACAGAAGCAGAAGCCGCATACGCTGAGCATCTTGGAACATATGGAAGTTGAGCTTGATCTCAAAGAAGGTGCGCTTCAGCTAGAAAAAGAGCATCTTTTTGACATGGCTGCAAGGGTGAACAAAAAAAGAGCCTTTTTATTCGTTAGTAAGGTGCTCGGTAAGCACATTCCTGTTCATCCAGTAAAACCGCTCCTTGTCTCGGGCCTTTTAGCCATGGCGTATGCCAAAGAGCAAACAGGTAAGACGTCACCACATCAAGACCTTTTGGCAGAAGCACTCAAGACAGATGACCACATGGTATTAACTAAAGCCTATGAAGCGCTCAAAAAAGAGAAGCTCTCAGTAGGAAAACAGCCGATCGTGATCGGCTTTGCAGAAACAGCCACAGCTCTTGGGCACGGTGTGTATGACGTATTAGAAGATGCATCTTACATTCATACGACACGTGAACAGCTGCTGGATCTTGATCCTTCATTGGTATTTGAAGAAGAGCATTCGCATGCAACGGATCAGCTTTGTTATGCAGACGAAGCATTACTTCGCACAGACCGTCCCATCGTGCTAGTTGATGATGAAGTCACGACAGGCCGTACGAATATCAATATCATTCGGGATCTTCATGCAAAGCACCCGCGGCATTCTTACACGATTCTGTCTATTTTAGACTGGCGGACAGAGGAGCACGAGAAAGCCATGTGTGAGCTTGAAAAGGAACTTGGTATTCACATCACTTCATTGTCTTTATTAAAAGGGCAAATGGTCTTTCGGGGCAAAACACTGGATGAACCAGCTTATTCGTATGAGATTGCTGAGCAAAAGGATCTGCCAAATCTCTCTTTTCACTCTCTTCAATCTTTCTTTCAGCAAGTGCCGTATGCACGTTCTCATGCAACCAATTCGGCTGGTCATTCGCCATATATACATGAAACGGGTCGTTTTGGTTTAAACGCAGCAGATACAGCAGCCATAGACCAAGCAGCTGCAGAGGCTGGACTGAAAATGAAGAAGGAACGCAAAGGAAAGCAGACACTTTGTTTAGGAACAGGTGAGCTGATGTATGTACCGATGAGACTGGCTGCATATATGGGAGAGGGCGTTCTCTTTCATTCAACGACGAGAAGCCCAATTCATCCCGTTGAAAAGGATGGTTACGCTGTTCAAAATGGGTTCACCTTTGTAAGTCCAGAGGATGCCCGAATTCAGCACTACGTGTACAACATACCAAAAGGTCAATATGATGATGTATTTCTCTTCTTTGAGAAAAAGGTCTCTCAGGAGGCATTGCTTCCGCTTGTTCATTTATTTGCTGAGCGGCATGTGAAGCATGTGCATATTGTGACTTTATCAGACGAGGTGAAGGTGAATGGCTAATGTGTATACAAAGATGGGAAGCTATCCAGAGCAGGATGTAACCTTTTTACTCAAAGATTTATCATCCATTGAGATGGAGAAAAGTACAGAGGAGCGGGAGCGTTCCATTCAGAGTGGTGCGCATTATTCAGAAATGCTGCCGATTGAATATAAACCAACGAAATCTTATATGGATTTATTCTATGAATCTCTCAAAGAAAGTAAGGAAAAGGTAGCAGAAGCAGTAGCTGTAGTAGCCGAACAGATTGTGAAAAAGCGAGGCTTCCAAACGGTGCTTTGCAGTTTGGCTAGAGCGGGAACGCCGATTGGGGTGCTCATCAAACGATATATTCGAAAGACATATGGTCTTGAACTGCCTCATTACAGCATTTCTATCATTCGTGATCGAGGAATAGATGAGAATGCGCTGCATTATATGCTCAAGGAACATCCGGGCTATGAGATTGCCTTTATTGATGGATGGACCGGAAAAGGTGCGATTTCGAGAGAGCTCCAAAAAGCGGTGATTGATTTTGAAAGAAAGTACGGGATTCGTCTTTCTAGTGAACTGGCTGTACTCGCTGATCCTGGCTATTGTACACATGTCTACGGAACGAGAGAGGACTTTCTCATTCCTAGTGCTTGCCTGAATTCGACTGTATCTGGACTTGTTAGTCGGACGGTACTAAACAACCGCTGGATCAATGCCGATGATTTCCATGGGGCAAAATATTATGAAGAGCTGCTTGATGAGGATGTGTCCAATCTGTATGTGGATACAATTGAAGAAGCCTTTTCTAGCCTCGAACCAAATATAGAAGAGAAAGCAGAGACCATCCTCACGCAAGGAATGCCTGCGGATTGGCGGGGGATGGCGTCTATTGAAGCGATCGGTCAGGAGTTTCAAATTGAAAACACCCATTTGATTAAGCCCGGTGTTGGTGAGACGACCCGTGTGCTGCTGAGAAGAATCCCTTGGAAAATCTTGATACAGCCTGGATCTCAGGAGAAGCTAAAGCATATTTTGCTTCTGGCAGAGGACAGAGGCGTTCCTGTCATTGAATATGAAAATATGTCCTATACATGCTGTGGACTCATTCGTCCGCTGGAGCAGATGTCATGAAGACAAGTGCGTTTGCCAGTGATTTAGACAGGACACTGATTTACTCACATCGAGTGCTGAATCAATATGAGTATGAAGGAGATTATGAATTAGTTGAGGTGCTGGATGAACGTCCGCTTTCCTATATGTCGGTTGAAACGAAGAAGTCCTTACAGACGATTCATCAATTGGGCTGGTTCATTCCAGTGACGACAAGAACGACCGCTCAGTATGAACGAATCACCTTCTTTCAGCAAGAGATCAAACCGGAGTATGCCGTCACGACAAATGGGGGCTGTATCCTTCATCACGGCAAGCCGCTTGAGGATTGGCAGGTCATTGTTGATGAGAGGCTCAAAGCGTGTATGTCAGTCAGAGAGATGCTAAGAGCCATCTCCGAACTGCCAGTTGCGGCATGGGTGAAGCGTACCCGGACAGCCGAGGGAAGATTTCTTTATTTGATTATGAAGGATGAGTATCTGTCTCGCATTCCCCTTGCTGAATTGAAGCAGTGGGGCGAGGAGAGAGGCTGGCAGGTGTCTCTACAAGGGCGGAAGCTTTATTTTATTCCGGCACCGCTCAATAAGTGGGATGCTGTTGCTTTTCTAAAGGAACGTCTAGCGCTTGAATATGTATATGGTGCGGGTGATTCCCTCTTAGATGCAGGACTCATTCGACAGGCAGATATGGGCTTTGCCCCAAGGCATGGAGAAGTGCTCGACTTTGATCCATTGCTTGAGCCGACTGCAGCATCTGGCATGGCAGCAGCAGATGAAATCACGGCTTGTGTCATGAAGCAGATGACAACCGCAAAAAAGCCTTCGATTCGATAGCAGAAGTAGAAGGGTGAATGATATGATAGTAGTAGCTTTCAAGAAAATATAGGAGAAAGGAAGGAGCGGCGTGAGTTATAAAGAAATCAATATTAACCAAACACGGGCGGAGCAGGAAGCCTGGAAAAACGTGCTGAAAAAGCCGCTCCCTGAAAGAGACGGTTATGTAAAGGACGAGCATACATTGTCCTTGCCGCGTCTCGCCGCCCGGGTCCTTGGAACTCCACATGATGCAACCGATTATTTTATTTATTTACATGAATTATATGAAACAGATGGCATTCATATTTTAAGTGAAACGCTCAATCGTCATATTGAGCCGGAGCATTTTCAAGCGCTTCAACGCATTCATTTAATTAACCAAGAAGAAAAGGGATTGTCCGTGAATCGCTTTGTGGCTTTCTTAGATGGTGAACAGCTGATTGTACGCCATCCAAATCCTGTGATGAACCGGCATATCCGCCTTTCATTGATTAAGGTGTTTGAGCATTTCAAACAGCTGCATGAAGGGGGATTTCAGCATCCCGATTTTCGCCGGGTTTTGCTGGATGTAGTAAAGTTCTCAAATAATCATCTAGGTCCATGGCTGAAGGAAGTCAATATAGAAGAAAAAATGCCGGCTGTCATTTGGTATGGAGAGGCGAATAAAAGTCAGCTTTATTTTCTTTACTATGTCATGCTGATTGGCTGTGATGTTGTGCTATTTCATCCAGAGGGCGAGGATTCATTCCGCGAACTAGATCCAGAAGAAAAGCTGACTTTTATTGATCAGTATCCGGGGACTTCAAAGCTGGAACCGTTCCCTACTGAAAAGCCTGAGAGGAAATCAACGGTGGCGTACCGCTCGACTAGAGAGCTTGAAGAGGTGCTCCATACGGAAGATTCAATGCTGTATAAGCCGTGGCAATTCAGAGATCATACCCCTCATTCTATTACGCTGAAGACAACGTATGATGAACTGTTTTTAATTGCAAAGGAACGCTCCTTTATCCGCCCTAATTTTCAAGCAGACCGTGATACGATACAGATTCCGAATCTCTTTGCGAAAATGATGGGGGTCACACGAGACAAGCGTGAATACTGGGATCGTATCCACACGTTAATGGAATGGAAAGAAACGAAGACCATTCGCCATTTTCCTTTTACGAAAGAAGTGTCTTCGAATTATCAATTTCATTATCAGCATGCCCTTTCGTCTGCTGGAGAGATTGATCCTGAATTATTAATGAAAAGCAATGTGTGGCAGTTTTCTCATCTATATGAGGGGACGCAGCGTGCGATAGCAGAGGCGGTATCTCGAATCTGTCAGCATCCGAAGCTATTAAAAGAAGGCAATGAGACTGAATCAGATGTCCGTATTTATTTATTCAAACAGGTACTGCATATCGGCCAGGAGCTCATTGAACTCATTCAAACTTTTGATTATGCACAAACCGTACCGAAAGTGATTTTATATCATACGGAATATAATGGTGAGCTGACTCGTTCTGATGCGGCTGCCCTCATTTTTCTAAATGAAATGGGTGTGGATCTCTTCGTGTATCATCCGGCGGGATACCAGTGTATCGAGCGGTATATAGATGACCAATTATTTGATACCCATTGGCTTGATGAGATGGTCATGAACCAGGAGTTTAAAGAGCCATCCATCGTCAGAAAATTATTTCAATCCATTAAAAACCGATAAGGAGATCAAAGCTTATGACAAATACAAACGGAAATGACATCATTTCAATTGATAAAGAGGAAATCTCCATTGAGAAAGCAGACGATATTCGCGTTCAGCTTCGAAATGAACCAGAAGTGCAAAATATTGCAAGACAGATCGATGCGAAAAATCAACTGGAGCTGCTTGAATACGGAAAACAGCCAGCCGTTGAAATCTCTAAGTTCTCTGATCGTATTCTTTCGATGATGCGCTCAACTAGTGTCACTGACTCAGGAACGATGCTGACGCAGCTTGGAAAAATTATGGATCGTTTTGATAAAAATGATTTTGACGAGCCAAAGGGTGGTTTACTGTCAAAAATCTTTAAGCGCGGCGGCAGCATGATTGAAAAGATTTTCAGTAAATACCAAACGCTCGGTGCAGAAATTGAAAAAATTAATGTAGAAATCAGTAAATATAAAGACGAAATGACCAAATCGACTGTGACGCTTGAAGAAATGTATGAGCATAACATTCAATACTATATGGAGCTTGAAAAGTATGTCGTTGCAGGTCAAATGAAAATCGAGGAATTAAAGCAATTGGTTCCTTCTTATGAAGAAAAAGCAGCTAGTGGAAACCAGCTGGCACAAATGGAGCTTGATACACTTCGTAACGGCATTCAAGCGTTGGAAGAGCGTGTATATGACCTTGATATGGCACGGATGGTGGCTCTTCAAACGGCACCGCAAATTCGCCTGCTGCAACGTGGTAATACGAAACTAATCGGTAAAATCAACTCAGCGTTCATCATCACGATTCCGATCTTTAAAAATGGCATCATTCAAGCTGTGACAGCGAAGAGACAAAAGCTTGTGGCTGATTCAATGAGTGAGCTGGATAGAAGAACAAATGAAATGCTGAAACGAAATGCTGAAAACATCTCAAGCCAAAGTGTGGAGATTGCCAAATTGTCTGGACGTCCAAGTATCGACATTGAAACGATCGAATCTTCCTTTAATACGATTGTACAAGGAATGAAAGAGACGAAACAGATCGAAGAAGAAAACAAACGATTACGCGAAGATGGAACAAAGCGTATGCTTGAATTGCAAGATAATATTAAGCGAGCTGCCCTAGAGTCCTAAAAAATAAGCTGTCTGTAACTAAAGTTGCAGGCAGTTTTTTAATATTTTAATTAAAATTTGAATGAAAAAGGTTTCTATGTGACCATTTTCGGGTAAATCCTGTTCAGGGGAATGGTTCACCTATGTTTGAAAAAGTCCGCTATGGTGAGGATTTGAGTTATTTTTTAGCACAATTAGGAATTTCAAGTAAAATATTGTCTGATGAGAGGAAATACCCCGTAAAATATGTTGTTTATGAAGCATTCTATAGGATTTACGAGCAATACGGCGTATAAACTCTAATCACCAGACCTCTTATATGGAATTCATACATATTGTGCGGAAATAAGCGAATTCTAAAGATTGTTCGCATCATAACGCTTATGTTACGGTTATTAAGATGCTAATTTGGAGGGAAAATATGAATTCTGAAGAGAGAACTATCAAAATCAAGATAAATAATGTATCTAAAATTTTCGGTAAAAATGCTAAAAAAGCATCTCAAATGCTTGAAAAAGGGAAAACAAAAAGAGAGATCCTAAAAGAGACCGGCGCAACAGTTGGTGTCAATCGAGCAAATTTTGATGTGTATGACGGCGAGATATTTGTCATCATGGGGCTATCAGGGAGCGGAAAGTCCACACTTGTGCGGCTGCTAAATAGGTTAATCGAACCAACCTCCGGAGAAATATATATTGATGGGGATATGATAACGAATATGTCAAAGGATCAATTGCGTGAAGTTAGACGTAAAAAGATCAGCATGGTCTTCCAAAACTTCGCATTGTTCCCGCACCGCACCATTCTTGAGAACACAGAGTATGGTCTTGAATTACAAGGTGTAGACAAAGAAGAGCGCCACTCAAAAGCGCTTGAATCTTTAAAGCTTGTTGGACTTGAAGGCTTTGAAGAGCAATATCCAAACCAATTAAGTGGTGGGATGCAGCAGCGTGTTGGATTGGCACGTGCATTAGCAAATGATCCTGACATTTTATTAATGGATGAAGCATTCAGCGCACTCGATCCATTAATTCGTAAAGACATGCAGGATGAATTGCTTGAGCTTCATACATCTGTAGGGAAAACGATCATTTTCATTACCCATGATCTAGATGAGGCGCTTCGGATTGGCGACCGCATTGTGCTCATGAAGGACGGAAATATCGTTCAAATCGGAACACCAGAAGAAATTTTGATGAACCCATCGAATGAATATGTTGAACGTTTCGTTGAAGATGTTGACCTTTCTAAAGTATTAACCGCTGGTCATATTATGAAACGTGCAGAAACAGTTCAGATCGACAAAGGGGCTCGTGTTGCACTTACGCTCATGAAAAACCTTGGAATTTCGTCAATCTATGCAGTCGATAAGAAAAAGCATTTATTAGGTGTTATTTCTGCACAAGCGGCGAAAAAGGCGGCAGAAACGAATACGTCGCTCGAAACTGTTCTTGATAAAGAATTTACAACTGTATTGGAGTCTACGTATTTAACAGAAATCTTTGATGCAGTGTCTGATGCGGCAAATATTCCAATTGCCGTTGTCGATGAGAAAAACAGAATGAAGGGTATTGTGGTCAGAGGTGCATTAATTGGTGCGTTATCAGGTAATGATGAGTATATCAACATGTCTTCTAACAAGCTTGAGGAAATTAAAACACAAGAGCCTTCTGCACAGGAGGTAGAATAAGATGTTTAGTATGAGTGATTTACCTAGAATTCCGTTCGCGGATTACATCGATCAATTTGTTGACTGGTTAACATTAACTTTTGGTGGTTTCTTTGATGGGATCACAAATGGATTGGCAGGAACTGTAAATGGAATTGTTGCAGTACTTGGCGTGGTTCCATCTATTATTTTGACACTTATTTTTGCAGGGCTAGCTTGGTGGATCAGTACAAGAGGAATTGCTCTTTTCACACTTATTGGATTTTTGCTGATCGACTATTTAGGCTACTGGCAGCCAATGCTTCAAACACTTGCGCTCGTTTTAACAGCTGTGGTCATTTCTATCGTGATTGGGGTTCCGATCGGTATTTGGGCATCACAGAAGGAAACTGTGCGTAAAATTGTGACACCTATCTTAGATTTAATGCAGACCATGCCTGCATTCGTTTATCTATTACCAGCAATCTTCTTCTTTAACATTGGCGTTGTACCTGGAGTTGTGGCATCCGTTATTTTCTCCATGCCGCCAACGATTCGTATGACGATTCTCGGTATTAAACAAGTACCATCTGATTTAATTGAAGCAACAGAAGCCTTTGGTTCAACGACATTCCAGCGTTTGTTCAAAGTTCAGCTTCCACTTGCAACAAAAACCATCTTAGCTGGTATTAACCAAAGTATCATGCTTGCTCTATCAATGGTCGTCATCGCGGCAATGGTAGGTGCACCAGGACTTGGTTCAGAAGTATATAGTGCGGTAACGCAGCTAAAAACAGGAATTGGTTTTGAAGCGGGTATTGCCATTGTTATTGTGGCAATTACACTTGACCGTATTACACAAAACATTAAAACGAAAAAAACCAGGGGGAATGCTTAATGTGGAAAAAGTCTCTCTACATTGGGATGACCGCCCTGCTTGTCTTTTTACTAGCGGCCTGTGGTGCAAAGTCAGATTCAAATGCGAGTGCAGCACAGCAGGTGAATAAAACCATTATCGGCATTGATCCTGGTTCAGGGATTATGGCGCTCACGGATCAAGCGAAAAAGGATTACGGCTTAGAGGATTGGACGGTTGTGTCTGCATCAAGTGCAGCCATGACTGCAACGCTCAAAAAATCTTACGACCGTAAAAAGCCAATCATCATTACTGGCTGGAATCCACACTGGATGTTTTCTCGTTATGATTTAAAATATTTAGATGATCCAAAGAAATCTTACGGTGAAGCGGAAGAGATTCATACGATTTCACGTAAAGGGTTTGCAAAGGATCAGCCGGATGCAGCCAAAATGCTTGGTCAGTTTAAATGGTCTCAAGATGACATGGGCGAAGTCATGATGGATATCCAAGATGGTATCAATCCAAAGGATGCCGCCGTTAAATATGTGAAAAAACATAAAGACCAAGTAGCGAAATGGACAAAAGGCGTGAAAAAGTCGAATGGTGAAAAAGTCAATCTTGCCTACGTTGCGTGGGATAGTGAGATTGCAAGTACCAATGTTGCTGCAGAAGTACTGCGTGAGCTCGGATTTAAAGTGACCTTGACTCAGGTGGAAGCAGGCCCAATGTGGACAGCAATTGCAACTGGAAGTGCGGATGCCTCGTTATCTGCTTGGCTGCCAAATACGCATAAAACGTATGCAGCGAAGTTTAAAGGGAAATATGATGATCTAGGCACAAGTATGAAAGGTCTTCGCATGGGTCTAGTTGTTCCGACATATATGAAGAACGTCAACTCGATTGAGGATTTGAAAAAATAGCCAATTATGATGAAGTTCCCTTATAATAGAAGGGAGCATATGAAAAAGCAGTCTGCTCAAAAAGCGGCTGCTTTTTTCTTATATATAAGGAAGGTGGACGAGTTGTCGATGATGGTTAAGCCAATCATGATTTTCCTGCATGGCGGAGGAGTAAGCAGCTGGATGTGGCAGGAACAGATAAAAACATTCAAGGAAGCGTATGAATGCTATACGCCTGATCTCATTGGTCACGGGACAAGAGCAGATGAACAGTCATATTCCATGCGAGAAAGTGCTCTCGAAGTCATCTCGTGGATCAAGGAGCATACGCATGGACGTAAAGTGATACTTATTGGCTTCTCCCTAGGTGCACAGGTTGCCGTTGAGGTGTTATCAAAAGAGCCTGACATCGTAGATATAGCCGTCATCAACAGCGCACTTGTGATGCCGCTGCCATGGCTTTACTTGATGGTGAGACCTCTTTTACCTCTTACGTATCCATTATTAAAGAAAGATTGGTTTATCGAGCTCCAAGCTGAAAAGATGGGGCTTCCAAACGATGTACTCAATCACTATGTGGCTGATTCGAAAAGTTTACAGAAGAAAACCCTTCTGACGATGTTTCAAGAAAATCTCCATTACAAGCTCCCAAACACGTTTCAACAAGCGAAGGCACGAATTCTTGTCACAGTGGGAGAAAAGGAAAAAGGCATTATGAAACGGTCAGCAAAGAAAATAACGAATTCACATCCGCAGGCAGCAGGTGTCATCGTTCCGGCTATCGGACATACATTTACGTTTGAAAAGAAGGAACTGTTTATGGATATGGTTCAATGCTTTATAGAGGAACGTGCGTTACCAGTGGAGTTAAAGGAAATCAAGTAACCGAAAGTAAAGACAGGCATAAAAGAGGCAGCCAGATCTTAGAACCGATATGATAGAGGTATAAAACGCTTACAGATGAGCTGCTGTCTGACTGAAAGCTCATGAGACGTAGAAGGAGGAGCTATGAGTAAAAACTATATCATATTCGGTGCAAGTCAAGGATTAGGGGATGCTTTTGTGAAAGGTCTTCCTTCAAGCGGAGATACAGTTTGGATTGTGTCTCGAAGTGAACCTAGCAGTTTGAAATTAGATGACGGTGTACATAGAATTTGGCTGAAAATTGATTTATCAAGCCAATCTCATATTCCACACATGATCGAAGCATTGGGGAACAAAACCATTGATGTCCTCATCTACAACGTCGGTTTATGGGAAAAACGAGGCTTTGAAGATGATTATTCATTTGATCACGATCAGCCAGAGGATATCGCTCATTTAATCAATGTGAATGTCACCTCAACGATTACATACATCCAAGCACTGCTTCCGAACGTCAGAAAATCGGAGAATGGAAAAATTATCGTGGTTGGCTCAACTGCGGGGCTTGATCATACCAACTTGCCGCAAGTTTCTTTTGTCGCATCTAAGTTCGGTCTACGCGGAATTGTGAATGCACTAAGAGAGCATGTGAGAAAAGATAAAATATCCGTCACCTGTATCAATCCAGGAGAATTGGCGGCAGAGGTTCCATATGAAGATGGAGCCGAGAAAGCCATCACTCTATATGATGAAACGAGAATCCCTGTACAGGATATAGTAGAGCTTGCGAGATGTGTGATTCATTTATCAAGGGTATCTTGTGTAAAAGAAATCAACGTCCCAGCCATGACAGATTTGAATGCATAATATCAAGTAGACCACCCGCTAAAAAACGGGTGGTTTCAGCGTGTAGACAAACCCTCGCATTCGTTGTCAGTCCTGCGTGCTGGTGCTCACGAATGTCAAATTCGCTCCGCGCCAGTACTCGTCCTTCCTAGAATTCAAAGGTTTTCTATCACGCTGAAAAGGAGACAAAGGACTAAAATAAAGATCATTTTAGCCCTTTGTCAACAATCTGAGACCACCCGCTAAAAAAACGGGTGGTTTTTTATTTTATGATGAATGCTGCTGAAGAGTCTGATAAACAGCTTCAGTCAAAATCTCAATGCCGGTAAAAATAGCAGAGCGGTCGAATGTCATATATGGATGATGTAGACCGGGTTTTAGATCACAGCCTAAACCAAGCATCGTGGATTTGATATGCGGAACCTTTGCTGCATAAAAGTGAAAATCCTCTCCGCCTGTCGTTACGAGCGGAGGATCGAGCTGCTCTTTGCCTAAAACCTTTTCAATGGCATGAGACATCATCTGGACGGCTTCCTCATTCAAGGTAGCGGCAGGCAGACGATGATCAGTTGAAAGTGAAATGGAAGCGCCAAAGGCATCCGCTACAGAATGTACGGCTCTTTCAATTTCTTTTTCTAGTTTATCCATCACTTCATTTGTTTGTGCTCTGACATCTAATGTAAAAGAAGCTTTGCCAGGGATGATGTTTGAACTGCCTCCGCCAGCATGCAGATTGGTCATTTTCACAGAATGTGCAACTCTTGGGTCGACATGGATATGTGCGAGTCTTTGCACGAGGGTAGAAGCCACTTCAATGACGTTGACCCCTAGATGCGGGCGTGCTCCGTGGGCTTCCTCACCAATAATTGTGCCGATGTAATGATTACTCGATCCATGCAAGATCGCAGGTGCGCAGCGTCCGTTTAATGTTTCTTGAATTGGGCGAACATGTACTCCGTATAAGTAATCAACGTCTGCTAGCACACCTTTTTCAATCATTTTCAGCGCACCGCCGCCTTTTTCCTCAGCAGGCTGAAAAATGAAGCGGATGGTGCCGTTTGGGAGCTCCTTTTCTTTTAATGCCATGAAGGTGCCGAGAGCCATTGTCATGTGTGCATCGTGACCACATGAATGATTGGCTTGAAATTCACCATCTACTTCCTGCCAAAGTGCATCAATGTCTGCTCTCACCGCGACCACTGGTGAACCTTCTCCAATTTCACCGATCACTCCTGTACAGTCGTCAAATGTTCTAGTCTGACAACCTATTTTCTTTAATAAGTCCTCAAGATAAGCCGTCGTATTCGTTTCTTCCCAGCTGATTTCTGGGTGAGCGTGCAGGTGATCAAAGATGTCTTTCACCGTTTGCTGCATGTCGTTTGTCAAAGTTGTCATGAATAGCCTCCTTGCTGACAGAAAATCTGTCAAAATATTCTTTTAGTGAAATAATATTGATCTTAAATATCATCAGTGTTTATAATATAACACATCATTTGATTATTCAGAAAATTAAGTGAAATTCCGATCGGGACAAAGGGGTTTTGACACATGAAAACAGCAGCAGTATCACCACCAGAGAAACAAAAAAGAAAACTTCAAATGCCGGATGCGTATGTTCTCTTATTTATCATTGCGCTCATTTGTACCATTGCAACATATTTTGTACCCGCGGGTGAGTTTGACCGAAAGACATCGGGGGAAATCACAACAGCTGTTCCTGGCAGCTATCACCGCATTGATCAATCACCCGTAAGTCCAGTGGGCTTTTTTACAGCCATTCAGGAAGGGATGGTAGGGTCTTCTTCTATTATTTTTCTCATTCTATTTACTGGCGGAACCATTGCCATTTTGGAGAAAACAGGTGCCATTAACGGAATGATTCACCATGTCATCAGCAGATTTCAAACAAAGCAATTATTGTTTATTTGTATTGTTGGAGGATTATTTTCAGTGCTTGGAACGACCGGGATTGTCGTGAACTCCGTTATAGGATTTATTCCAATCGGGATTATTGTGGCAAGATCCTTGAAATGGGATGCTGTGGCAGGAGCTGCGGTCATTTATATTGGCTGTTATGCCGGGTTTAACGCGACCATTTTGTCTCCATCTCCACTGGGGTTATCTCAGACGATTGCAGAACTGCCGATTTTTTCTGGCATTGGTCTTCGTGTCATTATTTATCTTTGTTTTCTTATATCTAGTATTGTGTACATCTATTTATATACAAGACGCCTAAAGAATAAAGAGAAGGGAAGTCTTCTTGGAGATGAATGGTTTCCTGCGAAGGGACTTGGCGGATCTGATGCAGAATCTGTGGACAAGCCTGAATTTACGAGCAGACATAAGCTGATTTTAGCAGTGTGTGGATTGTCTCTTGGGGGCTTCTTATATGGCGCACTTCAGCTTGGCTGGACCGATAAGGAAATGGCAGGAGTCTTCATTTTTATGGCCATTGCTGCTGGATTACTTGGCGGATTAGCAGCCAATGATATTGCAAAAACGTTTATCGTCGGCTGTCAAAGCCTTGTTTACGGCGCACTCATTGTTGGGATGGCACGTTGCATTTCTGTCATTTTGGAAAACGGTAAGCTGCTTGATACCGTGGTCAATGGCTTGGCGAGTATGTTGACAGGATTTAGCCCAATTGCTGGTGCGATCGGGATGTATATTGCGAGTGCACTTCTTCACTTTTTGATTTCATCAGGATCAGGAGAAGCGGTTGTCTTTATTCCAATTCTTGCGCCACTGGCTGATTTAATGGGCATCACAAGACAGGTCGCTGTAGAAGCGGTTATGCTTGGCGAAGGGGTGGTTAACTGTATCAATCCGACGTCAGGTGTGTTGATGGCTGTGCTCGCTGCAAGTGGTATTCCTTATGTGAAGTGGCTTCGTTTTATGGTGCCGCTTGCGCTCATTTGGTTTGTCATTGGACTTGTCTTTATTTGTATCGGCGTGATGATCAACTGGGGACCTTATTAACATGTATAAAGCTGCTGACAATCGTTTGGCAGCTTTTTTCTTGTGGAAATATGCATGGAGACAGCGCTTTGAAAGCACAATAAGTGTGTTCACAAATTCGCTACATATTTTTTTTGAGAAACCCCCTTGCAAAAGTTTGTGAAGTGTTGCACAATAAGAATGTGAAATACTTCACATGCAAAAACAACCTAGTTTTACTCAGGAGGATGAGATAAATGACAAACGAAAAAGTAAACAAAGTAGCACTTATTGGAGCAGGTTTTGTAGGTAGCAGTTATGCCTTTACATTAATAAATCAAGTGATCACAGATGAATTGGTTGTCATCGATTTGAATCAAGATAAAGCAATGGGTGACGTCATGGATTTAAACCACGGGAAAGCATTTGCTCCGCACCCAGTGAACACATGGTATGGAGATTATGAGGATTGTAAGGATGCAGACATTGTATGTATCTGTGCTGGAGCGAACCAAAAGCCAGGTGAAACGAGACTTGACCTTGTTGAGAAAAATTTAAATATATTTAAAGGCATTGTAGACAATGTGATGAAAAGTGGATTCGATGGTATTTTCTTAGTCGCCACAAACCCTGTTGATATTTTAACATATGCGACTTGGAAATTCAGTGGACTGCCAAAAGAACGAGTGATTGGCAGTGGAACTACACTTGATACTGCAAGATTTAGATACATGCTCAGTGAGTACTTTGACGCAGCGGCACACAATGTGCATGCGTACATCATTGGAGAGCATGGCGATACAGAGCTTGCTGTTTGGAGTCATGCGAATATCGGAAGTGTACCGATTACAGAATTAATGAAGAAAAATGATCAATACAAACAAGAAGATTTAGATGAGATGATGGAAAATGTCCGTCATGCCGCTTATCAAATCATTGAGAAAAAAGGCGCTACTTACTACGGCGTAGCGATGAGTTTGGCCCGCATAACAAGAGCGATTCTGCACAATGAAAACAGTATTTTGACTGTCAGCACTTACTTAGATGGAGAGTACGGAGCAGAAGATGTCTACATTGGTGTACCTGCCCTTGTGAATCGAAATGGCGCAACAGAAGTGATAGAGCTTGCACTGAATGATACAGAAAAAGAACAATTCGCGCACAGTGTGAATGTGTTAAAAGAGATTTTGGCTCCTCATTTTTAATCAAAAGCAACCTATCTGAGCAGAAAAGGATGAATCACTATGTGGCAGCAAATATATAATCCGTTTGGTAATGAATTCGTGAGTGCATTGGTAGCAATGCTTCCAATTTTGTTTTTCCTACTTGCATTAACCGTATTTAAGTTAAAAGGTGTTTTAGCCGCTTGTTTTACCTTAATCGTCAGTTTTGTAACAGCGGTTTTCTTCTTTCATATGCCAATTGAAAAAGCATTGTCTGCTGTGCTGCTCGGTATATCTAATGGGCTGTGGCCGATTGGATATATCGTCATCATGGCGGTGTGGCTCTATAAAATAGCTGTGAAATCTGGTAAATTCGATGTTATTCGTTCTAGTATTGCAGGAATTTCTCAAGATCAACGTCTTCAGCTCTTATTAATTGGTTTTAGTTTTAACGCATTTTTAGAGGGAGCCGCTGGGTTTGGTGTACCGATTGCGATTAGTGCCGCTCTCTTAACAGAGCTTGGGTTTAAACCGCTGAAAGCTGCGATGCTCTGCTTAATTGCCAATGCTGCGTCTGGCGCATTTGGTGCGGTGGGGATCCCAGTCATTACAGGGGCGCAAATGGGCAATATGACGCCGCTTGCATTATCTCAAACCCTTGTGTTTACGATTCCGTTTATTTCATTCTGTATTCCGTTCCTACTCATTCTCATTGTGGACGGATTCAAAGGGATTAAAGAAACGCTTCCTGCCTTGCTTGTTGTGAGTGGAAGCTATGCCATTTTACAAGCTGTCACAATGGTGACAATGGGTCCTGAGCTTGCCAATATTATTTCAGCATTAGCAAGTATGGGGATTTTGGCTTTATTTCTTCGAAAATGGCAACCGAAGCACATTTATCGTGAAGAAGGAGCACCAGCCATTGAACAGAAACAAACGTATCGCGGCGTTGAAGTGCTGAAAGCATGGTCTCCGTTTTATATTTTAACCGCCGTGATTACGGTATGGAGTCTGCCAGCATTTAAAGCATTGTTTGCTGTAGGAGGCCCGCTCAACTGGACAACCATTTTAGTGAAAATGCCATTTTTGCATCAGCAAATTGTGAAATTACCACCAATTGCACAAACAGCAACACCTATTGATGCGATCTTTAAAATTGATGTGATCAGTGCAACGGGTACTGCCATTCTGATTGCGGTGATGCTGACTGGTTTGTTTAGCAGACATATTACATTAACAGAAGGCGCTGCCTGCTTAAAAGCATCAGTGAAAGAGCTTTGGGTACCAGTTCTCACCATTTGTTTTGTCATGGGCTTTGCCAACTTGGCGAACTTCGCTGGTCTAAGTTCAGCCATTGGGCTTGCACTTGCCAAAACAGGCGATTTGTTCCCGCTTGTCAGCCCAGTGCTTGGCTGGATCGGGGTGTTTATTACAGGATCTGTCGTGAGTAACAACGCCTTATTCGGAAACCTTCAAGCGGTCACTGCTTCTCAAATCGGCTCACAGGCAGGTTTGTTAATCGGAGCAAATACAACGGGCGGGGTCATGGCGAAATTAATCTCTCCACAATCTATCGCCATTGCTACAGCAGCAGTTGGAGAAACAGGTAAAGAATCTGAGCTCTTCCAAAAGACTGTGAAGTACAGCTTCATCCTGCTCGGCATAGTGTGTATATGGACATTCATTCTTGCTCAATTTGTATAGGTTTAAAAAAGACTGAGACAGCTCTCAGTCTTTTTTTGTTTATGTCGATTCCCTTGTCACGAGCCGGGTAGGCAGCTGGATATGTTGACGCTGTAATGGTTTTTGGTCTTGCAGGAGCTCAATCAGTTGCTGCACAGACCGGTGGCCAAGCTCTACGATCGGGATGTCAATTGTGGTGATCGTTGGAGCTGTCACCTCGCAAATGTCTTGATTGTCATAGCCGATCACCGCTAGATCCTTAGGAATGTGATAACCATATGAAATGGCCTGTTTAATGAGCCCTGCTGCGACTTGATCATTACCGGTGAAAATGGCATCAGGTGCATTCTTCATGTCATGGATGACATCCATTAAGCGAAAACCGTCTTCAATGGTGAAGGCCTCCCCGAACAGCCAATCGTCATGCAGCGGCAAGCCGTGGGTAGAAAGAGCATCGAGATAGCCCTGTTTCCTTTGTTTCTGTGCTTCACTGCTTTCTGTATCAAAGCAAAACCCGATCTTTTTCCGCCCCGACTGAATCAAGTAGTCAACTGCTGTATAGGCAGCTTCTCGCTCATCGTATCCAATAATCGGAATGTCTGCTGTTTGATGATATTCATTCGCCATGACAATAGGGCCGTTCGTTAAAAATGGCTCGATCTTTTCCCACGGATTTTCTAATGCCCCTAAAATGACCCCATCTACTTCTCTTCTTTTTAATAATTGAAGACCTTCAAGCTCTAACGACTCCTGATAAAACGTCTGAAGCACGATCGCTTTATAGCCTTGATCCAGTGCTTCTTTTGAAATGCCTTTAATCAATTGTGCAAAAAAAGGATGGTCCACAGCCGGCACAGACACAGCAATGGTTTTTGTCTGATGTGAACGTAGAGTGCGAGCTGCTGAACTCGGTGTATATTCCATTTCTTTCATCACCTGTAAAATGAGCTGGCGCTTTTCCTCGGACACATATGGATGATGATTCAGCACTCTGGAAACGGTGGTGGTTGAAACCCCGCAGCGTTTGGCAATTTCATAAATTGTACACATATTAACAAATCCTTTACACAAAGTTATTGTTCTGAAATCGATAACATCATTTACAATGTGAAACAAGTTAAATATTAACAAATGGAATTGATCAATTGGAGGGAATGGAATGCAAATATTGACGAAGATATCAGGTAAAAGCAAGGATTATCTATCTTTGCTGGATATGATCAATCAAGGTGTTCAAGTAAAGTCTGATTCAGTTGAGAAGCACCTGGCAAATGAAAAGCTGGTGACGTTCCTCGAGCAAGATATAAGGCGCACTGGCTTGGAAAAAATTCTCTTCCATTATAAACAAAATAAGGAAAAAAAGATACCGTTTCTGCCAGTCGATAAACTGATTTCAGAGGATGAGATCGATGACATTATGCAGGTGCTGAAAGAAGTATTGAGTTCTGGCCGTTTTACTTCAGGGCCATATATTCCGGCGTTTGAAAAGCAGCTCGCTGAGTACTTAGGGAAGAAATATGTCATTGCCACGTCAAGTGGAACAGATGCCCTAATGATCAGTCTCATATCAGTAGGCGTCCATCCAGGAGATGAGGTCATTTTGCCAGCAAATAGCTTTGCTGCAACAGAAAATGCAGTGCTTGCGATTGGTGCTGTTCCGGTCTACGCCGATATTGATCCAGATACTTACTGCTTGGCACCGAGTGAAATAGAGAAGCATATCACAGATCAAACGGCATGCATTCTTCCGGTTCATTTATATGGAAAACAAGCGGATATGAAGGCCATTTCGGCGATTGCGAAAAAGCATGGGCTGAAAATCATTGAAGATGGCTGTCAGGCAATCGGGAGCACTGGCCTCGGAGCATATGGAGATGGGCTTGTTCTCAGCTTTAATCCATACAAAAATCTTGGTGTCTGCGGCAAGGCAGGAGCCATTGCAACAAATGATGAAGCATTAGCGGAGAAATGCATGGAGATCAGCTATCACGGCTTTGAAGTAGGAAAGAAAAATGTCAAACGCAGTGACTATGGCTTTAATTCGAAAATTGATAATTTGCAGGCAGCGATCGGACTCGAACGTATGAAGTATTTAGGATTACAAAACTTTAAACGTTTCTACTTAGCAAAGCGCTACATTGACCAGCTGCAAACGCTAGAGGATGAAGGATACTTGAAGCTTCCGAAGCTGACGGATGATCATGTCTGGCATCTGTTCCCGATCAGGGTGCTGAAGGGAGAACGAGATGAGCTTGCAGCGAAATTGCTGGAAATGGGCATAGAGACAGATGTTTATTACCCAATCCTATCGCATCAGCATCAAACAGATCTTGTTTCTCAAAAGTATAAACGTACATCACTTCCACATACGGAAAAAGCAGCACAGCAATTACTTCACTTGCCGCTGTATCCAGGCATGCCGCTGCAAGATCAGGAGAAGGTCATCGAGGGGGTTCAACATGTTATCAAGTCTTCCATTCAATAAAAAACTACTGAATCAGCCGAAAAATCCGAAGTGGATCGTCTTCTGTGATTTTGATGAAACCTATTATTCTCACGAAATGACAGAGGAGCAGCGAGAGGATGTCAAGCGGCTGGAGGCCTTTGTGGCACAAAAGAGCGAAGCAGGAGAGCTTATGCTTGGCTGGGTGACGGGAAGCAGCCTTGATTCTGTGACAAGCAAAATGGAAAAAGGCGGTTTTCATCAATTCCCGCATTTCATTGCATCGAACTTAGGGACTGAGATTGTGTATACATCAGATGCTCATTTTGGACAGCCAGATGCGGAGTGGATGAAGCGTCTGGATGCACAGGGCTTTTCAGATGAAAAAATTGAAGACATCCTCGAAACCATACGTGAAAAGGGAATTCATCTCAGACCGCAAACGCAGCTGGGCAGCTCAGGGTATAAGAAGAATTTCTATTATCAGGAGCAGGATGAGCGGACAGATCTTCATCATCTATCATTCATCCAAACACTTGCCAAAGAGCGCGGGGTGGCGGTCAACATCAACAAATGCAATCCGCTCGCAGGAGACCCTGCGGATTGCTATGATGTCGATTTTTTACCAGTCGGCACAGGGAAGGATGAAATTGTCCGCTTTATGCTGAAACAATATGATTTATCGAAAGGTCAAGGCTTTGCCTTTGGAGATAGTGGGAACGATTTGCGGATGCTTCAATCCGTCACGCACGGTTTCCTCGTCCAAAATGCGACGGCCGAAGCCAAGCGGCACCATCATCAAATTTGTCATCATGGGTATGCAAAAGGAATCTATGAAACACTGAAAACAGTGATGTATAAACATGAGGAGGCACATTCATGAAGAAAATTGGAATTGTTGGAGCAGGGAATATTGCAAAAGCACATGCAAGAGCATTATCAACGATCAAAGGTGCAGAGTTATCAGGTGTCTATGATTTACACGAGTCAGTTGCACAGGGATTCATTAAACAGTATGGCGGACGTGTGTATTCAAGTATCGAAACTTTAGCAGATGCATCCGATGGGTTGATCATTGCTTCCCCGAATTTTTGTCACAAAGACCATGCCCTTCAAGCACTAAGAGCAGGACAGCCCATTTTATGTGAAAAGCCGATGGCTGTGTCGCTGAAGGAAGCGAAGGAAATGGTGGAGACAGCCAAACAGTTCCAGGTTCAAGCCAGTATGGGCTTTAACTATCGTTACTTATCCTTTGTGAATATTTTGAAGAACTTGATTGCCAATGGTGAATTAGGCCGGATTTTAACTGTCAGGACTCATTTTAAGAAAAACAGTGCCCTCAGAAGAAAGACATTTTCATGGAGAGACAGCGGGGAGAGTTTGCGTACGAGCGGTGCATTAGGAGATCTTGGCATTCATTTAATTGATATGCTTTGGTACTTATTTGGCAGTGACATGAAGAAAGACTCCTTAAATACCAAGATGCTGACGCATGTAAAGGAAAAGGAAGAGAAAAAGGTACAGGTGGATGATCATACCGAAATTTTCGGTCAGATGGAGAATCAAGTGTTCTTTCATTTGGTCACATCCAAAAGCACGCAGCCGGAGGAATGCGGATTTAGTGTAGAAGTCGTTGGTCATGACAAGGTATTCAAATACCATACGAACATGAAAAACGAATATGAGATCAGCGATGGCTTGTGTGTGGAGCGTCATCAAATGCCGCAAACCCTGCTGACAGATCCGCCAAATGAATTTTACGGATGGTCTGATACGTTCCGTGATCAGCTGATGCACTGGGTGAATACAGATCCATATCCATCTCATATGAAAGTTGCTGATTTTGTAGACGGGTATCGCGCACAGGCTGCGCTTAATACATGCTTCGAGAGGGAAGAGGCTGTCGAGTCTGCTCGGGCATATTAAAGAGGTGGAGCGGAGGATGTCAAAACTCCGCTCCTTTTTAGAGGAAGTGAAAAGATGAAAAAAGTATTTTATTTTGGCTGTGTCTTTTATTTTTTTATTGGGACCATTCATGTGTTTTTTGGCAGCTTAACTCCTTATTTACTGTCTAGTTACGATAAGGGTCCTGGGGAATTATCATCTTTAATTTTTTTTCAGTTTATTGGTTTTTTGACAGGGGTTCTGTTATCCCCCATCCTTGTGAGGAAAAAAGGCTATGGCGCTGTTCTGACTATGGGTCTTTTGCTGATGATTGGGTCACTTCTGCTTGGGCTTTTGGTGCCGGGCTGGTCAACACTTGTGCTTGCAGGTTTTTTTCTTGGGAGTGGTGCAGGCAGCCTTGAGACAACGGCCGGAGCGTATGTGATTTCGATGGCAAACAGTGCAAAGCGAATCAGCATCATGGAGGTCTTCTTTGGGTTAGGAGCGCTGTTATTTCCACTTGTGATTTTACTGACTGTCAATGAACAGACGTGGCACTATGTGTTTTTATTTCAAGTCGGTGCACTGACTTTCTTCCTTATGCTCTGGCTTGCCTTTATGAACAAATTGCCTCGTGGACAGATGACTTCTCCTTCCAATGGGGGAAGAAAACCGTCCTTACTTGTTGATCGAAACAATCGAATCATTGTGGTAATCATGATTTGCTTTGCCTTTTTCTACGCAGGGATTGAAACGAACTTTGCGAACTTTTTGCCGTCGATCATGCTGGAGAAGGGGGGAGACAATTGGGGTCTCTTTGCAGTCTCCACTTTCTGGACAGCCATTGTCATCGGCAGAACCGTGATTGCGAGAAAAGCAGACCAGCTGCACCCGCTGCGTTTTTTAAAGCTAAGCGCAGCACTCATGATTCTGCTGCTCGTGGTCTTTGCTTTGACCACCCACATTGCCGCTCAGCTGCTTCTCATCTTTTTCATTGGCTTGTGCGCAGCTGGTATGTTCCCAATCGCACTGACTGCATCTGCATTAATGATTGAAAATGCCATCGACGAGGCCACGAGTTACTTTATTGCAGCCGCAAGTTTAGGCGGAGCCTGTTTGTCCTTCTTGATCGGCTTTAGTCTTGAATGGGCAGGAGCAGCAAGTGCCATCTTTGTTTTCGCCTTCTTAGCTGTTCTTCTATTTGCAGCTGCGATTCAAATGAATCGTATGAAGAAAAAAGAAACCGTTCTCCCGCAGCAGTCGGTACTGAAAGCGGATCGATAAGCGATATCAATGCCCTTGAGTCCGCCTGAAAAGATGACAAAGGACTTGTACTAAACCATAGAACGTTTGAATAATATGTACAAGTCAACATCAAAAGGAGGACGTCTATGTGGCGGTGTTTTTTGGGTATATCTTTTTAGGGTTGTCACTTTCAGCGCCTGTTGGGCCAGTGAATGCTGCCCAAATTGATAGAGGGATTAAAAGTGGCTTTTGGCATGCGTGGATTTTTGGGGTGGGGGCAATGGCTGCGGATATTGTCTACATGCTCCTCATCTATTTTGGTGTCGCCCAGCTTTTGACTGCACCTCTTGTGAAAACCTTTTTGTGGCTGTTCGGTTTTTTCGTTCTAACCTATACCGGAATTGAAAGCCTTCGTAAAATCAACTTGCAGGAAAGTCCAAAGAAGGATGGAGGAAACACGTCGATCGGGCATTCGTTCATGACGGGATTTTTCATTTCTCTTTCCAATCCGCTCAGTATTTTATTTTGGCTTGGGATCTACGGCAGTATTTTGGCCAATACGATCGAAAAGTATGGGGCATCTCAAATGCTGATGTACAGCATAGCTATTTTTATCGGCATGTTAATCTGGGATTTCAGCATGGCGCTGCTGGCTAGTTCGTTTAGGCGCTATTTAAGTGAACGTGTCTTACATGGCTTATCCGTTCTTGCAGGCTTATCTTTACTTGGTTTCGGCGTCTACTTTGGGTATCAAGGGATCATGGCGTTGATCGGGTAGAAAAGCAGACTGACATGTCAGTCTGCTTTTTTTGTAAGAATTGACAGGCATAACAGATTCTTGAATAATGGTGAGATATAAAATGGATTCAAGGAGCTTTGCCATGCGTATTTTTCTTCCAGTCTTCAACTATTTGTGCATGCTGATCTTATCAGTCATCATAGCAACATTCGTATATACCCTGCTATTTATCCCGCCTGAAGCAGGCTTTGGTTATGTGGAGATGACAAGTCTGCTCATTTTGATTGCTTATGTAGTGTTTGCTACACCGATTCAGCTTGTTTTACACAGGCATCCTAGAAAGTTTCGAGGCCGTGACTTACTTGTTTATTTTCTTGCGGCGTGGGTGATTTGCTCTGCGTTAGCGTTATGGATTGATTATGGACTGGTTGTGTTCATTAGCTACAAAGTCTATCTGTTTTGCTTTTGCTCAGCCCTCATTTATTGGGTGCTCGACTCTGTCTTTTTAATGAAGAACCAATCATAGGGTTGATACAAAAGTGCTCTATGAAAAGAAGCAGCATGGCGTGAAAGACACACATACATGCTCAATTTGAACGAGAACATCCACCTCTTGAATGCGCAATGAAAGTCGCTTAGGGACAGTCACCACAGCCTTTTTTTCTCATAGGCTATGGAGAAGACGCTAAAACGAGGTGGAAAGAAATGGCCCAGTTGTATGCAAAAAGTTGCCTTGATCAAAATCTACGATCACTAGAAGAATGGAAGCAGGATGCTTTTACGCTATTTGGAGAGATGGTAGGAGATGAGGCAGATACATTCCCTTGTGTCCCCGGAAGACAGGGATTTTTTCTCGATCATTTACGCTATGGGTTTGTGGGTGATCCGAGGGAAGAGGAGGCTGTTGAGGAATTAGCGCAGCTACTGAGAGAATATCAAAGCTGTGCGAAAGAAACGGGTCAATATGCTTCATTTGTTTGCTTTTTTGAGACACCGCAGGATTTGAAGGAATATTCGCTCGAAGAGTATGAGGAACAGTTTTGGTCGCTCGTTCAGCAATTACACGAAAAGGATGAAATGAAGTGGCCCGAGGACATTCCGACAGATCCAGAAAATCATGAATGGGAATTTTGTTTTCATGGTGAACCCTATTTTATTTTATGCGCAACACCAGCTCACAAGCTTAGAAAAAGTCGTCACTTTCCTTATGTGATGTGGGCGTTTCAACCAAGATGGGTATTTGAGAAGATGAACGGATCTACCACATTCGGTCAAAAAATGAGCAAACTTGTTCGGAAAAGGCTCAAGGCATATGATCAAGTAGATGTCCATCCAGCGTTAAAGTGGTATGGTGATCAGAAAAATCTAGAATGGAAGCAATACTTTCTCTCAGATGATGAGGCGGAGAAACCAGCCTCCGCCAAATGTCCTTTTACTGCATTAAGAAACATGATGAAATTATGATGCGGTCTGATCTTGCTGCTTCCACTTTCTTCTCATAAATAGCACCATAATGGCAATCACTGCAATGATCCCAAGGCTGATAAAAAAGCCCGGTCGTCCGCTTGCCTCTGTTAAAGTGCCTGAAATGGCGGCTCCAATCAAGAGAAGCGCAAGAAGCATTTCGCACGTTTGGCGAGTGGATGGCTTTGATAGTTTTTTACTTGAGAACAGAATGAAGACCCACGTGTACAGAAGGGTAAGACCGGCTGCTGTTGTGAGATGCTCGTAGATGTGTTTGGACAAAAAGAGTGCAAGCAAAATCGAGACAATTAATCCAGCAGCAGTTAAAATAATCGAAGGCCATCCGACATGAGAAGGGTCTTTTTGTTTAAAACAAGCAGGTGCATCTTGATGCTCTGACATCGTGCCAAGCAGCGTCGTGACTGCATAGAGTGAGGCAACCAATGTCGAAAAGCCGGCAATAATGAAAATGCCATTAAAGATATGAAGAAAGATCGATAAATGAAATGGATCTAATGATGTAATAAATGGACTGCTGTTCTCGTTAAAGGCTGTTACTGGGACAAGCAGGAGAGCAAGACCAATTGAGACGATATAGATAACCGCTAGAATCATCAGCATGACCCGTCCAGACTTTGCTGCATCCTTCGGGTCTTTTAAATGAACCGCCATCAGCCCCATGACCTCAATTCCCCCAAATGCATAAAACGCGTAAATCAATCCATTCCAAAGACCAAGTGCACCGAGCGGCATCCATTCGTGATCTTTGTTTGGCAGATGCAGGGTAGGTTTATGATCTGTTAGAATGCCGAATAACACGAGCACCGCCAGGATCATAAACAGAAAAATCGCCGCTGTCTTCAGTACCGCAAGGACATTTTCTGTCTTTTGAAAAGAAGAGAGCCCTATGATTATCACGAGCAGGGCAAGAGCGGAATAAATGGCAGAAAACACCCAGAGCGGCACAGATGGAAACCAGTGGCGGGTAAAAAGAGAAATCGCTGTTAACTGACTTCCTGTAATCAGCATTTCTGCAAACCAATACACCCAGCCATTGCTAAACCCTGCCCAGCGTCCATATGCTTTACGAGCATAGGAGCAAAACGACCCTTTATCAGGGTTATCAGCTGTCATCGCAGCCAAATGTTTAAAGACGAGATAGGTTCCAACCGCAGCAAGTAAAAAAGAAATGCAGACGGAAAAACCGGACTTTGTAATGGCAATGCTGGAACCAAGGAAGAAACCAGTGCCAATCGTACAGCCGACTCCGATGAGAGAAAGCTGCCACCAAGATAAAGTTTGTTCTTCTTTCAATGCATGCGCAACACCTTTCTGTTTCAATGACATTAGCTTGTGACCGCCTCTTTTTTTTATACATGATCAAGAAAGAGGACGTTTTGGGCATACTGTCAAGGAAAGGAGTGCATGTGATGAACGGAGAACATGTCATTTTACCAAAGGGCAGACTCGGCTTTCGTTTAGGAAAAGGCCAATGTATGCGGGTGGTTGATGTTGAAGGCCAGCAAGTAGCAGATGTGATGGCTTATCACGAAAAGGATTTTTATGAAAAATTTGACCAAGGCGCGACAATGGACAGCCTATTTTCATCAAAAGTGAAAAAAGGCGATAAACTCTATTCTAACTTATACAAACCGATGTTTACGATCATTGAAGACACTGTCGAATGCCATGATTTATACATGCCCGCCTGCCGGCAAGAAATGTATCAGCTTTTATATGGACGGACGCATTTAGAGGTCATGCATACATGCTACGATAATTTGCGGAATGCCTTTGAACCATTTGGGATTCCGAAGGAGGATATGTACTACCCTTTTAATGCCTTTATGAATACAGTCATTGATGAAAAAGGAAAGCTGTCTGTGGAGCTGCCAAAATCTCTTCCCGGTGATTACATTCGTCTGCGAGCCGAAAAGGATCTCATTGTGGCCGTATCCGCATGTCCTGCTGATATTGGGAAGTGTAATGGTGCAAACTGTACATCGATACGGGTAGAAATTGATTGAAAAAGAAAGGGCCAGTCCATATAGACATGGTCTTTTTCATTTATGAATGTTTGATTATGAATGAAATAGGGGAACGTCTAACAAAATGTTCTTCCTGAAAACATGGTATAATGAAGATTCAAAAAACGTTGTCAAATCAATGAATTCAGAGTAAAACCTGTTCTCTTCATGTAGAGGATGCTTAGGAGGAAAAGTGTATGAGTTTGCAAAAAAAGATCAGCCAAGAGTTGCATGTGCAGCCCTCAATTGACCCAAAGCAGGAGATTGAAAAACGGGTTGGATTTCTAAAGGACTACTTGAAAAAAACCGGTGCGAAAGGATTCGTTCTCGGCATTAGCGGCGGACAGGATTCAACGCTCGCTGGCCGTCTTGCACAGCTCGCTACATCTGAACTGCGTCAAGAAGGAAAAGAAGACGCAGTCTTTATTGCGGTGCGTCTCCCGCATGGTGTGCAGCAGGATGAAGATGATGCACAGCTCGCTTTATCATTTATTCAGCCGGACAAGTCGTGGAAATATGATATTGCGCCTGCTGTGAAGGCATTCAGTGAACAATATCAAAAAGACATGGGCGGACCGTTGTCTGACTTTAATAAAGGGAATGTTAAAGCGCGCATGAGAATGATCGCACAGTATGCTGTCGGAGGAGAAGAAGGGTTACTTGTCATTGGTACAGATCATGCAGCCGAAGCAGTCACTGGATTCTTCACGAAGTATGGTGACGGCGGTGCAGACGTTCTCCCGCTCACAGGTCTGACGAAACGCCAAGGCCGGATGCTGCTAGAAGCGCTGCAAGCACCAGAGCGCCTATACTTAAAGAAACCAACAGCCGATCTGCTTGATGATAAACCTCAGCAAACGGATGAAACAGAACTAGGCATTACGTACAATGAAATTGATGATTACTTAGAAGGTAAGCCCGTGTCAGAACAAGCAGCAGAAGCGATTGAAAAGCGCTATGTTCAATCAGAGCATAAACGCCAAGTACCCGCTTCCATGTTTGATGACTGGTGGAAATAAAAAAGAGACCTCTCCAGAAGATGGAGAGGTTTCAGGCTGTTGAGAAAATCTCGACAGCTTTATTTTTTTCCTTAAAGTTTCCATCTCCAAATTTTATAATAGAGTTAAGTCCACTTTTTCTTATGTTCCACACTAGAAATTTTTCTCAGCACGAAGTCGAATTTGTATTACTAGATCAACTGGTCGAAGAGGATCACCTGCTTCGTAAAATTGATCAGTACATTGATTTTTCATTTATCATAGACAAAGTCAAACCATATTATAGTGAGGATAAAGGTCGTCCTTCTCTTGATCAACTTATTTTGTTTAAAATGATATTTATCGCATACCTGTACGGTATCCGTTCCGTATCTTGATCGATTGGATCACCAAATCACCCGATTTGATTTTCAAGTAGAAGCGGTTGCCATTGATTCTGGTTATTTGACAACATCAATCTGTAAAGGATTTATCCGATCGCCGCATTTTTGGTGTCATCGCACATAGACGCTTTCATCGAACAAGAGGAAATTCCAGTATCATTTTGAACATGATCATTACATATGCCCAAATGGTGAAAAGCTATCATATACGACAACTGACCGAAAAGGTTATAGGTACTATAAATCAGACCCTAAAAAATGCGTTTCTTGTCCTTTCCTTGAAAGCTGTACAAGATCGAAAAATCATCAAAAAGTGATCTCAAGACATGTATGGGAGGAACAAAAAGAAAAGATCAGACAAAATCGTCTGTCTATCTTTGGAAAAAAGTTATATAAAAAGAGAAAAGAAAAAATAGAGCGAAGCTTTGCAGATTCAAAACAACTGCAAGGGCTTCGCTACTGTTGGTTGAGGGGAAAACAGAATGTGAGTGTGCAAGTTCTTCTCACAGCTGCGTGCCAGAACATGAAAAAGAATGCCACAGACCTAGCCAAGCTAGGCTAGGTCTGTGGGAGGCCTTTTTCATTAAATTTCATCCATCATAATTACGTTGAAAATAAAAAAGCAGGCTCCAGTAAGAGCCTGCTTTTTTATTCATTGTTGCTTAACAGTAATTTTTAAGGTATTTTTACAGTATATGCTAAATCAACAAACATAATATTTACGCCTACATCAACTTTCTTATATTTGTTTTTAACTGCCCATGCAACAGCACCAGAAGTTCCAGCAGTAATAGCCGCAGCGGCTCCAGCACCCCATGGTCCAGCAGCAGCAATTCGACTTGTGTACCAACCGATATATCCGGCTGCAAATCCACCTGCTACTATGGCATTCATGCTTCTAACTTTCGGTCCTAATTTGAGGTGTAAACCTACAAAACCTAATGTCTGCATGTCACCTTTTTTCTCATTCACTTCAAAGCTAAATTCTTCTGATTTCATTGAAGTCATTAGTAGACTGTCGTGTTCTGAAATTCCCATTTCCATAAGGGTTTCTTTATCAGCTGTAAAATGAATATTTCCATCCTTATCTAATTCGAAGTAATTAGATAGTTTCTCTGCTAATTCCAATTGTTTTTTATCTACACTGACTGGAGGGGTCTCATTATTACCTTGACTGGCATGACTAATCATTGGAGAAGAGAAACCAAATGTAATAGTAAGCACACATAACACTACTAGAAATTTTTTAAACATATGTACCACTCCTATTTGTTTTTTGGGGTAACGCATACATGATATTTCCTTCTATTAGGGTGGAATACTTAGAGGTTAAGGAGAGTAATAAAATGTATTTATTCTTATTCACTTTGATTTATTGTGTAATCACACAGATGTTGAGTTTTTCCTTTGAGATGTCTTTTGGTGTGTACTTGATAGGTTTAGCTTTAATCAAAGGACTTTCCAGTGGGGAAATTAAAGACATCTTTAATTTCAAAAAGACAAGGGACGTGTTCAAAGAAAACAGATTTATAGATTCTTTGATGGAATTGTTTTCTTTGGTAATAGTGTTTATTAATGCATACATAATTGATTATGAACCATTCTCTCCTTTTGAGTTTGTTTATACTTTTTTCTTGCTTGTAGTTCTGTACAGGTTCCTATTTTGGGGGATCATAAGAGAGTTTAAAAAATGGTTGCATAAAGAGTCATAAGAGACATGGGTTTATAAAAATCACTCACTTTCTTTGATATATTCCAATGCTACCATTTATTTCTTTATAATTGGTAATATAGTGGGAATTTTATTTTTCAGTTGCGGTGTCCGCAATTAAGGTTCTTTTAATTGGGAGGGGAAATTTCGAATAGAGAAGAATTAGATTGTCAATTATCGCTAATGAACAGGCTGGAGAGCCTGTTTTTTTGTTTCTTAATATTATGTTTTTGTTGAAAAATTCCATTTTCTTGCGGTGTCCGCAGCATTTTTTTTATTTTTCAGTGCTTCATTTTGACGGATTTTTTTTGTGATAAAATCCAGTCACTGCGGAGGTGAATCATGTGAAGGTAGAAGTAGGAATAAACCTGTTTGAGATAGGATTACTCATTCTAGGTGTTTCAGTTTTGTTTTTAATCAAAGCTAAAGAGGAACGAAAACGAAAAAGAAAGAGCTAGGCTGCTTCTTGAAAGGCGCTTGACGGAAATCAAGAGATTTTAACACTCACATAGAGATTTACTTAAAAATTTCAGTTGAGATCGCTCAGATTTGATTCTGATCGCTTTTTTTGTTTAGGTATTAAAAGTAGGGATGGTGTGTCAAAAACGCTTATAAGGGCTTTAAATGTGTTTTTTCGTTTTGGCTACTGAAATCAGTTTGAAAATCTGTTTGCGAGATACCGAAAATTTTCAAAATTGGAACTAAAATGGGTTTTGGACGTATTTCATGTGCTAGGATTTAACATAAAACGGCAAAAATTGAGGGGGATGAATAAATGGCAGCTGTATCTTCAGCGAAAATCGGTCAGAAGATTAATGAATGGTATCAGAATATCAAGAGGCTGAATGTAACAGATGCGGAAATGCTTCGGAGTGAGATCAGAAGGGATTTAGACATCATGGAGGAAGATGAGCAAGCTGTTCTTTATTTTCAGCTTATGGAATTCCGCCACGAACAAATGCTTGAATACATGAATCTAGGAGCTCGGAAATTAAACAAAGCGGAGTACCTGCGATCAGTTGAAGGGCAAGGGCGGAAGCTTACTGGAATCCTGGAATACTATTTTAATTTTTTCAAAGGGATGTATGAGTTTTCGCAAGGTGATTACATTACTGCGATTACTTTTTATCGACAGGCAGAAAAACGGTTGGATCGAGTGGCGGATGAAGTTGAAAGAGCAGAGTTTTACTTCAAGATGGCAGAGATTTTCTATCACATGAAGCAAACTCAAATGTCTATGTATTACATCATGCTAGCCCTTGATACATATAAGGCGCACCCGACTTATCTTGTCCGAGAAATTCAGTCTCGTTTTGTTGTTTCAGGAAATTATATTGATCTTAACAGTTCTGAAAAGTCTCTCCCGCATTTAGACAAAGCATTAGAAAAATCACATGCGATTAAGGATGAATTAATGATTGGTATAAGTTTGATGAACTTGGGTCACTGTTATTCTAGTTTGGAAAAATATCAGTTGGCATTAGATCATTTGGAGGAAGCTGAAATTTATTTGAAACGTCATTCTCACATACGAGCAATCCTTTATCAGCAGGCTCTGATCCATTTTAAATTGGGTAACGATGAATTGGCCAAGGAATATTTGCAGCGTGGCATAGATTATCTAAAATCAAACCCTGATCAATTATTCGAATCTTTGTACGATTTTCTTGTAAACCTATATATAAAGCCACTTAATCTTGATGATCTCAAGGATATTTTGAAACGATTTGATAACATTAGGGGTTATCCATATTTAGAAGAACTGGCATTAGAGTCCGCAGAATTTTATACTAAATGTGAGCGTATGGAGGAATCTGTATATTTGTATCAGCAAATGGTGTACGCTCAAAAACAAATTCGAAGGGGCGACTGTTTGTATGAACATTAGAAAAAGCTTTGTTTTAGCTGGTCTTGCGATCATGATGTTGGTTGGTGGTTCATATCTGAATCATACCGAGACTGCTATGGAGTTGGCTATTCGATTAGGTACATGAAAAATGGCAGACCTTTTGGGTCTGTCTATTTGGAAATTCTTCTGGAACAACACCAATGCACTAACAGATACTCAGAAAAAATCCCTTCCAATTGGATAGGGATTTTTTGAATAAGCTGCGATCTAATTCAAAGTTGCATAACCCTAATCAACAACAAACAGTACGGCCGTTCCATCTTCGTATTCATTTAGTTGATGGGACACCCAAGATCCCGCACCTCGATTGTCTGAAGGAGATATTTATTCTATATCGGCACCTGCACCGCCTTCTTCACACATAGACATAGGGAATTCATCTCGATCATATCCCCTTTTTGTTGGTATGTTTTTCAATGATTCTTCTCTATTTTTATCGGCACCTTTTTTATGTCTCGTGCTGTTTCTGGATACTTATCAGTCGGAAACTTCAATTTCACATCATACTGAGACCTCTCCAGAAGAAGGAGAGGTTTTTTTATGTCGAAGAGGGTTTGACAAAACAACCAAAAATTCATTAAATTAGTAGAACGATCTACTTAAGTCCATTTAACTAAATATCAATTTTTTTGATTAAAAAAAGCAAACATCATTAGTTCGATTCACTTAATTTCACTGCCATTGACAGTATTTTCAGAAAAAATGATTGACGAAGAAATAGAATGCGCTTACAATGAAACCACATTCCGAAAAGTGAAATTAGATTCCACTGTATGGAATAAAGGGGTGATTCACTCCAAATAAGAAGCTAAAGGAATGATTGACACAATGAAAAATCGAAGTGCACTGGAAATTTACAAAGAGGGGGGCGCTTGGTGGGAAACTGAGATTAGTCATATTCAAAAAAACTCAATTGAACTTCGAGGTTATCCGATTGAAGAACTGATTGGTGAACTGTCGTATCCACAAATGCTTTATTTACTGCTTGTTGGTGAATTATTGGATGAATCAAAAGCAGCTCTTTTTGAAAGTGTTCTTGTCGCAGGTGCGGACCATGGACCAAGAGCGCCATCTATTGCAGCAGCCAGAATGGCGGTGACTTGCGGCATTTCGTTTAATTCATCTGTTGCAACAGGGGTGAATCTATTAGGTGATATTCATGGCGGAGCCGGTGAGAAGGCCATGCGTATGTTATACGAAGCCAAAGCGATCTACAATGATCAAAAGGATATACAGTCTGCGGCCAAGCAAGTATGTCACACATGGTTAACTCGCAAGGAAAAAATTCCGGGGATCGGCCATCAGCTTCATGATGATGATCCGAGGGTGAGACGTCTATATGAGCTGAGTCACACATATGTCCAGCAAGGTCTTATCAGTGGGATATATTTACGGTTAGCCGAAGCGATTAGACATGAGCTTGAACACCTGAAAGGGAAGAAAATCACGATGAATATAGACGGTGTATCTGCTGCCATCCAATGTGAATTAAACATTCCAGCAGAAGCAGCAAAAGGCATTTTTTCCTTATCCAGAGGAATGGGCATCGTGGCGCATGCATATGAGGAACTGACAAGGGGAGCCCTCGTGAAGGGACCTTGTCCGAACGAAGAAAGATTGGTTCGTTATGCAGGACATGGAACGCGGCACTTGAAGGAGGGAGAGAAAATTTGAGCCATTTGAAAGCGTTATCATATATAAACGGCGAGTGGATGGATTCCGGTCGTGTGAAAGCAGATATCACAAATCCTTACTCAGGAGAAAGGATCGGTACATCATATCTCGCCTCACCAGAAGACATAGAACAGACACTTTCTATTGCGCAGCAGGCTAAAAAACAAATAGCGGGAATATCGGCAATTGAACGCTCAAAGATTCTAACAAAAGCAGCCGCCTTGCTTGAAGAACAAAAAGACCATTTTGCAAAACTGATTTCGTTAGAATTAGGCAAACCGCTTAAAAATACAAGAGATGAAGTCTCACGATCAATTGAGACGCTGGCGCAATCGGCGGAAGAAGCGAATCGATTAATAGGTGAGACCATTCCTGGCAATGTATCATCGCGTGGACAGGGAGCAATGGCCATGACATTTAAAGTACCAGTCGGAGTTGTGCTGGCGATTACTCCTTTTAATGCACCGCTCAATTTAATTTGTCACAAAGTTGGCCCGGCTTTTGCGGGAGGGAATGTCATTATTTTGAAGCCTGCACCGCAAACTTCAGCTGTTGCTACAGCGTTTGTGAAACTCCTTCTCGAAGCAGGGTTTCCTGAGGCAAGTTTGCAGCTTGTGATTGGCGGAGTCGACGCTGGGAAACAGTTAGTTATTGATGAAAGAACAAATCTCATCTCTTTTACCGGCGGGGCTGCCGGAGGAGAACAGATTACAACTTCTGCGGGATTAAAAAAAGTATTGCTCGAACTCGGAGGGAATGGCGCGACGATTGTTCATCACGATGCTGATATTGAACAAGCCGCATCCCTTTGTGCCAAGACAGGCTTTAGTAATTCTGGTCAAAGCTGTATTTCTGTCCAAAGAATTTATGTCCACCAGGAAATTATGCCGTCGTTTACTGAGGTATTAAAACAAAAAGTAGAGCAGCTTGTCGTTGGAGATCCGTTGTCCAGTGAGAGTGATATCGGCTGTATGGTCGATGTACAGGCCGCGCAGCGAGTTGAGGCATGGATACAAGAGGCGGAGAGTATGGGGGCAAAGCTTTTATGTGGAGGAAAAAGAAATGGAGCGAGCATCACACCGGCTATTTTGCTAAACCCTCCGAAACAGGCCAAGGTCGTCTGTGAGGAAGTGTTCGGCCCAGTTGTCAGTATTCTCCCTTATGAGGAGCTGGAGGAGGCAATTAAAAAAGCAAATGATAGTCGATATGGTTTGCAGGCAGGGATCTTTACGAATCAGCTGGATGTGGCATTACACGCAGCAAAAGAGCTTGAAACTGGCGGTGTTGTCATCAATGGGACATCGAATTTTAGACTGGATCATTGGCCTTATGGTGGGATTAAGCGAAGCGGCCTTGGAAGAGAAGGTCCACGTTTCGCCATTGAGGAGATGACCGAAACCAAAATGGTCGTGCTTCCACAGGGTCTGTGAAAGGGGCGTTTGGATGTGAATGCATTTCAGCAAAAGATAAAAAGTGTGCAGACAGGCGCTCAGCCAATGATTTGTACGCCGCTCATCGGACAAACAAAGGAAGAATTGTTTCATGAGGTCGAGGTGTTAACTGAGAAAAAGCCAGATGTGATAGAGTGGCGGGCGGATTTTTTTCATCACCTTCATGACAAGGAACAAGTGATAGAAACCCTTAAGGGAATGGTAGAAAGGGCAAAGGGCATCCCATTTTTATTCACCATTCGTTCTGAAAAGGAGGGCGGCGAAAGTATATCACTCTCGGAATCTGAGAAGGTTTCTTTGCTTGCCGAGCTTTGTTCCACTCAGCTTGTGGACGCCGTTGATTATGAATTGATGCATGATGTGACACATATACAGCAAGTCAGTCAGGCGGCTAAGAGAAATGGGGTTACCTTGATTGTGTCGTATCACGATTTCCAGCGTACCCCTGAGGTAGATCGTCTCATGCAGCTATTCGTCAATGCAGAATCAGCCGGCGCCGACATCGCAAAGATCGCAGTGATGCCGCATTCCTATGACGATGCATTAACACTGCTCTTAGCGACCAGCCATGCGAAAAAGCAGCTGTCAATTCCCGTTATTTCGATGGCAATGGGGGAATACGGGGCTTTTACAAGAATGATTGGCGGACTTTTTGGATCTGTCATGACCTTTGCTGTAGGGAAAGAAAGCTCAGCTCCCGGGCAAGTGGCGATACAGGATTTGAACAATGTTCTATCTATTGTGTTTTCAAAGAATAAGTGAGTAGCAGATTCATAGCTGCACCGTGAGAGGAGAGAAACATGAAGAAGAATATTTCTACACAGGTTACTCAGTACTTAGAAAATCGGGGAGTCGAGCATATTTTCGGTCTCTGTGGTCATACGAATATTGCTTTTTTATCAGCGCTTGAAAAAAGCTCGATTCAATTTGTAAATGTCAGGCATGAACAGATAGCGGCACATGCAGCAGATGGTTATGCGCGAGCAAAGAAACAGACGGCTGTTGTGCTCAGTCATCTAGGTCCTGGACTCACCAATGCGGCAACAGGGGTAGCGAATGCAGCACTTGATTCCATTCCAATGGTTGTTATTGCAGGCGATGTCCCAAGTCATTACTACGGAAAGCACCCACATCAAGAGATCAATCTTCATTCCGATGCCTCTCAATACGAAATTTACCGACCGTTTGTGAAAAGAGCATGGCGAGTCGATATTCCAGCATTATTTCCAGAGATTTTATCAAAAGCATTTCAGTTAGCTGAAAGCGGCCGTCCTGGCCCAGTGCTGATATCTGTTCCAATGGATGTGTTCTCAAAGGACCTAGATGTGTCCTTGTTTGAACAAATCAACCATCATACACAGACCATTGAAAAACCTTCAATTGATGATCAAACAGCCAATCGGATATTAGATCGATTGCTGCAGGCAGAAAGGCCGCTCTTATATGTAGGGGGAGGCATTTTACTAGCTGATGCAGCTGAAGAATTAAAGGCATTTTCTGACCATCTAAGTATCCCTGTCGCCCATTCTTTGATGGGGAAAGGAGCCATACCGGATGATCACCCAATGACCCTTGGAATGACAGGGTTTTGGGGGACAAAATTTATTAATGATCAGTGCAAAGAAGCAGATTATATATTGGCTTTAGGCACCCGTTTTGCTGAAGCTGATGCGAGTTCGTGGGAATCAGATTATACATTCCGCTTCCCATCAACCAAGCTCATTCATATTGACATTGACCCGAATGAAATTGGACGTAACTATCCTGTTGACATTGGAGCAGTAGCCGATCTTAAGCAGGCCTTGACTGTACTCAATCGAGTGGCGAGAGAAAGATTGCCAGAAGGGCTGAATCGACCTGAATTGAAAAAGGAAATTGCGGCATATCGTAAGGATTTTCAGGCGGGCAACCTGACGAACATTCAAGATGAATCTTTCCCAATGAAGCCGCAGCGTATTTTGCAGGAAGTGCGGGAAGTATTGCCGCCAGATGCCTTTATTACAACGGATGTTGGCTGGAATAAAAATGGGGTCGGACAGCAATTTCCTGTGCTCACGCCAGGGACCATTCTAACTCCGGGAGGCTTTGCAACGATGGGATTTGGAGCCCCTGCTGCGCTTGGGGCAAAGATTGCCCAGCCTGACCGTGTCGTTGTGTCACTCGTTGGGGACGGCGGATTCGGTCAAAATCCATCTGTTCTCGCAACAGCCGTTGAAGAGAACATTCCTGTTGTGTGGATTGTAATGAATAACAGTGCATTTGGAACAATAGCCGGCTTGCAAATGGCGCACTATGAAACGACGTACGGTACTGTTTTCAGAAAAGGTGGAGATAGCTATTCTCCAGATTTTGCTGCCATTGCAAGAGGTTATGGGATGAAGGGGATTAAAATCACCTCTGCTTCTGAATTCAAAGAAGCTTTGGCTGAAGCAATTGCATCTCAAGAGCCTTGCGTCATCGATGTAGCAATGAAAAATGATCCTGTCCCTACGGATGGACATTGGAATATTAATGATATTTATTCACCAAATTCAAAGCGCTCACATGTCAGCGTGAATTAAACATAACGAGGAGGAATGAACAATGAAAATTAAAGTATTAAATCCGTTTCAAGATGGGAACCCATTATGGTTAGGTTTAGATCATCCAGAGGAGCAAATGATTCGGAAGGTATTTCAAACCATTACACCAGATACTGTTGGGTCAGAGCATATGATGGCGGGTCTCACCATTTTTGAACCGGGAGAAGCAAGTTCAGTGCACAATCACCCGGGTTCAGAGGAATTTGATTATGTGATTAAAGGATCTGGTGAAGTCATTTGTGATGGAGAAAGGCAGTCCTTTAAACAAAATGATTTCATGTTCATTCCAGATGGTGTCTCGCATCAGCATGTAAATACAGGAGATGAACCTTTATGGCTCATTTGGCTTTATACACCGCAAGGGCAGCTTCCGAAGGATTAAAAAAACTGCACCGGTAAGCCCTCCTTTTGAACTATCAGGGCCTTCCGAGTCAATCAGAAAGATGAAAAGGGCTAAAATAGAAAGTTATTTAGCCCTTCATCATTTGAATGAAAGGGAGTCAAGCAATGAATATGAATACACCGCTCGAAGGAATGAAAATATTAGACGTCTCTACGATGATCGCTGCACCCTATGGCGCGGTGCTTCTAGGGGATTTTGGTGCAGAGGTCATCAAAGTCGAGATTCCTGGTAAAGGCGATACGCTGCGGCATGTTGGCCCTTTTGCAGAAGGCGAACCACTTAGATGGTCAGGTCTCTCACGGAATAAGAAATCTCTCACACTCGATCTGCACAAAGACCAAGCAAAAGACATTTTTAAAAAGCTTGCAGGTCAGGTCGATGTGTTGATTGAAAATTTTCGCCCTGGAACACTCGAAAAATGGGGCGTAGGGTACGATGTATTAAAAGAAATCAACCCTCAATTAATTATGATTCGTGTTTCGGGTTATGGACAAACGGGCCCGTTTAAGGACAAGGCCGGATTTGGAACACCTGCGACGGCGTTTAGCGGCTTTACATATATTCAAGGGTTTCCAGACCGGCATCCAGTCAGTCCTTCCTTTTCTTTAACTGATTATATTGCAGGCATATATGTGGCATTTGCTACCGTGACAGCGATGTATTACAGAGATACACATCCAGAAGGAACTGGGCAAATGGTGGATTTGGCCCTCTATGAATCTGTGTTTCGTATGTTAGAATTTTTGGTTGCAGAATATGACAAGCTTGGGAAGGTGCGTGAGCGTTCACCGGGGCTAAGCGGTCATTCAAGCCCTGCCGGCACCTATGAGACAAAGGATGGGCACTATTTGGTTCTTGTGACGAGTACCGATTCGACCTTCAATCGATTGGCAGAGGCGATGAATCGATTAGATTTATTAGAAAATGAAAAATTCGCGGTCAATGCATCTAGGCTGAAACATAACAAAGAGATGGATGCGATCGTCTCTCAATGGATCGCGTCGAAAACAAGGGATGACGTATTAGAAATTCTAGATACTCATGGCGTTCCTGTGAGCCCAATTTTAAGTATTCAGGATATTTTTGAGCATCCGCAATTTAAAGAACGAGAGAATATCGTCGAGGTACATCACCCTCGTCTTGGAAAAGTAAAGGTGCCTGGGATCATTCCGAAGTTTGAAAAAACACCCGGAAGTATCCGTCACATTGCACCTGATTTAGGCGAACATAATTTTGAGATTTTAACAAATATGCTTGGCTTAACAGAAGAAGAGTGCAAGAGATTGGAAGAAAAAGGGGTTATTTAAGGCGCTCAACCGAACCGCACGCTGCGGAAACAAAGGAGGATGGTTATGAAAGTGCATTCAGAACTGAAGGGGAATGAATTGCGGCCCGCTTATATGAAGCCAACGAAAGCCCGTTTTGGCATATTGATTCTGTTGTTTTTTATTACCGCCATTAATTATATTGATCGAGCCAGTGTATCCATTGTTGCACCTGCTATTCAATCTTCATTGCAATTAAATCCTGCCTTATTAGGCCTGATCTTTTCAGCATTTAGCTGGACATATACAGCGATGCAAATACCAGGCGGCTTTATTCTCGATAAATTTGGCTCAAAGGTAACGTATGGGATATCACTCATTACTTGGTCTATTTTCACAGGCCTGCAAGCGTTTGCGAACAGCTTTGCCTTTTTATTCGGCTGTCGTTTGTTGATTGGAATTACAGAATCTCCCGCATTTCCTGCGAATAACCGCATTGTCACCACATGGTTTCCAAGGCGGGAACGGGCTTTTGCAACAGGTGTTTATACTGCTGGAGAGTATGTGGGTCTTGCATTTGCGACACCTCTTCTTTTTTGGATCATGACGACTTTCGATTGGAGAACCGTCTTTATTACAGCAGGTGCGCTCGGTATTATATTTGCTTTCTTTTGGTACAAGTATTATCACGAACCGAAAGAGCATCCAAAGGTGAATGAAGATGAGTTAGAATTCATCCGGCAAGGCGAAGGGCTGACAGTCGCATCACAGGAGAAACTGAAATGGGCAGACTTTGCCGCCCTTCTAAAATATCGTAAATTGATTGGGCTCTATATTGGTCAATTCTCTGTTGCGTCTACACTTTTTTTCTTTTTAACATGGTTTCCGACCTATTTAGCAGAGGCGAAAAATATGGCGTTTCTTAAGGTAGGTTTTGCTGCTTCTCTTCCTTATATTGCTGCATTCTTTGGGGTCTTGTTTGGAGGTTATGTGTCTGACTGGCTGCTTAAAAAGGGCGTATCAGTGAATGTAGCGAGGAAGCTGCCGGTAGTGGTTGGCTTGCTTCTGACGAGTACCATTGTTTTAGCAAACTTTACAACGAATATCCCGCTTGTGCTGACCATTTTATCCATCGCTTCATTTGCACAAGGACTGTCTAATATCTCTTGGACGATGCTGTCTGAAGTGGCACCAAGGGAAATGGTTGGGCTGGCTGGCGGTGTATTTAATTTTTTTGCTAATTTATCTGGGATCATCACTCCGCTTATTATCGGATTCATCGTGTCGGCGACAGGCTCTTACAACGGGGGGATTTTATTCGTCAGTTTAGTCGCATTAGGAGGGGCATTGTCGTACATTTTTATCGTAGGGAAAATAGAACGTATTCAATTAAAACCAGAGTGAGAAAGCAAAAGAGAACTCAAACCAAGGTGAGTTCTCTTTTTTATGAATAAAAAAGAACGGTGATGATCGTTGCACATGCGATACCCATGCTGATATAAAAGCCAGCAAACCATATATTCCAGCGTGTGATACGGTAAGGGTTGACCTTCATCAAATCAGCTAACAGGGAGACAGAAACATTAAAAGGACTAAACATGACAGTTGATGTTCCAGCAACGATCAGCATGATGGCAATAGGGAGAGCAGGCAGTTCTTGGATGACAGGTGCCATCATGCTGACTAACAATGCAAGCGAAACGAGCGGGTGAAAGCCGCAAAGAGCGGTGATCAGAAAATATAACCCAATGACACAATAAACCAAAATAGTATGGTCTGATATACTGACAATAAATGCTTGAATCGGCTGCATACTGTTTGTGGCAAGCAGCATATCGACAAAGAAGCCAGCACTTAAAAATAGACACATATAGTTGGAGAGCTGACGGGTTCTTTCTTTCCAATGAGGGACAGAGACGGCTATATATTGTTTTCTTTTTTTGATGACAGAAGAGAATAATAGAGCAAATGGAATAATGGTCAGCACAACAGCGAATAAATAGCCTTTCCCAATCCATGCATCGACAAGTGAGACGGCTGTCATAAAACTCAGCAGCATGAAAGCGAGCTGAAGGGTTTTTCGCTTAATTCGACGAGGATTGGAGTTTGTTTCTGCGGACTGAATGATGTTTGGGAATCGTTTGCTTTGACGAGAAAAGAGCAGCCAATCTGTCGCCAGCACGATGACCATTAAACCAAAAGTAACAGGTGCAATTTGATAATATTTGAGTTTGGTTGCATCAATGGTGACGCTTACGAGCACTTCAACAGGACTCCAGCTTAAACATAATGCATATGACCTTAAAAGGTTGCGTGAATAAAGATGTTGTTTCACTTGTTCTTTTAGGGATTCCAGCGACGGTTTGAGTGATGTATATAGTAAGGGGATCGTCGCGATATTTAAAAACATGCCAAGAATATGAGTGACAAACGAACTCTTGCGATATAGCTGGTTTGTGTTTGTTGTATGTAGTGTAAGCAGTTTATTTAATTGTGTATCGAAATGCCCAACATGTATGAGAGAATGAATAAAAGGCAGCATGAAAAATAGAGAAAGCAAGCCTAGCATGGAATGAAAGTGAAGAAAAAAAGTGTGCAATGGCTGGTCGGATAAGAAGAATAAGAACAAGCCAATCATGAGAAACATACCACCTGTTTTCAAATAAAGCCCACTTGCTTTCTTAAAAGAAATGGTGAGCGAAGCAGCAGCCAGCAGACCAACAAAGTAGGAGAGTATGGCAGCGGGAAATAACTGATGAACAATAGATAAGCTAATCAGAAGTGTAAAAACGAGCAGGTACATTCAAATGCCACCTCCATCAAATCTTCAAACAATTTTATTCCGTCTGTCGGAATTTGTTTTCTCATAGTGGAACGTTTAAAATGGATTATAGCAAAATCGATCGTTTATGTCGATAAGAAATCAAAGGGGAAAAGGAGAAAGTGAACATGGCTGATAAGAAGTCAAAAGAAGAATCAGGACTGCGTACGGTTCAGCGCGCTTTGGATATTCTTTATTGTTTTAGTGAAGAACGGCAAGAGCTGACGCTAACAGATATTTCAAAAGAGATGAATTTAGCAATGTCTACTACAACGAGACTGCTCAAAGCACTTGAAATGAATCATTTTGTGGAAAAGAATCCAGACACAATGAAATATAGGTTGGGTCAAAGACTTTATCTCCTTGGATACATTGCGGGGAAGTCCATTAAATTGAGGGAACTGGCTAAACCACTCATGTACGCACTTCGTGATGAAACAAAAGAAACCGTCAACCTGTATGTACTGGATGCAACAAGCAGGGTTTGTATTGAACAAGCGGAAGGGCTGCAATCAATTCGGCATCTTGTCAAAATTGGTGAGAAGCTGCCATTGTACGCAGGTGCAGGCGGAAAGGTATTATTGGCATTTCAAAGTGAAGAATTTCAACAAAAAGTATTAGCGTCTGAGGCTGATCATGTGATGAGAGATGACTGGCAAAAGGAATGTAAACATATTCTTGACACGTATACTTCTTGCAGCATCGATGAACGAGAGGTAGGCTCTGCGGCAGTAGCGGCACCAGTCTTTAACATTCATGGGGAAGTGAAGGCTTGTTTATCCATATCTGGTCCAACCCACCGGTTTACTGAAGAAGTCATTCCCAAGCTGCAGCAAAAAGTGAAAGAACAGGCACAAAGGCTTTCTGAACAGCTCGGCTACGTCGTCAAACACAATTTTTAAGATTGCCTATCTTTTCGCGCTCTATTTATCATATAATAGAAACATTATGTAGCATTCCTTGTCGTAAGGAGGACGTGTCACGATCATGAAAATCAATAGAGAAATCCCTGTAAGACAGCGGAATATTGTTCTCATTGGCTTTATGGGTGTTGGGAAAACAACCATTGGTCAGCTAGTTGCCAAAAAGCTATATCGAGATTTTATTGATGTCGATCAGGAGATTGAGAAAAAATACAACATGACGATTCCAGAGATGTTTCAGCAAAAAGGAGAAGCATTCTTCAGACAGGCTGAAAAGGATTATATCGTCGATTTATGCGAACATACACAGCTTAAGATCGTCTCACTTGGAGGCGGTGCATTCAAACAGGAAGAAATCAAACGTGCCTGCTTGAAGCATTGTACGGTTCTTTTCCTTGACCTTTCTTGGGAGAATTGGAAGCAGCGGCTTGATATTTTAATTGAAAACCGTCCTGTTCTTCACAACCGGTCGCTTGATGAAATGAAAGAGTTGTTTGAAGAACGCCGTGAGATTTATTCTCTTCATAACTCCAGAGTGGAAACAGATCATTTAGAGGCTGAGGAAGTCGCCAATTATATTGTGGACACACTCAAGCTTGGCTGGGATTTATATTCGAAATAAAAAAAGTCTACCGATGAAGGTAGACTTTTTCTATAAGTTCAATTCTTGATTCCTTGAATGAGTGCAGCTTTTAAGCAGAAGGAAATAGGCTGCTGCTGTGCATCGAATTGAAGCTGAAATAGCTGCTTTGTATCAGGGTCTGCGGCTTGAAGATGGGAAACGATCTCCTGCTGGACATTTTCTGGTGTGCGTCCACGTATGATCCAGTCCTGATAATCAATTTGCAGATCCCAGAAACGAATCTCTTTTTGAGTTAGTTGGTTGGCAGCGAAAAGCTCTTCCCATTCTGATAAAGAGCTTTCTCGCACATGAGAAGGATCTCTCAGTCTATTTAAGTGATTAATGAATGAATCCTGTGCCGCATTCTCAGGTGCATAATGGTCGACGAGCAGAAATGCGCCGCCTTTTTTTAAGACCCGGCTGATTTCGGACATGGCTGCGGGAAGGTTTGGAAAGTGGTGAGCGGCAAACCGGCACGTCACGATATCAAATGATTCATCAGCGAATGGCAATGCTTCTGCGGCTGCCCGTTCAAAAGTAATATGTTCCAGCTGGCGTTCTTTTGCAAGTGCTGCTGCAACCTCGATCATTTTTTGCGTGACATCAATGCCGATCCCTTTAGAAATAAAGTCTGAAAAGGAAAAAACGGTATGCCCTGCTCCGCAGCCGATATCAAGTAAATGCTCATGACCCTTCGTATTTGCTGCCTCTTTTATCCACTCCAACTCTTCTCCGGCTGCAAATATAGGTGAATCTCGATAGTTCTCGGCATTTTGTGAGAATTGGTTTTCGGCTTTAGCATATGGATTCAATTTTTTCTCCCCCTTTTGTTGTCTCTTTATCGTAAAATTCCTTTTGTTATTTGTCTAAGACATAAAAGATATGGCATGAATAGTTAAAACCTATGAGGTGATGAAAGTGGATATACGAATGATGGAATATGTCATGGAAGTGTACCGGCAGAAAAGTTTTACAAAAGCAGCGGACCAGCTTCACATTGCACAGCCTTCTTTAAGCCAACAAATAAAGAAGCTGGAAGAGGAATTAGACACACCCCTATTTATTCGAAAGTATGGACAAGTCACACCCACACCTCAAGGGAGCCGGTTTATTAAAAGGGCTGAGAACATTTTGAAGGAAAGAGATGATTTGCTGCGTGAAATGGGAGAAGCAGCTTATGAGGTGGGGAAAGAGTTGAACATTGGGGCGCCAGCCGTCACAGGGGGATATGTCTTGCCCGGTTTATTAAAAACCTTTTGCCAAACGTATCCTCATGTTCACGTTCAACTAATAGAAGAATCACCTCGTGAGCTAGAAAAACTTCTATTGGCTGGTCAGCTGGATTTGGCTATTTTATCTATGCCGGTCGAGCATGAATCATTGAAAACGAAACACATGCTGACAGAGCCGCTTCTTCTTGCAGTACCGCCATCTGCTCAACCTTGGTTACAGGCGGAATTGAACGATATCATCAATCAAGCAGATCAGAAAGGGACTGTTCCGTTTCGCCTTTTGGAAGATGCCGCATTTATTATGCTGAAAGAGGGATATGGCTTTCGACAAGTGGTCACAGAACTTTGTCATCATCATGGTTTTCAGCCGAAGATAACCTTTGAAACAAGTCATATTCAAACAGCACAGGCATTGGTCAAAAATGGATTAGGTGTGACAGTTGTGCCGAAAATGGTGGCACAAGAGGAAAGAAACGAAGTCACTTATTTGAAAATTGATTCATGTCCAACCCGCACACTTGTGTTTGCATATGTGGAAGAAAGGTATTTAACGAAAGCTGCTCAAGCCCTAATGGACCTTTATCAAAAAGCTTAAACAAACGTTTAATTAAATGCAAAAAGCAGGGGAGCACCCTGCTTTTTAATAAATATCCAGACGCTGATCTGTCATCACAGGAATCTGCTGTCTCACTTCATCCACTAGCTGAAGATCAATGTCCGCATAATAAATATCTTCCTCATGGTTTGTTTCAAGTAAAATACGGCCAAGTGGATCAATCACCATGGAGTGTCCAGGGAATTCAGTGTCTCTGCTTGTGCCTGTTCTGTTAACAGCAATCATAAATGACTGATTTTCAATCGCTCTTGCGATAAGCAAGCTGCGCCAATGATCTACTCTTGCTGACGGCCATTGCGCCGTATTGATAAGCACCTTCGCCCCTTTGTTGACAAGTGTTCTGGAAAGCTGCGGAAAGCGAAGGTCGTAGCAGATCATCGCTCCGATCTTCACATCCTCATCATAGTCAAATAAACCAAGCTGATCACCAGCGGTTAAATAGTTGTGTTCATCCATTAAGCGGAATAAATGAATTTTGTCATAATCGACTAAAAGCTCACCTTGGCGGTTAAATCCATACATCGTGTTGGTGATCCTCTCATCTTCTGTGCGCTTGTTCAATACACTTCCTGCAATGAGAACGACTTGGTGCTTACGGGCAAAGGAAGAGAAAAGCTGTTTTGTTCGTTCACCGTTTACATCCGCCAGCTGATCGGCTTTTTCAAGAGCGTAACCAGTATTCCACATTTCGGGTAAAATGATCAGATCAGGCTGCTCGCGGATCGCTTCTTCTAAAAATGCTTCTGCTTTTTGAAAGTTCACATCAGGTTCTCCAATTTGTACGTCCATCTGGACAAGGGCGATTTTCATACAGGTTCCTCCTTTATTCGATGATTGCGAATGTGAAATCCATGAATGGATTTGTTGATTTGTTTTGTCTAAGAATCTCTAGTTTTCAAGCCAGTTTCTTTATCATAAAGGTTTCAATCTTCTTTGCCAATAGAAATGTCAGAAGGTTTTGTCTTTTGTAGTGAAAATGTCTTTCTTCGTCAAGAAAACAGTGATATGATACACACAACTAATAAAACAAAGGGGGATAGTAGGATATGCAGTTGTTTGATTTACCGTTAGATGAGCTAAAAAAGTATAAACCGAAGAAAACAGCACGTCCTGATTTCTCAGACTTTTGGAAGGCATCGCTTGAAGAACTGAACCAAGTGGAGGCAGAGCCAGCACTTGAACCTTATGATTATCCAGTAAAGGGCGTTAAGGTGTACCGCCTGACGTTTCAAAGCTTTGGTCAATCTCAAATTGAAGGCTGGTATGCGGTACCAGATCAAACAGGTCCGCATCCAGCACTCGTTCGTTTTCATGGCTATAATGCAAGCTATGACGGCGACATTCATGACATCGTCAATTGGGCACTGCATGGCTATGCGACATTTGGCATGCTCGTCCGCGGTCAAGGCGGCAGTGAAGATAAGACAGTGACACCAGCAGGGCAGTCTCTGGGCTGGATGACAAAAGGTATTTTATCGAAAGAGACCTACTATTATCGGGGTGTTTATTTAGATGCGGTTCGAGCGCTCGACGTGATTCAGTCCTTCCCAGAAGTGGATGAACACCGAATCGGTGTGGTGGGCGGCAGCCAGGGTGGTGCACTAGCAGTTGCAGCTGCAGCACTTTCAGACATTCCGAAGGTCGTCGTGGCAGATTATCCGTACTTATCAAATTTCGAACGTGCGGTAGATGTGGCATTACAGCAGCCTTATTTAGAAATCAATTCATACTTTCGCAGAAACAGTGATCCAGAAGCGGAAGAAAAGGTATTTGAGACGTTAAGCTATTTTGATTTGATCAATTTAGCCGGATGGGTGAAACAGCCCACGTTGATGGCAATCGGTTTGATCGACCAAATCACCCCGCCATCTACTGTGTTTGCGGTATACAACCATTTAGAAACAGATAAAGATTTAAAGGTGTACCGCTATTTTGGACACGAGTACATCCCGGCTTTTCAAACAAAGAAGCTTGCCTTCTTACAAAAGCATTTAACGAATTAAAAGAAAAGAGGCCACTCTCTAGGAGGGCCTCTTTTTTAATAGCTCGTATTCTGTCTCGTTTTTTCATCAGGCACTAACGCGGTGATAATGAGGGCAAGGGCAGTGATGATATGAAGAATGAATCCGAGAATCGGAATCCATGCAAGGCAGGATGTGACAATTCCAATGATACTTCCAATCATTGGTCCCTGGTCTCGCTTCGATAAGACGAGTGTGATAATATGCAGAATAAGCATGACCATGAGCGGTGAATAGCCATTGCTGATAACGAATAGACCTCCGATCACAGGAATAGCAAGGCAAGCTTCAAAAATCCCAGTGATCCATTTCATAATGCGAGATATAGACATCAGATCCAACTCCTTTTTCATATATGTCTTATTCGTATTTTCCCAAAACGTGAAGAAGTCATGCAGAATTCTATAGAAAGAGTTGATGGACACTTGAGAGAGAGAATTAAGGAAGAGCTGAAAATCATCGAAACAACGTATGACGTAAAGATTTGTCTTGCCGTCGAATCAGGCAGCAGGGCATGGGGATTTCCCTCGACCGATAGTGATTATGATGTTCGCTTTTTATATGTTCCCCGAAAAGAATGGTATTGGGCGATGGAAGAGCATCGTGATGTCATTGAACGGCCGATTGATGACATGCTTGATATCAGCGGCTGGGAGCTTAGAAAGGCACTGCGCCTATTCAATAAATCAAATCCGTCCATTATGGAATGGCTGTCTTCTGATATCATCTATGCTGAATCTTTCTCTTTGGCAAAGCAGCTAAGAGAAATAAAGGATCGAGCGTTTTATCCTGCAGCTTTGATGTATCATTACCTCAATATGGCGAAGCGGAATGAGAGCCGGCATTTACGAGGAGAGCAGGTGCGAATCAAGAAGTATTTCTATGTACTTCGTCCGCTGCTTGCCTGTCAGTGGATTGAACGTTACCGAACAGTTCCACCAATGGACTTTCATGAATTACTCAAGGAGCTAGTGGAGGAAGGACCGCTTTTAGCAGAAATTCACGAACTGCTCAAACGTAAAATGGACGGAGAAGAAATGGATGTAGAGAACCGTCTCGCTCATGTCCATCCATTTATTGATCAAGAGCTGGTGCGTTTTGATGAATTGGTGAAAAGCTACAATCAGCCGAAAGACAATCTGATGCAAGAATTAAATGAGCTTTTGCAGTCTACCCTTGATGAGGTGTGGGCGTAGGAGGGAAGAGTCAGCCGGATAGCGGCAGGCTCTTTTTTATCTCTTATTGTGATAAAACCACAAAAAAAGTCAGAATTTTTGTCATCTTCAAATATTGTAGCGGACAGCTTATGAGCCTTACAATAAAGACATAGCTTACAAAGAGTGGGAGGTGCCCTTTATGGAGTCGGTCACAAGAAATTTCTTCTTGTTTTTGTCAAAGAGCAGTCTCTTGAACCATATTGCTCGTAATTGGGGAAGTGCTGTTGCATCTAAGAAAATCATCGGTGGGAAAGATTTTGAGAGCGCTATCTCTGTCATTAAACGATTAAATGATCAAGGAATGGCTGTAACAGTCGATCACCTTGGTGAGTTTGTCACAAAGGCAGAGATTGCAAATGAGCGGACGGATGAGTGTATTCAAACCATTCAGCGGATTGCAGAGGCCAAGCTCAATTCCCACGTGTCACTCAAAATGACATCACTTGGACTAGATATTGACGATGACCTTGTGTATCGCAATATGAAACGTATTTTAGATACGGCAGAAAAACATCGTATCATGGTGACAATCGATATGGAGGATGAACAGCGCTGTCAAAAAACGCTGGACATTTTTAAAGAGATGAAATCTCAATATGAGTATGTCAGTACGGTTTTGCAGGCGTATTTGTACAGAACAGAAAAGGATCTTGATGACCTGAATGAGCTGAATCCATTTTTACGACTTGTAAAGGGTGCCTATAAGGAATCCGCCGAAGTGGCGTATCCAAACAAAAAAAACGTTGATCAGAATTACAAGAAGCTGATCGAAAAGCAATTACTCACAGGGAACTATACAGCCATTGCGACACATGACGATCAAATGATCGAGTTCACGAAAAATATTGTGAAAAAACACAATATACCGACAAGTCAGTTCGAATTTCAAATGCTGTATGGCATGAGATCAGAAACGCAGCAGGCACTTGTGAAGGAAGGCTATCAAATGAGGGTCTATACCCCGTATGGACGAGAGTGGTATGGCTACTACATGAGACGTCTTGCAGAACGGCCGGCAAACATTGCCTTTGCTTTAAAAGGGATGACGAAAAAATAATTTGAAACGGGAGCGTGACAAAGATGACAACACCTTACAAACATGAACCATTCACGGATTTTAGCCAGGAAGAAAACCGCAAAGCGTTTGAACAAGCATTAGCAAAGGTAACAGAATCACTAGGTCAAACCTATCCGCTCGTGATTAATGGAGAAAGAATCGAAACGAAAGACCAAATTGTCTCGATCAATCCAGCGAAAAAGGATGAAGTCGTTGGAACCGTATCAAAGGCCGGAAAAGAAGAGGCAGAACAAGCGGTTGAGGCTGCGGCGAAAGCATTTGAAACTTGGCGCTATACGTCTCCAGAAGAAAGAGCCAGCGTCATCTTCCGTGCTGCGGCAAGCATTCGCCGTAAAAAGCATGAGTATTCAGCCCTTCTTGTCAAAGAAGCAGGGAAGCCTTGGAATGAAGCGGACGCAGATACAGCAGAAGCGATCGACTTCCTTGAATATTATGCTCGTCAAATGCTGGAGCTGGCGAAAGGCAAGCCAGTGAACAGCCGCGAAGGGGAACACAATCAATACGTATACACACCAACTGGCGTGACGCTCGTCATTCCGCCGTGGAACTTCTTGTTTGCCATTATGGCAGGAACTACAGTAGCACCAATCGTTACAGGGAACACAGTTGTCTTAAAACCTGCAAGTGCAACCCCTGTGATTGCGGCACGTTTTGTGGAAGAGCTTGAGCAAGCAGGTCTTCCAAAGGGTGTGGTGAACTTTGTACCAGGAAGCGGAGCTGAAGTTGGAGATTATTTAGTCGATCACCCGAAAACAAGCCTGATTACATTCACTGGCTCAAGAGAAGTAGGGACACGTATCTTTGAACGCGCGGCAAAAGTACAGCCAGGTCAGCAGCATTTAAAGCGTGTCATTGCTGAAATGGGCGGTAAGGATACAGTGGTTGTAGATGAGGATGCAGACGTCGAATTAGCGGCTAATGCCATTTTCACATCAGCCTTCGGTTTTTCAGGTCAGAAATGTTCAGCTGGATCTCGGGCTGTCGTCCACGAGAAGCTGTATGACCAAGTGATCGAGCGAGTGAAGGAAATCACAGAAACGAAAACAACAGCGAACCCTCTTTCTGCGGATGTCTACATGGGACCTGTCATTGATCAAGCGTCCTTTGACAAGATCACGGATTATATCGAGGTGGGCAAACAGGAAGGCCGCTTAGTGACTGGCGGAACGAGTGATGATTCGGAAGGATACTTCATTCACCCAACCATTTTTGCAGATCTTGAGCCAACATCTCGCTTGATGCAAGAAGAAATCTTTGGACCTGTCTTGGCCTTCTCGAAAGTGTCTAGCTTTGATGAGGCACTTGAAGTAGCCAACAACACGGAATATGGTTTGACAGGTGCTGTCATTACCAATAATCGTGATCATATCAACCGTGCGAAGCAGGAGTTCCATGTAGGGAACCTCTACTTTAACCGTAACTGCACAGGAGCCATCGTGGGATACCACCCATTCGGCGGATTCAAAATGTCAGGAACCGATTCAAAAGCAGGCGGTCCAGATTACCTAGCTCTACACATGCAGGCAAAAACGATTAGTGAAATGTTTTAAGTTGGAAAAGCATGAACCTGTGCACACGGGTTCATGCTTTTTTTGCTTGTCTACGACTTGTTTCTATGCAAATCTGTCCGGAAAGAAGTATGATAAATGTATTACTTAATCAGGGAGCAATCGGGATGGAAGAGATATTAGAAAAGCTTCATACATTTTTTGATGTCGATAAGTTAATTGCATTTATTAGCGGGTATTTAAAAAAACCAGTGATTTTAGAAAGCACAGAGTGTCAGCTCCTTGCTTATAATTCTTACAGCATTCAGCAGTTTGACCCAGTCAATCAGCAAACGATTTTCTCAAAGGAATGTCCGGGGTCTGTAGTCGATTGGTTAAAGAAAACAGGGGTTATCGAGCGGCTTCACAAGGAGTCAAAGCCTTTTTATGTGAGCGGTCATGACGAGCTCGGGTTTAATCGGCGGGTGGCTGTGAGTGCCAAGCACAAACAAGAGGTTGTGGGCTTTATTTGGGTGCAGGACATTGAGGATTCTCTCACGCAGGAGGAGCTGCAATTTTTGCATGAAGCTTCCTTTCAAGTGGGAAAAGTGATTTATAAGAATAAAAAACAGCTGGAGAAAAAGGAAGGCAAGATTGAAGAATTTTTCAAAAAGGTCATGGATGATCATTTTTATACAGAAGAAGAACTGAAGTGGGAGGCTGAGAATTTAAGCATCCCGCTGCCAGCGGTATTTACTGTCATGGTCGTACACGCTGCCGATAACAAAAGTGAGACGGCAGAAGATGTAAAGGATGTCATTCGAACGTATTTGCAGTTAGAAGATAAGGTGAATCACGTATACTCCGTTCAAGCCGACATTGTTGTGATATTGGGCAGCTTGTCAGACCGGCATTCACCGAAAGCCACTGCGGCTGACGTCATCGCTCACCTGCAATCGAAAGCGCATGCCCATCCTTCTCCATTGTATATTGGGATGGGGAGAGAGTATCGAGATGTCATGAAAATGAGCACAAGTCGATTTGAAGCGATAGAGGTCGTGAAGGCTGTGAAAATTGTGGGGGGACAAGAGCTGATTCCATATGATTACGAGAATCTGGGGGTTTTCCGATTCTTAGACTCGATTTACAGCCATCAAAAAAAGAAAAATGATTTCAATCCAGATTTGTTACGTTTGAAGGAAAAAGACCGTGAGAGCCAAACCTCATTTTTAAAAACGCTTGAAGTCTACTTGTTGAATAACTGCAAGCTAAAGCCAGCCGCAGAGCAGTTGTTTATTCATCAAAATACATTAAACTATCGAATGAAACAAATCTTTGAGATGACCTCAATCGATTTAAGTCACTTCAGTCAGCGATGTGAGTTATTTATTGAATTAATGCTGATGAAAAAAGATCAATAGTCATCGAATCCGCAGGTGCCCGTGATCACCTGCGGGTTTTCATGTGAAAAATGGCATACAACGGCTGCACTACGTTGTATGATAGATAAGGATTTTATGAGAGAGTGAAAGGAGGACCACCTTTGGGAGCAGTCACCTTGGCCATTTTGATTTTCATCCTGACCCTCGTCCTTGTCATTTGGCAGCCAGGACGTTTAACCATTGGATGGTCAGCGTGTGGAGGCGCCATTCTTGCACTTGCCTTTGGTGTCGTTCATCTCGGCGATGTGTGGGAAGTGACGCAAATAGTATGGAACGCAACATTTGCGTTTATTGGCATCATTATTATTTCGTTAATTTTAGATGAAATCGGTTTTTTCGAATGGGCTGCACTGCATATGGCAAAAGCCGCAAAAGGGGACGGTGTCCGCATGTTTATTTATTTAACATTGCTTGGGGCTGTCGTGGCTGCTTTTTTTGCGAATGATGGAGCAGCACTGATTTTGACCCCGATCGTCTTGTCTGTAGTGAGAGCGTTAAAGCTGGATGAGCGGATGATCCTGCCTTTTGTGATGGCGAGCGGCTTTATTGCAGATACAACCTCCTTGCCATTTGTCATTAGTAACTTGGTCAATATCGTATCAGCCGACTATTTTCATATTGGGTTTCTAGAATATACAGCAAACATGTTCGTGCCAAACCTTGTGTCGCTTGGAGCGAGCATGCTAGTGCTTTATGTGTTTTACCGAAAGCTCATCCCAAAAACATACGATCTGTCACAAGCGAAGGAACCGGCTTCAGCGATCCGGGATATCCGCATGTTCCGCTTGTCTTGGTATGTGCTTGGTTGTCTGCTTGTCGGTTATTTTGCAGGGGAACTCATTGGGGTTCCGGTCTCCATCATTGTGGGCGGTATTGCCCTTGTTTTCTTGTGGCTGGCCAGAAGAAGTCCGCAAGTGGCAACAAAACGCGTCATAAAAGAAGCACCATGGTCCATTGTCTTTTTCTCAATCGGCATGTATGTCGTTGTATATGGACTGAAGAATGTCGGTCTCACAGAAATATTGGCGGCATGGATCGAACAAGGAGCATCGCATGGCTTGCTTGCGGGAACGATGTTTATGGGTGTGCTCGCCGCAGTGCTGTCCTCAGTCATGAACAATCTGCCTACTGTGTTAATTGATGCGATTGCGATCGGTCATACAGATACAGCAGGCGTCATGAGAGACGGACTAATTTATGCCAACGTCATCGGCTCTAACCTTGGCCCGAAAATGACCCCTATCGGCTCATTGGCGACATTGCTATGGCTTCATGTTCTTAAGAAAAAAGGCGTCCATATCTCTTGGGGTGCATACATGAAAGCTGGAATCATCCTCACCATCCCGACCTTGGTCCTTACTTTATTGGGGTTATATGCGTGGTTATGGTTCATACATTAAAGCTGAATATAAAAAAGAGCAGGTCGCTTGGATCTGCTCTTTTTTGTTACAGATATTTTGCATAGCGTTTTTCTAAAAAGTCCTGAAGCAATGAGACTACGCTGCAAATGCCCCAGTAAATGAGGGCGACCAAAATATACATGGTCATATAATCGAATTCGCGCCCACCTACGATTTTTGCTTGCTGGAACAGCTCGGGTACAGTAATCATTGCAGCCAGTGAGGAGGCTTTGATTAAATCGAGCATGACATTGGCTAGTGGCGGCAGAGCGATGCGGACGGATTGAGGCAAAATGACACCGCGCATCGTTTGCCAATAGCTCAGACCTAGTGACTTGGCAGCTTCTACCTGTCCGCCCGGCACAGAGGAGAGAGCCGCCCGATTGATTTCTGCAATATAGGCAGCGCTATTGAAGCTGAATCCAATAATGGCAGCAGTGACCGCTGTAAACTCAATCCCGATATAAGGGAATCCAAAATAAAGAATAAACAAAATCACCAGAATGGGCACGCCACGCATGAATGAGATATACAGCCTTGCAGGCAGCCGAAGCATCCACGTATTCGCCATTCTGGCAAGCGCAATAAAAAAGCCAAGAATGGTACCAAAAAACATGCTCACAAAGGAAATGAGCAGCGTCAGCCAGATGCCTTTCATGACAAAGGGAAATGACGCCTTTGCCAGTGCAGGATTAAATATATATTCTAAATGAATATCTCCCACGCTTGCGGCTCCTTATTTCGAAATGTCGACATCTTCGACATCAGCATCTATTTTCTTTGAAACGTCTGCATGATTAAAGAATTTTTCGGAAATCTTTTTCATGGTTCCGTCTTTTTTCATTTCTTTTAAGACACGATTTAATTCTTTTTGAAGCTCTGTGTTGTCTTTCTTCATCACAAAACCTTGTTCGTTTGGCATGTATTTTAAGTCAGGGTGAATCGTAATATTTAATTTCGGGAATGCAGCTAGAGCTAGTGTCTGCAAGTAATAATCATTGAGAATGACATCAGTACGACCGTTAGCGACATCCTTTAAGTATTGCTCATTTGTCGCATTATCATAAATAACTTCCTTCGCGCCGTACTTGCGAGCGACATCCATATAAATCGTTGTGGCAGCACCAGCTGCTTTCTTTCCTTTTAAATCTTTTAACGTTTTAATGCCAGACAAATCATCTTTTCTTACGATCGCCGTGCCATAAGAATATTTATAAGGAGTTGAAAAGGCGAACTTATCTTTTCTGTCATCTGTGATGTCAATGTCATTTGCAGCGGCATCCACTTGACCAGAATTAATGGCACTCAGCATGCCATCATAGCCCATTTCTTTAAATTCTACTTTCACATCAAGGCGTTTAAATGCTTCTTTGACCACTTCCACTTCATAACCAGTCAATTGATCCTTGCCATTAGCTGTATCATGGTATGACGTTGGATAAAGGGTGCCTGAAGTAGCAACCACGATTTTCCCTTTCTTTTGAATCTCATCCCACTTTGAATCTTTAGACTGTGAAGAGCCTGATTGACTGCAAGCAGACAAGACAAGTATGAAAGCAGACACAACAAGCATTACCCAGATCGATTTTCTATGATAAAAACGACTCATTTAAGAATCCTCCTCTATTTTTTATACAAAACAAAACATAGCATGCTTTTTCTGTTAGGACAACGTTTTCAGAAGAAAAGTGAAAAAGTAAGAATATTATGTGCAATTTGCGCGATGAAATAATGTATAAAAAAGGAAAGTGCGTACAAAATAAATGCGTATAAAGGAGGGAAGAAAATGATGAAAAAAATAAGTGGCTTGATCATATTATCGATGATGCTGTTGTCTGGTTTTTATATGGAAACAGCTCATGGAGAAACACCCCAAATGGAAAAGCGTCCAGTAACGCATCAAGTAAAACTAACGACAGAACAACAAAAACAAATTGAAACGCTTGAGCAGCAAATTCTTTCTAAGCGAAAAGAAGTGATTGAGAAATATGTCCAATATGGTGTGTTAACAAAGGAACAAGGTACACATATTACGAAGCGAATGGATGAGCATTACAATCATTTGAAAAACAACGGATTTGTGCCATTGTTGAAAAAACCACAGCACCATCGACCATAAGGATGAAACCGGCAGCGAGGTGCCGGTTTTTTATTGTTTGAGATTCTTTTCAGAAGGTGAGACTTTCACCATCTTGAGGGACAAAAATGGCTTGTTCTGCTTGATGCTCCTGAATGTAAGCTTGTAAAGAAGCTCTTGTTAGCAAGCAGTGATTCACTGCCTCAAGGTGACAAGCGACAATTTGTGCTGCTGGGTGAGAATGGTGAACCTCTAAAATGTCTTCCTTCGTCATCGTAATCGGATCGCCTTCTAAAAATTGAGCAGCTCCGCTATTGACCACAATGACATCAGGCTTGCGAGTATTGACAACCTCCTTCGGCTCATCACACCAAATGGTATCACCTGCAATGTAAAGGATAGGTTCATCAGGGTGAGAGAAAACAAAACCGCTGACTTGTCCCATCCGCTTCGCTGTTTCTCCTGTCCCATGCTGTCCACCTGTCCGCTGAACATGAACACCCCAAATGTCTATTTCATCTTCAATGCAAATGACATGCTCGAAACCGGCTTCTTCAACGTCTTTTTTATCATTCTCCGATTGCGTATAAATGGGCTGGTTTTGGGCTAATTTTTGTTTCGCCTCGTCATCAAAGTGATCCACGTGCAAATGAGTGAGTAAGACAGCATCTGGGTGTAGCAAGTTGTCTAAGTCAATGTTTACAGGCAGATCAACAATCGGATTGTTCAAATGTTGATTGGCTGTATGAGGAAACGGTGGATATGTTCCTTTTGCTGCTAAAAAGGGATCAATGAAGAAAGTTGCCTGCCCATATTCAAGGTATAAAGTAGCATTCCGAATGAGCGTGATTTTCATGAAAAGGCCTCCTTTTTTTCTGATTAAGTTTACAGTATATTAAAAGAGTTCCATGTGACAGAGGGTAATGAAAGTCTTTCATCAGAGGGACTTGATATTTGAAAGAGGTGAGCCAATGTTAGACCAAACCGATATGGATATTTTAAAAGAGCTCTCAAAAAACAGTCGATTAACCATGAAAGCGCTAGGTGAAAAAGTTCATTTAACGGGCCAAGCTGTTGCAAATCGAGTGTTAAAGCTTGAAGAAGAGGGTGTGATTGAAGCATATACCATTTCGATTGACTGGCGGACGCAAAAGACCATCCAAACATTTATGCAGCTCTATACCCGAAGTCATCATCACGAACCACTTCTGTCATTTCTCGACCAACAGGAAGAGATCAAGAATTTATTTAAAATAAGTGGTGAGGGCTGTTATATGGCTGAAGGCCATTTCTCCAGTCATGATGAACTGGATCTGTTTTTAACGGAGCTGACAAATTACGCAAATTATAAACTGTCTATTGCGGTTAAGCGTCTCATTCATCAGTAAAAGAAGAGACGCAGGAGGATAAGGAAACGATGAAAAAATTAATCGAAAATCAAGCTGAACCGGTGACAAAGGAAAAAATCAAAGCAGACTTGGTTCAACTTGGTGTGAAAAAAGGCATGATTTTATGTGTTCACTCATCTTTATCATCTATCGGCTGGGTAAACGGTGGCGCTGTTGCCCTCATACAAGCATTGATGGAAACCTTAACAGAAGAGGGGACACTGATCATGCCGGCACAAACGTTAGAGCTTTCTGATCCCGCTGATTGGATCGATCCGCCTGTTCCTTTTTCATGGTGGAAATCGATCAAAGACACGATGCCTGCATTTGATCTAGCTTACTCGATGCCAACAGCAATGGGAAAGGTAGTAGAAACGTTTTGGAAATACCCAGGCGTGGCGAGAAGCAATCACCCTCATTTTTCATTCACGGCTTGGGGGAAGAAGAAACATGAGCTTCTGAAACACCACGCACTTTCTTTTGGATTAGGAGAACATTCGCCTCTAGCCCGCATGTATGAGCTTCAGGCTCAGGTGCTACTGATTGGTACGTCTTTTGAAAGTCTGACAGCTTTCCATCTGGCTGAATATCGCATCCCTCAGCAAGACCTCATGACAAGAGGAGCTCCCATCTTAGAAAATGGATGGAGAGTATGGAAAGAGTACCAGGATATTATCACAAGAGAAGAACTATTTGAGCAGATCGGCCGTGACTTTCTGCAATCAGGAGGCACTCATCATCACGGACAAATCGGGCTTGCCAGTTCATATTTATTACCGATGAAAGAATCGGTAGACTTTGCGGAAAAGTGGCTTGCTTTGTACGATCAGTCGTGATCTACACAGTTTGGAAATTGATATGATAAAGGTCTTGATCAGGCTGCTGTGAAGTATAGCAGGTGAGCTGATAGTCTCCCTTTGGAATAGGGAAAGACAGCACCTGAGCCATGACGCTTGTGATATAAACTTGATCGCTTGCATGCGTAAAAGGTACTGTGACTGTTCTGTCAGCCGAGGCTGGGGGCATATCGCTATTTAAAGTTACAGTAACAGATGCTTTTCCGTTGTTGACCCCTTCAAAGGATACACCGTGATCTCCCATGGCGAATCCTTGAAGAATGTCATCATCTGACCAGTCAATCACAGGTGGTGTTTTGCTTCCGCTGTATACGGTGATTTGATGATAGGAGATAGATAGGGAATAGGCTTGGTTTAAGTTATTCATTTAAAAAACCCCTTTATACATAGATTTTCGTTGGAATGTGAATGGTTGAAAGAGTGAATCTTGAAGAGAATGTTAGGCAGCAAGACGATTGTCGCCGTCTTGCGCTTCTATATGAGGAATCTAGATGTGAAATTGTGTAACCATTGCTTTTAAATCTCCTGCTAAATGAGCAAGAACTTCTGATGAAGCAGTTACTTCTTCCATTGCGGCAAATTGTTCTTCTGTTAAGCCAGCTACTTGCTGTGAATGTTCACTCGTTAGTTTAACCACTTCTGTAATAGTGGCAAAGGATTGTTTCGCATCGTTTGTATAAGCTGCGATTTTTTGTGATGCACTAGATAAATGCTTGATGCCATCTGCCATTTCTCTCATTGACTGTTGAATATCAATAAATGATTCTTCTGTATGAGAAATAAGTACAGACCCTTGAGCCGCTTCCTCTCTTACTCGTTTGATCGCATTTGTTGAATGAGTCATCTCTTTTTGGATTTCAGAAATGAGATGGGAAATCATATTTGATGAGGCTTGAGATTCTTCAGCGAGATTTCTCACTTCGTCTGCGACAACTGCAAATCCTTTCCCATGCTCGCCTGCTCGTGCTGCTTCAATTGCTGCGTTAAGAGCAAGCAGGTTGGTTTGGTTAGCGATGTCTGTAATAACATGGGAAATATGATCAATTTCAGCCGAACGTGTTTCTAATGCTTGAATGGCTGTCCCATTTTCCTCTATTGATTTTGCAATAGATGTCATTTGTGAGTTTACTTCCCTAATATTTTCCACACCTTTTAGGGCCATTTCTTGTGCAAATTGACTTCTTGAAGCCATTTGCCCTGCATTTTCCGTGATGTTTGCCAACTCGTTAGATACTTGAATCATCGTGTGTACACTTGTTGTCATTTGAGTTGACTGTTCTTCTGATGAATGAGCGACTTCTTGAATACTATGGGTGATTTTTTCGGATGCTGCACTTGTTTCTTCTGCACTAGCTGACAGCTGTTCAGATGAGGTTGCCACTAATTCAGATGTGTTCATCACATTAAGAATGGTGTGATTTAATTTTTCCCGCATCTTATTGAAATGATCAGCCAAATCAGACAGTTCGTCGCCTGCTGTATCTGTCACATTGATAGTTAAATTTCCTTCACCTGCACTCTTAATGGCAGAAGCCATGCGCTTGAGACGGGTTTGAATCCGCTTTGTGAAAATAGAAATAATGATTACCGCAACGATTAAGCTTAACAACAGAACAATGAAAAATTGAATGTAGAATGACTGAAGCATTTGTGAAATCATGCTTTGGTTGGCGCCCGTATAAAAAATACCGATCGTTTCACCTGCATCATTTTTGATTGGCATATAAGCCGTTTGGTAGTCTTTCCCGGCAACATTTGCTGTGCCGTAATAGTTTTCACCTTTATCTAATACAGTGGCCTTCACCTCTGGTGAAACTTGTGTACCGACAGCTCGTTTTCCGTTTAACATGACATTCGTTGAAACACGAGTATTTCCTTGGAATATTGTGATGGTATCATCGGTGTATTCTGCTAAATGGTCGACCAATGTATCATGATCATTGATTTGGGTATTCCCTTTGTAAAGCTTTCCATCTTTTATCTGCCACGAGCCTGCTACTTTTTCATCTAGGTAGGCATAGCCTAGCTTTAAATCACCTTTTGCTTTTTCAGTGGCCATGTGCTTGATGTTTTCTGTCATTTCACGATTCACCACATAACCAACAATTGCTGAGAAGATGATGATGACACTTAAAAAGATCAGCAAAATTTTGGCACCAAGCCTCAGTTTTCCCTTTTTCTTCATGCTTTTTGACTCCTTTAGGTATAAGGTAGGATAAACCTCCTTAAGGATTATCGGCATGAAAAAAATGTTTGAAATACCTGTAAGCAGTTACGAGGAAATTTTTTTAAGATAGAAAAGGGACATGTCGTTAATCGATGATAAATTGTATCCTTGTGCCGTCAGGATCATCTGATAATTGATGACCGACCCATGAGCCTGCTCCTCTATTATCTGAAGGACTAATGTATTTGACTGAAGCTCCTGTTCCTCCTTCCTTACACATCGCCATCGGCCATTCGTCCCGATCATATCCGCGCTTTGTTGGGATGCCATGAAGTGATTGTTCTCTTTGTTCATCGCTATGTTTACGGTCAATTGTACATACGGATGAATGGCCTTCATCAATTGCCTCTTCTATGTGCTTCGCGGTTTCGGGGTAACGATCTGATGGGAAGTGAATCGTTTTGTCATAAGATGAATTCGTCGTCTCTTGTTTACCTTGCTCCAGCTGAATATAGCCTGTTGCTACACCAACGATGATCAGTAAAAGCAAGAGAATGATTTTAAGAAGTTTCATAGATGCTAGCTCTCTTTCTTGTTTGCGTATTTTGTAAACAGAAGTATAGCAGAATTACTTACCAATTTCTCCTGGTTTTGAAAAAACGCCTTTTAAAGTTCGAAAAACGGTTTTTATCCGTTTTCTTGCTTTTCACATTTATAAAAATTCATAAAAATTTTAATTTTTCAGTTCATAAAAAGATTATGCTTTATCAAAATGGCTTTATCACTGCTTTTTGGGCTAATTTCAAGAATTTAACACACAGAAATTTTAAAAAAATAAAATTGACTAGACCGATATGCTTTAATAATATGGAGTCAAATATCAAAAAATGTCGTAATTTATCAAAATATCATTCTATTTACATTGTAGGAGGGAAGTACAAATGGCGGATGTCTCTTATCGGCTTGGTATAGACATAGGCGGAACATTTACTGACTTATCGCTGATGAATGAAGCAACAGGGGCGTTAACTGAACTCAAAACACCCACAGTGACTGACGACCCAGCTCAGGGAATTATCAATGGGCTAAAACTTCTAAAAGACAAAGGTGTTGATTTATCTAAAATCCAATATCTCGTACATGGCATGACAATCGGTCTTAATACATTGTTGCAGAGAAAAGGAGCAGATTTGGCCCTTTTTGTGACGGAAGGCTTTCAAGACATATTGTCACTACAGCGTTTACGACTACCCATTCCTTATGACTTCAATTCTCGTTTGCCAGAACCATTAATACCACGAAAGCACGTATATCCAATCTCTGAAAGGTTGATACACGATGGTACGATCAAAAAACCTCTCCATCTGCAGCAATTAGATCATGCTGTCCAGCAGGTCATGTCTAAAGAGCTAGCAGGTATTGTCATTTCTTTTTTACATAGCTATCAAAATCCAGTTCACGAATTACAGGCAAAAGCCTATATCAAACACCATTATCCGCAATTAGAAGTCCTTACTTCATCTGAATTATGGCCCCAAATGAGAGAATACGAGCGTACCGTGATGTCTGTTGTCAATTTGTACATCCAACCAAAGGTGAAACAGTATTTACAAACATTGAAAAGCCGTTTGAAAGAAGAAGGTGTACCAATTTCTCCATACATTACACAATCAAATGGTGGTTTAATGGATGCAGAAAGTGCAGCAACTTCACCTGTTAAAACACTTTTTTCTGGTCCGGCAGCTGGTGTCATTGGTGCGGCAAGAATTGCAGCTTCTGCAAACGAATCCAATCTCATCACGTTTGATGTTGGGGGGACGAGTGCAGATATTTCCATTATTCAAAATGGACAGCCTACAATGGCTCAGTCAAATCAGCTTTCAGGTTTTCCTATCATTCTTCCATCTGTTGCGATGTATTCAATAGGGGCAGGCGGGGGTTCTGTTGCATGGATTGATCAGGGCGGGCTTCTCAAAGCAGGACCAGAATCAGTCGGCTCACAGCCGGGACCTGCTTCGTATGGTAAGGGAATAAAAGCCGCTTTAACTGACGCGTTCCTCATATGTGGTTATCTCAGTCAAGAGCGTTTTGCCGGAGGACATCTACAACTACAGCTGTCCGCGGCGGAAAAGGCCTTTCAGCCAATTGCTGACCAGCTCAACAAAAAAGTAGAAGAAGCGGCTGACCAGCTGATTCAAGTAGCTGTCGCCAATATGTACACAGAATTAAGCAATGTCATGGAGCAGCAAGGGTTTGACCCAAGAGATTTTAGTTTACTAGCGTTTGGCGGAGCAGGACCAGTTGTAGCGAATTTCCTTGCGCGAGAAATTCATGCGAAAAACGTGGTCGTTCCTCCAAGTCCAGGAACATTATGTGCATTAGGTGCCCTGAACGCTGATTTTATTCATGATGCGGTGCTGTCGAAGAAGATATGCTTACAAGACTACTCGATAGATCAACTAAAACAAGATTTTGAGATGCTTTCTCGAAAAGCGACTGATTGGTTCAGTCAGCAGAACATTCAGCACATTAAACAGACATCCATTCTATTATTGGCAGATGCACGTTATCAAGGACAAGCCTTTGAGATTGAATTACCATTATCAACTGAATGGCTGAAGCAAGAACAAGATATCCATCAACTCGTTGAAGCCTTTCACAAACTACATCAACGTCAATATGGTCATAGAGATGATCAGGCGAACATCGAATTCACTCATTTACGAGTTCGAGTTATAGGCGAGACGCCTCCGCTCCCTTTCACACCTGTTCATGAAAGCAGCGGACAATCTTTGAAGCCACATGAATTCAGGCGAATTTTTATAGAAGAAAAAGAATATGAAGCAGCTATTTATTACAGAAATACTTTGTCAGTAGGCTCTGTCATTAATGGCCCTGCCATCATTGAGCAGGATGATACGACAACATTGATTCTGCCAAATTGGGCAGGCAGCATTGATCAATCAGGGAACTTGGTGATTTCAAGGGAGGCGGCTTTACATGAGAACTGATCCAGCAAAGCTTGAGATGATGCGCAGTTATTTTAATGCAATTGCATCTGGCATGGGACATGTCATTGAGCGGACGTCTTTTACGACTTTCGTTAAAGAATCAGCTGACTTTGCGACAGCGTTAGCCACGCCTTCTGGAGATTTCTTTGTTTATCCGAAGACAGTGGGTGTCACGATCTTTTTAGGGCTGAGTCTTAAAAAAGCGATTGATGAAAGCGGACCGATGCAGCCAGGAGATATTATCATCACAAATGACCCTTATACGACAGATGGTTTAGCGACTCACCTGCCGGATGTCCATATCATTAAGCCGATTTTCGTAGATGGTGAAATTGTCAGTTATGCATGGTCTTTTGTTCATGTAAGTGATGTGGGCGGACTTGTGCCCTCGAGTATTTCACCGACAGCGACAGATATTCATCAAGAAGGATTAAGAATACCGCCAGTGAAAATTTATGAAGGTGGAAAAGAGAATCAGGTTGTTCGTACTTTTTTAAGAGCCAACAGCCGAGCTGGTCATTTAAATGATGGGGATATCAATGCAATGATTGCTGCAGTAAATACAGCAGAAATTCGGTTAAAAGAAATGATCGGGAAATTTGGAATAAATGAAGTGAAACAAGGAATGATGGACCTCCTGAAACAAGCTGAGGTTCGTGCAGGAAAGGTCATTGAAGCCATTCCGGACGGAACGAGTGAATTCGCTGATTATTTAGATGATGATATGATCTCGGATGTGCCGATCCGGTTGAAAATCAAGTTAACGGTGAAAGGAAAGCGGCTGACGCTTGATTTTTCTGAGTGTGACCCGCAAGTGAAAACAGCTTTTAACCTTGTCACCAATGGTCAGAAGCATTCCTTTCTATATCAAGGATTAATTAATTACATTATTAGTAAAGATCCCTTTATACCGATTAATGGCGGAATGACATTTCCGATTGAAGTGATTTCACCTAAAGGGACGCTAGTGCATCCAGAATACCCGGCTTCTGTTGGTATTCGGCATTCGATTACGATGAGGCTGTTCAATGTTGTGCTAGGCGCCATTGGTAAGCTGTTACCCGAAGCTGTGCCGGCAGCAGGTGCAGGTCAATCTGCCATTGTTGTTCTCTCTGTTCCTGATAATCAAACAGGTGGCAGGAAAATGTCTGTTGTTGAACCATTAGGCGGAGGCGGCGGTGCTCAAAATGGAACGGATGGAGTAGATGGTATTGATCATTCGTCTGGCTTTTTGAAAAATACACCCATTGAGAGCTTAGAACAGCATATTGATATTCATGTTCACCGATATGAGCTTTTGCCAAATACAGGCGGAGCAGGAGAAAACAGAGGTGGACATGCGATTGGTTTGGAATTTGAAATGATCAAGCCTGAATCCATGGTGACCGCACGAGGTATGGAACGGATGAAGTTTCAGCCTTGGGGATTAATGGGCGGCCGAGCGGGAGCTATCGGTGAGGTCAAACTGGTCACAGCAAAAGGTGAAAAACAAGACCAGCCGAAAATAGATGTTCTACGACTTGAAAAAGGCGATATTGTGCAATTGATATCACCAAGTGGAGGCGGATGGGGAAATCCATTTGCAAGAGAGAAAGAAAAAGTCCTTCATGAAGTAGAAGCAGGTTTATTAAGTGAAGAAAGAGCGCTACAGCAATATGGCGTTAAAGTGTATCTAGACCAAAATGAATGGAAGATTGATGAAGAGCAAACGAATCAGCTTCGTGAAAAGGGTAATCACCCTGCTCATATCATGTGGGATGTCGGAGAACACAGAGAAGCTTATGAGAAAGTATGGACGGATGAAGCCAGCAGCGAGCTTGCTGTGCGGCTGCGCTCCTACCCAGCTAACGAACGTACACATTATAAACATGCAGTTCATCAATATTTCAGTCATAGAAATGAGCCGTTAACAAAGAAAGATATTATTCAAGCACTTCGTCATATGGATGGACAAAAAGGGGGAAATGAATCATGAAAAGAAGATTAATCACTATTTTTGCAGGTGTTCTGTCATTGATTCTACTGCTGACAGCTTGCGGTGGGAATGGACAGGATCAAGGTAAACAGCAGCAGACTGTGATCGTTGGCGTATACGGAGGCGATTGGGAAAAGAATATCAAACCGATCCTCGAAAAGTTTGAAAAAGATACGGGAATTAAAGTCCAAACAGTCTCTGGTGCGGATTCTGAATGGTTTACAAAATTAAAAGCGTCAAATGGTAAAAATCCACCGTATGACCTACTTATTTTACAGCCTGATACGATTCAAAGAGGCATTGCAGCAAACGTTCTTGCACCTATCGATGAAGATCAAGCACCGAATGTTAAAAAACTTTACCGCTCTGTTCAGAAGAAGCTCACTGTTGATGGGAAACAATATGCAGCAGGCTTTAGCATGGGGCAGCTCGGGATTGCTTATAGAAAAGACCTCGTAAAGCAGGAACCAAACAGCTGGACTGACCTATGGAGCAGTCAGCTAAAAGGGAAGGTAGCCATTTCATCTCCAACTTATTCAGCCGGGTTACAATTTTTCTCTGCGCTTGTCCATGCTCAAGGGGGGACAGAATCAAATCCTAAGGATATTGATAAAGCCTTTAAAAGCCTTTCGCAATTAAAAGGGCATGTTGCTGCTTTTCCAGATAATCCAGGGTCTATTCAAACCTTGTTAGAACGTGGTGACGTCGCAGCAGTTCCATATTGGGATGGACGAGCATTTGCACTTGAAGAAGAAGGAATGAATATTGGTTTCTCCTATCCAAAAGAAGGCGCTGTTGCAGCAGTTGCGAGCTGGGCTTTAACGAAGGGAAGTCAGCATGAAGAAGCGGCTTACAAACTATTAAACTATTTAAGTGGAAAAGAAGCTCAGGAAGCTTTCTCGGAAAAATCTTATTATGGTATGTCGAATTCTGATGTGAAATACGGTGACAAGATTAGGGGGAAGGTCAAGGTTGGAGAGAATTATTATAGCAAGCTGACTTGGGTAGATTACGAAACAGCAACTTCGGAGCTGGGCAATTGGACAAATCGATGGAACGAAGTATTAGGTGGAGGAAAATAGGTGATCGTATGAGTGGAATCCATTTAGAACATATCAGCCAGCATTTCGGCGAGCAGATTGCTCTTAACGATGTCAGTCTTACGGTGAATGAGGGGGAGTTTTTCTCCCTTCTTGGTCCTAGCGGCTGCGGGAAATCAACGTTATTAAACATCATTGGAGGTTTTTTAGAGCCAACAAAAGGTGTCGTCTATATTGGTGATCAGGATGTGACGAATTTACCACCTTATCAAAGAAAAACGGGTATGGTTTTTCAAAGCTATGCACTCTTTCCGCATCTGACCGTCTTTGATAATGTGGCGTATGGGTTAAAGGTTCAAAAGAAAAAGAAGGCAGAAATCAAAGAGAAGGTAATGGAGAGCTTGTCTCTTGTGCAATTAGAAGCGTTTGCGAAACGTATGCCGCATCAATTAAGTGGTGGACAGCAGCAGCGGGTAGCGATTGCAAGAGCGCTTGCGATTCAGCCATCTGTTCTTCTTCTTGATGAGCCGCTCAGCAACCTAGATGCAAAACTAAGAAAAAACATGCAGACAGAGCTTAGAAATATTCAAAGGAATGTCGGAATTACCACCATTCTCGTGACCCATGATCAAGAGGAGGCATTAAGTCTTTCTGATCGGGTTGGGATTTTAGGAGAGGGGAAAATCCAGCAGATCGGGACGCCTTTAGAGGTGTACCGCCAGCCAAACAATCGATTTGTTGCTGAATTTATCGGACAAGTGAACCTATTTGAGGCAGTCTATGATGAAGCAAGTGCTGCATTTATCGTTCCTCATTTAATCCAGTCAAACGGGCAGGAAGTTCAGTTAAAGGCAGCGGCACACCAAGAGAAGAAGGAAAATCAGTTACTCATGCTCCGTCCAGAAAGAATCAACATATCTTCTGAGCGGGGAGACGTTCAGTCCAACCATGTATCAGGCGTGCTGACAGATGTCAGTTATATTGGTCACTCATTACGTTTGGTGGTGGGACTCGATAGCGGTGAAATAATTGTTCATGCTACTGATGCGGCATTTCCAGAGCTGCCGAAAGCTGGGGAAGCTATTCATATCAATTGGCAGCCTGAAGATATCGTTTTCCTAGATTCGAAGGTGCATACGTGATGCGTATCAAGAAAAAGAATCAGCGATTTCATTGGTTTATGCTGCTGCCAGCGTGTTTGTTTCTTGTTGTATTTCTTCTAGTGCCGCTTGTGATGATGTTCGTCCTCAGTTTTCGCGACGTGGATTCAATGATGAACACATTACAAACGTATAGCTTTTCTCAATATATTCATGTGTTTACGACAGATGCGTATGTGAAGGCGATTGGAAGTACAGTGTGGGTAGCCTTGCAGACAACAGTGATTTGTTTAGTGATGGCATACCCAGCAGCATACGTGCTCGTCAAGGCACCTCATCCACGTCTGCGGGCATTTTTCTATATCTTACTTGTTTCGCCGCTTTTGACAAGCGTTGTGATTCGGACGTTTGCGTGGATTGTCCTTCTTTCACAAAATGGTCTGATCAATGGCATGTTATTAGATTTACATGTGATTGAGAAGCCGCTCTCTATGCTGTGGAATATGAATGCGGTGATTATTGCTTATGTTCAGGTCATGCTGCCTTTTGCAGTGCTGCCTATCGCGACGAGCTTAACCGATATGGATCGTCATTTACGACCGGCTTCTATGAGTCTAGGAGCTGGACGAATTCGAACCTTCTTTCATGTGACTTTTCCACTAACCATTCCAGGGATGGTGACTGGGGCTATTATTGTCTTTTCGCTGGCAGCTGGGAGCTATATCACTCCGCTCTTAGTCGGCGGAAGAATGCAGCCGCTGCTGCCGCTGTCTATTTATCAGCAAGTCATGCAGGTGTATAACTTGCCTCTTGCTGCAGCGATGTCCTTTACGTTATTGGTTTGTGTGCTTGTCGTGGTCAGTTTATTAAGCTATCTATTGAAGCGTTGGGAGGCGAGGATGCATGCGTAAAAAATCATTTGGTGATCGCTTGCTTTCAATTCTGATTTGGACTGCTGGGTCATTGGTTTATCTCTTTTTGACCATACCTGTTCTTGTCATCGTCTTATCTGCTTTTAGTCCAAATGCTTTCCCTGAATTTCCGCCGACTTCGTTCTCTGTTCGTTGGTTTCAAGAGGTCGTGTCGAATCCAGAATGGATGGAGTCTCTGCGTATCAGTGTGATTTTGCTATTCATCGTAACGCCTCTCACGGTTCTTTTAGGCACGATGGCTTCGTATGCTTTAGCAAGACTTTCCTTTAAGGGAAAGGAGGCGATTCAAGCCTTCATTTTGTCACCTCTTATGATTCCTCAAGTAGTGTTAGGGATTGCCATGCTCTATTTGTTTACGGCTATGGGGTTTACAGGATCTTTGTGGGCGCTTGTCATAGGTCACGTCATTATTGGCTTTCCCTATGTGGTTCGAACAGTAGGCGTCAGTGTCTCGAATTTGGACCCGCGGCTTGAGCTAGCTTCAATGAATCTTGGGGCAGGACCTATTCGCACATTCTTTCGAGTGACGCTGCCTTTGATAAAGCCAGGAATTATTGCAGGCGGGGTATTTTCAGCCGTGACGTCATTTGGGGAAATATCGATCAGTTTGTTCGTTTCCTCTCCTCAAACGATTACTATTCCCGTCAGGACGTTTAATTACATTGAGCAAACCTTTGATCCGAGTGTCAATGCGATATCTGTCATATTTATTATCATTTCTATCATTGCGTTGCTCATTATTGAAAAAACAATTGGCCTGTCTAAGGTGATGTAAATATAATGAAGAAACAAGGGAGCTGTCATTTGAAATGGCAGCTCTTTTTGTGTTGTTTTTACGGTAAATATTTTCAATTTTTTAGGGAATATAGTTCTTAAGATTTAAGAAATTGTGGAGGATTGAAGGAGACCTCTATCCTACATTTTCGGTCATATTTGCAAATTTTAAGGAAAAACATGAAATTTTTGCGGTATTTAGTCGATTATTTTCGGTTGAACGCAACTATTATTAGTTATTTTCGGTAAATATCGTAAATTATTATGTGATTCATTCGGTATAACGCATGAATCTTTACACCCATTTTTCGGTGAAAAAAACAATAATTTCATATAAAGTGGACGTAAATAGAAAATATTTAAAAAGAAAAGAAGAAAAAGGCAAATCTATGGAAACGTAGAGACGCAAAGCCATGTCCTAAGGTAAATTGTTTTTTTACTATGGTCGGCAGGTTACCGAATCAAAATGGGAGTCCCTCCGTTTTATTCGGGGTGGGCTTCTTTCCGTATTCTGTCTATTTTAATGAAATAGACTTGGTTCTTTTGATATAGAGGGTGCAGGGTTGTCACATTGGTGGAGAAAACACAGAAGAGGCGGAGGATGAAAATGAATACAGTTTATTACCCCTTAACACATGCGCAAAAGCGAGTATTCTACACGGAAAGATTTTATCCAGGTACAAGTATTTCTAATTTGGGTGGATTCGCCAGATTGAGATCGGTATCAGGTTTAGATCCATCTTTGGTCGTTGACGTGCTTCAAGCGTACATTCGCCAAACTGACTCCCTTCGGCTGAGGCTGGTGTATCAACATGAGCAGGAGGAGCCTGTTCAATATATCAAGGCTTATGAAGAACAGCCGATTCGCATGGAGAAGGGCTGGAGTGAAGAAGAAGTGAGGGCTTGGGCGAATGAGCAAATCCGTGAGCCGATGCCGTTGATTGACAGCCCCTTGATTGAATTTACAGTCTTTCAAATCAGTGATGAAGAGTGCTGGCTGTTTTGTAAAGCACATCATATTGTGGCGGATGGTATCTCCATTATCTTAATGGGAAATCGCATCATCGACTTATACCAGGACATGCTGCACGGGGTAGACATCTCACCGGTTGAGGAGATTTCCTTCGTTGACCATATCATGAGTGAGCAAAGCTATGAAACTTCTAAACGGTTTCAAAAAGACCAAGCTTTTTGGAATGAGCAATTTGCCAATATTCCAGATTTCGCTTCTTTAAAACCGCATAAGGGATACGAGATGAGTTTACATGCGGAGCGATTTTCAGGGGATATTCCAGATTCTTTGAAGGAGAAACTTCGTGCGTTTTGTGAAGAGCAGAAAGTCAGTATGCTCTCGATGTTTATGTCTACTGTTTATATGTATTTGCATCGTTTTAGCGGTATGGAGGATGTTGTCCTTGGAACCTTTATGGGCAACCGAACAAATGCCAAAGAAAAAAAGATGATTGGTATGTTTGTTTCCACCATTCCGATGCGTGCATCTGTTCAGGGGTCGCAATCATTTCTGGATTTCGTCAAACAGGTCATGGCGGATCAAATGAAGATCTTGCGTCACCAAAAGTACCCTTACAATCTTCTCATGAATGATTTGAGAGAAAGAGAAGGGTTTACAGGACGCCTTTTTGATATTTCTTTAGAATACCAGGTCATGCAGTGGCAGAAAAAAGAGAATCTGTCTTTTATTACTGAACCGATCTTTAGCGGGAGCGGAATGAATGATATATCCATTCATGTAAAGGACCGTTGGGATACAGATACATTGACCATTGATTTGGACTACCGTACAGATGTATTCACCGAAGAAGAAATCAGTCAGATGTTTGATCGATTCTTAATCATACTAGAAGCGGCGGTCTCCCAGCCTGATCAGCTAATCGGGAAACTTCCTTTACTTCCACAAGATGAACAAAAGGAACTGCTGCAATTATCTCAGAGAAAACCGTTTCAAAAACCAGCTGAAAAGCCAGTTCATCATTTGTTTGATGAGGCAGCCACTAAGTATGCAGAGCGGACAGCGGTTGTAGCAGAAAATGGAGCATTGACTTATGGAGAGCTGTATCAAAAGGCAGAAAGGCTGGCGCGTTTTTTACAAATGAAAGGTGTCTCGCGTGATGTGCCTGTTGCTGTCCTAATGGATCGAAAGGCAGAGGCTATGGTGGCGATCTTCGGCATATTAAAGGCTGGCGGGGCGTATGTACCGATTGATCCGGCATTACCTGAGGAGCGCATTCAATATATTGTGGAGGATTCTGGTGCTTCCATTGTGTTAACAGAGGAAACGTTCGTTTCAACATACCGTGCCCTCTCGGAAAAAATGGTCGTGCAGCAGCAAATCGAATTAGATGATGAACTGCTGCCTCAACTTGTAGAGCAGTCGGTACCAGAGGATTTGGCTTATATGATTTATACATCGGGGACGACTGGAAAACCGAAGGGCGTCATGATTGAGCATCTTCAGCTGCATCATTTGGTTCATGCCTTGCATCATGAGATTTATGAGGAGGCGAGTGAGCTTCAAATGGCGCTTCTTGCACCATTCCATTTTGATGCATCGGTGAAACAAATTTTTGCTGCGATATTATTTGGGCATACACTTCATATTATTCCGCGAGAAACAACGAGAAATGGTGTTCAATTAGCGGCTTATTATAGAAAACATCAAATTGAAGCAGCAGACGGAACCCCGGCCCATGTACAGCTTTTACTTGCAGCCGAATTAGACGGTCTGTCATTGAGACATATGTTAGTTGGGGGAGAGGCATTGCCTGCGAAAGCAGCATACTCGCTTATTGAAGCAGTTCGTATGAGTGAGCCTGCTTTTACTTTGTGGAATGTGTATGGTCCGACTGAGACGTGTGTCGATGCGGCGGTTCATCGCCTAGAACTAAGTGAACTTCGCGAATCATCTGAACAGCAGCGTTATGTGTCAATCGGAAAGCCGCTCGGTCATCACCGTCTTTATATTTTAAATGACCATGATCAATTACAGGTACAGGAGGCTGCCGGAGAACTGTGCATTGCAGGGATAGGTGTTGGACGAGGCTATGTGAATCAGCCTGAATTGACGGAAAAAGTATTTACGGCAGATCCATTTTCTCCAGGTGAGCGGATGTATCGAACAGGGGATCTAGTCAGATGGCTTTCAGATGGCACAATTGATTATCTTGGCAGAATGGATGATCAAGTGAAAATAAGGGGTTACCGCATAGAAACAGGCGAAATTGAAGCAGTGATGGAGCAGGTAGATGGAGTGAATCAAGCTGTCGTACTAGTAGTTGATGAAGCGGACGGGGAAAAGGTGTTAAGCGCGTACTATCAAGCCCGTCATGAAGATGTGTCAGTTGACATGCTACAAGCCGCTATCAAACATCAGCTGCCAGCTTACATGATGCCGCTCTATTTCAAAGAGCTTGATGCATTTCCACTCACAGTTAGTGGCAAAGTTGATCGTCGTGCACTTGCTGCCTTAAAAGGTGATAAAGCCGTTCAAGCTGTTTATGCTGCGCCTAGAAACGATCTCGAAACGAAGCTTGTGCATTTGTGGGAAGAAATTCTTGGTCAAGAGAAGATTGGTATATATGATTCCTTTTTCGAACGAGGAGGGCATTCGCTGAAAGCAATGACTGTACTCACACATGTACAGCGAGATTTTCATGTAGAGGTGCCTCTATCCATTTTATTTGAACAGCAGACCATTGCGGCTTTGGCTGCCTACATTGAGCAAGCGGAAACATCTTCTGAAACGGTGATACCTAAAGCACCTGCTTTAGACCATTACCCATTGTCACCTCCACAGCAGCGCGTTTATATGGTGAGTCAATTGGAGCAAAGTACTGCATATCATATGCCAGCTGTTGTGAGGTTAAAAGGAACGCTGCAGCAAGAGAGGCTGACTGAAGCCTTTGAAAAACTCATCACACGTCATGATATGCTGCGTACGTCTTTTCATACGTTGAAAGGCGTTCCTCGTCAGCGGGTAGCTCCATCCGTACCTTTTCAAATAGAGCAGCTAACAGGCGGTACGATGGAAGAAAATATGCAGAAATTTGTCAGACCCTTTGACCTTGAGTGTGCACCACTTCTTCGCATTGGCTTGAAGTCATTAGATGATCAGGAGCACTTGCTCTTTTTCGATATGCATCACCTGATTTCAGATGGTCTTTCGATTGATTTGATGCTGCGTGAGCTATCAGATGCTTACGAAGGATCCGTCAAAGTCCCATTGAAGCTTCAATATCAGGACTATGCTGTTTGGCAAGAACAACAAAATTTTCAAAAAGAAGAGGCATTCTGGCTGCAGGAATTCTCGGGTGATCTTCCTGCTTTACAGCTGCTGACCGATTATCAGCGCCCATCGATTCAGTCGTTTGCAGGGGATCGTGTGATCAAAGAAATCAATGAAACGTTAAAGAGGCAATTACAGGAGCTAGCGGCAAAACACCATACGACACTGTATACGGTTCTGCTTTCTGCTTACTATACATTGCTTGCGAAGTACACGGGGCAAAAGGAATTCGTGGTAGGAACACCGGCGGCGGGGCGAGTGCATGCAGACTTGGATGACATGATTGGCATGTTTGTCCAGACACTTGCATTGCGGTCAGAGGTTGATCCAAATAAAACCATGTCGCAGTTGATCGAGCAAGTGAAGGAAAAGACGATGCATGCATTTGAGCATCAGCAATATCCATTTGAACGATTGCTTGAAAAACTGAATATGCCAAGAGATTTTAGCCGTCATCCATTATTCGATACCGTGTTTACACTCATGCCAGATCATGGATCAGCCCAGCATATTGGAGAAATGCAAGTTGAAATCGAAGAAACCAATTTCCATATTGCAAAGTTTGATTTAACGCTGCAAGCAATGGAGTCAGATCAAGGTTTATCCTTTGTCCTCGATTACAGTACGGCGCTATTTAAACGAAGTACAGCCGAGCAGATGCTGCATCATTATATGTATTTGCTGGAGCAGATGGTCCAAGCGCCGGAGGAAGCGATCCGATCTTATCGATTACTTTCTGAACAAGAAGCAGAAGCTCAACTGAATCTGTGGAATCCGTTACCTTCGCCTTATCCGGCAGAAGAAACCATTGTGACGCAGTTTGAAGCACAGGTGGAGGCGCACGGTCATAAGCCTGCACTCCAGTGTGAAGGCGTGATTCTTTCTTACCAAGAACTAAATGACCGTGTGAATCAGCTGGCTCATTATCTGCGTGAACATGGGTTTGAAAGAGGGATGAAAGCAGCCTTATTCTTTGAACGATCTCATGAGATGGTACTCTCTGTTCTAGCTGTACTTAAGGCTGGCGGCGTCTATGTACCAATTGATCCTGATTTTCCTGATGAGCGCGTGAAGCACTTTTTAACAGACAGCGGTGCGCAATTCTTATTGACACATCAAGTACTGCGCCATCGCTCGGTGCTCGCTTCTTTTGAGGGAACCATCATCGAAACAGAAGATCAGGCAATTGATCAGCAATCAGACAGCCCTATAGATGTTGGTATTTTACCAGAGGACTTGGCGAATTTGACCTATACATCCGGTACAACTGGAAAACCTAAAGGAAATATGGTGACACACCGGAACATTTTGAGGACAGTGAAGCAATCAAATTATCTTGCCATTCATCATGATGACTCGGTGATGAGTCTGTCAAACTATGTATTTGATGCTTTTATGTTCGATGTGTTTGGTGCTTTATTAAACGGTGCGAAACTGATTGTTCTGCCAAAGGATCATATCTTAAACATGAATGAGCTTTCTGGAGCGATTGAGAAGGAGAAAGTCAGTATTTTAATGATCACGACAGCTCTTTTTCACTTACTTATCGATATGAAAAAAGACAGCCTGAAGAACGTCAGAAAAGTTTTGTTTGGCGGAGAACGTGCTTCTGTGCCTCATGTCATGACTGCACTTGAAACGGTAGGGGAAGGCAAGCTTGTTCATATGTATGGTCCTTCTGAAAGCACGATTTTCACTACGTATTATCCTGTGAATCAAATTGAGAAACAGGCGTTGTCTATCCCAATCGGAAAGCCAGTGAGTCAAACGGCTGTTTATATTGTAGATGAATTTGGACAGCTGCAGCCGCCAGGTGTAGCGGGAGAGCTATGTGTCGCTGGGGATGGACTGGTCAAAGGATATTATGGACAGCCAGAACTCACAAGTGAAAAATTCGTGAAAAACCCTTTCCGCCCTGGTGAGGTCATGTATAAAACGGGTGATCTTGCACGCTGGCTGTCAAATGGAGAGATTGAATTCATTGGACGAATCGATCATCAAGTAAAGATTCGAGGTCAGCGTATTGAACTTGGAGAAATTGAGCATCAGCTGCTTTGCTATCCGCAATTGAAGGAAGCAGTCGTCATTGCAGCCCCAAATGACACATTATGTGCATTTTTTACAGCCGAAGGGTCCGTCTCATTAACTGATTTGCGCGAGCAGGCAGGACGTGAACTGCCTGTGTATATGATGCCGTCATTCTTCATGCAATTAGACGAGCTGCCGCTGACGAATAACGGCAAGGTAGATAGGCGTGCGCTGCCAGTGCCTGACTTAAGTGAGCAAGGGGTAAATGAGTACATCCCACCTCAAACAGAAACAGAGCGTCTTGTAGCGCGCATTTGGGAGGAAGTTCTTGAAGCGCCGCGAATCGGTAGGCACGATCATTTCTTTGAATGCGGTGGCCATTCGCTGCGCGGCATGAAAATGCTGAACAAGTTGTATGAAGAGATGCATGTGGAGCTCACTTTGAAGTCTTTATTTGAATCTCCAACATTAGAGACGTTTGCCTTTGAGGTTGATCAAGCGGATCAAACGGAGATCAAGCGGGTGGAGGTTGCAGAAGAAGCGGCCTATTATCCAGTGACATCTGCTCAGAAAAGGCTGTTTGTATTGGAGAAAATGACCGATGCGGAGCAAAGCTATCATATGCCGGCTGCTTTAAAGCTTGAAGGTGCTTTTGATGAAAAACGATTTAAAAAAGCGATTGAACAGCTTGTCCATCGTCATGAAGCATTTAGAACGAGCTTTGATTTTGTTCAGAATGAACCTGTTCAACGGATTGAATCAAACATCTCCGTAGACATTGAGACAATCGAAGGGAACGGACGAGACATACAGGAATTGATGAATGACTTTATCCGTCCATTTGATATAGAAAAGGCGCCTCTACTCAGAGTAGGTCTAGTTTCTGGTTCCGTAAATGTCCATTATTTACTGATTGATATGCACCATATCATTTCAGATGGTGCATCTGTGGGCATTTTAATTGAGGAGCTTTCAGCCTTGTATCGAGGAGACAAACTAGAGGAATTACCTGTTCAATATAAGGATTATGCGGTTTGGTCAAAAAGCGAGGCGTTTGCTGCACAAATAGAAGCTGAAGAGGCGTTTTGGCTGAAACAATTAGAAGGAGAACTGCCTGTACTGGCACTGCCAGAAGATCTGCCAAGACCAAAAGTGCAAACATTCGAAGGAGACCGCGTCTCATTTACAATCAATGGGCCACTTAAAGCGAAATTGGATGAGCTGGTCAGAGCGCTCAACAGTACGACGTATACAGTGCTGCTCACTTGCTACAGCACCCTTTTAAGCAAGCTGTCAAGACAAGAAGATATCATCATCGGTTCACCGATTGTAGGTAGAACTCATCCGGATATTCAATCTGTCATTGGTATGTTTGTGAACACGCTGGCACTTAGAACAAAGCCAGCAGGACATCTGACAGCGGCAGAATTTGCGTCAAATGTTCATCAGCTTGTGTTAGAGGCAAATGAGCATCAGTTGTACCCATTTGAAGAATTGGTAGACCATGTGCAAACGGTTCGAAATACTAGCCGTCATCCAATCTTTGATGTGGTGTTCTCGATGGAAAATGCAGATATCCGTGATTTAACGATGGACGGACTTCATATTGTTCCGCAGCCATTCGAAGAGAATATCGCCAAATTTGATTTGACCTTAACTGGAAATGAATTAGCTGATCACATTGAGCTTGTGTTCGATTTTAATTCTTCTATTTTTCAAAAGTCGTCGATCGAAAAGTGGAAGGTGTTTTTCCTTCATTTATTGGAACAAATGGTATCAGCGCCAGATCAATCGCTAGATCAAATGCAGCTATTATCACCGAAGCAGCAGCAAAAACTGCTCAGTGAATGGTCGGGTCCTGTACTAAATGTACCGTCAGATCAAACGGTTCATGCACTGATTGAGGCTAAGGCATACGAGACGCCTCATCAAAAAGCGGCAACCTTCCGAGGAACGAGCTGGACGTATGAAGAGCTGAACAGCCGGGCAAATACAGTCGCTTCAAGACTCATCTCAAACGGCATAAAACGAGGTGACCGCGTCGGCATTCTGACCCGTCCGTCCCTTGACATGACGGCAGTCGTCCTTGGCGTCTTGAAGTCAGGTGCGGCATTCGTTCCAATTGATGCGGATTATCCGGATCAGCGTATTGCCTATATGCTGGAAGACTGCGGGGCAGAGGTTCTTCTGATGCAAAAAGGACTGGCTGCACCAACTTCCTTCACAGGTCATGTTCTATTGATAGAAGATGCCGTAGAAGGCGAAGCACACGATGTTCAGGTTCATATGAAACCAACAGATCTCGCCTATATGATTTACACGTCTGGAACAACAGGACAGCCGAAGGGTGTCATGGTTGAGCACCAGTCCCTTGTGAATCTTGCGTTCTGGCACAATGATGCTTTCCAAGTGACCAATGCGGATCGAACCGCCAAATATGCCGGCTTTGGCTTTGATGCCTCCATTTGGGAAATGTTCCCGACATGGATCGCCGGCGCAGAGCTGCACATCATTGATGAAGCGATTCGTCTCGATATGATCAAGCTCAATGCGTATTTCAATGACGAAAATATCACCATTGCATTCCTGCCGACCCAGCTATGCGAGCAGTTTATGTCGATGGACAATCATTCCTTGCGTTACTTACTAACAGGCGGAGACAAGCTAAAACAGGTAAAGCCTGTTCCTTATCAACTCGTGAATAACTATGGTCCAACAGAAAACACAGTCGTGGCGACAAGCGGGATCATCAACCCAGATCAAGGCACGCTTCCAATTGGAACAGCGATTGCCAATACCCGTTTTTACATTATGGGTTCGTTATATGACCTCTCGCCGCCAGGCGTACCGGGTGAGCTTGTGATTGCGGGGAAAGGACTGGCAAGAGGGTACTGGAATCTTCCAGAGGAAACAGAGAAAAGCTTTGTCCCAGATCCATTTTATTCGGGTGAGCGTATGTACCTGACAGGCGATTTAGTGAAATGGACAGAGGATGGCGAGCTGATCTATCTCGGCAGAAAAGACCATCAGGTCAACATTCGCGGCTTCCGGATTGAGCTGTCAGAAATTGAAGCGCAGCTTCTTGCACTTTCGGAAGTCAAAGAAGCAGTCGTGACAACGGTCAAAGATGCCAGCGATCAAGACGCGCTTGCCGCATATGTCATCACAGATGAAGAAACGACTGACCTGAAGGAAAGTCTAAAACTCACGCTGCCGGACTATATGGTGCCTTCATGGATTATCAAGCTAGACCACCTGCCGATGACGGCAAATGGCAAAGTCGATCTAAAGGCATTGCCAGCACCTGATAAGGAAGCCAATCAAACAGCTTACGAATCCCCAAGAGACGAAGTTGAAACGCTTCTATGTGGCATTTGGGAAGACGTGCTTGGCGTCAGCCAAGTCGGCATTCACGATCACTTCTTCTTCCTTGGAGGAGATTCAATTAAAGGCATCCAAATGGCAAGCAGACTCACACAAGCGGGCTGGAAGCTCGATATGAAATTGCTTTTCCAATACCCAACGATTGCGGAGCTGCGCCCATATATCGAAGAAGCGGACCAACTGACAGCCGACCAATCACCTGTCGAAGGGGAAGTCATTTTCACACCAATTCAGCGCTGGTTCTTTGAACGGAACTTTACGAATCAGCACCATTGGAACCAATCGGTTATGCTCCAAGCGCCAAATGGCTTGGATGAAACCATCGTTCAGCAAGTGTTGGAGCAGCTCATGATCCATCACGATGCGCTGCGAATGGTGTATCCGCTTGAAGAAGGACGCGTGATCCAGCGTCATCGAAAAATCGAAGAAAACTTGGTAACTGTTGATGTAATGGAAGTACGAGGGGAAATGTCGCAGCAAATCCAGCAGGTAGAAAAGCTGGCAAATGAAGTGCAAGCGAGTATATCGCTAGCGGAAGGACCTTTAGTAAAGCCAGCCATTTTCCGAACGGATCAAGGGGATCATTTACTGCTCGCTGTACATCATCTTGTCATCGATGGTGTGTCATGGCGTATTTTCCTTGAAGATTTTATGGCTCTTTATGAACAGTCGAAGCGCGGGGAAATCCTGACACTTCCTGAAAAAACACACTCTTTCCAAGAATATGCCCAGAAGCTGACGGAATACGCGATGTCAGATGAGTTGCTGTCGGAAAGAGCTTATTGGAAAAAGGTGCTTGCGCATCCCGTTACACCAATTCAAAAGGATCATGTGACAGAGGATCAGAGGATGCTTCATACACAGACCATTCGTTTTACATTGTCTGAGGAGGAAACACGCAGTCTGCTGACAGATGTACATGAAGCATATCAAACAGACATCAATGATATTTTGCTGACAGCACTCGGATTGTCTATGAAAGAGTGGACAGGAGAAGACAGACACTTTATTCATCTTGAAGGACACGGAAGAGAGAACATCCTCCCTGCGGTCAATGTATCACGGACGATTGGCTGGTTTACAAGTATGTATCCTGTGTTACTGGATATGTCGCATACAGACGATCTTTCTTATCAGATTAAGCATTTGAAAGAGGAGCTCAGGCACATTCCGAACAAGGGAATCGGCTACGGCATATTAAAATATTTAACCCCTGACAAGATGAAGGAAGATATCTCATTCGATCTCGCGCCAGATATCAGCTTCAACTATCTTGGTCAGTTTGATGAACAGATCAGCGGTGAGTTAAGCCGCTCAACGTGGCATCCAGGACAATCGCTGAGTCCTGAATCAGAGAAACCTCATGCACTTGATATTGTTGGTTTCGTCGAACAAGCTATGCTCCATGTGACAATTTCTTATCATCATCTTGAATTTGAAGAACGTACGATGGAACAATTCAAGGACCTTCTTGAAAAGAATGTGAAGGCGCTGATCTCACATTGTGTATCACAGGAAGAAACCCAGATGACACCTAGTGATGTAGGGGATGAAGATCTCACGATGGATGAACTTGAAAAGCTAATGGATATATTTTAAGCAAACGAAGAGGTGGACATATGAGCAAGCAGAAGATTCAAAAGGTATATCCTTTAACACCCATGCAGGAGGGCATGCTATATCATGCCATGCTAGACCCTAATTCCTCCTCTTATTTCACACAGCTTGAGCTTGGAATAAGCGGAGAGTTTGATCACGCTCTTTTTGAAAAAAGTCTCAATGAGCTCATACGGACATATGACATTCTCCGTACAGCCTTTGTTTATCAACAATTACAAAAGCCTCGTCAGGTTGTACTTGCTGAACGTCATCTCAATGTGTATAGAGAGGATCTATCACATCTGAATCATCAAGAGCAGCAAATGGTATTGGATCAATATAAAAAACAAGTGAGAAAGCAAGGATTTCACTTAACAAATGATCTGTTATTGAAGGTCGCTGTTTTTCAACTCAATGAAACAAATTGGCATCTGATTTGGAGCAACCATCACATCATCATGGATGGCTGGTCCATGGGTGTTTTAATGAAAAAATTGTTTCATTACTATGAATCTTTTCGGAACGGTCGAACGCCGGATCGCTCACAAGGGAAGCCTTATGCAGATTATATCCAGTGGCTTGGAAAGCAAAATAAACAAGAAGCGGAAAGCTATTGGCTAAAGCGTCTAGATGGAGCGGTTCAGCATCAAGGGCTGCTTCAGCAAAAAGAAGCGAATGGGCAATACGATCATCAGGAATGGACGTTTACATGGGATGCTCAAACGGTACAAGCCATTCAAAATGTAGCAAGACAATGCCAAGTGACAGCCCCGAACCTGTTTCAGGCTGTCTGGTCTGTTCTTTTAGCCACCTATCATGCAACTGATGATGTCACATTCGGCACCGTTGTATCGGGCAGACCTCCAAGTGTATCTGGAATTGAGCGCATGGCAGGGCTGTTTATCAATACGATACCCGTTCGAGTGACATTGGATCAGAAGCAGACGTTTAAACAGTTGTTTCAAACGGTTCAGCAGCATGCACTAGAAGCAGAAAACTATGATTTTATGCCGCTTTATGACATTCAGCAGAAGACAACTGCTGGAGGGCAGCTCTTTGATCATTTGGTTGGGTTTGAGAACTATCCTTTAGATCAGGAGCTGTCTGGTGACACCATGTCTGCACGTCTTGGTTTTTCCATTGATGTAAAGGACGGATTTGAACAAACGAATTTTGATCTAAATGTCCTTGTGTATCCAGGTGAAACGTGGACATTGAAAATCAAATACAACGCCATAGCTTTTGAAGAAAAGGTCATTGAAAACATATCAAAACATCTGACCAATCTCATGAAGCAAATCACCAAAAACCCTGATGTACGCCTTCATGACGTGACATGTATCACGGAAGAAGAGAAGCGACAGATAAAAGCGTGGAATCAGACGGAGCGAGATTATCCGAAGCATCTGTCTATTCCTGAGCTGCTCAATGAACGTATGAAGGCGCAGCCTGACCATCTAGCACTAGTTGAAGGCGACCGAACATTTACGTACGAGGAGCTTGGACAAGAAATCCGTCGTTTAGCTGGCAGTCTTAATGAAAAAGGCGTACAGCCCGGGGATGCTGTGGCGGTGTATATGAACCGATCAGCTGATGCGGTGATCGCCATCTTATCAGTTCTACACGCAGGGGCAGCTTATGTACCGATTGACCCTTCCCAGCCTGAGGAGAGAATCCGATGGATGCTTGAAGATAGCGGCGCATCCATTTTGCTTCATGCTGATAGTCCGCCGTCAGTTGATGAACAGATCAGGGCTGTACATGTGACGAGTAAGCCTCATCACTCACACATGGATGTATCAATCAGGACGTCTCCATCTCACTTGGCGTATATCATGTATACATCGGGGTCAACTGGACAGCCAAAAGGAGTTCAAATTGAGCATCAGCATATTGTGAGATTGGCTTGCTCTCAGGAGAAATTAGGCTTGACCAAGTCGGATCGTATGGCACATACAGGTGCCGTCAGCTTTGACGCCATTACCTTTGAAATCTTTACCACGCTGCTGGGTGGCGCGACACTGTATCCTGTTGACCGCGATACTTTATTGGATATTCATCGATTCGAACGATTTATCCAAACACATCAGATCACGACGCTCTTTTTAACGACTGGATTATTTAATCAGCTCGCTCAGCAGCGACCGCAAATATTCAAAGGATTAACCACATTAATTACAGGCGGTGACGTGATTAATGTGAAGAGTGCGGAGCTCGTGAAACAGCATCATCCAGCACTTGTTTTACTGAATGCCTATGGCCCAACAGAAAATACAACCATCTCGACCATTTACGAAGTAAGAGGAGATGAAACGGGTCCGATTCCAATTGGTCAGCCGATCAATCATTCGTCGGCTTATATTTTAGATGATGATCAAAGATTGCAGCCAATTGGAGCGCCAGGAGAGCTGTATGTTGGCGGAGATGGTGTCGCAAGAGGGTATCTCCATCGTCCAGATTTGACCAATCAAGTATTCTTGGCAGATCCTTTTAAGCCGTCAGGCCGTTTGTATCGAACAGGGGATTTGGCTCGGTATGGCGCAGATGGCCAGATCGAATTCCTCGGACGGACAGATGATCAAGTGAAAATTCGAGGCTTCCGTATTGAGCTTGGTGAAATTGAAACAGTGCTTCAGCAAAAAGCGGGCATAGATGATGCGGTTGTGCTTGTCCATTCATTTTCCACAGATGAAAAGGAAATGACGGCTTACTTTACAGGGACAATGACAGAAGAAGAAGTGCGAGATGTATTTAATCAAGAGCTGCCAGCTTATATGGTGCCGCACCATGTGATGAAGATGAATGCTTTTCCGCTCACATCGAACGGCAAGGTAGATCGAAAAGCTTTACCAAAGCCGGACGAAGCCTATCAGGAGAAAAAGGAAATCATTCCGCCTGAGACGGAGACAGAAAAGGCACTCGCTCAAATTTGGGAGGAGCTTCTTGGAAAAACGGTAGGAGCAGATGAACATTTCTTCATGGCTGGCGGGCACTCTCTCAAAGCGATGATGATGTCCGCGAAGATTCAAGAGGTGCTTCAAAAAGAAGTGCCGATTCAAGTGATTTTTGAGAAGCCGACGATTCGTTCATTAGCGGTATATATCGATCAGGATGGTCAAGAAGAAATGGGGCATCCGATTTTACCAGCAGAGCAGGCGGACGAGTATCCGGTATCACCAGCTCAGCGCCGTTTATATATTTTGCAGACACTCGAACCAGACAGCACGAATTATCATATTCCAATCGTCTTAACACTAGAAGGGACACTCGAATATCAGCGGCTCAAATCAGCGTTCGATCAGTTGATCCAAACGCACGAAATCCTAAGAACGAGTTTTCATATGAATGGAGAAGACATTGTTCAAAGAGTGAATGATTGGACGGCATTTGATCTTCCCGTTCATGATGTCAAGGAAGAAGAGGCGGAAGCATTTCTTTCTGAACAGCAATCTCCATTTGATTTAACTGCTGCGCCTTTATTACGAGCCCAGTTGTTGAAGGTCAGTGAAAACCGTCATCTTCTTGTCTTGGAAGCACATCATCTCATTACAGATGGCAGCTCCATGAAAACGTTTATACAAGATTTGGCGAAGGCCTATGATGGAGAAGCTCTTGCAGAAAGAGTCATTCATTATAAAGATTACGCTGTCTGGCAGTTAAGTGAAGAAGAGACGGGGAAACAGAAGGAGCATGAAGCCTATTGGCTGAAGCAATTCGAAGGAGAATTGCCAGTATTAGAGCTGCCAACTGATTATTCGCGTCCAGCGGAGCGTGATTTTTCAGGAGAACGATTCATGTTTGGCTGTGATCAAGTGACGACTCAGCGGATTCATGACCTGCTTCAGAAAACAGATACGACCATGTACATGTTCTTGTTATCTGCTTTTCAAGTGCTGCTTGCCACCTATAGCGGGCAGGAAGATATCATCGTTGGTTCCCCTGTTGCAGGACGGACACATCCTGATATACAGGACATGCCGGGGATGTTTATCAACACCGTTGCGATGCGCGGAAAACCAGAGCAAACGAAAACATTTTTACAGCTTCTTGAAGAAATAAAAGAAACAAGTGTTGACGCTTTTGCTCATCAAAACTATCCGCTCGAAGAGTTAATTGCACGCCTTCCGCTAGATCGTGATACAACCCGAAGCCCGCTCTTTAGCGTGTCATTTAACATGCAGAACATGGAGGTTCCCGCACTAAAGCTCGGCGATCTGCACATTTCGCCTTATGCCATTCAGCATCATTCAGTCAAATTTGACTTGTCTCTAGAAGCATTTGAACGAGAGGGAGCATTAAAGCTGAGCTTTGACTATGCAGCGGCGTTATTTAAAGAAGAGACGGTCCGCAGATTCGGAACTCATCTTCTAGCGATTATTCGTGAAGCGGTCCAACACCCGGAGAAACAGATCGGCTTGCTCCGTATCCTTGATCAGCATGAGCAAATAGAGCGGTTGGAGAAAAAAGACGAAGTGCAAACAAATCGTCATGAGCCTTTCCATGTCCAATTTTCACGTCAGGCAAAGGAAACACCAGATGCCATTGCGGTGATGGATGATCAACGGAAGCTCACTTACCGCGAGCTAGAAGATATGTCAAATGCGCTTGGCAGTGAACTAAAGATACGAGGCGTCGAGAAAGAAAAGACTGTAGCGCTGATTCTTGACCGCTCTGTCTATGTCATCGTTTCAATGCTTGGTGTGATGAAAGCGGGTGGTGCATTTGTACCAATTGATCCGGCCTTCCCTGCGGAACGTATCAATTACACATTAGAAGATTCAGGTGCACAAGTGATCGTAACAAATGAGTCTCTTGCAGGGGCCTATCAACATCACAAGTCGATTCAAGTCGTGCAGGTTGAAAAAGCAGTACTTCAAAGCCGCACGCTAGATTTGCCGGAAGCATCAGCCGATCAACTTGCGTATGTGATTTACACATCTGGGACAACAGGAAAACCGAAGGGTGTTCAGCTTACGCATCGTAATCTATCACACTACGTGAACTGGCTGACAAATGAGGTGACATTGCAAGAATGCGATCGGACGGCACTGCTTTCTTCTTATGCATACGATCTTGGTTACACAAGCATTTTCCCTGTCTTAAAGGCAGGAGGAACACTGTATGTGCCTCGTGAAGATGTGTATACAGACCCGGTTCGACTCATGCGTTTAATTGATGAACAAGAGCTGACTTATATCAAAATGACACCATCCTTATTTCATATGATAGCAGATTCGAAGGATCATGCATTTAACGCTTTACGCCTTGTCATACTTGGAGGGGAACCAATTGTCTCTGAGGATGTGGAAACATTTATGGAGCAGCATCCATGTGTGGCTGTCATGAACCACTACGGCCCAACAGAGACAGCCATTGGGACTGTGACCAAGCTGATTACAAAGCAAGAGCTAGGCACACTCAAGGATCGCTCTGTGATCGGACAGCCAATTGCTCATACAAGAGCGCTCGTACTCAATCGTCAGCAGCGCCTCGTCCCATATGGCGCACCTGGAGAGCTTTATATATCAGGGGAAGGTGTATCGAGAGGGTATTTGAATCAGCCTGAATTAACGGCAGAGCGTTTTCTAGAAAATCCGTATTATCCTGAAGAGCGGATGTATCGTACAGGAGATTTGGTCAGACAGCATGAAAATGGAGACATTGAGTTTCTCGGAAGAATAGATGATCAAGTGAAAATTCGCGGGTATCGTATTGAAAAGCAAGAAATTGAGTATGCCGCACGTGCACGATTATCCATTCCAGAGGTGTATGTCAAAGTACTTTATATGTCCCGTTTATCAGAGCTTGCACTTTATTACACATCGCCTGAACCAATTGGAACACTGACGTTTAGAGAAAAGCTTGCGGAGACACTGCCGGATTATATGATCCCAACGTACTTTGTCAAAGTCGACCACATCCCGCTTACTCAAAACGGAAAGGTAGATGCGAAGTCTCTGCCGCTTCCGCACGAGGTGCATATGAATCGTGCTGTGCATGTAGCACCAGAAACGGCACTTGAGCAGACACTTTGCGATATTTGGTCAGAAGTACTTGGGGTTGAACAAATAGGTGTTCATGATCACTTCTTTGAATTGGGAGGTCATTCCCTCAAAGGCATGGTGCTCATTTCGAAAATGCAAGCCAAGCTGAACAAGCATGTGCCGCTCAAACTCCTTTTTGAAAAGCCAACGATACGGGCGATGGCAGCTTATTTAGAAGAAGTGAATTCCTCGGACATGACATCCATTCAACCGGCGGAGAAGCAAGATTTCTATCCTGTCTCTTCTGCTCAAAAGCGGATGTATGTGTTGCAGCAACTGCATCCAGAAGCAGTGACTTACCATATGCCTGCCGTATTGATGATGGAAGGCAGTCTTGATGTAAAACAGCTAGAAGAAGCGCTGCAGGCTTTGATCGAACGACATGAATCATTGCGTACAGCCTTTGTAGAAATTGACGGCGTACCCGTTCAAAAAGTCTATCGCCGAGTGCCGTTTACGTTAGAGGTGGTTGAAGTAGAGAACGGTCATGAGCAACCTGTCATAGACGCATTCATAACCCCATTCTCATTACATCAAGCACCATTAATGAGGGCAAAGGTGGCGAAGCTTTCTGATGAGAAATATGTGTTCATGATGGATATGCACCATATCATCGCAGATGGTGTCACACGCAGTCTGCTCATTCAAGAATTGGCAAAGCTGTATGAGAAAAAGACGTTACCGCCAGTTCAGCTGCACTACAAAGATTATGCGGTATGGCAGCAGGAAGAAAAGCAGCAAGCGCAGCTTGAGAAACAGCGTCAGTATTGGCTGGAGCAATACGCAGAGCCACCTGAAGATTTGGCACTGCCACTTGATTTTCCGCGTCCTCATGTACAGTCATTTGAAGGAGACCGAGTCGATAGATGGTTATCTCCTGAGAAGGTGAAGACCATTAAAGCACTCATGGCTGATAAAGGTGTGAGCATGAACATGGTCATGCAAACGGCATTTGCCATTTTCCTTTCCAAATTAACCGGGCAGACAGATATCGTCATAGGCGCTGTTACAGCGGGACGTACGCATGCTTCAATTGAACGGGTTCCAGGCATGTTTGTGAATACACTGGCTCTTCGACATGAAGTACAGCTTGAGGAAACGACAGCACAATTGCTTGAAAAAATGAAAGATCGAAGCCTATCAGCCTATGAACATCAAGATTTCCCGTTTGAGGAATTGGTGGCACAGTTAGATCTGCTGAAAGACACGAGCCGCAATCCATTGTTTAGTGTCATGCTGACAACGGATGACCGTGATATGACGTTACCGAATCTAAATGGACTCAAGCTTTCGCAAAAACAGCAAGAGACAGCTCATGCAAAATTTGATGTAACGCTCGGTGTATTTGAAGAACAAGATCAAGTGGGCGTACGCTTTGAGTATGCAACGGCGCTGTTTAAAAAGAAGACCATTCAGCGTTGGAGTCGATATTTTGAACAAATCATAGACGAGATGCTGGTGAAGCTAAATGAACCAATTTCATCGCTTTCGATCTTAAATGAAGAGGAAAAACAAGAGCTGATCAATGAATGGTCAGGCCCTGTGCTAAATGTCCTGTCAGATCAAACGGTTCATGCACTGATTGAGGCTAAGGCATACGAGACACCGCACCAAAAAGCGGCAACCTTCCGCGGAACGAGCTGGACGTATGAAGAGCTGAACAATCGGGCAAATACAGTCGCTTCAAAACTCATCTCAAACGGCATAAAACGAGGAGACCGCGTCGGTATTCTGACCCGCCCATCGCTTGATATGACGGCAGCTGTCCTTGGCGTTCTCAAGGCAGGTGCGGCATTCGTTCCAGTTGATGCGGATTATCCGGACCAGCGTATTGCCTATATGCTGGAAGACTGCGGGGCAGAGGTTCTTCTGATGCAAAAAGGGCTGGCTGCACCAACTTCCTTCACAGGTCATGTCCTATTGATAGAAGATGCGGTAGAAGGCGAAGCGCAAGACATTCAGGTTCATGTCAAACCAACTGATCTCGCTTATATGATTTACACGTCTGGAACAACAGGACAGCCGAAGGGTGTCATGGTTGAGCACCAGTCCCTTGTGAATCTTGCGTTCTGGCACAATGATGCCTTCCAAGTGACCAATGCGGATCGAACCGCCAAATATGCCGGCTTTGGCTTTGATGCCTCCATTTGGGAAATGTTCCCGACATGGATCGCCGGCGCAGAGCTGCGCATCATTGATGAAGCGATTCGTCTCGATATGATCAAGCTCAATGCGTATTTCAATGACGAAAATATCACCATTGCATTCCTGCCGACCCAGCTATGCGAGCAGTTTATGTCGATGGACAATCACTCCTTGCGTTACTTACTAACAGGCGGAGACAAGCTGAAACAGGTAAAGCCTGTTCCATATCAACTCGTGAATAACTATGGTCCAACAGAAAACACAGTCGTGGCGACAAGCGGGATCATCAACCCAGATCAAGGCACGCTTCCAATTGGAACAGCGATTGCCAATACCCGTTTTTACATTATGGGTTCGTTATATGACCTCTCGCCGCCAGGCGTACCGGGTGAGCTCGTGATTGCGGGGAAAGGACTGGCAAGAGGGTACTGGAATCTTCCAGAGGAAACAGAGAAAAGCTTTGTCCCAGATCCATTTTATCCAGGTGAGCGTATGTACCTGACAGGCGATTTAGTGAAATGGACAGAGGATGGCGAGCTGATCTATCTCGGCAGAAAAGACCATCAGGTCAACATTCGAGGCTTCCGGATTGAGCTGTCAGAAATTGAAGCGCAGCTTCTTGCACTTTCGGAAGTCAAAGAAGCAGTCGTGACAACGGTCAAAGATGCCAGCGATCAAGACGCGCTTGCCGCATATGTCATCACAGATGAAGAAACGACTGACCTGAAAGAAAGTCTAAAACGCACGCTGCCAGACTATATGGTGCCTTCATGGATTATCAAGTTAGACCAACTGCCGATGACGGCAAATGGCAAAGTCGATCTAAAAGCATTGCCAGCACCCGATATGGAAGCGAACCAAACGGCATACGAAGCGCCAAGAGATGAAGTGGAAACACTTTTATGCGGCATTTGGGAAGACGTGCTTGGCGTCAGCCAAGTCGGCATTCACGATCACTTCTTCTTCCTTGGAGGAGATTCAATTAAAGGCATCCAAATGGCAAGCAGACTCACACAAGCAGGCTGGAAGCTTGATATGAAGCTATTATTCCAGTATCCAACCATTGCTGAGCTGCGCCCATATATCGAAGAAGCTGATCAACTAACAGCCGACCAATCACCTGTCGAAGGGGAAGTCATGTTAACACCGATACAGCGCTGGTTCTTTGAACGGAACTTTACAAGTCGGTACCATTGGAATCTTTCGATGATGCTTCATGCGCCAAATGGGTTTGACCTTTCGATGACAGAACAAGTGATGCAGAAATTACTTTCACATCATGATGCACTGCGTATGGTATACAGGCAAGAAAATGGTAGCATCCTGCAATACAACCAGCGGGAGCTTACAGAGCCGATTGCGATAATTTCTCATGATGTCTCTAAAGAGAACGACGTGAAAAAAGCCATTTCCACCTATGCCAACGAGTATCAGCGTCAGTTGAACCTCGAAACAGGTCCGCTCATGAAAGTGATCTGTTTCCGTGCAAAAGATGGCGATCATTTACTCATCGTGACACACCATCTTGTCATTGACGGTGTCTCATGCCGAATTTTACTAGAGGACTTTATGTCTCTTTATCAACAGGCAGCCCAAGGACAAACGCTCGTCCTGCCGCCCAAAACCCACTCCTTTAAAGAATGGGCAGAGGCGATCGAACGATACGCACAGTCCAAGCCGTTAAAAAGCCAAAGTGAGTACTGGAATGAGATTGACAGGACGCCAATCACCACTTTACCTGTTGATCTTGAAGTAACGAAAAGAAAAGTTGCGCAAACAAAGGCAGTACAGATGCAGCTTTCAGAGTCCGAAACCGAGCATCTTTTGACCGACATTCATCTACCGTACACAACGGAAATGAACGATATTCTTCTATGTGCGCTCGGTCTTGCTGTTCAGGAGTGGACAGGTGAGTCCCATGTACATGTGCAGCTTGAAGGCCATGGAAGAGAGGATATTTTATCAGGACTGGATGTCTCCCGCACGGTTGGATGGTTTACGAGTATGTATCCAGTCGTACTGAAAGCAAAGCCGGATCAGACCATAGCTGAGACTATTAAAGGAACGAAAGAGATGATGCGGCGTGTCCCGAATAAAGGGATCGGCTACGGGATTTTAAAATACCTCACAGCCACTGAATCGTCAGGACAGCATGTACAACCTGAAATCAGCTTGAACTATCTGGGGCAGATTGATCAAGAAGTGACGACAGAACTCTTTAGACCGTCCGCCTATGATATGGGACGACAAGCAAGCCCTGATTCAGAAGCTGTCTATAAGCTGAATCTCAGTGGTCTTGTTCAACACAAACGATTCATGATGTCGTGTTCCTATTGTACAGATGAATATGAAGAACAAACGATACAGCAGTTCATGGCATTGTTGAAAGAAAAAATCCAATCCATCATGACTCATTGTTTAGCGCAGCACGAACGAGAATTTACGCCAAGTGATTTCTCTGCTGGTGACCTTGAAATGGATGAAATGGATGACATTTTTGACATGCTTGAGGAGAAATTGACTTAGCAACATGAGATCAGACATAAAAACGGGAAGGGAGGATGAAATAGATGAGTTCATTTAAAAGGGATCAAGTTCAAGACATGTATTATCTGTCACCGATGCAAGAAGGCATGCTGTTTCATACCCTCCATCACCAAGAAAAGGGCTTTTATGTAGAGCAAATGGATATGAACGTAAAAGGCACACTGCGTCATGACTTACTTGAGAAAAGCATGAATGTCATCGTGGAGCGGTACGATATTTTTCGTACCGTATTTCTCCACGAAAAAGTGAAGCGCCCTGTCCAAGTTGTGCTGAAGAAACGTCCTTTTACGCTTGATGTGGTGGACATGCAGAAGCTTTCTGAAGATGAACAGCTTGTACGTATTGAGACATTTAAACAACAGGATCAGCTGAGAGGATTTGACCTTTCGAAGGATGCGCTCATGCGGGCAACTGTTTTCCAAACGGGCCCTGCCAGCTATCGCTGGATATGGAGCTATCACCATATCCTTCTTGATGGCTGGTGCTTTGGGCTTGTGGTGCAGGAGCTATTTGCGATTTATCATGCCCTTTTGCATGATATCCCTTACAAGCTGGAACCGGTTAAACCGTACAAAGAATATATTCAATGGCTGGAAAAACAAGATAAACAAGCATCACTTCAATACTGGCAGCAATCTTTAGCTGGGTTTGATGGACAATCTACCTTTAAAGAACAGAGAAAGCAAACGAATGAACACGAATTAGGCGAATTGGAATGGTCGATGAGCAAGGGAGAAACGGCTGCTTTATCAGAGTTAGCGTTCCAGCAAAATGCGACGTTAAGCAGTGTCCTTCTATCAGTCTGGTCAATTTTATTGAGCAGATATCAGCGTTCAAATGATGTGCTGTTTGGCACGGTTGTGTCGGGGCGTCCGACAGATTTGGCTGGTGTTGACAGAATGGTTGGCTTGTTCATTAATGTCATCCCAAGAAGAATTCAGCTGACAGATGACATGACATTCCGTTCTCTTCTGTCAGAAACGCAGCAGCAGTCTCTTGCGGCCGAGCCGCACCAATACATTCCAATTTATGATATTCAGGCAAAGACAGGTCATCAGCCACTCATGGATCATATTGTCGTGTTTGAAAATGTCCCAGCCGCAAAGAAGGAAGAGCAAGAGGAGCGGTTAGGATTTACTGTGGAAAACATGAATGTGTATGAAAAATCGAACTATGATCTCAATTTGCTGGCATCACCAGGAGAACAATTGCAATTGAAGCTGGCCTTTAATCAAAAAGCATTTGATCCTCAATTTGTTCAACGGTTAAAGGAACAGCTGAGTCTATTGATGAAGGAGGCGGTCAAACATCCTGATCAATCGGTTCATACACTTACACTTGTCACAAAACAGGAAAAGCAGCTGATTCTTGAGGAATGGAATGCGCCCGAGCTTGAGCATGACCAGCTGTATTTGTCGAAATGGTTTGAGCATAATGTCCGCAAACAGCCGAATGCGGTCGCATTATCAGCAGGTGAGCACACGATGACATATGCGGAGCTGAATGAACAAGCCAACCGATTGGCAAGACATTTGCAAAAAAATGGGGTCACGCATCAAACGGTCATCGCCATTTTAGCGGGCCGCACGCCTGAACTGATTGTCAGTCTGCTTGCTGTCTTAAAAGCAGGTGCAATCTATGTGCCAATTGATCCCGATTATCCAGAAAGCCGCATTCAATACATGCTTAAAGACAGCGCAGCAACGCATCTACTGACTCACTCATCCTTTATCGGTCAAGTGAAGGCACTTGCGTTTGATGGAACGTATCTGTTTGCAGATGATCAAGAAATTTCACTGATGAGCTCAGAGAATCTGCCGCTTGAAGCAGGCTTACACGATACGGCTTACATCATGTATACGTCTGGTACAACAGGTCAGCCAAAAGGCATTATGACGACCCATTCGAATATTGCCCGGGTGGTCAAAAATACAAACTACTTAACCATTTCAGAAACAGATACACTGCTGTCACTATCCAACAGCGTATTTGATGGCTTTACATTTGATGTGTATGGCGCACTTTTAAACGGAGCGAAGCTTGTCTTGCCGAAAAAAGAGACCATTTTAAACATGGGCGAGCTGACGGGATTGATTAAAAGGGAAAATATTTCTGTCATGTTTGTTCCGACAGCATTATTTAATCTCCTCGTTGATGAAGAAACCGACTGGATGCGCAGTGTGCGCAAGGTGCTGTTTGGCGGAGAGCGGGCATCAGTCCAGCATGTGAGGAAAGCCTTTGCTGTTATGGGGAAAGGCAGACTCATCAATGTCTACGGCCCAACCGAATCAACAGTATTCGCCACTTATTATCCAGTCGATGAGGCTCTGCCGATGGAAGCGCGTTCGATTCCAATCGGAAAGCCGCTCAACCAGACGGGTGCTTATATATTGAGTCAGCACGGACAGCTTCAGCCGATTGGAATGGTCGGAGAGCTTTGTCTGAGCGGCAAAGGGCTTGCGAAAGGGTATTTGAATCGTCCTGATCTGACGAAACAAGCCTTTATCACGCATCCATTCGCTACGGGAGAAAGGCTGTATCGTACAGGAGACTTGGCTTATTTTCGAGCGGACGGTTTGATTGAGTATGCGGGCAGAGTGGATGATCAGGTGAAAATTCGCGGTCATCGAATTGAGCTGACAGAAATTGAAGCCCACCTTCTCATGCATCCAGGTGTAAAACAAGCGGTCCTTATAGCTGATCAGCATAACACGCAGCATACAAGGCTGCTCGCCTATATGACGTGTGAGGAGGAGTGGAAGGATAAACTCAATGTGATCAGGTCAGGGCTAAAGGAAAAACTTCCGGCTTACATGCAGCCTCATGAACTGATCAGACTTGAGAAAATGCCACTTACGCCAAATGGAAAGGTTGATAAACGTCAGCTGCCAAAGCCAGAGGTGCCTCAAGGAAACCGTCATGTGAAGCTTCCGGTAAATGAGGTAGAACAAAAGCTGCTTGTGATGTGGCGGGAAGTGCTTGAAAGAGAAGATATCAGCACAGATGACCATTTCTTTGAGCTTGGCGGGCATTCATTAAAAGCGATGTCGCTTTTATCTAAGGTGACAAAGGAATTTGATGTTCAGGTGCCTATTCACTTGCTGTTTGAGACACCTACCATTGAAGCAGTCAGCCGTTATATTCAACAGCAGGATCAGGAAGCTGCAGGCTATCTTGTATTCAATGAATCTCAAACGCCAACAGTCTTTGCTCTACCACCATTACCGGGCTATGGCTTTATCTATCAGGAAGCCGCAAAAACGCTCGATGGTATTCGTTTGATCGCCTTTGACTTTATTGAAGCTGATCACCGAATCACGCAATACGTTCAGCATATCCAGCACCTTCAGCCTGAAGGACCACTGACTTTGATGGGTTACTCTGGCGGGTGCTACCTAGCATTTGAGCTTGTTCAATCGCTCGAACAAGCAGGGCGGACCGTCGAAAAGGTCATCATGATCGATTCGTATAAGAAAATAGGAGAAAGTGATTTAGAAGGACGATCCATTGATGACGATATCGCCGCGATCGTCCATCAGTCGAAGCAAAGTGAACTTGCCCAAGCGGAGCTCATTCAAGACGAGCTTGCTCAAAAAACGAGGGCTTACTATGAGGCTTTTGTTAAGGGGGTGAACCAAGGAGAGATACACGCAGACATTGACTTTATCCAATCCGAAGAGCATATTGCGATACCAGAATGGATGGATAAATGGGAAACTGCGACGACCGGCGCTTATCGAGAATTTCAAGGCTTTGGTCAGCACGCCGACATGTTCAAAAACAAAGAATGTGCCGTCCGAAATGCACAGCTCATTAAAGAAATAGTCCATCATAAAAATAGAGAAACAGTCTTGTAAACTTTAGATGAGGCAGGGGTGCACACTGGCAGCCCTGCCTGACAAAAAAGGGAAGGAACTCATATGAAACCATCAACCATCAATCAATCGAATGTACATGAATCAATGGATACGATTTTACAAGATGTACAGAATACCATTTTACAAACCAACGAAATCGAACGCTTCGCTGTTTTTTCTCGTGAAAAAACCATTCGACCTCGGCCATATCACCTCTCTCATTTATTTCTAGACCATCACATGGAGCAGGAGGCCGCAGCTGAATGGATACAAACGCAAATGGCTTCACCTGCTTTAGCAGACATGCCCCCAGCCATTTCCTATGGAGGGGATATAGATGTTCGTGCAGGAGCTCAAACCTTGCAGGACGCTCTAACTGAGGCAGCCAAATCAACAAATGGGCTGACTTATATCATCAATAGTGAAAATGAGCTCACGCAATCCTACGCGCAGTTGAAGGAGGATGCCGAGCGGGTGCTGACGGGTTTAAGAGCACTAGGCCTTGAGCCGGGAGATCCTGTGTTCTTTCAATTTTCATCGAATCATGCGATGGTCACGGCTTTTTGGGCATGTGTATTAGGCGGATTTGTCCCAACACTTGTATCGGCAGCCCCGACCTATCGGGAAATGAATGCCTCAGTGAAGAAGCTTCATCACGCTTGGAACCTGCTGGACCATCCGCTCATTCTCACGGATGACTCGCTGATTGATGAGGTGCAAGGCTTAGCTTTACTGTGGCATACAGATCAATTACGTGTTGCAGCCGTTGAACCAATGCTTACTTTAGAAAGAGATCTAGAAGCACATCCAGTCACGCCTGATGATTCTGTCTTTTTTATCTTAACGTCTGGAAGTACGGGGATGCCCAAATGCGTAGAGCATTCTCATAGAAGTGTGCTGGCGAATGTCAAAGGAACGGTGGCAACCAATGGGTTTACACAAGAAGATGTCTCGTTAGACTGGATGCCATTAGATCATATTGGCGGCATTGTCATGTTCCATCTTGTCAATGTGTACACAGGCTGTGAGCAGATTCGGGCAAGAACAGATGACTTCATCGCTCAGCCGCTGCGCTGGCTTGACTGGATGGACCGTTATCGTGCAACGAAGACATGGGCACCTAACTTCGCATTTGCGATGATCAATGATTATGAGAAAGAAATCTCTTCAGGGTCTTGGGATCTTTCTTCCATGTCGTGCATGATCAATGGGGCAGAAGCGGTCGTACCGAAGACGATCCACCGGTTTTTACACTTGCTCGCTCCGCACGGCTTAAAAGGAGACGTCATCAGACCGGCTTTCGGCATGTCAGAAATCTCATCAGCCGTTGTCTTCTCTTTTGCGATTGAGCGGGGAGATGAAAACAGCGGGGTTCTGACCTTTGAGGAAACATCGCTGACAGAGCAGCTAAGACCAGCGGATGCACGCGACACTGGAACCGTCAGCTTTACAGAGTTGGGGAAACCGATTCCAGGTATCACGATTCGTATCGTCAACCATGAGCATGAGCTTCTTCCTGAAGATCATATTGGCAGCGTGCAAATCAAAGGGCCGACGACAATGAAGGGCTATTACAAGAATGACGAAGCGAATGAAGAGGTTTTTCAAACAGAGGGCTGGTTCCACACGGGTGATTTAGGTTTTCTGCATGAAGGAAAGCTGACATTAACTGGTAGAGAAAAAGACATGATCATCATCAACGGGAAAAATTATCACAACTATGAAATTGAAGCCATGGCAGAGGAAGTACCCGGCGTAGAAACAAGCTTTGTGGCTGCTTGCTCCGTGCGAATGGAGGCATCTGCATCCGATGAACTGATTCTCTTTTTTACACCGAAGCTGTATGAGCCTGCTTATATCATGAGGGCTAGCCAGCACATAAAAACCCATATTGCAACAAAAATGGGTCTTTCTGCATCGAGGGTTATTCCTGTCCAAAAGCATGCCTTTCCGAAAACAAGCTCTGGAAAAATAGAAAGGGCACAGCTCAAGACAAGGTGGCAGGAAGGAGAATTTGACGAAATCATTAAGGAACTGGACATCAGACTTGAAAATGAACACACCTTGCCTGATTGGAGTTATCAAAAGAAGTGGACACCCGCTCCGCTTCATAAAACTGAAAAGCAAACAGCAGGGGATACAGTGATCTTTGCGGATGCATTAGGGCTGGCAGATCAATTGAAATCCCTATCAAACAATGAACAAACCTATATTACGGTTGAACCGGGTCAAGCATTCACACAACTCACACATACTCACTTCATCATCCACCCGAATCGGCCGTCAGACTACGAACAACTCTTTGAGACGCTCCGTTCGTATGGCGTTTCGGTGAAACAAATCATTCACCTTTGGAACTACACAAACAAGGAAGACACACTTCAAGCAGCAATGGCGAAGGAAGCGCAGAAAATTGGCAGCATGAGTGCATTATATACAACAAAAGCGATTGCCGCCTATGAGGAACCTGTAGAGATCACTTTTGTCTCCGCTCATGCGATGAATCTGCCAGAAGATCAAACACATCATGTGGAAAAAGCAACGACAGCAGGATTGATGACAGCTGTACAGCATGAGTGGCCGTTTCTCAAGGTGCAGTGTCTTGATTTTTCTCTGACAGAATCGGCTGACCGTTCCCATGCATCAGCGATCATGACAGAGCTTACACAGGACATAAGCTGTCATATTGCTGCTTACCGCGAAGGTGTTCGTTATATTCCTCTTTTAACGCCGATTCATCTAGAAAGAGAGCAAAAGAGGAAGACACCACCATTTGAATCAACCGGGCTTTACGTGATGACAGGCGGGCTTGGCGGAATAGGACGGATGCTAAGTGAACATCTTCTGACGTCCTATCAAGCGCATCTTGTTCTGCTTGGAAGAAAGGCACGAGTAGCTTTATCTGTGGAGCAGCAAGACGTATTGACCTCACTTGAGAAACAAGCGGAAAAACGCGGCGGCACTGTTCATTATGAAGAAGTGGACTTGACGGATGCAAAAGCCCTTGAAGCCCTTATCTCAAGACAAGAGGTGGCCCATGGAAAAAGGCTGCATGGCGTGATTCATTTCGCTGGCATCATTCAAGAAGAGCTACTTGCTGACATGACGTCTGTGTCCTTACATGCGATGTACGAAGCAAAGGTATATGGCACGATTGCGCTTCATGAAGCGGCTTCTAAACGGAAGAACGCCTTATTTATTTCTAGCTCATCAGCACGAACATTGAAGGGCGGGATGACAGTAGGCGCTTACTCTGCTGCCAATGAGTTCGTTGAACAATTTGCTCATTATCAGAAGCTGACATCTACCGTGAAGCCATACTGCTTTAGCTTTAGCATGTGGGATGAGATTGGCATGAGCGAGGGTTCGATGATCAAAGGTATGTTAAAAGAAAGAGGCTATCTTCCGATTCCGAAGCGGGCAGGCTTCCAGACGATGCTGGCATGTTTAATGACAGATGCACCTCTCATTTATATGGGATTAGATCGGTCGAAGCAGGACATTCAAGAGATGCTTCATGCGGAGAGCCGAACAGAGAAAGCTGTGTATGTTTTTTACAAAACCGACAAAACAAAAGCCATTGAAGAACGGCTGTATCAGTCCATTTATACATGTTTGCAGACTCATCTATCTAGTGAATATTCCGTCCATCTATTTCCTGAGGAATACTGGAAAGAATCAGAGGATGGCATGCCGGATGAAGCGTATTTCAAAGCACTCATTGAGGAAAGCGGACAGGATGCAGAAGACAGAGCACCTCAAACGGAGACGGAGAAAGTTTTGGCAAGCATTTGGTCCGAACTGCTTGAAGTCTCAAATGTCAGCTGTGGTGATCACTTCTTTCTACTCGGAGGTCATTCGCTCAAGGCAACGCAAATGCTGTCAGCTGTGAGACAAAGAATGGGATTTGATGTGCCGCTCGCTGTTCTTTTTGAGCATACGAGACTTGGGGAATTAGCGACATGGATCGATTCGCATGCAAAAGTGGATGAAGCGGTACAGGTACGGAAAATGGCAAAGGGCCAGGAGATTCCGATGTCCTATGCCCAGCAAAGACAGTGGTTTCTCTATCAATTACAGCCTGATCTGCCATTTTACAATAATACAATTTCCTTTCGGGTGAATGGATCTTTAGATGTGAAGGTACTTCAGCGCAGTCTTCAGCAAATGGTGCAAAGGCATGAGTCGCTTAGAACGTCCTTTACTATGAACGGCGATGAACCGGTGCAGATGATCCATGAGCATATGATCCTTCCAGAGCTTGAAGTGGTGGATCTATCAGATTTGACGTCGCAGGAAGAAAAAGAACAAAAAGCGGCTGAATGGGCAAAAAGAGAGGCAAGCACACCTTTCAGCTTAGAGCATGATCCGCTTTTTCGTGTAAAACTCATTCGGCTGTCAGAAAGAGATCATTTGCTGCTGATGTCCATTCACCACATTGTGTCAGATGGCTGGTCGGTTGGGATTGCCGCAAGAGAGTTGTCTGAATGGTATACAGCAATGATCGACAGGCGGGAGCCTAATCTATCGCCTTTGCCGATTCAATATGCGGATTACGCCCTATGGCAGAAGGAGTATTTGACTGGAGAGACGCTGGAGAAGCAGCTTTCCTATTGGAAGGAGCAATTTGCAGTCCCTGTAGAAGATTTGGTTTTGCCGTATGACTATCCGCGGCCAGCTGTTCAATCCTACAAAGGAAAAACGAAAAAATACCACCTGTCGAAGTCGCTGTCCGACCAGCTGGCTGAGCTTTCTAAAAAAACTGACAGTACCCTTTATATGACGCTGCTGACCGCCTTTTCAACACTGCTGCACCGTTTGTCTTCACAGGATGAGTTTGTGATTGGGTCAGTCATTGCTGGGAGAAATCGGACGGAGATGGAACAACTCATCGGCTTTTTCGTCAATACGCTGGCACTTCGGATCGATCATAGCGGGAATCCTGCTTTCACTGATCTATTAGAACGGGTGAAAGAAACAACAATGGGCGCCTATGCGCATCAGGATGTGCCGTTTGAGATGGTCGTAGATGAGCTGAATATTGTACGTGAGGCTGGCAAACAGCCGCTGTTTCAGGTCATGTTCGTTTTGCAAAATCTGCCGCTTGAGGCTTCTCCAATGGGGGAGGCGACATCTGTTTTAGCTATTGAAGATAACGATACCGCCAAATTCGATCTATCTCTGTTTGTCTTTGAAGGAGCGGAGGGTCTTCAATTAAAACTGGAGTATGATGTGAACTTATTTTCTGACGAAACGATGGACCGGTTCCTTCGGTACTACGAGCAGCTGCTTAGGCGTATTTGTGAAAATCCAGCACAGCCGATCAAACAAATGAATTACCTGCCAGAAAAAGAGAAGCATCAGCTGCTCTATGAATGGAGCGGCAAAATGGATCAGCCGGCAGGCCCGCTTCTCATTACGGAGCGGTTTGAAGCGCAAGTGAGAAAATCACCTGATGCCATCGCTCTCGAATTCGGGGAAGAGCAGTGGACGTATCATGTGTTACAAGAGAAAGTCGACCGGCTGGCGGCTTCTCTACAGCAGCGAGGTGTGACGCCGCATGAACCAGTAGGACTGCTCATGGACAGGTCGCCTGAAATGATTCTTGGGGTGCTGGCGATTGTGAAAGCAGGAGGCGCCTATGTGCCGATTGATCCTGAATATCCAGATGCACGCATTGATTTTATGCTGAGAGATACAGGTATTCAGCTGTTACTGACAAAAAATGAATGGCTGAAAAAGGTGTCCATCAGTCAAACCGAACTCATTTGTCTTGATGAAGGATATGAAGAATTTTTATCAGAAGTAGAACTTATACCTGCTGCCCTAAAACCTGATGGACTCGCTTATATCAATTACACTTCAGGGTCAACTGGACAGCCAAAAGGGGTTTTGATTCCGCATCAAGCAGTCATCCGGCTTGTCTGTGAAACAGACTATGTCACTTTTGATGAACATACGCGCATTTTACAAATGGCCAGCTTCTCCTTTGATGCCTTTACGTATGAAATATGGGGAGCTCTTCTAAACGGGGGAAGGCTGATTCTTACTGATCGAAATACAGTTTTATCAATGGATACACTGGCTGACACGCTGACGTCATACAAGATCACAACAGGATTTCTGACAGTGCCGCTGTTCAACCGATTGACGGAGGAACATCCAGAAGCTTTATCTGGATTCGATGCATTGTTGGTCGGTGGTGATGCGCTATCAGCAGCTCATATTCGCAAGGCACTGCCATATTTACCTGAAGGGCTTTTAAACGGCTATGGACCAACTGAAAATACGACGTTCTCTTGTGTGTATCACATTCGCTCATTAGACGAAGAGCAGACGACCGTCCCTATCGGTCAGCCAATTGCTTATTCACAAGCCTATGTATTAGACGACCAGCTGCAGCCGGTTCCGCAAGGTGTCATTGGAGAGATTTATGTTGGCGGAACAGGGCTGGCACTAGGTTATCTTGGAGATGAAGAAAAAACATCGCAATCATTTATCCCGCATCCTTTCTATAAAGGAGAGCGTTTATATAAAACAGGTGATATGGGCCGCTGGCTCCCAAATGGCATCATCGACTGCCTTGGAAGAATCGATCATCAAGTGAAAATACGCGGACATCGCGTCGAATGCGGCGAAATTGAAGCCGCTATGCTGAGTGTTGAAGACATCATAGAATGTGCGGTCATTCCGCATCAGCATGAGAGTGGTCATAAGCGCCTCATCGGTTACTTTGTCCAAAAAGGTGCATGGACCCAGCAAGACCTTCGCCGCAAGTTAAAAGATCGACTGCCAGATTATATGGTACCGAGCCTATTCATAGAGCTCGAGGAACTGCCGCTCACGCCAAACGGCAAGGTAGATCAAAAGCGTCTCCCGCCGCCAGTGTGGAGACAGGAAGAAGCAGACAAACCAGCAGATCAGGCGCTCAGTGAGGAAGAACAAGTACTTGAAAAGGTGTGGACTCAGCTTCTGGGCATTCCTTCAATCGGTGTTCATGATAACTACTTTGAGCTTGGCGGAGATTCTATTATTGTCATACAAATGGTGGCACGCCTAGCACAGGAAGGCTACATCATACAGCCGAGAGATGTATTTGAAAAACAGACCATTTCACAGCTGGCACGCGCGATGAAAAGAGCAGATGTATCTGTGTCTTATGATCAATCACCTGTTACGGGAAATGTACGTCTGCTTCCAATCCAATCTTGGTTCCTTGAGCAATCGATGACAAACCAAGATTATTGGAATCTATCAGCTCATATTGAAATCAAGCAATCTATACAACCCGAACTGTTAACACAAGTTCTTTCAAAACTTGTCGATCATCACGATATGCTGAGAGCCATTTATACAAAAGCAGCAGACGGCGCATGGATTCAAACCATTCGTGCGCCCGGCATCATTCCTTGTGTCACATTCTTTGATTTGACGGATGTGTCTCACGAGGAAGCGATAGAGCAAATCCGCATGGAGACAAGTGCTTGTCAAGGAACACTGTCATTAGAGAGAGGAGAATTGATCAAATTTATTCTTTTTCAGACAAGTGATCGCACGTCTGAACTCTTCATCGCAGCCCACCATCTTGTGATGGATGGAATATCGTGGCGCATCATACAGGAAGATATCTTAAACGGGTTGAAGCAGGCTGCGTTAGGGCAGGAGATCACGTTTGCTAAGAAAACCGCTTCCTATCAGCAGTGGGCAGAGGCACTCTATGAATATGTACAAACTGATCAATTACAAGAGCAGGTTCCTTTTTGGCAAAAAATCATCGATCAAGAGGAAGAAGGTTCTCCTTTTCAAACACCTGCGCTTTTCAATATAGAAGAACATGCAGAGGTCCTGACTGTTCAACTGACGAAGGATCAAACAGACATTTTACTAAGGCACGCATCACAAGCGTACCGAACAGAAGTGAACGATTTACTCTTATCAGGACTCGCGCAAGCTGTTGGAAAGTCATTACTGATCACGTTAGAAGGGCACGGACGCGAAGATTTATTTGAACAGATGGATTTGTCACGGACAGTCGGCTGGTTTACAAGCTCTTATCCTATTTTTATTCCTTTTATTCAAACCGATGTTGAGAGGCAAATCAAAGATGTCAAAGAAACCTTAAGAGCTGTGCCGCAAAAGGGGATCGGCTATGGCTTACTCCAATACATGACAGCAGCGCGTTTACTTAAAACGGCAGCGCCGCAGGTGAGCTTTAATTACCTTGGACAGTTAGATCAAATAGACGGTGAGGCAAATCTGTATATAGCAGATGAACGAAATGGGCATGTACATGATCCAAAAGCAGAAAGACAGCATTTGATCGATGTGTACGGATACGTTGTCAATGGGCAGCTTCAGATGAATTTTATGATCAATCGTGAACTGCTTCAGGAGGAAGAGGTGCGTCAATTACCTGACCGATTTAAAGAAAAAATGGAGGATATTCTGACGCATTGTGTAGAGACAAAAGGCGGCTTTACGCCATCTGATTTTCCTATGGTCCAGCTGACGCAAAAGCAAATAGATGAGCTCCCAGACAATGTGATAGATGTGTATCCACTATCTCCGATGCAGCAAGGGATGCTGTTTCATGCACTGTTAGATCAAGCGTCACAGGCGTATTTTGGTCAGGTGCATATGACGCTCGAAGGTTTAACGGACGGTGAAGCCTATGAAAAAGCATGGAATCTGCTTGTAGAACGTCATTCGATTTTACGGACAAGATTTGCTTGGGAGGGGCTAAAGGAGCCTGTCCAATTGATTCAATCAGAAGGAGTCATTCACCTCATTCAACACGATGTGCGCCGCCTGAGTGAAATGGATCAGAAGAAAACCATTGAGCAGTATTTACAAACCGATCGTTCAAAGGATTTCGAATTAGAAGATGCGGCTGAACCGCTCATTCGTATCGCTCTATTCCATCGTGATGAGAAAACTTGCACGTTTGTTTTTAGCTTTCATCATATTTTAATTGATGGCTGGAGCCTGTTCGGCTTGATTGAGGAATCCTTTTCAATATATCGCTCGCTTGTGGATGAACGAGAGATGAACCTTCCTGCTGTGCGTCCATATAAAGATTTTATTGAGTGGCTGCAAAAGCAGGATCAAAAGAAGGCGCAAGAATTCTGGAAACATTACATGTCAGGGGTAGAGGAAGCCACACCACTACCAGGAGACGGAGAGCAAGCTTCGGAAAAAGGAGCAGGTATTGATCAAATTAGTATCAAACTGACACCTGACATGCAGCAGAAGCTGGAGAAAATGACAGGGACACAGAAGGTCACGATGAGCACACTGCTTCAGGCGGCGTGGGGTCTGCTCTTGCACCTTCATTCAGGCTCAGAGGATGTTGTGTTCGGTGTCACAGTATCTGGCCGGCCGGCGGACTTACCAGAGGTTGAAAGCATGACAGGTCTCTTTATTAACACTTTGCCGCTCCGTTTGCCGATCACACAAGACAAGACCATTGCCGAGCTGCTGACACAGACGCAGGAAACGGTTTTTCACATGAGAGAATTCGAGTATACCGTACTGCCAGATATTCAGCAGATGACCCAAATTCCGAATGGAGAATCATTGTTTAACAGCATTGTCGTGTTTGAAAACTATCCGATTGAATCTGTAGAACCATATGGTGTACGGATCTTAGACATAGCCAGTCATGAAGAAACAAACTATGACCTGACCCTTGTGGCTGTCCCGGGAGATACGCTGGAGCTTCGGGTCACATACCGCTTCAATCAATATACAGAAAAACAAATACAATCACTGATGCAGCAGCTGGTCCATACACTTGAAGCCATGACAGAACAAGTGGAGACACCACTCTCTTCCTTCACGATCGTGACAAATGAAGAAAAAGAGCGGATGATCACCGATTGGGCGAAAAATGCACAAGTCAGCGTGCTGTATCCAGATCAAGAAGAGGTCTACTCAGGTGTGCATGATCCTTCGTGTGAGACAGAAATCTATGTCCTGAGCGAAGAGCATCAGCTTATGCCAGTAGGATTTCCTGGAGATATTTTTATCGGTGCAGAGGGTATCAAGGCACATTGCGGAGAGCTTGCCGATTGGATGGAGACGCATAAAATTCCGCATCCATTCAAACATCAAACAGGCGAATATCTCTATCCGACAGGGGATGTCGGCGTTTGGACTGAAAAAAACAAGATTCAGATTTTGGATTGGGTGTAGGAGGAGAAGAACGATGTTAATAAGTAGAAGAAAAGGCCATGCAGCAAATCATATCGTCAGAATCAACGGAAAACGAATCGATCTCAAAGCATTAGAACAGATCATGATGCTTCATTTTCCGCTAAAGGAATGTGCATTCATCCCGAAGAAAAATGAAGAAGGCAGCCTCTCGCTTGTGTTATTTGCACAGGCGAAGGACCCTTCGCTGACAAGAGAGGATCTGATGACAGGCGTGCTTCACCCTGATGAAGTGCCAGCCGCTCTCGTCTTATTGCCTTCCTTGCCAAGGGCAGAAAGTGGAGCAGTCGATACAGAAGCACTGCTTTCGATCGACATCATGGATGAAGAGAGTTTGAGAAAGATAGAAGAACGGGCGAAAGCCATAGATGGAGTGGATGAAGCGGCCGCTCTCATTGAAAGCCAGACAGAAAAACAAACGCCTTATCACCTAGATGATCTATTTCCTAATCGGCAGCGTGCGCAAGGGAACGTATCGATCTCGAAGGATGAAGAGGGCGAAATAGTGCAAGCATCTGCCCATGAAAAGCCGCCCGCACTAGTGTATGGCGGGGAAGTCATCAAAAAACCAGGTACACCTGTCACATTGACAGAGGTGTTGATTCGATCAGCCTTTATGTCACCTGACCGCGGGGTGACCTATATCAAAGAAGGCGGGCACACGTTGACCCAAACCTATCCTGAGTTACTCACAAACGCCGAACGGATTCTGTCTGGTTTAAGGAAAGCAGGGCTGACAAACGGTGATCAAGTGTTACTTCAATTGAAAGATCATCAAGATTTCATCACTGTGTTTTGGGGCTGTATTCTCGGTGGCATCATTCCGACCCCAGTCTCTGTACCGCCTGTTTATGATGAAACGAATCAAGCTGTGAACAAGCTGAAAGGTGTGTTTCAGCTTCAAAATGAACCCTTCATTATTACGAATGAAGCAAGTGCTGAGGACATTGCTGGGCTGCGTGAGGCATTTGAAGCAAAAGACATGCCTATTTTAACAATCGAAACATTGCTCTCGTGTGAGCCGGATGAACAGCATTATGAGCCAGAGCCAGATGAGCCTGTGCTTCAGCTGCTCTCTTCAGGAAGTACGGGTGTGCCAAAGTGTATCCGTCACAATCATCAAAGCATTTTATCTAGAATCATCTCCTTTGAGCAGACAAATGGCTTTACGCATGAGGATGTGTCGCTTAACTGGATGCCGCTTGATCATGTAGGAGGCATTGTCATGTTTCATGTGCATGACGTCTACTTTGGCTGCCAGCAGATTAGTCCATCCATCGATCAATTTATCGAACGGCCGATGGTGTGGCTAGATTGGGTAGAAACATACGGCGTCACAAGGACATGGGCACCGAATTTTGCTTTTGCGATGATGAATGAATATGAGGACGACATTCGCAAGGGGAGCTGGGATCTCTCTACACTGACTTATATCATGAATGCAGCCGAAGCAGTTGTACCAAAAGTGACGCAGCGCTTCATGCATATGATGGGTCAGCACGGATTAAGCCGCCATGCGATGGTGCCGGCGTACGGCATGTCTGAAACATCCTCAGCCATTGTTCAATCAAAGAAATTCATGCGGCATGATGATCAGGATGGACAGCTGACGATTGATCAGACCTCGTTAACAGGTGAGATCCAATACGTGGCAGAAGATCATCCGCACAAAATGACATTTACAGAAGTCGGCGCACCGATTCCGTCTGTATGGATTCGGATTGTAGACGAGCATCATCATGTGCTGCCAGAAGATCAGGTCGGGCGCTTGCAGGTGAAGAGTCCGACGATTATGATGGGCTATCATCAAAATGAGGAAGCCAATCAAGAGGTATTTGCGGAAAACGGCTGGTTTCACACGGGAGATTTAGGATTTATTCACGAAGGGCGTCTTGTTCTGACAGGTCGAGAAAAGGACATCATCGTCATCAACGGAGCCAACTATTTGAATTACGAAATTGAAGCAGTTGTGGAAGAGGTGGACGGGGTAGAAGTCACCTTTGCCGCTGCGTACGGCATTTACAATCCTGAATCAAGCAACGACACACTTGCCGTCTTCTTTGTCACACAAAAGGATTCGCTAGAGGAACAAATCACGATGATTCAGCAGATTAGAGCAGCCATCATTCGTAAAATTGGCATAGAGCCTGATCACATCATTCCAGTGGAAAAGAACCAATTTCCGAAAACAGAAAGTGGAAAGATCCAACGTGCTCAGTTAGGTGCGGCGCTAAAAGAAGGGGTATTCCGTGACATTGAAAGGTCACTGGACCTTGCTTCTGAAAATGAACAAACACTGCCAGATTGGTTTTTCAAACGCACTTGGGCAAAGGAGCAAATTGGTCCGTATCAGCCTGCTGCTGATCATGTACTCGTTTTCGAGGATGAAAAAGGGCTTTACCAATCACTTTACGCCCAATTGGAACAAAGAAATCAACCTTATGTTTCTGTGAAAAAAGGACATGAATTTTTGCGTCTGTCCAAAGGGATGTACCAGATGAACCCGAGAATCAAGGGGGATTATGTCAGGCTCGTTGCAGCACTTGAAGCAGATGAATTAAAGACAGGGTGTATTCTCCACCTGTGGAATGTGACAGACAAAGAAGCCATCGTTGAGCCTGCGCAGTTCACAGAAGTGCATGCGAGGTCCAATCAATCTATTTTGTACTTGTATCAAGCATGGAGGCAAGAAAACAAAGAGCCAGTCCGGCTTGTTGTGGTGACAAAGGGTGGTCAATTTGTAAGCCCTGATGACGATCTTCATGTGGAGAAAACGTCGTTTGTTGGTTTGTTAAAAACCATCCCGCAAGAATGGGAAGGAGCAGAGGTGTCCCATATAGACATTGAAGCGGAGCAAGTGGAACAGGATGCAAAGAACATTGCTGATGAGCTGTCGGCGATTCATATAAAAGCAGAGGTATCATACCGAAAAGGGCACAGGCTTGTACCAAAGCTGGAAAAAGTCGATATGATGCAAGCACCTCAAACAGAAGGGTTTTTAGAATATGAAGGACTTTATTTGCTGACTGGAGGACTTGGCGGTATTGGATTTGAACTGTCTAAGCAGATGCTTCAATTTGGCCTAAAGCTTGTATTGATTGGAAGGACTTCTCTGGAAGACAACATTGAAAAGAAAGAAGCGTTCTCACAGCTAAAAGACCTCGGTGATGTCATCTATGTACAAGCAGATGTGACGGATTTAACTGACGTCGAGCAGGCGATTTACAAAGCAGAAAAACATTTTGGTCAATCCATCAGGGGTGTGCTGCATTTAGCTGGAGCGGGCAATGTGTCTGAGCATTTTCAGCAAACGAATAAGTATACATTGGCGCATACGTCAGAAGAGGATTTTACGAAGGAACTGTCAGGGAAAGCAGACGGAGCGTTTGTCCTGCAGGAAGCCTTCAAGCATGACCCGGCAGTACCACTCGTCTTTTTTGGATCAGTGAATGGCTTTTTTGGCGGCACAACATTTGGGGCTTATTCTGCGGCCAACAGCTTTTTAGATGGGCTTGCGCACACGCTCACCTTTCAAGAAGGAAGACGGGCGATCTCTTTGAACTTCAGCATGTGGGATAATCTTGGTTTGTCAAAGGGACATACCGGCGCAGCCCTTACCGTCCGCAAGGGATTTCAATTGATTGGAAAGAAGCAAGGTCTCCATTCATTCTGTCTAGGTGCTCGGCTGAATGAAGCGCATCTATTTATCGGCCTAGATGGAGCCAACCCAGAAATTGCAGCGTATCTTCAGCCAGTGCCAATACCGACTTTTGAGAAAAAGCTTTTTTACACAGTTCAGCCTGGCAAAGAGGTGCACGTTGAAGAAATCGTAGGTGGAACAAAAGGTGACTGGGATATTCAGCAAGTACAAGAAATACCAAAAAAACTAGATGGCACTATTGATCATGAAGCCCTCAAGCTGAATCATCACAAAAATGGACAACCTCTCGAAAAACAATTGCCAGAAACGACAACAGAGCAATTGCTTGCTACCATATGGGAGGACATTTTAGACGTTGATCGTGTGTACAAAGAGGATCAATTCTTTGACCTTGGCGGACATTCATTAAAGGCGACTCAAACCATTTCACGGATCAATCATGAGTTTTCAATCAAGGCGCCTTTAAAAATATTATTTGAAAGCAAGCATTTGGCACATTTGGCGCAAATGGTGGATGACATCAAAGAGGCACCGGCTGTTCAGGAAGCCAATATTCCAAAGCTGGAAAAGCGAACAAGCTATGAGCTGTCACATGCTCAGAAGCGTATTTGGTTCTTATCCACATTAGAAAAGAGCCATCATTACAATATATTAGGTGCTTGGAAGCTGACAGGACAATTGCACATTCAAGCGTTAACAAAAGCGATCGGTCTCTTAACGAAACGTCATGAAGCACTGCGTGCAACTTTTCAATCGCTTGGCGGCAAGCCGGTTCAACTGATACGTGAAGACCTTCCGCCATCCGTCACAGTTGCGAACTTCTCATTATTTAATGAAAAAACAAGAACGAGAAGACTCAAGCAGCTTATTCAGCAAGAAGCGAATCGCATTTATGATTTAGAAAGAGGGCCTCTTGCGCAGTGGACGATTGTAGATATGGGCAATGAAGAATTTTATCTTCTTTGCGCGCAGCACCATATCATTTCAGATGCATGGTCGCTCAGCCTGCTTATTCAGGAATTAGAAGTGGCATATGATGGGCTTCTTGCAGATGAATCGCCGCAGCTCCCAGCGCTGGAAATCGAATGGACAGATTATGTCCATTGGGAAAATGAGCAAGTAACGCATCATCAAGCAGACCAAGCCTATTGGCTCGATCATTTACAAGGTGATCTTCCGGTGTTAGAGCTGCCGTTTGATCGTCCTCGTCCGCCAGTTCAAACATTTAACGGCGCTACAGAGCAAATCGTTTTGGAAGATACGCTTATCCGTCGTTTGCAGGCTTTGTCCAAGCAGCAGGGCACAACGCTGTTTATGACGATGCTGTCGGCGTACTACGTCCTGCTTCACAAGCTGTCTGGACAGACAGATATCATCATTGGCTCACCGATCGCAGGGCGGGATGCCAAGCAATCAGAGAAGCTTGTTGGAATGTTTGTGAATACACTCGCGCTGAGACAGGATATCTCCACATCAGCTACGTTTGCTGATGTCATGGAAAACGTGAAAGAGATGACATTAAAAGCATTTGAGCATCAGCGTTATCCATTTGATAAGCTTGTCGATGATCTTTCGTTAGATAGAGATTTAAGTCGATCACCTATTTTCCAAGTGGCCATGGGGTATGTAACAGATTCTCTCCATGTCAATCTCAAAGGGCTGACAAGTGAACATGTGATGGTTCATCATACAGTGTCTAAATTTGATCTCACCTTGCATGTATTTGAACACGGAGATCAGCTGTCCATCCATGTTGAATACAATACAGATTTATTTGATCAAGAGACCATTCATCGGTATATGAATTATTATCTTCATCTGCTAGATGGTATGACGGCTCAGCCTGAACGTACATTTTCTGATTATTGCTTAATGGATAAAGCGGAACAGGCTGCGATGATTATTGGGAAAAACCAAACGGCTACGCCATATCCAAAACGGACCATTCAAGAGCTGTTTGAAGAACAGGTGCAGCGTGATCCGCACCGCATTGCCTTGTCTTATTTGGAAGAGCACATGACGTATCAAGAGCTGGATGAGAAGGCCACACAGCTTGCTGCTTACTTGCAGTCAAAAGGAGTTGGACCGGGTTCACTTGTACCGATGCTTTTTGATCGTTCCTTTGACATGATTGTCTCAGTGCTAGGCATCGTCAAATCTGGTGCTGCATATGTTCCTATGTCACCAGAATATCCAGATGCGCGAATCCGCCTCATTGTGCGCGATACGCAAAGTGATGTGATCATCACTCAGTCTCATTTAATAGAGCGTCTAGTAGACTTTACAGGTACAAAGATTGACATGGACAAGCCATTACCAGAAACAGATGCAGTGTATCAAAGAGAACAATCAATCATTGGAGAAGACCAGTTAGCCTATGTCAACTACACATCAGGTTCAACAGGTACACCAAAAGGCGTCATGCTCCCTCATGCAGGAGTTGTCCGTCTGGTGAGAGAAACAAATTATATGAAACTAGGTCCAGATGATAAGATGCTTCAGCTCTCAAACTATGCTTTTGATGCCTTTACATTTGAGTTATGGGGCATGCTGCTGAATGGCGGTCAACTCATTCTAATTCCGAAATATGCCGCACTGAATATGGATGAATTATCACGGCTGATCAAAGCATATCAAGTGACAGCCAACTGTCTGCCAACCGCTTTATTCAATCGGCTGGTAGAGCACGATCCAAAAAGTGTAGCAGGCTACCGCACATTACTCGTTGGCGGAGAAGCGATGTCCAGCGAGCATGCACGAAAGGCACTGCCGCATATGGAGGGTGTACTCATCAATGCTTACGGTCCTACAGAAAACACGACCCTAGCCACAACACATCAAGTCACGCACATGCCAGAGGGAGCAAGGTCAGTTCCAATTGGTGTCCCAGTATCGAATTCAACTGTCGTCATACTAGATGATGCGCTCAATCCAGTGCCAGCAGGCGTCAAAGGAGAAATTTACATCGGCGGCACAGGGCTGGCAAAAGGCTACCTTCATGATCCAGAGCGGACGCAGGAACGGTTTATAGACAATCCATTCCCTGAACTAGGGGGAGACAGGCTGTATCGTTCAGGTGATCTTGGTACATGGCGTTCAGATGGCACCATTGAATATCTCGGCCGAAAAGACAACCTCGTGAAAATTAGAGGCTACCGGATTGAATGTGGAGAAATAGAGACAGCTCTCCTCAAGCATCCACAAGTAAAAGAATGTACAGTCATCGCCAAAACGTATGGCAGCTCAAAACGGCTGGCGGCCTATCTTGTCACAGACGGAGAGAATCCTGATCCAGGGTGGAAAGCATTTTTACAGGAAAGCCTGCCAGGCTACATGATTCCAAGTTACTTTATTGTAATGGACGAAATGCCAGTCACAACAAACGGAAAGGTTGATCAAAAAGCACTGCCAGAGCCGACAGAAACGATCTCTCATTCTCAGGGAGATGACAAACCAGTCACTGAAACGCAGGAACAAATTGTAACAGCTTTCAAGGACGTACTTGGTGTTAAACAAGTAGGCATACATGACTCATTCTTTGATTTAGGCGGCGATTCAATTATGAGTATCCAAGCCGTAGCCAAATTAAAAGAAAAGGGGATTCGGGTTGATCCAAAATGGATTTTCATGCATCCAGCACCGGCTCAGCTAGCCGCACATGTGGACGCAATGCCAGAGGACGGGGAGCACGCCGAAAGGTCTCCAAAGGACTATGTGATTGAGCTGAAAAAAGGCGATCCAGCCGAGCCGAGGATTTTCTTTGCACCGCCTGCCGGTGGAACGGTGATGGGCTATATCGATGTGGCTAAGCTGATGACACATCAAGGTGCTGTGTACGCCTTACAGTCTCCTGGCTTATATGAGGATGAAGAACCGCAATTTCTTCATTACACAGAGCTTGTGTCTATATTTGTTGAAGCCATTGAGACCTTCTATCGACCTGGTATTGACTATCTAGCAGGGCATTCAATGGGTGGGCACCTTGCCTACGGAATGAATCAGCGGCTCTGCCATGCAGGAAAAGCGCCGAAAGGACTCATCATTTTAGATACGGTCCCGGTGTTAAGAGATGAGGCTGATCAGGCGCTCCATGCGGATATGAACGAAGAAGAAGTAAAAATGCTTGCACTTGTCCTTGGAATGGGAAATCTCGTCGGTATCCAGCCAGAAGCATTACAAGGGTTGAGCTTCCAAGAAGTGAAGCAAAGAATACTCAAAGAGGCAGAAAAGGATGAAGTGGTTCATCAATTTATGAATGATCAGTATTTAGATAAATATTTGCAAATGCAAACGCACAATACGATCATGTCACAAGCCATTGAATTAGAAAAAGAACCATTCGATGTGCCATTTTATATTGTACAAAGCAGTGATCACGCCATTGATTTCCAGAAGAAGTTCTCAGATTGGGAGGCTTATACGAAAGGATCGTGCTCGTATTATCACATCAAAGGAGACCATGTCACCATGATGAAAAGGCCGCAGGCGGATGAACTGGCACGAATTCTTCAAACGATGATAAAGGGGTAAGAACGTATGAATCATTTATTTAAAACCTTTGAAAAAAAATCAGACCTTATTCAGCTTATTTGTTTTCCTTTTGCAGGTGGTTATTCCGCTTCGTACCGCCCGCTTTTTGAACAGCTAAAAGACACTGCTGAAGTAATAGCAGCAGAACCACCAGGTCATGGAACCAATCTCATGCCGCTCGAAACGAGCATTGACCGATTGGCTGAGCTGTACAAAGAAGGGCTTTCGGGCAACCTGAACCGTCCATTTATCCTGTTCGGACATTCCATGGGAGGACTTGTCGTGTATAGACTGACGCAGTTGTTAGAAAAGGAAGGAATTGATCCTGCAGCAGTCGTGATCTCGGCCATTCAGCCGCCGCAAACAAAACGACAGATCTTGACCCATTTATCGAATGAAGCATTTGTTCAGCATATTGCCGAAATGGGCGGGATACCAAAGGAATTATTAGAGAACAAACCAATGATGGATTACTTTACGCCATCCTTACGTGCAGACTATCAGGCGCTGGAAACCTTCCAGCACAAAGATCAATCCATCATCGAAACACCTGTTTATTTATTCAATGGAACACAAGATGAAAAATGCATGCAAGATGCAAACGGCTGGCTGCCATGGGCAAAAACCATCGAACGCACCAATTTCGAAGGAGGGCACATGTATATCAACACACACCTCGAGCCCTTCGCAGAACAGATGAGACATGTGATCGACCTTGCAGGCAAACCACAATTAATGAAACATTAAAAGAAAGCGGTCCTCTTTAAAGGGACCGCTTTTTCTTATGAATTCCGCTTCTTGATTACATTCCCGCCAATAACTCCGCCAATGACCAGCACACCTCCGATGAGATGATACCAATCGATTGTTTCGTGTAAAATGAGGACCCCAGCGGCGACTGTAATAAACGCAGATAAATTGTTAAAGATGCTGACCTTTGCCGCTTCAAGCTGAGAAAGGGCATAGTTTGATAAATATGCCGTGAGCAGTGAAGAAAGAATGCCTAAAAAGAGCATTGACCATACAAAGGATGGTTGTGTAAATGGGCTGAAAAATTGCAGCGTTGTTCCGTTAACTGAATGCCGGATGAGCGCAGCGGCATTGAAGAAGACAAATCCAAAGAATGTCATCACGAAAGTGAGTTCAATCACATGGAAGCGCCGTGTAATCACCCGGGCAAATACACTGTATGCACTGGAGGATAAGGCTGAAAGTAATATCAGTATATAGCCGATCATGTGTGAATGCTTCACATCAATTCCCTTCATGACAAAGAGAAGCATCACTCCGCACACCGAAAGAATGGTAAACAGCACTTGGATCCATGTTGCGCGTTCCTTTAAAAACCACGCGGCCAGCACCATTGTTAGAATAGGAATCGTTGCCTGAATAATACCAGCCTCTGACGAAGAGGTATACATCAGCCCCCATACTTGAAAAGCAAAAAACAACACAGGATAAAGTAAGGAAAACGGCACGATGTAGAGAAGATCTCGCCATTGAATGGAGAGGCGGATCTTCTTTCGTAAAAATGGATACAGCAATAGTGCGGCTGCAAAAGAAATTGTAAAGCGGTGTGCCAATAAATCAATTGGATTTGCTGATTCTAATGCAATTTTGACAAACAAAAATGAAAAACCAATGATCGTGGCGTAGCCTATCGCGGCAGCATACGCTTTCTGTTTTGAAATGTCCACAATTTGACTCCTTATACGAGCATGCATGCTTCAGATGAATTGACCGGTTCTGTTCTTCTATCGTAATCGGATCATCTAAGGTGTACAATAAGAGAACATGATATCTGTACCGGTACAAGGAGGAAGCGGTGTGAGGAAATATGATCAGCTTGTTCTCAGCTTAAAAGAGAAGATGACATCTGGTGAATATCATGCGGGTATGAAGATCCCTTCCATTCGCCATTTGGCGGCACAATATGCAGTGAGTAAAAGCACAGTCATCAAAGCACTAGATACATTAGAACGAGAACATCTGCTGTATTCTGTAGAAAGAAGCGGATACTATGTCGTGAAAACAAAACAGTCAGCGGGGAAACAGGATAGCACGTGGATTGATTTTGCTTCATCTGCACCTGATCCCGTCGTGTTTCCATATGTCGATTTCCAGCACTGCATCAACCAAGCCATCGATTTGTATCAAAATGACTTGTTTATTTACGGCACAGCCAACGGATTACCATCGCTGCTGCCAGTCATTTCTAAGCGATTAATGGATTATCAAGTGTTTGCAAATCCAGAACAAATCGTCATGACTTCTGGTATTCAGCTGGCGTTATCCATTTTAAGCACCATCCCTTTTCCGAATGGCAAACAGACCATACTAGTCGAACAGCCAGGCTATCACCTATACCTTCAATATTTAGAAAAAAATCAACTGCCTGTGCGGGGGATTCAGCGGACGGAAAAGGGAATTGATCTTCAGGAATTGGAGCGCATCTTTCGAGAAGAGGAGATTCGTTTTTTCTATACGATGCCAAGATTTCAAAACCCGCTTGGAACGAGCTTGTCAAAACAGGAGAAAAGAGCGATTGCAGCTCTTGCAGAGACATATGACGTCTATATCGTTGAAGATGACTATATAGCCGATTTAGAATTCGATGCAAAAAGAGACCCAATCTATTCATACGATCAGGCGGGGAAGGTCATTTATTTAAAAAGCTTCTCCAAAATCATCTTTCCAGGACTTCGAACAGGTGCGGTCGTCTTACCTGAGGAGCTGATTAGACCTTTTAGCGAACACAAACGGCTCATTGACATCGACAGCTCCATGCTGTCACAGGCAGCCTTAGAAATATACTTAAAAAGCGGGATGTTTGAACGGCATCGAGACAGAATGCAGACAACCTATCGTAACCGATCCAAACAGCTAGTGACATGCCTGAAAAGCGATCAAATCGCTTATCAACTAGGAGAAGAGGAGCCAGCTACTCATACACATGTACGTCTCGATCGGTCAATTCCGATGAACCAGCTCATTCAGCAGCTGAAAAAGGCATCTGTTTCCATTCAGTCAATCAACCGCCATTATCTGTCGACCTATCAAAAAGACCCCATTCTTCAGTTGAACATTTGGCATGTAAAAGAAGAAGAAATTACTCGTGGAGTCGATTTGTTAAAGACAGCATTTCAGCAAATTGGGCGATATTAAAGACGAGACAGCACATCACGGCAAGAGAGTATCTCAACACGTTCAGCCGCAGAAGGCTTTCGTGTACACACCGCCATTTGGTAGGCAGGATCAAGTGAGTATGTTTGAACAAAGCAGGGCGCTTCATGATCAGGTAATGTCAACGTCGCCTGTCCATCCTCTGACAGGCGGGCTGTAAAGGACGAAAGGCCATAAGATAATCCCTTTCCAGTCAGCTTGATAAAGGCCTCCTTCATTGACCATAAATGAAAGAAGTAGGCTTCCTGTCGTTCTGCCGGTTGTGAAAGTAAATCCTCATACTCATCTGCTGAAAAAAATCGTTTAGCAATCGCTAGATCAATCGGTTTGATCTCCTCAATATCAATACCTACGGGTGCATCATCTATTGCGCATACGACCCAATCACCAGAGTGAGAAAGATTAAAATGAAAAGAAGGAATGTGCCGCACGACAGGCTTGCCATTGCCCTCTGTTTCAAAAACGATCTGATCAATAGGCAGATCGTACATATCATGGATCCTTTGTCGAACCAGCACCTCACCTAACAAGGTCCTTCTTGCGTCGATTAAAAAACGAAAGCGCTCAGCCGCAGCACGCTTTTCAGGTGAAACAAAGGGTTTCAATTGATCGATTTGTTTTCGTGCATGGATGTCATCTAAATGTTGTAATTGGATAGCGAAAATCTTCATAATGAACCTCTAATTTTTTACATTGATTGTACCATTGGAGAGCGCCGTACAAAAGGGAAACAGACCTCCTTTTCAGTGAAAGCTCAAAATGACAGTAAATGGAAGGTATGGGTTAATTTCCTCTTATGAATATATGAAAAATCTGTTTATTTATTTTGACACAAGAAAAGCCATTCTTTTTGTAGAATGGCTTTTTTTATCGGATAAGTGTCTGAACAGGTTTCTCTGCTGTTTTTGTAATAAGCAGCTGCAGGAGCCGTGTCGATTGCGGCAAGGAGAATCGAAGGACGAGACCTGTGAAAATAGCCGTCAGAATCGTGCCAACGCCAATTGGTCCGCCGAGCATCCATGCAAATAAAAGCACGGTTAACTCAATGCCATTTCGCACCCACTGCACGTTCAATCCTGTTTTCGCTGAGATGAGCAGCATTAATGAATCTCTTGGCCCAGCGCCAAGATTCGCTGAGACATAAATGCCAACGCCATACCCAGACACAATAACGCCCGTAATAAATACATATAAAGCAGGTAAATACCCATGTGGCGCAGGCAATACCGCATTAAAGAAATCTATAAACATACCAATCAGCACCATGTTCAGTAATGCGCCGATCTTTGGAAATGATTTCGTAAAAACAGAAGTCAGTGTCACAATGAGTGCACCAATAATGATGGACCACTGTCCAATCGTCAGTCCAAAATGCTGAAACAGTCCGTAGTGGAAAGCGTCCCAAGGACCAATCCCAAGAATCTTTCCTTTCACTGTCAGCGATAGTCCAAAAGCTAGTACGATCAACCCAACAAAATAAAAAAACCAACGTAAAAGATGTTCCCGCTTCAAAAGCTTTCCCTTCTTTCTTAAACACTCGAATTCAATCGTAACATACTCCCACGCCCCTTTAAATGGCTTTGCTTAATTGTAATCGCTTACTTAAAAAAGAATTTTGTCGAATTGTAAGGGTCAAAACATCAAAACAAGCGGCAAGACTTTCGGCTTGTTTTTTTTAACAAAACAAGCCATTAATTTCCTCCTTTTAAGAGAAAAAGAAAATAATTCAATATATTTTGCCAAAAAAAATAATCTGCAACCAATTAAAGAATATTTATCTTTAAATAGAAGAGATTGTATATAAATCATGTCATTAGACCTGTTTGGAATAAAGAGAAAATGTGAAGGTTTACGATAAAAAAAGATCATTTTATTGGAAAAAACATAAGCAAATCAAACATTGAGAGGTGTATGTTACTAAAGGTCTATTTTTGTCGAAAATAGTCTTTTGGCCATGTTGTTGCTTTTGAAATGTTACTGATATTATTTACCAAAGTGTGGGAGGTGAACTGGTACATACCTTTATGATATGAAGCAGGGAAAAGAGGAGGTCAAAGAATGAATGTATTGAAAAGAACGAGTCAATTATTTCTTATATTGGTGCTGATCGTTGGAAATTTATTAACGGTCTCACCAGCTGTTACAAAAGCCGCTGGGACGGTTGTTGTCAATAACACGGATTCTTATATTATTGGGAGTAGACCACTAGTTCTTCAGCAACTCGATGGAAATAATCCAACAAATGTAAAAGCTAGTGTAGAGGTGAAAGGAATCGATATAGGCGCAGTGAATGGTGTTGCTGTAAGCGATCGAGAAAATGTTGTGTATGCAACTGCAAATAGCACTAACCCTACTCTATATAAAATAAATGCGACATCAGGGCAAGCAGAGAGCGTAACCATATTACCTGAAGGTGCTTCTAATGCTGTTGTGTATCAAGATAAATATATCTATTCTTATTCTTCTAATGGTGAGTATTTCCTTGGAACATACGATTTAGTTTCGGATAAAAAAACGTCCAAAAAAATTGTAGGCTATGACATTGGATCTGGCGTTGGCGGAGACCTTGTCGTTGATAAGGATGGCTATCTTTGGTTCGCATCAAATGGCAGTGGATCCATTGCGCAAATGAACCCTGATACAGCAGAAGTCATTCGTGTCATTCCGATTAAAAATGCGGATGGTAAAACGATTGACGGAGGTGTTCGGGGGATTAGCTTTTTGCCAAATGGACAAATGCTATTACAGTCAGGGTTAAATGACTCCATTGGACATTCAACTCTTTTTACACTTGATGCGAAAACATTAAGTACAACTTACATGGGCACTGTAGGTGATTCATTATCTTTCGACTTAGCTTCACGAGTAAAGCCAGAATTTGATCCATATCCTCCAGAGCTTGAATCAGAAAAAACAGTTGTTTTACAGAAAAAAGCAGAAGGCAACACAGATGAGAAGCATCCAGAAGTAGGCGACACGTTACTTTATACAATTAAAGCAAAAAATACCGTGCAATATGGTATTGTCAAAAATCTTATCATATCAGATAACCTGCCAAGCAGCTTAACGTATGTTTCAGGGTCTCTTAAGGTGGATGGAACGAGCGTAACAGATGCAAAAGATCAAGACAAAGGTGATTATACAAACGGCACTGTTTCAGGTCAAATAGGTGATGTGAAAGATAGCGATTGGCACACAGTGACATTTGAAGCGACGGTAGGCAAAGGTCAGGCAGGCAAAGATATTCAAAATACCGCGAATGTCAAAGGAGAAAACACACCGCCGGATGAACCAACAACAAACATAGAAATTTACCCACGTGATCCAAAACTTGAATCAAAAAAATCAGCGGTCTTGCAGAAAAAAGCAGAAGGTAATACAGATGAGAAGCATCCAGAAGTAGGCGACACATTACTGTATACCATTCAAGCACGTAATGCGGTTGAAGACAGCGTCATTGAAGATCTTGTGATTTCTGACAAGTTACCTCAAGGGTTATCATATGTACCAAATTCACTACAGGTAGATGAAAATCCAGTCACAGATAAACAAGATGATGACAAAGGGGATATGACAGACGGAACTGTCACTGGGACGTTCGGTGAAGTGAAAGATGCGAAATGGCATACAGTGACGTTTGAAGTGACGGTTAACAAAGGTCAGGCAGGCAAAGATATTCAAAATACAGCGAATGTCACAAGCAGTAACACACCACCGGACGATCCGACAACAAAAACAGAAATCTATCCGCGTAACCCAAAGCTGACTTCTGAAAAATCAGCAGTTTTACAGAAAAAAGCAGAAGGTAACACAGATGAGAAGCATCCAGAGGTCGGGGACACCCTTCTTTATACAATTAAAACAAAGAATACGATAGAAGACAGTCTCGTTGAAAACTTAGTGATCTCAGATGAACTGCCGGAAGGTCTGGCGTATGTACCGAATTCACTTCAGATGAATGAAGATGCAGTCACAGACGCAAAGGATGACGATAACGGAGACTTTACAAACGGAACCATTTCAGGACAATTTGGCGACATAAAGGATACAGATTGGCATACAGTGACGTTTGAAGTCACGGTTGAAAAAGGACAATCAGGCAAAGACATTCAAAATACAGCCAATGTCACAGGTGGCAACACACCACCAGATAAGCCGACAACAAAAACAGAAATCTATCCTCGTGACCCTAAGCTCGATTCAGAAAAAACAGCTGTTTTACAGAAAAAAGCAGAAGGGAACACAGATGAAGAGCATCCAGAGGTCGGAGATACGCTCCTTTATACGATTAAAACAAAGAATACGATAGAAGACAGTTTGATTAAAGATTTAGTGATTTCAGATCAATTACCAAAAGGGTTGAAGTATGTCACGGGGTCCCTTCAAATTGATGGAGATTCTGTCACAGATGTGAAAGACGACGATAGCGGTGACTACACAGATGGAAAGGTCACAGGTTATTTTGGTGATGTGAAGGACACGGACTGGCATACAGTGACGTTTGAAGTCACAGTTGAAAAGGGACAGGCTGGTCAAGACATTCAAAACACAGCCGAAGTAACTGGCGAAAACACGCCGCCAGATGATCCAACAACGAAAACAGAAATTTATCCTCGTGAACCAAAACTAGCATCAGAAAAGGTAGCGAGCATTCAGAAAAAGGCAGAAGGCAACAAAGATAAAAAGACACCACAGGTAGGCGATACCCTTCTTTATACGATCAAAACAAAGAATCTTGAAGAAGACAGTGTCATCAAAGATCTAGTCATCACAGATAAGCTGCCAGAAGGTCTTCAATATGTCGAAGGCTCATTAAAAATAGATGGACAAACCGTCACAGATGCAAAAGATGACGACAACGGAGATTACACAAAAGGCACAGTAACCGGTCAATTTGGCGATATCAAAGATACGGACTGGCATACAGTAACGTTTGAAGCGAAGGTCGCTAAAGGCCAATCAGGTAAAAGCATTCAAAACACAGCCAAAGTAACAGGCGATAATACACCGCCAGATGAACCAACAACCGAAACAAACATTGCTCCAAGAGATCCAAAGCTTGAATCAGAAAAAACATCTGAGATTGCTCAAAAAGCAGAAGGCAATACAAATGAAAAACAAGTTCAGGTAGGCGACACTCTCCTTTACACCATCAAAACAAAAAATAGTGTAGAAGACAGTGTCATCAAAGGTCTAGTCATCACGGATCAACTGCCAGAAGGTCTTGAATACGTCGAAGGTTCACTAAAAGTAGATGGACAAGCCGTCACAGATGCAAAAGATGACGACAACGGACACTACACAAAAGGCACAGTCACCGGTCAATTTGGTGATATCAAAGATACGGACTGGCATACCGTGACGTTTGAAGCGAAAGTTGCTAAAGGATCTGAAGGTAAAACCATTCAAAATATCGCAGTTGTGAAGGGTGAGAATGTTGACGAACCAGACAAACCTGAGAACTCAACGACAGTAGAACCGCCGCATGTGCCAGAAGTCCCAGAAAATCCAGATCAACCTTCTGAGCCACAACAGGATACACCTGGACATCATCTTCCGAATACTGCAACTGCGATGTACAACCTTTTACTAGCAGGATTTGCACTCGTACTAATAGGTGCAGCTCTTATCATCTGGAATAGAAGAAAAAGAAACGGATAAACGGTCATGTTTCAAAAATTCATCTCAGCGATATTGATCACAGCAGGTCTTTGTCTCGCAATTGTAGGGTATTTGAATATCGTTGATGGACAAAAAGAAGTAGATCGGTCATTTCAGTCTGCACAAGCAGCCATTCAGCAAAAGGGGCAAAAGGATTCCCCTTTTGCGCCGCAGGCTGGTGAAACGATTGGGCTCTTGCACATCCCAAAACTAAGAGCTGAGTTACCGATTGTAGAAGGAACAGAAGCAGATGATTTAGCAAAAGGCGTTGGTCACTTTCATGAGAGTTTTTTTCCGAATCAACAGGGACAAATCGTTTTATCAGGGCATCGTGATACGGTGTTTAGACGAACAGGAGAACTTATGAAGGGAGATCAACTCATTATTGAGCTTTCATATGGACGTTTTGTCTATGAAATCGAGAAAACAAAGATAGTGAAGAAAGATGATAAAACAATTATTACACTTCAACAGGAAAAGGAAGAACTTGTCCTCACAACATGCTATCCTTTTTCTTTTATTGGTCCTGCACCAAACAGATATATCATATATGGGAAGCGTGTTTAACCACTGGATCAGCCTGCAACTTATCCTTTCCCTAACCGATTGGAGCGCTTCATTCCTTGATAAAAAAGGAATTGCCTATATCTAGAGATGCAGGAGGGGGTCAATTTGTTAAATCAAGACGATGTAAAATATATAGATAACTTTGGAAGAATTGTTCTTCCGACAGATATAAGAAAACGGTTGAAAATTCATCCGCGCGATTTTATGGAGATTTATCGAGAAGAAGACCAAATTGTCATAAAGCCATATTGGCAGGACAAGCCCTGTATTGTCACAGGGGAAGTGACAAACTCCAACAAAGTGCTATCGGGTGGAGTGGTTATTAGTCCAGAGGGAGCGAGGTTACTCTTACAAGATTTACTGGCGCTTCGCTTGCAAAAGGAAATATAAAAAAAGGCTGTCCTCACCACGTGAGAACAGCCTTTTTTTATCATACTGGATTCAAAATCCGGTTTAAGAATTGTTTTGTTCGTTCTTCCTTTGGTCGTTTGAAGATTTCCTCTGGAGGACCTTGTTCGACGATGACGCCGCCATCAATAAAAATCACTTCGTCCGCCACTTCTTGGGCAAACTTGATTTCATGTGTGACCACCGCCATAGTCCAGCCTTCCTTCGCTAGATCCTTCATAACCTTTAAGACTTCCCCGACAAGCTCAGGGTCAAGCGCAGAGGTTGGTTCATCAAAAAGCATGAGCTCTGGCTGAATGGCAAGTGCACGGGCAATCCCGACACGCTGCTTTTGACCGCCTGACAGCTGGAAAGGGTAAAGGTCTTTTTTATCTTCCAGACCGACTTTTTCTAATAGCTGGATGGCTTCTTTTCGAACCGTTTCCTTTGGACGGTGCTGCACCTGAACAGGACCTTCCATCACATTTTCAAGCACGGTGCGGTGTGGAAACAGGTGATAATCCTGAAACACCATTCCCGATTTCCGGCGAAGCTTGAGCAGATCAGCTGATTTATTTTTTTTCGAAAAATCAATTGAGAAATCATCGAAGGTAAAGGAGCCGCCATTTGGTGTTTCAAGTGCATTTAAACAGCGAAGCATTGTTGTTTTTCCTGAACCAGATGGACCGAGAATGGCCACAACCTGTCCTTTGTTGATCGAAAAATCAATCGACTTTAAAATCTCATTTTCCCCAAAGGATTTCTTAAGACCTTTGACTGTTAGCATGTCGTTCCCTCCTTACCTTGCGACATATCGATCAAGTCGTTTTTCAATTTGATGCTGAACGAGCGATAGAATGAAGCAGAATACCCAATAGATCAGGGCTGCTTCCATATAAATGAACAAGATCTGATCCAAGTTGGCCGCAGCAATTTCCTGAGATTTACGGAAAAGCTCTGCCACGAGGATTTGGGAGGCAAGAGATGTATCCTTCACCAAGCTAATGAATGAATTAGATAGCGGAGGAATCGATACACGCACAGCCTGCGGTAAAATCACGCGGACGAGTGTTTTACGATGCGTCATCCCGATGGAATAACCAGCTTCCCATTGTCCTTTAGGAACAGACAGGACGGATGCACGGATAATCTCCGACGCATACGCACCTACGTTTAATGAAAAAGCGATAATGGCACTTGGATATGGATCCAGTGTGATATTAAATGTCGGAAAGAAATAGAAAATAATAAACAATTGCACAAAAAGCGGCGTTCCGCGAACGGCCGACACATAGATGGAAAAAATCCATCTGAGGGCTTTGATTTTAGACATTCTAGCAAGAGCTGTCACAAGCGCGATAAAAATACCAATAATAAAGGCAATGATGGCGAGGGGGATTGTATAATAAATCCCCTGCATCACCATTGGCCAAAAAGATTGCTGAAGAAGATCCCAAGGAATGACGACTCCTAGGGTATTACTTTGTAACATCTTCACCAAACCATTTCTTAGAAATCTTAGCAAGTGTACCGTCTTTTTTCATTTCTTTTAATGCGCCATTCACTTTGTCAACGACTTCGCCGCTGCCTTTTCTGAATGCAAAGTAAGTTTCTTGAGGATCTCCCGTTTCAAATGCAACTTTTAGGTTTTTGTTCCCGCTTGTTTTCAAGTAATTCAATACAGCAAGCTTGTCATTGAATGTCAGATCAGCACGTCCTTGCTGGATCAATTGAATCGATTGTGCAAGACCTTCAACGCCTTCAATTTTAGCACCAGCATCTGTTGCTAGTTTATTGTAGTTACTTGTTAATGATTGTGCTGCTTTTTTGCCTTTTACATCAGATAGTTTCTTGATGTCGTTGTTATCTGATTTTGTCACAACAATGGCTTGAGACGTTGTGTATTTATCAGAGAACTCGTATTGATTTTCACGTCCAGTTTTACCAACTTGGTTCGCTACCACGTCAAAACGTTTTGAATTCAGTCCAGCAAACATGCTGTCCCATTGTGTTTCTTTGAATTCAGGTTTTAAGTCAAGACGTTTTGCTACTTCTGTGATGACTTCTACATCGTAGCCAGTTAATTTATCTGTCTTTTTGTCATGGAATGTGAAAGGAGCATAAGTACCCTCTGTTCCGATCGTCAGAACACCTTTATCCTGAATGGATTTCCAAAGGTCGCCTGATTCCTTAGACCCAGTTTGTTTATTCGCGTTGTCGCTTGCACCAGATCCACATGCAGTGATCAATGCAACACAAACGCCTAACATAATGGCAAAGAACATTTTTTTCATTTTATTCCCCACTTTTCTTGTTGGTATTTACAACATATGATCTTACAGAGAAGCAACCTAAAAGTAAAGCATTTGAAACTAGCTTGAGCGAATCTCACCAACTTTATGCCCGCTGCCCATTTCTTTCAAACCTCTCACGTCTACAAAGCCTTTCATCTTTTATTTGTGCGAACATTACTAAAATAAAGACTTTGAGACAGTGACCATAGAAGGAAGCATATTTATTATAAAAGATGTATAATTAGTAGGTTGTTTTGAAAATGGAATGAATCACATGGAGACATGTTTTGATAACAGAACATCTTAGAAGAAGGAGGGCATCATTGTGGATGTTGGACAAAATCAGCCTGAGCAATTGAAAAGGGCGATGACCTCCCGCCATTTATTTATGATTTCACTTGGCGGTGTCATTGGGACAGGCTTTTTCTTAGGAACGGGCTATACGATTGGACAAGCAGGGCCAGTTGGAGCCGTTCTTTCTTATATTGTGGGCGGATTGATTATGTATTTAACCATGCTGTGTCTTGGAGAGCTGTCGGTCGCACTACCTGTGTCCGGGTCGTTTCATACGTATGCGACGAAATTTGTCAGCCCTGCAGCTGGTTTTGCGGTTGGCTGGATTTATTGGCTTGGCTGGGCAGCAACGGTCGCCCTAGAATTTTTATCAGCAGGACAGCTGATGAGGCGCTGGCTTCCGCAAGTGGATGTGTGGATATGGTGTCTCATATTTGGACTGTGTCTTTTCTTATTAAATGCCCGGTCGGCGAAAGCGTTCGGGGAGTCGGAGTTTTTCTTTTCAACCATTAAAATTATTGCGATTTTACTCTTTATAGGTGTAGGCGGCGCGGCGATGTTTGGTTTTATTGAAACAACGAGCGGTGAACCTGCTCCTTACTTCAGTCATTTTGTGAGTGATGGGTTGTTTCCAAATGGATTGCTCGCTGTGGTGGTCACGATGATCACGGTGAACTTTTCATTCCAAGGAACTGAGCTGATCGGAATTGCAGCAGGAGAAAGTGAAAACCCTGAAAAAACCGTTCCCCGTTCGATTCATCAGACTGTTTGGCGTACACTCGTCTTTTTCGTCCTATCTATCTTCGTCTTAGCAGGTATGGTGCCTTGGAAGGAAGCGAGTGTGCTACAAAGTCCGTTTGTTACTGTATTTGAGAGAACGGGCATTCCTTTTGCGGCAGATATCATGAACTTTGTCATTATCATCGCTTTATTATCTGTTGCCAACTCTGGCTTGTATGCATCGACGAGAATGCTGTATTCCTTATCAAAAGAAGGAATGGCAGGAAAAGCATTTAGACGCGTGAATCAGCGCGGTATTCCGATGAATGCCTTACTGCTCACGTTCCTGTTTACAGGAATTTCGCTATTATCCGGGTTCTTTGCAGAGAAAACTGTATTTGCTTGGATCGTGTCCATTGCCGGCATGAGTGCCCAGACTGGCTGGATCACCATTACCTTATCACAAATGCTTTTCCGCAGAAGATATCTTAAAGCAGGCGGAAAGCTGGAAAACTTAAAATTTAAAACCCCTCTCTATCCGGTTCTGCCGATTATTGCAATTACTCTCAACACCATCGTGTTGGTCAGCCTTGCCTTTGATCAGGAGCAGCGCATCGGATTATATGTCGGCGTCCCTCTCATGATCATTGGGTATGTCGTCTATCACCGCTATGTGAAAAAGCATCAGGCGAAAAGTGAACCGCTTAAGCTGCAAATTCATGGAGATGATGAGATACGGTTTTAAACTAGAAAAAAGAAGCCAACCCAATGGGGAGGCTTCTTTTTTTATTTAATGAATACCTTTCATCGCTTTCTTAATCACTGGTGTTAAGAGCAGCATTACACCGCATAAAACGATGGCGAGCAATCCAATGATACCGAAATAGACGGTTTCTGGCACTTTATCAAACAGTTTGACCACTTGCGCGTTGATCGCCTGTGCCATCGCATTTGAAAGGAACCAAAGGCTCATTGTTTGTGCTGAGAAAGCAGCAGGTGCAAGCTTTGTTGTCGCTGACAGCCCAACTGGTGATAAGCAGAGCTCTCCGATCACGACAAGGAAGAAGCTCAGAACGAGCCATAATGGACTCACAAGTGTATTCGGACCAGACATGTAGGCAGGAATGATCATGATGATAAAGGATAATCCTGCAAACAGAAGGCCAAGTGAGAACTTAATCGGGGTAGACGGCTGTTTCTTTCCAAGTCTAATCCACAACCAAGCAAACACAGGAGACAACAGCACAATAAAGATGGGGTTCAATGATTGGAACCACGAAGAGGCAAGTGTCATCCCAAGGAAATTCAAGTTTGTTCGTTGATCCGCATATGTGGCTAAAATGTTTGCGCCTTGTTCTTGAATTGCCCAGAACATCACGGCAGCAAGGAACAATGGAATATAAGCGAGAACCCTGGATTGCTCCACTGGGCTTGTCTTTTTACTGAAATACATGATGATGAAATAAACAATCGGAATGAGCACACCAAGGACACTGACAAACCAAGTGAATAGGTTAATCGTGAGTGCGCCAGTTCGAATGCCAATGACAGCAAAAACAGCGAGCACAATGATGACCAATGTTCCGAAAATTTTGAAGTTCTTGCGTTCAACAGCTGATAGTGGATTTGTCACATAAGTGCCGGCAAGACCAAGATTTGGTTTTTTCGTGATCACAAATGTAATCAGTCCAACAAGCATCCCTACGGCAGCAAGTGAGAATCCGAGGTGGAAGTTCACTTTTTGACCGAGTGTTCCGACAATTAACGGGGCAATAAAACCACCCATGTTGATCCCCATGTAGAAAATACTAAAACCAGAATCCCTACGAGGGTCTGTTTTTGTATAGAGGTCGCCAACAATGTTTGAAACGTTCGGTTTCAGAAGACCTGTCCCAATAATAATTAGTCCCATACTAATAAAGAGCGCTGTTGCGCCGCTTGGCAAAGCCAAAATGACATGTCCAAGCATAATGAAAACTCCGCCATAAAAGACCGTACTGGACGAACCGAATACCCGGTCGGCAAGCCATCCGCCAATAATGCCTGACATATAGACAAGTGCACCGTAGACAGACATGATCGAATTGGCTGTCGTTTGATCAAAACCAAGACCGCCTTTTGTCACCTCTGTGTACATATAATAAATAAGCAGTGCACGCATGCCGTAATAGGAGAAACGCTCCCAAAATTCAGTGAAAAACAGTGTGTAAAGTCCTTTAGGGTGTCCAAAAAAACCTTTTTGAGGAACACTTTTAACAATTTTATCGTGGTCAATTGTAGACATGGCATAGATCCTTTCTTAAAAAAAGAGATATGAGAAAAATGATATTCTTGTATAGTTCTTGTGTCAATATAAAACTATTCTAAAACAGGAAAATGTTAGTTCAATAGGCGTAAAGGCTCAAAAATATGAAAAATTCTCTCAAGTGAGAATGGTCAGAAAGTTATATCGAAAGAATTTATTTAAAATTTGAAGGATTGTACAAGCAAACCTTTTACACATGCATAGGATGACAAGAGGACATGTGTGAAAAGGAGGGGTTTAGGTTGGGGGAATTGAATAAATCTGATCTAAAAAAGCCTGTTGTCAATGTACAAGATTTTGGTGTAGTGGCGGATGGGAAAACGGACTGTACAGAGAAGCTTAATGAATGCTTAGAATGGACGAAAGCACAGGGGTATTCCCATGTCTGGCTGCCGAGCGGCACGTATCTCATCGATGCAGTGTACAGAGGAGATCAATTTTTTCCTTTCCGGGGTGCGGGTATACGTGTGCCAAGTCATATAACCATTGAGATGGCACAGGATGCCGTCATTAAGGTGAAACCAAATGATTCGTGGGGGTATGCGGCCTTTTATATAGGAAAGGTTCAGCATGTCACCATCCGGGGCGGGCGAATCGAAGGGGATCGTCATGAGCATGTGTATAAATCACTTCCCCCTGAACGAAAAACCCATGAGTGGGGTTTTGGGATATGTATTGAAGGGGCAACTGATGTAGATGTGAATCGTGTGCAAATCAAAAATTGTACGGGAGACGGCATCATTGTCAGTCCCCACGGTTTATTATCACAAGCTGAATCGTACTCGCCTGCTTCGTCGATCCATATTTCTGGCTGTCACATTACAGATTCAAGACGAAACAATATCTCGATCACAGGCTGTGACGGGGTCATTGTAGAGGACTGTCTGCTGGAGAGAGCAGGAGTAAACGGAGTCGAGCCAAGAATGGGCATTGATATTGAAGGCTACGGAGAAAATGCGATCAATATGGAGGAACCGCTGAATATTCAAATTCGAAACAACATTGTGAGAGGTGGCGCCGCAAGCTCCATTTATAACTTTAATGGCTATGGTGTCATCATCGAAGGCAATCATACAGATAGCAGCATCTCCTATGGCTTTGCCACGGAAACAATCATTGCCAACAATTTGATTCGTGCAGTAGGAGGAGGCGTCACAAAAGCAGGAATTACGAGCTTAGGCATCTCTCTTGATCAAACGGAAAACAATGTGATTATTATTGGCAATATGATTGAAGGATTTGAAAAAGGGATTGATGTGAGGGGCGACAGTGTTCACATTACAGGGAATAAGATCAGTCTGTTTGAAGATGCGGCTTTGTCCGTTTATATGGCGAATCGTATTCTAATAGAAGGAAATCATATTGAATCGGGGACGAATACAGGGCAAAGAAGCGCAGCACTGCGTATCTATCAATCGGATAGCGTCGTCTTTTCAAACAATACCATTTATTCGGTGATCGATGGGGCGATGGTGAGAGGAACGAATATCCTGATCCAGCACAATCAGTTCAAAGATTTCAGTAGAGGGATCTGGGTGCAGGAAGGGGAAGCTGGGATCAACGGCAATCACTTTATTCAAGAAGGACACCCAGAGCTTGGGTCTTCGTATACGATCAGTGTCACTGGAAATGCAAAGGCTTTCATTTGGCATAATCGCTTTAAGCACTACCAAAACTACGCCGTATACAGCAACACGACGGGGCCATTAGAAATCAAAGACAATTCCTTTGAAGAATCATCTTTATATGTCGTGATGTATATTAAAAACGGTTCACCACAAATCGGAGATAACCGCTTTTATTTAAATCGTTCATTCGGACAACCGACAGCGATCTTTATTGACCAGGCTGCCTCAGCCCGTGTGCTGCGCAATAACATCATCAATGTATCACCTCAAAAAGCGATTGCCATCCGCACCGCAAACTCCACTCATTCCGTAATCGCCCATAACATGCTGGAACGCAGTCAAATGGTGACACATACTACAGACCGGCTCATCGGAAATATTGAAATCGATACACCGTGATGAATGAGTAAAATCCCTAATTTTGGAGGTTCAGAAGGCGGTTGACAATCCTGTAAAAAGGGCATATAGTAATAATTATTTTTCATTTTTCGCAACATTTGCCCTTTTTTTAATGATAAAACCGATTAATTCAATCAGAAAAATGTATCTTCTGAGGACTTCAGTTTGATACAGCAGGATATAGAAAGGATGAAGAACAAGTGTCACAGCCAAAAAGGAAGCTCAAGCTAGGCGTATTCATCGCAGGAACTGGACATCATGTTGCCTCTTGGAGACATCCGAACGCCGTATCAGATGCAGCCATGAACCTGGATTATTTTAAACAATTAGCGAAAAAAGCAGAGGAAGGAAAGCTGGATTTACTCTTTTTAGCTGACAGCTTATCCATTAACCAAACCTCTCATCCGAATGTACTCACGAGATTTGAACCGCTCACCCTGCTTTCGTCCATTGCTGAGTCTACTTCATCAATTGGTTTAGCAGCAACAGCATCCACTACATATAGTGAGCCTTTCCATATTGCAAGACAGTTTGCCTCCCTTGATCATTTATCAGGCGGAAGAGCGGCATGGAACGTGGTCACATCTTCTATTGAAGAAACAGCGAAAAACTTTAGCGGAGAAGAGCATTTAGCACACGATAAACGATACGAGCGAGCAGAAGAGTTCGTTGAAGTCGTCAAAGGTCTTTGGGATTCTTGGGAAGAAGACGCCCTTGTCAGAAACAAGGAAACGGGAGAATTCTTCGAATCTAGTAAGCTGCATGAGCTCCAGCATAAAGGGGAGTTCTTCTCAGTACGAGGTCCTCTCAACGTATCACGCACGCCTCAAGGGCAGCCAGTGATCATTCAAGCAGGATCATCCGAAGATGGTCAAAAGCTTGCAGCGAAAACAGCTGAACTCATTTTCACAGCACAAAACGATCTCAAAAAAGCGAAGGAATTTTATCAAAGCTTAAAGGAGAAAGTAGAGGGTGCTGGTCGTGCTAGAGAGGACGTCAGCATCATGCCCGGGATCTTCCCGATTATTGCTGATACAGAAGAAGAAGCCAAAGCGAAATATGAAGAATTACAGGAGCTGATTGTTCCTGAGATTGGGCTGAGCATTTTGCAAAACTACTTAGGTGGGATTGATTTGTCTCAGTATCCTTTAGACGGACCACTTCCAGAGATTGATCCAAGCACGTCCAATGCGGTAAAAAGCCGTTTTGATCTCGTGATGAATATGGCGAGAAAGGATAACCTGACCATTCGCCAGCTCTATCAATCGGTTGCAGGCTCTCGTGGTCATAATATTTTCATTGGCACACCGCAGCAGCTCGCAGATGTGATGGAAACTTGGATCAATGAAGAAGCAGCAGACGGCTTTAACGTCATGCCTCCGCTATTGCCAGAAGGGCTGGACATGTTCGTAGACCGCGTCGTCCCAATCCTTCAGGAAAGAGGCTTATTCAAAACAGAATACACAGGAAAAACCTTGCGAGAAAATCTTGGATTAACTGAGCCAAAAAATCGCTACACGACATAAAGGTGAGGTGACTAACTTTGGGATACACGTTTCGTCTGGCAACAGAGGCAGATATAGAGGCACTGCTTGAATTGACAACAAGAGCCTATGAGCCAATTCGTGAGCTCGGCATCCAGTTCCAAGCAGCACATGCTGATTTTGCTCTCGTTCAGAAAAATGTACAAAAGAATCTCTGCTATGTGATGGAAGAAAACGGAGAGCTTCTATCCACCTTGTCGCTCCGTATGCCTTGGGGAGAACAGCCAGGCCCGTTCGGCGTCCCTCACATTTGGTGGTTTGCCTCAGAACCATCCGCCCAAAAAGGGACAGGCTCTGTCTTGCTGGAGTGGGTGGAAACCGAATTGCTAAGGGATACCTTAAAGGTGCCATACGTATCTCTAGGTACAGCTGATAAGCATCCGTGGCTCATAGACATGTATGAGCGCAAAGGCTACGTCAGAGCAGGAGAAAAGGATTTAGGCAAGGGGCACATCACGGTTTATTTGAAAAAACAACTAAGATCAGATATCACACAACCATAAGAGGAAAGAAGGGTATACGAACATGAAAAACAAAAAGTGGCTAGTCGTTCTATTTGCAGCAATGCTGGCAGTTTTAGCAGCTTGCGGCGGAGGCAATCAGAGTGAAGGCAAAGACGAAAAAGTGTTAAAAGTAGGTGCCACAGGGCAAAGCTATCCGTTTGCTTATAAAGACAATGGCAAGCTTGTTGGCTTCGATGTTGAAGTAACTGAAGCTATTGCAAAAAAGCTAGGCTACAAACTAGACTGGCAGCTGAGTGAATTCAGCGGACTAATGGGGCAGCTGACATCTGGTAAGCTGGATACAGTGTCAAACCAAGTCGCAGTCACAGATGAGCGTAAACAAACGTTTAACTTTACTGATACGTACGCATATGCAGGAACACAAATCATCGTGAAAAAGGACAACAATGACATCAAAGGTCTTGATGATTTAAAAGGAAAAACAGTGGCGGCAGTTCTTGGCTCTAACCATGCCAAAAACTTAGAGAGCAAAGATCCGGACAAGAAAATCAATATTAAAACATATGAAACGCAAGATGGTGTCTTAAATGAAGTGGCAAATGGCCGCGTAGATGCTTATGTCAACGGACGCAGTGTATTACTTGCTCAAATTGAAAAAACAGGTCTGCCGCTCAAAATTGTCGGCAATCCAATTGTGTATGAAGAAGTAGGCTACCCATTTGCCAAAGATACAAAGCATGACAAGCTAAGAGAAGAATTTAACAAAGCAATCAAAGAATTAAGAGAAGACGGGACACTGAAGAAATTGTCTGAGAAGTATTTCAAAGACGATGTCACGGAGCCAATTAAAAAATAACGACAGCGGCGGTGAAGAGCAGACATGAACAAAATTGATTGGCAGTATATGGTGACCGTTTTTCCGACATTGATCCAATACTTGCCGATAACGATCTTCATGGCGATTGTCTCCATGGTATTTGCCATTATCATTGGTGTGGTATTCGCTCTCATTACGAAAAACCGGATACCTGTTTTGTACCAATTTGCCAAGCTGTATATTTCTTTTTTCAGAGCGGTTCCAACCTTGGTTCAGCTCTTTCTCATTTATTTTGGTCTTCCGCAGCTATTCCCTGCGATGACCTCAATGGATGCCCTAACAGCGGTCATTATCGGATTAAGTATTAAAAACTCAGCATACTTAGCAGAAATTTTCAGAGCTGCCCTCAACTCTGTAGATGAAGGACAGCTGGAAGCTTGTCTATCTGTCGGCATGACAAGATGGCAGTCTTACGTCAGAATTATTTTCCCGCAGGCAATTCGAAACGCGATTCCAGCGACGGGGAATACCTTTATCGGTCTTTTAAAAGAAACATCTCTTGCCTTTACGATTGGTGTGGCAGAAATGTTTGCACAAGGGAAGATGATTGCGTCGGCGAACTATAAATACTTTGAAACCTATTTAGCCGTAGGGATTGTGTATTGGGTGATGACTATCATTTATAGCTTCCTTCAAGACCTATTCGAACGAAAAATTAGCAAACCTTACCGGAATTAAGGAGGTGTGGACATGATCAAGCTCACCAATTTGAAGAAATCATTCGGCGACCTTGTCGTCTTAGACGGAATCAATCTCGATGTGCAAAAAGGGCAGGTTGTGGCCATTATCGGACCTTCTGGCTCCGGTAAATCCACCTTGCTGCGCTGCTTAAATTTATTAGAAATACCAGATGAAGGCACGATTGAAATTGGCGATGCGAAGCTCGATGCGTCTAAATATACACGAAAAGAAGCCCATCACCTGCGTCAACAAACGGCCATGGTGTTTCAAAACTACAATCTGTTTAAAAACAAGACAGCACTGCAAAATATCACAGAATCACTGCTTGTGACGAAAAAAATGACGAAGCAGCAGGCAAATGAGATTGGAATGAAGCTGCTGAAGCAAGTAGGATTAGAGCAAAAGGCTGACAGCTATCCAGTCACGTTATCTGGCGGACAGCAGCAGCGAATCGGTATTGCCCGCGCATTAGCGGTTGATCCACATGCGATTTTACTCGATGAACCAACGTCAGCACTTGATCCAGAGCTTGTCTCAGGTGTGCTTCAAGTCATTAAGTCCATTGCGATTCAAGAAACAACGATGATCATCGTCACACATGAAATGGCGTTTGCTAGAGAAGTGGCAGACCATGTGATTTTCATGGCGGATGGTCATATTATTGAACAGGGCACACCAACTGAGCTATTTGATGAAACGAAGAATGAACGGACAAAACGATTTATCCAAAAAGAAGCAGCGGCTGAAGAAGCATAAGCTGCTTTTTACTCTTTAGAGGGGTGAGTATCAGTGAAATCATTAGGAAATGAAGCATTAAACAAACGTTTAATTAACATTCGCCGAGCGCTTCATGAGCATCCAGAGCTGGCGTTTGAAGAATATGAAACGACAAAAAAACTGCGCCGCTGGATAGAAGAGGAGGGGATCACCGTACTCGATTTTCCAGCTCTTCAAACAGGTGTTGTCTGTGAAATCAAAGGAGAACAAGAGGGACCAACGATTGCCCTGAGAGCTGATATTGATGCACTTCCGATTGAAGAAGCATCTGGCGAACCATTTTCCTCAAAGGTACCGGGAAAAATGCATGCTTGCGGTCATGATTTCCATACAGCTTCTATCTTTGGAGCAGCTCTTTTATTAAAAGAACGAAAACACGAGCTCAAAGGAACGGTCCGCATTTTGTTCCAGCCGGCTGAGGAAGTCGCGCAAGGAGCGAAACATGTCATAGAGGCAGGCGTTTTAGATGGAGTGGATGCCATTTTTGGTATGCACAACAAACCAGACCTGAAAGTTGGCACTATAGGCATTAGAGAAAAAGCATTGATGGCAAGTGTAGACCGGTTTGAAATCGATATTAAAGGAACGGGTGGTCATGCAGGTATTCCGAATCACACGGTAGACCCGATTGCCATCAGCGGGCAGATCACAAGTGCTCTTCAGCAAATCGTCAGCCGCCGCATCAGCTCTTTGCATCATGCAGTCGTCAGCATTACACGCATTCAAGGCGGTACATCATGGAATGTGATTCCTGATCGTGTTGAGATGGAAGGAACTGTTCGGACGTTTGAGCCTGAAGTGAGAGCGATGATTCCCGAGCTCATGAAACAAATCGTGAGCGGGATTGCCGAAGGGTTTGGGGCAAAAGGCGAAGTGAAATGGCATCCATATCTGCCTTCTGTGTTGAATGACGATCGTTTGACAAAGGTGGTCGAAGAAACGGCAGGTGCGTTGAATCTCACAGTCGTTCAAGCAGAGCAGTCACCGGGCGGAGAAGATTTTGCCCTTTATCAAGAACGCATTCCAGGCTTTTTCGTATGGATGGGGACAAGCGGTACCGAGGAATGGCATCACCCTGCCTTTACATTAAATGAAGACGCACTTCCGGTTGCCGCTGCCTTCTTTGCCGAGCTTGCTGTTCGGGCATTGGAGTCACGATCATGGAATTAACAAAACAATTGGCAGAGGCTGTACTGTCTGCTGATCCACTTCAAGATCAGCGGGCGGTAGAAATGGCTCGAAATGGTCTGTTAGACGCTGCGGCAGCAGCGCTTGCTGCGAAAAAGGATGAAGGAATTCAAAAACTCATGACACTTGTGGAACAAGAAGGTGGATCAGCTCAAATTCCTGTCATTGGACAAGGAAAGAAGGTCAGCCGTCAATCCGCAGCGATGCTGAACGGCTATTTGATCCACGCCCTTGATTATGATGATGTGCATTCAGACGTGAGAGGACACCCAAGTGCAGTCATCATTCCAGCATTGCTTTCACAGCTATCAGACGGCAAAGGGTTTGGCGATCGATTTTTAGCAGCCTACATCACAGGTGTTGAAGTGATGGCAAGGCTTGGTGAATCCATCGGAAAAGCGCATTATGAGCGGGGCTGGCATAATACCGGAACCCTTGGAGCCATTGCGGCAGTATGTGCCATTGGATATTTAAAACAAGTCTCGCAGGAAGAGCTGATGAAGGCAATCGGCTTTGCTGGAGCGCAATCTGCCGGAATGCGAAAGCAGTTCGGCTCTGATATGAAACCATTACAAGCTGGCTTAGCGGCTAAAACAGCCGTCTGGTCTATGGACTTAGCTTGTTCAGGTTTTGGCGGCAATGACTCGGTTCTTGATGGCGCACTTGGTTTCTTTTCACTCTACGGAGATCTGGAACTTGCGGAAAGTCGTTTACTAGAGGGCTATGGTTCTACATGGCGTATCGTTTCACCAGGGCTGTGGTTCAAAGTATATCCATTCTGCTCAGCTGCCCACCATGCAGCAGATGCGATCCAATCCTTAATGAAAGAGCGGGCTTTCTTGCCGGAACAGGTGAAACAAGTAGATGTCCTGTTCCCGCCTGGCGGAGATGCAGCGCTTATTGAGCGGACACCTTCGACTGGAGAAGAAGGACGATTCAGTGTCGAATACGTGATCGCACTTGCCGCGTTTGGACAGTCGCTGACGCTGGATGCCTTTACGAAAAAACACATTCCATCACACATGTGCACTTGGATGAAACGGGTGAAGAGAGAATATGATCAAACGATAGAACCCCATCCAGACGCTGTCCCAAAAGGTCGCTTTACGATTGTGAAGCTCACCTTATCTGATGGCACCATCATTAGCAAACGAGTCGATATTCCGCGAGGCGCACCGGGCCATGCACTATCGACAGAAGACATCATGCAAAAATTAAACAGTGTCACAGACGCATCACATGCACAGAAGATTGTACAAGTTATTGAAGACGGAAACGATTCTTCTTATTTGCAGCTGTTGGCATGATTTAAAAAGAAGAAAAGGGCTAAAATTGATTTAGCCCTTTTTGTGTCTATCATTTCTTATTCCGTTTTGGTAAATGTTAAGCCAATATGAGCAAGTGCCTGCGGCAAGTCTTTCCGAATGGTGATGTCTTTAAATGATATATTCGATTGAATCGCACTTAAAGCAAGATCTTGCTTAATCCCTGTTAAAACAGCCGAAATCCCTAAAAGTCTCAGCGTTTGTGCATAGTTGACCAGATATTGAATGCTCTGTTCATTCAGGCGTTTTGTTCCTGATACATCAATGACCAAATGAGAGAGCGACAGCCTGTAGCTTTCCTGTAAAATGGTTTCTAATATATGCTGAGCACGTGTCTCTTCGATATCACCAAGTAGAGGAAGCACGGCGACACCGTCAACAACTGGGACGATCGGTACAGATAATTGCTGAATCTGCCGGTTGGCACGGTCTAGTTCAAGGACGTAGCTTAATAGAGAAGCCATCGTTTCAAACATATGCACATGCTCTTCTGTGAATTGCTGCGGCCTTAGATCAAGCCCGCAGATCGTTCCGTAGTTCGTACCATCTGTAAAATCAATCGGCACTCCGATGAATGATCCGCCTTGAAGACGTTTCGTGACTTCTAAGTATTTAGAACGATCATCCAGTGATATATCAGGGATCACAAGCGTATCGTGATGATCGACCGCCAGCTTGCAAAATGTCTTCTCGTAAGGAATTTCTTCCCCTTCTTCAAGAAGCTGCTCGTCATGATTTAACACCTTTACAATCTGATTGGTGGTTTGATCGTTTTTAGCAATAAACAGTGTATTCACATCAGTGAATTGACTCATCATATTTAGAATACTCGTAGAAGCATCATGAAAGTTGCGAAACTGTTTTAATAGTTGTTGACGAGGCATTGTTTTAGGACTCCTTGTAGCTCCGCTCATAGGCCGGAACAATAGTTGGTTTGTCTCTATCATACAAAATCAAACGAGAAATAGATACACTTTAATGCGTAAATCCATGTGAATCGGGTGAGAACAAAAAAGACTGCCGATCCCGAGATCTGGCAGCCTGCTGATTAAAGAGAGACAGGGACGGTAGACATAGAGAAAAATTCCTCATACAACGCTTGAACGGCTTCTTTTTCTTGAGCCGCTTTGACGCCAAACATCATGCTGACCTCTGAAGATCCTTGATTGATCATTTCAATATTGACCTTCGCTTTTGACAGCGCTTTTGCTGCTCTTGCTGTGGTGCCAACATTGTGGCGCATCGCTTCTCCTACAACCATAATGAGGGAGAGATGCGGCTCTAACACGACCTCATCTGCATCAAGCACATCCTTCAAGCGGTCGAGCAGCTCTTGTTCAATATGCTGCTCCTCCAGCTGATCCTGCCTTAAAATAATGTTCATATCATCAATGCCAGAAGGGACGTGCTCATACGTAAGCCCATATTCCTCTAACGTTTGCAGCACTTTGCGTCCAAAACCGACTTCTCGGTTCATCAAATATTTACTAATATAAATGCTGCAAAATCCGCTGTCTGAAGCGATTCCGACAACAGGTCCATTTGTATGATCCCGCTGGTTCACAATTTTGGTGCCTTTTGCCGAAGGATTATTGGTGTTTTTAATCTGTACTGGAATGCCTGCACGGAAGGCCGGAATGAGTGCTTCATCATGGAACACAGAAAAACCAGCATAGGATAGCTCGCGCATTTCCCGGTACGTAAGCTCTGTAATCTCCTTTGGCTCATGAACGATCGTTGGATTGACAGCATAAACAGCATCCACATCTGTAAAGTTCTCGTACACATCTGCCTTCAAACCGTTTGCCAAAATGGAACCGGTAATATCGGAGCCGCTGCGAGAAAAGGTGACAATGTCCCCCGATAGACTAAAGCCAAAAAAGCCAGGGAATATGATGATGCCAGAGCGCTCTCTTAATTTATACAAATGATCATATGATTCCGGAAGAACTTGCGCTTGACCAGGCTCATCGCTCACAAATAAACCAGCTTCCTTTGGGTTCACATAGTGAGCTTCGACACCTTGATAGCGGAAATAGGCGGCAATGAGTTTTGCGTTATTGTCTTCACCGCTTGCTTTGATGGCATCAAGATATCGCTCAGGAAGAGACGTATCAGCCTGTAAGAGGGCATCTAGATCTTGCCGGATGGTGTCAATCACGTCATGACTTAATCCGAGTTCATCCGCAATGGACGCATACCGTTCAATGACGGCTTCCTGTAAATCGTGTGCTTCGCCTAAGCGTAAATATTGCTCACCACAGCTAATTAATAGATCGGTGACCTTCGTATCCGTTGAATGCCGTTTTCCTGGTGCGGAAACAACGACTGCTTTTCGAGCTGGATCTGCTGTTACAATGTCAAATACCTTTTGCAGCTGCTTGCCAGAAGCAAGTGAACTGCCACCAAATTTAACGACCTTCAATGCATACATCTCCTATAGTAAAAATTTTCTCACAAATTGAATAGTTCCTATTATCAACTCTTTTCTTCAAATTATCAAGGTTTTTCTTCACTAGAAATACAAATGTATTTTCAGGGAGGACGGTATAGCGTGAGTATATGAAAAAAGAGCCGGCCATATGCCGAGCTCTTTTTCTTATGAAGAAGATGAGGAGGAAGATAGCTCCTGCTTCATCACTTTATTATTGCGTTTTTCCTTTAAGAAAAAGGAGAGGACAAGCCCAATGACCGCAATCAGACCAGAAATGAAGAATGACGTATTCATTCCATGAACGGCTGATTTTAATGGGCTGGCCAATTCTGCATTTGCAGCAGAGCTGCTCATGATGGAGACAAGCACTGCTGTCCCAATGGAACCGCCCATTTGTCTCATCGTGTTATTCATCGCTGTCCCATGCGGGATCAAATGAGGTGGTAAAGAGTTAATACCTGCTGTTGTCAGCGGCATCATGATCATCCCAACCCCGATTAAGCGAAGCGTGTACGCGACCGTAATGAGGGCGATGGATGAATCAAGGGTGAGCAGCATAAATGGCAAGGTCGTCACGGTAAGTATCGTAAACCCGCCTAATGCCAGCCCTTTTCCGCCGACTTTATCAAAAATCCGTCCAATAATTGGTGAGAGGAGCCCCATAAAGAGAGCACCTGGCAATAAGATCAGTCCTGTATCAAGAGCAGACAACCCTCTCACATTCTGCGTATAGAGCGGCAGAATCGTCTCTGTCCCAATCAATAAAGCAAAGACAAGCATCCCAAGAAAGGTCGTCAAGCTGAAGATTGCAAACTTAAAGACACCAAATTCAAGCATCGGTCTTGTCAAATTCGACTGGCGCAGAATAAAGAAGAACAAGCTCACAGCGCCGACAATCAGCGAAATGAGGACAGTGGCACTTGTCCAGCCGTATGTGCCAACACTAGAAAATCCGTAAAGCAGTCCGCCGAAACCGAAGGACGACAAGATGACAGATAAAACATCAATACGTGTCTCTCTTTGCTGCGTTACATTTTTCATTAAGAAGAAAGCAAGAATAAGATCAATAATACCTATAGGAAGAACAATATAGAACAGGAACTTCCAGCTGAAGGAATCAACAATCCAGCCGCCAAGTGTCGGCCCAAGAGCTGGTGCGAAAGATATGACAAGTCCGACCATGCCCATTGCCTGCCCGCGTTTTTCTTTCGGGAAAATGGTTAAAAAGATCGTTTGCATCAGCGGCATTAAAATCCCTGCGCCGGCTGCCTGCACAATACGCGCTGCAAGTAATACAGGGAAATTCGTTGCAAATGAAGCAAGAATTGTACCGGCTGTAAAGATGCTAAGCGCCGTTAAAACTAAAGAACGGCTTGAAAATTTCTCGATTAAGAAAGCCGTGATCGGGATGAGAATCCCGTTTGTCAGCATAAAGGCTGTGGTGAGCCACTGCCCTTTGCTGACATCAATATTGAATTCCTCCATGATATGTGGGATCGCTGGAATGAGCAGTGTTTGGTTTAAAATTGCGACAAATGCCCCAACGAGGAAAATCCCCACAATCACAGATCGATTATACGATGTTGTAGATTGGTTCATGTTATCCCTTCTTTATCTATAAGATGATGCTTTTCAGCTGTGACACATTTTGTGATAAAACGTTGTTTTTCCCTAAATAATCGAGTAGTGAACTAATTAAAAAGGTTCTCGGTTGGTCCTTTGATAATTCTTCACTTAGCAGTTCAAACGCAGAGAGGAAATCGTCCTTTTCTTCCCCGTTTGACAGTGTGTGAAGCTCTTGTTTGATCTTCGTTAAGTACGAGATGACAAGCTTTTCTTCATCGTATTCGTCCTGTGTGGAAAGCAAATAAGAGTCCATCAGCTGATCTGTTAGCACAGGCTCAATAGAGCAAGGCTTTTTCGACACACGGTCCATCACGCCGATAATCATTTCGGCGGCATTTTCTAATTGGATGTTCTTGCGCTCAATCGCCAGCATTAAAATGAATTCTCTCATTAATCCGTTGAGGACAATGACAAGATCCCAAACGTAAGGCGCAACAGATTCACCATATGTGCTTAAAATAATGTCTCTGTGCCGCTGCATGATAATGGAGCGTGTCTCTCGTAAATGCTTAATGACAATGGGCGAATGCTGTGAAAAAGCTTCAAAGGATAGCATATTCAAAAATTTATGATTCTCTTTAAACTCTTCAAGCTCAAGCTTGATCTTCTTTGTGAATTTTTCCTTTTTGGACAGCGTCGTTTCTGAATGAATGATTTGAGAAATCTCTCTCATTTTGCACTGATTGTATTTAATCAGTTCTAATAGAAGAGCTTCTTTTGAATCAAACAGTTTATAAATAGACGCTTTTGATATTTTACAGGCATCGGCAATTGACTGCATGGAGACACTCATATAGCCTTTTTGAGAAAATAATTTCTTTGAAACCCGCAAAATCTCTTCTTGCTTTTCGTTCATCTTCATAAGTCCTTTCCGAATCGGCAAAACCATATGGTCACAATGGAAACCGAGTGGTCACTTTTGCTATGATAACAAAACCAATGACCTATGACAAGAAAAGAAACTTAAAAAAACACCTATCTGATGACAGGTATTTTATCCTTCCGCATGTGCGGCATATATGATGATCTGTCCGTTAAGTTCGGCGATTAAAAGGTCTTCTCGCTCCTTTACAGAGTAAATCACTGTCCCTTTTTTCAACTTGGAAGCTGTGCCGTGATTAAAATGTTCGGCAGCTGTTTTCTGAATCACACCTACTTGCTGATCTTTAGTGACGGTTAGTTGATGGGCCCAATCTACATTTGCTTCATAGACCGTTTCTTCCCATTGAAATAAATCTGCCTGTTCATCGAGAGCTAATACCTCTTCTGCACTAGGTGGTTTAGATTCGGCATAACGGACGGATTGGCATCCACATAAGCAAATGGTGAGTAACATTAAACATAAGTAAGTCCAACATTTTCGTGTCAAATGAGATCCTCCCCTTCACAAGAAAGTTATTATATAGTCATAGTCGATTCCGAAGGATGTATCGTTACTTTGTGAGGCGGGTAAGGAGATTGTATGTTGGCACGAAATACGATACATTTATCGTATGAATAATCCAATCCATCCAACCCAAGAAGACATGAGACTGATTTCGGTGCTACACGCATTGGCCGATCCCATCCGGTTAGAAATTGTCCGCTGCTTAGCTGAAGCAGGCGAGAGGACATGCGGCACGTATGAGATGAATATTGCCAAATCCACGCTGTCACATCACTTCAAAGTGTTGAGGGAGGCAGGCATCGTGAAAGTGAGAATTGACGGAAAACACCGCTATTATTCTTTAAGAAAAGAAGACATTGAGACCGCTTTTCCTGGACTCGTGTCATCCATTTTAGCCGTAGATAAAGAGCGGTGGTAAGCCAGCTGTCTAGAAAAGCAGCTGGCTGTTTTATTTTCCATAAATCGAGTCATACAGTCTTTTTACCGCTGGCTCTATATCCTCTGGCCGCATATGAGAGAAGCCAAGAACGAGTGGAACAAAGCCTTCCTGATGCCCCGGTAATTGCTCATCAAGGGTAAAACGGTCCATCCCATACATTTTCAGCTTTCTTTCTTTGGCACGCTGTAAAATCTCATGCTGCGTGCGGTTTGAACGGAACTCTGCGATAAAATGAAGTCCAGCATTTTCCCCAATAATCCGCACATTGTCAGCAAAAACCGTATTGAGCTCTCCAATGAGCTGCTTCCGTTTTTCCTCATATAAACCATTCATTCTTTTAATATGCCGTTGATATGCTCCATCTTTTATAAAATGAAGAAGGGTGTATTGTGTAAAGAGGTTGGCTGTTTGAATGAAGAAGTGTTGTTCTTCCTTATAGCGTCTCAATAAATGCTGCGGGAGCACCATGTAGCTCAGCCTTAAGCCTGGCAGCAATGATTTTGAAAAGGTCCCCATATAAATGACTTTGTCATATCGATCCAAACTTTGTAGCGCTGGAATGCTGTCAGTCCCATACTTGAATTCACTGTCATAATCATCCTCAATGATATAACGGTCTTGCTCATCGGCTGCCCAGTTTAAGAGCTGAATCCGCCGGGAAATTGGCATAATCACCCCTGTAGGGAATTGATGTGAAGGGGTAATGATCAACACATTCGGCTCCTTCTTCTGAATGTCACTCATCCGTACTCCTTTTTGATCAATGCCAATCGTTTCAATTTGGTGATGATTGTTTTTTAGCATTTGATAGAGCCGGCGATATCCAGGGTTTTCTAACCCGTATACTTGATCGGCTGGAAGAATGCTTGATAGCGAATGGATAAGTGACTGCGTGCCTGCACTTAAAATGAGCTGTTCTGGATAGCATTTGACTCCCCGTGCAAGCCCGATTAACCGGGCAATTGTTTCCCGAAGCTCGTACACGCCTTGTGGATGCGGAAGCTCACCAAATGCTTCTTGGTGGAGACTGATCGCCTTTTGTTCACTTTTCAGCCAGCTTTTAAACGGAAAATTGGCTGTATCAACAGAGATATGTGAAAAGGAATACCAATCGTCTCGTGCAATCGGCTCTTCCTTTAAATCTGCTGGGAGAGTAGAGGGTTTCAGCTGACCTGATTCATGAAACGTTTCGAGTGATTCCACGAAAAAACCTTTGCGTTCAACCGAATATAAATATCCCTCGGCAAGCAGCTGCTGATATGCGCCATTCACTGAATTGACGCTGACATTTAATGTATCGGCTAACTCTCGTTTGGACGGTAATTGATCGTGCGGCTGAAGGTTTCGATTTAAAATTTCACCTTTAATTTTCGAGTAAATTTGATGATAAATAAATCCGTTTGCCCCTGTTTGATCTAGTTGAATTGTCAGCATCTTGTCATTCCTTCCTCTCTGGTACCATGAAAAAAATGATATTGGTACTTTCTATCATACCAAAAAATATTCAGAATAATAAAAAAGACATAAAGGGGATGGATGACAATGAGTCAAACGACAACAAACCGTTTTTCAACTGAGGAATGGCAGGGGAAAAGAGATCAATACGTCGCAAGAGGCGTGAGTAATGGCAACCGTCATCTTGCAGCAAAGGGGAAAGGTGCCGAGCTGTTCGATATCGATGGGAAACGTTTTATCGATTTTGCTGGCGCGATCGGTACGTTAAATGTAGGCCATTCACATCCAAAGGTTGTGGAAGCCGTCAAAGCACAAGCAGACAGCCTGATTCACCCGGGATTCAATGTGATGATGTACGAATCGTATATCGAATTGGCAGAGAAGCTATGCCGCCTTACACCAGGTGACCATGACAAGAAAGCCATTTTCCTTAATTCAGGTGCAGAAGCTGTTGAAAATGCGGTGAAAATTGCACGTAAATATACGAAAAGACAGGCCGTGGTCTCGTTTACAAGAGGCTTCCACGGCAGAACGAATATGACGATGAGCATGACGAGTAAGGTCAAGCCATATAAATTTGGGTTCGGACCATTTGCGTCAGAGGTGTATCAAGCGCCATACCCGTATTACTATCAGAAGCCAGAAGGATTAAGCGATGCAGCCTACGATGAGTACATCATTGATCAATTCAATCAATTCTTCGTCGCTGCCGTTGCACCAGAAACCGTTGCGTGTGTGGTCATGGAGCCAGTCCAAGGGGAGGGCGGGTTCATTGTACCATCGAAGCGTTTTGTTCAGCATGTAGCTTCATTCTGTCAGGAGCACGGGATTGTGTTTGTTGCAGATGAAATCCAAACAGGCTTTGCAAGAACAGGTAAATATTTTGCCATTGAGCACTTTGATGTGGTGCCGGACTTAATCACTGTGTCAAAATCTCTTGCTGCTGGGTTGCCGCTAAGCGGTGTTGTCGGCAGAAAAGAACTGCTTGATGCGGCAGATCCAGGGGAGCTAGGAGGAACATATGCAGGAAGTCCATTAGGCTGTGTGGCAGCGCTAGCGGTTCTTGATATTATTGAAACAGAACAACTGAATCAACGATCTGAACACATTGGACAAGTCATTGAGGAGAAAGCAAATGATTGGAGAGTGGCGTATCCATTCATTGGGGAAGTCCGCCGGTTAGGGGCAATGGTGGCAATTGAAATTGTAGAAGATCAAACTACGCGTACACCAGATAAGAAAACAGCCGCAGCGATTGCATCATATGCAAACGAGCACGGACTTCTCTTATTAACGGCAGGGATTAATGGGAATATTATTCGCTTCTTAACACCACTTGTCATCACAGATGAGCTGCTTCATGAAGGACTAGGGATCATCGAGGACGCCTTCAAAGCACGCTAAACAACAAAGGGGGATGGTTGTATGCAAAAACAACAAATGGCAAAAACCATGTCACAGTCTGACGTACTGTTTTTATCCATTGGTGCAATGCTTGGATGGGGCTGGGTTGTACTTTCGGGAGATTGGATTTTAACAGCTGGATTTTTAGGCAGTGTGATTGCCTTCGTTATAGGTGGTATTCTCGTCATCTTTATTGGACTGACGTATGCTGAACTTTCGTCTGCGATTCCAGAGACGGGAGGAGGGCTTGTCTTTGTCCAGCGGGCATTTGGGATAAAATCCGCTTTTGTCTCTGCATGGGGCGTGTTGTTTGGCTATGTTTCGGTCATTACGTTTGAAGCAGTCGCACTGCCAACTGTTATTGATTATGTCATTCCAACACAGCATGTTGGCTTTCTATGGAATATAGGGGGATGGGACGTTTATTTTACATGGGTGTTGATTGGATCTGGCGGTGCTTTATTTTTAACAGCGCTTAACTACATTGGTGCCAAGCCAGCCGCTATTTTTCAATCTGTTTTTACAGTGGCCATTATCCTGACAGGTTTTCTTCTTTTAGGCGGCGCCACATTTAACGGAAATCTAGCAAACCTTGAGCCGATGTTTCAAGGCGGGGTTGGCGGTCTCATGGCAGTTTTAGTGATGATTCCCTTTTTATTCGTTGGCTTTGATGTCATTCCTCAAGTGGCGGCGGAGATCAATGCGCCAAAGAAAATCATTGGGAGAATTTTAATTATCTCCATCGTGAGTGCGGTCGTATTTTATCTGCTTATTGTCTTTGGAGTAGCTGCGGGGCTGTCAAAAGGACAGCTTGAAGCCTCTTCCTTGGCGACAGCAGATGCCATGGTGCAGCTTCTCGGTCATCAAGCATTTGGGACAGTGCTTGTCATTGGCGGTGTAGCAGGGATTGTAACGAGCTGGAATGCTTTCATCATCGGTGCAAGCCGTATTCTATACGCGATGGCGGAAAGAGGCATGATTTCCAAATGGTTTGCGTATATTCATCCAAAGTATAAAACGCCGACAAATGCCATTTTATTTCTTGGTGCTTTGGCCTTTTTCGCTCCATTATTAGGGCGCCCTGCCCTCGTATGGATTGTCAATGCAGGCGGTGTCGGGATCATCGTCGGCTACTTAATTGTGTCCATTGCCTTTATGAAACTTCGTAAAGCAGAACCAGAACTTGAGCGTCCATATCGCATTAAATATTGGCGGACGACAGGCGTTTTAGCCATCGGGCTGAGTCTCCTTTTTCTTTCATTTTATTTTCCAGGGATGCCGGCCTCCTTATCATGGCCAGCTGAATGGATATTGCTTTTAGGTTGGGCACTCATTGGGTATATACTATATGTAATGAATCCAAGAACGAAGGAGACGGTAGAGCATGACAAACGAACTCAAAGTGTATAATCCTGCAACAGGAGAAGAAATTGCTTCAGTTGCTCAGCATACAAAAGAACAGATTGAAGATGCGATCACTCGCTCACATAAAGCATTCAAAACATGGGCAAAAACGTCAGCACATGAACGTGCCAATATCATTCGCAAGTGGTTTGATCTCATGATTGAACATAAAGAAAGGCTCGCAAAAATCATCACTGAAGAAAACGGGAAGCCGTATCAAGAAGCATTAGGAGAAATCGTTTATGCGGCTGGATATATTGAATGGTACGCAGAGGAAGCCAAACGAATCTACGGCAGAACCATTCCGTCACATACGGCGAACAAGCGCCTTTTTGTCACAAAGCAGCCAGTGGGTCCTGTTGCGGCCATTACACCGTGGAATTTCCCCGCAGCCATGATCACGAGAAAGGCAGCACCAGCACTTGCGGCGGGCTGTACCTTTATTGTGAAGCCTGCTGAAGACACGCCGCTGACGGCTATTGAACTTGTGAAATTAGGCCACGAAGCCGGAATTCCAGAGGATGCTCTGCAATGGGTGGTTGGAGATGGAAAAGAAGTCGGTGAAATATTCACAGATAGCCCATTGATTCGCAAAATCACGTTCACAGGCTCAACGCCAGTCGGAAAGCATTTGATCAAAAACAGTGCGAGTACAGTCAAGCACGTATCAATGGAACTTGGCGGTCATGCCCCGCTCATCGTAGACAAAGATGCGAATCTTGAACTAGCTGTCAAACAAGCAGTGGCATCTAAGTTCCGTAATGCAGGACAAACCTGTGTCTGTGCCAACCGCTTAATTGTGCATGAAGACATTCATGAAGCATTTGCGCAAGTCTTTAGCAAAGAGGTCGAAAAGCTGAAAGTGGGAAATGGCTTTGAAGAAGGCACATCCATCGGCCCAATTATCAACAAGCGCGGCTTTGATAAAATTGTCAGCCAAATTCAAGATGCAGTCGAAAAAGGGGCGAAAATCCTTGTCGGCGGAGATACGCATTTCGATGATGACAAGTCGTATTATTTTGTCCAGCCAACGGTTCTCACACATGTGGACCCTTCCATGAACATCATGCATGAAGAAACCTTTGGGCCAGTGGCACCGATTACGACGTTCAAAACGCTAGATGAAGCGATTGAATTAGCGAACGATACACCGTTTGGTCTTGCGGCTTATTTCTTTACAGAGAATTATCGAAACGGCCTCTACATCTCAGAGAATCTTGATTACGGGATTATTGGCTGGAATGATGGCGGCCCATCGGCTGTTCAAGCACCATTCGGAGGAATGAAGGAAAGCGGAATTGGCCGTGAAGGCGGCATCGAAGGGATCGAGCCTTATTTAGAAACCAAATATGTATCCATTGGTTTAGACGAATAAACGTGAAAGAGACTGCCTGAGGAATCTGGCAGTCTCAGCGTGTAGACAAACCCTCGCATTCGGTGTCAGGTCTGCGCTTCGGTGCTCACGAATGTCAAATTCGCTCCGCTCCGGTGCTCGTCCTTCCTAGCCTGCAAAGGTTTTCTATCACGCTGAAAAGAAGACAAAGGGCTAAAATCAAGATCATTTTAGCCCTTTGTCAACAATTTGAGACTGCCTGAGGAATCTGGCAGTCTTTTTATGTTAAACAGCCGGCGGAAAAAGCTGCTCAACCGTTTCTTTTGTTTCTTTCAGAATTTCGTGGATGTAATCTGCTGGTGCCTGCTCCATGCTGCTGAACAAAAGTCGTTCAACAGGCTCAATACCAATAAAATTGAAGACATCTGTATCCGTTGTCATGCGATGGGAGGCGGGAACGATTCGGTTAGCGTCAAGAAAGGATCTTGGAGCATCATGCGTGTTGATAATGACACCTTTTTTGTGTCGAAGCAGGTTATCAATAGTCCCGTGCTCATTGATTTGATAAGCGAAGCCCTCAGAAAAAACGCGTTCTACGTAGCCCTTTAGCATAGCGGGTAAGCCTGTCCACCAAATGGGAAAAATAAATGTTAGGACATCTGCTTTCTGAATCAGCTTCTGCTCTGTTTGAATGGCAATGGGGACATCACCCCGTTTGATCGCAGCCTTTTCCAAGATGCTTAGTTCTGGTGAAAAACCAAGAGCATAAACATCACGAACAGTCACTTGATGACCATTGTTCAAAAGAGTGCTGACAACAAGATCTAATAGGGTTTGATTTAAGCTTTGCTGGGGATGAGCAAATATAATTAGATGGTTCATCTTATAGCCTCCTAGGTGGTCATGTGTCTCATTATGGCATGCGTCATCATCCTATTCAATCCTATGTTGGTAATAATAGGTTGGAGAAATGGGAGTTGATCGTCCTAGCTTGCATTTCTTATTCAAGCAAGGTGGAAAGAAACAAAGCGATCGTTTCCGTGAAAACGATCGCTTACAAATGAATTATTTCTTTCTAAAAGCAAGCACAAGCGCAATCAGTGCTACGACTAGAGCAGCAATGGACAACCCTAGCACAAGTGGTGAAGGAGAATTAGAGGCTGTTTCAGATGCCTTTTCTTCTTTTGGTTTTTCTTGACCATGGGAATCCGTTACCGTATTAGATGCGACAATGTTTGTGATCGAATGCGGCTTATCAGCATCTTTATCGCCAGTCCATTCAACGACCGTTCCATCCTTATAATATTGATATGCATCCCATGCAGCTTCACCTGCTTTTTCAGGGTTTTTTGCTACAAAAACGAATTGCTGGAACTGTCCGGCAAGCACGCCTTTACCAGTTGCTTCCCAAGTCACTCTTGTGACCTTGCCATCTTTTTCTTCAGTTGACGTTTTCCATCCAGGGACAGGCTCATATTGTTGGAATTCTACGCCTTTAGGTATTGTCACGACAACCTTAGTCGTTGGACTGTCACTCTCAGAAGGAACTTTTAACGTATAGGTTTCCCAAGCATTTGTCGCAGACGTATCAGGTTTGACTGTGACGTGAGCACTCACAGGAATCGCCAATAAAAATGAAGCGAGAAGCATTGGTAATAAAGCTTTAACATATTTTTTCATATGGTATGAACTCCTTTTAGTTTCTTCTAATAAATGTGGTATCGATATTTTCAAAAGAACCAGTTAACGCATGGATTTCAATTTTCCAAGTACCTTTTTCATTTAACAAGAGGTTTTCAGCAGAGTAATGACCATTTTTTAATCGTTTCAGCTGAAATTCACTCGGTTTCTCTTCACCGAATAAGGCGACTTTATGGATCTTGGCTGACACAGATTGAATATCTGTCATCGTTTGTCCATCCTTCTTTGTAAATGCGACCTCGAATGTGTTTTTCCCCGGAGCATTCGGGGTAATGCTCATGGACACAATGTCACGATGCTCCACTTGGTTTGCGCCGAAGAATGGCTCAGGTGCAGGCGGAGGAGGGCTCGGAATATTGGTGAATACAGCTGTTAATAACAAAATAGCGATTCCGATGATCCACTCAGCTCGTAACGAAACGTTTTGTTTCTGTTTCTTTTCCCATCTCAGCATCAAGTAATGGACAAGTCCAAGAAGGCCCATCAAGATAAATAAACCAAGCTTGATTAAAAAGGTTCGACCGTATGCTGATTCGAAAAGAGCATCAAACGATTGCAAAATAAAGATCGCATTCACAAATCCCGAAAACACAATGAGTCCAACAGAGAGCAATGCCCAAGGGTGAAACGCCTTTAACGTATTCCGTATGAGCGGCTGATCTTCATTTGGCAGCTTCTTCAACAATAAAAGCACAATGGCTGTTAAACCACCGACCCAGATCGATGCAGAAACGAGATGGATAAAATCAAGTGACGTTGTCAGTATTTTATTATCAGTTGCCGCTGGATGTCCGATTTGTGCCTTCAGCCAGAGAAGTACTGCGAATAGGAGCAGTGGAAACAACCATACCCGAAAAGAAGTGAAATCCCCTTTTTTCATCGCAACGATGCTCCAAATGGTCAGAAGAACAAATGACACCATGAGCATCATCCACAAACTACCGCCAGAAGTCGACGCAATGGTTTCTTGTAAAAGCGATGGCTGAAATGCTCCCAAAAAGGACACGTCTGCCGCTGATTTTGTTTGAATCGGCAGCTGGAACACGAGTGCTCCGCCCATCATGATCAGTGACAATGTCAAAAGCCGTTTCATTCGTTTCGCTAATACAGATGAAATCGCTGCCCGAAACCAAAACACTCCAAACAAAATGGTCCCGAGAAATAAGCTAAACGACGTATAAAGAAAGGCTTTGTCTATGGTCGAGGCAACATCAATCGATTCATTTGGTTGACCTTGATCTAATTGGTCAAAACCGCCATCCGCTTTGCCAATACTAAACGGGATCATGCCAGAGACAGAGTGTCCGTCTGCTGATACCGCATTCCACTGAATAGTATAAATCCCCTTTGGTAAATCCTTTTTTAAAGCAGCTTCCATGATTTTTTGATCTTTAATGACCGTATCTCCTTGATCCACACGATCCCCTTTTGCATTTAGCACCTTAATGGCATGAAATCCACTTTCGATTCCTTCACTAAATGTGATAGAGACCGAAGGAGGCTGCTTCTCCAGCTCTTCATTTGCTGCTGGATTCGAGCTGACGACGTATGCATGGGCAAATGCTTCCTTTGGAATGAAAAAAGCGAACGTGACGATAAGAAGCAGAAGCCACTTACTATGTTTCAACAAGTGTATAACCGCCTTTCTACCTATGAAAATGTCTCATGTATCAGAAAGAAAGCGGCAGTAAACTGTGGGTCACAGAAAAAACCGCTCCTCCTATTGTGCCGCTCACTCTAAAAGGTAAACGAAACAAACAGCAAGATGGTTCACTTTTTCTGTGTCGTGTCTGCGCAGACATTCTTGATTGAATAGGTTTGATCATGTATAAGCCTATTCGATTTGAGAAGAGGAAACAAGAAGTGACGATTTGAAAGTTGTGAAATTCCAATGAATTTTGCGTCAAAACCACGGCACGTTAACCTTTTTACCCTATTTGTCCGATGCTCTGACAAAGTATTCACATCATATTTCAATTTTGTCACACACTAAGTGACAAAGTGACATTTAGTTTCAATTGAAGGGGAAGTGAAAGCGTTTTACGATAGGGATAAGGGCTTCACTGACACTTGTTCTTATATCTTTTGACCTATAAAGCCCTAAATAAAGGGAAAGAAGAAAGGAGTTTTCATAGATGCAGGAAAAAAGCGGATTCCGCGTAAAAGTACAGCGCTTTGGAAGCTATTTAAGCGGCATGATTATGCCGAATATTGGCGCATTTATCGCTTGGGGACTCATTACGGCATTATTCATTCCGAGTGGTTATTTGCCAAATGAACAATTAGCTTCACTTGTTGGTCCAATGATCAACTACTTACTGCCACTCTTAATTGGTTACACAGGCGGTAAACTCGTATACGACCATCGAGGCGGTGTACTCGGTGCAACCGCGACGATTGGGGTCATTGTCGGTTCGGACATTCCAATGTTTTTAGGTGCCATGATCATGGGACCACTTGGCGGTTACTTGATTAAGAAAATTGATCAGCTCTTCAAAGATCGAATCAAATCAGGCTTTGAGATGCTTGTGAATAACTTTACGGCAGGGATTCTAGGTGCCATTCTTGTCGCGATTGCCTTCTATGCTATCGGACCAGTTGTACTTGGTCTAAATAAAGCCCTTGCGGCAGGTGTAGATATCATTGTGAATGCACATTTGCTTCCGCTGGCAAGTATTTTCATTGAACCAGCGAAAGTCTTGTTCTTAAACAATGCGATTAACCAAGGGATCTTAGGTCCGTTAGGGGTAGAGCAAGCGGCGAAGACAGGGCAGTCTGTTCTGTTCTTGCTTGAAACTAACCCAGGACCAGGTTTAGGTGTTCTACTTGCATACATGTTCTTCGGAAGAGGGAATGCAAAGCAGTCTGCACCGGGTGCGATTGTCATTCAATTTTTAGGAGGGATTCATGAGATTTACTTCCCGTACATCTTAATGAAACCAAAGCTTATTTTAGCGGTAATTGCAGGGGGAGCGAGCGGCGTTTTGACCTTTACCCTGTTAAATGCAGGCTTAAAGGCTGTGCCGTCACCAGGAAGTATTATCGCCCTTATGCTGATGTCACCAAAAGGTGGACATCTTGCTGTTCTAGCAGGTGTCGTCGTGGCAGCCGTCGTCTCATTCCTTGTCGCTTCTGTGATTTTAAAAGCCTCAAAAGCAGTTGACGAAGACTTAACAGCCGCAACAGAAAAAATGCAGGACATGAAAGGGAAGAAAAGCGCAGCAGCCGCTGCTCTTACAGCACAAAAAGAAGACGCTGAAGCAAATGAGCAAGCAGCATCTCCAAGTGATGTCAATCCAGATGACGTGAACAAAATCATCTTTGCCTGTGATGCAGGAATGGGCTCAAGCGCGATGGGCGCATCCATCTTAAAGAATAAAGTCAAAAAGGCAGAGCTTGATATTGATGTGACAAATACATCCATCAGTAACATTCCAAATGATGCCGATGTGGTCTTCACTCATAAAGATTTAACAGACAGAGCCAAGGCAAAACTGCCAGGCGCTGTGCATATCTCAGTCGATAATTTCTTAAACAGCCCGAAATACGATGAGCTGATTGAGAAATTGAAAAAATAACATGACGAAACGGGTTGAGTTCAATTTTTCTTCATTGAACTCCCCGTTTTGGTTGTTTTCCTGATTTTCCATTCTAAAAAAAGGTGTGATCATTCATGAAACAAGTACTATCAAAAGACAATATTTTTCTAAACGAACAAGCAGGCTCGAAAGAAGAAGCCATTAAAAAAGCAGGCGAAGTCCTAGTGGCAAATGGCTATGTCACAAGTGATTATGTTGACAAAATGTTTGAAAGAGAAAATATTTCGTCTACATTTATGGGCAACGGGATTGCGATTCCTCATGGAACAGAGGATGCGAAAGCAGCTGTCCTTCATTCTGGGATTTCCATCATTCAAATTCCAGATGGCGTTGAATACGGCGAAGGAAATATCGCCAAAGTCGTCTTTGGCATCGCAGGTAAAAACAACGAACACCTCGATATTCTTTCTCAAATTGCGATTGTTTGTTCAGAAGAGGAAAATGTAGAACGCATCATCCATGCGAAGGATCAGGATGAACTGATCGCCATCTTTAACGAGGTGAACTAGCATGAAGGCACTTCATTTTGGAGCAGGGAATATTGGCAGAGGGTTTATCGGATCTTTGTTAAAAGCATCAGGCTTTGAGCTTGTCTTTACCGATGTAAATGAAGCGGTCATCAACGAGCTGAATGCACGAGGAGAATACACGGTTGAACTAGCAGCACCAGGTCAGAAGCAAGAAGTAGTCGGCCCAGTGACAGCGATCAATTCTGCACAAGACCCAGCGGCATTAACAGAGGCTGTGGCATCAGCCGATTTGATTACAACAGCTGTTGGACCAGCTGTTTTGAAGATCATTGCTTCATCTATTGCTGAAGGATTAAAACAGAAAAAGCCTGACCATATCATCAACATCGTGGCATGTGAAAATATGATTGGAGGTAGCTCTCATTTAAAAGAAGCCGTTTTCTCTCATCTAACAGAAGAGGAACAAAAAGCATTGTCACAAACAGTTGGTTTTCCAAACGCTGCTGTGGACCGCATTGTCCCGATTCAGCACCATGAGGATATTTTAAAAGTATCAGTCGAGCCTTTTTTCGAGTGGGTCATTGATGAGACTGGCTTTATTGGAGACGTTCCTCAAATTGACGGAGCGACCTTTGTGCAAGATTTGACACCGTATATTGAGCGCAAGCTCTTTACTGTCAATACAGGACATGCGCTAGCAGCTTATGTCGGATATCAGCAAGGCGTTCAAACGATTAAAGAAGCCGTCGATACACCAGAGATTCGCCAAGTGGTTGAAGGTGCACTTCACGAAACGGGCCGTTATTTAATCGACACATATGGTTTTGAAAAAGAAGAACATGATGCGTATATTCAAAAAATCATCAAGCGATTCGAAAATGCTTTTATCTCCGACGAAGTCACTCGTGTCGCACGCTCTCCTCTTAGAAAGCTGGGAGCAGATGACCGTTTAATCGGTCCAGCGAAAAAGATCAAGCAGCCAGTGTACTTAATCAAAGGCATTGCTGCAGCTCTCGCTTATGACTTTACCGAAGACGAAGAAGCGGTTCGTTTGCAGGCATTAAGAAAAGAAAAAGGCATTGAAGGTGTGCTGAAAGAAGTATGTGGTCTCACGCCAACAGACGATCTCTATCAAGCCATTCTTAAAGAAACAGCTCGATAATCAGAAAATCCCTTTCCAACGAGTGAAAGGGGTTTTTTGATGACTTTTTTAATACTTTACCCCGTTTGTCGATATATGAAGTAAGGGGGAATTTGTATATGAAAAGGAAAATGTTTGCGTCAAGAAGTGTCTTTTTTCAATTAATGTCTGCCATTATCGTCATCACGATTTTAACTGGTGGTCTTGTTGGAACAACGGGGTATTTGTTAGCAAAACATGTCTTAATTGATGCGGGAAAAGCAGATCTAAAGCACATCGTCAGCGGAGCAATGGCTACACTTGAACAGTTGAATGATCGTGTAGAAAAAAAAGAACTGACGCTTGAACAGGCACAGGAACAAGCCCGTATTTACTTGAGCGGGCCCAAAAATGACAACGGGAAAGGGTATCAATTTCAAAAATCAGATTTTATCTATAAAAATAAAGGCTATCTTGTCGCATATGGAGCAGATTATTCCTCTCAAGTCCATCCTGTCAATGACATTGGCGTCATTCCAGATAACACGACCAATCGTGAAAAAATGGTCGCTGGAGCCAAATCAGAAGGCGAGGATGCACACTATGTGACCTATTTAGATGAGGACGATGCCACTGGGGAAGAAAAGCAAAAGCTTGCCTATATGAGCCAGTTCACGCCTTGGAATTGGAGTATCGGCATTGCCGTCTTTCAGGATGAATTTTATAAAGAATTAGAGCAGATGAAGCTCTATATCATGCTCATTACAGCGGGTGTCGCTCTTCTCAGTCTTGGCGTCTTTTATTTAGCTGCTCGAGGAAAGGTCAGACTGCTCAAGCAAGTCACTGCTGCTTCAAAAGAAATTGCGGCGGGGAATCTTGAACGCACAAGTTTAAAAGAAACAACAGATGAGATTGGACAGCTGGCAAAAGGTTTTAATCATATGTCAGGAGAACTCCGGACACTTGTCAGCGGTCTACAGGAAACGAGCAGTCAACTTGTCGAATCAGCGACAGATTTATCAGCAATATCTGAAGAAACCTCAGCCAGCAGTGAAGAGATTGGCAGAGCGATTGGTGACATATCGACTGGAACACTTCATCAGGCATCGGACCTTGATGTAGCGAACCAACAAATGACCCAGTTCAATCAATCCATTGAGAATGTCAAAGAACAAAGTGACCAAATTAAACGAATCTCTGACCAATCGAGTCAATCTTCTCAGCAGGGTCAGCAAATTGTTCAGCAATTAAAACAATCAAATGAACAATCCATTCAAGCATCTCAAGGCATTAGAGCAGGCATTGAGCAATTAAGTACAAAAGTACAGGATATCTCTAAAATTACAGATACGATTGAAAGCATTTCAAACGAGACGAATTTACTTGCGCTGAATGCCAGCATTGAAGCAGCACGCGCAGTAGAGCATGGAAAGGGCTTCTCGGTTGTGGCGAGTGAAGTACGGAATTTAGCTGAGCAGACAAAACAATCAGCAGTGCAAATTCAGCGAATGGTACAAGGCATTAAAGAAGAAACGACGGCAACAGCCGGCATGATGTCAAACACAATGGATCGTTTCGCTGAGTTAGATGAAGCGGTACATGCGACAGAACATGAATTCAATGCCATCTCTACGTCGATTTCACAAACCATCGTTGAAACAGACGCCATGGCAAAAGAGCTGAATGCATTGCTGGAGCAAAACGACCTCATCACAAAAGCCATGCAAGGCGCAGCCCATATTTCTCAAGAAAATGCCGCTGCGATCGAAGAGATTACCGCATCCACAGACGAACAGGTGACAGCCATCTCCAATGTGGCAAAAGCAGCAGAAAGACTCAATGAACTAAGCATACGGTTGAATCAAGATATTGCGCGTTATCGTCTATAAACCATTTTGACTGAACGTCTTTTGTCAGGTACTATATAAGGAATCAAAACCTTGCTCACGCAATCGAAAGGAGTGTTCCGGTCATGAAAAAGAAAATATTGATGTTCTTGCCTTGTGGCTATGGATACTCCACTGCTGTTTTCTTTTAGGATAGATAGAAATTGGTGAAGTCTGTCTACATGAAGAGAAGACTAGCAGAAAAATCAAAGTGAGTGAGGGAAATCACATGGAAAAAATCACAAGGAAAAACCCAGAAAGTATGCCGAAGCCCGTTGGCAGCTATAGTCATATCACACGAGTACCAAAGGGCGCGGGATTATTTGTTACATCCGGTCAAGTCGGAACAGATATCGATGGACAGGTACCATCAAGTTTAAACGACCAGGTAACCAATACGTTTGAAAATATCAAAAAAATCCTTGAATCAGAAGGATTGAATGAAGAGCATGTCATCAAGGTCAATATATGGGCTACGGAAGAAATCGACTGGGATCATCTATATCCTCAGTGGGATACGATCTTCAAAACAGCTTACCCATCAATGACGGTTGCTTATGTATCAGCTTTAGGATGGCCTGAGCTGAAAATTGAAATTGAGCTATGGTGCGCCGATATTTGATCAAAAAAAGAACAGTGCAAACTGTTCTTTTTTACTTGAACCGAAACCGCTTTGTCATCCATGCAGCGATCAACGTAAAGACGGTGTAGATAATGACCCAAATGAGAAAGGATTCCTCCCCGCCAATGTATGTGTACATGAGAATGACGCTGGCTAACAGGACAATCAAAGTCGGCATCCAAACATTCTTCAAAAGCATTGTGCCAAAAATGCCAATCAGCACAGAAAGAATAGGGAAGCCAAATACAACGAATAAAATAAAAACAGCCATATGACGAACTCCTTTTACCAAGTGTTTACATTAAAAAATAAAAGACCGACACTGCCATGTGCGGAAGTGCAAAGATCATCATGAGAAAGGCCGTATCCAGACGCCACATGCGGTGCTCTTTCGTTTCAGAATGATAGGCGGCTCTTGTTTCATCTCCGCTTGTCCAAGCCCCCATTAGAAGCCCAGACATCATGATCCCGATAATAGAGATACCACCACTGATCCATCCTATCCACTCATGGTGCTGCAAAATAATAGCGGCACTGCTAACCACAATCATTGAGCAAACACCGGCGATAAAGGCATGTTTTTTTCTCATACTGGTTCACTCCTTTAAAGAAGATTAAGAGACCGCATCACATATCTCAATGAAATGACCATCAGGATCAGCGACATAAGCGACGGTTTGACCCCATGGTTTTTTTGCAGGTTCTTTAATAATCGAAACCCCTTTTTCCTTGATTGATGCAATAGTTTGTTCCACGTCATCCACAACAAACCCTATCTCGAACGTTTGAGAGGATTGATTGGCTTCTGGGACAGGCAATCCAAGTGCATCTTTGACATCCTGACGTGAGTTAATTGATAGGGTCACATCTCCAGTATCAAACTCAACATAGGATTCAACCCTAAGTTTCATAGGAAAGCCAAGTACATGTTGATAAAAATGAATACTTGCCTCAACATCGTTTACATATAGAATGGTATATTTCATTTTCATGTGAAAAACTCCTCTCTTCATATACGTGTCAAAACCGGAAAGGTTTCCCACTCAGTGTACCATATAGGATATAAAGCATGATTTATTCCAAAAAAATCAATATATTTAGCTCGATAGTCTTGAAAAACAAAAAGTGGTGACATATGATAAAAATGTAAAAATAGAAAAAATAGGGGGATTCTACATGTTGAAAAAAATCATGGTGGCTGTACTGTCTCTAGGTCTTTTACTAAGCGTTACACAAGTCAACACCCACACTGCAGATGCAAAAACAGTCAAGTCCTACAAAAACTGCAAAGCGCTGAACAAAGTCTATAAAGGCGGCGTCGCAAAAAGCAAAAACACGAAAAACAAAGGCGGCAAAACAAAGTACAAGCCGTATGCATCAAAAGCGCTTTATCTCAAGAATAAGCACCTTGACCGTGATAAAGACGGCATTGCATGTGAACGCTAAGCCTATGTAAAGAGACCTGCAACCAGGTCTTTTTTCTGTGGGATCAAACTCGTCCCTTTGTGCCTTCTCCTTCTTTATATTAAAATAAAGATAGTTACAAAAAATGATACAAAGTGGGGTACTCAATTTGTCCATACATGCTGATAAGAAAGACATCCGATTGATTGCCATTGATATGGATGGCACGCTGTTAAACAGTGAACACGTCATTCCAGAGGAAAATAAACAAGCCATTAAAGATGCTGAAGCAAAAGGGGTCCATGTGGTGATTAGCACAGGGCGCACACTGATGACATGCCGAGAGCTGGTGGAGCCGCTTAAGCTGTCTTCTTACCTTGTGACAGCAAACGGAAGTGAAATCTGGGATTCAAACTTCCAGCTGATCGAACGAGATCTGCTGCATCCTGATCATGTCCAAATGATGTGGGATCTAAAAAATAGGTACGAAACCGATTACTGGGCTTCCACTGTGGATAAGGTGTGGAGAGGTGAATTTCCAGAACGAATTCATGACCATGAATGGTTGAAATTTGGCTTTGATATTCATGATGATGACGTTCGTGAGGAAGTACTCAATACATTGAAAACAAACGAGCATCTAGAAATCACAAATTCAAGTCCGACTAATATTGAAGTTAATGCAGCTGGCATTAACAAAGCGGCAGCTCTTGCAAAGGTAGCAGAACGCATTGGCTGTACGATGGACAATGTCATGTCACTTGGTGACAGCCTAAATGATATGGCTATGATCCAAGAAGCCGGATTAGGTATTGCGATGGGAAATGCGCAAGAAGTGGTGAAAGAAGCCGCTGATTGGATTACAGCTCCTAACACAGAACACGGTGTAGCAAAAGCGATCCATCATTGGGTGCTGTCTAAATAAATAAAAAAAACGAGAGGTGATATCCTCTCGTTTTTTTTATTTCTCCTAGTTCTATTGTTATGTTTTCTAACAATGTCATGTGCAATCTAGCCAAAATTGATATAATCAATATAAATTCGAATATTCGGACTTCAAGTTCCGTTATTCGGAACAAAAAGGAGGGATCCTATGTATCAAGTAGATATCAACTGTGATTTGGGAGAAAGCTTTGGCCAATATACAATCGGTTCAGATGAACAAATTTTAGAATATGTCACCTCAGCCAACATTGCTTGCGGTTTTCATGCAGGAGATCCAACGGTGATGAGAAAAACCGTCAGAATGGCATTGGATAAAGGGGTGCAAATTGGTGCTCATCCGGGTCTGCAAGATTTAGTCGGCTTTGGCAGACGTCCAATGGCGATTTCAGCAGAGGAAGCCTATGATCTCGTCGTCTATCAAATTGGCGCTCTATCAGCCTTTCTTCAGGCAGAAGGCGGCACGATGCAGCATGTCAAGCCACACGGCGCCCTGTACAACATGGCGGCTAAAAATACTGAATTATCTGAATCAATTGCGAAGGCTGTGTATCATGTCGATCCAAGTCTTGTATTATACGGGCTTTCAGGCAGTGAACTTGCGTTAGCAGGTGAGAGAATGGGTCTTCAAGTGGCGCATGAAGTGTTTTCTGATCGGACCTATCAAAAAGACGGGACGCTGACATCGCGCCGTGAACCGCATGCACTCATTGAAGACGATGAACTGGCAGTCAAGCAGGTTGTTCGTATGGTGAGGGAAGGGAAGGTTCATACCGTTCAAGGGGAAGATATTTCGCTTAAAGCAGATACGGTCTGTATACACGGAGACGGCATCCATGCGCTCCAATTTGCCAAAACCATTACATCGAAGCTTAGAGAAGCAAGCATTCATCTCAAGGCCTTTCAATAAAAGTTGTCATCAAAGGGGGAAACAGCATGAAAAAACAGGAAGTGAAGCACAAGAAAGCATCAAAGGGGAATCGGTCTATGCTGATGGGCGCAGCCTTTTTAATGGCGACGTCCGCCATCGGACCGGGATTTTTAACACAAACGACTGTCTTCACGCAGCAGCTTGCGGCTAGCTTTGGGTTTGTCATTTTCATCTCTATTTTGTTAGATATTTTTGCGCAAACCAATGTATGGCGCATTATCGCCGTGTCAGAGAAACGAGGGCAGGAGATTGCAAATATGGTTCTGCCGGGTCTCGGATATGTACTGGCTGTTTTGATTGTCATTGGGGGACTTGCCTTTAACATAGGAAATATCGCTGGTGCTGGCCTCGGTTTTCAGGTGATCACAGGAATTGATCCGCGAATTGGAGCAGCCATCAGTGCTGCCATTGCCATTCTGATCTTTGTGATCAAAGAGGCTGGTAAAGCGATGGACCGTTTCACACAGATAGCGGGCTTTGTCATGATCGGCCTGATGCTTTATGTGGCGATTTCAACAGCACCGCCAGTTGGGGAAGCGGCACTCAGAACCTTTGTCCCAGAAGAAATTGATATTCTATCGATTGTGACACTTGTCGGGGGGACAGTTGGCGGCTATATCGTTTTTGCTGGTGGACATCGTCTGTTAGATGCTGGAATTAAAGGGAAGGATGCACTTCCTCAAGTGACAAAAAGCTCTGTTTTCGGCATCCTGATTACATCTGTGATGCGTGTCGCTTTATTTTTAGCCGTGCTAGGAGTGGTTTCAAAGGGCTTACAGATTGACCCAGCGAATCCGCCTGCTTCTGTATTCCAGTTAGCGTCTGGAAATGTTGGCTATAAAATGTTCGGGATCATTATGTGGGCAGCGGCGATTACGTCCGTCATTGGAGCAGCATATACATCCGTTTCCTTCTTTAAAACCTTCTCACCAAAAATTGAGCAAAATCAACGTGGCATTATCATCGGCTTTATTGCCCTCTCGACCATTTGTTTTATTACGATCGGAAGACCTGTGAACATATTGATATTAGTTGGGGCGATCAATGCATTGATCTTACCGCTCGCACTTGGCACCTTGCTGGTAGCGGCTTATAAGAAAGACAATGTCGGGGATTATCGACATCCATTCTTTTTGACAGTATCAGGCGCATTTGTCGTTGTCATCATGGCAATGATGGGCGGATATACCATCATCAATGAAATTCCTAAACTATGGAGCTGAATCGAATGAATATCTATCAAACATATGAGCCTTCACAGATTAGAGAGTTGATTCGTAAAAAAGAAATCACAGGACCAACGGCAGGCCTGGCAAAGGGATATGCTCAAGCCAATTTAATGATCGTCAAAAAGGAACTTGCTTTTGATTTTCTGTTGTTTTGTCAGCGCAATCCGGCTGCATGCCCCTTGCTGGATGTACTGGAGCCAGGTGATCCAGTGCCGAGAAGGTCAGCACCCCAAGCGGATATTCGTACGGACTTTCCTAAATACCGTATTTACAGAAAAGGGATTCTTCAAGAAGAGGTGTCAGATATCTCTACTTATTGGGAAGATGATATGGTTGCCTTTCTCATCGGCTGCAGTTTTACGTTTGAGCATGCGCTCATGCTGAATGATATCCCTGTTCGCCATATTGAAAACGGTCATAACGTTCCGATGTATCAAACGAATATCGCTTGTGAAAGGGCGGGGGTATTTCATGGCCCAATGGTCGTCAGCATGAGACCCATTCCGGCGCATCAGATCACAAGAAGTGTACAAGTGACGTCTAGATTCCCATCAGTTCACGGCGGTCCCATCCATATAGGTGACCCAGCGATGATTGGAATTGCTCATGTGGATCAGCCGGACTTTGGAGAACCATCCGTCATCAAAGAAGGGGAGGTCCCGGTGTTTTGGGCATGTGGTGTGACGCCGCAAGCCGTTGTCATGCATACAAAACCAGAGATTGCGATTACCCATGCACCTGGGCATATGTTCATCACAGATCAACGAGATCAACAGCTCGGTGTGCTTTAGAAAGAGAGGGGTCCTCAAGTGGCATTTTCAACGATAAAAGGTTCTTTCACCTTCCACCCGCTAGGAGATGCAGCGATCGTGATTCAAGCAGGAACAGACATATGTGAAGAAATTCATGAACGTGTTGTGCAGTTGTTTTCATGTATTGAACAGCATCCATTTGACGGATATGTGGAAGCTGTTCAAGCCTTTACAAACGTGACTGTTTTTTACGAGCCGTATACCGTTTATCAATCGGCGCATCTTCAGCAACTAGACTTATCCCCTTATGAATGGGTGAAAAGCTATATTGAAACACTCCTTGAAGAGAAATGGCAGGAGGGGGATCAGATTCAGCGCCGCACCATCGACATACCGGTCTGCTATGGGGGAGAGCTTGGCCCTGATTTAGAAGAAGTCGCCCGGATCAATCGTTTAACACCAGAGGAAGTCGTGCGTATTCACACTGGCGGAACGTATCTTGTCTATATGATTGGATTTGCACCAGGATTTCCGTTTTTAGGCGGGCTGTCTGAAAGGATCGCAGCCCCGCGAAGGGAAACACCGAGAATGTCCATTCCAAAAGGATCTGTCGGCATTGCGGGAAAGCAGACCGGCGTATACCCGATTTCCACACCTGGCGGCTGGCAGCTCATCGGACAAACCCCGCTGCCACTCTTTCGTCCAGACGAAAAAGTCCCAAGTCTATTAAGAGCAGGCGACGAGGTTAGATTTGTCCAAATGTCTGAAAAGGAATTTTTCAGCATGAAGGAGGCAGAACGTTGAGTATCCATGTCATCAAGCCAGGAATGTTCACAACCATTCAAGATAAAGGACGGAAAGGCTATCAAAAGTATGGCGTCTTAACGAGCGGCGGCATGGACACGCTCTCACTTAGAATTGCCAACATTCTCACAGGCAACGAGGAAAACGAAGCCGTACTGGAAATCACATTAATGGGGCCAGGCCCTGTGCTGACGTGTCAAAAGGATGAGCTTATTGCAGTGACTGGCGCTGATGTGGAGATCGATATTGATGGAGAGCCAGCCCCTTTATGGAAACCACTCTTTGTTCGATCAGGAAGCACGATCACCTTTGGTCCTTGCAAGAGGGGGTGCCGCTCTTACATTGCTGTGGCAGGTGGATTCGATGTGGAGCCGGTCATGGAGAGCAAAAGCACCTATGTGAGAGCAGGAATCGGTGGACTGAACGGACGTCCGCTTGAAAAAGGAGACGTCCTGTCCGTTGGAAAGCCTTCAATCGTAGCGGATCGATTGTCTGATAGACTCAAAAGCAATCTAAAACAGGCGGCGTACAGCGCACCCGATTGGACTGTAAGTCATACGCATTTTTTACCGCTACGGAAATCGCCCGTGATTCGGGTGCTGTCAGGGAGACACCTTTCTTTTTTTCAAGAATCATCTCAAAGCACCTTTTTTGAGCAGCCTTATCAAATCACGCCTCAATCAGATCGTATGGGCTGCCGTTTGAAGGGGGAGCCGGTTCATTTAAAAGAAAAGCTTGAATTGATTTCAGAGGCGGTTGCCTTTGGTTCTATTCAAATTCCTCCTGACGGTCAGCCGATTATTCTGCTGGCAGATCGGCAAACAACAGGCGGATACCCGCGGATTGGAGAAGTTGCGACGGTCGATCTGCCGCTCATTGCTCAAGCGATGCCTGGGGCGAATTTGTATTTTAAGCGAATCGACCATCAGGATGCAGAGCAGGCGCTATTTAAGCAAGAAGCAGAACTGAAGGAGCTGGCTGCCAGAATCAAGCTGGAAGCCTTCGTTTAGAAAAGAGGATGCACATGCAAAACACAAATAAAACCGTCGTGAAATCAATGGAGATTTTGCGGCTGTTTATCACGCGTGACCAATTAACATTGAATGAAATGATCGAGCTTTCCGGCATGCCGAAAACGTCTGTGCACCGTATGGCGAGCTCGTTAACCGATATGGGGTTATTAGGAAAGCAAGATTCAGGCGTTTATCGGTTAGGCCTGATGTTTCTAGAATACGGTCAGCTTGTGGCGGACCGCCTTGATATTCGGAGAATTGCAAGACCATTTATGGAAGGCTTGCGGGATGAAGTGGGAGAAGCTGTACAACTCATCGTTCGTGAAGGAGACGAAGCCATTTACGTGGATAAAATTGAAGGGACGCAGCCTGTTCGTCTCTACACCGCCGTTGGCAGGCGCTCTCCTTTATATGCGGGTGCTTGTGCAAGAAGTATTCTCTCCTTTTTGCCAGAGAACGAGAGACTTGCCTATATCGATTCGATTGAGCTAGGGAAAATCGGAATCGGGACCATTACAGATAAAGAGGTTCTTCGAAACATCCTGGAAGAATCAAATGAGCGGGGCTATACGTTAAGTTATTCGGAGCTTGAAAACTATACAGCTGCGGTTGGAGCTCCTATATTCAATCACCTTGGAGAAGTCACAGCAGGTATTAGCATTGCAGGGTTTGAAGCAGGTTATCAAAAGGAACGTCTTCCATACTTAATTGAACAAGTCAAAAAAGCCGCGAGTGGTATCTCCAGAGAATTAGGCTTTCATCTAGATAAATAAAAAGCCAATGACCGTTAAGATCATTGGCTTTTCTTGTTCAGTTAATTAGAAAGTTTTACCTAAAGCTTTTGCACGTTCGATCGCATCTGCTTTAATTTGCTCTGCTTTCGCAGGTTCAGCATTGTGACCTTCAACGATAAGACCTTCGAAAGAAGGAATTCCGAAGAAGCTCGCAATTGTACCAAGGTAACGGTGGCCTGCTTCAAGTTCAGCAGCAGGACCTTCAGAGTAGTATCCGCCACGTGCTTGGATGTGTAGAGCTTTTTTGTCTGTTAATAATCCAACAGGACCTTGCTCAGTGTATTTGAATGTTTTACCAGCTACAGCAACAGAGTCGATGTATGCTTTAAGAACTGGTGGGAATGAGAAGTTCCAAAGTGGTGAAACAAATACATATTTGTCAGCAGAAACGAATTGATCGCTTAATTCGTTTAGGCGAGCAACTTTCGCTTGCTCTTCAGCTGAAAGTGTATCGAAGCCAGCACCTGATTGCAGCTTACCCCAGCCAGCGAATACATCTGCATCAATGTGAGGGATGTTTTCTTTGTACAAATCGATATGTACAACCTCGTCACTTGGGTTTGCTTCCTTATAAGATTCGATAAATGCTTTAGCAGTAGCCATACTGTAAGAAACTGTTTCATCATGCGGATGTGCAGTGATGTATAAAACTTTTGCCATGTTCATTCAATCCTTTCTGTTTCAGTGATTTTTTTAGCGTATCCCAAAGATACACTGAATATGTGGCATCTTTAATCATATTGGAATGCTATGAAAAAGATGTAACAAGCACAGTTACATAAAAACTGATATTTTTATTGTAATCACAATGTAGTTTGAAGTCAAGGTATAAAGTCTCGAAATCAAGATAAAAAGTTTGTAAATTTTTCTGGAACGCATGAAGGTGCAAATTTCATGATCTTAACCTACTCTTATTGAACAAAAAATCAACCGATCTCGCAAGTGAAGAGTTTGTAAAGACGTCTCATGAAAAAAAGATGAATGTCTCTAAGTCATCTGCTACAAGCATCTGTTCTCCGATTTCGTATATATAAGAGAAGGCAGGAGAGAGTGAGGGATAAGAGTGGGACGATCCTATGTTGCGATTGGAGATTCCTTAACAGTTGGAGTGGGGGCACGTTTATTTGGCGGAGGCTTCGCAGAGCGGTATCAGTGGATGCTTGAAAAAAAGACACATACACCAGTCGAGCTGTCTGTATTTGCAAAGTCAGGGTTAACGACGGATCAGATTTTACAGCTGTTCAAACGATCTGATGTGAGACGTGCTATTGCAGCAGCTGACATCATCACTATCACAGGTTGTGGGAATGACCTTGTTCAAGCGATTCAGCAGTATGAAAAGGGTGAAGATGAAAAGAAACTGCTGCAAGCGACACTGCATTGCCAAGTAAATTTCAACAAAATGATTCAAGAAATCGCTCAGATCAAAAAGGGACAGAAGCAGGCCTATTGCATATATCTCATGAATTTATATAATCCTTTTCCGCAAATACCAATAGCCGGGCGGTGGCTTCAGCAATATAATCATCAGCTTCGCTCGCTTGCTGCAAATCCGCATGTAGAGGTCGTGGATGTGTACCGGGCGTTTGAAGGACATGAACATGAGTACTTATCGATTGATCAATTTCATCCAAATCATAAAGGATATGAAGCAATGGCAAAAACATTGTTTCAACAATCTTGCAAACAGCTGTAATCCATTGGGATTGCAGTTTTTTTCATCCTTTTAAATGAAGGAGTGTTTCGATATGATAAAAGAAACGAAGGTGAAAGAGGTGTTCAGGCATGGAGGAAATCAGTGCATATTTTCAAGAAATGACAGGAACCGCTTATGAAGTGGGAAAGCAGCAGGCTGTCTGGATGAAGAAGAAGCAAGGGCTACAGACACAATACATTCGAACAGAACCGCTTGAAAAAGAGGCTGTGAAAGAAACGAAGCAGCTGATGCGCCCATATCTTCCCCAGTTAGAAGAAGAGATTGCTGGATTTTGTGATGAACTGCAATTGGATGAGCGTTATTTGACCTTTTACTATTCATCTCATCTAAAGCCAGGCTGTTCCCACTGTGTGAGGCAGGGAAATATGGGGGCAGGTCAACAAACGATCATGCTGCGAAACTATGATTTTTCCCCGATATTTGATGATATGCGTCTTGTGACGACACATGTGGAGGGCTTGGCATATCATACAGGCTCGTCGCTGCTCTTGTTTGGCAGATCTGATGGGATGAATGAGCATGGTCTTTCTGTCACATTCTCTGCATGTGGTCCGCCGGTTGGAAATGAACCAGGTTTAAAGCCTCCGGCAGTTGCCGGCTTGCAAGTGTATCATGTGATACGGTCTGTTCTGGAAACCTGTAGAACGGTTGAGGAAGCCATTTTCTCTATTCAGGAAATGCCTGTTGCCTCTAATGTTCACCTTATGCTTGCCGATCGAAAAGGAGAAGCGGCTGTAATTGAAATCATTGATGGCCTGAAAATGGTGAGAAGACCGGAGGCAGGTTATATTGCAGCCACAAACCATCCGCTTGCTGATCAAACGGCAAAAGGAATGACGAAACATCATTCTGTTGTCAGATACGACATGTTACTGGAGGCTTTAGAACAACGACGATCAAGTGATTCTCTTACTAAGCTGTTTCAGACAGAATATCCTGATGGTCTAGCTGTGCACAATTATGAGGAGCTGTTTGGAACAATGCGAACCGTCATCTTTCGCCCGGAAGAAGGAACGATGGATTATTGCTTTGGCTCTCCAGTATACAATCCGACGTATTCTTTAAAAGCTGGGGGTTCACTGCCTTTTCATGAACAGAAGGTTCAATTTCATCAAAAGGATTATGGACCGTCATTTTGGAGAAATGTATGATCAGACGTTGTATTTAATTTTGTCACAGCTGATGTGCCAAAGTCAGATCAACTTAAGATTGCATCGTTTGTTGAAAGCGTATTAAGGTGTGACAATAGACCTATTTTTGCAGAGGGAGGCATTTCATGTACATAACGGCACGAGAACAGAAGATCATCAAATACATCATTCAGCAAAATCGTTATGTCACCATTCGTGAGATAGCCGATTCTGTTCAAGTGAGTACAAGAACGATTCATAGAGAACTAAAATCGATTAAACCCATATTAAAGAATTATGACCTTTCACTAGATAAACAGCCGGGGAAAGGTTTGAAGGCAGTCGGTGAACAGGAGGATAAACAGCGGCTTCTTGCTCATATGTCAAATGAGGATCAAATTGAATATAGCTCTGACGAACGGAAGCTCTTAATCCTATGTGCGCTGCTTGAAGCAAAGGAACCGGTGAAATTATATACACTCGCTGCCGATTTGCAGGTCACAAATGCGACCATCAGCTATGACTTAGATGAACTGACGGAGTGGATCGCGCCTTACGGTTTGCAGCTGATCCGAAAACGCGGGTATGGCATTGAATTAAAAGGACCGGAGGAAGCGAAACGAAAGATTGTCGGCAACCTCATTGTCGACCGGCTCGATATTCAATTATTTTTAGAAACAATTGAAATGAATATCAAGCATCGAACGAAAGCGACGGAAAAGGTGTTTGGCGTTGTCAGCAGAGGGCAGCTGCTTAAGGTAGAAAGACTGCTCTTTCATTTAAAAAATAGACTGTCACTCTCTTTATCTGATAGCGCCTATATTGCGCTTGTCGTTCACTTAACCTATGCCATTGAACGGATTCAGCTTGGCGAAACCATTCGCATGGAAGAGGAAGAGCTGCTTGAACTAAAGCGGACGAAAGAATTTGAATCATCACTGCGAATCGCAAGAGCGCTTGAACGCATGTTTAATGTCGAGATCCCGGAAGCAGAAGTTGGATATATGACCATCCATCTGCGCAGTGCAAACCGCAGCTTTGGGGCAGAATACCGTATTGATGAAATCGAGCTGGATATCGCAATTAGAACGAAGAAGCTCATTGATTTTATTTCAAATAAAACCGGCTACCATTTAAATGAAAATGATTCATTGTATGAGGGACTCGTGTCTCATCTCGAACCTGCCATGAACCGTTTAAAGGAAAAGATGAGAATCTATAATCCACTTACACAACAAATTAAAAAGGACTACTTTTTGCTTTTCATGGCAATTGAAGAAGGAGTCGAGCGTTTCTTTCCAGAGATCGAATTTCCAGAGGATGAAATCGCCTTTATTGTGCTTCACTTTGGCTCAGTGCTTGAAATCAAAAAAGAAGAAACGAACATTCATGCATTGGTCGTGTGCTCAAGCGGCATCGGTTCGTCGAAAATGCTCGCATCTCGTTTAAAAAAAGAATTGCCGGAGATCGCCGAATTTGATCTGTCTTCCTTGATGGAACTAAAAGAAATCGATGCAACAAGCTATGACATGATTGTCTCGACCGTCCCTATCCCATATGAGCATATCGATTACATCATGGTCAGTCCGCTCTTAAACGAGGATGATGCTATGCGTGTGAAGGCTCATATTAAACGAAAGATTCCTTATATGATCGAGAAAAAAAGGATGAAAGAAGCTGCCAAAGAACCGGTACAAGAATACGTTAATATGATGGCGGTTGCAGAGCAGGTGACGAATTACATGTCTGTGATTCGCAGCATCCTGTCCCATTTTACCATCGAAAATAGAAAGGCAATGCCGCAGCATGAGGCAACAATCAGGCGGCTGCTTCGTCAGCTTGAAGATGAAGGGTTTATCACACATGCGGATGAGGTAGCAAGCGGTTTACTAGAACGTGAACAGCAAGGCGGTTTAGGGATTCCTGGTACAGAATTTGCTCTTTTTCATTTAAAGCATGCATTCATCAAGGAACCAATCTTTCATATGTATGATCTTGATCAGGCATACGAGGTGAAAAGCATGGACGGCGGGCAGCAGCAGATGTCACGAATGCTCATGATGCTGGCGCCGCAAGAGCTAGGCAAGGAAGGGTCAGAAATGTTTAGTCTGATCAGTTCATCTATCATTGAAAGTGAGGAAAGCATGACACTTTATGGTCATGGATCAAAGGAAGACATTGAACAGAAATTGCATCAGCTGTTCTATCAATTTGTAAAAGAAGCAAAATGGTAAGAAAAAAGCCGAGAGCTTATTCGATTCTCGGCTTTTTGGCTGTGACACAGACAGCAAGCGTTGGATGAATTTCCTCATACTCAACAGAAAAATGGTCAAACCCTGCAAACTGTAGATCATTCAATATATGTTCACCCATCTCTTTTGTCCGGCTCGCATCAGCACCTTTTTCTCTTGGCTGCATCACAATGACGAGCTTTCCGCCGGGTTTCAACGTGTGATAAAGGTTGAGCAGGCCAGTCTTTGGATCATCCCAAATCGTAAAGTTGTTCACAGACAGTACTTTGTCATACTGCTCTCCCGGCAAACGTGTTTTCTCGATTTTTCCTACATATAGACGGACTTGTTTGTCCTTTGACCGTTTGCTAACGCGGGACTGTGCTTGCTCCTGCATGGTCGAGGAAGCATCTAGCCCATCTATATGAAGATCTTTATAATGCTTAAGCATATGCTTGATGCTGTAGCCGGGCCCATAGCCGATTTCCAAAATGTTTTCACCATCTGTCAGATCTAAGTGCTGGATGGCCCACTGATTCAACGCTTTATTTTCTTTTGCCATAATGAAGCCTGCGATGCTTCCGAGCCAGCCTTTTGGTTTGCTAAAGGTTTTCGAAATGGTTGACAGCATTTGAGAACGCTCCTTTTTATTGATCATGTAACCGATTTTATCCATCTTGAAACATGCCGATTTTCAAAACGCATCTGTGCCGCATAGGGATGTTTGAGTGAAAAAATGAGGTGGTAATGAAAGGATACATCAACAAATCAAGGAGGAGCTTACTCATGGATTTACGTGAATATTTAACAAATGGCATTCCGCGCCAAACGCAGAATCAGCAGCCAGGCAGTGAAAGGGAAATGAACCCTGCGCCGATCTTTGAGGATGAATCATATCAAGGGTCTGGCAAGCTTAAAGGGAAAGTTGCATTGATTACAGGCGGAGATAGTGGAATTGGACGTGCTGTATCTGTTGCCTATGCAAAAGAAGGGGCACACGTCGCCATTGTGTACTTAAATGAACATGAGGATGCAAAGGATACGCAAAAGCGCGTAGAACAGGAAGGCGTCAAATGTTTAACGATTGCAGGAGATGTCGGTGACGAAGCATTTTGCGAGAAAGCGGTAGAAAAAACAGTTGAAGCCTTTGGGCAATTAGATATTTTAGTGAATAATGCGGCTGAACAGCACCCGAAAGAACGGATTCAGGATATTTCTAGTGAACAGCTTCACCAAACCTTTAGAACCAACTTCTATTCTTATTTTTATTTTACGAAGAAAGCACTGGATTACTTAAAACCAGGAAGTTCAATTATTAATACAACTTCCATTAACCCATATCGAGGCAACAAAGTGCTGATTGATTATACGGCGACAAAAGGGGCCATCAACGGCTTTACGCGTTCTATGGCACAGTCGCTTGTGAAAGATGGAATTCGGGTGAACGGTGTAGCGCCAGGTCCAATTTGGACGCCGCTTATTCCATCTACATTTGATGAGGATAGTGTGGAAAGCTTCGGGGCAGAAACCCCAATGGGAAGACCAGGACAGCCTGTAGAGCATGTTGGCTGCTATGTACTGCTTGCTTCTGACGAATCGTCTTATATGACAGGACAAACACTACACGTCAACGGCGGTTCCTTTATGAATACATGATCAATAGCGCACCGCCCACCTGATTGGGCGGTGTCTTTAGTATTTCTTGCGATTCTTCTGCACAGATGAGACAGACCATACGATAATGCCCACAACAACTGCCGCAATGACAAGTGAACTTAAATGGAACATCGTTTCATGATGCATGTTCAACTTCTCCCTTCATTGAGCCTGTTTTCTATAGCATCAGCCAGAAGCTCTCTTTTTATGAAAAACACATTTCTTTGTTTAATGAATGGATTGTCGTGGAAACCTAAGAGTACGGATGAAATTTGAAGGAGTGAAACGATATGTCACAAGAAGAATTAAAACAAAAGGTACTCAACCTATTAGATGAACAAAAGGTTGGAACACTGGCGACTGTTGAACAGGATAAACCGCATACCCGCTACATGACTTTTTTTCATGAGGGACTGACATTATATACACCAACAAGCAAAGAAACACATAAAGCAGATGAAATTGAAAAAAATCCGAACGTCCATATTCTCATTGGTTATTCAGGTGAAGGATTCGGTGATACGTATGCAGAAATCGAAGGCACCGCCACATTAACCGATGATCCAGAACTAATCGACCGCCTTTGGTCTGAGGAAATGGAGAAATGGTTTAAAGGAAAAGATGATCCGAACCTAGTGATTCTGAAGATTGATCCAACCTCCATTCGTTACATGAATGAAGGAAGCCGTACACCAGCAGAATTATCACTTTAACACTTGCGTAAGCTGGGGGAGCGTGTTATAATATGATATTAAGTGTTGAAATAAGCAAATAAATAAAGAAAGTAAACTTTCTTTTTTCTATGACATAATGAGAAGCAATAGAGCTTCTACTAGATAAGAACGAGACGCTGTCAAAGCGAGCAAACTTATTCTTTTCCTTCTGCACCCGCCCCCTATAAAAGCGGAAGAGTGGAAAAAAGACGTTTTGATTTACAATTCACACTGGCACGGCTTCGGAGCCGTAAGGACGAATGAGAGGTAGGGCTTTCGTTGTCTTGTTATCCAGAACTTCCATGGCGTTTACTTTCAAACGTAGGTTCATTCGGAACACATATGACACACTGATATGATCGAATCTTAATTCATACACTCCATAACGGAGATTAAACATTGATTATTTATTTGCATGAAAAGAGTAAAGAAAAGGCTGCCATCTATTTGGCAGCCTTTTTCATTGGGTTAAACAATAGGAACCCGAAACCAATGAGCCAAAGAAAAGGGAAGATACAAACCAATCGCATAGCGTCCGCTCCAAAAGGGTTCGACACTAGCAGCAGGCAGATGAATGCACAGATGATCAGAGTGAATAAGGCGGGCTTCATGATCATTTACTTTGTCCTTTCTTCTGATACCGCCAAATCCGCTCAATAAAAAAGAACATCACTGCAAACAAAATAGAAAACATGAACATGTCCAGCAGTGTCACGCCTCTATTTGGATGCACAAGACCAAACCAAACCAATTGCAGAACAAAAGAAATCACAAAATAAAGAATCGATTGTTTCATCATTTTCCCCTTTTCACTTATTTTTTTGACCTTTAAGCCACATCAGCCAAATGATGAAGGAAGCAATCACACATGAGAGCAAAGTGACAGGTGGCAAGGTGTGCCAGCTAGTCAGCCCCTTTACAAAACACATATAAAAAAAGAAAATGGAAATGGATACAAGCACCCATTGCTTGAACCAACGAGGAACACGCAGCCAAGCCACTAGAATGATCGATGATAGCTTATCCATTGAGATAACATCCTTTTTTCGAATCTGATTGGATTTTATCGCAAACAACCAAGTTTGTAAAATATGGATTTGGAAAGTTGGAATGGTATTCTTCTAGCATGAAACATTCTCGCTGCACTAACGTACAAGATAAAGGAACCTCATGAAAGGAAGCGATCAAGTGAAAAGAATACCAGTGATTTTCCTCAGGTATATTGTCTTCTTTATTCCAGCAATCATTCTTAGTGTCTTGGTGTGGAACCATTACCAAGATGATTTGTCAGCAAGGAAAGCAACGCAATATGACATCAAACAAATATTTACATTTGATGAAGGGAAACGAGTGGTGAGTGCTGTATCAAAAGACCAGCAGCTCCATTTTGGAATGTATGATTCTCAATCAGGAAAAAGAATCAGTGAATGGACCACGGAAAGCGATACGTTTAATGAAATACTGCCATCCATTCAAGGGAACAACCTCTTACTTGCTTTAAAAAATAAAGAGGGGCAGCTGTTGATCGAGAAACTAACGCCGAGCGGGGAAAAGAAAGAGCTCGTTAAGCAAAATCTACAGATACCCTCGTTTTTAAAAACGAATACATATCAATGGAATGGACGGCTTGTGTTTACAGGAGAAATGGAAGGTACCGCTGCGGTCCTTGGTGAGCTAAAGAATGGTCAGTTTCATGTGCACAATCTCAACGAGCTAAAACTGCCAGCAAGACCCGTTTCCATCGATGTCGTCATGAATTCCTTTAGAGGGCAGACGCCTATTCCTATATTTGAATTGACTTTGAAAAATGATCAGAAGGCGTATGTCAGCGGAGTCTCAAACGATAAGAACCAGCTTGGGGTGTATGTCACCAAAAACGCTGAACCGTTTAGCCTCATTGAAGATAAAGTGGAGAAGCAGCTGGAAAAAACGATCGGAACATCCCAAAACTTCGCAGTCGCTGTCGAATCTAACTATCCAAAAAGACCACGGAAAGTGAATGCAGAGGGAAGGCTTGGAGAAGTCGTCCCAACACCAAAACCAATTTATCAAACCTTTATCTACCAGCTTAATGAAGAAGAAGTTCTTCTTGCAGGCTCTACAGCAAAGGACGAAGCAAAAGGCAAGCTGACTGGTTATATTTATAACCATCGCACGAATAAGACAACGTCTGTCACCAAGCTTTTTCATTCGTTTTCATATGAAAATTTACAAAGAGAAGGACTCTCTTTCAATAAAAATGTGAAAAGCGATTGGATCTATTATTCATTCGAAAATCAATTAACGGGTGCATTTGAGACGAAAAGCAAACAGCTAAAGGAATTTCCTTTGCAAAAAGTCATCTCAATCGAAAACGCAAGTCCTGCTCACCAAACGTCTGTTGACACCTTTATGCAATATGTCATGAAAGGCGGACCGCTCATTCTCAACTGGGCGATATGGCTGTTTATTCCACTGATGTTATTTGTGCTAGCCATCTTCCTGCCGCCGATTTTGAGACTGGTGAGAAAGAATAAGATCAAGGACAGTGTCACATTAGAAGCCAATATTGTATCTGTCAAAGAAACGGGTACCTACATCAACGAACAGCCGCTTGTCAAAATGCAGCTGCAATTTCAATATGATGGGGAAAACATCGAGAAGACGGTTAAAACGGTTGTATCCTATACGCAGATACCGCAGCCGGGTCAGCGTATTCCCGTTCTTTACAATCCGAAGAAGAAAAAGGCGATGCTCTTAAAAGAGGGGGACTTCTCAAAGACAAGTGAGCCAAAGTTTATCAAAGGCGCTGTTTTAAAAGATATAGAATCATATGGAACCGTAGGACGAGGCACTGTCTTATCGCTTACATTTGAAGCAGATCAGAAAAGGTATACCATTCCGATGATTCAAGCCGCTGGTTTTGAATTTAGAACAGGAGAGAAAGCCGATCTCGTCGACATCAGCGGTCAGTTGAAAATGGCAGCCTATGGCCATGAAGTGCGAAATCGATCGGGGAAAGACGTAACATTAACAGGAACCATCCAGCGGGTGAAGCAATATCCAGTCACGATTCATGGTCAGAAGCCGATCATGCTGGATGTGACGGTTTCTAGCGGGAATCAGTCCATCACAAAAACGGTCAGTCAATTCATCCCTGATCATATGGAGGTCGCGCCAGGAACTCAAATCACGATGCAGACAAAACAAGAAGAGCTGGATAAAGAAATCAGCCTCATGCAAGAGAAACAAGGAAGTGCAAAAGTGACCCATGTCGCATTTGCTGGTGTCATCGGCAACCAGCCGCTAGCGATCATTCAGATTGAGAGAGATGGCATCATGTATGAAGTGAAACAGCCAATCGATCCAATCACTAGCGTACTGCCGGGTGATGAATTATGGGTGGCATATCACGAAATGACGCGTCAAGCAGCCATTGTGAAATATGCATCGATTTAAAAAATACTTCAGTGTGTAGACAAACCCTCGCATTCGGTGTCAGTCCTGCGTGCTGGTGCTCACGAATGTCAAATTCGCTCCGCAAAAGTAGCCGTCCTTCCTAGGGCTGCAAAGGTTTTCTATCACGCTGAAAAGGAGAAAAAGGGCTAAAACGAATGTCGTTTTAGCCCTTTTTGATTAAGCTTTTGTATCATACTGGCGGAGCACCTTATCATAGGCGAAGTTGCCGAAAGGAATGAAAGCCGCAAAAAAACCAGCGATCGACCATTTCAAATGCCAGCGAACTTTAAAGGTCACATATGCCAAAATAAGCATATAGATGACAAACAATGCGCCATGAAGAGAGCCTACAATGGTGACTGCCATCGGAATATCCGCAAAATATTTCAGAGGCATGGCAATTAAAAGAAGGGTCAAAAGAGACATACCCTCAATAAAACCCGCCTGTCGAAGACGGCTAATACTTGTATGCATATACAAATCCTCCTGTATAAAAGCTAGTTTCTCATCTTCTAATATAAACGAAAGATCGTCGGGACATGCTGAAATCTACGAAAAATTCAAAATATGTTCATGTAATGCTTAAAAAATGGGAAAAAGGAAAAATCACTTAATCCTTGTTTGTTTCAGAGAGTACTTGCTTTAAGTGCATCACATCATGTAACAAATGATTCGTCATCGCTTGAACGGCTTCTGTGGAGCGGCGCTCTTTTATTTCAGAATAAATGGCAGCATGCTCTGTTTGAATCGTCTCAGCGCGCGCCCCGCCGCTAAAATGAAAGATACGGCAAAAATGAATGAGTGCATTCACATGATTCAATTGTTTATATAAGCGGTGATTGTGGCTCGCTAGAATGATTTTTTGATGAAAGCCTTCATGTAGCTGAACGATGTCTTTAGATGGCAGCTGCTGTTTGATTGCTTCGTCTGCCTGCGTGAGGACCTGCTCAATTTCATCCAGCTCTCTTGGCGTGGCCTCTTTGCATGCAAGCTCTACAGCAAGTGTTTCTAGGGCGATCCGAATTTGATAAAGCTCCTCGACATCTTTTTCCGTTAACGTATAAACAGAGTAGCCCGACCGATGGTCAGCGATCAAGAGCTCATCTTTTTCTAAAAGCCTCATCGCCTCTCTCACCGGTGATCGGCTTACACCAAATTGTTTGGCAAGCTGTGTTTCATTGATGCGTTCGCCTGGCTGAAACTGTCCATCAAAAATCATTTGCTTCAGCTGTTCATAAAATTGCATATGGTATGGTACTGGTCTTTCCATCTCGAATGAATTCATCCTGTCCTTCCCTCATTTACACATCATCTTTTGTCTCATGTTATCCAAGTTTTTCCCTCTAGGCAACCCTGCATCGGAAAAGTCAATATCGTACAATGCAAGAGAAAAAGGGTGTGCTACACTAATGATCAGTTCAGTGAAAGAGGGGATCGACATGAAAACACAAGAAGAACGAACGGTACATTTTGATCAGGACTTGCAAATAGAGGCGTATCGCTTTCATGGCATCATGCAAAAGTTCCCGAATCATTTTCATACATACTATGTGATTGGATTTATTGAAGATGGTCAAAGACGTTTGATTTGCCAAAATGAAGAATACATCATTGAAAAGGGAGACATCCTTCTTTTTAATCCATATGACAATCACGCATGCGAGCAGATGGATCACAGGACATTAGATTATCGCTGTTTAAATATAGAAGCAGATGTAATAGAGAAGATATTTCAGTACAAACCACATTTTAAAGACCCTGTGTTTTCACAAAGTGAACTGACAAAGTCATTATATGATCTTCATCAAATGATTACAGAAGAAGCCCCAGCTTTGAATAAACAGGAAACGTTTTATTTCTTTATGAAGCAGCTGATTGAAGCCTACGCTGATACATCAGAGGAAAAAGCATCAGCAGCGCATGCTGCCGAACAGAAAGTCCAAGACGTACAGCAATATATTGAAACACACCTTACGGAAAATATATCGTTAGACGACTTAGGAGAGCTAGTGTCCATGAACAAATACTCTCTTCTGCGAGCTTTTACAAAGTACAGAGGGATCACACCGTATCGTTATTTACAGACAGTGAGAGTGAATTATGCGAAGGAGCTTCTCTCACGAGGAGTGAAGCCTGTAGATGCGGCAGTCTCCGCCGGTTTTTCTGATCAAAGTCATTTGAGTCATTTTTTTTCAGAATTTATTGGGCTCACACCAGGGCAATATCAGTACATTTTTGCAAAGCAGGTAACAGCAGATGAAAAATAACCAGCTTCTTGGTCATCTAGCGGCCATATTCACCATTTTTCTATGGGGATCGACCTTTATCTCAACCAAAATATTGTTAACGGCTTTTTCACCAACAGAAATATTATTTTTCCGGTTTTTTATTGGATATCTCGCTCTGATGTTGATCTATCCGATCACCATGAAGGTGCAACGTAAAAAGAATGAAGCGATGTTTGCGCTCGCAGGGTTATGTGGTGTGGTCTTATACTATTTTTTAGAAAATGTCGCACTCACCTATACGTTCGCTTCGAATGCAGGTGTCATCAGCTCAGTTGTACCATTCTTCTCATTTTTATTGGCTTATTTTTTATTGAAAGATGAGCCTTTGCATCGCCGGTTTTTCATAGGCTTTTTCATCGCGATGACAGGAATTGTACTGATTAGCTTTAATGGAATGACGACGTTCCAATTGAATCCAATCGGTGATGCGCTAGCATTAACGGCGACCATTGTCTGGGCCTTCTATTCTATTTTATCGAAAATCATTAACCAATATGGATACCATATCATTCAAGTGACGAGACGTGTCTTTTTTTACGGCTTGCTCTGGATGCTTCCCCTAATTTGGCATTTTAAGATTCGTATAGACTGGGAGCGATTGACGACGCCGTCGTTTGCCTTTCACTTATTGTTTTTAGGCCTGTTTGCATCTGCCATTTGTTTTCTCACATGGAGCTTTTCAGTGAAAACGCTCGGTGTGGTGAAAGCGAGTGTGTATATTTATGGCGTTCCTATTATTACGATGGTTATTTCAATGATCGTTCTTCATGAGAGATTGACCCTCATGTCAGCACTCGGAACGGCACTGACCTTAGGCGGACTGCTGCTTTCAGATAAAAAAGGTGCGAGGGGGAAGAAGGAGAAACCCTCGTTGCTTTTGCAGGATAAACAGGCGCTTTGATTAAAAAAGCGCCTTTATCCATTGAAAGAACTTGTACTCTCTAGTAAACTCAAATTTAAATGGTCGACGGTCGACCGACAATAAAGGGGGAGAAATGAATGAAGCATGTTTCAATTGCGGCGATACCAGGTGACGGGGTTGGGAAGGAAGTTGTACCTGAAGCGATACGAGTTCTGAAAGCGGTATCAGAAGTACATGGCGGTCTGTCTTTTACCTTTCAGGATTTTCCGTGGAGCTGTGAATATTATTTAGAGCATGGCGAGATGCTGCCAAAGGATGGATTACATCAATTGAAAGCCTTTGACAGCATTTTCTTAGGGGCTGTCGGAGATGCCAATTTAGTGCCGGATCACGTATCACTTTGGGGACTGCTTATTAAGATTAGGCGGGAATTTGAGCAAGTGATAAACGTCAGACCTGCAAAACAGCTGAGCGGCATTCGCTCACCGCTTGCTCAGCCAAAGGATTTCGATCTTCTAGTTGTCAGAGAAAACGGTGAAGGTGAATATAGTGAAATTGGAGGCCGTATTTATCAAGGAGAAGATCAGCTTGCTGTTCAAAATGCAGTGTTCTCAAGAAAAGGGACAGAGCGTGCGATGCGTTTTGCCTTTCAATTAGCAGAAAAAAGGCGAAAGCATGTGACGAGTGCAACGAAATCGAATGGGATCGTTCATACCATGCCTTTTTGGGATGAAGTGTTTCAAGACGTAGCAAAGGATTATCCAGAGGTGACAGCAGACTCACAGCACATTGACGCGCTCTCAGCCTTCTTTGTAACAAGACCAGAAAAATTCGATGTGATTGTTGCCAGTAATTTGTTTGGTGATATTTTGACAGACCTTGGGGCAGCCATTATGGGAAGTATTGGCGTAGCGCCTGCCGCCAACATCAATGTAAATGGCAAATACCCATCCATGTTTGAACCTGTACACGGCTCAGCTCCAGACATTGCTGGAAAAGGAATTGCCAACCCGATTGGTCAAATCTGGACCGCTAAATTGATGCTGGATCATTTCGGAGAGGAAGAACTGGGCACCCATCTACTCGAAACCATCGAATCAGTCACAGCAGATGGCTTTTTAACAGCAGACATCGGCGGCGCCTATCAAACGCAAGAAGTCACGAATGAAATCATCAAACGATTGAAGAAATAATCCGTCATTAGAACCGCATCTCCACGTCTGCTATAATAAAAGGATGGATAGAAGAAAGAGATGTGAAATCTAGTGTCAAAAACAGTTGTATTAGCAGAGAAACCTTCGGTTGGACGTGATCTTGCACGTGTGCTGAAGTGTCATAAAAAAGGAAATGGCTTTTTAGAAGGAGATCAATACATTGTGACATGGGCGCTTGGCCATTTGGTCACACTAGCTGATCCTGAAGGCTACGGAAAAGAGTTTCAATCCTGGCGTTTAGAGGATTTACCCATCATTCCCGAACCGCTTAAGCTTGTGGTGATGAAAAAGACAGGCAAACAATTCCAAGCAGTGAAAGCGCAGCTTGCGAGAAAAGATGTCAAAGACATTGTCATCGCAACAGATGCTGGACGTGAAGGGGAGCTTGTCGCACGATGGATTCTTGAAAAAGCGCATGTGAAAAAGCCCTTGAAACGACTATGGATCTCATCTGTTACGGACAAAGCCATTCAAGAAGGCTTCAAACGTTTAAAAGACGGCAAAGAATACGATAACTTGTATCGCTCAGCCGTTGCACGTGCAGAGGCAGACTGGATTGTCGGCATCAATGCAACAAGAGCGCTGACAACGAAGTTCAATGCACAGCTTTCCTGCGGACGGGTGCAAACACCAACGGTCGCCATGATCGCCAAACGAGAAGAAGACATTCAGCAATTTCAGCCAAAGCCGTTCTATGGATTGACTGCACAAGTAGATGGACTGACTTTGACATGGCAGGATGCCAAAACAAAGCAAAACCGGACATTCCAAGAGAGTGTGATCAAAGAGCGCTTGGCAGCCTGCGAAGGTAAACCAGCAGTGGTTGATGCGTTGAAAAAAACAGCGAAAAAAGCTTTCGCGCCGGGACTGTACGATCTGACTGAATTGCAGCGTGATGCACATAAACGCTATGGCTTCTCGGCCAAAGAAACATTATCTACGCTTCAGCGATTGTATGAGCAGCATAAGCTTGTCACATATCCACGTACAGATTCACGATTTATTTCAGCGGATATCGTTCCTACATTAAAAGATCGTTTAAAAGGAATGAACGTCAGACCGTACACGCAGCATGTCAACCGGATTTTACAATCAGGTGTGAAAGCGCACAAAGGCTTCGTCAATGATGCCAAAGTGTCAGATCACCATGCGATTATTCCAACCGAGGAAGAGCTGTACCCAGGAGTATTAAGCGATAAAGAGCGTAAATTATATGACCTCATTGCCAAACGATTCCTTGCTGTACTCATGAATCCTTTCGAGTATGAGGAAACAACGGTGATCACCAAAATAGGCAGTGAAACGTTCACAGCAAAAGGGAAAGCCGTGCAAGCTGCTGGTTGGAAAGCCGTGTACGATGATTCATATGAAGAAGAGGAATCAGCCGAGGCAGATCAACATTTGCCGCTGCTTTCAGAAGGACAGTCACTAGACGTACGACAGCTGAAAGAAACAAGAGGAGAAACGAAGCCTCCTGCACGTTTTAATGAAGCGACCCTATTATCTGCTATGGAAAACCCAGCGGCATTTATGCAGAACGAGGAAAAGGACTTAGTGAAAACCCTTGGTGAAACAGGTGGTCTAGGGACAGTAGCAACAAGAGCGGATATTATTGAAAAGCTGTTCAATAGCTTCTTAATCGAGAAAAAGGGCAAAGACATTTTTATCACATCAAAAGGGAAGCAGCTGCTCTCGTTAGTGCCTGAAGACCTAAAGTCACCTGCATTAACAGCGGAATGGGAACAAAAGCTTTCTAAAATCGCCAAAGGGCAATTGAAAGCTTCTCAATTCATGAGTGAAATGAAATCGTATGCCAAACAAGCCGTATCTGAAATCAAACAGACGAACCAAACCTTTAAGCATGACAATGTCACTGGCACCCATTGTCCAGACTGCGGTAAACTCATGCTGAAAGTGAATGGAAAACATGGCACGATGCTCGTCTGTCAGGACCGAGAATGCGGCCATCGTAAAAATGTGGCAAAGAAAACAAATGCACGCTGCCCGAACTGTCATAAAAAGCTCGAACTGCGCGGAGAAGGTGATGGTAAAATCTTTGCTTGTGTATGCGGCCATAGAGAAAAGCTGTCTGTCTTCGAAAAACGCAAATCTCAATCCAATCAAAAGAAAGCCAGTAAGCACGATGTGTCTAAATATATGAAGAAACAAAAGAAAGTGGAAGAACCAATTAATAACGCACTAGCTGAACAATTAAAGAAATTAAAATTAGATCAATAGTTCTATAAAAACCCATGCGGAAACGCGTGGGTTTTTCAGTATTATCAAGTATATTGACATGTTGTTTTTCTGAAAATGGGAATGAGTATGCGAAAAGACTCGTAATTTGGTATAAAATATTTATTTAAATTTAAGCAAAAACGCTCTATAATAAATCGTTAGATGTTTAGAGAACGGGGAGTTGAAAGGGGACACGAATGCATACACGCATATATCGTACAGCAATTGTTTTAGTCATTGTCATTCTACTAGGCGGATGTACCTGGAGGCAGCAGAAAGAATCAGCTGATCCAGTATCACCACAGCCCGTTTTACCTGGTGAATATTTTATCACTCACCACTTAATGACAGATCAAGGCTTGATTCGTACCTCCTTTGCAGAGGAACATATTTACTTATCTGAATCACTTGGGCTTTGGATGGATTATCTTGTTCGAAAAAAAGATCAAAATTTATTTGACCAACAGTTGGGTGTTCTACAAGATCAATTTTTACTAGACCATCATCTTCTCAGCTGGCAAATTGAATCTGAACAAAAAAGTAAGGCTAATGCTTTAGTTGATGATTTACGTGTAGTGACGGCACTTCAAAAGGCAAATCGTTTGTGGAAAAAGTCAGTGTATCAAACGACAGCAAAAGAAATCGCTCAAGCGTTAAAAGAAAAAAACATGTTCAAAGGCATATTGTCCGATTATTATGATGCATCAACAAATCGAACTTCGCACACAATCACTCTCTCTTATATAGACCCAAAAGCAATCAAAGAATTGGAATCCCTCCAAATATTCACGAAACAAATGACCAGTAACCAATTAGCCATTCTAAAACAAGCACCGAGAAAAAAAGGATTCTTTCCTAAGTCCTATGACATAAAGAAAAAAACCTATTCATTCGATCAAGAAATCAATATGATTGATCAACTTTATACAGCTTTACATGCATACCATGCAAAGGTGAATACGTCCGCGATCATGAAATGGCTGAAAACGTCGTTTAAGCAAGAAGGAAAACTGTACGGGAGATATAAACTGAGCACATTGCAGCCATCTGTCACATATGAATCGCCTTCGGTATATGCACTCGTCATCTTGTATGCCCTTAAACAAAACGAGCTGAAATTCGCAAAGACGGTCTATCACCGTATGAAAGAATTACAAACCCAAGATCCTCTTAAGCCTTATTACGGAGGATACATGAACGAAAAAGAGACTCACTCATTTGATAACTTATTGCCTCTAATTGCAGAAAGGGAGCTTTTAAATGAATCGGTTGTTCAGTAACACGTATCGCTTGTACTATTCTCTGCTCCTCACGTTTGCAGGCCTTATTTTGTTTATGGGCTACCTCAACGTACAAGATGCGGAGAGCTTTATGATCATTGCACTGACATTTGTCGTGTTAGGCTGCGGTATTTTATTTGGTATTCTACCAGCATTAATTTTCACCTTGCTGATTTTGTTCTTTATAGGAAGCGCCATGTTCTTTACAGAGCTTGGTCATGAAAATGCTCTTTTTTCAAATCAAACATTGCAAGATGTAGTGATTTGGGGCGTAGCACTTCTTTTTTTCGCTATTTCAGCGGGAAGCTTGCATGAACGGATCAATACGCTGCGTCACACCATTGAACAACAAAAGCAGGCCATCAAACAATTTGTGGCGATTGACTCGACAACAGGATTTGACAATGCTGAGCGGATGAAGCTCGAATTATCCGAGGAAATGAAACGGGCAGAACGGTACAAACAGCCATTTGTCTTTATCCTTCTTCATATGAATTACGCAGCGGAATTCAAATCGTTATATGGAGAAAAAGAAATGCAGCACCTATTTCAGCAATTAAGTCTCAAGATCCGCGAAAGCGTAAGAGAAACCGATAAGAAATTTCGGCTATCTGAAGAACGAATGGGCTTGCTGCTAACTCATACACCAGAAGAAAATGTGTCAGTTGTTCTTGAAAAGCTAAAGGTTAAACTGCAAACGCATGTCCTATTAAATGGTCGTGAAGTGATCTTGACATTTCATGTCTGTCATTTAACAAGCAGCTCGGATTATCGTTCGCCGGAGCAGTTTTTAGAAGAACTAGAAAAAGAGATGATGATGAATGAGCTTTAATTCTTTGATGAAATGTTGTTTGATGATCACGCTTTTTTCGATTCTTTCGTTTAAACACATTGCTTCAGCCGATGCGCTTGTCACGCAGCCAAATACACTGATCGTTTATTCTACACCATCGGGGGAAGTGACTCCGGCCGTTCATATGCTGGATCTACTCGCCGGTCATTTTTCAAAACAGACGACGATTGTATCTGATGAATATTTGGCTGAAAAGAGGGTTAATGAATTTCAGCAAATCATTTATCTTGGTGAAATAAAGAGAACCTTGTCAAAACAAACGATTCGTGCGATGAACGAATCACAGCAATTCATCGCCATTGGATACAATGCGGAACAGCTTCGCCCATTTTCCAAGCTTACTTTTCACAAACAAGATCATATCAGTCAAGTGAAACATACACATGATCAGACATATCGTCAGTTAGAGAGAAGTATCAATGTGTTAACGGTTCGAGGGGCAGACTTGAAAAATGAATTTCTAGTGAAGAAACGTCAATCTGATCAACCATTTGTGACTCAAACAAAAGAAGGTGCGGCATATATCGGTATCTTAGATGTTGTGCAGCACAACAAGCTTCTTGCAGAAGTGCTAGAAAAATACATGCCATCTTCTGTGCAAATGACGACAAAATACTTAATGCTCGGGAACATCAGTCCAGCAAGTGACGAGAAAAAGCTGCTTGAACTTGGACAATACGTATCCGCACAGCATATTCCTTATCAGATTGCAGTGACCCCTGCTTGGATAAATCGGGCAACAGGTGATGAAGTCACACTGAGTGACCGCCCGAAACTTGTGAGTGTTTTAAAACAATTGCAAGAAAATGGAGCGAGTATTATTCTTCATGGCTTTAGCCGTACGTATCGAACGGAGGAATCTGGTCAGGGATTTGAGTTCTGGGATGCAAAATATGATCAGCCCATCACGACAAATGAACCCAAAAATGCTGAGAAGAAACAAAGTAAAAGCCAATTCCCAAATGAAAAAGACTTTTATACGTATACCAAATCGTATCAGCAGCAAGAAATCGCCTATACAGAAGAAAAACTGACAAAGGGCATTGAGCTTCTTGCTAGTCAAGGCTTATATCCTCTTGGGTTCGAGGTGCCGCATGATGCGATATCTCAACAAGGGTATGAAGTGATTTCAAAGCATGTGTCCAGTCTATTTGGACAGGTGCAGCTGTCAGACCGCACTTGGAAATCAGTCGGTGCATCGCCGCTCGTGACGTCTCCTGCCATGTTACACGGCATGACCTTATATCCTCAGCGGCAATTTGAGCAAGCATCTGACCAAAAAAGTTCAAATGTTTTAACAGAACAGACGATTCAATCCGTGCAGCATCTGCAATCAGCCGCAATGGGGCTGTCCTATGACGTGGAGTTGGGGATAGCAGGGTTACAGGATGTAATCACACAGATGGAGGCAATCCCTTCTAGCGATTGGCTGGATATAAAGAAAACAAAACAGACGGTCCAAACTGCACATGTCAAAATTCAAACATCCGGGAATGGACATATTCAAGTAGAGCAATCCAGCATCGACGAAACAAAAACTGTCAAACGAAGTGGTATGGAAAATGTGCTGAGAATTCTCACGGTCGTGGTCATGCTGTTTATTGCGGCATTTGCTTTATACACATTGTATTTAAGACTGACAATGAAAAAACGAATTTTTAAGGAGAGAAAATTAGGTGGCTGATGTCTTATTTTATCTTTCATTAATGCTTATTTGGATCATGCTCCTATACCACATGTTTCTTATGCAGGGCGGCTTTCAGCATTACCTGACCTATGAAAAAGTGCTGCCTAAATGGACGAAACAAGGGAAGGATCTGCCAACCGTCAGTATTCTGATTCCTGCTCATAATGAAGAGGTCGTCATTCGGCAGACATTAAAAGCGATGGTTCAGTTATCTTATCCTAAACACCTCCTTGAAATCATTGTGATTAATGACAATTCCTCTGATCGCACAGGAGAGATTGTGCAATCATTTAGTGAGCAATATGATCATGTTCATATGATTGAAACGAAGCCGCCATTTTCAGGGAAAGGGAAATCCACTGCACTGAATGAAGGCTTGAAGGCTTCAACAGGAGAAGTGATTTGCGTATACGATGCAGATAACATGCCTGAACCAAAGGCTGTCTATCATTTGGTTCTTGGATTATTAAATGACGCAAAAGCAGGCGCTGTTGTCGGGAAATTCAGGGTGATCAATGCAGCCAAAAATTTGCTGACCAAATTTATTAATATTGAGACCATCTGTTTTCAATGGATGGCGCAGGGCGGGAGATGGAAATGGTTTGGGATTGCTACAATACCAGGTACCAACTTCGCCATCCGCCGGCACATTTTAGAAGAGCTCGGCGGCTGGGATGTCCAAGCTTTGGCCGAGGACACCGAATTAACGATCCGTGTGTATAACCTTGGCTATGTGATTCGATTTTTCCCAGCTGCGATCACATGGGAGCAAGAGCCTGAGACATGGAAGGTCTGGTGGCGACAAAGAACGCGCTGGGCTAGAGGGAATCAATATGTTGTTCTTAAATTTTTAAGACAGTTTATGAAGCTGAAACGAAAACGAATGATTTTTGATTTGTTTTATTTCTTCTTTACGTATTTCTTATTTTTCTTCGGTGTTCTGCTCTCAAATGGCATCTTTATTGTAAACCTATTTGTTGACCTTCACTTATCTGTAGGGGCTGTCGCACTGATCCTTTGGGGATTAGCCTTCTTCCTCTTTCTAACAGAAGTGATGATTACATTAAGTATTGAGAAAACAGAGCTCACTAAACAAAATATTCTCATTGTGGTTCTCATGTACTTCACTTATTCTCAAGTATGGATTGCGCTTGTCGTGTACTCCTTATGTGTAGAGGTGAAGAGCCGATTATTGAAACAAGAAGTGAAATGGTACAAAACAGAGCGTTACGATCAACAACAAAAGAAAAGCGGGTGACAAATTGAAATCGGTCAAATGGATGTTTTTTATATTAGTGCTATCCCTTGCCATTCAGCCTTTTTTCATGGCAAGTCAAGCAATGGCGCAATCCAATCGAGTACAAGTGAAAGACGATTGGGTTCACTCATCAAAAGGGAATCAAACAGACACGCAGCATCTATCAGAAGATGTGGTAACCTTGTATGGTCAAAAAGACCGCACTGAATTTTCCTATCAAATGGAGAAAGAAAAAGTAGAGTCTAGCACTCTTACATTAAATATAGAGGCTTCACCATTACTCATATCGCCATCGTCTTTCACAGTGATGATTGATGGAGAGATTGAAAAAACGATCCCTGTATCAGGAAAAAACGCAAAAAAATCGATACAAATCAAATTGAATAAAGCGCAATTGAAAAAAGGATCTCATCAAATTCAACTCGCATTTTATGGTGTGTTAAAAGAAGGTGTGTGTATCAATCAAGAGACGCCTGCCAATTGGCTGAAAGTATATCCTGAAAGTGAGCTGGCGTTCAAAGGAGTTCAAACGAAAGACGTGACGTTAGACAGCTTCCCTTCACCATTTATTCCATCAGGTGATCAGGAAGAACAAACAGATATTGTGATTCCAAATAGACCAGAAGCGGCTGAATTAGAAGCAGCCATGAAAGTATATCGTACGTTGAAAAACAAAGACCGCCTAGCAGACCTCAAACTCGTTCAAGAAAAGGACGTCGAGCAAATTGCGCATCCAACCATTGCTGTGGGAGCAAAAGGAAGCTGGAATGGACGAATGAAATCAATCGAGCAAGCGGCTGGAATTAAAACAGAAGGCGATCAACTGACGTTAGCGGTGAGAACCCTGACAGCAAAGAAAAAAGAACAGCCCATTTTATTTGTCACTGCTAAGCAGCCAAAGACAATTGCTGAAAAAATCAATGTTTTGACTCAGCCAGAACTGACAGGTCAGCTCACTGGAACCGACTTGCTGCTGCAAAAGGTGACAGCTAGTGCTTCTAAGCCATCTCATCATATTCGTTTAATAGATTTTGGCGCAGATGATGTCAGAGTTGGAACCACAAAGACAGCATCTGATCATTACTATTATCCGAAAGCATTAATGGCTCAACAAAAATCAGGTGCAAAACTAAATCTATCATTTAAAAAATCAGATCCAGCGAACAAAGCGGAACGTCTAACAGTGATGATCAATAACGAACCGCACGACGTACCGTTAACAAAACTAGGAAACAAAGATGAGAATGGATTCTATCATGTGTCGATTCCAGTAGATTCACAAGTACTTCAAAAGAATGAATATGTGGACTTACAGTTTGTCACATCAGGTTTTAAAAATATGGAATCTTGTAGACATACGGACGAAGAAGGCTGGATTTACATTGATAAGAACAGCTCTCTTCAAATACCAGAAGGAACAACTACTGATACACCCGACTTAGCTGCATGGCCGCTCCCTTACACTTCGGAAACGCAGCAAGGAAACACATTGATCATTATGCCAGATCAAATCACTCAAGCATCAATCAATCAAATGGCATTGCTGACCGAATCATTTAGTCAACCGGAAGCTGCTCACTATCATTTGGTCAAAGCATCGAATGTGACAGAGGAACAATTGAAAAAGAACTCCCTGATTTTCTTCGGTGGCATCCAGACATTCTCTCTTTTAAAAGAAAAAGCAGACGATCTCATCGTTCCGGCGAAAAAGGGTCAATATGATGTATCCTCATTTGGCATGATCAACGAAACAACAGCTCGTATTGTATGGACGCAGCCATCTGTATGGAATAAAGAAAAAACGATGACCGTTTTTTCAGGAATGACGGCAGCTGACGCTGATATATCAAATGAAGTGATTCGATTCCTTCAAACAAATACGGAGACCGCTACAGTTGCAATAGAAAGCAAGAACAAAGATATGTTCTCTAACAACCAAACAGTCAGCAATACAAAAAATGATATGAAAAAAGGTGAAAAGCAAGGCGGCGGTGAGTCTTGGATTTATTTTGCATGTATCGCTGTACTGATCATTTTTGTCGTTGTGATGATTGTTTATTTCGTACGAAAAAACCGCAAAAAGACTGATTAATAAACGGTCAAAAGACCTCGAAAAAATCTCTTTACTTTGGTGTCAAACGGGAGTATGATCTCTTTTATAAAAGACCAATCGCTGAATCATTTCGATGAGCGGGGGAACCAATTGTGGTGTGAAGCACCACGTGGGGTGAATCCTTTTTAGGTAGGGCAAAGTCTCATGCGCCCGAATCCGTCAGCTAACCTCGTAAGCGTTAAAGAGAGCAAAGACCAACCTGTGATCTAAACAATAGGCACAGGGGCATTCTATTGCCTCTGTGTCTTTTTGGCGATCCATCTTTTGCAACTTAAATCGTTTGACACTAAAGGAGCGGGCATCACATGTACAGTTTGATGAAGCGTATTTTAATTGGTAAACCATTAAAATCACAGGCAGCAGGAGAACAAAAACTATCAAAAATCAAAGCGTTGGCATTATTGTCATCAGACGCATTGTCATCAGTTGCATATGGTACAGAACAAATCTTAATTGTTCTTTCTGTCGTTAGTGCAGCAGCATTTTGGTACTCACTCCCGATTGCAGGTTGTGTATTAATTCTTTTAATGGCGTTAATTCTATCTTACCGCCAAATCATTTATGCTTATCCAGAAGGCGGCGGGGCATATGTCGTCTCTAGCAGAAACCTAGGTGAAAAACCAGGATTGATCGCTGGTGGATCATTGCTTGTAGACTATATTTTGACTGTAGCGGTGAGCATATCAGCTGGTACTGATGCCATCACATCAGCTTTTCCAGCACTATATCCATATCATGTCTTGATCTCAATTGTATTGGTCATCGTGATTATGGTGCTCAATCTTCGTGGATTGACAGAATCGGCATCTATTCTGGCTTATCCTGTATACTTGTTTGTATTTTCACTCCTTATCTTAATTGGAGTAGGCGGCTTTAAATTATTAACAGGAGGCGTACCGCCAGCACCTGAGCATACAGCAGTAGGCACGCACGTACAAGGCATTACATTATTTCTTTTATTAAAAGCTTTTTCATCTGGCTGTTCTGCTCTGACTGGAGTAGAAGCCATTTCAAATACCATTCCATCCTTTAAAAAACCGGCTGCTCAAAATGCAGCAAGAACATTATTGATGATGGGGGGATTACTAGCTGTTTTATTTGTGGGAGTCACATTGCTTGCGTTTGGTTTCGGCATCTCGCCAAAGCCAGAAGAAACGGTTGTATCACAAATTGCATCAGACACTTTTGGACGTACGTTTTTCTATTACGTCATTCAGGCAGTCACAGCGCTAATCCTAATATTAGCGGCAAATACCGGCTTTTCAGCCTTTCCGTTATTGGCTGTGAATTTAGCAAAGGATAAGTATATGCCGCGTATGTTTACTGTAAGAGGAGACCGGCTTGGTTACTCTAACGGCATTATCTTTCTAGGCGTAGCCTCTATGCTGCTCATCTGGTTGTTTGATGGAAAAACAGAACATCTTATCCCGCTATATGCTGTCGGTGTGTTTATTCCATTTACCCTGTCGCAGACCGGCATGTGTGTGAAGTGGATTCGTGAAAAACCGCAGGGCTGGAAAACGAAAATGCCAATCAATATCGTCGGAGCACTGATTTCCTTTACAGTTTTCATGATTCTCATTTTGACCAAGTTCCATCTCATATGGCCAGTATTTGTTTTCCTGCCTATCGTACTATTTATCTTCCATTCCATTAAAAAGCATTACCTGTCTGTTGGGGAACAATTGCGTTTATTGAATGAAACAGAGCCTGTTGAGATTAAAGGAAATGTGGTCATCGTACCTATAGCGGGTGTGACGCGTGTTGTCGAACAATCTATTCAATATGCAAAGTCTTTGTCAGATCAAGTCATAGCGGTTCATGTATCCTTTGATAAAGAGAAGGATAAGAAAATTGAAGAGGATTGGGAAAAACTTAATAGCGGTGTACGACTTGTGTTGCTTCATTCGTCCTATCGAAGCCTCATACACCCGCTTGATAAATTTCTTGAAACCGTTGAGGCAAAAGCAAATGCGCATCAATATAAAGTGATGGTGCTTGTACCTCAATTTATCCCGAAAAAAAGATGGCACACCATTTTGCATAATCAATCTGCCTTTTTATTAAGATTCCGCCTATTATGGAAGCGGGATATTGTGGTGGCAACCCTGCCTTATCATTTTAAAAAGTAGCAGGAGCAAGTTGAAACGTTTGATCAAAAGGATGCGGTGGTATGGAGTAAGAAAAAAGGAGTTTTCTCACATGCCGCAAAGAACCGCAGGAAAAGAAGTAACAGCGCTACTGGAAGAGTGGGGCGTGAAACATATTTATGGAATGCCCGGCGACAGCATAAACGAATTGATTGAAGAACTTAGGCATGAATCAAGCCAAATAAAATTTATCCAAACGAGACATGAAGAAGTGGCAGCACTTTCAGCGGCAGCTGATGCGAAACTAACAGGTAAACTCGGTGTCTGCTTATCTATCGCTGGACCGGGTGCTGTCCACTTATTAAATGGACTGTATGATGCAAAAGCAGATGGTGCACCAGTTTTAGCAATTGCAGGGCAGGTTGCTTCAGCCGAAGTAGGCAGAGATGCATTCCAAGAAATCAAATTGGAGCGGATGTTTGACGATGTCGCTGTCTTTAATCAGCAGGTACAGACAGCAGAGGCGCTGCCTGACTTATTGAATCAAGCCATCAAAGCAGCTTATACCCATAAAGGTGTGGCAGTTCTCACCGTATCGGATGACTTATTTTCTCAAAAAATAAAGCGTAAACCCGTTTATACATCACCTCTTTATGTGGAGGGAGAAGTACGGCCGAAGAAAGATCAACTGCTAAAAGCAGCTCAGCTAATTAATAATGCGAAGAAGCCGGTCATCTTAGCAGGTAAAGGATTAAGACATGCAAAAGAAGAGCTTCTTTCATTTGCAGAAAAGGCAGCGGCTCCTATCGTCATCACACTCCCTGCAAAAGGGGTTGTGCCAGACAGACATCCATACTTTCTAGGTAATCTAGGTCAAATTGGAACGAAGCCGGCATATGAAGCGATGGAAGAATGTGATCTCTTAATTATGCTTGGTACCTCCTTTCCATATAGAGACTACTTACCAGAGGACACGCCAGCCATTCAACTGGATATTAAACCAGATCAAATCGGTAAAAGATATCCAGTAGATGTGGGAATCGTGAGCGACAGCAAAAGTGGTTTGCATGAACTGACTTCCTACATTGAATATAAAGAGCAGCGTGGCTTTCTTGAAGCTTGTACAGAGCATATGATGAAGTGGCGAGAAGAAATGGATAAAGAAAAATCTGTTGCTACTTCACCGATTAAGCCACAGCAAGTCATTGCTAGACTAGAAGAAGCAGTTGAGGACAACGCTATTCTTTCAGTTGATGTTGGTAATGTGACGGTATGGATGGCACGTCATTTTGAAATGAAACAGCAGGATTTCATTATCTCCAGCTGGCTTGCCACAATGGGGTGTGGTTTACCTGGTGCGATTTCAGCGAAATTGAATGAACCGAACCGACAAGCCATTGCCGTATGTGGTGATGGAGGCTTCACAATGGTCATGCAAGACTTTGTGACAGCTGTAAAATATAAGCTGCCGATCGTTGTCGTGATTTTAAACAACAACAATTTAGGAATGATTGAATATGAGCAACAGGTAAAAGGAAACATGAATTATGGTATAGAGCTTGAGGATATTGATTTTGCTAAGTTTGCAGAGGCATGTGGCGGCAAAGGAATCTTCGTGTCATCACATGAAGAATTAGCCCCAGCCTTTGATACAGCCCTTCAATCCGATAAGCCAGTCATTATTGATGTCGCTGTAGACAATGAACCTCCGTTACCTGGGAAAATTACTTACACCCAAGCAGCAGGCTTCAGTAAATATTTATTGAAAAAATTCTTTGAAAAAGGTGAGCTGGATATCCCTCCACTCAAGAAAAGCCTCAAACGCTTTTTCTAAACAAAAGGTAGTCGGTCTTCTGAAAAGAAGGCTGACTTTTTTTGTGATGATTAGGAAAATCATTTCAATTGTCACTTGCCTTCATCTCTATTAAAATATCCGAAAATTATTTTTGTAACTTAAAGCCTATTTTTCCAATTCGATGAGAAAGGTAATATAGACTTTATGATCAATAATGGAGGGAGTGACTTCTTCTGGGCAAGATACTTGATGCAAAAGCACTAACAAGTGCTATGGACGCAAGAGCAAAACACTACCAGGAACTCCGCGAACAAATGGTAGATTTAAAAAAAGCACTACAAGGTGTTTCTAATCTCGGTGATGACTTCACTGGGAAAGGTGCCGATAACATTAAAAGTTTCTACAAAGAGCTCGCCGGAAATGTAGATATGTTCATCAGCTTCATCGATAAGCAAAAAGCCTTTCATGAAGGTGTTTCTGGGACACTAGATGATACAAACTTTGGCGGCGATACCTTTGTAGAAGAACACTTTTTAGACAACGCTGTACATATGGGCATCAAAAATGCCAAAAGCATTGTAAAGGATCAAAAAAAGGCACTTAAAACGATTTTTCAAGACATCGACGACCTCATTTCTCTAGAAGTATTTGATAGCCAAACCTTTGATGAAAAGATTGCAGATGCGGAAGACGAGCGAAAAAAGACAGTGAAAGACCTAAGAGAGCTTGATCAAAATATAAAAGATGAATATGCTTTGTCAGAAACGGAGCAGCAAGCTACAATGGCATTGTACGCAGAAATGATGAATGCGACAAATGACGGAAAAGCCATTTCACCTATGAATTTTGACAAGAAAGCGTATCATAATAGCGAAATCTACAAGGCAAAAAGCGATATTGAGAAGCAAACTGCCGAATATCTCAATATTAAAAAAGAACAGCAGAAAGCCCGCGAAATCGCAAAGGAACAAGAAGCACTCGCTAACCGTCCTTGGTATGAAAAAGCACTTGATTATGGCGGGAATATTGTGAATGAACTAACTGGCGTGAACGATGCAAAACGCGCCGCAACGGGCGTTGACCCGATCACAGGCGAAGAACTTACCGCAGGACAGCGCATCGCCGCAGGCGGCATGGCAGCAGCGGGATATATCCCTATCGTCGGCTGGGCAGGGCGCATTTTCAAAGGCGGAAAAGCCGTCTATAAAACGACCCAAGCCACCTCAGCCGCAGTACGAGCAGTCGACATCTACAAGACATCGCAAAAATCCTTTGACGCCTTAAAAACATCTCAAAAAGGCTTATATGGCCTCACCGCCACCAACGGCTTCAGCGAAGCGATTACGGGCCGTGATATGTTTGGTAATAAGGTCTCAAAAGAACAGCAGGAAGCGAGTATGAACGCAGCGCTTGGAATGCTTTTGCCGTTTGGGGCGAAAGGGTTTCATGGGAAGATGGGAATTAAGAATACGAGGGAACTTAAGCATCCAGTTTTAGAAAATCCACGAGTAGGTAGTGCATTGAAAGATGATTTTTATCATAGCTTTAATGATATAATTGACAACTACGCAGTTCATTCTAAGAGATTTGATTTACCAAATAGAAAAGGCCATATGGATTCGTTGTATCAAATAGAGGGCTCAGTGGTTAAGTACGAAACGAAATATGTAAAAGTAAAGAACAATGCCCCTGAAATGTTACAGTCGAAAGAAATAAGGAATGGCGTGTTTGAATGGGTGGTAGATCCAACAACGAATACAGTGACCCATAGAACTTTTATACCTGGGGGCAAAGTGACAGGAAAAATAAATCAATGGGGGAAATAGAAATTGTATAAAATAGAAATAATCACGAAAAATGGTTTTGATTGTAACTGGTCTACGCTGCTTGTTGGTAGACAGTTTAATTTAATTTCTGCTTTAGAAGTAACAAACTATGCTGTTAAATACTTAGAAAGTAACCCTAATGCTAATAATGAATTAATCCTTGAATTAGCTTGGGAACAAGAAGAAGTTAAAGTAGATAATATACTTGAAAGCATAACCTCTGACAGTTCTTCGGAAGACATGAAAAGAGAATATCATAAGTGGCTATATAGCACTATGAAAGAGACGTATATTAACTCAAGTGATGAAGAAATCTTTGAAGAAATTGAAAATATTTTTTCAATCTTTAATACACCGGAAAATATGTATGACTTCTTTAGAAAAGTTTCAGACGCATTTTATTACCCTCATGATTCAAAAAATACAATTAAAGAACTTGTAGAAGAGTTTTTAGAGACAGAAAAGAAATTAATTTTTAAATAACTAGAGAGCGAACGATGGACTAATTGTCCATCGTTCGCTTTCAAAGCATGTAAAGATTGATATGATAAAAGAATAAAGTGAATTTGTTTTTTTGAAAGCAATGGAGGAAAAAACATTGAGTGACCTTAAAATAAGTATCATGTCCGAGAAATTTAAAAATGAAAATACTGGTGAAATTTCTAATAAAAAGCAAACAAAATCACTCCACACATAATTGGAAATCATATATTAATCAAATCCAACCACCACAAAAAAGGAGAAAAACCATGCTATGGATCCTCACACAAAACCAGCAAACTCTAATTCATGTACAAGAAGTCTCAGTAAGCGGCAAAAAAATTGAAGGGATGATCTTAGGAAGTACTTCTTGGGCAAAGATGCTCGGCAAGTATGACTCAAATGATCGTGCAGCCGAGATCCTTCAAGACATGATGAAGACGATTGAAGAACATCCAAATGCCACAATGACTTACCGAATGCCGCCTCAATAAAAAAGAAACCACCTTTCCATCGCGAAAAGGTGGTTTTTGTTTAGGATGGTGTTTTTCCAAAGGCTAAGAATAAGGGGATGCCTGTGCCAACTAGTGTGGTGGCAAATAGGAACATACCGCAAATAAATAGAAAATGGCTGGCTGAAAAGACGAGTGCCAGAATGAGAAAAACGATGCTGAGTCCTATCATGCTATAGGATGGGACAAAGCGGCGTTTGTAGGTGGCTTTCTTTGTTAGGAATGAGAAGAAAATACCAAATACTAAAGGGACAATCCATAAGTAAAATAAAATAATAAGAGACATACATCATACCTCGATTTTTCCTTCTATTTTATCAGATGCCGATCACAACGGATACTACAAAGCTTCACTTTGTAAAATAATTCATGCAATCGACACAATTAAGTGGGTTGATTCATCGAATGCGTTTTTTGTTTCATATATTCAGGCTGTAAAAGGGCGTACACACAATGGTCGGTAAAGCGATTGCCCAGCCATTCACATTGCCGTAAAATTCCCTCAAGCGAAAAGGATAATCGCTCTGGGATGCGTCTGCTTTTCTGGTTATCGACAGCAGCCCTAATCTCAATACGGTGCAGCCCGCACTCTTCAAATAAATAGCGAATGACAGCTTGGCATGCTTTTGTCATGATGCCTTTTCCTTGATAGCCTTCTCCGAGCCAATAGCCGATTGAAACGGTTCTATTGATCCAATGAATTTGATGGGTACCAATGATGCCGACAAGTTCTCCATGTGACCAGATGCCCGCTTGAAAACCGTTGTTCTGCATCGCTTGCTGCATCGCACCTTGGATAAACGCCATACTGTCTTCTTCTGTCTGTGTGGAATCCACCCAAAGCATCCATTCACGTAAATGCTCTCTCGACCGCTGGATGAGCAAATACAGACTTCTTGCGTCTCTTGGCTCAAGCAGCCGCATAGATATCTCTTGATCCTGATAAACAAACATGAACCCACATCCTCTCAGGGGAATTCTACCATAACCAAATGGAAAGAAAAAGACAGCTCAACACTGTCTTTTACATAAACGTATCTACAATTAAGAAGAGATTAAGTGCTACAACAAGAGCTGCTATCACCCAAGATATTCCTGTCACCCAGCGGGCATTCGTTAATCCTCCCATAATTCGTTTTTTACTTGTAAATAAAATGAGTGGAATTAGAGCAAAGGCAATCCCAAACGATAAAACGACCTGACTCATCACAAGCGCGGAGGTCGGATTCACTCCAGATGCAATAATCGCAATCGGAGGAATGATGGTAATCAGCCGGCGAACATATAGCGGAATCCGGTATTGAATAAAGCCCTGCATAATGATATCGCCTGACAATGTACCGACAGAAGAGCTGGAGAGTCCGGCTACAAGCAGACCTACACCAAATAAGATGGCTGATACAGGCCCTGCGAGTGTACCAAAATGCTGAAACGCAACATCCAAATCTTCAACAAAGAGACCATTTTTATAAAATAAAGCGGCAGCCACAATCAACATGCTGGCATTGATGGCCCCAGCGACGATCATTGCAATGAGGATATCTAAAAACTCAAAGCGGAAAATCTGCTTTTTCTCCTTTTCCGTTCTGCCGACAACTCTTTTTTGGGTTAAAGCTGAATGTAAGTAGATTGCGTGAGGCATCACAGTGGCACCTAATATGCCAGCTGCAAGCAGCACGCTGTCTGCGCCATCAAATTTTGGAATGAACAGCCCGCCAGCGACATTTGCGATATCTGGTTTGGCGACAAAGGTTTGTACAGCGAAAGCGATCACGACAACGAACAGCATGCCGGTGATGCCGGCTTCTAATGCACGATATCCTCGTCTTTGCAATTCTAAAATCGCAAATGATCCGATGGCTGCAATTATGGATGCTTCAAGCAGCGGGATTCGAAAGAGTAAGTATAAACCAAGTGCCGCCCCAATAAACTCAGCTAAATCCGTGGCAATAATGACGAGTTCTCCTTGAATCCATAAACCGATCGAAACGGGCTTTGGAAATTCTTCACGTGCGATTTCAGGTAAGTTTTTACCTGTCGCGATTCCAAGCTTTGCGGATAAGGACTGAATGAGCAAAGCCATGAGATTTGATATGAGAATGACCCATAAAAGAAGATATCCATATTTGGAGCCAGCCGCAATGTTGGTGGCGAAATTTCCTGGATCAATATACGCAATGGCTGCGATAAAAGCAGGACCGAGGAAAGGAAGGAGTCTTCTAAACCCTTTGACTTTTCCTTCAAGTGCACGCTCAGCTGCCTCTGACATGTGTGCCTGTGCCTTGATGTATTTGTTTGTCATATGTCATCACCTAGATTCTACAAAGTTTTGCTTGGGCACAAAAAGTTTCCTTGATGCAATTTTTAATCATCATATGCCCATCTTTATGAAAAGTCAACTATCTGAACTAATAGGTTTGTTTATCATATGTAAGTGAAAAAAATAGATACCTTGTCAATCCAACACATAAAAAACACCGCCTTTTAGACGGTGTCCCTACTGTTTCCTCTGTTATTTGTTTTTTTAAGATACCCTTGATCCCACACTACGGAAGATCAGGCTTAAGATGATGACAAAGATCGCTGCACCTAAGATGGCTGGAATGATCGCAAAGCCTGCCAAACTAGGACCCCACGTTCCAAGTAATCCATGACCAATCCAAGCACCTGCAAGTCCTGCAATCATTGAACCGATCCATCCTCCTGGTACACTACCTCCAGCGAGTGCACTGCCAATAAGGCCGATGACAATCGCCACAACTAATGAAATCAGAAATCCTAACATGTTGATCACTCCTCTTTTTGTTTGTGTATTAAGCAATAACCGTTTTGAAAAAGTTTCAAACCTTTCGAAACCGATTCAATGTTCTATACGTATGATGGAAAAGGATTGTGTATAATAACAACCAAATACTTCAGCAGCATCTAAGGAGGAAAAAGGCATGGAGGAAAGAGAGTGGCTAAAAGCACAATTAAAGCAGATTGGACAGTGGGAGAAAGATCAGCAAAAGGTATGGTTTTGGGAGAAACTCAGCCGCCTGCCATTTCAAATGCTGGACAAGCTGACGCCTGCCTTTATCCAGAAAAAAATTGGTGTGCTGCTAGATGAAATGGGGCATTACATTCAATCAGGAGGTGCCTATTTGACATCAGAAAAAGGCATCATCCATCAATTTCAAAAGAAATGTGCCGATGATTCCATTCAGCGTATAGAAGATATTGAAAAAGCACCAATTGAAATCATGGATGCCATTAGTGAACATATGGGGAAAAATAGGACAAATCTCGCCACGGTACAAGGGGCGACAACGGGTGTCGGTGGTATGTTTACACTGGCTGCAGATATTCCTGCGGTACTTGGTCTCTCCCTTAAAACATTACAGGATATTGCCGTCACATATGGCTATGATCCTAAAAACAAGGAAGAACGGGTCTTCATCATAAAATGCTTACAGCTGACCTCTGCTGATGTGGTTGGGAAGAAATCGATATTAAAAGAGCTCAGAAGCTATCATGCTTCCGAAGGGAAACATGAAAACATGTTCTCGCAAATCCAAGGGTGGCGTGAGGTAGTCTATAATTACCGAGATTCATTTGGCTGGAAGAAGCTGTTTCAGCTTGTTCCTGTAGCAGGGATTTTATTTGGCGCAGTTTCCAACCGCTCACAACTAAAAAGTATTGCTGAAACAGGCATGATGCAATACCGAAAGCGAAGAATTGCTTCAAGATTAGAAGAGCTCACGCAGCAAGAACAGAGTGAATCTGGTGCATAACGCGGCGTGTAGACAAACCCTCGCATTCATTGTCAGTCCTGCACGCTGGTGCTCACGAATGTCAAATTCGCTCCTTCCTAGGGCTGCAAAGGTTTTCTATCACGCTGAAAAGAAGACAAAGGGCTAAAATCAAGATCATTTTAGCCCTTTGTCAACAATCTGAAATCCCCTTACTCAAAGGGATTTTTTATTTGGTTTTTTCCTCTTCTTGAAAAGCATGGATCGGAGAATGTTCATAACGCGCACGCAGCTCACGAATCTGTTTAATTAGGGTAGAACCAATGGTTTTTTCGGCTTCCTCATACAAAGGATCGAGGGCTTTCACCCAATTTTGTCTTTCTGCTGGTGTCAATTCATGAATGGCAATTGGTGATTCCCGTTTAATGTCCTCCAGTTGATCCTTGTTCATCTGTTCCGCATGTTTTTCATTCCAAGCTGTTGTTTCTTCCATCGCTTCAAGTAAAATTCGTTTCGTTTCAGGTGTCTGGCGATCAAAGAAGGATTGATCTGTTAAGACCACATAGCCCAAATACCCGTGATTACTGATCGTCATATAGTCTTGTATATGATAGAATTTTTTTGAATAAATATTTGAAATGGTATTTTCTTCACCATCTACTTTTTTTGTTTCTAGTAGCTGGAACGTCGAATTAAACGATTCCTGATAGGGCTTTGCGCCAAGAAGTTTGAATTGTTTTTCAATCATGTCGCTTTGCATAATGCGGAGAGATTGGTTTTTTAAATCACTAGGCTGTTTGATTGGACCTTTATTAGAGGTGATTTGCTTAAAGCCATTTGTCCAATACGCCATTCCTTTTAGCCTGTCTTTTTGCAGGGTGCCAAACAATTTTTGTCCAATTGCACCGTGCAAGCCTTCTTGAACCGCATCATAATTAGAAAAAGCAAAGGGAAGGTCAAGTGCCAGCCACTCAGGGGATAGCATGCCGAGCTTCGAGGTAGATGGTGCGATAAATTGAACTTGATTCTCTTTGAGTGCATTAATTTCTTCTATATCAGAATATAGGCTTCCGTTGGAGAAAATTTGAATGGTGATCTTGCCATCGGATTTTTCGTGCACAAGCTCAGCAAATTTCTTTGCGGCAAGCCCTTTTGGTGTATTATCTGCCACGACATGGCTAAATTTGAACACAAGCTGCTCCTTCAGCCCTGTCTGTTCATCGTCAAAGGTCGTCGCTGCTTTTGGCATCATATGATAAAAACCAAAGTATAAAGCGGTTACAAAACCGATCAAGAGCAATAGTGTATAGGCGAGTAAATTCTTCATGCGTCCGATCCCCCTTATGTCAAGCATACTTGACCGAGGAAGAATTCGTAAAGATACAGGTGAAAAAATGATGAGAAATCGATTGAAATTACAACAATTATCTATTAGATGGAAGCTCACCATCCTCACATATTTCGTTGTCATTTTTGCCCTTTTAATCGGAGGAATTGTCCTTGTTGGGGGAATCCAGCAAACAGAGGAACGAGAGCTTCGAAAAAGGCTCATGAACACAGCGAGAACAGTGGCTGAGATGAATGAGGTAAAGCAGGCATTAGCCGATCAAACAAAAGAACGTGATCGATTACAGCACGCCATCGAAGAGATTCGGATTATTCAAGACGCTGACTACATTGTCGTCATGGATATGAATCATGTGAGATTAACGCATCCAGTGAAAACAAGGATTGGCCAGCGCTCGGAGGGGACAGATGAAGAGCCTGCTTTTGCCGAGCACATTTATTTCTCAGAAGCAGAGGGAGAGCTTGGGACAGCTATCAGAGCCTTTTATCCAGTGAAGGATGACCAGTTTAATCAAACTGGGGTCGTCCTTGTAGGGAGAACACTGCCAAGTATGGTAGATATATTAGGAGAAATGAAGCGGGATATCCTCATGATTCTTTTGCTGACGCTCAGCTTTGGGCTTGTAGGTTCATTTTTGCTTGCTCGTCATATTAAACAGCAAATGTTTAAGCTGGAGCCGCATGAGATTGTCAGAATGCTAGAGGAGCGCACCGCAACCTTTCACTCTATTAATGAAGGGGTTATCGCCATTGATAATCAGCACATGATCACCATTTTTAATGAAAAGGCGAAGCAAATATTTAGCGTGACAGGGGATGTCGTAGGCAGGAATATTTGGGATGTGCTGTCTGACACAAGGCTTCCAGAGATTATTGATCGCGCTGAGCCCGTCTATAATGAAGAAATTCATATGAGCGGAAAGCGGATTATGAGCAGCAGGATTCCGATTGTCATGAAAAAGAAAATTATCGGAGCGGTCGCCATTTTTCAGGACCGGACAGAAGCGGCAAAATTGGCAGAGGAGCTAACCGGAGTTAAGAACTTTGTTGACGGTCTGCGGGTACAAAATCATGAGCATATGAACAAGCTTCATACGATTGCTGGGCTGATTCAGCTTGGTAAACCCGATCAGGCACTTGATCTAGCCTTTCAAACGACGGAAGAGCAAGAACATGTGCTGGACTTTCTTCACCGCGTTATTCAGCATGATGCCGTTGCGGGATTATTGATGAGTAAAATCAGAAGGGGCAAGGAGCTAGGCATAAAGGTCGAAGTAGACGAACATAGCTGTCTGTGTGATTTCCCTGAGCGGCTGGATCAGCATGATATGACAAAGCTGCTTGGCAACCTGATCGAGAATGCTTTTGCCTCTTATGATACTGTAGAAAGAGACACAAAACGCATGTCTATTAGTATTGATCAAACCGAGGATGTCCTCGCGATTTTAATTGAAGACAATGGCTCCGGGATTGAAGAGGAAATGATTCCTTATATTTTCGATAAAGGTTTCACACACGGCAAAGAAGGCGGAACAGGCTACGGTCTGTATATTGTAAAAACGATTATCGACAAAGGGATGGGAAATGTAGAAGTCACATCAAGCATCGGCATTGGTACCACCTTCTCAATCGAATTCCCAATGATCATAGAGGAGAGAGACAGATGACTCAGATTAAGGTGCTATTAATTGAAGATGATCCGATGGTGCAAGAAGTGAATAAGGAGTTCATTAAGAGTGTTCCTGGCTTTCAAGTGGCGGCAATCGCAGGTAATGGGGAGCAGGGCATCCAGCTCATCAAAGAAATTCGTCCAGACCTTGTTGTCCTCGATGTATATATGCCAAAAAAAGATGGCGTAAAGACGCTTCAAGACATTAGAAAGCAAAAGATACAGGTGGACGTGATCGTTATTTCTGCGGCAAAGGACAAAGAGACGATTGGCACCATGCTTCAAAATGGTGCGCGAGATTATATCATCAAGCCATTTAAGTTCGAGCGTATGAAAGAATCACTTGAAAGCTATAAAGCGTTTAAATCTAAAATTCGTACAGCAGCAGAATTTTCTCAGGAGATGCTGGATGATATCATACGAAAGCCTGCTGTTAAGCAGGAAGATGCTTGGCTTCCTAAGGGGCTGAATGTGCATACGATGAATGAAATTAAAGCCTATATGAGCTTACAGGAAGGACCGCAGTCTGCGGAGGAAGTTGCCAATGCACTTGGCATTGCACGTGTCACGGCACGCCGGTATTTAGACTTCTTAGTGAAAGAAGGCGAGCTGAAATTAGATATGCAATATGGCGGGGTTGGCCGGCCTGTTAATAAATATATCGTACATTCTGACTAAGAGACCAAAAAGACCAAAATGTACGATATGTTCATAAGCTTCACAGCCTTTGGTGAAATCGCTATCATTTAGCTACAGATAACAGTTAAGCGTTTACATCAAAGGGTGAGGGAGTTGATTTTTTATGAAGAGGCTTTTGAAGAACCTGACATTTCAGGTGGTTGCAGCTGTCATTATCGGGATCATTGTCGGGATGGTTTGGCCAAACGTCGGAAAAGAAATGAAGCCGCTTGGTGACACCTTTATCAATGCCGTTAAAATGGTCATTGCACCAATTATTTTCTTAACCATTGTTCTTGGTATTGCCAAAATGGGGGATATGAAAAAGGTTGGAAAAGTTGGGGGAAAAGCATTTATTTATTTTGAAGTCGTCACGACGCTTGCCTTGGTCATCGGACTTTTTGTTGTCAATATCATGAAGCCAGGTGCAGGCCTGGACTATAGTAAGCTTGAAAAAGGGGACGTTTCGCAGTATACCCAAAATGGGGGACAGGGTATCGACTGGATGGAATTTGTCACACACATCGTACCATCTAATATGGTAGATGCCTTTGCTAAGGGTGATATTTTACAGGTCTTATTCTTCTCTATTTTATTCGGTGTTGCGCTTGCTGCACTTGGCGAGAAGGGGAAAGGAATCATTGAGTGGCTTGATAAGCTGTCACTTGTTTTCTTTAAAATCATTGGATATATCATGCGTGCAGCGCCGCTCGGGGCATTTGGGGCAATGGCTTATACGATCGGACACTTTGGTTTGGCATCAATTAAACCGCTCGCAAGTCTGATGCTCTCCGTTTATTTGACGATGTTCCTGTTCATCTTCGTTGTGCTGAACATCATTTGTAAAATGTATGGCTTCAGTCTGCTTGGTTACCTGCGATTTATCAAGGATGAAATTTTAATTGTTCTTGGCACAAGCTCATCAGAATCCGTGCTGCCAAGAATGATGGATAAAATGGAACGCTACGGGTGTTCTAAGTCTGTTGTGGGACTCGTCATTCCAACAGGGTATTCCTTTAACTTAGACGGAACCTCGATCTATTTATCGATGGCTGTGGTCTTCTTAGCGCAAGTGTTTGGTGTAGACCTATCTATCGGTCAGCAGATCACCATTATCCTTGTTCTGATGCTCACATCAAAAGGAGCGGCTGGGGTGACAGGAAGCGGATTTATCGTGCTGGCTTCTACACTCGCTGCACTACAGGTCATCCCGCTAGAGGGGCTTGCACTGCTGCTTGGAGTCGATCGATTCATGAGCGAAGGAAGAGCCATCACAAACCTCATTGGAAATGGAATCGCGACAATTGTTGTGGCGAAAAGTGAAGGTGAATTTGACGAAGCGAAGAGCAAAACAGCCCTTCGAGAAATGCGTAATATAAAGCAAGCTGTATAGTATAAAAACAACCAAAAACCGAAACCTTATGTTCTACATGGGGTTCGGTTTTTTCTTGTGTTGAAAAGAAAAAACATTAAAGCTTGATAAATTTAGGTCGAATCGTAAGACCTCATTGACCTTTTGTTATATAATTTACAGAAAGATCCGATATAATGTATATCAGATCCAATGAAAAATAGACTTTAGTCCTGGCAGGTGTGTAACGTAATGGCAGCATTTTTAAAATTGTTCGAAAAACCCGGTGTTAAGCGGTTTTCTGTATTTGTAGTATTAGCCACAGCCTTATATCTATTAAGAGGAATGATGAATTTAATTCTCTTGACCTTCATATTCACCTTTTTGATGAATCGGTTAGAAGAGGTCATTAGAGGCTTTTTAAGTCGCTTCCTGAAAATAGGGCAGAAATCGGTTATTACCATTTTGTATATTCTTTTGGCTGGTGGATTGACGTTTGGCGGATTCGTGTTTGTGCCAATCATCGCCAAACAGGTGGAGCAACTATTTCATTTAGGAAAGAAAATTGCAGATCATCCACAAAATTTACCCTTCTTTGATGTCATCACCAACGTATTCGGAGATTTTAAAATATCAGCTTACTTTGAGAAAGGGTTTAATTTCCTCTATACATACTTAACAGATTTCAGTACGTTCAGTATCCAGGTCATTATGTCCTTAATATTAAGCATGTTCTTCCTGTTCGAAAAAGAACGCCTCATTCAATTCATGAACAAGTTCAAAACGAGTAAAATCTCTGTGTTCTACCATGAAATCGCCTTCTTTGGACGTAAATTCTCCAGAACGTTTGGAAAGGTTCTCGAAGCACAGTTTATTATTGCAACTGTTAATTGTGTCTTAACAACCATTGCCCTAGGCATTATGGGATTCCCGCAATTATTTGGATTAGCAGTCATGGTCTTTTTGCTAGGCTTAATCCCAGTGGCAGGTGTGGTCATCTCACTTATTCCACTCAGCATCATTGCGTATACGCTTGGGGGCGGCATGTATGTCCTGTATATCGTGCTTGTGATCGTCATCATCCATGCGATTGAAGCCTATTTCTTAAACCCAAAGCTTATGTCAGCAAAAACAGAACTCCCTATTTTCTTCACATTTGTTGTGCTGATCTTCTCTGAACACTACATTGGGATATGGGGTCTCATTATTGGTATACCAATCTTTGTGTTTATCCTAGATATTTTGGAGGTCACCAACAAGGAGGAAAGTAGTTAAAAAGTTCATTTGAACCTGTTTACAATTTTCTAAAAATAAGGTATAAATAGTATGAAAATATCATAATAACCACACGCTTAATCCTTCTAAAGGAATGGGGGACCCATGTTTTTGGGGTGAATTTTTCTCTATTGAGAAAAAAGGACATCTCTTCGTCCTAACCCGTCAGCTAACCTCATCGGCGTGAAGAGAGTAAACGGTGGTATATGTAAGGAACGCAGACCCACGTGAAAACTCTCTCGTGGGTCTTTTTGACGAGGAAGGGGAGATTTTATTGAAGCTAGCTACAAAAATTATTATTGCCCTTATTGTGGGTGCAATCACGGGACTTCTGCTTAACATTTTCGCTCCAAATGTATTCAAAACGTTAGATCCTTATCTATTCACACCTCTTGGTCAAATCTTCTTAAATCTAATCAAAATGCTGGTTGTGCCAATCGTCTTCTTTTCCATTACACTTGGTGTGGCAGGCCTCGGAGATCCAAAAAAACTGGGCCGTATTGGAGCAAAAAGCATCTTATATTTTCTACTGACCACAACCTTCGCTATTATCATTGCGATGTCATTAGCATTATTAATCAAGCCGGGTTCCTTTGGTTCATTTGATACTAAAGGGGCTGAATACGAACCTCAAGAAGCACCATCTACGACAGACACTTTATTAAACATCATTCCATCAAATCCAGTTCAATCTTTAGTTGAAGGAAATATGCTGCAAATCATTGTTTTCTGTGTATTCTTAGGACTAGGAATTGCAGTGCTAGGCAAAAAAACAGAAGGATTACTCAAAATATTAGAACAAGGCAATGAACTCATGATGTACCTTGTAGGAGTGGTCATGAAATTTGCTCCATACGGGACATTTGGATTAATTGTGACGGCTATCGGGAGCCAAGGTCTTGAGGCTATTAAAGCCATGGGGCTGTATTTTACAGTCGTATTAGTAGCACTATTGGTGCATTTCTTTCTCACATATGGCTCAACTTTGGCTTTATTTGCAAAACGAAACCCATTTACATTCTTTAAAGACTTTTCGCCTGCGATGGTCGTAGCCTTTAGTACGTCTAGCAGTAGTGCGGTTCTCCCCGTATCTATGGAAACCGCTCAAAAGAAATTGAAAGTACCTGAGCCGATTTCTAGTTTCGTGCAGCCTTTAGGCGCTACGATCAATATGGATGGGACAGCCATTATGCAAGGGGTTGCAACCATCTTTATTGCACAAGTGTTTGGTGTGGAGTTAACGCTCATGCAAATGCTCACAGTTGTATTAACCGCCGTATTAGCCAGTATCGGGACAGCCGGTGTACCGGGAGTAGGATTGATCATGCTCGCAATGGTATTAAATTCGGTTGGGCTTCCGGTTGAAGGCATTGCGCTTATCCTTGGTATTGACCGCTTATTAGATATGGCAAGAACCGTTGTCAATATTACAGGTGACGCCGCATGTGCGGTGATTGTGACAGAAACGGAGAAAAAACACGAGAAAGACGCAGCATCACCGAATCTATCCATGTAATGTAAAAGAAGGGCTGGCTTGATCAGCCCTTTTTTTCATGGAGTCCCTTGTCTTGCGTGATATACTTTTAACAGAATGAGCGGCCTTATTTGCCGCCAAAGGTTTTACATCAGAAGGAGGAACCACGTTGGAGTCTGCTGTTCTAAAAGTAGAGAAAGTCGATAAACGAATTGGCCGGAAAATGGTTTTACAAGATATATCGATCGAAATAGGGAAGGGGGAAATCGTCGGCTTACTAGGGCCAAATGGCTCTGGAAAAACAACTTTGATTCGTTTGATCGTTGGCTTGATGAAAAAAAACAACGGGCGAATCATGATCAATGGATATTCACAGGATGAGGATTTCTTACGCGCAATGTCATCTGTTGGTGCAATCATAGAAAACCCCGAATTTTATTCTTATTTAACAGGCTTTGAAAACCTTGAACTGTATGCGGCAATGCACGATGGAGTGACAGAGGAACGAATGCAGGAAGTGGTCAAAAGAGTTCGTCTTGAGCACGCCATTCATCAGAAGGTGAAGACATATTCACTGGGAATGAAACAAAGGCTTGGGATTGCACAAGCCATATTACATCAGCCGAACCTCCTCATTTTAGACGAACCGACAAATGGACTTGATCCTGCCGGTATGAAGGAATTCAGGGAGCACTTGCAATCGTTAGTACGAGAAGAAGGAACGTCCGTCTTATTTGCTACACATTTATTGCATGAGGTAGAAGAGCTATGTGACCGCATGATCATCATTCAAAAAGGACAGATCAAAGCCAGTGCCATGCTTCGGGACATAGAGGGAAAAGAACAGATGCTCATGAATATTCAGCCAGTGGAAAAGGCAGTGACGTGGCTCGAGACACATGACTATACATATGAACGAAATGGATCGCATGTTTTACTTCAATTGAACAAAGAGCAAGTGCCTGAGCTGAACAAACAGCTTGTACTGGCTGGGTTTGATGTACTTGAAATGACACCTCAAAAGCCATCAATTGAAGAGGCATTTATGAAATGGACGGAAGGCGGGACGGCAGATGCTTCAACTCATCAAGAATGAGCATAAGAAAATTACGAGGAAAAAGATCACGTTCATTGCCCTTGGATTGATCGTTGTGTTTCAATTGGCGATGGCTCTAGCATTGAAACGAGTCATTTCCAGTTTTGGTGGACAAGACACTGTCGCCAACTATTTTGCTTATTCCACAAACGTCGTATTTATTTTACAGGTGCTCGCGGTTGTCGTTGGCGCGACCTTGATCTCAACAGAATTTCAAAAAAGAACGATCAAGTTTTTATTGATACGGCCCAAAACAAGGCTGCAAATTTTCCTGTCAAAATACATCACACTTGTGATGATGGTCATCTATTTGTTTGTTTTTTATTATGCAGTTGCTTTCCTATTTGGCTTTATTTTCTTTGGTACTGCATTTGACGAAAGTACGGGACGATTATTTCAGCATACGTTTGCTGTGATCGGATCTCAGTGGGTGGAAGTGTTGATGATGGCAAGCTTCGCTTTTATGTGTTCCAGCTTGTTTAGGAACAGCCTCGTTGCGCTTGTGACCTCGTTTTTTGTTTTATATGCGGCTAAATCACTTGTGCCTATTATGTCTCTTTTAGAAAATCAGTGGGGGAAAATCCTGCTTTTTGCTAATACGGACTTTACTCAGTACAGCTTTCAAGGACCGCCGCCCTTCCATGGCATGAGCCCTTTGTTTTCTCTATTTATGGTAGGGGCGCATTTTGTTTTCTTTGTTGGAACGGCTTGGGTTCTTTTTTGGAAGCGCGATGTAAATGTGTAAAAATTGTGTCAAATAACAAGAAAAATTCGTGACATCTTTGTGAAAACGAGTCTGCATTTCACGATAACCGGCTGATTTTGTCTTATAATAAGAGGGAGTCTTGGAGGTGGCACTATCGTGAAAAATTTCATTACGGCTTTACCTATTTTGTTGTTGCTATCGTTTTCGTTCGTGTCTTTTGCCTTCCAGTTTGATCATCTTATTTATTTCAGACTAGCGCTGGGAATCTTTTCGTTAGCGGGTCTTTTCTTTCTGTATACACTGAAAAAAAACATGAAATGGTTCATGGTTTATTTATATGCGAGCTGGATCATTCTTGCTGCTGTCACAACATTTGAGGAGCCTGTCTTTTCTCAGTTCTTCTTCGGTGGTTTAACAATGACAATGGGTTATCTCACATATATGCTCATTTATTTAGGAATGAAGCAGGACCGTGTAGCGAAATCACATTAAAACAAAAGCCGATAAAATCAAAGCATAGATTTTATCGGCTTTTTTTGTTGGAAAAGACAAAAGAGAGGAGCAGCCAGCTTTGACTGTTCCCCCTTATGTTTATGATTCGCGTCCAGCAGCTGCAAGCTGCTTCTGATGCTTTTTGTCGATGGTTTCGTATATACTTTCCATCATTTTAGGATCGCGCATGATGGCTTTCTTGTTCTCTTCAATCAATTGCTGATACGTTTTGATTTTCTTCTTAGACATGTGACTCATCGCTCCTTTATAAGAATAGCCGTCTATAGGATTCCACATAGATGAAATTGATAATCATTTTCAATTAGCACCTCTATTATACAAAGCGCAATGTCGGAAGTAAAGATTATATTCAGAAAATTCACGTAATCGACAAATTCGATGCCTAGTCGACGCTCATTCTTTCCCAGGAAATAATTCCTGTCATTTCTTGTCGTAAGAGAAGCATCTATATAAAACATTCTTTCGCTCGTTGAAACGTTTTGATTGAGCAAATCGTCTTATGAGGAGATTTGATGTAAGGGATGGAGAAAAAAAGACACCAGCAAGTGTTAGCTGATGTCCTTCGTTTCACGATTTAAGAAACGTGCCCTTGAAGAAACTCTGTCACTTCTTCAGGTGATTTTGCGTTTGCGCTGTGTAAATGACCTGTTTTTTCGCCATTTTTGAAAATTAACAGGCTTGGAATACCCATGACCTGATACGTTTCTGCTAATTCAGGGAAATCATCTTTGTTTATTTCAAACCATTCATGGTGAGCATATGCCTCTAAGATGTCTGGAATGAACATGTCCATTCTTGTACAGTCAGGACACCATGTTGCAAAGAATTTAACGATGACTTCTTTGTCAGATTGAATGATTTCATTGAATTGTTCAGTACTTGTGATTTTTTTCAATTTGTCACAACTCCTTTTCAATGTCATTTTAATATAAAATAAAGGCGAATGACATACAAATGCTCGGGAGGCGCTTACAACTTTACAAATCATTTCAATTCCGTAACAACAAAAAATTAATTAGAGCATTTTTGCTTGAAAGTGATAAGATAGTAAAGATGAATTTTAGTGGGGGGAGTATCCATTGAAAATAAGTTTAGGATTGATTTACGGCGGAAAGTCAGCCGAACATAATGTATCACTGCAAACAGCCCTTGCAGTTACAAAAGCACTTAACACTGAGAAGTTCGATATACATCCAATTTATATTACAGAAGAGGGCGAATGGCTAAGAGGAGAAAAACTCACTGAACCAGTATCAAACGTCAGAATGCTTCAATTTGAACAGAATGCTAAGGCGTTTTTACCAACTTCTTTAAATGAGAGCATGTTTCCACAGCCTGCATCCGCTGATGAGAAGATTGATGTTGTCTTCCCATTATTGCACGGGCCAAATGGTGAAGATGGAACGATGCAAGGATTACTTGAACTGCTAAATATCCCATATGTCGGCAACGGCGTTCTTGCTTCTGCCGCGGGTATGGATAAAGTCATGATGAAAGATGTTTTTGCTCAAGCAGGACTTGCACAAGCGAAGCACCTTTCCTTCAATAAAAAAGACTATGAGAAAGCCACACCAGACAGCTTAGAACAGGTAGAACAAGTACTTGGCTATCCATGCTTTGTAAAACCTGCCAACATGGGATCAAGTGTTGGAATAAGCAAATGCCGCAGCAAAGAAGAGCTGCAAACCGCATTCGACTTAGCTTTCCAATATGATCGTCGTGTGGTCGTAGAAGAAGGCGTCGTAGGAAGAGAAATCGAGATTGGTGTATTAGGAAATGACGAGCCGAAATGCTCTGTCGTTGGTGAAATTGCACCTAAAACAGATTTTTATGACTACAAAGCAAAATATGAAGATGGCGATACAGATTTGATCATTCCTGCAAGTGTGTCAGAGGATGAATACAAGACGATTCATGATATGGCGATTAAGGCATTTAAATCCCTAGATGGTTCGGGTCTTGTACGTGCAGACTTCTTCCTCACAGAAAAAGGTGAAGTGTTGATCAATGAAGTGAATACAATGCCTGGATTCACACCATTCAGTATGTTCCCGCTGCTTTGGAAGCACACTGGTGTAGAGTATCCAGAGCTCATTGAAAAGCTAGTGTCACTTGCAATTGAACGCCATCAAGAAAAACAAACCATTAAAACGACTTTTTAATGTGAGCAACAAGCAGACACTATCCTTAGGTAGTGTCTCTTTTCCTTCAAACGTGAAATGAGAAAGAGAGGCGAAAAATCATGATCAAACGTACAGTGAAACAAATCGCCCAAATGGCTGGTGGGACACTATCTAATCAAGCTTTTGGCGAAGAGCAAATTCACGGAGTGACAACAGATACACGAAAAGTATCAAAAGGTGCATTGTTTATCCCCCTAATTGGAGAACATTTTAACGGTCACACATTTGCTTCTAAAGCAGTGGAGCTTGGAGCCGCAGCTGTTTTTTGGAATCAAAAAGAAACCAATCCACCGGAAGGCGTACCTGTCATTCTTGTCGATGATACTCTGGCAGCACTTCAGCAATTGGCAAAATCGTATTTAAAAGAAGAAAACCCTCGTGTTGTCGGTATTACAGGAAGTAACGGGAAAACGACAACGAAAGATATGATTCATTCCGTCTTACAAACAACGTATCAAGTTCATAAAACAGACGGTAACTTTAATAATCATATCGGTCTTCCGCTCACCATTCTTGCGATGCCAGAAGGTACAGAGATAGCTGTATTAGAGATGGGCATGAGCGCAAAAGGAGAGATCGAGTTCTTGTCAAACCTAGCTGAGCCTGATACAGCAGTCATCACCAATATCGGAGAATCTCATATGCAAGATTTAGGATCAAGAGAAGCCATTGCTGATGCAAAATATGAGATCACAAAAGGGCTTAAAAAGGATGGCACCTTTTATTATTTAGGTGATGAACCCTTGATCCGCGAGAGAGCGATTGTACTTTCGCAGCAAGTGAAAACCTTTGGAGAATCAGAGGACTGTGATATCAAGGTAACGCATATCAACCAGCTTGCAGAAGGAACTGAATTTCAGGTCGAAGGGTATGCCCAGGGGTTTCTCATTCCTGTATTAGGGAAACATAATGTGAAGAATGCCCTTGCTGCCATTGCCATAGGTCAGCATTTCGGACTGAATGAAAGACAAATTGCCCAAGGACTCATGCAAACAAAATTAACAGGAATGCGTCTTGAACTGTTTAAAACAGAAAAAGGAATCACTGTTATCAATGATGCATATAATGCAAGCCCTACTTCCATGAAAGCTGCCATTGATCTTGTAGGAGATATGGACGGCTTCGCAAATCGCATTCTTGTCCTTGGAGACATGCTAGAGATGGGTAGCGAAGAAGAAACGTATCATTATGAACTAGGCCGCTACATCAAGCCTGAATTTATCGATCATGTGATGACATATGGCCGCCTAGGTGCATTCATCGCTGAAGGAGCAAAGAAATCATTCGGTGATGCGCGTGTGTTCTCATTTATGGACAAAGAGGAACTGAAGAAAAAACTTGCTGACGTAGCAGGTCCTGACGATGTTGTTCTCGTCAAAGCCTCACGCGGCATGAGATTAGAAGAAATCATTACTGCACTATAAAAAGAGAGCGGCAAAGAAGGTGACAGAATGATTGGCTGTCTCTGTATACATGGATTTACTGGCGCCCCCTATGAAGTGGAACCGCTAGCGCAATATTTAAAGCAGAAGACAGATTGGAATGTTCACTCTGTCACGCTTCCGGGGCATGGAGATGAACTTCAGCTAAAAGGTATTCTCTATCAAGAATGGATTGCGACAGCTGAATTAGAACTTCTTTCTCTTTACCGAACATGTGATACCATTTTTTTGATCGGGTTTTCTATGGGAGGAATGATTGCTGCTTATCTTGCAGCGAAGTATCCAGTTGCTCGTCTCGTCCTTTTAAGTGCTGCGGCGAAATATGTGAATCCAAAACAAATGATTCAAGACACAAGGCAGATGGTGAAAGAATCATTGTCTGGGCTAATTGATATGAACCCTTTGTATGATAGATACCGTCATAAGCTAACGAGCACACCGCTGTCAGCCGCTGTTGAATTTATGAAGCTGGTGAAGCAAACGAAGAGCTCTCTTGAGAAACTTCACCTCCCTGTGTTAATTGTTCAAGGGGAAAGCGATGGGATTGTGCCAGCTTCTAGTGCACAATTTATTGATCATAAAATCCCGTCCCGTCAGAAAGAAATGTTTTATTTACCTGATTGTAAACATCATGTTTGTCACGAGCCATGTGCACAGCAATTGTTTGAAAAAGTAGAGGAATTTCTAAAAAAAACAATTTAATCTATAGAAAAGCGAAAATGTGGCTAAACTAATATAAATTGAATCCCACTTGTTAAAAATTACATCATTTTTGTCGAATGAGTGACAAGCCTATGGTACAATAGGAAAGAAAAGGTGGTTGATTCGGTTGTTTCAATATGACGGAAAAACCTTTGTCCCGCAGTCTAATTCGAGTAACGGAGAAGTATCGGTAGGCACCGTATTTCAATATCGTCAGGACGGGAATATATTAACGGGCACGTATCAAGGCGGCAGTATTGTATCTGGTGTACTTGTAGGAACTGTAAATGAGGATGGAACACTTCATTTTAGGTACCACCATGTCAGCAAAGACGGCAGCATGAGAAGCGGGTCTTGCAATTCTACACCTAATCAGTTGGATAACGGAAAAATTCAACTGTTCGAAAAGTGGAAATGGATGGATGGCGATCAAAGTGATGGTGAATCTGTCATTGTGGAACAGTAGATATATCCATTTCTGTCTTGTTGAAAAACAAATAGTGTAATGGTAAGATATAAGGTAGGGTAATTCGGGCTTTGTATATAATGGACCTGTCCTTTCAGAAAAGGGCAGTTTTTAATGATCATTCACGAGATTACTGAAACAGCAATTAGAAGGAGTTTGAATAATTTGACTATAACGTTTCAAGATTTTCAATTAAGCGAAAGTCTCATGAAAGCTATTAACCGCATGGGATTTGAAGAAGCAACACCGATTCAAGCGGAAACAATTCCTCTCGGTCTTCAGAATAAAGATGTCATTGGACAAGCACAAACAGGAACAGGAAAAACTGCAGCGTTTGGTATTCCTCTTGTAGAAAAAATCGACCCAGCGTCTCCAAATATCCAAGCGATTATCATTGCGCCAACAAGAGAATTAGCGATTCAAGTATCTGAAGAGCTATACAAAATTGGCCAAGACAAGCGTGCGCGCGTACTTCCGATTTACGGTGGACAAGATATCGGTCGTCAAATCCGTTCGCTCAAGAAAAATCCTCATATCATCGTAGGGACTCCAGGACGTTTACTCGATCACATTAACCGTCGTACAATGCGTCTTCAAAATGTTGAAACTGTTGTGCTTGATGAAGCAGACGAAATGCTAAACATGGGTTTCATCGAAGACATTGAATCGATCCTTTCAAATGTACCAAGTGAACACCAAACACTTTTATTCTCTGCGACAATGCCTGCACCAATTAAGCGCATTGCAGAACGTTTCATGACAAACCCAGAACACGTAAAAGTAAAAGCAAAAGAAATGACTGTCTCTAACATCCAACAGTTCTACTTGGATATCCACGAGCGTAAGAAATTTGACACATTGACTCGTCTTCTTGACATTCAATCACCTGAGCTTTCAATTGTCTTCGGCCGTACAAAACGCCGCGTTGACGAATTGACTGAAGCACTTAACCTTAGAGGTTATACAGCTGAAGGAATTCATGGTGACTTGACTCAAGCGAAACGTATGGTTGCGCTTCGTAAATTCAAAGAAGGTTCAATCGATGTGCTTGTAGCAACAGACGTTGCAGCACGTGGACTTGATATCTCAGGCGTAACACACGTGTATAACTTTGACGTACCACAAGATCCAGAAAGCTACGTACACCGTATTGGACGTACTGGACGTGCTGGACGTACAGGTATGGCGGTGACATTCATCACACCGCGTGAAAAAGATATGCTTCGTGCGATTGAGCAAACGACTAAACGTAAAATGGAACGTATGAAAGAACCAACTCTAGATGAAGCAATTGAAGGTCAACAGCAAGTAACTATTGATCGTCTGCGCACAATCATCAGTGAAAACAACTTAAACTTCTACATGACAGCTGCTGCTGAATTGCTAGAAGATCATGATTCTGTCACAGTGGTTGCGGCTGCCATCAAAATGATGACAAAAGAACCGGATGCAACGCCTGTTCGTTTGACAGATGAAGCACCAATGGTTTCAAAACGCAATCGTAACAACCGCAGCTCTTCTAAACGTAGAGAGAGTGGCGGCGGAGGCGGCGGCTATCGCGGGAAAAGCCGTTCATCTTACGGTGATAAAAAGCGTTCTTCAAATGACCGCAATCGTTCTTCTAGCGATCGCCGTCAAAAGAAATCTTATAACAACTAATTCAAAAGCGAATCCTTTGCAGGGTTCGCTTTTTTTAACAGGTTTACTGAAACTTTTTAGGCTTTCTTTCGTAATATATTGATAGAAAAGTAAGAGAATGGGGGAAGAATGTGAGAAAACAGCCGCAACGTCAAATTAGTTTAAATGGTTTAAAGGTATGGCGTCTTCAAAATGGAATTATCTCATTGATTTTCTTACTCATCATCATTGGGGTATTTGTTGCTAGTTATTATCTTCAATGGCCATATTGGATTGGCGCCATCCTCGTCGGTTTATGGGTCTTACAGGTCATTTTTGGCATTTGGCTTATACCGAAAATCCGTCATCGCATCTGGCGCTACGAAGTATTCGAAAATGAAATTGAAATTCAGCATGGGCTCATTCGTGTCACACGTGTGATTGTACCGATGGTGCGTGTCCAGCATGTCGATACATCACAAGGGCCGCTTTTAAGGCGCTACCGTTTGGCATCTGTTCAAATATCGACTGCTGCCACAGTTCATGATATACCGGCGCTAGAATTAGAAGAAGCAGATGAGCTTCGTGATTACATATCTCGTTTAGCAAGGGTGACGGAAGATGATGTCTGAACCAAAACGTGTACATCCAATCTCGATGTTCATTGATTTTATTTCAGATGCCGTATCCATGATCAAAAACTTCATTATCCCTTTTTTCGTGCTTATTTTTGTGAACTCGAATTCGAGCATTCGTTTTTATGCATTTATCATTCTTGGTGTGCTTCTTTTATGGAAAGCTGTTTTAACTGTTTTAGCATGGAGGCGCTTCACCTACCGAATGGAAGATGATGAATTTCGCGTGGAATCGGGCGTCATCACAAAAAAGAAAAAATATATTTCGTTAGAACGAATTCAAACGGTGAATACAAGTGAAGGTATCTTCCAGCGAATTTTTGGTTTGGTGAGGGTTCAAATCGAAACAGCTGGAGGAACAGACGGTCCAGAAGTGAGTCTGACGGCGATTACAAAAGCAGAAGCGGAACAATTAAAGCAATCGATTTTCAATCGGAAGAAAAGCTTGCAGCAAGAAGAAATGGTGGATGAAAATGGAGCTGTCCCGCATGATCCTCTGACAGCGCAGCAACCTGTAGAAAAAGAAATCAATGTTTCCTACCGGATGGGTATACCAGAGCTGCTTTTGGCTGCGACCACTTCAAGCGGGATTGGAGTCATTATTTCTGGGTGTCTCGCTATTTACACACAAATAGATGAAATTCTTCCTTTGGACGGATTCGTCAAGCGGTTTTCTTTTTTAAGTCATGCGAGTATTGAGATTTATGCGATTCTCATATTTATTGCCGTATTGATTGCGTGGATTCTTAGTGTTGGGGTAACAGCCCTTCAATATGCGAATTTTAACGCAAAACGAAAAGGGAAAGACATCATCATCACAAGAGGGCTCATCGAAAGGCATCAAATGACCATTCCGCTTGCGAGAATTCAAGCAGTGAAAATCAAAGAAAATATTCTTCGTGAACCCTTTGGCTTTGCGACGGTGATGCTTGTGAGTGCAGGAGGTTCTATTACAGAAAAAGAAACCTCTTCCGTCTTATTTCCACTGATTCGGAAGAAAAAAATCAACGAACTCCTCTCTCAATTCACAGATGATTATCATTTGGAGCCAGAATCTGAGCTGAAAAAGGTGCCAAAGCGTTCACTCAAGCGCTACCTGATCTCTTTCGGCTTTGTGCCATTACTTGTCGGCGTGATCCTATCTGTCCGTTTTCCGCCATGGGGGTATTTGGCCCTCATTCCGCTTCCGATTGCTTTGGTTTTTGGTTATTTAGCTTATAAACAATCAGGCTATACGATCAAAGATCCATTGATTCAACTGACATCAAGAGGCATTGGCAAAACCACTGGCATTGTCTTGAGAAAACGAATGCAAAACTATACGATGACGCAATCTTTCTTCCAAAAGAAAGGCCGAGTGGCGAGTATTCACACTTTTGTGAAATCCTCTGCGCTGCTTGATTCGTTTGGTGTGCATCACCTTGAGGAAGAAGATGCAGCACGTGTAATGGATTGGTATTCGTATGAAAAAAATAAATCAACTTAAACACAAAAATGTCGATCCGCTTCCTGTTCATTGGAGTGATCGACATTTTTTATGAGGTTAACAGTGTCTTTTTTTTGAATGGAAAAATAGCGTAAGAGGTGCTAGGAGCATGCCGCCGATCAATCCAAATAAGTGAGCCATGATATTGATGTTTGAGTTGACGAACGTCATGATGACAGAGACTGCAAGAATCGTTAAGATTACCTGAGAATTGCCGCGGTCCATCATATGCGGTTTAAATAGAACAAGGTATAAATAAACGCCAAACAAACCGAAGATCGCACCAGAAGCGCCGACATGTACATACTCTAAAGGCTCGACCCAATAGGTTCCGAGATTGCCAATGAACCCTGCACCAAGATAGATGATCAGAAATCGAACCTTCCCAAGCAAATGCTCAAGCGCTGGAGCGAATAAGAACAATGACATAGAATTGAACAAAATATGGGTCAGACTTCCGTGAAGGAAAACAGGTGTGATGAGCCGCCACCATTCTCCAGCAGCTACACCATAATTGAAACCGACGAGATGGTCGTGACCAAGCTGTATAAGAGGGATAGGAAGCGCGAATATAAGCCATAGACCAAATTGCAAAGCAAGGATCGTTGTGACGATTGGATACGATCTAATAAATTGTTGAAAGCTCTCCGTTCGAATAAACATAACAAACCCCTTTTGACTAGATAATGGTAAGTTTATAGTAACACGTTTATGAAGAGAACATCCAAATTAGTACAAGTATCATAGGAGGTACCTCATGATCAAAGGAATAGGCATTGATATAGTAGAGATTAACCGGCTCGCGCGCGTGCTTAGTAGACAGCCCCGTTTGCCAGAACGAATTTTAACGTTAAGTGAACAAGACATCTTTCACGCACTTAGTGAAAAGAGGCAGCTGGAATTTTTGGCGGGACGTTTTGCAGTAAAGGAAGCTTTCGCTAAAGCATACGGAACGGGAATCGGCTCGTATTTAAGCTTTCATGACATGGAAATCCAGAAAGACGAACATGGAAAACCCTTCATCAAAAGCGAAAAGACGAAGGGTGATCAGGTTCATATTTCCATCACTCACACGAAAGAATATGCTGCAGCACAAGTTTTAATTGAAAGGTTGTCAAGCTAGTCTGCATATTGTTTGTCCCCTCTTCATATATTGGGTAGTGCGATAAGGAAGGGCGAGTTGCTAACAGGCTTTGATGGTTCGCGGTACGCAGTTAACTCTTGAGGCGTACTGTTAAAGTCAAACAAGCGGTTTCTTCCTTTTAACACAATTAACGAAGGGGTTGAAAAGGGTGAGAAAAAGCTTTGTTTTGCTTGTAACGGGAATCCTTTTTGTACTGATTCTCTCCGCATGCGGTCAAAAATCTCAGAAGGATATCGTTGGAGATTTAAACAAAAAGGCAGAGGAAATGACATCATACAAAGCCAAAGCAAAAATGACCATTGAGACAGGAAATGACCCGCAGGAGTATCAGGTAGAAATTTGGTACAAGAAGCCGGAACTTTACCGTGTCTATTTAGAAAATCCGAAAAAGGATCAGAGTCAAGTCATTTTAAGAAATGGCAATGGTGTGTTTGTGCTGACACCTTCATTGAACAAGAGCTTCCGTTTCCACAGTGATTGGCCAAATAATAGCAGTCAGGTCTACTTATTTGAGTCACTCGTGAAGGATATTAAGAATGACAGTGCCGCTCAGTTCAAAGCGAAAGATTCAAAGTATGTGTTCGAAACCAAAACCAATTATCAGCACAACCAAATGCTGCCTACCCAAGAGATTATCTTTCATAAAAAAACAATGGCGCCTGCCAGTGTGAAAGTGCTGGATAGCGACAAAAAGCCAATGGTGAAAGTGGAATTCTCTCACTTTGAATTCAATAAATCCTTCGACAAAGATGCATTTGATGAGAAGAAAAACATGACACTCTCTCAAATGGATGTTGCCACAAGTGCAGACCCATCTGACAGCTTTGCGGTGAAAACACCAGTTGACATGCCAGAGGGTGTGAAAAAGATGGAAGAGAAAGAAATGATGACAGATGCCGGGAAGCGTTATGTGATGACGTATGGCGGAAAGAAATCCTTCACACTCATTCAGGAAAAAGCGAGAGTCGCTGAAGCATCTACGCCTGTGACAATGAACGGCGAGCCAGTCGACCTTGGCATGACAGTTGGGGTTCTCACAGATCAATCCCTTTCATGGACATCTGACGGAGTGGACTACTTGATTTCTTCAAGTGATCTATCGAAGGAAGAGCTCTTGATGGTTGCAAAGAGTGTAGAAGGCCAATCAGCTAAATAAATACCTCAGGCGAGAGCCTTAGAAATGAAACATCAGCCCTATACAAGGGCTGATTTTCTTTGATTTGTTTCACTTTATTCCTGATTTTTAGTATCATATGAGGGGATTGAATCATTCAATAGGGAAGTGTGACGGATGGACACAAATGCCTTTTATAGAGACACATGGGCAGAAATTAATTTATCAGCAATCAAGCATAATGTTTCACATATGAAAGATCATATCGGTCAAAGTGTTCAACTAATGGCTGTGGTGAAAGCCAATGCATATGGACATGGAGATATAGAAGTGGCAAGAGCTGCTCTCAAAGCAGGAGCAGACGTATTAGCCGTCGCCTTTTTAGATGAGGCCGTTTCTTTAAGAAATAAAGGCATCAAAGCACCAATACTGGTACTCGGCGCTGTACCGCCGGAATATGTCAAAGTCGCCGTTCGATACAATGTCATCATGACTGCATACTCCATCGATTGGCTGAGAGACGTCACCAACATGATGAAAGGGCAGATGGGACAGCCTATACGATTTCATTTGAAAATAGACAGCGGAATGAACAGATTAGGTGTGAAAACGATTGAGCAAGTGAACGAAGTGAAAAAGCTTGTCAGCGAGCACTCTTATTTACAGCTGGAAGGCGTATTTACTCACTTTGCGACAGCAGATGAAAAGGATGAGGCCTACTTTGATCGACAGGTCGACACCTTTCAAACACTGCTTGAGCCGCTTCATACGGACAAGCTGCTTGTTCATTGCGCCAACAGTGCAGCAGGTCTAAGGTTTAAAGACGTCTTGTTTAATATGGTTCGCTTCGGCATCAGTATGTACGGGCTGTCGCCGTCAGAAGAAATCAAGGATGAACTGCCTTTCAAGCTCGAAGAAGCTATGTCTCTTCATACAAAACTTGCCCATGTGAAGCACATTCAAAAGAGTGAGAGTGTCAGCTACGGGGCAACGTATACAGCCAATCAAGATACGTGGATCGGCACGGTTCCAGTTGGCTATGCAGATGGATGGATCCGGAAGCTGGCAGGAACGGAAGTACTTGTTGGCGGAAAGCGCCGGAAGATCGCCGGAAGGGTTTGTATGGATCAATTCATGGTTGAACTGAAAGACAAGCTTCCAGTAGGGGAGCCGGTCGTTTTAATTGGTAAGCAAGGAGAAGACATGGTACCAGTCGATGAAATCGCCAAAAGGCTTGAAACCATTAACTATGAAGTCACGTGCTCGATTGGCCACCGTGTTCCAAGAGTATATATAGAAGACGGCAAAAGAGTGCATGTACGGAATCCGCTCCTTCAAGGCGGGCCAAGTTTTTTATAAACACATTCAAAAGAACGATAGTCAAACTGACTTCGTTCTTTTTTATTCGACAAAAGTAGGGTAAACATTCTCCCTTTTTTAGAGATTTTGGAAATACCGTATGATTTTCGGAAAAAGGCGTATAATGGGAAGGAGGAACTCCATTATCATCTTGATTTACGGGTGGCGAGCCGCTTCATGTTCTAATAAGAAATCATGAAAAAACAGCTTTGCTTGTGCATTGAATAATGGTATGATTAGTCTTGGAATGGATCGATACGGTATCCGTAAGTTTTGTGGAGGTGTATGTTTTTTGTCTGAATCCAGCGCAACAAACGAAATGAAGATTCGACTGCCGGAGACTTTAATGTCTGAGATCGAACGAGTAGCAGAGCAGGATAAGGTAACAAGAAATGAATTGATCTACCGAGCGACAAAAACGTATATTCGTGAACGTAATATTCGACAAAATCGTGAATCGATGAGACGCGGCTACATGGAGATGGCGAAAATTAATCTGAATATCTCTTCAGAAGCACAATACGCAGAGTTTGAGGCTGAGAATACAGTTGAGCGATTAGTCAGCGGGGGTTAAACATTTGATTGTTAAACGCGGTGATGTTTACTTTGCTGATTTATCTCCTGTTGTTGGCTCCGAGCAGGGCGGGGTTCGCCCGGTATTGGTGATTCAAAATGACATTGGAAATCGCTTCAGCCCGACTGCTATCGTTGCAGCCATAACAGCCCAAATACAAAAAGCGAAATTACCGACTCACGTCGAAATTAATGCAAAGCGCTACGGCTTTGAACGAGATTCTGTCATTCTTTTGGAACAAATTCGTACAATCGATAAACAAAGATTGACAGATAAAATCACACATCTTGATGATGAGATGATGGAGAAGGTTGATGAAGCCTTACAAGTTAGTTTGGCTCTTATTGATTTTTAATATGTTGAGACTTGGTTGCTCTATTGGGAGCAACTTTTTTTGTGTTCAATTTTTATTAACGTTATAATGAAGAAAGACTAAAGAATTGCTTTAAATGTAAGTAGGGGGTAAAACATGTCGAATCATATCGTGTTAGCTTTTGCAAGAAAGCATCAAAAGGAATTAGAAAAAGAGTGGACGGACATTTTAAAACGACTCGGAGAAAAAGAAACGGACATGATGCTGAACGACAAAATGTATGAAACCATCTGTTCGGAGTATGTTCAACTCCTCATTACATCTCTTTCAGAGGGGTATAATGAGGAGTTTGAAGAAAAAGTGCAAACTCTTGCTTTAAAAATTGTTCAAATGGGTATATCACTTAAGTTACTGGCAAACGGCCTAACGGAAATCCGTACACATTTATATGAAAAAATGAACGATGACAAAGATACAAAAGAAGAAAGTCATGACCTCATTTGGCAAATCGATCGATTCATCACACCCATCCATAACGAGATCTTAAACCAGTACTCCATCTCATGGGAAAAAACCGTCAGCCTTCAAAAAATTGCGCTGCAGGAACTTTCTGCCCCGCTCATCCCTGTATTTGAGCACATCACCGTCATGCCGCTTGTTGGAACAATTGATACAGATCGTGCGAAAAAAATTATGGAGAACCTGCTCAATGGTGTCGTCAAACATCGCTCACAGGTCGTCCTGATTGATATCACGGGTGTACCTGTCGTAGACACAATGGTGGCACACCATATTATTCAAGCGTCAGAGGCTGTGAGATTAGTAGGAGCGAAGTGTTTACTTGTCGGTATTCGCCCAGAAATAGCCCAAACGATCGTTAACCTTGGAATTGATTTATCTCAGGTTACAACAAAGAATACCCTTCAAAAAGGAATTCAAACTGCTTTGGAAATGACAAATCGAAAAATTGTTTCATTGGAGGGATAACCAATTGAGAAATCACCCGAAGATTCCAATCTTAAAATTATATAATTGTCTTCTGATTTCAATACAGTGGGAGCTTGATGATCAAACAGCTCTTCACTTTCAAGAAGACTTACTGAATAAAATTCATGAAACAGGAGCAAACGGTGTTGTCATTGACTTAACATCCGTCGATATGATTGATTCATTTATCGCTAAGGTATTAGGCGATGTGATCACCATGTCCAAGCTCATGGGGGCAAAAGTTGTATTAACAGGAATACAGCCGGCAGTCGCTGTGACGCTCATTGAACTTGGTATATCGCTGGAAGAAATTCAAACAGCACTAGATCTTGAACAAGGGCTTGAGACACTGAAGCGGGAATTGGGGGAATAGATATGAAAGACCAATCCTGTGTGAAAATATTGACGGAATGGGATATAGTCGCAGCAAGACAATTGGGGCGCAATGTTGCAAAAGAACTTGGTTTTGGAACAGTTGACCAAGCAAGAATTACGACGGCCATTTCAGAATTAGCTCGAAACATCTATTTATACGCTGGTAAAGGTCAGATCTGTATAGAAGAAGTGATGGAGCGCGGAAAGCGTGGACTCAAAGTCATCGCAGCCGATGAGGGGCCTGGCATCATGGATATACGTAAAGTGATGGAAGACGGATTTTCTACATCAGGCGGCCTCGGAGCAGGCTTGCCGGGCGTCAGAAGATTGATGGATGAATTTAAATTAGATTCTGCACCAGAACAAGGAACGGAGATACAAGCTGTTAAGTGGCTTCGCTAGGAGGGAAACCATGGATTTTAAGGAGGTAATGGAGCAGCGGTACCACCAGCTGCTCAGTCGTTATATCAGTGATCTAACTGAAACATCGCTTTATCAAGCTCAAAAATTTAGCCGTAAAACCATTGAGCATCAAATACCTCCTGAAGAAATAGTGAGTGTTCACCGAAAAGTGATTCAGGAGCTTTACCCTGATTTGCCGAAAGATGTTTTTCATTCACTAGACTTCTTAATTGAAGTCATGATTGGGTACGGACTTGCCTATCAGGAACATTTAACACTTAGAGGCATCCAGCAAGAAATTAAATCCGAAATTGAAATTGCTGCCAATGTTCAGCAAACCCTTCTGGAGACGAAAATTCCAGAAGGAGATACGTTCGATATTGGGGCGATCAGTGTACCGGCAAAACAGATGAGTGGAGATTATTACCACTTTGTGACTGATCACGATACGATTAATATCGCGATCGCAGATGTCATTGGAAAGGGAATCCCGGCTGCGCTTTGTATGTCGATGATTAAATATGCGATGGATTCCTTGCCAGAGTCAGGGAGCGGCCCAACTAAAGTGCTAAAGACCCTTAATCGTGTTGTCGAGCAAAACGTAGACCCAAGTATGTTTATCACCATGCTTTATGGCAGCTATAATAAAGAAACACATGAATTTAAATATGCATCGGCTGGTCATGAGCCGGGCTTTTTCTATTGCAATAAAGAGAACCAATTTTACGATTTAGATGCAAAAGGGCTTGTGCTTGGAATTGCACCAGATTTTGACTATAAGCAGTATGAGAAGCATTTGGACGTAGGAGATATGGTGATCTTATTCTCTGATGGTGTCACAGAATCCAAATCGGAGGACGGCTTCCTAGAGCGTGAGGATATCAAAGCCCTGATATCTGAGAACCTGTCCTATTCAGCTCAGGAAATGGTGGATGCCATCTATGACAGCTTACTCAAGCTGCAAGAATTTCAGCTGCATGATGATTTTACGTTACTTGTCCTCAAAAGGAAGGTTTAGAAAGTGCATAGACGGGTATATAAAATTCAAGGAAACAAGAATTTCGAGGTGAATGCATAATGAATATGTCTGTAAAAGAGCATCAAATAGATCAAAAAACGAAAATTAGTGTCAGTGGAGAAATCGATGTGTACTCTGCTCCTCAGCTAAGAGAAACACTCATGCCTAAAGCCGAGGCGGGAGAGCATCTAGAGATCTGTTTGAAGGATGTTACGTATATGGATAGTACAGGATTAGGTGTATTTGTTGGGTTGTTTAAAGCAGCTCAAAAAGCAGGTGGAACACTAAAGCTTGAGAACTTGTCAGAGCGGCTTGTAAGGTTGTTTGAAATTACTGGATTAAAGGACATCATTGACATTTCTGCAAAGTCAGAGGGTGGGGTACAATGAACGAAACAGTAGATCTAATCGAGATGAAAATACCGGCAAAACCAGAATATGTAGGCATCATTCGCCTGACTCTTTCAGGCGTAGCGAGCCGAATGGGCTATGTCTACGAAGAGATTGAAGACTTAAAAATTGCCGTCAGTGAGGCTTGTACAAATGCAGTTCAGCATGCCTATAAAGGAAAAGACGGTGAAGATGGAGAGGTAGCTGTTCGCTTTCTTGTCTACGAAGATCGTCTAGAAATCATTGTCGCAGACAAAGGCGGTAGCTTTGACTTTAAGCAAAAGCAGGAAGACCTTGGACCGTATACAACTGCTCATACGGTGGATCAATTGGCAGAAGGAGGTCTTGGTTTATACTTAATGCAAACATTGATGGATGAAGTCGAGGTGCAAGCAAACTCCGGAGTTACCGTTGCGATGACAAAGTTTTTAAACAGGGAGCGAGTTGACCATGACACAACCATCCAAAACTATGAAACTAACTAAAGATGAAGTGGATCGCCTTATCCAAAGCTATCAATCCAATCAAGATGAGCAGGCGCAGCTCACGCTGGTCGAATGCTATACAAACTTGGTCGATGTGCTGGCAAAAAAATATTCAAAAGGAAAAAGCTTTCATGAGGACCTCAGACAAGTTGGAATGATTGGTTTACTTGGCGCCATTAAGCGGTACGATCCGCTCGTCGGTAAATCATTTGAAGCCTTTGCTATTCCAACTATTATCGGGGAAATCAAACGCTTTTTACGGGATAAAACGTGGAGTGTCCATGTACCAAGGCGAATTAAAGAACTCGGACCAAGAATCAAGATGGCCGTTGATCATCTAACAACAGAGACGCAAAAGTCACCTAAAGTCCAAGAAATTGCAGAATACCTAGATGTGACAGAGGAAGAAGTACTGGAAACCATGGAGATGGGCAAAAGCTACCAAGCACTGTCTGTCGACCAAGGCGTAGAGGCGGATTCTGAAGGAAGTACAGTCACCATTTTAGACGTTGTCGGCTCACAGGAAGAGGGCTACGAACGTGTCAACCAAAAAATGATGCTTGAGAGTGTGCTTCATGTTCTGACAGATCGAGAAAAAGAGATTATCAATTTGACTTATTTGCAAAATAAGAGTCAAAAAGAAACAGGCGATTTACTCGGGATATCCCAAATGCATGTATCAAGACTGCAACGGAAGGCAGTTAAGAAGCTACGAGATGCATTATCAGAAGATGCGTCTATGGAGCTAGGGTAATGAAGCAGATTGAACAGCATGAGCATGTGAATGCCATCATCTATCAATCGAATAAAGAAGGGAAATCATGCTGCGGGGACAGTTTTTTTATTAAAGCAGATGATGAAGAACTAATTTGTGCTGTGGCAGACGGATTAGGCAGCGGTCAGTTCGCCAATGAATCATCTTCTTTAGTCAGCGAAATTGTCGAAGAATATGGACATGAGGATATGACGACACTCATTGACAGATGCAATCAGGCGATGAAAAATAAACGCGGAGCCACTGTAGCCATATTAAAGGTGAATTTTTCCCAGCAGCAATTTACCTATTGTTCGGTTGGTAATATTCGGTTCATCTTGAATGCCCCTTCTGGCGACTATATTTATCCACTTCCGACATCAGGATACTTATCAGGGAAACCTAGAAAATATAAAACATATACCTATTCCTACGAAAAAGGATCGACATTCATTATGTATTCAGACGGACTGAATGTGCCAAACATGAGAATGTGTTTAAAGCATAGCCATTCAGTTGCAGACATTGCCAAACAGCTTGAAACATACACACAAGACAAGAAGGACGATCTCACCTATGTACTTGGTCAGCTCACGTAAAATAGCTGACCTTTTTTCTGTTTTACCGATTTTTTTGATACACTAAAAGAGAAGAAACAGTGAGAGGATGCAAAGTATGAAGACATCTGACTTTTTATTGCAACAAATTGCAACAGAATTAAAGCTTTCAACAAAACAAATTGAAAGTGTCATCAAGCTCTTAGAGGATGGCAACACCGTCCCGTTTATTGCCCGTTACCGAAAAGAGCAGACAGGCTCACTGGATGAGGTGCAAATTCAAACCATATCAGAGCGCTATACATATATCCAAAATGTCATGAACCGAAAAGAAGAAGTCATCCGGTTAATCGCAGAACAAGACAAACTAACGGATGAATTAAAACAAAAAATTGAACAGGCTCATAAACTGCAAGAGGTCGAAGATTTATACCGGCCATTCAAACAAAAACGTAAAACAAAAGCAAATGTAGCCAAAGCAAAAGGACTCGAGCCGCTGGCGGATTATATACTCACACTGCCAAGCGATGAGATCGAGAAGAAGGCCGCTTCTTTTATCAACGAAGAAAAGGAAGTAACAAGTGTAGAAGAGGCACTTGAAGGCGCACAGCACATCATTGCTGAACAGCTGGCAGATGATCCTGATATGCGGAAATGGATTCGCAGCGAAACGTACCAAAAGGGCAGCCTAATCACATCAGGAAAAGACATCGAAAGCGATGAGAAAAATGTCTATGAAATGTATTACGATTATCAAGAGCCCATCAAAAAGATAGTGCCTCATCGTATATTAGCGGTTAATCGTGGAGAGAAAGAAGGCATCTTAAAGGCAGCCATCGAGCCGCCTGCTGAAAATATTCGTTTCTATCTTGACAAACAAGTCATAAAAGGTAAACAGACGACGGCAAGACCGTTTATCGAAGCGGCAATTGACGATGCGTATAAACGTCTTATCCAGCCTTCCATCGAACGAGAAATACGCAAAGAGCTGACAGAAAAAGCAGAAGAACAAGCGATTCATATTTTTGCTGAAAACTTAAGAAAACTACTGCTTCAGCCGCCAATGAAAGGGAAGCGTGTACTTGGAGTCGATCCTGCATTTCGTACAGGCTGTAAGTTAGCTGTCGTAGATGATACAGGAAAAGTCCATCATATCGGCGTCATTTACCCGCACCCGCCTGTGCAGAAAAAATCGGAAGCGAAACAAAAAGTGAAAGAGATCATTCAATCATCGAATATTGAAGTCATTGCGATTGGAAACGGAACAGCCTCAAGAGAGACCGAACAATTCATTGCAGACCTCATTCAAGAGCTGGATCAGCCGGTCTCCTATTTGATTGTGAATGAAGCAGGAGCAAGTGTATACTCTGCGTCTGCACTGGCGCGAGAAGAGTTTCCAGACCTGCAAGTCGAAGAACGAAGTGCTATATCCATTGCTCGAAGATTACAAGATCCTTTAGCAGAGCTTGTGAAAATTGATCCGAAGTCTGTCGGAGTAGGCCAATACCAGCATGACGTGAGCCAAAAGCAATTAAACAGCTCGTTAACCTTCGTAGTGGAGACGGTCGTCAACCAAGTCGGTGTGAACGTCAATACAGCCTCACAGGCGCTGCTGCAATATGTGTCAGGTCTTTCAAAAGCTGTCGCAGGGAATATCATCAAGCGCCGCGAAGAGATTGGAAGATTTACAAGCAGAAAAGAGCTAAAGGACATTCCAAGACTTGGTGCTAAGACTTATGAGCAGTGTATCGGTTTCCTGCGCATCGCAGATGGACAAGATCCACTTGATCGGACAGGCATTCACCCTGAGAGCTATAAAGAAACAAAACAGTTCTTACGCATGATCAAGATGACGCCAGATGATCTTGGCACAGAGCAGTTAAAGGAGAAAATCGCAGAGGTTCAGCTGGATGAAGCAGCAGAGCAGCTTGATATTGGGATCATTACACTTCAGGACATCATCGATCAGCTGACAAGACCTGAGCGTGATCCTCGCGATGAAGTACCAAAACCTCTTTTGAAAACAGATGTGTTGAAATTGGAGGACTTGAAGCAAGGAATGGAACTGCAAGGAACGGTAAGAAACGTCGTAGACTTCGGCGCATTCGTTGATATTGGTGTCAAGCAGGACGGGCTTGTCCATATTTCCAAGCTCAGCAACCGTTTTGTGAAGCATCCGCTTGACGTTGTATCAGTTGGTGACATTGTGACTGTATGGGTGGACTCCGTTGACCAGACAAAAGGCCGTGTTGCCCTCTCCATGCTGAAACCAGAGTAAAACAAAAAACGAGGCGCACCTCAGGATGGGGTGTGCCTTGATGCGACTGAATGTTTTTTTCTGTAGAAGTACCAGCATTGATTCAGCAACTTGATTTGGTAATGATTTTTTTCGAAAAAAGCCTTCTGCATCTGATTTTTCAGCCAGTTGGGCATCGCCCATTCCTCCTTTGATCGAAACAGTGGGTGTACCTTCAATGTATGCAAAGGGGAAATTGTCCCGTTCGAGGTTTTTATAGAAAGGAACGATCTTGATTGAAGGAGAGCGAGTTACAGCAGTTAACAGAACATATTTCTGAGCAGTTCTTTGGTAAGGCATTCCGCCATCAGGCTGTTTTTAATGACCGTCTCAAAACGACAGGCGGACGGTATTTACTTGGAACACACAATATCGAGCTAAACCGGCGATATCTAGAGGAACATGGACGAGAAGAATTAATCGGAATCATTAAGCATGAGCTGTGTCATTATCATCTGCATCTTGAGGGAAAAGGCTATCAGCATCGTGACCGCTCCTTTAAAGAGTTATTAAAACAAGTAGGAGCCCCGCGTTTTTGTACACCGCTCAAGACCTTACAAAATAAACGGCGTGTACAGAAGCGGCAAGAATATGTCTGCACAGGATGCGGTCAATATTTTATCAGGAAAAGGCGAGTTGATACCTCTCGTTATGTGTGCGGCGTCTGCAAAGGAAAATTAAAATGGCAGCGTACAATCGGTTCAGAGTGATAGGCATTCCTTTATGGGATGCTTTTTTTGTGAGACGAAGTAGACATATTGAGACAAATAGAGACGCAAGTCTCATTTTGTCTCTTTTTTGATCGATGTGAATCGCTCAAAGCCTAAGCTTTCAAGCGCCGTGATGTTGGCACGTTTTTTGCTTGTATAGAAGTGCAAGCAAAAAAGATAGGAGGTTTTATCATGGAAATGCCACTCACAAAAGAAAAAGCCGTTTGGATGTATCAAAAAATGCAGGAAATCCGCCAATTTGAAGATCAAGTACACACGCTTTTTACAAAAGGGATCTTGCCAGGTTTTGTCCATCTTTATGCTGGTGAAGAAGCTGTTGCTGTAGGAGTCTGCGCTCATCTGAATGAACAAGACAGTATTACAAGTACCCACCGTGGCCACGGTCATTGTATCGCTAAGGGCTGTGATCTTAAAGGAATGATGGCAGAAATCTATGGAAAAGCCACAGGTCTTTGTAAAGGAAAAGGTGGATCTATGCACATTGCAGATTTTGATAAAGGAATGCTCGGTGCCAACGGAATTGTGGGAGGCGGCTTTCCACTTGCGTGCGGGGCAGCCCTTACAGCTAAATATAAAAAGACAGATAATGTAAGCGTTTGCTTTTTCGGGGATGGTGCTAACAATCAAGGGACGTTTCACGAAGGAATCAATCTCGCCGCCATCTGGAAACTGCCAGTCATTTTCATCGCAGAAAACAATGGTTACGGGGAAGCGACGCCATTTTCCTATGCTTCAAGCTGCAAATCGATTGTGGATCGAGCTGCCAGTTATGGTATTCCGGGTATTCAAGTAGATGGAAAAGATGTGACAGCCGTTTATCAAGCAGCAGAACAAGCGATAAAACGAGCAAAAAATGGAGAAGGTCCGACATTGATTGAATGCATGACATATCGGAATTATGGTCATTTTGAAGGAGACGCCCAGCGCTACAAAACCAATCAAGAAAAAACCGAACATCAAGAAGAAAAAGATGCCATCACTCTTTTTAAAAAAGAATTATTAAAGCAGCAGCTGCTAACGGATCAAGAGATATCAAGTATTGAAGCGGCTGTAGCAGAAGCGATAGAGGAAGCCGTTAGATTTAGTGAGGAAAGTGAATATCCAGATCAATCCGAATTATTGACCGACGTATATGTTTCGTATCAATAAATCAGAAAGGGGAGAGGGAAATGACAAGAGAAATCAGCATGTCTAGTGCTTTGAATGAAGCGATTAAACTAGCAATGAGAAGAGACGAAGATGTCATTTTAATGGGAGAAGATGTTGCAGGAGGCGCTCATGTAGATCACTTACAGGATGATGAAGCATGGGGCGGTGTTCTTGGTGTAACGAAAGGAATCGTTCAGGAATTTGGACGTGAGCGTGTCCTTGACACACCGATTAGTGAAGCCGGTTATGTAGGTGCGGCTATGGCAGCTGCTTCAACAGGATTAAGACCAATTGCGGAGCTCATGTTTAATGATTTTATCGGTACTTGTTTGGACCAAGTGCTGAATCAAGGCGCAAAATTCCGATACATGTTTGGCGGAAAAGCAGAGGTGCCTATCACGATTAGAACGACACATGGGGCGGGTTTTAGAGCAGCTGCCCAGCATTCACAAAGTTTGTATGCGCTATTTACAAGCATCCCTGGTTTGAAAGTAGTTGTGCCTTCTTCACCATATGATGCCAAAGGGCTGCTGCTGGCAGCCATCGAGGATCAGGACCCTGTCATCTTTTTTGAAGACAAGACGCTTTACAATATCACAGGAGATGTGCCGGAGAGGTATTACACATTGCCGCTTGGTAAGGCAGATGTGAAGAGGGAAGGTTCTGATGTAACCATCTTTGCGGTGGGCAAACAAGTGTATACAGCACTCGAAGCGGCAGAGCAATTGTCTGCACAAGGTATTGAAGCGGAAGTGATTGATCCAAGAAGCTTGTCGCCGCTCGATGAAGAGGCCATTCTGACTTCAGTAGAAAAAACTAATCGACTTGTCATTGTCGATGAAGCAAATCCAAGGTGCGGAATTGCCGCAGATATCTCTTCTTTGATTGCAGATAAAGGATTTGATTTACTTGACGCGCCAATCAAAAAAGTGACGGCTCCTCATACACCTGTTCCATTTTCACCACCTCTTGAAGATATATATCTGCCAACACCTGATAAAGTTGTGAACACCGTATTAGAAATGATTGGCAAGAGTCATGACAAGATCTTGAACTAGAGAAAGGAGAGAGGGAGATGGCTGTCGAAGTTGTGATGCCTAAATTGGGCATGTCGATGAAAGAAGGAACGGTATCTGTCTGGAATAAAGAGGTCGGTGAGACCGTAAACAAAGGGGAAAGCATTGCAAGCATCAACTCCGAAAAAATTGAAATGGAGATCGAATCACCTGCTGAAGGAACCATTTTGGATATAAAAGTGCCTGAGGGAGAAGGTGTACCGCCCGGCACGGTCATCTGCTATATCGGTAAAGGAAATGAACAAGTGGAGGAAAAGAAAGATAGAGACATCCAGTCAAACCCAAAGAAAGAGAGAAAGAAAATCTCCCCTGTTGCCCGTAAAATGGCGAATAGCGCAAACCTAAACATTGATACGCTGGTGGGGACAGGACCAGGTGGAAGAATTACGAAAGAGGATGTGCTTCGTGCACTTCCTGAACGAAAAGAGAAGAAACAAAACGAGACAGTGCAACAGCCTATTAACATGATGCGGAAAACAATTGCCTCAAGAATGATGGAAAGCCTGCAAACAAGTGCACAATTAACCATTACGATGAATGCGGACGTGACAAAACTGAAAAACCTACAACAACAGCTGAATGCAACAGCCATCGCACGTTACGAGACAAAGTTAACCATCACCGATTTTGTAGCCAAAGCAGCGATCCTTTCGTTGTTAGAACATCCTGCGATGAACAGTCAATATCATAACGGAGGTGTGGAAACCTTTGAGAATGTTCATCTTGGGATTGCAGCTGCGTTAGATAACGGATTGGCTGTACCGGTCATTCGGCATGCGGAGCGGTTAACACTGATAGAGCTGGCGAAGAGCATTAAATTGTATGGCAAAAAAGCACGTGAAGGAAAGCTTCTTCATGACGAAATCAAAGGTTCTACCTTTACCATCACCAATCTTGGAGCGTATGGTGTAGAGCATTTCACGCCAATTTTGAATCCGCCGGAAGCGGGGATCCTTGGCGTCGGAGCAATGTATGACACCCCTGTTTATCGAGAGGATGAATTGTACAAAGGGACCATCCTGCCACTCAGTCTTACGTTCGATCACCGTGTGCTGGACGGGGCGCCTGCATCTGCATTTTTATCAACGGTTAAAGCACACTTAGAAGAACCATTATCCATTCTTTTATAGGAAGAAGGTGAATGTACCATGACACTGGTCATTATAGGGGGCGGACCAGCAGGTTATGTGGCGGCCATAACTGCCGCCCGTTTTGGCAGAGAGGTTGTGTTAATTGATCAAGGTCAGCTGGGAGGAACCTGCCTCAATGAAGGCTGTATTCCGACCAAAGCACTTTTGCAAAGCGCCGATATGTATGAGCATGTGAAATCAGCTGGACATTTTGGAATTGAGCTTCCAGAACATGAGCCTATCATCCAATGGAAGTCCGTTCAAAAACGAAAACAGTCTGTCGTCAAGCAGCTCACTGATGGTGTTCGTTACTTGATGAATAAAAATAAAGTCACCGTGGTAAATGGGAAGGCTTCATTTCTATCAGCACATGAGCTATTGATAGAAAGTGAAGGAAAGTCTGAAATCATTCAAGCAAAACAAATCATTATTGCAACAGGGGCTGCGCCTGCTGCTTTACCTTTTGCACCTTTTGATGGCGAATGGATCATTCACAGCAAGGACGCCATGTCACTTTCTTCGATCCCAGATTCACTTTGTATCATTGGGGGCGGGGTGATTGGCTGTGAGTTTGCGAGCATCTTTAGCAGAATGGGATCAAAGGTTGTTATGGTTGAACGGGCAGTGCACATTTTACCAGAAGAAGATCGTGATACAGCACAATGTCTTCACGAACAGCTCGAAGAAACGGGTGTAAACATTTTGACGTCCGCCGCAGTCAAACAGCTTGATTCCTCTTCAAGAAAAGTAGTGGTGGAGAATAATCAAGGAGAGCGGTGTGACATCCAGTCGGATCTTTGCTTAGTGGCGATTGGCAGAACTCCGCAGCTAGGAGAGTTGAACCTGGATCAGGTTGGTATTGAATTTGATAGAAACGGAATCTATGTCAATGAACATATGCAAACCAATCTCCCGCATATCTATGCGTGCGGTGATGTGACAGGTGGGGTCCAGCTTGCTCATACTGCCTTTCATGAAGGAATGGTTGCGGCATCCCATGCATCAGGTGAACATGTAAAGGTCAATGAGCAAGTCATTCCGAGGTGCATCTACACCTCTCCAGAAATCGCGAGTGTTGGTTTAAATGAAGAGAGAGCTAGAAAACAATATGAGGAGATTCGGATCGGGACATGTGCATTTTCTGCAAATGGAAAAGCATTAATCTTAAATCAACCAGCCGGTCACGTAAAGGTCATTGTAGAACCGCAATATCAAGAAATATTAGGCGTTTCAATCATTGGACCGAATGCAACAGAACTGATTGGACAAGCGGCGGTGATGATGCATGCAGAGTTGACCGCTGATACATTAGAGCAGTTTATTGCGGCACATCCGACACTTTCAGAGGCAATACACGAAGCCGTGCTGCAAACCATCGGACGAGCGGTGCACTGCTGAAAAAGACTCCTTTTCTATCCAATTGACTTCTTGGGTTAGCCAACGATTATTGAAAGCGCTTTTATATTTATCTATAATGAATAAAAAGCCCCCAGAGGAGAGGATGGAATGAATCCGACGCCTTGTTATTTAAATACGTGGAAACGTTTTGTTCGTGAAGGTTTGCTTGATCAGTCTCGTCTGAATAAGAGAGTGGCAGAATCATGGCATAGGTGTAAACAGGCAAATGTGAATCCGTATTTAGATAAAGGGCAGTCGTTGTTAGAAAAGGAACGATTCGGTGCCCAAAAAAAGAAATATTCATTATTCCTAAATGCGGCTCTTCCTTACTTAAATAAAATTAATCAGCAATTAAAAGATTCTGATATGCTGGCCTTACTCATTGATGCAGATGGTTATGTGCTAAGTCTGACAGGAAGCGAAAGAACGATGGTGGAAGCAAGAAGAATTAATTTTATGGAGGGTTCACGCTGGACTGAAACAGATGTAGGGACTAATGCGATCGGAACGGCACTCGTCATCGGTGAAGCGGTGACGATCAACGGAACTGAGCATTTTTCTATCGCCTCTCATCATTGGAGTTGTTCTGCTGCACCAATTCGCGATGCGGACGGTACAATCATAGGGGTGATTGACATCTCCTGTATGACGGATAACAAGCACCCTTTTATGCTTGGAATGGCTTCAACGGTTGCTTATGCCATAGAGAGAGACATTCAAGTCCAGCAAAAAAGGAGAGAGATGGAGCTGATCACTCATTGTCTCCAGCAGGTGGAAGCAGACGAACCGTATGTGGTCTGTAATGAAAAAAAGCAAATTGTTTCTGCAAGCAGGTCGATTAGAGATCGATTTTCAGACTGGTATGGAATGGATGTCGATCAGCTTAAGGATCATTCATTTGTTATTCGGGGAAAGCAGATCATTCAATCTGAGCAAGACGGGAAGGTGCTAGGCATATCCCTATCCCTTGAAGAAGCAGCGAAAAGCAGCATGACCGTTTCTTTTGCTCAATTTCCCGGGGAATCAGGAACAAGTAAGGTATTTCAACAGACGCTTAGTGAGATGAAGAGAGCGGCACAAACAGATGCTCATGTGTATATTTGGGGAGAAACAGGGACAGGGAAGGAACTCGCCGCTAGAGCCATTCACTCCGCCAGTGAAAGGCATAAAGGGCCGTTTATTGCTGTTAATTGCGGAGCCATTCCTGAAAGCCTGTTAGAAAGCGAATTATTTGGCTATGCTGAAGGTGCCTTTACAGGGGCAAAACGTCACGGAGCTAAAGGGAAATTTGAACAAGCCCATAAAGGAACACTCTTTCTAGATGAAATAGGCGAAATCCCATATGCGATGCAAGTAGCGCTTCTTAGGGTGATAGAAGAAAGGGCAGTCGTACCGCTCGGCGGGACACACGAAATTCCTTTGGATATTCGAATCATTACAGCGACTCACCGTAATATGAACGAACTGCTGAAGGAAGGAAAAATACGAGAAGACTTGTATTATCGTCTTCATGTCTATCCGATCAACATCCCACCGCTTAGAGAAAGAAAAGAAGACATTCATGATTTATATCGTTATTACCAAAAGAAGCATCACTGGAATGCAGTGTTTCCTGAATCATTTTTTCAGAAATTGCAGGCGTATCATTGGCCAGGAAACATACGAGAGCTTTTTAACCTGTTTGAACATCTAAGGGTCCTCTTTCCGAAAGGCGGATGGATTGGTGAATCGCAATATGCTCAAGTATTAGAGACGATTGATCAAAAAAAACAGAAGCTGCATCCAGCAGAGCAACCCGAGACTTCAAAAGAACTCACATTCAGGGAACGCATTCAAAAGCAAACAGTGATAGACGCACTGCATAAAACGAAAGGTCATGTGTCAGAAGCAGCGAGGTTAGCAGGAGTGCCAAGAAGTACTTTTTATAAGTGGATGCGAAAGTTTCATTTGTCTTAATCTCATGTGGAAGGCTGCATCAAGGCCCTTGGTCTACGTGGAGGTCGGGGGCTTTCTGCCAAGTTAAACAAATGGCATGGAAAAAGGCTTGACTGTTATATTAGTATATGTTAAATTATAAAAGCCGTCGCAAATGAAGCAGGAATGAAACGCTTAAAAATTCTTGACACATTTTTCTGGCATATATATAATGAAACATGTCTTATTATTCCGCAGTAGCTCAGTGGTAGAGCTATCGGCTGTTAACCGATCGGTCGTAGGTTCGAGTCCTACCTGCGGAGCCATAATGGAGAAGTACTCAAGTGGCTGAAGAGGCGCCCCTGCTAAGGGTGTAGGTCGCGCAAGCGGCGCGAGGGTTCAAATCCCTCCTTCTCCGCCATTATTTTATGGCCCGTTGGTCAAGCGGTTAAGACACCGCCCTTTCACGGCGGTAACACGGGTTCGAATCCCGTACGGGTCATGTTTTGTTTTTTTCATTCGTTGGGCTATAGCCAAGCGGTAAGGCAACGGACTTTGACTCCGTCATGCGTTGGTTCGAATCCAGCTAGCCCAGCCATTTTTTTATATGTTTTTCTGCATAGCAGATGAGCCATTAGCTCAGTTGGTAGAGCATCTGACTTTTAATCAGAGGGTCGAAGGTTCGAGTCCTTCATGGCTCACCATTGTCACGCGGGTGTGGCGGAATTGGCAGACGCGCTAGACTTAGGATCTAGTGTCTTTATGACGTGGGGGTTCAAGTCCCTTCACCCGCATTGTTTTTTCAAACAGTGCACTTATGAATATATGAGCACATCATACACGCGGTCGTGGCGGAATGGCAGACGCGCTAGGTTGAGGGCCTAGTGGGTGAATAACCCGTGGAGGTTCAAGTCCTCTCGGCCGCATCTCAATAATACCAATGGTTTAACCACCTTTGGTATTATTTTTTTTGAGAAAAATCCGGCTATGGTATGGAGAAGAATTGGAAGCACTTACTCCAACAACACGAAGGTTTTATTAGGGTTCTTCATATATACAAAACAAGACAAGAACAAAGGAGTAGAATTAGGTGTGGATGCCGGTGTGAACATATGGAACAACTATTGGTGATTAATAATTCTTTACTTATCGTTCTAGAAAGGTTATTATGTATTCATGGTTTGAAATGCATGTGTCTTTTTTAGAATGATCATTCTATAATGGATTATGATGTTTGTTTTTGTTAGTATTGGGTCATGGATTTTTATAAGGAGAAATAAAAATGGCTAGAAGTAAAGAGTTTGATGAAAAAGCAGTATTAAGAAAGGCAATGGAGCTTTTCTGGGAACAGGGCTATGAAAAAACATCCATGCAAGATTTGGTGAATCATATGGGTATACACCGCCGGAGTATATATGACACATTTGGTGACAAGCGTTCGTTGTTTTTAGCTTCCCTTAATTACTACGAAGAGCTCATCGTCAATGAGATGGAAAGCATTATTAGCAGCACTTCATCCATTAAACAGGCGATACGTGATGTTTTTATTTTCGTACTTAATTCCATAGAACAATACCCGAAAGGTTGTCTATCAGTAAATGCAGCCACTGAATTATCTTTGTTGGACAAAGAAATTGGTCGCATCGTGACAAAAATGTTTAACCGTACTGAAGATATGTTTAATAACCTTATCAAACGGGGCCAAACTAGTGGAGAGATATCAAAAGAAATCAAATCTGATAACATATCTCGTTTCTTACACAACAATTTGGTAGGTATAAGAGTACTGATAAAAACTAATTACAGTAAAAAAGAATTAGAAAGCATCATTAATCTAGCACTTTCAGTGTTGGACTAGCTTTCTTTTTTTAACTATTCTAGAACGAACATTCTAAAAATGTCGTGAAACAAACTATCATCATGCAGACTTATCAAATCATTTTTATTTACTAAGGAGGAACACACAATGACAAACTTTAAGATACCAGCAGAATCAGAATTTATTGAAGCAGATGGAACTCGCTACGCATACAGAAAATTTGGTACACAAGATGGTACACCACTAGTATTTCTTGTTCACTTTAGAGGAACGATGGAAAACTGGGATCCAAACATGCTTGAACCGATTGCAAAGAAACGCCCAGTTATCTTATTTGACAATAAAGGGGTTGGTGAGACTGGTGGCCTAACACCTACTACAATTACTGATATGGGAAAAGATGCAGCAACATTTATCAAAACTCTTGGTTTGCAACAAGTTGATATTCTTGGTTTTTCCATTGGCGGCATGGTTGCACAAGAGCTAGCTTTACAGGAGGGGAATTTAGTAAGAAACATCATTATGGCAGGTACTGCGCCTGAATCGGGCATTCATCCAAATTCAGAGATTTTTGAAAGAATGAATCGTCACGGCGGAACAGAAGAAGATGGAATAAATGATTTTATGTTCTTTTTCTACGAAAAAACTGAAACTAGCAAATCTGCTGGAATGGCTTCATTACAAAGAATTTTTAATCAGAAAAAAGTAAACAGTTCAGAGCAAGTAAAAGAGGCACAATTACAAGCCATTGCACAGTGGGCTAAACCAAAATCTAATCATGATTATGAATGGCTTCAAAATATCAAACAACCTGTACTTGTTACTAATGGTGTTAATGATGTGATGGTACCGACTAAAAACAGTTATATCTTAGCCGAGAAATTACCCAAAGCACAGCTGATTATATATCCTGATTCTGGTCACGGGCATCTGTTTCAATTTCCAGAACTATTTGCAGAACACGTGAATTTATTTCTTGATTCTCATTCTTATTAAAAGGAGTATTCTAATGAGCAGATTATTTGAAAAAGTTCGTATTGGAAACATTGATTTGAAAAATCGCATAGGTATGGCTCCGATGACTAGAAATAGAGCTTTACCAGATGGTACGCCGAGCGAATTAGTAGCAGAGTACTATGGGCAGCGTGCCTCAGTCGGTTTAATTATAAGCGAAGGAACCCAACCTTCGGATGATGGGCAGGGTTACATGAATACACCTGGTATTTATACAGAAAATCATATTAAAGGATGGAAAAAAGTAACTTCTAAGGTTCATAGTGAAGGAGGCCATATTTTTGTTCAGCTTATGCACGTGGGACGTGTATCACACCCTGAAAACACACCTCATCACCGCCAAGCAGTTGCTCCGTCAGCTATTGCACCCGTTGTAGAAATTTTCACGGCAGAAGGAATGAAAGAAATTCCAACACCAAGAGAATTGAGTGAGCTTGAGATAAAAGATGTTATCAATGAGTTTCGTTTAGCAGCACGTTCTGCAATTGAAGCTGGTGCAGATGGGGTTGAAATTCATGGAGCGAATGGTTATCTGATCCAACAATTCCTTAGCGAAAACTCCAATCAACGTCAAGATGCATACGGTGGTACCATTGAGCGGCGTTCTCGATTCGCTATTGAAGTAGCTAAAGCAGTTGTTGATGAAATAGGAGCAGAAAGAACAGGCATCCGTTTTTCTCCTCAAGGAACACTGCAAGGCATTGATGAGGGAGAAAATAGCCTTGAGATGTATCACTATTTAATAAGTGAATTAAATAAGCTTAACCTTGCATATCTGCATTTAATGCACTTTGGAAACGATCAATTTCTAAAAGATGTACGTAAACTTTGGGATCAATCACTTCTTGTTAATCGTCCAGGTCGGCCTCTAGATCAACTTTCGTCTGATTTAGATAATAATCTTGCAGATGTTATTACAGTAGGCACTTGGGTACTAGCTAATCCAGACTTTGTAGAACGAATTAAATCAGGTGCTCCCCTAAACGAACCTGATCAAAAAACGCTCTATTCTGGAGGAAAAGAAGGTTATACAGATTATCCATTTTTAAAATAATTGACTAAATATGACCATCCCATCTAGGGAAGGGCTGGTCATATTCTTTTTTCTTGAGTTTGTTATATAAGATACATTTGCGTGAAATAAAAATATAGAGGATTTTAATAAGCTTTAGCGATTTCAGATTACGGTAAACATTAAACTAAAATGGAGGTGTGCTATAAAATGAAAAAAACTGTTCTTATCACCGGAGCATCGGGGGGGATTGGAAAAGAGTTGGCAGATCGTTTCGCCAAAGGAGGATATAATTTGGTGCTGGTGGCGCGTAGTGAGGGTAAACTTTTGGAGCTCGCGAAAGAATATCGTAAAAGATATGGCAGTCAAGCAACTGTCATCGCCAAGGATGTGGCGTCACTCGGCGTGCCGGAGGAAATTTTTACAGAGCTCAAGGAGAAAGGGGTCGTCGTGGATTATCTTGTCAATAATGCGGGCTTCGGTTTGTACGGGACATTCTTGGAGACGAAGTTAGAACAAGAGACGAACATGATTGACGTTAATATCAAGGCTCTGACTGTTATGACGAAATTGTTCTTGCCGGATATGATCAAACGTGGCCAAGGAGGCGTGATGAATGTGGCTTCGTTGGTGGCATTTTTTCCGGGACCGATGATGTCGGTGTACTACGCAACGAAGGCGTACGTGCTGTCGTTCACAGAGGCTTTGGAGAACGAGTTGAAGGGCACAGGGGTGACTGTGACTGCACTGTGTCCAGGATTTACGTCAACTGGCTTCGTTGATCGTTCGGGCATTAGTGAATCGAAGTTGTTCCAGAGTGGCACTATCATGGAGGCAGGGCAGGTGGCTGAGGCAGGGTACCGAGGCTTCTTACGCGGCAAGACGTTCATAATACCAGGTGCTCGCAACCGGTTCATGGCTTTCCTTCCGCGGTTGATGCCTCGCAAAATGGTGACCGGTATGGTCAGATCTACACAGCAAAGAACAGGGCACTGAGCGAATTGAAGGGTGGACTGGAGTGGCAGTTGATGATGATCTGCCATTCTAGCCAAGATCTCGCAAAGGAATAAAAGTATGATTGATTTGACTTTGTCGACACTAGATTAAATCTATTGTGTCATGCCGATTAATGAATGACAAACTTGGTTTTAAGGAGAGAATGATATTGAAGTATACAGTTATTACAGGAGCAAGCTCAGATATTGGATTTGAAACAGCATGAGCATTTGCTGGTCGAGGCAAAAATCTAATTATTGTGGCTAGAGATTAGATAAATTGTAAGAGCTTAAATCAAAAATTCAGAACTTCAATTCAGATGTAGATGTGATCATTCGTACAAGTGATTTATCTGACCCAGCCAACGCGTATACACTCTATGAAAAAGCAAAAGAATTAGAGATTAAAAAAAGAAGGCAAAAGTTTTAGCACCAGCAGTGACAGAAACAGAATTTGAGAAAACTGCACTGGATGTAGAAAAATTTGATTATAAAAACTTTATGCCAATGTATCACACAGCTATGCAAATGGCTGACTTTATGAAAGCAATAAAGTCGTAGGTATTGTAGATGAAAGCTACAATTTCAATTTAAGAGATCAAATCTATCCAATACTAGGCGTTAATGTATTAACAAAGGGTATATAACTAAAAAACGAAAATAACGTGTTGGAGAACCTTATATGTTAGGATCAACCTGCCACTTAAACCTTAAATACCACAAAATCACCTTTTTATTAAATTGGTACTGTTTTTTTAGAACGTTCATTCTCTAATAATAAAAGATTTTGAATCGATACTGCAAAGAACCTATGTTTATCACCTATCCCTCCACCTAAACGATTGGAAGATTTTTATAAAAAGAATGATATTGAGGGTAGAAAAATGAGTAGACAGTGAAGATAATAAAAATAAGGTAAAGAAACTTAATAAAAGCAACTCAACGGAAGGGTGCTAATAAAAATGGAAACACTCATGAGAGCAGCTCAGATCACCAAATATTCAAAAAATCCCCATGCTCAAATTAATAACATTCCAATTCCAGAGATCGCTGACAATGAAGTCTTGGTAAAGGTCAAAGCTGCGGCGGTCAATCCACTCGATATGTTAATTATTACAGGTAGCGTGAAACTGATTCAAGATTATAAATTCCCATTAACGCTTGGTAATGAATTGACAGGTGTTATCGAAAAGATCGGAAAAAATGTGACAGAATTTCACGTAGGAGATGCCATCTATACACGTCTCCCTCTCGAAAAAATTGGTGCTTTTGCGGAATATGCCGCAATTGACGCTGCTGCAATTGCACCCATGCCAAAAAATTTATCTTACGTAGAAGCCGCTGCTGCACCACTGGCTGGACTCACAGCGTATCAAGGTCTACATGAAGAACTTGAGGCACAGTCAGGTAAAGCTGTTTTCATTCCAGGTGGATCAGGCAGCTTTGGTCAAATGGCGGTACCAATCGCAAAGGCAATGGGCCTAAATGTCATTGTTAGTGGCAGCTCAGAAGCGCGCGAACGCACTTTGGAAATGGGTGCAGTCCAATATTTGGATTATACAATAGAAAACTATGTTGACTTGTTGTCGAATGTGAATTACGTAATTGATACATTGGGACCTAAAGAATTTGACCGTGAATTGAGTATAATCAAACCGGGTGGAAAATTGCTCTCCCTTCGGACAGGTCCGAATAAACGTTTCGGGAAAGATCGAAATTTCCCAAGATGGAAACAAATATTATTTTCTCTTGCTGGTGCAAAGTATGACCGCAAAGCCAAGAAACAAAACGTGGAATACCATTTTATTTTCGTTCGTTCTGACGGCGCACAACTTAAAGAGATTACAAAAATCATTGAAGAAAACAACATTGTTCCAGCAATTCATCGGACATTATTTACCATCGACAACGTAAATGAAGCGCTAGAACTAGTCGCACATGGACGGCCAAAAGGGAAAGTGATCATTCATTTTTAAGGGGAACATGATCATAACATGTAAAATATTTGAATTATTTGGATGTCGATTATATTTCGAAATTTAAGATTTTTCAAGGTCTGTATTTAAAAGAAGATAAGCATTTGTTAGACCGATGTTTTGGGTTCTAAAAAGTAGGAAAATGTATAGTGATATTGAAGACTTTGCATTAGAAACAGCTGAATACTTTAGAAGAGCTGGAAGATTTGAAATGGCTACCAAGCATGCACCATTTGCAACAGAAAAATTAAATAATTTCATGTCAATTGATGGTTTATTTTTTATCAAGTAAATTTATGATACGTTTTCCCCGTCCACCTCCAGTTTCTAAGGAATGATGGGCTTTGGCAACATCAGATAAACGATAAATGCTATCAATAACTGGCCTGACCTTGTTGGAATCTACATAAGATGCTAATTCTTTTAGAATTTCATTTTTGGGATTTGCGCTGAATGTGCGAACTCTACGAGAACCGAAAATAGTTGAAGTTAATATATATATGAAGGACGAAAAACTAGGAAATCCAATAGTAACCATTCTACCGTTCTTTGCAAGCAGGCGCCTATAATGTTTAAGGTCAGTTCCCACTGTGTCCATGACTACATCAAACTTTTTAAGATCAGTAGGATACGTCTTTTTATAATCAAGTACTTCGTCTGCACCTAGTTCTTTAAGAAAAGTGAGATGTTTTTCGTTTGCAAGAGCAGTTACATGAGCACCTAACATTTTTCCAATTTGAATCGCAATGCTTCCGACTCCACCACTTGCACCACGTACGAGTAACTTTTCGCCTTTTCTAAGGTTAGCTTTATATTTTAAGGCAATAATTGCAGTAGCACCTACGCCAGGTAATGCCGCGGCTTGTATGAGATCAATCTTTATAGGAGTTTTAGATATTTTCTCAGGTGATATAGCTACATATTCAGCAGCACTACCAATTTGGTTCCTTAAATTAATAGGGAGAACCCCCCACACATTATCACCTAATTGATAACTTTTTACGTTCGACCCTACTTCAACAACCTCTCCAGAAAAATCTGCTCCTGTCCCTTTAGGGAATTGATTACCCGTTAATAGTTTTAACTTACCTGATCGAAACAGTGTATCCATAGAGTTTACACTCGACCCATGTACACGAATGAGTACTTCTCCAGATTCTATAACTGGTCTTGATATAAAATCTTCAAAAAGAACATTCGGTGATCCATAATTAGTGTATTGTGCAGCGCGCATCTTTTCATTTTTCATTTACTCACTCCATCTCCTTGAAAAAGTATTAACTTGAAGGGTTTTATAATCAATTTGGCTCTCTAATACATGGATGACACGGTTTACATATTTGATTATAATAAATGGAATTGATTTAACAAGTACGCAATATAAACTGCTTAAGGAAGGAAAAACTGACTAAGGGGTGGATAAAATATGACTGAAAGTGAGCTGAATAAAGCGATAGCTCCAGCGAGTTATGCATTAAATATATTAGCGGGAAAATGGAATTTAAAAATCTTAGCTGTACTATGTAGTTACAAGGAGATTCGATATAACGAGTTAAAGCGTAAAGTGTATGGAATTACAGGAACAATGCTCAATCAATCATTAAAGGACCTGATTGAAAACGGAATTGTTCAACGAGTTCAGTATAATGAAGTTCCATCAAGAGTAGAATATTCATTAACTGGGGCAGGACTAGAGCTGATCCCTATATTTGAACAACTTCTTTTATGGGGCGAAAACCAATTAGAAAAATCAAAGTCATAATAAAATCCATCTACGTGAGAAGTTCGTTGGGGAATCATAGCATAGCTTCCTAACAAAGATTTTATTCACTTTAAGCTATGATGAAGAAAAACAACAAAAAATCTTGAGATTACTAGGGAAGCGCTAGAAAAGGGGATGCAAATACATGTCAATTTATCATAAAGTCATTGGAGAAGGATGTCCGATCGTTATATTGCATGGTTGGACCCTTGACCATCAAGTGATGTTACATGCATTGGAACCGGTATTTGAAAAACAAAGCGGTTGGAAAAGAATATACATAGACTTACCGGGGATGGGACGTTCCGAACCGCATCCGTCTATTCAGAATTCTGATGATATGTTAGAAGCGGTATTGCGTCTTTTGGACGAGATTATTCCTGATGAACAGTTTATTGTTTGTGGTTATTCGTATGGCGGGTACATAGCTAGAGGTATTGTTCATTCACGCCGGGAAACCGTTCATGGATTACTGCTTGTGGCCCCAATGACTATACCTGTATTCGATAAAAGAGTCGTGCCAGAGAAGACCGTTCTAAAAAGTGACAGCAGCTTGATATCACAACTTTCTCCAGAGGAGACGGATGAATTTTGCTCCATGGCAGTTGTGCAAGGAAAAACGGAATGGGAAAGATTTCGAGATGAAATTTACCTTCCATCTAAACAAACAAATCATGAATTCATCAATAACATTCTTCAAAATGGGTATGGTTATACCTTCGAGATTTCAGCTGAATTTCAGTATCCCACGCTCATTATCACAGGGCGCCAGGACAATGTAGTCGGATATCACGATGCGTGGCGGCTGATCGAAGACTATCCAAGGGCAACTTTTGCAGTGCTTGATATGGCTGGCCACAACCTGCAAATCGAACAACCCGATGTATTTAACTCATTAGTCCATAACTGGTTAAACAGACTTGAGTCGGAAAATGCAAAAAAAATAGATTAGATCTTGTGCAAAATTTGTGTAAATCGGAGTCAGGGCTGAATAACCCATGGAGGTATAAGTCCTCTCGATCACCTCTAAAAGTACCAAGGGTAGTGTACCTTTGGTATTTTTTGTGCTCTTTTATTAGAAAAAGATCACAAGATACATCGATTGTATGTTGGGTGGAAACGTGCCCGGTCGATTTTAATATAAGTTCCTCTTTTGAATGAAAGACTCACTTCAAATTATCTTAGCTGTGAAATCTTAATTACTATCCTCTAGAGAATAGTTGTCAGTCATAATGAGGGTGTTTTTCAATCACCTTTCATATTGTTAAATAAAGGTGATAATGAGATAATTTGATAAAAAGTAATTTAGTCTCATAAGATCAACCAAAGGAGTTATAACATGATAAAAAGGTTTTCTCTAGTTTTACTTACTCTCATGATGTCTATAGTTGTTTTGTTAGTAGCTGCCAAAAATTCCATTGGGGATCATGTCATTTCATTTGATCAGCCTCACATCTTAATAATATCAATTGGAATAATGGTATGTTTATTCATTCCTCCGTTAGTGATGTCCTTTTTCAATCACTTGATTGTGAGAACGATATCTAGTGTATACCAATGTTTTATTGTTCTATCTTTTCTGGGGCTCATTCCAATAGGATTTCTTATTCCAGATTTTTTAACAGTTGTTGTTTCTGTTTTAGGAGCTTTAGCCAGCGTAGCTAGTCTTATAGTAACTTTAAGAATTGATAGGAATAAAGATGCTAATCTTAACTAAAATAAAAATGACATCAATTTTCTAAGAGTACAGTAGTGTTTCGTTATTAATCATTTTTATATTAACTCTGAAAAATGGAATGACGTTATGAACTTGTTTTATTCTTTTCATGATTGAAATCCCATTTTGTAGAAAAAATATCTTAAAGAGTGAGAAGAACAAAAGTAAGTATGATCGTTGATTTTGTTCTTTTAAATCCTAAATTGCAATTATTTCCGAATCGTGTTACAATAAGAATAATTATTTTTGTTCGGCGTAAAGGATAGCATGAAGAAAGACTTTTCGTCTTGAGGATACTTTGGGCAAGGATAGTATAATACATTGTGTGATAACGCACTAGGAGGCAACAAACATGGAACAAGGTACAGTAAAATGGTTTAACGCAGAAAAAGGTTTTGGATTTATCGAACGTGAAGAAGGCGACGATGTATTCGTACATTTCTCAGCTATCCAAGGTGACGGATTCAAATCTTTAGACGAAGGTCAAAAAGTAACTTTTGACGTAGAGCAAGGTTCTCGTGGAGCTCAAGCTGCTAACGTTCAAAAAACTGCTTAATCTTCATTTTTTTAAAACAGGTTCTCTGTAGAGAGCCTGTTTTTTTGTGCTTTCATTTATTTCTTCAATAAAAAACCCTACTCAGCGTACAAGTAGGGAGATGTTACAAGGTAATCGTAAAAAAATTCATGCTTCAAAGGTTTATCAACAGTATAGCATATTGGATTTACAATATGCGGAATTTATCTAAATAAATTCTTTTTTCTTTCATTAATTGAAGGGTGGGTCGTTTCGTGGAGAACATGAATTCAAAAATGGTGAGGGATGCCCAAAAGACGGCAGAGTTCTTAACAGAAACTTTTGATTTGCTTTTCTGTAATCCCTTTGATGACTTCTAATTCACTTAGCAAAAATTCATGGGCATCATCTAGCATTTTCTTTTCACTTGCATTTAGTGCTTTCTCTTTCTTCATCCGCATTAGGTCACGTACAACTTCAGCACCGTCTTGGATGTTACCTGTTTTTATTTTGTTTGTATTAATTGTATGACGTTCTTTCCATGTCAGTATTTGATCTGATTTGCCATGCTGGAAAATGTGCATCACATTGTTTAATGCCAGTATATCTGTAACAGGTCTAATACGTGAACCAGACATTTTTCGTGTTGGAATCATCACTTTCATATGACTGATTGACATTTTAATCACATAATACTGTTGTTTTTCATCAGAAAATTCTTTTTCTTCTATGGCTTCAATTATACCTGCTCCGTGCATTGGATAAACAATGTTATCACCAATTTGAAACATATCATCCGCCTCCATATCATGTATCTACTTTAAGGGTACCACACTTCGACGTAAAATAATCCAAATTTTTAATAATAACATGTTTATTTATTTTTTGTCAATAAATTTAGTTCTAAAAAAGAGAGATTTTTTCATGAAAAATTCGGATGATTTTTCAACATATCCTCAAGAATCCTCAATACAAGAAAAACAGAATATCCACCAATAAAAAAGACCAGCCATTGCGCTGGTCTTTCCAAATAGAATCAGATCATAATGTCGAAATATCAATCACAAACCGATAACGCACATCACTTTTCAGCACACGTTCATACGCTTCATCCACTTGACTTGCGTTAATCACTTCAATTTGTGGTGCGATATTGTGAGCAGCTGCGAAATCGAGCATTTCTTGTGTTTCTTGGATGCCGCCAACGAGTGAACCAGCAATGCTGCGGCGCCCAGTGATTAATGAAAAGACATGGAACTGATCTGGCTCAGGTGGTGCACCGACATTCACCAAGGTTCCGTCCACGCGAAGTAAGGACAAATAGGCGTCTACATTGATATTAGCAGAGACCGTATTGAGAATGAGGTCATATTGGCCGGCTAATGTTTTAAAGGTATCGGGATCACTTGTAGCAAAATAGTCTTTTGCACCAAATGACAGTGCTTCTTCTTTTTTATTCATAGAGCGGCTCAATACCGTGACTTCAGCGCCAAGTGCATGTGCGAATTGAATGGCCACATGGCCGAGCCCACCCATCCCGACGATGGCGACTTTTTTACCCGGGCCTGCCTTCCAGTGCTTTAACGGAGAATAAGTTGTGATGCCAGCGCAGAGAAGAGGACTTGCGGCATCAAGGGATAATTGATCTGGAATGCTGACGACAAAGCGTTCTGTCACGACAATCTTCTGACTATAGCCGCCGTAAGTCGGTTCCCCGTCATAATCGAGGTTATTATAGGTTTGGACGACTCCTTTCGTGCAATATTGCTCGTCTTCGTTTTGGCAATATTCACAGGTGCCGCAGGAATCCACAAAGCAGCCAACGCCTACACGGTCTCCAATCTGAAATTTCGTCACAGCATCACCGACAGCCGCAACAACTCCAGTAATCTCATGACCCGGAACCATTGGGAAAATACCGCCGCCCCATTCATCAAAGGCGCTGTGGATATCTGAATGACAGATCCCGCTAAATTGAATATCAATTAAAATATCATGTGGACGAAGCGCTCTTCGTTCAATGGTTGTCCGTTCAAAATTCGCTTTTGCATGTGAAACACTTAAAACGTTTGATTGGTGCGTCTGACACATTCTGGATCATCCTTTCAAAAGTAAGATTCTGTTCTACTTCTATACTGTACGTCTTAAAGTGAACTCTAAGTCAATAGAGAACCCTCTTCAGGCTTTTCAACATCCTTAAATAAAGAATTGAGCCAAATGCATCTTGCGTTCTCTATCAAATTGGAGATGATAAAAAGAAGGAATTTCATTTTTCATAAGGTGAGAGAAGAAGAGAAGGGTGAAAACAATGAAAATAGCACAAGCCGCCAAGCAGCTCGATTTATCTACTGCTACGCTCAGATACTACGAAAATATTGGCTTAATTCGACCGATCCGTCGTGATGAAAACGGTGTTCGTGATTATGCAGAAGAGGATATTCAGTGGATTGAATTTATCAAATGTATGAGAAATGCGGGTCTCTCAATTGATGCACTTCGAGAATATACGGCTTTATTTATCGAGGGCGAGAATCATACCCTGTCCTCGCGGAAAAGTATTTTGGTCAATGAGAGAGAAAGACTTGTAGAAAAGCAAAAGGAAATCGAAGAGACGATTAAGCGGTTAGATTACAAGATAGAAAGTTATGAAGATATTATCCACAGTTATGAACAAAAGCTCGCTCATCAACTAAAAACCAATTCCATTTGAATGAAGAAAAACCTGTGACAAGTCACAGGTTTTGTAATGTGGTTATCTTTTTGTGTAACGCACCCAGTCATAATGCGCGTGTAGTGGTGTAACACCGTTATAGGAGCCGAGCCATTCATCGACACCTGCACCATTCCACAGGTTCATCATAATCTTTCCTGGGGTTTGAGGGATTTGAGTAGTGGCAGTATGTTTTAATTGTCCGTCTACATACCATTTAATCGAGTTAGGCTGCCAGTCAAATGCATACGTGTGATAAGAGTTTGCTGCATCAAAACCAAGGTTGACGATCTTTTCATGATTTCCTACACCATTGGTATAGTAGTTAAACTGAACCTTTGTCGTATCTTTTCCTAGAAATTCGATGTCAATTTCATCCCAAGGCGTGCCATCAGTCGGTCCTGTATAAGTAAAGAACGAGGACACGATCCCAACATTTTTGGCTGGTTTCATGCTGACTTCATAAAGCCCGTAGCCATATGTTTGAGTGGAACGATTTTCTCCGCAGTCAAACTTATTATAGGAAGGACTTGTGAGCGATAACCGCATTTCCCCTAACGACGTCATGGAGACATTGTTTGCACGCCACGTACAGTTAAACATGTTTCCATTCGAGTACCCATCTGCTTTTTGCCATAATCCCGTATTATAGTTGTTAAACGGCTCATAAAACGATCCGCCTGTTTGGGCCGAGGCACCCGCAGTAAATGTGGACAAACTCAAGACGATTCCAGTGACAAGCAGCATCAACATTCGTTTCACACGGTAAGACATGTAGGCATTCCCCTCTCTTGTTTTGAAAGCGTTTTCTTAATTGATCATACATGATTCTCTCGAAATGGAAAATCGGTCTAATATATGATATTAAAGAGGATATTTTACTATACTCTTCTATTTTTTTCATAGGAAATTACGAAAGAAAATGATCTTTTTCAGGCTATTTACTAAAGAATGATTGACAAAGCGGACAGTTGTCCGTAAGATAATACCGGTACAATTGTCCTAATGAAAACCAAAAAGTTTTGATTGAACACATAGAGAGAAGTGCAATATGGATGAAGGTAAAGAAGGTGAAGCATCATGGAAAAGGATATTGGGAAGGAAATTGAAGAGGTCGCTTTTACTCTGTTTCAGGAATTTGGTGTGGAAAATGTCAGCATGCATAAAATTGCTAAAACAGCTGGTGTTGGGCAGGGTACTCTTTACCGCCGTTATGCCAATAAAAGTGATTTGTGCCTTTCGATCCTTGGAGAAAAATTTGAACAGCTGATCCCTGCTTTGCATCTTTACTTGAGTAAAATCAGTGACCAGCCGGTTCGTGAACGTTTGCGTTATGTGCTCGAAGAAATTCATCTCATCGTCGGTCATCATTTAGACTGGATTCGGATGCTTACGATATCTGGGAATTTAGAGCAGACAAGTAAAGTGTATGACTGTCATTACAGTCAATCGCTTAGGCAAATGATTCGTGATTTGCTGGAAGAAGCAGATGAAAAAGGGGAAGCGACCATACAGGATATTGAGCTGACGACACTTTGTATGTCCTCTCCGATGACACCTGAACTGATGTTTTATATTCATGAATCTGGTTATTCAATCGAAAAAATCGCTCAATTCGCTGCAGAAAAACAGATTTTGTCTGTTTTCAATAGACATTGAAGTGGCTCATTTCTGACCGTCCTCACTTCCTATGCTTGATTTAAATTGAAAAAAAGAAAAGGAGCCAACCTACTATGAACAAACAGCAAGCAGCAGCTTCTCAAATTCGAACGCTGCCCATCATTATCTCATTTATCACAGCCGGTTTTATTGGCCTGTTTAGTGAAACGGCACTAAATATGGCGCTGAGAAGCTTAACGTTAGACTTTGGAATTGAAGCGACGACAGCTCAGTGGCTGACAACAGGATATTTATTAACACTTGGTATTCTCGTACCAATTTCAGGACTCATTCTTCAATGGTTTACAACAAGACAGCTTTTCATGACGTCGCTCGTCTTTTCGATCATTGGAACTTTTATCGCAGCAGTTGCGCCAGTCTTTAGTATTTTAATGGTGGCACGTGTCGTACAGGCAGTCGGTACAGCATTGCTTCTTCCATTGATGTTCAATACGATATTGGTAATCATCCCGCCTCATAAACGAGGCAGATCTATGGGGATTATTGGTCTTGTGATCATGTTTGCACCAGCTGTTGGTCCAACAGTCTCTGGTCTTATTTTGAAATCGCTGACTTGGCATTGGATTTTCTGGATTTCACTTCCGCTATTAATAGCTGCACTCGTCTTTGGTTTTATCTTCATGCAAAATATTACTGAGCCAACAAGACCGAAAATCGACATCTTATCGATTGTGCTTTCAACCATTGGTTTCGGAGGAATTGTGTACGGCTTTAGTAGTGCCGGTGAAGGCGGCGGCTGGAGCAGTATGCATGTGATCGTGGCAATTGTAGTAGGTGTCATTGGGATTCTTGTATTCTCTCTCAGACAGTTGAATATGAAGGAACCGATGCTGAACTTAAGCCCGTTTAAATATCCGATGTTTGTCATTGGGTTACTGCTAATCTTAGTGTGTATGATGGTGATGCTGTCTGCTATGATGATTTTGCCATTGTATTTGCAAACATCCTTGGCACTTACGACATTTACAGCAGGTTTAATGCTATTGCCAGGTGGAATTATCAACGGTCTGCTATCTCCAATCATGGGTGGTTTATTTGATAAGTTTGGACCGAAATGGCTTGTGATTCCAGGGCTTGCGATCGTTGCAGCAACAATGTTAGGTTTTACCAATCTAAGTGTGAATACATCGATTGGGTACATTGTGACTCTTCATATTACATTAATGGTCGGAATCGCGATGATCATGATGCCTGCACAGACAAATGGATTAAATCAGCTGCCGCCAGAGCTATATCCGCATGGTACAGCGATTATGAATACATTGCAGCAGGTGTCAGGAGCCATTGGTACTGCGGTCGGTATTTCCATCCTGTCATCAGGAACCCGCAGCTTTATGGAAAATGTGGCTGATCCCTCAAATCCGATGAATCAGCTGCTCGCCTTTACAAATGGCGTCCAGCATGCATTTATCTTTGCTGTGATCATGACCGTCATTGGTCTAATTATCGCTTTCTTCATTAAACGAGTGAAGGTAGAACAGCAAGTTTCATAAAATAGATGAAAAGCACTGAGGACTTAGCGCCTTAGTGTTTTTTTATTTGTCCAATGCTTGTTTCAAAGAGGGCGAAAATGGGGAGATAGATAAAAAGTGAACCAAAGAGAATGTGCAGCAGATTCAGTAGAAGGAAAAGAGGAAAAAGAAACGAATGAGTTAAGAAGAAATGATTACGATAGGAGACTGAGATCATGAACTTACAAGAGCAAATCAAAATCGCTGCGTCTTTACGTCAACCAACTGAAGGTTCATTACCGAGTCAATCGGAACTAAAACCAGTTCATCCTCCTGAAGTGAACAAAATGGAATATGACATTCCAACAAGTGATGGCGAAACAAAGGTATGGGTATTTAAGCCGGTCAACACATCAAAGCAGACGCTACCCGTTTTTGTAAATTTACATGGCGGAGGATTTATCCTAGGCAGTGCTGAAATGGATAACCACTGGTGTCCAGTTATTGCAGACAGGGCGCAATGTATCGTCGTCAATGTCGAGTATCAGCTTGCCCCAGAGCATCCATTCCCAGCCGCTCTTCATGAATGCTACGATGTCCTGAAGTGGCTGTATGAACACCCTGATGAGCTTCAAATAGACCCTAAAGCAATAGCTATTGGCGGACATAGCGCAGGAGGAAATTTGGCAACAGCTGCTTGTCTCTTAAATATCCAAAAAGGGAACCAACTCCCGATTGTCTATCAAGTGCTTGATTATCCGCCACTTGATTTAGCCACTGATCCAGCACAAAAGCCAGCATTTGAAGAAGCGATCCCTGTTGAAATGGCGAGGCTCTTTAATGCCTTCTATCTGCAAGGCCAAGATCCGCACAATCCGCTCGTTTCTCCAATCTTTGCCGATCGCTCATCCTTGGCTCAAATGCCACCAGCTCTCGTGATCACAGCTGAAAGAGATTCGCTAGCTCAAGAAGCCGAACAATATGCGGAGAAGTTAAAAGAAGCAGGGGTAGATGTCACGTACAGACAGTTTAAAGGAGTCCCTCACGCCTTCACGCATGCCGGAGATTTAGAAATAGCTGAAGAGGCTTGGCATCTGATGAGTGATCAATTGAAGAAGGCGTTTGAAAAAATGTCATAATGGTTTCTCTTCAAAATAGGAAAAGCACAGGTGTAACCTGTGCTTTTTACTTCTGTTGTGATTTGATTATTTTCTTTATTTCGTTCTAATGCTATTGGTAAAAGCTTTTCTATCATGCTTAACCTGTAATGTTTTTTGTGCATTTTGATTTAGTCTATCCACTAATGCATCAAGCGATTTACCTTCAAATGATGAAAAAAGTGTTAAATATGTCTGAGCAATAGTTTTTGTTGATGCTGCTAGTTTTGTCGCTTTTGTAATATCTGATTTTAATGAGTTTATATCAGTTTTTGCTTGTGCTTTTTAACTGTCTTTTTAGTTCATTTTGTTGTTGCACTTTTTTTATCATTTCTAATTCAGCGTTCATATCAGGCACTAATTATGACCTCCTATAACCTCAGCCATCTAGCTAATTCTTTATCTTTTTGTGTGAGATTTTCTGCCATTTTTACAATGAATTCGGTTATCTCTTCTAGATCCTGAATCATATAATGCAAGGAAGCTTCAAATTTGTATTGCTCCTCTTTATCATAAAAAAGAGGTGTTCCTTTATCAATATACGGAGCTATTTCTAATAGGGCTTGATCGGCGTCATTTGGCCCAAGTTGTTCAAATTGATCTAGTTTACTCTTAAATTGATTTGAAAGATTGTAAGTTGTTAAACTGTGTTCTTTTGGAAATGCTTCTACTTCTTTTTTAACGTTCTTCAACTCTTCTAATGCTAAAGTCAGTTGTTCAGCTAATCTTTTTGCAACAGCCTGATTTACTTTTATTGTTTGACCATCCATATCAGCATAAGAGGTCATTGTTTCTAAGTCACGATTATATACATCCTTACTTCCATTGATATTGATGATATTACCATTCTGATCAAATTTGAAATTAGACTCGCTTATAGCATGGGTGTCATCAATTCCAAGTGCTTGCATGATAAAGTCGGCTGCAATCGGTATAAGCGTACCAGACAAAGCAGTAGCTTTTAAACGTTTGTGTCTCTTTAGTCTTGCATCAGATGGATCTTTTGTATAAATCGTTGTTCCATTGTGTCGCTCATATTCAAGTCCCCATCCAGTACCAACCATGTCATCTGGGTTAATGATAGACTTATTCATTGCTCTGAAATCACCATTTTTTATTCTCTGTTGAGTTTCTTTGTCATGAAGCTTTACAATAGATGGATTATTGAATCCAACTGAATAGACACCGTTAATCACTCCTGCATAATCAGCCTCTGCTCCACCTAGTGAATGACCAGTAGCTGATATAACTGTATTGCCACCAGCGTACTGTCTTTTTACTTCTTTAACGAGCTGATCAGATTGATCGAATTGAGAGGTTTTAGTGATGAGTTTGTATTCACCGCTATTAAGCATAGCTTCTTGCCCTGGAGAACCAGTATATTTCGAAATGGTTTTAGTATAATCTTTAGTCTCGTTTTTAACGATATAGGGTGTTTTAGTTTTAGTTTGTAGCCCTGCAACTACGTTTCCTCCATCAGCTTTTATAACATCTTGAACAAGTTGATTTTTTGGATCAGTGCCAGCGAAAGCTACGACAACGTTGTTAGGTGTATTTGTTTTAATCCATTTACCATTCTTTTTTTTTGCTTGAACTAAAACTAGAGCATCAAGTCCTGTATCTTGATCTTTTGCAATTTTATCTATAAACCAATAAGAATGTTCATTAACCTTTAAAGGTTTATTTATTTCTTTATGTAATGAAATTGTTTTATCATTATAAGCTAGACCGCTTAATCTAAAGTACTCTTCATCTGATAGACTTGAGCGCTTTTGAGTCTCTTTCAAAATATATACAAATCCTTTCATTTTATGTAGAATTATATTAAAGGGTGATATTCAGTGAAAAAAACCATATTTATACTATTGGTGTTTATTATAGCAGTTGGAGGATTTATTATGAAGTTAGAATCCGATAAGAATGAGCGTGTAAAAGATAAAGAACAAACCTTAGTAATTGAAGCAAAGAACCATATGGAACTGTATATAAAAGAGGGATATCAATCTATTGAACAAATTGATTTCTCAAATGAATATAATATTGATCCAACTGGCGGAATAGAAGTAACAGGGTATTTAAATAATGATAGAAATAAAAAATTTTCTGGAATATATGATCCTACCAATAAAAAAATTGGTGTAGCTGTTGTCGATGCAGAAGAAAAATAAAATATTGTCATCGTTCCACAGTCGAGCAAAATAGTGAATAGGGGGATATCAAATGGGCTATACAGTCATTACAGGAGCAAGTTCAGGTATTGGATATGAGGCGGCGCTAGGCTTTGCAGCACGAGGCAAAAACCTTATATTAGCTGCCCGCCGGCTCGAGAAACTCCAAGAACTGAAGAAAGAAATTCTTGATCAATATCCCGATATTAAAGTAAACATACAGTCTGTCGATTTAACCGACATGGAGCAAGTGTATACATTTTATGAATCATTGGCTGAGTATGAGCTCGACACCTTCATTAATAATGCAGGGTTCGGCCATTTCGGCTCGATTGGAGAGCAAGATTTAAGTAAAATTGGGGATATGCTTCACCTAAATATCGAAGCCTTAACGATTTTATCCACTTTATTTGTTCGTGATTATGAGCAAGTAGAAGGGGCTCAGCTGATCAACATTTCTTCAAGAGCGGGCTATACAGTCGTCGGCAATGCCGTCACCTATTCGGCCACGAAATTTTACGTGAGCGCCTTTACAGAAGGATTGGCACTAGAGTTGAAAGGAAAGGGAGCTAAGTTACAGGCGAAAATATTAGCACCTTCCGCAACAGAATCAGAATTTGCAAAGCGTTCATTAGATGTAGATCAATTCGAATATGAAGGCAATATCAAGAAATATCATACATCAAAAGAAATGGCAGCTTGTCTGCTTGAGCTGTATGACCATGAAAAAACAGTCGGTATTGTTGACGGTAAGACCTTTGATTTTGAATTGAAAGATCCGATTTTTTCACATGCGGGTTCAAGTATGAAATAGAAAAGACACATCACTGAGGGAAGATGCCCTCGGTGATTTTTTTATGGCATGATTGATTAGTGTGTCAGCATATGTAGAAGAAGACCTCATCCTTCCTGCGAAAAAACACCTTCACATTAGGTGTTTTTTTCATATGTTCTTTGATAAAGCAAAGAATCAGAGACCCAGTAGATCAAACTGCTCATAATGATGATAGGTATAGATACTGAACTCCCAATACCATCGATCACAAAAAGCATGACAACCATTGCGATTAGTAAATAAGCAGCAAGATAAAGTGGATGGAAAGCCTTTGGCTGCAAAGAAAATAACAACTGCAAAGGAACCGCAAAGACGAAATAACAAACAAAAAAGATGGGAACGTAAAATACCATGAACGCAGGTTCTCCCTGAATCGGTGGATAGAAGCATACGAACAGACTGAGTAAAATCGAACTAAGGAATAGTGTGATTAGGATTTTGTGAAATGATTGAAGCATTTGTAATAGATAGACTCCTTTTTTGTAAAATTTACTATATTTTATCATAAATTGATGATTTAGCATCGTTTTCTGTCATTCATTGAATAACCTCAATATTCTCTTTTTTAAAAGTGAATTTAGGTATTTAGATGTAAATAAATAATTAAGAACATGTCCTTTTTTCCTTTATTTGGTTCTGTATCTTTCGCCTCATGCTGATGAATGAAGGAATGGTATAAAGTAAATCCTATAGTAAGAGACCTAGCTTTGTATCCATCACATTTAAGAAAAGAGATGATCGAATGAACGTAACAAAATGGTTAGGTGCTGTCCTTCTTTCTGTTTTATTACTGTTGACAGCAGCTTGTGCCAATACAAGTACCCAAGAGAAAAATCATAGCGGAAACGAAACCGCATCTAAGGAATCCAAGGACAAAACGACAGCCGTAGAAACAGGGAATAAGTCCTTATCTAATATTAAGGTTTTAGCGACAGGCGGGACGATTGCCGGCAGCTCAGACAGTGATACAGATACGACAGGATATAAATCTGGTGCACTTGGTATCGATAAAGTCATTGCCTCAGTTCCTCAGCTTAAGGATATTGCAAACGTAACAGGTGAGCAGGTGGCGAATGTAGGCAGTGAAAATGTGGATGATGCTCTTCTTTTAAAATTAGCCAAACGAGTGAATAAACTCTTAAACGATGATCAAGTCGATGGGATTGTCATCACACATGGAACAGATACTCTTGAAGAGACCGCTTACTTTTTACATTTGGTTGTCAAAAGTGATAAACCAGTTGTAGTCGTTGGCTCAATGCGTCCAGCATCTGCTATCAGTGCGGATGGCCCGCTAAACTTGTATCATGCTGTGAAAATTGCATCCACAAAAGAAGCCAAAGGCAAAGGTGTCATGGTCACATTAAATGACCGAATTGCATCAGCTCGATTTATTACAAAAACCAACACGACGACAACCGATTCCTTCAAATCTCTTGAACATGGTTACATTGGAGAAGTTACTGGTGAAGTGGTTTCTTTTTATAACGAACCGATCAGAAAACATACGTCAGAAAGTGAATTTGATGTATCAAACATTAAGGAATTACCACAAGTCGATATTTTATATGGCTATCAAAATGATCAAAAATACATGTATGATGCAGCAGTAAAAGCAGGAGCGAAAGGGATAGTCGTTGCCGCAGCCGGCAATGGAACGATGTCAACTGAAGCCATCAAAGGGGCAACAGATGCCGTGAAGAAAGACGTGGTCCTCGTGAGATCGAGCCGTGCGGGGAATGGGATTGTGACCCATGAAAAAATGGATGATGAACATCACTTTGTCTCATCAGATTCATTGAATCCACAAAAAGCTCGCATTCTGCTTATGCTCGCTCTAACGAAGACAAAAGATCCAAGTAAAGTGCAGACATATTATGAAAAGTATTAATGAAGAAAGGGACCCGAAGCTTCGGGTCTTTTTTATGCGTGCTCCTGATGATGCTCTTTTGCACGTGTTTTTAAAGAGAGTAAAATATCTCGCCAAATATCGTCTACATCCGTAAGAAAATGTCCCGCTTCATCGATATAATAGGTTTTGACGTTTGGAATGCTAGGCGCCATTTTTTCTATTTCGGCAAACGGAGCCATCGAATCTTCTTTTCCATGCCATACATCAACAGGGATTTGTATATCCTTCATATCAAATGCCCACGGACGCGAGAGCAAATCTGGTTCACGAATACATTCATCCACCGATTGACGAGTGGCTTCGTGTAAATGTGTCATCATCATCTCTAATTGCTCATCGGTTTGAAGAAATTGACGGTCCCATGGATGTAAATGTTTGTTCCCATTTTTGGTCAGCTTCTTAAATTTTTCCGGTTTGTTCTCAATCATTTTTTTCTGAGAACGGTAGCTTGCTTTCAATAGCCATGGGAACTTCTTACTGAGGAAAAAAGCCAATTTGTTTTCTTTGAGCATACTTTTAGGCGGTTTTCCGTCCTGAAATGGCGTTGTACTTGAAATCAGAGCGGCTGAAAGAACTCGATTCGGCAATTGATAAGCACAGCCAGCAGCGAATGCGCCGCCTCCAGATACACCCATCACTGAAAAATGGTGAATACCGAGATGATCTGCTACCTCTAGCACATCTTTTGCCCAATCTAAAATCGTGCGTTCAGGTTGAGGGGTAGATAAACCAAATCCTGGTCTGTCTAAACAGATGAGACGAACACCGAGCTCTTTAGAAATCGGGTCATCATCTAAAAACATCACTCTTGATCCAGGGGTTCCGTGAAAAAAGAATACTGGAAACCCTTCAAGATCCCCGTATTCACACAAACCAATATGACGTCCATCTTGTAAATGAATGCTATCCATATTTTCATCTCCTTAATAGTTTAATTAACTTAAATGTTGGAGAAAGAAACACCAGATCAAGGCGCTTCTTTCGCAATCTGATAGATTTTTTCGTATAGAGACAATAATGTTTTTAAATCTTCCTTTGGAAGCTTTGCATAGTATTTTTGAATGAGGTGCAATTGAATTTCTTCTGTATTCTTGTGAAAGTCATGACCCTTTTGAGCAAAATCAACAATGATTTCCCGCCGGTTATGTGGATTTATTTCTCGTTTGACATAGCCAAGCTGTTCTAGCTTTGATACAAGCTGGCTAGCGGCACTTGCCGAAATGGAAAAGTAATCAGCTAGTTCGTTGATGGTTCTTGTTTTTGTCCGTAATAATTCAAGTGTCAGCTCTTGTTTGGCTGATAAATCTGCATATTCATGTTTTAAAAATCGTTGATACTCTTCTACATAGATGGAGCCTAGTGCATTCGAGTATTCAATGATTTTTTTACTGTAATGAATGATTTCCTCATCCAATGACATCACCTCTATTTCATTATAGGCAATGTTTATAGTTAAGTGAAGTTAAATATTAAGAAATGTTAAATGAGGGATGGTACAAGTGATCGTTTCGATGACTTTTTCATTGTATTTCGAAAAAAATCCATTTATAATAAAAAATAAACCAACTGGTCGGTTTTGATTTGTCCTAATAAAGAAAAGCAAGGTAGAAGGGATTGTAAAAGATGCCAAGTACACAAAGCGGGGCTGAAAAGAGCGAGAAGACGAAGCGAAAAATCGTCACCGCTTCACGTGATTTATTTGCAAAAAAGGGGTACTCAGAAACTTCTGTGCGAGATATTCTAGAGGCGGCTGAGGTGAGTAAAGGTAATCTATATCACCATTTTAAAGGAAAAGAGTTTTTGTTCCTTCATATCATGGAAGAGGATCACCTCCTGATGATGGAGACGTGGCATCAGGAAAAACAAACGATGCATCAGGCCATTGATCAGCTCGCAGGATTTGCAGAACTGCTCAGTCAAATGGGCATTAATTACCCATTAATGAGAGCAAGTGAGGAATTTTGTGCAAGTGCCTTTACATCCGCCGAGGTCATGGAACGGCTGAACAAGATTGATGCAGACTTTGATGATGTGATGAGAGACATCATACTTGAAGGTAACGAAGATGGCAGCTGGTCGATCCAGCATGTCGAGTCAACAGTGAAAATATTATTATCCGTTTTTTACGGATTAGACGTGTTGTATAAAAATGATCCAATCGAAGAGAAAAAAGAATTACAAAAACAAGCGATCTCATTGATTATTCACGGAATCAACCATCATGAGTAACAATTGAATCAATAAAGGGGAAACAAACATCATGCAAAAACCGATTCGTGAGCAAAAAGCTGTACTCGTTATTTTATTAAGTAACATATTTATTGCCTTTTTAGGCATCGGTCTCATCATTCCTGTCATGCCGCTGTTCATGAATGTGATGCATCTAACGGGGAGTACGATGGGATACCTTGTGGCGGCGTTTGCTGTGGCTCAGCTCATTACATCACCTATTGCAGGGAGATGGGTAGACCGCTACGGAAGAAAGATTATGATTGTGTCAGGCCTTTTTCTATTTGCGTTATCAGAACTCGTCTTCGGTCTTGGGACACACGTGTATGTGCTGTATTTTGCAAGGCTGCTAGGCGGTATTAGTGCGGCATTTATTATGCCTGCTGTCACTGCTTATGTCGCAGATATCACGACCGTTCAAGAAAGATCAAAGGCAATGGGGTATGTATCAGCGGCCATTAGTACCGGCTTTATTATCGGTCCTGGGATTGGCGGATTTATTGCAGAATACGGTGTACGCCTGCCATTCTTCTTTGCAGCAGGGATTGCCTTTATAGCCGTCATTTCGTCTATGTTTTTGCTGAAGGAGCCATTAACAAAAGAAGAGCGAGCGAAGCAGATGGATCAAGTGAAGGAATCGACCTTCTTTAAAGATTTGAAAAAATCGATCCATCCAAGCTATCTCATCGCTTTTATCATTGTGTTTGTCCTCGCGTTTGGACTGTCTGCGTATGAAACGGTCTTCAGCCTGTTTACAAATCATAAGTTTGGATTTGGTCCAAAAGATATTGCGGTGATTATTACGGTCAGCTCGATTGTGGCGGTTATCATCCAAGTGCTGGTGTTTGGGAAACTCGTTAATACCCTTGGGGAAAAAAGAGTCATTCAGCTCTGCTTGATTGTTGGAGCGGTGCTCGCTTTTGTCTCAACTGTCGTGTCAGGTTTTATGGTGGTGCTCATTGTCACATGTGTAATTTTCTTAGCATTTGATTTATTGCGTCCAGCATTAACGACCTTCTTATCAAAAATCGCTGGCAATCAGCAAGGATTTGTCGCAGGGATGAACTCCACCTACACAAGTCTAGGTACGATATTCGGCCCAGCCCTTGGCGGGATTTTATTCGATCAAAATATACATTTCCCATTTCTATTCGCAGGTGTTGTCTTATTTCTCGGATTAGGCTTAACTCTTATTTGGAAGGGGAAGGCAGAAGAGCCTGCCGCAGAATAATAGAAAAGAGACCTTAATGGAGGTCTCTTTTTTTATGACTGCGGCTTCAGACGATTCAATGCCTGTGCTATTTTTTGATTTTGATGCTTTTTATAAAACAGAAAGGCAATGATATGGGCTGCTAGTGTCAGAAAGGCGATACCGATGAAATAAGGCATAATCAATTGCAGTAAAGCGGTTGAATATAAAGCGACAGCCCCTAATTGAAAGGCTAAATTGACTGCGGTGGAGATGAGAATATTGACAGGTGCAGGAAAGGTAAGATAATTCCACAGTAAAGGGTACATGATCCCAAATACGAAGCCTGCCAAAGTGCCAATAGCGATGATGTGCCACACGTATCCAAAAGGGATGGTGACTGATTGATGCGTCAGTGACAGGATGAGTGTCACCCACACAATAGAGACAAAAGACGTTTGCATAAATAGATTTTTCATTTCTTTGATCATTGGAATCTCTCCTTTATATATTTCGCATAATGACGACTGACTGTATAGCTGTTTTGCGAGAGGGTCTCGACTTCTAAGCGAGCATACGTACCAGCTGCAAAGCTGTGAACTTGAGTTAAATTGAGGATGACCGCATTATTGATACGAAAGAAATGTTCATGCTCTAACCATTTCAAGTCCTTCAAACGTTTGTTTAAAAAATACGTTCTCCCATCGGCAGTGACAACCTTTGACAGATGTCCTAGTGCAGAGATCGCTTCAATTTGTTGCAATGGTAAAAGTGATTGACGATCGTTTTTTGGATCTTTCACCGTCAAAGAAGGAGGTGTTTCCAGTAACGCTTCGATTTTTTGTAAACGCTCTTGATTATGTGGATGGCTAATGACGTCCACTTCCGTCACATCCTTTTCTTGATTCCAGATAAAACGAAGTTTCATTCATAAACCTCCTTTCACAATGAGCATAGCAATACATAGAAGCAAATGCGAAGACATTTTGTTTTGATGCAGAAGAATTCTTCTTGTTGCAAAGAGTCACTCCATACGTACATTTTTTGTATATAATGGAAGGGAAGAACTTGTTTGGAAAAGGGGGCGCCATGCATCTTTTGGAAAAGCAAAAGGCAGCATCAATAAAAGAAGGAATTCGGCAGATTGACCCGGCATATCCAGTGTTTGTAGATGCGGTCATGGATGGCATGATACAAGGACATCTTTATGTAGATGATGAAGCGCATCCGCTTGTTTATTTTCTCGAAGCTTCATGCGGCATTTATTATGTTGCAGGAAGAAGTGAAGCGGAGCTGTTACGCTGCTCAGCCTTTATTGTGGATGTGTACGAAAGGCAGAAAAGACAATACGGCCGATTTACCATATTTTCAGCAAATCCATTAACAGATGCGTTGATGAAAAAATGCCTTGGGTCACATCTGAATGAGATGGAAAGAAATGCGTACGTTTATCCACAGACACATTCTCATGTCACTCAGCCTCATCCAGGCTACAGAGTAGAGCGGACAAATGAGCAGGTGATCAAGGCAAGCAGGGCTTTCACGCCTAGCTATTACGAAGCCTATTGGGGGAGAGCGGCGCACTTTCTATCAAAAGGAATCGGAGTCACCATCTTAGATGGTGAGAACGTAGTGAGTGAATGTGTCTCCATTTTTTCAAGTGAAGATCGTGTGGAGATCGATATATGGACAGAGGAAGCCTGCCGGGGAAAAGGTTTAGCGCAGCTGGCATGTCAGCATATGATCAGGAGTTGCCTTGAAAATAAGAGGACACCGCATTGGGATTGCGATGTCCAACACCTAACTTCAATCAAAATAGCAGAAAAACTAGGTTTCCAGCGGACAAAAACCTATCGATTGTTTTACAGCTCATGATGCGAATGTTTTGAGATACCAAGCATCCATTGCAGAATGCTCAGAGCCTTCAATTGGCTCTGAGAGAAGAGAAAAGCCATATCGCTGATAAAGGCCTGTAGCCGCAGTTAATTCTCGGCGAGTTTCTAAATAACATGCTTCATAGGATGTAGAGGCATATTGGAGCGCTGTATCCATCAGTTTTTTGCCAGCACCTTTTCCTTGTGCCTTTGGACTCAAATAAAGCTTTTGTAATTCACATATGCCATTTGTAAATGGAGCAATGCCTACGCCGCCCACAATATCGCCATTCTCTTCAGCAATCCAATAGGCTGCATGAGTCAATGATTGATAGTATTCGAACAGCTGGTCAAGATGAGGATCAGTGTAGGCTGTTCCTTCTATCGCCAGATTCGCCGATTCTAGTGACTGACGGATAATTGCTGCGATATACGGGTTGTCTTTTTGCTTAATGGGTCTAATGTTCATTGGAAGTACCTCCATCGTCATAAAATAAAAAAGAGAAAGTGAGTTGAAACAATATGTTTTGGCTGCAAACCGCTATTTTTACAATTGTTGTATTGTGTCTCTCATGGTGGGCGGGGAAAAGAGGTAGAAGCCGTCATGCGGGGCTGATCCTCCCTATATGCTTCATTCTATTTGGATTGGTTTTATTAATATCCAGTTTCTTCATTGGCAGATGGGAAGGCATGGCGCTTAGTATATCCAGCGTCTCTATCGTTCTCTCTTCCATGATTTGTTTGATCATCGCCACAGTGATTCAATTTTTTAAAAAAGATGTCCCTTCTTAAGCAGGGGCATCTCCACTGTTCATCTGATTGTATTCTTCACGAAGGATGCCCATGATGATGACATCTGAGTAGGTACCGTTGAAATAGAGTGCTTGGCGCCTTTTTCCTTCATATTGAAATCCTGCTTTCTCATAGCTTCTAAAGGCTCTCGGATTGTGGGAAAAGACTTCGAGCTCAAGACGGTTGAGTTCTAACGTATCAAAGGCGAATGCTTGAACCATTCGGACAGCTTCAGTGCCATAGCCTTTTTGGAAATGTTCTGGCCCATGAAGCGCAATGCGGAAGCTTGCCGTATGATTGATTGGATCAATATCCACAATCGCCGCATCCCCAATCATTTCTTGCGTGTCTAACAGACAAATGGCGAAATCTCGCCTGCTATCATCTTGTAAAAATCGGGTGTAGGCTGAACGAATTTCTTCTAGTGTGAACATTTTTCGTGTGCCAGTCATGTAAAGTGTTTCTGCATGCTGGCAACCTTTTTGAATCCCCGGATAATCCTGTTCTTCAATCGGTCTCAAAAATAAGCGGGTCATGACGGATCACCCTCCTCTATATATCGAGATATTTCAATTAAATTCAGATCAGGATCACGGATAAAAACAGATTCAACCGGACCTAATGTGCCTGTGCGCCTGACTGGTCCCTCTTCAATAGGAATCACTAGCTTGCGAAGATGCAGCAGCAAACGGTCCATATCTAAATCGGTGATAAAGCACAAATCACTAGAGCCTGGAAGTGGATGAGCCGCTGCCCGCTCCTCTTCATGACCAGCTTCATGAAGATTGATCATCTGTAAACCAAAACGAAGCGCTTTACGGCCTTCTCCAAAGGTTTCTTCCTTCATTCCTAATACGTTTGTATAAAAGCGAATGGTGTCCTCTATATGTTGTACAGTCAACACGATATGATCAAGTCGTCGTATCATCAGTCTCTCCTCCAAGTATGATCATTGATTGAACTGATTTTATTATATCATTCCCTGAAGAGGATACCTTATTGAATCACGGTTTTATAACTCCAGCTTTGTAAGGACATTTCTTTTCCGCGCAATACCCTTTCATCAAACTCCACCCATCCATTTTTTCGGTAGAAGTGACGGTTCGCTTCATTGTGTGTAATCAGCGTGAACAGGCCGCCGCCTTGTCGGGCGATAAAGGGAAAAAGACATTGCTTTAACATACGGCTTCCAAGTTTTTTTCCTTGCTGGTTTTTTGCGACGACAAGTGCTTCTAAATACCAAAAAGGCTTCTTTAAGGAAGAACACGCTTTTTTGGCCTCCTTTAACATACGAAACACATGCTGAATTGCCGGTATACCGCCAGTGAAGAGGAGCTTTAACCCGCCTGACAACACATAATCCATGAGACCTGGTTCAGGAAGACGTGGATGCTTTAACAGAGCGGCAGACACAATATGACCGTTCTTCACTCCGACTAAACAGATTTGATGCTGGAAATAAACCTTTGTGTTAACCAAATGCAGCTCGCGAGCGAAAGCAGAGCGCTTTGATACCTTTTCACATAATAAATCAAAAAATGAATAATCCCGAAACGAATCTTCTAACAGATCTGCCACTTCCGGCAGTTCGTCCTCTCTAGCAAGTCTGAAATGAACCATGTGCTGGTCCTCCTTTTTTTGAACAGATATAGATTATTGAACATGTGTTGATTATAATAAGAAGTAAACAATACGAACATCGGCAATGAATGATGACCTGTTCATAAATAGACAGCGTGTGCCTGATTGTTCAAAAATGGAGGGTATCTCATGCAGGATAGACGAACAATCAAAACAAAAAGAGCCATTCGGGAAAGCTTTCTTGAGCTATTAAAAGAAAAAGAAGTGCAGCAAATAACGGTATCAGAGCTCTCAAGGAAAGCAGATTTAGGCCGGGGAACCTTTTACTTGCACTATCAAGATGTGTTTGATTTATACGAACAGCTGGAGAAAGAACTATTCGATCAGCTTGGCGGGTTATATGATGAAACCTTTCCGAGTCAAGACCCTCTTGATATGCTTTCCTTTTTAAACAAAACGACAGAGTACTTGAAAGAGAATCAATATATGTTGACGTTATTTGTAAAACCAAATGGTCCAACGACCAACCAATTCAAAGCGTTTTTTAAAGAAAAAATCATGAAAGAGTGGCAGCTTGTAGAGCGGCCCATTACAGAGAAAGAACAAATTGAAGCTTCTTTTGTCGTGTCTGGTGTTGTTGGCGTACTTGAAGAATGGATTCATGAAGACATGTTAATTGATGCCGGAAAGCTAGCGCACAAATTATATGAGCTTCTCGTCAAAGTGGAGCATGAATCATAAAAGGGAGAAAGCCATATAGTATTTGTCTTTCCTTTCTGATACAATCAATATAGAACGTATGTACTTATTCAGGTGAGGAGTGATGAGATTGAGTCAGAAAAGGAAGCTGCTTTTTTATGGGGCAATGAGTATCGATGGCTATTTAGCGAGAGAGGATCATCGGCTCGATTGGTTAATAGGGACGGAGGGCGAAGAAGATACGAACTATGATGACTTTTATGCGTCAGTCGATACGCTGATCATGGGGCGCAATACATATGAACAGGTTCTTCAGCTGTCACCAGATGAGTTTCCTTATGAAGGAAAGACTTGTTATATCATGTCACGTACTTTACAAGACAGTCTGAAAGGAACTCACATCATTCGCGAAGATATCCTATCATTTGTGAAAAAATTAAAAAATGAAACAGGTCAGCATATCTGGATTGTAGGCGGCGGGGAGCTGCTTCAGTCTTTCATAAGAGCAGGATTGGTTGATGAGCTTTACCTTCAAATCGTACCTGTCATGATTGGGAGAGGCATTCCTCTGTTTTACCCATCGGATATGGAATCCAAGTTTTCATTAAAAGAAGTACGACAATATAAGCAGATAGCTGAAATGCATTTTGTCTTAAAAGAAGAGGATCACTGACATGAGGTGGTCTTTTTTTTATGAAACAAACTCGTTGACAATAAAATATCCTAGTGTTAGGATAAATTTATCCTAGTTTTAGGATTTCTTGAAAAAGGAGTAGTTGCCATGGTGCAGCATGAACATGAATTAGACTTAAGGCTATTCCGCGTATGGATGAAAGCCTATCAAGCTCTTTTTACAAATATTCAAAGAGACATTGAACGTTATGATATCGGTTTTGAAAACTTTCAGATCCTTGAATTGCTCTATAGTAAGGGGCCGCATCCCGTCCAAAAAATCAGCGACATCCTGTCAATCCCAAGTGGAAGCATGACTTATGTCGTGAACAAACTAGAAAAACAAGGGCTTGTGAAAAGGCAATGTGCCCCCTCTGATAAACGTGTATTTCATGTATTGCTGACGGAAAAAGGGAAGCAATTGTTTGACGACATTTTTCCTAAGCACACAGATGTCATTTCACAAAACCTATCCTTTATTGAAAAAGAAGAAAAAGAACAGCTCATTGAATTACTAAAAAAAGTCGGTTTAGGTGCAAAACAACTTCACGAAAAGGGGAAACAAGATGACACTCAGCTTTGATACATTGGTACGTGAAAGACGATCCGCATCAAATTTTTTGCCAAATATCTCGATTTCGAGAGAAGAACTTAACAGTATATTTGAAGAAGTCAAAATGGCACCATCTGCTTTTAACTTACAGCACACACAATATGTCGTCGTCCAAACAGAAGGTCTTAAAGAACAAGTAAGAGAAGCCGCGTTTGGACAATATAAAGTGCATTCCGCCTCAGCAGCGATTATTGTACTGGGAGACCCGAAGGCTTATCAGCAAGCGGGGAACATCTATGAAGGTCTGAAAATGCTTGGCATTTTAAACAAGCAGCAATATGAAGAAATGGTCAGAGAGACGATGAGCTTTTATGAAAAGAGAGGGGCGGATTTTCAGAAAGAAGAGGCAATCCGCAATGCTTCATTATCTGCGATGCTATTTATGCTTGCCGCCAAAAACAAGGGCTGGGATACGTGCCCAATGATCGGTTTTGACCCTGATGTCATGAAAAAGGTGTTAAACATCGAATCGGATTTGGTTCCTGTATTAATGATCACACTCGGAAAAGAAAAAGTAGAGAGCAGACAAGTGAGAGGCTACAGAAAGCCAGTCTCTGAATTCGTAACATACTTATAAGATAGGGGGTTCCACTCATGGAACTAGGGATTAGTACATTTGTAGAAACAACACCTGATTTTCAAACAGGAAAAACAGTCAGTCACGCACAGCGTATTCGAGAAGTAGTGGAAGAAATTATTTTAGCAGATCAAGTCGGTCTTGATGTATTTGGTGTAGGTGAGCATCATCGACAAGATTTCGCTGCATCGAATCCCGCTGTCGTCTTAGCGGCTGCGGCAACACAGACAAAGAATATCCGCCTGACAAGTGCAGTGACAGTTCTTTCATCAGCAGATCCTGTTCGTGTCTTTCAGGATTTTGCCACATTAGATGGACTATCAAACGGACGTGCAGAGATCATGGCAGGTCGTGGCTCATTTATTGAATCATTCCCGCTGTTTGGCTATGATCTGAATGATTATGAAGAATTATTTGAAGAAAAGCTTGATTTGCTGCTCAAATTACAGCAGTCCGAGCGTGTCACATGGAGCGGAAAGCATCGCCCGGCTATTCAAGATGTCGGCGTATATCCAAGACCTGTTCAAGATCCGCTTCCAATTTGGATCGGCAGTGGGGGAAACCGTGAATCTGTCGTACGTGCTGGATTATTGGGACTGCCTTTAGTACTTGCCATCATTGGCGGAAGTCCTAGACAGTTCGCACCACTTGTTCAGCTGTACAAGCAAGCAGCAGTACACGCTGGACACGACCCAGAGAAATTAACCGTAGCATCCCATTCGCATGGATTTGTTGCACAAGAAACAGATCTTGCAGCAGACCAATTCTTCCCTTCCACACAGCATGTGATGAACACGTTAGCAAGAGAGCGAGGCTGGGGTCCATATACTCGTGCTACATTTGATGCAGCGAGAACGTTAGAAGGCGCGCTGTATGTAGGAGATCCAGATGCAGTGGCAGAGAAAGTGATTCACCTTAGAAAAAATGTAGGAATCACGCGTTTTATGCTTCATGTACCGGTTGGTTCAATGCCGCATGATCAAGTATTAAAAGCCATTGAGTTATTTGGAAAAGAAGTCGCTCCTAAAGTAAGAGAAGAGGTTGCCCGCTGGGAAGCAGAGCAAGCATAACGAAAAAGGTCGATCAAGTGAATAGGCTTGATCGACCTTTTTGATGCTTAAGGATCAATGACACAAGGTTTCACTGTAGGACATGAAGCAGCAGAAGCAAGTGGTGTGGTCGTCAAGGTGAAGAGGAAAACAAGTTGAAAACAGATGAGCCATTTTTTCATAAAGTCACCTCCGTTCACAATTGTTTGACGGAATGAGATGAGGATAAAAGCATAGAAGTATAGAACACTCTCTATCCAACATAAGACAATCATATCATAATTTTCAAAAAAATGAAAAAATAACTTATAAAAGAACTAAAATATGGTATGGTTAATATGTTCAACAAAAAAAGGGAGGGATTTTTTTATGAAAAAGGTCATGTCTTCTGTTTTGGTTGGAGCAATTGTCTTAACGGGTGCTGGGGTCACAACTGCTCCGGTGGAAGCAAAGGAGCAAACAAAGAGTGAAATAACGGTTCAGGCAAGTCGAACTGTCTCAGAAACAAGAACGTATACGACATCGAACATCCCATCAAGTATTACATATGCAAAGGATGGCTGGGTCGGTATTTTAAAACAATCGTCTATTGAAGAATTAGGATTAGGCAAATACAGAGTCACATATACTGGAACGGTTGTACGTGATCCAGGATTTAATTAAATAAACGAAAAGCTGACAGGTGGACAAGCCTGTCAGCTTTTTTATTGAGGATAATAAAGAATCATTTGCAGCCGGACCATTTGCTCTCCGGTTTGTTTATATGTATGCGTACGGTCTGCTTTAAAACGAATGGAGTCGCCAGCTTTTAAGCTGTACTGTTCATCTCCAATGGATATATCAAGCGCTCCCTCAAAAACGGTAATCAATTCCTCTGTCCCGCCAATGTGTTCATTTGCATGCAGCGACCCGCCAGGATCAATTTCTACTCGGTACACTTCAAATTTCCCCCGGTCATCAAAAGGAAAAGTCGTATACACGCGATATCGCCCATCATCTTCCGTTAAAATCTGTGCATCCTCATTGCGTACTACTTTGATTTCAGGCTGTGGTGCGTGAATAAGCTCACTAAAAGATACCTTTAATCCGTTGGCGATTTTCCACAAAGTCGTAATGGTGGGAGTTGATTCTCCTCTTTCAATTTGTCCAATCATGGTTTTGCTGACACCAGTTAATTCTGCCATCTTTTCAAGGCTTAATTTCTTTTGGTCTCTAAGAAGCCTCACATTTTTAGAAATAATCGATTGTACATCTTCCATGAAAAAAACTCCTTTCTCTATTTACTTTATAAAGACCGAACGTTACAATAAAACATAACATACGCAATAAAGTAATTAAAGTCTTAATAACGTACAAGGGAGGAGGCAACTATGATTCTTTCTATGTTGATCTATGCTTTTGTGAGCAGCTTTACCCCAGGGCCAAACAACATCATGGCCATGGTCTTTACGAATAAATATGGGGTCAAGCAAACATTTCGATTTTGTTTAGGTGTGGGTATTGGATTTCTCGTTATTTTGTGTTTGAGTTGCTTCTTTAATATCATACTTTATCAAGTGATGCCGAAAATAGGCTGGGTCATGGCGTTCATCGGAGCTGCATACATGATTTATTTAGCGGTCAAAATCATGAAAAGTAAAGGCGGGGATGACGAAACACTTGATCGTTACAATCATTTTGTCCCTGGTATGATGCTGCAATTTATCAATCCAAAAGCGATCTTGTATGGATTGACTGTGATTTCAACATTTGTTTTGCCATATGGACAATCTAATATGCAGTATGTCATATGGACGCTGATTCTCGCACTTATTGGATTTCTCGGTACATTCAGCTGGAGCTTATTTGGCTCTTTGTATAAGCGCTTTTTGACTGCTTACGAAAGACCGTTCCAGTATGTCATGGGGCTGCTTCTGATATACAGTGCGGTTTCGATGGTATGGGGCTATGTGATGTAAGGTGTCAGAAGCTTGGCCGCTGTCTGCCCATCACAACAGTATTGTAATAAAGTCCATCTGCCAGACGTTTATCATTTTTTAATATCCCTTCAATCAGAAAGCCATGGTGCTCATATAACCGAATGGCTTTTTGGTTCGTTTCCAGCACTTGAAGTGACATCTTCTGGATGCCTTGCTGATCAGCCCAGTCAATAGAAGCGGCTAATAGCTCTTTGCCAATGTGATAGCCCCAAGCATCCTTTTGAATGGCGACGCCAAAAGTCACTTTGTGAGCAGAGCGTTTGAGTGAATGTCCTTCACATCTGGAGAAACCAACAATTTCTCCTTCAATATCAGCGACCAAAAATAAATGCCTGCTTTGTTTGGTATCCTCTTGAATCAACACCTCAAAATCTTTTTCATGAAGAAAGGCTTCGCCTGGTTCACGGTCTAAATATTCTGTTTCACCATCAATTTTCAGTCTGAGAGCTGATAACTGCTTGGCATCGCCAATTGCAGCAGACCGAATACGATAGGTCAAGTCACGAACGGTGAATATGTTTTCAGTGATAATCATAGAACACCAACCCTTCTTCTCGTTATGTCTATCATACCTGAAACGTGTACATAGCAGGTGAAAGTTTTAAAGCCTGTCTTATAGATCATAATTTTTTAATCCAGCTGGCTTTGGCTGGATTCTCATGATTTAGACTGAGAACTTAAATAAGCTTCTCTCACAACTGTTAAAAAGTGCTCAGCGACGGTTGACGTTTCATCTTGTCTCCATGAAACATATAAATTTACTTTTGGCGTAGTTTCTTGGATTTTTCTATAAACAACCCCTGAGCGTTTTACGCTTTCTACTGAGGATGGGACGACAGAGATTCCCATTCCTGCAGCAACTAAATTCACAATCGTATGCATTTGAATAGCTTCCTGAACTACGTTTAAACTTATGCTATTTTCCCAAAAGTAGCTGATAATTAAATCATAAAATGCTGCACCTAGATGACGTGGAAACATGATAAATGGTTCATTGGCTAATAAATGAATTGGAACTTTGGAAAATGAAGCTAAAGGATGATCTTCTGGCAAAACCAAGCTTAATGATTCCTCACAACAAATTTCTGAGGTAAGTATCTTATTATTTTGGTTAGAACGAATAAATCCAATTTGAATTTCTTTCTTATATAGTGCCTTTAACTGCTGTTCTGTAGCCATTTCACATAAGACAAGATGGATATTAGGGAAACTTTCTCGAAACCTTTTAATAATATCAATCACAATATCAGTAGAATCAACGAAACCGATCGTTAAATGACCTATTCTTCCGTCATCTGCAAGTTGTGTTGCGTTAATCGTTCTATCTACTTGAAGGAGCGTACGGCGGGCTTCTTCTAAAAATACTCTCCCCGCATCTGAAAGTTCAACCTGTCTTCTCGTTCTATGAAAAAGCGTAACACCTAACTCTTCTTCTAATTTTCGGATTTCTTGACTTAATGGAGGCTGTGCCATTTTAAGACGTTCAGCTGCCCGGCTAAAATTTAGTTCTTCAGCAACCATTATAAAATAACGTATTTGTCTCAGATCCATTTTTAAGCCCCCCTATTTCATACTTGCTTAATGTGTAAAATGATTTCAAAGGATTGTGATCAAACAGTTTTGCGCTTTTTTAATGGAAATATTTTAATTATATAAAATATATATATAATTATCTGAATATATATATTATACATATTAATACCCTCTTTTTATAATGAAAGTATTCTTTCAAAGGAGGACATTGTTATGGAGTATAGTAAACTTGGAAATAGTGGATTAACAATTAGTAAACTCGCATACGGAAATTGGATTAATCATGGTGGTAAGATAAATGAGGAAACTGCCCATGATTGTGTGAAAGCTGCTCTTGATGTGGTATTACGACGTTTGATACTGCCGATGTTTATTCAGACACCAAGGCTGAAGAGATACTAGGCAGGTCTTTAAAAGGGATTCGGCGGGAGAGCATTGAACTATGTACAAAAGTATGTCATCCAACTGGTACTGGGAAAAACGATAGAGGATTATCACGCAAGCATATTTTGGAAAATTGTCATGCCTCTTTGCGGCGTTTACAAACGGATTATATTGATATTTACTATGCACACAGGTTTGATCCAACTACACCTCTGGAAGAAACGATGTTAGCTTTCGCAGATCTAGTAAGACAGGGTAAAGTGAACTATATTGGTGTAAGTGAGTGGACAGCAGAACAAATTACTCGAGGGGCAGCGCTTGCACGAGAGCTAAATGTCCCCCTAATCGCCAGCCAACCTCAATACTCCATGTTATGGAGAATCATTGAAAGTGATGTAATACCGACCTGCCAGCGTGAAGGACTTGGCCAGGTAGTATGGTCGCCTTTGGCCCAAGGAATCCTCACTGGAAAGTATCTCCCAGGAAAATCACTTCCGACTAATTCGCGTGCTAACTCAACTGCTGGAAAACCTTTTTTTAAAAACCTTGCTCAACGCTGGATGAATAATAACACCTTAGAGGCGATCCAAAAGCTTAAGCCCGTCGCACAAGAGGTTGATCTTACTCTCGCTCAGCTTGCGATAGCATGGGTACTGCAAAATCAGAACGTTTCTGCAGCAATTATCGGTGCTTCTAGTCCAGAACAGGTGAGGGAGAATGCTTTAGCATCTGAGGTGAAAATTGAAACTGAGATGATGAATCAAATTGACGAAATTCTAGGTGATCTGGTCGAGTACGATCAGAGTAAAACAGGTTAAAGCTTTTAAGTCTATCTTATAGATCATTATTTTTTTTAATCCAGCCGACCTTGGCTGGATTTTTATGTTGCTGTAGTTTCTTGGATCGCACATTCAGATGTTTTGTATCTGTCAAAAAGGCTAAATGAATAGTATCAAACGTGGAGGTGGAACAAATGAGTGAAGAAAAAGGACATATGGATAAAGCGAAAGGAAAAACAAATCAAGCGAAAGGTCAATTGAAAGAGAAGCTTGGCGAAGCAACAGATCATCAAAACCTGAAAGCAGAAGGGAAAAAGGATCAAGCCAAAGGAAAGCTTCAAGATAAAAAAGGGGATTTGAAAAATCACCTGAACGAGTAAATTCGAAAACATGACACTGCTTCATGTCTCCATCATGACATGTCTTTCATCAATAAAATGAATAGATGTGTGAAAAGAATTGATTATACGCGCTCGCTATCATCATGTAGACTTAAAACAGAGGACATGATCAAGGGAGATGGATGAGATGAAGCAAGTGTGGGAGAAAGTTGACGAGTATATCACAGACAAGTTGATTCCTAAAGATGATGTTTTGGAGCAAGCTCTTACTCATAATAAGGAAGCAGGCCTGCCAGCAATTGATGTGTCACCAGCTCAAGGTAAAATGCTTTATTTATTAGCAAAAACCAAGAATGCAAAGCGCATTTTAGAGATCGGGACACTCGGTGGATACAGTACCATTTGGTTGGCGCGTGCTCTTGAAGAGGATGGAGAACTCATCACATTAGAGGCTGTCAGCCACCATGTACAGATTGCGCAGCAAAACATCAGCAGAGCGGGCTTATCGGAACGAGTGAGCATTTTGCAAGGAAAGGCATTGGATACGCTAACTCAGTTAAAAGAGAGGGCTGTGCTTCCATTCGATTTGATTTTCATTGATGCAGATAAACCGAACAACCCGAATTATCTAAAGTGGGCGTTACACTTCTCGAAAAAGGGAACAGTCATTATTGCAGACAATGTCGTCAGAAATGGAGCAGTCCTTCATGACTCTGATGGGGATGAGCGAGTGCAAGGAACTCGTGAATTTTTCAATTTACTCAAACAAGAGTCAAGAATAGAGGCTACAGCCATTCAAACTGTTGGTGAAAAGGGTTACGATGGATTTGTATACGGAATCGTAAAATGAAACAAAGCTTAACCACATACGGTTAAGCTTTTTCTTTTAGAAAAACCATCTGGCAGTCCCCATCAGCATGACGCCTACAAGAACAGTAAGTGACAAGCTCTTTGTCCAAACAGCGATTACGACGGTCGGAACCAAGACAGCAAGGTACATCCAGTGAATGGTAACGCCCGTTGTAGTATGAATGAACAAATGCTCTGCAATCAAAGCCGTAAAGATACAAATCGGAATAAACGATAACCACTTAAGCACCACTTCCGGCAGCTCGATACTTCGTACAAATATAAAGGGAACGACCCTTGGAATAACGGTGACAATCATACAGCCGAGAATGAGCCACATCATAAAACTGCTGATCATTTATCTGTCACCACCCCAATGGTTGCGACAATCATGGTGGCTAACAGAACAGCCACGTGTGAGGGAACAAAATGAAGCAGGAGAAACATCGCAACGACCATATACAAAACAAGTGACAGGCGATGGGTTAACTTACTTTTAGGCACAGTTTGCAAAGAAAGAACCAGCAGTGCAACAAACATAGCGGAAAGAGCAAAATCAAGACCAAGTGCTTCAGGATTTGAAATCCAGTGTCCAAAAATGCCGCCAAGTACACAGGCAGCAATCCAGCACAAATAAGCCGTTATGTTCAGCCCGTGCATCCACCGGTTATTCAGCTTTCCATGCTGAGCTAATTTATTCATGGCTACACCAAAGGATTCATCAGTCAGCAATAGACCGAATCCAATATTTTGTTTCAAAGAGTAGCGTGTAAAATGAGGAGCCAGCGTCAGGCTTAGCAATAAATGACGCAGATTCACAATAAATGTAGTGAGAATAATAGCGGAAAGGGGACTTCCCGTGACAAGAAGTGCACAGATAATAAACTGTGAAGCACCTGCGTAAATAAAGATTGATAGAAGTGCAATGTCCCATAAGCTCAACTGTGCGCTAATTCCAACAATTCCAAAGGCAAACCCGATACTCATATAACCAAGCAGGGTTGGCACACAATCTTTTATTCCCTCGAGAAATGGTTCATGTTCCGTGGTGGGAATATGTTTTCTAGCTTCAATATCCAACGACCTCTACTCCTTTTCTGCATGACGACCTATAGTTTTAATTACTATATGAAAACGAATTTAGCATGTCAATAGCCGCTTATCTTCTATTATATGAAGAAAAAAGGTGCAAAAAGGATTGAAGTCAACCAGAATTTGTTATAAAGTATCAGAAAATAAAAATAATTGGAGTGACGACAAATGCTGTGGAAACCTTTGTTTGAACATGATGTTCCAAATGCCCTCCGTCCATAACGGAGAGTGATCTCCGTTTGTGGATATGGTACTCAAAATATCCAAACGGAGGGGAAATGATGAATGAAAAATATATAGGCGCCCTTTACCTAGCAATCGCAGCAAGTATTTGGGGTGGCATGTACGTTGTTGTCAAAGTAACAGTAGCGGTTGTCCCGCCACTTGAGCTCGTCTGGATGAGATATGCTGTAGCAGGAGTCGTGTTGGTGTTTACCATTTGGCGCTTGGGCTATTCCTTTCGATTAGATAAAAAAGATATCCCGCTTATGGTGTTGATTGGGCTGATCGGAAATTTCCTTTCAATCGTGACCCAAGAAATTGGGACGATGTATACCTCTGCACAAATGGGGGCTGTTATTACATCTGCAACTCCTGCGTTTATGGTGCTGTTTGCTTTCTTTCTATTAAAAGAAGCCATGACTGTTCGAAAGTGCGCATCCATCCTGCTTGCTACAGCAGGTGTATGGCTCATGATTGGACCAGTTGCAGTACAGACAGATGAATTTGTCGGTGGTCTTTCATTGGTCTTCGCTGCTTTAACATGGGCGCTGATGTCTGTTTTGCTCAAACGTGTCCCAGGAAAGTACCCTCAGGTGGTGACAACCACATATGCGATCATCATTGCATTCATTGTTTTAACACCGCCTGTATTATTTCGTTTACCTCACCTAGATGTGGAGCAGATAGCAAGGCCTGAGATTTGGGGCGGTATTCTTTATCTAGGCATCATCTCAACAGCTCTAGCATTCTTTTTATGGAATAGAGGGCTTCAATTAATGGATGCCTCAAGCGGCGGTTTGTTCTTTTTCTTTCAACCGATCGTAGGTGCCGTTCTTGGCTGGATGCTTTTGGGGGAAGAAATGGGATTACGCTCATTCATTGGCATTCTATGTATCTTTGCAGGTGTCTATACTGTGCTGCGTCAAAAGGAATAAAAGAAGATGTCCCTTGTAATAGGGGCATCTTCTTTATAAAGGAGAGATTGAGAGAGGATGGAGGGAAATAGGATGATACAATTTCCACAATTACAAAAAGGACAAACGATTGGTGTCACAGCACCTTCCTCAGGTGTACAGCCATCATTGCATGACATGTTTCAGCTCTCATGCGAACGAATGAAAAAAAGAGGCTATGATGTCATATGTGGAGAGACGGTCTGGAAGCAGGAAAAGGCGAAATCTGCCCCTGCCGTAGAACGAGCAAAGGAGCTTCAGTACATGATGACATGTGATGAGATTGATCATATCATCCCGCCATGGGGAGGGCAGCTGCTTATGGAAGTGTTAGAGTACCTCGACTTCTCATCGATGAAAAAAAAGTGGATTCTTGGTTACTCAGATACGAGTGCTCTCCTGCTCGCGTTGACATTCAAAACAGGTATTGCTACTGCGCATGGGCCGAATCTAGTAGATCTTCAGGGAGAAGAGCTTGATCAAACGACTGTCATGTGGGAAGAAGTACTTTCAACAAAAGGGGAAATGGACATCAGCCAATATTCTTCATCAATGTATCAAAAGGAATGGCAGTTTGACAATCCGATTGAACATGTTTTTCATTTAACAGAACCGACCGCATGGCATACGGTTGATCGACAAGAAAAGATGGTAAAGGGGAGACTGATGGGCGGCTGTATTGATGTCATTCGCCACTTAGCGGGGACGCCTTTTGGAGACGTCAAAGCTTTTCAAAAAACATTCTTAAAGGATGAACCAATTCTCTGGTATTTTGAAAACTGCGAATTAAATGCTGCAAGCGTGAAGAGATCGCTCGTTCAATTAAAACTAGCAGGATGGTTTGATCACTGTTCAGGTATTATGTTTGGGCGAAGTGCAGTAGATGTGCCTGTGGAAGGGTATCAGTATCAGGATGTATATGAAGAATTACAAAAGGAATTACAAATCCCTATTTTTTACGATATAGATTGTGGACATGTACCGCCGCAAATGACGCTGATTAATGGCGCATATGCAGAAGTGCAGCTGCAACCTCAAGGCAAAGCGGTCCTAAAGCAAGCGTTTTTATCATAAGAAAAAGGAAAGAGGAAGCCCTTTCCTTCATATAACACTACATTCCTTTGGTTTCTTCACCTGCTTTTGGAACTTCCCAAGCAGACTCACGGAATACTTTCTCCCATTTCGATACGACAATACATGCAACGGCATGACCTGGAACGTTCACACCAGTTCGTGCCATATCCATAATTCGATCAACTCCGGCGATAATGGCGACGCCTTCTGCTGGAAGACCTACTGCATGGGCGGTTGCCAAAAGAACGACGAGTGAACCGGATGGCACCGCTGCAATCCCTTTACTCGTTAACACAAGAACAAGCATCATCAAAAGCTGCTGTGACAAACTCATGTCGACACCAAACGCTTGTGCAAGGAACACACAGGAAACCGATAAATATAAACTGGACCCATCACAATTGAGAGAAAGACCAGATGGAATGACAAAGGAGACAATTCTTTTCGGACATCCGTATTTTTCCATTCTTGACATGAGCTGAGGAAGGACAGTTTCTGTACTTGTAGTAGAGAAGGCAACCAAGAACAAATCCCAAATCATTTTTAAAACTTCGAAGTAGTTAAAACGGAAGATCAGTGCGACTAGAGGGAACAAAGCAAAGAGAATAATGAATAATCCTAAAAATACAGTCCCAACAAGCTTCATCATTGGGATTAATAACACAATGCCATATTGACCAACAGAAGCAGCCATTAATGCAAGCACTCCAATAGGTGCTGTCACCATGACCATCTGCGTTAGCTTAAACATAATTTGTGCCACTGATTCAAAGAAGTTGAGAACAGGAGCGGATGCCTTACCGATACCGCTTGCGGCTACACCAAATAATATGGCGAAGAAAATGACAGCAAGTAAATCATTTTGAGCCATGACATCGACGATATTCGTTGGAATGATATCGAGTACCATTTGTTTAAAGTCGACGACTTTTTGCGTATAACCGTCTAATTCACCAATATCTTTCTTAGCTAATTTAGAGAAATCAAGGCCAACGCCTGGTTTAAGAACATTAGCCAGCAATAGACCAATTCCTAGAACGATGGTTGTGATAACCTCAAACCAAATGATCGTCTTTAATCCTAGGCTGCCCATTTTCTTCATACCACCACTGCCAGCTGCACCAATAACAATGGTAGAGAAAACGATAGGAACAACGATCATTTTAATCAATCTGATGAATCCATCCCCAATTGGCCTGAGGGCCATCCCGAAGTCAGGAAAGAAATGGCCGATAAGAGCTCCTATCATCAAAGCGATCATGATTTGAAAAGCGACGAACTTTTTCATCATCTCCTACCCCCTTTAATTGCTTGGAAAATTTTAAGAATTTTCCAATAAATAAAAATTCTATGTGACCATGTTTTGTCCTCCTTTGGATTTAGAAAGATTTTATTTAAGAATCACTAGAATTATGAAGAAAGAGAAGAAAATAGGGCTATCGCATCTCTAGTTATCTAAGAAAAACCCACTTCTTAAAAAACATGAAACTTTTTCAGAAAAATGTATTGACCCTTTTATATGATCCGTGGTATATTTTTATTCGTCGCTGATGACGTATTTGAAACAAAGACATTCAAACACATGCGGCAAACAAATTTTAAAAAGATGTTGACTTGATAAAAACGATATGTTAAGATAATTAAGTCGCCTGATTAAGCGCCCGTAGCTCAATTGGATAGAGCGTTTGACTACGGATCAAAAGGTTAGGGGTTCGACTCCTCTCGGGCGCGCCAATACAAATCACGCGGGTGTAGTTTAGTGGTAAAACCTCAGCCTTCCAAGCTGATGTCGTGAGTTCGATTCTCATCACCCGCTCCATTTTTTAAAATATGATCTTTGAAAACTAAACAAGACAAAACGTACCTGTTAATTCGAGTTTTTATAAAAAATCCTATGAAATATCATAGGTAGTCAGTCAAACGCTGACGAAAAACAAAACTTCGGTTTTGTACTTTTTCGGAGAGTTTGATCCTGGCTCAGGACGAACGCTGGCGGCGTGCCTAATACATGCAAGTCGAGCGAACAGAAGGGAGCTTGCTCCCGGATGTTAGCGGCGGACGGGTGAGTAACACGTGGGTAACCTGCCTGTAAGACTGGGATAACTCCGGGAAACCGGAGCTAATACCGGATAGTTCCTTGAACCGCATGGTTCAAGGATGAAAGACGGTTTCGGCTGTCACTTACAGATGGACCCGCGGCGCATTAGCTAGTTGGTGGGGTAATGGCTCACCAAGGCGACGATGCGTAGCCGACCTGAGAGGGTGATCGGCCACACTGGGACTGAGACACGGCCCAGACTCCTACGGGAGGCAGCAGTAGGGAATCTTCCGCAATGGACGAAAGTCTGACGGAGCAACGCCGCGTGAGTGATGAAGGTTTTCGGATCGTAAAGCTCTGTTGTTAGGGAAGAACAAGTGCGAGAGTAACTGCTCGCACCTTGACGGTACCTAACCAGAAAGCCACGGCTAACTACGTGCCAGCAGCCGCGGTAATACGTAGGTGGCAAGCGTTGTCCGGAATTATTGGGCGTAAAGGGCTCGCAGGCGGTTTCTTAAGTCTGATGTGAAAGCCCCCGGCTCAACCGGGGAGGGTCATTGGAAACTGGGAAACTTGAGTGCAGAAGAGGAGAGTGGAATTCCACGTGTAGCGGTGAAATGCGTAGAGATGTGGAGGAACACCAGTGGCGAAGGCGACTCTCTGGTCTGTAACTGACGCTGAGGAGCGAAAGCGTGGGGAGCGAACAGGATTAGATACCCTGGTAGTCCACGCCGTAAACGATGAGTGCTAAGTGTTAGGGGGTTTCCGCCCCTTAGTGCTGCAGCTAACGCATTAAGCACTCCGCCTGGGGAGTACGGTCGCAAGACTGAAACTCAAAGGAATTGACGGGGGCCCGCACAAGCGGTGGAGCATGTGGTTTAATTCGAAGCAACGCGAAGAACCTTACCAGGTCTTGACATCCTCTGACAACCCTAGAGATAGGGCTTTCCCTTCGGGGACAGAGTGACAGGTGGTGCATGGTTGTCGTCAGCTCGTGTCGTGAGATGTTGGGTTAAGTCCCGCAACGAGCGCAACCCTTGATCTTAGTTGCCAGCATTTAGTTGGGCACTCTAAGGTGACTGCCGGTGACAAACCGGAGGAAGGTGGGGATGACGTCAAATCATCATGCCCCTTATGACCTGGGCTACACACGTGCTACAATGGACAGAACAAAGGGCTGCGAGACCGCAAGGTTTAGCCAATCCCATAAATCTGTTCTCAGTTCGGATCGCAGTCTGCAACTCGACTGCGTGAAGCTGGAATCGCTAGTAATCGCGGATCAGCATGCCGCGGTGAATACGTTCCCGGGCCTTGTACACACCGCCCGTCACACCACGAGAGTTTGCAACACCCGAAGTCGGTGAGGTAACCTTTATGGAGCCAGCCGCCGAAGGTGGGGCAGATGATTGGGGTGAAGTCGTAACAAGGTAGCCGTATCGGAAGGTGCGGCTGGATCACCTCCTTTCTAAGGATATATGGAGCAGCGTGCGTTTTCGTCTTGTTTAGTTTTGAAGGATCATTCCTTCAAGACATGTCTCTAGCGAGACAGGATTGTTCTTTGAAAACTAGATAACAATAAGTAATACATTCACATTGAATGCAATGCAAAGTTCATCACACATAGTGATTCTTTCTAAAGTAAGAAATGGTTAAGTTAGAAAGGGCGCACGGTGGATGCCTTGGCACTAGGAGCCGATGAAGGACGGGACGAACACCGATATGCTTCGGGGAGCTGTAAGCAAGCTTTGATCCGGAGATTTCCGAATGGGGAAACCCACTGCTCGTAATGGAGTAGTATCCATACTTGAATACATAGAGTATGAGAAGGCATACCCGGGGAACTGAAACATCTAAGTACCCGGAGGAAGAGAAAGCAAATGCGATTCCCTGAGTAGCGGCGAGCGAAACGGGAACAGCCCAAACCAAGAGGCTTGCCTCTTGGGGTTGTAGGACACTCTATACGGAGTTACAAAGGAACGATATAAGCGAAGAGGTCTGGAAAGGCCCGCCAAAGAAGGTAACAGCCCTGTAACTGAAATGTTGTTCTCTCCAGAGTGGATCCTGAGTACGGCGGAACACGTGAAATTCCGTCGGAATCCGGGAGGACCATCTCCCAAGGCTAAATACTCCCTAGTGACCGATAGTGAACCAGTACCGTGAGGGAAAGGTGAAAAGCACCCCGGAAGGGGAGTGAAATAGATCCTGAAACCGTGTGCCTACAAGTAGTCAGAGCCCGTTAAAGGGTGATGGCGTGCCTTTTGTAGAATGAACCGGCGAGTTACGATCCCGTGCAAGGTTAAGCAGAAGATGCGGAGCCGCAGCGAAAGCGAGTCTGAATAGGGCGCATGAGTACGTGGTCGTAGACCCGAAACCAGGTGATCTACCCATGTCCAGGGTGAAGTTCAGGTAACACTGAATGGAGGCCCGAACCCACGCACGTTGAAAAGTGCGGGGATGAGGTGTGGGTAGGGGTGAAATGCCAATCGAACCTGGAGATAGCTGGTTCTCTCCGAAATAGCTTTAGGGCTAGCCTCAAGGTAAGAGTCTCGGAGGTAGAGCACTGATTGGACTAGGGGCCCCTACCGGGTTACCGAATTCAGTCAAACTCCGAATGCCGATGACTTATCCTTGGGAGTCAGACTGCGAGTGATAAGATCCGTAGTCGAAAGGGAAACAGCCCAGACCGCCAGCTAAGGTCCCAAAGTATACGTTAAGTGGAAAAGGATGTGGAGTTGCTTAGACAACCAGGATGTTGGCTTAGAAGCAGCCACCATTTAAAGAGTGCGTAATAGCTCACTGGTCGAGTGACTCTGCGCCGAAAATGTACCGGGGCTAAACGTATCACCGAAGCTGCGGACTGTTCTTACGAACAGTGGTAGGAGAGCGTTCTAAGTGCTGTGAAGTCAGACCGGAAGGACTGGTGGAGCGCTTAGAAGTGAGAATGCCGGTATGAGTAGCGAAAGACGGGTGAGAATCCCGTCCACCGAATGCCTAAGGTTTCCTGAGGAAGGCTCGTCCGCTCAGGGTTAGTCGGGACCTAAGCCGAGGCCGAAAGGCGTAGGCGATGGACAACAGGTTGATATTCCTGTACCACCTCCTCACCATTTGAGCAATGGGGGGACGCAGGAGGATAGGGTAAGCGCGGTATTGGATATCCGCGTCCAAGCAGTTAGGCTGGGAAATAGGCAAATCCGTTTCCCGTGAAGGCTGAGCTGTGATGGCGAGCGAAATTTAGTAGCGAAGTTCCTGATTCCACACTGCCAAGAAAAGCCTCTAGCGAGGTGAGAGGTGCCCGTACCGCAAACCGACACAGGTAGGCGAGGAGAGAATCCTAAGGTGATCGAGAGAACTCTCGTTAAGGAACTCGGCAAAATGACCCCGTAACTTCGGGAGAAGGGGTGCTTCTTAGGGTGTTAAAGCCCCGAGAAGCCGCAGTGAATAGGCCCAGGCGACTGTTTAGCAAAAACACAGGTCTCTGCGAAGCCGTAAGGCGAAGTATAGGGGCTGACGCCTGCCCGGTGCTGGAAGGTTAAGAGGAGCGCTTAGCGTAAGCGAAGGTGCGAATTGAAGCCCCAGTAAACGGCGGCCGTAACTATAACGGTCCTAAGGTAGCGAAATTCCTTGTCGGGTAAGTTCCGACCCGCACGAAAGGCGCAACGATCTGGGCACTGTCTCAACGAGAGACTCGGTGAAATTATAGTACCTGTGAAGATGCAGGTTACCCGCGACAGGACGGAAAGACCCCGTGGAGCTTTACTGCAGCCTGATATTGAATGTTGGTACAGCTTGTACAGGATAGGTAGGAGCCTTGGAAACCGGAGCGCTAGCTTCGGTGGAGGCATCGGTGGGATACTACCCTGGCTGTATTGACCTTCTAACCCGCTGCCCTTATCGGGCAGGGAGACAGTGTCAGGTGGGCAGTTTGACTGGGGCGGTCGCCTCCTAAAATGTAACGGAGGCGCCCAAAGGTTCCCTCAGAATGGTTGGAAATCATTCGCAGAGTGTAAAGGCACAAGGGAGCTTGACTGCGAGACCTACAAGTCGAGCAGGGACGAAAGTCGGGCTTAGTGATCCGGTGGTTCCGCATGGAAGGGCCATCGCTCAACGGATAAAAGCTACCCCGGGGATAACAGGCTTATCTCCCCCAAGAGTCCACATCGACGGGGAGGTTTGGCACCTCGATGTCGGCTCATCGCATCCTGGGGCTGTAGTCGGTCCCAAGGGTTGGGCTGTTCGCCCATTAAAGCGGTACGCGAGCTGGGTTCAGAACGTCGTGAGACAGTTCGGTCCCTATCCGTCGCGGGCGCAGGAAATTTGAGAGGAGCTGTCCTTAGTACGAGAGGACCGGGATGGACGCACCGCTGGTGTACCAGTTGTTCTGCCAAGGGCATCGCTGGGTAGCTATGTGCGGACGGGATAAGTGCTGAAAGCATCTAAGCATGAAGCCCCCCTCAAGATGAGATTTCCCATTCCGCAAGGAAGTAAGATCCCTGAAAGATGATCAGGTTGATAGGTCTGAGGTGGAAGCGTGGTGACACGTGGAGCTGACAGATACTAATAGATCGAGGACTTAACCTTTATTCTAATGTGAAGTTTGAACATTGTTATCTAGTTTTGAGAGAACATTCTCTCCATCAGGTTTGGTGGCGATAGCGAAGAGGTCACACCCGTTCCCATACCGAACACGGAAGTTAAGCTCTTCAGCGCCGATGGTAGTTGGGGGTCTCCCCCTGTGAGAGTAGGACGCCGCCAAGCTTGTTAAATTTATATCGTCGCGGGGTGGAGCAGTTCGGTAGCTCGTCGGGCTCATAACCCGAAGGTCGCAGGTTCAAATCCTGCCCCCGCAACCAAATTATTTTATACACCAATAGGGAGTGCTCATTGAGTGCAGCCAAAATGGTCCGGTAGTTCAGTTGGTTAGAATGCCTGCCTGTCACGCAGGAGGTCGCGGGTTCGAGTCCCGTCCGGACCGCCATTTTTATGATTTGTAAACGAAAACGTATAGTTTCGTTTTTTTTTATGTCTTTTTCTTTTCATACGTATCCAAGATACATTGAATGGGTTTGTGTTTGGCTACACGTTATGTAAAAAAAAGATAGATCACTTCAACCCAGCCTGGTTTTTTCATACCAGGCTTTCTTTATATCATTTTTAATTGAAACTGAAACTCATATTGGCTTACACTAATACTAATTATGTCTGACATCGTGTCTATTCAATCAATTGATTGCATGAAGGGGCTGTCTTTTTATGGATGAATTTGATCTTATTCGCCGAATTACACCAAAAGAAACACATCAGCGTTCTTTAACTATGGGCATCGGAGATGATGCAAGTGTTTATCAACCTCATTCACATTGTGAAGAGGTCGTTTGTGTTGATACAATGGTGGAGCATGTCCATTTTCGCTTTGATTTTTCCACACCTTTTGAGATTGGCTTTAAAGCACTAGCGGTCAATGTCAGTGATATCGCCGCAATGGGTGGAACCCCAAAGTATTATCTTGTATCAATTGCGATCCCGCCTCATGGTGATGAGACGGTCGTTTCAGCTCTTTACGATGGAATGAAAGCACTGGCTGATACTTATCAAATGGATTTGATTGGTGGAGATACGGTGGCCACTCGCAGTGACTTTGTCATTACAGTAACGGTCATTGGCGAAGTACTAAAGGGAAAAGCTTGTTATCGTCACAGTGCTCAGACAGGAGACGTCGTCTTTGTGACAGGTGAGCTGGGTTCATCAGCTGCTGGCTTATCACTTTTAATGAACGAAGTAGCGCCTTCCAAGGCAGTCGACACAGCCTTTTTTCTTGAGCGTCATAAAAAGCCTCAGCCACACATTGCTGCTGGTCTCATTTGCTCAAGCTTCCCGCGGGTCGCCTTGAATGATGTGAGTGATGGATTAGCGAGTGAGCTGAATGAGATAGCCGAAGCGAGTCATGTGACGATAGAAATAGAAACAAACAAGCTCCCCATACATCCAGATTTACCATTGCTGCGTAAAGACTGGCTGGAATGGGTTTTATTTGGCGGGGAAGACTTTGTATTAACTGGTACGATTCCAGAGGCTGATTGGGAAAGCCTTGAAATGCAATGCAGAAAAGAACACATTTACATCACCCGTGTTGGACAAGTCAAAGGTGGCCAAACAGCAAGCGTTCTATTAAAAGACAATGAAAAGCAAACAACGTTAATGAAAAAAGGATATAATCATTTTAAGAAATGAGGTGACATCCACAGTGAAATTAATGTGGACGACAAAAGGTGCGGATGAGACGAAACGAATTGCCGCTGCATTGGCCAAACTTGTGATGCCAGGCGATGTTTTGACATTAGAAGGGGATCTAGGCGCAGGCAAAACGACTTTTTCAAAAGGTTTTGCAGAAGGCTTAGGGATTACCCGTATCGTCAACAGCCCTACCTTTACGATTATTAAAGAATATACTGATGGCAGACTGCCACTTTATCATATGGATGTGTACCGCATGGAAGATGCGGAAGAAGATATCGGGCTCGAAGAATATTTTGAGGGCGAAGGTGTATGCTTGGTTGAGTGGGCACATCTCATTGGACCTCAATTGCCTTCCTCCTATTTGAAAATAGAAATGCTAAGAACAGAACGTGAAGAAGAACGTCATCTCACGTTTAGTGCAAAAGGGGACCGCTATGAGGCCCTTTGTAAGGAGATGAAAGAATTTGACCATACTGGCAATTGATACGTCAAACCATACACTAGGAATTGCCCTTGTCAAAAATTCCACAGTGATTGGTGAGAGCATTACGTATTTAAAAAAGAACCATTCCGTCCGAGCAATGCCGACTGTTGGGGCATTGATGAAAGAATGTGGTGTAGCCCCAAGTGAGCTAAGTAAAATTGTTGTAGCGAAAGGACCTGGTTCCTACACTGGTGTTCGAATCGGTGTAACCATTGCAAAAACACTCGCATGGACGCTGTCTATCCCGATATCGGCTGTTTCGAGTTTAGAAACACTTGCGGCAAATGGTCAATACTTTGATGGATGGATCTCACCACTATTTGATGCGAGAAGAGGACAAGTTTATACTGGGCTATATACGTTTGAAGAAGGAAAGATCCAAGAGATCAAACAAGACCAAAATATCTTGCTCACGGATTGGCTTTATGAGCTGAAGCAGACAGGAAAGCCTGTCCTATTCCTTGGACAGGATGTGCATCTTCATGAAGAGAGCATTCGCTCCATTTTAGGAGAAACGGCTGTGATAGCAGAGGGAGCTTTTCATAACCCAAGACCTTCAATGCTTGCGTTTTTAGGGGCAGATCGTCCTGCTGAAGATGTCCATCAGCTTGTTCCTAACTATATTCGTTTGGCAGAAGCGGAAGTGAAATGGCTTGAAGGACAAAAATAATCTCAACATAACTGAGATTCGAAAAATGACGGTAGCGGACATTCCAGAGGTGTATACGATTGAAGTGCATTCGTTTACTGCCCCTTGGAAAAAAGAATCATTTGTCTATGAGATTCTTCATAACCAGTACAGCCATTATTTCCTCATTGAAGAAGATGAGCAGCCTGTTGGGTATTGCGGGGTCTGGATCGTCATGGACGATGCACAAATTACGAACATTGCGATTCTCCCTGAGCATAGAGGAAAGGGTTACGGGGAAGCATTGCTGCGATATGTCATGGAGTTTTGTAAAGAAAAAAAGACAGATCATCTTTCTTTAGAGGTGCGGGTTTCAAATACACCTGCACAATCCCTTTATGAAAAGCTTGGTTTCAGACCAGCTTCTATTCGAAAGAATTATTATACGGATAATGGAGAAGATGCATTGGTTATGTGGGTGAATATAAATGATTGAACAAACAGATCGATTCATATTAGGTATAGAGACAAGCTGTGATGAAACAGCTGCATCTATTGTGAAAAATGGAAAAGAAATAGTAGCGAATGTGGTCGCGTCGCAAATAGAAAGCCATAAACGGTTTGGCGGAGTTGTGCCAGAAATTGCTTCAAGGCATCACGTGGAGCAAGTCACCATCGTGTTAGAAGAAGTAATGGCACAGGCCAATATGAGCTTTCAGGATTTAGATGCCATTGCTGTTACAGAGGGACCAGGCTTAGTCGGTGCCCTTCTGATCGGTGTCAATGCAGCCAAGGCACTGAGCTTTGCCCATCAAATTCCTCTTGTTGGTGTCCATCATATTGCGGGGCATATTTATGCAAACCAACTTGTAGATGAATTGCAGTTTCCGTGCTTGGCTCTTGTTGTCTCTGGTGGACATACTGAGCTTGTGCTAATGAAAGAGCACGGCTCTTTTGAGGTGATCGGAGAAACATTAGATGATGCGGCTGGAGAAGCTTACGATAAAGTGGCCCGGACGATGGGTCTTCCGTATCCAGGCGGACCTCATATTGACCGGTTAGCACATGAAGGAGAGCCAACGATTAAGCTTCCTCGTGCATGGCTTGAAGAAGGTTCCTATCATTTTAGCTTTAGTGGATTAAAATCAGCTGTTATTAACACACTACACAACGCATCTCAAAAAGGAGAAACAATTGCTCCAGAGAATTTGGCAGCAAGCTTTCAAGCAAGTGTCATTGAGGTGCTTGTTGGGAAAACATTAAAAGCGGCTGAGGCCTATGGCGTCAAGCAGGTTGTCCTAGCTGGTGGAGTCGCTGCCAATAAAGGACTGAGAGAAGCCTTAACGACAGCATTCACAAAGCTTCCTGACGTGAAGGTCATCATTCCACCGTTATCTCTTTGCACAGACAATGCAGCCATGATCGCTGCTGCTGGAACTATTGCGTTTGAAAAAGGTATAAGAGGCGATATGGCAATGAATGGCCAGCCGGGCTTACCGCTTGTCTCATATGAATGAAAACTCCTGTGGATACACAGGTTTTTTCATTTTTAATGAAAGCGATTTATTCACATGTAAACGTGATATATCCACAATTATTAGAAAATTTCGTTTTAAAATGAAGTGGGTGTGCACAAACACGGTCTTTCATGTGGATATGTGATTAAATCTCTGTGGATAAAGTGGATAAGTCCAATTTTTAAAAGAATAATAAAGAAGTTATTGTGGATACTAATGTGGATAATAAATTTTCACTAAAAGAAAAAAGAGCACCCATTAGGGCACTCTTTAAGATTCGGATAGCTCTTCCCACTCTGCGAAAAGGGATTCCAGCTCTTGATGAAGCGTATCATTTTCTGTTTGAATGTTTTGGACCTTCTCGTGATCTTGAAAAATGGCAGGATCACATAGAAGCTCTTCATTTTCACCAAGCTTCGCTTCAATGTTAGCAATCCGCTCTTCAATTTCCTCGATTCTGCGCTGCTTTTGTCTTTCTTTCTTTTTCAGTTCTTTTTCTTCCGCATAAGAAAGCTTTGCCGTTTCAACGGGCTTTGCTGCTTGTTTTTTAAGCGCCTCATTTTCTTGAATCGCCTCAAGCTCTAATTGTTCATTTTTCTTTTCAAGGTAGTAGTCATAATCACCGAGATACTCTTTTGTTTCTGTTGGCGACAGCTCGAATACTTTCGTTGCCAGACGGTTGATAAAATAACGGTCATGCGAGACAAATAAGATGGTTCCTGGATAATCAATCAGTGCATTTTCTAGAATTTCCTTACTATCTAAGTCCAAATGGTTCGTAGGCTCATCAAGTATCAGGAAATTGGCTTTTTGGAGCATCAGCTTTGCGAGGGCAAGGCGCGCTTTTTCTCCACCGCTTAATGCATGAACGGGCTTTAAGACGTCGTCACCGGAAAAGAGGAAGTTCCCTAAACATGTCCGAATTTCTTTTTCATTCATATGAGGATAGTCATCCCAAAGCTCATTGAGCACTTTTTTGGAGGATGTCAGTTTGGCTTGTTCTTGGTCATAGTAGCCAATTGTGACATGAGATCCAAAGGTGATGTCGCCTTTTACAGGCTTTAATGTGTTCGTTAACGTTTTTAAAAGGGTTGATTTCCCGATTCCATTAGGACCAATGAGTGCTACGCTATCCTCGCGTTTGATCTGAAAAGAAAGAGAGGATAGAAGCGGTGTTTTTTCATCATAACGAATGTCGAGATCATGTACCTTCAGCACATCATTGCCGCTTTGTCTCGTAATATCAAAATGAAAGTTTGCCGATTTTTCATCACCTAATGGCTTATCTATACGATCCATCCGTTCCAGCTGCTTTCGTCTGCTCTGAGCGCGCTTTGTGGTTGAGGCTCTTGCTAGGTTGCGATCTACGAAATCCTGAAGCTTTGAGATTTCTTCTTGCTGCTTTTCGTAAAGCTTCATATCGCGCTCTAGCTGCTCAGCTTTTAGATCAAGATACTTACTATAGTTGCCTGCAAACTTTTTCATAGCAGTTCTTGAGACTTCATATACATGGTTCACCACTTTGTCTAAGAAGTAGCGGTCATGGGACACGATCAGAATGGCGCCTGTATAATTTTGCAAATACTGCTCCAGCCATGATAAGGTATCAATATCTAAATGGTTTGTCGGCTCGTCCAGAATTAAGAGCTCCGGTTTCATTAATAAGAGCTTTCCAAGTGCTAGACGGGTTTTCTGGCCGCCGCTTAAGGATTGAACGGTTGTCTCATCTTCAAAGTGACTAAAGCCGAGTCCATGAAGAATGGAGCGGACGTCTGCTTCGTATTGATAGCCGCCTTGATCTTTAAATTCCTGCTGCAGCCTGTCATAGGTTTTCATGAGGGAATCCAGCTCCGAACTTGTGGAGGAAGCCATTTTCTCCTCGATGGTTCTCATCTCTTGTTCCATCTTTTTCAAATGATCAAAAACCGATAATAATTCGTCTTTTAACGTACGTGTAGACGTCACATCGGTATGCTGTGCTAAATAGCCAATCGATAGGTCCTTCGGTTTGATGATCTCACCTTGCTCGTAAGACAATTGACCGGCGATGATTTTCAAAAGGGTGGATTTGCCTGCGCCGTTACGACCTACAATGGCAATCCGATCCCTTGCTTTGACTTCCAATTTTATATTCGTTAAAACGGTATCAGCACCAAACGATTTGGACAGCTGATTCACTTGTAGAATCATCATGTAACTTCACCTCTGCTATAATATGTTAAGTGTAGCTTATCAGCAGTAAACCGGCAAATGATACATACAATCGCCATATTCAAATGAAAGACAGATAGGAAAAAATAGTGTATCATTTGAGTGAGGGAGCGTTGAAAAGATGAGTCAATTTAGCCACTTTAACGAACAGGGAAGAGCAAAGATGGTCGACATTAGTGACAAATCGTCTACCGTGAGAACCGCCGTTGCTGTTTCAAGTGTTCGTATGATAAAAGAAGTGTTTCATAAAATAGAGCAACGTGAAATTGGAAAAGGGGATGTGCTGTCTGTTGCACAGGTTGCTGGCATCATGGCAGCAAAGCAAACATCTACCATCATTCCAATGTGTCATCCGCTTGCACTAAAAGGTGTGGATATCTCCTTTGATTGGGAGGAAGACGGAAATGCGCACATTCTGAACATACAAGTACAAGTGAAAACAAAAGGAAGTACGGGTGTGGAGATGGAAGCGCTCACTTCTGCTTCAGTATGTGCACTGACTGTTTACGACATGTGCAAAGCGATTGATAAAGGCATGATCATCGGTCCTACCTATTTAATTGAAAAGACAGGCGGGAAAAACGGTGATTTTCACAGAGCATCTGATATTTAAGTTGGAGGACCTTATATGAATATAGATCAGTCAAAAATTCCACAAGCGACAGCCAAACGTTTGCCGCTATATTACCGTTTTTTAAAAAATCTGCATGCATCAGGAAAACAAAGGGTGTCATCAGCAGAGCTTAGTGATGCAGTCAAAGTGGATTCTGCTACCATTCGCCGAGATTTTTCGTACTTTGGTGCACTTGGGAAGAAAGGGTATGGCTATAATGTCGATTACCTTTTGACCTTCTTTAGAAAAACACTTGACCAAGATGAAATGACCAATGTCATGCTCATCGGTGTCGGTAATTTAGGGACTGCATTTTTACACTATAATTTCATCAAAAACAATAATACAAAAATTTCAATGGCTTTTGACGTCAATGAGAGTAAAATAGGAAGTGAGATAGGCGGCGTGCCTGTCTATGATTTGGATAAGCTTGAAGAGCATGTTCAAGAGGTAGGAAATATTCCTGTTGCCATTTTGACAGTACCTGCCGTAGCAGCTCAACCCATTACAGATCGTTTGATTGCCCTTGGCATCAAAGGGATCCTTAATTTTACGCCGGCCCGATTGAATGTGCCGGAACACATTCGAATTCATCATATAGATTTGGCGGTTGAACTTCAGTCTCTTGTGTATTTCTTAAAGCATTACTCTATTACACAGGAGGATTGACGAAAAGGGGTAAAGGGGGTGGAGCAAATGGGTCCGATTGGTCCTGGAAGTTTGGTTCTGATTGCGATTGTTGCGCTCATTATTTTTGGGCCAAAAAAGCTTCCTCAATTAGGAAGAGCAGCAGGAGATACATTACGTGAATTCAAAAATGCCACAAAGGGTTTAGCTGATGATCAGGAAGAAAGTAAGAAAAAAGAAGATCAGTAGAATAGGATGAGCTTCATGAATGTCAAAGATATGCCGCTTATGGAGCATATTGTGGAACTGCGAAAACGTTTAGTGATCATTGCGATGTTTTTTGTCGCCTTTATGGTGGCTGGTTTTTTTCTTGCTAAGCCGGTCATTGTGTATTTACAAAATACCGATGAAGCGGCCACACTGACACTAAATGCATTTAAGCTCACAGATCCGCTGTACGTGTTTATGCAGTTCGCATTTGTCATTGCTTTGATTTTGACGTGTCCCGTGATTTTGTATCAGCTGTGGGCGTTTGTGAGTCCTGGCTTATATGAAAAAGAAAGAAAGGTGACACTTGCTTATATTCCGATTGCACTGCTTTTATTTTTGAGCGGTGTGGCTTTCTCTTATTTTATTTTGTTTCCGTTTGTCGTCGATTTTCTGATGCGGATGTCGAATGATTTAAATGTAGAGCAAGTGATTGGGATTCATGAGTATTTTACATTTCTGATGCAGTTAACACTTCCATTTGGCTTTTTGTTTCAGATGCCCGTCGTGTTGATGTTTCTCACAAGACTTGGCATCATCACACCGATGTTTTTATCAAAAATACGGAAGTATGCCTATTTTGTCCTCCTTGTCATTGCCGCACTCATTACACCGCCAGAGATCGTTTCTCACCTCATGGTTACCTTGCCGATGCTCGTTTTATACGAAGTGAGTATCGTCATTTCGAGAGTGACCTATCGCAAAATGCAGCAAACAGAGACAGAGGAGAAAGAAAGTTATGATGTCTCATAAAAAAGCATCGTGATCCAAATAAGGGTCACGATGCTTTTTCTATTATGAAAGGAATTGATTGATCGCTTGAAATAGATGCTGATAATAGGAAGGCTTATGCGGTACAAAATCTTGTATACAGACTACTCTGCTTTCCTCACATCGTTCTCTGGTTTCATCAATTTCAAAGCCCTCCAGCTGCATGTTTTCACATTTTCTTGTGAAAAGCTGCTGTGCATCCATTAGCTTTGCTCTGTAAAGTCCAGCGACTTCTTCTTTTTGTAATTGAATGTTCATCTGCTCTTCTTGATGGACGTAAAGATAGACATGGCAAAATTCACGATCAGTCAAATCGGGTAGATGGATTTCATCCTGTATAACTCCTGCAAAGGTCAAATCCTCAAAAGGTATAGTAAGACCGATCTCTTCTTCTACCTCTCTCATACCGTCAGAAGGCTGTTCATTTGCAAGAAGGTGACCTGCTGCGGTGATATCAAAAAGAGAAGGGAAATCCTTTTTTGCGGGACTTCTTAGCTGAAAATATAGATACATGGTGTCATGTTCTTTTTTGAGAAGCCAGAAGTGAAAGGTTTCATGCCAAAGGCCTTGGGCGTGGATATCTGATCGTGCAGCGACTCCAATCGTTTCATGCTGCTCATTTAAGATGTTCAGTTTTTCTTGTTCCATGAAAACTGGTCCTCCATAAAAAAACCATTTTCCATGTTCGGAAAATGGTTTTTGATTTATTTTTGCTGCTGTTTTTTAAGTTTAACAGTGAAAGCAAACATTTTAAGCGAGATATTAATATTATAGGCCGCAAACACCATCAGCAAAATGCTGTAAAATGACCACATGTCACCTGGATTTTGAATGGCCATATAGGTGAAAGCCACACCTACGGCAAAATAAATGATGCCCCATACAACAGGGTTTCTCATGAGAAAAAGCCTCCAATAATCATTTGCATTGTTTGAGATTGTTCTTCAATCATTTTTCTTACTGGCTCAATCTGCACAAGAATAACGAGCGAGTTCATCAGCATATGAGCACCGATTGGAACAATGATTCGTTTTGTTTTCGCATATAAAAAGGCAAAGGTAAAGCCCATTGCGGTATAGAGCAAGATGTGGGGAAAATCATTGTGTACAGCAGCGAAAACCACTGAACTGACAAGTGCTCCAATGAAAAAATTCGTTTTTTCATAAACCACCCCAAAGATGATTTTTCGAAAAATAATTTCCTCTAATATCGGTCCAATCAGGGCGATGACGATCACAAGCCATGGAACTGCATCCATAATGGCTAAAATGTTTTGAGTATTTTCGGATTCTCGGCCAATGCCAAATGCATATTGTTCAATCGCCCCCGCAATTGATTGTGCTAAGAGGGAAAGAAAGAAACCGACAATGATCCAAACGATTGCCGCGCCGACTGAAACCGGTGCTTCATTTCGAAGTGAAGCTCTTGGTACAGTCCGAAGGATGAGCAGAATAATGATTAATCCGACACAGAAGCTGATGATTGTCCATGTTCCTGACAATTTAGAGAGCTCTGCTTGTGTCATCGGTGTCTGAATGTAACCTAACCACTTCATAATGAACACATACGGAAACGCAGAAACCTGCACCAATATATACGTTAAGATGATGTACCAATATTGTTTTTTCAAGTAACGAAAACCCCTTTACTAAAAGAACTAGATTTATTGTAACACAAGTCTTCTTTTTCGATGAAAAGGAAAGAATCTGAGTTGAAAAAAGATCATGAAAGCGTAAAAATTTTTAAAGGTTTTTACTTGAAATTACAGAAGACATTCTTTATTATAATAAATGTGTTAGCACTCACTGGTGATGAGTGCTAAAAAAAGACTACATATAAAAATTGAGGAGGTTGTTTCTTATGTTAAAGCCATTAGGCGATCGCGTAATCATTGAACTCGTTGAATCTGAGGAAAAAACCGCTAGCGGTATTGTGTTACCGGATTCTGCAAAAGAAAAACCGCAAGAAGGTAAAATTGTTGCAGCAGGTTCAGGCCGTGTACTTGAAAGTGGTGAGCGCGTTGCGTTAGAAGTAAACACAGGCGACCGCATTATCTTCTCAAAATATGCAGGCACTGAAGTGAAATATGAAGGCAAAGAATATTTAATCCTTCGTGAGAGCGACATTTTAGCTGTTATTGGTTAATCACATAAAAAACATTGAGATAAATTTTTAAAAAGACTGAGGAGGTTTCGTTATTATGGCAAAAGATATTAAGTTCAGTGAAGAAGCACGTCGCGCGATGTTACGTGGTGTAGATGCACTTGCAGATGCTGTAAAAGTAACTTTAGGACCTAAAGGACGTAACGTGGTTCTTGAGAAAAAATTCGGTTCTCCACTTATCACAAATGATGGTGTAACGATTGCAAAAGAAATCGAATTAGAAGATGCATTTGAAAACATGGGTGCAAAACTTGTGGCTGAAGTTGCAAGCAAAACAAACGACGTAGCTGGTGACGGTACAACGACTGCAACAGTTCTAGCTCAAGCGATGATCCGTGAAGGTCTTAAAAACGTAACAGCTGGTGCAAACCCTGTTGGCGTTCGTAAAGGGATCGAAGAAGCAGTGAAAGTAGCACTTGAAGGCTTGCACGAGATTTCTAAACCAATCGAAGGCAAAGAATCAATTGCTCAAGTTGCGTCTATTTCTGCAGCAGATGAAGAAGTGGGAAGCCTAATCGCTGAAGCAATGGAGCGTGTAGGTAACGACGGCGTGATCACAATCGAAGAATCTAAAGGGTTCACAACTGAGCTTGAAGTGGTTGAAGGAATGCAGTTTGACCGCGGATATGCTTCACCATACATGGTGACGGATTCTGATAAGATGGAAGCAGTTCTTGAAAATCCTTACATCTTAATCACGGATAAAAAGATCACAAACATTCAAGAAATCCTTCCTGTACTTGAGCAAGTTGTACAACAAGGAAAACCATTGTTGATCATTGCTGAAGATGTAGAAGGCGAAGCACTTGCAACACTTGTTGTGAACAAACTTCGTGGAACATTCAACGCAGTGGCAGTAAAAGCACCTGGATTTGGTGATCGTCGTAAAGCAATGCTTGAAGACATCTCTGTTCTAACTGGCGGAGAGTTAATCACAGAAGACCTAGGACTTGACCTAAAATCAACTGAAATCGGTCAGCTTGGCCGCGCGTCTAAAGTCGTTGTGACTAAAGAAAACACAACGATCGTAGAAGGCTCAGGAGATTCTGCTCAAATCGCAGCACGCGTCAACCAAATCCGTGCGCAAGTTGAAGAAACAACTTCTGAATTCGATAAAGAAAAATTACAAGAACGTCTTGCAAAACTAGCTGGTGGCGTTGCTGTCATCAAAGTTGGTGCTGCAACTGAAACAGAACTAAAAGAGCGTAAACTACGTATCGAGGATGCCTTGAACTCAACTCGTGCAGCAGTTGAAGAAGGTATCGTATCCGGTGGTGGTACAGCACTTGTGAATGTATACAAAAAAGTCGCTTCAATCGAAGCAGATGGTGACGTTCAAACAGGTGTAAACATCGTTCTACGTTCTCTTGAAGAGCCAATCCGTCAAATCGCTCACAACGCAGGTCTTGAAGGATCAGTCATCGTTGAGCGCTTGAAAAACGAAGAAATTGGCGTAGGCTTCAACGCAGCAACAAACGAATGGGTAAACATGATCGAAAAAGGAATCGTTGACCCAACAAAAGTAACTCGCTCTGCACTTCAAAACGCAGCTTCTGTTGCAGCAATGCTTCTAACAACTGAAGCAGTCGTTGCTGACAAACCAGAAGAAGGCGGCTCAGGCGGCGGAATGCCAGATATGGGCGGCATGGGCGGTATGGGTGGAATGATGTAATTGCGGATTTAAACCTATGATTAATAAGGGTTTATCCGTAAGTCACACTCATTTTGGTGCCATTTTGATGCCACATAGATAAATTAGAGGCTTTTCATTAGTTCTCCGAACTTTTGAGAAGCTTCTTTTTTTCGGTCATTTGTTATGTGAAGGTATATTTTAGTTGTTGTTTGATCTTCTGTATGTCCAAGTCTATCCATTATCCTTTGAAGATCCACGCCAGCCTCAGCAAGAAGAGAGGTGTGAGTATGTCTTAAAGAATGAGGAGTTAATTTCTTCTGTATCCCTGATTTTTTTAGAACTGCATTAAACCTATTCTCAATAGTTTTAATATCTCCAGTATGGACCCTTTATTCCAGCAAATACAATATTGTGACATCCACTCATGCTTCATTTGCATTTTTTATATCTTCAATCACTATTAAAATAATAAATAAGCCTCTCCGAATTTAGAGAGGTTTATTTATTGTCTTTTTTTAAATTCTTCACAATATCAATTGGAAATACGTCGTACTCTACTTGTCTTGGATCGAAGTCTTTATTTTTAGGTGGTACGCCGTAATTCAGTACTTTTCTTGAAGTTAAAAAAATGTTTTCTTTATCTTGTTTTTTATCAGTATCTTCTTTATTAACGGCTGTATCTTTCCACCAACTGTCCTTGTCTGACATCTCTTTTGCTCCTTTCTTAATTCAACAAAAGAATGATTTGTTTGAAGAAATATACAAAAACAATACCAATTATTGAAATGTATATCTTTTCTGTACCATTTCTAAAAAGTTTAGCTTTAGTGTCATTAGCAATACTGTTTTTCTCAACAACAGCATGGTATGAAGATGATAAAAGAAATTGAAGTTCATCTTTACGAAGTTTGGCGCTCATTTCTATATTTTCTGGGTTAAACCCACCTAGTCCAAGAGACTCGTATTGATACGTTTTTAATACATTAATTAAGTGCTTAAACGCAATCAATTGCATAATAGCAGGGAAAATATATAGCATGGCGATTATTACAAAACATAACATTTCAATTGGACTGTTCGCTTTTTTGAAAAATGAAAAGTCCAACGCTGTTGCATAAAAGCCTATTAAAGCTCCTAAAAGTGCAAGGAAAACTCCGGCTCTTGTTTCGATATCTCTTTTTCTATTAGCTTCAGCATCGTATTCTCTAGTTATCGTTGAAAGTAAAATTTCAGAGCTAGGATATAAAATTGATGTATCGCATGTTGTTGTTAATTTTTCTTGATTTTCACTTGAATTGGTTGTTTGTTCTAATGACATTTTAATATCCTTTCATATAAATTATCTCCTTTATTGTAAATAATAAGGTTATTAATTACAATAAAATATTTACCATGAAAGGAAATTATTTTGTAATGTCTGCTTATATTATGACGTCATGTATTCTAAAATAATTCATACTGCTGAACTTTTGAATATTATATATCAATGAGTCTAATATTAGAGGGTTTTAACAAATTTTGTCGAATTAAATTTATTAAAATGTAACTAATAGATTAGAAGATATTAGATTCTTTTTTCTTTTAAAAGCTGGGTAGTAAATTTAATGGAGGTGCAGTATGACCAATGTAACATCATATACATTAGACACACAGATTCTTAATATAAATAGAGTTATTTGCCGTCACTTAGACAACAGTGATTTTTCTTCAAGAGGAGCAGTTTCACAAGACATTCTTTCACAACTACGTAACTTTGTTGAGCATTTAATGTTGAAGTTCTATGCAAACGGTCAAGATATAGAAAATGAATATGCTAATATCACTAAAGCAATTGAATTTGTTAAGTCGCAGGGAAATTTAAAAGTCCTTAGACAATTTCATGAATACTTGCAAATCGTAGCATCACACTATACATTGGATGAAGAAAATTCAGAGCGTTTAATGCTTAAATATTATGAATATCTTTTAAAAATTAAAAATCTCATGAATGATAAGTATTCATTAAATATCCTTGAAAACCTTGATAAGTTTCCACTTAACACAGATTCAAATTTAAGGGAATACTATGAGAAGATTGCAGAAAAAGTAGAACACTTTGGTATGCGGGATGGGAATAAATCAGAAAGATACTATATTCAAAAGATTAAACCATTCTTTATCAATCAACAGGTTTATTATGAGGTGACTTTTACGCCTGCTAATGATTATGCTAGCAAATTTGATAGAGTTATTGCATTTACAAAGTTGGATATAACAGATAACTATGCTGCCAAGTTAACCTTAGCTCAAGATAATATAGAGATTCTAGGTAAAACTATGCCTATTATGATTATAGTAGATTGGGAAGTCTCCATTCGTGATTGCGAATATAAAAATTTCACAAGACTTATCAGAGGCTTTTCAGTTTCGACAGGATATGCGGAACAGCAGGGTATTTCAAAGTTTTTGACATCTGGGTTTAATTTAACACAACTAGTGGACTTCAGCGATTCGGAATTTCTAAATATAAAACAACAAGTTACTCAACGACTTAAGAAGGCTGTTTTCTTTGATGATTTAGAACATTGTCGTAAAATAATAAAAACAAACGCTCCGGGTAGTAATATCCTTCGTTATTTACTTTATCATATGAACAATAAAGTTATTAAAAAACAGCAAGGTGACAGTGGAAACCCTAAGTTGTCAAGGGTTTTTATGCAATACGGGAGTATTCCTTTTGATAAGATTCCCTTTAATTCATCTCCTTTGGGGCATAATCCTAAGTTGAGTGATTTGTTTGCTTGTATTGATGCTAGAGAAAGAAAACATGAAATACTTGCTCGTCTAGTTAGGAATAATACAGAAATCAAGGGCCAACTCTTCACACCGATAAAAGATATAGTTGGATTTGATGAAATAGATGAACTTATTAAAATTTACAATTCAAATTTGCATGAAAAACATTATCAACGAAGCAAATTAGTAGTTGATTCAGGGCAGCTTTTTATTAATGGATATAAAGAAGACACCCTTTTAATTATTGCGCAACTAGAGGAATTTTCAAAAAATGGAATTGAGAACTATGCCAATTCGGTGAAAGCATGGTTAGATGAGCCAAATCATGGTGTTGACTGCGATGAGAAAAAAGTTATTTTAACTCAAATGTTTGAAAAATCACGAGTTGCATTGATGTACGGTTCTGCCGGAACTGGGAAATCTACACTTATAAATCATATATCACATTTTTTTGTTAATAAGAAGAAGTTGTTTTTAGCACAGACTAACCCTGCTGTGGATAATTTAAAAAGAAGAGTGACAGCCGCGAATTGTGATTTTTTAACAATTACAAAGTTCCTAAAAAGGAAGTGTGTTGATACAGACTACGATCTGATAGTGATAGATGAATGTAGTACGGTAAACAATCAAGATATGAGAGATATTCTTAACAAAGCTAACCACAAGCTTTTGCTTATGGTTGGCGATTCATATCAGATATCTTCTATTAGGTTTGGGAATTGGTTTAGTGTTGCTAAAGAGTTTGTTCCCAATAGTTCTATTTTTGAATTAACAAAACCTTATCGTAGTAGTGACAAGGGACTGCTTACACTTTGGGATAAAGTACGTAAAATGGACAATACTATTTTAGAAACTATTGCAAAAAGAGGCTATTCTAAAGAGTTAGACGTTTCTATTTTTGATCCTGCGAAAGCAGACGAAATTATTCTTTGTCTTAATTATGACGGGTTATATGGAATAAATAATATCAATCGCTTCTTACAAAATAGTAATAAAAATGATCCAGTTTTCTGGGGAATTCAGCAGTACAAAATAGGTGATCCGATTTTATTTAATGAATCTGATCGCTTTACTCCCTTGATTTATAATAATATGAAAGGGAGAATAGTTGGAATAAGGATTCTTGATAATGATAAGCCCAGTGAACGTATCCAATTTGATATAGAACTAGATATTGTAATAAATAGTATGCATACCTTTGACCTAGACCTTGAATTGATCGACAGCACAGAAAGTGGGAATTCAGTTATACGTTTTTGTGTTAACAAACTTAAAAGTACTGATGAAGATGATGAAGGCTCTTCAATATCGATTATACCATTCCAAGTTGCTTATGCATTATCCATCCATAAGGCACAAGGTTTGGAGTACAACTCTGTTAAAATTGTCATCACAGACGAAGTCGATGAACTAATAACACATAATATATTGTACACTGCTATTACACGAGCAAGAAATAAATTGAAAATCTATTGGACTCCTGAGGTTGAGAAAAAGGTGTTGAGCAGCATACAACCTAAAAATTTCTCTAAAGATATACAGTTGTTGAAGAAAAGTGTCCGTTCAAGTAAGAAATGAACTGCTTTTGTCATCACTCGTATCCTAATTGAATATGTGCTGGTTACTGATGGTATGATTCAGGTTCTTCAAGGTTCGTACTAATCAGCATGTTTAGATAAAATATAAATGATAAATAAAGAAAGAGTTGAAAACCACTTCTTATTAAAGTGGTTTTTTTATTGAAATTACAACAAAAATGAAGTCGAGATACATGAAAGAAATTTTGCGGTAGATCGGCGTGCTTGTTCGCGTGCTTGATTGATTGCATTAGTAATATTGAATTTAAAGAGTACGATAAGTATTTATATCTTGTGCGTATTTGTGAGGAGCTAGGTATCATTCAGGAAAAGTTGGCGGAAATGATTAAGATGGATCGAACAAAGGCGGCTCGTGCTATCAAAAAGCTAGAACTGCATGAGTTTATTGCGAATCAAAACAAAGCCGAACATCTCGATGCTTACGTGAAGACAGCTTTTCACCTAAACCAGTTGTTAAAGGAATTACAGAACCCTTCTTCACAGTTTTATTTTGTTCAAGTGAATGGGGAAACTGCTGGTTATTTGAAGGTCAATATGGATGATGCCCAATCAGAAGAGATGGGTAGTGACGCGTTAGAGATTGAAAGAATTTATATCAGGCAATCCTTTCAAAAGCAAGGATTAGGCCGATATTTAATTGATCAAGCTATTGAAATTGCGAAAAATCATCTTAAACGAAATGTTTGGCTTGGGGTGTGGGAGCATAATAGAGCGGCCATCGCTTTCTATCAAAAACTTGGGTTTGTTCAAACAGGGGTGCAAGGGGTGCACGCCTTTCACATGGGGGACGAAGAGCAAATGGATTTCATTATGACCAAAACATTGAACTGATTAAAAGGGGGAAGAGAACATGCATGTTCCATCATTTTTTCAAGTGAAGGATTTAGAGAAAATCAAATCATTTATACAATCTCATTCATTTGCCACAGTTGTGACGACAATGAATGAAAAGCCCATTGCGACACATATTCCGGTGAGTTTTCATCAAGTTGACGATTCGTATGTGATTTCAGGGCATATGGCGATTGGGAATCCTCAGTGTAAAATGTTTGAAGAAAATGAAAAGATGCTCGTCATCTTTCAAGGGCCGCATGCCTACATATCCTCTTCATGGTATGAAAAAGAATCAGTACCGACATGGAATTACCAGGCTGTTCATGTTTATGGAAAGGCGGAACTGTTTGAAAAATCGGAACTGGTTAAGGAATTAACAACGATGCTGGAGACATACGAAAGACATAGAGAACAACCAGTGTTATGGCATACGTTATCTGATGAATTGTTAGAGAAACAAATGAAAGGCATTGTAGGCTTTAAAATCATCATTGATGAAGTTCAGGCTGCTTTTAAAATAAGCCAAAATCGCAATGAAAGGGATTATGCTCACATCATTGAAAAGTTGGAAGCAGAGGGTGACGTGGAAATGGCTGAGGCAATGAAAAAGGGAGTAAAGGATGTATGAGAAAAGCACTCTTATGATCAAGAGTGCTTTTTTATTTGAGAGATATAAGATACCTTGGCTTATAATGTCACATTTTCTTTAAAATTACATAAAAAAATCCACTATTTCCATAAAAAATCAGATCGATTCCTTATAATAAAAGTATCTGAGAATGGGGAGTGAGTCAAGATGGACCAAAACTTGCTGCAAATGAATCAAGTGAGATCAGAGGATGAATTAGCGGTTGTTAATATATCTTCTACAGAAATTGGGGCGCTGTCAAAGGAAGCGGCTGAGCGGATTTTACAAATGAAGGATACGGATAATATTCATCAACTGATGTATGTTCCGATTGAAAAGAAAGCAGATTTGCATTGGCTGATTCAACGTGTTGGACAGGCGTTAGAAGTTGAGGATAACGATATCGTTGCGCTTGAATTGGCTGATTTGCTCTATTTCTTTGTCATTCCATTTTATAAGGAGTATATTTTGAGGGAACGTCATTTGTATGAGTGTATAGATGATTTGTTGGTACGATTAGCATCATGGGCTCACTCAGATATTCACACACTGGTCGATGCGATGAGAGACGATTTGTTTGTATAAACTTGAAAAAAGCTTGTAGAGCGATCCTCTACAAGCTTTTCTAAATTACTGGGCTCTTTCCCAAGTGATCTTTGTTTCATTTGTTTTTTTCGTTCCCTTTGCCAGCACCTTACCGTTTTCTTGTTTCACGGTGATGTTTAGGTCGTAAAAGGAATAGAGTGCGCCAAGGCTGTCATTTTCGGGTTTGTGCAGGTTGTTTTCTTTTTCAGTTGATGCCCCAATGGCCAGCGTCTTGGCAAAGTTTAAACCGATGACTTCAGCGTAATCACTATTGGTATCAGAAGAAGCTGTTACATGTAAAGAAATGACTTTTTTTTGTTGATCAACAGTGATATCCGTGTCTTTTATAAGTTTAGACTGCTCCATGACTTCTTTCGTTTCTTTTTGAATGCGTTCATTAATCGTTGGAAGTGCCTTCGTTTCTGTTTTTTGTTCGTTTGCCGTATTTGAGCAAGCTGCTAGCATGAAAAGACTTGCAACTAGGCTCATGAAAACAAGTAGACTTTTTTTCACGTTCGTTCTCCTTTTTTCTTCGAAGTATGTATGTTTATGTTACCACGAATCCTTGATTTGATTAAAAGAGAAGTGTTGATATGCTGTGAACAATAAAAAACACCCAAAAAGGGCGCTTCAGCGTGTAGACAAACCTTCGCATTCGTTGTCAGGTCTGCGCTTCGGTGCTCACGAATGTCAAATTCGCTCCGCTCCGATGCTCGTCCTTCCTAGACTTCAAAGGTTTTCTATCACGCTGAAAAGAAAACAAAGGGCTAAAATAAAGTTCATTTTAGCCCTTTGTCAACAATCTGAAGCACCCAAAAAGGGCGCTTTTTTTTCTTATTGTGCTGAAAGGCTTGTACTTAATGGAACAGAAGAAATGACGGTGAATTTGGGAGCCGCAGCACCAGACTCTAAATTTTTACGTAAAAGCGATGATTTGATGGATCCATCCCATTTTTTATAGACGCTTCCTGAAGTATTTGCACGAAGCTGTACATTTGAGAAGCTTGCTTGTGAGTAGCTGTTTGTTCCATTATCTTGTACACCGTGTACCATCTTGACGACATCGAGGTTTTTCAGACGGCTAGGGTTGTAAACAGGCTGTTTATAGCGCAATGTCCCATTGACGTATAGTGACACTGTGCCATCACCATTATTGATGAGCTTTAAGTTGACACGTGCGCCATCCTTAATGCTCTTATCGTATTCACTGTTCCAGTATTTGCTGCCGCCTTGTGAGCCGCTGCCCAGAAAGACCTTGTAGCCAGAAGACGTTTTTGAAATACCGCTCTCAACAACGGCAGAGCCGAGACCGAGATACCAGTCCGCATAGCCATTTTTAATGGTAGCTGTTTTCGGTAGCACAATATCAGCTGAGATACCCGACCATTTGGCCTCATCCGTTTGTGTCACAATCGCGCCGTGACGAGGGCTAGCTGCAGATGCTGGGATAGTTGATAGCATCAAAACAAAGGTCAAACTTACACTCAAAACGATAAACCACTTTTTCATGAAAACTCCTCCTTATAATGGGTTCATTTTTATTATATAAAATCAAAAGGGGGGATCTACTTACAATTTTATGGATGGTTTTGGTATTAATTATGAAAAAAACCGGTCGAAAAGTGGTCAACTTGTATTCGAATTGTAACGTGTCTGTAAAATAAAAGGGTGCATCTTCATGTATAATGAGTTCAGAAACCAAATACGGAGGATTTTTTAATGAATAAAAAGCTTATCGCGACAATCGTAACAGTAGCTAGTTTATTTTTGGCGTTTAGTTTCTCACATGGAGCAAGTGCAAAAAAAGTAAGCGGCAATATTACTTGGTATAATGGTGTCGGTAAAAAAGGCGCAGATGGAAAAAAACTCGGTCATTGGGATGCAGCAACTAAAATGGGATTTGACGTACCGAAAAAAGGTACAAAATTAAGAGTGACAACAAAAGCGAAACCACATAAAGTGATTACAGTATATAAATATGATGTAGGTAGAATGCCAAACGCTGTATTAGACGTTAGTCCAAAAGCATTCAAAGCACTTGGGTATAAAACAAGTAAAGGTGTCGTAAAAGGACATTACACTTATTAATACATAGGCATGCAAAGAAGCGGGAAAAGTTCATTTTCTGGCTTCTTTTCTTGTAGAGAGGGTCTGAAAGGCAATGAAAAAATCAACATGGTGGATCATCACGGTCATCGGAGTCGCAGTGATTGCGGCCGTCATTTTCTTTATGATGAAGCCGGATCAAGAGACGAAGCATGCGGGAAAAGTGAAAACAAATCAGAATGCAAAAGACGAATTACTCGTTTCATTTACAGATCAACAGTTAAACAATACGTATTATCTGCATGACCGGGCGCTTCATACGGAGAAACTGACAGCATATCCTTCGATTGCTTATGATTCTACGAAACAGCTTTTATATTACACGTATACGGATGAAGACACGCAAAAAGTGAGTATTCGAGAACTGAATGTAAAAACGGATGAAGAAAAAACGCTATTTACGAGTGATGATTCCATCGACAGTATGAGGCTGTCTGGAGACGGAAAACAGCTATATCTTAGGTATAATAAGGATTCTGGCGAACAATTTTATGTCGCTATGTTTGATGTCAACACACGTAAAGTGGATGTATTGTATCCAGAAAAAAGCAAGGATGACACGGTAAGTTCTTTTGCATATGATCCGGCGTCAAACCTTCTGGCAATCCAGCATTATTCCTTAAAAGAAGATTACAAGAAAACCGACGAAGCGAATGAAAAGGGAAGAGACCCTGAACCAACGACCATGAAGATCACCCTTCAAACAGGCGCGAAGGGGAAGCGAATTGCACGCATCTCGCAAACGATTAATGATATTTCATTTTCACCAGATCATAAGACATTGATTTATACAGAAGTGAAGGTGCGAAATGAAAAAGAAGTATCCTCTATTAAAATGCTAGATGTAGAAACAGGAAAACAGGCAACACTTGTTAAGAACAGTAAGGATGTGCATATTTTAAGTGCCGCACAGCCGCAATTTTCTACGGATGGGTCTTCTGTTTATTTCTTAGGTGTTGCTAAAAACGCAAAGGAATTAAAGGATGACACCGGACGAAAAGCAAAAGTAAGAACGATTTTTGAATACGATATCAAGAAAAAAACAGTGAAAGCCGCTTGGGAGAAGGATGGCGGGATTGTTAACAATTTCACTGTCAATCGATAAAAGGTACGTTCAGTTATTTTTATATAACTGGACGTTTTTTTATTTTGTCGTTTGACATGTTGCAGAAATTGAGGAATTTATGTAAGGAAAATCAGTTTTTAAGGTGGGAAATGTGTGGTATTTTCGTATTTTGCTTATGTGACAGAGGAAAAGAAAGAGAGTAATATGAATGGACATAAAAAACGAGAGGACAGATGGCTTCTCGTTTTCACTGATTTATTTGGTGTTATTGTCTAATAAGTTTTGAAAGATAAACAGGGCATTAATGGAGTGAGGGAATCCAGCAACTTTTGTACAGTGCTTAATAATCTCCATGATCTCTATGACAGAAAGTCCAATATGTAATGCTTGTTCAAAATGAGTCTTTAATTCTTCATCACAATCGCCTTTTGTAATGAGGGCAGATAATGTGCTGATGGCCTTTTGTTTTTCATCTAATATGAAGTGGTTGAATTCTTTTTGTTCACCGAGTTCAATTGTTAGCTGTTCAATATTTGACCGAATGCTCTCGTTTTTCTGAATTGAAAGCTTCTCTATGTTACCTGCCGCTGTTTCTTGTGTGATCTGGCAAGTCTCTTTTTCTTCATTCAAATTGAACTCCTCCGTTTTTTATCGCAATTTTCCATTTGTTCGTTCATTGTGGCAAATGTGCCTTTTGATAGATGCAATGGGTATATAGTAGTATTATCGGTTTGCTGCGTCAACTTTTTAAGTGTTGAATGTACAAATAAATGCCATTTTAAGTCATGCATTGTTTTATTTTAGAATGATTCAATGAAAAGGAAGGAAAGGGCTAATATATCGCTGTCTGTTAGCCCTTCGTAATGATTTACTCAATACATGTTTTTACGTATGTGACGGGGGATCGGTTTCATGTTACTAAATAATATCCATCGGCCGCATCATGTCATAATCTTCGTGCTCTAATATATGACAATGCCACACATACCTGCCGCTGTATGGAACAAAGCGAGCGATGATTCGAATGACTTCACCGGCATGTGCTTGAATGGTGTCCTTGTAGCCTTGTTCATGTAAAGGAGGGGCTTCGTTCGGTCCTGTATACACAATGTCCCCTGTCGATTGATAGACCTCTGTATCAAATGGTCTTCTGTCTATCACCCTAAATTGAACAAGGTGTAAATGAATGGGATGTGTACCCCTTGTTGGATTGACGATGGACCAAACCTCTACACTGCCCAGCCGAGGATTTTCCGTGACGGGGTCATTCCAAAAATGGTTATCCAGCAATAAAATGGGGCGGCCGTATTTATCCTGTGTACCGGTAAGAGTGAGCGTGCGCTCTTTATCAGCTCGACTAGGCCGAAGTGGTGGAAGCGGTTTGAAAATAGGCCGTAATGTTTTAGGTGCTCTCCCTTTTAGCGGACGTGTGACTTTAAATTGCATGATGTTGGCATCTGTTTCAGGATTCACTTCCTGTCCGCAGCCGGCTTTATTTTTAAGGATGATCGTTTTGTTTTCGTAAGCTGAAAAATCGATGATGACATCAAATCGCTCAGCAGGAGCAATGCTAAAGGATTGATGGTGAACAGGTCTTGGTAAAAAGCCGCCATCAGATCCAATTTGCAAAATCGTCGCATCGTTGTCTAGATGCAGCTCGTAAGTTCTTGTATTGGACGCATTTAAAATACGAAAACGGTATTTTCGTGGTTCTACTTCTAAATACGGCCATACTTTTCCATTGACCAAAATGGTTTCTCCGCAAAAGAAGGGCACGATGGACGGATCTGGTAGGTCACTGTCTTCTGGCGTGTTGTTTGGTCTGCTTGGATAAAACAGAGAGCCATCCTCCTGAAACGTACGGTCCATAATCATTAAAGGAATGTCATAGTCATCTTTCGGCAGTTCTAAGGACTTTTCAAATGTATCTGAGATCAAATAAAACCCAGCTAAACCGGCGTACACATTTAGTCGTGTCAATGCCATCGCATGATCGTGATACCACAATGTGCAGGCTTGCTGATGATTTGGGTATTCGTACACCTCCCGTTCAAAGAAGGGGCCGGTTGCTTCAAAGTCTCGTGAAAACCAAGCCTCTGGATAGCCGTCGCTGCTTGCTGGTGTGACGCCGCCATGTAAATGAACGACGGTTTTGACTTCTGGTTCATCATGATGGCCTTCGTGAATGGTGTGATCGACCGGTAGAAAATGTTTAAGTGGCAATTTGTTCATCCATTTCACTTTGACTTTTTCATTTCGATTCGCATGAATGGTTGGACCAGGCAAACTGCCATTATAGGTCCATAGCTTGGTTGGGGGCAGGTCTCTATGAACTTTTAGAAATACCTCCTCCATAGCGATTTCATAATACGTTTGTCTTGGGTTCTTTTTGATGGGCTCCGCAACTTCTGGAATTGGCAGCTCATCAACAAATTTTTCTAGGTTCATGTTGTCTAATCCTCACTTAAAATCCAATTTGATACAGTATAAGTGCGGACATCAAAATAGGTGAATAAAATAAAAAACCCGCTTATCAGCGGGAACATTACGGATGTTTATTTTCAAGCGCTGCATTTGCAGGCACCTTTTTATTCGGTTTAAAGATGAAATAAGCAGCAAGCACACCGAAGGTAATGATACTTGTCAAAATGAGCTGTGGTCTCATTGATTCGATAAACAGCATTGATGCCAAGATGGCGCAAATGACCAAAATGGTAAAGTACGTGAGATATGGGTACAGCCACATTTTGATTTTGAGTTGTTCTGGATTTTCTTTTTCGATTTTACGGCGCATTCTTAATTGTGAAACAGCAATGACTAAGTAGACAAGAAGGGCAATCGCACCGGATGCATTGACTAAGAACAAAAAGATGGTTTCAGGATAAAAGTAGTTCATCATGACGGCAATGTAGGAAAAGAAGGTGCCAGCAACTGTAGCCGCTACAGGAACACCACGTTTGCTGATTTTCATAAAGCGTTTCGGTGCTTCGCCTCTTTCTGCCAATGAATAAAGCATTCTGGACGTTGTGTACAATCCGGAGTTTAAGCAAGATAGAACGGCTGTTAAAACAATGACGTTCATGACTTGAGCGGCTGATGGAACCCCGATGTATTCTAATACCGCAACGAACGGGCTTGTTAAAATACTTGCTGAATTCCATGGAAGCAGGGTGACAACGACAGCGATTGATCCGACGTAGAATATGATAATACGCCATACAACAGAGCGGGTAGCTGTTGTCACAGACTTGACCGGGTCTGCTGATTCTCCGGCCGCTATTGCCACAATCTCGGTTCCCATGAAGGAAAAGATGACAACGACAATTCCGAGTAAAACAGAGCTGAATCCATTTGGAAGGAAACCGCCGTTCCCCGTTAAATTAGCAAGACCTACAGTATGATGACCACCAAAACCAAAGATAAATGCAAAACCGATGAGTAGAAAGAGAATAATGCTGACGACTTTTATTAATGAGAACCAATATTCAAATTCGCCAAAAGATTTAACAGAAAAGATATTTGTTAATGTTAAGAGGATCGTGAGGATAAGACTTGTGAGCCAAACGGGTGCATCTCCATACCAATACTGAATAATGGCAGCACCAGCAATGGCTTCGATGGCGATGACAATCACCCAGAAGAACCAATAAAGCCAGCCAATTGTAAAACCGGCCCATGGACCGATGGCGTCGCTCGCATATTGTGAGAAGGAACCGCTTGTCGGATAGGCGCATGCCATTTCTCCAAGCATTCTCATAATAAAGATCACGAGAAGTCCGGCAAAAGAATAGGAAAGAATGGATCCAGGCCCTGCAGAATGAATGACAGCGCCGCTACCAACAAATAGCCCTGCGCCAATAACCCCAGCAATGGAGATCATTGAAATATGTCTTGTTTTAAGATTTTTTTGAAGACCGTTTGTCATGTTGGACATGTCTTTACCTCCAAACATTTCTCCTTATAGAGAATTTGTTTTTAGAATATTTTAAATTTTATCACACTGAATTGTCATTCAGCATTGGACAGGTTATCAAACTGACATTTCAAACCTCTTAACATGATGTTAAAAAGTATAAAGGATTTGAGAGATTATGTTCCCTCTTTTTCCTCTGTTCATTCTTAAAAATAGCATAAGATCGGATGAAGAGAAGTTGTGTCTTAAAATAAAATTATTCTGACAATTAATTAGTAAGAGTGATATTGCCCATATGATCCTCGCAGAGTGAATTGGAAAAAGGTTGATGGGAGTAGGTCTTGAGGTCAATTGACCTTATAAAAATAAGTTTACTTAGGTCAACACATTTCTATGTATCCTATTTTGCTGACACAAGCGAATCATGTTGCTGTAGACCCACACGGGCTTTGCTTTGTAAGATAAATAATAGAAAAGTGATGTGTGAGGAGGCGCGGTTCGACATGGAGCGCTATAACGAATTAAGACAAGGTGAAACAGGTGCTTGGGTCAGCATCATTGCCTACGTGATCTTATCTGCGGTGAAACTTCTGATTGGGTATACGTTTCATTCAGAAGCCCTTTCGGCAGATGGATTGAATAATACGACGGATATTATTGCATCCCTTGCAGTATTGATTGGACTTCGTATTTCTCAAAAACCGCCTGATGAAGATCATCCATACGGTCATTTTAGAGCAGAGAATATTGCGTCTCTTGTGGCGTCCTTTATTATGATGCTTGTTGGACTTCAGGTTCTGCTGAGTGCAGGCCAGTCGCTCTTCTCGTCTGAGCATCAAACACCCGATATGATCGCAGCTTGGACGGCAGCAGGAAGTGCTGTGGTGATGTATGGTGTGTATATTTACAACCGCAATCTGTCCAAACGGATCAATAGCCAGGCTCTTCATGCAGCAGCAGCTGATAATAAATCAGATGCGTATGTGAGTATCGGAACATTTGTAGGGATTATTGCCTCTCAATTTCAACTGGCATGGATTGATACGCTTGCAGCGTTTGTGATTGGCCTCATTATTTGTAAAACGGCGTGGGAGATTTTCAGAGATGCTTCTCATTCGTTAACGGACGGTTTTCATATAAAAGATATGTCCAAATATAAAGAGACCATTGAAGCAACACCTGGGGTGGGCGATTTGAAAGATATTAAGGCACGGTATCTCGGAAGTACGGTCCATGTGGATGTAGTAGTGGAGGTCGAGCCGCACTTGAACATTGCAGAAAGCCATGATATTGCAGATGAGATCGAACGTAGAATGAAGAAGGAACATGATATTCTTCACTCTCATGTTCATATGGAGCCAGCAGGTGAGCCAAAAGAAGAGAAGAAGTCTTTTCCATCGTGAGAAGGCTTCTTTTTTTCTACGTGTTGATGTTTTATGCAATTACGCGTTGTATGGTAAAGTTAGACTATATGAAATTTAACGGAAACGTGATAGGAGGATCAGGATGGCATTTGATGAACCAATGCATTCAGATTTAAAAAAAATCGTAGATAACATCAATAAAGTCATGGTTGGGAAGAAAGACATTGCGATATTAAGCCTTGTTGCGATTTTGGCGAAGGGGCATGTGCTGCTAGAGGATGTGCCTGGTGTTGGGAAGACGATGATGGTTCGTGCTTTGGCAAAATCGATTGGCTGTGAGTTTAAGCGAATCCAATTCACTCCTGATCTTTTGCCATCTGATGTAACAGGTGTGTCGATTTATAATAAAAAGACAAATGAATTTGAATTTAGGCAAGGTCCCATTATGGGACAGATTATTTTGGCTGATGAGATCAACCGGACCTCTCCAAAAACACAGTCTGCATTGCTCGAAGCGATGGAGGAAGGCAGTGTCACAGTGGACGGAGAAACAATGCTGCTTGCTGATCCTTTTTTCGTCATGGCTACGCAGAATCCAGTGGAATATGAAGGGACTTATCCACTGCCAGAAGCGCAAATGGACCGTTTTTTATTCAAGCTACAAATGGGGTATCCGACCATGCTGGAAGAGCTGGAGGTACTCAACTTGCAGGAGAAGCAGTCCCCGATTGATACGCTCCAAGCAGTGATGACAAAGGATCATATCCATGCGCTGCAGCAAGCGGTTCAGACCATTCATGTGGATGCATCCATTAAAGAATATATTGTGGAAATTGCACAAGCGACTCGTCAGCATCCATCTGTTTATCTAGGTGTGAGTCCAAGGGGATCGATCGCCCTTATGAAAGCGACTCAGGCGTATGCACTGTTGAACAGGCGAGATTATGTGATTCCTGATGATGTACAGTATTTGGCGTCTTATACATTACCGCATCGAATGATTTTGACATCAGAAGCGACGTATGAAGGGAAGAAGGCGGAGACACTGCTGCGACAAATGCTTGAGCAAATTGGCGTGCCAGTTCAAAAGTCGATGAGTCAATGAAATTAGGTCATCGTTTCGCTTTTTCATTATGGTTACGGGTGATGATGCTCATCATTCTCACTGCCGCAGTCTTTTGTTATGCCATGTTTCAGGGAGGGTTTGTGAGTTGGTTCCTTTTTTATGCATTTTTACCATATGCATTGTATGCTTTGCTGTTTGCGCTTGTTCCGCTGAGAGTGACTGCGAAAAGGACATTACAACAAACTCACTTGAAGGCGGGAGACGTGCTGCCTGTTGACCTTGAAATCAAGCGGACAAATCTATTTCCATACGTTTACGTCTTGATTGAGGATGATCCGCCAGACACCTTTCATTTACAGGAACAAATTGAAATGAAGCAAATACTGTTTCCTTGGTTTCGGAAAACGTGGCGTTTTTCCTATCAATTGAATGATGTCATGCGCGGGGAACATCATTTGTCAGCAGTTCGAATCAAAACGGGTGATATGTTTGGTTTTGTGGAGAAAGAAGTCATCATCCCGTTAGAAAAAAAGCTGCTTGTTTATCCGAAAATGCTCGATCTTCAGGTGGAGTCTGCTGAGTCATTGAATGAAAATGGAGGCAAAGCGGTTCACTCGTGGTTAAATGAACCGACCCATGTGACAACAGGTGTAAGGGAATATCAGCAAGGCGACCGTTTTGCCTGGGTGGACTGGAAGACGACAGCTAGAAGAGGCCAGTTGATGACGAAGGAGTTTGAACAGAATCAAACAAAGGATCTTGTCGTGTTTGCTGATTTTACCGATGAAGCGGTTTTTGAGACCGTCGTGTCTATTGCAGCGTCTGTCCTCCAATCGGCAGTGAAAAAAGGGGTTCCGGCAGGCCTTGTCCCACTTGGTGATCAGCGTGTCTTTCGAGTGGATCAAGGGGAATCTCATTTGCAGGACATGCTTTACTTTTTAACAAGGGTGCAGCATCATTCTTCTCGCGTACTCGAATATAAAGCGTTCGCAGCGAGTGAGTACCAAGACGCTGGAAAATATGTCATTACGGGTCATCTGCATGAAGAGCTTGCTACGAGCCTCTTTGGAAATCGAAACAGAAAGAACATCACTGTTCTTTTAGTGAAGAGAGCCGAGGATCGATTATCGACAAAAGAAAAACAGCTTGTAGACCGGCTCAAGGCATCTGGAATACGCACGACCGTTTTATTTGAAGACCGGCTGCACGAAAGAACTGTGAGGTGACAAACATTTATGCTGCATACGCATCAGCGGCAAAGCCGTTTTGAGTTGTTCATCTATTATGCTGTAGCATTCCTGCTGCTTTGGGAGTGGCTTCGACCGCTTCAAGATTTTACAGAGACGAGTCATACGTCTTATTTCATCATTTTTATAGGGCTTACATGTTTGTTTACATTCTTTCGTTTGAAGTGGTATGTGACGTTTCCTATTTGTACTGGCTTGATTTTGCTCGCCTTATATTTGATCTTTTATCAAGCAGAGCCAAGCTATCCGGCTCCATTATTTGCTGATATCAAAGATAATATCACCTTGATGAGCACAGGCATGTGGAGTGACATGTATCCCTCCTTCCGCACATTGTTGTTTTATATTTTGCTATGGCTGCTTGTCTACTTGCTTCATTATTGGGTGGTCTATCAGCAGCGCATCTTTTTCTTTTTACTTATGACGATTGTGTATGTCACGATTCTGGATACGTTTACGCCATATGATGCAACCTTTGCGATCGTTCGTATTATGGTGTTTGGTTTTTGTTTGCTTGGGTTGCTGTATTTCGATCGACTGCGTTCGACTGAAGGCATTCGGGTATCACAGAAGGCGCGACTAAAGTGGTTTTTGCCCATGCTGGCGCTTGTTCTTCTGTCAGCGACACTCGGCGCTTCTTTACCAAAGTCTGATCCGAAATGGCCTGATCCTGTCCCATTTTTTAAGGCGGTGACGAATCAAGATGGCTCTGCCGGACAGAATAAGGTGGGATATAGTACAGATGATTCATCGCTTGGCGGACCATTTAGTGAGGACCGCACACCGGTCTTTAAATGGAGCGGTAAGGAACCCTCCTACTTTCGTGTCGAAACAAAGAGCATCTACACCGGAAAGGGCTGGGAGGATGCCTCAAATGATACGAAACCTACGCGGCTAAAAGAGGACAGTGTACCGAATCGCTGGTTTACCGAGCGTGTAAAAACAGAGATGCACGAAACGAGAGTCGATATGGAATCGAATTATCGTTTTAATCATGCCGTCTATCCGATTGGGACAATCACACTGACGCCAATGGAAAACATTCCGCTGCAAATGATGGGGAAAACGGAGAAAATCGTCCCATCCATTCAAAATCCGCCGAAAAATTTAGGGAACTACCAAGTCACCTTTTTGTCTCCTACATTTATCCTTGAGGATTTGCAGAGAATCAAAGTACCGACAAAGAAGCAGGTCAATCAGGAGGTTGGCCGTGAATACTTACAGCTTCCTTCCTCATTGCCAGAGCGTGTGAAAACATTGGCAAACAGCTTAACGGAAACGAAGGATAATATGTACGATAAGGCTAAAGCGATTGAGGATTACTTAGGGTCTGCGAAGTTTTCATATGAAACGCAAAATGTTGCTGTGCCTAGTCGTCAAGAAGATTATGTGGATCAATTTTTGTTTGATACGATGATCGGCTACTGTGATAACTTTTCAACCTCTATGATTGTACTGCTTCGTTCCATTGGGATTCCGGCGAGATGGGTGAAAGGGTACACGTCAGGTCAATTATATGAAACACAGATGGATGGAAATAATGTGTATGAAGTGACCAATAACAATGCGCATTCATGGGTAGAGGTGTATTTTCCAAATAGAGGCTGGGTGACCTTCGAACCGACAAAAGGTTTTACGAACCCAGAGACCTTTACAAATGAATCGGCTTCAAGTGATCAAGCAGATGATGATCAAAAGGAAGAAGATCAGTCTAGCTCCGATGCAAGCGAAGATCAGCAGGCCGAACAGCCGCAGCAGCAGGAGACAGCGCAGACCGCTGAACCAAAGAAACAAACAGCGCAAGCGAAGCCTAATATGGTACATGTTGGTTCAATCCTGGGTTTTGCGGCAGGAGCTATGATCCTTCTAGGCTTGATAAGCTGGATGCTTTATCGATTCAGAGCAAGATGGCTGCCATTCTTTATTGTGAGAAAGGTGAAACGTCTGCCAGAGGAGGAAGCATTCTTCTATGCGTATGCTGCGCTATTAAAGCAGCTGAAGCGCAGGGGAATTGAGAAAAAACCTGGCATGACGCTAAGAGAATTCGCTTCTTTGATCGATGACAAGGATGGAGATCATCGGATGTCAGAGCTGACGCAGCTCTATGAGCGGGCACTCTATCGACGAGAGGATGCGTCGGTGCTTTGGGGGCAATCCGCAAAGTTATGGGAAAATTTAATAAACAGGAGATAGTCTTGACCCCGTACCTTCCTGTTGTTAGAATAGGTGAATATTAAAACCTTCTAAAATACATGAAATTGAAGCGTTCGGATGTGAGTCTGGGCGCTTCAAAAGCGTGATTCACACTGAGAGCAGGTTTTCTCCTCTCATTTTTTCTGTGCGTTTATAAAAAACTATATTGGACATAGAGGTGACACCATGACAAATTTAGTAAATGAAATGATTTTGGTTCTAGATTTCGGCAGTCAGTACAATCAGCTGATCACACGCCGTATTCGTGAATTTGGTGTGTACAGTGAGCTTCATCCGCACACTTTAACTGCTGAAGAAATTAAAGAAATGGCGCCTAAAGGAATCATCCTTTCTGGCGGACCAAACAGTGTTTATGATGAAGGATCTTTCCGCTGTGATGAAAAGATTTTTGATCTAGACATTCCGGTTCTAGGCATTTGCTACGGCATGCAGCTTATGACTCACTATTTAGGCGGGAAAGTAGAAGCAGCTAGCCAGCGTGAATACGGAAAAGCAGATATCCACATTAATGGAACGCCTGCTTTATTCAAAGACCTTCCGACTGATCAAGTCGTTTGGATGAGCCATGGTGACCTCGTTGTTGAAGTACCAGAAGGCTTTACAGTTGATGCAACAAGTGCACATTGTCCAAACTCAGCGATGAGCTTAGCTGAGAAGAATTTCTATGGCGTTCAGTTCCACCCAGAGGTTCGTCACTCTGAATACGGAAATGACCTATTGAAAAACTTTGTCTTCGGCGTGTGTGACTGCGATGGCAAATGGTCAATGGAGAACTTCATTGAAATCGAAATGCAGAAAATCCGTGAAACAGTAGGCGACAAACAAGTATTGTGCGCACTAAGCGGTGGTGTAGATTCATCTGTTGTGGCGGTATTGATTCACAAAGCCATCGGTGATCAGCTGACATGTATTTTCGTTGACCACGGTCTTCTTCGCAAAGGCGAAGCAGAAGGGGTTATGAAAACATTTAGTGAAGGTTTCAACATGAACGTGATTAAAGTAGATGCGAAAGATCGCTTCTTAAACAAGCTAAAAGGTGTGTCTGATCCTGAGCAAAAACGTAAAATCATCGGTAACGAATTCATCTATGTATTCGATGATGAATCGGACAAGCTAAAAGGAATCGACTATTTAGCACAAGGAACACTTTACACAGATATCATTGAGAGCGGAACAGCAACGGCACAAACAATCAAATCTCACCACAACGTAGGTGGTCTTCCAGAAGACATGCAGTTCGAATTGATTGAGCCTTTGAACACGCTATTCAAGGATGAAGTCCGTGCCTTAGGTTCAGAGCTGGGCATTCCTGACGACATCGTCTGGAGACAGCCATTCCCAGGTCCAGGACTAGGTATCCGTGTACTAGGTGAAATTTCTGAAGAAAAACTAGAAATCGTCCGTGAATCGGATGCAATTCTACGCGAAGAAATTGCCAACTTCGGCCTTGAGCGCGACATCTGGCAATACTTCACGGTTCTCCCAGACATCCGCAGCGTAGGTGTCATGGGTGACGCAAGAACATATGACTACACAATCGGCATCCGTGCTGTTACTTCGATTGATGGGATGACGAGTGACTGGGCAAGAATCCCTTGGGATGTACTTGAAAAGATCTCTACTCGTATCGTGAATGAAGTGAAGCATGTGAACCGCGTGGTGTATGATATTACGAGTAAGCCGCCTGCTACGATTGAGTGGGAATAGGACTTTATTGCTATATTTGTGCTTGGACCGTTGTTGGATAAGGGTTTAACCTTTTGTGAAAAAGATAAAACTATTTTGAAACATACAGTTCCCCACCAAAAAACCCTACCAGAATTTCGGTAGGGTTTTTTCTTTATGTGATTTTACTTCTGTTTTAATGTGGTATCCTCTTCACCAAATAAAAATCCAAGGCCACAAATAAAGGTGAGTGAATTCACAGCGAACAATAAAATCACACCAATTTTTTTCATGGCAATTAACCTCCTCCTAAATTCAGTCTGTCAGCCTTCAAAATTTAAATTCACTGGTTCATCCTCTAAATGATCCACAGTATTTTGTTCTGTCACTGGCACACTTTCATCTACAATTTTAAAACTAAGTTCGTCCATCCAAATTTGACCTGGACCTTGTAGTAATATGCCAAACGCAATGACTTCACTTTTTACTGGAACATCTAGTACTACACTAAAATGATTCCATCCATTTGTTCCTGTAATAGGACGGTTCATCATATTGTCAAACGCTAGAACTTCACCTGAAGAGTGGTCAATCCTCATCCATAAACCAGCTGAGCCTTTCACATCTTCGTTTTTAACAAAAGCAGAAAATTGAAGCCGTTCTCCTCGGTAACGCTCAGATTTAATTTGCTGCATCAATGTTGCGAAACCTCCAGCTTTTTTATCTTTTGATTTTAAATAAGCGGAGTTAGTCCCACTGTGTACAATTTTGTTATCCAAACCTGTTTCATAGTCAGATGGGGTATCCCCCGCCATAATCCATCCAGTAGGTGTGTTCTGATGATCAGCCATATTTGTTTCCTCCTCCTCATTAATTACATTCCTTAATAATTTCCGATAACGTGCGGGTGACATGTCATATATCTTCTTAAAAGCTCTAGTGAAGGATTCCTGTGAACTAAATCGATACTGCAATGCGATGTCAATCGCCCGTTGGTCTGTATGAATTAAATCCTTCGCCGCTTGGGTCATCCTTCGTACCCGTATATAATCAACCACTGACTTCTTCATCACTTTTTTGAACATACGGTGAAAGTGAAACCTAGAATAACCAGCGTGTTTCGCTAGAGTTTGAAGCGGTAAATCGTCTTTCAGATGCTGTTCAATATAATTTAATGTTTCTTGAATCGTTCTCTCATGTTCTTGATAGGACAACCGAGCACCTCCTTACCTTACGAGTTTAGTATAGCGGAAATACTCTTTAGGAAACTTGACTTTTTGTGCTATGTTGCAATATCAAAGAATAGAGGAACAAGCATTTTAAGAAATAAATAAGGAAACTTTTTGTTTGAGAAATTTAATAATTATTTGTATAAGGCTATTAAAAAATAAACAATTAGCACAAATGATCAAAAAAAAGAGGAGGGAAGTAATAAAATAAAAGGTAGAGGGGGGAGAAACAATGGATTACTATGAGAGAATACAGCATTCAATTGAGTTTATTGAGGAGAACCTCCAAAACAATATAAGTATAAAGGATATTTCCTCAAAATCCTGCTTTTCAGCGTTTCATTTTCAGCGTTTGTTTCAAGCCATTACAGGTTTTTCTGTGCAAGAGTATATCAGAAATAGAAGGCTCTCTGAAGCTGCTAGGTTACTGAAAGAAACAAAGCAGAACATTTTACACATAGCGATTGCTTTCCAGTATGGTTCTCAAGAAGCGTTTACTCGTGCTTTTTTACAATTCTTTGGGGTGACACCAGGCAGGTTTCGAAAAGAGGAAGTGATGTTAAAGCGACAAAACAAAATTGATTTTTTAGCGTACCAATCTAAGCTAGACAGTGAATTCAATATGGATAAACCTGTCATGACTCAATTAAGCAATTTTTATATCATTGGTTACGAGTATCAAACTAATCTTCAAAATGAGGAATATTTCACGGACATTCCTTTGTTTTATATGGATTTTGGAAGAAAGGAATATTATCAACAGATTCCAAAGAAAATAGCACCTCATATGGCTTATGGTATATCTACTTCTTTTCAAGATGATGGCCGTTTTTCGTTTGTGGTAGGGGAAGAAGTGGAGGAATCCGATCTAGATTTAAATGAAGGGTTTGTAAAAATAGTGATTCCTGAGGGGAAGTATGCAGAATTTAAAGTGAGTGGATCTCATGAAATGGTGCAAAACACTAGGAGATATATCTATGGTAGCTGGCTTCCAAATTCTAATTATGAAAGAACGAGTGGACCAGATTTTGAAATAACAGATGTCTTACATTCGAATGGACCAAACGATATCAAAATGAGAATCTATATTCCTATTGAGGAATAAACAAAGGGGATCAAAAGATGAAAATAGAAGATCTTTTTGGAACTTTTCCTGTATTAGCTTCAAAGAATCTATTGTTAAAAAAGGTGGAAGAGCATCATTTGCCAGAGTTATTTTCAATTTACGACAATGACACAGTCTTTCAGTATTGTGGAATCATCCCCAAACATAACCTCCAAACGGTAAAAAAGATGATCGGTCATTTTGAACGAGATTATACGAAGAAAAGCAGAGTGAAATGGGGAATCTTTCAAAAAGATAATCCTCATACGCTAGTTGGCATTATTGAAACAATGGATCTCAATCAAAAGGTGAATGCGGTGACGATTGGCTATTTCTTGGCGGAGGAACATTGGGGCAAGGGCATCGCAACAGAAGCTGTCTCTACACTTGTGACCTTTCTGTTTGAAGAGATTGATATCAATAGAATTCAAGCGGAGGTTATGCCAGCAAATGAAGTATCAAAAAAAGTCCTGTTGAAAAATGGTTTTATCAAAGAAGGACTGCTTAGACAAGCTGTTTTATGGTCCGGCAAAGGAGTTGTTGATTTAGAAATATACAGCATGCTGAAAGAGGATTACATGCGTGAATAAGCACGAAAACATGATGCTGATATGGCCTTTAGGATATCAGCTTTTTGTTATGAGCTAATTTTTCTGTATTTGGAACTTCTTTTAGAAAATAAAAAAGCGAACATTGAGCTCGCTCATTATAGTTTATTTCAATTCGTTGGAAGCATATTTTTCAATCCAGTATAAAATGTAAATTGTTTTCAGATATTTTTTGATGATCGATTTGCTTTGCTCTTAATTTCTATCTCCTGTTCATCCTTCTACCAGTTCCGAATGTGTATGGACGATGATTCCCTTTTTTCATTCTTAATCTTCTCCACAACATCACCGCAAGAACAACCAAGATGACACATTGAATTGAAAGCAAAAGCATTTGCATTGCCATAGGCGTTTGTCCAGTTGTCATTTGATCCACGATATTATGCACCGCGTGCCATAGGACGACCCATTGCAGGCTGTTAGTGAGTGCCACAATTTCAGCTGCAACGAATCCAAATAAAAAGGCGAATAAGATTTGTGCCACTGTTAATGTGAGGCTTTTTCCGCTTAGTAGATTAGCAGAATGACCAAGGCCGAATAGTACGGCAGATCCCCAGATGGCGGTACTCAGATTGATCTGTTTTAAATATTGGAACAGGATGCCTCGAAAGATTCCTTCTTCAAACAGACCGACACACACCATGAAGAAACAAAGTGCTATAAAGGAAGAAAGGGTTAGATCCTTATTTAATCCAGCAATAAATGGAATGGCCTCGATAATAAGGATGGGAAATATCCACATACCAAGAGACCCTTTTCGAAACCCTATTTCTTTCAAGTGAAAACGACTTTTTTGAATAATGAATAGAAGTAAAAGACACCCAGCCAGCATCGCACAGCCATTGATGAGATAGATGTTCGTTGGATCTGTTACTTCTTTGATGGATATATAGACACCTGCACTTGTTGGGATGATTAAAGAAAACAACAGTAGAAGTACTGATTTTCGAATGATTGTGATTGGTTTCATGTTTTGATTCCTCCTCTAACGTCAGAATAGTGGAATCAAGCAGAAGTCACAATTAAATCTTCCTAACATGTCAATATTTAGCCCTAAGATGCACTTTAAGATGTTGTTCGTTTCTTTCGCTGCTGTAAAAGTTCGTTGATTTCCTCAGCAGTTGCTTGATCTTTTTTATACAATAGGTACTTCATCAAAAAGAATAATGCCATGACCACAAGGAAATTCACGATGAACGAAAGGAGACTGATTTCAGCGCTGACGATGATGATGGTGGTCATAATCATACACATCACAAGGACGATATATAGAATTTGTTGAAAAAGAATCCGTTTATGACTGTACGTTTGTTTTGGATATAGCAAGAAGGTTAGGGCGCTTGAAAAAAAGGAACTGAACATGATTGCTTGTAAAATATAGATGGGCATCGTTCCAAACGTGAAACAGTAAATCAATACGAGTGCAGTAAAGATCATACAAAATGTGATCAAAAGATTTGTGATATAACGTTTCATCCTGTTCACTTCCTCCGTAACCCAAGCTTCTCTTTTAATGCTTGAATATAAAAACGTGAAATCATCACTTTTTCTCCATTTGTCAGGTTTGCTTCGAAACGGCCGCTCGTTTTAGGAGAAATAGACGTGATATAATCAATATTAAGAATCATCGATTTCGAAATCCTGACATAGTCATGCGCCTCAAGTTGCTCTTCGAGTTCAAATAACTTTTCTTTTATAAGAAACACCCCATCTGTCGTATACAAAAACGATCTTTTATCGACGCTTTCTATATATAAGATGTCGTAATAATAAATCTTTTTTGTTTTTTCTTTCTCAGGATCTTTCGCTAGGAAGAAGGGGGCTGATTGCTCCACTTGCTGGACAAGCTTTTCAATCGTCGAATTAAGCTCATAAATGTGAAAAGAAACATATTCTGATTGCGGCTTTTGAATGAAATGAATATCTGTTTTCATTTGTTTTATTCGTAATCCTTCTTCAAAATCGCATACATATACACATCATCAAACCCATCCTGACCAAGATCATACTCTCTCAATAAACCTTCTCGTACAAAGTCAATCTTCTCCAATAATTGAACAGAGGACGTGTTTGCTGGATCAATGATGGCTTCAATCCGGTTCAGGTTCATCTCCTGAAATCCATATCGTAACACCGCAGCAATCGCTTCCTTCATGATGCCTTTTCTCCAATGATCGTGGTGTAATTCATAGCCAATTTCGGTGCGGTAGTGCTGTTTTTCTAGATTGAGAAAGCCGCAGCTGCCGATGATCGCAGGATCTTCTTTTAAAGAAATGCCCCACCTGATGCCTGTTTGTTCTTTGAAGATATTGTCATACCACTTGATTTCTCCTTTTGTGTCTTCGATGGATTTATGAGCATCAATGCCCATGTAGCGGCACACGGTTTCATTGGATAAATAGATATGCATATCCTCAGCGTCTTCGATCGTTGCTTGTTTTAAGATTAGTCTTTCGGTATGAATTGTTGGAAATGATTGCGGAAAGGTCATTTTGTTCATGTGTTTATCCTCCATGTGATGTCTTTTGTTCTGTACATGCCTTACAATAAAAAACCCCTTCATTCCTCAGCCAAGCCTTCACCTCTGTCATTCCTTTTCTCTTTGGATAGACCAGCTTAACGTACACTTCTTCGTTTCCTTCTATCTTTTTCTGACAGCTAGCACACGTGGGTTCTTCGAATCGAAACAATCGACATACTCCTTTTTGTAGATATTTCTTCCATTATATCAAAAGTTCAAGTTGCACTTTCGACTCCAATCTTCACTTTCTCTATTTTTATCCGACATATGCTAAGTAAAAGAAATTTCCGTTTGTTGAAACCGTTTGAGAGAAAGCTTGCTCTAACAGGTGTAGGAGGTGTGAGTGAGATGAAGCAAGTGCGTCTAATTAAAAAAGCACAAAAAGGGAATGTTCCGGCATTTGAGAAATTAATGCTGATGTATCAGGAGCGTTTATATAAAACGGCTTTTCTTTACACAAGAAATAAAGAGGATTCGTTAGATGCTGTTCAGGAGACGGTTTTTAAAGCGTTTAAGCATCTATCTGGCTTGAAAGAACCAGCTTATTTTTCTAGCTGGCTGACGCGGATTTTGATTCATACAATTTTTGCGATGAAGAAAAAGCAGCAAGATGTTGTTCCGTTTGATCAGCAGCACGAAAGCGTTGAGCGCCATGATTTTTTGGAAGACAAGCTCGATTTAAAACATGCACTTGAAGTGTTAGATGAGCAATACCAGGTCGTCATTCAGTTGTTTTATTTTCAAGATTATTCAATTTCGATGATTTCTGAGCAGATGGGTGTGCCTGAAGGAACGGTCAAAACTCATTTGTATCGAGCAAGAAAGATATTAAAACAAACGTTGGAAAAGGAGGAGAGTGTCGATGGAACGAAAAGAAATGAAAAAGCTTTATGATGAGATTGAAGTACCAAAGGTTGAAGTAACCTCTGCAATTCGCCAAGCAATAGGAGATGTGAAAGCGGAAAAGAAAAGACGTTGGTTCACATGGAATTGGAGAACGCCAATATATTCTGTCATCATACTAATCGTTCTTTATTTTTCATCAGGCTTCCTTTTTCCTTCTCTTAATACAGCGATGGCACGTGTCCCGATTATTGGACAGTTTTATATGATGTTTCACGATAAAGTAGGAATGTCTCTTTTTCAGAGTGATTTGGTGAAGCACGTCAATGAGGGGGCTGAATCAAGAGGGGTTACTGTGAAAGTAAACAGTGTGTACTATGATGCCGGGCGGCTTGTTTATACGTTTACTGTGGAGAATTTCCATACAAAAGAAGATGTTGTATCGTTTAGAGTGAATCCAGAAAAAATCGATGGAAATTTTCAACTGAATTTTGATAAAACAGAGTTAAAAAAATTAAAAGATGGCCGCTATGTTGGGCAGACGGAAGTCTATACAAATGGACAAACGATCAAACAAGGTCAACAAGTACCGCTTGTTATTTCGAAGATTGGGGATATTGTAGGGAATTGGCGCTTCAAGTTACCTGTGGTCAAGCAAAAAACCACTTTATTAGCGGGACAAAAAGACGTGTCTATTTTAAATGGACGTTATCAAATAAGAAACGTAAAGGTAGAAAATGGAGTGAATGGCTCTGCTATTCAATATGTCATTGATTACAATGGTTTTGCCAAAGATGATAAAGTCAGTATAGATGGAATGAAAGATAATTTAGGGAATGAGTATGAGCTTGAGATTGGAACCGTTTTAAGAAAGAAACAACTGACTCCTGACAAAACTAGAAAAGATCATTTGACGATTTTGAATCAACCGATTAATCCAAAGGCGACTGAATTGACATTTTACACGGATGTGAGAAACGAACGAGAATACAGCCACATTATTCCTCTTCAGACAAAGCTGCCTGTTCAGTTCAAAACAAAACACCATGGCATCGGAATCAAAATCAATAAGATAGAGCAAAAAGACCGTTCTGTGATCGTTGATTATCAATTTACTGGAGTAGATCAAAAAGAATTAGATCAGAATATGATGGAGAATATAGGTGAATTCATTGGATTAGGCGATGTTGAAAAGATGAAATCATGGCCCGATCCACAAGCAGACTATGAAAGCGGATATTACTTGAAGGGGAACCATGCGAAAGTGACGAATTTAAAGACAGCTTCCATGCAATCCACCTTTGAATTTGATGATAAGAATCTAGAGACTTTATCATTAAACCATTTTTCTTTTAAAGAATATGGTCTTTATCTTGATTTGTCAGAACTGAATATGTTGGCACCGCACAAAGAAATAAAGGTAACCATTCCAGTCAAAAAAGAAACATCAAAAGCTAGTCAATAAATAAAAGAGCGAACATGGTTATACATGTTCGCTTTTTGCCTGCTTTTGGGCCAGCCGATGACGATGGAACGAGTACCGAATCAACATGAATGCGACAAAACTGGCTAAACCGCCAATCCAGCTTAAGTTCGTGACATTTGTATATTGTATAATCACACCGCCCATTGACGATCCGAGCATCATGCCGATATTCATAATCGCTGTATTAAAACTCAGCACGGTTTCTGATGCTTGGGGTTTTAGAGAGATGAGGTAAAACTGCTTCGCTGGAGTTGTCGTCCATGTAGCGATGCCCCATATGGCAAGCGTAATCAAGATGCTTATTGTAGAGAATTGCGTAAAGAATATGGCAAAGAGAGCGAGCATCTGGATCATGATGCTGATCGAGATGGTTCGGTTTGGTCCCCATTGATCAACGGCGAAGCCGCCAAATCGTGAGCCTATAAAAGCAGCGATTCCTAAAATGAGTAAGGCGATACTTGTCATTTCAAGAGAGAAGCCAGCAGTCTGTCGTAATAAAGGCGAGATATAAGCGAATACCATTGTGTAGCCTAAGATCCAAAAGACGGTCGTGGCTAATCCGCTGATCACTCTGCTATCTTGAAGGAGATGTAATTGTTGCTTCAATGGCAGATGTGAATGTCCCTCCATGCGTGGCAGTAATTGATAAAGCAGTAGTAAAAGACAAGCAGTACCTAGTGCAATGATGAGAAAAATATAATGCCAATCCACATGACCTGATAAAAATGTGCCAATAGGGACACCAAGTACGAGTGAAACGGTAAAACCAGTAATGACCGTTGCCATTGCGCTTCCCTTTTTTTCTGGAGGGGCGATCTGCGCTGCATAATTCGTGGCGACGACAATATATAAGCCGCCACTCATGGCCATGATGACTCGGGATAGCAGGAGCAGCACAAAGTGATGGCTAAAAAAAGCGACTACATTGCCTAAAATAAACACAAAAATAGCCGATAACAGAACCTTTTTTCGGTTCAATTTCGATGTTGCCATGACTAAAAAGAGAGCACCTACTGCATAAAAGAGAGAGTAAATGGTGATAAGCTGCCCGGCAGCAGGAATAGAGATATTTAAATCAACAGAAATCATATCTAGAATGCCTGACACGACGAATTCTGACGTGCCTGTGACGAATGAACCGACAGCTAAAAGAATAATCAATAGCTGATATGATGTGTTTTTCATTTTTGAACCCTTCCTTCAATTTGATACGTTGTATTTAGTTTAAATTCCGTGCTAACATAAGTAAAATTGATGTTTTTCATGAAGGAGATGAGTGAATACTCATGAGCTTTGTTCGCTTTGATATTATCGCAAAAGTGGTCGAGCTTGGCAGTTTTACCGCAGCAGCTGAAGCATTAAATATGACGCAGTCCGCGGTGAGTCATGCGGTGGCGAGTTTAGAAACGGAGTGGGGTGTGTCCTTATTCATTCGTGATCGAAAAAAGGGCATCATGCTGACAGATATCGGTCAAACGCTTCTCCCGCATATTAGAGAAGTATTAAATAGGGTGGAGAAGATCCAGCAGGAAATTGCGTTAACGAAAAATATCGAAACGGGCTTGATTCGTATCGGAACTTTTGCCAGTGCATCAGCTTGTTTATTGCCTAAGCTGCTTGTGAGCTATCAGAAAAAGCATCCGAAAATCGATTTTAAATTTTATGAGGGAACGTATGAAGAAATATTGGAGTGGCTAGACTCTGGCATCATTGATGTTGGTTTTGTTGTGAAAGGTCATGCAGATGAAGCCTTTGACTTGCTGCCGCTGATCAAAGATGAGATGGTGGTCGCCTATCATCCAAATCATCGTTTTCACCAGCAGTCCATTGTAGACATCACAGATTTGGCGGATGAACCATTTATTATGCCGACTGGCATGTATCAATCACATGTAGAGGATATTTTTTCTGAGGCTCAATTGAAGCCAGCTACTTTATTTGAAGTACACGATTGTACGACCATTGCTCGTATGGTTGGGGAAGGGCTTGGTGTCACGATAGGCCCTGAGCTGTTTTTAAAAACGCAGCAGCTTGTGCATATTCGTCAGTTGAATGTGTCTCATCACCGTGAGGTTGCGCTTGCCTGTCCGTCTCTCTCCCAAGCTTCTCCGGCAGTGAAAGAGTTTTTCCATGTAGCCGAAGCAGTTTTTGCAAAAGAGAAGGATTTGGAGAAGGATGTATAAAGAACTAGATGTGATTTTCCAAATTCGTGTAATAAGACGAATGAAGCGGACATTTCTTTGAAAAATGTTCGCTTTTCGTATTGTGTTTTAAAAATGAAGTTGGTATTTGAATCAATTGACAGAATTAAAAAGAAGAAGGAAACATTGTTCGACGAACTTTTTCTAGAAGCGTAATTATTGAAAGAATTCAAGTGGTAAAATCTCATAAACTTGAGAAAATAAATAAAGACCCGAACTCAACTAATGTGGTAATAGTGAAATTCCATTACATTGGGTGACAGTAGGGGATTTTTTAAACTTATGATTGATATGGATATCAGAAGTTTGTTTTTTAGAATGATTGAAAGTAATAATAAAGAAATTCATTTTTTCCACAGAGCAAGTTTTAACGATCGAGATAAAGTTGCGGTTTAGAATTTGGTTCATAATCAGTGCACCAAAGTAATTGCTGAAATAAAAAGGTTTGTTATCACAGTCAGCTTTGGGATCAGCTTTTTTTGTGACATTACATATTCCAATTTATTTGAGTTTAAGACTTTTATAATCTAATATCACTCAATTGATGATTTATCCTTTGGGACCGATTCTTTGTGTAACTTTGCTTGAAATCCCATTCCCAAGGATTTATTTCATGTTCTTTGCATGTTTGAAACCATTCTTTTGTCCAAGTGTGCCCATCCTTCCTTTTTTAAAATTTCTACACATTATCAGTATTCAATTTTTCACTTTTAATTCTCTCAACAACACAATTGCAAGAACAAGAAAGATAACGAATTGAATTGATGGTAAGAGTATTTAGAATCATCGATTTTGAAATCCTAACATAATCATGTGCTTCAAGCTTTTTTCGAGTTCAAATAACTTATTTTTTATGAGAAATACCTATCTGTCATATATAAAAACGATCTTTTATCGCCGCTTTCTATATTTAAGATGTTGTGATAATAGATCTTTTACATGCTTTTTTTAGAGGTCTATTGCTAGGAAAAAAAGGGCTGATTTCTCCATTTGCTGGTCAAGCTTATCAATCGAATTAAGCTAAGCTCATTAATGTTAAAAGAAACATAATCTGAATGCGGATTTATAAATGAAATAAATATCAGTTTTCATTGATTTTATTTGTAATCCTAGTATTAATGCCACTTTGGTGGCACGCGGTTTCATTTTGATAAGTAGATGTGCGCTTGTCCTCAGTATTTTCGATAGTTGCTTGTTTTAAGGTCAGTCTTTCAGCATGTGTCACTGGAAAAAGATTGTTTATCCACTATGCGATGTTTTTTGTTCTGCACATGCATGCCTTACAATAGAAAATTCCTTCATTCCTCAGTCAAGCCTTTATTTTTGTCATTCTCTTTTCTTTTTGGAGGGATTTCTTGAATATAAAAATATTGATGGTAAATTATATTGTTGTAATCCTTATTTTTATTAAGCGGATTATTAAAGTAATACGTGATAATATACATAGTAATCAAAGTGAGATAATATAGATTTTATTTAAAATTTACCCAAATAATGTTGTTTTTTCAAAAAAATGATGATATTGTAGATTTAAAAATGTGAGGTTAGTATGATTAAAAAAATTCATTATGTTATTGAAGCGTGTTTATTAGTAGTTGTTCTAATTTTAGGAGGGATGATACTTAAAAATTATAAAAAAGAAAATCAAGTGGTAGCTAAAATAGGCGAGGAAGAATTAACAATGAAAGATGTTCAAAAAAAATTGCTAGGCAAACCCTATGATACAGCAGTTGATAATCTTATCAACTCTAGTTTAATTGATCAGCAATTCATAAAAGAAAAGGGCGAAATAGCGGATAAAGATAGAATTCTTCAGTTTCCTTACATAAAATTAGCTGATTCTACAAAAAAAAACCTATCTGACAAAGATACAAAAGAATATGTAGATGAATATCTTAAGGTTAAATTCCTAGCTCAAAAATTTCAGTTAATAACAGAAGAAGAAATTGAGAATTTTTTGGAAGAGGAAAAACAATCATTTGGGACAAAGATTTCTAAAATAAAGGTTTTTGAAGGAGAGCATAATCAACTTTCGGAGTTTGAAAGTGAATTAGAGAAAGGGAAACAAATAAACAAAGTAGCTGAAGATTTAGATATAACTGGAGAAAATGAAGAAGTTTTTTCTAGTTATAATGAATATGGAATAGATTTCACCGAAATGAAGCAAGGTGAATACAAACATAATATGAATGATTCGAATATTAGTCATGAATCATCGCATAACCACGGTAGTAAACATCAAATTATATATTTATACAAAACTCAAAGTGTAAATAAAAATTTATATAATGTGAAAAAAAACAAATCAATGATATTAAATGTTTACTTCAGTAAAAACTATAATAATATTCGTGCTAAACTTTTAAATAATTTAATGAATAATTATGATATCAAAAAGTAAAATATTTTTTTTTATATTTGTATTATTTGTTGGTAGTATCGTCTATTTAAGTTTTAATGAAAGAGATTTAGTGAAGTTAAAAAAAACTCAAAAAGTTGGTGGGATTGAAAGTCTTGAAATGCCTAGTTGTGAAAATGAGGACTATATCAGAGTTGCAATTCTAGATACACTTAATAGTATAGAAGGAATTAATTATGCTGATGAAATAAATCTAGATACTTCTCTAAAAAGCAAGACACATTCTGATGAGATATTGTCAATTGTAAGTTCTCTCACAACAAAAAATACTAAAATTGACTTATTTGTTATATCAGATGAAAAAGGAAAAATTTCGAAAGATTTGGTTTGGGAAAATTTAAAAACAATTCTTGGTCAAGACTATGATGTTGTTAATATGAGTTTTTATTTAAAATCTGGAGATTTAAAGATTGATCAACTCTTAGAGCAGCTGTATAACAAAAATGTCGCACTTGTAAGCTCTTCTGGAAATCAAGGTCTAAAAAAAAATAACTACCCCTCATCTAATACAAAAGTTTTCAGTGTTGGAGGCATAAAAGATACAGGAGAAAAGTGGATTAATTCAAATTATGGTTATATAGATTTTGTTATGCCTGTTCAAATTAAAAGTTATATAGATGGAGAGCAAATAGAGGGAACTTCTGTTTCAGCTGCTATTTTAACAGCATTTATAGCTAATATGAAGAATTGTTTTTTCATTAAAAACAATACTGAATTATATAAAAAATTAGTAGTTCTAGCAGGAAAAACAGAAAGAGATTCACAGATTGGTTATGGTCAACCGAATTATAAAAATATGAGGTGAAGTATGTATGTCTAAACTTAATTTTTTAATATTAATTATATTTTTATCAGGATTGTTTTTACCCCTAAATGTAAACGCAGAAGAAGTAAATGGAGTAGAATTAAAAGTTAAAAAAGTTGTTAAGCAAATTCTACCTATTGAAGAAAGTATGCCAGAGTCTGTTATTAAAACTTATACTGATGGTGGATGGAGCTTAAATGAAGATTTAAAACAATTAGAAAGAGTAGTGACTTATCAAGGTGAGGAAATTGAAGTTGATGGTGAAAAAGCAAAAACTGATTCTAATGGAGAAGCTGTTTTTGAACTAAATGATACAGAAGATGTTGATGTGTCTGTTAAAAATATCCTTACAAGTGATGTAAAGACCAAGTCAATTGAAATTAATAAACAAAAAAACGAAACAGTTATTTATGAAAATGTTGACTTAACTGGTATAATAAAGAATATGGGGGGCGAAGAAGAGTCAATAGAAGAGCAGGTAGAAGGAGACGGTGAAGTACAAATTGGTGGACTGAAAAACGGACAAAAACCTAAGCGTGGAGCATATGTACATTGTAATAGGTTTAATGGATTTACTGGAGATGGTAGATATTACAGTAAAACGAAGCATCCTGTTAAAGCAAACATCAATTTTTTTCAAAGTGATTGTGATGTAGCATTAGCTAGAAGTTTTAAATGTTTAAAAGATTATACCAATAGCCCTTACTGCTCGACTAAGAATAAAAGTACAGCTGGAAAATGTTCTCCTAATATTGCTAAGCATTCAAGACTCTATCATAAACATACAGGTTGGTTCTCACCTAGTAAATAACAAGGAGGAAGATCAGAATTTTGGGAGTTTTTATTATTACAGGTTTAGTATTAATATTTTTAATTTCTTTTATGTTTTTTAAGAAGTTTTTAAGTTTGAAATTAATTTCAATAATAAGTGTCTTGTTTTTAACAATAATAATTGTTCTTTATGTATTATTTTTTGTGAATTTTCATTCAGTATCTCTTAAAGACGAATCATTAGGCGGTTTTAAAATTGGGCAAGAGATTGATAATCATATACTTAAGAAAAGTGATCAATTTTCATCTGATAATGAATTCGTATATTCAAAAAAGGGGGATGAGGATTTTTTAGTAACATCTAATAAAGATGATAATATAATCTCCATTACTAACCAATCACAAGACCAAAAAATTAAAACATCTAAAGGTATTAAGATTTTTGATACGTTTCAGGATGTAATAAAAATGTATGGGAAAGAATACAAAAACCTTTGGTTTGTAGAAGGGTATGAAACAGGTATTCAGTATCAAGATAAAGATGAACAGCTTCTCCTAGAATTTTTCTTTAATGAAGATAAATTGTACCGTATTGAATTAATTAAAAAGTGATGCGCTAAATTTTTGAAATAGTATAACTTGATTTTTTGCTGTTAGAAAGTTTATATTTTCATGCTTTCTCTATGTTTCTTAGCAATTTCGAATATTTAGATAAGAAGTAACAAGAACTAGATGTGATTTTCCAAATTCGTGTAATAAGACGAATGAAGCGGACATTTCTTTGAAAAATGTTCGCTTTTCGTATTGTGTTTTAAAAATGAAGTTGGTACAATAGACACAGAAATCAAATAGATAGAAGTCGTATAATAGCGGGGATATGGCCCGCAAGTTTCTACCAAGCTACCGTAAATAGCTTGACTACGTCAATTCACACTCGTTTGATATAAATCATGCATTGTTCTTGTTTTATGTCACCGTCTGAATTCACATATGTAGTCAAGCGTCCCAAAACTGTTGGGGCGTTTTTTATTTGACTTGTGAATGGGGCAGACTAAAGCAAAAGGACATGAAGGGAGTCAGTTGGCTTGAAACAGTTTTTTCAATTTGATGAGTTAGGAACGAATTACCGCAGAGAAATCATCGGTGGTTTAACCACATTTTTGTCGATGGCTTACATTTTGTTTGTCAATCCGATCACACTTGCTTTAGTGTCGGTACCGGATTTTCCAGATAAATTACGAATTGATCAGGGCGCTGTCTTTACTGCGACGGCGTTAGCCTCTGCCGCAGGGTGTATTCTGATGGGGCTGATTGCCAGGTATCCAATTGCGATTGCCCCAGGTATGGGCTTGAATGCCTTTTTCGCCTTTTCGGTTGTTCTTGGCATGGGCATCACATGGGAAGCAGCACTTTCTGGTGTATTTGTTTCAGGATTGATTTTCGTTGCCCTTTCTTTAACAGGTTTCCGTGAAAAAATCATCAATGCCATTCCGGCTGAGCTAAAGCTGGCGGTTGGTGCAGGTATTGGTCTATTCATTACGTTTGTCGGTCTGCAAGGCTCTGGCATAATTGCCAATAACGATAATACGCTCGTTTCCATTGGGAACATTCATAGTGGTCCTGTCTTATTAACGGTGTTTGGTATCGTGGTGACTGTCATTTTAATGGTGCTGCGAGTGAATGCAGGTGTCTTCATTGGGATGCTTGTGACAGCTATTGCAGGAATGATTGTTGGTCTTGTCCCAGTACCGACGCAAATTGTGGGAAGTATTCCAAGCTTATCTCCAACCTTTGGACAAGCCTTGATTCACTTGCCAGACATCTTCTCGATTCAAATGCTTGTCGTGATTTTAACGTTCTTATTCGTTGGGTTCTTTGATACAGCAGGAACGCTTGTGGCTGTTGCAACCCAAGCTGGTTTAATGAAAAATAATGAGCTGCCGCGTGCAGGAAGAGCACTTCTAGCGGATTCATCTTCAATCGTTGTAGGTTCTATTCTCGGAACATCGACGACAACATCTTATGTTGAATCTAGCTCAGGTGTTGCTGCTGGTGCACGTTCTGGATTTGCAGCTGTCGTGACAGGGATTTTCTTCTTGCTTGCGATGTTCTTCTCGCCGCTTTTATCCATCGTTACAAAGAATGTGACAGCACCTGCTTTAATCATTGTGGGGGCACTGATGGTCGCTCCGCTTGCGAAGATTGCATGGGATCGTTTTGAAATTGCCGTACCAGCGTTCTTAACGATGATTATGATGCCACTCACATACAGTATTGCAACAGGGATTGCGGTTGGCTTTATTTTCTACCCGATTACGATGATCTTTAAAGGGAAAGCCAAAGAAATACATCCGATTATGTACGGATTGTTTGTGATCTTTATTCTCTACTTTGCTTTCTTAAATCATTAATGGTTCGCCTGAAACAGCAACTCATTGAAACTGCTGTCAGCGTGTAGACAAACCTTCGCATTCGTTGTCAGGTCTGCGCACCGGTGCTCACGAATGTCAAATTCGCTCCGCGCCAGTACTCGCCCTTCCTAGACTTCAAAGGTTTTCTATCACGCTGAAAAGAAGACAAAGGGCTAAAATCAAGATCATTTTAGCCCTTTGTCAACAAAAAAACAGCAGCTCATGCAAGCTGCTGTTTTTTTGTTTTGCCTAATTTTCTTGCCATTTTAAAACCTCTGCTACCCTTTATCCGTCTATTCGTATGAACGTCAAGGAATCTTGACGGAACAGAGAGACTCCGCTACTTTAAGAGGAGTCATCCGGATAGGTCATTCGTATGAACCTGTAAGGATTGTGCTGGATAGGAGTTGATATGAGATGTTAGAAAAAGATGAAGAGCAAAGTACATCAGACTTAAAAAATGAAGAGCCATCAATAGATCAAGAAACGAGGCAATCACGCCTTAGCAGAAGCGCCGCAAAACGTGGAAGAACGTCGAAAGTAAAAGTGGCAGCGGATGATGAGCGTTCTACCATTCAACGTATGCTGCAAGGTGTAGGAGGCGCGTTTAAGCGCTATAGCTCATATGGACTTGCGATGTTAAAATCACCGAGCCAGGCCATCAATCAAGCGGAAACATTACGGATGAAGTATGCTTGGATCTCGATTGTGTTATTCAGCGTGTTTTTTGCTTTAGGCAACTATGTTCAATTAAAGGCGTCAAAGACTCGTTTATTAGGCTTTGGCATTCATTACTCTTTTGGTGACGCCTTTTTGAGGGTAGCGATCTTTACACTCATTCTGCTCACACTGATGATGCTCACCGTATGGTTACTCGGAAAGTACATGCTAAAAGGAAACATATCACTGAAAGAAGTGATCATGAAGTTTGGTGCCGCACTTGTACCGGTTTTGGTTTTATCGATCCTTTGGCTTGTATTTGCCATGCTGAATATTCCATATGTGACGGTCATTTTATCTGTGATGATGTTTTTTGGTCTCCAGTTGATTGCGGTCGTGCTGTTTCGCTCGATTCAATCTGAGCATGAAGCGGTGCGCGGTGATTTGATGTATGCCGGCTGGATCTTTTTATTGGTGGAGCTTGTCATCATTGCACTGCTCTGGGGCATTGTCGGAGAGTATTTGATTCCTTCACTTGTGCCTGTTCGATTTGGATAATACACACACTGAAAACCTCCTTTTATGAAAAAGGAGGTTCAGCGTGTAGATAAACCCTCGCATTCGGTGTCAGTCCTGCGTGCTGGTGCTCGCGAATGTCAAATTCGCTCCGCGCCAGTACTCGTCCTTTCTAGACTGCAAAGGTTTTCTATCACGCTGACAAGGAGACAAAGGGCTAAAATCAAGATCATTTTAGCCCTTTGTCAACAATATGAAAACCTCCTTTTTTGAAAAAGGAGGTTTTCATGTTGAGAAGAGGAAAAAACGGGTAAACTCTTGGTAACAAAGACCACCGTTCTTGTCGAAAGATATATGTGTTTTTCTCGCGCAAATTTGATTGTATCAAGGTATGTTCTCTAGTAGAATATGGGGTGCTTTATTTGATTTTTTAGTGCAGGGGGTTCGAATCGTGCTTCAACATCTTTTATCCAATGCGTTCACCATGGTTTTGATCATTTTAGTGATTAATATTGTCTATGTCTCTTTTTCCACCATGCGTTTGATTTTAACAATGAAAGGCAGACGGTACGCAGCAGCTTTTGCTGGTACGATTGAAATGCTGATTTATGTGATTGGATTAAGTATCGTACTTGATAACTTAGATCAAATCCAAAATGTCATTGCGTATGCGTTAGGTTATGGGATGGGGATCATTGTCGGGATGAAAATTGAAGAGAAGCTGGCACTTGGCTACACAACTGTTAACGTGATCACAAAAGAATTAGATGTCGATCTCCCAAGGCAATTGAGAGAAAAAGGATATGGTGTCACCAGCTGGGTAGCAGGCGGTCTTGAAGGAGACCGGACAGCATTGCAAATTTTAACACCGAGGAAATATGAACTGCAATTATATGAAACGATTAAAACGCTGGATTCAAAGGCATTTATCATTTCATATGAGCCCAAATCGATTCATGGCGGCTTCTGGGTGAAGGCTGTGAAGAAAAGGAGAATTAAAGAATGACCGCAAAACCAAAGAAGAAGAAATTCTATGTGGAAGACAACATGACGATCGATCAAGTGTTGTCCCAGATGGCAGCGGAAGGCTACTCGCCTGTCCGACGAATGGAGGAGCCCATTTTTCAGGAAAAGAAGGAAAATGGGTCGATTCAGATCATTCCGATTGGGAAAAAAATCGTATTTGAAGGAAAAATAGTCTAAATCCGAACATTAAAACGACGACTTCATAGATTGTTCGATAAATCCGTTGACATCATGAACATCCGTTGTTAAGATAAACATGAATTCAAAACACGAACCTCATATAATCTTGGGAATATGGCCCATAAGTTTCTACCCAGTTACCGTAAATGACTGGACTATGCAGGATAGTGAACAAAACTGACATGGCGTTTCAAAAGCGAACAGCGCTTACCATGGCCCGGTTTGTGTTGCTTCCTAACAATGCAATGCAAATCGGGCCTTTTTGTTCGGCGTTTGACAAGCTGCTTAGGTTTGGGAAGCGTGTCAAACGATACAAAATCGAATATCAGCTTAAAGGTGGGGACAAACAAAATGAAGCCGCTTGTAGGTGTCATCATGGGAAGTACATCTGATTGGGAAACAATGAAAAATGCGTGCGATATCTTAGAGGAATTAGACATTCCGTATGAAAAACAGGTCGTATCCGCACACCGGACACCTGACTTGATGTTTGAATATGCGGCAGAAGCAAGAGGTAAGGGACTAAAAGTCATCATTGCCGGTGCTGGAGGCGCAGCACATTTACCGGGGATGGTCGCAGCAAAAACGACACTGCCGGTCATTGGTGTGCCCGTACAATCAAAAGCACTAAATGGGCTGGATTCCTTATTATCCATCGTTCAAATGCCAGGCGGTGTACCAGTTGCGACAGTGGCGATTGGCAAAGCCGGTGCAACAAATGCAGGCCTTCTAGCCGCACAAATGATTTCAGCTTTTGATGAAACAATCGCTGCTCGCCTTGAGGAAAGAAGAGAGCAAACAAAACAGACTGTACTAGAAAGCAGTGATCAGCTTGGCTAAGCAGACCATTTTTCCAAACGCAACCATCGGTATTATCGGCGGAGGACAGCTTGGCAGATATATGGCCGTCAGTGCAAAGCAAATGGGGTACCGGGCAGCTGTATTAGACCCAGTCGCACAATCTCCTTGTGGACAGGTTGCTGATACAGAAATCACAGCTGCATATAGTGATCTGGATGGAATCAGACAGCTCGCAGAAATCAGCGATGTCGTGACATATGAATTTGAAAATATTGATTACGATGCACTCAATCAATTGAAGGAAGAAGCCAATTTACCGCAAGGAAGTGAACTTCTTCTTTTAACGCAAAATCGTGAAACAGAGAAAAAAGGGATTGTAGATGCAGGCTGTGAAGTTGCGCCTTATCGCATCGTTCATGATGAAAAAGAGCTGGAAGACGCAGTAACTGTACTTGGTTTGCCAGCCGTTTTGAAAACATGCAGAGGCGGCTACGACGGAAAAGGGCAGTATGTGATCAAGGAAACAGGACAGCTTCACGAAGCATCTGAATTGCTCACACATGGAACTTGTATTTTAGAAAGCTGGGTCCCATTTCAAATGGAGCTCTCGGTGATCGTCACTCGTTCTATTCATGGGGAGATTGCGGTATTCCCAGTCGCTGAGAACATTCATAAGCACAACATTTTGTTCCAGAGCATTGTGCCTGCAAGAGTTGATGAAAGCATTCAGGAGAAGGCAAAAGTGCTGGCAACGACACTGGCTGAAAAGCTTGGGCTAGTGGGTACACTTGCTGTAGAACTGTTCCTGACAAACGAAGGAGAGCTGCTCGTCAATGAACTGGCGCCTCGCCCGCATAATTCTGGTCATTATACGCTCGATTTATGTGAGACGAGCCAGTTTGAACAGCACGTTCGCGCGATATGCGGTTTACCGCTTGGCGGCACAGCCCTTTTGTCAGAGGGCATGATGGTGAACTTATTAGGCGATGAAGTAGACATCCCAATAGAGCATCCTGAGCTTCTCAAAGAAGCGAAGCTTTATCTATATGGAAAGCATGAAGTAAAAGCCGGCCGCAAAATGGGGCATATGACATTTATGAAACAGCTTGATGATGAATGGATGACAAACATCACAAAGATATGGACTGAAAGAGATGGAGGAAACGGGAAATGATCGAACGTTACGCACGACCAGAAATGTCAGCAATCTGGACAGAGGAAAACAAATTTAATGCATGGCTTGAAGTAGAAATTCTCGCTTGTGAAGCTTGGGCAGAGCTTGGTGTTATTCCAAAAGAAGACGTTGTGACTATGCGTAAGAATGCAAGCTTTGATATTGATCGTATTTTAGAGATTGAACAAGACACGCGCCATGACGTGGTTGCCTTTACGCGTGCTGTATCTGAATCTCTAGGAGAAGAAAGAAAGTGGGTTCATTACGGGCTAACATCTACAGACGTAGTGGATACGGCGCTTTCATATCTATTAAAGCAGGCAAACGATATCTTGCTCAAGGACATTGAGAGATTTGTTGACATCCTAAAAGAAAAAGCGAAAGAGCATAAATACACTGTCATGATGGGACGTACACATGGTGTACACGCTGAACCGACAACATTTGGCCTGAAGCTTGGTCTTTGGTACGAAGAAATGAAGCGTAACCTAGAACGTTTTAAACAAGCAAAAGCCGGTATCGAATTTGGTAAAATTTCTGGGGCTGTTGGCACATATGCGAACATCGACCCGTTTGTTGAACAATATGTCTGTGAGAAGCTTGGCATCAAAGCTGCACCAATCTCCACCCAAACCTTGCAGCGTGATCGTCATGCCGATTACATGGCTACTCTTGCACTCGTCGCAACAAGCATTGAGAAATTTGCTGTTGAAATCCGTGGTCTTCAAAAGAGTGAAACACGTGAAGTAGAAGAGTTCTTCGCAAAAGGACAAAAGGGATCATCAGCAATGCCGCATAAACGGAACCCAATCGGTTCTGAAAATATGACAGGAATTGCCCGCGTCATCCGTGGATATATGCTGACAGCTTATGAAAATGTACCACTTTGGCATGAGCGTGATATTTCTCATTCGTCTGCTGAGCGCATCATTTTACCAGATGCAACGATTGCACTGAACTACATGCTAAACCGTTTCTCAAACATTGTGAAAAACTTGACGGTCTTCCCTGAGAACATGAAACGCAACATGGACCGCACACTTGGCTTGATTTACTCACAGCGTGTTCTTCTTGCATTAATCGATACAGGCATGGCACGTGAAGAGGCATATGATACGGTCCAGCCAAAGGCAATGGAGGCGTGGGAGAAGCAAGTGCCATTCCGTTCATTAGTAGAAGCGGAGGAAAAAATCACATCACGCTTAACACCTGAACAAATCGCTGACTGCTTCGATTACAACTATCACTTGAAAAATGTCGATATGATTTTCGAACGTCTAGGTCTTGAGTAAGAAAAGGGCCACCTGCTTGTCAGGTGCCCAATCCTGAAAATTGCCAACATTCAAATTAGGAGGCCAACCTGAATGACTGTGAAACAAGAACTTCTCTACGAAGGCAAAGCGAAAAAAATCTATCAGACCGATGACGAGCAAATTTTATATGTTGAATATAAAGACTCAGCGACAGCATTTAACGGCGAAAAGAAAGCTGAAATTGAAGGCAAAGGCAGACTGAACAACGAAATTTCAAGCTTAATCTTTCAAATGCTGCATGAGAAAGGGATCAACAATCACTTTGTGAAACGCCTTTCTGAAACAGAGCAGCTCATTCAAAAGGTACAGATTGTGCCGCTTGAAGTGGTTGTGCGAAATGTGGTGGCAGGCAGTATGTCAAAGCGCCTTGGCATTCCAGAGGGAACAAAACTGGATACACCATTGATCGAGTTTTACTACAAAGATGATGCACTCGGTGATCCGCTCATTACAGAAGATCATATTCGCATTTTAGATGCAGCGACACCAGAGCAGGTCGAGGAAATGAAACAGATCACAAGACAAGTCAATGAAGAGTTAAAGCAAATCTTTTCAGACTGCCATGTGAATTTAATTGATTTCAAGCTTGAATTCGGAATAGATCACGAGAATCGTATTTTGCTAGCTGATGAGATTTCACCTGATACGTGCAGGCTTTGGGACAAAGATACAAACGAAAAGCTTGATAAAGACGTGTTCAGACGAAACCTGGGCGGCTTAACAAATGCATACGAAGAAATTTTCAAAAGACTTGGAGGCCATAAACATGTATAAAGTGAAGATTTTTGTCAGCTTAAAAGAGAGCGTTCTTGATCCACAAGGAAGTGCCGTGCAGCACGCCTTGCACAGCATGTCTTATCAGGAAGTAAAGGATGTCCGTATCGGAAAATACATGGAGCTTGTCATTGAAAAATCAGATCGTGATTTAGACACAGTCGTCAAAGAAATGTGCGAAAAATTACTGGCCAACACGGTGATTGAAGATTACCGCTATGAGGTGGAGGAGGTTGTCGCACAGTGAAGTTTGCAGTGATCGTCTTGCCTGGCTCTAACTGTGATATCGATATGTACCATGCGATTCAAGATGAGTTAGGTGAACAAGTTGAATATGTATGGCACGACGAAACGAGTCTAGACGGATTTGACGGTGTACTCGTACCAGGCGGTTTCTCTTATGGGGATTACTTAAGATGCGGTGCGATTGCTCGCTTTTCAAACATCATGCCGGCGGTGAAAAAAGCAGCTGCGGAAGGAAAGCCTGTTCTTGGTGTTTGTAACGGGTTCCAAATTCTTCAGGAGCTTGGCATTCTTCCAGGTGCGATGAGACGAAATAAAGACTTAAAATTTATCTGTCGTCCAGTTGAACTCATTGTAGAGAACAACGAAACGCAATTTACAAGCGGCTATCTAAAAGGCGAATCCATTTCGGTTCCTGTAGCGCACGGTGAAGGAAACTTCTACTGTGATGAAGACACTTTAGCGAAGCTTATTGAAAATAACCAAATCGCTTTCACTTACGGAGACGATATTAACGGCAGTGTCAATCGAATTGCAGGTATTACGAATGAAGAGGGCAATGTACTCGGCATGATGCCGCACCCTGAGCGCGCGGTGGATTCATTACTAGGCAGCGCAGACGGACTTAAATTGTTTCAATCTATCGTGAAAAATTGGAGGGACACTCATGTCACTACTGCTTGAACCAAGTCACAAGCAAATTAAAGAAGAGAAATTGTATCAGCAAATGGGATTGAGTGATGAAGAATTCGCTTTAATCGAATCCATTATTGGCAGGCTGCCAAACTACACAGAAACGGGTATTTTTTCTGTCATGTGGTCAGAGCATTGCAGTTATAAAAACTCAAAGCCTGTTTTAAGCAAATTCCCGACAAAAGGAGAGCATGTTCTTCAAGGTCCTGGGGAAGGCGCTGGAATCGTTGATATTGGAGACAACCAAGCGGTTGTATTTAAAATCGAATCACATAACCATCCATCTGCGATTGAACCGTATCAAGGAGCAGCTACTGGTGTCGGCGGAATTATCCGTGATGTATTCTCCATGGGTGCGCGTCCAATTGCTGTACTAAACTCTCTTCGTTTTGGTGAACTGACTTCACCGCGCGTGAAGTACTTGTTTGAAGAAGTAGTGGCAGGGATCGCAGGCTATGGAAACTGTATCGGAATTCCTACAGTCGGCGGAGAAGTTCATTTTGATCAAAGCTATGAAGGCAATCCGCTCGTGAATGCGATGTGTGTTGGTTTAATCAATCATGAGGATATCAAAAAAGGGCAGGCAAAAGGTGTCGGCAACACGGTGATGTATGTTGGTGCTAAAACGGGACGTGACGGTATTCACGGTGCAACATTTGCGTCTGAAGAATTTTCTGATGAATCAGAAGAAAAACGTTCAGCGGTTCAAGTCGGTGATCCATTCATGGAAAAACTTTTGCTTGAAGCGTGTCTTGAAGTGATCAAAAACGATGCGCTCGTTGGAATTCAAGATATGGGCGCGGCTGGCTTAACAAGCTCAAGTGCGGAAATGGCGAGTAAAGCAGGTTCTGGGATTGAGATGAATTTAGACCTCATTCCGCAGCGTGAAACAGGCATGTCCGCATACGAAATGATGCTGTCTGAATCACAAGAGAGAATGCTTCTAGTCATTGAAAAAGGCCGTGAGCAAGAAATCATTGATATTTTCGAAAAATACGATCTTGAAGCGGTATCAGTCGGTCATGTGACAGACGATAAAATGCTTCGTTTACTCCATCAAGGTGAAGTGGTGTGTGAGCTTCCTGTTGATGCTCTTGCAGAAGAAGCACCGGTTTATCATAAGCCGTCAAGTGAGCCTGCATACTATCGTGAGTTTTTAGAAACAAAAGTGGAAGCTCCAGCGATCACAGATGCAGCACAGACATTAAAGCAGCTCCTTCAGCAACCAACGATTGCAAGTAAAGAATGGGTCTATGATCAGTATGACTACATGGTTCGGACAAATACCGTCGTTGCACCGGGCTCTGATGCTGGCGTTTTAAGAATCCGCGGAACGAAAAAAGCCCTAGCGATGACAACAGATTGTAACGCGCGCTATCTCTACCTTGATCCAGAGGTCGGCGGGAAAATCGCCGTCGCAGAAGCAGCACGTAACATTGTCTGCTCAGGCGCTCGTCCGCTAGCAGTGACAGATAACCTAAACTTCGGTAACCCAGAGAAACCAGAAATTTTCTGGCAAATTGAAAAGTCTGCTGACGGGATTAGCGAAGCTTGCCGCACGCTAAGCACACCAGTGATCGGTGGGAACGTCTCTTTATATAACGAATCAAATGGAACAGCGATTTACCCAACTCCAGTTATTGGGATGGTTGGTTTGGTTGAAGATACTGCTCATATTACGACTCAATCGTTCCAGCAGGCTGGCGATGTGATTTTCGTCATTGGTGAGACAAAAGAAGAATTTGCAGGCAGTGAGCTTCAAAAGATGACAGAAGGCCGTATTTACGGAAAAGCACCAGAAATTGATTTGAACGTAGAGCTAGCGCGTCAGGAAGCTCTGCTAGCCGCGATTCAAAACGGTCTCGTTCAATCAGCACACGATGTGTCTGAAGGTGGACTTGGTGTAGCACTTGCTGAAAGTACATTTGGAACTGACGGACTTGGTGCAGATATCCAAATCGATTTAAACAGCGAAGCTTCATTATTCAGTGAAACACAGTCACGTTTTGTTGTCACAGTGAAACCGGAGCACCGCGAAGCGTTTGCTGCGGCTGTCAAAGATGCGAAAGAAGTCGGAACTGTGACAAATGATGGTGTGTTTACTGTCAAAAATCGAGAAGGACAACAATGGATTCATGCAGCGGTCAACGAGCTTGAACGTGCATGGAAAGGAGCGATCCCATGCTTGCTGAAATCAGAGGCTTAAATGAAGAGTGTGGTGTCTTTGGGGTTTGGGGACACGAAGAAGCCCCGCAAATCACATATTACGGATTGCATAGCCTTCAGCACCGAGGACAAGAAGGTGCGGGAATCATTGCAACAGATGGTGAGAACTTGACGTCACACAAAGGCCTTGGACTGATTACGGAAGTCTTTCAAAACGGTGAGCTAAAGGATTTGAAAGGAAAAGGTGCGATTGGACACGTTCGGTATGCGACAGCAGGTGGAGGCGGCTTTGAAAATGTGCAGCCCCTCTTCTTCCGTTCGCAAAACAATGGCAGCCTTGCCCTTGCTCATAATGGAAACTTAGTGAATGCAACGCAGTTAAAGCAGCAGCTAGAAAACCAAGGGAGTATTTTTCAGACCTCTTCTGATACCGAAGTGCTGGCTCATTTAATTAAGCGCAGTGGGCATATGGAATTAAAAGAGCAGATCAAAAATGCACTGTCCATGCTTAAGGGAGCCTATGCTTTCTTAATCATGACGGAAACAGAAATGATCGTGGCGCTTGATCCGAACGGTTTACGCCCGCTTTCACTTGGTATGCTTGGGGATGCTTATGTTGTCGCTTCTGAAACTTGTGCATTTGATGTTGTCGGTGCCACGTATTTACGTGATGTGGAGCCTGGCGAAATGCTGATTATTAATGATGAAGGCCTCAAATCTGAGCGCTTCTCGATGAACATTAACCGCAGCATGTGCAGCATGGAATACATTTATTTCTCAAGACCTGACAGCAATATTAACGGTATCAATGTGCATAGTGCGAGAAAGAATCTTGGCAAAAAGCTTGCTGAGGAAGCACATGTCGAAGCAGATGTTGTGACAGGTGTACCAGATTCCAGTATTTCTGCAGCGATTGGATATGCCGAAGCAACAGGTATTCCGTATGAGCTCGGATTGATTAAAAATCGTTATGTCGGCCGGACATTTATCCAGCCGTCTCAAGCATTGCGTGAGCAGGGCGTACGGATGAAACTGTCTGCTGTACGCGGTGTAGTCGAAGGAAAGCGTGTCGTGATGGTGGATGATTCCATCGTACGTGGGACAACAAGTCGCAGAATTGTCACGATGCTAAGAGAAGCGGGTGCGACGGAAGTCCATGTACGTATTAGTTCACCGCCAATCGCACATCCATGTTTTTATGGAATTGATACATCCACACACGAAGAGCTGATTGCTTCTTCTCATTCAGTGGAAGAAATTAGACAGGAAATCGGTGCAGACTCCATTGCATTTTTATCTGTAGACGGTTTAATGGACGGGATTGGCAGGAAGTATGATGATCCGCAGCGCGGTCAGTGTTTGGCATGCTTTACTGGGAAATACCCGACTGAAATATATGAAGATACGGTTCTTCCGCATGTGAAGGAAACGGTCCTGACGAAATAATCGAATAAAGGAGCAGCAGTCAAGATGAGTTGATATGCTGCTCTTTCATTCTGCCGAAAATACATGGAAAGCAGCAGCTAAAAGGAGTGAATGGGATGTCAGAAGCATATAAAAACGCCGGTGTCGACATCGAAGCAGGGTACGAAGCCGTCAAACGAATGAAAACACACGTAGAACGTACAAAACGAGCAGGTGTTATGGGCGCTCTAGGTGGATTTGGCGGTATGTTTGATCTATCTGAGCTGCCATACAAAAAGCCCGTTCTTGTTTCAGGAACAGATGGTGTCGGAACGAAATTAAAGCTTGCCTTTTTAATGAATAAACACGATACGATCGGCGTCGATGCCGTGGCCATGTGTGTCAACGATGTGCTTGCACAGGGGGCAGAACCGCTCTTTTTCTTAGATTACTTAGCCGTTGGAAAAGCAGATCCGGTAAAAATTGAATCGATTGTCAAAGGTGTGGCTGACGGATGTGAGCAGTCTGGTTCAGCACTTGTCGGCGGTGAGACAGCCGAAATGCCAGGTCTTTACACAGAAGAAGAATATGATATTGCTGGTTTTTCGGTAGGTGTCGTTGAAAAGGACGAAATCGTGACAGGAAACAGCATCAAAGAGGGACATTTGCTTATTGGACTCAGCTCAAGCGGAATTCATAGCAATGGATACTCTCTCGTTCGTAAAGTCTTGCTGGAAGACGCTGGTCTTGATCTGCATCAAACGTATGCACCTTTTACAAGACCGCTCGGTGAAGAGCTTCTTGAACCGACAAAAATTTATGTGAAGCCCGTTCTCAAACAAGTAAAAACCGGCAAAGTTGACGGCATGGCACATGTAACAGGCGGTGGTTTTATTGAGAATTTACCACGTATGCTGCCTGAAGGTCTTGGCGTTGAGATTGATAACGGCTCATGGCCAGTACCACCCATTTTTTCCTTTATTCAAGAAAAAGGTCAGTTAAAGGCAGAAGAGATGTTCAACGTGTTTAATATGGGCATTGGCTTTGTCTTAGCTGTAAAAGAGGACGATCTTGTTAATGTGATTAGAGAGCTTGAACAGGATGGAGAGAAAGCATTTCTCATCGGACGTGTTCAAAAAGGAGAAGGTGTCACATTCGGCGGTGGAAGCCTCTCATGAAGAAGTTTGCGATCTTCGCCTCTGGAAGCGGGACGAACTTTCAAGCCATTATAGATACGTTAAAAGAAGAAAAGTGGCAGGCTGAGGCCGCCATTGTGATTTGTGATAAACCGGGTGCAAAGGTGCTGGAGCGTGCTGAGAAAGAAGGCATTCCCTCCTTTGCTTTTACCCCGAAGGCTTTTCCAAATAAAGCCGCTTTTGAACAAACGATCATCGAACAACTGAGGCTTCATGAAGTAGAATGGGTTTTCCTTGCGGGGTACATGAGACTGATCGGTCCGACATTACTTGAAGCATACAGAGGGAAAATCGTGAATATCCACCCATCCTTGCTGCCAGCCTTTCCAGGTCTTGATGCCATTGGACAAGCCTATCAAGCAGGCGTCAAAGTGGCAGGCATCACTGTCCATTTTGTCGATGAAGGAATGGATACAGGTCCGATTATTGACCAAGCCGCGATTTATATTGAACAAGGCGAAGAGCTTGAATCAATTGAAAAAAGAATGCATGAACTAGAACACACACTATATCCAAAAGTGATCAAATCACTTTTAGAATTATCTTAATGAGGTGACGAAGGCATGACGATCAAACGCGCATTAATCAGTGTTTCCGATAAAACGAATCTTGTACCTTTTGTGAAAGAATTAACAGAACTTGGTGTTGAAGTCATTTCAACTGGAGGTACTCATAAGCTTCTTCAAGAGAATGGCATTGATGTCATTGGGATTTCTGAAGTCACTGGATTCCCTGAAATCATGGACGGACGACTCAAAACGCTCCATCCGAACATTCATGGTGGATTATTGGCAGTGAGAGATAACGATGAGCATATGGCACAGATTGAAAAGCATGGCATTCAGCCGATTGATCTTGTTGTCGTGAATCTCTATCCTTTCAAAGAGACGATCTCAAAAGACGATGTAACGTATGAAGAAGCAATTGAAAACATTGATATTGGCGGACCGGGAATGCTTCGTGCGGCATCGAAAAACCACCAAGACGTCACAGTGATTGTCGATCCTCGTGATTATGATACAGTCGTTCAGCAAATCAAAGAAGGCGGCGTGTCACTTGAGAAAAAACGTGAGCTTGCGGCGAAGGTATTCCGTCATACAGCTGCTTACGATGCCCTCATTGCGGATTATTTAACGAATTTTGTTGGCGAAACAGAGCCAGAGCAGTTCACCGTCACGTTTGAGAAAAAACAATCCCTTCGTTATGGAGAAAACCCGCACCAAGCGGCGACTTTCTATGAAAATGCTCTTCCAAGCAAAGGTTCTTTAGCTACTGCAACGCAATTACATGGAAAAGAACTTTCCTACAACAACATTAAAGACGCAGATGCAGCTCTTCAAATCGTACGTGAATTTACGGAGCCAGCGGCTGTTGCTGTAAAGCATATGAATCCATGCGGCGTTGGTACAGGTGAAACGATAGCAGAAGCTTTTGATCGTGCATTCAAAGCAGATGAAACTTCTATTTTTGGCGGCATTGTGGCGCTTAACCGTGAAGTAGACAAGCAAACGGCCGAGGTGCTGCATACGATTTTCTTAGAAATCGTCATCGCTCCATCGTTTAGCCAAGAAGCGCTTGACGTGTTAACAGCGAAAAAGAACCTTCGTCTATTAACATTAGATGTAGAAGCAGATCTTGGGAAAAAAGAAAAGCAGCTGACAAGTGTTCATGGCGGACTGCTTGTGCAGGATATTGATACGTATGGATTAGAGGAAGCAACGATCTCTATTCCAACGAAAAGAGAACCTACAGAAGACGAATGGAAAGACTTAAAGCTTGCATGGAAAGTCGTCAAGCATGTGAAATCAAATGCGATTGTTCTCGCGAAAGATCAAATGACAGCAGGCATCGGCGCTGGTCAGATGAACCGCGTCGGCTCAGCAAATATTGCGATTGATCAAGCAGGTGAAAAAGCGAAAGGAAGTGCACTAGGCTCTGATGCGTTCTTCCCAATGGGCGATACAGTGGAAGCTGCTGCAAAGGCAGGCGTCACAGCGATCATCCAGCCAGGTGGTTCCATTCGTGATGAAGAATCAATTCAAAAAGCAGATGAATACGGCATCGCCATGGTCTTCACTGGCGTTAGACATTTCAAACATTAAGGGGATGACAGTGTGAACGTATTAATTATCGGCAGAGGCGGAAGAGAGCATACCATCGCATGGAAAGTGAACCAAAGTGAACTTGTCAGCCAAGTATTTGTCGCACCCGGCAATGATGGAATGACAGATGCTGCGAAGCTTGTACCAATCGACGAGGGCGATCATGAGGCGTTAATTCGTTTTGCAAAAGACAATAACATCGGTTTAACAATTGTCGGTCCAGAGGTTCCTTTAATTGCAGGTGTCGTCGATGCATTTGAAGAGGCAGGTCTAAAGGTATTTGGACCAAATGCAAAAGCCGCAGTCATTGAAGGCTCAAAGGAATTTGCAAAAGACTTAATGAAAAATTATGAGATCCCGACAGCCGCTTATGCGACCTTCACATCGTTTGAAAAAGCGAAGGCATATGTGGAAGAAAAGGGTGCGCCGATTGTTATTAAAGCAGACGGGCTTGCCGCAGGAAAAGGTGTGACAGTTGCGATGACGCTTGAAGAGGCGATCAGCTGTCTGCATGACTTTTTAGAGGATGAAAAGTTTGGCGATGCGAGTGCATCTGTCGTCATCGAGGAATTTTTAACAGGTGAGGAATTTTCATTGATGGCCTTTGTCAATGGAGAAAAGGTGTACCCAATGGTGATCGCGCAAGATCACAAACGTGCATTTGAAGATGACAAAGGACCGAATACTGGCGGGATGGGCGCTTATTCACCAGTTCCGCAAATTTCAGATGAAGTCGTCCAAAAAGCGGTGGAAGATGTCGTCAAACCGGCGGCTCGCGCAATGGTGCAGGAAGAGCGTCCGTTTACAGGCATTTTATATGCAGGCTTAATGCTGACGCCAGAAGGCTCAAAAGTCATTGAGTTCAACGCACGCTTTGGCGATCCTGAAACGCAGGTGGTTCTTCCTCGTCTTGAATCAGATCTAGTTCAAGTTTTCCTCGATATTCTAGACGGAAAAGATGTGGACTTACAGTGGAAAGACACTGCCGCTGTGAGTGTGGTTCTTGCTTCAGAAGGATACCCTGAGGACTACGCAAAAGGTACGCCAATCGGCGCTTTGCAAACGACGGTGTCTGATGTCGTGACCTTCCACGCAGGAACAAAAAAAGAAAACGATCAATTCGTCACAAATGGCGGCCGTGTAGCGAATGTGACCGCATTTGACAACACATTTGAAGCGGCAAGATCAAGAGTGTATGAAGCGGTTGAAGAAATCATTCAGCCAGGTCTATTTTATCGCCGTGACATTGGCGCCCGTGCGCTGAAGGCTGCGGGGAAATCCGTTTAATCAAAACACCTTTCTCTCTGATGAGATGGAAAGGTGTTTTTTGTTCATGAGAAGGGATGCCGATTGAATATGAAGAAGTAGTATGGGATCACGAATAGATATTGGGAGGAAACATGGAAATCAAAGCATTTATTATCTTTGCAATCGTCATACTTATTTTATTTCTCATAACTATAAATAACGTCATGTTGATTGCCATTAAGCACAATAAAATGAAAAAAGCCTCAGCCATTAGCTATATGATCATTTCAATTTTTTCTGGCATTGCTATTTCTTCATTTCTAATTTGGACATTCTTTATTAGCTGATTCATAGGAAAGGAATGAGTATATGGTGCAATTGAAGGAACTTGCGAACGAGCGTTTTTCTGCCTCGATCTGTATTGATTCATTTAATGAGCGAATCCGTTTGGATGACTACAGCGGCAGGGTGCGGGATGTGATTCAGTCGGTTCTAAAGGAAGCGGCGGACTGTAAGGCTTCTAAGGTCATTGTAAAAGTAAGACGTGAGCATGTGCCGCTTTTTTTAGAAAAAGGCTTTCGGCTTGAAGGGGTGTTTTCTCATTATTTCCTTGGAAGTGACGCTTACGGTATGTCGCTTTTTCTCACTGAGGATCGAATGAACAGTTCGTATTGGCTGCAGGAAGATGAGATCGTCGCATCCATTCAAGCAAAAGTAATCAAAAAAGACCAAGGCACATGGCAGGATGAGTATGTGATGAGAAAAGCCGATCCAAAGGACATTCACAAGCTGGCAAAGCTCTATGATACCGTCTTTGAAACGTACCCTACGCCAATGAACGAGTCAGATTATATTCAAAAGGTAATGGAGGAAGGGACCATTTTTTATGTTGTTGAACATGAGGGACACATTGTGAGTGCAGCATCCGCTGAGATCAATGCGCCGTATGGTCATGCAGAATTAACAGACTGTGCGACCCTTCCTTCATATAGAAAACTAGGATTCATGCATCATTTGATTCTAGCCCTTGAAAAAGAACTCCAGTCGATGCATATCTATGTCTTTTACTCACTTGCACGTGCACTGTCCTATGGAATGAATCAAGTATTTTATCAGCTCGGATATACGTACACCGGTCGCTTTCAAAACAACTGCTATATTTTTGACAAAATTGAAGATATGAATCTATGGGTCAAAACGCCAAATGAATCATGAAATGGTTCTCATCTGATCAAGCAGACCAGATAGGCGGTAAGCCATGATACTAAGCTGCAGCTTCATCCGATCATCAGTGGATTTGAGGCTGCAGCCTGTTCTCGTTTCAATTTGTTTCAGCCGATAGCTTAACGTATGTCTATGAATAAATAATTCTCCCGCAGATTTTTGAATATTTTCATTGTGCGCCAAATACACTTCGAGTGTATGAATCAGGTCAGCCCCTTGTTTTTTCGTATATAGCAACGGACTTAACAGCTCCACGTAAAAATCATGCAAATTCATACCCGCTTCATTCATTTCAAGAAGCATCCCATATAAGCCGAGCTTTTGATAATGAATGATGCTCTCGTCTGTTTTTAAAAGCGGAAGAAGCCTAGCTGCATACTGCGCTTCCTTCGCGCTTTTTGCAAAGAGACTGATCTGGTCATAGGCTCTCCCGATACCAATGACAATCGGATGGACGGGGAAAAAATAAGACCAAGTGCTCCGGCATTCCTCTGCTGCGCGATACCACTCCGCTTCTTGAAACGCTTTTTTTCCTGCTGGTGTTAGGACAAAAATGGAATCGAGCCTTGTCTTTAGCAAAAAAGGAATATGTCTGCGTTCAAAGATCGACGTGAGTAATTGCGATAGACGCTGCATCATTTGGTGATCGAGCTGTGTGTGCTGATGCTGGAATTGAAAATAGATCACCACCTGCTCATCGCTCATATCATATTGCAGCTTTGTTGCTTGTTCGACCACATAGCTTTCTTCTGTATATTGCTGCTGCAAAATATCATCTAACAAATGTCCCTGCATTTGGTTTTCTGTATCTTGAATGGCTTTTTGCTTCAACCATTCAATCGCATACACCGCACCGGCATGCTCGATGGCAATCGCGTCGAGATGATGCCACGTATCCTTTTTCTTTAAAGACACAATAAACCCAAAAATATCACCCATCGCAATCACCGGACATGCGGCGAGGACGAACGCTCCGTACGTGTCATAGACAAGCCGCCCTTTCTCCTCTGCCTGCTTGAGAAGGGGCATGGTATCAATTGGTTCATGATCTGTCAGAAAGCCAAAAGCAGGAGAGTATGTCACTTCATCTTTGATGAGATGAGCCGCTGTTTGATGTAAAAAGACATCAAGAACGACAATGTTCGCTGCAGTGAGATGTGCCAGTTCCTCTGTAATTTGCGTTACATTTTTATTCCTTACATTTAATTGGGTCAGTCTTTGATGAATCGCGGATGAATATTTAAGCTGATGAAGCTGACTACTCACGATTTGTTCTAAGACGGCTTTTGTAATATCTGAGAAGTTGATGTGCGGCGGAATCTCAATGAGCGGAATGCCGCTGTTTTTCGCCGCTTGAATGAGTGAAGCTGGAATGTCACTTAAGTACACACCTTTATAAATAGCGATGGCTGATAGCCTTTGAGATTGAATCAATTCCTCAAGCCGGTCGCTTCTTTCTTGATTGTCCGCGAGTCCGAATCCGGTTGTGACGAGCAATTCCCCATCGGAAAGCCTCGACGTGTCTTCGATAATTTCAACGATGGTCACCCACTCAATGAGTCGGTCCAGTCCATTTTCTCCAGCAAGCAGCTTTGTTCCTTTCATGATATCGAGCGAAAGTGCATCTTTGACGAGAATCGCCATAGGCTCATGACCTCCTTTTGAACACTCTTATACACGATGTATAAAAAATGCGTCTGAAATTCGGGCATGTGGCGAATGGAGGATGACTGCCCTCTTGATTAAGCTAATCTTATAACAAGTATACAAAATTTTCTTGCGATTCATGAAAAAGAAAGAGGCAGCTGCTGACGAGAGAGGGAGGAATGGCAAAGTGGAGACTCGGGATTACTTAATCAAACCGATATTGAATCAGCATTATCCTGTGGCTGTGAAAGGAGAGGGAATATATTTATATGATCGGGATGGAAAAAAATATATAGATGGCTCATCGGGGGCTGTCACGGCAAGTATTGGACATGGCATACGTGAAATCATTGATGCCATGACCGAGCAAGCGGAAAAAGTGAGCTTTACGTACAGATCACAATTCACAAATGAACCAGCAGAAGAACTTGCTTATGAATTGAGTACGCTTTGTCCAGGTAACCTGAACTGGTCTTTTTTTGTCGGAAGTGGTTCAGAGGCAACGGAAACGGCTATGAAAATTGCTATTCAGCATTGGCAGGAGCAGGGAAAGGCTGAGAAGAATCACATTATCTCACGATGGATGAGTTATCACGGCATCACCCTCGGTGCACTGTCGATGTCAGGACATATTGCAAGGAGAGAGCGCTTTGAACCATTGCTCGAAAAGAATCCAGTGCTGTCTCCGCCATATAGCTATCGTTCATGGCTGCCGAAGGAAGAGGGCAAGCAGGTTGAATGGTATGTCCAGGAATTTAATACCGTCATTCAGCGTATAGGAAAAGAGAGGATTGCCGCTTTTATTGCAGAGCCGATTGTCGGAGCATCGGGAGCGGCGCTAGTACCGCCAGACGGATATTTTGAAGCCATGAAACGTGTCTGTGAGGAAAACGATATTTTAATGATTGCAGACGAAGTCATGACAGGCTTTGGACGAACTGGGAAAATGTTTGCGATGGAGCATTGGGGAGTTGTTCCAGATATTATGGTTCTCGGCAAAGGGATGAGTGCTGGCTATTCGCCGATTGCGGCAGCCGTCTCAGCAGATCATGTCATCGCGCCGATTCTGAGCGGTTCCGGATCTGTGATGGCAGGTCATACCTATAGCGGCAATCCACTTTCAGCAGCCGTCTCACTGGCTGTTATTCGATATATGAAAAAACATCAGCTTCCTGAACGAGCGGATATGTCTGGCCGCTATTTAATGAATGCATTAAAGGATTTACAAACAAACCATTTCATCATAGGAGATGTGAGAGGAAAGGGACTGCTCATTGGCATCGAGTTTGTCGCAGACCGCTTATCGAAAACCCCATTTCCTGCCCATGCTCAAATGACGCATTTAGTCGTTGAGACAGCCAAGCAAAACGGCTTGCTCGTATACCCAGCAAGCGCTGGCGAGGATGGAGTAGGAGGTGCAGCGATCATGATTGCACCACCGCTTTCTATCACGCAGCAGGAGATGGATGAACTCATTCAATTATTTGAGCAGACAATCACGCAGGTCGAACAAGAAGTCATTAACAGGGGGTTTTTCCCATCTGCGATGTAGGGAGGAAAGATGATGAACAAAACAGTGAACGTAGATGAAGTGATCACGCATTTTAGGGACGGAATGACCATCATGTTTGGCGGGTTTGGCGGCGTAGGGTCGCCGCCATCATTGATCGAGGCCATTTTAGAAGCCAATATCAAAGACCTGACATTGATCGGAAACGATGCAGGCTTCCCGCAAATAGGTGTTGGCCGGCTGATCACAGAAGGAAGAGTCAAGAAGATCATTGCTTCTCATATTGGCTCAAATCCAATAGCCGGACAGAAAATGCAGGCAGGTACACTAGACGTTCATTTTTACCCGCAGGGCATTCTAGCAGAAAAAATACGAGCAGGCGGGATGGGCTTGGCAGGCATTGTGACAGATGTCGGCATGGATAGCCTCAATCTCGATGAGAAGCAGCTCGTGCCGTTAAACGGAAAGACCTATATCCTTGAGCCTGCGCTGACAGCGGATATTGCCATTGTGAATGCCCTCAAAGCAGACGAAGCAGGAAATCTGATATTTGATAAAAGTGCACGGAATACAAACCCGATTGTGGCAATGGCAGGAGACTGGACCATTGCGGAAGTGGAAGAGATTGTGCCTGTAGGCAGTCTTCATCCAGAGGAAATCGTGACACCAGGCGTATTTGTGAACCAGATCGTGCAATCAAAAGGAGTGAACTGGACATGGGCATGGGAGACATCGATTTAAGACACCGCATAGCCAGACGGGCGGCGCAGGAAATTGAAGATGGCATGATCGTCAATCTTGGGATCGGCATCCCAACCCTTGCGGCTGATTACATTCCAGCGCATTACAACGTATGGCTGCATGCTGAAAACGGCATTATGGGGGCAGGCGCCTCACCAGTACAAGGGGAAGAAGATCCTAATTTGTGCAATGCCGGCGGCTTTCCTATTACGTTAACAAAAGGCGGCTCATTCATGGACAGCACGACTGCTTTTGGCATCATTCGAAAAGGCATGCTGGATATGACCATTTTAGGTGCACTTGAAGTAAGCAGTCAGGGCGATCTTGCAAATTGGATTGTGCCAGGTAAACGAGTACCTGGGATGGGCGGAGCGATTGAGCTTGCGCAGAAGGCGAAAAAGGTTGTGGTAGTGATGAGCCACCTTGATAAACACGGTGAGTCAAAGGTGAAATCTGCCTGTACACTTCCTTTAACTGCTAAGTCTTGTGTGGATCTGATCATTACGGATATGGCAGTCATTGAGGTCAAATCGCAGCTGCTCATTTTACGTGAAGTCATGCCGCCGTATCAGCCGGAAGATGTCATAAGGGCGACAGAGGCACCTTTAATTTTAGCGCCTGATGTCAAATCTGTTGTGTAGAAAGGATGAATGACTTGCAGCCAATCACACGTATCAGAAGCTGGATGAGAGAGCACCAAGATGAAGCGATTGCGCTTCTTCAGCAAATGGTGCAATGTGAGAGCACCCAAGGAAATGAACAAGGTGTGCAGCAAATCGTAGCAAATAAGCTGTCCGCCATTGGTTTTGATGTAGATGTATGGGACATTGGCGGAGAAGACCTGCTCGAACATCCGTATTTCTATTCCCCGAGGCGTTCCTTTAAAGGAAGTCCCAATGTCGCCGGACGATTGAAGGGAAAAGGGGGCGGTCAATCCATTTTATTAAATGGGCACGTCGATGTTGTGCCAGCAGGAGATACGAAACAATGGACATATCCACCCTACAGCGGGCATATCATAAACGGGAGACTTTATGGACGCGGGGCAACAGATATGAAAGGCGGAAACGTTTCTTTACTCTTTGCACTAGAGGCACTGCATGCGCTCCAGATTCCGCTGAAAGGAGATGTCGTGTTTCATAGTGTCGTCGAAGAAGAGAGCGGCGGTGCAGGCACCCTTGCAGCCATACTGAGAGGATATACAGCAGATGCGGCCATCATTCCAGAACCAAGTCATATGAAAATCTTTCCGATTCAGCAGGGATCTAAGTGGTTCAGACTGCATATTAAAGGAAGGGCAGCTCATGGAGGAACAAGATATCACGGCGTTTCCGCTATTGAAAAAAGTATGATCGTTCTTTCGCATATAGCAGCACTTGAAGAAGAACGAAATCAACGCATCACCGAGCCGTTATTTCAGCATATCCCGATTCCAATCCCTATCAACATAGGGAAAATTCAAGGCGGTGACTGGCCGTCCTCTGTAGCAGATCTGGTCACAATGGAGGGCAGACTTGGTGTGATGCCAGGGGAGACGGTTGAGCAGGCAGAGAAGGAATTAGAAAATTGGATGATGGGACTTGGGGAAAAGGATGAATGGTTCAAAGAGCATCCTGTCGAGGTCGAATGGTTTGGTGCAAGATGGCTTCCAGGCTCAATTGATACGGACCATCCACTTTTAGATCTATTGAAGGAACAATATGAAGCGGTCAAGAAGGAGCCGCCAAAGATCGAAGCCGCTCCTTGGGGAACAGACGGCGGATTACTGTCACAGGCGGCAGGTATCCCGATCATCGTATTTGGACCTGGAACAACGGAGCTTGCCCATTTTCCGAATGAATCCATCGACATTGAGCATGTTATTGAAGCCGCAGAAATTATCGCAGGTACGATGGTGGAATGGTGTGAAGCAGCGGAGTGATATAAAAACGATCACAAAAAAGAAGGCTGTTTCAATCAGCCTTCTCTTTATGTGTGTCCTGCTGCTCACACATATACGTCACTGGGCAAAAGCGAAGAATACCAGATGCCAGTTTCATCCCGCCGCACATGATGCTGAAAAGCAGCATGTTACTCCATGGTTTTCTAGCATATAAAGAACCAGCCACAGTACATATTGTCATTCCACAGGCAATTCGAATGAGCGCTTCCATTAAGCCGAGATTAGGTTTCATTGAAGGTAAATCTCCTTTTTTAAATATTTTAAGTGTGATTTCAAGAAATTGTAACGTTTCATTAATGCGTAACGTGGTTCGTTATGTTACGATAGGGCTAATACAAATGAAGGAGAGTATGTGAATGTCCGAACGTACTTTTAATTGGAGAAACAATGACATCCGCACACAAATCGATGTAGTCGACTCAAAAATAGTTCCAACACTCCTTTTAACGAATGGACTCGTGCTAAACCCGTTTTTAAAACAATGGGTGAAGGCAAATATTTGGATACATGATGATCGAATTGTTTATGTCGGAGCAGAGCTTCCTCAAAATAAATCAGCTAAACGTGTGATTGATTGTGAAGGGAAATACATTGTGCCTGGGTATATAGAGCCTCACGCGCATCCGTTCCATATTTATAATCCCCAATCACTTGCAGAATATGTGTCTCAATTTGGCACAACAACAATGGTCAGTGATAACTTATTTCTTCTTTTGCAGAGCAATGAAAAGAAAGCGCTTTCCACTCTATGTGAATTAAAACAGCAGCCATTTCAGTATTTCTGGTGGTCTAGATATGATCTTCAAACCGAGGTCAGATATGAAGATGAGATGCTTCCTATCAACTATCGCAAGGAATGGATTGATCATCCTGACGTTCTTCAAGGCGGCGAATTAACAAGCTGGCCAAGATTGATGGACGGTGATGATCTCATTTTATATTGCATGCAAGAAACGAAGAAGCAGCGGAAACGAATTGAAGGGCATTTCCCCGGAGCTTCTGAGAAAACGCTAACAAAAATGAAGCTGTTTGGCGCGGACAGCGATCATGAAGCGATGAATGCAGACGATGTGCTAAAACGCTTGTCCCTTGGCTACCATGTCTCACTTCGTCATTCTTCCATCCGCCCAGATTTAGTGAACATTTTAAGAGAGCTGCACGAGCGTGATTTTAGACACTATGATCACTTTTTCTATACAACAGATGGAGCAGCGCCTCATTTTTATGAGGAGGGCATGATTAATCGTTTGATTTCAATTGCCCTTGAAGAAGGCGTGCCTATCATCGATGCATACAATATGGCGACCTTTAACATTGCGAAATACTATCAAATTGATGACCTATTAGGTGTTGTCGGTCCTGGCCGATTGGCTTCTTTGAATGTGTTAGATGACCCAATGAATCCAAATCCTGAAACGGTCATATCTAAAGGGGTTATCCTCAAATTAGATGGCGAGAACCAGCATCAATTTCATGAAACAAAATGGGAAAATGGCGGGCTTGTTCCATTAGATCTAGGCTACGATCTAACGTCGAGTGATTTGCAATTTTCCATGCCGCTAGGTGTCAAAATGAGAAATGCAGTCATCATGGAGCCTTATACAGTGGAGATTGATAACTCTGTGAATCAGCTGTCATGTGATCATGATCAAAGTTTCTTTAGCCTGATTGACCGAAAAGGCGAGTGGCGTGTGAATACGATGCTCAAAGGGTTTGCAAACAAAGTGCAAGGGTTTGTCAGCTCATTTTCGCTCACGGGTGACATTTTGGTGATCGGGAAAAATAAAGAAGATATGATGCTGGCACATAAGCGAATGAAAGAAATCGGCGGGGGGATCGTCCTCACAGAGAACGGGAAAATTTTGCACGAAATTCCGCTGCAATTATCAGGCTGTGCATCTGCTGAACCGTTTGAGACTGTTCTTCAGCAGATACAAACCTTACGCGAGCTGCTCATTGAGCGAGGCTATCCGTTTGATTGCCCAATTGATACACTTGTCTTTTTCCAAAGTACACATTTGCCGTATATTCGAGTGACACCAAGAGGAATATTTGATGTCATGAAAAAAACTGTACTCTTTCCGTCTATAATGCGTTAAAATATAACAGAGTGGAGCTGTATCATCTTTGCCACATTTCTGACAGCTGTTATAGGTCAGACGTGAGCAGTGGATCTCTTCACTGACATGTAAGTGAAAATGCTTATGTGGAGTTGTTGAAGCAGAGGGCTTTGACATGACGAGTGAAATGCCCTGATTGAAAAATGAATCTGTCGGTTACGCTGGCCGACCAACATATTTTGAATAATTGATGAGCAAGGCGGGGCGCATGTTGGTCTCGCCGAGCTTTCCGCACAGCCTGTATTTTTAGGGCAGACCTAATTAAGCAGAAGTGATCTTGATATCGGAAGCAAACAAGTTTGTCAGATTGTCGAACAAGGAAAATGACAGAACTTGTCGAATTTGTATACGATAAAGAAGCTTCGGCTTACGAAAGAACTGACGGCATTTCCAGCGTATAACCAAACCTGTCATGATTCGTTCAAAGCTCATTGCTGAGGTTGAAAAAAATTAGTCAGGAAAGATACCGCTTTCTCCGCAGATTGTCGTGCGAAGCGGTGCCAATAGTAAAGGAGAAGATGTATAAAGATGCAAATTGATAAATTAAGGGGCAAAAGCTTAGATCAGTTATTCAACTCCATCTTATCCCTTAAAGACCTGGAAGAATGCTATCGATTCTTTGATGATTTGTGTACCATCAATGAAATCCAATCTTTATCACAGCGTCTTGAAGTAGCGCGTATGCTTCGCGAGGGGAACACGTATCATAAAATTGAGACGGAGACAGGTGCGAGCACTGCAACCATCTCACGTGTCAAACGCTGCTTGAACTATGGAAATGATGCCTATACGATGGCACTTGACCGCGTAGCAGAACAGCAGACAAATGACGAAACAAAATAAAGCAGCTTTCACTGTAAACAATCCTTTTCAACAAGAATAGAGTTGTTTACAGTTTTTTTTATGAAGAGCGCTGAAAAGACAAGCAAGGACTGGCTGAGTGAAGCGGGTCCTGTTTTTTATTTTAGCTCGCCGATAAACCATCTTTCGCCTTCGTAAGAGATGCCATCTTCGTCAGCGATGATGTCTTTAAAACCTATGATTTGCCTATCCTTTGGCACAGATAAACCCCATTCCCTTTGAATGTTTCTCGCACCGGAAAGAGGCAGCCAACTCTGATCATCATGTCTATTGAAAAAGTCTTTAAAATAGGAATCTCCTTTAAACACAATGATTTGTGAACCCCATAATTCAGTGGCATCTATTGCAACCACGACACGATATACTTCTCCATCAATTGGCTTCAAATCAATGAGATGTTCAGCTCTATTTATCAGTGTCTGGAAGGACAATCGCTTGATTTTTTGAGGTGTTTTGCTTGTACAAATAAAATCATAAGCAACCGGTAGAGGCAGATGCCAATAACCTTGTTCAATATCTGCCGGGTTCAATATCTGCCGGGAACTCTCGTGTACTTTCCTCAATTCTTGTCACCATCTCATTCGTCTTCCGTTTCATCCCGCGAACCTTTTTCTCACGCATCCTCCAACTCTCCAATTCCTGGTCATTTGTCTAAGTTCTTTATACGCGATTGAGCCAAAATGTCAATTGAAAAAAAGGTGCAAAAACGCACCTTTCTCAAACTATACGGATGGCTGTGTTCCTGTAAAGATAGGCACTTCACTTGTCTGACCATCCTCTTGTCTATAGACAATATGTTTCTCATTAAAATGAATGGGAGATTCAATTCCAGCGGCTGCGGATAAGTTAAACAAGCCTTCTCTTAGAGAAAGGATATAATTGCAAACTCGGTATTTCTTTTCTTCAATTGATAAACCCTTTTGCAGCTTTGGATCAGTTGTGGCGACCCCGACTGGGCATTTATTCGTGTGGCACACTTGGGCGCGAATGCATCCGACTGAAAACATGAGTCCTCGTGCGATATTGACAAAGTCAGCACCCATGGAAAGGGCAATTGCAATTTTATCAGGTGAGAGAAGTTTGCCAGAAGCAAAGAGTTTTACTTGATCTCTGACACCGTATTCCTTCAATATTTGATGAACCATTGGGAGTGCCGTGAAAATCGGCAGCCCTGCGGCATCTGCCAATTCATGAAAGGATGCACCAGTGCCGCCTTCTCCGCCATCCACTGTAATGAAATCAGGATGCTTTCCGCTTTTTTTCATGTACGCCGCAAGCTCTTCAATGTTTTCTTTATGTCCGACCACAAGCTTGATGCCGACAGGCTTTCCGCCTATACTTCTCAGCTGTTCAATGAAATCAAACATATCCGGAATGGAGTGGAACATCTCAAATCGGTTTGGGCTGTCAATGGATTGGTGGGGCGGCAATTGACGGATATTCGCAATTTCTTCAGTGACTTTTTTGCCGTCAATATGACCGCCGCGTGTTTTAGCTCCTTGTGCCAGTTTCAGCTCAAAGGCTTTGACTTCCTCATGCTCGCTTTTTTTCTTAAATTCTTCAAAGGAAAAAGCGCCATCCTCTGTTCTCACGCCAAATAGACCGGGCCCAATTTGGCATATGATATCGGCTCCGCCTTTGAGGTGATAGGGAGAAAGCCCGCCTTCACCTGTGTTCATCCACGTACCGCCGGCCATCTTTAATCCAGAGGATAGTGCTGTAATGGCCCTGTCGCCTAAAGATCCGTAGCTCATGGCAGACTGTCCAATCAGGCCTTTTACACGGAAAGGCTTTTGACATGTGTGCTCACCAATCACTTGGACATCGTCTTGATGGAGATAGTAAGGTTTTGCTTCAACCTCTTTGGTATGTTCACTTCTTCGCAGTAAATTGTCTTGATCAATCTGGTACACTTTTGTTTGGATTTTTTCAGTTTGATCGATGCGTAACTCATCTCGCTGCTTTGGAAATAGGACGTTGCGAATGTAGTAACCAGGCTTGTCAAAATCACGTTTTGATCCAAAGCCCATCGTCCGGCTTTTGTACTTCCCAGACATGACAGCTTGCTCGTATTCTCTTCTTGAGAAAGGAAGTTCCTCCCGATCATTCAAAAACAGATATTGGCGAAGCTCAGGTCCTATTTTTTCAAAAATAAACCGCAGCTTTCCAATGACCGGATAATTTCGCAGGACAGAATGCTCTTCCTGTTTTTCATCTCGCACCCAAATCCAGATGAATAAAATGATTGGTATGATGAAACAAATTACTAATAGTGCGCCAATGACAATGAAAGTTGTTGTCATGAAGATCCCCTCTTTTCTCTATCATTGCTGTTGTTATTCCACTTTTCATCTAAAGAGAAACCACTTCAACGGATTGTAACGTTTAGAAATGAAAAGGCGGGGTAACTTACAAATAAGATCATAAGGGGAGGGAACATACATGAATAAGCGTCCGAATGCGTATGTACTTGCAGGATTAGGGGTTGGTGGTGCAGTGTTATTAGCAGTAAAAAACAAACAGCATCTCAAAAAATGGGCAAGCATGTTCCGCTCAGATGAAAAAATTCCTGAAAAAGCTGGACACCCTGATCCATTAGATATTCAAGACAACAAAATGGTCGATGAAGGGGCCATGACATCCGTCCATTATTTCAATGAAGTGAGACAATAGTTTGGAAAAACCGTTTTGACCATTCAAAACGGTTTTTTCTTGTCTTTCTTTTGATGTTATATCGAAGAGGATCGACAATCGTAAAACCGATCAGCCCTTTGTGATCAGGCGTCGTGAAATGAAATTCAATGCCTGATAAATGAAAGGTTGAGAGAACGTCCTGATCTGTAAAACGTAACGAAAGCTCATCCTCATAAACAGGTGCATGCTTCAAAACCTCGGCTTCTTCTGCGAATAGCTCCAGACCAGCTACTCGGCCCTCTTTGTCGATATCTGCGTTTACACATTCATTCACATCTAATTCAATGGTTTCTTTGATTGTCCCGATTCCCACAGGCAGGAGATAGATGTATCCGATGTCGATCGTTTGATCATATGTGATGGTTCTTTTCAAGTGGGTCACCTGCTTTATGTATGGTTTTTTGAACAATAGTAAAATGTCCCTTTATTGTATAATAACATGTGGTGATACAAAGCTCTCCTATCAGTGAACGGTCAAAGATCAGCCCTCTCAGCTCCTAGATGTTTTCAGCATTCTATCCTAAAGTCACGAACACCATTTTCAAAAGAATGAAACTTTTAGCTGAAGGAGGTTACCCATTTTTTGCGGTCACTGATTTTGTTATAATATTTAAATGGAATGAAACGAATGGAGGAACATTTTTCATGTATGATGTTACCGAGTGGAAGCACGTCTTTAAACTCGATCCAAATAAAGAAATATCCGATGAGCAGCTAGAGGCGATTTGTGAATCTGGTACGGATGCTATATTGATTGGCGGCAGTGACAATGTGACAGAGGACAACGTGCTCCAGTTGATGTCAAAGGTCCGCCGGTTTCTTGTGCCATGTGTGCTTGAAATCTCAACACATGAAATGATTGTGCCGGGCTTCGATCTGTATTTCATCCCGACCGTCTTAAACAGCTCTCACCCTGATTGGATTGTTGGGCTTCACAAGGACGCGATGAAGGAATTCGGTGATTTGATGTCAATGGAAGAGATCGTGCCTGAAGGCTATGTTATTTTAAATGAAGAATGTAAAGCGGCCAAGCTCACAGAAGCAAATACAGCGCTGGACATCGATGACGTAAGAGCATATGCAAGAGTGGCAGAGCATTTGATGAAGCTGCCCATTTTTTATCTAGAATACAGCGGAACGCTTGGAGATATAGAGCTTGTGAAAGAAACGAAAGCAGTGCTTTCTGATACGGTTCTTTTTTATGGCGGAGGCATTGAAAACGAAAAACAGGCAGAAGAATTTGCGCAGCATGCGGACGTGGTTGTTGTAGGAAACGTCATTTATGACAATTTCAAAGAAGCATTAAAGACAGTGAGCGCAGTCAAAAAATCATCATAGTCAAACAAGACGAAACGGGTTAAAATAGAACATAAGTTCGGATTGGCGGTGAATGGAATGAATGAAATATCGAATCATCTATTAGAAGGGCTGAATGACGCGCAGAAAGAAGCGGTCAAAGCAACAGACGGTCCGCTACTCTTGATGGCAGGAGCAGGGAGCGGAAAGACACGGGTGCTCACACATCGAATTGCTTACTTAATGGCAGAAAAGCATGTGGCTCCGTGGAACATTTTAGCGATTACGTTTACAAATAAAGCAGCACGTGAAATGCGTGAGCGTGTACAAGCCATTTTAGGGCCTGGTGCGGATGACATTTGGATCTCTACGTTCCACAGCATGTGTGTGCGCATTTTACGACGCGATATTGACCGTATTGGGGTAAATCGCAACTTTTCTATATTAGACACGTCTGATCAGCTTTCAGTCATTAAAAACATTTTAAAAGAACGAAATATCGATCCTAAAAAGTTTGATCCACGCAGCATTTTAGGTTCAATCAGCAGTGCAAAAAACGAACTCATTGACGCAGAGGAATACGCCAAAACAGCCGGTGATTTCTATGATCAAGTGGTCAGCGACGTCTATACAGATTACCAAAAACGATTACTCAAGAACCAATCACTCGATTTTGATGATCTTATTATGATGACGATTCGTCTGTTTGAGCGCATCCCTGAAGTATTGGAACACTATCAGCGAAAATTTCAATACATTCATGTCGATGAGTATCAGGATACGAACAGAGCGCAGTACATGCTTGTGAAACTGCTCGCTCAACGTTTTCAAAATATATGTGTGGTCGGTGACTCAGATCAGTCCATCTATCGCTGGCGTGGAGCGGATATTACAAACATTCTCTCCTTTGAAAAAGATTATCCGTCCAGTGAAGTGATTTTGCTTGAGCAAAATTACAGATCAACTAAACGTATTCTGAATGCCGCAAACACGGTGATTCAAAACAATTCAAACCGTAAGCCGAAAAATCTTTGGACAGAAAATGATGAAGGAGCGAAGATTGCCTATTACCGTGCAGATAATGAATTCGGTGAAGGACAATTTGTTGCTGGAAAGATTCATCAGCTGCATCAGAGCGGCAAGCGTAAATTATCCGATTTTGCGATTCTTTATCGGACCAATGCGCAGTCTCGTGTCATAGAGGAAACATTATTGAAGTCAAACATTCAATACAACATTGTCGGCGGCACGAAGTTCTATGATAGAAAAGAGATCAAGGACATTTTGGCGTACTTACGCCTAGTAGCTAACCCAGATGATGACATTAGCTTTGCACGAATTGTGAACGTACCAAAGCGCGGAATCGGTGCTACATCTGTTGATAAAATTGCGGCATATGCGGAGATGAATGACCTGTCTATGTTTGAAGCACTTGCTCAGGTAGATTTCATTGGACTCAGTGCAAGGGCAGCCAATGCGCTTGATGAATTTAAACAGCTCATTGATCAAATGACAAATATGCAGGATTATTTATCTGTCACAGAATTAACAGAAGAAATCCTAGAGAAAACAGGCTATCGTGAAGCACTGAAGGTAGAAAAAACAATTGAAGCACAAAGCCGTCTAGAAAATATTGACGAGTTTCTCTCTGTGACTAAGAACTTTGAAGAACAAAATGAAGACAAGTCCCTTGTGACCTTCCTGACAGATCTAGCCCTTGTCGCAGATATCGATAAGCTGGATGAAAATGAGGAAGAAGATCAGGATGCGGTCATTTTAATGACGCTTCACGCCGCAAAAGGTCTAGAATTCCCTGTTGTCTTCTTAATGGGCATGGAGGAAGGTGTCTTCCCGCACAGCCGTTCATTAATGGAAGATGCAGAGATGGAAGAAGAGCGCCGCCTTGCTTATGTAGGCATCACACGGGCGGAAGAAGAGCTCTATTTATCAAGTGCCAAGATGAGAACACTCTTCGGCCGGACAAACATGAACCTTGAATCAAGATTCATTCGAGAAATACCAGCCGATTTATTGGACAACCTAAATGAGAAAAAAGAAACAAAAACACCATTTGGCCAAACAAGAGAAAGACCGCAAAGACGGGGACCTGTCTCACGTCCGCAAACTCAAACCATTCAAAACACAGGCGGCGGAAGTATTGGCTGGGCTGTGGGCGATAAAGCGGCTCATAAAAAATGGGGCGTTGGAACGGTTGTCAGTGTAAAAGGCAGTGGAGACAGCACAGAGCTTGATATTGCCTTCCCAAGCCCTACAGGCATTAAGCGTCTTCTCGCAGCATTTGCGCCAATTGAGAAGCAATAAACCAATAGGACTTATAAAACGGATGAATTGAAAGGAAGAAGCAGATGGATAAAGAAGCAGCGAAATGCCGGATCGAGGAACTGCACGAGATTTTAAACCAATACAACTACGAATATCATACACTTGATCGTCCAAGTGTTCCTGACGCTGAGTATGATGCGCGGATGCGTGAGCTGATCTCTTTAGAGGAAGAGCACCCTGATTTAAAAGCAGCGGACTCTCCCTCGCAAAGAGTAGGAGGCGCTGTGTTAGACGCCTTCCAAAAAGTGCGTCACGGCACACCGATGCTCAGCCTTGGGAATGCGTTTAATGAACAGGACCTTCTTGATTTTGACCGCCGGGTTCGTCAAGCAGTCGGTGACGATATCTCATACAATGTCGAGCTGAAAATTGACGGACTCGCTGTTTCTCTCCGTTATGAAAATGGCGTGTTTGTCCGAGGTGCCACACGTGGAGATGGGACAACGGGTGAGGATATTACTGAAAACCTCAAAACCATTCGTTCCATCCCGCTCAAAATCAAACGGCCTTTGTCAATTGAAGTGAGAGGCGAGGCATTTATGCCAAAACCTTCTTTTGAAGCATTAAACGAAAAAAGATTACAAAACGAAGAAGAGCCGTTTGCAAACCCGCGTAATGCGGCGGCAGGCTCACTTCGTCAGCTTGATACAAAAATTGCGGCGAAACGAAACCTTGATATTTTCGTCTACAGTATAGCGGAGCTTGATGAAATTGGTGTTGAATCGCAAAGCGAAGGACTTGATCTTCTCGACGAACTTGGCTTTAAAACGAACAAAGAAAGACGGACGTGCCAAACGATTGAGGAAGTGATTGAGCTCATTGAAACAATGAAAACGAAGCGTGCCGACTTTTCATATGAAATCGATGGAATTGTGATCAAAGTCGATTCGTTAGCACAGCAAGAAGAGCTCGGCTTTACAGCAAAAAGTCCCCGCTGGGCGGTTGCGTACAAGTTTCCAGCTGAAGAGGTTGTGACGAAGCTGCTTGATATTGAACTAAGTGTCGGGCGTACAGGTGTCATCACACCAACGGCGATCCTTGAGCCTGTCAAAGTAGCAGGAACGACAGTACAGCGTGCTTCTCTTCATAATGAAGATTTGATCAAAGAAAAGGATATTCGCCTTTTTGATCAAGTGATTGTGAAAAAAGCGGGCGATATTATTCCGGAAGTCGCAGGCGTACTGATCGATCAGCGTACAGGAGAAGAAAAGCCGTTTCACATGCCGACTGAATGCCCAGAGTGTCATAGTGAGCTTGTGAGAATTGAAGGCGAAGTAGCTTTACGCTGCATCAATCCAGAATGTCCTGCCCAAATACGTGAGGGACTCATTCACTTTGTTTCCCGCAATGCAATGAACATTGATGGGCTTGGCGAGCGTGTCATTACACAGCTTTTCCAAGAACAGCTTGTCTCTCGTGTGTCCGATCTTTACCGATTAACGAAAGAAGAGCTCATTCAACTTGAGCGAATGGGCGAAAAATCTGTCGATAATTTACTGCGTTCGATTGAGCAATCGAAAGAAAACTCATTAGAGCGTTTACTATTTGGACTCGGTATCCGATTTATTGGCTCTAAAGCGGCAAAGACCTTGGCGATGCATTTCGGCGATATCGATCAATTAAAGCAAGCGACGAAAGAACAATTACTCGAAGTCGATGAAATCGGTGAAAAAATGGCTGATGCTGTCGTCACGTACTTTGAGAAAGAAGAAATACTCAATCTGCTAAATGAACTAAAAGAGCTTGGGGTCAATATGACCTATACAGGACCAAAACCGGTGAAGGTTGAAGAAAGTGATTCCTATTTTGCAGGCAAAACCATTGTGCTGACAGGGAAATTAGAAGAAATGGCGCGAAACGATGCAAAAGAAGCGATCGAAGCATTAGGCGGTAAACTGGCAGGTAGTGTGAGTAAAAAAACAGATTTAGTCATTGCTGGAGAAGCAGCGGGAAGTAAGCTGACAAAGGCAGAAGAACTCAATATTGAAATTTGGGACGAAGCTAAAATGCTCGAGGAGCTAAAGAAATAAGAGGAGTGTTTTCTATTGAAAAAGTTGTTATTGCTGATGACAATGCTCACACTGGTATTGTCAGCGTGTGCACCTTTTGGGGGAAAGGATGAGGAAGAGGTCACACAAAAAACGGATGAAACGAAGGAAACTGCCATCATCCCGATGTACAATATCTCTGACTCTTATTACAAAATGGTGCTGCCGTTTAAACAAGGAGCTGCGAGAGGATTAACAGCAGAGCGTCTCAACACACGTTTGGACATCGATGAATTTGAAACAGGACTCATGCGTCTCGCAACAGAGTCATTTAATACAAACGACTACCTTTTCCAAGAAGGACAGCATTTAGATGAGGACACCGTTCTCAGCTGGCTGGCGCGCAAAAAAACAGGCAGTGATCTGAAAAAGGCAGAAAAAGAAGATAAGGACTTTAAGAATTTAGGCTTAAATCCTGCTCTCCCGAACTCAGGTTCAACAAAGTCTAAAAATGAAAATAGTCCAATTTACTTAGCTTCGATGCTAGAGCATAATTACTTAATTCGAAAAGATAAAAACAGCTTACAGCTTGGCGGAGTTGTCATTGGACTTGCGCTGAACTCTGTTTATTATTACCGTGAAAATATCGGTGATCCGCAGCAAGAAGTGACGATCGATTCTTCGAAAAATTCAAAGAAACTACTGTCAGAAGGCGAAAAAATTGCTGAACAAGTGATCAAACGAATTCGTCAAATGGATGGGCTGCAAAAAGTGCCTGTCATGATTGCCCTTTATAAGCAAGCACCAAAATCATCTATCGTGCCAGGAAACTTTATCGCCAAAACAGATGTGAAAGCAGGCTCAGCTGATATTGGCAATTGGGATACGATCAAAGAGGAGAATGTCTTCTTCCCTTCAGATAATGCGAAAGGCAACTACAAAGATGATTCCGAGCGATTTGACCGCTTCAAAACAAAAGTCGAAGACTACTTCCCGAATTACACGGGTGTCGTAGGAAAAGGCTTTTACAAAAACGGGAACCTGCAAAAAATGAAAGTCGAAATTCCAATGCAGTTCTACGGAAAAACGGAAGTCGTAGCCTTCACGCAATATTTAACAGGTGAAGTGATGGATTACTATAAGAGTACCAATATCGAAATTAACATCACATCATCAGATCAACAAGAAGCCTTGATCACGAAAAATGCTGAAGACAAAGAACCAACCATCCATATATATGACTAAATAAAAACCGCCTTTTGGCGGTTTTTTAAATTAGGAAAAATGTATCAAATTAAGAATATATTGTTATAAAAAGTAGAAGTGTAGAAAATAATGTATTATTATGGGTGATAATGAAGAGAAAATGGAGACAAATATGAAAAACAAATCATTTTACTTTTTATTAGGGGGACAATCCTTAGCTAATTTTGGGGATTCGTTATATGTCCTCGTTTTAACCATCCTGACATATCAATTAACAAATTCTACACTGATTGCTTCAATGGTGGCTGTCTCGCAGTTTGTTGGACAAGCACTTGGGGCGGTACTTATTCCTTTCTTTATGTATCAATTTAAGCTAAAAAGACTCATTATCTATTTACAAATGTGTCAAATTGCTTTCTTCGGCTGCTTGATTTTCATTTATATTCTACAATTATCAACTTTTACTATTCCTTTCTTTTTTATTATTGTATTTTTCCTTTCTTTGATAGATGGAGGAACGATTCCTGTTCGAAATTCGATGATCCCGCGTTTAGTAGAAAAGAACTTTTTACTAAAAGCTAATAGTTATATCTTAACTTCTGACCAAATGGTCCTTTTACTAGGCTGGCTGTTAGGAGGGCTGTTTATTGGCATTCTTGGACCACAGTTTCTCCTATTGACGACACTTGTTTTATACAGTTTGTCGCTCCTATCTATGCTCTTTATCATTGATACTGGGGCTGCAGCTAAACAAGAGCAACAGTCTGAATCATTTACTACAAGGGTCTTTTCAGGATGGAAGCTCATGTATGCTAAGCCTACTATTCGAACATTAACGATATTAGAAATGCTATCCATGAGTGGTAGAAGTATATGGACTGGTGCCATTATTCTTGTGTATGTCACAGAAGTCTTACACCAGCCAGAAACATGGTGGGGCTTTATTAACGCAAGCTATTTTGGCGGAACCATTCTAGGCGGCCTGCTCGTACTGCGGTTCGCAAAACATGTGGAACAGCGTTTGTTTGATCACATTTTTTACAGTTCGGTGATCGTTGCTGTGCTAACCCTTTGTTTAGGATTGAATCATTCTGCATGGATGAGTTTGTTGTTTGTCTTTTTATTAGGGCCAGCCTTTCAGCTTCGCAGCATTTCCATTCGGACCTATGTACAAGATACACTGAGTGAAATTGAATTGCCCAAAATACTATCAGCTCAACATACACTATCAACTTTTATATACGGGATGTCCATTCTCGTTATGAGTACCATGACCGATCTCTTTGGGGCAAGAGTCGTCTTTTTTATAAATGTCGCCCTGTTTACTGTGTCGGCCTTCCTAGCGTCTAGATTAAAAAATGAACAAATTTAGACATTTTATCTCAATTATTTACAAAAATACTATTATATGCTTTAATATGTTCGTAGAAATGTTAACTATATGAAAAGTAGAGGTGGCGTAATTGACTAGTAGTTTAGTATATTGGCCATTAACACATCCGCAGCGGCGCGTGATGAACATGGAAACATTTTATCCAGAAACACCGATCAATCATATTGGCGGGATCATTTTCGTCAATGGGCCGTTGCAGCTCTATAAACTGAAGCAGGCCATTGCATCTTGTATCATAATGACAGAATCACTTCGTCTCAAGCTAATAGAGAAAGATGGTGAAACGCTTCAATACGTTGACCCAAACGCCGATCACACTATTCCTACCTATGAGTTTTCCACACAAGAAGACATGCTAGAATGGGCCGAAAAAGCCTTCAAAACACCATTTCAATTAACAGAAACCTCTCTCGCCGAATTTGCGGTACTAAAAATCGGTGAACAACAATCCGGTTATTTCATCAAATGCCATCATACAGTAGCAGATGGATGGTCGATGAAAGTAATCATCGATAAAATTAGCCAGCTTTACACTGCTCTTACCCAAAGCTCCTCTATCGAACAAGAAGCAGACAATCATTCTGTATTTATTGATAAAGAATCAAAATATAGGAACTCCCCAAGAATTAAAAAAGATCAGCAATTTTGGAAAGAAGCATTATCTGATGTGTCTAATAGTTATTTGGTACAGGGAACGGACCAAATCAAAGGCCATCGGCAAAGCCATTACCTTGATCGCCAACTCTCAGAACGAATCTATGAATTTATAGATACCCATCATTGTTCAATCAACTCTTTATTTACTTTAGGACTTTTCATTTACTTGCATAAAAGATACCAGCAAAAAGATTTTATTATTGGGACGCCAGTTCTCAATCGTTCCGGACAAAAGGAAAAAGCCACGTCCGGTATGACCGTGAGTACAATGCCATACCGAATGAAGATGGATCCTCATCTATCTTTGTTAGAAAGTTTAACAGACGTTCAAAAAAGCTATAAGGCTTACTTCCTGCATCAGCGTTATCCCTATGATGCACTTGTCAAAGATTTAGAGCTTGCAAAAGCAGGGTATGATCAGCTTTTTCAAATCTATATCAACTCCTACAGCACAAATATGGTGCAGGAGATGGAAGGATACAAAGTTGAATACATAGAGCTTTACAATGGCTTCCAGCCCTATGGCTTACAAGTTGCTGTGAAAGAATGGGATGAAAAAGGGCAAATCGAGCTTCAATATGACTACAAGATCTCAGATTACAGCAATGAAGACATCGACTTTCTACACGAAAGAATGCTTCTCTTTGTCGAAAACATACTCGCTCAGCCAAAGCAGCTGTTAAAAGACGTACTTCTCATGACAGAAGACGAGGAACATCGGGAGCTATATCAATGGAACGATACAGGCGTGCAATTTCCACAGAAACAAAAAATCCATGAATTGATCACAAACATGTCAACGTCTTCTCCTGATCGGATTGCACTTCAGGACGGATCTCATAGCATGACATACGGTGAACTTGAGAGAAAAACCAATCAAATGGCGCATTTTCTTCAAACACATGGCTTACAAAGACATGACTTTGTTGCCGTATGTATGAATCATTCACCAGAACTGATTGTGCTGCTGCTGGGGATTTTAAAGGCTGGAGGCGCGTATGTACCGATTGATCCTGAGTATCCAGAGGAACGCATTCAGTTTATTTTGGATGACAGCCAGGCAAAGCTGTTTTTCACAAATGACGCATCTGCATACCAATTTAATGGCGATACGTACAATATCAACAGCGTGTGGAATCAGCTGGATCAGTATAATCCGGAACATCCATTCACTGGGAATGATGAAGACGTCGCATATATGATTTATACGTCTGGCTCTACAGGACAGCCAAAGGGAGTCATGATTGAGCACGGAAGCTTAGTGAACTATATCATGTCTGCTAAAACACACTATACTGATTCACCAGATGATCATTTTGCCTTGTATTCATCCATTGCATTTGATTTAACTGTGACATCCATTTATACGCCATTGGTCATTGGCAGTACAGTGGTGATCTATCGTCAAGAGGATCAGCCAGGCTTTTTATTAGAACATATTTTGTTTGATCAAAAAGCAAAAGTCATCAAGCTGACACCAGCTCATATGGCACTGTTAACTGATGCTGCACTTTCTCAATCAGTTGTGAAACGGATGATTGTGGGCGGAGAACAATTATCGACCGCTTTGGCAAAAAGAATCACAGAGGCAAGTGATGGAAGGATATCCATCTTTAATGAATATGGACCAACTGAAGCAACCGTTGGCTGTATGATTCATCAATTCCATCAAGATGATGGAGGGACATCAGTGTCAATTGGGGTGCCAATGCCCAATACAGAGATCTACCTTTTAGATGAGAATCAGCAAGCTGTGCTGCCTGGGACAGTGGGAGAAATCTATATTTCAGGCGCAGGGGTTGGCAGAGGGTATTGGCAAAGACCTGATTTGCAGGAATCACGCTTTCTGCCCAATCCATTTGTAAACGGCCGCCGCATGTATCGAACAGGTGATATCGCCAAACGAGCAAATGATGGAAAGATTGATTACATTGGCCGGATTGATCATCAAATCAAGCTGCGAGGCTACCGGATTGAGCTCGGTGAAATTGAACTTGCATTGATGGCACTTGAAGAAGTTGATAAAGCAGCTGTTATTGATCTAACCGATGAATCAGGAGAAAAACAGCTTGCTGCCTATATTGAATTAAAAGAAAAAAAGACGACGTCCTTTTTACTGAGAAAGAAATTATCAGATCAGCTTCCAGCTTATATGGTACCTGCCTATTTTGTTGTACTAGACGAGCTCCCGCTCACTCAAAACGGAAAAATCAATCGGACGGCACTGCCTGATCCATTGCTGTCTCAAGAAACAGCTGTTGAGTGGTCCAAGGAAACAGCGGACATTGAAGAGATCATCGTAAATACAGCAAAAGACATCTTAGGGAATGAAACAATCGAACCGGCTGATCATTTTTATCAGCTTGGCGGAGATTCCATTAAGGCGATTCAATTTATTGCGAAGTTAAAAGACAAAGGACTTTATTTAAAAACCAAGGATCTTTTTACTTATCCCATTTTTAGAGAAATGGCACAAGTGGTTCAGCAGGAACCTGTCATACATATCTCACAAGAGCAAGCTATGGGTGATGTGAAATCGATCCCAATTATCGAATGGTTCTGGTCCCAGCGGTTAAAAGATGAACATTTCTGGCATCAATCTATCATTGTCCATTCAAAGAAAAAGATGGATGAAACTATTGTGCAGAAAGCTCTCAAAGAGCTCGTCATTCACCACGACGGACTAAGGTTAAAAGTACATGAGGCAACAAACACACTCTATTATGATGAACACATTCAAGAGATTCCGCTGATGATACACGATTTCACAGCACTGTCAGAAGAGAATGTGGAAGAAGCGTTACAAGAAGTAGGATATCAGGTCAAGCAACGGACTCATCTTTATCAAGGACCATTGATTCAGGCAGCGCTATGTCAAACTGATTCTCAATCACATCTCATCTTTGCCGCCCATCATCTATTAGCTGACGGTATGTCTTGGCAAATTCTTGTGGAGGACTTGATTCAATTATTGCATGCAGAGAAGGTTACAGCAGAAGTACTTCCGTCTAAAACCCATTCCTATCAAACATTTGCCGAGCGGGTGAATCAGTATGCAGGATCAGAGGGTGTAAAAGAGTCGGTCAGCTATTGGCAAAAAGCGGTGCAAAATATTCAGCCTCTGTATCCAGTTTCCTCAAATGAGGGATATGTCAGAGACGAAATCAAATTAACCAACGCATTATCAGTGGAACTCACGAATCAATTGCTCAATCAAGCGAATCAAGCGTATCAAACGCAGCCGCATGAACTGTTAATTTCAGCCTTGACGCAAGCCTGTTATCAGCAAACGAATCAAGAGCGGATTTCTTTGGAATTAGAAGGTCATGGCAGGGATGCTGTAGAGGATGAGATCGATGTATCTAGAACGTTCGGCTGGTTCACCACCATGTATCCTGTGAATGTTCATGTGTCTGAATCTCTTTCAGATCACATACGTGTTGTCAAAGAAACGATACGAGAAGTGCCAAATAAGGGTGCAGACTATGGGCTGTTGTCACTCATCAATCAGCAGCTTCCTCCTCATTCAGCACCACAATTACGTTTTAACTATCTAGGCGAAATTGATCAAGTGCTTAAACAATCATCTGATTATGAGATGTCTTACTTTACATCTGGGATTGACTCGTCATTGGATAATCCATTAACAACCGTCATTGATATGGTCGCTACCATCAAGGGTGGTCAGCTGATTTTCCATCTTTCTTTCAGCGAAAAACAGCTGTGTGAAACAGACATGACGCAGCTATTGCAAGCGGTAGAACAGCAAATTGAGCGTCTTGTACAGCATTGCTTAGAGAAAGAAGGAATCGAATTTACACCGTCTGATTTTGAAACAGTGGATATGTCCCTTGAAGAAATGGATTCATTATTTACATGAGGAAAAATCAGTATGTTATGTATCTGTCATTTTTATTAGCGATCTTATGGGTAAGCAGCTTTGCCGGAGGGATACATGCAAAAGCAGTGATTTCATCTAAAGCCATTGATCAAGTGATAGAGCAACAAATGGAGCTTGGACGCATTCCAGGCATGTCCGTTGTGGTTGTAAAAAAGGACGAAGTGGTGTACCAAAAAGGCTTTGGATATGCGGATCGAAAGAAAAAGAAGCAAGTGACAGCCAGCACTTTCTTTGAAATTGGATCTACATCAAAAGCGTTTACCGCTCTTGCGATTGTGGAGTTAGAGAAGCAAGGAAAACTTCATTTAAAAGACCCGGTGAGCAGCTATATTCCAGGTTTTTTTCCAACATACAATGGAAAGCCTCAGCGTTTAACGGTGGAGCAATTAATTCATCACACAAGCGGCATTCCCTTTCAATCTATTGCGCTGATCCAGCCTGATACTACGAAGGATGCATTGAAAAAAACAGTTGATCAGCTAAAATCAATCGAGCTTAATCGTAAGCCAGGCAGTTCCTTTGAATATGCGACCATCAACTATGATGTCCTTGGTCTCATCATTGAAAATGTAACAGGAACATCGTATGAGGCTTATATGAAAGAGCTGTTTAAAAGGCATCATCTTGACCAAACGGAGGCTGGGCTAAAACGGATGAAATCCGGTGCTGTCTCAGAAGGATTTAAACTTCAATTCCTTGCTCCGCATGCTTTTAAAGCACCAGAATATCGAGGTAACACCCCTGCAGGCTATATTGTGATGAATAGTCAGGATGTGGGGACTTGGCTGCAATATCAATTGACCGATTCAACTTGGTCTCGCTTTGTAAAAAATCCTGATCACTTAACTGTGAATGTCCCAGAAGAAGGGAAGCATGTCTATTACAATGCCGGCTGGTATATAGAAAAGGCGCATGAGCAGGTGGACTCGCTTTTTCATGCAGGCTCTAACCCAAACTATTCATCATTTTTTCTGATCCAGCCAAAAGAAGGGATTGCGATCGGAGTGTTAGCAAATATGAATAGCAGCTACACAGAGCAAACGGCACGTCTAATTGCCAAAACGATCACAGGTACAAATGAAGAAGCAGAGTCATCAATGGATCCTTTTCAGCTCATTGATCAATTGAGCCTTGGTGCCACATGTCTGTTCATTTTGCTGCAAATAGTGTCTATCGTTCGTTTTATCAAGTGGAAAAAGCGTGTAAGAAACGGCGCTTTAGTTCGCAGGGACATGTCACTGCGCGTCTGGCTGAAAAGTAGCGGCTGGGTGCTGCTATTAATTGGGATATTGCTCCTGCCAATGATTGTTGCGCAGCTAGCCTTTAATGGGCTGCCTTGGAAAATGACTTTTGTATGGGGACCTTCCTCTCTCATTGAATTAGCGATTTCTTATTATTTGTTTTTCATTTGGTTTTGTACGATTGGTTTCATCAAAGGATTTATGGTGACATCTCCTGCTGGAAAGAGAGGAAAAAAAGATGACCGTCAAACAGATTTCGGGCATTCATCCATATAATGATTTGTTTTATCGCAGCTGTTTCTTCAATTGCTTTTTTCCAATTGTGAAGCTGCATAATCAAGAAGTTGCTCCATACTTACTAAATGATCAATTTGCCTACGTGCTTACAGAGAATGGCTTGCTACAGATTGACTGGATGTCGGCACACGATCCAGAAAAAATTATGAATGCACAAGGCATTCAAGTCGAAAAAATGGCGTATTGTCCCAACCTCATTGAAAAGGTCAAGCAAGATGTGACATGTGACCGCCCGGTAATCGTTTGGGTAGACCCTTACGTTCAGCGAGGCAGAAAAGAGTATTTGACAACCCATAGCCGTCATTCCATTTTAATCACTGGATTCGATGAAAATCAGCAAATCTTTCACGTATTAGAGAATCGGCATTTAGATAATTTGTCTTACGAGCATCAAGTGCTGTCATTTAAAGATGTACAGAAAGGGTATGACACCTTTCATGATCATTTTCAGCCGAATGATCAATTTCATTCCTATGCGGCTTTCTACTTTGATCCAGACAAGCTCTCGACTGAGTTATTTAATCAAAAAACGACTTATTTCCTGAGAAATATGCATGGTCAGATAGACGCAATAGAAAAAGGAATCACAGCTCTTGAAACATTTTATGAGCAGTTTTCGCAATGGGATGATATTGAGAGGCTCGTGGCGTCTTTCAATCAGATCATCAATACGAAGAAAGTGGAGCTGTATCGACTGAATCTCATCAAAGACGATCTACCTGAGCTGGTGGGATGGATGGAACGTATTTTAGCAGAATGGGAGAAAGCGAGGCATCAGGCAGCGAAACTCCTTTTTTCAGGTGAGATGTCTAGTAGGTACCAAGCCAATATCAAAGCTTCTTTAGAACAAATCATTCATGATGAAAAACACTGGCTGGAGGAATTGGAAATGAAATGCAAAAGGGAGTGTGGCGTATCGTGAAATTATTTTGCTTACCGTACGCAGGTGGAGCAAGTACCGTATTCAGTACGTGGAAATCTTATATAGACCGGTCGATAGAAATTCATGCCCTTGAACTCCCTGGGCACGGGACAAGAATGACAGAGTCTGTTCTAACCGATTTACAGCAGGTCGCAGATGATCTCTATGACCAGGCATCATCTTCCTTAAAAGAAGGAGAGCCCTATGCCATTTTCGGTCATAGCATGGGAGCCGTCCTTGCATATGAATTACAAAAAAGAATGAAAACAAGGTTAAACAGAGAGCCTGTCCATGTCTTTTATTCTGGGCGCTTCCCGCCACATATTCCAGAAAAGAAAGTCTATCATCAGCTGTCAGATTCCAAATTAAAAGAGGCGATCATTGCGATGGGAGGCGTTCCTGAGGAACTTGCTGATAACCATGCAGTGCTTGATTTCTTTCTGCCGATTTTAAGAGCAGACTTTCAGCTTTTGGAGACCTATTTGTGTGATGAAGTCGTTCCAGCTGCTTGTCCAATTTCTATTTTTTATGGTACGCGTGATTTGCCTTCTGTGCTGTTTGATTTAGAGGATTGGGATCAATATACAAGCGAAGATTGTGCGTTTTTCGAATTCGATGGAGATCACTTTTTTATTCATTCATTAACAAATGAAGTCGTAGAAAAAATCAATGTCATTTTAAAGCGAATTGGAGTGTTGGAGAAATGAACACGAAGCACGTAGGCGTGATTGGAGCAGGTGTCATGGGGGCTGATATGGCATTAGACCTTTCAGCAAATGGCTATCAAGTCACATTAGTTGATGTCACAGAAGAAAAGTTAAACGAAGCGCTGGAAAAAATCAAGAAGACCTATCAACTGGTTCAATTTGTGCGAAAGAAGAAAATCTCATTGTCTTTAGAGGATGTTCTGTCTCAAATCCAGCTGTCAACTTCACTTGAAGGCTTACATGATGCGCATATCGTCATTGAAAATGTGACGGAAGATTGGGAGATAAAAAAACCTATTTATGAAGAGCTGCGAGATATTTGTGCGAAAGAAACCATCTATTTTGTAAACACAAGCTGTATCTCGATCACAAAGGTAGGGTCCCTTATGCATCATCCTGAGAATGTCATTGGGGCGCACTTTATGAACCCTGTTCCTCTTAAAGTGTTAGTTGAAGTGATTAGAGGAAAAGCCACTTCTGATGACACAGTGGAAACGGCAAAAGGTTTCTTGAAATCGTTTGATAAAACACCAGTTGTGGTGCATGATTTTCCTGGATTTGTTTCCAACCGTGTGCTGATGCTGACAATCAATGAAGCGATTTGGGCGGTGCAAGATCAAGTCGCCACGCCAGCGGATGTCGATAAAATTTTCCGCGGAGGTTTCGGTCATAAAATGGGACCACTTGCGACAGGAGACTTAATTGGGCTTGATACGATTTTGAATTCATTGCTTGTTTTATACGAGAGCTACAAAGATCCGAAGTTCCGCCCATGTCCTCTGCTTGTCAAAATGGTTGATGCAGGCGAGTACGGCAAAAAATCAGGCAAGGGCTTTTTCCAATATGACATGTGAGAGGAGAATAACCAATGGCTAAGCAAATCAAGTGTGTTGTCTGGGATTTAGATCATACATTATGGGATGGAATTTTACTTGAGTCAGATGAAGTGACGTTAAAACCATCGATGAAGGAAGTACTAACAGAGTTAGATAAGCGTGGCATCCTTCTTTCTATAGCAAGCCGGAATGATGAAGCAGCCGTGAAGGAAAAGCTTTCTGCCTTCGGAATTGAACATTTCTTTCTCTATCCAGAGATTCATTGGAATGCCAAATCTAGTTCATTAGAGAGAATTAGTGAGCGCCTAAATATTCATAAAGATACCATTCTCTTTATTGATGATCAGCCATTTGAGCGGGAAGAAGTGAAGGCTGTTCATCCAGAGATTACGTGCTGGGATGCAGTGGATTATCTGTCATTACTCACTGATGATCGCCTGCGTCCAGTCTTTATCACAGAAGATGCTAGACGACGCAGAAGAATGTACTTAGAAGCGGACAAAAGGCAGCAGGAAGAAGAGAAATATGAAGGGCCGCCTGAGAAATTCTTGGCGTCTTTACAAATGAAATTCGTGATATCAGAAGCAGGAGAACAAGACCTCCAACGCGCTGAAGAATTGACCGTCCGTACCAATCAATTAAATGCGAGCGGGAAAACCTACGATTATGAAGAGCTTGATTTCTTCCGTCAATCAGATTCCCACTTGCTGCTTGTCTGTGAACTTGAAGATAAATTCGGTTCCTATGGAAAAATCGGACTCTCATTAATAGAAGAAACAGGTGACACATGGCATGTCAAACTGCTGCTTATGTCTTGCCGCGTCATGTCTCGTGGTGTCGGGACCATCTTACTCACAACGATTTTGCAAGAAGCGAAAAAGCGAGGAAAGAGGCTTGTCGCTGATTTTAAACAAACCGATCGAAACCGTATGATGTACATCACATATAAGTTTGCCAATTTCAAAGAAATTGAGAAGGGGGAGGATGGCTATATCTTGTTTGAAAATGATTTAAGCATGATTCAGCCTTTCCCAGAATACGTAGATGTCAATATTGAATTAAATCAGAAAGACCCAGCCAAACAATAAAAAAGCGAAAAGCGAGGAGATTAAATCATGAACCTACACGAACAAGTAAGAGCCTATATCGAGCAAAACCTAGTGGTATTTGATGAGGAAATTGAGCTTGGAAATGATGATCATATTTTTGAACAAGGCTTTGTGAATTCTCTATTTGCGATGAAACTAGTGAACTATATCGAACATGACTTTCAATTCCAATTAGATAACGAAGACCTCGACATTGCTCATTTTAGTACGGTCAATCGCATTGTCGCCTTAATTGAGAGAAAACAACAGGGGGCAGCTCTTCATGAAAACAGCTGAACAAACGATCAATGCCGTTGAAGACATTCGCCAGTATTGCGATGAACATATCCGTCCGTTTGCCAATGAATTTGATGAGACGGAACATTTGCCAGAGTCACTGATTCGAGATATGGCGAAACGAGGCTACTTGGCAGCAGGTATCCCTTCTTCCTATCAAGGGCTGGGGCTTGATCCGATCGCATATGGACAGTTCACAGAACAAGTGGGAAAAGCTTGCTGTAATGTACGCACATTATTGACAGTAAATTCACTTGTAGGAGAAGCCATTCTTCGTTATGGAACAGAAGATCAAAAACAAGGCTGGCTTGTTGAATTAGCTAAAGGAGAAAAAATCGGAGCCTTTGCTTTGTCAGAGCCGAATATTGGTTCAGATGCCAATCATGTTGAAACAAGCTATCAAAAGGAAGGACAATCCTATGTATTAAATGGGACGAAAAAATGGATTTCCTTTGGAGCGATTGCCGATTTCTTTATTGTGATTGCAAGAGACGGTGAACAAGTCACGGCATTCCTTGTCGATCGAGATCAGCCGGGTGTAGAGATTGAGAGAATTACAGGAATGATGGCCAACCGAGCGTCATATTTAGCGGAAATGACCTTTGATCATGTCCGGGTGCATGAAGACTGTGTCTTAGGACCAGTTGGGGGCGGATTTAACCATGTGGTGTCACTTGCATTAGACCATGGAAGATACAGTGTCGCTTGGGCAGGGCTTGCCATCGCACAAGAAGCTGTTGATTCTCTTGTCACGTATTCGCGTAAAAGAACACAGTTTAATGAAAAATTGTACAAGCATCAAATGATCAAAGGCATGATCGGGGATGCAGTGACCCAGCTCCATGCAGCGAGAGCTTTATGCCTAAAGGCTGGGGAAATGAGAGAAGCGAATCATCCTGATGCGATCACAGAAACATCCATTGCAAAATATTTCACTTCTAAAATCGCTGTTGACATTACAAATACAAATGTCCAAATTCATGGCGGAAGTGGATTTAGCCGGGAAAACTCAGCTTCAAGACTATATCGTGAAGCGAAGGTGCTTGAAATTATTGAAGGAACTTCGCAAATTCAGCAACAGGTTATTGCTAACTATGGTTTACGCCATTATTTCGTGAAACATTCTTAGAGAGAAAGGAGATGAGCCCATGGCCTTACAGCCGCAGAAGCTGGATAAACAGAACATTGAAAATATGTTAGGTATCACTACGATCCAAGAAGGACTGCTGTTTCATCATTTAATGGAACCGAACGGAACAGCTTATTTTGAACAACTGCTGATCGAAATAGACGGACCAATAGATCGAGACATTTTTGAACAATCATGGACGAATGTCACCAAACAGCATGAAATGCTTAGAACATTGTTCAGATGGCAGGAACTCGCAAGACCAGTACAAATTGTACTGAAGCAGCATCAGCCAGACATTCGTTATCGTGATTTGACACAAGCGAAGGAGCCTCTTCATGTGCTGAAAGAAGAGGTAACGGCACAGAACCGAGAAGAACGCTTTGATCTGCAGGAAGTCCCATTTCGCCTGACGTTATGTGAAGTGAATGATGAAGTCAGCTGGGTTCTCATTAGCTTCCATCACATTTTATTGGACGGCTGGAGCCTTGGGATTGTATTAAGCGATTGGATGAGTGCATATGAGCGCTTATCGAATGGGGACAAACCTCTTCTGGAACAAAGACCATCCTACCAATCCTTTGTCAAATGGCAGCAGAAAAACCTTCAACAGACTGAAGAACAAGCCGCCTATTGGAAAAATGTTTTCAACGGCTGGAGTTATGCAGAACTGCTTCCGAAATCAAGCGGCGCATATGAACATTCAGAAGTGTTTCATCAATATGAACATCAAGTGGATACGTCCATTGCCGAGAGTCTGAGCAAATTCACGAATCAATATGACGTGACGCTGGCATCTGTGATGTATACGCTGTGGGGAGTTTTGCTATCTAAGTATGCCAACCAAGATGATATTGTGTTTGGGACAACAGTATCGGGGAGAAATGCAGATGTCCCTCATATTGAAAAGATGACTGGGCTGTTCATTAACACATTACCGCTGCGGGTCTCATTCGAACAGGAACGGCCAATTCTTGAACAGATGCAGGAAGTGAGCCGTGAGATCGCTGTAAGAAATGAATATGAACATACCCCGCTATCTGCCTTAAAGAATTATGCAGGAATGACTGCAGAGCAATCATTATTTGATTCAATCGTCGTCATTGAAAACTATCCATTAGATCAAATGCTCACGAAAAACGATCAGCCAATTCGTATTCGTGGATTTGAGATGACTGAGCAGACAGAATTCGATCTCACGCTTAGTGTCCAGGCATTTGATGATCAGCTGCACTTTTCATTGGTGTATAACCCCGTCAGCTTTTCAGCTGAGCAAATCGAAAAGTGGTGTCAGCATTTTCTTCATCTCCTGTCTGATGCCTGTGCTCATCCGCACAAAACTGCTGCTCAACTACAGCTGCTATCAGAAGAAGAGAAAGAAAAGCAGTTGGCGGTCTTCCGGCAATATGGCGGAGCAACATCTAGCAATGAGCCAACGGTGATTGACCTATTTGAAGCACAAGTAGAGCGAACGCCAGCGGCAGCTGCAGTTGAGTTTGGCGATACGACGGTTACATATGAACAACTCAATAAGAGAGTGAACCAGCTCGCACGTTATTTACAAAACAAAGGGGTCAAACAGGAGCAGCGTGTCGGCATTTTAGCAGAGCATTCCATTGAAATGGTAATAGCATGCTTAGCGATCTTAAAAGCTGGCGGTGCATATGTGCCGATTGATCCTGAATATCCGCAGGAACGAATAGAATATCTATTAGAAGACAGCGGAGTGGAATGGCTCTTAACTCACCCAATAAAAGGGCTCACCTACGCCTATCATGGAGAAAAAATCGATATCACGCAGCCGGATCTATACACCGGACCATCAGACAACTTGGCAGAAGCCATCACCTCAGACCAAACAGCCTACTGCATTTATACATCAGGAACGACCGGAAGACCAAAAGGTGTACTCATTCATCATCTTGGCTTAGCCAACTATATTGAATGGGCGAAGCAAGTATATGTTCGAGGAGAAACAAGGCATTTTGCTTTGTACACTTCACTGTCCTTTGACCTGACGGTTACTTCTATTTTCACGCCGCTCATTTCAGGAAATACCATCATGATTTATCACCATGAAAACCGGCAGCTGCTTGTCGAAGACATCATAAAAGACAATCGCGTGCATGTGATGAAACTGACACCATCTCATTTACAGTTTATTAAGCATTTGTCTTTCCCAGACAGCCAAATGAAATGTTTCATTTTAGGCGGAGAGCAGCTGGAAACATCTTTAGCGAAAACCATTCAGCAGTCCTTCCCGCAGCCAATTGAAATTGTGAATGAATATGGACCAACTGAAACGGTCGTTGGCTGCATGATTCATCAATATGATCAGGATCTTGATCAAGACGTGTATGTACCGATCGGAAAGCCTGCACAGCATACAGATATTCTTCTGTTTGACAGACATATGAATCTCATGCCGGAAGGAGCCGTCGGTGAATTATATATTGGCGGAAAAGGTGTCGCAAAAGGCTATTTGAATCGCCCAGAACTAACCGAAGAAAGATTTGTCGACCACCCTTTCCAGCCAGGTGAAAAAATTTATAAAACAGGTGATGCAGCGCGTATTCTCCCTAATGGGCTCATTCAATTTTTAGGTCGAAATGATGATCAAGTGAAGCTGAGAGGCTACCGGATTGAAACTGGTGAAATAGAATTTTGGCTGAATGAACAGCCAGGAATAAAAGCAGCAGCAGTTGTTGTAAAGCCAGATGCTTCTGGTACACCATGTTTGGCCGCATATGTTGTCACGACAGCCATACTTGATCAAGCGGCAATAAAACAAGCGTTGGCTGATCAACTGCCGGATTATATGATTCCAACTCATTTTGTTCAATTGGACGATATGCCACTGACTGCAAATGGCAAACTAGATAAACGAGCTTTACCTGCTTTGAAACAGGCGCAGCAAACAAAAAAACAGGCGGGATCTACCAATCTTTCTGATACGGAGAAAGTTATTCAAGACATTTGGAAAAAAGTCCTCGGATTAGATGAGGTAAGTGTCCATGACAAATTCTTTGACATTGGCGGGCATTCACTCAATTTGATCCACGTCAATCAACAGCTCGCTAAGCAATTGAATCAAAGCATTCCAATGGTCGAAATGTTCCGCCGCCCAACGATTAGAGAGCTTGCCGCATATTTAAGCGGCGATTCAGAGCAAGTAGCGGCAGACCCGCAGCCTGTAAAACAAAAGACAAGAAAAGCCAATGAGCCGATTGCCATTATTGGAATGGCTGGTAAATTCCCAGGTGCGAAAAATGTTGAGGCATTTTGGCGAAATTTGAAGAACGGAGAAGAATCAATTTCCTTCTTTTCCGATGAAGAACTGCTCGAAGCCGGTATTGACCGTCAAACTTTCGAACGTTCCGATTATGTGAGGGCAAAAGGTGTCATTGATGGACCTGATTTATTTGATGCATCCTTCTTCGGCTATTCGCCAGGTCAGGCAGAAATGATGGATCCTCAAATACGTCTTCTGCATGAGTACGCCTATAAGGCGTTGGAAGATGCGGGGTATGTGCAAGAAGATTATACGGGTAAGGTCGGGTTGTTTACTGGGTCCACATCGAATTTCCAATGGATTCAGCGTTTTGCCGCTTCCCTTGATAGCGGTATGTCAGAGCTGTTTGAAGTGGGTTCACTCAATGATACGTACACCGTAAGTACAAGAATTGCCCATAAATTGAATTTGAAAGGACCGGCGCTTACGCTGCAAACCGCTTGTTCAACTTCTTTGGTCGCCTTGCATTTGGCCTGTCAATCCATTGCGAATGGTGATTCAGATGTAGCTCTTGCGGGAGGTGTGTCGATCCTGCACCCAGTGAAATCAGGCTACGTTTATCAACAGAACATGGTGAAATCAAGTGATGGCCACTGCCGCGCCTTTGACGATCAAGCGGATGGAACTGTTGGCGGAGATGGTGTTGGTCTTGTTGCTTTAAAAGCACTCAGTGAAGCCATAGAAGATGGCGACCATATTTATGCAGTCATTAAGGGCTCTGCCATCAACAATGATGGTGATCAAAAGGTTGGTTTCAATGCTCCGAGCGTCGAAGGACAGACACGTGTCATTCAGGATGCCCTGCATCAAGCAGATGTTTCACCAGATACGATTGAATATGTGGAAACACATGGAACTGGCACATCACTTGGTGATCCGATTGAAATAGAGGCGCTCACAAAGGCTTTCGACACAGAGAAAAAACAATTTTGCCGCATTGGGTCTGTGAAAACCAATATTGGACATTTGGATGCAGCGGCAGGAGCAGCTGGCTTGATCAAAGCTGTGCTTTCGCTTCAGCATCACACATTTGTACCTAGTCTTCACTTCAAAAAAGCCAATGAAAACATTGCATTTGATCATAGTCCTTTCTTTGTCAATACTGAGCTGACCGACTGGAAGCAGCCAGCTTCCCATTTGCGGCGGGCTGGGGTGAGCTCATTTGGAATGGGTGGAACGAATGCACATGTCATATTAGAAGAAGCGCCACAAAGAGACCGTCAGCAAATGCTTCGTTCTGCTGAGCTGCTTGTTCTTTCAGCAAAGAGCAAAACGAGCTTGGAACGAATGAAAGCCAAACTCGCAAGCCAAATAGACAACACGCCTTCTATCAATTTGGCAGACGCAGCTTATACGCTGCAAACAGGAAGACAATCCTTTGGTTTCCGTCAGACATTTGTTGCGGCAAGCAGAGAAGATGCTTTGCGCGTATTAACAGAAAAGCAAGGCAAGGGCATTGGAAAGCTCATGCATTCGCATGTGGAGAAACAAAAGATTATTTTTATGTTTTCTGGACAAGGCAATCAATATCTCAATATGGGATTAGATCTGTACCGGGAAGAGCCTTACTTTAAGAAGCAAATGGATGCTTGTTTTCAAGCATATGAAGAAGCAACGGGGCGAAGTCTTGCACGTATTCTGTACCCATTAGCGGCTGAAACAGAAAAGGCGCGTGAACAATTGGCAAGTACTCAATATGCACAGCCAGCCATTTTTGCCATTGAATATGCCTTATCCATGCTTTTCATTGAATGGGGCGTTCGTCCTGATGCAATGATCGGCTATAGCTTTGGCGAATTAACGGCAGCCGCCATATCAGGGGTATTCAGCTTAAAGGACGCAATGTCCATGGTCGCCTATCGTGCGAATGCGATGCAGTCGTCACCAGCTGGCGTCATGATGAGTGTTCCATTACCTGAGGCAGAGCTCAAACCGATGCTTCCAAAAGATATTTCTCTCGCGGTTGTCAATGATTCATCATGTATTGTGTCAGGTCTAGAAGAGGCGATCAGTGAATTTGAACAAGAGCTGAAAAGCAACAGATTGATGTGTATGCGATTAGGTGGAACCATTGCCGCCCACTCACATGTCATGAAGGAGGCAGCTGAGCAATTCGGAGAAAAATTAACACATATGAAAGCCGAGTCTCTTCGCATTCCATTCATTTCGAATTTGTCAGGAGATTGGATGACAGATACGAGAGCGAAGGATATGTCTTATTGGAAAAGGCATATGACCGATACAGTTCGTTTTGCTGAAGGGATCACAAATATTTTACAAGAGGACAATATTCAATTAATTGAGATTGGACCAGGACAAGATTTAAGCGTGATGGTCAATCGGTCGCTGAACGGCCTGAACCAGCATGTATGTCATGTGTTAAGGCATGCAAAACAAGATGTGACGGATACTGAATTTTTACTTGGTCAAATTGGACGTCTATGGACAAACGGATTATCTATTGATTGGGATAGGTTCCATTTAAACCGTCAGCCGCGGAAAATGCCGCTGCCAACGTATGCATTTGATCAAACCTCCTATTGGTATGATGCAGCAGATCGTGTGAAACAAGACAAACCAAAGCAGTCTGGACGAAAGCAGCAAATGGATGAATGGTTCTATACCCCTCATTGGGAAGCGGATCTTTTACCTTGCGTGCCATTAGAAGATACGTCTGACGGAGCCTTGCTTTTGTTTGCAGATCCATCTGCTTTTGGAGAGAAGGTTACGGCTGAGCTCCTGACGAAACGGAACGAGTCCGTCATGGTTCGTAAAGGAAATGAATTTACGAAGCATGACGAAAAAAGCTATACCATTCGGTCACAAGAGCCATCTGATTATGAAAGGCTCATATCAAATCTGGCAGATGACGAAATCAACGTGTCAAAAGTTTGCCATCTATGGGGGCTTTCAGAAAGACAGCCATCTCAAACGGAAGAAGAATGGGTGAAGCAAACGCAGCAAGAAGCTTATTACTCCTTGCTTTACATCGGCCAGGCACTGAAAAAATATGTGTTGGACCAAAAGGTATCGATTACAGTTCTTTCCTCATTGACGTATGCCGTTGGCGGTGAGCCTGTACTTTATCCTGAAAAAGCGATCCATCTAGGGCCTGCCATGGTGATTTCACAAGAAACACCGAACTTACGTTACCGCATTCTTGATATTGATCGTCCAGTGGAAAATGGGGTTCAAGAAAAGAGATTGCTAAAGCAAATAAGCGATGAGCTAGATCGAGCGTCTGGACCGCTTCTCACGGTCTATCGACGAAATAAACGATATGTGAAAAAGTATGCGAAAGGTTCAGTTCCCGAAACGGGACATGCTCATTTGGCTAAAAAAGATGGTGTGTACATTTTAATTGGCGGACTTGGGTTTATTGGATTGAATATCGCCCAGACTTTGGCCGAGCAAACGCAGGGAACATTGATCTTAACGAGCAGATCTGGGCTCCCTGATAGGAGCAAGTGGCAAGAATGGCTGTCTACGCATGATGATCAGGATCCAACAAAGAAAAAAATACAAAGGGTCATGGCACTGGAAGAGGCAGGCGCAGACGTTCTTATTCAGAAAGTAGACGTTCGTCACAAGGAAGATATCCAGCAATTGATCAACACAGTGGATGCGTCATATGGACAGATCAATGGCGTGATCTATGCAGCTGGAGTGACAGGCGACCAATCTTTCCAGGTGATGGAGCAAACAGATGTCACTTTTTCGGAGCCGCATTTTGAAGCGAAGATGAATGGTGTACTTCATCTTGATGATGCCTTAGGTGATCGATCCCTTGATTTCTGTTTTGTCCTGTCATCTTTGTCACCGATCTTGGGCGGACTCGGCTTTACAGCTTATACAGCTGTGAATCATTTCATCGATGCGTACGTGTATGAACGCAATCTACGTTCAGAAACACAATGGTCTGTCATTAGCTTTGACGGCTGGGAATTTGAGCAAGGGAAGCAGCTTGATCTTCCAATCGGAGATGATGTTACCGAAACGTTAATTACAGAAAAAGAAGGAAGAATGATCTTTGAACGATTGCTTTCACTGGATCAAGTGGAACAAATGGTTATTTCAACAACATCTTTACATGATCGTATTCACCGATATGTAGACCGTTTATCCCTTGAGGAAGAGAGCGGCGGTGAGCATGAACAAGATGGCAATTTGTATTCTCGTCCAGCGCTTTCCACGAATTATGCGGCACCAGAAACGGAGCTGGAGAAAGCATTAAGTCAACATTGGCAAGCTTTCTTTAAGATTGATGAAATTGGCATAGATGATCATTTCTTTGAAATGGGTGGAGATTCTCTAAAGGCGATTACTTTCATTGGTATCATTCATCGTGCATTTAGTGTAGAGCTGACGCTGCCACAATTTTTCCAAATACCTACGATACGATTAATGGCAGCATATATCGATCAAGCAGATACTGCTGCTTATCATGCGATTGAAAAAGCCGAAGTGAAGGAGCATTATCCTTTGTCGTCTGCGCAAAAACGGTTGTATCTCATGCAGCAAATGGATGTAAACAGCACAGGATACAACGAGTTTAAAGCGGGACGAATCAAAGGGAAACTCGATATTAGCAGGTTGGAATGGGCATTTCAGCAGCTTATTAAGAGACACGAAAGTTTGCGGACTGCGTTTGTACTAGAGAATGGTGTCCCTTATCAAAAGATTGAAGAAGAGGTACCATTTGCAGTCACATTATTTGACCTCACTAAGGGATCGACACAAGGATCTGAGGAAGAGCAAAAACAAGTGATTGAACAATTTTTGACTGCCTTTACGTTAAGTGAGGCTCCATTGATGAGAGTCGGTGTGATGAAGCTGGCAGAAGAGGAATTCGTGCTCATGCTGGACATGCACCACATTATTTCAGACGGTCTTTCTCAAGATATTTTGGTCAATGACTTTATGCAGTTATATGACGGCAGGACGCTTGAGCCTCTCGCTCTGCAATATAAAGATTTTTCAGAATGGCAAAATGACCTGCTAGCATCAGAAGCACTGAAAGAATCGAGTGATTACTGGAAAGATCGGTTAGAGGGTGCCCCCCTCCTTGATCTGCCAACAGATTTCGATCGGCCAGAGGTGAGACAATTCCGCGGCGGGCATTATACGTTCCGTATAGAAGAAGCGGAGCTAAACGCATTTAAACAGGTGATTTTAAAGGAAGACGCCACACTGTTTATGGGCTTGTTAAGTGTATATCAGATTTTGCTTCACAAATTAAGCGGACAATCAGATATCACGGTCGGGGTTCCTGTAGCAGGGAGAAAACAAGAGGAGCTGCAGCAAGTGATCGGTATTTTTGTCAATATGCTGCCACTTCGTTTGTATCCTAAAGCAGAGCTGACGTACCAGCAATTCCTAGAGGATGTGAAAGCACACGTCATCGATGATTTCGGACATCAAGACTATCAATATGAACAAATGGTTCAAGACCTCCAGTTAAGCCGGAGTGTCAGCCGGAATCTATTGTTTGATGCTGTGTTCGCCTTGCAAAACATGAATCAGCCAGAACTGAAGGTAGGCGGTTTAACCTTTAGTGATTATCCGTATGAGACAGGAACGTCACGCTTTGATTTACTCTGGATTGCGTATGAGCAGGAAGACGGTCTTTCTTCAACGATCGAATATAATACTGAGCTTTTCACAGAGGAAACCATAGAGCGGATTGCGGGCTTGCTGAAAGACATCATGCGGGCTGTTTCAGTAGATGCTGTAAGAATAGAGGAGATCGAACTGACTTCTTCGTTCCAGCAATTAGATGACGTATCTCTTTTCGAATTAGATGACTTGAAAATATAAGTAAAGAGGTGAATGGAAGAGTGATTGAACATGATGATTTTCAACTGAAAGCAGCGGCGAAGGAAAGGGTGAGGGAAAGAGCCTACTGGACATCGATCTTATCAGGTGTCCAGCTTGATGGCCGCATTCCTCATACGGTTTCAAAGGCCGAGCCTGCTGCAATGAACCGATCGCTTCATTCGTCCTTCCCTGTGGCTATGAATCATTCGTTAAAACAATTATGCGGAGATTCTGATTTGCGGCTGTTTATCGTGCTAACCACAGCAGCTTTTGGCTTGCTTCAACGTTATAGCGGAAAAACTGAGTTGATGGTGACTGTTCCTACAATGGAACAGTCTGCCAATCAATCCGCCATCAATCATATGCTGCCGCTTAAGGCAGAGATTGAGCCTCATATGAGCTTTAGCGCAGGGCTAGAGGCAGTGAAACAATCGTTTCAGGAGGCAGTGCGTCATCAAAACTATCCTGTTCAAATATTAATGGATGAGCTTTGGCGTTCAGTAGGAGAAGACAAGAAGCGTGTCAATCTGGCATGTGCATTTGAACCATTGCATGGGCATGCTGACCGAGAGCAGCTGCATGCGGATGTGCTTATTGTTTGGAAGAAAGAACAAGATCACCTTCATGCTGAAGTTCACTGGGATGCTTCCATTTATGATGACCACATGATGGAGCAGTTCTCCAATCATTTCATGGGATTCACAGAGCAATGTCTCGAAACGCCTGAGCAAATGATGAGCACACACTCATTTTTATCTGATGTAGAGAAAAGTCAGCTGTTTGATTCGTTTCAAGGGGAGTCGCTCGCTTATCCAGTGGACCGTGATATTGTGTCGTTATTTCAACAACAAGTTCGATTGCATCCAGCACGAACGGCTGTTGTGTTTGGCACTACCTCCTATACATATGAAGAGGTTGATCATTTATCTGATCGCATTGCGCTTAGACTGTCTCAAAGTCAGATAACACGTGAGACTCCTGTTGGACTCAAAATGTATCGATCTGCTGAACTAGTCATTGCCATTCTTGGCATCTTAAAGGCGGGCTATGCTTATTTACCGATTGATGTCCATCTGCCGATCGAAAGAATTCGGTATATGCTCAAAAACAGCGGCGCTGCAGCTATTGTCTCGGATGCAGAAGGACACGAAGGATTGGATGTCGAGGTTCATGTGATTCAAGACATGCTTCAAGAATCATCAATAAAAGAGAATCTGACTTGGTCTATCTCGCCTTCCGATATGGCGTATGTCCTGTATACATCAGGTACAACAGGGCATCCGAAAGGTGTCGTTATCGAACATCGTCATGTCATTAATTTGGTATATGGAATGAAAACGCGCTTTTTTGATCTGCTCCCTGATCCTTTGCAAGTAGGGATGCTAGCTTCACACATTTTTGATGCGTCTGTTCAAACATTGTTCCCAGCATTGCTCCTCGGACATACGCTGCATATTGCCAAAGATGAAGTCCGTATGGATGGGCATGCGTTATGGTCGTTTTACCAAGAACATCACATTCAGCTGTCTGATGTGACCCCCTCCCACTTGAAGCTGATGAACAAAGCAGCAGCGCAATCAAGACAAGACCTGCCTGCGTTGAACATGTTGCTGGTTGGCGGAGAGGTGTTCACAAAAGAGCTGATGGATCAATTTTTACAGCATATATCAGGTGAAAAACCGATCATGATTAATGCGTATGGGCCGACTGAATGTACGGTTCAGTCATCATCCTTTTTGATTCCCCAAGACTGGGATGAGCAAGTCATTCCTATTGGGCAGCCGATGCCGAATGAACATATTTTCATATGTGACGCGCAAGGAGAGCCAGTTCCGATTGGGGTCTTTGGAGAGTTATATATAACAGGCGATGGTGTAGGTCGTGGGTACATCAATCACCCTGATCTGAGCAAGGAGAAATTTATTAAAAAACCAGAGCTCAGCAGCGGGATGTTATACCGTACGGGAGACCTTGCAAGATGGCGGTTTGATGGTTTATTAGAATTTGCAAAGAGAAACGACGGTCAAGTGAAAATTAGGGGATATCGAATTGAGCTAGAGGAAATCCGCAGAGCGATTCTTGATGACCCGCATATGCAAGGATTGATTCAAGATGTCATTGTCATTCCTAAGGAAACGCAGGATCAGGACCAATACATTTGCGCATACATGATGGCAAAACAAGTGATAGATCAGCGCGCGCTTCGTCAGTCTTTAAGTGATAGATTACCAGGTTATATGGTGCCGAGACATGTCATCCAAATAGAGCAATTTCCTTTAAATCTATCAGGGAAATTGGATATCCAAGCACTGCCGAATCCAGAAGATCAGCTGGTAGACAATCAAGAGCCTGTGACCATTCAAGCACATAATGAAACAGAGCAGAAGCTTGTTCGCATTTTCGCCGCTATTTTACAAGTCCCTGCTTCGCAGATTCGTATAGATGAACCGTTTTTTGACTTAGGCGGGAACTCTTTTAATATCGTTGAGTTGTCCAATAAAGTGAAAGAGGAATTTCAGCAGGAGCTGACAGTGATGGAGCTGTTCCAATTTACAACTGTTTCACAAATAGCTGCTCAATTAAAAAACAAAGCATCAGGGCAAGAGAAACAAATCGAAGATGATGGAGAAAATGAAGCGGATGACTTAGAAAGTGCCGCTCAACTGTTAGGCGGGATGATAGATGAGTAAGTTTACAGGATTAGAGGTTGCAGTGGTTGGGATGGCCTGCCGTTTTCCAGGAGCAAAGAATATTCATCATTTTTGGGACAACCTTGCAAATGGAAGAGAGTCTATTACGTTCTTTTCGAAGGAAGAGCTTCTTGAGGCAGGGGTTGAGAAAGAAGCATTGGATCATGAGCAATATGTATGTGCCAAAGGAGCAGTTGATCAGCATGATCATTTTGATGCAGATTTCTTTGGTTATTCACAGCGTGAAGCAGAAGTAATGGACCCGCAGATCCGCATGTTTCATGAGGTGGCGTGGGAATCTCTTGAAGATGCAGGCTATAACCCTGAAACCTATCAGGAACCAATTGGTTTATTTGGAGCCGCCTCTGCTAATTTATATTGGCAAGCTGCTTCCATGCTGATGAGAACGAATCACTCTTCCGAACAATTTGCGGCTGTTCAGTTAACAGATAAAGACTTCATGAACACAAAGGTATCTTATAAATTGAATTTGAAGGGGCCGAGCGTAGCTGTTGATACAGCTTGTTCTTCCTCTTTGACTGCCATTCATATGGCGGCGCGCGCCTTAATTACCGGAGAATGTAAAATGGCTCTCGCAGGCGGCGTCACCATTACGACCCCTCACAAAAAAGGATACATGTATCAAGAGGGGATGATCATGTCGCCAGATGGGCACTGCCGGGCTTTTGATGAACAGGCAGAAGGTACCGTAGGCGGTGAGGGCTGCGGCGTTGTTGTGCTCAAATCATTAAAGCAGGCACTAAAAGATAAGGACCATATCTATGGCGTGATTAAAGGTTCAGCCTATAACAATGACGGCGGGCGGAAGGTTGGCTACACAGCACCAAGTATAGAAGGACAAAGCGAAGTGATTAAAAAGGCACTCAACATCAGTCGTGTAGAAGCTGAGAGTATTTCTTATATTGAAGCACATGGCACAGGTACAACTCTTGGAGATCCGGTTGAAATTGAGTCACTAAAGAAAGCCTTTCAAACGGATAAAAAACAGTTTTGTGCGATTGGGTCTGTGAAAACCAATATTGGTCATCTTGATTCAGCCGCAGGGGTTGCAGGTTTTATCAAGACAACGCTTAGTCTGTACCATCAGATGCTGCCGCCTAGCCTTCATTATAAAAAGCCGAATCCGAAAATTGATTTTGAATCAAGTCCATTTTATGTCAATACAACACCCGTACCATGGACGAAAACAGAGCAGCCGCTGCGTGCCGGAGTTAGTTCATTTGGAGTCGGTGGAACGAATGTACATCTGATCATGGAAGAGGCACCCGCTGCAGACAAACCGTCAGTAGAAAGAGATCATGAACTAATGGTGATTTCTGCAAGATCGAAGCAGGCGGTTCAAAAATCTGCTGAACAAATGACATCTTATTTAAAAGATCAAAAGCGTGTCACACTATCCGACGCTGCCTTTACACTGCAAGAGGGCAGAAAGCATTTTCCTTATCGACAAGCTTTTCTTGCAGGTCCTGACCGCACATTCCAGTCAGCGGGACAGCCGCAAAAGGCCTTTCAACAGCCTGCAGTCGTCTGGATGTTTTCTGGACAAGGTGCTCAGTATGTGAATATGGGCAAAGATTTATATGAGAAAGATCCTGAATTTAAACAAATGCTTCAGAAATGTTTTGCCATCATTTTATCTTTATCAGGTGTTGAGATCGAGAACGTGTTATACCCAACAACCGAAGAAGAGTTCATAAAAGCAGAACAGCTCATGCAGCAAACATCATATACACAAATCATCTTGTTTAGTTTTGAGTATGCGCTCGCATCGAAGCTGATGGGACTAGGCATACGTCCGCATTATTTCATTGGTCATAGCATTGGAGAAATAACAGCTGCCTGCGTGGCCGGTATTATTCACCTTGAAGATGCAATCCGTATCGTTTTAAAAAGAGGCAGTTTGATGCAAAAAATGCCTCGGGGTGAAATGGCCGGAGTGTCACTCTCTGCCGAAGAGATTGAACATGATCTTCCTGAAGGTGTCGAGCTTTCTGCGGTGAATAGCTCGCAATTATCTGTTGTTTCCGGTCCTTCAGAACGATTACAGATCTATCTCGAACAAGCTGAAAAAAGAGGAGCTTCTGTCCAAACATTGAAAACCTCTCACGCCTTTCATACGAGTATGATGGCTGAAGCGTCCGAACAGTTTAAGCATGTTCTCTTGGAAATCACCTATCAACAGGGCGAGATTCCGATTCTTTCGAATGTGACAGGGAACTGGTTAACAAATGAGCAAGCATCATCGCCTGATTACTGGGCATCTCATATCAGGCAGCCTGTTTTATTTAGTCAAGGATTAGAGACGTTACTTGGACTTGGAGAAGTGGTTTTCATTGAAGTGGGGCCAGGTCATACGTTGACTCAATTTGTGAAACGACATGAGGACTATGATGTGAACAAAGCAGCAGCTGTTTCATTGGTGAGACACCCAAAAGAACAAGCTGCTGATGATGAATATATGAAAAAAGCTATAGGGAAGCTGTGGAGTTTTGGAGTGGAACCGAACTGGAGCGCTGTCAGAAAAGAAAAGGCCCCATATCGAGTGTCACTGCCAACATATCCATTCGAGCATCAAATATTCCCCTCTCCGCAGTTTAAAGCAGATCAGCTGATGACCGCTATAGCGCCATCAGAAAAGGGTGAGAAATTCTCCGCTGATTTTGAAGACTGGTTTTATATACCGGTGTGGGAGCGCTCTGCACCTGTACTAAAAGAGCAGCATCATCAAGGGAAGCGTATCTTGGTTTTTGAGAAAAGTGGTCATATTGGCGACTATTTGAAAGAACGGCATGCAGAAGTTGTCAGCGTCTGTCAAAGTGATCATACGATCAAAGAAAATGACCAGTTGATGAAGGCTGACGTTCATATGCTGTCACACTTAGAGTGGGTTATAGCTGAACTGCACCAATCTGGGTTTATACCGGAAGAGATCATCTGGATGCATGATGAACTGACAGAAGATACAGGTGATCAGCCAAACTACTTATCTGTACTCGATCTCGTCAGGCTCATCAGTCAGCATCATAACACAACCATCCGTCTTCATCTTGTGACAAATCAAGCGCATGATGTCATCGGGATGGAGAAGGTCAATCCTCTTCAAGCAACATGCACTGGACTAGCTCTGACCATTCCTCAAGAATATCAGCATATTGCGTGTCAGCACGTTGATTTATGTCAGGAAACAAAGGCGGACTGGCCGCTATTTCTTTCATATGAGGTGGCAATGCACGATCAAGAGGCGCTTGTGGCGTATCGGGGGAACAGCAGGTGGGTTCGAAAAGCTTCAAGTACACCTTTAAGTAAAGAGGAATCGTCCACGCAGCCTTTCAGGACTCATGGTGTTTACCTCCTGACCGGCGGTATGGGAGGCATTGGCTTCACACTAGCTCAACATTTAGCAGAAACGTATCAAGCAAAACTTGTGTTCCTCAGCCGATCACAAATACGTGAACGCTCTGCATGGCATGAGCTGAGTGATGCAGATGGGAAAGAAGCTGAAACCGTGAAAAAGCTGATGACTCTTGAAGAGTTAGGAGCTGATGTACTAACTGTACACGGTGATGTGTCGGATAAAGACGCTGTGCAGAAAGCGGTCCAGCTGGCTCATACAACGTTTGGCGATTTACATGGTGTCATCCATGCGGCAGGAGAGGCAGATGGGAAGATCATCCAAGCAAGAACAGCAGACGATGAAATTCGCATGTGTCAGGCAAAAATCAACGGGACCTATGTGCTGGATGAAGCACTCAAGAATGAAACGCTCGACTTCGTTTTACTTTGTTCATCCCTAGTGTCTTTTCTTGGAGCGGCTGGACAAGTGGCTTATGCGGCTTCCAATGCTTTTATGGACAGCTTTGCTCATGCGAAGAGGCAGGAAGGAAAGCCAGTGATTTCTTTAAACTGGGATCGATGGGAAAAAGTCGGTATGGCACACGACTCAGCATTAGCGGCCAAAGTCAATGACATGATGGCGCTCGAGGAGGAGGCGGGAATTTCACCAGAAGAAGGAATCAAGGCCTTTCAGGAAGTGCTTCGTCTAGACTATCCACAAATTCTTGTTTCTGTTCGAGACATGGGTGAGAGAATAAAGCACCGCTTAACACCTATGCAGGAGGAAAAAGAGTCGTCGCAACAAATATCGCAGGTCATAGATGATCGCCTAGAAGTCTCATTGAGTGATGCACTCAGCTCCTTTTTTCCTCATGAACCGGATGTGAATGAGAACTTCTTTGAAATGGGTGCGACATCCCTTGATTTGCTGCAGATGAGCGGTCATATTAAATCAATTTATGGGATAGAGGTTCCAGTGGTCATGATGTATAGTCATCCAACGATCGCGTCATTGGCTGCAGAACTGAAGAAGATACATGGCGTGAAGGAAGAAAAGCAAGCTGTCACTGAATCATCTAATCTCCGCAAACAGGCGATGGCAGATGGGAAAAACCGCCGTAAACAGAGATTAAAACGAAAATAGATGGGAGAAATGCAGCGTATGTCTGATCAAGAGCAATGGAGCGAATCTGGACTTGAAATTGCAGTTGTAGGATTAGCAGGTACATTTCCTGGGGCACCGAATGTGCAAGCGTTTTGGGAAAATGTGTCGCAAGGGAAAGAATCCGTTACGTTTTTCACTGATGAAGAATTAAAGGCAGCGGGTGTAGATGAGACGCTGCTAAAACGTTCTGATTATGTCAAGGCAAAGCCATATTTAAAACATGCATCATCATTTGATGCAGACTTTTTTGGCTACTCTCCACGAGAGGCATCAATTATGGACCCGCAAATTCGATTGATGCATGAATGCACATGGCATGCGCTTGAGGATGCAGGCTATGAACCTGAGCAATACGAAGGTTTAATTGGTCTTTATGCTGGGGCATCTAGCAATCTATCGTGGATGGGGCAGCATATGTCGTCACTTGCAAAGAACGAAGATGTGTTTCAAATCATGCATCTCAATGACCCATCCTTTGCTTCTCGAATTGCCTATAAATTAAATCTAAAAGGTCCAAGCGTATCGGTGCAAACGGCTTGCTCCACATCACTTGTTGCGATCCATATGGCCTGCCAAGGATTAATCGGCGGTGAATGTGACCTTGCGTTAGCTGGAGGTGTCACACTTCATCAGCCGCAAATCACAGGCTATCAATACCAAGAAGGAATGATTTATTCTCCTGATGGTCATTGCCGTCCGTTTGATGAAAAAGCAAAAGGAACCGTTTTTGGTGAAGGTGCAGGCGTTGTTGCACTAAAACGATTAAAAGATGCGATAGAAGATGGAGATTTTATTTATGCTGTCGTAAAAGGATCTGCAACGAACAATGATGGAAGTAATAAAGTCGGCTATACAGCCCCAAGTGTGAGTGGACAGGCAAGTGTTATTGAATCTGCGTTAGAAATGGCTGAGACAGAACCAGAGACGATTTCTTATATCGAAGCACATGGAACGGGTACGCCTGTTGGAGATCCGATTGAGATTGAGGCGCTTACTCGTGCTTTTCAAACAGATCAACAAGGCTATTGCCGAATTGGATCAGTCAAAGCCAATATTGGTCATTTAGATGCCGCAAGCGGCGTAGCTGGTTTTATCAAAACAGTCATGATGCTGCATCATCGTCAATTTGCCCCGATGCCGCACTTTGAGAAGCCGAATCACCGTATTTCTTTTGATCAAACCCCATTTTATGTTGGGACAGACAAAGAGGAGTGGAAGACATCTCAATTGCCAAGGAGAGCTGGAGTCAGTGCCTTTGGTATAGGGGGAGCAAATGCTCATGTCATCTTAGAAGAGGCACAGCCGAGAAAAACAAACAGCAAGGCCTCGTCCAAAGAATTAATTGTGCTCTCAGCTAGATCAATGCATGATCTGAAGAACATGACAAAAAACTTAAAGGAATATGTCTCCTCACATCCTGATCTCTCACTTGGTGAAGCAGCTTATACCTTACAAAGTGGAAGAAAGGCTTTCAAATATCGAAAAGCGTTTGTCTGTTCCACGCGGGAAGAGTTATTAGCGGAGCTGCAATTGCTGAATGAAGAGACAGCAGGCAGAGAAAGTCATCTTTATAAACGGATCAACATGAAGCTGAAGGGGTACCATGAGTCAGGTTTACGTGATTACATCGAGCTGTATGAGAAAGATCCTTCTTTCAAAACAGAAGTGGATCGAATCGTAAGCCTTGTCCAACCCGCTTTACCTATCAAAAAAGATGAGCTGTTCCATCCTAAACAAAGCCGTCAATCAGAAGTGGCGATGCTGATCATGACATCGGCTTTTGCTAACATGCTAAGATCACTCGGAATTGAACCAGATGGCTGGATTGGAGAAGGCAGCGGAGTCTGGACAGCTTTATATGCAGCAGGCGGCCTTGAGCTAAATGATGCGGTATCTATTGTGTACCATCTTCATGACACCGAGATGGTTAATCAAAGGCTGGCTTCCCTGCCTCAGAGGACACTAAAGCAGCCTGTTTACTTGCAGCAAACCGGGGAGGAACTAATCACTTTCGACCCATCGTCTGCAAAAGGTCTTCTTAATATGGATCAGCCTGTAAAATCACCAATGATTGAGCAAGAATCACCAGCTTTGATCATTGACCTTTCAATGAAACAAGGGATTGTATTTGAAAAGGGAGCAGAAAAAACAACCGAACCACTTGATGGAGACATGCTTCAAATCGCAGGTGTTCTTTGGGAAATAGGAGTCGGCTTAGCCTTTCCTTTAACAGATGAGAAGAACAGGCAGCGTATTCCGCTGCCTGGGTACCCATTTCATAAAACCGATTTCTCTGCACAAACAAATACGATGGCAGCCATTGAACCGCAAAAGCCGCAGAATGAACAGCGTGTCTTTGCTTCACTCGCTTCTTTACAAAAAGAGATTCACGACATTGTGCAAACTCATTTTGGGTTTGATCAAATGGATGATGAATCGCCATTTTTTGAATTTGGTGCGACATCCCTTGATATTTCTCAGCTTGCAGCGAAAATATCTGAGCACATGGACAAGCAAATTGACACTGTGCAATTGTATCGGTTTGCGACAGTGGCAAGTCTTGCTGAATATTTATTTGAAGAACAGTCAGAACAGGTTCAAACGCCTGCTTCTCGCCCAGTAAAAAACACGTCCCAAGAGCATACGGATATTGCGATTGTCGGAATGGCTGGAAGATTCCCAGGAGCTTCATCGCTAGAAGACTTTTGGCAGCGTCTTGTGAATGGCGAGGAAATGATTCACTTTTTCACAGAAGAAGAGCTCAAGAAAGCAGGGCTGGATGCGTCTGTCTACCAGCATCCGAATTTCATTGGAGCAAAAGGTCGTTTACAAGAGATCGAAGGCTTTGATGCAGACTTCTTTAACTATTCTGCTAGAGAGGCAGAGCTAATGGATCCGCAGTTCAGGCTCTTGCATGAATGTGCTTGGGAAGCGCTGGAGGATGCTGGCTGTGACCCTGATCGAATGGCAGGGAAAATTGGCGTTTATACAGGAACGAGTCCAAACCATGAGTGGCTGACGCGCTTTGCCCATCAAATGGAAGCAACTGAGCAGTTCAGCGCCATGCTGTTAAATGATCGTGAGTTTTTTAGTACGCAGCTTTCTTATAAATTGAATTTGCACGGGCCTAGTGTGACCATGCAGACAGCTTGTTCGACCTCACTTGTCAACATAGGCATGGCCTGTCAAGCATTATTGAATCAAGAATGTGATGCCGCACTGGCTGGCGGTGTGACGGTCAGTTCTCCAGAAAATATCGGCTACATCTATCAAGATGGGATGATTCAATCAAAAGATGGACATTGCCGTCCGTTTGACCAAGAGGCGAGCGGAACCATTTTCGGAGATGGAGCGGGGATTGTTTTACTAAAACGTTATGAAGATGCGATGAGAGACGGCAACCCGATTCATGCGGTCATCAAAGGGGTTGGTGTGAACAATGATGGCAGCCGAAAAGCTGGTTTTACCGCTCCGAGTGTGGAAGGACAAGCAGAGGTTTTAAAAGAAACGTATGAAAAATCAGGTATCGATCCCGCGTCTATCGGTTATATAGAAGCTCACGGTACGGGGACAAAAATGGGAGATCCAATTGAGGTATCCGCTCTTAGCCAAGTGTTCAAAGGGACAGATCCGCTGACGATTCCGATCGGTTCTGTGAAAAGTAATGTCGGACACTTAAATAGTGCGGCAGGGATTGCAGGTCTGTTTAAAGCCATTTTGGCTCTCCAGCATAAAACGATCCCGCCAACCATTCATTATGAATCACCCAATCAGGAAATTCCTTTCAAAGATACACCGTTTTATGTGAATCAAAAGGCGTTGTATTGGAAGGAAGCAGATGGTCCGAGAAGAGCGGGAGTTAGCTCTTTTGGTATCGGCGGAACGAACGCTCATATGATCATAGAAGAGGGCATACAGGCGAAGCAAAAACCAGCTTCTACCCAAAAGCAGCTGCTCGTCTTATCTGCTAAAACAGATACTGCTTTAGCGAAAATGACAGAGCAATTAAAGCAGTATGTGATCCAGCATCCTCAAGTCCCGCTTGAAGATATTGCTTATACATTGCGGTATGGCAGAAAGCAGTTTCCATACCGAAAAGCGATCGTACTCGCGTCTGCTGATGAATGGATGCAGCAGAAACAGCTTGAAACGAGTGTGTTCCGAAGCCAAAAATGGCGCAAAGCAACCTTTATGTTTTCAGGTCAAGGCGCTCAGTATGCTGGTATGATGCGCGGGTTATATGATGCAGAGCCAGTGTTCAAATGGGAAGTAGATAGATGCTTTAAATATGTAATGGAAACGGAGCAAGTGGATTTAAAGGGCATTGTTTTTTCCGAGGATGAAACGAACGAAGACATCACAAAAACGTCAAATGCCCAGCCGCTCCTCTTTATATTTGAGTATGCATTAGCCAAATTGCTTCAACATAGCGGTGTTGAGCCAGAATCAATGATTGGACACAGTATCGGCGAATACGTTGCCGCTTGTTTGTCAGGGGTCTTTTCTCTCGAGTCTGCATTAACACTCGTGATGGCAAGAGGAAGATTAATGCAAGACATGGAAAAAGGCGCGATGCTTAGTGTGCAATTACCAGAGGCGGAACTCGTCTCGATGATCGATGAATCGCTTTCTGTTGCTGCTGTCAATGCAAAAGACCTTTGTGTCGTTTCTGGAAGAGAAGAGTATATCGCTGCATTTGAAAAGAAACTGCAAGACAAAGGAATTATCACAAGACAGCTCCATACTTCTCATGCCTTTCATTCCTACATGATGGAGCCGATGCTTGAGGCGTTTCAACAAATCGTAGAAAAAGTAGAATTGCAAGAGCCGGTGATTCCGTTTATATCGAATGTCACAGGCACATGGGCGACAAGTGAAGATGTGATGACAGCATCTTATTGGACGAACCACCTGCGTGGAACCGTTCGTTTTCATGAAGGTCTATCTCAGCTGTTAACCGATGAAGTACGAGCACTCATTGAAGTTGGACCTGGAAACAGCTTGACGGCATTAGCGAAACGTCATGAAAACAAAGAGTCACATCATGATGTCCTGAATATGGTGAGGCATACGAGAGAACAAGCGGATGACCATGCATATTTCTTAAAGAGAATAGGAGAGCTATGGGCAGGGGGCTACGAGGTCAAAGCGCAGCAACATCCAACTCAAGAGGAACGTCAGCTCGTATCGCTGCCGACCTATCCATTTGAGCGGAAACGATATTGGATTGAAGCAGGAAAGTCCGCGTCTCCGCAGCTATCCGCCCCTAAGGAAACGAAGAAGAAAGAGATGGAAGAATGGTTCTACCTGCCTTCATGGGAACAGCAGCCGCTAAAACCAGTTTTCGAAAAAGAAACAGAAGAACAAACGTGGCTCATTTTCAGGGAACATGATGCTTTTCATGAACTGTTTACCCATTCATTTAAGCAAAAAGGGATCAAGGTCATTTCTGTCACAAAGGGTGAAGCTTATCAAGAGCAAGATGATTCGTTTACGATCAATCCGGCAGAAGGCCAGCACTACCGAAATATGCTAGATTCATTGTCTAATAGAGGCATCAATATCCAGCGGATTCTGCATTTATGGGAAGCTGCGAAAGAAGATGACAACTCGAATCGTCAAGCTGCTTTTCAGGCGCACATTGAAAAAGGCTATTACAGTTTAATTTTCTTATCTCAAGCGATTGCTGCCCAAAAAAATATTCGAGAATGCCGTCTGTTTACGATCACTAGCGGAATTCAGCCAGTCACAGGCAATGAGACGATATGTGCAGAGAAAAGTGCAATGCTTGGACCATGTAAAGTCATTTCACAGGAATACCATCATATTAAGTGCTGGAATATCGATGTGGAAGACGTGCCAGAAGTCATGTCTTGGAAGGAGCAAGTCCTTGTCGATCTTATTTTGCAGGAAATCATGCAGCCTGGAAAGGACCAGCTTGTGGCGTATCGTCATCGAAAGCGCTGGGTAGAGAGCTACAAGCATTTGCCGCTACAAAAAGAAGATGGACTTCCGAAGATGATCAGGCCAAATGGTGTGTATCTGATCACAGGAGGTTTAGGTGGTATCGGATTTGTTCTGTCAAAGATGCTGGCGAAGGAAGGAAATGTACATCTTTATTTAACTGGAAGAACGGCATTGCCGCCAAGAAATGAATGGGCGTCATATGTTCAACAAGCAAATGCCGATGAAGCGCAGCGCACGAGAATTGAAAAGGTGCTTGAGCTCGAACGATTAGGGGCAACAGTAGAAGCGGTGCAGGCGAATGCAGGAGATCTTGATCAGATGAAACGTGTATTTGATGCCATTCGCAAAAAGCATGGCGGCGTTCATGGTGTATTCCATGCAGCAGGATTACCAGGAAGTACATCCTTCCGTGCCATCAAAGATATCCCTTCTACACTGGCGCAGGGAGAGGATCAATTCCAATCAAAGGTGAAAGGACTTGATGTGCTAGAGCAGCTGCTGGAACAAGAACAAGCAGACTTTTGTCTTCTCTTTTCTTCCATTAGTGCATTGCTTGGGGGCTTAGGATTCTCTGCTTACTCAGCGGCTAACTTATATATGGATGCATTTGCAGCTAGACTTAATCAACATAGTCAAACCCCGTGGATGTGTGTGAACTGGGATGCATGGAATTTCTGGGGTGAGCTAGAATCCACAATTGGTGAATCGATCAATGAGCTTGCGATTTTACCAGAAGAGGGTGCTGAGCTGTTCCAGTATGTTCTGTCTAACCGGCAGAATCGACACATGCTCGTGTCCACAGGAAATCTTGTTGAACGGATAGATCAATGGCTGTCACTAGAGTCTAAGACCGCACCAGATGAGGATTCATATGAAGTGTCTAAGCACGAAAGACCAGAGCTGGGCAATCCATATGTGGCGCCGCGAAATGAAACTGAAAAAGCGATCTGTCAAGTATGGCAGGATTTTATGGGCATGGAACAAGTGGGCATTCACGACAATTTCTTTGATCTTGGCGCAAGCTCGCTGGATATTGTTCAAGTCACCAATCGGTTAAATCAAGCACTTCAAACAAATGAAGCGGTTGTGACCTTGTTTACGTACCCTTCTGTTGCAGAGCTTGCGAAATATATCCAGCCTTCTGAGGACTCGAAGGAAGAAGCGATGGAAGAAGAACTAGCCGTCGTCACTTCCGGTGATCGAAGAGCTCGTTTTAAACAGCAACGGAATAAAAGATTGAGAGGCGGAATCGAGAATGAATGATACAACGAATCACTATCATGGCGCAGAAATTGCTGTTATCGGTCTTGCAGGTCGTTTTCCAGGGGCCAAAAATGTAGATGAGTACTGGGAGAATCTGAAAAAAGGAAAAGAAACAATATCCTTTTTTACAGAAGATGAATTACGGCGTGAAGGTACAGATGAAGCTTTATTAAAAAACCCCCGTTTTGTTAAAGCAAAAGGAATGCTAGATGATGTGGATTTATTTGATGCAGATTTCTTTGACTATACACCAAAGGAAGCGGCTATGATGGACCCGCAGTTCAGACTGTTTCATGAATGTGTTTGGACGGCGCTTGAAGACGCAGGGTACGATCCGTTTGAATATAAAGGGCAAATCGGTCTTTATACAGGTGCAGGGATCAATACAGAATGGGTCATGAGAGCACTTCAAGGGGCGGCTCAAGGTGAGGATTCGAAAACACTGGAAGCTGCCGTTCTGAATATGCGTGATTATTTAGCGACGATGATTTCATATAAATTAAATCTGAAGGGACCGAGTATGGTGGTACAAACCGCCTGCTCGACCTCGATGGTATCGATTCATTTAGCCGTTCAGGCTTTATTAAGCGGCGACTGTCATATGGCAGTTGCAGGCGGCGTGTCCATTCGCCTGCCGCAAAAATCGGGCTATCTGTATCAAGAAGGCATGATCCATTCATCTGACGGACATTGCCGCGTCTTTGATAACAAAGCCGATGGAACCGTTTTTGGTGATGGTGCAGGTGCTGTTATTTTAAAAAATTTAGAGGATGCCATTGAAGACGGCGATCACATTTATGCTGTCATTAAAGGATCATCTATTAATAATGACGGAAATAGAAAAGTAGGATATACAGCACCAAGTACGAAAGGTCAAGTTTCAGCGATTAAGACAGCACTTCGAATGGCTGAGGTGGAACCTGAAACCATTTCGTACATTGAAGCACATGGAACCGGGACAACCCTCGGAGATCCGATCGAAATTGAAGCGCTCAAGCAAGCATTTGATACAGATAAAAAAGGCTTTTGCCGCATTGGGTCTGTCAAATCGAATGTTGGTCATTTGAATGATGCATCAGGTGTCGCGGGCTTTATTAAAACCGTTTTAAGCTTAAAGCATCAAGTGATTCCGCCGACCATTCATTTTGAAACACCAAATGAAAAAATTGAGTTTGCCGATTCGCCTTTTGTTGTAAACACAGATTTGACGCCATGGAGCACGCAGGAATCTCCTCGCCGGGCAGGTGTAAGCTCATTTGGGATAGGTGGAACAAATGCTCATGTCATTTTAGAAGAAGCACCTGCTGCACGTGTAGCAGCAGATAGCCCTGAGGATAGTGAACTTCTTTTATTATCTGCCAAAACACCAGCAGCTCTTGAAAAAATGACGGATCGTCTTGCGGACTACTTACTCCAGCATCAGCAGCAAGTCCGTCTAAGTGACGTTGCCTATACGCTGCAAACGGGTCGCCATCATTTTCCGCATAAACGTGTCATTCTTGGAAGTAACACGGCTGACATGCTACAGGCGCTCAGTCAAAGGTCAAAAGAGGTGGTCAAGACGGCCAGCTCCCAAACATCAAGCCGTCCAGTCGTCTTTCTTTTCCCAGGCCAAGGATCTCAGTATGTAGACATGGGGCGTCAGCTTTATGACAAATATCCAGTCTTTAAGGAAGCGCTGGATCAATGCTTGAATCAATTCAAACAGCATGTCTCAGTTGACCCATTTCGTCTTTTATTTTCAACAGAAGAAAGTGGTGATCGTCAGCTGATCAACCAAACAGAATACACGCAGCCGCTTCTGTTTAGTGTGGAATATGCTTTGGCTAAATTGCTGATTCATTTTGGCGTCAAACCGCAGGCACTGATCGGCCACAGTATTGGAGAATACACGGCTGCTGCGGTATCTGGTTTACTATCTGTTGAAGATGCCGTAGATCTTGTGGCTTATCGCGGACAGCTCATTAGCCAGCTTCCAAAAGGCTCTATGCTGAGCGTTCCTTTGAGTGAACAGAACGTGCTGTCATATTTAACAGATGATCTTTCACTTGCAGCAGTAAATGGTCCTGAATTGTGCGTAATGTCAGGTGAGACCGCAGCCATTGATGCACTTGCTGAGAAGCTGGAGGCTGCTGGACATGGGTGTAGAAAGCTCCACACCTCTCATGCCTTCCATTCTAAAATGATGGATGACATCTTGCCATCATTTAAAGAAAAGGTCGCCGAGTATCAATTGAATGCGCCGTCTATCCCGTATATTTCTAACGTCACAGGTTCGTGGATTGACCATGAAGCAGTGCAAGACCCGGCATATTGGGCTGATCACTTGCGGCAAGCAGTTCGTTTCCGTGATGGAGCGGAGACATTATTAACGGAGCTTAATCCTATTTTCGTTGAAGTCGGGCCGGGGAATACGTTAAGTGCCTTTATTCGCCAAGCTTCAAAGGAACATCATCAGCAGTCGATTCCATTAATGCGTCATCCAAAAGAAGAGGCAGCCGACGACCGCTACCTGCTGGGAAGATTGGGTGACATCTGGCTTCAAGGGGTGCCGGTTGACTGGACAAGATTACGAAATCAGACATCAAATCAAAAAGTATCCTTGCCAACCTATCCGTTTGAACGACAACGATATTGGATTGAAAAGGTAGATACAGCCGCATTATCTTCATCTTCAGGTGTGCAAATGGTGGTGCCAAAGGAAAACAAGACACAGGAAATAGAAGAAAACAATCAAGTCCATGCCGCCGCATCGAATGACATTGAGGCAACGTTACAGCGGATGTGGAAAGACATTTTAGGAATTGAAAAGGTGGAAAGAGACGACCATTTCTTTGAGCTTGGGGGACATTCGTTAAATGCCACCGGTCTCATTTCTCAAATTCACAAAGAGTTTGGTGTAGAGCTAACGCTCACAGATATGTTTAACAATCCGACGATTGAAAAGCTCCAAGCATTCATCGAGAAGGCTGAGAAGCATCAATATTTCAAGATTGAACCAGTCGAAAAGAAAGACACGTATCCATTATCTGCTGCTCAAAGACGGACATTCCTCATTCATCAGCGTATTGGTCAAGTGACCTCTTACAACATGCCGATGGCACTAAGATGTAAAGGGGAAATTGACGTCGAGCGCTTTGAGCAGACCTTCAAGCAATTAATTGATCGTCATGAAACCTTGCGAACGACCTTTGAATTAAAAGATGGTGAACCGGTTCAGCGGGTCCATGATGACTTCCAGTTTGCTGTTGAATTGACAGAGGCTGATGAAGAAGGATTAGAAGCACAAATCGATGAATTCATTCGTCCATTTGACTTAAAGGCTGCACCATTGATCCGTGTGCGTTTTGTGAAAATCGCAGCTCATGATCACCTCTTATTAGTCGATATGCATAATATTGTGGCGGATGGAGCGAGCATGAACATCTTTATTAAAGAATTTACTGAGCTCTATCGAGGGGAAACCTTGCCGGAACTCACTGTTCAATATAAAGATTATGCAGAATGGCAAGACAAATATTTCCGCAGCGAGATGTTCCAAAAGCAGCAGGATTATTGGAAGCAGCAAATTGGCTCAAATGTGCCAACTTTGACAATGCCATATGATTTTGAACGGAAGGAACAATCCTTCTTAGGAAGAGCGATCAAATTCAATATTGAACCGCACATCGTGGAGAAAATTGAACAGCTTGCTGAACAGTATCAGCTGACAAATAACGTCATCTTGTTCCAGCTCTATGGACTGCTGCTCTCACGTTATGCAGATCAAGAGAAGCTGATTGTTGGGTCACTTGTGGCTGGAAGACGTCATGCAGATATCGAGCATACAATTGGCATGTTCACAAACTTCCTGCCTATTAAACTAGACATGGTACAAGACGCAACCTTTACAGATCAACTGGCGCAGACAAAGCAAGTGCTGCTGGATGCGTATGACCATCAAGAGTACCCATTTGACCAAATGGTCGAGCATCTGAATCCAAAAACAAGACCGCATCGCAATCCATTTTTTGATACAATGCTCATTTACCATAATGAGTACGATCCGAATATTAAAATCGAAGCCGATGGACTAACATTTGAAACACATGAGTTTGCAAAGGGAATTTCCAAACTCGATATGAAAATGGATGTTGTTAGAGAAGTAACAGGTGAGTTAAAGTGCGTCCTTCAATACAATCTTGCACTGTTTACACATGAGACAATGCAAGCGTTCGTCAAGCACTTCGAGCACTTGGTCGAACAGGCTGTTCAAACACCTGATCAATTGCTCAAGGATTTCGCTGTTCTTTCACAGGAAGAAGAACAGGCAGCAAAGGAGAAAAGGGAGCGTGCAGAGGAAAAAGCACCGCTCGTACTAACGGTCAGCTCGACATTTACAGCAGATCCGATCGCACCTTACATTCAGTACTGGACCAAACAGTTTGACGTGCAGCTGGATGTTCAATTTGCACCGTATGGGCAGGTATATCAGGAATTATTAAATGAGCGCAGCCTTATCTCACAGAAGAAAAACGGTGCGAACCTTCTGCTCATTCGTTTAGAGGATATTACAGGCCCAGCTCATCTTTCACTGGAAGAAAAGAAAAAACAGGCTGCAGAGCATGCTGAAGAACTTGCAAGCGTTCTGAAATCAAAAACGAAACATAACCTATATTTTGTTGGGATTCTGCCGATAAGTGCTGCTCTTAAAGACACGCTGCAAGATGTGGAACAAGAGTGGATTACTCAATTATCTGAGATAGACGGTGTTCAATTGATCGATTGCCGTCAGCTTGCGCAGCAATATCAGATGGATGACATCTTTGATGCAAAAGGAGAGCAAGCCGCACATCTCCCATTCACAGAAGTCTTTTGTGGAGCCATCGGAACAAAAGTCGCACGCGAGTTCATTGCATGGCAAGGTGCACCATTTAAGGTAGCAGCCATTGATTGTGATCACACGCTTTGGAGAGGTGTCGTTTCAGAAGACGGTATAGAAGGCATCGATATTACGCCAGAACATCAAATGCTTCAGCGCTTTTTAAAACAAAAGCAAAAAGAAGGTCTCTTGCTTGTCTTAAGCAGCAGGAATAATGAAGAAGATGTGTGGCGCGTGTTTGAAAACCACCCAGATATGATCTTGCAAAAAGACGATATTGTCGACTGGCGGATCAATTGGGAAAGTAAACCGGCACATCTCAAAGAGATGGCAGATTCACTGAATCTTTCATTATCTCAGTTTATTTTCTTAGACGATGATCCTGCTCAGTGCTTGCGTATGAATGAAGAGCTGCCTGAAGTGATGACACTGCTGTTACCTGCCAATGAAAAAGCGATTCCATTATTCGCCCAGCATGCTTGGGCATTCGACCACTATGATATTACAGATGAAGATAGAGGGCGAACAACGAGCTACAAGGCTGAAAAAGCTCGTCAAAAAGAGCAAGCAGAATCGCCGTCTATGGAGCAATTTTTACAAGATTTGAATTTGAACATGAGTGTAACAGAGTGGGAAGAAAAGCACCTTGCCCGCGTGGCGCAAATGAGCAGCCGCATTAACCAATTCCGTTTAAATGATCAACGCTTTGATGAACAGCAGCTAAGAGAGCGATTGGAAAATGAGCGTGTTCAGGGCTGGATTATTGAGTCAGCGGATCGCTTCAGTCATGAAGGAATTGTAGGGGCGATCTTGGCTCATCATGCAGGCGACACCTTGACCATCGATGCATGGATGCTAAGCTGCCGTGCGCTAGGGAAAGGGATTGAGCAAAAATGTCTGACATGGCTCGCTGAGTATAGCCGTCAGCACCAGATTTCTGCTATTGAATTCACATTTGCATCGACTGGACGTAATGAGCTGTTCAAGTCATTTATGAAAGAAAACAAGATGCAGGAGATTGAAGAGCAGCAAACATACCGTATACAAGTGGAAGAAATCGGTTCACTAAGTGATCACATTCAGATTGTTGACCACCTGTCACCTCGTCAGCACCCGGCTGAAGAAATAGAGGGTCAAAGGGTGGAGACAGTAAGTCATTCAGCTTCTGAAGGTTACACATGGGAAACGGTTCAAACAGATCAAACGCTGCACAGCGGTTATGTAAAAGCCCTTAAGGTACATGATCAAGAAGGTCTTCGATCATTATTAAAGACAGAACTAACGCAGGATCAAGGACTTTACGCACAGCCCACTAATGAACGCGAGGCATTGCTTCTTGAGATTTGGTGTGACATTCTTCATGTGGAAAAAGTAGGAATTGACAACGACTTTTTCGATTTGGGAGGAAATTCTTTACTTGCTGTCAAAATGGAAGTAGAGATTGAAAAGAAGGGTTGGTATGTTGATGATTTGAATTTTGCTGAAAAACACACCATTCGAGAATTAGCAAAATATATGAAGAGGGAGAATCAGCATGCATAAAGATGTAAAAGCCATATATGAAGAATCAAAAATTTTAGATGAGGCCACTCATTTATACGGAGTCCAGCGAAGTGACATCCACTTTATCGCAGATGCAGAAAACTATGTGTATGAACTTAAAAAAGACGGAGAGTCTTTCATTTTAAAAATTACCCATACCATCCGCAGATCACCTGATTATATTTTAGGTGAAATGGAATGGCTCCATCACTTAGCGAAGGGCGGACTTTCGGTTGCAAAACCAATTGCGTCATTAAATGGTCGTGATATCGAGCAAGTAGACGATGGGCAAGGTGGTTCATTTTTGCTACGAGTCTATGAAAAAGCACCAGGTCATAAAGTTGAAGAGGCAGACTGGAATGATGAATTATTTTATGCGCTTGGACAGTACACAGGCCGCATGCATAAACTGACAAAAAGCTATCAGCTGTCAGACCCGCGATATAAAAGACAAGAGTGGGATGAAGAGGAGCAGCTTAAATTACGTAAGTATGTACCAGCCGATCAGACGCTTGTGTTCGAACAAGCGGATCGGTTGATGGAAAAGCTGTCAAAGCTTCCGAAAAATCAGGATACGTACGGATTGGTTCATGCGGATCTTCATCACGGAAACTTCCACTGGGATCAAGGCAAAATTACGACCTTTGATTTCGATGATATCGGGTACAATTGGTTTATGAATGATATTAGCATTTTGCTATACAATGTGTTGTGGTACCCAGTCATTCCATACGAAGACAAAGCAGCTTTTGCAGGAAACTTTATGAAGCAGTTCCTTAAAGGCTATCGTGAAGAGAATGAGCTTGGGGATGAGTGGCTTGCCTACATTCCTGACTTCCTTCGCTTACGTCACGTGCTGATCTATGGCTTGCTGCATCAAGCATTTGATTTGGCTACCATCGGAGAAGAAGAGAAGGCCATGCTCGCTAGCTTCCGCTCCGACATTGAGCAAGCAGCGCCGATTACAACGTTTGACTTTACAAAGCTAAGTCAATCTTAACAACAAAATCCCCGCCTCTGTGATAAGGCGGGGATTGTTTTTTTATGGGCGATAGGTGGACGGTGATTCAATGATGTGAAACAGATTCTTTCCTTGCTTTGTATTATCGATCCAGCCTTGAAATGCTGCTTTCCCAGGTCCATATGCATAGACAGGGACATCCTCACCTGTATGAGCAAAGGTTGTCCAGCCTGAGAAAGAACGCTGATCAAAGATGTGTTGAATGCTGAGTTGAATCGTACTGGCTTTCCCTGATTGTGCCGCATTCTCCACCTGTGAGATTTCCTCTTTTGTGAGTGAGAAATCTATATTGGTGTGAAGAACATCACGTACTGATTGTCCGTCTGCGATTTTCTTTGCCATATACACTGGTGTTTTCTTAGCAGCTAGAATGGGGGCTGGGTCCCATTTATAGCCGGTTTCACTTGTCATGCCGTCTGCACCAAACGAAAAGCCGCCAGTCGCATGATCTGCTGTGATGACGACGAGGGTTTCTTGATCCTTTTTAGCGAATTGAAGAGCCGTTTGAACTGCTTTCTCAAAATCCTCCATCTCACTCATGGCACCGACCACATCATTTTCATGTCCAGCAGAATCAATGGTACTGCCTTCAAGCAGCATGAAAAACCCATGCGAATTGTCTTGATTTAATTGGGTCAATGCTGCCAGTGTCATGTCTTTTAAAGTAGGCACATGCTTTGGACGATCGATGGCTCGATCCAGCTCGTCCTCTTGGAATAAGCCGAGCATTTTCGAAGATGATTGGGAAGTTAAATCATCTTTTGACCTTAGAATGGAATACCCGCTCTTTTTAAATTCTTTCACAAGATCACGGTCTTTTCGGTCAAAATATTGCATTCCGCCACCTAGAAGGATATCAACTTTGTGCTCTCCGTTTATTTTCTCATCAAAAAAGTGGTCTGCAATTTGTTCTTTGTTTTTTCGGGAGACGTTATGTGTGCCAAAAGCGGCAGGTGTCGCATCGGTGATGTCAGATGAGACAACAAAGGCTGTTTTCATTTGTGCTTCCTTTGCTGCTTCAACGACACTTCTAAGAGGTTCTTTATCTTGGTTGACGGCGATGGCATCATTGTATGTCTTTTTTCCAGTCGCCATGGCCGTGGCTGCGGCAGCTGAGTCGGTAATATTATCTCGAGGATCATCTGGGTGTGTGGTCTGCATCCCGACTAAATGCGGGTCCCAGACGGTTTGTGCTTTTGGAGAACCAAGCTTTTCTTGCTTGAATGTGCGGTAGGCTTTGATCACGGGCATCCCCATTCCATCGCCAACGATAAAAATAATATTTTTTGGTGTCTTCGTTTGTTTCTTGTCTGCTGCATTTGTTGATACGGGAGTGACATAATGTGAGGTCAATAAAGCAGCGAATACGAGTACTGCTAGAATTCCACTCATAAGATAAATACGTTTTTTACGATCCATAGAGCCCATGAAAAATCCCCTTTTATCATTTATTTCATAATTTGTATTTTATTTGAATGAAGGCGATGGTTCAACCCCTTTTCCCATAAAAAAAGGTGATGAGACTTTTGCCTCATCACCTTTTATACCGTATCACACTTGACGCCAACGACGCCTTCTAGATCTTTAATATCAAAATACACATCAGTTGTATAGCGATCTTTATGCACGCGTACACGTACTTCCATAATCGGATAGTTCTTTTCTGTTAAATCATCAATACGAACAGAATGAATGCGAATATTGAGGGCTTTCATTTCTTTTAAAATATCCGTCATACGGTTTCGATCAGAAAGAGACATTCTGATGCGTATTTCTTTTTCCTGTAAGCGAATCGGTCCGATCCGCTGGAAGAGCCACGGTAGAAATTCGACACTAACCAGAATAAAGAAAAGACTGAGGAAGGCTTCTTTATAAAATCCTGCACCTGTTGCAACCCCAAGTCCTGCTGCTCCCCAGATCATCGCAGAAGTCGTAAGACCTGAGATGACATCATTGCTTTTTCGCAGAATCACACCTGCTCCAATAAAACCAACACCAGAAATAATTTGCGCCGGTAACCTGAGTGGGTCCATTTGAAGCCTAGAGACTCGAGGGAAATTGTAGGCTGCATCAATGCTGATGATGGTTAACACGCAGGAGCTGACAGCAATGACAATACACGTTTTTAAGCCGAGCGGCTTTTTCTTCAGCTCTCGTTCGAGCCCAATAATCAAACCGATTAAGGTGGCCACGGCTAACTTTAAGACTGTATCCCATTCAATCGTCCAAAACATGCGTATCGCTCCTTCACTTCATGTACGTTTCACATCATGTATATGATCTTCTCACAGCCCATATGGCTGCACAACTTCTATTTTATTCAGAAATGGGAGAAAGAAAAGCATTTTATTTAAAAAAGAGAGTCATCCGCTTAAGGCAGATGACCCCTCATGTTCTTTATTTTGATTCTTCTTCAAGATGATTTTCCATTTTGGTAAACAGCTTTTTAGAAGCTTTAGATGGTTTATTGGTCAAGAGGCTGACAATGATGGCAGTCAAACCACTTAAAATAAATCCTGGAACCATTTCGTACAAGCCAGTTGTATTATTCAAGCCGGTTGAAATCCATGTTAAGACTACAACTGCCCCAACAACCATTCCTGCTAGTGCACCGTGATGGTTCATTCGCTTCCAATATAGGCATAGAAGGATGACTGGACCAAATGAAGATCCAAAACCTGCCCAAGCATAACCAACAAGGTCAAGAATGGTATCACTTGGATTAAGTGAAAGACAAAGCGCGACAATGGCAACGACCAATACAGACATACGTCCAATCATCACTAGTTCTTTGTCTGACGCTTTTCTTCTAAAGAAAGTCCGGTATAAATCCTCTGTCATTGCACTTGCAGTCACAAGCAGCTGTGAAGAAATCGAACTCATAATCGCAGCTAAAATAGCAGAGAGTAAAAATCCAGTAATATACGGATGGAATAACACCTTAGAAAACACAATAAAAATGGTTTCTGGGTCTGCTAAAGTGGTACTAGTCTCATGTACATAAGCGACACCGACTAATCCAACAGACAGTGAACCAATAACAGACACAATCATCCAGCTCATACCGATACGACGTGCTGGTTTTAAATCTTTTACAGTCGTAATGGCCATGAATCGAACAATAATGTGCGGCTGTCCAAAGTAACCAAGCCCCCATGCTAAGAAGGAAATAATGCCAATGACGCTCGTTCCTCTGAATATATCAAGCAATTTTGGATCAATTTGTTGGATATCTTGATACGTGGCAATTGGGCCACCTAATTGAGTAAAGGCAACGATCGGCACGAGCACTAATGCTAAAAACATAATGGCTCCTTGAACAAAATCAGTTAAGCTAACTGCCAAAAAGCCGCCGAATAAAGTGTATAAGATCACGATACTAGAGGTTAAAATTAAACCAAACATATAATTGGCACCAAACGCAGATTCGAATAAACGACCGCCAGATACCATACCTGATGAGGTGTACAGTGTAAAGAAAATCATAATAATGACAGCCGAGACAGCTTTTAATAAAGTAGAAGAATCTCTAAATCGTTTGTCAAAAAAGTCTGGAATGGTGATCGCATCATCAGCAACCTCAGTATACGATCGTAAGCGAGGAGCTAAAAATAGATAATTCAAGTAAGCCCCGCTAATCAAACCAACAGCAAGCCATCCTGACGAAAGCCCTGTTGTATACATCGCGCCTGGAAGTCCCATGAGCATCCAGCCGCTCATATCTGAAGCACCAGCAGATAGAGCTGTCACGTAAGGACCCAGCCCGCGTCCGCCCAACATATAATCATTCAAGTCATTTGTTTTTCTAAATGCATACCAGCCAATGGCCAGCATTCCAATAAAATAAATAGATAGAGAAATTCCAATTTCAATACTCATGTTTCCATATCACCTTTTTCGTATTAATTTGACATCACCTCATTCAAAATATACAAGAACATCCAATTCGTTTGTCTGCTCACTGCTATGGTTACTTAACCTAACAGAGTATTCCCTGCTGATCAACCTTCTTAAACCTCTTTCTTACATAAAAAAAAGCGTAAATGATTGATGAGAATCTATATGTAAGCGTTACCAAAAACATTTAAAAGAAAAAATTTTCTGATAAATATTCAACCTCTGATACAAATTATTTTCATACTTTCTAGTTTGGGGTGAATGGCTACCATCTCAAGCCTGCGTAAAGTTGCTTTAGAACAGTAAAATTTGATATGATAAAGTGTATATGACTTATGATCATGACCACGAACACGTATCATTTTTGGAGGTGAACCTGCATGTCTAGAATTTCAATAGAAGAAGTAAAGCACGTGGCGCATTTGGCACGGCTTGCAATTACAGAAGAAGAAGCTGAGATGTTTACTGAACAGCTTGATAGCATCATTTCATTTGCAGAGCAGTTAAACGAGGTAGATACGGAAAACGTTGAACCAACAACACACGTATTAAAAATGAAAAACGTCATGAGAGAAGATGTTCCGAATAAAGGTCTTTCCATTGAGGCAGTTATCAAAAACGCGCCTGATCATAAAGACGGCTATATTCGTGTGCCATCAATTTTGGACTAAAGGAGGCCTGAGGCATGTCACTGTTTGATCACAAAATTTCTGAATTAAAAGAGCTTTTACATAAAAAGGAACTGTCTGTTTCTGATTTAGTGGACGAGTCTTATAAACGAATCAATGAAGTAGACGGGAAAGTACAAGCATTCCTTGCACTGGACGAAGAGAAAGCTCGTGCGTATGCAAAGGAATTGGACGAGGCAGTTGGTGAAAAGGACGAGCTTGGTCTATTGTTCGGTATGCCAATCGGTGTGAAAGATAACATCGTCACAAAGGATTTACGTACAACAGCATCTAGTAAAATCCTGCAAAACTTTGATCCTATTTATGATGCAACGGTTGTCAATCGTCTAAGAGATGCGGAAGCAGTTACAATCGGTAAATTAAATATGGACGAATTTGCAATGGGATCTTCTACAGAGAACTCAGGCTACAAAGCAACGAAAAACCCTTGGAATTTAAACACTGTTCCAGGTGGATCAAGTGGTGGCTCAGCAGCTTCTGTTGCAGCAGGTGAAGTACCATTTTCACTTGGATCAGATACGGGCGGTTCGATTCGCCAGCCGGCATCATTCTGCGGCGTTGTGGGTCTGAAGCCGACGTATGGCCGTGTATCTAGATACGGCTTAATCGCATTTGCTTCTTCATTAGATCAAATCGGACCGATAACGCGTAACGTAGAGGACAACGCATATGTTCTTCAAGCGATTGCTGGGGTCGATCAAATGGACGCAACGAGTGCAAATGTCGACGTCCCAGATTTTCTTTCTTCATTAACTGGAGACATCAAAGGCATGAAAATTGCTGTGCCAAAAGAATACCTTGGAGAAGGTGTTGGCGAGGAAGCAAAAGAGTCTGTTCTTCAAGCATTAAAAGTATTAGAAGGACTTGGTGCAACATGGGAAGAAGTGTCTCTTCCGCATTCTAAATATGCGCTTGCGACTTACTACTTACTGTCTTCTTCAGAAGCATCTGCAAACCTTGCGCGTTTTGACGGCATCCGTTATGGCTACCGTACAGATAATGCCGACAACCTGATTGACTTATATAAAAATACTCGTTCTGAAGGCTTTGGAAACGAAGTGAAACGCCGCATCATGCTTGGCACATTCGCTCTTAGCTCAGGATATTATGATGCATACTATAAAAAGGCGCAAAAAGTCCGTACATTGATCAAAAAAGACTTCGAAGATGTTTTTGAAAAGTATGATGTCATTGTAGGACCAACAACACCAACTCCTGCATTTAAGATTGGTGAAAAGACAAGCGATCCACTGACGATGTATGCGAACGATATTTTAACGATCCCTGTGAACCTTGCAGGCGTTCCAGGAATCAGTGTGCCTTGTGGATTTGCAAACGGTCTTCCGTTAGGACTGCAAATCATTGGCAAGCACTTTGATGAAGGAACGGTTTACCGCGTGGCTCACGCTTTCGAGCAAGCAACAGATCATCATAAAGCAAAACCTGAACTGTAAGGGGTGAATCAGAATGAACTTTGAAACGGTAATTGGACTTGAAGTCCACGTTGAGCTAAAAACACAATCAAAAATTTTCTCCAGTTCGCCGACACCTTTTGGTGCAGCTGCCAACACGCAAACAAGTGTCATCGACCTTGGATATCCTGGTGTACTGCCTGTATTGAACAAAGAAGCGGTGAACTTTGCAATGAAAGCAGCAATGGCGCTAAACTGCGAGATCGCAACAGATACAAAATTTGACCGTAAAAACTACTTCTATCCTGATAACCCAAAGGCGTATCAAATTTCTCAATTTGATAAACCGATCGGTGAAAACGGCTGGATTGAAATTGAAGTAGAAGGCAAAACGAAACGAATCGGTATTACGCGTCTCCATTTGGAAGAGGATGCAGGTAAACTGACGCATACAGGCGACGGATATTCACTTGTCGATTTCAACCGTCAAGGCACACCGCTTGTTGAAATCGTATCTGAGCCAGACATTCGCACACCAGAAGAAGCGTATGCTTACTTAGAAAAACTAAAATCCATTATTCAATATACAGGCGTATCTGACTGTAAGATGGAAGAAGGCTCACTTCGCTGTGATGCCAACATTTCACTTCGTCCAATCGGCCGTGAAGAGTTTGGAACGAAAACAGAGCTCAAGAACTTGAACTCATTTGCTTTCGTCCAAAAAGGTCTTGAATTCGAAGAGAAACGCCAAGAGCAAGTATTGCTTTCTGGCGGCTTGATCGAACAAGAAACTCGCCGCTATGATGAAGCGTCTAAAAAGACGATCCTCATGCGTGTCAAAGAGGGTTCTGACGATTACCGCTACTTCCCAGAACCAGATTTAGTGGAGTTGTACATTGATGACGAGTGGAAAGAACGCGTAAGAGCATCGATCCCAGAGCTTCCAGATGAGCGCCGCAAACGCTACATCGATGATCTAGGGCTTCCTGCATATGATGCGATGGTGCTGACGCTGACAAAAGAAATGTCTGATTTCTTTGAAGCAACCATTTCAGAAGGTGCAGAAGCGAAGCAAGCTTCAAACTGGCTGATGGGTGAAGTATCTGCCTACTTAAACTCAGCTCAAAAAGAGCTGGAAGATACAAAGCTAACGCCGCAAGGCCTGGCTGGCATGATTAAGCTCATCGAAAAAGGAACGATTTCTTCTAAGATTGCCAAAAAGGTATTCAAAGAGCTGATTGAAAATGGGGGAGACGCAGAAACAATCGTCAAAGAAAAAGGACTTGTCCAAATTTCTGACGAAGGTGCCCTGCTCAAACTTGTCACAGAAGCACTTGATAACAACCCGCAATCCATCGAAGACTTTAAAAATGGAAAAGACCGCGCGATTGGTTTCTTAGTCGGACAAATCATGAAAGCATCGAAGGGACAAGCAAACCCGCCGATGGTCAACAAGATTCTCCTAGAAGAAATCAAAAAACGCTAAATAGCAAAAAACCGCCTCATGAGAAGAGGCGGTTTTTTTATTTGAACTGACAGGGTCTTATCATAGATTCAGACCACCGCCGTATATCAATTCGGGGATTCTTTTCTTATAATGAAGCGTAAGCGAAAGTGCACATTCGAAGGGGGATAAAGGTGAACGAATCGGAAAAACAGCGCGTAAAGTTATGAAAGAAACAGCTTCAATTGTTCGACTACTCTTATGACAGCAGGGTCCTCACACTTTTCTAAATTCGTCAGCATCCCTTGAATGACTGGCTTACGAGGCTCAGCTTTCGCCAGTTCTTCCTCAATGACTTCAATGGATACAAGGGTATCATCAGAAAGTAAATGCTCAAGCTTTAACAAACGAAGCTCCTCTTGAAGGGAAGCAGCACTCGGCGCTTCATCGTCCCAAATGGTTGGCTTTAAGATCGGCTTCGTCTGAGAACGAAGCATGCCTTGAACCAAATCATCAAACCGTTCGAGTATAAAGGAAGAGAGCTCATCAAATGATAATTGCAGCTGATCTTGTAAAAGCAGCACCTGCACATACGATTGGATGATTCCTTGAATCATGACTGACAGGTCAGTTATATATGGTTCGATCTCCTGTCCATAAGTGGTCAAGATGGAAATTTGGATTTCCTCATTCATTTGCTTTTTCACAGTTTTTGAATACTTTTTAATTTGCTGGTTTTCTGGAATAATGTTCTCGCTGAGGATCAAAATGATAAAATCCTTGTTCTCAGCAAAATGCTGAAACTGTTCAGCGATTTGCTTCTGGAAGATCTCTCTCGGCGCGAGATGCTGATTCTCTTTTCGAATCGTTTCAATACTTTGCATGGACGTGTCGATATAATATTCAAAGGCGCGATTGAAAAGCTGTTCTTTTGATTTGAAATGTAAATAAAATGCGCCTTTTGATATTCCGCACTCATCTGCAATTTCCTGAATGGTCGTAGAAGAAAAACCCTTTTTCGCAAACAACTGGATGCTGGCTTTAATGATTTTTTCTTTTTTTTCGTTCATGAAATAAGGCCCCTTCAGCTTTAGAATGTTACGTCAAACGCAAGTGAAATGGTTGACGGCATTGTATATCACCGTTTATTATGATATAGAATGACCAGTCAGTCAATACATAAAGGAAAATGGAGGACATAATGAATTCGATCATCAATTTTGTATTAAAGAATAAGTTCGCTGTATGGCTCATGACGATTATCGTAACAGTTGCTGGTCTATATGCCGGATTGAATATGAAACAAGAATCAATCCCGAATATCAACACTCCAGTCATTACGGTTTCTACAACGTATCCTGGCGCAACGCCGGACGAAGTATCAGATAAGGTGACCGACCCGATTGAGAAGTCTATTCAAAACCTCAACGGAGTCAATGTTGTCACATCCAATTCATTTGAAAATGCCTCATCTATTCAAATCGAGTACGACTACAAGAAAGACATGGATGAAGCAAAGAAGGAAATTGAAGATGCGATTAGCAATATCAATTTTCCGGAAAATGCAGAAAAACCAAAAATCGCACGCTTTAGCATTAACGCAATTCCAATCTTAGCGATCAGTGTCTCTGGTGATAAAGAATCATTAGAAGACCTTACACAGAAAGTAGAAGACGACCTTGTTCCTTCCATTGAAGGATTAGACGGTGTCTCTTCTGTCGAAGCTTCAGGACAGCAAATCAAAGAAGTAGAATTTTCTTTTAAACAAAAGAAATTGAAAGAATACGGTTTAGATGAAGAAACCGTTCAAAACATGATCAAAGGCTCTGATGTCAATGTACCATTAGGTCTATACACGTTTGGTAACAAGCAAAAATCAGTTGTCGTGGACGGCAATATTTTAAGCGTCAAAGATTTGAAAAACATGCGAATCCCTGTCACACCAAGTGCAAGCGGCGGTGCGGGAAGCGCTGGAGCTGGAGCACCATCTAGCGGCGCTGAAAACCCAGGTGCGCAAGGTGCGGAGCAGCAGGCTGGAAATGCAAGTCAGCAACAGGCAGCAGCTCAGCAGCAAACTGGTGGAGGTGCAGCAAGCAGTCAATCTGTAGAACTGCCAACGATCAAGCTTTCTGAAATTGCGGATATTAAAGTAGTAAAAGATGCAGAATCGATTTCTAGAACGAATGGAAAAGACAGCATCGGTCTGCAAATTGTCAAAGGTTCTGATGCCAACACTGTGAGTGTGGCAGAAGAAGTGACGAAAGAGCTTGAGAAATTCAAAAAAGACAATAAAGGAATCAAAGTCAGTACGACATATGATCAAGCAGAGCCGATTAAAGAATCTGTCAGCACAATGCTGAACAAGGCGATCATCGGAGCAATCTTTGCGATCATTATCATTATGTTGTTCCTTCGAGATATCAAATCAACATTAATTTCGGTCATCTCCATTCCGTTATCCCTGTTGATTGCTGTTTTATTATTAAATCAGCTGGATATCACATTAAATATCATGACACTTGGTGCCATGACCGTCGCCATTGGGCGTGTGGTCGATGACTCGATTGTGGTCATAGAAAATATCTATCGACGAATGGCGTTAAAGGATGAACCGTTAAAAGGCAAGACACTCGTCAGAGAAGCCACAAAAGAAATGTTTATCCCGATTATGTCTTCGACGATTGTGACTATTGCAGTATTCTTACCGTTAGCACTAGTGGGCGGAATGATTGGTGAACTATTCATCCCATTTGCATTAACCATTGTCTTTGCTTTAATGGCGTCACTGCTTGTCGCTATTACGATTGTTCCAATGATGGCACACAGTCTATTTAAAAAGAACCTGTATGGCACAGCGAAAAAAGTAAAAGAGCATAAACCAAGTAAGCTTGCCGGCGGTTATAGACGTGTACTCAATTGGACACTGAACCATAAATGGATTACATCAGGAATTGCGATTCTTATGCTTGTCGGAAGCTTATTCTTAGCACCACTTGTCGGTGTCAGCTTCTTACCACAGGAAGTAGAAAAGACGGCGATGGTGACATATACACCTGAGCCGGGACAAACGAGAGAACAAGCAATTGATGAAACGAAAAAAGCAGAAGAATATTTGATCAAGCGTGATCATGTCAATACTGTTCAATATTCACTAGGTTCTTCAAATCCTATGACAGCAAGTGTAGGGGGCAACTCTAACGGTGCGTTATTCTTCGTACAATATGACGATGACACGCCAAACTTTGATAAAGAAAAAGATAAAGTGACGAAAGCCCTGCAAGACAAAACGTCTAAAGGGGAATGGAAATCACAAGACTTCTCGTCTGCTGGCGCAAGCAATACCGTAACGTACTATGTCTACGGCGACAAAGTAAGCGATATTGAAGGCACAGTAAAAGATGTCGAGAACATCTTAAAAGATGAGAAAAACTTAAAAAATGTCAGCACAAGCTTATCTGAGAAATACGACGAATATACGTTTAATGCAGATCAAGAAAAACTGGCGAAGCTAGGTCTAACTGCTTCACAAATCGCTCAAGCGATTGCCCCTCAAAATAGTGAAACAACACTAACGAAAGTCACAGAAGACGGCAAAGAACTTGATGTGAAGCTTCAAACCGAAAAAGACGAATATAAGAGCATAAAAGATGTAGAAAATAAAAAAATCACAACACCTACAGGACAAGAAGTTCGAATTGGTGATGTCGTAAAAGTAAAAGACGGTACGACAGCAAATACAGTGACAAAACGTGATGGGAAAATCTACGCAGAAGTGTCTGGTGACATGACAACAGACAACGTCTCAAGTGTAACGCAGGATGTTCAGAAGAAAGTCGACAAGCTTGATGTGAAATCTGGCGTAACGATTGACACAGGCGGCGTAAGTGCGGATATTGAGGAATCCTTTACACAGCTTGGTCTCGCAATGCTTGCAGCGATTGCCATTGTGTACCTCGTTCTCGTCATCACATTTGGCGGAGGTCTTGCACCATTTGCGATTCTATTCTCACTTCCATTTACAATTATTGGCGCGCTCGTTGGATTGTTTTTAGCAAAAGAAACCATTAGCTTAAACGCCATGATTGGACTGCTCATGCTGATCGGAATTGTTGTGACAAATGCGATCGTCTTAATTGACCGAGTGATTCATAAAGAAAAAGAAGGTCTTTCAACAAGAGATGCTTTACTTGAAGCAGGAACAATAAGATTACGTCCAATTTTAATGACGGCACTTGCAACGATTGGTGCACTGCTGCCACTCGCATTAGGATTTGAAGGCGGAAGCCAGATCGTATCAAAAGGACTTGGCGTCACCGTCATTGGCGGTTTAACAAGTTCTACACTTCTCACATTGGTCATCGTACCAATCGTGTATGAAATTTTAAGCAAATTCAGACGTAAGAAAAAGTACGCTGAAGAAGAATAAGAGGAAGCCCCGCTAATAAGCGGGGCTTTTTTTATGTTGAAATCTGACAAACAGCTTTTCTCATGAGCTCTTCAAATGCGTGGAAAAAGGCATCACGATCGACATGGTCAATGACTTGTATTGACTTTCCATCTGAATGTTCTTCGGTACGTCCTTGCTTTGGCGTGTCGGTATAAACGATTGCGTTCACTTCTTTTGAATGGGTAAATGATGAAGAAGCAAGCGTCATCGTGGTGAGTACGTCCCATAAGTAATACGTCGAATTCGTTTCATGATGAATGAGTGGTGGACAAAAGGCATAGCACTGCCCAATAAAATCAATTCCAATGTGAGAACGAAGGGAAGCCCAGCGCTGACGCACATCAAGTGTAAGCGGCACTTGATTCGTGCTTTCAAGTGCGACCATCTCAATAGGAAAGCGTTCCTTGAAGACGGTGCTGACAGCATAAGGGTCCCAAAATGCATTCCATTCTGCTGTCCCATCATGCTCGGGTTCCTCCACATTTCCCTTTTCAAGAAACGTACCGCCCATCCATACCAATTTTTCAATTTTATTAGAGATGGAAGGATCCTCTTCTAAAGCGCGAGCAAGGTCTGTGAGCGGGCCTGTAAAGAGCAGCGTGACAGGTTCTGCTGCCTTTTTAACGGTTTCGATTAAATGAAGGTGTGCTGGAAGCTTGGACACGTTTGTATCAACAGTGCCTTTCTCGTTTAAAAGAGGTAAGGCGTCTACATAAAAAGCATGCATGCGCCACTCTTTCGGAAAAGGATTGACGCCTCTAGAATTTGAAGCAGCGACTTCAATTTCATAAGGGCTAAATCGATCAATGATTTTTTGAGATGCACTGAGAGCTGGCTCTAAATAACAATCAGCAGGTATGACAGACGTCCCGATCACTTTCAGGTGTTCCATTTGAAGGAGAAGAAATAATGAGACGAGATCATCAACACCGCCATCATGATTAAAATAGACAGGCTTTTTCATCGCAAACCATCCTTTACAGCGTTTTCTTTTATCTTATCAGAATGCTTTCTTGCTGAGGGAAATGTGGTAGGAGATTTCTAATATTAGGTGGTTGTTCTGTTGCCATTTTCAAATCTCATAGTATAATTAAAGGTTGTTAGTGGTGAAAATAGATTGCATAATGAATATAGGATGATGATGAATGAAACGTGCTCGAATTATATACAATCCGACATCTGGGCGTGAACTCTTCAAGAAGAATTTGCCGCAGGTTTTGCAAAAATTTGAACAAGCTGGCTATGAAACATCTTGTCATGCAACGACATGTGCAGGAGATGCGACACAAGCAGCTGAGAATGCCGCACAGCGAGACTTTGATTTAATTGTAGCAGCAGGTGGAGACGGCACGATCAATGAAGTTGTCAACGGACTAGCCCCGCTTGAAAAAAGACCAAAACTAGGAATTATTCCCGTTGGAACAACAAATGACTTCGCAAGAGCACTTGGAATTCCACGAGAAGGTGTTTTAAAAGCAACAGATGCTATTATAGAAGGTGTAGCGAAGCCGCTTGATATCGGTAAAGTCAATGGCCATTATTTTATTAATATTGCAGGAGGCGGCCGGTTAACAGAGCTCACTTATGAAGTGCCTAGTAAGCTGAAGACAATGCTTGGACAGCTTGCGTATTATTTAAAAGGCATGGAGATGCTTCCTTCGATCCGCCCGACAGAAGTCGAAATTGAATATGACGGTAAGTTGTTTCATGGAGAAATCATGTTGTTTCTTGTTTCACTCACAAATTCAGTAGGCGGCTTTGAAAAGCTAGCGCCAGATTCCATTTTAGATGATGGAATGTTTGACCTGATTATTTTAAAGAAGGTCAATTTAGCAGAAGCCATTCGAGTAGTCAGCCTTGCACTTCGAGGCGAGCATATTCATGATAACAATGTCATCTACGCAAAAGCGAATCGCGTGAAGGTAGATGTAAAAGATAAAATGCAATTAAATTTAGATGGCGAATTCGGCGGCATGCTGCCAGGTGAATTTGAAAACCTGTATCGTCATATAGAATTTATTGTGCCAAAAGCAACAGCTGAAAAAATAGGGTAGAGATTGAACTTGGTTCCTTATGGCGCCAAGTTTTTCTTTGCAAATGAGGTGATAAAATTGGTGAAAATGAAACCGCCTGTTGAAAAGAATGAATACTACAATGTAACCTTCGAAGACTTAACGCACGAAGGTGCAGGTGTAGCGAAAATTGAAGGATTCCCTGTCTTTGTACCGAATGCCCTTCCAGACGAACAAGGGAAAATCAAGGTCACACGTGTGAAAAAAGGATTTGCTTTTGGGCGACTCATGGAGCTGACAAAGGAAAGTCAGCACAGGCAAGATGCGCCATGTCCCATTTATAAGCAGTGCGGCGGCTGTCAAATTCAGCATATGAGCTATGAAGGCCAGCTGCTATTTAAACAGAAACAAGTAAAGGACGTTTTAGAGCGGATCGGTAAGCTTGATATGAGCCGTGTAAAAGTTCATCCTGTACTCGGCATGGAAAACCCTTGGAATTACCGAAACAAAGCACAAGTTCCAGTTGGCGAACGCGAAGGAGGACTTGTTGCAGGATTTTATCAGCAGCGTACCCATGAAATCATCGATATGGAAAAATGTTTGATCCAGCAGTCAGAAAATGACGAAGTGGTACAGGCAGTAAAAGACATATGCAATGCGTTTGGCATCAAAGCATATAACGAAGAGCGGCACAAAGGCTGGCTGCGTCATGTGATGGTTCGCTACGGTATTGCAACAGGTGAAATGATGGTTGTGTTTGTCACTAGAACGGCTGACTTTCCGCAAAAGCAGCAAGTGATTGACCAGATTATAGCACGCTTCCCACACATTCGGTCAATTGTGCAAAACGTGAATTCGAAGAAAACAAATGTCATTTTCGGAGACGAAACGACTGTTTTATGGGGAGAAGAATACATTTATGACACAATTGGCGACATCAAATTTGCTATTTCAGCCCGCTCGTTTTATCAAGTGAATCCAGCTCAAACAAAGGTGCTTTACGACAAAGCGCTTGAATATGCCGAGTTGCAAGGCGAAGAAACCGTGATCGATGCGTATTGCGGAATCGGTACGATTTCCTTATTTCTCGCACAAAAAGCAGGCAGAGTATATGGCGTAGAAATTGTCCCAGAAGCGATTGAAGATGCAAAACGCAACGCTGACTTAAACGGAATCAACAACGTCGAATTCGCAGTCGGCGAAGCAGAAACCGTCATCCCAAACTGGTACAAAGAAGGCATCAAAGCAGATACGCTAGTTGTCGATCCGCCAAGAAAAGGCTGCGACGAAGCACTGCTTGACACCATTTTAAAGATGAAACCAAACCGTGTTGTGTATGTGTCCTGTAATCCCGGGACGCTAGCTCGTGATTTGCGTATTCTTGAAGATGGTGGGTATGTGACGGAGGAAGTGCAGCCGGTGGATATGTTTCCGCATACAGCACATGTGGAGTGCGTGGCAAATCTTGTGATTAATCAGTAATGGAGACATCCCGATTTCGTGATAAACATCGATATCGGGATTTTTTTATTTTGTGTATGTTCAATCTGCATCAAAAAACGATATTTGGAAGTGGAATCAATATTTTCATTCGTGCATCATTACCAAATGTCCTTTTTTGCAATTTTGCCTAGTTCATATTAAAGTATATAATGATAAAAATTGCTGAACGAATTTACAGAAGGACATGCCCTTAAAAGGCGCTATGTCATGAGAGGAATTGGATGAAAGATGAGTAAAAATTTCTGGCGTGATTTACCGCGGCCATTTTTTATATTAGCACCAATGGAAGAAGTGACAGATGTTGTGTTTCGTCATGTTGTGAGTGAGGCGGCGAGACCGGATGTGTTTTTCACAGAGTTTACGAATAGTGAGAGCTATTGCCATCCTGATGGGATTCAAAGTGTGAAAGGGCGTTTAACGTTTACAGAGGATGAGCAGCCGATTGTTGCTCATATTTGGGGAGACAAGCCTGAGAACTTTAGACAGATGAGCATTGGAATGGCGGAGTTAGGATTTCAGGGGCTTGATATTAATATGGGCTGTCCTGTCCCAAATGTCACGCAAAACGGGAAGGGCAGTGGCTTGATTCTTCGTCCAGACGTTGCGGCAGAACTGATTCAAGCGGCAAAAGCTGGGGGGTTACCTGTCAGCGTCAAAACAAGACTTGGTTTTACTGAGGTCGATGAATGGCGTGGATGGCTTAGACACATTTTAGAGCAAGACATTGTAAACTTATCAATCCACCTTCGTACTAGAAAGGAAATGAGCCAGGTGGATGCGCATTGGGAGCTCATTCCTGAGATCAAAAAACTTCGTGATGAAGTAGCACCTGATACGCTTTTGACGATCAATGGTGATATTCCTGATCGTCAAACAGGCTTAAAGCTCGCTGAGCAGTATGGAGTGGACGGAGTGATGATTGGGCGCGGAATTTTCCATAACCCATTTGCCTTTGAAAAAGAGCCGAAGGAGCATACGAGTGATGAGCTGCTAGGTCTTTTAAGATTGCATCTTGATCTTCACGATCAATACTCATCACTAGGCTTGCGTCCATTCAAGGCACTGCACCGTTTCTTTAAGATTTATGTAAAAGGGTTCAGAGGAGCGAGTCTCCTAAGAAATCAATTAATGAATACATCATCAACAGATGAAGTGCGTGCAATGCTAGATGAATTTGAAGCGAGAAATCAAGAGCAATAACCATTGAAAAGAGGAGGGGAAGCCCTTCTCTTTTTTCTGTGAATAGGACTATTAAACTAGTTGCTCCAAATGGTAAAATGAGATAGAAATAACAATTGGAGGTATTTTATTTGAAATCATTTTGGGATAAAGACATAGAAAGTGAAGAGACATTTAAGAAAATCAATGAGAAAGGCATTGCAAAAGCGGAAAAGAAGCTAGGCGTCACGCTGCCGGATACATATAAGAAGCTTATCCTCGAACAAAATGGCGGTTATACCCTGCACAATGCTTTTCCAACGGACCAGCTGAATGGATGGGCAGAGGATCATGTGTCATTTGATCATTTAAGAGGAATTGCCAAAGGCGAAGGGATCATGGATAGTGATTATTTAATAGAAGAATGGGAATTGCCTGAGGGACTTGTGCTCATTTGTGGGGATGGTCATACGTGGATCGCATTAGATTATAGAGAAACAAAGGAACATCCGCCGATTCACTACTTTGATCTAGAAGATGAGACAGATTTCAAATTAGCGGATTCGTTTGATGAACTGATTGCTGGGCATTATACTGCTGAATAACATTAAGCAGTCAGAAAAATGTTTTGTTGTTTTTTGAGAGAGACAAAAGAGTCTCTCTTTTTTTGTGAAGCAATATGGATTCTCTCACTATTTCTCTCCAAAACTGTACCTATTATGTTTAAGTCCTATTATTCAATTGATTCCATTTCCACTCACTAAATTTTCTGACGATCATATCTACCACAATGTAAAATGGTAGAAAGCTTGAGTTGTCCACTTTGTTATACAAAGGAAACGGGGTGCTGCTTACATAGATGTTAAACATGGCATTTTGTGCAAGGAGGTTATTTCTCAATGTGGTCATACTGATAAATTTGATATGTCTCGTTTTCACTAATTGAATGATTTCATCTAGATTCTTCGATTCACCCGATAAAGAAATGATAAATAAAAGGTCATCCTCACCAAATTCAATGATTCCATCTGTTAAGTCTCGCTTGCTTCGTAATACTTGAGATTTCTTATGCAGTGACCATAGCTGCCGTTGTACATCATTGGCCAAATCGAGCTGTGCAGTTCCTGTACCATAAATATAAATATATGGTGCGCGGTCAATCAGTTGATTTAATTGATGAAAGTCCAGCTGCTCCATAAATTTCCTTGTCTGGCTGATATCTTGATCGAGTAGTTTCATTAAATCCTGTGTTGATTCTTCAGTAAGATGATTTAATTTCACATAAGACTTTAAGTCACTGTAGCCGTCGAAACCTATTTTTTTGGCAAGTCGATGAATGGAGGAGATGGAAGTATGAGCATAACGAGCAAGATCCTGAATTTTCATTGTCTTCATTTCTTCAAGATGATCGTGAATCGTTTTAATAATGTGCAGGTCATTCTTATTTAAATTCTCGAAGTATTCATTTACCAGCTTGTCCAATATCATGGGATGTGCCCTCCAACATGAAAATATTTTCTTCCTGTGAAAATATAATCTAATGTTACAACTTGATTTCTAAATACGTCAATCCTATTGGTTTTTGTAAGCGCTCCCTTTACAGTGGTGTTATGGATCAAACAAAGGGGTGATGCTTATGAATGCAATCAAGCGATTTGGCAGTGCTATGGTAGTTCCAGTCCTTTTATTCGCGTTTTTTGGTATTGTTGTCGGCCTTGCGACTTTATGTAAGAATCCAGCGATTATGGGGGATATGGCTGCAGAAGGTACGATGTGGTATAAGGCTTGGACACTGATTGAAAGTGGAGGGTGGACGATTTTCAATCATATGGAGCTGGCATTTGTGATTGGCTTGCCGATCTCTCTTGCAAAAAAAGCGCAAGCACGTGCGACGCTCGCAGCTTTGATGATTTATCTTGTGTTTAATAATTATATTCATGCGATTTTGACACTTTGGCCGTCCACTTTTGGTGTTGATTTATCGCAAGGAGTCGAGAACGTAGCGGGTGTAAAAGAAATTGCGGGTATACCTACGCTCGATACAAGTATCATTGGTGCGGTGATGATATCTGGAATTGTGATTTGGATTCATAATCGTTTTTATGATCAAAAACTGCCTGAAATGCTCGGGATTTTCCAGGGGCTTGTCTTTGTTGTCATCATCGGATTCTTTGTGATGATTCCTATTGCTTTTGTCGTTGCTTTTGTATGGCCTTATGTTCAGCAGGGAATTCAATCTCTCCAAGGGTTCATGGCACAGTCTGGTTATATTGGTGTCTGGCTGTTTCATTTTTTGGAAAGGGTGTTAATTCCAACAGGACTTCACCATTTTATTTATACACCTTTTGAGTTTGGTCCAGCGGCTGTAAATGGAGGGTTAAAACCATTTTGGATTGCTCATTTAAATGAATTTGCGACCTCAACTTCCGATTTGAAGGATCTTTATCCGTATGGATTTTTACTGCATGGAAATATTAAGATGTTCGGCTGTTTCGGGATAGCTCTAGCGATGTATTTTTCTACCCCGAAAGAAAACAGAAAAAAGGTTTTGGCATTGGTATTACCCGCCACATTAACAGCGGTATTTGCCGGAATTACAGAACCACTTGAATTTACATTCCTATTTCTTGCGCCTTATTTATTTGTCATACATGCACTTCTTGGAGCAACCATGGTGACAATCATGAATATGTTTGGTGTTGTCGGAATGATGGGTTCCGGGCTTATTGAAATAGCTGCTTTGAACTGGATTCCGCTCTCTTCAAATCATGGAGGGATTTATCTGATCCAAGCCACAATTGGATGTCTATTTACAGCATTGTATTTTGTCATATTTAGATGGGTGATTGTGAAATTTGATATTCCATTACCAGGACGAAAACATGAGGAGGAGACGAGGCTATATACAAAACAAGATTATGAGAATGCTAATAAAAAGGATCATAACAAAAAGGAAGTGCCCGTTTATGCGTCTGAGTACGAAGAGAAAGCCGTTTATTTCTTAGAAGGCCTTGGCGGTAAAGAAAACATTAAAGATGTAACAAACTGTGCCACGCGTCTGCGTATTACAGTGATTGACCCTAGCTTGGTGAAAGATAGAGAATACTTTACAAAAAATAAACTGGCACATGGAATGGCTAAGAGTGGTCAAAGCATTCAAATCATCGTTGGCTTAAGTGTACCGCAAGAGTCCTTTGAAACAAAACTTTCATTAGATTGAAAAAGGAGCTGGATATCATGAAAACATTTAATATTACGATCGCTGGAGGCGGAAGTACATTTACACCGGGAATCATTTTGATGCTGTTAGACTATTTAGATGAGTTCCCAATTCATACAATTAAACTTTATGATAATGATGAAACTAGACAAAATACAATTGCAGATGCTTGTGAGATTATGTTAAAAGAACGAGCGCCAGAAGTTCGACTGCTGGCAAGTACTGACCCAGAAGAAGCCTTTACTCAAGTCGATTTTGTGATGGCACATATCCGTGTCGGCAAATATGCAATGCGTGAATTAGATGAGAAAATTCCATTGAAGCATGGAGTCGTTGGGCAGGAAACATGCGGTCCAGGGGGAATCGCTTACGGTATGCGGTCCATTCCAGGTGTCTTAGAACTTGTCGATTATATGGAAAAATACTCTCCTGAAGCTTGGATGTTGAACTATTCTAACCCTGCAGCAATAGTAGCAGAGGCAACACGTAAGCTAAGGCCGAATGCCAAAATTTTAAACATATGCGATATGCCGATTGGAATTGAAGAATTGATTGCAAAGAATTTAGGCTTATCTTCACGTAAAGAACTGGAAGTAGATTATTATGGTTTGAATCATTTTGGCTGGTGGACAGATATTCGAGATAAAAAAGGAAATAGCTTAATGCCTGAGGTCATTCAGCATGTAAGCCAGCATGGTTATGCAGCAGATGGAACATCTGAACTAGAACAGCAGAAGAGCTGGAACAGCACATTAAAAAAGGCTAAAGATATTCAAGCACTTGATCCAAAAACGGTACCAAATACGTATTTGAAATACTATCTATTTCCAGATGAAGAAGTGGCACATTCAAATATAGAGTTCACACGTGCCAATGAAGTGATGGAGGGACGGGAAGCCTTTGTTTTTAGTGAATGTCAGGCCATCATTGATAAAGGTACTGCAAAGGAAACAAAGCTAGCCATTGATGAGCACGCTTCCTATATCGTTGATTTAGCAAGAGCCATTGCTTTTAATAAAAAGGAACGGATGCTGATGATTGTGGAGAACAATGGCGCAATCAGGAACTTTGACCCAACAGCTATGGTCGAAATTCCTTGTATCGTTGGCAGCAACGGTCCAGAAAAGTTAGTGGTTGGAGAAATTCCTAGATTTCAAAAAAGTCTCATGGAGCAGCAAGTTGGCGTAGAAAAATTAGTAGTAGAAGCATTTGAAGAAGGGTCCTATCAAAAACTATGGCAGGCTATTACATTATCGAAAACGGTGCCGAGTGCTAAAGTAGCAAAAGATATTCTAGATGACTTAATTGTGGCAAATCAAGCCTTTTGGCCAGAGTTAACATAACACGAGAATAAGCAATATGGGCGTGACAATGCTCATATTGCTTATTTGTTTTTTCAATCGATGGCTTGTGAAGGAGACGAAAAGCCCCCTTTTTCAAAAAGGGGGTCACATTTCCTTACTCCGCACTCTCCTCAACCTCACGGCTATCCTCTGTTTCGCCAATATAAATAGGACCGTTTGCGTGGTCGATTCGGATGGGCCATTCGTATGGGACTTGCAGGCGTCGTGCGATGGCTCTCCAAAACTTTGCAGAATCAAATTCTAGTTCTTGAAAGTCTTTGAGCAATTCTTTATAAGAAGATCCGTCAAATTGAATGTACGAGTCTTGAAGACGCATAAAGGCGTAATGTCTCACTTCTAATGCTGCCGCAGCTTCCATTTCTTCTTCTGTTGCTTCACCAATGATTGTTCCTGCGGGCGGAAGCATGTCATATACGTTAAATTCCTCTTCTTCTTCGTGTGCTGCATTGTGCTGTTGATCTGACATTTTGTTCACTCCTTCTAGTTTTCATCAAATTTGATTCGTGCTTACCTCTATTATCGGAAGGATATGCGAAAAGTGGAATGAAAAAAAGAAGTAGATCCACAAGACTTGCTTTTTCTTCTTGAATCTTTTATGATTAATTACAGATATAAAAGGTCTATAATAGATAGAAAGGAAATCGTCTGATGAAATATTCTAAAGCAACCAACTATGCGCTTCATACGATGGTATTTTTAACGCTTGCACCAAAGGGGAAAGCAATTGGCGTTGAGCCTCTCGCCAAGATGCAAGACCTTTCATCCACTTATTTATCCAAAATTTTAACAAAGCTTGTGAAGGCAGGATTGATTGAATCAACACCTGGCGCAAAAGGTGGTTACACCATTCTGAAAAAGAAAGAGGACATTTCATTTTTAGACGTCATTCAAGCGGTAGAAGGTCAAACCAATTTATTTCGTTGTTCTTTAGAACATGATTCTTTCATGCCTCATGATGGTTGTTTGATTGAACAAGCCATGCAGGATGTTGAAATGAAAATGCAGGAAACGCTTAGTCAAAAGCGGTTAGTTGATATCGCTAGCCAAATTGAGCAGACAGAAAAAAATCCATTTTTCAAGATGTGATTTTTTTTGAATGAATTATAGATATTAAGAGTCTTTAAAGTCTTTAATAAAAAGGAGAGATTTATATGTTATTAGATTGTGCCATTATTGGAGGCGGACCAGCTGGATTAAGTGCAGCACTTGTTGTGGGGCGGGGCAGAAAACAGGTCATTGTATTCGATGACAAAATGCCAAGAAATCGAGTCACTCAGGAATCACATGGGTTTATTACAAACGATGGGATGACACCGTTTGAGATCAGACAAGCGGGCGAAGCAGATCTTCAAAAGTACCCCAATATCCAAATCAAACGAACTAGAATTGTTGAGATACAAAACAATGAGGACAACTTTGCGTTACTGACACAAGAGGGAGAAAGATTTGAAGCGAAGAAAATCATATTGGCAACAGGACTAAAGGATATACTGCCAGAGATGAAGGGGATTCATGAAGTGTATGGAAAGACGTTGTTTAGCTGTCCTTTCTGTGATGGCTGGGAGCTAAAGGACAAGCCGCTTGCTCTCATTGCTGAGAATCCACGCGCCTTGCATATGGCTAAACTTCTTTCCAATTGGACAAAGGATTTGATCGTGTTTACGAATGGACAGCAAGTGTTTGCTGAAGAGGAGAAGGCATTGCTATCAGCACATTTTATCCAAGTCATTGATGTACCGATTATGTCCATTCATCATGAGAATGGGCAAATGCACTCTATTCACCTTGCGAATGGGGAAACGGTGAATAGAGAAGGCGGATTTGTCGCAAGTGAATTCAAACAGTCAGCTCCATTTGCTGAAAAACTAAGCTGTCAAATGACGAAAAATGGCGGTATCGAAACAGATATTCTTGGACGTACAACCGTCAGCGGTGTCTTTGCATGCGGTGACAATTTAGGCGGGCCAGCTCAGCTTGTCCTTGCCGCAGCAGCTGGAAGCCAGGCAGGAATGGGCGTCATTCATGAACTTGTGCAGGAAGAATTTCAACAAAAAACATCTCTATGAAAAGAGATGTTCAGCGATGAGCAGTTTTCCTTTTTGCTAAGACGTGAGCTGTCCATTCAAAAAGTGCGTAGATAACAAAGAAGATCAGGATCCAGCTGCTGGCATCGACCCATACATTGGTGATATGAATGATGTTCGCCTGATCAAGTCCAGCCTGTATCCACATAGTGATCAATGCGGTGAGGAACACCTGTAACAACCATTTTTTCAATTGGTCACACCTCCATCTCTTTCTATCATATAAGAAATGACAGTTTATTTCCAATTGTATTTCCATCAGTTTCAACGGTAAAATAAGAAATAAAACCAATGGAAGGACATGACATGAGCGATCAAACGAATAGTTTTTTAAAAAGTCATTTTCCTAATCTTGTCCTCACGCCGCCTCTTTTTTATGGGTGGTCTTTTGGACTTCGCTTTGAAGTGGCAGATTGGTCATTAGGAGAAAAATCAGTTGTATTAGAAAAAGCAGGGGATCGTGCTTTGAAAATTGTCAGATATGCTTTTGACCCAGAAGACGATATTCTGTTTGTCACGGATGTCTATACGCAGCATGAACATGAATTAACGAAGCAAAAGCTCCTAGTTTATCAGAAATATGTTCGCCGGCAAGTACGCAATCGATTGCGTCACGAGCTTTTGACCTATGTCAGATCAGATCTAGATGAGCCCCTGACATTGGAGAGATTTACACTGACTTGCAAGCTGCAAGATATCCGATTACGCCCACTTCTACAAGCCATATGCCAAGAGGACTTTTATGCACCGAATCAAATTTTGAACGGGAAGCTTGGTTATGAAATTTATCTTATCAATCTCTCAAAACAGATGATTTTCCACTTATATGATGATCGAGGCTGTGATCTTATTGCGGCAGATGCTGAGCGTCTTCGGCCAGTCTATGAGGGCTTGCAGCACTGGCTATTAGACTATGATCGCCCTCAGATGGACCAGCTGTTTACAGAGAAATAAGAAAACCGCACTTTGACAAGTGCGGTTCTGTTTTATGCTTCTACTTTATTGAAGAATTGTGGTAAATAATCTTTGTGTGCTTCTAGCATCTCATCTAGGATGCTTTTTGCAATGGCATCTGATGGGACGAGCGGGTTGATCGTCATTGCGACAAGTGCTGTGTTGTAATCGCCTGTCACGGCTGCTTCAGCGGCAACACGTTCAAAGGATTTAATTTGAGAAATCAGTCCTTTGACTGCGACTGGCATTTCGCCAACAGCGATTGGTTTAGGACCGTCTTTTGTGATGACGCAGTTCAGTTCTACAGCAGAATCATTTGGAATGTCACTGATGGCACCATTGTTGATCGTGTTTACAGGCTGAATGTCATGCTTGTCGTTATAAATCGATGCGATCAAGTTACACGCTGCATCACTGTAGTAAGCACCGCCTCTTTTTTCAAGCTGTGGCGGCTTAATATCAAGATCAGGATCTTTGTAAAGCTCGAACAAGTCATTTTCTAGTGCACGAACGACTTCTGCACGAGTTCCTTCATTCTCTGCTGCTTTCTTCTCTTCAGCCAGCATATCACTTGTTTTGTAGTAGTAGCGGTGATATGGACATGGAATCACGCCAAGCCCTTTTAAGAAATCAGCATTCCACGGAATGGCGTGAATGTTGTTCATCGACATCGTAGAGTTTGGATCTGCCATGTCTTCAATCACTTGATCCATAATGCTTTTACCATCTAAGAATACGTTGAGTCCGAAGACCATATGGTTTAATCCAGCAAAGCTGACCTCGACTCTGCTTGCGTCGACATCAAGTCCTTTGGCGATTCCCATGCGAATGCCGATTGGCACGTTGCATAAGCCAACGACTTTGCGATGGTTTGAATAGCGAAGAACGGCTTCTGTGACCATACCAGCTGGGTTGGTGAAGTTCACAAGCCATGCATCTGGGCATAGTTCTTCAATATCTTTGACAATATCTAGAATCACTGGAATGGTACGAAGTCCTTTGAATAGACCTCCTGGACCATTCGTTTCCTGACCAATGACATCATATTTTAAAGGAATGCGTTCATCCTTCATACGTGCTTCAAGAAGTCCGACACGGAATTGTGTTGTGACGAAATCAGCGCCCGCAAGCGCTTTTCGGCGATCTAATGTTAAATGAACCTCGATTGGAAGTCCTGCTTTTTTCACCATTCGTTTGGCAAGATCTCCGACGATTTCAAGCTTTTCTTTTCCTGCTTCAATATCGACAAGCCAAAGCTCGCTAATCGGAAATTCATCGTACCGTTTAATAAATCCTTCTACAAGCTCTGGCGTATAGCTTGATCCTCCGCCAATTGTGACAACCTTTAATCCTTTTGCCATGTGCTGCACCTCCGAATAATGTAACGCGCAATGTTATAATAGAGAAAAGCCAATTCTTTTGTTTGTACATCTATAGCTTATCGTGAGAGCATCTCGTGCGTAAATGACTTCAGCGTCTTTAGGCAAGGGTGCCCTATTTAGAGATTTGTTACATAAAAGAAACACATTGTGACATGCTGTTGGAGAAAGGGGAAGTCAGATGTTTTCAAGTGAGGTCATTTCCAGCTTTAATGAATTAGAAAGCGCTTTATACCGATATATCATGGAAAACAGTGAAAAGGTCGTGTATATGAGAATTCGGGACTTAGCAGATGCTGCCCATATTTCCACCTCGTCTGTCCTTCGCTTTTGCCGAAAAGTGAATTGTGAGGGTTTTTCAGAGTTTAAAGTGAAACTTAAAATGTATTTAGAATCAGAGCGGACACCTACTTTAAAAAGCACCCAGCACTTTCTATATGAATTTATTGAACGCACACTAAAAGGGGACTTTGAAGGGAAGATTAAAGAGGCAGCAGGGCTCATTGCCGATGCGAAAAATGTGCTGTTTATTGGCACGGGCAGCTCTGGTATTTTGGCGCAGTATGGGGCAAGGTACTTTTCAAGTCTTGAGAAATTTTCATTTTACATCAATGATCCGTTTTTCCCGATGAATATGCAGTATTTAGACAATAGTGTCACCATTGTGCTGTCGGTATCAGGGGAGAACAGTATTACGATTGATCATATTTCGAAGTTAAAAAGAGAAGGCAGCACAATCATTAGTATTACAAACAATCAGCATTGTACAATTTCTCGTATTTCTGATTTAAACATTGCTTATTACGTGACAGACGAACGGGTTCACAGAGCCAATATTACGACACAGACGCCCGTTGTGTATATTTTAGAAGCGATGGCGCGTGATATGTTCGCAATGTTAAAGGAAAAGTAAAAGAGCCGCTGCATGAATCAGCCGCTCTTTTTTTTCTGCCTCATAAAAGAGAGGAAGGCAATACCGGAACAGATGAGCACAAACAAACCGCCCAGCAAATACACAGTCCTCGCTCCGAATGCATCTGCAATCAATCCAACAAAGAAAATAGATAAACCGACAGATACAGAGGAAAGGACGTAATGAGCCGAGTACACCTTTGATAAATCTCGGACTGGCGTTTCCGTTTGAAGAATAGTCTGCTGTGAAACATCCCGAATTTGATAGGCAGGCCCCATTAAAATACAAAGCAGCAAAGCAAGCCACGGTAGGCTGTTCAGTGAGTAGACAATGGTCAGCACTGCATAAATGAATGAACCAGCTGCCATAAAGAGAAGAAGCTGCTTTTGAATGAACCGGCTTATCCACGCAGCCAAGAGCCCGCCTAGAATGGCGCCGGTATAATAAGCGGCATTGATAAACCCCCACCAATCTTCACTTTTGTTTAAATCTTGTGTGACAAAGGCAAGCGTAATCGCCCCGATCCACACAGCGCCTGCTATATTTTCACACACATCCATAAAGGTCAGGGTACGAATTGTTTTGTTTGTCCAAATGATCGTCCAGCCATCCTTGAAACTGTTCATTTTATTTACTTTTCGAACGGGTTCTTCTTGCTGAAGAAGAGGAAATATAGGGAAGAAAAACAAATAAGATAACACTATCATCAAACAAGTGATCCACATTAAATAAAAGGGACCAATGAACAGAACGAGCATTCCAGTAAACGAATAGCCGGCAATTTGAACCGTTTGTTGAAAAATGGAGGCTGTACTGTTCGCTTTCACAAGCTGATTTTCTAGCACAAGCATCGGCATGATGGCCTGTAATAAAGGACTAATGAATCCGCCTGTGATGGAAATGAGAATGAGTGCAACAAATAGCCAAACCATATGCTGCTGAAAGAAATGAAATTGGGCTGTAAAGACAATGAGCATCCCAAGACGTAAAAGCGGGACCCATTTCAACAGCCGGCCTGCTTGAAAGTGATCTGCCAACATAGGAGAGAGGAGCCCAGCTAATAGCTGGCATAGCGTTCTTATTAGCGGAAATAAAGCCGCATACGCAACAGATTGTGTATCTTGATAGATCACAAATGTGATCGTCATGACAAATAGAATATCACTTAGCATGAGAAGGCTTTTACTGCCTGTATAGTACCAAAACTGATTTCCCATATCCAACCGGCTCCTTTCCAAAAACAAGTTCAGTATAGCATGGTGAAGAACGACTCAGAGGCTTTTCATTGAAAAATACATCTTAAGGATGAGAGGATTGTGATAAGCTAAATGAAAGACATCGTAAGGAAAGGGGTTCAAATCAATGAAAGTTCTGCCAGCACATGAATACTTGAATCAGAACAGCATCCCATATGAGATCAAAACATTTTCTTCAGAAACAGAGAAGGGAGCCGCAAATGTAGCAGCAGCCCTTGGTTTTCGTGAAAGACAAATGATTAAGACATTGATTTTTGAAACAGGGGAAGAGGAGCAGCTGCTTGTGATGGTTGGCGCAGACCAGCATATTAAGTCAGGGAAACTAAAGAAAGCGGCTGGCTCCCGCAATATTAAAATGGCATCACCAGAGAAGGTTCTAGAAGTGACAGGCTACCGAATTGGTTCAATACCGCCGTTTTGCTGGCAGCCAGAAGGTTTCCGCACCATCATCGAAGCTTCGCTATTAGAGGAAGAAATATTAGGCGTTGGAGCAGGTGAATGGGGAAATGAAATCCTGATCACACCAGAACAATTAGTGAAAGCCTCAAAGGCTGTACCGTATGACATCGTGCAGCCAGCAGAATAGAAAAAAGTGCCTGTTTCTCATACAGGCACTTTTTTAATTTGCAGCCGGCATCTTAAATGGACCGATACCCTTCATTTGCAGGAAGGCATCCACGGTTCTATTTTCTTCAAGGTCATTCGCCCGTTTGCAGATCACAACAGGTCTGACGATTTCTATGCCTTCGATATATACTCGCCCAATCTCTTTCCGCTTGAGACTGCCTTGAACCGCATCACGGGGAACAAGCGTGATTCCATAGCCAGCTTTGATCATTTGAATCGCTTCATGAACACCGCTGAATTGTAAATCAACAGTTGGTTTTTTTATTCCTTTCGAGGTGAACAGGGAAAAGAGCTTATCTCTTGTGGAGCTGCCTTCTTCACGCATCAAAAAAGGCTCTAGACTCAGGCGCTCTAGCGGAACGGTTTTTCCGTTCAACGGATGGTCTGCTGGCACAATGAAATCATAGTTTAAATTCGTCAAATGAGAGGTAACGATCTCCTCATGATGCAAATCTTCAATTACAGCGATGGCGACATCTGATTTGTATTGAAGCAGGCTCTCTATCACTTGAGCGGAGTTTCCGCTTTTTAATTCAATTTCTGTCTGTGGAGCTGACGTTTTAAATGCAGCCAGCCAATCAGGCAGTAAAAAGTTGAGTGGTACGTAGGTAGAAGCGATGCGGAGGCGCCCCTTCTTCCCGTTTTGTAATAGCGTGATCTGATATTCTACTTCCTTTTCAGCCTCAAACACTTGCCGGGCATAAGGTTGCAGCATCTTTCCCATTTCTGTGAGTGCAATGCCTCGGCCGTTTCGTTTAAAAAGACGAAATCCGATCTCTCGTTCAATGCTTCTAAGCTGAGCCGTCACAGCTGGCTGTGTTAAAGATAGTGCATCTGCAGTTTGTGTGACGCTTTTTGTCTCTGCGACCTTTGCAAAAATCCGAAGGGCATGTAAATTCAATTTTGCACCACCTATCAATTATTTTGATAAAACAATCAAAAACATTCATTAGATTTATTATAAGGCATCCCTTATCGTAAAGGTAGCGAAGGGGGAAGAAAAAATGGATCGTCGTCAAAAGCAAGTTGTGTCAATATCGCTAATCACAGCATTTGCACTTATTGGGGATTCAATGCTCTATATTGTTCTCCCGGTCTATTGGAAAGAGATTGGTTTATCATCCATTTGGGAGGTCGGGTTACTGCTGTCCATTAACCGATTCATTCGTATCCCGCTAGCACCTGTCGTATGGTGGCTCTATCGATATATCCCAATGAAGACAGGCGTATTGATCGCGATTTTGATCGCGTCAGTGACCACGATATTATATGGGATGAGCGGCTTTTGGCTGCTATTGATCTGCCGCTGCGCATGGGGGCTTGCTTGGACATTACTCCGTATGAGCGGGATGAGGATTTTGGCTGAAATGGACGAAGGCACACAAGGGCATTTGACGGGGCTTTATAATGGGCTTTACCGGCTCGGCAGTTTATTTGGCATGTTATGTGGCGGAATCTTTGCCAGCTTGATCGGCTTCCAGTCCATGACGCTAGTCTTTGGTTTACTCACATTGATGGGGTGCATTTTTTATGTATCGTTGGATGAAATTGAAAAGAGAGAAGGCATGCAGGTGTATCAGGGCATCAAACAGAAGTGGTTTACACGAGATGTGGTTAAAGTACTGATAACAGGCATGCTGATCGCACTGATCATCCAAGGTTTATTCGCATCCACGCTGAGTCATGTCATTGAAGCAAAGATCGACCAAAATCAATTGACTCTGTTTGGCTTTGTCATCGGAGCTTCGGCATTAAGCGGTGTGATTCAAGCAATCAGGTGGGGATGGGAACCCTTTGTCGCACCGAGAACGGGTAAATGGTTTGATCGGCTTGTGATGAAGGAACGAATGCTATGCTTGATGTTTCTTTCATTTGGAGGGCTCAGTTTTCTTGGGGTCATGCTGAAGGTAAGCGGCTGGTTCCTATTGATGCTGCTTTTGCTTCAGCTGCTGGCAACGATTGTCACAACGTTCACCGATACACTTGCCTTTCAAAAAGCCTCTGCTCAAACAGATAAGAACCGCTTTCTCGCCAGCTATTCTTTTGTTCAAGATATGGGGGCTGCTTTAGGACCTTTGTGCGGGTATACATTGATTCAGTTTTTCGGAACAAACAGCGTCTTTTGGCTGATGCTCGTCATAAGCCTCATGCTTGTCAGCATGTGGGTAAGAGGGGGCCAGCATGTTTCTTCTAGTGCAGCGTAAAAAAAATAAAGTGCTATATAAAAAACTGCCTCATGCAGCTGATCGCAGGAGGCAGTCATATTCTCTTATTCTAAGTCTGAATCGTAGGCTTTTTGCGTGAGCTGGCTGACAACCTCTTTTAACCCATTTGGTTTATGGAATTCAACAGGTGTGCTTCCTTTTTCAAAGACGATTTGGTCTGCTTCAACGAGCACGACATATCGATTGTTGACCTTTGCAATATGGATCGAGTGGCCAAAGTCGGCTAAAAGTCCTTTGATTTCTGTTTCACCTAGACGCATTTTCATTGTGATGTCAGGGGTTTGTTCCACAATGTGAGAAGCTGCTAGTGTGACCTGTTCTGTATCGAGTGTTTCTCTAATTTCTCGCTTTTCACTCGCTTCCCATATTTCAAGATCCTCTTCGAACTGCTTTAATTCTTCACTTTCATCCTGTAATGTTTCAAATACTTGTTCCTGCACCATGTTCATGACCTGGGATTTCATGATTTCAGGCATAGATTCTCCGTATTCGACGAATTTCAGAAAGTCCTCAAAATAACGAGCGTGTGAGGATTGGTGAATTTTCACTTCAGCTTCCTCTGTCATGCCCTCTTCTGGCATAAACGGGTATTGAATCGATTTCATATTTTTTGTCGTAATCGCCATTTCTACTTTTTTGATCAAGGTAGATGTATCAGCGATAGAAGCGACTTTCTGTTCAAAATCGCATTTCATAATAAAGACAAAGGAGTCATCGAAGTACTTTTTAGGAACGGCAGACGCAACTAAAAAAACGCCGCCTCTGACAGCACTTGTATCTAAATATGTGCGAACAAACTGTTCACTGCATTCATTAAATACTTCTTTTGTATCGGCAAATCTCGTCTGATGAAATAAATTGTAGTTTGGATTTGAATCGAGCTCATGACCGGGTTCGACAATGAATCGGCCAATTTTGGTTGGTACTTGTTCAGATTTAGGGTGTCTGTCCACTTTTCGTTTGACGATTTTTTTTAGCTCACCATCTAAAAAGTCCTTCAGCTCACTTTGTTCAAATTCCTCTTGATCTAATGTTTGATAATGCTTAAACCGTTTATTTGCTTGTTCATCTTTGCCTTCGATTTCTACGACAAAGAATGATAGAAAACGTATCGTAAAATCCATTGATTGGTCACCACTTTTTCTTCTTCGGATATGTTGAGTATAGAAAAAGGAGTGAAAATCGTCAACGAATGGAGAAATATCGTGTCATTATTTCCCGAGAAATGTTTAGTGAAAAACACTTGATAATAATTATCATTCTTGATAGAATGATAAAAGAAAAGAAGGAACCTGCCAGTTCCTTCATCTCAGAAAAACTACTTATTTTGTTTCAAATGTTTCGCAATCAGTTTCAGCATTGCGAGTCACATCAGTCATTGTGTTTTTACCAATTTTAATGGTAGAAGCCGTACAGCTGTTATCAGCCCAAAAACGGCAAGAGTTCACTTCACAAAGTACGTTTTGTGCCATGGGAATTCACCTCCGTGATTCATATTGAGAATGAAGCAAGCTGCCACTTGAATTCATTTCATCTAGTAGTCTCTTAATAAAAAGAGGCTGTTTGTGCTGTTGATGCACATGTTTATCATACCATCTACCCTGATAATATACAATTTAAACTTTGAAAGAGCGAGAATACAAATCTCGCTCTTTTTTATTTGTAAAAATAGTTAAATGCTAGGTGGCACCCTCTCTCATTTCGACATATGAATAGAGTAGATTCAAAACCTGATGTCGGACAAAGTATGAGGGTACATGTACTGATTTTCCGCATAAAGATAAGGTTTTCAATCAAAAATTTTCATAGAGAGATGAGGGGAGAAGATGAAAGCAGTCATTCTCTGCGGAGGAAAGGGAACGAGAATGAGTGAGGTCACACAAGCGCTTCCTAAACCACTTGCTATGATCGGAGATCGGCCTATTCTATGGCATATTATGAAAATCTATCAGTATTACGGAGTAGATGAGTTTATCTTATTGCTTGGATATAAAGGAGAGAAGATCAAAGAGTATTTCCTGAACTATGACTGGCGGCATCACAGCATGAAGCTGGATATGGCGACAGGGGACATGAAGCTCTTAGGAAAGTCAGAGAACTGGAAAATCACCTTTTTAGATACGGGTGAGAATACGATGACAGGCGGACGGTTAAAGCAGGCACAGGACTACATTGGGGATGAGACATTCATGATGACGTATGGTGATGGACTTGCCAATATTAATATGTTTCATCTGCTGAAGCGTCATCAGGAGCTTGGGGCAGCTGCGACTGTCACAGGAATTGAAAAGAAGTCACAGTATGGAACGTTGAAGGTAAATAACGGGATGGCACAATCCTTCTCTGAGAAGACAGACAGTATCGGGATGATCAATGGAGGATTTTTTGTGTTGTCTCCAAAGGTATTTGACTATTTGACTGACGATGACCAATGTGTGTTTGAAGCGGAGCCTCTTCAAAATTTGGCGAATGATGGAGAGCTTGCGGTTTATGAGCATCACGGATTTTGGACAGCGATCGATACGTACAAGAACCTGAAGGAAATCAATGGCATGTGGACAAATGGAAAACAACCATGGAAGGTTTGGTGACGGCATGAGCGGATTTTGGAATGGGAAAAATGTATTTGTGACTGGATGTACAGGACTATTGGGAAGCTATCTCGTCAAGGAATTGATTGATCAAGGGGCAAACGTAACTGGACTTGTGCGTGATCAGGTGCCAAGGTCGAATTTATATCAAGGCAGTCAATTTGAAAAGATGAATGTGGTGCAAGGTGCACTAGAGGATATGCAAACGATTGAACGTGCGTTAGGAGAATATGAAATTGATACTGTCTTCCATTTGGCGGCGCAGGCCATTGTTGGGGTTGCAAATAGACACCCTGTTTCTACATTTGAAGCGAATATTTTAGGGACATGGAATGTGCTGGAGGCTTGCAGAAGACAGCCGCTGATCAAACGAGTTATCGTGGCATCAAGTGATAAAGCATACGGCGATCAGGAGCAGCTTCCATACGATGAAGACATGCCGCTAAATGGGAAACATCCGTACGACGTATCAAAGAGCTGTGCAGATTTAATTTCTCACACGTATTACAACACATATGGTCTTCCAGTTTGTATTACACGCTGCGGCAATTTATATGGAGGCGGGGATTTAAATTTCAACAGAATCATTCCGCAAACCATCCAGCTTGTGCTGGAAGGAGAAGCGCCTGAAATTAGAAGTGATGGGACTTTTATTCGTGATTATTTCTACATTGAAGATGCGGTTAAGGCTTATTTGCTGCTAGCTGAGAAGATGGAGGAAAAAGGGCTCGCTGGAGAAGCATTTAACTTTAGTAATGAAATTCAGCTGACGGTGCTTGAACTCGTGGATAAGATTTTAAAGGCAATGGGCAGTGAACTGAAGCCGCGTATTTTAAACCAAGGAACGCATGAGATAAAGCATCAATATTTGTCGGCAGAAAAGGCGAGAAAGCTGCTTGATTGGAAGCCCGACTACTCCATTGATGAAGGGTTAGAGAAGACGATTGAATGGTACCGCGAATTCTTTCAAAAATAGAGGTGTAAGTAGATGAACAGCATATATTGTACGGTTCTATCAAGTGGAAGGCTTTATCAAGCCGTTGCGTTTTTCTTATCATTGAAGCAAGTAGAAGATGATGCTGTCATCAAGACGTTATGTATGGATGATGCTGCATTTGATCTGCTTCAACAAATGAATTTTCCTCATGTCGATCTCGTTCATGTACGGGAGCTCGAAACCCCGGAGCTGCTGGAGAAAAAAGAGGAACGGGATGCCTCTGAATATTGCTGGACGTTAAAGCCGATGTGGATTGAGTGGTTATTTGAACAGGAGCAGGCAGAGGGCGTAACCTATCTTGATGCGGATTTGTTCTTTTATGAGAGCCCGCAAGTGATTTTTCAACATCAGCCGGATGCCTCTGTTTTACTTTCGAGAGGGGATATTGTGATTCCGAGCTTCGATCCTGAGGAAGTGAAGATGCTTCAGAAGCTTTTAGGCCGCTATAACTCAGGCTTCCTGCATTTTAAAGGAGATGAAGCTGGCCGGAAATGCCTCAGTTGGTGGAAGGAAGAATGCTTGAAGGAATGCAAAAATGCGCCCGGCGAAGGAAAGTTTGGCGATCAAGGATATCTCGATCATATGCCGAAGCTGTTTGAAAAAGTGGAAGATATTCAAACAAAAGGCGTGAATATTGGTCATTGGAACTATGGGCAGCATTCTTATCGGGAAGAAAATGGACGGATTTTGCTGGAGGATGGGCATCCGCTCATTTGCTATCATTTCAGCGGCTTTCGCATCGTGAGCAAGGATGAGATGCAGCAAATTCATGAGAAGGGGAGAGATGATCTGCCGTTTTTCCAAGAAGCCTATCGAAACGTGCTGCGCCATGTGATTGAATCTGTTGAGCAGGTTGATCCGATGTTTAACGGCTATGCCAAATTGGAGGAGGATGGCGCATGAATGAAAAGCCAAAGGTAAGCGTCATTATTCCGAGCTATAACGCTAAGGAGCGTTTAGAAGGAAGTCTTTTTTCCTTAACGCTTCAGGATACGAATATTCCGTTTGAGGTCATTGTCGCCGATAATGGGTCAACGGACGGCACGATGGAAATGCTGGAGAACATTGAGGTGAATTTCCCATTTAAAAAGGTACGTATTCCTGTGAATCAAGGGATTGCCAAGGGTCGCAATCATGCCATTCGCGAGGCGGAGGGAGACCTGCTGATATTCCATGACAGCGATATGCTGGCAGAGCCGCAATTTATTCAAAAGCATGCGAAGGCACATGCTGATCAAGAAGACCTTGTCATTTGTGGTGTATGCTGGAAGCGGATTTATCGTTATTTTTACGAAGCCTTTGATAAGGATCATATCAAGCGATTGAAAAAACAAGGCTTGTATAAGCGGGAAATGAAAGATAAAACGCCACTTTTATCCATGCAAGAAGTGGAGAATGGTGCATTTCTAGAGAAAAGCTTTGATTTGCAGTCTGAGTTTATTGATATTCTCAAAGACATTTTGCGCACGTACAATTATGATTTAGGCTCTTATGAGCTGCCGTGGCGATTTTTTATTACGAATAACTCCTCTGTCAAACGCAAGCATGTCATCGCGCTCGGGATGTTTGATGAACATATCGTTCGGTACGGGTTCGAAGATTATGATTTAGGCATTCGTCTGCATCAGCTTGGTCTCTCCTTTGAATTGCGAGAGGATATCATGAGCGTGCATCAGGAACATCCAAGTAATTTAACTTCATTTGATGACATCAAATATAACATTTTGTATATGTGCGAGAAGTACAACAATATTGATGCCATTGATGTCCATCTGGCTTTCTCTGGTCCGTTTTCACACACCGTCACAAATGACATTGTAAAAGAGGTTCGGCAGCTGCGTGAAAATCCAGTATTCGATGGTCTGCTCTCTTATTTTTTAGAGCTGCTTCATTTGATCACAGAGCGGAATGTGGGCGTCAAACGCGATAATAAAGATCAGCTAACCGCTAGACATGTCCCTTTGAAAAAGCTGTCAGAGGCAGCGCAGCTTGCACGGCACGAATATGGCTGCACAGTGCTTGTAGAAGCCATTCAAGGGCTGACGAAAGAGCTATTACGCGTTGATTTGTTTCAAGTGGATGTGTTGTAGATGGGGTCTTATCATTTTACAACCATTGTGTCGAATACTCATGTTTTTAAGCTTTTGGCGCTCATTCATTCGCTTGAACAAACCGCTCATTCATTCAAGCTGTCGGTTTTATGTGCAGACCCTTTGGCTTACAAGGTGTTAAGTGAATTTCCTCATCCGCACGTTCAATATGAACAACTTGAAGATATTGAAGATGCCAAGCTGCGAAAGGCAAAGGATGAACGGACGTTCCATGAGTATTGCTGGACGTTAAAGCCAGCTTTTCTGCTCAAAATCCTTGAATCTTCAGAAGCAGATTATCTCGCCCATTTGGATACGGATTTGTATTTTTATCATGATCCAGAGGCGATTTTTGCTGAGAATCCCCTTGCTCATTTATTTTTGACGGATCATATGAATTCTGAGCGGTTCTATCACTTTTATGAGTTGTCCGGCCGCTTTAATACTGGATTTGTCGGCTGCCGCAACACAGACGTTGCCAAACAGGCGGTCACACAATGGAAGGAAAACTGTCTTGCACACTGTACAGTCGAAATGGATACAAAAAATAAGACGTATGGAGATCAGCGGTATGTTGAAAGATGGGTCGATGATTTTGAAGGGGTCCATGTCGTGACCTCTAAAGGAGCCAATGCCGCGATTTGGAATATTGAAAACTACAAGCTTTCCGTTGTAAAAGGGGATATGTATCTCGACGAATGTCCACTCTTGTTCTATCATTTTTCTGCCTTTACGATCATTGATGAGAATACCTTTAATCTGAATTGGTATTACTATATGACAGAACAAAATTTAGTGGATCATCTCTATATTCCGTATGCTGATTTAATTCATCAAAAAATTAAACAGGTGCAAAAGGTCTTTCCAGAATTTCAGCAAGGGTTTATTGCAAAGAAGCACGTTCCTGATACGCATTTTTATGAGATATGAAAAAACCGCTCAATCACTGAGCGGTTTTTTCCTTTTTATGATTCATTCCATTTGGAGATGGTTTGATCACTAGGTAGTAAGAAGGCCAGGATGCCTAATATCGGTAAAAAAGCGACCCCGATCATGGTAGGCGTTAAACCGAAGGCATCAATGAATGAGCCTAGAGCGACCGATCCGATTGCACCCATACCAAACGCAAGCCCAACCGTTAAACCAGACATTGTGCCAATTTTCCCGGGAAATAGTTCTTGAGCATAAACGACTGTGACAGAGAAGCTTGATGTCAGAATGACCCCAATTAATCCAAGTAGAACATAAGCAAAAACAGGTCCGGCAAATGGCAGCAGCAAGGCAAGTGGAAAGGATGCCAATAAGGAAATTAAAATGACGGTTTTCTTGCCGAAGCGGTCTGCAAGCGGCCCGCCTAAAAATGTCCCAATTGCACCTAGAATGAGAAATAAGAAAATATAAGTCTGTGATTCTTTAATCGTCAGTCCATATTGTTCAATCGCATAAAACGCATAGAAATTCGATATCGCATTTCCATACCAAGAGCGGGCAAAGATGAGAAAGACGATAATGCCAAGTGCTGTGAGTGCTGACTTGCGGTGAATATCGGATCTTGCAGCTTTTGCTGGAGCTTTTTTCGCTTGAGCTCGAATGGTTTGAAGTCTTCCTGCGTACCATCTTGAAATATAAAGAAGGAAACCGACAGCCATCATTCCAACAATCGTAAACCAAGCCACGCCTGACTGACCGAGAGGGACGAGCATTAATGCAGCGATCAGCGGAGCAAAGGCTTGACCTGTATTTCCGCCTACTTGATAGATGGACTGTGCAAGTCCTCGTCTTGGACCAGCTGCCATATTGGCAACACGAGAGCCTTCTGGATGGAAAATGGCAGAGCCGAGTCCGATAAAGACAACGCAAAGCAATATGGTGGCAAAGGAAGGCGCAAATGCAAGCCCGAATATACCGACAGCACTAGAAAATAAAGCAATCGGGAGTGCATAAGGCATCGGCCTTTTATCTGTGTACCACCCAATAGCGGGCTGCATCACAGAGGAGACCATATTTAATGTAAAGGCAATCAGCCCTAATTGTGTAAAGGTCAGCCCCATTGAGCGTTCTAAAATAGGGAACATCGCAGGAATAACGGCTTGCAAAGTGTCATTGAGCATATGACAAATGCCAATAATCAATAAAATGGGATAAACCGTTGATCCAGTGACAGAATGTTGAGGTTTATCCTTTGTACGAGCAGCAATAGCCAATGAGACTTCCTCCTTTCATTCAACTGTTTTCAATTTTGCATTCTTCTCATTTTATTCATAAGGTGAACTATAAAACAATAGCAAATTGTCATGATTTAGAAAAAAGAGACACAAGTGCTTGTGTCTCTAAACGGTTACTTATAAAAAGATGCGATGACAGGCTTCATTTTTTGAATGACGAGTCCACTACCGCCGCGGTTTTTTACATCTTCAATCATACCGACGAGGACGTAATCTTCTTTTTTAGGATTAAATGCAAGTAAAAATCCATTTTCAGAACCGTCTGTTGCTCCTTGCTTGCTCTTCAGTTCTGCCGTTCCTGTTTTAGCGGCGATATCAGCTCCTTCAATTTGTAAGGAGTGAGCTGTACCGTTTGGACTCGTCACGACCTGAGTGAGCGCGTCTTTCACTGTATTTGCCGAGTCTTCTTTGATGATTTGTTTTGATGATGCTGTTTTCTCATCTTGAACGACTCGAGGATAGACAAGCTTGCCTCCAGTTGCAAATGGAGAATAGGCATGTACTTGTTCAATCGGTGACATGAGTAATTCGCCTTGACCGTATGCTGAGTCAGCAAGTAAGATGTCCGATTGAATGCCGTCGTTCGATACTTGTGCTGGTTTCATTGTAAATGGCATATGCAAATCTTCGCCAAATCCAAATGTCTTCACTTTTTTCTCATAGGTATCTTTGCCAATTTCCAGTGCTTCTTGTCCGAAGTAAATATTATCTGAGTACACGAGGGCATCAACCATATTTACGTTTTCTTTATCGTGAACCCGTGTAATTCGATAATTGCCCCAAGATTGATCCTTTTGCCATTTCAGTCCATGGATGGTGCGTACTTTATTAGGCTTTGTGACACCTGTTTCCAGCCCAATGGCTGCTGTAATGGTTTTGAATGTAGACCCTGGTGCATACCGGCTCGCATACCGGGCTTGGAATGGGAGATCTGGGTTTTCACTGTATGCCTGATATTGCTTAGGTGTGATCCCGTTTGTCATGAGATTGACATCATAGGAAGGAGAGCTGACAAGCGCTAATAGATCCCCTGATGATGGATTCATGATGGTAACGGCCCCTTTTTCACCTTTCATCTGTTTATAGGCTTTTTTCTGTAAAGAGGCATCAATGGTCAGCTTCACTGTTTTTCCATCTTGTCGATCTGACTTTTGCAATGTTTCTTCAATGCCTGTTTCATCATGGACGATCAAAATGCTTCCGCCATCTTGTCCGCGTAAATTTTTGTCAAATGCGAATTCAAGGCCGGTTTTGCCGATGATTTGATCTGCTTTTAATGCCGGATTTCTTTTGATATCATCTGCATTTGCTTTCCCGACATAGCCGGTGAGATGGGCGGCGGCTTCGTTATAAGGATAGTAACGCATTTCCTTTGATTGATAGGTGACGCCTTTTATATCCTTTGGAATCGGCTTCTGTTCTAACATTGATTTGAGCGGGACAAACGTGTCGTCTGTGACCCATGCTTGTTTTAGCTGATTGTCGATTAGTTCTTCATCTATATCAAATGCCTTGCTGATTTTTTTGATATTGCGTTCTTTTTCTTCCCCTGTGCCAAGCTTTCCTGGGATGATGCCAAGTGCGCTTCCACCAGTTGTTTCTGCTAGGGTACGTCCTTTTCGGTCGACGATATTTCCGCGGACAGCAGGGTCTGATTTGACTTTGATGGTATCTCCCTTCTCCATTTGCGGGAAGATGAGATTTGGCTTCCAGTCGACTTTCCATTTGTCATCTTCTTCTGAGAGAACGCCCTTGTAAGAAAGCTTGTGCAGCTTGCCAAATGACGTTTTCATTGTTACATCATAGGAAAATTGATACCCATTTCCTTTGTCCTGTTTTTCGACGTTAAGCTTTGATATGTTCAGATCATGAGCACCAATTCCGTTGAAGATATTGTCGTATTTTTCGGCTAGTTGTTTTTTTGAAAAGTGATTGGCTTCCAAAGACGCACTTGTCACCTCATCAGCCAGCTTTGTAAAGTCTTTCTTCTCCAATTGTTTTGTAAAGGATTGAGCCGCTTTTAAAGCCTCTTTTTCTTTTGAGAAAAGAGAATCTTTTAAGAAAAAGAAAGCAGCAGCAACTACGATGATACTAAGAATGGGAATGATGACTTTTTTCTGTTTCCAAATTGATTTTCGTTGATCTGTATACAATGAAAACACCTCAATTTTTGATTAGATCTTCTATATTTTACAGTGATTGCACATGATTTGTATAGTTTATCCTATGAAAATAGACCAAGGCACGATGTCAAGGTTTTGGGAAAGGGATGAAAATGATAGCTTGTTTCTATGAAAGATATCTTCATTTTTTCTTATGATTTAAAGGATTTCTTAAGAGATCATCGAATGTGGAAAATAGAAAAATATACAAGCGCTTTCAATAGGGGGGAATTGTTATCGTTTATAAAAAGGTGAATGTGATTGGACTTGTTCTTGGACCGGCACTCTTCTTGCTCATTCTTTTTCTCATACCTGAAAATGAATTGACCTATGCTGCGAGGGTAGTCTTGGGCATTACCGCTTGGACGGCTACATGGTGGGTGACAGAAGCACTGCCCATCCCTGCAACATCTTTATTGCCCATCATCTTACTGCCGACACTTGGCGGGCTTTCGATGGAACAAACATCAAGAGCTTATGGAGATCCGATCGTTTTTATGTACATGGGAGGATTTATGATCGCAATTGCCATTGAAAAATGGAATCTGCATAGAAGAATGGCCTTACACATTTTAAGGGTGATTGGCACACGAAGTGACCGCATTGTATTAGGAGTCATGATCGCGACTGCTTTTTTATCTATGTGGATTTCAAATGCAGCGACAGCCCTGATGATGCTCCCGGTGGCACTGGCTGTGATTAAAGAGGTCAAGGCTAATGATATCTTAGCTGGTCCATCTCTTGAGCGATTCAGTAAAAGCATTTTATTGTCGGTTGCGTATTCAGCGTCAATTGGTGGTCTGGCAACACTTGTCGGATCTGTGCCAAATGCTGTGTTTGCTGCGATGTCAAAAAAGCTATTAGATCGGGAAATTATGTTTTTTGAATGGTTTTTGTTTGGCTTTCCTGTTGCGATGATTCTGCTCATTCTCTTATTTCTGTATTTGACCAAGGTACAGTTCAAGGTAGAGCACACAGGTGAAATGAGTGTAACGTTCATACGAGAGGGATTAGAGAATTTAGGGAAAATGAAACAAGAGGAGAAATGGGTGTTTGCTGTTTTTCTCATGACGGCGTTTTTGTGGATTTTTAAACTCTTTTTGTTTGGAGGAGCCGCCGTATCCGATACATCCATCGCCATTTTTGGTGCCATGCTATTATTTCTCATTCCAGCAACAAACGGTGAGAGAATATTAGAATGGCAGGATATGAAACAGCTGCCGTGGGGGCTGTTGCTTTTGTTTGGAGGTGGGCTTTCGCTCGCTACGGGCTTTGCAGAAACCAATTTAACAGGGTGGATCGGGGAAAATCTACAGCATTTAAATGGCCTTTCTTATCTCATGCTATTGATCATTTTAACGGGAGCGATTTTGTTTATGACGGAGATTATGTCAAATACAGCTGTTGCCAATATGATCATTCCGATTACAGTAGGGCTTGGGCTTGCGATTGGTATCGAGCCCTATGGGTTAATGGCTGCGGCTGCTTTGGCTTCTTCTTGTGCGTTTATGCTGCCGATTTCCACACCGCCAAATGCCGCTGTTTTTAGTGCAGACGTGCTGAAAATATCAGATATGGTCAGGACAGGCTTTTGGTTAAATATCATGAGTATTGTGGTGATTGTCCTTGCGGTGTATTTCTGGCTCCCGGCTGTGCTTAAAAGCTGAGCGGGTTACGAAGGTGGCTTTGATCGAATCGAGACCGTCGGTGTTTTTGTTTCTTTTGGCTTTGGTTGTGGTGTTGATTTTTTGATGTGAGTGTCCTTTGGCGTGTAATAGGTTGCCCCAATATTGAGTCTGCCTTGAAGCTGGTCAATGGAAAGCTCACCAAACTCCAAATGGTAATCAATTTTGTCCACATGCAGGGATTCAATATGAATGTGTGTATCCTCTGAGACAGGGGAAGCTGGTGCAGACATTTTTTGCTCGAGAGCGGTGAGCCTTTTTTCCAGCTCACTGACAGAGGGGGATGGACTGGATTCAGTTTTTTTAAAGAGTGATAGAATGAAATGTTTCAAGTAGACCACAACCTTTTCTTCTGCCTTGATCTAGTCTATGGAAAAGCTGTGAGATATATACTTATAGAGATGACAAGAAAGGGGAGAAGCACATGCTGCCTACTCATATAAACATTGCCCATATGAAAACGAACTCGATGGGCACAGGATCGTCCATGACGTTTGGTTCGACGTTTGTTTGTAATCATTGCAGTACGATTAAAAGAAACAATGGCTTTGGGGAACAGAATGCTGATGGCGTGATCACGATCCTGCCGATTGAATCGATTGATGATCGTGATCAAATCGACGCCGTGAGTATCAATATTCGTCATCTATGATAATAGCAGTCGCTTTTCCTTCATCTTTTTGCAGCCTGATATAAAGCACACCGTCTTTAAAGGCTGCATTCATTTGGCCAAGAATCATTTCTGGGAGCCGAATTTTCTTTTCAAACGGACCATACTTCCCCTGCTTTTGGCGAAAATCCTGCTCATTAAAAAAGGAAAAACGCTGTCCTTTCACAACCAAATATTCGCCATATGATAACACTTGTACATCTTCCTTTCGGTAGCCAGGCAAATAAATTAAGTACTGAATTTCTGTCGCGGTTTCCACCATGTCGATTGGTGGGAACGACGTATCTGGGCCGCGCTGATCCTGCTGCGTGAACGTAAATGGAGATGGACCATTTGCCATAAAAGGAGATCTTTGCTCATCATCGAAGATCATTTTCCAAAAATCGTCCCCATGCATTTGCTGGGCAATATCCATCCACTGCTTCATTTTTTCGAAGTCCATGTGAAGACCTCCTGTTAACATACTTGATGGGTGCTTGCATATACCTATAAAAAGGAGGTTTATCTGTGGTTCAACCAACTCCGTATATCAATATTAATATTTTCATGTTAAAAATTAATTCCTTTGAAAATGCGTCGGCGGTGAATGTCGGACAAAATTTGTTAGCAGAGTGGCAAAACTCAGATAAAAAAAATCAGGGGTACGGACAAAATTTTGGAGATGCCAGCGGTTTTGTCGGGACAAAAAGCCATGTAGATGATCGAGATCAAGTGGACTCACCTGCCTCTTTTTCACCAACAGCTAAACCCATTCAAAGGAAGTGACGTGTGATGTTATTCTCACCCTCAGTCGTCAATGTCGGTGCTTTTAAAATCAATGCAATGGATCGGGGTGCATCACTGACGCTAGGTCCTTATCAGCAGATCGATTATTTTCTCTCGATGAAAATGAACCAAGGATTTGGAGAGGACAATGGAGATTGTTCACCGCTTGTCATTCCGATTTCAAGCGTGTTAGATCCAGATATGGTGGACTCAAATTCAGCCAAAAACAGCGTGATTTAAGCAAAAAAAAGAGACCGGGAAACCCCGTGTCTCTTTTCTAATGTGTTTCATTCAGATGACTTTTTCGTCTTGCATATGTGAAATAAACAACGACACCAATGGCCACCCAGATCAGGAAGGCTCTCCATGTCTCCCATTTCAGTGTAGCAGCCAATATCATACAAATGACCGCACTAATAATGGGAAGGTAAGGTACAAAGGGTACTTTAAAAGCTGTGTTCATATTCGGATGTTTTTTCCGTAGGACGATCACAGCGATAGAGATCACTGTAAAGGCTGCAAGTGTACCGATGCTGACTAAATTCGCTAGCGTAGATAAGTTGACGAATCCAACGATACATGCCGCAACAGCACCTGTGAGCCAAGTGTTAGCAACCGGTGTTTTCGATTTTGGATGAACGTTTGAAAAGATTTTCGGCATGAGTCCATCTCGGCTCATGGCAAAGGTTAAGCGAACTTGAGCATAAACAAGTGCAATTAACACTGTCGTAATCCCAATAATAGCACCTGCGGATATAATGCCCGCCACACTATTCAGGCCAACGACTTGAAGAGCAAATGCGACAGGGTCACTGACATTCAGCTTCGTATAGTGAACCATGCCTGTTAAGACGAATGAAACACCGATGTATAAAATCGTACAAACACCGAGCGCACCGATGATTCCGATTGGCATCGCCTTTTGAGGATTTTTGACTTCTTCAGACGCATTAGCGATTGCATCAAATCCAAGGTAAGCAAAAAAGACAGTCGCCGCTCCAGCAATCACGCCGTGGAAGCCCATTGGCATAAAAGGTGTCCAGTTTTCAGGTTTGACGTAAGCAAAGCCTGAAATGATAAAGAGAAGGACGATGGCAATTTTAATCAGCACAATGATGTTATTCAGCTTCGTGCTTTCCTTGACGCCTCTTGAGACGATAAAGGTGATAAGCAAAATAATGAGTGCGCCTGGAAGGTTAAAGACGGCCCCATCAGCGGCTCCAGGTGCAGCTGATAAAGCCTTCGGTATGTGCAGACCGAATCCACTGAGCAGTGATTGGAAATAGGACGACCATCCGCTTGCTACAGCAGAGAGCGCAATGACATATTCAAGCATGAGATCCCAGCCCATTAAGAAGGCGAGAAATTCCCCAAGTGTAGCATAGGAATACGTATAGACGCTTCCTGATACAGGAATGGATGAGGAGAATTCAGCGTAGCAAAAAGCAGCAAGGGCGCATGCGATCGCAGCTAAAATAAAAGATATAATAATCGCGGGTCCCGCATCCTTTGCCGCAGCAACCCCCGTAATCACAAAGATACCAGTCCCGACCACGCAGCCAATGCCAAGCAAGATTAAATCAAACGTATTTAACGATCGGCTGAGCCGCTTCGTTTGACTTTCAAGCATGAGCTGGTCGAGAGACTTTTTTCGAAATAAAGAACTCATGTTGACCTCCTAATGGATAAATCTTTTCGTAAGACGAGTGTTAGTATATGCTGAAATGACAATTTAGTCAATTGGTTGAAGAACGCTTTAAACCACTAAAGTGTTAAACGCCACAATCGAATTTTTGCTAAAAAAGAGACATCCGCCAAGAGATGGAAGGCGGATGTGGTGATAGATAGTTTAGTTTATGTCTGTTCAGCAAATATTTTTTCATTATACAGCACACTTGGATGAGTTGGGTGATGGGCGGCGGAGGCAAGATGATGTGTTTTGGCTTTCTCCAAATCGCCGAGCTGATAATAACAATAGCAAAGCTGAAGGTGAGGATACCACGTTTTATAATGTGTGAGTGTGAAGGCTGCTTCGTTTTCAGGAGCCTTCAGCGCCTGCTCATACCAAAAGATTGCTGCCTGATGTTTATTTTGAATTTTTAGATGATCCCCAATTCGGCAGCAAAATTCTGGCCGAGGCTGATCATATAAGAAAGAACGTAATAATGAGGATAAAGCCGCTTCCTCGAAACCTACCGCATAATAGCAGTCGGCTAAATATTGGCATGTGCGAATTTCATCCTCAATCCAGCACTGTTTTGTCGCTAAAAACTCATGATAAAAACGAATTGCTCTGACATGCTGCCTGTTATCTCTTAATTCATTGGCAAAATAAAAGAGATCACGGGGCGTCATGTCCTCTCCCCTTGCCAGCATGTCTTCATAAATTCGCAGGTTGCGCCCTGGTTCACCAGCGGTTGTTTTCTTACGCTTTTGATGTGTGACGGCTATATCGGCTGGTAAGATGTTTCCATACACCTGAAGAAACTCATGAACGGCCCCGTACCACTGAAAGTTCAAGGCACGCTTCACAAGGCGATTTCTTCTATATTTAAAATTCACCTGACCGTCTTCATCGAATCCTACATGATAAAACATCGAGACAGCATCCACAGAAGGATCAAGTGTCTCTTTGAGCTGAAGAAATTTTTGACGGTCTTCTTCAAGCAGAACATCATCTGCATCAAGCCATAAAATATACTCTTTCGTTGCACGTGAGAAAGCGAAATTGCGGGCTTTGGCAAAATGCTGAACCCATTCAAAATCAAGTACCTTGGCTGAAAAAGAGTGAGCAATCTCTTTCGTACGATCTGTTGAGCCTGTATCAACGATGATCATCTCATCGACAATGTCTTGGACAGAGGAAAGGCAGTCCGCTAACACCTCCTCTTCATTTTTCACGATCATACATAAGCTAATGGTTACCATCTTTAGATCACCTCTTCATAGTGTATCGAGCAGCAAAAGGAAACATTCTTTTCAGCTGCGGGTTTTTTAAAACTAGTTTTCTGCAACTGGCTGATTTAAAATAAAGGAAGAATCTATGTAAGGGCTGATAAAAATGAGTTTATTGAATGTTGAAGGATTATATAAAACCTATGGCGAGAAAACGCTGTTTGATCATATTTCTTTTCATATAGAACCAAAGGAACGCATCGGATTGATTGGACCAAACGGAACAGGAAAGTCAACGCTCCTAAAGGTCATTGCAGGACTTGAATCGTTTGAGGAAGGTGACATCACGAAGGCAGGGACACTTGATATCGAATTTCTTGAGCAGGACCCCGAAATGGACGGGGATGAAACGATTCTCGATTACATTTTTTCTGGAACAGCACCCATAATTCAAACGATGAAGGCATATGAACAGGCACTCGCCGATTTAGAGCATGATCCGCAAAATGAGGCAAAACAAGAGGCGCTCATGCGCATGCAAAATCGAATGGATCAGGAAGACGCATGGGATGCGAACCTATCAGCAAAAACGATTTTGACAAAGCTTGGCGTCAAAGATGTGAGCCGCTTTGTTCATGCTTTATCTGGCGGACAGAAAAAGCGTGTCGCGATTGCTAAAAATTTAATTCAGCCCGCAGGATTGCTGATTTTAGATGAGCCAACCAACCACCTCGATAATGCAACGATTGAATGGCTCGAAGGATATTTGAGTCAATACACTGGTGCTGTCATTCTGGTGACACATGATCGTTATTTCCTCAACCGGGTGGCCAATCGGATTTACGAATTGAATCAAGGACAGCTTTATACGTATAAAGGAAATTATGAAGTCTTTTTAGAAAAAAGAGCGGAACGAGAAGCAGAAGCTCAGGTAAAAGAAACGAAGCGTCAAAACTTACTCAGACGCGAGCTTGCATGGCTGAGAAGAGGGGCAAAAGCAAGAACGACGAAGCAGAAAGCACGCATCGGCAGAGCCGAAGTGCTGATGGATCAAAAAGGGCCTGATGCGAAGGGAGAGCTGGATTTCGCCATCGGTTCCCATCGCCTAGGAAAACAAGTCATAGAGGCAGAAGACTTGTCGATTTCATTTGCTGGCCAGAACCTTGTGGAGCGGTTTACAGACTTAGTCGTGCCGGGCGACCGGATTGGATTTATCGGACCGAATGGAGTCGGAAAAACGACGCTTCTCAACTGTCTTGCGGGTAAAATTGAACCGACTTCAGGACAATTGACAATTGGACAAACCGTTCGTATTGGCTATTACACGCAGGATCACAAGGAAATGGATGAAGAGCTGACGATCATTGAATACATCAAGGAAACAGCTGAGATCGTTAAGACATCTGATGGCGCCATAGTGACAGCAGAGCAAATGCTGGAACGGTTCCTATTCCCAAGATCCATGCAGCGGACGTTTATTCGCAAACTATCAGGGGGAGAACGCCGCAGACTGTATTTACTGAAAGTCTTAATGGAAGAACCGAATGTTCTCTTTCTAGATGAGCCGACGAACGATCTTGATACGGAGACACTTAGCATTTTAGAGGATTATTTAGAACAGTTTCCTGGCGTTGTCATGACCGTATCGCATGATCGTTATTTCTTAGACCGAGTGGTTCACCGTCTGCTTGTCTTTGAAGGAAATGGCCGCGTTTCACACTACCAAGGTGCTTACAGCGATTACATGGAGCAAGAAAAAGAAGCGAAGCGGACAGAGACAAAGACTGCTGAGAAACAAGTAGAAGCGGCGACTAAAAAGAGAAAAAAACTTTCTTACAAAGATCAGCTTGAATGGGACGGAATTGAAGACCGGATTCAGGCATTAGAGGAAAAACATCAGCAGCTTGAAGCAAGCATTGCAGAAGCAGGCAGTGATTTTGGGAAAATTCAAGAACTGATGGACGAACAAAAAGCCGTTGCTGAAGAACTAGAACAAGCAATGGACCGCTGGACAGAACTGTCGATCATGATTGAGGAATTAGAGGGTTAATAAAATTGAAATAAAAAACCTGTAGAAAATTTCTACAGGTTTTTTGTCCTTTCAGTGTGTTAGAAAACGAGGACTTGTCTACAGCTTTTTTTGATAAGAGCATTTCGCATAGGCATCATGCTGATGAATGGATTCCTCGTTACGACACTCGACTTGAAAGCCTTTGATCCAAGGCTGCTCATATAATTCCATGGCCATTAACCTTGCGAGATCTTCTACAAAGCGAGGATTTTCATAAGCTTCTTCTGTCACTTTCTTTTCATCAGGTCTTTTGAGCACAGGATACAGCTGGGCGCTCGCATTGGACTCAATGATATGTAAAAGTGCTTCTTTCATGTCGCTTGGAAGTGCTGCTTGTTCAAACAACTCTACCTGAATGGAAACAGAGCCGCGCTGATTATGTGCACCATATTCACTTATTTCTTTAGAACAAGGACATAATGTCGTGACCTGTGCATCGCAGCCAACATGACAGGTCCATCCATCTTTTTCATGAAAATGAATATCATATGTGATCGTCGCATGCATCAAACCTGCTTTTCCTGAGACTGGGCTTTGCTTTTCCTTGTACCACGGGAAGGAAACTTGAACCGAGGCAGATGGCTGCTTCATTTGCCGGGCGAGTGCAGCTGTCAATTCTTTTAAGCAGTTCACATCAAGCGGCTTGCCGCTTTCATAAAATGAGTGCAGCTGTTCAGTTAGACGGCTCATATGAATGCCTTTTTCATGAGCTGGCAAGAAGGTACTCAGTGCAAAGTCAGCAGAAGTTGTTTGCTCGTGAGGCACTGTCTTAGACAAGATTCGTACAGGATAAGAGACACGGCAGATGCCGACTTGTTCAAGAGGAAAGTAAAAATTCTGCTCTGTCTTTTGAATGTCAGTCATGTTCTCTTTTTGACAAGGCTTTGTGCCAAGGCTTGGCTGTACTGATCCGAATTGTTTGTGCCGTTCTTTTTTTGATGGAAAAGAAAACATGAGATCGCCCCTTTAAATCGTAATAATTCTTATTTATTTTGCATTATAGAACAAAAGAAATCAAGAGTGAAAACTTTAACGTTTACGTTAAGGTTATAAAAGTGTATAATAAATCATGAATTGATGAGCAGGAGGCACTGGCAATGGAATGGATGAAAATTGATCAAGTGGCGAAAAGAAGCGGGCTGACCAAACGGACGATTCGTTTCTATGAAGAGATTGGTTTATTATCAGCACCAAAGCGGACAGAGGGCGGTGTCAGGCTGTACTCAGAGGATGACATGGAAGAACTAGAAAAAGTAATGCAGGCAAAAGAGGTACTCGGCTTTTCTTTACAAGAGCTTCAATCGTTTATGGAAATAGGAAAGCAGTTAGAGCTGAATAAAGAAGGCTACTTGCTATCGCTTGATCCGAAGGAACGATTAGAAAAGCTGTTAGATATTGAGGCGCAGCTAACTGTGCAGCATCAATTGATTACAAAAAAGCTTGAAACGATTCAATCCTTTAAAAAGGATCTTGAAACGATGAAAGATAGAGCGGCTCATGCGATTGAGCAATTACAAAAATAAACACCTCAGTGTGTTTATTTTATTTTGTGAACATATGAAGGAAAGGTTCTGATGGAATGAAGGAAGAAGAAGTGTTAAAACAGCGTACAAGTCTGCTTAGGCAGCCGAAGGCCGTCTGGGCTGTTGCCTTTGCATGTGTGATTTCATTTATGGGGATAGGACTTGTGGACCCGATTTTGCCTGCCATTGCATCACAATTAGATGCATCTCCAAGTCAGGTCTCTCTTTTGTTTACGAGCTACTTACTTGTGACTGGCTTTGTGATGTTTTTTACCGGCTTTATCTCTAGTCGGATTGGTGCGAAATGGACGTTATTAATCGGACTTATTTTTATTATTGTCTTTTCTGCTTTAGGGGGTACCTCTTCAACGATTAATGAATTAATCGGCTTTAGAGGGGGATGGGGCATTGGGAATGCCTTATTCATTTCAACGGCTCTCTCTGTCATTGTCGGTGTGTCTGTTGGAGGAAGTGCGAAGGCCATTATTTTATACGAGGCTGCACTAGGTCTTGGGATTTCGGTTGGACCGCTGCTTGGCGGAGAGCTTGGGACGATCTCTTGGCGCGGTCCATTCTTTGGCGTTGCGGTGTTAATGCTTGTTGCTCTTTTAGCCATTACGTTTATGCTTCCGCCGATGCAAAAGCCTCAGAAAAAGGTGAAATTATTCGAGGCTGTCGGGGCGTTAAAATATAAAGGTCTTTTAACGATGGCTTCTGCCGCTTTCTTATACAATTTCGGTTTCTTTGTGCTTTTAGCGTATTCGCCATTTGTGCTTAATCTGGATGAGCATGGTCTTGGTTATGTCTTTTTTGGATGGGGACTATTTTTAGCTGTGACATCTGTCTTCTCAGCGCCGGTCATTCATCGCAAGCTTGGAACATTGACTTCTCTTGTGGTTCTGTTTGCTTCGTTTGCTGTGATTTTATTCGGTATTGGAATCTGGACTTCACATGTTGTAGTCGTCATCTGCGGAATTGTCATTGCTGGGGGTATCCTTGGTATGATCAATACTGTGCTCACGACCGCAGTGATGGGATCAGCACCGGTTGAGCGTTCCATTGCTTCATCCTCTTACAGTGCCGTGCGGTTTATTGGGGGCGCGATTGCTCCTTGGATTGCCGGCGTACTTGCTGAATCTTTTACTGCAAGCACCCCTTACTATGTTGGGGCGGCTGTCGTTCTGTTAGGCATGATCATCCTGCTAATTGGACGGAAACATCTCATCAATATTCAAGCAGGTCATTAAATAGAAAAAGCCTTATATCTGCATGAGATATAAGGCTCAGCGTGTAGACAAACCCTCGCATTCTTTGTCAGGACTGCGTTCCGGTGCTCACGAATGTTCAATTCGCTCCACTCCGGTACTCGTCCTTCCTAGACTTCAAAGGTTTTCTATCACGCTGAAAAGAAGACACAGGGCTAAAATAAAGATCATTTTAGCCCTGTGTCAACAATCTGAAGCCTATAATACTTTGGTCGTCCAAGATTCGCAATTCCAAGTTTCAGTGGCTACATCTTGATAAAATTCAGGTTCGTGAGAGATCAATAAGACACTCCCTTTGTATTCTTTTAATGCACGTTTTAGTTCTTCTTTCGCATCGACATCCAAGTGATTGGTCGGCTCATCGAGAACAAGGAGGTTGGTTTCTTCATTGATCAGCTTACAAAGACGGACCTTTGCTTTTTCTCCACCGCTTAAAACAGACACGCGGCTTTCAATATGTTTCGTCGTTAATCCGCATTTAGCAAGAGCAGCTCTCACTTCATATTGCGTGTAAGAAGGGAAGGTGCCCCATACTTCTTCAATACAGGTGTTGCTATTTTGTTCTTTTACTTCTTGCTCAAAGTAGCCAATATGAAGGAATTCTCCGCGTTCCACCTCACCCGAAATCGGGGAGATTTCTCCAAGGAGACTTCGCAGCAATGTCGTTTTTCCGATGCCGTTAGCGCCGTATAACGCAATTTTTTGCCCGCGTTCCATTTTCAGATTCAAAGGACGAGAGAGCGGTTCATCATAACCAATGACCAAATCTTTTGTTTCAAAAATCAATTTCCCAGAAGTCCGTGCCGCCTTAAAATTGAATTCAGGCTTTGGCTTTTCTGCTGCGAGTTCAATCATATCCATCTTATCTAGTTTCTTTTGACGGGACATCGCCATATTTCTTGTGCTGACACGTGCTTTGTTTCTTGCCACAAAATCCTTTAATTCAGCCACTTCCTGCTGCTGCCTTTTATAAGCTGCTTCAAGCTGCTGCTTTTTGACTTCGTACACTTGTTTAAATTGATCATAATCACCAACATAGCGTGTGAGCTCTTGATTTTCAACATGATAAATCAAGTTAATGACGCTGTTTAAAAACGGAATATCATGTGAAATGAGGATAAACGCATTTTCATATTCCTGTAAATAGCGCTTCAGCCACTCAATATGCTGCTCATCTAAATAGTTGGTCGGCTCATCGAGAAGGAGAATTTCTGGCTTCTCTAACAGCAATTTCGCAAGCAATACTTTTGTACGCTGTCCGCCGCTCAGCTCCGTCACATCACGGTCCAGCCCAAGATCTGTTAACCCAAGACCTCTCGCAATTTCTTCGACCTTGGAATCAATGATATAGAAATCATTGTTTGTGAGCGCATCTTGAATAACGCCCACTTCCTCTAACAGCTTTTCCAGCTCATCAGGATCGGCTTCACCCATTTTGCCGTAAATGTCATTCATCGCTGCTTCCATTGAAAATAAATAGTGGAAAGCATCCTGAAGCACTTCGCGGATCGTTCTGCCCTTTTCTAGCACAGTGTGCTGATCCAGGTAGCCGACACGGACATTTTTTGCCCATTCAACTTTTCCTGCATCTGGCTCCAGCTTGCCAGTAATAATATTCATAAACGTTGACTTTCCTTCACCGTTGGCGCCAATTAAGCCGACATGCTCGCCTTTTAATAAACGGAAGGAGACTTCGTGGAAAATGGCTCTGTCGCCAAAGCCATGGCTTAAATCTTTAACAGATAATATCATTTTTTACACCTCAAATAGATTCAAAACGGCTAGTGCCTCTCATGATTATATCGAACTGTCCGCCTCGATAAAAGCATCAAAAGAAAAATTGCGTTTCAAAGCTGATTTTGAGATACTAAAGGATAGATTGAATGAGGATAAAGGAGATCGACATGATAGAAAATTGGGCATTTTTGAAAGAAGCAAAGCCATTTATTCAAGAGAACTTCCAAGCGGCTGGCTTCGAAAAACCAACAGCTATACAAGAAAAAACAGCAGAATGGATTACGGAGAAGCGTGATGTGATCGCAGAATCGCCTACGGGAACGGGGAAGACACTGGCGTATGTGTTGCCGCTTTTAAATAAAATCGATGTGAATATCAAGCACCCGCAAGTCTTAATCTTGGCACCATCAAGAGAGCTTGTGATGCAAATTTTTGATGTTGTGCAAGAGTTCAAACAAGGATCAGACATCAAAGCGGTCTCCTTGATTGGTGGAGCGAACATCAAAAAGCAGCAGGAAAAACTAAAAAAACACCCGAACATCGTCGTAGCGACACCAGGCCGCGTCCAAGAATTAATCAAAATCAAGAAACTGAAAATGCACGAAGTCAAAACGATCGTGCTAGATGAAGCAGATCAGCTTCTTGTGCCAGAGCATATGAAAACGATCCAAGCGATCATTAAATCCACACTAAAAGAAAGACAAATCCTTTGTTTTTCTGCGACCTTAAAAGACGAAACGGTTCAACTGATTAAAGAAATGACGTCTGAACCAGAAGTATTGAAAATTGCTAGAAGTGAGGAAGAAGCGCAGAAAGTAGGACACTATTATCTGTTATGTGACCAGCGTGACAAAGTAAAACTTCTGCAAAAGCTATCACGGCTTGAGGACATGCATGCGCTCGTCTTTGTGCGTGATATTACGAATCTAAGCATTTATGCAGAGAAATTAGCGTATCACCATGTCGACCTCGGTGTCCTTCATAGTGAAGCGAAAAAGGCAGAGCGAGCTATCATCTTAAAGGAATTTGAACAGCGTGAATTCCCGCTACTTCTTGCAACAGATATCGCAGCAAGAGGGATCGATATTGACGATCTGCCTTACGTGATCCATGCCGACCTGCCAAACGAAGAAGGCTATATCCACCGTTCAGGCAGAACCGGCCGCGCAGGAAAAGAAGGAGCAGTTATCAGCCTAGTCACACCTCAAGAGCATTCAATGCTTAAAAAAATGGCGAAAAAGCTAAATCTTTCGCTTCAGGAAATTGTTTATAAGCAAGGTCATCTACACCTTGCGCCCAAGCAAGCATAAAAAAGGACCCTCCCACATGGAGGGTCCTTTCTTTTTATGAAATTTTGACAAGCTGTTTTCCGACATTTTCCCCTTTGAATAGTCCGAGGAATGCATCAGGAATGTTGTCAAAACCTTCAATGATTGTTTCTTTATAAGTCAGTTTATCTTCTTTTACCCATTGTGCGAGATCTCTTGCTGCTTCTTCAAAACGATCTGAATAGTTGGCAACAATGAAGCCTTGCATCAATGCGCTTGTTTTAATGAGTTTTGTTTGCACACGCGGTCCAATGTCCTCGCTTGCGCTAATGTTATAAGACGAAATCGCGCCGCACACTGGAATACGTGCGAAGCGGTTCAAATGATTCATCACGGCATCAGATATTTCGCCGCCTACATTGTCAAAATACACATCGACGCCGTTAGGGCACGCCTTTGCAATAGCATCATCTAAGTCTTTTGTTGTTTTATAATTAATTGTTTCATCAAAGCCCAGCTCTTTTAAATAAGCCAGCTTATCATCAGATCCCGCAATCCCAACGACGTGAGCGCCTTTGATCTTAGCAATTTGTCCCACAACGGAACCAACCGCACCTGCGGCTCCAGAAATGACGACGGTCTCGCCTTCTTTTGGCTGGCCAATTGCAAGAAGACCGAAATAAGCGGTTTGCCCTGGCATGCCTAAAATGCCTAAATAATAGGACAATGGCGCGATAGATGGATCAATTTTAGTGAGAGATTCAGCTTTGGCGGTGGAATATTCTTGCCAGCCAAGGAATCCGAGAACAAAATCACCTTTTTCAAATTGAGGCGATTTAGACTCGACAACTTCTCCGACAACACCGCCCTGAATCACTTCATTTAGCTTGAATGGAGGTGTATAGGATTTTGTATCCTGCATTCGTCCTCTCATATAAGGATCTACAGAAACATATTTCGTTTGAATCAAGACTTCACCATCTTGCGGCACAGGTATATCGATTGTTTCAAAATGAAAAACATCTTTTGTAGGTAATCCTTGTGGACGTTTGGCTAATTGAATTTGCTTTTGCTGACTCATGTCAAATCCTCCCTTTCACTTGCAACCTAGATTTACATTAACATGATGCTTCTTTTCATTCAAAACATACGGTCTATTTCAAACACATACAAAAAAGCAGCCGCCATCTCATAGATGAGGACTACTTTTTTGAAAGTCAACAGAGAGGAGCGGCGGCAGACAGCCAAACAGCTGATACACGTCCGCATCACGTTCTTTTAACAAATATTCGTTCGCATTTTGCATGGAGGCTTTCATCATATCGCGCGTCACAAAAGGAAAAAGGATATTCAAGTATGAGGACAACAGGTCTTGTGGATCTTGTTCAATCGACTCGATATCTCCAATGTTAATAATGATGGAAAAGAGATAATCAATGGAGATGCGAAAGTGCTGTTCAGCAAACAATGTAAGCGGCTCTGCTTTTGCTTCTTCAGGATTCCACTTTTGAAAAAGCTGTTTCACCAAATCACTGACAACCCAAGCATTAAACTGCTGCTCCGCTGAAAAGTAATACATCAGCTCTACCTCATTTCTAGCCTCCAGTACAAGAATTGTACAACAAAACAGCAGGGATGGACACAATATTTCAGAAAATTTAGTCATTTTTACAGGATTTTTGTCAAAAATAAGTCAATAGGCATGGTTAGTACTCAATGTAAAATGGATGTGCTCAAGGAAGGTTTAATGATAAAAGTGACGGGTAAAAGATTCGTAAGACGCTAAAGGAGGAATATAAAATGAAACCTGTTGTAAGAGAGTATTCAAATGATGAAACACTTCAAAGAGATGTAGAGCAATTAAAATCACTCGGTGTTGCAAGAGAGGACATTTATGTTCTGTCCCATGACGATGATCGTACAGAGCGTATTGCTGGGAATGCAGATGCCAATACGATAGGTCCAAGAGAAGTTGGACTGAAACATGCTGTTGGGAACATCTTTAGTAAAAAGGGTGATGAGCTCCGAAATAAAATCCATGAAATTGGATTCTCTAAAGAAGAAGCTGAGAAATTTGAAGAACATTTAGATGAAGGAAAAGTCCTTCTCTTTGTGACAGACCATGAAAAAGTGAAAACTTGGGCATAAACGCCAACTGAGAAAAAGCCTCTTACTTTTGTAAGGGGCTTTTTTTCATGTCATCATCTTTGAAGGAGAGGTCGCATCTTTTTTACTATATTTAGAAAAAACAGCAGATTGGAATAAACAGTAAAACATCTAATTGAAAATGCAGACATACCAAAGAAAAAGATAGGAAATGAGAAAAGAATAGTAAAAATTTCACAAAAAACCATTCGGGAAATAATCATTGTATCTTTCGATTTTGTTTCAAAATGTAATAAAAATCTTGTGTAATTTAGTAGATAAATTTCTTAGTTCTATTGGTTTATGTTGTATTTTTGTGTAGAAATAAGTGTTTTGAGGTCAAAAAACCACGAAAAATACCTGTATTTTCAATTAGAAAATTCATTTTAATGTTTAGGAAATAATTTGTTGACAAAATAATCTAAAAACAATATATTTGGCTTATTCCAGTCATTATGGAAGTAGTTGTTAAAATTCTGAAGGGTTTATTCAAGGCTTATTCTAGTGAAAGGTGGTGTTATAAAACCAAGGTATAAGTGCTTTTAAGAGAAAAAGCTTACTCGGAATATGTCTACTAACACATAAGAAAACGGTCTTTTACTTGAAGAAAATATGGCAGCCGATCTAAACAGTAGATTGACCTTTCTACTATGATCACTTTGCAAGAGATATAGAAAAGACGTTATGTTTTTGTACAGAGGAGAAAGCGGTTTCAAAAAAGGTTGTGAGTTGATCGAACGGTGAAGGAGGTGAACTCATATGAAAAAAAGAGAAAACAAGCTGATGCGCTTCAGCTTTCAAATGGCTGCATATGAGGATGCATGCTGAAAAAGAAGAGTGAACATGTGGGATGCTTCTCTTCTTTTTCAGAAAACAGATTTCCTAAAAAATCCATCTTTTATTTTAACATAAGGTTTTTGGCTTGGAAATGACCTTTGCCCGAAAAGTCGATTTTAAATAGAAGGAGGTCCTGTGATGAAAAAGGCTTTATACCATGAAGACAGTGGGTTGTATCTAGAAAAAATGCGTATGGCATTTCAAGAACATTATGAGAAAAGAACAGATATGTGGTCTACTGATCCATCCTTAACAGATGCAGCCGTGATGTCATTAAAAGCTTGGCGTTCAAGGGAAAAAAATGCACTTGCTTCTGTGCTCGATATCGGATGCGGGAACGGCCGGGCACTTGAACATTTAAGCGGACTTTCCGAATATGTCGGCATCGACCTGTATGAGCATGAGGAGTGGGGAGGGTTACAGAAAAGAGAAACGGTCCCTGTCTATTTTTTTCATCAAGATTTTATGTCCTGGTCGATGGATCAGGTACGAGAAAAGCAGTTTGATTTAATTTTAGATCACGGCTGCTTTCATCACCAGCACCCTGATGATCATGAGCGTTATTTAAAACAGGTGTCCTCTTTGCTTCAAGAAGGCGGAGTCTTCTCACTTGTTGTATGGGGAGAAGAGTGGAGAACAGGGCTAATCGGAGAAGATGGCCGTTTCCACTTTTCATTTTCAGACTCTCAGCTTGGAGAAAGAATTTGTTCATCAGGTCTGGAGCTTGTATCGATTACGCCATTAAAAGCAAAAGCCGGCATAAGCCAGCACCATGTCATTGCCGTCAAAATCTAGTACAAAGGTGAACACTCAGACGTAGCAGAGGTGTTCATTCTAAGAAAGAGCCTGCGCGCATCATGTAAGAGAAAGGCGTGATGAACCCAAAATTCTGCTCCTTTGTACTGGAAAAGACCAAGATTGAAATATCGCTAGAATAGGTGGAATCAAGGTCTGAACGATGAGAGGAAACGCATATCCATGTTCTTTTAAGCCATGAGTGCGGACACATATTCACCACCATCACTGCGCTTCCTGAGTCGATTTGGGTGCAGCGATGAATAGGGGGGAGACAAATGAATAAGTTTGTAGATGAATTACAATCAATGATTCATCATTTTACCTTTCAAGAAAAAAACTATTTGCTCGTGGGGCCAGTGAACCTGCCGATCTCCATTCAACATGAAGAAGTGTCATTTAAGTGGTATGCCTTCGCACCTGTTGAAGGGGAGACAAAACCAACGATCGAATCTATTGTCCAAATGAGTACCACGCAGCAAACCTTTTCCTCTTGTCTCTTATTTGGCGACTTTGAAAATAAAATGCCGCCGCTTGTGCGAATTCATAGTGTCTGCCAAACAGGGGATGTGTTTGGGTCACTGAAATGTGACTGCGGTCCACAGCTTGCGTTATCGTTGAAAAAAATCACCGATTACGGAAAAGGCATGCTTGTCTATATGGCCAATCAAGAAGGGCGGTCAATTGGGCTGATGGCGAAAGCATTGACGTATAAATTACAGGAAATGCAGCTGGATACGTTTGAAGCCAACCGCCTGATTGGATGCGGCGATGATGACCGGCATTACGAAGAGGCAGCGGCTGTTCTGCACTATTTAAACAAAGGGAAACCAATGCATCTCCTAACGAACAATCCAGATAAAGTCGATTCCATTGCTGCCTACGGTCTTCCTGTTTTGCGGTTTGATCATACGGTCGAAGCCTCTCTCTATAATGAAGCCTATTTAAAAGCAAAAGCAGCCTCAGGGCATATGGTCGATGAGAAAAAATTAATTAATCAGTAGATGAGTTTACTTTAAAGAAGGCGGGAGAAAAGCGTGAAACCTGAAATCAATTGGATTCAAATCCCAAGCGGCTATGCAACAATCGGAAGTAATGAAGAAGATATGAAAAAGGCATCAGAATTCTGGAAGGACAAGCTTCTCAATCCAACTTATGGTCGTGAGAAAAAATTTCAAAAATGGCTGTACAAAGAATTTCCATCCTATCAGCCGTATATCAATGAATTTTTCATTTCAGATACGGTCGTCACCAATGAATGGTATCAAAGTTATTGTGATGAAACAGGCCAGTCGTACCCTGAGAGCTTAACGAATCAAGAACTTGGCGGCGGGAAAGATCATCCGGCTTGGGGCATGGAGATCGAGGAAGCCTTCTCATTCTGCCAGTGGCTAAGCGGGAAACTCGGGATAGACGTGTCGATTCCTACGGAAGAAGAATGGGAATATGCTGCCCGGGGTAATACAAGAAATCAATATCCTTGGGGAGATGAGTTCGACCCGTCTTACTGTAATACGTACGAATCAAATATTGAAAAAACGACGCCTGTCCGCCATTACGAAAAGGGAAGATCCTTATTCGGACTTTATGATATGGGGGGCAACGTCGAGGAATGGGTCAACAGCAAATATCATGTGTACGAAGGCGGCATTGAGGTTGTAGATGATTTAACGGAAACGCTTGGCAGTGATTACTACATTTTAAAAGGCGGCTCCTTTGCAAGAGGCGGAGATTTATGCAGAGTTGCCAGAAGACACGGGAAGCATCCAGACCCTGTTTTTCGATTTACTGGCTTTCGTGTAATGACTCGTCAAAAACAACATATAAAGGTGGGAGTGTAAAATTATGCATAGAGGACCAATTACATCTGTTTTATCAACTCAGCAGGACCAAATTGTTTACACTGGCGGCTATGACCGCTGTATTTATCAGTGGAACCGGGCGACAGGAGAAGGAACGTTTATTGGAAGTCATGAGCATATCATTAACTCTTTATCTCTTTCTGAAAACGGAAAGTACTTAGCCAGTGCTTCGTCAGACTACACCATTCAATTGTATGATACAGGCACACATACTCGAATTCGCACCTTGTTTGGTCATGCGGATGATGTAGAAGCCGTTGCTTTTGCGAAGCAGGATACCTTGCTTGTCTCGGTGTCCAGAGATAGAAGATGCTTAGTCTGGGATATCGAAACAGGAGCCATTCTAAGAGAATTTCATGGACATAGCAAAGATGTATTAGCTGTATGGATACATGGCGATAAAGCTTATACAACAGGTGATGACGGCTACGTTCTTGTATGGCTGTATGATACAGGAGAAATTGTAGGGGAAATCGGTCCGTTTGATTATGAGCTGGACACAATCAGCGGCAGCAATCAAAAAGAAGTGTTCGCACTTGGCAGAGACGACGGCACCGTCATTATTTATGATGCGGTGACGTTACAGGAGAAAAAAATCATTAAAGCTCATTTACAGGGCGTCAAGCGGGTGAACTTTTCTCCAAGCGGCAATTACTTGCTGACAGCAGGCTATGACCATTTAATTAAGCTGTGGAATTACGAAACAGGGGATTTAGTCGATACGCTGCTGCCTCATAAATATCAGTGGGAGCGCTCGCTTGTCTGGACGGAAGATGAGAAATCTATCCTAGGAGCCAGCTTTGGAAAAACGTATTGTGAATGGTCTATTGAAAAGGGGAAAGTTGTATCAGATGAGGTCGAAATGGCGACACCATCTATTAATGATATTGCACTGACTGAGGCAGGAGATATTATTACAGCATCAGATGACGGAAAATTCAGAAAGAATGGAATTGAAATCACTAAATCGACAGGTGTTTTAACAAATGGAGTGGCTGTCGCTAGAGATGGAAGCTATTATGCGTGGGGAGATCATGCAAGTCAGGTGCATATTGTTCATGAATCATTACAGCAAATGGTTTCGTATGATCTCAATACAGGACCGGTCAACAGTGTGTATTTCCACGAGGAGGACAGGCAATTTTATATTGGAACTTACGGCGGTTATGTCCATGTCATTTCGACAGAGCATTTAAAGGAAGTTGGCCGTTCCAAAGCACATGATTGTGCTGTGAAAGCATTAAAAGTAGAAGGGGATCATATTATCACGGCTGCGGTAGAAGGCACCATCTGTCTTTTAGATAAGAAGAGCTTGTCTTTAAAAGCCAAATATATCGGGGCGACAGAGCTGTTAAATGACGTATTCATTGATAGCAAAAGAGACCGTATTGCCATTGTCAGCCGTGACAAGAATGTGAGATTGTTTGATTTGCATACAGGAAGAATTTTAGACCAGCATAATGAACACCAGTATTCGATTAAATCGGTCTCTGTCACAGACTCTGGCTATATTGTGAGCGGAGATTATTGGGGCTATATCGTCGTGTGGAATCCAGAGCTAGGGGTCAATACCGGCCCAATTAGAATTGCTAAGAATGGGATAAGTGCCATTAGACAATTAGGCAATGATGTATACGCAAGCTCGTATGATGGTGGGATTTATCATATTCGAGAAGATGGCACGTATACCGAAGTACTGCGCTTATTTGAACAATTTCCAAAAGAAGTAATCTCTCATTAAGAAAAAGAATGTAAGCGGGGGATTCTCATGATAAGTGTTTGCAAGGAACATATGAAAAAAGGCCTAACTGTACTCAATTGTCCGCATGTGCTCCTCATTAATAAATATGAATGTCGCAAATGCTGTTTTTGTAAACAACGAGCATCATATAAACTTTTTTATTCCTTGCCTTACTATGATCGTTCTGAAAAGAAACGGATGGAAAAAATATGAGAATAGAACTCCTTCATTTCCTGAAGGAGTTCTTTCCCTTGAAAGAGAAGAAAGGAGACTCACATGAAAGACGATGTGTTTTATATGAAACTGGCGATTGCCAACGCAAAAGCAATGAAAGGGCAAACCTCCCCAAACCCGCTTGTCGGTGCCGTCATTGTACAGCAAGGTGAAATTGTTGGAATGGGTGCTCACATGAAGGCGGGTGAACCTCATGCTGAAATTCATGCGCTGCGAATGGCAGGAGCAAAGGCAGAAGGAGCTCATCTGTATGTAACGCTTGAACCTTGTTCGCATCATGGGAAAACGGGTCCTTGCACTGAAGCGATTATCAAAAGTGGTGTGAAACGAGTAGTCATTGCGATGCAAGATCCGAATCCGCTTGTAGCAGGCAAGGGAATGACCATGTTGAAACAAGCTGGAATCGAAGTAGAAGAAGGAATATGTAAACAGGAGGCAGAGCGCTTAAACGTGCCTTTTTTTCATTTCATTCAATCAGACCTTCCTTATGTCATATTAAAATCAGCGATTTCAATAGATGGGAAAATTGCAACGGCTGATCAAGAAAGCAAATGGATCACTGGAACAGAAGCGAGAACAGAAGTGCAGCAATTGCGCCAAGAAGCAGATGCGGTACTGACAGGAGTGGAAACGATTATTCAAGATGATGCAGGCTTAATTGTAAAGGATCCATTCAACAATCAGCCCATTCGTGTCATTTTAGATTCAACATTAAGGATTCCGTTTCATGCGAAATGCTTAACAGATCATATGGCAGAAACTATTATTTGTACATCACAAAACTACGATCAAAAAAAGCATCATCAGCTGATGCAAAGAGGACATCAAGTATTTGTTACAAGCGGAGAACACCGGACAGATATTCATGATGTGTTACACATGTTGAAGAAGCGCTCTGTGATGTCAGTGCTTGTAGAGGCAGGGGGCAGTGTGAGTGCATCATTTTTAGAAGCATCACTTGTGAACGAAGCCGTTATCTATATGGCACCTTTATTGATCGGAGGGAAAGGTGCACCTACTTTCTTTGAAGGAGAAGGTGTGAAAAAACTAAAAGAGGCGATCCGTCCAGCGGATATTGAATATAGTATGGTAGGAAAAGATTTAAAAATGACGATGAGATTTCAATGAAAAGAAGACCTTGTGCATGAAGCGCAAGGTCTTCTCAACTTTTCCAAATAAAAATAAAAATAAAAATGTACATACACCTTTCACCATGAGGTTGAATACGATGGATGGGGGTGATTCTATGAAAAGATGTAGACAATGCGGAAAAACCTATCCCTCTCATTCAAAAGGCCATTACCAAAAAGGAAGCTGGTATGATGCGTATAAGGATGATGGATGGGAATGTGATAGCTGTAAGAACGGGAAGTCAGGAAAACCAGTGAAAAATCCTTGCTGCGGAAAAGATCCTTGTGTTTGTGTGATTCAAGGGCCGCCAGGCGGGAGAGGAAGAAGAGGTCCAGCAGGCCCAGCAGGTCCGGCGGGTGCAGTGGGTCCAGCGGGTCCAGCGGGTCCACCAGGAGCGACTGGAGCCACGGGTGTAGGCTTAACGGGCATCGTAGCATTTGATCCAGCGGTAGCCCCAACCTATCCAGTAGGTCAAGTCGTGACATTCGATGGGAGTACGTATGTGGTGAATTCAGCGCCGCCATTAGGGACGCCAGGTTCGTCACCAGATTATACCTTGTTAGCAGCAGCTGGTGAAACCGGAGCAACCGGCGCTACCGGTGCAACAGGAACCGGAGCAACTGGTGCCACGGGAGATACCGGAGCGACCGGAGTAACCGGCGCCACGGGAGATACCGGAGCGACCGGTGCAACAGGAACCGGAGCAACCGGTGCCACGGGAGATACCGGAGCGACCGGAGTAACAGGAGCCACGGGAGATACCGGCGCTACCGGTGCAACAGGAACCGGAGCAACCGGTGCCACGGGAGATACCGGAGCGACCGGAGTAACAGGAGCCACGGGAGATACCGGCGCTACCGGTGCAACAGGAACCGGAGCAACCGGCGCCACGGGAGATACCGGCGCGACCGGAGTAACCGGCGCCACGGGAGATACCGGAGCGACCGGTGCAACAGGAACCGGAGCAACCGGCGCCACGGGAGATACCGGAGCGACCGGAGTAACCGGCGCCACGGGAGATACCGGCGCGACCGGTGCAACAGGAACCGGAGCAACCGGTGCCACGGGAGATACCGGAGCGACCGGAGTAACCGGCGCCACGGGAGATACCGGCGCTACCGGTGCAACAGGAACCGGAGCAACCGGTGCCACGGGAGATACCGGAGCGACCGGAGTAACAGGCGCCACGGGAGATACCGGCGCGACCGGTGCAACAGGAACCGGAGCAACCGGTGCCACAGGAGATACCGGAGCAACCGGTGCCACAGGAGATACCGGAGCAACCGGTGCCACAGGAGATACCGGAGCGACCGGAGTAACCGGAGCCACGGGAGATACCGGAGCAACTGGCGTCACAGGAGATACCGGTGCCACAGGAGATACCGGAGCGACTGGTGCCACAGGAGATACCGGAGCGACTGGTGCCACAGGAGATACCGGAGCGACTGGTGTTACAGGAGATACCGGAGCGACCGGAGTAACTGGTGCTACAGGAGTAACCGGAGCCACGGGAGATACCGGAGCAACTGGCGTCACAGGAGATACCGGTGCCACAGGAGATACCGGAGCGACCGGAGTAACTGGTGCTACAGGAGTAACCGGCGCCACGGGAGATATCGGAGCAACCGGCGCCACGGGAGATACCGGAGCGACCGGAGCGACCGGAGTAACAGGAGCTACAGGAGATACCGGAGCGACCGGAGTAACTGGTGCTACAGGAGTAACCGGCGCCACAGGAGATACCGGAGCAACTGGTGTCACAGGAGCTACAGGAGATACCGGAGCGACCGGAGTAACAGGTGCCACGGGAGATACCGGAGCGACCGGAGTAACAGGTGCCACGGGAGATACCGGAGCGACCGGAGTAACAGGAGCTACAGGAGATACCGGAGCGACCGGAGTAACAGGAGCTACAGGAGATACCGGAGCGACCGGTGCCACAGGAGATACCGGAGTGACCGGTGCCACAGGAGATACCGGAGCGACCGGAGTAACAGGTGCCACGGGAGATACCGGAGCGACCGGAGTAACAGGTGCCACGGGAGATACCGGAGCGACCGGAGCGACCGGAGTAACAGGAGCTACAGGAGATACCGGAGCGACCGGAGTAACTGGTGCTACAGGAGTAACCGGCGCCACAGGAGATACCGGTGCGACCGGAGTAACAGGTGCCACGGGAGATACCGGAGCGACCGGAGTAACTGGTGCTACAGGAGCAACCGGTGCCACGGGAGATACGGGAGCCACCGGGGTAGGGTTAACTGGTGTTGTGGCATTTGACCCAGCAACAGCTCCAACCTATCTAGTAGGTCAAGTGGTCACATATGAAGGTGGAACCTATGTTGTGAATACAGCACCACCAACAGGTACACCAGATACGTCGCCAGACTATACGTTATTGGCAGCCGCAGGTGTGACCGGAGCCACGGGAGTGACCGGAGCCACAGGAGATACCGGAGCGACCGGAACAACTGGCGCGACCGGTGCCACAGGTGTGACAGGATCGAGTGCGATTATTCCATTTGCATCAGGTACTCCAGCTGTTTTAACAACAATCGCAGGCGGCCTCGTTGGAACATCTAGCTTGGTCGGATTTGGTAACTCAGCGACAGGTGTCAGTATTGTAGGCGGCATCATTGATTTAACCGGGGCAGCAGGAACATTACTAAACATGGCGTTTTCAGTGCCGAGAGATGGAACCATTACGTCATTTGCTGGCTATTTTAGTACGACAGCCGCGCTTTCTTTAGTTGGCACGAGTATTACTGTAACAGCTAGTCTGTTTGCTTCACCGACACCAGATAACAGTTTCACGCAAGTAGCGAGCGTCACATTGGCTCCAGTGTTAACCGGTATTTTAACGATAGGTGCTATTTCAAACGGCATTGCTACTGGTTTGAACGTACCAGTCACACCAGAAACAAGATTGCTCGTTGTCTTCTCTGCAACAGCTACTGGTCTTTCCTTAGTGAATACCGTTGCAGGCTATGCGAGTGCTGGTTTATCAATCACGTAATGAACACATTGGGATGACTCAATCATGAGTCGTCCTTTTTTGTATGGAATGAATTTTCTCTTAACTTCGTGAGAAAAAGTGATATGATTTTCTTAGAGTCTATTCGGGTGAATCTACATAAATTAGGGGTTGTGGCGGTGAGGATGGGCAAAAGGAAAGTCACTTTACAAACAAAAATTTTGGGGTTAATTATTGGGCTTTTACTTGTTGTTATTGCCTTATTGACCATTTGTTTTGGTTTTTTGCAGACATCAGAAAGGCAGAGCCAAGCTGAACAGCTGGCGGTGCAAACTGCTAGAACGATTTCATATATGCCGCCTATTAAAACATCAGTGGCTACAGGAGATTCCCAAAACGAAGAGCAGGCTGTACTTGAGCAAATGAAGGAGCAAGTAAAAGCGCATGCTATTTTTATCACCAATCAAAAAGGAAAGGTTCTTTTTCATACGAATCATGAGGATGTAGGGAAAACCATCAGTGTGTCGGAAGGAAGAAGTACACTGCTATTTGGAGGAACCTCCATATCAACGGGTGATTCTGATGGTGAAACCGTTGTCAGAGGCAGTGCCCCAATTATGAAAGAAACAGGCAGTCATGAAGAGATTATTGGGACAGTCAGTGTCGAATTTTTAAAAAGAGATATCGACCAAGCGACAGCCCATCAACTATTCAAATTAAGTTATATTGCCCTTCTTGTTTTGCTGCCTGGGGTTTTTGGAGCCATTTTTTTAACAAGGAGTATTCGAAAAGATATATTAGGGCTTGAACCGCATGAAATTGCCTCATTATATCGAGAAAGAGAAGCGATGCTGCACGCGATTAAAGAGGGAATCATTGCATTTGACCGTAAAGGTGCAATTACGATGATGAATACGTCAGCTGAACAGATGCTGCGCGTCTCTTCAACGCTGCCTCTTCATATTGATCAAGTGTTGCCAAATGCCAATCTTCTATCCTATCTAAAGGTAGAGACGATTGAACCTAACATAGAATCAGTCGTCAATGATAAAACTTTTGTGTTAAATGTCAAAAAAGTGGTGCAGGACAATCGAGTATTTGGAGGAATTGTGAGCTTCAGGGAGAAGACCGAGCTGACGAAGCTCCTGGATACATTGACAGAGGTAAGCCAATATTCAGAAGACCTTAGAGCGCAAACACACGAATTTTCGAATAAGCTGTACGCTATTTTGGGCTTGCTTGAGTTACAGCAAGTGGATGAAGCCATTGACTTAATTAAAGAAGAATATACTCTTCAAAATCGCCAGCATGATTTACTCATGAAGCAAATTCGCTCTCCGAAGATACAAGCCATTTTACTTGGGAAGTTAGGAAAGGCATCTGAGAAAAAAGTTCATTTTCACATTGATGAGAATAGTTCATTGGAGCCGCTCCCAGTCCATATGAGTTTATCTCACTTTATCACCATCATTGGCAATCTCGTAGACAATGCGTTTGAGGCCGTATTGAATCAGGAGAAAAGAGACGTAAGCCTGTTCATCACAGATATTGGATTTGATATTATCATAGAGGTGTCTGATTCAGGAGATGGTGTCAATGAAGGAGCCATTTCACAACTTTTCACAAGAGGACATTCATCAAAGGGAGAAGGGCGAGGCTATGGACTTGCCAATGTCAAAGAAGTGCTGGAGGAACTTGGGGGCTGGATTGAAGTTGCGAACCAAAAAGAAGGCGGTGCCATCTTCACTGTTTACATACCGAAAGGCACAAAGGGGGAATAGGTTGTGATGAAGGTACTCATTGCGGAGGATGATTTTCGAATTGCTGCAATTCATGAATCTTATATACAAAAGGTACAAGGCTTTCAAGTTGCCGGAAAGGCAAAAAGTGCAAAGGATATGTGGGAGGCACTTCAAAAAGAACAGGTGGATCTTATTTTACTTGATGTGTATATGCCTGATGAGCTAGGCACGAACCTTTTGCCGCTGTTAAGAGAGCGCCATCCTGATGTGGATGTGATCATTATCACAGCTGCAACGGAAACGATGCTGCTAAGAGACGCGCTTCATTATGGAGTGGTTCATTATTTAATCAAACCGGTGACGGTCCAAAAATTCACTCAGGTTTTAACCGAATATAAAGAGAAGAAAGAGTTAATCAATTCAAAAGATGAAGTCAATCAAACGATGATTGATCTGTTTTTTGGTCAGATGCAGGAAGAATCGCAACAAAAGGATGACCGAGACTTGCCAACAGGTATTAATTCACTGACTTTGGACAAAGTGAAAACATTAATGGAGGAAGAGATTAGCGGAATTACAGCGGAAGAACTCGGAGAAAAAATGGGCGCATCACGTACAACAGCAAGACGATACGTAGAGTATCTTGTGACAACGGGAGAATGCCGGGCAGAGCTGGCGTATGGAATCATTGGCAGACCAGAACGAAAATATTATCCTGCTAAACAACAAGCGGAGTCATAAAAATGAAAAAAGGAATACTCCTTATCATCTTGGTCTGCCTTTGTACGACGCTCACCTTTAATGAAAAAACAGCAAGAGTTTCTTTCCTGGAGCACAGCCCATTATACATTGTGGTATCAGGTGTACCCGACGGCGGATTTGACCAAACGGCCCAAGTGATGAAAACCGTGCTAGAACAAGAAAAGCTGGTGAAGCAGCCTGTGAATATTCTTTATCAAAGAGGCGGAACGGTTGATAAAGGATGGACATATATGATGGAGCGAGATGCCAATTATATTAGTTTAAATTCAAGCCTATTATTAAGCCGTAATTTACTGGGCAGCAGTAACGTGACCATGAATGATGTCACCCCGCTCGCCATTCTTGCTGAAGAGTGGCAGGTCGTTGCAGTTCCTGTTGACTCTCCTTTCTCAAATGGGAAGGAGTTATTACATGCACTAAAGAAGAAACCGGATTCCTTAAAAATCGGGTTTGCCCCAGACTTCGGTAATGATGATCAAATCTCATTCGCACGGGCTGCCGAAATGGCAGGAATTGATCCATACCGTATTCAGTTTTTGAAATTTGACAGTGCAGATGATTTATTTCAAGCACTCATTGACCATGAAGTAGATGCGGCAACCACGACGATTACGGAGGTTCGTCATGATTATGAAAAGAAAAGACTGAAGCTTGTCGCGACCACAACGAATCAGCGCTTAGATGGATTCAAAGACGTTCCCACTTGGAAAGAGCAAGGGATTCCGCTTATCTTCTCTCATTGGCGTGGTGTGATGGGGCCAAAGCAAATGAATCAGCACGACATTCGAGAATGGGATCAGCTTCTTTATCATATGACACAAACGAAGTCCTGGAAAAAGCAAATGAAGCAAAAAGGCTGGACAAGTCGTTATATGAACAGCAAAGAGGCAAAAATTTTTATGGAAGATCAATTAAGGCGATATGAGCAGTTTATCCAAGGGGAACAAGCGGTCGAGTAAGACCGCTTTTTTTCATGGAATTCATCAAAACCAAGGTTTGAACAAAATGAACAAAAAGCATTTATCGCTCGAAAAAGAATTAAAATTCATAATATTTACTTCAATTCAGGCGTCAGATATCATGACAGAAAGGGTTGGAAATGGGATACCAACATTTAATGAAAGCGTATACAACATAAGGGGTGAACAAAGTGTTAGCAATCTTAGGATTTCTTATGATGGTTGTATTTATGGTTTTGATTATGACGAAACGTATGTCTGTTTTAACGGCATTGGTATTAACACCAATTGCATTTGCTCTTATTGCAGGTTTTCATTTTACTGAAATTTCTGACATGATTGTCAAAGGTGTGCAGCAAGTTGCACCGACAGCGGTCATGATCATGTTTGCGATTTTGTACTTTGGCATTATGATTGATGCTGGTTTATTTGATCCGATGGTGGCGAAAATTTTAAACATTGTCAAAGGCGATCCTTTAAAAATTGTCGTTGGAACAGCTGTCCTGACCATGCTTGTTGCACTTGATGGTGATGGGACAACAACGTACATGATTACAACCACAGCGATGCTTCCATTATTTACGCTGCTTGGTATCCGTCCAATTATTTTAGCGGGGATTGCTGGAGTCGGCATGGGGATTATGAATACGATTCCATGGGGAGGAGCCACACCTAGAGCGGCAAGTGCACTTGGCGTTGATCCATCACTTTTATTTGGTCCGATGATTCCAGTCATTGGTGCAGGGGTTTTGAGCATGATTGTGGTGGCATACTTTCTTGGGAAGTCTGAAAGAAAGCGTCTTGGTGTCATTGAGCTCGAACAGCCGATTCATGCAAATGAAATGGCAGCGGCACTACAGGATGACATCAAGCGACCGAAACTTTGGTGGTTTAACCTAACGCTTACGTTGTTATTGGTACTCCTTCTCGTCTCAGGAAAGGTCAGCTTAACGGTCCTATTTGTTCTTGCTTTTTGTGTAGCAATTATCGTGAACTATCCGAACCTTGAACAGCAGCGTGAGCGGATTGCGGCTCATTCAACTAACGTCTTAGCGATTGCTTCCATGATCTTTGCAGCAGGCGTTTTTACAGGCATCTTAACTGGCACGAAAATGGTTGATGAAATGGCGATATCGATTGTTTCTGCCATTCCTGAGCAGCTTGGCGGCTTTATTCCAGTCATAGTGGCGTTAACGAGCGGGATATTTACGTTCTTTATGCCGAATGATGCATACTTTTACGGGGTCCTGCCGATCCTATCAGAAACAGCGGCAGCATATGGTGTTGATAAAATTGAAATCGCGAGAGCCTCTATTATTGGCCAGCCGATTCATATGTTAAGCCCACTTGTTCCATCCACTCATTTACTTGTTGGACTTGTTGGTGTATCACTGGATCAGCATCAGAAGTTTGGGATGAAATGGGCTGTGCTTGCAGTTGTTGCCATGACGGTCATGTCGGTACTCATTGGGGCCATCTCCATTTGGTAAATAAAAGAGTGTCTGCTACGTGAGCAGGCACTTTTTTAGTTCATATTGCCGAGTAGGCTCGATTCATTTGCCCTATACAATAAGCATGCCTGTTCCTCCAAAAGATATATTTTTGAAAAATACTGACACTTTTACTGTTTTTTTCTTTATAATGCAAATCAACGAAGGGAGAGGATAGCATGTCCAAACGAAAAGGCACGATTCTTTTTGCTGCTATATGTCTCATAGCAGGAAGTTTGTCGATGGTGAGCCCAGCTTCAGCTCATGCAGATACCCCTTATTATGGAAAAAATTATGAACAGCCAGCCCCAGTGAAGAAGCTATACCCTGAGCCTGACGAGACGTTCGATACCCCCGCATTTCAGAAAAAAGGAGAAGCCTTCACCACACAAGAAGAGCTTCAACAATTCTTACGTGACATTGTCCGCAAAAGTCCTTATGCTTCCCAGAAACAGATTGGAACATCTATTGAAGGACGGTCCATTCCAGCCCTCTACTTTACAAAGGATCGTCATATTTCTCCACTTTCAAAAAAGCCAACGATCTGGCTTCAAGCACAAATACACGGAAATGAACCGGCGTCCGGTGAATCGGCTCTCGTCATCGCAAAACGATTAGCAGGTGATGAAGGAGAGCGTATACTCAGCCATGTCAACGTCATTATTGTCCCAAGAATCAACCCTGATGGTTCTTATGCGTTTGACCGCAGGCTTGCAAACGGAATGGATGGGAACCGTGATCATATGACATTAGAATCTCCAGAGCTGACAGCCTTGCATCAAGAATTTAATCGATATGCACCAGAAGTGGTCATTGATGCCCACGAATACGATGTAGGACAAAAGCAGTTTGAGGATATCGGCTCAGCGGGTGCACTCAAATATCACGATTTATTGATCTTATCAGGGAAGAACTTGAATATTCCAGAAAGCATCCGGCTCACGTCAAATGAATTATACGTGAGCGGCGTCCGTGAAACGCTGACAAATCAAGGATTTTCAAATGATTTATATTATACAAGCACAAGAGGAAAGGATGGAAAGATCGATCTCTATGAAGGCGGAACGGATGCACGAATTGGCCGAAATGCCTTGGCGCTCTCGCCAGCACTATCCTTTCTTGTAGAAAGCAGAGGGATTGGAATTGGAAGAGAAGACTTTACCCGCCGCGTCGCAGCACAAGTCACCACTCATGAAAAAATCATTGAAACAACGGTGAAACATGCAAAGCAGGTGAAGCAGCAAATGGTGACGGAGCGTTTGAAGCTGGTGAAAAAAGGTCTCCAATCGAATGATGACGATCAAGTGGTCATTCAAGATGATTTCAAAGCGCCGGTGGAAGATTCGCTTGAAATGGTAGATATTGAAAAAGGACAGACCATCAATGTCCCTGTACGCTTTCACAGTGCGAGCGACGCTGTTCCTGTCATGTCGAGAGAGCGACCGACAGCTTATCTCGTTTTACCTGGGCATGAAGGGGTAGAACGGAAGCTGAAAACTTTAGGGTTAAAAAGTGTCACATTGCCTGCCAGTGTAAAAGTACCTGTACAAGCCTATCAAGTAACAAAACGAGACGAAAAGAGTCAAACAGATATTCAGCTTGAAATAGAACTCATCCAAAAGAAACGTCAGCTGCCAAAAGGGACAAAGGTATATGTCACGGCGCAGCCGCAAACGAATTTGTTGTCACTTGCCCTTGAGCCAGAATCAAAAGACAGCTATATGTCATCTGGGTTTATTGCTTCAAAAGTAGGCGATGAACTCCCAGTGTACCGGTTCTTGCTATCTAAAAAGACGTTAGGTATTAAATAAAAAAGGGCTAAAATAAACATCATTTTAGCCCTTTGTCTACAATCTAGAAGCGGCACAGTGCGTGCCGCTTTTTTATTTTCGTCCAGCTCTTATTTCATCAGTCAAGCCTTCATATGGTGCTTCGGCGATAATGGTTTCGTCATTTACACCTGCATGATGGATATACGTAATGTCCGCAAATTCTGGAACAACATATTTTGGATAGGTTTCGTATTTTTCACGAGATTCTTTCATGAGATCGATATAGTCATTTTGATAGCAAACTGTGATATCTGGACGTTCATGCACCCATTTTGGGAAGAAGATGACGCCATGCATGCGTTTTTCTTCAGGCATAAAGTTCAGAGAGACGTCTGTCCCAGTTGGTTCTGTCCAAGAAACTTTGTAAACGCCTTTTGTCAGCTTCACAATATTCACTTCTTGATCACGGACCCAGCGGCCTCCAACCATTCCGCTATGAATGCGGTAATCAATGGTGTGATCGTTTTTAATGTAAATCTCATATTCCCAGCCATTTTCATACGTATAAATCATATGAAGTCCAACGAATTGATCCATGTTTATTCCTTCTTTCATTAGAATGATGTTATTTCAAACATGTCATGATTTACATGTTTATTTTAAAGTCTATGGTATACTATTGTCAAAGAATAAGCGTTGGAGGCACATCATGAGAGTTTTGAAATATGCCATTCTTGGCTTACTAGATCAGTGTGAGCTGACGGGATACGATATAACCAAACATTTTAAGGATTCCCTTGGACAGTTTTGGAGTGCGAAGCACAGCCAAATTTACCCTGAGCTGAAGCGTCTCACAGAAGAAGGGTTTATTGAATTTGATATTCGTATACAAGGAAAGAAGCTGGAGAAGAAGGTTTATCAAATCACAGAGGCAGGGAAAGCAGAATTGCATCAGTGGTTAAGGACAAAAGACCCGATACCAGAAACAACAAAGGATGAATTCATGCTCAAAACATTTTTCATCTCTTCCATGGACAACAAAGAAGCGGCTGACTTGTTTACACATCAACTGCTAGAGCGCACCAAAAAAATAGACATGCTAGAACAGAAGCTGCACGCTTTAACGGAGGAAGACCCTGCCGCTGAATCGCTTCATTCAGCGCAATTTGGGCATTACTTAGTGCTGACAAGGGCAATTGAAAGAGAAAAAGGCTATGTCCGCTGGCTCGAGCAAACCCTTAAACGGATTGATTCATCCGCGCTCTAAGGACAATGGTCGGATGATATGATAAAAAATGGTTTGAAACCAGTGAATTTATTAATAGAAACAGCTACAATGGATATATTCGTATTAAAGTGAGGCGAGTATGTTTGAGTAATCAAGAAGCGTTGTGGAATGAAGCAGAAGCTTTTATTTCTTTATGCTATGAAGAATTAAGCAAGTCAAATGAAGAGAAAGCAGCACGTCTGCATGAAATAAAACAAGAAATTGACTCTAAAGGGATGTATACTCACACACAAGAGGAATTGGCGCACGGGGCGAAAATGGCGTGGCGCAACAGCAACCGCTGCATTGGCCGTTTGTTTTGGTCAACCCTGCAAGTTCACGACTGCCGGCATGTGAAGACAGAAGAAGAGGTGAAAGAGGCACTCTTTCATCATATTGAGTATGCGACAAATGGTGGGAAAATCAAACCATCCATTACGATCTTTCCTCCAGAAAATAATTCGCAAAAGGAAGTCGTCATTTATAATCATCAGCTCGTTCGTTATGCAGGCTATGAGACGGAGTATGGCATCATTGGCGACGAGGCATCTCTTGAATTGACAAAGTTGTGTGAAGCCCATGGCTGGAAAGGGGAGGGCACGCATTTTGATATTCTGCCTCTCATGTTTCAGCTAAAGGATCAGCCGCCAGTTCTGTATGAGCTTCCGAAAGAAATCGTCCAAGAAGTCGAGATTACCCATCCTGAATATGAAGGATTTCGTGATTTAGGATTGAAATGGTACGCCGTTCCGATTATTGCTGATATGAAATTAGAGATTGGCGGTATCCATTACAATGCGGCACCGTTTAACGGATGGTATATGGGTACAGAAATTGGCGCACGTAACCTAGCCGATGAAAATCGCTACAATATGTTGAAAAAAGTTGCTTCTATTTTAGGGCTGGACACGACAAAGAATGCGTCGCTTTGGAAGGACAAAGCCATTGTTGAGTTGAATTTGGCGGTTCTCCATTCTTACCGAGAAGCAGGGGTGACCATTGTTGATCACCATACAGCAGCACATCAATTCAAACAGTTTGAAAAGCAGGAAGAAAAGGCTGACCGCAAGCTGACTGGGGACTGGACATGGCTGATTCCGCCAGTATCACCAGCTGCTACCCACATCTTCCACAAGCATTACGACAATACCATTGTGAAGCCGAATTATTTTTATCAGGAAAAGCCCTACCATGGGACAGAAAAAGCCTAGCGAGAGCTAGGTTTTTTGATTACCTTATTCGAAAATGCTTATAATGAGCTAACTCAGTGAGCGGCTCCATCTGCATATCTGTGACCTTAGAAAAAGGGCTTCCTTTCCGGACAGTCTTTAAGAAATCAAGCACTTCCTGCTGCTCACCCTCTACCTTTAACTCGACATGCCCTTCATCTGTGTTGCGTACCCAGCCTTTTATCTCACGATTGACGGCTTCTCCTTGTACAAAATAGCGAAAGCCGACTCCCTGCACCCGTCCTGTAACAATGGCATGATAATGAATCAATGTCATCTCTCCTTTTTTCTCATCGTACCATAGCATGTAATTGATCTTCACGCATCGACTATGATTTCATTGTCTAACGATGTAAAATAATAGCGATGAGACAATCAAAGGAGATGGTGATCGTGGGACAGAAGAAATACGACATAGCTGGAATCCAAGTGGGACAGCCCATCACGACCTATGCAAACGGAAAAGAAATCAAAACAGCCATCAACAAAAAGCGAATACATGAGCCTGTCTATTTGAATAAGGTCAATTTTGAGGGAGATGGTCAAGGTGATTTGGTTCATCATGGAGGATATGATAAAGCCGTCTGCGTCTTTCCATACGATCATTATGCTTATTTTGAGCAGTTCTTAGGGGTTCCGTTACAGGAAGCTGCCTTCGGTGAGAATGTGACCGTGCATCAACTAGTTGAAACAGAAGTGCGGATTGGCGATGTATTTCAGTTTGGAGAAGCACTTGTTGAAGTGAGTCAGCCTAGACAGCCGTGTGTGAAACTATCTTTTAAGCATGGCAACATGAAGCTTGTAAAGGAAGTGCAGCAAACAGGGTATACCGGTTTTTATTTACGGGTGCTGAAGGAAGGCTTAGTGCCTGCTGATGCTTCTCTTGTATTAGTAGAAAAAGCGTCTCATCACATTACAGTCCATGAAGTGAACGAGGTCAAATATCGTCAAACAAGTCCAGAGAGGCTGAAAGCCGTTCTTGAAGTAGATGCTTTAGCAGATGTGGTGAGGAAGTCTTTAGAAAAACGAATTCAGTCCATTTAAAAAAAGCCGAACATCTGCTTAAGATGTACGGCTTTTAAGCGCTTATGAGCTAGGTTTCTTTTGCTCAAGAAGATTTGCAAGGAAATATGTTTTTAAGCTTTGAAGCTTTCTTCCTTCATGCTTGGTCACACCAAGCTTCTTTAATTCTTCGACATACCAGCCTTTGCTACCATAATGCATGATAGAAAACTCCTTTCAATTGAAACTGCCTGCATTGTAACATCTCAAAAAAGGACGTGAAAAGTGTGCAGGTATGAATAAATGAAAACTGATTCTATCTTCCTATGATCCATGTATATGCTGGAAATAAACATTTATGAATTTGGCGGGTTGAGGGTAACGATGATCATGCCGACCGTCATAATCATGATGACAATACCAAGGTAAGTCATCATGGATTGTTTTTTCTTAATACCTACAACCGTTAAGATAATACTTTCAATCAAAAAGATAACGCCGATGATGATGAACCACATATCAAATAAGACCCCTTTCGCATATCTTTGCCTATTTTACCACAGGCATTTTTGTTTAGTCGTGACAGATTCGTGAAAGGGAAACGAAAAAACCCCCTCCAATGAAGAAGGGGGCAGCTTGCTTACAGCTTCGTTAATATAATCGGTTCGTCTTTTGTGATCACAATGGTATGTTCAATTTGTGCGACTAGGCTTTTATCTGGTGTTTTAAATGTCCAGCCATCATCAGCCTGATAAATCGATTCAGCATTTGTTGAAATAAAAGGTTCAAAGGCGATCACGGTGCCATTCTTAAACAAAGCATTATCGAATGGATCATAATAATTCAATATATGGTTAGGTGCCTCGTGTAGACTTTTCCCAATGCCATGTCCTGTCAGATTTTTAATGACAGTAAATCCTTGTTCTTTTGCTGTATTGTAGACTGCACGGCCAATTTGGTTTTGTCTCTTACCAGCTTTTGCATGCTTTAATCCTTCGAGGAATGCATCCTCTGCACACTGGCATAATGCCTCAAGGCGAGCATCACCTGTACCTAATACGAATGAAATACCGGTATCGGAATAATAGCCGTCCAGCTCTGCTGAGATATCAATATTAATGAGGTCACCCTCTTGTAAAATGGTTTTTTCACTTGGAATACCGTGAGCAACTTCATCGTTCACGCTGATACAAGTCGTCCCAGGGAAGTCATATTCCTTTTCAGGTGCTGAATTGGCTCCATGTTCCTCTAATATTTTTTTCCCAATCAAATCTAGTTCCTTTGTAGACATGCCTGGTTTCGCTTGGCTTTTCATTTCTTCTCTTGCCAAAGCGACAATTCGGCCGACTTTTTTTAAGGCTTCTAACTCATGATCATGTTTGACAATCACTGTTCATTCCCGCTTTCTATAACTTCATTCTATTCAATAGCTTACCACATTTTACGCAAAAAGAGTAAAGAGCGGAATTCAAACGAATGTGGACAAATTGGTATAGATAACTAGATGTGTATATGATATATTTTTTATGAGCATCATGGACGAAACGATTAGGTCATGATGATGACAAAGGGGGAGAAGGCAGATGGTGTTTCAGTTTTTTCAAAAGCTAGGCAAATCTTTTATGCTTCCAATCGCTGTACTTCCAGCAGCAGGGATTATTTTGGCTATTGGGCGGGAGGATGTATTCGATATCCCGTTTATTCATGCGGCTGGAAATGCCATTTTTGCAAACTTGGCTTTAATTTTTGCAATGGGGATAGCGATCGGCATCGCAAAGGATGGTAACGGGGCAGCGGCATTATCAGGTGCGATCTCTTATTTTATTTTATCAGCTGGTACAACGTCGATTAATTCAACGAACAATATGGGGGTATTGGGCGGTATTTTATGCGGGCTATTGGCAGGTTATGTGTACAATCGCTTCAAGGATACGAAGCTGCCAGAATACTTAGGTTTCTTTAGCGGAAGACGGCTTGTGCCGATTATGACCGCACTTTTCACCATTTTATTAGCAGCCGTTTTCGGATTTGTATGGCCTCCGATTCAAAGCGGGATCAATGGTTTAGGAGAATGGATTTTAAGTCTTGGTGCAACGGGTGCAGGGCTGTTTGGTTTCTTTAACCGTTTGCTCATTCCATTAGGGCTTCATCATGTGCTGAATAACTTATTTTGGTTTCAATTCGGGGAATTCAGCGGGGCAACAGGAGATCTAGCGAGATTCTTTAAAGGAGATCCAAGCGCGGGTGTCTTTATGACTGGTTTCTTCCCAGTGATGATGTTCGGTCTGCCAGCAGCATGTCTAGCCATGATTGTGACCGCAAAGCCAGAAAAGCGAAAAGCAACGGCTGGTTTGATGATTGGGATGGCGCTGACGTCATTTATTACAGGAATCACTGAACCTATTGAATTCTCATTTATGTTTTTATCTCCACTCTTATATGGTGTCCATGCTGTACTAACGGGTCTCTCGCTCTTTATTGTGAACATTCTCGGGATTCATAGCGGCTTCGCTTTTTCAGCAGGAGCGATTGATTATGTTTTAAGCTTTGGCATTGCACAAAAACCACTCATGCTGCTTGGCGTTGGGGTGCTTTATGGCATTTTGTACTTTGTTGTTTTCTATTTCCTCATTAAACTGTTAAAGCTTAAAACACCGGGCAGGGAAGATGATGAGATTGAAGATATTGCAGCCGATGATACGAAGACAGAAGGGGCAAGTATTCTTCTAGAGGGACTTGGCGGCAAAGACAATATCACTACGATTGATCATTGTGCGACCCGCCTGCGTTTAACAGTAGAAGATACACAATTATTAAATGAAAGTACTTTGAAAAAAGCAGGTGCCAAAGGGGTACTGACTTCAGGAAAAAACTCCGTACAAATCATCATCGGAACGAATGTAGAATTTGTCGCAGATGATCTTCGCAAGGAAGTCGATCGGGATTAAAAAAAGCGTTCAGCCAGGTCAAATGGGCTGAACGTTTTTTTGTTTGCGCTGTTCGATGACGAGCACAATACTGATGACAACAAGTAAAAACCAAGAACTGATTTTTCCAAGATGGACGAGAGACCAAGCGTGCTGTTGATTTGGATATTGCCATGCCCCTAAAAAGGTGGTGACATTTTCGGCAATCCAAATAAAGAAACCAATCAGCAAGAATGAGACGACAAGCGGCATTCGAAAGGTAGAAGAACCAACCTGAAATGAGACGGACGTTTTTCGAAATACGACAACAAGCAGTAATGTCAGCCACCATCTCAGGTCATAGAACCAATGATGCGTAAAAAAATTGAGATAAATACACAAACTGATCCCGATCGAAAGAAACGGATGAGGCCATGAGCTAACCTGCACGCGAAGCCGGGACAGTGCCTGATAAATATAGCTTGCTACACTTGCATACATAAATCCGCTATAGAGCGGAACCCCAAAGACCTTCGTATAAGCCTCTTCAGGATAGGACCAAGAACCCATATGAACTTTATACATTTCTAAGCCAATACCTATCAGGTGAAATAGACAGATCACCGTCAATTCATTCAATGTCTCCAGCCGAAGCGTCAGCATGAGAATTTGGGCAAGAAGGCAAAGCAATAGAATGAAATCATACCGGTGTAGATAAGGAATCGTCACCATCTTTGATAGAGCAAGCGCCGCAAAGATCATGACGGGGAATAGACACGACACCGCCTGTAAGTAAGCAAAATGGAATAATGTTTTCATACAAAATGAAACCTCTTTTCTTTGTCTGAAATGACTAAGACGGATTTAGCAAGGGAAAAGTTACCTCAACTAGATATTCATGAACAATTTGTGAATACATATGTGAAAAAGATCACAAATTAGTTTTAACGTAGTATAATAAGATCATAAAGAAAATGTGAAGAAATTCACATAAATTAAAGGGAGGCATCATCATGTTTACAAAATTCTTACAAACGAATGTATGGGCAGCGATTATCCTTTTGGCAGCAAGACTTTATATCGGTTGGACTTGGCTCACATCTGGTATAGGAAAACTAACAGGCGGATTCGATGCATCAGGATATTTACAATTTGCGATAGCTGAACCTGTTGTCAAAGATGGACATCTCGTGTATCCGTTCTATGTATGGTTTTTAGAAAATGTCGCTTTGCCGAATGCTGGACTATTCAGTGCCATGGTCATGTGGGGAGAAATTTTAGTAGGTCTAGGATTAATTGTTGGATTATTCACAACAACGGCAGCCTTTTTCGGAAGCATGATGAATGTCTCTTTCTTACTAGCTGGTACCGTCTCTGTCAACCCGCTTCTTCTAGTCATTGCTATCGTCATCATGGCTGCGAAAGGAAATGCTGGCAAATTTGGACTTGATTATGTCGCAGGTCCAGTCTTGAAACGAAAAATGAAAAGAAAGCCGCATTTAGAAGTGGCTTCATAATAAAGAAAAAGCATCCTCAGCTTCTGCTCAGGATGCTTTTTTTATTTAGGCATCAGCTTTCACCAGGTTAATATGCAGGACGGTGAGCTTCTGCTGATTTATATCTGGGTCATGGCCGACGATAAATTCCAGCTCATAATCTCCAGTACGATACACGTATTTTTTCTCTTTTGTCTGTGGAATGGTGCTGACCGAATCCGCTTGTCCAAGTTGTTTCTTTAATAGGGAAGGGGTCATTCCGCCGATATTCGTTTCTTTTTCTACATTTGTTCCGAAATAACGGATTTCGTCAATTTTGCCTTTTGCATCATAATGAAAAGCAAATCCCGGATTCCCCATTTCAGCATGATACAAATCAAAGCTGCTTTGACCTGTTTCTGGATATGGATTTCCTAGTTTATGATGGACAGCCTTCTTTGTTTGAACACCAATTTTAAGACCTTTTGCATAATACGGCATTTGTCCTTTATGTGCCAGTTCATAAATGTTGTTTAAAGCGGTATTCGGACCTTGAGGAACGGATTGTTCGACTGCTGTTTTGGTCATAGCGTGTGCTGAGACTGCAGGACTGAATCCAATGAGGGCGGACGTAGCGAGTGAAGCAGTCATAACAAAAGCGGTTGTTTTCTTCATGATAAAATCCCTCCTTCTTCTTTCTATACCCGGTGCAATAGCAGTCAAACGTGAAAAGAACCAGCTGATCAGGGATCGGCTGGTTCTTAAAATGAGAAAGTTATTTTGATGAAGAGCTGGATTCATCTTTGGCGGAAGAGGAATCTTCTTCATCCTGTACTTTCTTTGTATAGTCATATTGATTGCGGTCAATCGGTGTAAAGCCTTTAGGCTTGTAGAAACGGAGTAAATCTTCGGTGACAATCTTATCAGATGTCTCAAGCATCTTTTTCACCGTTTCATTTTCTTGTGATGCCTTATCAGTCGGCTCGATTTTCTCGCCTGTTTTGTTGCTGTAATAGTTATTGCCTACTTTTGTGTAATCCTTAGAGACGAAGTCACCATTTCTAAATGGCACTAGCTCCTTGAAATTTTTCGATAAGATATCAGAACCAGACATTAAATAGTTCTTCGTATCATCGCCAAGCAGGTGCAGAAGGGTTGGTGCGACATCGACTTCACCAGAGTATTTATGAATCTGTCCGCCTTTTACTCCTGGTACATGAATAAAGAGCGGTACACGCATGAGCTGCGCATTTTCATAATCTCCGATTTTTTGTCCTGTCACTTTTTCCATCGCTTCATTGTGGTTTTCAGAAATGCCGTAATGGTCTCCGTACATAATGACGACTGTATTGTCATAGAGACCAGATTTTTTCAGGTCGTTGAAGAACTGTTCGATGGCTTCATCTAAATAATGAGCCGATTGGAAATAGTTGTCGACGACAGAGTCTCCGAAGTCGCCAGGTTCGAAATCGGTATCCCCTTCATCCATTCCAAATGGGAAATGGTTCGATAACGTAATGAATTTCGAATAAAACGGCTGCTTTAAGTTTTCAAGCATTGGCATAGATTCTTTGAAGAATGGTTTGTCTTTCAGCCCATAGTTCTTCGTATCTTGCTCATTCATATCGTAGTACTCAGAATCGTAAAATCTGTCATATCCAAATGACTTAAACATTTCATTACGGTTCCAGAAGGTTTTCGTATTGCCGTGGAATTCTGCTGACGTGTACTGATCCTTCTTCAGGATGCCAGGAATGGCTTGATACGTGTTTTGCGCTTTGTTAATAAAAACAGAGCCTTGTGATAATGGGAATAGCCCAGTATCCATCATAAATTCAGCATCAGACGTCTTTCCTTGTCCTGTTTGATGGAAGAAGTTATCAAAGTAAAACGTTTTGTTGTCGTGTGCCAATGAATTAAGGAAAGGCGTCACTTCTTTTCCGTTTACTTTGTAATCAATGACAAAGTTTTGCAGAGATTCAAGAGAAATCGTAATCACGTTCATGCCCTTCGCTTTCCCGTAATAAGCCGGGTTAGGATCAGCGCTGTTCGCTTTTAAATAGTTCTCTACATCTGTGACGTCATTTGAATTTGCCAGAGCACGCTGGCTGTTTGATTTCACATTTTGAATGGCATCAAACACAGTAAAGTTATAAGCACCTAAATATTTCACTAAATAATTGCGGTCAAACGATCTTGATAAAAGCTCTGGACGATCAATCTCTGCAGCGACTAAGTTCATTACAAAGATGACAACAGAGGACACAAGGACGAGTCTAAACGATTTTGACTTTTGAACAGGTACAGTAGCTGTACTTGTTTGCTGCTTTTTCATGCGGACTGCGAGTACGATCAAAATGATGGTATCCATAAAGTAAAACATATCAGTCCAACGCATGAGTGAAAATGCACTATCACCTAATTGTCCGCCATTCGTTCCTGCCTGCATCACGGTAGGCAGCGTGATAAAGTCATTGAAGAATCGATAGTACACGATGTTTGCGTATAGTAAAAAAGACATGAAAAAATGAATCACAATGATAGCGGCAGGCTGCCATTTTTTCTTGAACAATAAAGCAAAGCCAAGAAAGAACAAGCTGGAGCTAATAGGATTCACGAAAAGCAAAATATGCTGAAGCACATTTGATATACCAAGTTTAAATTCAATTAAATAGGCTGAATACGTTTTGAGCCAAAGTAAGATGGCTGCAATAACAAAGAAGCCGAGGCCTCGTTTTTGAATAAATGTTTTCATAAAAACACTCCTTTTCTCCGATACACGGAAGAGGCGGAACGAAAGAAAACGAACCATTAGAATATACCATGAAATGATCAAATAGAAAAGTGATAACCGGCGAAGAGTGTCTAGCAGCTCGTCCCCGCCATAAAAGGGGAGAAAACGAAAATTTTCGCTCTTCGAAAAACTTTTTGTGAAATTCATCCTATTATTAACAGAAAATTCAGCAATTTTCCAGTTGCTATATCAATAAAGCAGGTAAAAAGGCACGAGTCTAAAGAATTAATTTAGTTTCTACAATGATCATTTAGAGAGTATTTCCAGTGTTTCTTAATGTTTATGCAGGTTAAGTAAAAAAAATGAGAAGAAGAACGGAGGAAAGGTATGGATGAAATTTCCTGCTCTTAGATATATCAATATATTTTTTTGTTTCATCGACATCATGGTTTTGATGTGTTTTGTAAGGGTTTTATTTATTTTGATGAATGAACAAATTATCTAAATATACTTAAGTGAACATTTCGAGACTATAAACTTTTGAAATGGGGTCGATATAGACTTTGACAGGAAATCTTCCATTGAAAGGATTGATAGTATATGACTGTACGAGCAAACAACCTCGTTCAGAACTGGTTTCCGAGTGAGGACGGAAATGCAGCAGAGCGTAAAGAACTCATCAAATTGATGGAGCAGATTGTTTCAGGGGTCGATCACCTGAAAGATCCGAACCGTGCTCACCTAAAGGGTGAAAAGAATCGTGAGGAGGATTTTTATCAAAAGCTCACTGAAACAAGTCAAATTCCGGTGAACGGCCAACAAGCGGAACTTGTGAATGAAGAATTACTGAAGCTTTTACATAACCATCCTTACCACACAAAGTATTTCTTCACGAACATTTTGCCGATGGCAAGTACACCAGGAATTCTAGGCATGCTAACGGCGATGCTGGTAAATGGAAACAACCTATGGGATGTGTATGGACCAGCAGGAGCGGAAGCTGAGGTCAGAGTGGTCTCAATGATGTCTAAGCTCATCGGATATGATCCAAGTGTGAGCGGGGGATATACAACATGGGGAGGTCAAGGAGCCATTTTCTCAGGACTGCGTTTAGCGATTGCAAAAGTTGCGCCCGAGTCACTGCGAAAAGGAGTTCCGCAAAACCTTTATGCGTTTTGTTCTGATGCGGCACATTACAGCTTATTTAAGTCAATGGAAGCAACAGGACTAGGCACAGACAACTTGATCAGAATTAAGACGAATAAAGATCATTCGATGGATATGGAAGATTTGCGTTGTCAAATGGAACGTGTTGCACAAAATGGCGGAATTCCCGTTTATATTGTCGCAACAACCGGAACAACAGATGCCATTGCAATTGATGATGTAAAAGGGGTACGTGAAACAGCAGAAGCCATTGCTGAGGAGTATGGTCTAAAGGTGCCGCATATTCATGCGGATTCAGCGCTCGGCGGATTCTTTGCTTTCTTTAATGAGTATGATCTAGCTGAAAACCCGCTGCAATTCACAGACGGTGTTCTTCGTATGCTAAAAGAAATCAAAGCGAAATTCCAGCATCTTTCTCTTGCTGACACGATGTGCTTTGACTTTCAAAAGCTCGGCCAAACACCTTACACATCTAGTTTATTCTTAGTGAAAAACGCAGCAGACCTAAAGCGTTTAGATCTGGAAGAACAAGAGACACCATACGTTGGTCATAGAGGCTACGGCGAATACCATACGGGTTATACACTGGAATGCTCAAGAATGGGAAGCTCAATTAGTATGCTGAGTGTGCTGTTAACGTTTGGGATTGAAGGCTACCAGCGCTTGCTCGGTCAATTCTTAGAGGTGAACCTTGCCTTCAGAGAAGCACTCAGTCAAGAAATTCCGCAAGCAGAAGTCGTGAATGATGACAACGTCGGAATGGCTACATTATTTAGAATTTACCTAGATGGCTCACCGCGCTTTCAAGAAGAAATTTCAGGCGAAGCGACGGCAATGGAAATTGAGCGGAACAATGAATTGAACAAAATGCTGTTTGAAAAGCTTGGAGAGAAACGAGACGAAATGTTCTTTGGGGATACAACGAAGTTTTTACTTGTAAATGCAAAAGAAGGACAAGAATTCTATCTAAGTGTTAGTAAGTTTTTTGTCATCTCACCTTATACGTTACCAGAGCATATCCCACATATCGTATCTTATTTAAAAGATGTGATCGCATCTGTTTGTGGACAATTTGAACATGTACATGCTTAAATCAAATCTGAGAGTGGAGATGTAGGAAAAAATGGCGAAACAAAGGAAATTTGGAGGATACACGATATCCTCTAAAATCATGTCAGTCGTTGTCGTAACATTACTAGCAACCGTTGCACTATTCGTTCTAACATTTTATCTAGTAAGTCAGGATTTATCATCCCAGTTATTAAAGCAATTTGATTATCGATTAACAACAGATATTGATACAGCGAAGAAAGAGATTGATAATGTGGATGGAAACGTCCTTGGTGTTAGCGGGAAAGATGATCCCCTTTATGTGGAGGTCAAAAAGAAATTCACAGAGCTTCAAGAAGATCATACGCTTGAGAACTTATATGTGCTTTCTAATAAAGGCGGCAAAGAAAGAATAATTATCTTAACCGGAGAAGAAAATGATTTTGATCAAGATTATGTCTTTTCAGATGAGATGAAACAAGCGCTCTCTGAAGATAAAATGGTCAAAAGTGATATTTACAAAGACTCATTTGGAACACATAAATCAGTCTTCTTGCCAATAAAGGATTCAGGCGGTGAGCTGACAGGGATTTTAGGGATTGATTTAGATGCATCTGTCGTGCCTGAAACAACGAAGAAGCTGACGATCTATATTACAGTGGCATCTGCCATTGTGCTCATCGGTGGTTTACTCTTCTCATTCTTTATGGGAAGAAGAATTGCGAAACCAGCACGTTCATTGATGGAATCAGCGAACCGAATTGCTGACGGTGATTTAACTGGTATGGTAGAGGTTGAAAGTAAAGACGAGATCGGCCAGCTTGCCGCATCCTTCCAAAAGATGCAGGGACGGATTAAAGAGCTCATTTCGAAAATCTCAAACTCATCTAGTGAAGTGTCGAAAATGTCTTCACAGCTTCGTACGGTGACGACCGAATCGAGTCAAAGTGCGCAGCAAGTATCAGAAGCTATGACGAATATGAGTGAAGGAATCAATGATTCTGTCGCAAATATTACGGATTGTACGACATCCGTTGCTGAGATCGATACTCAAATCGAAGGCGTCACCAAAGAAGTTGATGAAATGAAATCTGTTTCATCTGACGTACAAGAGCAATCAGAATCTGGTCAAAAATTAGTCAACCATGTGCTTGATCATCTGAATATGCTACATGATAAGATGACCAACTCAAAGCAGGCAGCAGAAGAATTACAATCTCATTCAACGGAGATTGAAAGTGTCATCTCGATTATTACGGACATTTCAGCCCAAACGAATCTGCTTGCACTGAATGCTTCAATTGAAGCGGCACGTGTTGGAGAAGAAGGAAAAGGGTTTGCTGTTGTGGCAGATGAGGTGCGCAAGTTAGCTGAGCAATCAGCGGATGCGGCTAAAACCGTTTCAGACCTCGTCATTGGTACACAGGAAAACAGTCAGCGCGTTCTTGAAAGCGTAGAGGAAAGCAGTAAAGCAGTGGAAGAAGGACGTGAGCAAATGGAAGGCACGTCACAAAACTTCGCATTGATTTACGACGGTGTGTCTCAGTTTTCAAGAAGAACGAACAATTTGCTTGCTTCTATTAAGCAAGTTGAGCAAGCATATCAAACGATTTCTACATCGATTGAGCAAATTTCTGTTGTATCGGAAGAACATGCAGCTAGCTCTCAAGAAGTAGCGGCAGCAACAGAACAGCAAAGTGCTGGAATGCAGCAAATTTCAAGTGCGATTGAACAGCTATCTGATATGTCAGAGGACTTAGCACAGATGGTTTCTACTTTCAAAATCGACAATAAATAACGAGAAAGGGCTAAAATGATTTTGATTTTAGCCCTTTGTCTTATGTTCAGTGTAGCTGAAGCTGACTCTTGTGAGAGAGTCAGCTTTTTTGCTATGCTTAATCAAATTGTTTCAGACGAAAGGAGAACGCCATGGATTTTGCACAGAGATTATCAGAAGAACGGATTAAAAAAGCGATGGATAACGGGGCTTTTGATGGTTTATCTGGCTTTGGCAAACCTCTGCCTAAAGATGACGCTGCTCATGTGCCTGAAGAACTAAGAATGGGCTACCGGATGATGAAAAATGCTGGCTTTGCTGGGGAAGAAACAGCATTGAAAAAAGAACTCATGACCGTCAAAGAGCTGCTTCACTCCAGTATAGACGGAGAGGAAAGAAAAAAGCTTTCTCTCATATGTGAAGAAAAACAAAAACGACTGGATGAACTCACATCTAAGCGCCAAACTTTTGCCCGTCCAGCCTCCTCCTTTTATAAAAACAGGGTCTACGAAAAATTAACGGAGCATAAAAAAAGATGATGACACGAAGCCTCTCCTGAGCACATTGAGAGGGCTTTTTTTATGAAAGCGCTACATTTTGTTGTTGACTACATGTATATACAAATATAAAATAAGGATCAAACATGTATATACAAGTTTTTTGGTTCTTTTTTCTTATAAAAAACGATCTCGGAGGGGATAGCATGGCTGATTACCAGGCAGCAGCAGATCAGATTGTGAAAGCTATCGGCGGCAAAGAAAATATTGATCAAGCGACACATTGTGTAACAAGGCTGCGCTTTGTACTGAAGGATGAAGGAAAGGTTGATGAGAAATCACTTGAACAAATAGAAGAAGTGAAGGGATCTTTCTCAGCGAACGGTCAATACCAAGTGGTGATCGGCCAAGGGGTCGTCAATCGGGTATATGCCGAAATGGTGAAACAGACAGGGATTGGAGAAGCCACAAAAGAGGACGTGAAGCGTGCCTCTGATCAAAAATTAAATCCGTTGCAGCGTGCTGTGAAAACGCTTGCGGATATTTTTATTCCGATTCTTCCTGCCATCGTCACCGCCGGTTTATTAATGGGGATTAATAATATTTTAACAGCTCCTGATATTTTCTTTGATCAAAAATCGATTGTCGATGTGTATCCGGCATGGGCAGATTTAGCGAATATGATCAACTTGATTGCAGGCACTGCCTTCACATTCCTGCCCGCATTAATCGGCTGGTCAGCCGTGAAGCGGTTTGGGGGAAATCCGCTTTTAGGGATGGTCCTTGGACTCATGCTCGTACACCCAGATTTATTAAATGCGTGGGGCTATGGAGCGGCTGAAAAGTCCGGTGAGATTCCTGTCTGGAATTTGTTTGGACTTGAAGTGCAAAAGGTAGGATATCAAGGACAGGTCCTTCCGATACTCGTTGCCTCGTATTTATTAGCGAAGCTCGAATTGTTTATCACAAAACGGACACCTGAAAGCATCCAGTTATTAGTGGTTGCACCGATTACGTTATTAGTCATTGGCTTTTTATCCTTTATCGTCATCGGACCTATTACATTTGCAATCGGTAACGTGTTAACATCTGGACTTGTCGCTGTATTCCAGCAGTTCGCAGCACTAGGCGGTCTATTATATGGCGGTTTGTATGCGGCGTTAGTCATTACAGGAATGCATCATACGTTCCTCGCTGTTGATATTCAATTAATTAATTCAAAACTGCATGGCACGTTTCTATGGCCAATGCTCGCACTGTCTAATATTGCACAAGGATCAGCCGCACTTGCGATGATGTTTGTATTGAAAGATGAAAAGCAAAAGGGTCTCTCGCTCACATCAAGTATTTCCGCTTACTTAGGAATTACCGAGCCAGCGATGTTTGGCGTCAACTTGCGCTACCGATTCCCATTTATTTTCGCACTCATTAGCTCTGGTTTAGCTGGTATGTTTATCGCCTCTCAAGGGGTGCTGGCAAGCTCAATTGGTGTTGGAGGCATTCCAGGAATCTTCTCTATTATCCCGAAATATTGGGGCGCATTTGCGATAGGGATGGTCATTGTTCTCATCGTCCCATTCATCGGAACCCTTTTGTATGCAAAGCTGAAAAAGAAGAAAGATGTTTCACAAGAACTTAACTAGTGGTGGTGGATGAAATTGAAACAACAAACAAACGAACCGTGGTGGAAAAAAGCGGTAGTTTACCAAATTTACCCTAAGAGCTTTTTAGATACAACGGGCTCAGGTACAGGCGATATCAATGGGGTGACAAAAAAGCTCGATTATATCAAACAGCTTGGGGCGGATTGTATTTGGCTCACGCCAATGTATGAGTCCCCGCAGCATGACAACGGCTATGATATTAGTGATTATACAAAAATCCATGACATGTATGGCACAATGGCAGATTTTGAACACATGCTGAAAGAAGCCCATGATCGAGGCATACGAGTCATCATGGATTTAGCCGTCAATCATACATCCATTTTCCATGAGTGGTTTCAAGCATCTCGCGAGTCAAAGGATAATCCTTATCGAGATTATTATATTTGGAAGGAGCCTAAAGCGGACGGATCTCCGCCAAATGATTGGCAGTCAAAATTTGGCGGTCCAGCATGGGAGCTAGATGAAGAAACAGGAGAGTATTATCTTCATTTATACGATGTCACCCAAGCGGATCTTAATTGGGAGAAGGATGAGGTTCGCAGGCAAGTATACGACATCATGCATTTTTGGTTTGAAAAAGGAATTGATGGATTCAGGCTGGATGTCATCAACAACATCTCAAAGGATCAACGCTTTTTAGATGACGCCGGACAATCTGTACAAGGAGACGGCCGAATGTATTATACGGATGGCCCAAGGATTCATGAGTTTCTGCACGAAATGAACCAAGAGGTTTTTTCGAAATATGACAGCATGACAGTTGGAGAAATGTCTTCAACGAATATCGCAGACTGTATTCGGTATACAAGACCGGATCGGCAAGAACTGGATATGACGTTTAATTTTCATCATTTAAAGGTCGATTATCCAAACGGAGAAAAATGGGCACTCGCACCATTTGATTTTCAGGAATTGAAGTCGATTCTATCTGAGTGGCAGACGAAAATGCATGAGGGCGGCGGCTGGAATGCGCTCTTCTGGTGCAATCATGATCAGCCGCGTATCGTCTCAAGATACGGTGATGATGAAACGTACCATCAGCAATCAGCGAAGATGCTGGCGACCACCATTCATCTCATGCAAGGGACGCCATATATTTATCAAGGGGAAGAGATTGGCATGAAGAATCCTCAGTTTGAGGACATCTCGTCTTACCGCGATATTGAATCACTCAATATGTATGAAGCCATGCTTGAAAAAGGAAAATCAAAGGAAGAAGCGCTCGCCATTTTACAGGTCAAATCAAGAGATAATGCGAGAACACCGATGCAGTGGACCTCAGAAAAGAACGCTGGTTTCTCAAAAGGAACACCATGGATTGAGCCAGCCAATAACGACATTTCGGTCGAAGCTTCATTAAAAGACAAGACGTCCATTTTCTACCACTATCAAGCCCTTTGCAAGATGCGTAAAGAACTTGACGTGATCACATATGGAAGCTTCACCTTACTCTTAGCAGATGATCCGAAGGTTTTTGCTTATGTGAGAGAAAGCGGTGAGGAGAAGCTTCTTGTGATCAATCACTTTTACGCAGGAGAGACGGATTTTACGCTTCCTGATGAGCTTGTGCAGGCTGTAGATGAGATGGAAGGGCAAGTGCTGTTATCCAATTATGAGGATGTGCCGGCAGATATGAAGGGATTTACGTTGCGTCCATATGAGTCAATCGTTTATCATTTAACCAAACGCTAGAAAATGGGGCGGAGGGAAAATGAAAGAGAATAAGTTTCGAGTGATTTATGATCAGCTCGCAAAACGAATTGAACAAGGTGAATGGCAGGATAAAGGCATTCTGCCATCAGAGCATGAGCTGTCCTTGATGTATAACACATCCCGTGAGACGGTAAGAAAGGCATTAAATATCCTTGTGCAAAATGGCTATATCCAAAAAATCCGCGGCAAAGGCTCTGTCTTACTGAATCGAGAGAAAATGCAATTCCCAGTCTCAGGTCTTGTCAGCTTTAAAGAACTTTCCCAAACGCTTGGCCGAAAGACCGTTACGACGGTTCACGAATTTGGTTTAATCAAACCGGATCAGTATATTCAGTCTCAGCTGAAAATAAGTGGACAGGAGGATGTCTGGGAAGTCATTCGATCTCGTAATATTAGCGGAGAAGAAGTGATTTTAGACAAGGATTACTTTTTGCAAAAGCATGTGTCGGTCTTGTCAAAAGACATATGCGAAGGATCCATCTACGAGTATATTGAAGGAGAGCTCGGTGTATCAATTAGCTATGCCCAAAAGGAATTTGTGGTAGAGCCATGTACAGAAGAGGACGCTAAGTATCTTGATTTGAACGGGTTTGACCATGTCGTTGTCGTGAAGAATTACGTGTTCTTAGAGGATACAAGTTTATTTCAATACACAGAAAGCCGTCACCGATTAGACCGCTTCAGATTCGTCGATTTTGCAAGAAGAGAAAAAGTGGACAGAGCATAGGCTCTGTCCTTTTTCAGGTTTTGGGAAAAGTAGACGACAAATAGATCACCATTTTCAGGAGGAAAGATGATGAGATTAAATAGACCATTAAAATTACGGGATTTAGAAATTTTCAGCGTGATGAAAGATCATCAGATTTTATGTTATGTCATCATTGAAGATACGCGAAAACCGTTTACGGAAGAAGAGAGAAAGCTAGAACCATTATGTGATATGGATGAGGAAGATATACAAGCGATATTGAATGTTTTTCATATTTCCATTATGAATGATGAAAAATTAAGTGAAGAGGATTTAACGATGGTAAAAGGTTTTTTTGCTGATTTTGTAAATCATACGAACTTAACGAATGTTATGATAAGAGATTATGTTATTGAGGATTTGTATGATGTCGATGATGAAAACGACATGATGTTCTTTAATAGGATGCTTCGGCATATAGGGTCAGATGAGGTGAAAGAATTCGACGACCGCAATTGGACCTATTTATCTCAAGATTAATAACTTATTCCAAGAAAAGAGGACAGAGCATAGGCTCTGTCCTTTTCATTTAAGATGATACATTTTTTCTTGTGCGCTTGCGCTGGTAGTAATAAAGGATACCGCCAGCAGCGAGCATGAGCACACCGATTAGTACAGCTGTATACATCATTGTGGCTGTATTCGGCAGTGTGCCGCCTGGGAGGCCGGTTCCATCTTGGTTTGGATCTGTGCCTCCGCCTGGTGCTGTTGTTCCGCCGTCTCCGCCAGTTTGATCTGGGGTTGTTCCAGCTGCCCCGCTTTGGTTGAGGACGGTATATTCGCTGAAGTGCTCAGTTTGACCTGATACGACTCCGTTTTCAAATGATCCATTACTTGTTTTGGTGTAACGATTTTTCTTGCGATCCACATAATACACACTAGGTTTTTTCGCTTTTTGCGGCTCGTCTAGTGTAAAGGATAGTGTGACCGGGTCTTTAAAGGTCGAAACCTTTTTCTTGTCTTGTTTGATTTGGAAATCATACGTATCCGTTAATGCGTTTTTCACTTTATCCGTTTTTGTCATCCAGATATCTGCGTTTTTCTCGGACAAATTTGAGAGAGGTAATGCGAGTCCCACTTTGTCATGATAGATGGTGACGTTTGGATCTTGCTCTCTTTTCTTCAGCTCGGCTACTTGTGCTTTTGATAGAGACAATTGAACGTTTTTCGCTTTGCTTGCTTTGTCTAAATAAAGCAATGCTTTGTTTGTATGCTGCACATACGTTTGGAATTTCTCATCATCTTGAATGTCATAAGCGCCTTTTCCTTTCACGCGAGGAAGGAACACTTCTTTCACCCTGTGATCGATGACAGGCGAAATCTTCCCATCTGCCTTTTCGATTTGCTCTTTGAAGATTTCATAGTCGACATACCCTAAGTCTTCGCCGTGAGAGGCTTCTGTAAAGACGCTGTAGCCGTCGCCGCCTGTGCCGACAAATGCGTTTGTAGCTACGCGGTATGTTTTCTCATCATCAATGTCTGTCAGTTGACCCTTTTGGTCTTTCAGTTTCACATCAATTAGTCTGCTGCCAGCTGGTTTACTGAGTGTAAACGTATATTCAATGCCAGCTACATGAGGGAATGCGCCTCCGCCTTCTTCAATGCCTGACAGCCCCTGTTCGAGTGCTTTTTTAATTTGACTGCCTTTTAAATCTGCGACATAAAGGGTATTTCCGAAAGGCATCACCGTTAAAATATCACCTAAAGTGATATCACCTTTTTCGATACTTCCACGAATACCTCCGCCGTTTGTGATGGCAAGGTCAGCTCCAGCAGATTCTTGCGCTTTCTGCAGCATGCCGTCAGCAATAAAGTTCCCAAGATTCGTTTCCTTCGCACGGACATGCTCACGCTGGCCATCTAAAAGGACATCTGTATGGCCGACTTTTTCTATTTTTAAATCTTGAATATCTGCTTTGTATCCATCAAGGATCGCTTTTGCCTCTGCATCTTCTTTGATAGAGTCATCGATCGGGATTAGGTCAAAAGAAGATTCTTTTGGCTGGACGACACCTTTTTTGTCAAAGGCCACGTCTACTTTTCCTAAAAATTGTCCGTAATCTTTGACTTGAGCGACGATCGTAGGTTCTTTTTTCTTGATAACCTTTAATTTTTCGACAAGTGTGTGTGTGTGACCGCCAATGATTAAATCAATTCCGTCTACTTTTTGAGCGAGCTCAAGATCACGGTTGTAGCCAATGTGTGTTAACGCAATGATTTTATTGATTTTTTCTTCTGTTTGAATGGTGTTGACTGTTTCTTTTGCTTTCTTGTACGCATCTTTAAATTGAATGTTAGGGCCGCTGCTGGATGTAATGGCTGTGTCTTCAGTCGTTAAACCGAATACGGCGACCTTTTCACCGTTTACATCGAGCAGGATGTAAGGGTAAATTCCGGCTTCTTTTTTCTCACCAGCTTTAAATGAGGCTGGTTTTTTCATTAAGTCACTCAATTGTTTTTCCTTCGAGACATCCACGTTTGATGACACGACCGGGAATCGAGGCTTTTCAAATTGATGACGGTTTTTCGGATCGACATCTGATGCATCACCTGTCAGGAATTGACGGAGTACAGAAGGACCTTTGTCAAATTCATGATTACCAAACGTCATGGCATCGTATTTCATTAAGTTCATCAATTTTAGATCGGCAAGTCCTTGCCACTTTGTGAAGTACAGGTCACCAGAGAAGACATCTCCAGCGTCTAATAAAATGTTGTTCTTGCTTTCAGCACGGACTTCTTTGATCTTTGTTGCGCGTCTTGCCGCATCATCAAGGTGTGCGTGTGTATCGTTCGTATGCATCACTGTTAAATTCCAGTTGTCTGATGAAGGCGGTTCTGTTGTGCCATCGTCTTTAAAGGCTAGCTTGTACACACCAAGACCATCTGTGCTTGCGTTACGAATAAAGTCTACGCTGCTTGATTTCTCAGCAAACGGTTTGGCTAAAAGAGAAGATTCAAAAGTGACGGTTGCGCCTTTGATCGGTGCAATCGACCAGTTTTGATCTGCACTTGGGTTGATCGTTTTTTGTTCGATAATATAATCCATCAGTACTTGGCGGTTTTCATCTGCTGAGGCAAGCACTACTTTATCTTGCGTCAGATGAGGGAAGCCTCCGCCGCCAGAAGCACGATAGTTATTTGTTACGACTAAAAATTCTTGATTATCAGAGACGGGTTTCCCGTTGTAAGACAGGTTTTTAATGCGGTTGGCATTGGCGTTGAGAAGTGTGCCTGTTGTGCTGTATTTAGCAGGCTGCGTCACATCGACTTGGTATGTCACGCCATCAATTACATCAAAGTTATACGAGCGGTATTCCTCGTTTAAAATCGGCTGTTCTTTTGCATCGTTTGGTTTGATCTGATTAAACTGGCCGGCAGACATTTCTAACCAGTCTTTCACTTCACTGCCTTTCAGTTTCACAATCTGCACAGTGTTATCATAAAGGTAGAGATCGCCGATATTCTTAATCGCTAAATCTCCTTTTGCGATATTCGTATAATAATTCACACCGTTTCGGCCGCCGGCTTTAAACGGAGCGCCTGCAGATAAAATCGGTAAGTTTTTGTATGACGTGTCCTTCATTTTTTCTTGTGCATACCATTTTTGGGCATCTGTCACAATTTGTATCGAAGGGTCATCCATCACTTGAGCGAAAAAGCTGTTAATGTCTGCTTCTGTTTTGCCAACAGGCTTTCTCACGTAATCAAGTGTGTTTTGATGCGTTGTTTGAATGGCATCTTTTACGGTGCTGTTTTGAGATGATACTCCGGCAACAGATTCGATCTTGCCTGTTCCGTCTGTGACCTTCCAGTTGCTGCCATCAGGCTCTAGTGTTAAATCAATGACTCCGAGGTAGCTGCCCCAGTTTTTTGACATGACGACTGGGATGCCGTTGATGGTTCCTTTTGAGACATTGAATTTGTCGATGCCGTTATATTCAGCGCTTGGGAATGTGCCATGCTGGTGGCCTGATACAATGGCATCGATGCCTTTTGTTTTCGTGGCAAGGTCAAAGATCATATTTTCTGATCCTTTAGGCGAAGCGGTTTTTTCAATTCCTGTATGAGCAAGAGCGACTATGACATCTGCGCCTTTCTCTTTCATTTCAGGAATGGTTTCATTGGCAGATTCGACGATGTCCTGCACTTGGACTTGTCCATCTAAATGCTTCTTATCCCACGTCATAATTTGTGGTGGAACGAATCCTATGTAACCAACCTTCACAGTTTGTGAGGCTCCGCTTGCATCTTTAAAGGTTTTATCTTGGATCACATAAGGTGTAAAACGGTGTTCTCCATTTAGCTTTTTGACGTTCGCATTAACAATCGGGAAATTGGCGCCCGCAATGGTACCGTCAAGGAAGGATAATCCGTAGTTAAATTCATGATTGCCAAGTGTTCCTGCATCGTATTTTAGTTTGTTGAGTGTATGAATAATAGGGTGAACCTTTGTTTGATTGATGATGCTGTCTTTCTCATTTTTGTAAACGTATTCTCCAAGAGGGGTTCCTTGAATCAGGTCTCCGTTATCAACAAGGAGTGTATTTGGGTTTTGTGAGCGGTGCTTGTCAATGAGCTCGGCTGTTTTTGCCAAACCAAATTCATTTGTTTCTTTGTCGCTGTAATAATCATAATTCATCATGTTCGCATGAACATCGGTTGTGGCTAAGATACTGACCTTTACGGCTTTGCCGTTTTCTGTTTCTGCATGAGTAGGTACTGCTGGGAGAATGAGACTAATCATCATAATGGAAGTGAGCAGAATAGACAGGTTTTTCCTTCGTTTAGACCTATGTGCTTGCTTCTTCACCTGATCTCCGCCTTTCTAATTTTTTTGACCACAATACCTATTGTAGAAATGTTTCGTTAACTTTTGTAGTTATTTTTTGAAGATTATTGTAAAGATAACATAAATCATACGAATTACCTTGTTAAGGGAATGTGAATGAGTCTAAATGCTCATTTTTATCATAAGGGGTTTTCTGATAGGGATAGGATGTTTGATTTCAACATGCCCGGGTATAGTGTGTAGTGTAAACGATAATCAAGCAGGAGGGTTTCTACATGGGTAAGAAAATTGCAGTTGTATTAACAGATTACTTTGAGGATGTTGAATTCACCGAGCCTGCAAAAGCCTTTAAAGATGCAGGTCATGAGTTGACAGTCATTGAAAATGAAAAAGGAAAAACAGTGAAAGGGAAGCAAGGAGAGGCAGAAGTAAGAGTGGATGCGTCTATTGACAACGTGAAGCCTGAAGACTTCGATGCACTTCTCATTCCAGGCGGTTTCTCACCAGATATTCTGCGTGCAGATGATCGTTACGTCCAATTCACTAAAGCATTTATGGATGAGAAAAAACCAGTATTTGCGATCTGTCACGGACCGCAATTGCTCATTACAGCGAAGACGCTTGAAGGAAGAGGCGCGACTGGCTATACATCCATCAAAGTCGATATGGAAAACGCAGGCGCTAAATTTAAAGACGAAGAAGTCGTCGTTTGTCAGGATCAGCTTGTGACAAGCCGTACACCTGATGACATTCCAGCCTTTAACCGTGAATCATTAAAACTGCTTGAGAAATAAAACCGCAGTTGTAAAGCCAGCACCTTGCGGGGTGCTGGCTTTTTGTGTGCATGATGTAAGAAAACTGCGTGTAGACCATAAAAACAGTTTCCTTTTTCACCATTATTTTCTTAAGTTTTTTAGCTCGCTTGCGATGGCTTGCATTTCACTTGGGCTGAATGAAGATTTTTTCATCACCATTTGGTGAAGAAATTCAATATCTTCGTACTTGTCTGGACTGAAGTCCTCTGCTTTGATGACTCCAATGTTCAGCATATTTAACTTTTGCGAAATGTCTTCAATCAGCTGATTGACTTCAGCCGCTTTTTGCTCTGACAAGGGCGGCACGTCCTTTCCTGCATATGTGTCGAATAATATGTCTATTTTAACAGAAATGCAAAAGAATAAAAGGGCTATTAAGATGACACCGAGATGTTTTTCTCCTTTTTCTCCTGCTTAATCTTATCAATGATTCGTTTGGATTCAAATACGACAACCCCTGATAAACCGATGAGCCCGATTAAGTTTGGAATCGCCATCAGTCCATTTAGCATATCTGCCACACCCCAGACGAAGTCATTTTTAAACACGGCACCAAAAAAGACAGCTATCACAAACACGATACGATAATACATGACGTACGAATCCTTCGCCAAATATGTAAAGCATTTTTCGCCATAATAGGACCAGCCAATGATGGTGGAATAGGCAAACAAGAGCAGCCCGATTGCCACAATGGTTGAGCCAGCTGGACCGAGGAAGTGAGCAAAGGATAACGAGGTCAGCGCATCACTTTTCACTGTTAAATACATATCTGCCATGACAATGGTAATGCCAGTGATAGAACAAACAATGATTGTATCAATAAACACTTGCGTCATAGAGACGAGAGCTTGACGGGCAGGCATATCCGTTTTCGCAGCCGCAGCAGCAATTGGTGCTGACCCAAGACCTGCTTCATTGGAAAATACTCCTCGTGCCACACCCCAGCGAATGACAGTCCCAATTGCACCACCTGCCACGGCTTGACCGGTAAAGGCATCTGAGAAAATAAGACCGACTGCGCCTGGAACAAGGTCAGCATTCATAACAAGAATGATCAGACCGCAAATGACGTAAAATAAAGCCATGACCGGTACAAAAATAGATGTGACCCGTCCAATGCTTTTAATTCCGCCTAAAATCACAAGTGCTGTAAAAGCTGTAATAATGATACCTGTTACCCATGTTGGAATTTGAAAAGTAGAATTCATCACGCCTGAGATGGAATTAGACTGTACCAGGTTGCCGATCCCAAAGGCAGCACTGGCACCGAAAACAGCAAATAGCACCCCTAGCCATTTCTGTTTTAACCCGTGTTCTAAATAATACATAGGTCCGCCAGACATTTCGCCTTTTTCGTTTTTGACCCTGTATTTCACAGCAAGAACAGCTTCGGCAAATTTGGTGGCCATCCCGAAAAATGCAGCAAACCACATCCAGAATACTGCACCAGGACCACCCGCTATAACAGCCGAGGCCACACCTACGATATTTCCTGTACCGACAGTTGCGGCGAGAGCCGTCATTAATGCTTGGAAATGGGAAATATCCCCTTCTGACATTTTGTCTTGTTTTGAAAAAGCGAGCTTTAAAGAATAAGGAAGTAATCTAATTTGAATGAAGAGAACGCGAAAGGTGAGGTATATTCCAGTACCAACAATTAAAATCAACAGGGGAGGCCCCCACAAAAAATTGTTCATCGTTGTGACAAACTGCTCAATTATTCCCATCTAATATCCCCCTTTGTTTGTGTAATTCTCCTAAAGTTTCTCCTGTTTTTGTGTATTTTGTCAATGGCGATGAGAGCTTTTCTTGCAAAGTTTCCAAAAGAAAAGGGACTTGCTATGATAGAGAAAAGGTTTTCGAAAAGAACTCTTAGGGAAAAGATAGGAGGAGAATGAAGGATGATTCATGTGTTGTTCGTGTGTCTTGGCAATATTTGCAGGTCACCAATGGCAGAGGCCATGTTTAGAAAAAAAGTAGAAGATGAGGGGCTTAGCGAGCACTTTGTGATTGATTCAGCAGGTATTGGCGGCTGGCATCAAGGCAGTCCCCCGCATGAAGGAACGCGAAAGCTGCTTGATGAAAAAGGCATCAGCTATGAAGGAATGTCCGCAAGACAAATCATGGATGAAGACATCACAACATACGACTATATCATTGCGATGGATGCTGAAAATGTAGGGGCACTTCGCAGTATAGCCGGCTATGGGAAACATCACTTTATTGGCCGTCTTCTTGATTTTGTAGAAGACGACGATCGAGATGATGTGCCAGATCCTTATTACACTGGGAACTTTGAGGAAGTCCATGAATTAATTGAAAAAGGAATTGACCGTTTTTTGACGTATGTAAAGAAAGAGAACCACCTTTAACTGAAAGGAGATCAGATGAGATGGAAGAAAAAAATCAAATTGTGCTCCGAGGAGCTCTCTTAGGTGCCGCTTGCGGCGCATTGCTGACTTTATTTCATCGACCAACAAGAATTGCACTCAAAGACAAATGGAATGACTGCCAGCAAAAGCTGGAAGAGGTCTGCCAAGAGCCAGGCAGAATATCAGCTTGCATGAAAGAAAAGATGGAAGAAACGAAGCAGCTGATGCGAACAGTCTCAGATGATTTGTCATTTTTAAATGAACAGGTCAATCAGTTAAAGGAAACAACCCCAAGGGTATTAGAAATTATTGAAGAAACAAAGGATCACTTTCAATCGAAACAGACAGATTGATCATTGGAGATGAGGCGTATGGGTTTTATTAAAGCGTTAATTGAACGCTTTTTGCTGCATGAAGGACCGGCAAAATCTGCTGAGCTTGCTTATTTCTTTTTGCTTTCATTATTTCCGTTTCTCATCTTCGTACTGACACTCGTTGGGTATTTGCCGCTGACGTCAAAGGATGTCCTGAGCGTCATTTCTGGCTATGCGCCAGAAGGAGCGCTATCGATGATTGAATCCATCGCCGAACAGACGCTGAACAATCGGAACGGCGGGTTATTGTCGTTCGGGATTATTGCCGCGCTTTGGTCAGCATCTAACGGCATTAATGCCGTTGTTAGAGCATTTAACCATGCTTACGAAGTTGAGGAGAATCGTTCCTTCATTCTCGTACGTTTAACATCGATCATTTTAACGATTGCGATGGTTTTGACCATTATTTTTGCCCTGATGCTGCCTGTCTTTGGCAAAGAACTTGGTTTATTCGTCGCTAAATTAGTTGGGCAGTCAGATGCCTTTCTCACTGTATGGACTGCGATGAGATGGATCATTAGCCCGCTCATTTTATTGATTGTTTTTACATCCTTATACTATTTTGCTCCAAACATCAGGCTTAAATTAAAATTTGTTCTGCCAGGTGCCATTTTTGCATCGATTGGATGGATTTTGGTGAGCATGCTATTTTCATTTTACGTAGGCGAGTTTGCCAACTACAGTGCGATGTACGGAAGTATTGGGGGAATCATTATTTTAATGATCTGGTTTTATTTAACCGGCATCATGATTATCCTTGGCGGCGAGCTCAATGCGCTTTTACATAAGCGTAAAATCGTACCAGGCAAACTATAATGAAATCCGGGCATCCTAAAGAAGAACGATCAAGTTCAAACTGAATGGATGGGGGAAATCACATATGTCCAAACAATCAAAAAAAGGCGGAAGCAATACGAAACAAAATAAAGGCCATCAACCTAAGAACAAAACAAGCGGCAGTGCGAACGGACAAAATGGATATCATTAAATGAAAAAAAACTCCTCTGCATGGGTACAGAGGAGTTTTTATTTAGAAATGGCATCATTGGAGTTTTCAAGAACTGCCGCCGTCCGTCCGAATCGAACGCAGAAAAACACGAATAATATCACGATGCTGACAAGGTAAAGTAAATTCATACCTTCAAACGTTTGCACAAAGATTCCACCGAGAACAGGACCGAGAATACTTCCCGCACTAAACGCCATCCCGCACATCAAATTTCCAGCAGGCAGCAGATGCTTTGGCAATAAGTCGGTCATATAGCTGATGCCAAGTGAGAAGGTAGAGCCTACTGCCATTCCGGCAATAAAGAAACAAATCGCAACAGCCAAAACGGATTGAATGAATATTCCTGCTAGTAGGAAAAAGAAAGATCCAACGAGTGTGACACATAAAATGATGCGGCGCCTGCCAAACCGGTCACTGAGCATCCCAAGAGGAAGCTGAAAGACAATGCTCCCAATGGCAAACGCAGGTAAAATAAACGCAACCGCATCTACTGTAACCCCGCTTCTTAGCGCATATACAGGGAAGTTACTATTAAGCGTCGTTTCTAAAAATCCATAGCAAAACGGCATCATAAAGGCGACCCAGCCAAATTGAAAGGCTTTCTTAAAGCGCTTCAAACTGTTTGTCTGCTCTGACGTCTGCACTTCGCCCGTATCTGGATATGTATTTTTCAAAACAAAAACAAGCAGCCAAATACATAAGCTAACAGCACCAGAAACAATGAAAGGTAAAGATGGATTGATTTCAATGAGTGGAGTTAAAAAAGGTCCAGCGGCAAAACCAAGTCCAAATGATAATCCATACAATGAGATATTTCGTCCTCGATTTCTTGATGATGAAGCATAGGTCACCCATGTCTGTGTAGAGAAATGCAGCATATGATCACCAATCCCGATCATGAGCCGCAGGAAGAACCAGACAACATAAGATTCAAAAAACACAAAGCTGAATAAGCTTAAAAAGACAGCGGCGCCTCCAATGACAATTAACGGCTTAAACCCAAACCGGCGAAGCGGCGCTTCCATGAAGGGAGATGCTAGCAGCACGCCAAGATATAAGCCTGTGGCATGCAGTCCGTTTAACGTAGGAGAAGTCCCGGCATGTTCAAAAATAATCGAAATGACAGGCAGTAACGCTCCCTGCGAAAAACCTGATACAGATACAAGTAAAATTAAAATCATAAAGTGAATTCTCGACATAAGAAGCTCCTTACAAGTTCATATTTTCATCGTACAATGGAACCATAGGGGTTTCAATAGAAAGGTGGAAAAGGAATGAAACTGAGATACGAAACGGATCGATGGATCGCGAGAATAGATGAAGGGCAGTTGCATATATCAGGCAATGAAAAAACGGGGTACAGGCCATCTCAATTATTCACCTCAGCTATTGCTGGCTGTTTTGGAGAAATGCTCATTCATGTTTGCCGGAAAAAGCGAATATCTTGTGAAGGGCTGACGATTACACCTGAAACGACAAGGGCAGGAGCTGTAAACAAGATTTCCAGCATTCATTTACATATCTTATTTGAAGACATTAATACATCTGATGAACAAATCGATAAAGTGATCACCCTTGCATTGAAGCATTGCTCTATGGTGCAGTCCGTGAAAGGAAGTATTGATATCACCTTCTCACACGCGCGAATCTAAAATGTATATGATGCCGGCACTCACGAAAGAATAACAGTCAGACATATGTAAAGGAGAATGGCTGTATGAATCGTTTGTTTCTTGTGATTGTCGCAATTGGTGTACCGCTATCGGTGATTGGCAGTTTTCTTCATTTTCCGCAGGTTATCATGTTTGCTGTGTATTGTATCGCAATTATTGGTCTTGCTAGTTTTATGGGAAGAGCCACAGAAAGTCTTGCCATCATAGCGGGCCCCAGAATTGGCGGGCTTTTAAACGCCACATTTGGAAATGCGGTGGAGTTAATTATTTCGTTTTTTGCATTAAAGCAAGGACTGACAGCCATCGTCCTTGCATCATTAACTGGATCAGTGATCGGAAACTTACTGCTTGTGGCGGGGCTGTCTTTTTTCGTTGGCGGTTTAAAATATAAGCGCCAAGTGTTCAATGTCCATGATGCAAGGCACAACTCAGGCTTGCTCATGTTTGCCATTATTGTGGCGTTTGTCATTCCAGAAGTGTTTTCGGTGGAGATGGCAGAGAATAAACAGTTTGTTTTAAGCATTGGGATCAGTATTGTCATGATTTTGCTTTATGTCGCGGCGCTCTATTTCAAACTGGTCAGCCACCGCGGGGTGTATGTTGCTAAGCAGGAGAGCATGGAAGGCGAAGCAGAGACGGAAGAAGAAACACCTGAATGGTCTGGAAAGTTTGCGACTTTGATTTTGCTGCTTGCAACGATGGCCGTTGCATACATTTCAGAGCGCCTCGTCCATACATTTGATACGGTAGGGAAGCAATTTGGCTGGAGTGAGCTGTTTATCGGAGTCATTATTGTGGCCATCGTCGGCAATGCCGCAGAACATGCCTCTGCTGTTATCATGGCGTATAAAAACAAAATGGATGTCGCAGTGGAAATCGCTTTTGGTTCCACGCTTCAGGTTGCGATGATGGTGGCACCAATCCTTGTCATCAGTTCGCTTTTTTTCAATACGCAAATGCCGCTCATTTTCTCCTTACCAGAGCTCATTGCCATGGCGTCCGCTGTATTACTTACAGTCATTTTATCTAATGACGGAGATACCAATTGGTTTGAAGGCGCCACATTACTTGCTGCCTATTTCATTATGGCGATTGGATTTTTCCTTTTATAATCTTTTGTGGATAAGGGACGACTTTGCGGAAAATACTATGGAAAAATGAATGAGAAAGAGTGATGATATGAAAAAGATGCCCCGCATCATGTTTGTTGTTCTCTTATCCTTAAGTTTTCTATACAGTTTTCCAGCGGAGGCGGCGAAACCATTTAAGGTGCCATCGTCTGTCGCTAGTATTTCTAAGGAGAATACGTATCCGAATGCGTCACAGGATCAGCCATTGCTCCAGCCGAGCGAGCTGACAGCCGAATTGTTTAAAACAACAGATGTGCCGATTGAGAATACTCATTTGATCAAAATGCTGAATGAATCCAGTATTTCAGGGACGCCATTAGCTATTGGTTACCGTGCGACCATTTTCCTTGGAAGATGGGCACTGAGCTACGATTCAAACGAAACGGTGGCCAATTGGGAATACAAAAAAGTGAATACAAATCACATTGATAACAGAGGCGGCAACAAAACAGCCATTGGCAAGTACGTTCAAAAGCAGCAAGTAAAAGTGAGCGGCGGGCTCACAGCAAAGGTGCCAAGCCCAGAAGATGTAAAAACATTGATGATGCAAAAAGCCATTCAAAAGACAAAGCTGCCCCTCGCTTTTGACACCGTGATTGGCGGAGGAACAAAGCGAGATCAGTCATACCACGTCTCTCCGAAAAAAGCAGCATCGCTTCATGCCTATGCACCAGCGATTAATGAAAAAGGAAAGGTCACATACGGAGAAGTGTACCTTGTGCTTAAAGGAAATAAACGCAAACTCGTCGTGAAAAACGTGACCTCGCAAGGAATCGGCGCTTGGATTCCTGTGCAGGATCACCTGACGTTTGGGTTTCAAGGGATGAATTAACATAGTAAAACCCCCTCTTTCACTATAGAAGAGGGGGTTTAATTTGTCGTAAAGTTATTAATGTCATGCGTGATATTTTAAAAGCTCCACCAATCATTAATCCATTGATAAACAATATGTATACACTAGATAAACCAAAAGTAACCATTCCAACTATCATCATGATACATATAGATAAATCTTGATAGTTAAAAAATTTCGTGGCTACTTCAAATATCAACGTCTACACCCCTTTCATGACTTTTTGTCCTTTTTGTTTCTTACCTCACTTCTATAAAAGTCAATAACATTAAATAATAACCAAGCAAGGAAAATGAAATAGAAAATTTTTGTAAAGTGAGAGAAGTTGTTAAAGATAAACCCCATAGTAATAAATGGTATGATCATAAATCCAAAATATTGTTTCCACCATATTTTAAAAATAATAACACCACCTAACTTTTATATATAAAATTATGTATTATTTCTCGTAATCACTATAATACAATTAGACAAAGGAGTAGTGAACCTTTTTTGTTAAATTTTACACAATAATATAAAATTTAACTTTATTCTATTAAGATACGCTTTTCCTAATTTGAATATAAAGTTTTGCTTTCAAAAGATATGATGAGTTTTAAATAAAAAAGCCATAACATAAGTTTATTTAAATAAACTTATGTTATGGCAAAATTTCCTTTTATTCCCCTAAATCCACATTATGATAAACCTGCTGCACGTCTTCAAGCTCTTCTAATACATCGATCAGCTTTTCAAATTGTGCTTTCGATTCATCATCTAATGTCACTTCATTTTGAGGAAGCATTGTGATTTCAGCGACAGTGAATTCTTCTACGCCGGCTTGTTTGAATGCTTCTTGTACTTGATGGAATTGATCTGGTTCAGCGTATACAATCACTGTTTCATCTTCTTCCATGATGTCACGTACATCAACGTCTGCTTCCATTAAAAGCTCAAGCGTTTCTTCTTCACTTTTTCCTTCGACACCGATGACAGCTGTTTGGTCAAACATGTAGGCAACGGAGCCGCTTACGCCCATGTTTCCACCATTTTTTCCGAAAGCCGCACGAACATCTGACGCTGTACGGTTCACGTTATTGGTGAGGGCATCAACGATCACCATTGATCCGTTTGGACCAAATCCTTCGTAGCGCAGCTCATCGAAATTCTCTTCCGCACCGCCTTTTGCTTTTTCAATGGCACGGTCCACGATGTGTTTTGGGACACTATATGTTTTTGCACGTTCTAGGACAAAACGAAGTGCTTGGTTTGATTCTGGGTTTGGCTCACCTTGTTTGGCAGCCACATAGATTTCACGCCCGAATTTTGCGTAAATACGACTTGTACTGGCATCCTTTGATGCTTTCTTTTCTTTAATGTTGTTCCACTTACGACCCATCTTATTCACTCTCTTTCACTTAGAAAATACACAGTATGAGGGTCCCCATGCTGCATGAAATCAATCTATTTTCTATTATACATGAATTAGTCAAGAGGATAGAAGTTAGGAGGCTGACTGAAGAGATATCTTAGCTGATGTGTCCAAGCTGTTCAAACGTTTCATGTTTTTCATGAGCCCGCGTCAGTTCATCGCATCGAATGATCTTTCCATCTAATAACGTGAAAAGAGCTATGACATCAATAAAACCCCTGTCTCCGCTTGCGAGTTCCACATGTACCGTGTAACGAAAACACCCTTGCTGCGCCTCTTCATCAAATAACAGATCATGAAAAGCGGGGATCTCAAGCTGTTTTGTCAATCCTTTTAATGTGGATAGATGCTTTTTAAACTCATCAAGTGTCGAAATCTTTCCATCTGTCACTTGCTGATATTCCGGTGAAAAATATGTCTCCACTTTTTCTATATTGAATTTGGTTAACACCTCTTCATACATCTCTTTAATAAATGATAGCGCCTCTTTTTTTGTCATGAATCAACATCCTTTCTTTTTGTTAATCGGTTAACTATATTTTATTATAGTTAACTGGTTAACAAAAAACAATCAAAAAAATAACCCCATCACAAATGAGGTTATTTTGCAGGCTGGGGATAGACGAGATCTTCAAGCAATTTGACATCATGCTGATGAAGTTGTTTGATCATTTCTTTTCGGACAGCGAGGGCAGCATCGAAGTATTTTTCGTCTTCGACCATTCCTTTCACTGTGATCTCAATCCCGCGGTTCAGCTTGTTCAGACCCATAATGCCATGAACTTGAAACGGTTCGATGGCATGCTGGAATTCATCTTTTTTGAGAAAATCATGGTGCATTTGATTTAAATTGTCGCAGGCCGTTTCGAGTGCTTGAAAGGCTGTGTCTGGGTTTTGATTTGCACTAATTAACACAGACTCCGTAATCCGCATGTAGTGCATGTTATAGTTTTGGATTTGCCGGATGTCTCCGTTAGAAATGGTTAACAGCTTGCCGCTCCATTCTCTAATTTGCAGAGATCGGAGACCAATTTCTTCAATCGTTCCATTAAAGAGGTTATTCACTGTCACATAATCCCCTTTATGAATTTGACGTTCATAGATGAGAAAAATGCCTGCTAAAATATCGCGAATCAGCGTCTGGGCGCCAAAACCGATGACGATCCCAGCCACACCAGCACCTGCAAGAATTTTTCCGAAATCATGAAAGAAGAGAGAAATGACATACAATACAAAGCAAATCGAAGCGGTGTATTTTGAAACAGATTTGACCAAGCTCTCGATCGTTTTTTTCTTCTTGTCTTCTATAAACTCTGTTCGTTTAAAGAACAATTGAAGCGCTTTGTTAATCAAAAAGACGGCAAGCCAAAGTACGAGTCCAACAAGGAGAATTTCAATGTATTTGTTCTTGACTACTGTCAGAAAAGTATCGTCCATCTATCGGTTACCCCCTGGCTGTACGAGAAGTAAAATCAACATCTTGATAATAGCTGTTTTTCACAAGAACATTCGGACCAAGGCATTGTACGCTTGGACAATGACAATTCAGCTCTTTTGCTAATTTCGTGTCCATCCAGCGAGTATACGCGGATTGCAATGTATCAGTAGCAATATTTCCTAGCGGCGGTGTATCACCAAAGTCTGTCACAATAATATTCCCATCAAAAATATTCACATTCAGCCGTGAGCGTCCATCAGGGTCATTTCGTACCGTGACATGTTTCTCCTGACGCAATCGTTTGAGGAGGCGCTGGTCTTCTTCATCTGTGCTGCAAGAATAAAATGGCAGGGTGCCAAACAGCATCCATGTGTCTTGATCACGAATATCAAGCAGTTGATGAATCGCATCACGCATTTGCGGAAGCGTCAATGATTCAAGTGCGCTGGCAAAATCACTTGGGTACATCGGGTGAACTTCGTGGCGCTGGCATTTCATCTCCTCCACAATTTGCCGGTGGATGTGTTCAATATATGGAAGCGTACGCTTATTAAGCATGGTTTCAGCAGATACGGTCACACCTGCTTTGACAAGTGCCCGGCTATTTTCAATCATGCGGTTAAATAATTTCTCACGCTGCTCAAAGGTTGGTTTTCTGTCCATCATCGCAAAACCGATCGTTGCAAACTCTTCGACAGTTCCCCAGTTATGTGAGATGTGAAGGACATCTAAGTATGGAATAATTTCTTCATATCGCGCCAAATCAAGCGTTAAGTTTGAGTTGATCTGTGTACGGACGCCGCGTTCATGGGCATACTTTAATAAAGGGACGACATATTCCCGCACAGATTTGAGAGAAAGCATCGGCTCTCCGCCTGTAATACTGATTGAGCGCAGAAGCGGAACTTCATCTAAACGGCGAAGCAGTAAATCAAGCGGCAGTGCATTCGGGTCTTTAGGCTGCAAAGTATAGCCGACCGCGCAGTGCTCACATCTCATGTTACACAACGTCGTGGTTGTAAATTCAATATTTGTCAGCTTCATCTCTCCGTAGTCCTGCACATCGAGATAGGCTTCCCAAGGGTCATATGCAGGTGTAATCGGACGAAGTGCTGTTTTTTGGTTCATGGTATCTATCTCCTTTTCATTCGGGCAAACGTGGACCCGCCAACAGTTAATTTTAAGCCCCATCACCGTTATACGCAAGTGGGGTTTCATTGATTTACAAGGGAAAAAAAGATAAGCTAGAAACAAATGCTAAAGGGAGTGTATCTATGGGCAAGGCAGCAGACAGCAAAGAGCAGCAGGTTGATTATTTAAAGAACCGATTAGATATGTTTATGAATGTGATTGATTCATTAGATCCTGAATCAACAGATGTTGAGGATATAGACAGACTGATCCAGATGATTGACGACCTAGAAGCGAAATATGAACGGTTTAAAAATGATTGGAAGGAAGAATAGCTCGCACAGTGCGGGCTTTTTTCTTTAAATTGGCAGGTGGATCAGTGTATGAGTCTCGGTCTTATTCTGCACAATAGAAGAAAAACCGGGAAGTGACGTAAATGAAAAAATACATGCTCATCTGTTTATGTGCGCTTTTTGTATCTATGCCTCTCTCAGAAGCGGAAGCCGTGTCTAATCAGCCTGTCCATTGGGGATTTGCGAAAAGCAAAGAACATAAGCCGGCAGATGCGGGTAAAGAACTGAATGCCCTTTTAAAAAAGTATGATGCCTTCTATTTAGGAAACACGAAAAAGAAAGAGATCTATTTTACATTTGACAATGGCTATGAAAATGGGTACACGCCGAAGATCTTAGATGTGCTGAAAAAACATCAAGTACCAGGCACTTTCTTTGTGACAGGACACTTTGTTAAGGACCAGCCGGAGCTCGTCAAACGTATGGCAGAGGAAGGTCATATCATCGGCAACCATTCCTATCATCATCCAGATCTAACAACAAAGAGTACGAAAGAAATCAAAGAAGAGCTTGGGCGTGTCAATGAAGCCGTGTACAAAATCACTGGAAAACAAGACAATCTCTATCTTCGTCCGCCGCGCGGTGTATTCAGTGAAAGAGTGCTGAAGGAAACAAAAGAGCTCGGCTATCAAACCGTTTTTTGGTCAGTGGCGTTTGTGGACTGGCATATCCATCATCAAAAAGGAAAACAGTATGCTTACGATCAGATGATGAAGCAGGCGCACCCAGGTGCCATTTACTTACTTCATACCGTCTCAAGGGACAATGCCGAGGCATTGGATGATGCCATCACGGCACTGAAAAAACAAGGTTATGCCTTTAAAAGCCTAGACGATCTCATGCTTGAAAAAGTATGGCATCTCCCTCAGCTATAGAAAAAAAGCTTGCAGAACACCTGCGAGCTTTTTCTTTATCCTTCTCTTATTTTACGCTGAAACAAAATCGGATGATGGCGCGAGAAAGAATCAATCAAGCCCTCACCAAAAATTGTGATACTTTGCTCCCAAGGATGTCCTAGCAAGCCCCAATGCATCTCTTTTGATAAAAAGAAATAATAATCCCCGTTCGGAAGCACAGGCACTGTCCATTCTCCAAATTCATCTTTTTCAAATGAGCCGTATGGTGTGATCCAGTAGCATTCGTGCTGCCAATCAAGTGCCAGCATATATTCGTCTGTTCTGATAAGCTCCTGAAAAACAAGTAATGCTTTCTCTTCAAGGTCTTCATCAGCATGTAGAAGGCAAGAGTCCTCAAAATAAGCAGAAATATCATATGTAACGAAAGGAGAAGGTACCCGAAATGAGGGGAAACGAGAGAGACTCGGATGAAATTTGAAATCTCGATAGAGCGTCTCCCATACGAGCTTTTGTTCTTGATGAGACAATGGAATCCAGTTTTTCATCTAACCGCCTCCTCAGCCATTCTCTCTACACATTATTTGAATATGCGGAACCATCCTTTATGCTTAAACCACAAAAGCATACCCGAGACGAGCAGACCCATGAAAATCAGTACGCCAAAATAGCCATACTTCCAGTGTAATTCAGGCATGTTATCAAAGTTCATTCCGTACACCCCAACAATAAAGGTTAGTGGAATAAAGATGGTCGACACAATGGTCAATGTCATCATGATCGCATTCATTCGATTAGAATTCAGCGTCTGATAGCTGTCTCGTAAATCGGCTGTCATATCACGGTTTGATTCGACAATCTCGGTTAGTTTCAAAAGGTGATCATAAATATCATTAAAGTATGCTTGCCGGTTCGTATCACTTCTCATCATATTCGTGTTGACAATACGATATAAAAGGTCCCTCATCGGGATAATCGTTCTTCGCAGTTTGAGCAAATCGGATCGAATCCCGAATACTTCGTTCATCAATGTTCCATATGTTTTATGACCTTCTTCATCCTCGATTTCATTCAGCCTGTCCTCTATTTGATAAATAATAGGGAAATAATCATCGACAAGCTGATCAATTAACATGTAGGCGATATGCTCAGGCCCGCTGTTTCGGGCTTTATCAGATTCTTTGAGTTTTCGAATGACACGGTCAATGTATGGCGCTTCCTTCAAATGAAAGGTCACGATATAATTGTCACCAACAAACAGATCGATTTCCTCAGATCGAAGCGTTTTTTGATTCAGAGCATGAAGCACGAAAAATAAATAGCCTTCATAAAAATCAAGCTTCGGCCGCTGTAAATAATGGAAGCAATCTTCAATCGCAAGCGGATGGAATTGAAAGTATTCCTTCAAAAGCGCGGCTTCCTTTTCCGTAGGCGCATGAAAATCAATCCAATACCAGGCGATATCGGGGCTTGAAAGCTGCTGCAATGTTGCATGTTCAATCAAGTCGCCGTTTTTTGTCACTGCAATTTTCTTCAGCATGTGCACCCCTCCAGACTTGCATTATATCATGAAGCAGCACCGGTGAACTTATACGTGTTCTGCATAAAAAAAGCCGATCTCATCACTGAGATCGGTCCAATGTGCGTGTATGATTGATGGATAAAACCGAGAATTAAGGACGATGGAACGTAACAAATTTATCTTGACGGTCAAACCAGCCTCTGAACGCCCAGTTATCCCAGCCGCCATCACCGTTGTTTTTAAAGGTGCCGCTTTCAAATACCCAAATACCATAAACGACATTGCCAAGATTAGCAGTAGCAAAAGTTTTCACACCATTAAAACGGTCTTCATAGTTCTGGCTGAGGTTAAAGACCATGACATTATATCTGCCGCCAGCAGCATAGAATGTGCTTTCCATCACGCTTTTAACGAATCCAGAACGGTTGGCATTTGCGTTTACTGCGTTCACAATGGCATTGGCAATTCCAAGAACATCGAAGTTGACGTTAACATTAGGACTAGCTGTCGTTCCAGCTTTTCCTTCAGCCGCTTTGTTTAATACAGTTTGCTGTAGTGTAGTAGAGACGGGTGCTGACGTTTTTTTCTCCGCAGCGTCAGCGAATACTGGTAGTGTCGAAGAAACAGCAGTGGCAAGGGCAATAGAAAGAATGGTTTTTTTCATTGGTCAGATCTCCTTTTTTTAAAAAAAGTTTGGGTCTTCTTTTTCGTAAAAAGTGAAACTAGGTGAAGCCGGTGATCAATGAGGTAAAGTATGTTCCTGCAAGATAAAACAAATGATTGCCTAATCAGCTAATTTCTTTGTTCACCTCCTTGATATGTCATAATTATACAAATATTTTCAAGATAGAAGCTATCACCCAGAGGGTCTATTTCTAATTTAAGGAAAATGAACCTAATATCATGAAGGGTGCTGTCGAATTTTAGCTGAATTCGACTAAAAATGTTCCTTCATCCAAAAGGAAAATGACCGGAAATAAGGAAGATATAACTGATAAATTCTTGTACTCTTTATGTTAGAAAGTATTCAATATAGAGAATCATTCATGCAAAGTGAAACAATCGCATCTCGTGTTTGCAGAAAGGAAGAGGAAAATATGTGGGAAAAAGAGCTGACCGTTGAACCGCCATATCACTTTGATCAAGTGCTGCGTCGCTTATCAAATGATCCATTAAAAGCAGTCGATTTAAATAAAAGAGAGATCAAAGTACCAATCAGATTAGAACTAACACCATACGTTGTCGTCGTTCGAGCCACCGGAACAAAAGAAGCGCCCACGTTTCGGGTGAAAGGAAATGGTCCTGAGAAACCTCTCATCTGTGAGGTGAAACGGATATTTGGCATGGAACATCAATTAGACGCTGTGAATGAGCATTTTTCTCAAACAAATCTAGCGCCCGTTTTTGAGCGTCATAAGGGGACACCTCTCATGCTGGATTTTCATTTATATCATTGCTTGATGAAATGCATCATTCATCAGCAGCTTAATCTGGCGTTTGCTTATGAACTCACAAAACGGTTTGTTCATACGTACGGCGAGCAAATAGAGGGGGTTTGGTTTGATCCTTTACCAGAAACCATCGCCTCACTTGAAACAGAGGAATTGAGAAAGCTCCAATTTAGTGAGCGGAAAGCGGAATATGTCATCGATGTCTCAAAGCGAATTGTGAGCGGCTCTCTTTGTTTAGAAGAATTACACGAATTAACTGATCTGGAGGTGGAAGAACGTCTGCTTCCAATTAGAGGGATTGGACCTTGGACAGTTCAAAATGTGCTCATGAATGGACTTGGAAGACCAAATCTCTTTCCGATGGCAGATATCGGGATTCAAAACGCCATCAAGCGTCATTTTGACCTGCCTGAAAAGCCGACAAAAGAAGAGATGGCAGTGTTAAGCAAGGATTGGACTCCCTATTTAAGCTACGCATCTTTATATTTATGGAGAAGCATTGAGACAGATAAATGAAAGGGATTTTCTCTCTTTGTCCAAGTCATGGTATACTAATGAGATGGAATAAAATGAAGACAACCTATCAAGGGTTCAGATAGAACGGAGAGAATGAAGTGAAGGAAAAACAGCAAGGTGCCCTTTTGCAAAAGGGACAGCAGTTTCCGCTTACCATTAAACGCCTTGGCATTAATGGGGAAGGGGTCGGGTATTTTAAAAAGCAAGTGGTCTTTGTCCCAGGTGCGCTTCCAGGCGAAGAAGTGGTTGTGGAAGCAACGAATGTCCAAGCAAAATATGCAGAAGGTACGGTTAGAAAAGTAAGAAAGCGCTCCGAGCATCGAGTGAAACCGCCATGCCCAGTATACGAAGAGTGCGGAGGCTGTCAGCTTCAGCATTTGGCGTATGAGCAGCAGCTAAGGGAAAAACGAGATATTGTCATTCAATCAATGGAACGACATACAAAACTACCAGTTGAACAGCTTGATATCAGGCCGACGATCGGTATGGAAGATCCATGGCACTACCGAAATAAAAGTCAGTTCCAAGTAGGGCGTTCTCATAGCGGTGACATCATTGCAGGGCTTTACGGACTGAACTCTCATAAGCTTGTACCGATTAAGGAATGCATCGTGCAGCATCCAAAAACGAACAAAACAACGGGCGTTGTCCGCAAAATTTTAGAGAAATTCGGTGTATCGGTCTACAATGAACGGACGAGAAAAGGCGATGTACGCTCAATTGTTGTGCGTGTCGGTTTTGAAACAGGTGAAGTACAGGTCGTTCTAGTCACATCAAAACCTGAATTTCCAAAGAAAAAAGAAATTGCCGAAGCCATTCAAAAACGTCTGCCAGAAGTGACGTCCATTATGCACAACATCAATGGTGAAAAAACGTCGGTCATCTTTGGCCATAAGACATCTCACCTAGCTGGCAACATGGTCATTCAAGAATTTTTAGGAGACGTCTCCTTCGAACTGAGTGCACGTGCTTTCTTCCAATTGAATCCGAAGCAAACGCTAAAGCTTTACGACGAAGCGAAAAAAGCGGCAAAGCTGACTGGCAAAGAAAAAGTTGTCGATGCGTATTGCGGCGTTGGGACGATTGGGATGTGGCTTGCAGATGGCGCCAAAGAAGTACGAGGAATGGATGTCATCAAAGAATCGATTGATGATGCCAAGAAAAATGCTAAAAAACACGGCATGAAAAACGCGACCTATGTGACAGGAACAGCTGAACATTGGCTGCCAAAATGGGTCAAAGAAGGCTTCCGTCCTGACGTCATCGTCGTGGACCCGCCAAGAACAGGCTGTGAGCGCACCTTCTTAGACACCGTCAAACAAGTCAAACCAAAACGTCTTGTCTACGTCTCTTGCAACCCATCAACACTAGCAAAAGACCTCGAATACATGTCAAAAGACTACAAAATCGAATACATGCAGCCAGTCGATATGTTCCCGCATACCGCGCATGTGGAGACTGTTGTATCTCTCGTGAAAAAATAGACTTTAAACAAGGCTCGAAAATCATATTAGATTTTCGAGCCTATTTTTTCAAAATTGTTTCCTTTCCTCTTTAAACTTTAGTTCTCCGCATTACTCTCAAGGAATCACGTATATTTTTTGTGTATTGTAACTCTTACCCTAAATGTTAATTTTTTAATTGTTATATATTATTTTTAAAAATACATAGAGTATTACAAGTAATTTAATTTAACGATAACCTATAACTTGATGACTGAATGGTCGATAACTAAGGTATATTTGAACCGAAACGTATTTAGGAAATAGGGAGAGGTGCTTATGCCGAATAGTAATATATTTGAATATATAAAAGAAATAACAACATCCTCACGGAATGGAAAACTAGTTTTTTTTGTTGGTGCGGGAGTTTCAACGCTTTCAGATTACCCTCAATGGTGGAGGTTGGTAGATAAGTATCATGAAGAACTTTATGGGAGTTCTAAGAATGGAACCTATTCTTCAGATGAACTTCTTCGAATACCTCAAATATTTTATAATGTCAAAGGCCCAGCTGCATTTGATAATATACTAGAAGGCTTTTTTCAGGTAGATAAGTCTACTAATCAAATACATGACAAGATATTAGCTATGAATCCAGTACATATAATTACAACAAATTATGATAATTTGATTGAAACTGCTTGTTGGAAGAGAGGAAAGTATTTTAGTGTAATAAGCGCTGAAGAAGACGTTGCTAATGCCAATTCACCGAGGTATATACTGAAGGTTCACGGGGATTTTAGACTGGGATACAAAGGAGAAAATGTAGTATTGAAAGAAGATGACTATCTGAATTATGACCAGAATTATCCTCTTATTAGTAATCTAATGAAGACAATAATTGCAACGCACACCATTGTTTTTTTAGGTTATGGTTTAGCAGATTACAATATTAATATGTTGTTGAATTGGGTTAGAAAATTACAAAGGGATAGTTATAATAAACCATTTTTTATTAGAACAGATCCTTCACCTATTGAAAAAGAGACTCTAATTTATTATGAAAAAAAAGGGTTGCGAATAATTGATGCAGCTAGTTTGAAAGGTAGTAGTGAAACCGACTATTTTAAACGTTACTCAACAGTAATGAATTATTTGATTGATTCAAAAGAAAATAAATTTATTACAAAAGAAGATGTAATTGAATATATATATGAAAAAATCAGCCCATTATTTTCCTTACAGCATATTCGTAAAATTGACCTCAAACATGTTTTTGAATACGATTACCATTTTGAAGTGAATGGTACTGTTGTTAGGCATAATAATAAAGGCTTTGGTTATATGGAGCATTACTTTAAATTAAGAGAGGATAACAATGAGAGAAGTAAACTTTCTAAAGAACAGTGTGAAATGTTTAATGCTATTTTTAATTTCTTTGAGACGAATGGGATTATCTGTATGGCGAAAGACGCAGGCACTATGAATGTATCAATAGAAATTAGTAATTTGGCTTATCACGGTAAGTATGATGAGATGAGGAAATTTATTGAAGAACAATCTATGAATATTGAGGATGATTTTAAAAAAGCATTTTTCCTTGCGTGTTTAGGTAGATGGCAAGAATCCTATAATCTTTATTCAGAAGTCATTTTAAATTCTATAGAAGAATCAAATTTATGTTTACATTATCTATCACAAATAAATAGATATAGAGTTTATCAATCGATAACACAATCTGAAACACAATTTAGAGGCCATGGATTGTTTACTGAAGATTTTCTTGCTAGGATAGACAGTGAAATGAAAAATTTTGATATAGGCAATTTATTTAGTGGTATGCCGTCGGGGTTTCAAAAAAAATATAAGATACTTGAGTTTTTAAGTGATAATCAGTTTTTATATGAAGATACTGTAAAACTTTTTGAATTGACTAATAAAGTTCGTTCTGAAATGAGCAAAGGGTCTTATTCTTTTGGATTGTCATCTGATATTATTATACTTCTTCGTCTTACTGATAACTTGCGTTTCTTATATGAAAATTTTATTTGGTCTACTTCTTTTCGTGAATTCCATCAATATGTAAGAAACTCAATGAGTCTACTAATAGAAAAGGCTGAATATGAGCGAACGAGGGATATTGATGAAATTGGGGTTGCTTTTGGTGGGACGAAAACAGATTTTTATATTGATTACTACGATTTCGTTAATATAACGAGAAACTTTAAAATTGATGATATAAAGAATATAGAGAAAAGTTGTTCAATTGATAAAATTAGGTTTGATAAACAGGAAAAAATTGAAGAATACTTAGTCCGTATAGCAGAAGAAATTACTAAGCAATTTTCTGCTAATGAAATGAACATCGCTTTTTATAATCAGTTTATAAATGAAGCAAAAGTAGCACTCTACTTTGCTAAATATATAAAACTGTCAGAAGAGGGACTTATGAAAATAGTAAAAACATTGTTATTTCATATTCCTGAAAGATATTTAAATATAGGAGAACGCCATGTATGGTTAGAGAGATTAACTATATATAATGATTTACCAAAGTCAATAATTTCAATTATTGATGATTTTTTAGTGTTACAGGCAGAAAAACAAAATGATCCGAATTTTTCTGAATTGTCATCTAATGGTCGATATTCCAGAGACTACGGTGCTTTAATTAATCACTTTGAGGAGAGTTTCATTTCAAAAAGGTTATCCGAAATTGCTTTATGTTTAACGAAAGAAAAGCAAAAACAAATGAATTTTCTTTTTGGTTTATTATCATTATTATCTATAGAGGCTAAAAGTCACCTTTTGAGTTTGAAAAAAATTGAAGATATAGATGATCTAATGATTGCATATAGAATGGGCTTAATTGATGAGGTTAGTGTAGAGCATGAAGAAATAGTTATTAATTATTTAGAGACAAAAAAGAAACATTCCATTGCTGAGAAAAAAACAGGAATACATTTTTCTAATACCGACTACATGGGTACTCTTGGTGTTCTGTATTTTCTTGGGGAATTAAATAATTTGGAAATAGAAGAATATGTTGGTATTGATGATAAATACGATTTTTTTGTAAAGCCAGAGAATTTTGATTACAAAAGGTTTATACCAGCGTGGTTAAAAAATTTCAATGGTAGATTACTTGATGAAATCGCAAGAAATAAGCATATGAAAGATCATGTAATTCAGATATTAAAAGAAAGAGTGAAAAACACGAACGATAAGAGATATTTGGAGATATTAATGAATTACTTTATTTAGAATTTGAACATACCTACTAATATGAACCTTGAGTACATGTCAAAAGACTACAAAATCGAATACATGCAGCCAGTCGATATGTTTCCGCATACCGCGCATGTGGAGACCGTTGTATCAATGGTAAGAGTGTAAAAAGTGAAGTGAATAAGACTGTCCGTGATTTGAATACTGGTGTATTGCTGGTAGGATGATCACGGATTTTTTTATCAACTGATCCATAGGTGTCGATCAGAGTAAATCATAATAGAGGAGGATAACGATGAGTCAATTTGAGATTCTGACAAAATACATACCTATGTTTCAGGAGGACCATATCGGAGAATGGGTCATCGATCAAGAAAATGATGGTACAGTTGAACATCCGATTCAGATGCCCTTTGTGAATTATTCCGAAACGGTCCGTCACTTGATTGCAGATATTTATACCTTTGCAGAACAACATGAAGAGACGGAGCTTATCCGCTACAGAGAAATCCTGAAAGAAAATGGGATTGAATCGGGACTGAACGATATGGAGAACGTGGACATCTCAAATTTAAATGCGCAGTGCGTGCTTGCTCTTATGATGGAGGTTGTGAGAGCCGAACGATTTAGCGAGGGTGTCATCCTCAATTTCTTTAAAAGCGGAGCTATTGTAAAGTGCCTGGAAAGATTGGATTGTTTGGATTCAACAAATGAAAAGTAAAACACATGCAGTCAACACTTTTCGTCCTATGAAAATAGAAGAAATTGATTCCATTTTATTAAATGATCTTGATGCAATAAAAATGGAAAAAGAAGATGAGCGTATAAAATTCATTTTACAAGATCCCTATTGTCCTGATAAAAGTGATATTCACAGTGTGTATGTCATCTATAAAAGGTCTATACTCAATTTACTTGAAGGTAGGATACGCTCTATTCATAGTTATGAATTTATCAATGCTAAGAAAAAGGATCGAACGATTTCTAAAGAAAATATTGAATATGTACTAGAGATGGCTACAGTTGTGGTTCTTGAAAGTGAACATAGTGGAGTACTGACAAATTATTATTTTAGCGGAGTCGGTGAAAGGTTAGATTGTATTTTTAATCTATGCTTAGGTTATTCTTCGGATTTACAGAAAAAAGAGAACAAAGTAAGTTTGCAACGATGTATGAATGATATGAAGATTGTGGAAGAGATGGGCTTGTTAGAAAAATTTTAGAATAATGAGCAAAACCTAGATGTTAGAGACATTTAGGTTTTTTCGCGCTTTTGAAAAATTTATTCAACTTCATGTTGACCTTCCCCTTAACTGAAAGGTTTATACTTTGATCAGATCAACAAAACGGAGGAGATGCAGGATGTTCAAGATCGGTGATTTTTCTATGTTAAGTAAAGTGCCTGTTAAAACCTTAAGATACTATGACCAAATTGATTTATTAAAGCCAAAGCAGATTGATCAAGATTCGGGATACCGTTATTACTCAGCTGAGCAGCTGCTTGAGGTCAATCGAATTTTTCTGTACAAGGAATTAGGCTTTACGTTAAAGCAAATGGCTCAGCTTCTTCGTGAAGATATCTCAGTAGAGCAAATTCAGGGCATGTTTCTCTTGAAAGAAAGTGAGATTCAGCAATTGATCGAGAGAGAACAACAGAAATTAGCGCGTATTAAGGAACGGATGCACCTCATTCAACGAGAGGGATGTGTTGAAAAAGAACAGGAGGTCATCATCAAATCTGTTGAAAGCAAACGCATCATGTCTTTTCAATCGAGCGGAACGGTTGATGAGATCCCCTCATTTTTTCAGACGTTTCATCATTTATTACTTAAACAACAACAAGAATCGATCTCGGGACCACAAGTAGTGCTATGGAGGGAATCATTCGAAAAGGAAAGTGAGTTCGAATTTGAGGTAGGGTATTCCGTCAAAGCGTTAAAAGGCATTCTTCCTCAAGGAATCACGATACGTACGTTACCTGCTGAAGAGACTATGGCGACACTATTATTTCATTCCCATTCTCCATCTGCACAAACAGCTTGTATTGACCTAGCGACATGGATCGAAAATAATGGATACCGCGTGAAAGAAGACCAGCCGGGCCGAGAGATTTATTACCCGCTGTCTGAAAATGAAGAAGGCAGACTCATTGAAATTCAAATTCCGATTATAGATGAAATCAAATCGTAAACATTGCCCAAAGGAGAAACATCACGATGAAGAATAAAACCGTTGTTTATTTACTTGCATTAGCAGCTTTTTTAATTGGAACAATCGAATATATCATTACAGGCATTATCCAAATGGTCGCAAATGATTTACATGTCACGACGTCTGCTGCTGGATTATTGGTCACGTCTTTAGCGCTCTCAGCAGCCATCGGCGCACCGATTGTCATTGCACTGACCATCAATATAGACCGCAAAAAAATACTGTCATGGATGCTGATGATTTTTATTTTAAGTAATGTCATCACAAGTGTCAGCCATTCGTTTGAAATGGTGATGATGACAAGGATTTTACAAGGAATCAGTGGGGGGACGGCTATTGTAGTGGCAATGGCTGTTGCGACTCGTCTTGTAGAACGTGAAAAAAGAGGAACAGCTATTGGCATCATTTTAATGGGATTAAGCAGCTCCTTGGTTTTAGGCGTTCCAATCGGGACATTTCTAAGCAGTATAATCGGATGGAAAGCATTATTCGCAGCCATTGGATTGATCACGCTTATTCCGCTGATTGTTGTGTACAAGCGAATCCCCTCTATGAAAGAACAAGAACCGGTGACGCTTCGTATGCAGGTATCGATTTTAAAAGATAAGCGGATATTACTTGCGGTGGCAGTGACGCTATTTTATGTAGGTGGATATTCCACGTTATTTACCTATTTAACGCCCTTCCTGCAAGCATCAGCAAACCTTAGCATCACAGAAATCAGTGGCATTTTGTTACTAGCGGGAATATGCAGCTTTTTGGGATCCAGCCTTGGAGGGATGGCAGCAGATAAAAAAGGCCCAATATTCACGATTTTCACAGGAATCATTTTGCAAATCATCATGCTCATGCTGCTAGCATTCGTCACAGGGAATCTCGTGGTTATGGTGGCTGTCATCATGATATGGATGATCGCTACATGGAGCACATCACCAGCTCAGCAGCTATATCTTGTCACACTTGTACCAAAATCTCCAGATATCGCATTAAGTGTCAATACATCATTTATTCAATTCGGATTTGCCTTAGGCTCTGGTGTAGGAGGGTTTGTGCTAAGCGAAACATCTATATTAAACCTAAGCTGGATCAGTGCTGGCACGGTTTTTCTCGCTTTACTTATGACCATTTTAATGGTAGCATTTGGCCGATTTTCTCAGCGTAAGAGTTTGAAGGTGATCGAGCAAGGAAGCTAACTGACATTCAATGTTGTATGGAAGGAACTACTTAATTCGGGTAGTTCCTTTTTGATTTGAAGAATGCACCAGTGAAGTTGTTTATTTGCTACAATAGGAGTCAATATCCAAGCTGCTAGACAAGGAGAGAGTACAGAATGCCAATAAGTGAGGAAATGATCAATCGAAAAGGCGCTCGAAAAGGGACTGATATCCCCCATGAAGTTTTGAACCTTTTGAATCAGGGAGAGATCGAAAGTGTGAATTTAACTGAGTGGCTGGCTGTCAATCATATGACGCTAATACAGCATGTTTTGCCGTCCGCTGGTTTAGACCATCGTTTAGGGGAAGTATCATCTGAGATCGCTAAACAAAAAGCTGAATCAGGAATGAAAGCCATTCGGCTCATTGGTCAATTGTTAGATGGCGTGCTGCGTGAAGAGAATGAAGAAAAACAAGCGAAAGTGCTGCAGGTATTTGCTCACCACGTATCTGATAGCGTTCGATGCTGGGCTGCTTATATGAACAAACAGAGTTTATCAACATTGGAAGAGAAACTGGCGTACATTCAGCCATTTGCAGCCGATTATCATTTTGGTGTTAGAGAAATTGCGTGGATGTCAGTGAGAGAAAGTCTAAGTCTTCAGCTTGATCAAAGTATAGAGCATTTAACAGAATGGGCAAAAAGCGAGGATGAAAACATTCGCCGGTTCTCTGTAGAGTCGATCCGTCCGAGAGGGGTATGGACAAAGCATATTGAGTTATTAAAACAAGAGCCAGAGAGGGCACTCCCTATTCTAAATTTACTCAAATCCGATCCATCCACATATGTTCAAGATTCTGTAGGAAACTGGCTCAATGACGCGAGTAAAACACAACCAAATTGGGTAACGAACCTGTGCGACCAGTGGTCAAAGGATTCTGACACAAAAGCAACTAGCAGAATTGTGAAGAAAGCCAAGAGAACGATTGTGAAGGGGAATTTGTGAATAAGAACATGAACTGAATGAAGAGGATTTCTATCAATCAATCATTCAGAGAGAAAGTCTCAAAGCGAGCTCAGCAAACATATAGCCCCATTTCGTGGGATATAGTCTCTTCAATTCTGCATTCTATATATCTTATCTTCTCATTGTCATACTTTTGAATGAAATTGACTCAATAGAATTGACGCAAGAACCATGAATAGGTGAAGATGAAATAAACTGTAAGATAAAGGGAGACGAATAATGATACATATCGTATTTGGGGCAGCGGCTGCTGGTAGTTTAAAACAAGCATTCTGCGAAATGAAGCAAGAGCAAGTAAATGATATGATCGTTTTTCATGACATTTATTCGATTGGCCCCCTTCTGAAATTACAAGAACATGAGGGACAGGAGAAGCGTATAGAGTGGCTTCGTCACGTGATGTCAAATGAATTTGGCCATTTTGATGACGTGGTCATCGATCAGCATAGAATGATTCAGCAAATAAAAGATATCAAAGATGGTACGCGTATCCTCATCTGGACAGGCAATAATGCCCATGAACAAATTGGCTTGCGATATGCCATCTATTTATTAAAAGAAAAAAACATTGAATTATCTTTCATCAATACAACGACTGCGTTTGACAAGTTGTTCAATACAAATACAAGACGAATGGATATTCGACATGCAGGGGAAATCACATCTGAAAAATTGAAGGTTTTGTACAGGAGTAAAGAGCATATTCACGCAGTGTCAAAAGAAGAAAGAGAGAACTTACAAAACGAATGGCTATTATTTGCTAAAGAAAACCATACCCTGAGGGTTTGGCAAAAAGGACAAACGATCAGCGTACCAGAGGATGAATTTGATGCTTATTTAGTGAAAATGGCAAAGCGGCTTCATCAGTCCCATCCAGAAGAGAAGTACATCGTAACGCCACGCTTAATAGGAGAAGTCATCGGTCATTTAGAACAGTATATCGGTGATGATTTTATTGAGTATCGACTTAAGACATTAATTGATCAAGGGATCTTTGACATGATAGGAAGGCGCACCTCCATGCGTTATTACTCAATTAAACTGACAGAGTTCGGTCAACATTTCAAAAAATGGGTGTGCTGTCGAGAATTCGAGGATCATCCTTTTGTGAAAATTGAAGGAGATTATGGTGGTGAACCTTTTCATTGTGGGCATTGTCAATGTCATTTAGAAAGAGACGATGTACCAGTAAGCGATACACTTTTCTCGAAGATCTGGAATTGGAACATACAGTATGGCCGCTGGTTTGACGAAGAGACAGATGATTTGGTGCTAAATGGTGCAGACTTGGAAAAGAAATTCAATCAAGAAGGAGAGCGCATCACAGAAGAAGTGAAACGATCCTTATTCCCTGCGTTTCAAATTGAATACAGTCCAAGTAAATACACCCAGCATATCATTTAAAGAATGAATTTCGGAAGCACTGCAAAAAATAATGCTTTACATGATCCATCACCTTCATGTAAGATATGGAGAAATTAAAAGCGAAGAAAAGGACATGAGCCATTTTTACTCGTTATCAGAGAGGGAAGTCACGCTGAAATCTTCCTAGCGCAGAAAAGTGTCTTACCACCTTTGAGCTGTATTGGGGAAATCATAGTATCCAATATCGTCTACGCCACGTTACGGCACCAGAGCCATAGAGCGAATACGCGATATGGGAATTTGGGTGGAACCACGGATCACACATTCGTCCCTTTATGAGGGAGGGGTGTGTTTTTTTTGTTCACTCAACTATGATCATTGCTTTGAAAAGGACATGAGCCACTTTTATCGGTTACCAGAGAGGGAAGTCACGCTGAAATCTTCCTAACGCAGAAAAGTTGTCTTACCACCTTTGAGCTGTATTGGGGAAAATTGAAGTATCCAATACCGACTATGCCACGTTACGGCACCAGAGCCATAAAGCGAATATGCGTTATGGGAATTTGGGTGGAACCACGGATTACACATTCGTCCCTTTATGAGGGATGAGTGTGTTTTTTTATATCAAAAAATGAAAGGTGTGTCAGTCATGAGAGAAAAAATGGTGAAGATTCAATTTCCAGACGGAAAGATAAAGGAGTTCTCTGCAGGTACGACTGTCGCAGATGTTGCCTCCTATATTAGCCCAAGCTTAAGGAAGAAAGCAGTGGCAGGAAAGATCAATGAACAAATGGTCGATGTCAGTCATCAGCTGGATTGTGATGCTCGGCTGTCTATTGTCACACTCGATTCAAAAGAAGGGCTTGAAGTGCTGCGCCATACATCTGCACACGTATTAGCCCAAGCTGTGAAAAGGTTATACGACAATGTCACACTTGGAATCGGACCTGTTATCGAAAATGGATTTTACTATGATATGAAGCTCAATCAAACATTAAGTGTAGAGGATTTGGCTGCAATTGAAAAAGAGATGAAAAAGATCATAAACGAGAATCTTCTCATCCAAAGAAAGGAGGTCTCTTACAAAGAAGCTGAATTGTTGTTTGCACATGATCCATATAAGCTAGATATCTTAAAACGACTCCCCTCAGAAGTGGCCATCACAGTGTATCAGCAGGGTGAATTTATCGACTTATGCCGCGGTCCTCATTTACCTTCTACTGGGTTCGTAAAGTCATTTAAGCTAACACGTGTTGCAGGGGCTTATTGGCGGGGGGATAGTCATCAAGATGTATTGCAGCGAGTGTATGGTGTAGCGTTTCAACATCCAAAACAACTAGCTGAGTATCTTCATTTCATGGAAGAAGCAAACAAACGTGATCACCGAAAATTAGGGAAACAATTATCTCTGTTCATGTTTTCAGAAGAAGCGCCAGGTATGCCGTTTTACTTACCAAAAGGGCAGCTTGTGAGAAATGAATTAATGGCCTTTTCAAGAGAAGTTCGAAGCAAAGCGCAATATGAAGAAGTGAGCACACCGTTTATGATGAACCAAGGGCTATGGGAAAAGTCAGGTCACTGGGATCATTATCATGAAAATATGTATTTTTCAGAAGTAGATCATACAAGCTTTGCTTTAAAACCGATGAATTGTCCAGGGCATATGCTTATGTTTAAAAACAGCTTATATTCATACAGAGATCTTCCAATCAGGATGGCTGAATTTGGTCAGGTGCATCGTCATGAATTTAGCGGCGCATTAAATGGATTGTTCAGGGTCAGAACTTTTTGCCAAGATGATGCCCATATTTTTTTGAGAGAAGATCAAATTGAAGCTGAAATCAAACGGATTTTCCAATTAGTTGATCATGTGTATCGGACATTTGGGTTTGAGTACTCTGTGGAACTATCCACTCGTCCAGAAAAGGCGTTAGGGGATGATGCCATTTGGGATATTTCAGAATCAGCGCTAAAGAATGTGCTTAATCGGCTAAAGGTCGATTATCAGCTAAATGAAGGAGATGGGGCATTTTATGGACCGAAGATCGATTTTCATATAAAAGACGCCTTGCAGCGGAGCCACCAATGCGCCACAATTCAGCTGGATTTTCAAATGCCTGAGAAATTTGATTTAACATATATCAATGAAAAGAATGAAAAGGTACGGCCAGTTGTGATTCACAGTGCTATTTTCGGTTCTCTTGATCGTTTCCTTGGTATTCTCATCGAGCATTATGCAGGCGTCTTCCCATTATGGCTGGCACCAGTGCAAGTACAAATCATCCCTGTCTCAAAGGTTCACCTTGACCACTGCCTTGAGGTGCAGCAGCAATTAAGAAAGATTGGAATCAGAGTCACAATCGATGAACGGGATGAAAAACTCGGCTATAAAATGAGAGAAGCACAAATGCAAAAAATCCCTTATATCGCTGTCATTGGCGATACAGAAATGCAAGAAAAAACACTGAATATCAGACAGCATGGAGAAAAGACATCTAAACAGCTGTCTATTGATGACTTTAAACACATGGCGGCTCAACAAATAAAAGATAGAACAGCTGCTCAAGAATTGATGTACTAATTTCAAAAGAAGGATAAGACGTTCATTGAATGATGGGCGTCTTTCATTTGCGAAAAAAGCCGAATTGACAGTTGAAAGGGAAAATATTGAAACATTTTTTCGGTGGAATCGTAATAAAGATAGAGCGTTCAACAGAAACATTTAAACGGGGAGGAGTTTATGACATGGAACAAGCTACACTGAAAAAGATGAGGACGAAACAAATAGCTGTCTCTAATTTAATAATCGGTCTTCTGATTATCGCTTTTTTTATGGCGATTGAAATCTTTAAAATCCAACTCACACATTTCCTTTTTTGTTTAGGAATTTTAATGCTTCTCCAAGGCATTTTAGGTTTTATCAAAAAAGGAAGAACAAAGTCTTTCATACCTATTTTAGAGCAGGTAGCTATTTATGAAAAAGAGAAATTAGGGAAAGAGTGGGAGAAAGAAAAATGGTTAGATAATGTTTGGAAAGTCGTATTGAGTGGCATTATGTTTATTCAATCATTTATTCTCCAAAATGCGGAGAGTTCATTCAGTGACGTCGAGCCTCCATTGATCATTTTCTTGTTTTTGGTGGTTTTAGCTATTTTGAATATAAGCTTGCTTTTTCGCTTTAGAAAAATTGATCGATCGACTGAAGGAGAATTAACAGGTTATATAAAAGAGTCAAATATGATGGGAATTGCTTTAGGATTTTTTATGGCAATCATCATCTTCATCTTTATCGTCATTTTTCTTCTTCCATAAAACATAACCATTTTGAGGTGAAACAAATGAATGCAAACATTCAACAACTAATCGATCAGACAAAGGCGAAATTTGGCTTAGATCTTTATGATCTAAAAAGACACAGCTTTTATCGTTACGTCAACATGTTCAATGAAACGATTTATACATTGAATATGGAATGGTTCCCCTCTCATGAACCTGAGGATGACGATGTCAACCCAGACGGCACTGCTGTTATTGAAGTGAATTTGAATACAGGACAGATCGAATCGGTAATTTTTGTCATGGACAAAACCTATGCGCAGCATGGTGTCACGTTTAAGAGACCTTATCCAGCCCATGTTATTCAATGGATCGAACAAGAAACAGGGTTGATCTATGGAGAGCATTTTTATATGCATCAGAAGGAAAAAGGGGAACTTTCTTTCGAAGAAGCAATAGATGGTGTGAAAGTAACACCTTCAGGCAGAATCGAAGTGAAATGGGATGAACATGGACAGCTCATGTACTTTACACACCACGGTCCATTTTTAGCCAAAACATTACTGAAAGCTGAGAAATATGCGCTTTCCCTTGATAAGCTGGAGAATTTAGCCGAGCAGCAAGTGCAGCTGTTTCAATGGCCTTCCTTTGAGCACAACCGAATCCGATCTATTTATGCGTTAGAAGAAATTTATGTGAAAAACGATGGAACAGGCACGATTCCGTTTGAAATTGGACGTGAAGAAACGCATTGTATACATGTGAATAAGGTCATTGAATGGAATGAACCGTTAAACAATACCTTTGAAAAAAAAGAGATAGACATTCATGAGAATATTTCAGTTGAACAAGCTTTCTCATTGGAACCGTCACCAGATTCCTTCCCGATATCAAAAGAAGAGCAAGCCGAGTGTATCAAAGCAGTCCGAACCTTCTTGGCGCAAAAATATCCAAAGGATTCAGGGAAGTGGGTTCTGAAAACACTCCATCGTGATCATGGATACATCCATGCGGTATTAAAAAACGGACAAGAAGGCAGTGGGTTTATGGACAAGATCAAGGTCTTCATTGATGCCAGCTCGTTTGAAGCCGTTCATTACATAGACAAAAAAGAAATGTTTCAAGTGTGCGGGATACTCAGCCCCTCTCAAGCGGCAAGTGAAATTTCTGTAACTCAGAAAGAAGCCTTTGAAAAATTGAGAGAACGTCTTGAACTTACACCTATCTACGTCTATGACGAAGCGCAAAAACAATATGTTCTGTGCGGAAAGCTTGATTGCCATGATGGTGTTGATGCAGAGAGCGGCGAAGTGTTTTCTTTGAAAGAACAGTGAGGAGCTGTTCTTTTTTGTCTCAATGCACCAATTTTTTGAAGAAATTTGGAATTTTGTAGCAGGAAGTTGTCGTTTCATCACGAAAGAAACAGATAAGAATATGATCATAGGTCCATCGGTTGGAATATAGTAGACGTCATACATATGAAAACCTCATGACAGTAAAGTTGATCTACATTGCTTTTTGAAGAAAAATGAAATCATGTCTCTAGTAGTATACAACATTTGATGGACTGGCATCATAGGATGACTTTAAACATGTTTGTTTTAGGTAAGCTTGAAGCCATGATAGAAGAAAGTGAGGATATCTACCTTGAGTACATTGGAAGTGTTTCGTCAGTTTTTGGTTGACCATTATCCTGCGTTACAAGATGAACTTTGGCTAAAAGATGTTGATACCCTTCGAATCTCTCCTATTCTTCATCCTTTTCTGAAAAGCAAGCTGCCAGAGGGGATCGAAAAATTCACTTGTGTCCTATTCACGCAGCAGACCGATCAAACCGCTGCACCGCTCAAAGTATACCTTCTATTAGATGAATATGAGCAATCACTTTATGCCATTGATTTGATGAATGAACAAATCGTGCTTCATTAATACAGAAGCAAAAAGCTGCTTGAGAGCTCCTCAGCAGCTTTTTTTGATATACATTAGTCGATCATATCAACCAATCTTCGGTGCAAGTTGTCCAATTCTTTCTTTGTTGGAAAAGAGCTGATCAGCAGCGTAGACCGCCCGAATTGAACCGGAAGCTCAGTATCAGTCACAATCATATCAATCCCAAGTTGATCCATCGTAGTATCATTTAATGTATTCTCTGGACTTGTGAAAATGTGAATGAGAGGAGGCACGCTTAATTTAATTAAATCAGCAATAAACAAGCTATGATAATAGCCTAATGTTGAAATAACAAAAATGTTCAGCGCGTTTCTCCGTTCCATCTCCAAATGAACAAGTCCTCTCCATGAAGACGTAATGATACGAATCAATTCCCGTTCATTTTTCACAAAAGAACCGAGGATATCGTCTGTTTTTAACTCTTGGATGATATGAGTAATCCTCGAATAGAAGTAAGGAAACTGTTTTTTTACCTCTGATAAATAGCTCGATTTCTTTTTGAAAAGGAACCCATCTCTCACGGTAATTTCATTGGAATACACATAATATTGGAGAAGAATGAGTGTCATCACCTTGCGATTCGCTATTTCTTGATGAAAAATCGACTCCAACTGGTTGATAAATGAATGAATGGCATCATAGAGTCGTGGTGTATGTGACTGAAAGAACGTCAATTTTTCTTCGACAGTTTCAATTGATTTAAAGTGACCAATAGCTGGTTCGATCAATAGCAAAAAGACAAATTCATGATGATCCAGCGTCACATCAAATACGTCTTTGGTCATTCGGCAAATATGCTCTTCCCATGTTTTGATTTGATTATAGATCCCTTTGGCTGCAGAATTTTGTTTTTCCTCTTTCATTGAGTACGTATATTTACGGCTTATTGTGAAATTTTTCCTCATTCGGTGAATGGAAACGGCAAACCACAGGCAGTATTTATCTATCGCCACATCTGGCACATTGACTTCAAGCACCTGAAATAGCTCCTGTAATAAATCAACTGCGTCTTGCTTTTGAATATCATCGAATGGCCAAAGCCGGCTTCCATACACTTCAAACAAAAATTCAACAAAGAATTGACGAATCTCCTTCTCATTTCCATGGAACTGCATACTATCTGGGCGTAACTCAATGTCATAAGTGATAAGAATGGAATTGATTTTATGAATAGTGTTATACAATGTGGATCTACTGATATTAAGCGTGTCCATCCATTCATAGAAAGACCTGTTTTGTTCGAAAAAAATGCCGTCAATCAATCGAATTTCAATCGTATCTTTTAAAATTTCTTTGATATAGTAGTCGACTCGTATCGTCTGTGTATAACAAATGGATATGCCTTGTCTTGGCTTTATGTGGATTAACGGCTCTCCGTTCTCTGTTTGGAACGATTTCATTTGTTCTAAATCGCTTTGAATGGCACGAACCGAACCGATATGTTCATTCGATATCTCTTGAAGGCTCCACCACTTATTTTTGGATACAAGCAGTTTTAAAATGTTTATCCATCTCTTTGATTTATTATCAATGAGCTCCATCAAACAACTAACTCCTTTCCTTGGATTGCCTCTATGTTATGAAGTTCACTTAAAGAACATTTGATTCTCAAAATAGGCATGAAATGATTGTAATGTTTAGGCTAAATCGTTTTGTCTTCACTTTTCATGATAAAAGAGAAAAAAATTAGACGAAAACAAATGTTATACGTTGATTCTCCATATTTTTCTTTTAAAAGGTGATAAATGAGCCATGAATCCTATAAAAATGGATCATTTTAGATATTTTGTTTATTTTTTTGCTGTTGAAACGGTAAATGTAAGAATAAAACGCAGCAGCTTTTTGATTACCATATGAAAGGGAGTAGAAAGGAATGCGATCTACATGATGCTGAACTGTCTCACCATACATACCATATGATACATGCTTGTTTCATATGAACGAACCATATGTGAATACATGCTTATATATGCATGTACACATTATTTATTGTTCATTCCAGTATAAATAGAAAAATTCACATTTATTCTTTTCACGATCCCTCTCACTATTCCCCATTTCTATAGACCCCTATCCAGATACTATATCCACTACTCTTGATTCCCTTTCAAGTTCATGATTGATCAACTCATTTTATTCATAGGGTCTTAAGGAGCTATTTTAAAAAAATATTTGATTAGAAGCGGAGTGATTTATCAGATAGTATCCAAATTGTTTTTTTATTGTTGTTGAAAATTAATTTTAGAAAAGGGTGTATGTATTGAAAAAAATATTGTCATTGGCTCTCATCACCGTGTTAGTCATACAGTCAAGTATATTGGGAATATTGCCTTTAGCAGGAGCACAGGCCAAAGAAATTCAAGAAAATATTTTTGGGGATATTGAGTTTGCTGACAGCGAAGGAAACAAGTTATCAAACAAGGAAGATCAGCAAGTCAGAAAGGCCATTGTTCATTGGTCGATAAAAGGAATTGATCTAAAAAAGCAATTTCCGTATGTTCTCTCACTTCCTGCAGGCATACAGGTAGAAAAGGAGCAGAAGGAACTAATTACTGTGGGTGACATATCTGTTGGCGAGTATACCGTTTCAAAACAAAATGAAGTGACGGTCATATTGAAAGAGGATGTTGAGCTTGATCCAAATTTAGAAGGATCAATAGACATCGATGTCACTAGTATAGCTGAGCAAAAAGAGAAAACAAAGCAAAATGAGGGTGAAGAAAGCCTTCCAAAAGAGGACTCAACCTCATCTGAAAAAGAAGATAAGAATCAAGAAGCCGCTCAAACGAAACAAAGCGATGAAGAGGAATTACTAAAAAACAAAGTGAACGTATCTAAGCGTGTAGGGCTGCAAAGTGTTTCAAAACAATTGCAAATACAAGAAAATCTTCTCACTGATGCAAAATTAATTTTTGAAGATCAGGAAGGAAATTCAGTTGATAAGCCTGACATCAACTCGCTTATTTCCATTAACTATGAGTGGGCGATCCCAAATGGTCATAGCTATAATGGCGGGGATGAATTCCATTTCAAGGTTCCAGAGGAATTAGTGATTTACGAAAAAATCGATCGTCTTGAGATGAAATTTAATCAGGCAACCATTGGTTATTTTTCTGTAGATGAGAGCGGAAATGCCTCCATCGAATTCACGGATTTTATTAAACAATATTCAAATATCCATGGAACACTTCAAGTGTGGACGCAATTAGATCAAAAAACAGTCATTACTGAAGAAAAAGAAGTGGTCATTACCCCGATTGAAGGCAAAGATACGATATCGATCCCGATTCAATACATTCCAAATGGTCCAAACGTCTCGAAAAAGGGAGAACCAAATCGATCTTACAATGCTGAAACCATTCAATGGACAGTCGATTTTAATATGGACTTAGACGATGTGAAACAAGCGAAATTGTTAGATCCGATTCAAGAAGGTCAAGCGTTAAAGAAAGATTCAATCAAGCTTTATCGTGTTGATACAAAGCTAAATGGTGAAACATCACTTGGTCAGCTGCTTGACGAAAATCACTACACAATCGGCCAAACAGCAGATGGTCAAGATTTCACGATTGAATTTAAAGATGACGTGCATCTAGCCTACCGTTTAATGTATGAAACGGACATTACGAATCAAGATCAGTCTGCGTTTCGTAATAAAGCGTCCCTTGTCTCTGCTGATAAAGTGATTAGTTCAGCAGAAGGAACAGTGAATGTGACAAGAGGCAGTCCTTTAAATAAAAAAGCCGCCCACTACGACCCAGTCACACAAACAATTACGTGGGAAATTCGTTATAACTATAACGAAAAAAAGATTGCTGAAAAGGATGCTTTGTTAGAAGACTTCTTTAATGGCACACAGGCGCTGATTTCTGATTCATTTCAAGTCAAGGAAGTCACAATTGATCAGGATGGTAAAGAATCAGGAACAAAAGCGTTTGGAAATTATGTGGTTCAACCTCAAAAAAAGGATGAACAAAACGGGTTTACCTTGCAATTCAATCAAGATATTCAATCGGCTTATCTCATCACATATCAAACAAAAGCAACCGAGCGGATTTTCGAAGCTGAAGAGATTATCAATACTGTAACAGCTGGTAAAGAGAGCAAACAAGGAAAGCAAAGAATTGATCAGCAAATCCTGACGAAAAATCATGGAACACCGAATTACAAGAACAAGACCATTCCATGGCGTATCGTCTTCAACAAAGATCAACAAACCATGAACAACCTGATATTAAAAGATACGTTTACAAACGAAGGATTGACGCTGCAAAAAGATAGTTTAAAAGTGACGACAGGTAATACAGTGCTTGAGGAAGGCACAGATTATCAAATCGTTGAACATGCAAATGGTTTTGATATTCAATTTATGAAAGAAATCAAGACAGAACATACCGTCACATATACAACGTCTTTTGATTATGAAAAAAGAGCAGATAAAGATCAAAAGAACCTGCAAAATCATGTAAAGCTTGAATGGATAAATGAAGATGGCAAGGATTTGACGAAGGAAAATCAATCTGTCTTCACGCCTGACACATACACGCAGTCAAATGGGTTCAAGAACGGAACATATGATGCAAAGAAAAAAGAGATCACATGGAATATCGGTGTGAACTATAACTTGAAACATTTAGAAGAGGCGAAAATCGAGGATTTCATTCAAGGAAATCAGCGTTTGCTTAAAGATTCAATCATCGTCTACTCGCTTGATTTACAAGGCGGGGAAAATGGGGCGGAAGAAAAAGAGGTATTAGCGAAAGAACATTATGACATCAAATTCCTTGAAAATGAAAAGGGAGAATCAGGATTCGAAGTCATTTTCAAACATGCCATTGATTCCCCATACAAAATCACGTATCAAACAAGTGTTGAAGGAATGGATTTAGTACAGAAAACCTATGAAAATAAAGCGACCCTTTATGATGGAAAGACGAAAGAATCAGATGTGAATGCTGTGGTGTCCATTCCAAATGGAGGGAAATACACGAGCAAATCAGGAAATCAGCAAGGAAAAGTCATTGATTGGAAACTGAATATCAACTTTGGCCAATCAACAGTCCAAGATGCGACGATTATAGACCATCCGAGCAGTAACCAAGCCATAATAGAAAACTCATTTCATCTGTATTCGACGACAATAGATGAAAAGGGGCAAGTGACCAAAAAGGAAGAGCTGGAAAAAGGGAAGGATTATGAGCTAGACCTTGAATTCGATCCAGATTCTTTTCAAATCAAATTTAAAGAAGAAATCACGAGACCATATATTTTAGAATACCAATCTCTCATTTTAGATAAGGTGGGAAGTACACTACAAAATGAAGTAACGTTTAGAGGTGAAAATGTAAAAGAAATTAAAAAGGAATCCGAAGCCTCAATTGTGGTCAAACGTACCGCTGGCATGGGAGATGGCACAGGAGCGATTGGCGCTTTAACCATTAAAAAGGTAGATGCGAGTAGTGGGAAAGCGCTAAAAGGAGCAAGCTTTTCTCTGACAGATGCGGCGAGCGGTATCGTCATTGGAACAAAGACAACAGATGAAGAAGGAGCTCTTCGATTTGATCGTCTTCTGTATGGTGACTATATTGTGACAGAAGAGAAAGCACCTGATGGTTATATTAAGACGAAAGAATCAATCAATGTCACGATTGATCAGCCTTACGAATCAGGAGATCAAGCGAAAACAGGAAATAGCATGACGGTGCAGAACCAAGAAATCCGCCAGCATGTCAAGCTCACGAAAAAAGACAAAGAGTCAGGTGCTGCATTAGTGAATGCAGAATTTGAACTAAAAAATGAATCTGGAGTTACCGTCCAAACCCATTTGAAAACGGACGAAAAAGGAGAAATTCTTTTCAAACATCTTGACCCAGGTTCCTATTATTTTGTGGAGACAAACGCACCGAAAGGCTATCAATTAAATCAGCAAAAATGGCCGTTCACCATTAAAGAAAATCAAACAGAAACAACGATTGTCACTGCAGTAAATGACATCATCAAAGGCTCTGCTGAATTGAGCAAAATAGGTGAAGGTGGAGAGAGACTAGAAGGTGCACAGTTCAAGCTCTTAGATCAAGATGGGCATGAGCTAAATGGTTCGCTCGTCACAGGAGAAAATGGCAAAATCACGATAAACGAACTAAGACCGGGTACGTATCAGCTCATTGAAACAAAAGCACCAGATGGTTATGTATTAGATGAAACACCAATCACATTTGAAGTACCACTCGATCCAACAGAACCAGTCATCATTTCACAAAAGAACCTATATGAAACAAGTGCATTAGAAGTGATAAAAGAAGGGGAAGATGGCAAGAAGCTTCAAGGTGTTCGATTTGAAATCACGGATCAAAATGACGAAGTTGTACGTAAAGATTTGACAACAGATGAAGATGGGAAGCTTTTGGTCAATAACCTCAAACCGGGCAAATATCAGCTTGTAGAGACAGAGAGTATTGATGGTTATCAAAAGAAAAATAAACCTTATCCGTTTACCATCGAAATCGCCCAAAAAACACCGGCAGAGATCAAAGTGATCAATGATCTCAAAACTGGAGCTGTCCAGCTCACGAAGCTTGGTGAAAAGAATGAAGCGCTCGAAGGAGCAGAATTCAAGCTTGTAGATGCAAATGGAAAAGAGATAAAAACAGGTCTTGTCACAGATCAGAACGGGAAGATCATCGTCAACGATCTTAAACCAGGAACCTATCAGTTTGTTGAAACGAAGGCTCCATTCGGTCATGAGCTTGATGAAACCCCTGTCACTTTTGCTATCCCATTTAACCCTGAGAAGCTAGTCAGTGTGACAAAAGAAAATAGCCGCACTACAGGCGGAGTGCTGTTACACAAAAAAGGAGAAGATGGAAAATCATTAGAAGGGGTTGTCTTTGATCTATCTGATGCCAAAGGAAAAATAGTGGCAGGAGGAGAAGGAATCACAACCAATCAGGATGGAAAGATTACCTTCACAGGTCTAAAACCAGGAACCTATCAATTTGTTGAAAGAAAGAGTCTTGAAGGTTATGAATTGAGTACGACACCACTTGTCTTTGAAGTTGAACTAGGTCAAAAAGAATTGATTCAAGTGGAGGCCATCAATCAGCTCAAGAAAGGTTCTGTAGAACTAACAAAAATAGGGGAAGAAAAAGAAAGATTGAAAGGCGCAGAATTTACACTTTTCAATGAAGATGGTAAAGAATTGATGTCAGGTTTAACAACCAACGAAAAAGGCATCATCACTGTCAACGATTTGAAACCAGGCGCTTACCAATTGGTTGAAACGAAGGCTCCTTTTGGACATCAACTTGATGCAGAACCAGTAGACTTTAAGATTGATTTCAATCCAAATCAACTGGTGAAAGTGACAAAAGAAAATATTCGGACGACAAGTGCTGTGAAGCTTGAGAAAAAAGGGGAGGATGGTCAGTTGCTCGCTGGCGTGACCTTTGACCTGATTGATGCACACGGTCAGCGTGTGAAGAAAGACTTAAAGACAGACAAAAACGGTCAACTGACAGTCGATCAACTGAAGCCAGGAACCTACCAATTTGTCGAAACAGCAAGCATTGCCGGCTATGAATTGGATCAGACACCTGTCTCATTTACGATTCGATTAGGTCAAGACAAACCAGCAAAAGTAGAAATGATCAACAAACTGACGCCGGGAGCAGTGGAACTGACCAAAGTGGATGATGAGGGACATACGCTCGAACATGCAGAGTTTGCTCTTCTGAGTAAAGAAGGGAAAACGTTGAAGAATTCACTTGCAACCGACCAAAAAGGAAAGCTTCATATCAACGATCTAAAACCGGGAGAATATCAATTCGTTGAAACGAAAGCACCTCATGGCTATCAATTGGATCATAAGCCGATCCTGTTTACAATTGAAAAAAATCAGCAGAAGCCACTTCAATTAACAGCAAAGAATCACTTGATCTTAGGAAGTCTGCGTATCATAAAGGTAGATTCGCAGACAGATAGAACCTTAAAAGGTGCAGCCTTTGACATTCGTACAAAAGCTGGAAAAACGATAAAATCTGTGACAACAGGAAAAGACGGAGAAGCCATTGTCAAAGGGCTTAAACCTGGTGAATATACACTCACAGAGACGAAAGCTCCAAATGGTTATGTAGCTTTAAAAAAACCACTCGCTTTTACAATTCAAATGGGCGAAGTGGAGATCAAGACAATGATTGTGAAAAATGCTCCAATGAAGAATGAAGAGGACCACACGAATCCTCCAGCCTCAGATAAAGGGGATCAACATCCGCCCCATGACTCAAACGGTGAGTTGCCAAAGACTGGAGAAGAATGGCTGCGTTATATGATGTATGCAGGGATTTTACTAGTAGTATCTGGAGCTGTTCTCCTTGTTCTTAGAAGAAGAACCATTCAGTAAAAGGAAGGAACGAGTGTATTAATGAAAAAAAGAACCTTATTAGGCAGCTTTTTGGTGGTCGCGGGACTAATGCTCATCTCCGTTCCTTTTATATATGAGTGGCGAACTTCTCAAGAGACAGCGGCAATGGAACAGGCATTAAAGATGATAGAAGAAAATGACAGTGATGCCCTTTCTTCTATTCCACATCTCACTGTGTCAGAAGAAGACCTTCGAGATGTAATGGAGCTAGAGATCCCGTCAATTGATTTAAACGAAAAAGTGCTTCCTGTTACATCAAAAGAAAATTTAGGTATTGCACTGACTCAGATCAAATCTCATCAAATGCCAGGTGAAGGGAATTTCACGATTGCAGGCCATAGAGGGTATAGAGGCGATCGGCTTTTCAGGCAGCTGCCTGAGGTGCCGAAAGGAGAAAAAGTCGTCTTACATCATCAAGCGAAAACATACGAATATAAAATTGTCAGCTCAGCTACAATTGAACCGACGGATGTTGATGTATTAAAGGATCGCGGGAAAAATGAACTGACATTGATCACTTGTACTCTTGATGGCCAGAAACGATTTGTCTTAAAAGGAATACGAATCAATGCTTCAAAAAGTGAGCAACCGTCGGATGTATAACACCAACATAATAGATGATGGGTACGATGGAAAAGCAACGCTCACGGCCGACATGTTACACCAATTGTTATCAGAGCATTATCCAACTTTAAAAAACGAACGTTGGGATGTTGATGTAGATACAATCCGGACTTCGCCTATTCTTCACCCTATATTAAAAAGAAAGCTTCCAATTGGTATCGAAAAATTCACCTGTGTTTTGTTCACGCAGCAAACAGCAGCTTTTGGCGAACCTTTGATTGTGTACTTTTTATTAGATGAAAAAGGCGAAATGATTTACGCAATGGGTATCTTGCTCGAGCAGCAAGATATCCATTAAACGAGAAATAAAAAAGGAAGGGACTTTGATCCCTTCCTTTTTTGTGATTCAATTACGCAAATAACTTCAGCCCAACGACGCCAATCACAATCAGCAGCAGGCTGAGGATACGAATCATGTTTTTCGGCTCTTTAAATAGAATCATATTAAACAAGACAGAGCCCGCCGTTCCAAGTCCAATCCAGACCGTATAGGCAACGGATACTTGAACGGAAGAGAACGAGGCGTATAAAAACAAAAAGGATAAGGCAAATCCGCCAACAAATAAAATGCCTGTCGTGATTTGCTTTTTCTTACTGAACATATTGAGACCAATGGTTCCGCCAATTTCAAAGGCAGAGGCTAACAGCACAAAAAACCAGCCCATTTATACCGCTTCTCCTTTCTGCTCATGTGCATCTCCATCAGACACTTTCAGTCCAATAATGCCGAGAATTAAAATACCCATAAATAAGAGCTTTTCTAATGAAAACGAACCGCCAAACAGCGCATAATCCATCAAAGACGTACCAATCGTTCCAACTCCGGCAAACACGGCGTACACGGTGCCTGTCGGCAGCTTCTCGCAGGCTTTCATTAAAAAATAAAAATCAACCGGGATCAGGCAGATAATGATCACCCACTCCCACACAGCATCAGCTTTATTTAAACCAAATACCCAAAGTAATTCGAATAAACAAGTGAGTGCGACATACATCCAGCTTTTTTTCATCGTATTTCCTCCTAAAACTAAAAAATGACGATTCGTCATTTCGAAACCAAAAAAGAGCGTACAGCAAGTGCTGTACTAAGTTAAGGTGTCTCTATGCCAAGTGCGTAAAGGAGAAATTGCTTTACCTCTCGCTTTTGAATCAGAACCTCTTCTGTATCTGTTTCTGTAAATAAGTACATTTGCTCAGCAGACGATTCTAGTAAACCGATAATGAATTTGGCTGCATATTGACAGTTCAAATTCGCACGGACCCTTTTGTCCTGCTTTGCTTTTTCTAAAAAAGCAGCGACCCATTTGTAAATCGGCTCATAAATATCTTCCCATTCCTTTAAATGCTCCGTGGCAGCTAAGCCTGAGTAGGTCAGAGCAAGGACATCACGGTATTGCCTTGTAAAAGCGAAAATGAATTCAACAAGCGCATCTGCTTGATCGAGGACATCTGCATGCTGAGTTAATTCCTTTTCGATCGCAGGCACCATCTGTGCGATCAGATGTTCTGCGATAGCAGGCATGACGGAAAGCTTTGAAGGAAAATATAAATAAAACGTTCCTTGCGCTACTCCTGCTGCTTTCACAATATCCGAAATGGTCGTCTTTTCGATTCCCTTTTCTTTAAACGCGTCAATGGCAGCAAGCATAATCTTTTCTCGTTTCGACACATCATCACCGACCTTAAATGACTGAATGTCAGTCAGTTTAGCGGAAAAATGACGATTTGTCAATATGGGTTTCTCGTCATTGAATAGGAGAATAAGTGATGAATAGATGCAGGCAAGCCTGAATAAGCTGTAAATATGGTCAAGCATCATGTGAGAAAGGGGCAGCTCTCCGTATGACATTCAGTGCTATGTTTTCCATTGCTTATTTTCTCTTGCTCGTCCCGCTCTATCTACATATGAGATACAGACAGGCGAAAAAGCACAAACGATTTATCTATTTACGAACAGAAATCGTTCTTGCCTGTCTGTTTATGTATACGAATGTTTTATTGTATTTGACGGTCTTTCCTAATCGTTTTTCCGCACCAAGGGATCAGGTGAGTGTCAACCTCATGCCTTTGCAGTCCATTTATCAAAATCTCCATGCCTATCATCACGGCTATCCCAATCTTGTTTTTTTAAATTTGGCAGGGAACATTTTGTTATTTGTGCCACTTGGTTTTTTTCTCTATCAAGCATTCCGAACCTTGCGCTGGCAAAAGGCGATTCTTGCTGGCTTTTTCTTGTCAACAATGATTGAAGTGCTTCAATGGATATTCTCGCAATCTGGTATGATTACAAGAAGCAGCGATATTGATGATATTCTCTTAAATACACTTGGCACAGCGCTAGGTTGTATGTTGTATCGGATGTATCAACGAAGGAAGGAGAAAATCAAGTGAAGCGAGTTTGTATCATTCCATGTGGGGCGAAGAAAATGTGGGACGTCCATCCAGAGGCAGGGAGCCAGCCGGCGAACCTCGTTTATTTAAGTCCGCTGCATCAACGTACGAAAAGCTATGCCCAAACATTCTTTTCAGACTACCTAATCATTTCAGCGAAGCATGGATTCTTAAAGGCAGATGATATTATTCATGAAAATTATGATGTGGCTTTTGGTACACCGCATACTGATCAGATAACAAGAGAAGCACTAAGTCAGCAATTTCATGAAAAATATCTCACTGCATATGATGAATTAGTGATACTAGGTGGAAAGAAATATCGAAAGGTGATCGATCCTTTATTACTTCCTCATCAGAAAGCGATTTATCCGCTAGCTCCATATAAGGGAATTGGCTATATGCTTCAGGCGTTAAAGCAAGCCGTTGAGACAAAAGTAGAACTTCCGCCGCATATTTAACGTATTCACATCTACCGGTAAGCAGGGTTTTGATCATTAAAAAGAGAATGAATGAAGTAGCGATGCTGATTGTTTCATATCTTTTCAGCAGCCACTTGGATGTCCGCATCGCTTATTAGAGTGGCTATATGAAAAAGGGAGCGTATGAACATGACAACCATCTATTTAGCTGGTGATTCAACCGTTTCATCTTACCCAGATCGTCCTGTTCAAGGAGGGTGGGGAGAGTTTTTACATCGCTACACAGCGCAGGGTGTGAGCGTCGACAACCGCGCAATCGGTGGAAGAAGCTCAAAAACATTCATTGAAGAAGGACGGCTTGATAAAATATTGGCTGACATTCAGCCTGGAGACTGGCTGTTTACACAAATGGGGCACAATGATGCTTCAACGGAGAAGCCCGAACGGCATACAGATCCTTTCACAACGTATAAAAGCTATTTGTCACAATATATTCACGGAGCAAGAGCGAAAGGAGCTACACCGCTTTTATTAACGCCAGTTGGCCGCTTTCATGAAAAAGACGGAGAATATATCAATGATTTCCCTGATTACTGTGCCGCTATGAAAGAACTAGCTGATGAAGAAGAAGTCCTTCTTGTAGATTTAAATACGGCAAGCCTTCAGTTTTATCAAATTTCCGGCATAGAGAAAACGACTTCTTACTTTATGCTGTCAACAGGCATAGAGGATCGCACGCACTTTACAAAAGAAGGAGCAGATGCGATTGCAAGACTTGTTTCGCTGGAATTAAAAGACCTTGGATTAACGATTGTGTGATGGAGGACAGGACGAGAAAGCGCTCGTCCTGTTCTTTTTTGCAGAAAGCTATTGATTCCCTTCACCAGAGTAGACTACAATAGGTACATATGATAATGAGAATCAATATCACTTATAAATAGATCAATCGATGAAAAACTGGAGGGACTCAAATGACAGAACAACTTGAATTGTTTGACGTCACCATTATTGGCGGCGGTCCAGCAGGAATGTACACCGCCTTTTATAGTGGGATGCGGGATTTAAAGACGAAGGTACTTGAGTATAACGAAAGCCTTGGCGGGAAAATCCTACTGTATCCTGAAAAGGTCATTTGGGATGTAGGCGGTTTGCCGCCAACAAGAGGTGAACAGTTGATTCAGCAGCTGGAAACACAGGCGAAAACATTTGAACCAGAGATTGCACTGAATCAAAAAATCACGTCATTCGAGCGCGATAAACATCAGAACATTTTGCTGACAGCTGAGAATGGTGATCGCCATTTGACGAAGACCCTCATTTTAGCAATGGGCCACGGTATTCCTGTTCAGCGGAAACTTGAAATCGAGCATGCAGACCGTTATGAAGTGACAAACCTTTATTACACAGTGCAGGAGCTTAAGACATTTGCAGGAAAGCGAGTGGTCATCTCTGGAGGCGGCGATTCTGCGGTTGACTGGGCAAATGCCCTTGTTCCAATTGCTGAAAGTGTCACCGTCGTGCATCGCCGTGACATGTTTGGCGGACATGAGAAAAACGTCGCCAACATGAAAGCATCTTGCACACGAATTTTAACCCCACATGAACTGACGGAACTTCATGGGCAAGGTGACAAAATTGATGCTGTCACTATTCAACATTTAGAGACAGGTGAAATCGAACGAATAGAAACGGACGCTGTCATCGTCAACCACGGTATGAAAGGCGATTTAAGCGTGCTATCAGAATGGGGACTCAAGCAAGGTGAATGGGGACTAATCGAGGTCAATGAAAAAATGGAAACCAATTTACCGGGCGTCTATGCGGTAGGCGATTTATGTACACATAAAAGCAAGGTCCGCTTAATTGCTGGGACATTTGTTGACGGAGTCAATGCGCTCAATAGCGCAAAGCTGTATATCGAGCCAGAAGCCGAAAAAGTGGCGTATGTTTCTTCTCATAACGAACGCTTTAAAGAGAAAAACAAAGAATTGCAAACGGCTGGCGCTCGTTAATGAACAGGAACATCCAGTCAACCATTGAAGTGCTAAAATTTTAGCACTTTTTTTATATGGAAGGAGAAAGAGAAAATGACAACCCGTACTCATACCATTCTGCGCATGAAAGAAAGTAGAGAGCGATCTCTTTCTGTCAAACAAACAGTCTCCTGGCAAACATCTTCCCCTATGTTCTTGACTTGCGATGGATCTGTGAGAATTGAAATGGAAGGATTACAATATCAGCTAAACGCAAAAGACAGTATATTGATTCGCTCAGGTATAAACGTCATGCTCCAATCTTTATCAAGCGAGGAGGTGTCAATTCACACAATCACCTTTAACCAATTTACCCTGGCAAATGATGCGCAAAATGAATTGGTCTATAAGATGAATTATGACGATCTCCCGGATAATGGATCGATGGTCAAAGGCTCTGCCATGCTTTTTTCCTGCATCAAACAAATGAAGACGAGTCAAAGCACCCAAGAACAGGTGAAAGGGCTGGAGGACATCATGCACATCTTTCACCGTCAATCCAAGCCATACACTGAGAAGGTCCATTATTCTATTGAAATGATTTTGCAGTATATGGCGCAGCATTATGAAAAAAAGCTAACGAGAAAAGACTTAGCCCATAAGATGGGTTTTCATGAGAGCTATTTTTCGACCTTTTTCAAACAAAGTATGGGACTAAGTGTGACGGACTATATTGCCCAAATTCGAATGGATGAAGCAAAAAAACGTCTTCTGCAAACAGATGATCAAATTCAAATGATTGCGCGGCAAGTGGGCTATACAGACAGTTTATATTTCAGCAGGATCTTCAGGCGGAAGACAGGAAGGACCCCTAGTCAGTTCCGAAACAATCGAAGACCAGAGCGGATTGCTGCTTTTCAATTTGTCGGAACATTGGTCGCGCTAGGCATTCGCCCTGTCTGCATTGACAAAGAAACCTTTCTTCATTCAGATATACTCAAAGATCAGCTGGCCGGTGCGCTGGTCATAGATGAAGACACGCCTGATGACGTTTTTAAATCACTTCAACTAGATTTAATCATCATTCCTAACTATTTTTATTCGAAGCCTGAGTTGATCAAGCGCTTGGAGCGGATTGCCCCTGTCCTTGTTTTGCCATATGGCGGTGGTCATGTGTTACAAGAAGTCTTATCTACAGGCCGCCTGTTAGGAAGAGAGAAAGAGGCAGATGATTGGGTGAAACGCTTCAAACATGTGAGTCAAAAGGCAAGAAATGATCTATCTTCCTTTAGGGAAAAAGGAGAGACAGTGGCGATTTATGAAATGAGAGGACATGACAAAGTGTATATGTGGTCCTATGATGCTAGAGGCGCCTTCTACCTTTATGAAACGCTTGACTTAAAGCCTCCGAAGACGATTCTAGAAGAAGTTCTTCTCCCTAATCAACATACAGTCATTCCTTTAGAGAGGCTAAGAGAATTCGAGGCGGATCACATGTTTTTTATTGTAAGTGTTGAACATGGGTGGTATGAACAAATGGATCAGCGGCTGGAGGAAAGCGATGTTCTTCGTCAATTATCTGCTGTGAAAAACGGAACCTTCTATCCACTAAAGCTAGAGGAGTTTCGATTTGATGAGGGGGAGCGGGTGATTCATTTAATGAACCGATTTGTCTCCCAATTAACTCAGGCAGCCGATCCAACAATTGTCCATATGTAAGTTGCGAGAATCCTCCATAGACCATTTCGTATGAGGTTGTTAGAATACATGAGACTAGTAATTGATAACTATTCTCATTTATATCAGGGAATGAAGGAGGAATACTCATATGAAAAAGACATATTGGATATGTGCTGTCATCCTCATGCTGATATTGTCAGCCTGTGGTCATAAAGAACAAGCCAAAACGGCAGAAACAAAGGAACAAACGAAAACCATTGAGACAGTAAAAGGAAAAATCGACATTCCAGCAAATCCAAAACGTATTCTCATAGATGGATATTTAGGCAGTGCCATTGCATTGGATGTTCATCCAGTAGGTGCAACAACACAAGATTTAAAGAATGTACACTTGAAGGACAAGATCAAAGGTATAGAGGACATTAGTGACGAACGTTCAGCTGAAAAAGTACTTAGCTTAAAGCCTGATCTGATTATCACAGCAGTACAGGACGAAAAAGTCTATGATGTGTATAAAAAAATAGCGCCAACACTCGTATATCCTTACAGTTCATTCAAAGATGCACATGAAGAAATCACGACTTTGGCTAAAGTGTTAAACAAAGAAGAGGAAGGAAAGGCATTTCTCGCCTCCTTTGATCAACGAATTGAAACAGCTCGAAAAAAAGTGAAGTCTGCATTAAAAGAGAATGAAACAGTGTCCATCATGGGCGCATTTAAAAATGATGTGTATGTGTATGGGAACGGAATTTACCGAGGTGGACAAGCGCTCTATCAACAACTGAAAATGAACCCACCGAAAGAGGTCGAAGATACAATTTTAAACAGTAAAACAGGCTACGAAGTACTCTCCTATGAAACCCTTCCGAAATATGCAGGAGATTATATATTCATTGATGAATCAAATGGCGGGACATTTGATAAAAATAATTCCATTTGGAAGAGTTTAAAAGCTGTCAAAAAGGAGCAAACCTATCAACTGGATGCAGAATTCTTTTGGCCTTATGATCCAATTGCAGTCATGAATCAAGCTGAAAAATTTGCTGATATATTGACAGATTTATCTCATCAGTAGGAGGTCTGTCAATTGTTCAAACGCTTTTTTTCATACTACAAACCCTATATGGGACTATTTATATTAGATTTTTCCTGTGCGGTACTGGCAGCCTTACTCGAACTATCCTTTCCACTAGCCATCAGTAAAGTGATGGACGATTTACTGCCAAATGGTAATTGGGAAGCCATTTGGTTCTGGGGCAGTTTGCTGCTCGTTTTATACGTTATCAGTTCCACCATGCATTACGTTGTGACCTATTTTGGCCATAAGCTGGGCATCAATATTGAGACTGATATGAGGAACCAGCTATTCTCTCATGTACAGAGAATGTCCTTCCGCTTCTTTGACCAAAAGAAAACAGGCAAGCTCGTTTCTCGTATGACCAATGACTTGATGGATATTGGAGAGATGGCACATCACGGCCCAGAGGATTTATTTATTGCCATTATGACATTAACGGGCGCATTTGGCCTCATGCTATCGATTAACTGGCAGCTTGCGGTTCTTACATTTATTGTCGTTCCATTCTTGATCGGATTATCCGTCTACTTTACGAAAAAAATGTCTGCTGCTTTTGATAAAATGTTTTCAAGCATTGGACAATTCCATTCACGAGTGGAAAACAATATTAGCGGCATTCGTGTGGTGAAAGCATTCGGAAATGAGTCACATGAAATGGATCGTTTTATCGAGCATAACGAGGAGTTTAGAAAAACAAAACTGACAACGTATCAAATGATGGCAGTTCATACAGCAGTGAGTCATTTCCTCATTAAAAGCGTCACAGTATTTGGCCTCGTGTGTGGTGCATGGTTTGTATTGCAAAAAAATATGACGTATGGCGAATTTGTTTCATTCGTCCTATTAACAGGTATTTTCTTAGGACCAATTCAACAAATTAATGCAGTTATTGAAATGTATCCAAAAGGTGCAGCCGGCTTTAAACGATTCGCATCACTCATCGATCAAACACCAGATGAAAAGGATGATGAGGATGCAATCGAAGTCCAGCAGTTAAAAGGAAATATCATTTTTGACCACGTTTCTTTTCAATATGAATCAAACAAACCGGTGCTGCATGACATCAATCTAGAGGTCAAACAGGGAGAGAAAATTGCCATTGTCGGCCCATCTGGTGCTGGGAAATCGACCCTTTGCAGTCTGATTCCCCGTTTTTATGAATGGCAGGAGGGGAGCATTACAATTGATGGCATAGAAACGAGAAAGATGACACTTGCATCGCTGCGTTCTCAAATTGGTGTCGTGCAGCAAGAGATTTATTTATTTCATGGAACGATACGTGAAAACATCCTATACGGAAAACTGGATGCATCGGAAGAGGAAGTTTGGCAGGCAGTAGAGAAGGCTCAGCTGATGGATTTAGTCAATAGTTTGCCAAAAGGGCTTGATACGGTCATCGGTGAGCGCGGGATGATGTTATCTGGCGGACAAAAGCAGCGTATCTCCATAGCACGTATTTTCTTAAAAAATCCGCCGATTTTCATTTTAGATGAGGCGACCTCTTCGCTTGATACCGAGACAGAGTCTTTTATCCAAGCATCACTAGAAGAGCTGGCTCAGGGACGAACGACCTTTATTATTGCGCATCGTTTAGCGACAATACAGCATGCTGACCGCATTATCGTTCTCACAAATGAAGGCGTAAAAGAGCAAGGAAAGCATGAAGAGTTACTCAAAATGAACGGTCTGTACCGCCGGTTATACGAAACACAATTTACAATGTAAACTTTGCGCTAAAAAAGAAGAAAAAGGGCTAAAATAACCTTATTTTAGCCCTTTTTGTTTTGTAGACATGAGACAATTAACTGCGGGGCGCAAATAACATCACACTGACCCCGGCTAAACAGATCAAAGCACCCATCCAGTCATAGAGATCAGGCGTTTTTCGATCGACCCACCAGCCCCAAAACACAGCAAGAACCACAAACACACCGCCATAAGCCGCATAAACCCGTCCGAAAGTCGGGAACTGCTGGAAGGTAGGGATGACCCCATAAGCGACGAGGATGAGGCTGCCGGCGATCCCGAAGCTGATAGGTTTTGCTTCACGCAGCCAAAGCCACACAAGATAGCCGCCGCCAATTTCTGCTATTCCTGCTAATAAAAAAAGAACGATCGTCAAGATCATGTAAGGACACTCCAATTCATTTCGTTACCTTCTATTATGACATGTTGAAAAAATGCGTTCTACTTCATTTCCATTGTGAGGGACATGAGAGTCTGCTAAAATCAACTGAACAGAGAATGGAAACACATGGATTCTTGACTTTTTAGATATAAGTGATCCAAATGGCCTTGCTTTTCGTACAGTAAGTACATTCTCATGAGGAGCACATTTCCTTTTTCGGCGCTCTTTTTTTCTCCTTGAAAAAAGAGTAAAGTACAAAGTAGGCTTATTTCAGCAAATCGAGTGATAAGCAATACGTGAAGGATTTCATGATGAATGCAGCATGCTCTTTCTCATGAAAAAGGAAGGAGATGACCATGGATACACTGAAAGATTCTGAGCTGTATCACAAGATCAAATTTGATCGTCACAAGCCTTCGCTTGAAGTGCTGTATGATCGTTATGAACGTGTGTTATATTCGTTTATTTATAAAATGACTGGAAGCCGTGAGCTTGCGGAGGAAGTGCTTCAAGAAGTCTTTATCAAGCTCTGGCGCGGCATAGGAGAATACCATACGGATAAAGGGAAATTCTCCTCGTGGTTATTCATGATGTCACGCAACACGGCCATTGATCTTCTAAGAAAGCACCGGAACGAAACGGCACTAGAAGATGAGCATATTGAATATTTAGCCGATCATCAAGAAGATGTATCAAAGGAAGTCGAATGGAACGAGGAAAAACAAATCATACGTGAAGCAGTATCTACATTGTCAAAAGAACAGCAAACCATCATAGAAGATGTCTATTTTAAAGGAATGACACAAAAAAGCATTGCTGAAAAGCTAGGCATCCCGATTGGAACGGTGAAGGGAAGAGTTCGATTGTCATTGAAACACTTACGGACGAGACTGTCTCGCGGAGGAAAGGAGGAAGAGGCATGACTCAGTGTAAACATCAAGTGATTGATTATTTCAACGGGCATATCCAAGGAGAGGAAAAAGCACAATTTGAAGAGCATCTCAAGCACTGCTCAGCTTGCAAAGAAGAGCTTGAAGAATTGACATCGCTCATGTCTGACATTCCATTTCTAGCAGGTGACCAAACACCTCCGGCAGGGATGAAAGACCGTATTTTATCCCAGGTGTTTGAAGAAGAGACAGTCGAAGAAAAGAATAGCCATAGAAAAGACCTCAAGGCAGCACGTGAACCAAACGAGATGAAACCACTTCAAAAGAAACGAAACCAGTGGCTATTGCCTCTCGTTGCTGCACTGCTTCTCATTTCAGCAGCTGGAAACGTGTATTTCTTATCGAATGGAAAAGAACAGGCGGAAGAACCTGTCAGAGTTGTTGCGACAAAATCACTGGCATCAGCCGCATCACCAAAAACAACGGGTGCTTTTTCAGTGATTGAGCATAACGGCAAAAAAGAGCTGGTTGTGAGTGCAGACGGATTAAAGGATCAGCTTGATTCATCTGCTGTTTATCAAGTGTGGCTCATTAAAGGAGATCAGCCGGTACCAGCTGGTGCCTTTAAAACAGATAACAAAGGAGAAGGAACCGTCACCTATGCGTTATCTGAAAAAGAAGCAAGCGAATCATGGGATACCGTGGCAGTCACCCTTGAACCAAAAAAGGATAACAAGCTGCCGCAAGGACCTGTCGTACTAAGCGCTGCATTTTAAATATGATTCAGGAAGGATGCCTTTTTGGCATCCTTTTTTGATAAGCAGAGGGAACTTTTTGGCAGAGCAGACGTAGTACATATGGAGGTGAAACAGATGAAACCATACATAGAAAAAGAACTATTTCTCTTATCAGTGAGACACGCATGTATTGCATGTTATTTTTTAGTGTTTCCATTCGTTGCACAAGTCCTTTATACCCCATCACCTTTATTGATCGCCCTCATCGCTCTTTTTATGACTCATAACTTAGTAGAATGTACCATTTGGTTTTATAAATCGAGAAAGATCAGGAAGCGCCAGTCTGGTGATCTATCGAAACGAGGACATGTCTTGACCCAGCTCATGCAAAGGCTGGAACAGTTGATCATGATCGGTTTTGTTGTTTTCTTTATCACGGAATGGATACATGGAGCAGCTGATCACCTAACTCTTTTACTAGCTATTTTTCTATTCATGCTCTTTTCTCTTCAGCACATCCAGTTTTATTACGTTCAGCTATTCTTTAAATCCACAAGCTGGTTTTCCTATGTTCCTTCATTGCAAAAGGCACGCCCTTCTTATATAGCAAGGGAGAGAAAGGCTTTGAAAAGTTCTTAATGTGCATTCACTCGTTTGATTACCCATAAACATCAGAAAATTATGATAAAATGTGGAAAAGAAGCATAGAGAAAGGGAGTGCAAGCGAGTGAAAGCTGTTGGACTATTGGAGTACTTACCGATCGAGCATGAGCAAAGCTTGATGGACCAGGAAGTAGAAAAGCCTAAAGCAACGGGCAGGGATATACTGGTGAAGATTGAAGCTGTGTCAGTGAATCCAGTTGATACGAAGGTGAGATCACCGAAGGATCAGAAGGAAGAAAAACTGAAAATTCTTGGCTATGATGCAAGCGGTACAGTTGTTGAAGTCGGCGAAGCGTGTACATTATTTCAGCCAGGTGATCACGTATACTATGCGGGGGATATCACGCGTCAAGGCTCAAATAGTGAGTATCAGCTTGTGGATGAACGGATTGTGGCAAAAAAGCCTGCCAATCTATCCTTTGCAGAAGCAGCCGCAATGCCCCTTACAACAATTACGGCTTATGAGGCTTTATTTGACCGGATGCATATGAAACGAAATGCAGAAGGGGCAACACTGCTCATCATCGGCGGTGCAGGCGGAGTAGGTTCTATTGCCATACAACTAGCCAAATTAGCAAATGCCACTGTGATCGCCACTGCATCGAGACCTGAAACAAGAGAGTGGTGTCTGTCATTAGGTGCTGATCATATCATTGATCATCATGAGCCGCTTCTTGCGCAGCTTCAGGAAAAAGAAATAGGCGAAGTGGATTTCATTTTATGCCTAAATGATACAGACGGACATTTCAAAGGGATGGCAGAAGCCATAAAACCGCAAGGAACGATCTGTACCATTGTCGAAAACCAGCACAACCTAGACATTCAATTACTCAAAAATAAAAGTGCGGCATTTGTATGGGAATTCATGTTCACACGCCCTATGTATGAAACAGCGGACATGATCAAACAGCATGAGCTTTTGACAGAGGCGGGTGAGTTATTTGAGCAGGGAAAAATAACGCATACCTTAACAAAGGTTCTCAGTCCGATCAATGCTGCTAACTTGAAGCAGGCACATCAAACCCTTGAACAAGGAAAGATGATTGGTAAATTTGTACTAGAAGGATTTGAGAAAGGGGAGAGGGTATGACGTCATTACAATATCCGATTGGCTTATATGAACCGGTTGAAAATAAAACAAAGGAACAGCTAGAGTCATGGATTGATCGGTTGGCTGAGATTCCCCAAGAATATGAAACGGTCACCAATCAATTGACAGATGCTCAGCTGGATACACCTTATCGGCCTGGAGGATGGACCGTCCGTCAGCTTATTCATCATGTAGCAGACAGTCATCTGAATGCATACTTACGATTCAAGCTTGCGCTCACAGAAGAAACACCGCACATACGTCCATATGATCAGGCGGGATTCGCCGAGCTTCCAGACAGCAAAGCGCCCATCAGCCTATCACTGCCCTTAATCAGCAGTCTGCATCGCAGGTGGGTCACTTTACTGCGGGGAATGTCAGAGGAAGACTTCAACGCTTCTTATTATCACCCAGCCGATCAACAAACGGTGTCCTTATATGATGCAACAGGTATGTACGTCTGGCACTCAAAGCATCATCTTGCCCATATCACGGAATTAATCAAAAGAAATCAGTGGAATTAAAGGAGTAAACGCATGTCTGGTAGAAGAATTGTCGGCGCCATGTTTATTTGTATGGCGGCATTGTTTTATTTAGCGAAATATGTGCTTTTTGAGATACGCTATAGTAACAGCTTAGGCTCAGAAAGAACGATTGAGGAACTTGAACAGCTGCTCCCTGGCGGTACGTGGATCAGCATTCTATTTCTCATCATCGGTTTAGCCTATCTTTTATGGGATGACAGAGTCGTTCTTCAAAAAACCTTCATCCTCTCAGATAAACAAGTAGAAGAAGAACTAAAAAAGACGGATCTCAAGTGACCGTCTTTTTTCCTTTTCATGTTTAGCCGCGTTCAGGACGCAGTGCTTTTTCTAAAATAGCCAGCCCTTCGTTGACTTTTTCTTTTTCCTCGTCATTAAGCCGTTGCAGGGAGTTTTTGATTTTTTCGTGTCCTTTTTGATAAATGCTTCTGAAAATATTTTTCGCTTCCTCAGTTAGTTCGACGACAATGATTCTCCGGTCACGCTCAGAGTGCTTTCGTTCAACAAAATGAGACTGTTCTAACCGATCAAGCAGACCTGTCATATTGGACAAAGAAGCGCCCATTTTTTCAGCGATTTCGGATACCTTGAGAGAGCCATGGTTATTGAGCAGCATGAGTACCTTCATTTGAGGCATACTCATATCGAGCTTCATCCATTCTGACACATCTCCAAGACCTGCAGCTGTGAGTACTTTCATATAAAGCACCCATGTCTTTTTTTCCTCTGGAGATAGAATCTCTTCTTTTAATACTGTGGTGTCATGAATATTGTATTCCACGCTTGTTCACTTCCTTTAAGCGGCTCTTTTCTCTATATTACTGATTTTTACTTCTAATTGAAAGGTTCGTCAAGCTTTTGAATGTTAAACTGCATGAATCAAGTGGTATTTGTTGTATAATAATGTTCAGTCGAAATAAATGAAGCAACTTAGAAAGTTGGGAAAAACATGTGGAACAAAAAAACGGGTATGACGATCTTAAAAATGCTTTTTCCGATCGTGATTATCCTTGTCTTAATATTTGTCGCCAAGAAGGAACTGAGCGGCCTTTCCATTAAAAAAACGTTCTATATCATTGACAGCTTGAATCGAATGGACTTGTTTATTCTTGTCTTTCTTGGACTGGTTGCAGTGTTATCGATGTCCTTATATGATTTTATTTTACGAAAAAGCCTGAATATGCCCATCAGCGGCTGGAAAACGATTCGCATTTCTTGGATTGCGAACTCCTTTAACAGTGTCCTTGGGTTCGGCGGTCTATCAGGAGCAGGGCTTAGAACACTTCTATATAAGGAGTACATAACCGATACGAAAAAACTGCTCAAAGGCATTGCCCTTTTGACTTCCTCGGTCCTTTTGGGGTTATCTATTTTCAGCGATCTGATCTTGGTGAGGGTGCTTCCTGTTGAAAGTATTATCAGCCAAGAGCCGTGGCTGTGGGCTTTTGTGATCATCTTTGCTTGTATTGTGCCTATTTACATCATTATGGCGTCCATACGGAAAAGCTCAATTGAGAGCGGTGAAAGCGGACTGAAGCATCCGATTTACGCTTATATTGGTGCATCGTTTTTAGAATGGCTCGCAGCTGGTCTTGTCATGTACATGGCTGTCGTCTCTATGGGGATGAATGTCGATGTCCGGATTGTATTAGGTGTATTTGCGATTGCGTCAATTGGCGGTTTAATCAGTATGGTTCCGGGCGGTTTTGGTTCGTTTGACCTCATCTTTTTATTGAGTATGCAGTACATTGGGTTTGATAAAGAGATGGTGCTGACGGCGCTCGTTTTGTACCGCTTCGTGTACTCGATCTTCCCGTTTATCCTTGGGCTTTGTCTAGCTGCTTATGATTTAACGGGAACGACGCTTAGACGTCTTGAAGGCAATCCCAGAATGGCACCAGCCGTAGAAACAACGAACGTCTTAATTGTGCTGCACCGTGCTTTATTAATCCGTTTACTGTACGGATCATTATCAATTTTAACCTTCGGAAGCGGCTTGCTCATTATGGCGTCTGTTGTCCTTCCTGTCGATCGATTAGGCGTAATTACGAACATCCCACGCTTTTTGTTATCAGGATTTAATGGTCTTTCTTTAATGTTCGGCATTATCCTGATGGTTTTGTCCATTGAAGTGTACAAACGAACGAAAAGATCATACGTGCTGACGATGATCGCACTAGCAGGCGGCTTTGTGTTTACTTTGTTAAAAGGCTTTAACCTGAGTCTCATCTTTATACTGCCAGTCATCATGGCTGTCTTTTTCTCTCTTCGAAATCAATTTGTGAAGCAGCAGGCTCCTTATTCGTTGTATCAGTTTGTAGCGGCTGCCGCTGGTTATTTACTCGTGCTGTTTAACTATAACGTCATCGGCAACTTTATTTGGACCAAAATCGGGCATTTCTTGAGTAAGGATTACCTCGTGCATAATGAACGGCACATCACGATGACAAGCATGATTGCACTTATCGGTGTACCGCTTTTCTTCTTCATTAGTAAATTGATTTTTAATAAGAAAGCATTTCCGATTGGAGAAAAAGCAGATGAGGAAAAACTAAAAACATTTTTAGAAGAAAAGGGCGGCAATGCCCTTAGTCATCTTGGCTTTTTAGGCGATAAAAAATTATTTTTCTCAAGTGATGGAGAGGCGATGCTTCAATTTGGACGTATTGGCCGCTGCGTCATTGTGCTCGGAGATCCCTCAGGACGTAAAGCATCCTATCCACTTGTGCTTGAAGAGTTTTTACAGCAGACAGAAAAAGCAGGCTATCGGGTCGCTTTTTATCAAGTAGAACGGGAAGGGATGGCGCTCTACCATGACTTAGGCTTTCATTTCTTTAAGCTTGGAGAAGAAGCCATGGTCGATTTAGAAACGTTCTCTCTCTCCGGTAAGAAAAAATCAAATTTACGGGCTGTGGCCAATAAGTTTGAACGAGAAGGCTATACGTTTGACATGCTGGAACCTCCTTTTTCAGATGAGCTGATCTCAACCTTAAAACAGATTTCTGATAGCTGGCTTGGAAAGAAAAAAGAAAAAGGGTTTTCGCTCGGCTATTTTCAAGAAGATTATCTTCAAAAAGCACCAATTGCGATACTGAAGGATGAACATGGGGAGATCATTTCTTTTGTGTCATTAATGCCGATGTATCAAGAAGGGGAGATATCGATCGACCTTATGCGTCATATGCATGATGCACCGAACGGGATGATGGATGCGCTGTTTATCCACCTTTTTCAATGGGCGAAAGAAAAAGGCTACAAATCCTTTAACATGGGAATGGCGCCTTTATCAAATGTAGGAACATTTCATCAGTCCTTTCTTACGGAGCGTTTGGCGAGTGTTATTTTCAACAACGTCAGATTTATGTACAGCTTCAGTGGATTACGCTCGTTTAAACAGAAATATAAACCTGAATGGCGCGGAAAATATTTAGCGTATAAAAAGAATACATCTTTACCTGTCACAATGGTGCTTGTCACCAAGCTGATAGGGATGGACCCAAATCGCAACCGGCGTCCATAGATCAAAAACCTTTACCTTTCACTAGGTGAAGGTTTTTTTAGACAAAAGAATAGCAAAAGTGGTAAAGTTGAAGAGTAAGGGGGATGTAAATATGACATTAAATGAATGGTTTGCAAAGGGATTAACTGAACGTACATATGTACACAACATGGAGAAAAACCGAGAAAATCTACTCACGGTGTACAACCAGTACGCAATTCATCAAAAAGAAAAAGAGCTGCTTCAAAAGCTGCAAAAGAAAAAGCTCAGAGCGCTTGTCATCACAGCGGATTGGTGCGGAGATGCGATGGTCAATGTACCAATTTTCATGCGTATTGCAAGTGAAGCACTCATTGAAGCGCGCTATTTCATTCGGGACGAGCATCTAGACCTGATGGATCAGTATTTAACGAACGGAACCGCAAGATCGATTCCGATTATCGTGATCATTGATCAAGACGGGAATGAAGTAGGAAAATGGGGACCACGCTCAACAGAAGCACAGCGCTTTGTTGATGAGAAAAAACCAGACAAGGATGCTCCTGATTTTGAGGAAGCTTTTCAAGTATTTGCGAAAGAAGCCGCACATCACTATACGACAGATCGTTACTTATGGAAAGATATTGAGAAAGAAATAGTAGAAGTTTTGGAAAAAATATAAACCAAAAGACTACTTCGCCGCAACGGGAAGTAGTCTTTTTTTATCTTGTTTTTGCGTTTCACCTACAAAACACCGCATAAAGATGTAGAAAAACCGCAGAATTCTACAAAAAACCGCAGAAAACCGCAACGCATCACGATTTTCCCAACCATTTTTAGTTGAAAAACCTCATATGTGCCATGAAAACCTCAATTTTGCCCTTATCTAAAGGCTCATATAACGCACGTTGGTTTGCTTTTTCCCAATACAAGAGGCCCAGCAACTATAGTAATCTAGTTGTAATCTCCTTTGAACGAACTAAAAAACAAATGACGGAAAAGGGCTGGCGATCAATCTATGAAAAAAATCATTTATCTCGATCAAGAAAAAAAGAAGCTCGCTGAATCGAAAAAAAGAGAACAGCGTTCCATCAAATCACTTAGGCTGCTTGTGTTTTATGACGGGCAAAGTCCTTCATGTGCAAAAGCGATAGACTTGTTGAAAGCTCTCGATTGGAAGAACCGTATTCATTTTGAATCCTTTCGACACTCGCAGCTGCTCAAACTGAACAAAATAAGTGAAGAAAAGGCAGAAAAGCGAATCGTGTCAATTTCCTTAGCCAAAAACCAAAAAAATTCGGGGATCTATACATTGCTGAAAATTGCTTGCAATATCCCTGCATTATGGGGAACGATCCCATTCATCGTGCTCAGCATTTGGTTAGGCTTTGGGCAGCATGCGTACGATTACTTTGCGAGAAAACGGTATGTTCATTCAGTCAAACAAGTCACCCGTCCTGATACAGATCAACAGAAGACCATTTAATGAATAGGAAAAGCATGACCTTCGATCGGCAGAAGGTCATGCTTTTTTGTAATAGGGGACATATGATGCAAGATGATGAAGCAGCGTTTTCGTGTAGGACATATAGGTACGTTCGTCAAGCTCAGAAGCCGCATAGGAAAGCAAGGTTCTTAGAGCAAACAAGTACTCACTGTGCAGCTCATTATGTTTAAAGTAAGGAAGGGCTGCTTCGATCAAATAGGTTTTCAAATCAAGAGGGTTTTCCTCAATCATCAATTTATAGATTTTGATCATATATAAACAGTTTGGCTGAATACGAGGCTGTTTTAACAGCTCATGTATGTAAGGAAGTGCCTTTTTGCGGTCGTATTCAGCATATAATGTCGCGATTTCATACAGAGTTTCACAGTAACGGTCTTCTATCTGTTCTTGATTAAAGTAATTGAGTGAATCTAGTAAATAAGGCACAGCTGAAGAGAAATCACCTTCCCGTTTTAAGAGTACACCATAATAAAAATATGCGGTCATTTTAATATAGGCATCAGGATAAAGGGATGTGTGCAAAATCACTTCTTTTAAATATTTCTTTGCCGTTTGAAAGGCTTTTAGTTCCAGTGAGATCACGCCATGAATGAGTGTGCAGTGAATGATCCGTTTGAAATTGTTCTTTTGTCTATATAAATCCATCGCTTGATGGGTTGCTTCAAGCGCATCACCAAGATGTCCCATGTTTCCAAGTGCTTTTGCATAGTGATAATACAGGTCACTTTGTTCAACAGACGCATAAGAAAAGCAGCTCTCCAGTTTCTTTATGCCTTCTTCAAGCTGACCATTTTTAATGAGATGAATGCCATCTAGATATTCAAATATTTCTTTTTCCGTTTCAATAAAGGTTTTTTCAAATTTTTTCAGCACGCGGTGTGTTTTTAAGGCAAGCGGCTGCTTGTCCGATAATAAATAAAATTGAAATAAGGACAAATGATACTGAATGCCTAAATCCAGCGAAAAGAACTGTTCCTCGTGCTGAATGATCATTTCTGCATTTTGTTCCGCTTGATCGAGTGCATAGAAATACATATTCATTTGAAACTCATCCAAGAGTGACAGCAGGTGACGCGCCTTTTGTGACAGCGTTTCTTGACTGATGCCGAGTCGTTCAAGCAATAAATTGATCGTATCTTGATTGGCCTCTTTTGAGCCATTTTCGATTTTACTTAAATGAGAGACAGAACAAATTCCTTCTGCCAATTCAGATTGGGTCATATTTTGTTTATACCGGTAGAGCTTAATGATTTGCCCGATATTGATTTTCATTCCATCCAGAAGCCTCCCTTCCAATCATGGGTTGAAAGCCTTTTGACAAAAGAACCGAATCAGACAAAATGGGAATACCTGAAATCATTTCATCATCTTGGCTTTTTTATCAAAATTTGTTTAAAACGTAATATGATTGTAACATTACTTGAAAAACTCAAACAACTTTTTAGCAGACGGGATGGGAAACATCATTTGCAACTGTTCGAAATGATGTTTATAATGTGAATGAGAATCAATTTCAATTAAGATTGATTGAAAGGATGACACATATGCCAGAAATCAAACAACAAACAGAAGCGTTAACGGTACGAGACGCTGTCAGATATAGACGATCCATTCGGAAGTTCAAAGAAACGCCTGTGACCATTGAGCAGCTTCAGCCGTTATTAGAGGATGCGGTCTATGCACCGAATCATAAAATTACGGAGCCGTGGCGCTTTCTATATGCGGTGACGGATGAAGCGAAAGCGACATTTGTTGATCGCTTCGTTGCGTTCTTCAAACGCAACAATCCAGATGCAAAGGAAGAAAAGATCAATCAATATAGAGATTACTTTTCAAAAGTTCCAGCCCTTTTACTTGTAGTGTTAAAGGAAGACGAAAACCCAGTAGTGAGAAATGATGATTTTGCCGCTGTGAGCGCACTCATTCAAAACTTCCAGCTGCTTGCTTGGGATCAAGGAATCGGTATGGTCTGGAAGAGCGGCCGCATCTTATACGACAAAGGCTTTCAACAGGACATGGGTCTAAAGGAAAACGAGCGGTTTGCTGCCATCCTTCATATTGGTTATCCAGAAGAGGTGCCTGAGGAAAAATCACGTCAGAAAGCATCAAGTCTTCTTACTGAAATCAAATAAAAGAAAAGCAGACCGCTGTAGGGTCTGCTTTTTACTTATTGTTTTTTGGCGCGCTGGTCGGCTGCTTTCATACGTGCCATTGCTTTTACGTCATTCGGATCTGCAAGTTCTTTGGAAAATTCAACATATTCGCCATCCGACTCTTGTGCTGCAAGTTCGTGATTGGTTTTTTGGTGTTGGTCTTTTTTCAAAGCCTTTCCCTCCTTTACAAGATCACTTTAGTTATGTGCTTGTTGGAGTGGAATATCCATCTTATTTGTTTCTTTTTTCTGCTGCTCTTTCCGCTTTTTTGAATTCCTGCTGATACAGGACTTCCTGGGTTTTCTTCAGCTTTGAAGTTGGCTGGTGTTCTTTTTTCTTCATCAAAATCGCCCCCTCATCTCATTTCTAATAGGATGGGTGTTTTTGACAAAAATTATTCCTTTGAATGCAAAATCGCTTCTTTTAATTCAGGATGCAAAAAGTCATAAGAAGAAAGCAATGCCTTCTTTGGCAGCGCACGCTGACCTTCTAAAACAAGTAATGACATTTCGCCAAGTGCCGTTCGAATGACAAAGGATGGGACCTTCAGCCAGTGAGGGCGGTGAAGGGTAGACGCTATCGTTTGTCCAAGCTGTTTCATTTGAACAGGTTTCGGTGATGTGACATTGAGTGGACCTGAGATGTCGTCATTGTGTATGGCATAAGCAATGAGATGTGCTACATCTTCAACATGAACCCATGAAACCCATTGCGAGCCAGAGCCAATCGTTCCGCCGGCAAATAGTTTATATGGCAGTGTCATCAGTGGCAAGGTACCTTTTTCTCCTAACACGACGCCGAAGCGTGTGTAGACGGTACGAATGCCGAGTGCTTCAATCTTTTGCCCCTCAGCTTCCCAACGCTTGGATGTATGACTTAAGAAATCAGTATCCGCAGGAGGTGATTCCTCTGTAAAATCTCCTGTTTGAGACGTGCCATAAATTCCGACAGCACTTGCTTGAATGAGCACAGATGGTTTCGATTCCTGCGCTTCTATAATGCGCCTTACTTCTTGTGTGGATTGAATACGGCTAGAGAGGATGCCTTCTTTTGCCTTGTCTGTCCAGCGGGTGAAAATGGATTTTCCAGCAAGGTTAATCCAGACATCAATCGCAGGCAATTCATGCTCAGGCGCAGCACCTTCTGTCAGCCACTGCACATAGTATAAATGATTTTGTTCGGATTCCTTTGGATTTCTTGTTAAAATATATAGATGATGTCCTTCAGCAGCGAGCACTTTCGTGACGTGCTGGCCGATAAAACCGGTTCCTCCGGTGATGGCGATATTCAATTGACATCTCTCCTCTCATATACATACCTATATCTTTCACGAATTTGAATCAGAAGAAACATCCTGACTGTTTGAAAAAAGGAGTGATCACAGGATGCCCTATATTACAAAAATCTCCGCTCAGAAAAACAATACAGAGCGGGTAAACATCTTTCTTGATGAAAAGTACGCGTTTAGCGTGGATCTAGATGTGCTCGTCCAGCACGATTTGAAAAAGGGAAAAGAGCTGGACGAAGCCGATATCATCGACATTCAATTCGGTGATGCTGTGAAAAAAGGATTTCAGCAGGCCGTCGATTATTTATCCTACCGAATGAGATCGGTGAAAGAAGTCACCGATTACTTGACGAAAAAAGAAATCCCGGCACCTGCCATTAGTGAAATTATACACAAATTAAAGCATTACAAGTATGTAAATGATCTTGAATTTGCGGAAGCCTATGTCAGCACCCACCGTAAAACGAACAGCAAAGGGCCGTCCGTCCTGAAAAAAGAGCTAAAGCTCAAAGGGATAGATGATGACAACATTGAACAAGCACTATCGCAATATCCTGATGACTTACAGCTGGAGGAAGCTGTGAAGCAGGTTCAGAAGCTTGTGAGAAAAGAAAAAAATCGTTCCGCAAAAGAGATCGAGCAGCGCATCAAGCTGCAGCTGCAGCGAAAAGGATTTTCGTTTGAGATCATTGATAAAGCCCTTCAAGAAGCCTATGATGGACAAGAAGAGGAAAAGGAAGAAGAAGCGCTCCTTTATATGATGGAGAAGGCAAAACGAAAGGTAGGATACGACGGATCATTTGAAAAGAGGATGAAGGTGAAGCAATTTTTATTCAGAAAAGGCTTTGATCTCGACACAATTGATCACGTTTTAGACAAAGGGGAATGACAGATGGACAAACGTTATAGTGAGATTACGGAATACGAATTGAAGCAGGAGATAGCCTCTCTTTCTGAAAAAGCACGAAAGGCTGAGCAGCTTGGCATTGTGAATGAATATGCCGTCTTAGAACGGAAAATCGATATGGCCAAAGCCTACTTAGTAGATCCAGCCTTGATTCAAACGAAAACGACTTATCAAATCAAAGATACAGATGAAGAGTTTTACGTGGAATATTTAAATGGTGTATTTGCGTGGGGACACAGAGTATCAGCCCCAAATAAGGAAGATGCACTGCCAATTTCAATGCTTACGAAAAAGGACTGATCCGAGAGATCAGTCCTTTTCTTTACTTCGAACGTTGTTTACGGACGTTGTTCTGAAGTACGATGTCGTGCTGCGTTTGCTGCGTTTCTCCGTTGACCTGAGAGGCAGAATGCTTTGCATTCGCCCATGGTTGAGGGTAAGCGGTTGTCCTTAATTGAACAAAGTCTTCCATATACGATTTCCCATTTGAACTCATATCTCAAGCACTCCCTTTGGAAAAATTAGCGTTTCCCTGATGCCCTCATTCGTTCCTGTGGACGTGTATTCGTCTCACCATTCGGCCTTTTAGACGCATAAGCATCTGTGGCGCCTGGCTCGCCTTCAAATTTGTGATTCACTTGATTTGGAAAGCCTTTTGCTTTATTACGCATATCGATTCCCTCCAAACAATACAAATCATTTGCGTCTTTTGAAGACGTAAGGGTAGTATATGAAAAAAGAGGTTTTTTTAAAAAGGCACTTTCTGCTAGATGAAGGAGGAACCGACATGGAACAATACTTTGAGCGATTAACAGAACAACTGATGGAAAAAAACAATATGCTGACATATGACGAAGCACGTACATGGGTAGAGCTGCTTTGGAGTGATTTTGAAACGACCTATGCAAAGGCTGGCCACAAGTATAAAGGACAGGAAACAACTGAACGGATTGTCCAAGAGTGGATTGAGAGCTACGGTGCGCAGCTGCATTTATTCCAAAATAAACAATCGAAGGCAAACGAGCATCTACAAGAGCAGAATAAAGGGCTGCTTCATTAAAAGAAGTGCCCCTCATCTTTTTCAATAAATAGGAAAATATATAAATGAGTAAACAATTTTATGAAACAATACCCAGTCTGTGATCGAAATTACAGGCTTTTTACAATGGTTAAACTTAAAATTACATTAAATTCATCTTACTGAAAATCACTGGAAATAAAACTTTGATATAATGGAACGATTAAAGAGACATGTAATTTATGGATAATAAAAAAGGGTTTCGTTTCCTGATAAAAAAGGAATAATGAACATATCAGACTATGTGAAAAAAGTGAAGAGAAGGTGCGATATGGAACGAGAATTGCTCTCTGTTATAATTCCTTCTTACAATGAAGGTGAAAACATCAGACGAATCTTTGAGGCACTCGAGGAAGAGTTTCGCGATTTTCATTATGACTTTGAAATCATTTTTGTGAATGATGGAAGCAAAGACAATACACTTCAATATATGAGAGAGCTCTCTCGCAAAAGTGCAAAGGTCAAATATATTTCCTTCTCACGTAACTTTGGGAAGGAAGCCGCTATTCTGGCAGGACTTGAATATGCGAAGGGAGTAGCTGCGATCATCATGGACGCCGACCTGCAGCACCCAACGTATTTGATTCAGGACTTCGTCAGAGGATATGAAGAAGGCTACCATCAAGTCATTGCCAAACGGAACCGTAAAGGAGACAGCAAGCTTCGCTCTTACTTATCATCCATGTACTATAAAGTGATGAACAAGGTAGTCGAAGTGGACTTGCGTGATGGCGTGGGAGATTTCCGCTTAATTTCGCGCCAAGCAATCGATGCATTGCTTCAGCTGAAAGAAGGAAATCGTTTTTCTAAAGGGCTTTTTTGCTGGATTGGGTTTGAAGAAAAGGTCATCTATTATGAAAATGTAGAAAGACAGCATGGTGATACAAAATGGTCATTAAAGAAGTTGTTTAACTACGGCATAGATGGTGTCATTTCTTTTAACAACCGCCCGCTGCGTATTTGTTTTTATACTGGCATACTGATCTTATTCCTCTCTTTGATTTACATCGTGGCCACCTTTATTCAAATCGTCAAAACGGGCGTGATAGTACCTGGTTATTTCACTTTAATATCGGCTGTGCTTTTCCTCGGAGGTGTCCAGCTTTTGAGTCTAGGTGTGATTGGTGAATATATTGGCCGCATTTATTATGAAACGAAAAAGAGGCCGCATTATTTGATCCAAGAATCAAATGTCATGCAGCAAGAGACAAGCTCAAAGGAACAAGACCGAGTGTTAACACAGTTATTTAAATAACGTGGAGTCAAATAACCGGCAAGCACGAATCGCTTGCTGGGTTGTTTTGTTTCAAAGAACAATGGATCTTTTGTGGAAAGGATTTAGATGATGAAACGTAGATGGATAATCATTGGAATGTGCCTCATTCTCGCATTATTAGGCCACTCCTTTTTCTTATATGAATATACGCAAGGCCGGTACATGACAGGAGATGGGGATGGCATTTCGCAAATGCTCCCATTTAAAAAGCTGCTGTATGACGAATATGTCAAAGGGAATTTCTTTTATTCCTATCAATTCGGTCTAGGCGGCGGTACATACACGCAATTAGGGTATTATTTCACAACGTCGACGGTCTTTATGGTGACAGTCGCTGTCGTCTGGCTGATGAATGCGCTCCATCTCATACAGTCAACAGACATCCATTTTTGGGCAAATGCCGTCATTTGGCTGAGCGTGATCAAGCTGACGCTTATTCTTTTCATCGCTTACCGTGTGCTTCTTTCAATGGTTCAAAATAGATTGGGTGCACTGACAGGTGCCGCAATCTATGGATTATCTATTGTATATTTCCGGCATCAAACGTTTTGGGAATTTTTCACCGACAGCATGATGTGGCTCCCGCTGCTTGTGCTTGGGGTGGAGCGGATATTCAAAACGGGTAAGCCCGCTTGGTTTATTGCGAGTTGCAGTCTGATGCTGATCAACAATTTTTACTTTGCTTATATTCACTTTATCTTTTTAGTGATCTATCTTGTCTTCAGATATATGATCAAGCTGCGAAGTGAGGAGCACGGGTGGAAAGTATTTTGGACACTTGCGATCTCTACGCTGTTATCTTTTGGGATCAGTGCCGCCTTTTTTATCCCGTCTGTTTATGGCTTTCTTAACAATATAAGACCGCCGTATGAACAGACCATTCCTTGGTTCGAGCTGCATGATCATCTGCTGTTTACGAGCAGGGTGTATTTATTACCTGTGATTTTTCTCATTTGTATGTTCCTCGTTCCGCTTTACCGGAACAGGTGGTTTTTCATGTTTACATCGATCAGCGTTCTGCTCATTGTTTTTCACTACAGTCCAAAGATGGCGAGCGTGTTTAATGGTTTTTCAGCACCGCAATACAGATTTGAATACATTCTTGCCTTTACAGTTGGAGCGGTCGTTGCCATCACGATCAAGCATTTCTCACAAATCGAGTGGAAGTGGAAAAAGCGTGCGGTCTTAGGCGCTTGGATCGTGTTCCTTCTCGCTGTCGTCCTTTCAGAACGAGCAAAGGGAAACATGGATGTCATTGTGTTTACAGGTATAGGACTGCTTGTGATCAGCTTGTTCTTCCTATGGATGCATGCGGAAAAACGTCAGCACCTTCGTCTCTTTTCAGCTGTGCTTATTGCCATCAGCTTACTGACAGCAGGCGTGTATCAGCAGGGATACTTATCTGAAAGAAGCAATATTAAGAGCGTATCAGATACGTATCTGAATAGTGAGGCATATGCTGGACATGAACAAATGAAGCTCATTCAGCAAATTCAAAGCCGTTCAAAAGATCCGCTCGCCCGGATTGATTGGATGAATGGCGTGCGAAACAATACCCCATTATTTGAAGGCTTCCAAGGCATGAGTGTGTATTCAAGTATATTGAATCAGTATTTGCTCAATTTCTACTGGAATGACCTGCAAATCGATATGGGAAGGGAAAGTGTCAGCCGTTATGCAACAATGGGGGACAGGGCGAATTTATACAGTCTAACCTACGGGAAGTATTATATGAGAAACAGCATGATGCCTTACTCACCACCAGCTTATTTTAAGCCAATCTTGAAAAGTGAGCATTATGAGGTATATGAAAATACTCGGTCACTGCCATTTGCAAGAACAACGAGCACCGTTTATTCAGAACAATCCTTAAAGGATGCCTCAGCACTTGATAAAGAGCATGCGATGCTGCAAGGCGTGATTTTAGACAAAAAAGGTAACACTGAAATCGAGCGCGCAGCAGATCGAATCAAAGATACGAGTATTCATACAGAACAAGCTGTATACGAACATGGCGTGCTTGATGTATACGGGGATATGGGCGGTATGAATATCACACTGCCAGATGACATCGCTCGCGCTGGGGATGTGTATGTGAGTTTTTATGTGAAGCGGACAGACCGTAACGAAGGGTTTCAGTTATCCGTTGACGACTATGTTACATCTCGAAAAAGCAATACATCCATCTACAAAACAGGTGTCAATGAAGTGACGATTCGGGTCCCTGCGGAAAAGCTTCTCTCCATTCGAGTGCCAAAAGGGACATATGAGCTCAATCAACTGAAGCTGTATCATGAACCGTACCGCGTTCTAGAGAAAGCATATGAAAAAGAAAAACAGGATGATGGTAGCCAGCAAGTAAAGCTTAAAAATAACCGTTTTACGATTTCATATGATAACAAGCGCGGTGATAATTATATGGTTCTGCCAGTACCATATGAAAAAGGCTGGGAGCTCACGGTAAACGGTCAGCAGACTGATATTGAACAAGCCAATTACGCCTTTATCGGTTTTCCAATAGAAAAAGGCAAAAACGAGATTGTGCTAACCTACTATCCGCCTTATATCAGAATTCTCGCATTGATTTCACTCGTCAGTTTGATTGGTGCGATCCTCTATGCACGGAGAAAACACAAGAAACACCACTTTTCATCATAAGTGGTGTTTTTTTATCTTTCATCTCATACGTAAGTTTCTTCATCCCATTCAATCGTGTATTCGTTCATTTTTTTATCAATATCGTTTTGAATACTCATGTGCTGAAATAGCGCATTCAATTCTTCTGTCCTCTTTCTTCGATCCTTTTCATAATAATAGAACGCATCTCGATAATCATGGTCCCTTAGCATCTTTGCTATGAGCATGGCATCTTCTAGACTATACGATGCTCCTTGACCAACAAAAGGGTTCGCCGTATGTACCGCATCACCTACAAGAACAACACGTCCTTTTGACCACACAGGAAAATCCTTAATTTCATAGATACTTCTTGGAAAGAACATATTTGTATGATCGATGATGTCAGAAAGGTGTTTAGGAATGTTCCAATGTTCCATTTGTTTATATAATAACTGACGGATGGTTTCTTTATTGGCTTTCTCAAAATGTTTTGTAGGTAACTTCTCAGGACACTGAGAGAAAGCTTGCCATAAAATATTCATTTTATTTGTTGGATGCGCTTTTCCAAAAATGAATTGAAAGTTTCCGTCATTGTAAAAATAACTTGTTGTCTCATCCAATACAAAATCCTTCACAAACGATACTCCTTGTAGTCCCCAAAAACCGCTATAATCTAATTTAGCATTAAACGCAATAGCCTCTCTTGTTTTCGAAAAAGTTCCATCTGCTCCTATTACAATATCACCTGTTATCTCAGTTTCATCTTCAAAAACAACCTGAACGGAATGAGGCTGCTGTTTGATTGAGATTAACTTTTTGTTGTATTTCACTTCTATTCCTTGACGGTGAACTTCTTTTAAAAGTGATTTGATGATTTGGTCTCTCATGACGTTCAGTAAAGGAGCATCATAATATTTTTCACTATAATTGTGAAAGATCGCTTCTACTTCATTTTCACTGTTTATTTGCTGGATCTTCTTTATCACTGTTGCATTTGCTATCACTTCATTTTTACACCCGATTCCATCCAAAATCTTTACCCCATTCGGAGAGAGTAAAAAACCTGCTCCTGTTTCTAATTCTTCATCTGACCTGCTTTCATAAATCGTACTTTCCATTCCAGCCTTTTTTAAAAATAAAGCAGTAGCCAATCCTGCTACACCACTGCCGATAATGATCACATTTTGAGATTTCATTATTTTTCCTCCCTTTTTATAAACAGACCGGTCGGTTTATTTTAGTGCAAAAAAATAAGCTTTTTCATTTAGGACAGCGTATCACAATTCCCCCCTTTTCATTTGGTAATTAAAGTATATGATAATATGTTATAAATGATTTCGCAAGAATGAAACTAACCAATTTCTTTTGAAAACATGAAGGGGATAACAAAATATGAACAAAGACACCGTGATAAAACACTACGAACACACCCTTGAATGGGTACTGTCACTAGCGGATGTAACAGACGAAGAATGGCGCCGCACTATTGCTGATGGGAAGTGGAGTATTGCTGAGATCATCGCACATTTTGTTCCGTGGGATGAATTTATTTTACACGATCGCCTAAAGGAATTTTGGAACAATAAAGCGTTACCTCAGGCACCTGATGTGCATGAAATGAATCAGCAGTCAGCCGAAAGAGCAAGAAAGGAAGAGAGAAGCGAGACGATCGGGCGATTTATTGCTGTTAGAACAGAATTGCTTCAAGAAATGAAGAAAATCGAAGCATCTCGCTGGACTACACCTTTTCTGATCGGTCAAACCGAGCTGACGTTATCAAGTTATTTTCCAGGTTTGATTAAACATGATCTTCATCATATGGAGCAGGTCAAACAAGCGCTCTCCACAAAAAGACGATAGCGCCTCACGAAGCTTCCTTATCAAACGAAAACGTCGCATAATCAAACAAAAAATGAAATAGCCAAAGACTAAGCGCAAAGAGAATTTCTTCAGAAGTAGTCAGCAAAATGCCGTCAACCAATTCGTCTGATACATAGACAGCACCCCAAATAAACAAAAGGTGAAGTAAAACGGCATAGAAAACGATAGATCGTTTTTTGGACCGACACTTACGAACAAACCGCATGAGCACGTGTTCCAGATGTTCAAAAGAGATCCCAAGTACAACATAGATGCCCATAAACAGTAGCAGCGATAAAATCGAATGATAAAAAGCGCCCGTCAAATGAAAGAACAGCACACAGAACAACAAAAATATGTAACAGACAGCCGACGCCGCCATGAGCCATTTCAGCCCTTGCCATAAAGCGTAAACAGATTGCTGCATGGGTAAACAACACTCCTTTACATGAAGATACCTGCAAAAAGGACAGCCTTTTTGCAGGAAGGTGGAATTAATCCTCTTTTTTAGTCGCAGCGATGACAGGGTGTTTTTCAGTATCAAGCAATTTCAAGAATTCTTCACCTTGATCTAAATGATCAAGAACAAGCTGTTTCGGTGTGACTGCAAGCCACTGATTCAGTGAGATATCTGCATAATGGTCGCTCTTGAAGATTTCTAAGAAATAAAGTGGTTCGTCACCTGTATTTTCTACATAATGCCCCATCGCAAATGGCACATAGCCAACGTCTCCCGCCTGATAGTTAAAGGTTCTCGCATGTCCATCAGAAGCAAAGACCGTCATTCGTGCCTTTCCAGAAATGAAATATTGCCATTCATCCGTATTTGGGTGCCAGTGTAGCTCACGAATGGCACCTGGATCAACTTTCACTAGAGCAGAGGCAATCGTTTTAGAGGCTTTGAAATTGGTAGAATCCGCAATCCACACTTGTCCGCCGCTTGACGTAATCGGCTCTTGCTTTAACAGCTCATATTTAAAGGAGTTCGGGACTTCTCCTTGCTCTGTTTTCACCTTGTCACACTCAAGGGAACCAGGAATTCCTTTTTGGAAAATATACTTCTCTTTCTCTGGCAGTTTCTCAAATTGCTCCTTTGTCATTCCAAAGTTTTGGAGCACAACTTCTTCTGGCGTATGGGCAAGCCAATCAGTCACTTGGAACGTACTATTTTCAGAGAAGGAACCATCATCAAACACAAGCAAGAATTCAGCTCCCGGTTCAAGTGCTTGAATAGAATGCGGCAAGCCTGAAGGGAAGTACCACAAATCACCCTCTGTCACATCCTCTGTAAAATTGCGCCCCTCTGCATCAACCGATGTAATTCGGGCTTCCCCATAAATCATGTACGCCCATTCCGCTTCCTTATGCCAGTGCAGCTCGCGAATCGCACCAGGCTTTAGCCGCATGTTAACAGAGGCAAGACTTTTAGAAATTGGCAGTTCACGCACCGTTACCTCGCGGGCATAGCCGCCTTTTTCTAAACGGTTGTGCGTATCAGAAAAAGAATATTTCATGTTGGGAACCGTTCCATGATCGGTTTCTGGTGGCGTGAGCATATCTGGGTTTTGTCTGTCTCGCTCGAGATTACGTGGAATTTTGACCGTTGCTCCTTTTTCTCCTCGAATCGGCTGTGGTACACCATTTTGCTTTTCACTCATGATAAAATCCCCTTTCAACATCGTATTGTGTGAGGTGACAAAAGGCCTTTCATTTCGCCCTCGTTTTCATAAGGTGAAACGAATCAAGAAGATGTCAATCTGATTCATCATTTTTTTGAACAGCGACCAATCGTTGGATGAGCTTGCTTAATTCATCAAACTTTCGTTCAAAACGTGTCAGCAAATAAACCGTCAAAATGGCAGGAAAGCCAGCCTGACCGAGCTGTTTCAGCCATTCCTCCGAAAAAAAGGTCTCCATTTGTCTCACCTCCCAGCGGATGCTCGTCTTCTTTATAAGTGGTATGAAAGAAGAAATAGGAAATCAAAGGGGGAGAAAATGAACCATTAGACCCGTTTCACAAAGTTTACTTTTTTTAACTTTTGTCCACTTAATGCAAGTAGAGAGAACAAAGGGGAGGATGCACATGGATTATCGGCTGTTATTGAAAGCAAAATGGAATGAAATCGTTGATCACCCGCTCATTCAGCAATTTTTAAGCAATCCTAAAAACCAGCAGCTGCTTAGGCAAGTCATGGAAGAGCCAAACGAAGAAAATGCGAAAAAACTAGATTCTGAGTTCAAGCAGTTTTATCAAAAAATCCGCATCATCAAGTATATTTCCACAATGATCCGCATCTTTTCAGTCGACTTTGACAAACGAGTAAAAAAGAAACAGCAGCGTTTTCCGCTCATACTCGATCACCCTGATACGCAAGAAGTGAAAGACCCAGTTCAAACAGATACGTATGAAGCCGTGCTCTTCAACCAGCAAGACCTAGGAGAGCATCTGCAAGATCAAACGTTGTACAAGGCCTATCAGCAGCTCACAGACAAACAAAAAATGGTCTTAACCCAAATCTATGTCGAAGGCCAAACGATGAAAGAAATAGCCGATCAGTTAGGCGAAACAAGACAAAACATCTCAAACATACACAAAAAAGCGCTCAACAAACTAAAAGAAGAAACAGGGGGAGATGTCCGTGCAAGAAGACAAAATGACCAATGGAGAAATGGAAGAACTCATTGAAACCTTCACACCCATGATCAAAAAGAAACTACAAAACACGGCATATCAAGAAAGAGAAGACCTCGAACAAGAACTCTATATCAAACTCATCGAAAAAGTGGACTGGCTGATTTATCAGGAGGGACCTGGCTTCTGGGAGTTTATTGTGGAATATATGACGAAGTTGTAAGAGGAACTGATGGTGCGAATGTGAGGTGAACATAAAATCCCCGGGGTATTCGCACCTTTTTATTCGACAAAATTGAGAAAAAATGTATATTTTATGAAGGGAAAAACAAAATTCTTTATTGAAAGTTGTGGATTTTGCCTATCATTTCCTAAAAAATGTTACAATTAGGGCAGAAATCGCAGTCGCACTCTACATGAGTGCGTGGATTGAAATATTGACGCTTTACTTTCATATAGGCTGTCATAGTCGTCGCACTCTACAAGAGTGGATGGATTGAAAATTTGAATTGGCAGCATCATAGACCAAGCACCCCCGGACTGGCCCAGTAGTCCATGTTTTTAAATGAATTCAAAGCTGTTGATGAAACAGCGAAATAAGTATGATTATCATCAGTAATAGTTTTTAATTAAATAGGATTAAGAGAGATTCGGTGCGAATGTGAGGTGAACATAAAATTCCTGAGGCATTCGAACCTTTTTATTCGACAAAAATGAGAAAAAATGTATATTATTTAGAGGTGAAAACAAAATTCCATATAGAAATTGAGGGTTTTGGCTATCATTCCCTAAAAAATGTTATAATTAGGGCGGAAATCGCAGTCGCACTCTACATGAGTGCGTGGATTGAAATAGCTTTGTTGGAAAGATCGGTCAGTACAAAGGAAGTCGCACTCTACATGAGTGCGTGGATTGAAATCTTTCACTTGAACGTTATCAACAATCCATCCACCTGTCGCACTCTACATGAGTGCGTGGATTGAAATGATTTCTTCGTCTGTTAAATCTTCATAGTATTTGTCGCACCCATATATGAGGTGCGCATGGTTTTCAATGATTGTGTCTTAAACGGTTATGACTAACTTAAAGATCATCTTCTTACAACATCCTCTTTCAAATAGCCATCAAATATACTGTTCATTTGTATAGTGAAAACATGACTCATTGCAGTCATGTTTTTTTCTTCTTCTTTTTCCTAAATAAACCTTAAAAAATCTCAAAATAAGTCGAAATGAAAAGTAGTTATTTAGATTCAAATTTTATCCATTCGTAATGTGGTGAAGGAGGAATTGGTTTGGGTGAAACGGAGCGAACCGGTAAAGTGGAGCAGCTGATCTTAGAGAATTATCAAAGATTAAACAGCATGATATCAGAAGAAGTGGACTTTGCTTCTAATCATGGTGGGCTGACAGGGGATTCTAGAGAAGTAATGTGGATGGAGTTTTTTCGGAAAATCATTCCTAAAAAATATTCATTAGCACAAGGTGTCATCATTATTGACTCAGAAGGAAATCATTCTAACGAAGTCGATATTGCCGTATTTGATGAACAGTATACACCGTATGTCTTCCAACACAATTCGTTGAAGTTTATACCGATTGAGGCGGTTGCGGTTGCTATTGAATGTAAAAGTTCAAATTTCGATGTTGATAATTTAAAAGTTTGGTCTGACAATATAAAAAAATTAGTACCGAAAACAAAAGGAATAGCTAGGATGGCCGCCCAAGGGGTTGTCATGGTTGAAAATGATACACAGAAACGAACACGTCCTATTTTAATTTTAGCAAGTAATTTAAAAAGGCAAACAGCAAATTCATCTTCAAAGATGTTTGAAATATTAGACAAAGCATTTGACTTTATACTTATGAAACAAAAGAGTGTATTTCATTTAAGAGCTCCTAATGAAGGTGAACACCTAGGATGGTGGGCTAATGAATTAAATTGTTATGATCCAGAAAGATCTAGGGAACAAGAGGATGAAGAAAAGAAAGAAAATAGTGAGAAAAATAAAGGTGATAGTAAAGACAAAGTGATTTCGAACAAACTCAGTGAATTACGTATTGATCACAATGAGCTGTTAACGCTAAATTTCCAATTAAATCAATTGCTGATGCTCATTAACAATCCCATGTTTTTCCCTCACTATGCATATGCCGAGCTATTTCAGAAACAGATAACGAAGTGAAGAAAGGAGAGCGACATGACAAGGGAATCTAGTAAACCCAAAACGAATTGGCATGATGTGAAACATGCGATTGACACGAACATTCATGAAGACCAAAGACTTTTTAAAGAGCCGCTCACTATTCATTTAGTTACGCCAATGTTTGGGGGAGGGCCCCAATCAAACTCAATTGATCAAGACAGACCGATTCGAGAAAGTGCAATTCGTGGACATCTTCGTTTCTGGTGGCGTGCAACTCGAGGAGCTGCCTGCAAAAATGCGAATGAATTATCTAAAAGAGAAGCAGAGATATTTGGTCATACAGAACAAGCGAGTCAAATTCAAGTGGTAACGCATTATGAGAAAGACGAATTGAAAAGAAATTCAAAATCATTTTTAAATAAGAAAAATCATCCTTTTCCACGGTATGTTCTTTCAAATATGAAAGATCAAACACCATACCTCATGAAGGCGCAATTTTCTTTAAATATCCGGTTATCTAAAAAAACAACCCAATTTGAGTTAATCAAAAAAGAAGTTGAAGCAGCATTATGGGCTTGGATCAACTTCGGTGGACTTGGGTCAAGAACGAGACGTGGGTGTGGCAGTTTATATTGCAAGCAATTTTCACCATACAACAAGAGGACAAAAAGCCAATTGGAAAAATGGTTTGAGCAAAAACTTTTAGAATATGACATCCAATTGCCAGCATCAAGTCGAGAATGGCCGACGCTTAGTCGTGAATTCAAAGTACAGGCATTTCCATCATCAATTATCTCAAGCTGGCGATCCGTCATTCAGACATATGAAACATTTCGAAGAAGATCAAACCCGAATAAAAAAATGGGGAGAAGTTGTTGGCCGGAAGCAGATACTATTCGTCTGTTAACAGGTAAGGCTAAATCAGGTCATGAAACCCCATATCCAAAAGAGAAACCATTTGAATATCAAGCATTTCCTAGAGCTCAATTTGGTTTGCCTATTCAGTTTCGATTTGCTCCTAAAGATAAGGGGAAAGACCCAAATCCTACAACGCTCCTACCTAAAGGAAAGGATCGTTTGGCTTCACCACTCATCTTAAAACCGTTAGCTATTAATCAAAAGGAATCAGTGGGCATGGTGATGGTGTTGCAGCAACCAAAGATCGAAGCTTTATCGCTTTTAGGGGACAGAAAGCCTTTGCCCGATGTGACAGATGAACAAAGTATCTACCCAACAGCCACCTACTCAAACAACCCATTACAAGACGAGAGTGGCTGTACGCACTCATCGGCGATTCAAGCCTTTTTACATAGCAAGGAGGTGCAAACATTTTGTCAGAAGAATTACAAAAACAAACATTAATGCTATTTTCGATAGGGCCTGTTCAAGAATTTATTGCGCAAGCAAGGCGGACGCGTGATTTATGGTTTGGCTCTTTTCTTCTATCTGAATTAAGTAAAGCAGGAGCGAAGAAATTTCAAGAACTGGGTGGAACGCTTATTTTCCCTGTGTTCAACGAATCCTCTGCAAAAACAAACAACGCACCAAACAAAATATTGGGAGGAATTTCACACGAACAGCCTTCCTCCATTGCAAGACAAGTGAAAAAAGCAATCTATGACAAATGGAAGGAATACGCAGACTTTGTTAGAGAAATAGTTGATCCTTATATTCAAATAGGCACATGGAATCGACAAGTAGATGATTTAATAGAATTTTATGCTGTGTGGACTGAGATGCAAACTCAAGAGGAAGCGGCAAATGCGTCCGCAAGTCCATATCATATGGCTCTTCAAGAAGTCGAAGGTTTAATGGCTGCAAGGAAGACTTTAAGAGATTTTAAACAAAATGAGCCAGGGGCGTTATTCGGTGAACCAAAATCATCACTTGATGGTGGCCGGGAATCAGTTTTCCAAAAGCAAAAAACACCACAGCAAGTGGCGCAACTTGCTAAATGGGGAATTGGTGAACATGAATCATTAGATGCGATTTCAGTGATCAAACGATTATCTATACATAAGCACCCGAGTATGACATTTCCATCAGTCTGCGATAAAGCGTTTGCTCCCTATCAAAACATGTTGAAACAAAATGAACAGAAGAAAGTAGCCACACAATATGTGAAAGATGTAGAAACATATCTTGAGAATATGAATCTAACAGTAGCCCCTATTGATTTAAGTGAGGCATCGCTTTTTTATGAAAGAAGAATTGAAGATTTTCTTGAACAACGAGGACTTGTTGGAATAGCACGAACAGAAGCGAAAAATGACATCACACAGCTGCTCGAAAAATATTTCAAAGGTGAATACAGCAAGCATCACGGCCAGCCGATCAAACCACCAGTACCTTCACCTTACTATGCCTTTCTCATGGCGGATGGAGATAAGATGGGCAGCCAACTGCGAAATATACAGCATGTAGAAAGTCATATTGCATTTTCTAAAACGCTCTCAACTTTTGCTTTAAAGGCAAGTGAGATTATTTCTAAATGTGAAGGTACATTGATCTATGGTGGTGGAGATGATGTCATGGCTTATGTACCGGTGCACCAATGCTTAGAAGCAGCTGGGAAATTACAAAGTGAATTTGTTTCAACGATGAAGGCTCATCAACATAGTGAGACACCTCCTTCGATTTCAATTGGCATCGCCATCGTTCATATGCTTGAGCCTCTTGAAGAAGTAAGAAGCATGGCACGTCAGGCTGAACAATATGCAAAACAAGAGCGAAATTCATTAGCGATTCATTTCCAAAAGCGAGGCGGAGGAGACACAATGAATATCTCAGTCTCTTTTCAAATAGATCCAGTGGCCTCTATCCAAGAGATGACGACATGGTTAAAACAGTCTTATTTCACATCTGGCTTTGCATATGGCTTACGAGAGTTGTATCAAACATACGAACAGTCTTCATTTAAAAAACAGCCAGCAATTTTAGATGAACTCATTCCACTAGAGATAAGACGTCTTGCATTCAAAAAGAAAACGGAAGCAAAAACAGAGCAAGAAACGAAAGAGTGGATCGATCAATTGATTGCGAAGTATATACCGAAGAAGAATGCATTAGAAGAATTACATACAATCGCTGAATGTATGATCATTGCTCTTCAACTAGAGGAGGTAAGTGGACATGCCTGAAAGATGGTTTCACATTCAACCGCTTGATCCGTTGCTTATTCGTGATGCACGCCCATTTCAAAGTGTACCAGGTATACGGGCGCGTTCACTAAACGATGTTCCGCCAAGTGTGGTCGCAGGAACACTTCGTACAGCTCTAGCGAAGAAACGACAATCAATCAAACACACGACGTCACTTTCTTATTATGCAAAATCTCTTGTGCGAGGTCCTTTATATCGTTGGCATGATCATTTATATGTGCCAATGCCTCATGACCTTGAGTTATTTGATGATGAGTATGGCATATATCAAGTGAGACCAAAGCCAATGATGTCGGAAGGACAGGGCTTTTTTGGTACAGGAAAAACAGGCCGTTTTAGTGAGGCATTATGGCCGCCAATTGGAGCTGGTGCTCGTAAAAAAATGAAATCGCCGCCTGCTTTTGTATCACTAAAGTGGATGGTGAACTGGCTGACAGACGCAGTGGATGAGAGTCAGGTGAAGGAAGCCTTGACTGAATACCAACACATGCAGAAGGAAAATCATTCGTTCAAAAATGATGCACCACCTGCATTTATTCCAGCATTACAGCGTCAGGAGCGAACACAAATTGAGGTGGAAACTGGCAGTAAAAGAGCAAAAGATCAGCATCTATTTTCAACTGAATCGCTCTTATTCCCAGATGACTTTAAACTGGAGGCAGGAATAGATTTATCTACTGAAGAGTCAGAAGAATTAAAGCCTTTCTCAGGGATTCACCCAATCGGTGGTGAACGGCGGCTGGCTCATATAGAAGACCGGCCACATGTATACCAACAAGATTGGACATGTCCGGATGCTATTAAAGAATCGCTCAAAAACAAGCCGTATGTTCGCATGATATTGGTGACACCTGCTTATTTCAGTAAAGGATGGCAGCCCGGATGGCTGGATGAACAGCTCATGTCAAAACCACTATTTGATACAAATGTACGACTCAAATTGGTTTGGGCATCTGTTCCATATTGGCAGCCTATCTCTGGATGGAGTTTAGCAAATAAAGACAAAGGGCGTGAAAAAGCAATACGCCGCTTAGTCCCTGCGGGTAGCGTTTACTTCTTTACAGTAGAAGAAGGAGATCCAGCAGAACTGGCCGAAAAAATGTGGCTTCAATCAGTATCCGATCGTAACCGGCGCAAAGAAGCGTTTGATCGTGAAGATGGCTGCGGGTTAGCACTTTGGGGAACATGGAAGCCGAATGAATAAGAGGAGTGAGATGATGGAAGCAAGCCGTTGGTTTTGGATACATTGTTTATCCCCCCTTCATATTGGAGCGGGTGAAGGAGTTGGCGTGATTGATATGCCCATTCAACGAGAAAAAGTAACAGAATGGCCGATTATACCTGGAAGCAGTATCAAAGGCGTGCAGCGTGAACATTATCGCGCGAAAGGACAAGACACATTCGTACAAAAAGTATTTGGTACACAAGGAGATCAAGATGGAAGCGCAGGAGCAGTCGTCATGACAGATGGCCGGTTATTTTCATTCCCGGTGGCGAGTAGATACGGTACATTTGGATATGTGGCAAGTCCACTCATATTGAAAAGATTAGCCCGCGATGCAAAAGCATTAGGCGTATCGCTGGATATCCCTGATCTCATCGAAGAATCGAGCACGCTAGTCACCATGATTTCTAAATTAGTAGAGAATGACGAATTATATCTAGGTGAATTTCAAGGGGCTGCGAAAAAATCTCCACAACTAACCGATTTTGCTGAACAGATGGCCAAACTTTTATTCGACGATAAACAATCACAAACTCTTTGGATAGAACGATTTGTGATTGTAAGTGATGACGTTTTTCAATACATTGTCACCATGAATTCTGAAGTGACACCTCGTATTAGAATTGATCATGAAACCCAAACAGTTAGTAAAGGTGCTCTCTGGTATGAAGAGTATGTACCGGCAGAAGCCATATTTTATGGGCTCATGTGGTGTGATCGTGTCGATGGAAGCAATAATTTATCCGTTAGACATCAACTTTTAAATCAACTAGAAAAACAGATGTATCTTCAATTAGGTGGAAACACAAACGTAGGTAAAGGAAGAGTATCCTGGCGTATGACAGGAGGGGAGGGATCATGAAACTCATTCAACATCATTATGCTGAGAAAGCGTATCAACATGTGATGAATGCCAAAACGAATGAGAAGAATTTCTCAAATCAATATGGACAACTCTGTCACAGATTCGCCTCAATGATCTTAACAAATGGATTAAGGCTCACCATTACATTTTTTGAAGCAAAATCAAAAAAAGGAAATGCTTATCAACAATTCGTTCAGGATATAAAAGAAACACTGGATATACAAGGAGATTGGTCAGCTTCCAATCGAGATTACTTAATCAAATCAAGACAAGCTTTAAATGCATCTGTTTGGTTAAAAAGATATGCGGAATCTATTTTAAAGGTGGAACAAGGGGCGGAGAATGTGGAGGACATCCAATGAATCTGTCATTAACCTTAAACAAAAGCAAATGGGAGATTGATGGTTCTACATTGTCGGACATCATAAAGGACAGCTCGAAGAAGCAGTCATTTTATGAAAATGTGATTAGTTTGCATCAAGAACAGTGGGAAAAATACAATCACTTGCTGTATGAAAAATTTGTGGAGCGATATTATACCGATACGAACCTCACATGCTTAGTCAAGTCCATATCGCCGTTAGTCATTGGACATGGAGGAGAGGGTGTACTTGAAACGGGATTGTTATTACACCCGATATACGGCGTTCCTTATTTACCAGGAACAGCTTTAAAAGGTGTAGCCTCTCATTATGCCCACTCTGTATTAGGTGAAAACTTTCCTGAACTAAAACAAGGTGGTAGTGATTACAACACATTGTTTGGAACAAACGAACGTGCTGGCATCATCGAATTTCATGATGCGCTCATGATGCCTGAGACGGTAGGAGAAGCATTCAAAGTGGATGTGATGACACCACATCATTCAGACTACAACAGCGTCAAGCTAGATAAGATGAACAAAGGGGGAAGTGTTCCAGCCCCTCGAGACGATGACTCACCAACACCTATTCATTTCTTAACGGTGGTCAACGGCCGCTTTCAACTTCTATTGAAAACAAAAAAGAATCTACCAGAAGAATCGGAATGGCTCGAACTCGCCAAAACCATCTTACTAGGCGCTTTAGAACACGAAGGAATCGGTGCTAAAACAAATGCGGGTTATGGAAGACTTAAAATGGACGACGTCATTTCATGAAACTTGGTGCGAATGTGAGGTGAACATAAAATCCCTGGAACATTCGCACTGTTTTATTCAAAAAATGAGAAAAAATGTACATTTTTTAGGTGTGAAAACAAACTTCTATATAGAAACTTAAGGGTTTTGACGATTATTCCCTAAAAAATGTTATAATTAGGGCGAAAATCGCAGTCGCACTCTATATGAGTGCGTGGATTGAAATCTACCGCTATTTGCAATGTCCGTAAAGGCGTATGGGTCGCACTCTATACTAGTGCGTGGATTGAAATTAATAAGAGTTTAAGAGACTCAATTCTCTGCTCTCGTCGCACTCTATATGAGTGCGTGGTTTGAAATATGAATTTCAGTGCCTCTAAAAATCCTGCAATTTTGTCGCACTCTACACGAGTGCGTGGATTGAAATTAGCTGATGGTTCAGCTTGATGTTTTTTTCAAATCGCACTCTATATGAGTATGAGGAGTAAAATTCTTATCAGAAGGTAGCTTGAAAGATATATTGACAATTGCGCTTGATATAGGTGTGAAAAACAAAACTCTGTCTCAGCCTTTTTATTAATGAATTCAAAGCTGTTGATGAAACAGCGAAATAAGTATGATTATCATCAGTAATAGTTTTTTTAAAATAGGATTAAGAAAGATTCGGTGCGAATGTGAGGTGAACATAAAATTCCTGGGACATTCGCACCTTTTTATTCGACAAAATTGAGAAAAAATGTATATTATTTAGAGGTGAAAACAAAATTCCATATAGAAAATTGAGGGTTTTAGCTATCATTACCTAAAAAATGTTATAATTAGGGCAGAAATCGCAGTCGCACTCTACATGAGTGCGTGGATTGAAATGCTAATGGGAAAGTAAGTGTTTCATAATAAACCTTGTCGCACTCTACATGAGTGCGTGGATTGAAATTAACCCCCTATCGTGGACAATATGAATAAGTATGGTCGCACTCTACATGAGTGCGTGGATTGAAATACAAAGTGTTTAATTTTGGAGTAGTCCTCATTAAGTCGCACTCTACATGAGTGCGTGGATTGAAATAAGAACGGTTCCGCTGATACCATCATCCAACAAAGTCGCACTCTACATGAGTGCGTGGATTGAAATACTACGGCCATTTTAACGCCCTTTGGTGTCGTTTGTCGCACTCTACATGAGTGCGTGGATTGAAATACACTTCAGCGTGCCGTCAGATTGATACTGAAAGTACGTCGCACTCTACATGAGTGCGTGGATTGAAATATCAGATACTAGAACCAGGCTGTTCTCCACAGGCTGTCGCACTCTACATGAGTGCGTGGATTGAAATCTTCAGTGTATAGTTCGTTGTGTTGAAAAGGGTCGTCGCACTCTAAATGAGTGCGTGGATTGAAATTCTAACTTTTCGGGTTCTTTTACAGATGTCCCGGTCGCACTCTAAATGAGTGCGTGGATTGAAATCTTGCTTGGATATGTCGGTTTATTTGGTGTTTCAGGTCGCACTCTACATGAGTGGATGGATTAATAATTGTGAAAACATAACTCTGCCTCCTGCCTCAGTAGTCATGAATCTAATTGGATTCAATTGTTGCTGAAATATAAAGAAGTTTGATTAACAAGTTTCAATATATTTCATACTAAGAAAAAGTCGGTGCGAATGTGAGGTGAACATAAAATCCCTGGAACATTCGCACCGTTTCATTCGACAAAAATGAGAAAAAATGTATATTTTTTAAGGGTGAAAACAAAATTCTATATAGAAACTTGTGGGTTTTGACGATTATTACCTAAAAAATGTTATAATTAGGGCAGAAATCGCAGTCGCACTTTACATGAGTGCGTGGATTGAAATTTCTTTCGGCTTTTCAGGTTCGTCAGGTACAAGGTCGCACTTTACATGAGTGCGTGGATTGAAATTGTAACCGTGAAGTTATCATATAGAATTTTCTGCCGTCGCACTTTACATGAGTGCGTGGATTGAAATTATAACCATCTGTAATCCTACCCAATAGCCAATTGTCGCACTTTACATGAGTGCGTGGATTGAAATTGTAACCGTGAAGTTATCATATAGAATTTTCTGCCGTCGCACTTTACATGAGTGCGTGGATTGAAATTATAACCATCTGTAATCCTACCCAATAGCCAATTGTCGCACTTTACATGAGTGCGTGGATTGAAATCAGTTGTTGTTATTGTGGGTCTGGCAGTGCCTATTGTCGCACTCTATATGAGTACGTGGATTGAAATTTATGTATTTCCACTACTGTTCCTTCCCCATATAAGTCGCACTTAACATAAGTGCGTGGATTGAAATAATTCCCTCCATCCATGACAATTTTTTGGCTTAGTCGAACTCTACATGAATTAACATAACTCTGCCTCCTGCCTCAGTAGTCATGAATCTAATTGAATTCAATTATTGCTGAAATATAAATAAGTATGATTAACAAGTTTCAATAGATTTCATACTAAGAAAAAGTCGGTGCGAATGTGAGGTGAACATAAAACCCTTGGAACATTCGCACCTATTCATTCGACAAAAATGAGAAAAAACGTATATTTTTTAAGGGTGAAAACAAAATTCTATATAGAAACTTGTGGGTTTTGACGATCATTCCCTAAAAAATGTTATAATTAGGGCGAAAATCGCAGTCGCACTCTATATGAGTGCGTGGATTGAAATAACCTTTTTCAATCCATCAAGGATAGCCAGGATGGATTGAAAATGTCTTGGATATCGAGATAGCGCAGTAATTCGTCGTCACACTCAACATAAGTGCATAGTCCACAGTTTCTGCGAATTACATAAATTCAAATATCTATCCCCAAAAAATCCAAGCCCTACACAACAAAAAAAGACTCGCTCACACAGAGCCGAGTCTTAATTTTTTTTGCAGTTTTTCTTCACTGAAAATCCAGCCGGTATAGGAATTTTTGATTTGGTGGTCCATGTCGATATGGCAGATCGCGACGAAAGGATAGTGACCTTTGCTGCGGTAGCGCAAATCAATGAACCGTACCTCATAATGATCCTTGTATTTATCTACTTCCCACCGGTAGACAGGGGAGAAGGAGAGAAAGGCTGAAATGTTTTCATCCTGTTTGGCAATTTTCATAATCTCAGTATCAGGGACCGGCACACGGTTAAAGGTGTCTAAAATGATGATCTCACCATTCATACTGCGTCCAACATGGAAAGAGGATTTACATTTCACGGCAATGCGCCATTGTCTGAACTTCATTGTAGGCGAAATAATAATGTCTTCAATCTCATCGAATCGTGCACGCAGCTGACGTTTGATCTGAAGCTGCATGATGACCCTGACGATATAGTAACAAAAAATCACCGCATACAGCGTAATGAACGTATAGCCGGGATGCCCGCCAATCGCCCATACGACAATGGCGACAAGGTGTGTAAAAAAGATAAACGGATCAAACGTGTTAATGATCCCAAGTGCTACCCATTTCTTCGAAAATGGGCGAATGGCCTGCGTACCGTATGCATTGAAAATATCGACAAACACATGAAGCACAACGGCTAATAGGGTCCATAGCCAAAGGTGAAGTATATTCGCCCCTGGCACAAATGGGAAAATCACAGCCGGAATTAGCAATGACCAAAACAGTACAGCTGGAATGGAATGTGTAAATCCTCGGTGATTTCTTATATAAACCGCATTATTTTTTAGTTTTAGCACAGTATCAATGTCTGGTGCTTGGGAGCCGGCGATGGTCGCGATCATCACGGCGTGTGCCATGTGTGGATCTGCGCTGACGGCTGGATCTAAAAGTGCAAGTCCCCCAAGAGAAATGCCCATTACTACATGAGTACCAGTGTCCAATTGATTACCTCCTAGTTGTCATGCTTAGGAACAATCATACAAAGTATACGTCTTCTTTCAAGACTATGTGCAAAAGCACTTTTGCTTTGTCTTGATTTAATGTAACATGTTAACGTATCTACAAACAGTATACAACAAATAAGGTTCTTTTCAGAACGTTAGCCCTCGGTTCAAGTGAGAAGGAGTATAGATATGAAAGACATTCAAGAAAAGCTGGACCGCAAAGATATTGCGGGATTTCAGCATGATTTAATCGATTGGTACGAAAAAGAACAACGAACACTTCCGTGGCGTGAAAATCAAGATCCATACAGAGTCTGGGTATCAGAAGTGATGCTTCAGCAAACGAGAGTGGATACGGTCATTCCGTACTTCAACCGGTTTATGGAGCAATTCCCGACAGTGAAAGATCTTGCTTTAGCTGATGAAGAAAAAGTCATGAAAGCATGGGAAGGTCTTGGTTACTACTCAAGAGTGCGTAATTTACAGGCAGCTGTGAAAGAAGTATATGAATCCTACGAGGGCGTTGTCCCTGATACGAAAGAGCAATTTTCAAAGCTCAAAGGTGTAGGCCCATATACGAGCGGCGCAGTGCTGAGTATCGCCTATAACAAGCCATACCCTGCGGTAGACGGCAACGTTATGAGGGTCATTTCCCGTATTTTGTCCATATGGGATGATATTGCAAAACCAAAAACGAGAAATATTTTCGAGTTTGCGGTCGATCAGCTCATTTCCCGGGAAAAGCCATCAGAATTCAATCAAGGGCTGATGGAGCTTGGTGCTCTCATTTGCACCCCAACATCCCCTGCATGCCTCATTTGCCCTGTGAACATGCATTGCTCGGCACTCGAAGAAGGCGTTCAGCATGAGCTCCCAGTGAAAAGCAAAAAGAAAAAACCGACTGCAAAATCAATGGCAGCAGCGGTGTTATTTGATGACGCAGGCAACCTCTATATTCATAAGCGGCCAAGTACAGGCCTTCTTGCGAATTTATGGGAATTCCCTAACTTGGAAACCATAAAGGGAAGAAAAACGGAAAAAGAGCAGCTATTGGATTTCTTAAAAGAGGAGGTAGGTGTACAAGCAGAACTTGGTGATTTAGAAGGCACCATTCAGCATGTATTTACCCACCTCATCTGGAATATTTCTGTTTTCTTTGGACGTGTGACATCTGTATCTGATGACACGATGCTGAAAAAAGTGACGACAGAAGAATTTGAGGCATATGCTTTGCCAGTCTCACACCAAAAAATTTGGAAGATGGCACTTGAAGAACCTAGTCGTATTTAACCGTTGTACCGTGGGTATAATCGGCTTCATTTCGGTGCAGACCCCCGCGGTTTTCAATTTCAGAAATGATTTCTCGATACTTAGATTGCCCTTCTTCGTTTAAATAAGGTAAAATTTGTTGGAAAGCATGATGAAAGTAAGCAAGCTCAGTATCTTTCCATTGATCCTTGGACATCATGCCAAGCTGGCTTAAATCGCGTCCGACATACATGAATGTAACCTCCTAATAGGAACTTTCCTATTAGTGTGAAGCGAATGGACGAAAACTATTCAAATCAGGAGATGAACCATAATGAGTCAACGTAAATGTGCATTAATTACAGGCAGCAGCAGAGGTGTAGGGAAAGAAGTTGCCCTTCGCCTAGCTGAAAAAGGATATGACATTGTCATTAACTATGCGAGAAGCAAAAAAGCCGCACTTGAAACAGCGGAAGAAATTGAAGCGATGGGTGTTAAAACATTGGTTGTCAAAGCCAACGTAGGTCAGCCAGAGAAAATTAAAGATATGTTTCAGCAAATCGACGAAACCTTTGGCCGTTTAGATATATTTGTGAACAATGCGGCATCTGGTGTTCAGCGTCCAATCATGGACCTTGAAGAAAATCATTGGGACTGGACGATGAATATCAATGCAAAAGCGTTATTATTTTGCGGACAAGAAGCGGCGAAACTAATGGAGAAAAACGGTGGCGGACATATCGTCAGCATTAGCTCACTAGGCTCTATTCGCTATCTTGAAAATTACACAGTCGTTGGCGTCTCAAAAGCAGCATTAGAAGCATTGACGCGTTATCTATCTGTGGAGCTGTCACAAAAAAATATTGTCGTGAATGCCGTATCTGGCGGCGCGATTGATACAGATGCACTTAAGCACTTCCCGAACCGAGAAGAGCTTTTAGAAGACGCCAAGAAAAATACACCAGCTGGCCGAATGGTGGAAATTAAAGACATGGTCGACAGCGTGGAATTCCTTGTATCAGGCAAAGCAGATATGATTAGAGGACAGACGATTATTGTGGATGGCGGACGTTCTTTGCTTGTTTAAAAAAATCATGAATAGGATTTGCACCTTCTGCACAAATTAATGTGCGTGGAGGTGATAATGATGGACAAACAACAAAACAAAACAAACGCACAACAAGTGAAGAAACAAAACCAAGCTGCTGCACAAGGTGGTCAATATGGCACTGAATTTGCTAGCGAGACTGACGCACAGCACGTAAAAAAATATAACCAAAAAGCTGAGCAAAACAAACAACAAAACAGCTAATCACTGAAACAGAGAAAGCACTTCATCTACGAATGAAGTGCTTTTCTTTTTGCCTCTCCCCACCATCCGACAAAACCTGTAAAACCTCTACATAAACAGTCAAAGGATTTCGGCGATCTTTCAAGAAATGGTATACAGACAAAAAGTGGATGAAAATAAAAGGGAGGAGTTAGATGTCTGATTTCGATCAGCTTGTAAAAGAACAAATGCAGCTCATGGATCAACTGCTCAATGTACAGGGAGAACTCGATCTATGCTTAGAAACAGAAAAACAATTGCTGCAAGATGAAAAAAAAGAAGAGTGGACCAGGCTTCATGATCAAATCAAACAGAAACGTGTGGAACTGCAAAGAGTTCAAACCTTGTTTACAAAACAGACAGAAGAGGTCATCAATTCATATAAGCAGATGGAAAAGAGTTCAACCGTGATGTAAGACAGTGTGCCGTTCAATTGGGTTGAATGGCTTTTTCATTTCATTTTTTAATGATGTAACGGTATAATATAATAGAGACATGTTTAGTTGGGAAATTAGGTCTTTGGACTGTTAGGTTTGTTTGTTATAGAAAGTAGGGGAGAAAATATGGGCTATCCCAAGGAAGGAGAAACCATCCAAATTCAAAGCTATAAACACAATGGCTTGATCCACAGGATTTGGAATGAAACCACCATTCTGAAAGCAACGGAATTGTGTATCATCGGTGCAAACGACCGGACAATGGTGACTGAATCCGACGGCCGTACTTGGATGACGAGAGAACCGGCTATTTGCTATTTCCATGCAAAACAATGGTTTAATGTGATTGGGATGCTTAGAGATGATGGGGTATATTATTACTGCAACATCAGCTCTCCTTTTGCAACAGATGAAGAAGCAATTAAGTATATTGATTACGACTTAGATGTCAAAGTCTTTCCGGACATGACGTACAATATTTTGGATGAGGATGAATATGCAGATCATAAGAGGCAGATGAATTATCCAAAGGAAATCGATAGTATCTTAAGAGAGCATCTGAATACATTATTGCATTGGATTCACCAGCGGAAAGGTCCGTTTGCTCCTGAATTTGTGGATATGTGGTATGAACGTTTTTTACATTATACAAAATAGCAAGAGCAGCAAAAACCTGTTTAGCTTTTAGGCTAACAGGTTTTTGATTGCGCACGGATAAGAGGCACTGATAGATTGGGAAGGAGATTTACATGGGGGTCATTAAACGCTACATGGCTTTTGTAACACCGTATAAAAAACAGATTGCATTGACAATGGTCATCGGGATGATCAAGTTCTCGATTCCCTTAACATTGCCTCTGCTTTTAAAGTATGTCATTGATGATGTCATTCAAGGTTCGGGGTCGGCTGAAGAAAAGACATCATCTCTACTGATGATTATGGGAATCATGCTCGTCTTATTTTTAGTGATGAGACCGCCTGTTGAATACTATAGACAATACTATGCGCAGTGGACAGGCAGTAAAGTATTATTTGATATTCGGGAAAAGCTGTTTTCGCATATTCAAAAGCTCAGCCTTCGTTATTATGCCAACACGAGAACAGGAGAAATCATTTCTAGAGTCATCAACGATGTGGAGCAGACAAAAGAGTTTGTCATCACAGGTCTTATGAATATTTGGCTTGATTTGATGACCGTGCTCATCGTGATCGCCATTATGTGTACACTGGACATCAAGCTCACCATCGTGTCTGTCATTATTTTTCCATTATATGCGTTTGCAGTGAAGTTTTTTTACGGCAGGCTGCGTAAGCTGACAAAAGAGCGGTCACAGGCGCTGGCTGAAGTGCAAGGGCATTTGCATGAGCGGGTACAAGGAATGCCGGTTATTCGGAGCTTTGCCATTGAAGAATATGAACAAGAGAATTTTCATGATGAAAATAAAAATTTCTTAAACAAAGCGATCAATCATACGAATTGGAACGCCAAAACATTTGCCGTTGTCAATACCATTACTGATATTGCACCGCTATTGATCATTGCATTTGCTGGCTACACCGTCATTAATGGATCACTTTCGATCGGGACCATGATTGCCTTTGTCGGTTATATTGACCGGATGTACAACCCGATTCGCCGCCTCATAAACTCATCCACGACTTTAACTCAGTCGGTAGCGTCAATGGATCGTATCTTTGAATTTATTGATGAGCCATACGAGGTAACAGATCGGCCGAATGCAAAAGAAGCCGATCATTTAAAAGGAGAGGTCGAATTTAAAAATGTGTCATTTCGTTATGAACACACGCAGGAAGAGATTCTCCGCAACATCTCCTTGAAAGTAGAAAAAGGACAAACGGTTGCGCTTGTAGGAATGAGCGGTGGGGGGAAGTCCACTCTCGTCAGCTTAATTCCAAGATTTTATGATGTGACAAACGGATCACTTGAAATTGACGGCATTGATATAAAAGAGTACAAAGCAAGAAGCCTTCGAAATCAAGTCGGAATGGTGCTGCAGGATACTTTCTTATTCAGTGACACGATTAAAGAAAACATTGCCGTTGGAGATCCAGAAGCTTCTTTTGAAAAAATCGTTTCGGCTGCAAAAGCGGCAAATGCCCATGATTTTATCATGTCTCTTCCTGAAGGATATGACACGAAGGTAGGAGAACGGGGCGTGAAGCTGTCAGGTGGTCAAAAACAACGGATTTCCATTGCAAGGGTTTTTCTGAAAAATCCACCACTGTTGATTTTAGATGAAGCAACGTCTGCACTAGATTTAGAAAGTGAACATTACATTCAAGAAGCGATGCAAAAGCTAGCAAAGGACCGCACAACCTTTATTGTCGCGCACCGCTTATCAACAATTACACATGCTGACCTCATTGTCGTCATGGAACAAGGTGAGATTGTGGAAAAAGGAACACACGAAGAATTAATGAACAGAGACAGCCACTATCGCCATCTTTTTACCATTCAAACATTAAATTAGTAGAAGCCTATCCGATTCTAGCGGATAGGCTTTTTTATGCTTGTCAAAAACATGACATATTTCCCAGCTTGTCTCAATACAATTTTAAAAAGTATGACGGGGTGGTGAATATGTGAAAGAACAAGACGTGCTGCTAGATGTCAAACAGCTGTCCATTGCATTTCAGCAAAAAAAGCAAAAAGTACCCATCGTCCATCACATATCGTTCTCGATTCAAAAAGGAGAAACCTTAGGAATTGTTGGCGAATCTGGCTGCGGGAAAAGTATCACATCTATGTCATTAATGGGGCTGAACCAGCAAACAGAGACAACGGGAGAGATCCAATTCGAAGGGCAAAACCTGTTGTCGCTTTCAGAAAAACAGTGGCGAGAAATAAGAGGAAATGACATTTCGATGATATTTCAGGAACCAATGACTTCTCTGAACCCATTAATGACCATCGGCAAACAAATGACAGAAGCCCTTTTCACACATCAAGCAATCGGTCAAAAAGAAGCAAAAGCGAAGGCGGTTGATCTGCTTCAGACCGTCGGATTGAAGCAAGCCGAATCATTGCTTAAAAAATACCCGCATGAATTATCAGGCGGCATGCGTCAGCGTGTGATGATTGCGATGGCGATGCTTTGTCACCCAAAGCTCATGATCGCAGATGAACCAACAACTGCACTTGATGTGACCATCCAAGCGCAAATCCTTCGCCTGCTCAAAAAGCTGAACGAAGAGATGGACACCGCGATCTTATTTATTACCCATGATCTAGGCGTTGTACGGCAAATATGCCAGCGAGTCATGATTATGTATGCTGGTCGAATCGTAGAAGAAGGAACCGTTGACCGTATTTTTCAAAAACCTCTGCATCCCTACACAAAAGGTCTTTTCGCCTCAGTTCCATCGTTCAAAGAGAAAAAAGAAAAGCTCATCTCTATTGCAGGTCATGTACCGAAGCCAGGGACCATTCGATCCGGCTGTCAATTTGCCGCGCGCTGCCCCTATCAAATGGCGCAATGTCTTGAAGAAGACCCCGTTTTACAATCCATTGAACAGGATCACCGCGTGGCGTGCTTTCTAATGGAAGGAGGAGAAGACACTGAGTCACCCACTCTTGCAAGTGAATCAGCTGACAAAACGGTATGACACAGCCGCTTTTTTTTCTAAACATAAACAATCGACTTTGGCTTTAAATCAAGTGTCCTTTCACGTGAAGGAGGGGGAAACACTTGGCATTGTTGGTGAATCAGGCTGCGGGAAATCAACACTTGGCAAAAGCTTAATGAGATTAACTGAACCGACGTCAGGCTCTATTCAACTGAAAGGGCAAGAGGTCACTCTTTTGAAAGAAAGAGAGATGCGTTCTTTAAGAAAAGACATTCAAATGATTTTTCAAGATCCATATGCTTCATTAAATCCACGAATGAAAATCAAAGATATTTTAGAGGAACCACTCATTGTTCATCGACATGGGACGAAAGCAGAAAGACGGAAGTGGGTAAAAGAGATGCTGCATATTGTCGGTTTTGATCCTTCCTACGGGGAGCGTTATGCGCACCAATTTAGCGGCGGACAAAGGCAGCGTATTGGGATCGCTAGAGCACTCATTACCCATCCAAGTCTTGTCATTGCCGATGAACCGGTTTCAGCTTTAGATGTATCCGTTCAAGCGCAAATTTTAAATTTGATGCTTGAATTGCAAAAGACGCTTTCTCTGACGTATCTATTTATTTCTCACGATCTTGGCGTTGTCAGGTATATGAGCGACCGAATCGCCGTCATGTATGCTGGCCGCATTGTCGAGATGGGGCCTGCCGAAGATGTGTTTCACAGCCCGCTTCATCCCTATACATCGCTGCTTCTGAAATCCATTCCACATATGGATCACGTGCTAGAGACGCAAGATGTGGCAGCAGAAGAGTCTGCAATGACGCCAAGCGGCGGTTGTCCTTTCTACAAAAGGTGTCCAAAAAGGTGGGAGAAATGCTTGAAAGCAGCACCTGCTTTGTATGAGGAGGAGCCGGGGCATGCGGCGGCGTGTTACTTATATCAAAAGGAGGAACACAATGAAGAAGACATGGTTGTTCAGTAGTTTCATTTTTGTGCTGATGCTTGCACTGTTTTTAGGGGGATGCTCGTCCTCTCCGTCATCAGAAGAGAAGGCAACAAAAGATACTCTCGTATTTGGCAGAGGAGGAGACTCCACTTCACTAGATCCAATCACAACAACTGAAGGCGAAACCTTCAAGGTCACAGAGAATATGTTTGAAAAGCTCCTGAATTATGGTGAAAAAGACACGACCATCCACCCAGGTCTCGCAACAGACTGGGATGTTGCAAAGGACGGAAAATCATACACATTCTACTTAAGAGAAGGTGTGAAATTTCACGATGGCACAGACTTTAACGCAGAAGCAGTGAAATTCAACTTTGACCGCTGGATGAATGGTGATGCAGAAAAATTTCCTTACTATGGCATGTTTGGCGGCTATAAAAAAGATAAAGGACATGTCATTAAAGACATCATCGTCAAAGGTGAGCATGAAGTAGAATTTCAGCTAAAGCGCCCACAGGCGACATTTCTTAAAAACATTGCCATGTCACCGTTTGGCATCGCAAGTCCTGCGGCTGTTGAAAAAAGCGGCGATTCCTTTCGCGAGAATCCAGTAGGAACAGGACCATTCAAATTTAAAGAGTGGAAACAAAACGACCGTATCGTATTAGAAAAGAACGAAGATTACTGGCAGAAAGATAAACCAAAACTGAATCAAATCATCTTCCGCTCGATCCCAGAAAACTCGGCTCGCTTAAATGCCTTGAAAACAGGCGAAATCGATTTGATGGATGGTGTGAATCCGTCAGATTTAGATGGCATTAAAACGGATAAAGCACTCCAGCTCATTGAAAGACCATCAATGAACGTAGGCTATATCGGACTGACTGTCACAAGAAAGCCGCTTGATAACAAGCTTGTTCGTCAAGCGCTCAATTACGCGGTCGATAAAGAATCCATTATTAAGTCATTTTATGGCGGACTTGCCGAACCAGCAAAAAATCCTCTTCCGCCAGCTTTAGAAGGCTACAATGACGACATTGATCCGTATCCGTATGATCCTGAAAAAGCGAAGGAACTTTTAAAAGAAGCGGGCTTTCCTGACGGCTTTCGCATCAAGCTTTGGGCAATGCCTGTACCGCGTCCATATATGCCAGATGGGATGAAGGTAGCAGAAGTCATTCAATCAAACTTTGAAAAGGTCGGCGTCAAAGCAGAAATTGTGACATATGACTGGGCGACCTATTTAGATAAGGCAAGTAAAGGAGAAGCGGATGTGTTCTTGTTAGGCTGGACAGGGGACAATGGCGATCCTGATAATTTCATCTACACACTTTTGGACAAAGACAGCATTGGCGGCAACAACTATACATTCTTCGAAAACGATAAAATGCACGACATCCTCATTGAAGCGCAAACAGACACAGATCAAAAGAAACGAAATGAGCTATATCAAAAAGCGCAGGAAATCATTCATGATGAAGCACCTTGGATTCCATTGGTGCATTCGATCCCTATGCTTGCAGCATCTAGTGATTTAAAAGGCTACCAGCCGCATCCAACTGGTTCAGAAGCTTTGACTGACGTGTATTTCGAATAAGCAAATAAGGGAGATCTTGTATCTCCCTTATTCAAACAAAGAAAAGGCGGTGAAAGCTGTTTGTTTGCTTATTGTATGAAGCGGGCAGGAATGCTCATCCCAGTATTGATCGGAATGACATTGGTCGTGTTTTCAATTATACGGTTTATTCCAGGGAACCCAGCACAGGTTATCTTAGGACAGCGGGCAACGAAAGAAGCAGTAGAACAGTTAACCATCCAGCTCGGTTTAAATCAGCCTTGGTATGTTCAATACGGACATTACATGCTCGGCCTTTTAAAAGGAGATTTAGGGACTTCGATACGAACAGGAGCGGCTATTGCCCAGGAAATGAAACCATACTTATTTGCGACGTTAGAATTAACCTTTTTTGCCATGGTGCTGGCGATCGTTGTGGGGGTAAATGCCGGAATCATCAGTGCTTGGTTTAAGCATTCTTTCTTTGATTATGTCGCGATGTTTATTGCACTCATTGGAGTGTCCATGCCGATTTTCTGGTTAGGCTTAATGGGGCAGTGGCTGTTTTCGATTGAATTAGGTATTTTACCGACAACGGGCCGTGAAAACGTCAGAAATCCAGTGGAGTCAATCACCTATATTCATACGCTGGATACGCTTTTGCAAGGCCGGTTTGATCAATTCACTGACAGCATCAAGCATTTGATCTTACCAAGTACAGCACTTGCCACAATTCCTGCTGCGATTATTGCAAGGATAACAAGGGCAAGTATGCTGGAAGTGCTTCATTCAGACTTTATTCGAACAGCAAAAGCAAAAGGTGTACGTTCATTTTTCATCATTTATCAGCATGGATTGAAAAATGCGCTTATTCCGATCTTAACGATTATTGGTCTTCAGACAGGCCTCTTGCTAGGCGGAGCCATTTTAACAGAGACCATTTTTGCATGGCCGGGCATTGGGCGGTATATATATGACGCCATTAGCTATCGTGATTACCCAGTCATTCAAACAGGCATTCTCGTCGTTGCGCTCATATTTGTCCTGATCAATTTCATTGTGGACATCTTGTACGCGGTCATTGATCCAAGGATTAAATATTAGGGAGGGAGAGTGATCACATGGAAGCACAAAAAGAGCTTGAACCACCTCAACCAAAAGAAGAACGCTCTCAATCATTGATTCTTGAATCGATGAAGCTGTTCTTTCAGCACAAGCTGGCGGTCATTGGCAGTGTGATTGTCTTTTTATTTCTGATCTTAGCAATATTCGCACCGCTCATTGCTCCTTTTGGAATCAATGAACAATCTCTCGGTGAGCGATTTAGTGCACCATCAGCTGCACACTGGTTTGGTACAGATGATTTCGGCAGAGATATATTCTCAAGAGTTGTGCATGGCGCGCGGATTTCCTTATGGGTTGGTTTCTTCTCGGTTCTCGGGTCTGTCATTTTAGGCACACTGCTTGGATTGATTGCAGGCTATGGCGGTAGAGTGCTAGATGCTGTGATCTCGAGAGTGTTTGATATTTTACTCGCTTTTCCTAGTATTCTACTGGCGATTGCGATCGTCTCCATCTTAGGCCCCTCCTTACAAAATGCCCTTATTGCCATTGCGATTATTAATGTCCCAACCTTTGGACGGCTCGTTCGTTCAAAAGTGCTGAGTATTAAACAAGAAGAATACGTGCTAGCAGCAAAGGCGGTTGGGATGTCACACCGCCGCATCGTGCTGCGTCACATTCTGCCAAATAGTATGGTGCCGGTCATCGTACAGGCGACGCTTGCAATCGGAACAGCGATTATTGAGGCAGCAGCTTTAGGTTTTTTAGGATTGGGTGCACAGGCACCAAGCCCAGAGTGGGGGAAAATGCTTGCCGATGCGAGACCTTATCTCGTTCAAGCCCCTTGGACATTGATTTTCCCAGGTGTCGCGATCATGCTGACAGTTTTAGGTTTTAATCTGATGGGAGATGGATTACGAGACACACTGGATCCTAAAATGAAGAAAATAAAATAAGACCGATTCTTGGAATCGGTCTTTTCTGTTTATGCTTCTTTTTCTTCTGTCTCAATTTCACTGTCTTTTGGGTGATACGTTTGGAAGCTTGTAATCAATGTATCTAAATGCTCTAGTTCATCACGGTATTCGATGATGCTGGACATAACATTTAGCATATTGTAATCGAGCAAGTCATTTTCTTGGTTTTGCTGATGCTGGATAAATGATTTCGTTAACGTTTCAAGACGAAGAGAGCATTCATTTTGAAATTCATCGTCCTGCGGTTTCATTTTACCGACGAATTTCATCAAGGTGCGCTCATGCCAATACAGTAAGTAATCAATTTCATCTGTTAAGCTTTCCCTGAAATGCTCTGGCATCAAATGAATTTCATTTTCTAATTTATGAAGCTTTTTCAGCAAGTAAAGAGCGCGATTCGATGCCATAATGGCCTGTCTAAACAAAACGAGCTTTCTTGATTTTACATAGGTTGTTTTCTTTAAATAGCTTCGTTCCTCTTTGTATAACAAGTAAATGTGATCTAATTTGATCATGCGTTCTTTTATTTGATCGATGTCATCCTTTAAAGTGGAATGATCAGTAGACTGTCTGGAGCTCAGACGGATCCATTTTAAAATCTCCTCCGTATTTTCCATAATGTGATGAACAAGCTTTGTTTCATACTTTGGCGGCAGGAAGATTAAATTCACTAAAAATGAAGAAAGAACTCCTAACACCACAGTAGCTGTTCGAATTAAGGCAAAGGAAAGGAAATGATCCCCTGCACTTTCTAAAATCGCAATGACGGTTACAAGTGCAATTGGAATCGTGTGTTCAATCTTCAGCTTTAAATTAATGGCGATGACCATGACGGCGGTTAAACCGATAATGACTGGTCCAGTGCCAAAAAGCAGACCGAACGTAATGGCAAGTGCTGCTCCGATAATATTGGCTTGCACTTGATCAATAATCGTTAAAAAAGATCGATAAATAGATGGCTGGATAGCAAATACAGCTGCAATTCCCGCGAAGACGGGCGTTGGCAACCCAAGCCATGTTGCCAGGTAAAGCGCGAGTACAATGGCAATACCGGTTTTTAAAATACGGGCTCCAAGTTTCATTGGTTTTGTCCCTGCATTCCTTTCTTTTAGATAATAGATGATCACTCGTCATTTATTATAAATATTTTGATGAACAACTAAGTAATATACAGCGGTCTTCCGAAATATTCAAGTGATTTTTGAAAGTTCATGAAAACATCAAAAGAAGGTATTGAGAAGAAATGTAACAGATTCACACGCTTTTGACAAACAAGAGCTGATAAATAAAAAAACAGGCGCATCTTTTTACGCCTGTTTTTGACCCTATTATGATTGTTTCAACTGTTCAAACGCATGATCTACTGCTTGTAGCGTCTTAGAAATATCTTTTTCAGTATGTGCGATCGTTAAGAACCAAGCTTCATATTTAGAAGGAGCGAGGTTAATCCCTTGCGAAAGCATTAATTTAAAGAAGCGGGCGAACATTTCGCCATCCGTATTTTCAGCCTGCTCATAGTTTACAATGGTTTCTTTTGTGAAGTAGACAGTAAGAGCCCCTTTTAAGCGGTTCACTGTAATATCTACTTGATGTTTTTTGGCATGGGCTAAAATGCCTTCTTCTAGCATCGCGCCAAGCTGATCAAGACGCTCGTAAACACCATCTTGTTTTAACACTTCCAAGCAGGCAATACCAGAAAGAATGGATGCAGGATTTCCTGCCATCGTGCCAGCTTGGTAGGCTGGTCCAAGAGGAGCGACTTGCTCCATAATTTCTTTTTTACCGCCATAAGCACCGATCGGAAGTCCGCCGCCAATGATTTTTCCTAATGCAGTGAGGTCAGGTTTTACTTGAAGCAAGTCCTGTGCCCCTCCGTACATAAAGCGGAAAGCTGTAATCACTTCATCATAGATAACAAGTGCGCCCTTTTCATGAGTGAGGTCGTTGACCTGCTGCAAGAAACCGTCCTTAGGCTCTACGATGCCGAAGTTCCCGACAATCGGCTCGACAAGGACAGCTGCGACTTCATCGCCCCATCGATCCAATGCTTCTTTGTAGCTGTCAATATCATTAAATGGAACGGTAATGACTTCATTGGCGATGCTCTTTGGAACGCCCGCTGAATCAGGGGTTCCTAAAGTGGAAGGACCAGAGCCAGCTGCCACAAGTACAAGATCAGAGTGACCGTGATAGCACCCGGCAAACTTAATGATCTTTGTTCTGCCTGTATATGCACGTGCCACACGAATCGTTGTCATCACTGCTTCAGTACCTGAATTCACAAAGCGAACTTTGTCCAAAGCAGGCATGGCTTCCTTCAGCATTTTAGCAAAAGTGACTTCATGCTTCGTTGGCGTTCCGTAAAGGACACCTGTTTCAGCCGCTTTTGTAATCGCTTTTGTAATATGAGGGTGGGCATGTCCTGTAATAATGGGGCCGTATGCTGCTAGATAATCGATATAGCGATTTCCGTCAACATCCCAAAAATAAGCGCCTTCTCCTTTTTCCATAGCCACGGGTGAACCGCCGCCTACTGCCTTATATGAACGAGAGGGGCTGTTGACACCTCCAACAATATGCTCCAGCGCCTCTTGATGTAATTTTTCTGATTCTGTGAATTTCATAAATAGCCTCCTATCTCAACGTATCACGTCGTCTATCATTATTTTAACATGCCGATGCAAGCGTCCTTAGTTGAATATCCTTTCAAAATTGGATAGGCTATTTAAAAAATAGGTTGGAGGGATTGTGTCATGACAATCGAAGTAGGCCAGCAAGTACCTGAAATCGAATTAACCGGTGACAACGGGGAGAAAGTAAAGCTTTCTGACTTTAAAGGAAAACATATTGTCCTTTATTTCTATCCAAAAGATATGACACCCGGCTGTACAACAGAAGCATGTGATTTCCGCGATCGCCATCAAAGCTTTGCAGAATTAGATGCTGTCATTATCGGCGTAAGCCCAGACAGTCAGGACAAGCATCAGAAGTTTAAAGAAAAACATGATTTACCGTTCTTACTTCTTGTAGACGATGAACAGAAATTGTCTGAAGCCTTTGGAGTATGGAAGCTGAAAAAGAACTTTGGCAAAGAATACATGGGCATCGAACGTTCAACGTTTCTTATTAATAAAGAAGGAACGCTTGTGAAAGAGTGGAGAAAAGTTAAGGTGAAAGACCACGTAGAAGAAGCGCTTGAGGAACTAAAAGCTCACGCTTAATATCATCACATGATAGGACCGGCACACATGCCGGTCTTTTTTGTGAAGAAGAATAGGTAAAAAAGAGGATTGTAATTGACAAAGATTCGGCTCTGGGGGTACACTATTTATAAAGATTATAATATAAGAATATTTTTGAAGAGAGGTGCATGATGAAATGGCTGCTCACGAACTAAAAGACGCTTTAGATGCTTTAAAAGAAACCGGTGTTCGAATTACTCCGCAGCGCCATGCCATCTTGGAGTTTCTCGTAAATTCTATGACTCACCCAACCGCGGACGATATATATAAAGCACTTGAAGGTAAATTTCCAAATATGAGTGTCGCAACGGTTTACAACAATTTACGAGTCTTCCGGGAATCTGGATTAGTTAAGGAATTAACGTACGGTGATTCCTCAAGCCGATTTGATTTTGCGACATCTGACCATTACCATGCGATTTGTGAAAACTGCGGAAAAATAGTGGACTTTCATTATCCTGGCCTTGATGAAGTTGAACAGCTTGCATCCCATGTGACGGGCTTTAAAGTCAGTCATCATCGCTTGGAGATCTATGGGACTTGTCAAGAATGTGCGAAAAAAGAAAATCATTAATGAAAAAGCTGACCGGTTAAATGGTCAGCTTTTTTTATGACTTTTTTCGATTGTAGGATTCATCAAACTCTTTGCCTTCTAATGCTGGATCGAGTGTAAGCGGCTCTCTGCAATGCATACACATGTCCACCCGCCCAAGCACTTTTGTTTCCTTCTCACAGCCTGGACATACGACACGGACTGCCTTCGTAGAAAGCATGCCGATCCAAAAGTAAACCACTGTACTCAATCCGATCGATAAGACGCCGAGAAGCATAAAGAAAGTCGACAGCCAAATCGATTCCTTGAAGAACACACCGATATACATGATTAGAAAGCCAACAAAAACCAAACTAAGTGCAAATGTTCTGATTTTATTAATCTTACTGGAGTATTTCGCCATCCCTAGTCCCCCTTGTCTCCAATATAGCACATTTTACCTTTCCGTTTGAATTAGTTATAGAGTTTTGTGAATAAATTGCTTATAATGGTTCAATGATCTTTTTTCTTGAATTGAAGGAATTTTGATTCTATGAGGAGAAATACATAGCATTAGAGAAGAACTTTACACCCGAGTATTGGAGGAATCACTATGGAAAATCTTCTCCGTCCTATTTATCAAGAGAGAGCAAGTCATCCAGACACATTGGCTGTGATTATAGTAGAAAGAAGACACAAGGTATCTTCTGAGACGGATAACTTTGATGCAGCACTTCTAGTCATTGTAAAAGAAGCAGAAGAGCCGTTATTTATCAAACACTATGAATCCGATCACCAAACAGCTTCTTTAAATGTTGTCACAGATGAGCAGTTGAAGGAATGGATTACCCTTGGCACGAACCGCCGAATCATTGATTGGATTTTGAATGGGAAAGTCCTATTTGACCGAAATGAATATATTTTCAACTTAATTGATGACCTGAGTACATTCCCATTTTCAAACCGCAAACTTAAAATCGGTTTAGAATACGGCAAGCTAATTCGCAGATATATAGAAGGAAAAGCATTTTTTGAGTCAAATCAATTCCTTGATGCATATAATTCAATTGTGCATGCGCTGCATCATTTGGCACGTATTGAAGTAATCGATAAAGGCTTCCATCCAGAAGTGACAGTTTGGAATCAGGTGCGACATATGGAACCGGAAGTTTATAAACTTTATTCAGAACTCATTGAAAGCCACGAAAGCCTTCATAAGCGTTTGGAACTTTTATTTTTAGCAAATGACTTTTTGATCCATTCAAAAGCAGAAATTGGTGCCGCTCATTTGCGTCATGTCATGGAACAGCAAGATATATGGCTTTTTGGCGAGCTGCTCGCGCATCCTGACCTCAAGTATTTCACGCCTGACCTTAGCGTCATGATTGATTTCTTTGTGGAAAAAGGAATTGTCCAAGTGGAGCCGATTGAGACAAAGGGACAAAAAATCTATCATCGAGGATATTTTGTAAAAAAAGATATTGACGCCTGAATATTATGATGGTATATTATTATACGTCGCTAACGAGCAACCAAGTTGCTTTGAAAGAAAAGCTGACAAAAAGAAATTCTAAAAAACACTTGACGCACACAGCGTCGAAATGTTATATTGAGAAAGTCGCCTCTGAGAGATGGCGAAGATGATCTTTGAAAACTAAACAAGACAAAACGTACCTGTTAATTCGAGTTTTTATAAAAAATCCTATGAAATATCATAGGTAGTCAGTCAAACGCTGACGAGGCAGGAAATGATCACATGCTAAGTTCGCTACATCGTGTAGAAACGCATGTGTGATATGCATCCTGCATACCTCGGAGAGTTTGATCCTGGCTCAGGACGAACGCTGGCGGCGTGCCTAATACATGCAAGTCGAGCGAACAGAAGGGAGCTTGCTCCCGGATGTTAGCGGCGGACGGGTGAGTAACACGTGGGTAACCTGCCTGTAAGACTGGGATAACTCCGGGAAACCGGAGCTAATACCGGATAGTTCCTTGAACCGCATGGTTCAAGGATGAAAGACGGTTTCGGCTGTCACTTACAGATGGACCCGCGGCGCATTAGCTAGTTGGTGGGGTAATGGCTCACCAAGGCGACGATGCGTAGCCGACCTGAGAGGGTGATCGGCCACACTGGGACTGAGACACGGCCCAGACTCCTACGGGAGGCAGCAGTAGGGAATCTTCCGCAATGGACGAAAGTCTGACGGAGCAACGCCGCGTGAGTGATGAAGGTTTTCGGATCGTAAAGCTCTGTTGTTAGGGAAGAACAAGTGCGAGAGTAACTGCTCGCACCTTGACGGTACCTAACCAGAAAGCCACGGCTAACTACGTGCCAGCAGCCGCGGTAATACGTAGGTGGCAAGCGTTGTCCGGAATTATTGGGCGTAAAGGGCTCGCAGGCGGTTTCTTAAGTCTGATGTGAAAGCCCCCGGCTCAACCGGGGAGGGTCATTGGAAACTGGGAAACTTGAGTGCAGAAGAGGAGAGTGGAATTCCACGTGTAGCGGTGAAATGCGTAGAGATGTGGAGGAACACCAGTGGCGAAGGCGACTCTCTGGTCTGTAACTGACGCTGAGGAGCGAAAGCGTGGGGAGCGAACAGGATTAGATACCCTGGTAGTCCACGCCGTAAACGATGAGTGCTAAGTGTTAGGGGGTTTCCGCCCCTTAGTGCTGCAGCTAACGCATTAAGCACTCCGCCTGGGGAGTACGGTCGCAAGACTGAAACTCAAAGGAATTGACGGGGGCCCGCACAAGCGGTGGAGCATGTGGTTTAATTCGAAGCAACGCGAAGAACCTTACCAGGTCTTGACATCCTCTGACAACCCTAGAGATAGGGCTTTCCCTTCGGGGACAGAGTGACAGGTGGTGCATGGTTGTCGTCAGCTCGTGTCGTGAGATGTTGGGTTAAGTCCCGCAACGAGCGCAACCCTTGATCTTAGTTGCCAGCATTTAGTTGGGCACTCTAAGGTGACTGCCGGTGACAAACCGGAGGAAGGTGGGGATGACGTCAAATCATCATGCCCCTTATGACCTGGGCTACACACGTGCTACAATGGACAGAACAAAGGGCTGCGAGACCGCAAGGTTTAGCCAATCCCATAAATCTGTTCTCAGTTCGGATCGCAGTCTGCAACTCGACTGCGTGAAGCTGGAATCGCTAGTAATCGCGGATCAGCATGCCGCGGTGAATACGTTCCCGGGCCTTGTACACACCGCCCGTCACACCACGAGAGTTTGCAACACCCGAAGTCGGTGAGGTAACCTTTATGGAGCCAGCCGCCGAAGGTGGGGCAGATGATTGGGGTGAAGTCGTAACAAGGTAGCCGTATCGGAAGGTGCGGCTGGATCACCTCCTTTCTAAGGATATATGGAGCAGCGTGCGTTTTCGTCTTGTTTAGTTTTGAAGGATCATTCCTTCAAAACATGTCTCTAGCGAGACAGGATTGTTCTTTGAAAACTAGATAACAATAAGTAATACATTCACATTGAATGCAATGCAAAGTTCATCACACATAGTGATTCTTTCTAAAGTAAGAAATGGTTAAGTTAGAAAGGGCGCACGGTGGATGCCTTGGCACTAGGAGCCGATGAAGGACGGGACGAACACCGATATGCTTCGGGGAGCTGTAAGCAAGCTTTGATCCGGAGATTTCCGAATGGGGAAACCCACTGCTCGTAATGGAGTAGTATCCATACTTGAATACATAGAGTATGAGAAGGCATACCCGGGGAACTGAAACATCTAAGTACCCGGAGGAAGAGAAAGCAAATGCGATTCCCTGAGTAGCGGCGAGCGAAACGGGAACAGCCCAAACCAAGAGGCTTGCCTCTTGGGGTTGTAGGACACTCTATACGGAGTTACAAAGGAACGATATAAGCGAAGAGGTCTGGAAAGGCCCGCCAAAGAAGGTAACAGCCCTGTAACTGAAATGTTGTTCTCTCCAGAGTGGATCCTGAGTACGGCGGAACACGTGAAATTCCGTCGGAATCCGGGAGGACCATCTCCCAAGGCTAAATACTCCCTAGTGACCGATAGTGAACCAGTACCGTGAGGGAAAGGTGAAAAGCACCCCGGAAGGGGAGTGAAATAGATCCTGAAACCGTGTGCCTACAAGTAGTCAGAGCCCGTTAAAGGGTGATGGCGTGCCTTTTGTAGAATGAACCGGCGAGTTACGATCCCGTGCAAGGTTAAGCAGAAGATGCGGAGCCGCAGCGAAAGCGAGTCTGAATAGGGCGCATGAGTACGTGGTCGTAGACCCGAAACCAGGTGATCTACCCATGTCCAGGGTGAAGTTCAGGTAACACTGAATGGAGGCCCGAACCCACGCACGTTGAAAAGTGCGGGGATGAGGTGTGGGTAGGGGTGAAATGCCAATCGAACCTGGAGATAGCTGGTTCTCTCCGAAATAGCTTTAGGGCTAGCCTCAAGGTAAGAGTCTCGGAGGTAGAGCACTGATTGGACTAGGGGCCCCTACCGGGTTACCGAATTCAGTCAAACTCCGAATGCCGATGACTTATCCTTGGGAGTCAGACTGCGAGTGATAAGATCCGTAGTCGAAAGGGAAACAGCCCAGACCGCCAGCTAAGGTCCCAAAGTATACGTTAAGTGGAAAAGGATGTGGAGTTGCTTAGACAACCAGGATGTTGGCTTAGAAGCAGCCACCATTTAAAGAGTGCGTAATAGCTCACTGGTCGAGTGACTCTGCGCCGAAAATGTACCGGGGCTAAACGTATCACCGAAGCTGCGGACTGTTCTTACGAACAGTGGTAGGAGAGCGTTCTAAGTGCTGTGAAGTCAGACCGGAAGGACTGGTGGAGCGCTTAGAAGTGAGAATGCCGGTATGAGTAGCGAAAGACGGGTGAGAATCCCGTCCACCGAATGCCTAAGGTTTCCTGAGGAAGGCTCGTCCGCTCAGGGTTAGTCGGGACCTAAGCCGAGGCCGAAAGGCGTAGGCGATGGACAACAGGTTGATATTCCTGTACCACCTCCTCACCATTTGAGCAATGGGGGGACGCAGGAGGATAGGGTAAGCGCGGTATTGGATATCCGCGTCCAAGCAGTTAGGCTGGGAAATAGGCAAATCCGTTTCCCGTGAAGGCTGAGCTGTGATGGCGAGCGAAATTTAGTAGCGAAGTTCCTGATTCCACACTGCCAAGAAAAGCCTCTAGCGAGGTGAGAGGTGCCCGTACCGCAAACCGACACAGGTAGGCGAGGAGAGAATCCTAAGGTGATCGAGAGAACTCTCGTTAAGGAACTCGGCAAAATGACCCCGTAACTTCGGGAGAAGGGGTGCTTCTTAGGGTGTTAAAGCCCCGAGAAGCCGCAGTGAATAGGCCCAGGCGACTGTTTAGCAAAAACACAGGTCTCTGCGAAGCCGTAAGGCGAAGTATAGGGGCTGACGCCTGCCCGGTGCTGGAAGGTTAAGAGGAGCGCTTAGCGTAAGCGAAGGTGCGAATTGAAGCCCCAGTAAACGGCGGCCGTAACTATAACGGTCCTAAGGTAGCGAAATTCCTTGTCGGGTAAGTTCCGACCCGCACGAAAGGCGCAACGATCTGGGCACTGTCTCAACGAGAGACTCGGTGAAATTATAGTACCTGTGAAGATGCAGGTTACCCGCGACAGGACGGAAAGACCCCGTGGAGCTTTACTGCAGCCTGATATTGAATGTTGGTACAGCTTGTACAGGATAGGTAGGAGCCTTGGAAACCGGAGCGCTAGCTTCGGTGGAGGCATCGGTGGGATACTACCCTGGCTGTATTGACCTTCTAACCCGCTGCCCTTATCGGGCAGGGAGACAGTGTCAGGTGGGCAGTTTGACTGGGGCGGTCGCCTCCTAAAATGTAACGGAGGCGCCCAAAGGTTCCCTCAGAATGGTTGGAAATCATTCGCAGAGTGTAAAGGCACAAGGGAGCTTGACTGCGAGACCTACAAGTCGAGCAGGGACGAAAGTCGGGCTTAGTGATCCGGTGGTTCCGCATGGAAGGGCCATCGCTCAACGGATAAAAGCTACCCCGGGGATAACAGGCTTATCTCCCCCAAGAGTCCACATCGACGGGGAGGTTTGGCACCTCGATGTCGGCTCATCGCATCCTGGGGCTGTAGTCGGTCCCAAGGGTTGGGCTGTTCGCCCATTAAAGCGGTACGCGAGCTGGGTTCAGAACGTCGTGAGACAGTTCGGTCCCTATCCGTCGCGGGCGCAGGAAATTTGAGAGGAGCTGTCCTTAGTACGAGAGGACCGGGATGGACGCACCGCTGGTGTACCAGTTGTTCTGCCAAGGGCATCGCTGGGTAGCTATGTGCGGACGGGATAAGTGCTGAAAGCATCTAAGCATGAAGCCCCCCTCAAGATGAGATTTCCCATTCCGCAAGGAAGTAAGATCCCTGAAAGATGATCAGGTTGATAGGTCTGAGGTGGAAGCGTGGTGACACGTGGAGCTGACAGATACTAATAGATCGAGGACTTAACCTTTATTCTATTGTGAAGTTTGAACATTGTTATCTAGTTTTGAGAGAACATTTTTTAAATATCTCTTGATTTATTTTCAATACATAGTATAATATCTTTTGTCACTAAATTGTCTGGTGATGATGGCGAAGAGGTCACACCCGTTCCCATACCGAACACGGAAGTTAAGCTCTTCAGCGCCGATGGTAGTTGGGGGTCTCCCCCTGTGAGAGTAGGACATCGCCAGGCTTTCTTCATTCCGCAGTAGCTCAGTGGTAGAGCTATCGGCTGTTAACCGATCGGTCGTAGGTTCGAATCCTACCTGCGGAGCCAATTTGGAGAGCTGTCCGAGTGGCCGAAGGAGCACGATTGGAAATCGTGTAGGCGGTAACCCCGTCTCAAGGGTTCGAATCCCTTGCTCTCCGCCACAAATTTACATAATAAAGGGCCCGTTGGTCAAGCGGTTAAGACACCGCCCTTTCACGGCGGTAACACGGGTTCGAATCCCGTACGGGTCACCATTTTATAGAATATATACCAGTATTTTTTATTCGGAGGATTAGCTCAGCTGGGAGAGCATCTGCCTTACAAGCAGAGGGTCGGCGGTTCGAGCCCGTCATCCTCCACCATATCTTTTATATCATCGCGGGGTGGAGCAGTTCGGTAGCTCGTCGGGCTCATAACCCGAAGGTCGCAGGTTCAAATCCTGCCCCCGCAACCAAATTATTTTATACACCAATAGGGAGTGCTCATTGAGTGCAACCAAAATGGTCCGGTAGTTCAGTTGGTTAGAATGCCTGCCTGTCACGCAGGAGGTCGCGGGTTCGAGTCCCGTCCGGACCGCCATTTTTAAAATGAATACATGGCTCGGTAGCTCAGTTGGTAGAGCAACGGACTGAAAATCCGTGTGTCGGCGGTTCGATTCCGTCCCGAGCCACCACTATTTGCCGGTGTAGCTCAATTGGTAGAGCAACTGACTTGTAATCAGTAGGTTGGGGGTTCAAGTCCTCTTGCCGGCACTGTTTTTCAAATGTGGAGGGGTAGCGAAGTGGCTAAACGCGGCGGACTGTAAATCCGCTCCCTCCGGGTTCGGCGGTTCGAATCCGCCCCCCTCCACCATTTTTATTTTCATAGGGGCATAGTTTAAAGGTAGAACAGAGGTCTCCAAAACCTCCGGTGTGGGTTCGATTCCTACTGCCCCTGCCAATTTTCTTAATATGATTCATAACATCTATGGCGGTTGTGGCGAAGTGGTTAACGCACCAGATTGTGGCTCTGGCACTCGTGGGTTCGATTCCCATCAATCGCCCCATTTTATTATTGGGCTATAGCCAAGCGGTAAGGCAACGGACTTTGACTCCGTCATGCGTTGGTTCGAATCCAGCTAGCCCAGTTGATTTGCGGAAGTAGTTCAGTGGTAGAACACCACCTTGCCAAGGTGGGGGTCGCGGGTTCGAATCCCGTCTTCCGCTCCAATAATGGCGGCATAGCCAAGTGGTAAGGCAGAGGTCTGCAAAACCTTTATCCCCGGTTCAAATCCGGGTGTCGCCTTTTTGAAAAGACTGCCGGGGTGGTGGAATTGGCAGACACACAGGACTTAAAATCCTGCGGTAGGTGACTACCGTGCCGGTTCAAGTCCGGCCCTCGGCACCATGTTTTTTATCATAAGTTGCGCTCTTTAATGATCATGCCGGTGTGGCGGAATTGGCAGACGCGCACGACTCAAAATCGTGTTCCTCACGGAGTGCCGGTTCGACCCCGGCCACCGGTATCTATTAATAATTTCATGATTGGTTTTTCCCGTCAATCTAACGTTTCACCCTCGTGGTGAAACGTTTTTTTGTGGTTTAAATGAGTTATTTAGATAAAAAATAGAAACCTATTAGAAAAGAATGAGCATGTACTTCTTTTAGCAGAATAATCTTTAGATGATTTGCAACATTTGATAAGATACATTTAACCATGTAAGGATACAAAATGAGGCAGCACATTCACATAAAACAGTGTACTACCTTTGTATAACTAAATGAATATTTGTGGGTACATACACATCTTTAGCTGACATCATCATTGTGACCCAGTTTGAGGGGAGAATTTATGAAAAAACAAAATGATCATGAGGAGTTATTGACAGGTGGAAATGTCTCGAACGTATATCGTTCGGGAGATACGGTTCGTCGAGAAGTAAATTCAGACAATATCAATACACGAAAGCTGCTAAAGCATTTAGAAAAAAAGAATTTCTCCTATGCTCCAAAGTTTTTAGGGGTTGATGAACAAGGTAGAGAGATCTTATCCTTCATTGAAGGCGTAGCCGGTCATGATCCTTTAAAAGAATACATGTGCTCTCACCATGCCTTAAAAGAAATAGCGAGAATGCTTAGACTGTATCATGATGCTGTTTGTGATTTTCCCATTTCAGACGATTGGGAACGAATGGACAATACGCCTAACAACATAGAGGTTGTGTGCCATAATGATTTTGCGATGTACAACATCATTTTCAAAGATAAAAAGCCAGTGGGAATCATTGATTTTGATGTAGCTGCTCCTGGTCCAAGACTTTGGGATATCGCTTATACCCTTTATACATGTGTGCCTCTCAGTAGATTTTTTCGCACTGAAAAGGGGGAGATCGTGAATTATCATTCATTAGAACATGCAGGCCATATCAAGTATAGAGTCAAATTGTTTTTTGAAGCTTATGGTGAGGAAATAGCAGAAGATTATGTGGAGATGGTGCTGCTGCGTTTAAAAGGGTTATGTCAGTACATGAAACGAAAAGCGAGTGACGGGGATACAGCTTTTCAAAAAATGATTGATGAGGGGCACCTTGAGCATTACCAAAAAGACATACAATTTATTCATGAACATAGAAAAGAATGGGTTTGAGGATACTAGCGGCTTTCTAAAGCGAAAGAACAATTAGGTGTTTATACCACTCTAATCACGCTTAAATGAGATGGACTTACCTTGAAGTACAGAAGAAATGAAGGGAGCAGGAAATGCTGTTTGAAGTAGTCGTTTATGATAAAGCAAAATATCATTATGATGGAAAGTTTCCAAAGGACTTATCTATTGATCAAGCCTTTGTACATACAGGCATGTTTTTGGGGTGGATCATTGATAATGATTTGTTCAGTGAAGAATTTGAAGAAGACATTGAGGGTGAAATTCAAAAATTTAAATCACGAGAAGTGACAGGGACTCAAATCTATATGGACTGTGATGGTGTGTTTTCAAATGATATGCTGAATGATGAGGGAAATGAATTTACCCAAAAATATTTCGATTTTGATAATGGTTTATATTTAGATGACTATGAGGAGACATTTCCAGAAGCTGAAGGCGTATATTATGTTAAAGATAGTTGGGAGAACTACGATAAAATCAAAAAAGTGATTCAAAGACGTTATTTAAAATGGGTAAATCAGCGTTAAGGAATCAGATTTATGATTCAAAGATAAATGAGAAATAGAATAAATGTAAAAAGGCGGAGTTGTTAACTTGCAAAAGACGATATTACAGACCATCATTGAAGACGAGGGGTCCCATGATTTTCCGCTTTTTAGACAGTACTGTGTGAAGAAAGAACAGGGTCTGCGTAAAGATGCGTTAAAGGTTCTTCAGACTTTTGTTGAAGAAATGAAGGAGAACGAATTTGCAGCACGGCGTTCATTTGTTGCTTGGCTGTTTGAAAAGATTGAACGGTTTGAGGATGGACATCATTTGCTTGTATATCCATTGATCATTGGGGTGATTCAGCCTGTTCTGCAAGAGTGGGAGAAAGTTGATCCGATGGATGTGAGACCGTATCGCTGGCAGGGCTTGTTTGTGCATTGGGGAGAAGGGCTGCCCTATTTATTGAAGGCACTAGAGCTTGGAGGCAGCAAAGAGCAGCGTGTCATTGTTCAAATATGCGAAACCTATTTATCGGCTTTATGGTATTCGTTTCATCATATACATGAAGATCTTTATTTGAGCATCTATGAAAAAGACCAAGAGCGAATTCAAGGTATTGAAGATGTCATGATGCTGATCGAAGATAAGAGAATTCGCATTAATGTTGAAAAACAAGTAGCCTATTATGATCGGCTTTTATCAGACTGGAAGAAATTTCGGCAAACGGAGACAACAGGCTTCGTGAAATGGTGTGCGGAGCGTAAGAAGCCGTATGAGTGGGTAGAGGCTTTTTATTACCAACAATAGATAAGGAAACGGCAGAATTCATTCTGCCGTTTATTTATGCCATATTCGCTCTATTTCTATATGATCTGGTTTAAAATATTTCAGGACATAGACATCTGGATTGCTTAGTTTCTCCCACTCTTTGAATCCAATCATGGGATCGGCATGTTTAAGAAGCAGGCTCATAAGATTGCCATGTGTGACAAATAGGGTATGATCGTTTTCTGAATTTATTTGTTCGTAGAGTAATTCTACAATGCGGTTCATGGCTTCGAGGCTTGATTCTCCGCCCTCACAAGTCAAATGTAAGTCCGTAAAACTGAGCTTTAGTTTCTCGTACCAATCGTCCATTGGTTTGCTACTTAGCACACGTTCAGCGAGACGCTGATCAATTTTCACCTCGAGTTGTTTTGCATGAGCAAGAGGATCAGCAGTTTGGAGCGCTCGCTTGTAGGGACTTGAGATGATCTGATTGAGGTGAATGCCATTAAAGAACTCTGCTAGTGCGTGAGATTGTGCAATGCCTTGTGGCGTTAAAGACGCATCCTCGGATTGTCCATTTGCTTGGCAGTGTCTCGCGATATAATATGTTTTCATGGGCCACACCTTTCATCGAGTATAAAAAAATCATCCGGGATTGGATGAGGTTAGGTTAGGTTCATTTGTTCGGGTCTGTTTCTTTATAGGGATCTGTGAGCTTCGAGGTAAGGTCTAAGTTGAACAAAAAATCATCTATGGTGTCTGAGCCAAAGGGAAGTGCGGAGAAGTTGATTGGGATGCTGTCTTCCTGTTTTTCAGTGGTGACCTGCTGTCTTTGCTGCTTTTTTTTCCAATAATTAAACAAGCGCATGTGAAGCCCCCTTTTCTATGAAAAAGATGGATTTATACATAATATACGGGGAGAGTTGTCCAGGCGTCAAATGTTTTCTTCAAAAGGATATATGAAAAGAGCCACACAGGATAGTGCGGCTCTTTGTGTATATTTACATAGCACGACGTAAAGCTTTCAGTAATTTACGTTCGCATTTTAAGTTGTATCGCTTGCGATGGAGTTTATCCGTGTGACATCTGCCAATGACGTGTCTGACATCTGGATGATAAATGATAAGGTGTCTGTAAGCTGGATCATTTAATAATGCATGAAACCAGCTATACTTTTTGAGCTCGCTTGCGTTTCTAGAGATATCCTCTTCATCTACCTGTAGAAAAGGAATATACACAGCTAGTGAGAAGATATCAAAAATGAATCCCATGTTGGTTCCTCCTTCCATATTATTTCCTACGCTTAGAAGGAGGGAAGGTTTCATTCAATAAAACGTTAAAAACAATCCCAATGCATAAACCATTCTTTTGTGTCTTTGTCGTAATAGAAATACATCGTGCCGTTATCCCCAATCATAAATCGAGGTTTTTCTTCTGAGGCGATTTGCAGCATGAACTCGCCTGGTTGATGATGGGGTGGGGATTGAATATATGCTCCATATCCACCGATTTTTGTGAACGAATAATGGGTGTATTGATCAAAGAAGTGTTCTGTCGCTTCATCACTTTCATTCACTTCTGATAAATCAACATATGACCAAGCTTCTTCCCAGCAGGGGAAGTCCTTTTGCTCATTTTCGTTCCATTGGATTTGAAAGGGTTTTAGTCCTCTCACTTCGTCGGGAGTCTCAACTACTTCTAATCCATCCATAGTTGAATATTCAATGAGTTTCCAGCCTTCGCCGTTTTTTGTGATATCCATCGGAAGTGCTTTCTGATTGAGAAAGATTTGAATCAATTGACATTCATTGAATCTGTTTAATCCTCCTGGCACTTCAGGTAAATGAATTTGTAAGATCGGAATCATGACACCATCTTGATCTATGGGCCAGCCTTGATCAGGGTGGATGAAGAAATGACCGGCAAACCAGCTATATGCTGCTGGATCAGGACGAAAGCCACCAATCTTAGCTACGATGGGTGTTTTTCCTAATTGTTTTAATTCATGAAAAGCTTTGAACTCCATTACTTACCCCTCCAATTGTTAGCCTGCAATGTGGGCATCTTGAAAGGTGCCATTGATATTGCCAGAGACAATAATGACATGTCCCCAAAATAAATCACCGTCATGACAGTAGACCTCAAACTCTCCATCTGGGTAGGCATGCAAGCTTTCGAGTGAGATTCGGCTTATAAAGTGATCCAGCGTAAGCTCTTCTTGTGTTTCAGCGGAGTCATCTTGTGCCTGCCAGTCTTTAGCTAATTCAAGCAGCTGATTTGCTGCAAATGATTTAATAGAAGCATCCCATGTAGTCTGCTCTTTCATGAGTTGTCTAGCGGTTCGAAGAGAGTCGTTTACTTTTTCATCTTCTTCGAGGTTGAAGTAGAGCAGGCACTCTTCATTACTCCACTGGATCGTTGTTTCAAATAAGTCTAGTCCTTTCACTAATTCAAAGGTCCCCAGCATGTCATCATGATAAAAAACAGGTTTTTGGGCTTCTTCTAGTATCACTTGCAGCTCTTCATCCTGTGTATCTGTATCGATGAGTGATACAAGCATGAACTCACCTTCACCTTTTCGGACCTGAAGTGTCACGATTGATTCTTTATGTAATTGTGCCTGCTTTTCCCTTAATCCCTCTTCATCTGTTAACCAGCAGAGTCTTATGTTTTCTGTTGTGATGAGGTCTTTATCTTTCCATGCAATGAGTGGAATTGAAGCGGTCCAAAGAGATTCCTGTCCGGCTTTTCCTGCACCTACTCCTGAGGGTCCTGTGACAGCAATGATGTGGTCTATTTCTTCTGAAAATCGTTCTTCAAATGCGTTTATTTGTTTGTTATGTTTCATGTGATGTCCTCCAGCCTGATTTGTTGAAAATCTATATCTTTATCACACCGCATATGAGGAGGAGAAATCAAGCTTTTTTGCTTAAAACTTTTTTAGATTGTCAGAAGGAGAGAAAATACAGGGATGGTGGAAGTTATCGAATTTTGTATAAATTTAGATGAAAGAGTCGAAAGACCTAGGTGATTCTTCCTTTTCTTTATAATTACTTTGACACGAATAGATGAAAAAAGTAAAGTAGTACTGAGTGATTTACAAACCCTTCTTCATCCATTGAATTGCAAAGTGTGTGTAAAAGAAATGTAAATGGATATTTTTCCTTTTATTTACTCGTATTTTTTTTGAAACCTATAATGCTTCTCATACGTTATATTAGAGGAGCACACATATCCGACGGCAACAGAGCATCGGAATGCTTGGTGAAGAAGATTTACATTTGCAAAATCAATGTAAATTTTTTATGATTTCATTTATATCAGAACGATAATAAGAAAGAAGAGGTTTTATGAAAAAAATATTTGCGAACAAATATAGCTTTTTTGTATTGGCTGTCCTTTTATTTTGGGCGAAATCGTATGCAGCCTACAAAATGGACTTTAATTTAGGAGTGAAAGGTTCTTTTCAAGAGGGTCTTCTTTTATTAAATCCATTTAGTTCAGCCATTGTGTTTTTGGGACTGGCTCTCTTTTTGAAGGGTCGTAAATCTGCCATTGTTTTAATTGTGATTGACTTTATTATGACCGCACTTTTATATGCGAATGTAGCGTACTACCGTTTCTTTGATGACTTTTTGACTTTCTCCACAATGAAGCAAGCAGGCAATCTTGGAGGAGGCATGACTGGCGGTGTGTTATCTAGTATTAAGCCGCATGACCTTTTGTATTTCCTTGATATTATGATCTTGATTGCGATTGTGATTTGGAGACCAGAAGTGAAGAAATTCCAAATGAAAAAGACATTTGCACTGCTGATTGTGGCTGCAGGTGTAGGGCTGTTCTTCGTAAACCTTCATTTAGCTGAAAAGGACCGTCCAGAATTGTTAACAAGAACATTTGATCATAAGTATGTTGTCAAATATTTAGGTGTTTATAATTATACGATTTATGACGGAGTACAATCAGCACAAAATGCAACACAGGTAGCAAATGCGAGCAGTGAAGATTTAACAGATGTTGTAAACTATACAGCTTCTCACTATGCGAAGCCAAACGCAGAGTATTTCGGTAAAGCAAAAGGGAAAAACATCATTAAAATCCATTTAGAAAGCTTCCAGTCTTTCTTAATTGACTACAAACTAAATGGAGAAGAAGTGACACCGTTTTTAAACAAGCTGGCTCATGGGAAAGAGGACTTTACGTATTTCGATAACTTCTTCCATCAGACAGGTCAAGGAAAAACAGCTGATGCTGAACTGATGATGGATAATAGTATGTTCGGCTTGCCAGAGGGAGCAGCGTTTGTAACAAAAGGTGAAAACACTTACCAATCACTCCCTGCCATCCTAGATCAAAAAGCAGGCTATACGAGCGCAGTGCTTCACGGGGACTATAAATCTTTCTGGAACCGTGACACGATTTATAAGCATATGGGATATGATCAATTCTTCGATGCTTCATATTACAACATGGATGAAGAAAATCTTGTGAATATGGGTCTGAAGGATAAACCATTCTTCAAAGAATCAATCTCGATGCTAGAATCAATGAAAAAGCCATTTTATGCACATTTAATGACATTGACTAATCACTATCCATTTAATTTAGATGAAAAAGATGCGACGATTGCTAAGGCAACAACTGGTGACAAAACAGTAGATAACTACTTCCAAACAGCAAGATATCTAGATGAGTCATTAGAGCAATTCTTTAAAGACTTGAAAAAATCAGGTATGTATAAAGACTCTGTCATTTTATTATATGGTGATCACAACGGTATTTCTGAAAACCATAACCGTGCAATGAGCGAAATTCAAGGGAAAGAAATTACACCTTATCAAAATGCACAAAACCAGCGTGTACCACTCATGATTCGTATTCCTGGCAAACAGGGCGGCGTGAACCATACGTATGGTGGTGAAGTAGACGTGATGCCTACGCTTCTTCACTTACAAGGTATTGATTCAAATGAGTATGTGAATTTTGGAACAGATCTATTCTCTAAGAAGCATGATCAAACTGTTGCATTCCGTAACGGAAACTATGTGACACCAAAATATACACTTGTAGATAACACTGTCTATGATACAAAAACAGGTAAAGTTGTGAAACAAAATAAAAAGACAGAGGCGATTAAAGCCCGTGTCGATAATCAGTTAAGCCTATCAGATAAAGTGCTTTATAGGGATCTTCTTCGATTCCACAAGCTGTCTGATTTTAAACCAGTGAATCCATCTGATTATTTCTATGGTAAATCAAAAGAAAAAGAAGAGAATTCTACTGCTAAGTAACTGAGTTTTGGGCAAGCACAGAAGGGTGCTTGCCTTTTTCTCTCTCATCGCTTGATTTGTTGGCAAAATATGTTTATATTTAGGGTGATACAAGCGTGATGCTGGCGTACAGCTAGCGGAACTCATTTCGTCCTAGGGGATTTCAGGAGGAGCTTATGACAACAAATACAAAAACACAAAAAAAGAAATCAGAAGTATGGGGCTGGCTCAAAGCGATCTTAATCGCATTCATCGCCGTTTTTATCATTCGCAACTTTTTATTCGCACCGTACATTGTAAAAGGGACCTCTATGGATCCAACATTGCATAATACAGAGCGGGTTTTTGTGAATAAAACAGTTGATTACTTTGGTGATTACAAGCGGGGACAGATCATTGTTCTTGATGGTGAAGACCGCAGCACTCATTATGTTAAACGGTTGATTGGTTTACCTGGTGATAAAATTGAAATGAAAAATGACCAGCTATATGTCAATGGTCAAAAAGTGGCAGAGCCTTATTTAGCGTCAAACAAAAAGAAAGCAGCTGCAGATGGGACCTTGCTTACGCCTGATTTTGGCCCTCTTACCGTTCCAAAAGGCAAGTATTTTGTCATGGGTGACAATCGTCAAAACTCAATGGACAGCCGCAATGGCTTAGGTCTTTTTACAAAGAGTGATATTCAAGGAACGACTTCATTTGTGTTTTATCCTTTCCAAGACATTCGACTACTTAATGATTAATGACACATAAAAAAAAGCACACTGAGGTGTGCTTTTTCATTTCATTCAGCCTGGCTTTTTGTGATCGCCTGTTCAAGATCTGCAATAATGTCTTCAATCGCTTCTGTTCCGACAGATAAACGAATAAGCTCTGGTGTGACACCTGTCGCTTTTTGTTCTGCTTCACTTAATTGCTGATGCGTTGTGCTGGCAGGATGAATAATCAGTGATTTAGAATCGCCCACATTTGCAAGGTGTGAGAACAGCTTAACAGAATCAATGAGCTTTTTACCAGCTTCTCGTCCACCTCTAATACCAAATGTGAGAATGGCGCCTTGTCCTTTTGGTAAATAGGTTTTAGCAAGCTCATAAGATTCATGGCTTTCAAGACCTGGGTAGCTTACCCAATCTACTAGAGGATGATCTTGTAAGAATTGCGCTGTTTTTAACGCATTTTCACTATGTCGCTCGAGACGCAGATGCAAAGTTTCTAAGCCTTGCAGAAGTAAAAATGAGTTGAAAGGTGACAAGGCTGCTCCTAAATCCCGTAAGAGCTGTACACGTGCTTTTGTGATATATGCCGCTTCTCCAATTGCTTCGGTATACGTCAGGCCGTGATAACTTGGATCTGGTTCAGTCAGTCCTTTGAACTTATCACTGTCTTCCCAAGGAAACTTGCCGCTATCGACAATGACACCGCCAATCGATGTACCATGACCGCCAATGAATTTCGTAGCGGAATGGACAACAATGTCTGCACCAAACTCAATCGGTCTTAATAAATAAGGACTTGCGAGTGTATTATCCACAATAAGCGGAATATGGTGCTTGTGTGCAATGGCTGAGATGGCTTCAATATGTAGAATGTCGCCTTTAGGATTCCCAATGCTTTCTGCATACACTGCCTTCGTTTTGTCTGTAATCGCTGCTTCGAGTTCTTCTAAATTGGATGAATCAACAAATTTCACTGTAATACCGAGTTTTTTGAGTGTATGAGCAAATAAATTGTACGTGCCTCCATATAGGCTGCTGGAGGAGACAATTTCGTCACCAGCTCCTGCAATGTTTAAAATAGAATAAGTGGTCGCTGCTTGTCCAGAAGAGACAGCTAGTGCACCAATGCCGCCCTCAAGCTCAGCGATCCGTTTTTCAAAGACGTCATTTGTAGGGTTCATAATGCGAGAATAAATATTTCCGGGTTCCTGCAGTCCGAATAAATTCGCAGCATGCTCACTATCTCTAAAACCGAAAGAGCTTGTTTGGTAAATAGGAACGGCTCTTGAATAGGTTGCTGAATCAAGCTCCTGACCTGAGTGAATGGCTTTTGTTTCTAAACGGAATGGACGTTCTTCTGACATGTGTGTATCCTCCTTTTGTTAGATAAAACCAACTACTTTGATAAGAAATATTTAATATGACTATAAAACTTGTTTCATGCTTGGTCAATCATTTTTTAGATAAATCTGAAAAAATAATCAATAAAGTTGATGGGCTTTTTTTATTTCAATGAGAAAGGGTGTAGATATGCTGAGGAAAAGAGAGATTGTGTTATTAGAGAGTACGGATCAGTTTTTTTTTTGAAAGCAGTACAGCTAGTGAAGTCATTGGAATGCCAATGCTGTAAGTTGCTTTTTCATAGAAAGAAGCGAATCATATGTTGGATGTTACTCAAGAAAAGAAAGGGCTTTTTTCCCAATGGGCTTTCTTGTATATACATATTTTAAGTGACAAGAGAAGAAGGAAAATAGGCTCACTCTTTTGTCGGAATTATCAGTAAATATTTCACAAATGGTGTTTTAACGACATATAATCAGGACTTTTTTATCTGATATATCGGGGGAATGCTTTCTATTTCACAAAAAAGAAAGCATATATAAAGGGATTGATAAATAAGGACTATTTCAAAAAAGGGAGAAAAAAGATGGTTTCATTGCCATTATATGGGTTTTGTGGTTCTTAAGGGGTGGGAAAATCTAGATAATAAGATAGGGTTTCTACACTTAAAAGTGAAGAATTGAATAAAAAGTCACATTTTACTCGAAAGTACGTTTGGTCAAAAATGGGATCTTCTGTTGATGTTTGGAGAGTGAAGCCTATGATACGATCATCATAAGCTGGGAGGTGAAAAGTATGACTTATGCAGCGCCGCAAGTTGACTATTCCACTATGGAACCTGCTATTATGGACCAAGCTTGGTTCTTAGTATTTGTTGCTGTCCTTCTTGGATTGGGAGCAACAGTTGTTCTAGGAGCAGCAGTTTGGTGTTTAGCAAACGGCAAGGGTAGCTTTACAGGAGCCGTTCAGTGGGAAAGTGGCTTAAAAGTCCAAATTGAATGTAAGTAGCTATATTTAGGATTCATCTTTTTACTTCTATGAAATGACACCAGGGCTAAACCGTCTGTGGCGGGCGGTTTAGCCTGATCTGTTTTTAAAGAATATGCAGACACTTGGAGGTTATATGTTTACGATCGAGAAATTAACCAAGACGTATAAAAATAACGTGACTGCTGTCAATGATTTTCATTTAAAGATCGCCCCCCATCAAATCGTTGCAGTTGCTGGACCGAATGGTTCCGGTAAAACAACGATGATTAACTGTATACTCGGCATCATTAAGCATACAGAAGGAACGATTCTGTTGAAGGACGTCACAAATGACGAACCATCCTTTAAAAAACAAGTAGCCTATGTTCCAGATGATCTGCTGCTTCCTGAAGCATTGACTGGTGCTGAATATTTAGATTTTGTTTCTTCTATGTATGAATGTAAAACAATTCATAGAAGAAATCAACTAATTGAACTGTTTGATATGGACTCGGCTTTATCAAGACCGATTGAAACCTATTCACATGGTATGAAAAAAAAGACACAGCTGATTGCCGCCTTTATGCTTGATAGTCAATTGGTGATCATGGATGAGCCCTTTAGAGGACTTGATATTGAAGCGGTTATAAACACAAAGAAACTGATGAAGCGTTATGCCGAGCACCATGGTGCGATCTTGCTTTCAACGCATGATATGCTTTCAGCGGAAGAGCTGTGCCACAAAATCGCCATTATTTCTAAAGGAAATAAAATGGATGAAGGAACGGTCTCAGCCTTAAAGGAGAAATATCAATCAAGCACATTGGAACAGGTGTTTCTGAAAGCTTCAATGTTAAGTGATAGGGGTGCACATTTTGATGAAATCATTAATCATTTCTAGAATGATGCTTAAAATGTGGCAGCAGGAGATGTATAAGCTCTTTGATACTCAGACGAAGCGAATCATTGTGATCTTATTCTTTTTATTTGCCGTCACAATGGGCGCCATCATCGGATATAGTTTTACGGGGGTCTTTATGAAGGCTTTCTTAAATGGAGATGAACGTTCACTTGGATTACTTGTTGTATCAATGGCGATCAATGCATCCATCTTTACAAGCTTGTTATTCATTTTGATCAAGGTCAGAACGCCTGAGCAAGACCGTTTTTCTATGCAGCTCAGCTGGTTCCCGCTTTCTACCTTTCAGAAAAGCCTTGGATACTTTATCCCGATGGTGACAGTGGTGGCAGGGCTTGTTTTATTTTTTATCGGTATTCTGCTGCTACCTAATTTTATTGCCCAGGGAATAGGTATTTTCTTTATCTTTACGTTCTTTTTGATGGTGATTTTGCAATCGCTTTTTGTCTTAATGCTTTTACAGCTCATTTATAATATGACCTATTTGGTCGTACTGAAATTAAAATTACCGTTGCAAAAATTTGCAGCGATCTTTGTTTTATTAGCACTAGTTGTGGCGTATGGAATGACGCACTTTGATATCAGCCAAATTCAGCAATCATATATACAGTTTGATTATCATTTGATGTATTTTACAGCACCGCTTTTCTTAGCGGCTCAAGGAATGCCTCCTGAAGGGGTAAACTATGTAATTTTGATTCTGTTTATCCTTCTATCGGCGGGCGGCGCCTTTCTTTCTCTTGCGATGATGCCGATTATGGCAGAAAAAAAAGCGTTAACCTTTTTAAACAAACTGCCATTTTCTTCTTCAAAAAAATGGTCACTTATTGTAAAGGAAATGAAATCACAGGTGCGAAATGAAGAAAACATTTTAAACTTTCTCATTCTCCTCATTGTGATCTTATTCGTCCGTTATCAGTTTGGATTCCGCTTTGAAGAAGAAGCATTTTTTATTCTCTGCGCTCTTGCTGGGTTAACCGCCTTCAATTCATTTGGCAATGATAAACGAATGCTGGGGATGTACAAAACGTTTGGCCTAAGATCTTGGGAAGTGGCTCTGTATAAGTTTATCGGGCTTTTGCTTGTTGGTGTACTGCAAATTGCAATATTTATGCTGACAACGCTGACGCTTCCTGATCAGGTTTGGAACGTATTGATTGGGACCGCTGTCTTATGCAATGCCACTGCGCTCTTTTATGTGGTAGGTATTTTACTTCCGCTTGATCGGAACAATCCTTACACAGGCATTTTTTCATTTGGAGCACTTATTTTACTCATGATTCCGATTGTTTTTATTGGAAACTATGTCATAGGGGAGTCGAGTCAAACACTTCAGTGGCTGCTTGTAGCTGCATTTGAAGGTCTGCTCATCTTTGCCATATATAAAGGTTTTTCATGGAGGTATTCGCATGATTCAACTTCTTAACAATAAGCTAAAGATAGAGCGGGTTCCGGCACTCGCGCCGTATGTGACCTTACAAAAGAGACATCTCACGGATACGCAGTATGGAAGCACACTCCCGATTAATGAAAGTGCCTATCATATGTTAACGAAAGTAGATGGCAAAAGAACAGAAGCGAGTATTACCGCAGAGCTCGCTGATTTGTTTCAGGTCGATGAGTCTGTGATTTCTCGTGACTTTTATCAACTGATGATGGGGTTGAATCAGCACCACTTAATGTCTATTCATTATCAATCACCATATCGGGTTGTAACAGCCTGCTGTCAATTTTTTAAACAGTATCAAGTGAAAATGAAGGAACGATTTGATTGCACTGGTCACTCGTTCCTTCACATTTTTGGGACAGCATTGCTCATGGTGACGCGTAAAATCATTTTTTTCTGGATGCTTTTTATGGTCATGGCAGGGCTCGCTTTTTTATTCATTCCTGACCGGTCGATTGCAGCCATTGCGATTTATTTTACAATTATTTATTTTGGATTAATTACCGGGACCGCCTTACATGAGGCAGCACACGGCTATGCGCATCGGAAATTTGCGGGACGGGATGGTCCACAAGGTTTTTTTGCGAGTGATATGATGTCTGTGAAATTTGTGAGACCCGTATTAGATCCGTTTCAGAAAAAGCAGGTATGGATTACCTTGCTTGGGCCGCTTGTCCCAGGTGTGATCGGGGCAGCAGGGATCATTGTGACCGTATTATGTCTAAAAGAAAATCCAATTTCAACAGGTTTCTTTATTTTTTCAATCACGTATTTTATTCAATTACTCTATCTTCTTCCGTTTATGGGGGATGGTAAATCCATTATGAAGCAACTATTGCTTGGGGGAATGGGAGGACAACGATCATGAACGTACAGGCGATGAAACAAGGTGCTATTGTTGGTGGTTTCTTGGGGTTTTTAGGCTTTCCGATGCTGACAATCGGTGTATTGTTTTATCATTTATTTCAATCAAAAACGAATGATGCTTTATTATTTAACAGTCTCGCTTTTGAGATGGAAGGTTCATCCGCATTTACTTTTCAAATCAAGCCAAACTTTTTTATTTATATGATTGTGATTTTTGCCGCGAGTTTTCTCATTGTGGCTTTCTTATCAGCCATGAAGCAGAAAAAAGCGAAAGGTTAGGAGAATTCTCCTAATCTTTTTTTGTATGTAAAACCAAATTTTAGTATAATAGAAAATAAAAAATATCAAAGGGGATCTCAATGTTAAAAAAATGGAGTGTTCTTATATTCACTGTTTTTCTATTAGCAGGATGCGGCGAGAAGGCCGAAGAAACCACGCAAACCGAGAAGACGGTATCTACAATAAACACGGAGTCTACTAACAAGAAAGTAACCATTGAACAAATGAAACTGACAAAAAAAGAAAAGAGCTTACTAGAAGCATCAACCACTAATGAAACGGTGGCTTTAACAATAAAAGGATTAACGAAGAAGGATAAGAGTATTACGTTTATCGGGAGTCATTATAAAAATGGCCGATTAGCTAATAAGGAAGCATCATCTGCCACCTTTACTTTACATCAGGATGGAACCGACCAAACGATGAATGTGCTCTTACAATTAAGACATGAGAAAGATACATATGAATCACAATTTAGTATGTGGTCAGACAACAAGAACGAGGGAATGACGAAAGCGACAGCAAGCTTTCCGTTCAAAGTAAGTGACTATGTTTTCTCTGCTCAATCTGAAACTGTCAAAGTCTCTTCTGGAGGAAAGGCACTGATTGCGTACACAGCGGCAATGGGGAAAAACGGTAGTTCAACTATATTTAGAGAAATTGAGAAAAATCCTAAGCAAGCGTTGAAGAATACATCCCAAGCCTACTTATTTTATATTCAGCTCGATAAATAACTATCGTAATATATACGGAGAATATGAAGTTTTTTGACGAAAAATCTTCATATTCTCTTGACGAATTGTTAAGAAAGTTGTAACATAATAAAAGTCAACGCGATGACGTTGCTTTTTATAAATTGATGCGGGTGTAGTTTAGTGGTAAAACCTCAGCCTTCCAAGCTGATGTCGTGAGTTCGATTCTCATCACCCGCTCCAATACATAATTTTGTTTATAACGCAGTATTTCGTTTCTTAGATAAACGAAGTGTTGCGTTTTTTATTATGTCAGTATAATGTGAAAAAGCACTGTCAAGCTACAGTGCTTTTTCAATAAGTTCATATTTACTTTCTCCACCATGTATTTGTACAAACATCTTCGTCAAGGATTGAATGAGAGCTTCACTCTTTTCCCGGGAAATAGATGGCGGAAACAGGATGATTTGCAAAATGTTTTTTGTTTCTTGAGAAATGTGAGCTTTACTTGGTTGAGAAAATAATCCCTTAAGTCCTTCGTTGTCCTGCCATTCAATGTGACCACTCTCATGTTTTGCTAGTGAAAGCGGCTCTTCTATTCGATCAGCATCGAATGTCAGGATAGGCAAGAAATATTTTAAAGAGAAAAAGATCGACAAATCCTGTACGGAATTGGTCGAGTCAATAAATTGTTCCTTTTGGATATCAGAAAGAATTGGCAAGAAAGGGATGTCTTTTAAAAGGTCCGTCCATTCTTTGATTGCTGGTACTTCCTCTAAAACTTTATCTTCATATTCAAAAAATAAAGATTCTTGAAACAGGCGGAGCCGGCCTTTTAACATTTGCGGGGAAGTGCCAACTTCAATATGCGAATATTCAATCTGTCCAACATGGATAGCCGGGTTTTCAGGATGAGAAATTTCCATATGTATCTTCACAGTGACTCACTCCAATCGGTCATGATACACTCGTATTATACTGAAAACAATAAGATAAACAAAGAAAGGAGGTTTGCAAGGTGATTCATGTTGGAGAATTAAAAGAAGAATTGATTCAATATGCGAAAGAAATTGGTGTTGATAAAATCCGATTTGCAAGTGCTGATACATTTGATTCATTAAAAGACCGCCTCATCTTACATGAATCGTTAGGGTATTTGTCAGGCTTTGAAGAGCCTGATATCGAAAAACGAACAAACCCTTCTTTGCTGCTTCCGAAGGCCAAATCAATTGTTGCGATAGCGCTCGCTTATCCTTCCAAAATGAAAGATGCTCCTCGAAGTACAAAGGATGCAAGAAGAGGGATCTTTTGCCGTGCTTCTTGGGGAACAGACTATCATGTTGTGCTGAAAAAAAAGCTCGATATGCTCGAAGAATTCTTGCGAAGCAAACATGCCGATATACGAACAAAGTCAATGGTGGACACAGGGGAACTGTCTGATCGTGCAGTAGCAGAACGTGCTGGCATAGGTTTTAGTGCGAAGAACTGTATGATTATCACGCCAGAGTTTGGGTCTTACGTGTATTTGGCTGAAATGATCACAAATGTCCCATTTGAACCGGATGAAAAAATTGAAGACCAGTGCGGAACGTGTAATAAATGTGTAGATTCATGTCCAACTGGTGCACTTGTGAATCCAGGACAGCTGAATTCTCAACGGTGTATTTCCTTTTTAACGCAAACAAAAGGATTTTTGCCTGACGAATTTCGTTCGAAAATAGGAAATCGTTTATATGGGTGTGATACGTGCCAAATTGTCTGCCCGATCAATAAAGGGAAGGACTTTCACCTGCATCCTGAAATGGAGCCGGACCCTGAAATTGCGAAGCCGCGCTTAAAGCCGCTTCTTACGATCAGTAATCGAGAGTTTAAGGAAAAATACGGTCATGTTTCAGGTTCATGGCGGGGGAAAAAGCCGATTCAGCGAAATGCGATTTTGGCACTTGCACACTTTAAAGATACATCTGCCTTACCCGTGTTGATTGATTTGATGCACAAGGATCCGCGGCCTGTTATTCGGGGCACGGCTGCTTGGGCAATAGGGAAAATTGGTGATGTGGAGCTGCTCCCAGAGCTGGAAAAAGCCCTTGAGCGGGAAAGTGATGAAGAAGCGAAACAAGAAATTGTTAAAGGGATGGATCTTTTACAGACACCTTTAAATACTAAATAACATCCCTATGAACATAGAATGAACCAAACAGAGATTTTAAAAAAAGTTTGGTGGTGTCTGTGTGAAACAATTATTAGAGCAAACATTAGAAGACAGGCTTGGTTATTTATTAAATGGGAGTGCAATCAAACAGCCGCAGCTGATGTCTGATGTGGAAGCAGTCGAACGGAAAAAAGAGCTTTTTGCTAGAAGACAGGTGGAGATTGTCAAAGCGAAAGCCAAAGCAACACTCCTAGATTCATCGATTCAGGATGACGGTGCTCAGCATGTGCGGTATCTCGCTCATCTCACTTATGTATGCAAGGATGTAGACGATTCTTTTTATTTAGAGGAACAGGTAGAAAAAAGAGAAGCGTTCCTTTACAACGATATGCTTGTAAAAGATCGATTGATGATAGAAGAACGTCAAATGGAAGAGCAAGTGGATGAGCGCTTTCAGACCGAAGAACAGTTTGGGAGAGCCTTTCACTATGACCGGCGGGCAGCCGTGCAATATGCGGAGACGTACTGGAATAAACGAAATCCTGCCTATAAAAATTTTGAAGATAACTGCACAAATTTTATTTCACAATGCTTGAAGGCAGGGAATGCGCCAACGAGAGGATATCCGAACCGCGGATCTGGCTGGTGGGTGAGGCCGCATACGTGGAGCTATAGCTGGACAGTAGCTCATTCGATGAAAAATTATTTAGCGAATTCGAAAGCGGGTTTAAGAGCAAAGAAACTGAAAGAAGCGCAGGAGCTTCAAATTGGTGATGTCATTTGCTACGATTTTGAGGGAGATGGCAGGTATAATCATACAACCATTGTCGTCGATCACGATAAAGGCGGGATGCCTCTTGTGAATGCTCAGACATATGACAGCCGTATGCGCTATTGGTCGTATGAGGATTCGACCGCCTATACACCAGCTATTCGTTATATGTTTTTTCACATTTTGGACGATGCCGCAAAGGATAGTTAATGGTATAATGTTGAGCGGAAAAGAAAATTAGAGGTGAACTTTTTTGGGACTTCATGTCGTTTTATATCAACCAGAGATTCCAGCTAATACTGGAAATATTGCGCGTACATGTGCAGCAACAAATACAACCCTTCATCTGATTCGTCCGCTTGGTTTTTCGACAGATGATAAAATGCTGAAGCGTGCAGGACTCGATTATTGGAAATATGCCAATGTGGTCTATCATGACTCGCTTGATGAATTGTTTGAGGCTCATCCGAAGGGACAATTCTTCTATATTACAAAATTTGGCCAAAAGCCGCATACGACATTTGATTACTCTCAGCTAGATGAAGACTATTTCTTCGTTTTTGGCAGAGAGACAAGTGGATTGCCGAAGGATTTGATCGAGCGGAATATGGACCGCTGCCTTCGTTTACCGATGACAGAACATGTTCGTTCTCTGAATCTATCGAATACGGCAGCAATTCTTGTGTATGAGGCACTTCGCCAGCAGCAATACCGTGATCTGATTTAAGGTCATCATGAAAGCCGGGATACTGATCTCGGCTTTTTTATATGAAATAAGAAACAAAAAGAAGGAAAATACGACACTTTTATACTTTTTTTGACATGTAAAAAAATAGGTAGTATGATAGGTTGTGATAACGTTTTCAAAAAATGAATCCATTAGGAGGAAAAAAGAGATGAAAAAGCTACTGATCACTAGTGCCATTAGTTCAGCTATTTTAATGGGGACGATTCCAGTCAGTATCCCAGGTCTCTCTCTAACGCAGGAAATAGAAGCAGCGCAACTATCGAAAGGTATCGGCGGGCGCACTTATATCAATAGCAATGGATCTATATTGGTCACAAAGATTCAACTCCCTTCCGCAATGAGTGTGTCAAATGGGACAGCTTATATTTATTCTGGGTTCACAGGATCAAAGGAAGCGGATATTGGTCTTCAATACAGTTCAACTTATAATGTATGGAAACCTACGATGAAAGTAGGAGCAAATAATCAAGAGACATATATCGAAGGGAAAAATGACTTTACGTATACAAAAGGATTTAAGCCTGGAAGTACTGTACAAATGACCATTTACAAAAACTTGAATGGACATACAAGAGCAACGTTCTGGGGGACAAATAATGTTGGTTATACTGGGCGTATCATCACGGAAATCCAAAACTCAAACATTGGCTCTGTGACGAAGTGGAAATTACTGTCCACAGTAGCAGTGACTGACGATATCTACCGGAAAGATATTCGTGCGAACTTCTCTACTCGTTTTACTGACATTACATTAGACAGTCGTGCCGTCACACCTGTGATTGATACGCAAGACTTTACGTCCATTCAGGTATCAGGAAATACAGTGAATATGCAGGTGCTAAAAACAACGAACTAAATGAAAAAAGGATGTTCCGCTAATGGAACATCCTTTTTTTCATTTACCAGGCTTGCCTTCGTAGCCAGCTGTGAAAATGGATACTAAAAACGTAATGATGACGCCCATCATAATGACCGTTCTCATATAAGCTCCCCCTTATCCCTTTGTGTCGATCGCTGCCTGTTTCATATGATGTGAAGTTCGCCTCTGAAAAGCAGGAGAAGAAGATCATTTTTCTCCTGTTTTTCCTTTATTATGAAGGGTCTTGCGGATGGTTGTCAATTCAGTTTGCCAATTCGTCATTTTGAAGAACGAAAGCATGTAATAGGACGCCTCCGCATAGATTGTAAAACAGTATCTGATTACTTGCTTCAATCTTGAAAGAGGAGGTTCATATGGATATTTTAAAGAAAATCGAACAGCACAGAGAAGAAGAGCAGCGTCTTAAATGGGAAGGCACATTTGGCGAGTATTTAGACATAATAAAGGAAAATCCACTTGTCGCTCAATCTGCTCATTCTCGCGTTTATCATATGATTAAAGACAGCGGGATTGAAGAGGAGAATGGGGTCAGAACGTACAAATTTTTTGATCAGGAGCTTTTTGGATTAGAGGAATCACTCGAAAGATTAGTGGAGGAATATTTTCACCCTGCTGCCAAGCGGCTCGATGTGAGGAAGCGTATTTTGTTATTGATGGGACCAGTGAGCGGGGGGAAATCTACGCTTGTTACTAGGCTGAAAAGAGGACTAGAAGAATATTCACTGACAGATAATGGCGCAGTCTATGCGATCAAAGGCTGCCCAATGCATGAAGATCCGCTTCATCTTATTCCGCAAAATCTGCGGGAGGATTTCTATAGAGAGTATGGCATTCGTGTGCAGGGGAATTTGTCTCCTCTCAATACGATGAGACTGGAAGAGGAATATGGCGGACGGATTGAGGATGTAAGGGTTGAACGGATCTTTTTCTCAGAGGATAAACGGACCGGTATTGGTACCTTTAGTCCGTCTGATCCGAAATCTCAGGACATTGCTGATTTAACAGGGAGCATCGATTTTTCAACCATTGCTGAATTTGGATCAGAGTCAGATCCAAGGGCCTACCGCTTTGATGGAGAACTCAATAAAGCAAACCGCGGGATGATGGAGTTTCAGGAGATGTTAAAGTGTGATGAGAAATTTCTATGGCATCTTCTGTCATTAACGCAGGAAGGAAATTTTAAAGCAGGCCGTTTTGCCTTGATTAGTGCAGATGAATTGATCGTTGCTCATACGAATGAAACCGAGTACAGGTCATTTATTTCAAATAAAAAGAACGAGGCCTTGCATTCAAGAATTATTGTGATGCCGATTCCTTATAACTTGAAGGTAACAGAGGAGGAACGCATTTATCATAAAATGATTTCAGAAAGTGATGTCGCAGGTGTGCATATTGCCCCGCATACACTGAAGGTGGCAGCGATGTTCTCCATTTTGACAAGACTCAAAGAGCCGAAGCGTTCTGATATTGATTTGGTGAAAAAAATGCGTCTGTATGACGGAGAAAGTGTCGAGGGCTTCCAATCTGCTGATATTGATGAGATGAAAAAGGAATTTCATGATGAAGGGATGAGCGGAATTGATCCGCGGTATGTCATTAACCGTATTTCCTCTACTATCATAAGGAAAAATATGGAATCAATCAATGCGCTGGATGTCCTTCGTTCGTTAAAAGAAGGACTCGATCAGCATCCATCTATCTCAAGCGAGGACCGGGAGCGCTATTTGAATTTTATTTCTGTTGCGCGAAAAGAGTATGACGATATTGCGAAGAAGGAAGTACAAAAGGCATTTGTATATTCCTATGAGGAGTCTGCGAAAACGCTCATGGATAATTACTTAGATAATGTCGAGGCCTATTGCAACAAAAACAAGCTGCGTGATCCATTAACCGGTGAAGAAATGAATCCTGATGAGAAGCTTATGCGTTCAATTGAAGAGCAGATCGGGATTTCTGAAAACGCCAAAAAGGCATTTAGAGAAGAAATTCTGATTCGTATTTCGGCTTATGCGAGAAAGGGCAAACGCTTTGATTATAATTCTCATGAGAGATTGCGTGAGGCGATTCAGAAGAAGCTGTTTGCTGATTTAAAAGATGTGGTAAAAATCACGACGTCAACGAAGACGCCGGATGAACAGCAGCTGAAGAAAGTGAATGAAGTAGTGGCAAGATTAATTGATGAACATGGCTATAATTCAACAAGTGCAAATGAACTTTTAAAATATGTAGGCAGTCTTCTCAATCGTTAATAAATGAAGGAGGCATTATTGGCGCACCTGCACCGGTAATGTCTTTTTTAGAAATGACCGTCAACTTGGGTGACGAGCAGCATAAGATAAAGGAATCGGTGGTTAGAAGAATAGTGCAAACAGGTGAGGAGGGGGATGGATGTCCCGGCAAGAAAAAAGTCAGTTTATTGTATCTCAGGAAGACTGGTCCCTCCATCGAAAAGGCTATGACGACCAGCAGCGTCATCAGAAAAAGGTCAAAGAAGCGATTAAAAACAATTTGCCGGATCTTGTCACAGAAGAAAGCATTATCATGTCTAATGGAAAAGATGTTGTTAAAATTCCAATTCGTTCGTTAGATGAATATAAAATTCGGTACAACTACGATAAAAATAAGCATGTGGGTCAAGGCGATGGAGACAGCGAGGTAGGCGATATTGTCGCACGTGATGGATCAGACAGTAAGCAAGGGCAAGGAAAGGGACAGAGCGCAGGAGATCAGGCTGGAGAGGATTATTACGAAGCTGAGGTCTCATTAATGGATCTTGAGGAAGCGCTGTTTCGGGAATTAGAGCTGCCAAACCTTAAACAAAAGGAGCTTGACGACATCATTGTCGAGCAAATTGAGTTTAACGATATTCGCAAAACCGGGCTAACAGGGAATATTCATAAAAAACGAACGATGCTGTCAGCATTTAAACGAAATGCAATGACAGGCAGTCCTTCCTTTTATCCAATCTACCCAGAGGATATCAAATATAAGACGTGGAATGAAGTGACCAAACCAGAGTCGAAAGCCGTCGTTTTGGCAATGATGGATACGAGCGGAAGTATGGGACTTTGGGAAAAATATATGGCGAGAAGTTTTTTCTTTTGGATGACACGTTTCTTACGGACAAAGTATGAGACGGTCGATATTGAATTTATTGCTCATCATACAGAGGCGAAGGTTGTAGATGAAGAGCATTTCTTCTCACGCGGTGAGAGCGGGGGGACGATTTGCTCCTCTGTCTATCGAAAGGCGCTAGAGCTCATAGACGAACGTTACCCGCCGTCGCGATATAATATTTATCCATTTCATTTTTCTGATGGAGACAATTTGACCTCAGACAATGCACGGTGCGTGAAACTTGTTTCTGAAATTATGAAAAAAGCCAACTTATTCTGTTATGGAGAAGTGAATCAATACAACCGGCATTCCACATTAATGTCAGCATATAAGCATATACAGGATGAGAAATTTAAGCATTATATTTTGAAGCAAAAATCAGATGTTTTTCTCGCCCTAAAAAAATTTTTTCAGCAGGAAGAAGTTCTTTCGTAAATAGCACATTTGAAAAAACCTTTCAGTATAAGGGCTGAAGGGTTTTTTGTATGGAGAAGGAAGGGATCACCAGAAAAAAAGTAAAACTTTCTCTTTGACATTTCAATTTTCATTTATTAATATTTAATCTTGTTAAATATAAGTTTTTCAAAAAAAGATGCCGATCGTCTTTTCTTCTTTTTCTACTCTTTGCTCATGAGTGAACAATAAGTATAAATGGGCTGCACACCATTATTCATGCGGGGAAGATGAAGGGGAAATAACAGTTTTATGAGCTTACTTCATATTCTGTCAGATGATGGGCATTCTAAGTTTGCTAAAGCAGATGACACTATATTTTTATACATGAAAGGAGAAACAAAACATGAACAGAGGGCGTTTATTGCTAACGAACATTATTGGCCTTATTGTGATTCTTGCCATTATTGCCGGAGGTGCTTATTACTACTACGAAAGCACAAATTTTGTCAAAACTGACGAGGCGAAAGTAACAGGTGACATGTATCAAATCACAGCACCAGCAGCTGGACAAATCAAAGGCTGGGATATCAATGAAGGTGACGAAGTGCAAAAAGACAGCACAGTTGCAAAAGTTGAAGGAGAAACAAAAACAAACGTTAAATCAGTGGCTGATGGCACATTAGTCAAAAAGGAAGTACAAAACAATCAACAAGTGCAGCCTGGTACAGTTCTTGGTGAAACGATTGATTTAAGCAAGCTTTATATCACAGCAAATATCAAAGAAACAGATATTAAAAACATTGAAAAAGGCGACAAAGTCGACATCGTGGTAGATGGTGATCCTGATACAACATTTGAAGGAACAGTTGAACAAATTGGTTATGCGACAAATTCAACATTCAACATGCTGCCAGCAACAAACTCAAGTGGTAACTATACAAAAGTGACACAAAAAGTAGCAGTGAAAATTTCAATTAAAAATCCATCAGACAAAGTACTTCCTGGTATGAATGCTTCTGTCAAAATTTCATCTTAATGATGATTGATATCAAAAAATGAAAGGAGGTTGTCTGAGATGGCAAATCAACCTGCAGCAACAAAACAGGGAGCAGGCTCCTTGTCTTTACTGATCATTTTAATGGCCGGCTTGTTCGTCGCGATTTTGAACCAAACACTTCTGAACGTAGCTATGCCCCATTTAATGACTGAATTTAATGTGAGTGCAACGACGATTCAGTGGCTTACAACAGGTTATATGCTTGTCAACGGTGTGCTGATTCCGTTATCTGCGTTTTTAATCACACGCTTTGGACAGCGCAGTTTATTCCTAGTTGCCATGATCTCGTTTACACTAGGGACCTTTATTTGCGGGATTGCACCGAACTTTTCGACCATGCTCATCGGCCGTTTGATTCAGGCAGTCGGCGGCGGTATTCTGCAGCCACTCGTAATGACAACAATCCTTTTTATTTTCCCTCCAGAAAACAGAGGGAAAGGAATGGGGATTTTCGGTCTTGCGATGATGTTTGCTCCTGCGGTAGGACCAACTTTATCTGGTTACATTATTGAACATTATTCTTGGCGTATTATGTTTTATGGACTTGTTCCAATCGGAGCAATTGTCATTATCGCGGCTTTCTTTATGTTTAGAAATATTGTAGAGCCTAAAAAGATCAAGCTGGACAGCCTTGGTGCGATTCTTTCCATCGTTGGTTTTGCTTCGCTCCTATACGGAGTGAGTGAAGCTGGAAGTGATGGCTGGACAGATCCGATTGTCTTATCGACGATTATTGTAGGTGCGATTGCGATCATTCTCTTTATTTTCCAACAGCTGAAAGCTGATAATCCGATGCTTGATTTCCGAGTGTTTAAATACAGCATTTTCTCATTATCAAGTGTCATTAATATTATTATTACAGTTGCCTTATACACTGGGATGTTCTTACTTCCGATTTATCTGCAGAACCTCGTTGGGTTTACCGCATTGCAATCCGGGCTATTAATGCTTCCAGGAGCACTTGCGATGCTGATTATGTCCCCGATTTCAGGTATTTTGTTTGATAAATTTGGACCTCGTCCGCTTGCGATTGTGGGGATGCTCATTACCGTTGTCACCACATTCGAGTTTACAAGGCTGACTATTGATACATCATATAGTCACATTGTGCTCATGTATGCAATTCGTGCATTCGGTATGTCACTCCTTATGATGCCGGTGATGACAGCTGGGATGAACCAACTACCACAGCACTTAAACAGCCATGGGACAGCGATGTCTAATACATTAAGACAAATAAGCGGTTCGATCGGTACGAGTTTGATCACAACGATTTATACGAATCGGACAACATTCCATTATTCCAATATGGCGGATCAAACAAATACAGCGGACCCGTTCTTTATGAATTCATTCCAGGCGGCTGTGTCGAATGTGATGCACCATATGGGCATGACAGCTGAAGCTGCTCAAAAATATGTATCTACCCAGCTCTTTACGAAAGCACAGGTTGATTCAAACGTAATGGGTATCAATGATGCTTACATGTGGGTAACGTTATTCTGTGCCGCTGGTGTCATTCTCAGCTTGTTCCTGCGTGATGTACGTAAGGATAAAAAGCGAAAAGATCAGCAGCATAAAAAACAAGAAATGACACTGCTTCCAGCACCTAAGGAAGCAAATCAAGATGCAAGATAAGTGTGGAGGGACCGTACATGAAAATTTATGTCGTATACGATAGTGAAGGTGACCATACGAAAGCACTGGCAGAAGCAATTGCAGCGGGTGCAGGTGAAACAGAGCAGGCAGAAGTATTCGTTGATCACGTAAAAGATGCTGATATTCGCAAGCTTGATCAAATGGATGCAATCATTTGGGGCTGCCCTGGTCACTTTGGGACCATTAGTGCTGGATTAAAGACATGGATTGACCGTCTTGGCTATCTATGGGCAGAGGGAAAACTAATCGATAAAGTCGGTGCCGTTTTCTGTACAACTGCTACAACGCACGGCGGTTTAGAAATGACAATGCATAATTTGATTACACCAATGTTCCACCAAGGGATGCTTGTCGTTGGTCTTCCTGGAAATGTGCCAGAAAATGCTTTATACGGCTCTTACTATGGAGCAGGTGTGACATGTCCGATTGATTCTGATGAAGTGATTTCGACAGAAGGCATTGAACTCGGGAAAGCATTAGGAAGACGTGTAGCATCAGTCACTGCGTCATTTAAGCGATAAGGAGAGGGTTCTTTTGGCGACGATTATTGTAGCGTTAGTAGCTGCTGTTCTAGTCATTATCGGATTAGTAGCATTCAATGTTAGACACGCTTCGGTCGAGAAGAAAGAGATCAATGAAGATGTGCCCAATCAGCCTGACGTGGCCCGTAGCGAGTCAGAAGTTGCGGCGAGACCTGTAGAGCCTGAAGTAGAAGAGGAAGCGTCAACGCCTCTTCAAACGGATGAACGAGTGTCTGGAGATGATTTCTATAGACAGGCGCTTCAAAAGTTTAAGCAGCCAGAACCACCTGTCAAAGAAGAAGAACCAGAGACAAAAATGAATGATGATATGTATCGTTCTGCTTTGCAGAAGCTAAAGCAGAAGGACAAATAAAAAAGAGAACCTCTCGTCAGGTTCTCTTTTTTATTATGGCACAAAAAAACCGCCGGCAGAAGCCGGGCGGTTTTCCTTCACTCTATAAAGTGCTAAAGAGCAGATGCTCTTAAATTACGCTTTGTTAACGTTAGCAGCTTGTGGTCCACGGTTACCTTCAACGATTTCGAAAGAAACTGCTTGACCTTCTTCTAAAGTTTTGAAGCCTTCGCCTTGGATAGCAGAGAAGTGAACGAATACATCGTCTTGACCTTCTACTTCGATGAATCCGAAACCTTTTTCAGAGTTGAACCATTTTACTTTACCTTCTAACATGAAATTTCCTCCTAAAGCGATCATAACGCTTAAATTCACTATTCTTGCTCTTACACAAACTTCAAAGACGAAAACTCTTTCAAAACTTTCTTCTTAAAGATGATACGAACAAAAATAATTACCTTTACTTTACCAGTGTTTGCGGGAAAAAACAACTGTTATACGAAAACTTTTTTAAAAATAATTAGCGATAACAAATTGAGGAAAAAGCCTATATTCATTGGCCTCTTTTTCTCCCTGAGAAGCTCACTTGATTTCGGCCAGACTGCTTCGCTTTATAGAGCTCCTGGTCAGCTATAATCGGTAATTGTTTGATATCTGGACTTGTCCCGGGGTAATACGCACACCCAAGTGATACTGTAATATGAATGGACATGCCATTTTGTAAATAAACCGGCTGATCTGCTATTTTTCTCCGTAAGCGTTCTGCAATCTGCCATGTTTTTTCAACTGTACAATTTGGTAGAAAGACTGCAAATTCCTCGCCGCCGATCCGGCCAATATAATCAGAGCTTCTTGTGTTTTTGATCAGCCTTTTTCCGATTTCTTTTAAAACCATATCTCCCTCATGATGTCCATATTGGTCATTGATGGATTTGAAGTAATCAATGTCTAAGTAAATAAGGGACATTTGATGGATAGGCTGCTTAAATTTCATCGAAAAAGCATCATTTAAGACCTCATCGAACTTCCGTTTATTTAAAACACCTGTTAAAAAATCATAATGAGCTTGGAATTTATACAAATTCAGCAGCTGATATGCTTTAGTTTGATGCTCAATGACGTAAAAGTTAAACAATCCTGCAATAAATGAGAACATCCAATAAGCAAAATGCAGTTCAAATGATGTCTCATGCACGATTAAGATAAATAGGCTTGTGGCAATCACATTACCTAACGTAATGGACAACAGCATTTTCACAACATGATTCATATGCCGTTCAGCAATTAAAAAAGAAGCAGTTGCGATGATCATCATGGAAAAAATATTGATGAAAGAAGCGACGTTGGCTTCGATTAATAATCGACCAATGATCACAACAAAGGCTGCAATGATGGTTTGGGCGATGCCTCCGTAAAAGGCCGTTAAAATAAGGGGGATATGTCTTAAATCGATGATGGCTGGTCCTGCTTTGATAGAGAAGAACATTAAAAGGACACCGAGTAACCCAGAAAGAATGCCTTTGCATAGTTGTCTGAGCAGGGTATCTTCTTTCTTAAGGAAATTCTCTTTAAACACAAGCATAAATAAATAATGGAAAGTGACAAGAATTGTTAAATTAATAAAGAGGTCTCTTAGCAAAATTAAATCACCTTTTTAAAATTACTAAAATTTGTTGCAAAAGAAAAGGGGAAAAAGGATAATTAATAAAAATTTCACTTATGAGGGGAACGAAACACATGCGAGGAAAACGTTTCCCAGATGAAACGGACTGGCTTTCTTTTTTTGAAACGGAGCCTGATGAAAGGTTCGAGAAAGGGATGCCTATTGAATATCAAAGCCTGACATTTCGATTTGAGAATCAAGACGAGCGCTTCGTTGTCACGATGTACCTTGGAAGACAAGAATTTACGTTAAAAGCTGTTCGAAAAAAAGATGGATCTGTTTTAGGCATCTATGATTTTAAAACTGTGCAGCATGTAGAGATCAAAAAGGACCGGCCGAACGAAAAAGAGCTTTTAATCATAATGGAAGCTTATCACGATTTTATGGCAACAGTTGAAATCACCTTTTTACCTTTCTTCTCTGTGATGGTGAAAGAACATTTTTCAGGAGAATAAACAGGAGCCTCTATACATGAAGGCTCCTGTTTTCTTATTTGTGCTCGATGTCATTGATCACTTGCTGGATTGATTCATCATCCATCACATTCATGACACTTTCATCAATATGGAGAGACTGTGCATAAGACTCTCTTGGCTGATGGTTTCTTGATGTTGATTGGTGCTGATTCGAATGGTTTGGCTGTACAGCAGTGAATGCTTGCTTCATCATTTGTCCGATTTCTGCAGTGCCCTTTGATTCTTTCTGTGCGTGTGACTCGTGTCGAGTCGAGTCATGGTGCTGTTGATCTTTTCCCTTCATCATTGAAGACATATTCATTTGCGTCATGCTTTTCAGTCTTCTTCGTAAAACCGGGGAAAATAATGCAATGATGGCTGTTGATGCTGCGATCATTGCGCCAGTGCTCATGCCTTTTCTTTTTTTAAACAAACGAATCCCTCCATTTGATCGTGATGATACTTCTTCATCATGTTTAGGATGACCAAACAAAGTCGAATTATGAATTCATTTCGCTGAAATAGAGGATGGATGCATAAAAAGCCGGCTGGATGAAAAACCTAAGAGCAAAAGGAGGGAATAATTGATGAATAAGAAATGGATGCTATCTTTACTACTCGTTCCAGCATTGATCACCACTGGATGTGGTATGAACAACCAAGGAGACGAGCGAAGAGGAACAATGAAACGACAGTATGAAAATGTCACATATAAGAATGACAACATGAGGCAGGATCAGCAAAATGTCCAAACACCTCAGAAGGTCAAAGTGGCAGATAAAGCGTCAGAGCTTGTAGCCAACATGTCTGAAGTAAAAACAGCGAACGTACTTGTTACAGGAAAGAATGCATTTGTTGCCGTTATGCTTGAAGGCGATAAAAGTGGTAATGTGACAGAAGATTTGAAAAAGAAAATTTCTGATAAAGTCAAATCAACGGATCAACAAATCGACAATGTGTATGTATCTGCCAATCCAGACTTTGTCGACCGCATGGAAGGGTACGGAAAACGTATTAGAAGCGGAGAGCCTATCTCAGGATTTTTCGATGAATTTACTGAAACGGTCAGACGTGTCTTCCCTGAATCAAAATAGCTACGACAAAAGCCGTATGTCATATGCGGCTTTTTTGTTTGGAACCGCACCTTGCGCACCTGACTGCATAAAGTAAAAAATATATCACCTCTTGTTGATCTTTGTTTCTTCATAGAAAGAGAAAGAGGCTGCAGGATGAATTCAGGTGGGGAGCAAATGAAAGCCAAGTCGTCTTTGATTCATAAAAAACTTGTAGGCGGAATGATAGCAGCAGGTCTCATTTTTTATGCTTTCACCGCGTACTTGATTTATGTTGCGTTTCAGTTGACAGGACAATATTTAGAGCAGCAGTCTTCTCCTAAAACAATTTTAACGGAGGGACTCAATAAGCAAGTCTATGAACATATTAGAATATACTATGCAGAGGAAGAGGACGCTTTTGTTGATTTGACAATCGAGGCCATGGATCAGGCAAAGAAGAGGACAGCGTCAGTGTTTCAATTTGAAACTGACAAACCTTTAGACATTATTTATTTTGATGATAAAGAGACAATCGAGCAATTTGCCGGGATCAAGCATATTACAGGTTTTTACTCTGATCATGATCAAATGATAGGGTTATATCCAGATAAACGGGAAGCATTATTGAAGAAAGAGACACTCCCTTTATATTTTTTCAACACATTATTGATTCATGAATATGCTCACTTTGTTTTCTATGAAAAAGTTCATTCTTACGAAGTGTCTCCGGTGATCTTTCCCCTTTGGTTCCATGAGGGAACAGCAGAATGGACGGCCTATGATGTGTTAAATGCTACGTCTGAACGGTTCGACGTCATTCCCTTTCAGTCTCTTCATTCCGATCAAGATTGGCAGGACTCCCGGGTGACGTATGAGACAGATGTTTATGTGCAAAGCTACTATATGATTTATGAGCTCGTGCAGCTTTATGGACGAGACGTCATACATGAAATTATGGAGGAAACGGCGAAGACTGGCCGTTTTGATAGAGGTTTTGAACAAGCGACAGGACAGCGGCTCGCAGATTTTGAAGATCAGTTTAACAAGATATATCAAATAAAAAACGGCTGACCTGAGGATATAGGTCGGCCGTTTTTTATTTAATGAAGCGGTTTTTGCTGATTGGTTTTGTTTGGCGGCATTTGAACTTGGCCCTTCATTGGGGCAAATGTAGACGTCATCGCCTGCATATCTTGAGCTGTAAGCTGCGGAACTTGATAATAGCTATGTTTATTTTGATATAAGAAAATTTCATACGCCATTTCAATAAAGTTCGGAATTTGCGCTGCAAGCACACGTCGCACCACAGGGTTTGTTACCTCTAGTGCAGTCATTGAAAGTAATCCAGCATGTGATTTCACGAGACCTAGCATATGTCCTGTAATTCCCGTGTCTTTTACATCCTGTAACGATTGATTTGGCTTCTTAGGCTGAGATGGTTTTATTCCGTATGTCACCTGTGTTTGTTCTTTCATCATATACGTAGATGTTTCTTCACTAGGCTTTTGACCAGTAGAAAAACAATCTACCGTGACATTATACTGTGACAATACAAATTGATATTGTCGATCTAAAATGTCGGATAATGCGGGATCTTGGATGAATTGGCGAAAGATCATGTATTGATCCAAAATATTAATGGTCCCTGCTAATACTTCATGTAAATCAAATAACTCATGCCCGCCATGATTGAATTGTGGCTGCTGGACATTTCCTTGAACGTTTGTCTGCTGATCGTTTTGCATTGAGATTCCTCCTTCTATATATACATTCTGTTTTAATGTGAGGATGTTTTCCTTCTTTCATGCAAAAAACATTATTTACAATTAGAGGGTTTTCTTCCTTTTTGTCGAAAAAAAGTATCAGACGAATGAACATGGGGGTACCAGATGCAGGACAAAATCATTAATCGTTTGATAGAAGACGAACATGTGCAGGCACCAGTGATTGGCATCGGTGTTTCGCCGTTTGAACAGCATCATCTTGAGGCTTTTTTTCAATCATTTCCACATGAATTAAATGCCTCTTTTATTGTTGTGCAAAATCATGTGACAGGCGATTGTATAACTGATTTGGAAGCACTTGTTTTACCGATTGGCTACCGGGCAAAAACGATTAAACATGGTGAGAAAGTCATGAAGAAGACGATTTATTTTTGTCCACAGCATGCGGTGGTGACGTTAACGGAAGATCAGCGGCTGCACCTATCAGAGCAGCTGCCGGCGTGCATGGCTTGCTCTGTGGACTTGCTTTTTCAGTCTCTTGCCAGCGTTCAAAAAGAGGAGGCTTATGCGATTTTCTTTCAAAAAGGTCATTGCGTGGGAAGTGGCTTGCTTCAGTTGGTTGAGCAGGGCGGTACAGCTTTATCGTGCAGTGAGGAAGAAAGTGGTTTTGACACCTTGTATCAACAAACATTCAAGGATCCTACCACCCTTGCGGCATATATCTCCAATATCATGAATGTTCCGCACATCGATGAGGTAGATCCTGTTTTATTGAGAATTATTGAACGACTTGAAATGTATAAAGGCATTGCCTTTTCAACCTATGAAAGGAAAAGGCTGCTATCTGTCATTCAAAAACGAATGAAGGTTGCAAAAAAACGGATTTCATTGTTATCAGAGTACGACAACTTATTAGAAAGAGAACCAGATGAGCTTGACCTTCTGCACGTACAGCTTCTAAGCGGTATGACATCTTTTTTTAGAGATATGGAGGCTTTTCATGTATGTGAACATCAGATCATTCCGTCGATCATTGAAAATGCGGTGAAAAACGGGAAATCTCGATGCCGTATTTGGATTGCTGGATGTTCGACAGGAGAGGAAGCCTATTCTTTTACGATCTTATTTTTAGAAGAAATGAAGCGAAGACAAGTGACCATTGAACTTCAAGTATTTGCAACAGATATCAACCGGAAAGCCATTCAAACAGCTAGTAAAGGTCTTTACTCAGTAGAGTCTATGGCAAGGATGCCGGAAAAATGGCGGGCGCGATATTTCGAAAGGAAAGGTGACGCTTTTATTGTGAAGCAGTCGCTTAGAAAACATATTGTCTTTGCACCTCACAATTTATTGATCGATTCACCTTTTATCCACCTCGATTTTATCAGTTGCCGAAATGTTCTGATGTACTTCCAGCCTGAAGTGCAAAAACGAGTATTGTCCCGATTCCAATATGCTTTAAAAGACCAAGGGATGTTGATATTAGGGCCAAATGAAACTGTACCCAATATCCCTCGTTTGTTTCATTTGTTCAATGAAAAATGGAACATTTACACTCATTCAAACGTTTCAAAACCACATGTCCCTTGGACACCAGACGCTCGTGATATCGAGTTGAAAGCGCGAGCCGAACAATATATGCAAGAAGTAAGCAAGGATTATGATGCATGTATGGTCATCAACGATAGTGACAAAATCCTGGCAGTATCAAAGGGTGCGTATTCTTTTTTAGATCATACAGAAGTGTCAGATCAATCATGTGAATATGTGACACCTGATTATATGAAAGAGATGTTGAGTCAAACCTTTCAAAAGGTGTGGACAGACGAGACAGAGGTTGTGTTTCAGCATGTTCTCATTTCGGAAAAAGGTAGAAAGCAGTATGCAGATTTTACCGTGAAAAGTTTTGACCGCCGTTTTAAGGGAGTTTACGTCATTCTCATTCGAATGAATGAGAGAGGGAAAAATCAAAAGAACGGCAGGGACATAGGGATGTCAGATCAGAATTCAGTCTATCAACAGCGTATTGTCGATTTGGAAAATGAACTCAATGAAGTCAAACAAAAGGAGCAGGAGGCAAGGGCTCAATTAAAAGCAAAACACACGCAATTAGAGGAGTTTGAGAAAAAACACGAGCATTATATAAATATCATAAACAATTTAAGGGTGACGAGAGAAGAACTGTACAGTCCCTCTGTCAAGCCGGAGCTGGCAACGCTGTTTGTGGACAGGGACATGAATATACACTATTACACTCCTACAGCTGCCTCTTTATTTACTTCTGCGAAAATCAGACATCAGCAATCCTTTCAGTCGATGGCTAAAAAGCTTACGCAGGAAACGCTCTATCATGATATCCAATCCGTCATATCGAATAGGCGCGCGATCGAACGTGAAATTGAAACGAACGAAGGCGAGCAATTCACTGTTCACATCACACCCATCTACGATGAAGAACATGAAGGCGCGGTGATGACTTGGATTAAAATGACTGAAGTAACGAAAATCAAGCAGTCGCTTCATCTAGCGGTAACGGCACTTGATAACAGCCATATTCATATTGTTGTGGCAACTGAGGAAGGAGTCATCCAATGCGTGAACCAGCGTTTCTGTCAGTTTGTCCAGCAACATGAATATGACCTGATCGGCAAAGATATTTTTTCTGTCTATCATTCACTATGTCAATGTGATGATTTAGAGAAGCAATGGAAGGTTTGTTTAAGAGAGGGCAGTTGGACAGGTGAGCTGTACTTTCAAGATTTATCTGGACGTGAACGATGGGAGAGAGTCTCTTTACATCGAATTGATGACCCTGACAAAATGCAGTCAACCGTCATGCGGATTTCAGAGGATATCACCAATCAAAAGCAGTCAGAGAAGATGCTGATGAAATCAGAGATGCTGTCAGCAGTAGGGCAGCTTGCAGCAGGCATCGCTCATGAGATACGGAACCCGCTGACCTCATTAAAAGGATTTTTACAGCTGATGATTCAAAGTAAGAAGTATCAGAAAGATTATGCAGATGTGATGATGTCAGAGTTTAATCGGCTCGAGTCGATTATTAATGAATTCCTCGTTCTTTCTAGAAGCAAATCGGTGAAATTTGAACCGGTACATGTCAATCTTCTGCTCGAAGAAGTGATCATGGTCGTTGAATCTCAGGCGGTCTTAAAAGGCGTGTCCATTCAGAAAAAGCTGTCTCCGTCGCTCCCTAACATTCAAGGCATTCCGAATGAACTAAAACAAGTCTTCCTAAACATCCTTAAAAATGGAATAGAAGCGATGGATGGTGTGACAGGCGTCATCAAGGTGGCCTCTCTCATGAAAGATCAGCAAATGATGCTGATCTTTGAAGACCAAGGAAAGGGAATACCAGAGGACGAAATAGGGAAACTCGGTGAACCATTTTATACAACAAAAGAAAAGGGGACAGGCCTTGGTTTAATGATGACCATTAAAATCATCGAAAGCCATGGCGGCACCATTCGTTTTGAAAGCAAAAGCTTTGAGGGGACACGAGTGATTATTACCTTTCCGATGAGTTAAAAAAGACAAGTTTTACATGAAATCCATTCAACATCAATATTTACTTTGTACACTATGAGAGATGAAGCGCAAAGGGGAGAGGTCTAATGAGACGAATGCTATCTATTCGAATGATTTGTTGTTTGGTTTTGGTGATCTTTAGTTTGCAATCCTTATTGCCTGGTATGTCCGCAGGGAGCGAGGTCAATGCATCTGAAAAGAAAGAAATGGTGTGGAAACAAAAAAAGATTGTGCAGATCAAAAAAGCCCGTCAGCTCATAGGAGAGACGGTGACGGTGAGCGGAATTGTGACAGCAGATCAATCAGCTGTTGGCAATGGGAAACTGTCCACATACATTCAAGACAAATCAGCTGGAATCAATGTTTATTCAGCGCAGCGCAATCACTTCCCGGAACTAAAAGCAGGGATGAAGGTGACAGTGACTGGTAAAATCACGTCTTATAAAGGACTGATTGAAATTGTGCCAGATCAAGGCAGTCTGAAGATAGATGCTGTGAACCAAACCTTGCCAAAGGCGAAGCGAGTGTCTGTGAAGCAGCTAGAAACGGAACAAGCCGGTAAACATGAAGGAAGACTAGTAAAGCTCAAAGGCTATGTAGAGGCAAAACCAGCGCAGCCGGCTGGCGGTGGATACAATGTGGTGATCATTGATAAAAAATATCACAGCACTACTCTGAGAGTGATGGTCGATACAAATGCGATTGATAAAGTAAAGACAGGGAAATGGTACGAGTTTACAGGGGTGTTAAGCAGGTATGATACGCTGCAGGTGCTACCAAGACATAAGGATGATATCAACCTGCTGAAACGCCAGCCAAAGCCGCCAAAGATGAAGAAAGAATACAAAGCAACGGTTGACCGTGTGGTGGATGGAGATACGATTCATCTAAAGAAGCCCGTTCTAGGTACAACAAAGGTGCGTTTTGTGAATATGGACACGCCGGAAACGTATCATCAGCCAAAAAGCGAATTAGACAAAAACCAATTGCGTTTTGGACAGCAAGCAACTGACTATTTAAAAACACTGCTTTCGAGCGGTGACCAGGTCACATTAAAGATTGGTCCTGAAGCAAAGGATAACTATGGACGTCTTTTAGCTCAAGTGAAAACCAAAAAAGGGTTAAATACAAATCTAGAGCTTGTGAAAAAAGGATATGCTCCTACTTATTTCATCTGGCCAGTAGGAGAAGAAAAGGACTATCATACGTATCAAAAAGCAGTAAAGGAAGCAAAGGAAAAAGGACTGGGCATATGGAACGAAGCGGACCCTCTGCTGGAACAGCCGTTTGAATTTAGAGCACGTGAACAGAAAAAAGGACTGACACGCTATGTTGGTGACTCATCTGTCAAAACCTACGTGTCCCCTGACAAATGGAAAGAAATCGATGTGGACAAACGGATCTTTTTTGCTTCCAAAGAAGAAGCAGAACAGGCTGGTTATCAGCCTGTAAAGGATGCGGACGACGTACCATTAACGATTTTAAGTATGAATGATTTACACGGTAAAATTGATCAAGAATACGAGCTGGATCTAAAAGGTGATGGCAATAAAGGCATGTATGGACGAATGGATTATGTCGCGGCCTATATGAAGCAAAAACAAGCAGCGCACAAAAATACGATTACGGTCCATGCCGGAGATATGATTGGCGGGAGCTCTCCAATATCTTCTCTTCTACAGGATGAACCAACCGTTGAACTCATGGAGAACATTGGATTTGATGTGGGCACGGTTGGCAACCATGAATTCGATGAAGGGGTAGACGAGCTATTGCGTATCTTAAATGGCGGAGATCATCCTAAAGGCACAAAGGGGTATGACGGACAGAACTTTCCGCTCGTTTGTGCGAACTGTGAATACAAGGATACTGGCAAACCGCTTTTACCAGCTTATGAAATCATCGATGTCGATGGAATCCCAGTCGCATTTATCGGCGTTGTGACCAAGTCAGCCGCAGGAATGGTCATGCCAGAAGGGATTAAAGACATTCAGTTTACAGATGAAGTCAAAGCCGTGAATGAAGCCGCGGAGGAATTAAAACAAAAAGGAATTAAAGCCATAGCGGTTTTAGCTCATATGACAGCCTCTCAAAATGGAGATATAATCACTGGAGAGAGTGCAAAGCTTGCCAAAGAAGGTGATGATGAAATTGACGTCATCTTTGCAGGGCATAATCACGAAGTGGTCAATGGAGAGGTCAATGGTAAATTAATTGTGCAAGCCTTTGAATATGGAAAGGCGATTGGCGAAGTCAATGTGACACTTGACCGTAAAACGAAGGATATCGTCAAAAAGAGTGCGGAAATCCAGTATATAGATCAAGCTGGTATAGAAAAGGACAAGGAAGCAGCAGACATCTTGGCTCATTACGGGAAAGAAGTGGAGCCGATAATTAGTGAGGTTGTTGGAGAAGCCGGGGTCCAAATGGAAGGCGGCTATTCAAATGATGGAGACACGCCGCTCGGTAATTTGATTGCGGATGGTATGAGATATTCAATGAAAAGTGACTTTGCCATGATGAATGGAGGCGGCATTAGGCAAAACCTTGAAAAAGGGCCGATAACGTGGGGAGATCTCTTTAATATTCAGCCATTTGGCAACGTTTTAGTCAAACTAGAGATCAAGGGAAAAGACTTAGTAGAGATCATAGAAGCACAAATTTCTCCACAATTTGGACCAGATTATAGCATTTCAGGCTTTTCATATTCCTATGATCCGGTAACATATAAAGTAGTCGACTTAAAGCTGCCAGACGGTTCAGCCGTAGCTCTTGATCAAACGTATACACTCACTGTGAATAACTTCATGGCAACTGCAACTGGCAGTAAATATGCACCAATAGGCAGGCTGGGGCAAAACCCTGAAACAGGCCCAGAAGACTTAGAAGCGACTGTTGATTTTGTGAAAAGCTTTGAGGGAGCTTCCATTGTGTATCAAAAAGAGGGACGAATTCAAAAAGCAAAACAAGAAGAAAAAGCAGCAAGCTAAAGAGCGTATCATCTAAGAGAAATGGAACAAGCAAAGGAGTTTAAGCATGAAAAAGTGGCTTGCACTGACTGTGATGACAGCTGGGATTGTGCTGCTCGGCTGGGGAATTTGGCAAATCGCATCGACTCATCTTCAAACAGCCCAATCATTAGACGAAGCGAAGAAGGTCGTGGCGGACGATCAAGGGATGTCCAAGAAGCAGTTTGCTCCTGAAATGGGGAAAGCCTCTGGCATCCTGACGATTCCAAAATTAAAAGCAGACCTTCCCATTGTCGAAGGGACGGATGCGGATGACCTTGCAAAGGGAGTAGGACACTACAAAGACAGTTATTATCCGGATCAAAATGGACAAATCGTCCTTTCTGGCCATCGTGACACGGTGTTTCGCCGGACAGGCGAACTGGATATTGGAGATCAACTGAAAATCACTGTGCCGTATGGTAAATTTATATATGAAATCACACATACAAAAATTGTCGATCAGCATGATACATTCATCATTACATTGCAGAATGAAAAGGAAGAGCTGATATTAACCACATGCTATCCTTTTCATTTTGTTGGCAATGCGCCAGAGCGGTATATTATTTATGCAAAAAGAGTGTCTGAATAAAGAAAAAGAGCCTGCGTATGAAAGCAGGCTCTTTTGTTAATGGATGATTTGACTCATGAGCTGGTCCATATCAGGTGGTAGAGGTGCTTCTATGATTAGATGCTCGCCTGTAAAAGGATGTTTCATGTCTACTTGCTTGGCGTGAAGAGCACACCTGTTGATGTATTCACGAACTCCGTCATATAATGTATCCCCAGCTAGTGGATGCCCGATACTGCTCAGGTGAACACGAATTTGATGCGTTCTACCCGTCTCTAGTTGAAGTTTAACCGCTGTTAGTTGCAGACGTTTATTTATGTCCATGACCTGAAAATGAGTCACAGCTTTTTGCCCTGTAGGGGAGATTCTTCGTTTGACTGCATGGTGTTTGTCACGGCCGATCGCTGCATCGATGGTGCCTTTCTTCTTTTTGAAAAGTCCCTCTGCGATGGCGATGTATGTACGTTTGATTGTTTTTTTAGAAAGCATTTGATCAAGAGCCGCATGGGCTAATCTATGCTTTGCAAATATGACGGTGCCGCTCGTGTCTTGATCAAGTCTGTGGATATGTCTTACCCGCTTTTCTTCTCCATTTGCTTGAAAATGGAACGCCACAAGATTTGCCAGTGTGCCTGTTTGTCCTTGTTCATTCGGATGAGTTGGTCGTCCGGCAGGTTTTTGCACAATTAATAAATGCTCGTCTTCGAAGAGTACCTCTAATTCACCGTATTCCGGTGTCACATCACTTTCTTCTGTTTCAAATAAATCAATGATGATCTGGTCGCCTTGACTGACTTTAGCCGCGTGATGGGCAGGCTTTTGATTTAAACGGACTTTTTGATGCTCCATCCAAAAATGAATAATTGGTTTTGATGCAGATACGGCCGTCTTTAAAAAATGACTGAGTGATGTGTGATGATACTGCTCGTCTACTTTGAGTGAGAGCGTGTGTCCTTTTATGATCATGATATCCGTTCCTCTCTATGGGTATATATAGGAAACACTTACCTTGGCGAACGCCTTTTTTTCTGTGCTATTCTGAATGGAGAAATAACGACAGAGAGGTAGATGTCACGTGAGATTAATGAAAGCTGCTACAGACCTGCAAGAGCAGGCAATTGAAGAAATATCAAAGGATGTTGAAGATCTTCTTTCTCATGCTGTCAATGGACAGCAGCGGGATATGCGTCAAAAAGATCGTTCCCTTACCTTTATTGATGGCGTATATAACGGGACGATGGATGATGCTTTTCGTATTTTATCGGGACTTCAGCTATTACATACCATTATTGTAAAACCGAAACGTCATATCACCAAACGTGATCGTGAGTTATTCGAGCGAAACCGTGAGCAGGTCAATGCCTGCGGCTTTTCTTTCCCTTTTGATCTAGACGATTTTGTCAGCCGTCACCTTCAAAATGCGTAAAAGATGGTGTGAACTTCCTTGTTAACTTACAGGGCCCTCGCACATACTATTTTTAAGGGAACGGAGAAACCTTTAAGATCTGTAATACCAAACCCGCTCTTTTTCAACATTGCCTATTTCTCCACGAATCGGAGCGCTTGGATCTCTTGCAGAATAAACCGAACACGGGTAGGAGCCTGACAAAATGGTGCAGGCTCCTTTTATACATAATCATTTTAGCAGACATTCATCTTTGAAAGTCAATTTTATTCACGATATGATAGCATGGAGTATATGTTTAAGACTTTTGTAAAAAAAAGGAGTGGCCTCGTTGGTAAAGGCGATTATATTTGATTTTGACGGATTAATTTTAGATACAGAAACTCATGAATATGAGGTTTTACAAGAAATGTTTGCGGAGCACGAGTCAGATCTGCCTCTTTCTGTATGGGGCAAGGTCATTGGCACGCAGGCAGGCTTTAAACCATTTGAATATTTGGAAAAGCAGCTAGGGAAAACGCTGGATCATGAGACACTCACAGCAGATCGGCGTTCTCGTTTTCAACAAAGAATGAAGGATGAATCAGCAAGACCTGGCGTAGAAGCTTATTTAGAAGCAGCAAAGGAGCTGGGGATTAAGATTGGACTTGCTTCCAGCTCAGACTATAAATGGGTGTCTGATCACCTGAAGCAGATTGGTCTTTTCGACTACTTTGAATGTATCCGCACGTCAGATGATGTGGAAGAAGTGAAACCAAATCCAGAGCTTTATTTGCAAACCGCACGCTGCTTAGGGGTAGAGCCAAAAGATTGCGTGGCATTTGAGGATTCTGTAAATGGATCAATAGCTGCCAAACGCGCAGGCATGAAATGTGTCATCGTCCCAAACAAAGTGACGAGCACGCTGCAATTTGAAGAATATGATGTCAGATTAGAATCCATGGCTGAAATCGAATTGCTCCAGCTATTCCATCAGCTTGAAAAAGAGGATCAGTAAGGGGGCAAATACATCATGGCAGAAAAACTAGACTTAACGCGATTTGAAAAAAGAATGGTGATCCGTAATATCCGGGAAGAGGATATTGACCGAATCATTGCCTTGCAAGAGGTATGCTTTCCTGGCATGGATCCTTGGAAACGAGAGCATCTTGAAAGCCATCTTGAGCATTTCCCAGAAGGGCAGTTTTGTGCTGAATTCGAGGGGGAAATTATTGGCTCTTGTTCAAGTTTATTAATTAACTTTGATGAATACGATGATCGCCACACGTGGCAGGACATTACAGATGATGGGTACATCACAAACCATAATCCTGATGGAATGAATATGTATGGAATCGAAGTTATGGTGAGTCCTGAATACCGACGAATGAAAATTGGACATCGTTTGTATGAAGCAAGAAAAGACTTGGCAAGAAGATTAAATTTAAAAAGCATCATCATTGGCGGGCGCATTCCGAACTATCATAAATACCAAGAGGAAATGACGCCTCGTCAGTATGTCGAGCAGGTCATGCTTCACCAAATCTATGATCCTGTTTTATCTTTTCAGCTGTTAAATGAATTTAGTCTTATGCGGATCAATCCGAATTACTTGCCAGATGATAAAGCATCCAGCACATATGCGACGTTAATGGAATGGAACAATGTCGATTATCGCCCGCAATCGAAAAGATATTATAAATCGGCGTTCCCTGTTCGAATTTGTGTAATTCAATATGCAATGAAACAAATTCATTCCTTTGAAGAATTTATGAACCAGGTCGAGTATTATGTGGATGTCGCATCAGATGCATCAGCTGACTTTGCCGTATTCCCAGAAATTTTCACGACGCAGCTCATGTCTTATTTAGAAGAGCGGTCACCAAGTCTTGCCGTGCAGCGGATCACGGAATATACAGAGGACTACATCAATTTGTTCACAGACCTTTCTGTGAAATATAACATTAATATCATCGGTGGTTCCCACTTTGTAGAAGAGGAAGGGAAAATCTACAATATTGCCTATTTATTTAGACGTGATGGAACGATTGAAAAACAATATAAGCTTCACATCACGCCAAATGAAAGAAAATGGTGGGGGATTTCAGCAGGTGACCAAGTCCGGGTATTTGATACGGATTGCGGCAAAATTGCGATCCAAATTTGCTACGATATAGAATTTCCTGAGCTTGCACGGATCGCAGCGGACAAAGGAGCGAAAATTATTTTTACTCCTTTTTGTACAGAAGACCGTCAAGGCTATTTAAGAGTACGTTACTGTGCACAGGCGAGAGCAGTTGAAAACCAGATTTATACCGTTATCTCTGGAACAGTTGGCAACCTTCCGCAAACCGAAAATATGGATGTTCAATATGCACAATCGGCTATATTTGCCCCATCAGACTTTGAATTTGCAAGAGATGGGATTGTAGGAGAGTGTAATCCAAACATTGAGATGGTCGTCGTAGGTGATGTCGATTTAGAAATTTTAAGAAGACAAAGACAAGATGGGACAGTACGTCAACTGAAAGACCGAAGAAGAGATGTGTACCATATTGAATATAAGAAATAATGAAGGAAGCGCCTATCGTTGAGGCGCTTCTTTTTGATGACATCAGATTTTTTCAATTGACAAAGGGATGCTGGAGAAAAAGCTGAATATACTTAAAGGAGATTATGTGTTCAAGAAGGAGAGGAACATGAGGCGACAATCTAAACATTTGTATATCAATTTGCCGGTAAATCATGTGAAGGAATCTATCGCTTTCTTTGAGCGGCTGGGTTTTGAATTTGAGCAGCAGTTCACGAATGATCAGGCGGCCTGTTTGGTCATTGATGACACGATCACTGTCATGCTGTTATCTCTTAGGCATTTTCAATCTATTTCAGAGAAACAATTAGTGGATGCAAAAAAAGCATCAGAGGTGATAATCTCTATGCGCGTTCATTCACGGGAAGAGGTCGATGAGCTTGTCGAGCAGGCAATGGCGGCAGGCGGTTCACCGTTTAAGGAGAAGCAGGATCATGAGTTCATGTACGGATGGAGCTTTCAGGATCTAGATGGTCATTTGTGGGAAGTGTTTTATATGGATGAGGAAAGAAGCGGCCTTTCATAAGGGTGCTTCTTTTTTATTGTTTATCAGTGGTATGATAATGAGGAGCAGAAGGAATCTGGAATTCAACTAGAGAAAAGTAGGTGCAGCATGGAGTTTTTACTTGTCTTACTGCCAGTGTTCGGCATATTCCTGATCGGGTATATCGGGCAGAAGGCGATTGGTTTTGACATACATACGCTCTCATCAATGTCTTTATATTTAATGTCACCATTTCTTGCGTTTGAAACCTTTTATCAAAACAAAGTGTCGATGGACTATGTGTATTTATCCATTTTTGTTGTCGGGCTTTGTCTTGCACTTATTTTATTTGTTTTTATTTTATCTCGTATTTATGGGTATTCGAATGAAACGTATTGCGCCATGATTCTGTCGTCAGCCTTTATGAACAATGGAAACTATGGCACGCCTGTTGTGCTGCTTGTCTTCGGAGCAGCAGGTTTGGATATTGCGATCGTGTTGATGGTGCTGCAGCAGCTTGTCATGAGTACAATCGGCATGTATTATGCAGCAAAGGGCGGAGAGGATGCAGGAGATGGAAAGGTCGTCTTGAAAAAAGTGCTGCGTATGCCAGTTGCTTACGGGGCGCTCATCGGTCTATTATTTCAGCTGATTGACCTTTCATTACCTAAAGAGCTGATGACGGGTATTCAGCTTGTGGGGAATGCTGCCATACCGACGATTATGCTTATTTTAGGCATGCAGCTTGCCGTGATCTCTTTTAAGCAAGTGGATTATCGCAATATTTCTTATGCTGTATTGCTGAAGCTGTTTATCTCCCCTCTCATCGCATTTGGCTTTACGCTTATTTTACCGGTAGATGATATGGTGAAACAAATTATGATTTTAGTGGCAGCGATGCCGACAGCAGCAAATACCACGCTGATGGCTGTACAATTTCGAACGAAGCCTGAGTTTGTCTCAAGCACGACATTTCTCAGTACAATCTTAAGTATCGTGACATTACCAGTTTTATTATGGATTTTATCCATGCACCCTCTGGGATAGGGGATAGGCGGCAAACAAAGGGGGACATATGAATGAATGTAGATGTTCATTTCCAAGTGAGTGACGTGTTGAAAACGAAGCATTTTGCGCATGCAAAAGTGTTAGCAGGGGAAAAAGGATTGTTTCGGCAGGTCAAATGGATACATGTGTTAGAAGTTCCTGATGTAGAGGATTTATTAAATGGCGGCGAGCTTATATTAACAACAGCCGCAGGCTTCCATGATCAACCGGATGTGTTTCAAGCGTTTTTACGACAGTTGATTGATTCAGGGGCGGCCGGCTTGTGTATTGAATTTGTCCCGCTAAGATTCGAAGTGCCGGAAGAATTACTGACTTATGCAGAAGAGAGAGATTTTCCGCTTATTCTGTTTACAAAAGAAGTGAAGTTCGTCAACATCACGCAGCATCTTCATACGATGATGATCGAGCGTCAGTATCAAATGATGGCTGATTTAGAAGCACTGTCATCAAAGCTAAATGAGCTTTTGCTGACTCCGCATCCGCAGATGGATATTTTGGATCAAGTGTATCAGCATGTAAGGGGGATTCTTTTACTCCTCCCTGTTCAGGGCGAGCCGATTATTTTATGCGATTCTTCCAAACAAACGGAAGAACTGGTCATGAATTATTTGCAGTTTGCTTCCGTGCCAAAAGGATACGAAGTGACACAAAAACAAGTGCTTGCACTCAAACAAACATTTGCAGATCTTGTGCTCATTCATCAAGCAGACACGCTCTCTGAATTTGAACTGCTTGTGATGGATAAAGGAGCGAATGCTCTAGCCCAGCAAACATTAAGAGAGCTTTATACAGAAGAACTGAAAAAGACAAAAGAAAATGAATGGCTGCAAAAATGGTTTCAAGAAGAGCATACAGAACAAGAGATTATAGAGCACCTTGAAGAAACAGAAGGGGTGAAAAAGCCAACTGGCTGCGTCGTCTTGCTCTTTCAAAAGCATCATCAAATTGAAGAAATCGCAGGGAATCTTTACTTTCTTGTCTCTTGCCGCTCCATTTTTCAGCGTGCTGGTTTCCATCTGATTGCATATGAGCATCAAGAACAAACCTTGTTTATTTTACTAAACACGAGAAAGAAAGAGGACTGGAAAGAGCGTGCGGAAAAGGCTGCAAACGACATCAAACAATTGTATAATCGGGAGCAGCCCCGAGGGGCCGAGATCTATTTTGGTATCGGTCAATATTGTGAAAAATTTCAGCACATGAGAAAAAGCTTTCAAGCAGCCAAAGAATTGCTGCATTTAAAAAAAGTGATGCCTCAGCGGGTGGAAAGCCCATTTTACCAAGATCTACATATGCTCCGTCTCATGCCTATGATGAAGGAAAGCGGTCTGCTTGAATGTATGGTGAAAGAGTATTTAGAGCCCGTGATTGTATACGATAATCAAAATAGCGGGAGACTCTATCAAACGCTGAATATCTTTTTACAAACAAACGGTTCTAAAAAAGAAACCGCAAGCCAGCTTTATATTGTCAGGCAAACTCTTTATCATAGACTGGATAAACTGCATGCCTTGCTCGGTGAGGATATGATGAAGGCGCCGAAACGACAGGCGCTTGAATTTGCGATTCTTGCTCATGAATTCCTGCAAGGAAATAAACGTTAGCGATTTTGCCAAGGCATTAAGAAAAGTGTCTTATGATGGTGTTCAATCAGTTGACGATCTGTCTAATGTAATCGGCCTGACCCCTTTCTTATAATGAAAGTAACGATTGGTTCTCTTTTACAGGCGTTCTAGTGCCAGTTTCATAAGCCTCACGTTTCATCCATATAATGAATGGAGCGGCAATGTGCTGCTGAACTGGTCTAAGCTTCTTTAATGATGAAAACGGATACATGGGGGCGGGAAGATGAAAATACATGAGCAGGCTCAAAATCTTCAGGCGAAAGATGATCAGTTGATTTGGCATCATATGAAAGGGACAAACAAGGAAAATGAAAGTATGGTCATTCACGAGGCTGAAGGTGCTTGGGTGACAGATATTCATGGGAATCGCTATTTAGACGGAATGTCAGGCCTTTGGTGTGTAAATGCCGGATATGGCCGGAGAGAGCTTGCAGAAGCGGCGTATAAGCAATTAAAGACAATGCCTTACTATCCGCTTACACAAAGCCACGTGCCGGCGATTCAGCTGGCTGAAAAGCTAAATGAGTGGCTTGGCGGAGATTATGTCATCTTCTTTTCTAACAGCGGTTCTGAAGCCAACGAAGCTGCATTTAAAATGGCTAAACAATACCATGCGCAAAAAGGAGAGAGTACTAGGACAAAGTTTATCTCCCGGTATCGGTCGTATCACGGCAATACAGCAGCAGCTCTTGCCGCAACCGGTCAAGCGCAGCGTAAATATAAATATGAACCATTAGGTCAGGGCTTTATTCATGTCGCACCGCCTGATATGTATCGTCATCCTGAGGATCAAGAGAATCTGGCAAGTGCTGCGGCAATAGATCAGGCCATGACGTGGGAACTAAGTGAGACGATAGCTGGGGTCATTATGGAGCCGATCATTACGGGCGGAGGTATCCTAATGCCGCCAAAAGGGTATTTGAAGAAGGTCAAAGATATCTGTGAAGCCCATGGAGCGCTTCTCATTGTAGATGAAGTCATCTGCGGATTTGGCCGGACAGGGAAGCGGTTTGGTTTTATGCATGAGGAAGTAAAGCCGGATATTATCACCATGGCAAAAGGGATCACAAGCGGTTATTTACCACTTTCTGCAACGTGCGTGAAACGAGAAATCTATGAAGCCTATGCAGGAGAAGATACGTATGACAGGCTGCGCCATGTGAATACATTTGGCGGTCACCCTGCTTCCTGTGCGGTGGCACTTGCGAACCTAGAGATTATGGAAAACGAGCAATTAGTGGAACGGTCCGATGCGCTCGGCCGGGATATGCTTGAACGTTTGCAAGAGTTAAAAGAACACCCATTTGTCGGAGATGTCAGAGGAAAAGGGTTGCTATTTGGCATTGAGCTTGTTCAGGATCAACAATCCAAAAAACCAGCTGAACCACATGTCGTCGGCCAATTGATTGCTGAATGTAAAAAACGCGGGCTGATCATCGGGAAAAATGGGGATACAGTGGCCGGCTATAATAACGTTGCCCAGCTTGCACCGCCGCTTAATATAACAGATGATGACGCCTCATTTATCATCAATACCTTAAAAGAAAGCATGGCACAGCTATAGCAGAGAGACTTCTCTGCTTTTTTTTATGGAATAAAAGTTTGCTTTTCATCATTTTGAGCTAGTTCTAGGAAGGTGATGTGAGATGAAAGCGGTATTGGGCACACTACGTGTATTGAAAAATAGAAGAATTTCTATTACTGTTAGGAGAAGACTGATCCAATACACTTTTGAAGGAGACGGCTATGAGTTTTCATGATCAACCCATTTTACCTGCTGTACGCAATATGAAGCAATTTGAGGAATTTTTAAAAAGTCCATTTACATATGGTGTTTTACTTGATGTTCACTTAGGCCGGCTTAAGGGCATCATGAATGAGGCAAATGCTCATCACAAAAAAATGTTTGTCCATGTCGATCTCATTCACGGGATTAAACATGATGAGTATGGAACGGAATTTATTTGTCAGGAAATGAAGCCAGCAGGAATTATTTCTACTAGGTCTTCTGTCATAGTAAAAGCCAAGCAAAAAAAGGTATATGCCATTCAGCGAATGTTTTTACTTGATACGAGTGCCATGGAAAAAAGCATAGAGTTCGTTGGGAAACATCGTCCAGATTTTATTGAAGTATTGCCGGGCGTCGTGCCAGATTTAATTACAGAAGTGCGCGAGCGAACTGGGATCCCGATTTTTGCAGGCGGATTTATCCGTACAAAAGAAGATGTAGAAAGAGCGCTTGAAGCAGGGGCTACAGCTGTGACGACCTCAAATACCACCCTTTGGAAAGCGTTCCAAAAGTAAAAAGATAAAATGTGAATATTTATTGACAACGTTTTCATCCTCTGATACTATAGCACTAAGTTAATATCATGTGATGGAGAAATGGAGATCCACAACAACGCTTTACTAGGTGACAAATGACCCTAATGTAAAGTATGTTTGTTGTGGATCTTTTTCTTTATCTTTTCTACACATTCATAGGGGATGGCAACTGAACCAGAGGAGGAATTTTTCATGACACCATTTTGGGGAGAAGTCGTAGGTACAATGCTGCTCATTATTTTTGGAGGCGGTGTGTGTGCGGCAGTTAATTTAAAGAAATCACTCGCATATCAATCCGGCTGGATTGTAATCGCTTTCGGATGGGGATTCGCAGTAGCCATTGCAGCATATGCAACTGGTGGAATTAGTGGAGCTCATTTAAACCCTGCACTCACAATTGGGCTTGCGCTAGAAGGAAGTTTTCCTTGGGCTGATGTTCCAATGTATATTGTTGGTCAAATGCTTGGCGCATTAATAGGGGCTACTATTGTCTTTTTACATTACTTACCGCACTGGAAAGCAACAGATGATCCAGGTGCAAAACTAGGTGTATTTTCAACTGGTCCTGCGATTCCGCATACTTTTGCAAACGTACTTAGTGAAGTTATCGGTACATTTGTATTGGTTCTAGGAATCTTAGCGATTGGTGCAAATAAATTTGCAGACGGAGTCAATCCGCTGATTGTTGGTTTCTTAATTGTTGCAATTGGTCTTTCTTTAGGTGGAACAACTGGTTATGCAATTAACCCTGCACGTGATTTAGGTCCGAGAATCGCACATGCGATCTTGCCGATTCCAGGAAAAGGCCCATCGAACTGGAAGTATGCTTGGGTGCCAGTCGTTGGTCCAATTTTAGGCGGTGCATTTGGCGGTGTTTTCTACAATGCAGCCTTTAAAGCGAACGTCACTCCAGCCTTTTGGATTGTAAGCGTTATTTTAGTTGTGGTATTGTTAGGACTCTATGTCTCTACGAAAAACCAAACAAATGCTGTAAATGAAAGTATGTAAGGGGAGGAAAACATCATGACAAAAGAAAAATATATTCTTGCATTAGATCAAGGGACAACAAGCACAAGAGCGATCTTATTTGATCAAGAAGGCAAAATTGCACATACAGCTCAGAAGGAATTTAATCAATACTTTCCGAACCCAGGCTGGGTAGAACACAATGCAAATGAAATTTGGAGCTCTGTTCTATCAGTCATTTCAACTGCTTTAATTGAATCAGGAATTGAAGCAGACCAAATCGCTGGTATCGGAATTACGAACCAGCGTGAGACAGCGGTTGTTTGGGATAAACATACAGGCGCACCTATTTACAATGCCATTGTTTGGCAGTCAAGACAAACGTCTGGCATTTGTGAAGAGTTAAAAGAACAAGGACACAATGAAACGTTTAGAAATAAAACAGGTCTTCTCATTGATGCTTATTTCTCAGGTACAAAGGTAAAATGGATCTTAGACAATGTAGAAGGTGCCCGTGAGAAAGCAGAAAATGGCGACTTACTGTTTGGCACAATTGATACTTGGCTGATTTGGAAGATGACAGGCGGTAAATCACACGTCACAGATTACTCCAATGCGTCCAGAACATTAATGTTCAACATTTACGATCTGAAATGGGATGAAGAATTACTTGATATCCTTGGCGTACCGGCTTCTATGCTTCCAGAGGTGAAACCATCCTCACACATTTATGGTGAAACAACAGACTATCACTTCTTTGGCAGAAATATTCCGATTGCAGGAGCGGCGGGAGATCAGCAGGCTGCTTTATTCGGTCAGGCTTGCTTTGAAGAAGGAATGGCGAAGAACACATATGGTACAGGATGTTTCATGTTGATGAATACAGGGGAAAAAGCCATTAAGTCGGATCATGGTTTATTAACGACGATTGCATGGGGCATTGACGGCAAAGTTGAATATGCTTTAGAAGGAAGTATTTTCGTTGCTGGCTCAGCGATTCAATGGCTGCGTGATGGACTCAGAATGTTTAAAGACTCGAAAGACAGCGAAGCTTATGCAGAGCGCGTTGAGTCAACAGATGGCGTATACGTCGTTCCGGCATTCGTTGGTCTAGGCACACCATACTGGGATAGTGATGTCAGAGGCGCTGTGTTTGGGTTAACACGCGGTACTTCTAAAGAGCACTTTGTCCGTGCAACGTTAGAATCACTTGCTTATCAAACGAAAGATGTGTTAGATGCGATGGAAAAGGATTCAAACATTTCATTAAAAACATTGCGTGTTGATGGCGGAGCTGTAAAGAATGATTTCTTAATGGGCTTCCAAAGTGATTTACTGGATGTGCCTGTAGAGCGTCCAGAAATTAATGAAACGACGGCACTCGGTGCGGCCTATCTTGCGGGAATAGCAGTTGGCTTCTGGAACGACCGTTCAGACATTGCAAAACAATGGAACCTTGACAAGCGCTTTGATCCTAAGATGGAAGAAGACAGCCGTGACTCGTTATACAGCGGGTGGAAAAAGGCTGTAAAAGCAGCTCAAGCTTTCAAATAAACCAAAAGTATGGTATACTTCAAGTAAGTTAATAGAACGGTTGGAGAACTGGAGAGACCGCAGGCACCGAAGTGTAGAAATACGCTTTGGGTGTTTGCGGTCTCTTTTTCTTTACCGTACAACATGGGAGGAACAAGAGATGACTTTTTCTAGCTTAGAAAGAGAACAAATGCTGCAGGAAATGACAAAAAAACCATATGATGTGTTTATCATTGGTGGGGGTATAACAGGCGCGGGTACAGCACTTGACGCGGCTTCACGAGGAATGCGTGTCGGTCTTGCAGAAATGCAGGATTTCGCAGCAGGTACGTCTAGCCGCTCAACGAAACTAGTGCACGGTGGACTTCGTTATTTAAAACAATTTGAAGTGAAAATGGTCGCAGAGGTCGGTAAAGAGCGTGCCATTGTATATGAAAATGGTCCTCATGTGACAACACCAGAATGGATGCTTCTTCCGATGCATAAAGGCGGCACATTCGGTAAGTTTTCAACATCCATTGGGCTTAGAGTGTATGACTTTTTAGCTGGCGTCAAGCATAGTGAACGCAGAAGCATGCTAAGTGCGAAGGAAACACTTGCAAAAGAACCGCTTGTGAAAAAGGACGGTTTAAAAGGCGGAGGCTACTATGTTGAATACCGTACAGACGATGCACGCCTTACAATCGAAGTCATGAAAGAGGCTGTGAAATTCGGAGCAGAAGCGGTCAACTATGCGAAAGTAAAAGAATTTATTTATGATAAAGGCAAAGTGGTCGGTGTTGTCATTGAAGATGTCATGACGCAGAAAACCTACGATGTATATGCGAAGAAAATCGTCAATGCGACAGGTCCGTGGGTCGATCAGCTAAGAGACAAGGATCACTCAAAAGAAGGGAAGCACTTACAGCATACAAAAGGGATTCACTTAGTATTCGACCAATCAGTCTTCCCATTAAAACAAGCGATCTACTTTGACACACCTGATAAACGGATGGTCTTTGCGATTCCAAGAGAAGGCAAAACGTACGTTGGTACAACAGATACAGTGTACAAAAAGCAGCTGGAACATCCGCGTATGACAAAAGCAGATCGTGATTATGTCATCAAAGCGATTCAATACATGTTCCCTGATCTCAATATTACAGAAAAAGATGTAGAATCTAACTGGGCTGGTCTTCGTCCACTTATTCATGAAGAGGGCAAAGACCCTTCAGAAATTTCTCGTAAGGATGAAGTGTGGACATCATCTTCAGGCTTAATCACCATTGCTGGCGGTAAATTAACAGGCTACCGCAAAATGGCTGAGCACATTGTGAATCTTGTACGTGATGGACTAAAAGAAGAAACAGGCAAAGACTTTGGATCATGTAAAACAAAGCATATGCCAATTTCAGGCGGTCATGTAGGCGGATCAAAAAATATGGCTGCCTTTGTCCAAGCGAAAACAGCAGAAGGAGCATCTGTGGGTTTAACAGAACCAGTTGCTCAAAAACTTGCCGAAAAATATGGCTCAAATGTCAGCAGTCTTTTCAAACGTGTAGAGCAGCTTCAAGGTGAAGCAGACAAACGAAACATTCCAGCGTATGTACTCGCAGAGCTTGTCTATGCAATCGAAGAAGAATTAGCTGTTACCCCTGTCGATTTCTTCTTAAGAAGAACAGGAAGTCTATTATTTAATATCAACTGGGCAAAAAAATATGCACAGCCTGTCGTTGATTATATGGCAGAGCGTTTTGGCTGGGATGAAGCAGTCAAACAGAAGCATCAAACAGAATTAGATCAACTATTCCATGAAGCAGTTGTACCGCTTGATGCTGAATAAAAGAAAAGCCGCTAAGGGCTAAAATCAAGTATATTTTAGCCCTTTGTCAACAATCTGAAGCCGATCATGTATCGGCTTTTTTTATTTGTTCATCATTTTCTTCATCTCCCAACGATATAGCATGACATAAAGGTTGATTCCATATAAAATAACAGTAGAGGTTATTTTATTGATGATAAGAGCTGGGAGGACGACCATGAGTTGGAAGACGAATTATGAGCGATGGATCAATGAGAAGCACCTGGATACTGAGCTAAGGGAATGGCTGGAGGCACATCAAGATGATCAACAAGCACTTGAAGAGTGTTTCTACAAAAACCTTGAGTTCGGCACTGGAGGAATGCGCGGGGAGATTGGTGCTGGCACGAACCGAATGAATGTGTACACGGTTCGTAAAGCATCTGCAGGCCTTGCTGCGTATATTGCGAAACATGGAGAGGATGCAAAAAGAAGAGGCGTCGCCATTGCATATGATTCACGCCATAAATCGCCTGAATTTGCGATGGAAGCTGCCAAAACTCTTGCTTCACAGGGCATCCAAACATACGTATTTGACGAACTGCGTCCAACACCAGAGCTCTCCTTTGCTGTTCGAGAGCTGAATGCATTTGCTGGGATTGTCGTAACAGCAAGTCACAATCCACCAGAATATAATGGCTATAAAGTATATGGAGAAGACGGCGGACAGCTGCCACCATTTCAGGCAGATCAAGTCATTCAAGAAGTAGATGCAATAGAAAATGAACTGTCGATTTCAGTTGATTCAGAAGAACCGTTAAAACAACACGGGCTGATCAAGATGATCGGAGCAGAAATCGATCATGCTTATATTGAAAAATTAAAAACGATCAGTGTCCACCCTGAGCTGGCAGGTGAGGTCGATGTTAAAGTCGTTTTCACACCGCTTCATGGTACGGCCAACCAGCCTGTCCGAAAAGGACTTCAAGCTTTAGGCTATCAGCATGTAACCGTTGTGCCTGAACAGGAAAGACCAGATCCGCAATTTTCAACAGTGACATCACCAAACCCAGAAGAGCATGCAGCATTTGAGTATGCCATCAAGCTTGGCGAAAAGCAGAATGCCGATATACTCATTGCAACAGACCCAGATGCGGATAGGTTAGGTATTGCAGTCAGAGATCATGATGGAGAGTTTACCGTCTTAACAGGCAACCAAACAGGAGCCATATTGCTCCATTATTTATTGTCTGAAAAACAAAAGCTTGGTCAGCTGCCGCCTCGTCCTGTTGTGATGAAAACGATTGTCACAAGTGAGCTCGGGCGTGCTGTTGCTTCCGCATTTGGTGCCCATACGATAGACACACTGACCGGCTTTAAGTTTATCGGAGAAAAAATCAGGCAATTCGAAGAGAGCGGAGAATACACATTTCAATTCGGATACGAAGAAAGCTATGGCTATTTAATCGGCGACTTTGCCCGAGATAAAGATGCGGTGCAAGCAGCGCTGTTAGCTGTCGAAGTTGCTGCTTTCTATAAAAAACAAGGCAAGTCCTTGTACGATGCGCTTGTTGATATTTTCAAGGAGTTTGGATTTTACCGGGAAGGGTTAAAGTCGTTAACCTTAAAAGGAAAAGAAGGAGCAGAGCAAATTTCAGCGATCCTTCATACCTTTAGAACAAATCCGCCAGCTGCTATTGCGGGTCAGCGCATCACTGTCATCGAGGATTACCAATCAAGTCAAAGACACCTCGTTTCCGAAAAGAAAGAAGAAACCATTCATCTGCCAGCATCAAACGTGCTGAAGTATTTTCTTGAGGATGGCTCGTGGTTCTGTTTAAGACCTTCTGGCACTGAGCCTAAAGTGAAATTTTATATGGCTGTCAAAGGTACATCGTTAACAGATAGCGAAGAAAAGCTGAAGCATTTGTCAGAAGAAGTGATGAAAGTCGTTTATGAAATCGTGGAAGAAACAGCTAAATAAACAAACAAGGCCATCGTGTGAATGCATGATGGCTTTTTCTCCATCAAAAGGATGAGAAAAAATCATCCTTTTAGAGAAAGAACCGGCAGAATGCTCATGATATAATGAGGCGTAATGAAAAGAGAAGGCAGCAAATGCCGGGGGTAAACAGTATGGGAGAATACCAAGAGAAGGTTGAGACATTAAAAACGTTAAAAGAAATTGCTGAAAAGCTAAATGAAGGCACGGAAATGAAAGAAACGCTTCATGAAGTGCTTCATATGCTGATGGATATCACAGGCTTTCACTCAGCATGGATTTATTTTATAGAAAAAGACGGCTCGTATGAACTGATGGCAGAGGTCTCCTTACCCGAAGCGCTGGCAAAGCATCAAAAAGAGCTCATGTGCCAAAACGATTGCTATTGCATCAATCGATACACAAAAGGCTCACTCCAATCAGCCACAAACATTATGAATTGTAAACGCATCGAAACGGCGATGAAAAAGCAGCTCGGGGATACTGAAGGAATTACGCATCATGCGACGGTCCCCCTCAAAGCATGTAAGCGTACGTTTGGATTATTGAATGTGGCGGCAAAAGGAAAAGTCACATTTACGCAAGAAGAATTGAACTTGCTTGAAAGCATTGCGCTTCAAATTGGTACGGCTATTCAACGGATGAAGCTTGTGCAAAACGAACATCAGCATGCTCTTTTGGAAGAAAGAAACCGGCTTGCACAGGACTTGCATGATTCCGTTAACCAAATGCTATTTTCAGTTAGTCTGACTGCGAAAGCCGCCCGTCAAATGACAAACGATCAGAATTTAGGGGAAATGATTGATTTTATTCAGCATTTGTCACAAGATGCACTGGTTGAAATGCGGTCACTCATTTGGCAGCTAAGGCCAAGAGGACTTGAAAAAGGATTCACAACAGGGATTCAAGAATATGCAAAACTTTTAGGATTACGCTGTACATTATCGTTATCAGGCTGTATGGAGATGGATCATACCCAGCATGAAACGTTGTTTCGAGTATGCCAGGAAGCGCTGAATAATTGTCAAAAACATGCGGAAGTAGAGGAAGTTAAGGTCCAGCTTGAACAATCAAAAGACACGTTTGAGATGAAAATCATCGACCACGGAAAAGGGTTTCAGTATGACGAGCAAATGAGCCTTCCTTCACTCGGTCTGAAAGGGATGTCTGACCGCATCAAAAGAGCTGGAGGGACATTTTGTATAGAGTCTGAGCTCGGTAAAGGAACCACTATTCAAGTAAAGGTGCCATTTTCTCAAGAAAGGAAGGGGTCGTCATGAGAGTCGTCATTGCAGATGATCATCATATTGTGAGAAAAGGGCTTGTGTTTTTCCTGCAGACACAGCCTGACGTTGAAATCGTTGGTGAGGCTTCTAATGGAGAAGAAGCATTAGAAATTGTCAGACAAACCCGCCCTGACATCGTTCTCATGGATTTATCGATGCCTGTAGTGAATGGCATTGAGGCAACGAAACAAATGACGCTGGAAATGCCTGATACCCGCATTGTGATCCTGACAAGCTATGCGGATAAAGATTATGTTATTCCCGCCATTCAAGCAGGGGCAAAAGCCTATCAGCTCAAGGATGTAGCGCCAGAAAAACTTCTTACGACAATGATTGACGTACAAAAGGGCACCTATCAATTAGATGGTCATATCACCAATTTTCTTGTGCAGCATTTGACTGAGCCAAAAGAGCAAAGATGGGAGTTAATGAAAGAGCTGACCAATAGAGAGCGAGATGTCTTATTCGAAATTGCAAAGGGGAAAAGCAATAAAGAAATTGCCTCATCTTTGTTCATTTCTGAAAAGACTGTCAAAACGCACGTATCTCATGTATTATCAAAACTAGAGCTGGCAGATCGTACCCAAGCGGCTCTATATGCAGTGGATTATCAAAAAAGTCAGCCCAAAGAGCTGCTATAACAGAAGGGAATTTAGTCGTTATGCTAAAACTTTTAAGCACACATTCAGTTCAATGAATTGAATAAAAAGAGCACAGTAGTTGGTTATTTGACGTGCCCTTTTGCGTGATAAGAGAAGCGTGTTCAGTCTAATTTCTATGAGATAAACGTTAAAAGACTTGATGAGTATCTGCTCATCAAGTCTTTTTTTATTTTGAAGGTGGTGATAAACCGGCTGACTAGAGGTGAAATGATAAAAGGAGGAAATGAGCATGGACACATATTGAATTAGTGAGTGATTATCGCTATGATAACGAATTGAAAGAAAGCTTTAATCAATTAGCGATCAAAACTTTTGATTTGGATTTTAGTGACTGGTACAAAAGAGGATATTGGGATGAAAAATATATTCCTTATTCCTTTGTCCATCACGGGAAAGAGATCTCAAACGCTTCCGTTTATCTCATGTCACTGATCATTGATGGCGAAACGTATCGAGCTGTTCAAATTGGCACGGTGATGACGGATCAAGCCTACCGCAACAAGGGATTAGCGACAAAGTTAATGCAGCATATTATGGATACGTACGAACATGACTGTGGTTTGATTTTTCTTTTTGCCAATGAAACTGTACTGGACTATCCGAAATTCGGCTTTACCCGTTACCACGAAAGTGAATTTAGTCTCGATATCGGCAAAAGCGTCATTCAGATAAATAAGGACATGCGCTTCAAGCAGCTAACATTGGAACATGACCTGCCATTACTTGAACAGTTCGCAGAAAAACGTCAAACGGGTTCAATGAAATTAGATGCTGAGGATCATGGCAGCTTATTAATGTTCTACTTTACATTGGTTTGGCCGGAGGCCATTTTCTATATTGAAGCATTGGATACGATTGTCCTGATGAATGAAGAAAATGAAACCATACATGTCTTTGATATCATTTCTCTTGAGCCACAAAATATAGAGGAAGTTGTTGCACATATTATGAATGAAACGACGAAAAAAGTGATGTTCTATTTTACACCTGATCCGTCAATTGACGGCTTACACACGGTGAAGGCGCCAAATGATGAGGATGCGCTGTTTGTTTATACAAAACAACATTGGGTCAAAGACCACTTTATGCTTCCAATTACTGCGCACTGCTAAATGTATGTAAAAAGGCTGATCATCAGCCTTTTTCTTTATGTGTACATCGGTTGTGAATAAACTTCAGAAGCAGCAGCCTCTGAAGCATGGTCAATGTACTGTAGGAGCCCATATAAACATTTTTCAACATCAGCATCGTTCCGGTTAAATTGATACGCGTGTAAGAAATGCTCAATACGTTTCGAGAGCAAGTCATCTTGCGTACGTACCATAAGAATAAGTAAATTATCCCACTGCGAGCGATGCGTATAATAAAGTGCTTTATCATAATCCGCCACATTCATTAAACCTTCTCCTTTCCCTTGAGAAGTCCTCATTAGTTTGCTCGGAACATATCGACATTTTCAGGGGAAAAGTTGGTGTCCGCATCAATCGTGTACCGGCAATTATAGGCTGAATAAATGCTTCATGTATGAAAATGGATCGATCAGCAAAACATAAACAAAATATACATGAAAGTGAGATCAATGATATCATGCAGCCGAAATGGTGGGTGCCGTTTGCAGCGGGAATGGTTTTGTTTGGCAGTTTCATGATCCATCCTGCAACAAATGCAGCGATGCAGCCTGTTGAAAATTGGGAAAGACTTGCGTACACAGCGCTGCAAGAGGAATATGAAGGCGCCGCTTTAAACGATTATCAATATATCGGGCGTACACAAGTAAATGAAGATCAGACAAAAGATGTCTTTCGCGTCACCGTGAAGGAAGGCTCAACGCTTTTTGCTGCGCATGCAGAAATCTATTTTCACCCGGTCACCGGTCATTTGATTAGTATTAACGTATTCCGGCTATAAAAAAAGCACCTCTATTAAAGAGGTGCTCCAGCGTGGAGACAAACCATTGCATTCGTTGTCAGTCCTGTGTGCTGGTGCTCACATCATAAATACGCGCCAATACTCGTCCTTCCTAGGGCTGCAAAGGTTTTCTATTCCGCTGAAAAGAAGACATAGGGGCTAAAATCAAGATCATTTTAGCCCTTTGTCAACATTCTTAAGCCATTATTTCATGCTTCCTTGGAGGTATGAGCGGATATCTACGCCAAGTGAATCGGCTAATCGTTGTCCATAATCTTCATCTGCACGATAGAAGTTGCAGATCGCAAGTAATTTTGTTTTGTCATTTACGTCTTTCAGGTCAGCTGTTAGGTTTTTGATCAATGCTTGTTTCTCTTCTTCTGAGTAGCTTCGATATTTTTCCCCAGCTTGTTTGAAGTCGTTTGGTTTTTCAATTTTTTGTCTCACCATTCGATCACCATGAAGAACTTGTTCGCTTTCTTTGTAGTGAGGATTTTCTTTTGGCTGATCATCGTAACGGTTTGGTTCATAGTTAATATGACCGCTTGGACGAGTCGTTGTCATGAAGCCATCCTGCTGATTATTGTGTACAGGTGCATAAGGACAGTTCACCGGAATACGCATATAGTTGGCACCAAGACGATGACGCTGCGTATCTGGATATGAGAACAGACGGCCTTGAAGCAGTTTATCTTCAGATGCTTCAATTCCTGGAACAAGTGCACTTGGTGTGAAAGCAGATTGCTCTGTTTCAGCAAAGAAGTTCTCAGGATTGCGGTTCAGTGTCATGCGTCCTACTTTTTGAAGCGGGTAATCTTCTTCGCTCCATGTCTTTGTTGGATCACAAGGATCATAATCAAGATCATCATAATCGCTCAGCGGCATCAACTGCACATATAAGTCCCATGCCGGGTAGTTGCCATTTTCAATGCGGTCATATAAGTCTCTTGTCGCATGCTGGAAATCATTTGCTTGGATTTCTGCTGCTTCTTCCATTGATAAATTGCGAATACCTTCTGAAGGTCTCCAGTGATATTTCACATATTTTGTTTCTCCATATTTGTTGACCCATCTAAATGTATGCACACCAGAACCGCGCATTTCAGCGTAGCTCGCAGGAATTCCTTCATCAGAGAAGAGCCATGTGAGCATATGAGTGGATTCAGGTGTTAAGGTCATAAAATCCCAATAACGGTCAGGATCTTGAATATTGGTTACAGGATCTGGCTTGAGAGAGTGAACCATATCAGGGAATTTCAATGCATCACGTATAAAGAAGATCGGCAAGTTGTTACCAACTAGATCATAGTTGCCTTCTTCTGTGTAAAATTTGACAGCAAAGCCGCGCGGATCACGCAATGTTTCAGGTGAACCTTTAGGATGAATAACGGTTGAGAAGCGAACAAAAACATCTGTCTGTTTTCCTTCTTCACTTAAGAAAGCAGCTTTTGTATGTTTCTCCATGCTATTTTCAACTTCAAACACACCATAAGCGCCGGCGCCTCTTGCATGAACGACACGCTCTGGAATACGTTCACGATCGAAGTGTGCAAGTTTTTCAATCAAATGGTAATCATCAAGAAATGTAGGTCCGCGGTGACCAGCTGTTCTTGAGTTTTGGTTATCGCCAACAGGTACGCCTTGGTTTGTTGTCAAATTTTTATGATTTGAATTTGTCATTCTTTTTCTCCTCCTGTAAACAAAAAAATGGTTTCTAGCAATCTATATACCCTAATTATATTGAATCAAACATGATAGTCAATATCTATTTATAATAATTTTAAATTAATTATTATTACAAGGAGGTAAAGAAAAAGACGAAAGAATAGAATTCTTTCGCCTAAAGGAGGAGCTCTCTAAGAGCATCTTTGTTTTGAGTTAAATCTTTTAATGTGTATTGGTCAAGTACGCGCAAGTAAGCAGTAAGTGCTTCATGAAGTACATGCTTTAATGAACAAATCGGGGAGATGATACAGTTGTTTTTGCTTGGATCAAAGCATTCAACCATGACTAAATCATCCTCTGTATAACGGACAACCTCTCCAATGTTAATGCTTTCTGGGCTTTTCCCAAGCCTAATCCCGCCATTTCTCCCACGGATCGTTTCTACATACCCGCGTTTTCCAAGATGGTAAATCACCTTTGTCAGATGATTTTTAGAGATGCCATAAACATCGGCGATCTGCTGAATATTTGACAGTTCATTGTTCTCTCTTGATGCTAAATAAATGAGTACTCTTAATGAGAAATCTGTATAATTCGTTAGTTTCATTTTGACGACCTCTAAACCTGATAGAGTTTTGTATCATCGTAACACACTTTAGACAAAAACTGTTCGAGAAAGTGTTAAATGTGACAACATTTAAAACATGTATTATAAATATTGCTTTTATAAGCTGTCATCCATTACGATAAAGATGTATTTAAAATACATCTTTTGAAAGAAGGAATAACGATGTTATCTAAAGATCAAATGAATGCCATTAAACAATCAGCCCCTTTATTAAAAGCCGAGGGAACCAAACTTGTGACTGTTTTTTATCAAAATATGATTCGTCAGCATCCAGAGCTACTCAATCAATTTAATAAAACAAACCTTATGAACGGAAGTCAGCCAGAGGCGCTTGCTGCAACACTATACCAAGCTGCACTGCATATCGATCGATTAGAAGAATTACTTCCTGCGGTCAAACAGATTGCCCATAAGCATGTCAGTGTGATGGTCAAAGAAGAGCAATATCCAATCGTCGGATATCACCTAATTGAAGCGATGAAAGAAGTGTTTGGTTTAACTGAAAAAGATGACACACTTTTAGCTTGGAAGGCGGCATATGACATCATTGCGAATATCTTTATTACGATTGAAGCAGAAATGATGGAGGAGAATGTAAAACAAACAGGCGGATGGTCAGATGTGAAACCGTTTGTGATTAAGAAAAAAGTACAGGAATCTCCAGCACTGATCTCCTTTTATTTAGTACCAGAAGATGAGTCAGAGCTGCCAATGTTTGAAGCCGGCCAATACATTACGGTTCAGGCAGATATGCCGGGTGAGGCTTATATGTGCAGCAGACAATACAGCTTATCAGATCAGCATCATCCGTCTTATTACCGCATCACAGTGAAGCGCGATGGTCATGTGTCTACATTTTTGCATGATGAAATGGAAGAAGGAGACGTTCTTCAAGTGAGTATGCCGCAGGGAATGTTCTGCTTGCAAGAAGACACAAAAGAGCCTGTTTATTTCATTAGTGCGGGTTCTGGCGTCACACCAATGATTGGTTTATTGAAAACAGCAGCGCAAAACAGCCAGCCATTTACAATGATTCATGCAGATCGATTAGAGGATGTCACCGCTTTTGAACATGAATTTGAAAGCATTCTAGCTTCAGCTCCGCATGGCCGCATCCTCTTATGTAATGAACAATTTGCGCAGTCTGGTAAAGGTGAGCTTGTTGAAAAGGCAGCTTCCCGCATTGACCGTCCATTCCTTCAATCAGTGGTTGGAGAAGGGAAGGGGCAATTTTATCTTTGCGGTTCCCCGGTATTTACACAAGAGATGATTTATATACTAAAAGAGCTGGGAATTCCAGAACAGAATATACATTTCGAGTCATTCGGCGGGCAGTCCACAAAAGAAATGGAAGTCGTCTAAACGAATGGCGGAACATCATGTTTTTTTAGATGCGCTCATATAGTAGGGATAAGTCCGATGAGGAGGGATGGTTTCCTTGAGCGTATCAGAAAAACGTCTTTTACAAAGAGCCATTGATGAAATTACAGAAATTGCAGAAGGATTTGGTCTAGATTTTTATCCGATGAGGTATGAAATCTGTCCCGCGGAAATTATTTATACGTTCGGTGCATACGGAATGCCAACACGATTCAGCCACTGGAGCTTCGGGAAACAATTTCATAAAATGAAGCTTCATTATGATTTAGGATTAAGCAAAATTTATGAGCTGGTCATCAATTCAAATCCTTGCTATGCCTTTCTACTTGATAACAACACGCTTGTTCAAAATAAATTAATTGTGGCTCATGTACTGGCTCACTGTGACTTCTTCAAAAATAATTGCCGTTTTCAAAACACAAAACGAGACATGGTAGAAAGTATGTCAGCAGCGGCAGAGCGGATCAAGGAATATGAGCACCTTCATGGAACAAAAGAAGTTGAATCCTTTTTAGACGCCGTATTGGCTCTTCAGGAGCATATTGATCCGTCTCTTGTACGTTCAAAACTAAGCTGGAATATCGGCGATGAAGAAGAATATGAAGATGACAAACCAAAGTGTCAGACGCCGTATGATGATTTGTGGGGAATGGATGAGCCGAAAATACGTGAGAAAAAGAAAATCGCCAAGCCATTTCCGCCAAAGCCGGAAAAAGATATTTTACTCTTTATTGAGGCGCACTCCCGGGAGCTAGAGCCGTGGCAGCGGGACGTTCTCACGATGCTGAGAGAGGAAATGCTCTATTTTTGGCCGCAGCTAGAAACAAAGATTATGAATGAAGGCTGGGCATCGTATTGGCATCAGCGGATTATGCGAGAGCTTGATTTGGATTCAAGTGAATCGATTGAGTTTGCCAAATTAAATGCTGGCGTGGTGCAGCCGTCAAAAACGGGCATCAATCCTTACTATTTAGGTCTGAAGATTTTTGAAGATATCGAAGAGCGCTATGACAACCCATGTGAAGAATTAAAAAAAGCAGGGGTGACAGAAGGATCAGGCCGCAGCAAAATGTTTGAAGTCAGGGAGATTGAATCAGATATTTCCTTCATTCGAAATTACTTAACAAAAGACCTTGTGATGAGAGAAGATTTGTACTTGTTTCAAAAACAAGGGAGAGATTATAAAGTCATCGATAAAGAATGGAAGGCTGTTCGTGATCAGCTAGTCAGCATGAGGGTCAATGGCGGTTTTCCTTATTTGACCGTGATGGATGGCGACTATTTAAAAAACAATGAACTCTATATTAAACATTGGTATGAAGGCATTGAACTAGATTTGAAATACTTAGAAAAAGTACTCCCATATTTGCATCAGCTATGGGGAAGAAGTGTGCATATCGAATCCATTCTTGAAGGAAAAGAAGTCATGTTTTCGTATGATGGAAAAGGAGTTCATAGAAAATATCTCGCATAAAAAATCAAAAAAAGATGTCTCTGAGCAGACATCTTTTTTTGCCGATTTTATTGGTTTTTCAGCAGTTTGAAAATGTGTTTTGCTTGATCGGTGTTTTCCATCAGACCTTTTAGCTTTTGGCTTGTTGGGCCATACGCAAAGAATGGCACTTCATCACCCGTATGACCTGATGTGGTCCAGCCTGTATGAGATCTCACGTTGATCACTTCTTCAATCGCATCATCAATTTTAACAGCATCCTTTGTTTCAGCAGCCTTTTGAATGGAGGCCATTTCTTCTTTTGTGAAATCAAGATCGATATATTGTTTAAGCGCTGATTCAACAGTCATACCACTGACGATTTTGTTTGCGATAAAATCAGGGGTCTTTTTCGCTGCTTTTACCGGTTTATAATCCCAGCTGCCCGAGCCGTCTGCCCCAAAGGAGAGTCCGCCAGTTGAATGATCGGCAGTGGTGATGACTAACGTATTTTTATCCTTTTTTGCAAAACGAATCGCTTCTTCAAATGCTTTTTCAAAATCCTTCATTTCACTCATGGCACTCACAATATCATGATCATGGCCTGCCCAGTCAATTTGGCTGCCTTCAACCATAAGGAAAAACCCATTTTTGTTTTTAGACAGCTGTTTAATGGCTGAGGACGTCATGTCTTGCAGGGAAGGGGTCTTTTTATCACGATCAATCGCTTTATCAAGACCGCCATCTGCAAAAATGCCTAACACCTTTTGATTTTTGTTTTTTTGTAATGCCTCTTTATTGGTGACATAATCATATCCAGCTTGCTTAAATTCCTTCGTTAAATCACGATCCTTTCGGACAAAATCGACGAGACCTCCGCCAAGCATGACATCGACTGTATGCTGTTTACCGATTTTTTCATCGAAGAAATCATCAGCGATGGATGCTGTATTTTTTCTCGATATATCGTGAGCCGCATACGCAGCAGGAGTGGCATTTGTTAATTCAGAGGTCACGACAAGTCCCGTAGATTTTCCCTTCCGTTTTGCTTCTTCTAGAACTGTTTTTAATTTTTTGCCCTTTTTATTTACACTGATTGCATTGTTGTAAGTTTTTTTACCAGTTGCCATAGCTGTACCAGCTGCGGCAGAATCAGTGATATTGCTTTTCGAATCATTAGGATATGTTTTGTGCATGCCAGTGAGGTAAGGGTCAAACGCTGTTTGTTTTGAAAGGTCTCCGTTGTGCTTAAATGAGCGGTAAGTTGAAAGGTACGGTGTTCCCATGCCATCCCCGATCAGCACGATCACATTTTGCACGTCATTTTTGGGCTTCTTTTTAGCCTCTGCTTTGTCCGCTTGTCCAAATTCAATTCCTGAAAAAATGCCAATCGATAGCACAGATGCTGCCGCCACTGCAGCGATTTTCGTTTTCGAGCTTTTCAACACACTCATTCATTTTGCCTCCTCATTGTTTATGTATCGCTCTTACGTTTACAATGGTAGAGCAGAATTGTGGATTCCCATTTACAGGATCGTAAAAATCCCTTTAAAATTGTAAAGGTCCACTTTACATAGAATGAGCCAAAAAGAGAAATGAATGTATCATTTATCCATGACAAGATACATTTATTTTGTCATGATTGTGTAATGAAAATGAAATATAAAGAACCCTAAAAAAAAATAAATTTTGCCGAATTAATAAGCATAATGTCGTAGGAAGTCAAGACTATTTCTTCTGGTATTTGATCCTTATAATAGTAAGTAGATAAAAATCCGGATCACGATAGATACATACAGGAGGAACAAATGAAAAAACAATTGATCACAGCTGCAAGTGCAGTTCTACTTGGGACGACATTATTTGCCGGAGCTGCCTCAGCGCAATCAGTAAAAGTTCAAAAAGGTGACTCTCTTTCTGTTCTAGCGAAAAAATATAAGACAAGCGTGAGCAAGATTAAATCAGACAATAAGCTGAAATCTAACACGATATATGTTGGACAAACGTTAAAAGTAAATAGTACTGCCGCAAAAAAAACAACGAAAACATCAAAAGCAACAACAAAAGTAAAAGCGGCGTCAGCGACAGCCACTCATAAAGTTGTGAAAGGTGATACATTATCGAAAATCGGCAAAAAGTACGGCATGACTGTAAAAGAGCTGAAATCGTTAAATAAACTCAAAACAAACCTGATTAAAATTGGGCAAAAGCTAAAGGTCAAAAAGACGTCTAAAAAAGTAAAGACAACACCTGTTAAAGAAAAAACAGTTTCTGTTTCTTCTTTAAACACGTCTAAGCTTGTTGCGGATGCTAAAGCGTACAATGGCACACCATATAGATGGGGTGGAACGACACCAAAGGGCTTTGATTGCAGTGGGTTTATGTGGTATATCATTAACAAGCAAAAAAAGATTTCAAGACAAACAACTGAAGGTTTCTGGGGATCAATGAAAAGCGTATCTTCTCCAAAGGTTGGCGATTTTGTGTTCTTTACAACATATAAATCGGGTCCATCTCACATGGGTGTCTACATTGGGAACAACAAGTTTATTCATGCTGCTTCCGATGGTGTGACGATCAGTGATATGAATTCAAGCTACTGGAAGCCGATTTACCTTGGAGCGAAAACATTTGTGAACTAATTTATTTTAAAAGACTGCTTATGAAGCAGTCTTTTTTATTTGCGCTGTAGAAAATAAATCGATAGAAAAAGCCCGTGTTACTTGGCATTAGTCAAGTAACACGGGCTTTTCATTTTGAGAGCGGCTTAAAAGCCTAATTGAAGATCGACATCGATCGATACGATGGCATAGACACATAAAATGACAAAGATATTCAGTACGACACCGAGGAACCCAGGGCCCGTACGGCCTTTTTTAATGAACAGTTCAATAATGCCAAATGGAACTGCGGCCATTGCAAAAGGGAGCATCTGAAAAGAATAAAATGTCACATTACTGATAATGGCGAGGTTCAGCATGAGCAGGGATAATATCGCTGTACCGACAGAAATCCAGCCAAATACATTATGCTCTTTAAAAATTCTTACCAATTCCATAATTCCACCTCGCTCACTTTTGCCGTTTTAATGCGTTTTGTCTTCACAAATTTCTCGATTTCTTTCGAAGGACCTGTGATCACAGAGCCATAAATCGTGACACCATTTTGGTTGATATAGCGTATTCGGTTTGACAGATCCAATTCAGGTCTGCCAGAGATCGTTTTTGCCCAGGTTGGGTGCTGATTGACATAAGCAAGGGCATCTTTAAATTGATCTACCTCTGTTTTTGATGTGTGCTGAAGCTCTTTTAAGAATTCAGAGTCTCTCCCAGGAAAGCCAATTGGCCGCTGATTCCCGCTTAATGAATCCTCTGTTTTAATCGCATTCCAGAGCACTTTCATATCATATTTTTTAGCAAAGGAATAAACGTCCTTTGGTATATACGCTTTGTCATAGGAGACATACACTTCACTGACTGTTCCTTCAGGAAGCTTGTCTAAAGTAGTGAGTGTTTGTTTTTTTGATGCATCTGCCTGAGTAGAAGGATGGGTAAAGAAATCCTCCGTCTCGCGTGCGCTGTCACCATAATATGAGATCGTAGGCTGCTTTAATTTATCGAAGAACATCTCGATTTGCTCACTGCCAATGGCTTCTGTTTTATTGCCAATTTGTTTTTGCAGCTTAAGTTCTGTGTTCATTCCAAAAAGCTTGACTTGGCCTTTTAAATCTTTCATTTCAATTGCCACGTTTGGTTTCGTCAAAGCGACTGTTACAGCGGCTGTTTCCATGAAATGATTCCCTTTGCTCTCTGCTCCGCCAACGCCGTAATATAGATAACTTCCTAATGTACAAAGCGGTAAAATAATAAGTGTAGAGATGACAGCAAGTACAGAAATACGTAAATAAGACTTTCTTTTTCCGTATTGCAAGATGGCTTTTTGCTTTTCAGGACTGATGGAAAAATCGGTCCAATCCGAGTCGTTCAGTTCCTGACTTAAGCGTTTTTCGTTTTCTTCAAGCTCTTCTTCAAACGCCATCATTTCTTCCTCGTTCATCTCACCATTATTATATTGTTCCCATCGCTTGTTAAACTCTTCATTCATCATTAACACCTCTGTTATATAGTGCTTTTAGGCGCTGCCTTGCACGAAATAAAACACTTTTAAAATTTGCTTCAGTAATATTCATGACCTTGGATGCTTCCTTGTAATTCAGTTCTTTTAAATAATACAATGTCAACGCTTCCTTGTAGTTATCTGGAAGCTGTTCTAAATACATGTTGAGGACTTCTTTTATTTCAATCTGTTCAGCAGGGCTTTGTACAGACGTTTGTAAAAGGCCGCCAATAAGATCATCCGATATGGTCACTTCTTTTTTATGTTTCCTGACATAATCAATAAAAGCATTTCGTGCCACCTGAAATAACCAAGGTTTCACTTTGCTATGGTCGTAGGAATGAATATGTATATAAGCACGCATAAAGGTTTCCTGCAATAAGTCTTCTGCCAAATGTTTGTCTTTTGTCATGGAGAGCAGAAACCTGTAAACATCGTTCATATACATTTGATAAATTTCATCGATCGTCACTGATTTTTCTCCCCTCTATGTTATAAACGCATAAGAAAGGCATAAAGTTGCACGAAACTTCTCAATACCGTACAATACTCATCTCTTTCGCCGAATCAAAATCATTTCTCCTTATCATAGCGAAATTTGCGCCATTTATAAAGCATTTTCAATAGAACAAATCAGGAAAAAACCTTAAAAAACGACAAAATTGGACACAATTCTTCTTCTATTCTCTCCTAAAATCATAGACCTGAATACAGAAAGAACGATGATTCTGAACGAAAAATGATGTGATGGTTTGATTGTTTCAAAAAAATTAGTACCAGGTAATAAAAAATTTGTTATAATAGAAACAAATCCTTCATTTTTCAAACAAAGGAAGTGCACTATGTATAAATTTTCAGGCTATACCATTAAAGTATTATTTACTCTCCGAGGCGGAATCAAAGTATATCAAAAAGAGAATCTGCCAACGGATCGGGGATTTGTCATTGCATGTACACATGAGGGTTTTGTGGATGTTCTTGCATTAGGCGCAGGGATTCTTCCGTTTGAGATCCACTACATGGCAAAAAAAGAATTGTTTGCAAACAAATGGATCGGTGGATTTTTAAAGAAGATTCATGCCTTTCCAGTTGATCGAGAGAATCCTGGGCCAAGCAGTATTAAAACGCCCATTAAATTATTAAAAGAGGGAAAGATCGTTGGGATTTTTCCAAGCGGAACACGTACAACAGAGGATGTACCTTTAAAAAGAGGTGCGGTTACCATTGCGCAGCTCGGTAAAGCGCCAATCGTTCCAGCAGCGTACAAAGGGCCGTCCAATGCGAAAAGTCTTTTCAAAAAGGGGAAAATGCGCTTAATTATTGGTGAACCGATAGAGCAGTCAGAATTTGAGCATCTGCCGCCAAAAGAACGTTTAGGTGCCATGACTGAAGTATTAAACACGAGAATTAAAGAACTTGAAGCTCAATTAATGGAAAAAGGATAAGAAAAACGACCGCTTGCTTTGGCAAGGGTCGTTTTTTTCTTAAGAAGCGCCTTCTTCAGCGGCTTCTGCTAATTGTTCATTTAACTTTTTGACTTCGATATATACCACATGGTGTCCATCGACTTCATTAATGATAAATTCATAGCCTTGTTCACGAATGGTGTCATTTTTCTCAACTTCATATTTCTGAGTAAGGAACCAGCCGCCGATCGTATCGACTTCTTCGTTATCAAGCTGCGTACCTAAGAGCAGGTTGACTTGATCAACTAGGACCTTTCCATCAAAGATGTAATGGTCTTCTCCAAGTTTACGCACTTCGTTGATTTCATCCATATCGAATTCATCACGAATTTCACCGACGATTTCTTCAAGGATGTCTTCTACAGTCACAAGACCAGCTGTACCGCCGTATTCATCTGATAAAATCGCCATGTGTACACGTTCGCGCTGCATTTTGAGCAATAGATCATGTACAGGAACGGTTTCAATTACATGAATAATTGGATTGACAAACTTTTCGATCGTATCACTTGTAGAACACTCACCGCTAATGCAGGCAGTGAGAACCTCTTTAATGTTCAGAACACCAATCATATTATCTTTATCGCCATCTTCAATTGGATAACGTGTATATTTCTCTACCTTGGTCACCTTCAGCATTTCCTCAATGGTAATATCATGAGGGAAGCTGACAACTTCGGTACGAGGAATCATAATTTCTTTCGCCAGACGGTCATCAAATTCAAAAATTTTATTTACATATTTGAATTCAGACTGGTTAATTTCGCCGCTTTTATAGCTCTCTGATAAAATAATCCGCAATTCTTCTTCGGAGTGCGCCATGTCATGCTCAGAAACTTGCTGAAGACCGAACGCTTTTGTTAACAAACGAGCAGATCCATTTAATACCCAGATAAACGGGAACATCACTTTGTAAAAAATCATGAGCGGTCTAGCAAAAAGAAGAGATACTTGCTCTGCCTTTTGAATGGCGAGTGTTTTTGGTGCAAGTTCTCCAACCACAACGTGTAAAAACGTCATAATACTAAACGCAATAATAAAAGTGACAATAGAACTAGCTGATTGAGGAATGGACAGCTCTACAAATAGTGGAGCAAGCATGTGCGCAATTGTTTCTTCCCCTAACCAACCAATACCAAGGGCGGTAATGGTAATACCGAGCTGACAGGCTGACAGATACTCATCAAGGTGAGTCGTGACATGCTTGACAGCAACTGCTGTTTTATTACCTTCTGCGATTAACTGATCAATTCTTGAGCTTCTTAAGCGAATGATCGCAAACTCTGATGCAACGAAAAATGCGGTTAAAGCTATAAGCAAAGCAACTATAAGTAAATTAACTATGTCCAATTAAGGCCTTCGTTCTGACTTTGAGAACGAAGGTAACACCTCCTGTTTAGTAAAAATTTTAACTTAACAGCAGTAAAAATGATTGGACAGCCGTCATCTTTTCAGGTGTAAGCTGTTCTTTTAATTTTTCACGTTGTTCTGGTTGAAGCTGCTTACAACGTACTAAAATGCGGTCCATATGCTCGTTCATCCGATCGATATCAGAGGTTAAATGGACAAGTTCATCAGGATCTTCCTTTTGAGAAGGGAATTGTTCATCTAATCTGGATTTGATGTCAGAAAGAGCCAATCTCTGCTGTTTGCAAAGAACGATTAATTGTAATCGTTTTAAAGCATGTTCATCGTAATAACGATAATTTGAGCAAGATCTAACAGGCGCAAGCAACCCTAGATTTGTATAATAATCTACAGTACGTTTCGTCACCTGTGCAATCTGTGCTAGTTCACCAATACGATACTTTTTCTCAGCCCCATCTGAACATCTCCTCCTAACCGTCACGTTATAGTTTATGAAAATAGTTTAATATAATTCTAGTCTGAAATACAAGTTAATTGTTCATATTTCCTGCCGATATGAAGAGGAGAGAGGGACTTCTCAGTCTAAATGGTCCTGTCAAATTTCACATAGTGATACAGGAATTTTCAGATTATTTATGGTAAGATAAAATGAAGACCGTTTCATATATATGTAGAGAAGCGGATTTATACGTGAACCGGAGGTGGTTAAGTGGGGCCCTCAATATAGTCTTATTTAATCAGTTAACCGTTTTGCAAAACATAACATCATCAATCAGGAGGTGACTCCTTGTTCTTCTGAGAAAGAGCAAGGTTAAATGGACGATATTGTTAATCTGAGTATAGTCGGTGTTTTGATTGCTTTAACAGCTTTCTTTGTTGCATCTGAATTTGCCATAGTAAAGGTGAGAAGCTCAAGAATTGATCAGCTTGTTGCCGAAGGGTCCAAAAAGGCCATCGTGGCGAAAAAGGTGACATCAAGGCTGGATGAATATTTGTCAGCCTGTCAGCTCGGTATTACAGTGACATCCCTTGGTTTAGGGTGGATTGGTAAGCCAGCTGTAAAAGAACTTTTGGTTCGAGGTTTCGGTTTGACAAACATTCCTGATTCAGCAATCAGCCTGATCTCAGCAACACTTGCGTTCTCTATTATTACCTTTTTGCATGTAGTCGTCGGTGAGCTTGCACCAAAAACACTGGCGATTCAAAAGGCGGAAAAAATGACGCTCTGGCTGTCAGGCCCGCTGCATGCATTTTATATCCTAATGTTCCCTTTCATTTATGTGTTAAACGGGTCAGCTCGGGTTCTAACCAAAATGATGGGCATCGATATGGGGTCTGAAAAAGAACATTCCCATTCTGAGGAAGAATTAAAGATTTTATTATCTGAGAGCTTAAAAAATGGGGAAATCAACCCATCAGAATATAATTATATGAACAAAATTTTCGACTTTGATAATCGAATTGCCAGAGAGATCATGGTCCCGCGGAGAGAAATTTGTGCCATTCCAGAAGATATGCCGCTAGATGAGATCCTCTCCATCATGACGCAGGAGAAGTATACACGCTTTCCTGTGTTTTCAGGCGATAAAGACCATGTCATCGGCATGCTGAACAAAAAGCAGCTCTTTGCAGATCTTGTGTATCAAGTAGAAAAGGATCAATTGAAGATTCAAGATTATATATATCCAGTGATTGAGGTCATTGACACGATTCCTATTCAGGAGCTTCTCGTCAAAATGCAGCGCGATCGAATGCATATGGCGATTTTAACCGACGAATATGGTGGAACGTCTGGACTTGTTACAACAGAAGATATATTAGAAGAGATTGTTGGCGATATTCGAGATGAGTTCGATGAAGATGAGCAGCCGGTTATTCAAAAAAGAGCCGATCATCATTATGTTTTAGATGGCAAAGTCAGATTAGATGAAATTCAAGATTTGATCGGAATGTCATATCATGATGAAGAAATTGATACAATAGGCGGGTTAATCTTAAATGAGAATATTGATATCCGAGAAGGACAATCCATTTATCTTGATGATATTCGGATGAAGGTCTTGGAGATGGATGGACGCTATGTGAAAAAGATCGACCTGAAGAAAGGCGTCACCTCATCAGAAAAAGGAAATGCACGCATAGGGCGTGATATAAAAGAGCCGCTGTTAGTAAACGAAATGACCTTGAGCGAAAAATAAGCTCAAGGTTTTTTTGGGTATTTAGTCTCTTTTTACGAATGCTTGTTCGGTTTATAATAAGAACAAACGTTCGATATAGGGGGGATGAACATGCTTTGGTATGAAACAGCAAGTATCACGGAGAAAAAAAACTCAATGAAACGAATTGAGTTTCATTTGAAGAACTTCAAAAATTACCAGGCGGCGATTTTAAATATCGAAAGACAGCTTGAAAAAAGAAGTGCGCATCATTTGGATCACATGACACGGAAGAAGTTAGAAGAGCAAAAAAATCAGTATGAACTCATCGTTGCGTGTATTGAAACAGCACTAAAAGAGTTGGATGAGATAGAGAAGCAGCTCATCGATTACAAATACTTTCGTGATTGGCGTATGGCCAAGTGTGCGATGGAAATCGGCTACAGTGAAAAAACCCTCTTTTTAATGAAGCGCCAGCTTATGGATCAACTGCTTATCAGCTTAGCCGCTATTACCAATATTTAAAAAAGGTGTTGTCCTATTTGATAGAACGCAGAAAAGAGACAGAAAGACCCAATGATTGTCATCAATAAGTAGACAGCAAGTTTTCCGATTTTCCGCTGCTCTAGCATGGTTGCAGATTCTACACTAAATGTAGAGAATGTTGTAAAGCCACCGAAAAAACCTGTTCCAATGATCACAAGCAGCGGATGATTGGCAGTCACGGCACCTGTCAGTATACCTAAACCGGCAGCACCTAATAAGTTGATGAGAATAATACTGTACGGGAAACGAGCATGAGACTTAGATTTCTGTATCGTTTGGCTAATGAAAAAACGAAGGGCGCTGCCGATCCCGCCGGCAATAGCTGTATATAAAATGATCATTTATCTGCCTCCTCTCTGCTGCTTATTTTGATGAAAAAGCCGCTGAGCTAACATTAGTCCACATAAGGCAGCGGCTACTCCGGCAATGACTGAGAGCAGGGTGTAGATCACACTTGAAGTGAACTGCCCAGTCTGTAATAAAAGAATCGTTTCTTTTGAAAAAGTGGACATTGTCGTAAAACCTCCGCAAAATCCTGTTCCGATCAAAGCGGCAAGATATTTTTTTCTCTTATGGAACATAAAATATCCTGTTGAAAAACCAAGAAGCAGACTGCCTGTCACGTTTTCAATTAGCGTTGCATAGGGGAATGTTTGGCTGACAACAGATTGGCTTAGTTCATATCTGCAAAGTGTCCCAATCAGTCCGCCAATAAATACGGCAAGATATGCTTTCATTTACATCATTTCTCCTTTAGAAAAAATAGCGGGTGATCCGTCACGACACCATCAACGGGATATTTTTTGATCCGATCAGCTGTTTTTTGATCTTTCACAGTCCATATAAACACATCCATCCCGAATGCGTGGATGCGGTCTATCCACCATCTATTGATCATCGTTTTCTTCAAATTAAGACAATTTACAAACGTGCTGTATGCCGTTAACTTTCTTTTCGTCAGTTTAAATGCATTAGGCTTTATAATCAAAGCTGTTCGAAGAGAAGGGGCGAATGCTTTGATTCTTTGCAGTGCATGATCATCAAAAGATTGAATCATGATATGACGAGAATAGGCAAAACGATTGATGATGTCGGCAACTGCCTTTTCAATTCCTATCTGCCGTTTTGGATGTTTGATCTCGATCAATATCCCAATCCGCTGGCTGTATCTTTCAAGAATTTCTTGTAATGTTGGAATTCGTTCATTCGTGTACTGTTTGTCAAACCAGCTTCCTGCGTCCAGTTTTTTCAGCTGATCAAGTGTATAGCTTTTGACGAAGCCGTTTCCGTTCGTCGTTCGGTCAACTGTATCATCGTGGATCACGACGACGTGCTGGTCCATTGTGAGCTGTACATCTAATTCAATATAATCTGCACCCTGCTGAACAGCTAAATCAAACGCAGCGATTGTATTTTCTGGGGCAGCGCTTGATGACCCTCTATGCGCGATAATATACATATGCTCCAGCTCCCTGACGTAAGTTCTGGTCTTATCATATCAAATGCTTTCCTGTTTTTCCTTCTTTACTATATGGAGGGAAGAAGAGCAGTATGTAAGGGTGAACGGCATGTGCCGAGAAAGTATGAGGTTTCAAATATGAAAAGTTACTGGAATATCCCAAGCCATGATTGAGTAAATCTGAAGTACATCAATTTTTTCTTCGATCAATTTTGTCCAAATCGTCAGCGTTCGCCAAAATATTAGTGCTTTCGTCATGTTGACTGAAAATTCTGATGTTTTATAATGATGAAAAGGAGGCGAGATGATTGGGTAAAGGGAGAATTAGAGTGGAAGAACGTATTAAGGTCGAAACGGATGCTGAAATGTTTAAAGCGACTCTCCTTGATCAGGCTCAGAAGAAAAAGTAGTTTGCTGCCCGTCGATATGTCTCTAGCCAAAATTTCATAATTGAACATCATGCCTCGGGACTGGTCCCGAGGCTTTTTATATAGAGGTCAGACATTTATGAGAGGACATAAACGAAGGTTATATTATAAACTAGAGAGGATTGTTTTAAAGGAGAGAGACAAACATGTTTACACAAAAATGGATGGATACATATTTTACAGTAGATGTTGCGATCCAAATCGGCATTAGCCTTTGTATTTTATTGCTTTTTTTATTGCTTCGGAAAGTATTTACGAAGTACTTATTTCATCTTCTCTTTAGGCTGACCAATCGGTCTAAAACGGAGGTCATTAACCAGATTGTTGTGGCATTCGAAAAGCCAGCCAGACTGTTTTTTGTCGCACTTGGGTTATATTTTGCGTTAAGACAGGCACCATACTTTGAGCATCATATGGATGTCATCGTCAAATTATATAGATCCTCTATTATATTGATGCTGACATGGGGGCTTTGTAATTTAACCGCAGCTTCTTCTTTCTTATTTCAAAAAGTAAATTCGAAATTTGAATTAGAAATGGATGATATTTTAGCACCGTTTTTATCGAAGGTGTTTCGTTTCATTATCATTGCACTAAGTATTAGTGTGATTGCACAGGAATTTAATTATGATGTAAATGGACTTGTGGCTGGTCTTGGTCTAGGGGGGCTAGCCTTTGCGCTTGCTGCACAGGATACGGTGGCAAACTTTTTTGGAGGAATCGTCATCATTACAGAGAAGCCTTTTACAATGGGCGACTTTGTGGAGACGCCAAGTGTTCTTGGGACTGTCGAGGACATTACATTTCGAAGTACAAAATTTAGAACACCTGCTGAAGCAGTCGTGACAGTTCCGAATTCTACGCTTTCAAAGGAACCAATCACGAACTGGACGAGAATGAATAAACGCCAAATAACGTTTTCCGTACGTGTATCCTACAATACTCCAAAGGAAAATCTGGACCATTGTATCAAACGACTCAAACAAATGCTTTATGAGCATGATGGGGTGCACAAGGAGACAATCATGGTGAATCTCGATGTACTGGCAGACAGTTATTTGAATTTATTTTTCAACTTTTACACAAACACGACGGCCTGGGCTGAAAACCTAGATATCAAACAGGACATTAACTACCGGATCATGGATATCTTCCATGAAGAAGGTGTAGAATTTGCCTTCCCTGGACAGACCATTTACATGAAACAAAAAGGTGAAAAACAGCTGAGTGAATAAAGGAGGAAGGATGAGTGGATCAAACAAAGGTGGCAGTGCTAAGAGAGAAATTAACGCAGGCTTCACATATAATGGTACTTTCAGGTGCGGGCATGAGCACGGAATCAGGTATTCCCGATTTTAGATCAACGGGTGGCTTATGGACTGAAGACACCGCTCGCATGGAAGCGATGAGCCGGTCCTACTTTTTATCAAACCCTCATCAATTCTGGCCGAAATTCAAGGAATTGTTTCAGATGAAAATGAGCGGGAAGTACGAGCCGAATAGCGGGCATACCTTTTTAGCCAGCCTTGAGAAACAAGGAAAACATGTAGAGATTTTTACCCAAAATATTGATGGTCTGCATAAAAAAGCAGGAAGCCAGCATGTATATGAACTTCACGGCTCTATTCAAACAGCTACTTGCCCATCATGCCAATCGACATATGAACTGCCTTATTTATTACAAGAAGAAGTGCCTGTATGTCTAAAGGTTTCCTCAGACGGACGGACATGTGGGCAAGTGCTGAAAACAGATGTTGTCCTTTTTGGAGACAGGGTTAAACATTTTGATCAAGTAGAGAAATCACTTCAGCAAGCGGACCTTCTGCTCGTCATGGGAACCTCCCTAGAAGTAGCGCCAGCAAGATATATTCCAGAAGATGCGGCTCAAAATCCTTCCATCTTCAAGGTGATGATGAATTTGAGTGAAACAGAATACGATCCACTGTTTGATCTTGTCTTTCATGAGCGAATTGGTGATCTCGTAAAAGCTTTATAAATCATCAAAAAACCCGCATCCAATAGGTGCGGGTTTTTCTTTATTGCTGCAGCGGCGTCATTGTTTCATCAAGAACTTCAAAAGTATAGCCCTTCGCTTTTAGCTGTGTGAGCAAACTGTTTAAGTATTTTGCTGTCGCTGGCTGGTCGTGCATTAAGATGATCTTTGGTTCCTTTGGATGTTTTGTCTCTAGCACTTGCAGCTGATTCAATACTTCTGGTACATATTTTGAGCTTTTATATTTCCAGTCAAGACTGTCAATTGTCCAATCCCAGTAGATAAAGCCTTTTTGTTTTAAACGTGCTTTTTGTTGATCGGTTAAATTTGGGGCGCTGCCATAAGGTGTTCTCACAAGGTGTGTATACTCTCCTGTGACAGAAGCCAAAATGCGCTGATCTTCCTTCATCTCATTGACGGGAGAATCACTTTTTTGATAAAAGCGTTTCACATCGTGTGTGATCCCATGAAGCCCTAACTGATGACCTTCTTGATGAAGTCTTTTCACAGCGGCCGGATGTTCCTTAATCTGCGGCCCAAGCATGAAGAATGTAGCCTTTACTTGATGCGCCTTGAGCACATCTAAAAGCTGGTTTGATGTCGCTGACGGACCATCATCAAAGGTTAAAAAGATCGTTTGATCCGTTACGTGTTTGTTTGGGTTGATCTTAAAATGTGCATCTAATGTTTTCGTAGAATCATCTTTTGCTTTCAGACTTGTGCTTGTGTCTCGGAATTGACTGCTCGCAGACATTTTAGCCGGCTGGTCTGCTGCCTGCATATTGGTTTTAGATATATCCCAAATAAAAAAGAGGATCAGTGACAGAATCACTAAACCAATCGCCTTTGAGAGCAGCATCGTGTTTGAAGGTGTCTGTTTTTTCGTAACCCGTTGCATTACAATCGCTCCAATAAATCAAAAATTTGTGTCGAATCATGTAGTAGATTCTGTCTTTTTTCACTGTTTTTTGTCGTGTTTATATGGAGTAAGTATACAGGAAAAAAGAGCCTATGAATATAGAAGATGCTAAAAAAATGGAATCTTTTTGGTTATGAGTCTATCTTTGTTACAATAGAAAGTTGACCATTTATCATGATGTGAAATAATTCTGAATAATCATTGAAACATACCCATTTATCCGCTAAGATAGCATCAGATTCAACCATTAATGCGAAGCGAAGGGGAGATTCCGTATGAAAGTATTGTATAATGACGATTTCATTGAAAAAAAGGATGCTCATGTGGATATTGAAGACAGAGGTTATCAATTTGGAGACGGTGTCTATGAGGTTATCCGTGTATACAATGGGACTTTGTTTACATTGAAAGAGCATACAGAGCGTCTGTTCAAGAGTGCAAAAGAAATCGGCATTCATCTTCAAGGTGCAGTATCAGATATGGAAGAAAAGTTAAAACAGCTCGTCGCCCATAACCAATTAACAGATGGTGGTGTGTATATTCAAGTCACGCGGGGCATCGCACCTCGTAAACATCAATATGGCGATTCTCTCACTCCTCAAATCACAGCATATACGTTCCAAGTGAAAAGGCCTGTTCAAGAGCAGACAGCTGGTGCAAAGGCCATAATATCTGAGGACCTTCGCTGGTTAAGATGTGATATTAAAAGCTTAAATCTCTTATATAACGTCATGGAAAAACAGAAAGCATCTGAAGCTGGTGCGTTTGAAGCCATTCTCATTAGGGATGGTTTTGTGACAGAGGGTACCTCCTCGAATGTATATGCCGTCATTGATGGCGTGATTCGCACACATCCCGCAAACAATTTTATTCTAAACGGTATTACCCGTAGAAAGCTTCTTGAAGTATGTGAAGAAGAGGAATGCAGTGTTGAAGAAACACGTATAAGTAAGGAAGAGCTGCTGCGCGCGCAGGAAATTTTCATCAGCTCGACGACGGCTGAAGTCATTCCGATTGTTGAAATTGATGGCCAGCCAGTAGGGGAAGGTGTTCCAGGAGAGTTGACAAAGCGTGTACAGGAAGGCTTTCAGCAAAAAATTAAACAGGAAAGTGAAGCATCGATTTCTTCATAATAAAAAGAGGCTGTAAACGAATGTTTACAGCCTTTGGTGATTCTTTTATTTGACAATAAGCACAGGTATATCTGATTTTGATGATAATTTTTCACTTACACTGCCAAAGAGCATCTTTTTCAATCTGCTTTGGTCACGGGCTCCCATGACAATGAGGTCTGCTGAAATGTCTTCAGCATATTCGATAATCGCTTCTGCTGGTTCCCCCTCAACAATTTCAATGGCAGCCTCAAACTGCTCCTCATTTAAAAGCATTCTTGCTTCTGCAACGACCTCTTCTGTATGATCTTCAAAAATCAAGGGGCTTTGCTGTTCATCATGAGGTACATACACAGGGGGCGTTTGAAGGTCTGCCATGCCGCCGCCGATGTAAGCACCGCCAGTCATTGGGCGAGGTGCATCAAACACCTGTCTGCTTGATTTGCCATCATGTGCATAGGCAACGGTCAGCTTGGCCTGCAAGGTTTTCGCTAAAGCGATTGCCTTTTTTAATGCTTTCTTACTGTCTTCATGTCCATCAAACGCAACGACCATCCGATCAGCTTGAAACAATGTCCTCATTCCTTTCAAAAGGAGTCTTTACACTCATGGTATACCCGTTAACTGAAAAAGATACACATAAAGGGTGTGAACTTTTTGTTAGAAAATTTCATTTATTGAAAAATATTTATTGACAAAATGGTGACAGCCACTATAAGATAAAAAAAGATTCAAGAGCCAAAAGGAGGAAATGTCATGTGCAACATCATTGGAAGAATGAAATCAAACTGCATGAATGGGTTGATTCACGTGACAATTACACCTTCATTGGTCATTGAAAAGGGACTCGTATGTTCCAATTGATCGGATGAATCAAGGCGTATGTTGCGTATTTGTCAACATGCGCCTTTTTACATGACGAAAAGAGGCGTACCAGATAGCTGGTTGCCTCTTTTTTTGTTGTATTCATTTCGTATTTCGAAATAAAGGGATGGAGATCAACAAGTAAATGAAGAGGAGTGAAAGCATGTGAACATGCCAAAAACAAGACAAATGACAAAAAACAAAAAAACAATTCAAGGTGACAGTCAAGAAAATATAGAAAGCGGCTAGCTTTAAAAGGAGAGACAAACATGTTTTCAGTATTTACGAAATTAGGCTGGTTCTTCAAACAAGAGTGGAGGCGTTATACGATCGCCATTACGCTCCTGCTCATTGTGAATGTGCTTGAAATGCTGCCGCCAAGATATCTTGGGCAGGCAGTTGATGACATTCGTTCTGGTCAATTTACAACATCTAGTATGATGTTTTATGTAGCCATTTTTTGCTTGCTAGGTGTCGTTGTCTATACACTGACATATTTCTGGATGTATCAGTTATTTGGCGGCGCAAATGTCATGGAACGTGTGATGCGCGGGAAACTTATGCGTCACTTACTCAAGATGACACCCACCTTTTATGAAAAGAAAAAAACCGGTAACTTAATGGCATTAGGTACAAACGATTTGAATGCTGTAGCTTTAACGACAGGTTTTGGCGTTCTGACATTGGTGGATTCCACTGCTTATATGCTGATGATCTTTTTTACGATGGGTCTGACGATTAGCTGGAAATTAACTTTAATGGCGATCATTCCTATGCCGCTGATGGCGCTCTTGATTGCGTATTATGGCAGCAAAATTCATGATCGCTTTACAGTTGCTCAAGATGCATTTGGTGATATGAATGATCGCGTCCTTGAATCGGTCGCAGGTGTCCGGGTCATCCGGTCTTTTGTACAGGAGAAGCAAGATGTCGAACGCTTTCGCCAAATGACAGATGATGTATTTCAAAAAAATATGAGAGTGGCGGTCATTGATTCATTGTTTGAGCCGACAGTGAAATTACTTGTCGGGGTCAGCTACTTAATAGGAATTGGATACGGTGCCTACCTTGTATTCCAAAGCGATTTAACCATTGGTGAGCTTGTCGCTTTTAACGTATATCTTGGGATGATGATCTGGCCAATGTTTGCGATCGGCGAGTTGATTAATATTATGCAAAGAGGAAATGCGTCGTTAGACCGGTTGAATCATACACTCAGCTATAAGCCGGATGTTACAGACGCTTCTCAGCCAAAAATGTTACAAGAGCCTGGCGATATTCAGTTTGACCACGTGACATTTAGGTATCCAACTTCCCCAAAAGATAATTTAATTGATGTGTCCTTTACGGTTCGAAAGGGGCAGACGATCGGAATTACAGGCAAAACAGGAAGCGGTAAAACAACTATTGTAAAACAGCTTCTGCGTCAGTATCCAACAGGTGATGGTCACATCTTGCTATCAGGAGTCCCAATCCAAGAGGTCGAATTGGATCAGTTATTTCAATGGATTGGATACGTGCCGCAGGATCATATTCTCTTTTCAAAAAGTGTAGAAGAGAATATGCGTTTTGGTCATCGAGACGCAAAACAAAATGAATTAGCACAAGCAATCAAAGATGCTTATTTTGAAAAAGATTTACGTCTTTTGCCAGAGGGTCTCGAAACGATGGTCGGAGAAAAAGGTGTGGCGCTGTCAGGTGGACAAAAGCAGAGAATTTCCATTGCGCGCGCTTTATTAATAGATCCCGACATTTTAATACTGGATGACTCACTTTCTGCGGTAGATGCAAAAACAGAAACCGCTATTTTAGAAAATTTAAGGCAAAATCGTCATGGGAAAACGACGTTTATTACGACTCATCGTTTATCAGCTGTTGAGCATGCAGATCTTATACTTGTCATGGAAGAAGGACGTATCGTCCAAAAGGGCACTCACGAAGAGCTCATTCAGCAAGATGGGTGGTACAAAGAACAATTTCTGCGTCAACAGCTGACAAACCAGCTGGAAGGAGGGGATGAGGCATGACAACGGGAAGAAGACTCCTCGCCTACGCACTCCTTTATAAGAAAGTACTGTCTGTTGCCTTGATTTTTCTCATCATTGCAGTAGGTGCTGAACTGACAGGACCATTTATTGGGAAGAAAATGATTGATGATCATATTTTAGGTGTAGAAAAGCCATATGTCGAGGTCAATGAAAAAACAGACAAAACCGTTTATTACCAGGGAAATAACTATATACGAAGCGATCGATTAGACAATGATATGGAATCCGGAAAACAAATCAATGTGGTGCAAGTCGGCTTCGGTTACTATTTTGTAAATGAGCCGATTCGCTTTGACGGAAACCGAAAAATATCGGGAGATCAACTTACCATTGAAAATGGAAACGAGCGCGAGACCTATCAAGTACAGCGTTTATCAAAAGAGGAAATTTTCTCTTTTTATGAGCCGGAAATCAGTGGTTTGGTGCAGCTTGTTCTATTTTATCTAGGGCTTCTCGTCATTGCGATTTTCTTTCAATATGCGCAGCATTACCTGTTACAGCGAATAGCCAACCGAATTATTCAAAAAATGAGAGTAGATGTGTTTGAACATATTCAAACGCTGCCTATCCGGTATTTTGATAATTTACCGGCTGGAAAGGTTGTAGCGAGGATTACCAATGACACTGAAACCATTCGTGATTTATATGTGACAGTCCTCGCCAATTTTGTGACGAGTGCGATTTACATGATTGGGATTTATATTGCCATGTTTTTATTAAATGTGAAGCTGGCACTTATTTGTTTGGCGGCGGTACCGATTATTTTCCTATGGTCAATGACCTACAGAAAATTTGCATCGGTGTACAACCACCGCATTCGTTCGATCATTAGTGACATCAATGCCAAGCTAAATGAAGCCATTCAAGGGATGACCATTATTCAAGCGTTTCGTCATGAAAAAGTGACAAAAGAGGAATTCGATGAGCTGAACAACAATCACTTTCGATATCAGCGAAAGATGCTGCATTTAAATTCACTTCTGTCGCATAACTTGGTTAACCTGCTTCGGAATTTAGCATATGTGGCACTCATTTGGTATTTTGGCGGTGCGTCTTTAAGTGCGACGGGCATTGTGTCAATTGGAGTGCTCTACGCGTTTGTCGATTACCTAAATCGGTTATTTCAGCCGATTACAGGCATTGTGAACCAATTCTCGAGATTGGAATTAGCACGAGTTTCATCGGAAAGGGTTTTCCGATTATTAGATGAGCCAGGAACAACAGTGGAAGAACCTGTTCAGAAGGAAATGGAAGGACACGTTCAGTTCCAAGACGTCACCTTTGCTTATAATGAAGGAAAAAATGTATTAAAGAACATTACATTCGAGGCCAAAAAAGGCCAGACGATTGCACTTGTGGGGCATACTGGTTCTGGGAAAAGCTCGATTATGAACTTGCTGCTGCGTTTTTATGACATTCAGCAAGGAGACATTCTCATTGATGGGGAAAGCATTTATCGCCAGTCCCGGCAAACGTTGCGGAAACAAATGGGCATTGTGCTTCAAGACCCGTATTTATTTTCCGGAACGATTGCATCCAATGTCAGCTTAGGAAATGAAGACATTAAAAGAGAAACGATTGAATCATCATTAAAACAAGTAGGCGCAGTAGAGTTATTGAAGCACCTGCCAGAAGGATTTGATGAACCAGTCGTTGAAAAGGGCAGTACTCTTTCCTCAGGGGAACGTCAGCTCATTTCATTTGCTCGTGCACTAGCATACAATCCAGCGATCTTAATTTTAGATGAAGCCACCGCAAACATTGATACAGAAACAGAAGCGATCATTCAGCGAGCGCTTGATGTCGTCAAAGAAGGACGAACAACTTTTGTCATTGCTCACCGATTATCCACCATTAAGAAAGCCGATATGATTTTGGTTTTAGAAAAAGGGGAAATTGTCGAGCGGGGCAGTCATGATCAACTCATGCAGCAAGAAGGGCTGTATGCTCAAATGTACGAACTGCAAAAGGGTGCTGTGGCAAACAGCTGATGAATCACAAAAAAGAGCCTATTCATATTGAATGGGCTCTTTTTATTTGCATAAAAAAGTCGAGCAATCGTTTTTGACCTCGATCTTTACTCATTATGCGTCATTAGTAAGCAATACCGACACGTTGATGTACAAATTCCTTCGAATTTAACTGCTGATATAAAAAGTGTGCGGTATCTTCAACTGAAATTTTCTTTCCATCTATAGGGAGAAAATCTTTCTCATAGCGATATGACCGTGTCACTTCTCCGTCTGGCAAATAGGTTGGACAAATAATGGTCCAATCTAAGTCAGTCGTTTGAAGGAGTTCAAACGCTTTGGCATGCTCTTTAGCTGCTCGGGAAGTGGTCCGCCTTGATTCATTTGTTTCAAAACGGTAATGCTCCGGCTGCTGCCTTGCCTTTAAAATACCTGCCGTACCTATTGTAATAATTCTTGATGTATTTGATTGCTTCATGGCTTGTACGATATGCTCCATTGAAACAGATAATGTATCATCACCATCTGTGGATAGACAGCTCACAACAATATCTGCTCCTTTGATCGTCTCAAGCACATCTTCTCGATTTCTTGAATTGCCGGTGACTTGAAACATACCCGCAAGCATTTCTTCTCGGTTTGTCCGAATCAATGAACGAACGATGTACCGATCATCTACTTGAACGAAACGAAGAAATGCTTGTCCTACACGTCCATGAGCACCGAATAGAGCTATTTTCATCTGTTCGATCCCTCCACTACATACTATAAGTGAAAAGAACCCAAAATGGTACAACTTTTATGTGATGCTTTTTTTATAAAGGTGAAAGGACCGAATACTATGAGCATATTCACATAATAGAGAGATACCGACGAATTGTAGAAGTTCAAAGTTCATACCGGAAATAATGTCCATGAAGATCCGCTCCTTTCTACTCTATGATATGAGCTGGAAAGGAGATTGGTGAGGGATAACAACAAAAAAAGAAGACACCTTAAGAGGTGCCTTCTATGATCCAGATATGAAATTAAGCTTTTGTTCCACCCATGTGTTGTTGAGCGTAAGACACAAGACGTTTTGTGATTTCTCCACCAACTGAACCGTTAGCACGAGCTGTAGTTTCTGCTCCAAGGTTAACGCCAAATTCAGAAGCGATTTCGTATTTCATTTGATCGATTGCTTGCTCTGCTCCAGGAACTAGTAATTGATTTGAACTATTAGAATTAGCCATGATGTGAATCTCCTTTTTGTATGTGATTTTTTTATGGTTGGGTTTGCTGGAATCGCACCAGCGAAATGATCAAGTCATTTGCCACTTGGCGAAACCCAATGCGGTAACTGCTTTGTACTAAGTATTATGGTGATTTTCGAAAAAAACATACGAGAAAAGAACATGGTAAATGTTGTTCAACATGCAAAAAAGCCATCACTCAATCATGAGTGATGGCACTGCATATATATTTATTCAGCGGAACGAATGCGGAGCTCCGTATCTGAGTCAAAGAAGTGGGCTTTATTCATATCGATGGCAAGAGGTATAGTTTGTCCGGCCTGAACATCGGTACGAGAATCAACACGTGCAATAAAAGACTGACCATCGAGAGAAGAGTAAAGCATCGTTTCTGCTCCCATTAATTCAGCAACTTCTACGCTCGCATCAATCTTTGTGCCCTCAGACGCTTCTATAAACACGGGTTCATCATGAAAATCTTCTGGTCTGATCCCAAGGATGATATTTTTTCCGATATAACCTTGGCTCCGTAATACCTTCATCTTTCCTTCTGGTACACGTATATGCGTTTTTCCAACTGCAATGGCACCGTCAGAGAGCTTTCCTGTAAAAAAATTCATCGCAGGAGAGCCAATGAATCCACCAACAAATACATTTTCTGGATTTTCATATACATCCTTTGGCGCTCCAACCTGCTGAATAAAGCCATCTTTCATTACAACAAGACGTGTAGCCATTGTCATAGCTTCAGTCTGGTCATGTGTGACATAGATAAATGTCGTTTGCAGACGCTGATGAAGCTTAGATATTTCAGCACGCATTTGAACGCGAAGTTTTGCATCTAAATTAGAAAGCGGCTCATCCAAAAGAAAGACCTTTGCATCACGCACAATTGCTCTCCCAAGTGCAACACGCTGCCTTTGACCGCCAGACAGTGCTTTTGGTTTCCTGTCTAAATATTGCTCAAGGCCTAATATTTTAGCGGCATTTCGAACCCGCTCATCAATTTCTGCTTTCGGGAACTTCCGCAGCTTTAATCCAAAAGCCATATTATCGTATACATTCATATGAGGGTATAATGCATAGTTCTGGAAAACCATTGCGATATCTCGGTCTTTTGGTGCTACATCGTTCATCCGTTTGCCGTCTAAAAGAAAATCCCCTTGTGAAATCTCTTCAAGTCCTGCAATCATGCGAAGGGTTGTTGATTTTCCGCATCCAGATGGACCAACAAACACAATAAATTCTTTATCTTCTATATGTAGATTAAAGTTGTCTACTGCTGTTACCTTGTTATCATACACTTTATAAATTTGATTGAGCATCATTTCAGCCATAAATGATAACCTCCCCATTCTTTTATTGAAAGCGCTTTATATTGTACATAAAGTGTATAAAATGGGGAAGCGTCTGTAAATGGACAACGTGCACAACATCTCATTTTCATTTTTGGGCAGGTTGCTCATGTTACTGAATGTTATGAAAGGTCGAGAAGATTCATCATAAAATAGACGGCAGATGCTTCTGGAAAATGTCGTATATCTATTCCTGTTCGCTCAATAAATTTATCGATTCGATATTGAAGGCTGTTTCTGTGAACATATAAAGCTTTTGCTGCCTTAGATGCATTTAAGTTACATTGCATATAAGTCATGAGGGTACGGAAAACGTCCCGATCAAGAACCGCCTCTTTAAAAGCATCTGAAATAGCATGAGAGAGGGCGGATTCATCATAACGCAAGAGAGATGGCAGACATTGATAAAATGTGGAAATCCCTGACCTAAGCTTACCTTGCTGCATATGACCAAAGACAAGCTGCTGTTCATTTAACAATTTCTTCTGTAAATGTTCATTTGGCAAATGGAGTTGTCCCTGTAAAAAGAATGAGTCTGTTAAAAAGTCACTTGTAATGGCTAGAGACAAATCATATAGCAGCTCTAATTGACTATTTTCTGATGTAGCGTTTGTTTGAATCAGCATCGCTGTATGAGCGCCTGTCCAAATGAAATGAGTTTGTTCGAGGCTGTGAACCACAGCCTCTTTTATTTGCTGCCTTTGTTCTGCTTGATGTGACATTTTAAAATAATATACACGGACGGGGTGCTGAACGGTTAGTGGTTTGTTATCAAAAAGATAGCTGTACCATTTTTGTTCATCCTCAGTCCGCTTTGTGTGAGAAAGATCAATTGGTGTAAGGAAAGTATTGAGAAGATGTGTTTCTCTCGCTGTAAGCTTTGATTTGTCTACTCCAAATAATTCGCCTTCGTCTGTTTGGTACCAAAGTATTTGATGATCATCTGTAGGGGAGCAGATGATATGCTCTCCGTAAACAAGCTTTAATTTTTCTAACATGGCGAAGCTCCTTAAACAGTTTAATCATAGACATGGAATAGCATTAATTCGTGGATTTCTTCTTTTAAGGTTGGTTCGACTTCATGAGGCGGAAGCTGAGAGCCCCATTCAATATCACCTGTTTTGTGGTAGATGCCTTCGTAGTGCGCACCATTGTGAAAAAAGGATATTTTCCATCCTGGCAATTGTGCTTTTTTAAAGAGAGGTTTCCATTGAAAATGAGAAATCATATCATCATTGCCCCCTTGCTTTTATTGATGAAACAATAAATAAACACGACGATACGGAAACAATCTTGAACTTGATTTTATTGTATCTCATCTGATGAAAAGAGCATAGGAAAAGCATAGATTTCATCACACCCTTACTTTTTTAAAAAACTGTCAATAGATGTTTGTGTGGTCTGTAGTTGTTAAGGTCGTTTGTGAAAGGTAAGAGGCGTAATCCATGATTCTTTTTCCAATCAGCCTTTCTGAGTTTCGCAATGAGACATGCTGGAAAACCTCTCGGCCAGGGCGAGAATTGGCTTCAAACATCCAGATAGCTCCTGTCCGATCAATACCTAAATCAAAACCGATTTCACCAATATGACCGGACAATTTTTCATCAATTACCTGACTAAGCGTGATAGCAGTATAAGAAAGCTGCTCTAAGATTTTCAAACGCTTCTTCTTTTCTGGAAAAACATCATAAAGTGTTTTCACCGAGCCTCCATGTGAATGGTGAGTCGTGACGGTGTGATTGCCAGAAATTTTTGCTGCTACTGCTGGGACTGTCCAATGACCGTACTTATTTTTATTGGTATGAACTCTGAAATCCATTGGTTGATTGTCTATTTGAAGAAGTGCAATGCCTTGTTGAGCCATAAAATCTTGAATTGCGTGATCTTTCCGGAGATTGATAACGAAATCCTCTAAAGAGTCATATGGAACAGCCCTTCCTTGATTTGAGCATACAGTGATTCCATGAGCCTTCTTGTTTAATTGATAAATACCGTCGCCATGACTGCCGTTCGACGGTTTTAAGTAAATGACCTGATGTAGATGGAGGAGTGTTTCTATTTTATTTAGAGCGTCCACCGGGTCCAATTGTATGGAATGTGGAAGAAAAGGACATGTTTTTTCATCTGTTAACAATTGTTCATGAATGTCCCATTTATTAAAAAAATGAGGGTTGAACCAAGGAATATCATAGTCTTGAGTGAGTTTGCGTTTTGTTTCTTGAATGAATGCTGACTGAGCAGCCTTTCTATTTGGAAGACGATCGTAAATGACTGAAGGCAGGGGCATTTGTTTTTTAACCCATGTTTGCTGTTGGTACAACAATCCTTCTATTATTCCTTTATCCCAATCAATAGAATGTGTCCCAAAAAGATAAGCAAAACCGGCATGCTGTTTGAAAGAGCGCAGCAGTTTGATAAAAAAGTCTAATCTAGTTCCTAGTGGCTGCGTGCTTTGCTCAAAACCTGCGGTGAAAATACCAAGCAGTGGCCCTATGAACAGGGTATGATCAATGGCAATCACATCAGCTTTTGATTGATAAGGAATGAGTAAATCTCTATATAGATCTTCTGATAATAAAATTTTATTTGTATGTTGATGATAGGAAACGGTGAAGTCATCTACTAGACGGGAACCTAAAGCAAGAGAATAGATCGCCTCCTGCTGTTTAAAATGGATGGGAAGATGAATTGTTTTTTCACTTGCGGGATGAGTGGCGATGATGTAACGATTTTTGTTCATGAGAAACCTCCTTCGGTTGTGACTTCATCGACTGGGCATGTGCAAGAATGGTACGAATCAATTCATTTTCCTTGTCAGGATAAGCTTTTAAAAAAGCGGATCGCCCTGGTTTTGATCTTATATTTGATATGAAAAGCCTGCCCTCACTTGTATGGAGTAAGTCTACAGCGAATTCAAAGCAAGGGGAAAGGGTTTTATCTATATATGCTGGCAGAGATGCTTGAATGGATGCAATATCATCTAAAAGAAGCTCTTTGATGTGCGGCTGCAAGGTGTTTAGATAGTGATCAAAGCCTATCATGGATGCTGATTTTTGTGTAATGCTTAAATGATTATTTTCTGTAGGTGATTTTGTGTGAATCCCTATGCGATTCCACTGATTTTGTGAATCTTTCATCAGGAAAATCCTTATTTCATTGAATAAAAAGTCTTTTTGATCACTCGTCTGAAAAAATTGAAGGAAATATCGGCCTACATACTTTCTGCACCAGCGGTCTATATCTGATGGACGCGAAAATGTGATGACTTGTTCGGGACTTAGCTGAACAGTGAAAGTGTTGTCTTTTAAGAAAATGAAGTAAGTAGATGCTGCATGTTGTTGAGAGAGCGGCTGCATTTTACAATAACCGTCTTTCCTTAACATGCTGAGAAGGTCTGATGGCTCTTTTAATAATGAGCAGACAGGTAAATATGGCTGTAAAGCAGGGAGAAGGCGGAGCTGCTCGAATAGCATCATTTTATTTGAAATACCTGTATTCAAAAAAACTGTTTTCGGATACTTTTTCAGCCATTCCATGATTGGTTTTGCTTTTTTAGATTGTGCGTCATGCTTGTAAAGGCATCGATCGTAAATCAAGTCAGGAATCTTAAATTCTGCTGCGGTGAATCCTTGACCATTCGTATATGTTTGACCTTGTATTAAATTTGAAGCCGGCTTTAAATCAAGTGGTGTAAAACGGACAACCTTTAAACCATAAGCAGGGGCAGCTTTGGCTAGCCCACGTGTGAATCCCTCTTCATACTTCGGTGAAAGAGTCACAATACCTAATGTTGATGTCATTAAAAAACACCTTCTTTTCAACTTCTTTTTTTACCAGCAGAAAAACACATTTTCATGATTTTACATAAAGATTGCGCTCCTTTATCATTACGACAGATCGATTGATCATATGTCTAGCAGCATGCTTCATTTGCTTGAGGACATGACAACAACTATAATACGTATAGATTAAACCAATAAACATCGGGTATTGTTTGAAAGGTAGATGACGACTTTGAATATATTCACAACGTTTATCTTTATGATTGTTATAGGTGCCGTTATAGGAGCAGCGACAAACCATCTTGCGATTAAAATGCTTTTTCGTCCTTATAAGCCGTATTACTTATTCGGGAAACAGCTTCCTTTTACACCAGGGCTCATTCCTAAAAGAAGAGATGAAGTAGCCAAGCAGGTTGGCGTCTTGGTTATGGAGCATTTGCTCACGCCAGAAGGTATTCAAAAGCGATTTGAATCATCTGAGGCTAAGCAGGAGATCTTGCATACAGTTCATCGATTGATTGATAAAGGCGCTGACATGGAGATCACAATGCTCTCTTTGTTAGAAAGATTCGGTGTATCACATGCTGACGTCAAAGCAGATGAATGGATTCATCATTGGTCTGATCAGAAGCTCGATTCATTGCTAAAAAAATATAATGAGCAAACGTTATCTGAGTTACTCCCATTAGAAGTAGAAAACAAAATTTCGTCAAAAATTCCAGATGCAGCAGATTATATTTTAAAGAGAGGCATCCATTACTTTGAAAGTGAAGAAGGTAAAGCGAGGCTTGGCAATATGATTGATGATTTCTTAAAGGAACGCGGCATGCTTGGCGGTATGGTTCAAATGTTTTTAGGAAATTCAAGCTTAATTGACCGTGTACATCCTGAAATCATTAAATTTTTAAGAAATGCAGAAACAAAGAGGTTTTTATCAGATTTGCTCGTTCAGGAATGGGACAAGGTGAAACAATTTTCTCTTCAGGAACTGGATGATAAATGGAATGTGAAGGAGCTTGCTTATAGTGTGAAAAAGCAATTGCTTTCACACTTCTCTACAAAGCTGATATTAGACAAGCCAGTTGGATCTTATGTCAGCGTAGTAGCGGTTGATCTCAAAATACACTTAGCACCAGTGCTTGTCGATAAGGGGATTAAAGCAGCATCAAATGCATTAGAGGGACTACTCGCAAAGCTCAAGTTTGAAGATATCATTCGTGACCAGATTGAACTTTTTCCGCTTAAAAAAATGGAGGAGCTTGTCATTAGCATTTCCAACAATGAACTTAAGATGATCACGTTTTTAGGTGGTTTTTTAGGGGGATTAATCGGCGCAATCCAAGCAATCTTTGTCACGTTATTTTAAGACAGATTAGAGAAATTTTAATGAATCCGTTGTATATATGTGAAACGAAAGCCATAGTTTGTTATAGTGGAGTGGTGTCCGCCGATCATATCGGTGATAACGGATAGAAAGGAGACATAACATGTCTGTAAATGTTTATGATGTTGCATATGACCTTGAAAAAGCATTGCGTCATAGCGAAGAATACTCAACTCTAAAAAATCTTTATGATGAGGTTAACGCGGATGAGTCCTCTAAAAGAATGTTCGAGAACTTCCGTGACATTCAAGTAAACCTTCAACAAAAACAAATGACTGGTCAAGAGATCACACAAGAAGAAGTGGAGCAAGCACAAAAAACAGTGGCACTTGTTCAACAGCACGATAAAATCTCTCAGTTGATGGAAGCAGAACAACGTGTGAGTGTTCTCATCGGAGAATTAAATAAAGTGATCATGAAGCCTCTTGAAGAGCTTTATGGGAATCCAGAAGAAAATTAATGAAAAGGGCGATGATATTCGCCCTTTTTTATTTCACATATTCCCTGTCCAACTTTTCAAAAAAAGGTTGTCGAAGCTCATAAATTCTGCGATAATACTTATATTGAAAGTGCTTTCAAATAAGCGCTCTCATGGGACAATTGGGTGCGTTTCACTTGGGATTTAAGGCGATTAGCCAAACGAGAGAGAAGCGCTTCTGGGAGAAACGCAAAGCATAAGGGGATCTGATATAAGCAATGCTTTGGTGTGTGAAAGATAAGGGGATCATGGGGAGCTTCATCACCTCATTGTGACGCATCCAAACCATACATAAAAAAAAGCCTAGGGGTAGGCTTTTTTTATTTGCAAAAAGATTCATAACACACAGGGCTCTTTCAACTGCATGTTCTAAAGCACCAAGCTAGGGCATATCCTCATCGTAAGTACAGTCATCAAGAAGGGGGATGCCTCAGTGTCAAAAAAATTACTTGCACTCAATATAGATGGAACGTTACTTCGTTCCAATGGAAAAATCCATTCCGCTACAAAAGAAGCTGTGGAATATGTAAAGAAAAAAGGGGTTTACGTGACGCTTGTCACCAATCGGCATTTTCGTTCCGCACAAAAAATTGCCAAGGCGTTGAAGATTCCAACGTCAACCCTTGTAACGCATAGTGGTGCATTTATCGCGAATAAACTCGATGAGCCGCTTCATGTGAAGAAACTAACGGAAGAAAAAACATTTAATCTTGTGCAAATTCTTGAAAGCTTTGATTGTAATGTTCGCTTGCTGCATGAAAAATTCTCGATTGGCAACCGGAAAAAAACGCAGTCACAGCTGATGGGAAAGACGTTGATTCATCCGTCTGATCCAATTTTCTATCCCGTGCAATTTGTTGAATCTCTAAGTGATATGCTGATGGATGAACCGGTCAGTACACCAGTGATTGAAGTGTATTCAACCGCAGAGCTTCAGGCTGAAATTCACCGAACCATTCAACAAGCTTTTCCATCTGTCGATCTTATTCGGATTAGTGATGAGAAAATGAATATTGTATGCAAAGGCGTATCGAAAGAAGCGGGGCTTTCTCTTTTGACCTCAGCCTTAGGTTTGACATTAGAAGATACGGTGGTCATTGGGCAGGGAACAGATGATATTCCAATGCTCGAATTGGCTGGCTTAGGCGTTGCGATGGGAAATGCACCTCATTCTGTTAAACGTAAAGCCGATTGGGTGACACGTTCACACGATGAACAGGGAGTCGCTTATATGATCAAAGAATACTTTAGAATGCAGCAAAGAGAAGGATTTTTACATCAATTCGATATTAAGCGATAATATAGACGAAGGTCCTGTCAATCAAGAAATGGCAGGGCCTTTAACTGTTCCAGTCATTGCTTTTCCTACATAGATTTTGTAAAATGAAACAAGTTTGAAGATAAAGGTGATACGATGCGAATTTTAATTAAAGGGCTGTCAGATGAACGATTTCATCGCCCGCTTGTCAATATAGCCAATTTATTTGAAGAAGATAGTGAAGTGCTGTTTGGTCCAGATGAATTGCATGATGGACTAGTCATGGAGTTTAGCTGGAAAGAAGAAAATGGAACGGTGGAGGCATCTGGTCACATCGCTGGAACAGACATCACTAGTCGTTTTTCGCGAGACGTCCCAAAGGGATTGAACGACAAGGAGCGCTGGAAGCAAATTAAAAACACAGTGCTGTCTGTTTATTTACATCTGCTTCAGGAGCACACAGGAATGACGCAAAAGTGGGGGATTCTCACAGGGATACGTCCTACAAAATTACTTCATAAGATGCTGAGAGAAGGTATGACAAAGGAAGATGCGCATGCCGCATTAAAGCGTGATTATTTGATTCATGATGAAAAAATCGATTTGATGCAGGAAATTGTCGATCGTCAGCTTCAAGCGATTCCTGACCTGTATGACCTTCAGCAGGAGGTAAGTATTTATATTGGTATTCCTTTCTGCCCAACAAAATGCGCTTATTGCACGTTTCCTGCTTATGCGATTAAAGGACAAGCAGGAAGAGTGGGAACGTTTTTGTTTGGTCTGCATTATGAGATGCAAAAAATCGGGACTTGGCTAAAAGAACATGGGATTAAAGTGACGACCGTTTACTTTGGCGGAGGTACGCCGACAAGTATCACTGCGGAAGAAATGGATTTGCTGTATGAAGAAATGTACCGCTCATTCCCTGATGTGAAACATATACGGGAAGTGACTGTCGAAGCAGGGCGTCCTGATACAATTTCGCCTGATAAGCTAGAGGTGCTAAACCGATATCATATTGACCGGATTAGTATCAATCCACAATCGTATGAAAATGAAACACTGAAAGCCATTGGCCGTCACCATAGTGTAGAAGAAACGATTGAAAAGTATCACTTATCAAGACAGTATGGCATGAATAACATTAATATGGACTTAATTATTGGTTTGCCGGGAGAAGGGCTAAAGGAATTCCAGCATTCCTTGCAGCAGACTGAAGAACTTAAGCCTGAATCTTTAACTGTGCATACGCTCTCCTTTAAAAGAGCGTCTGAGATGACGCGCAATAAGGACAAATATCAAGTAGCTGACCGAGAAGAAATCACACGTATGATGGATGAAGCGGTCGCTTGGACGAAAGCACATGACTATCATCCTTATTATTTATATAGACAAAAAAACATCTTAGGGAACCTTGAAAATGTCGGGTATTCATTAGATGGACAGGAAAGTTTGTATAATATCATTATTATGGAAGAAGTGCAGACAATCATTGGGATTGGATGCGGTGCTGCTAGTAAATTCATTGATCCACGTTCAGGAAAAATTACGCAATATGCCAATCCAAAAGATCCAAAATCATATAATGACCGTTATGAACACTATACTGAAGAGAAAATTCAATTTCTTGAGTCATTATTTGTTCCTCACGTTTAAACACTGCGGTGACGTAGTGTTTTTTTCATTTGTAAAAGGGTATATAAGTGATAAAAAGTTAAAGCAGGTGTACATATGATTGATGTGATCGGAATTGGGATTGGACCTGCCAATTTAGGTTTGGCGGCTTTGTTAGAGGAGTATGAAGATGTTTCATGCTGTTTTTTTGAACAGGAGTCTGAATTTGCCTGGCATCCTGGTATGCTGATCAAAGGAACGGATTTACAAGTCTCCTTTTTAGCTGATCTTGTGACGATGGCGAATCCAAGGAGCAGATATACATTTTTAAATTATTTACATGAATCCAATAGACTTCACCGGTTCTATACATTTGAACAGTTTGACATTCCGCGAAGAGAATTCAATGAGTATTTATCATGGGTCGCAGGTGAAATAGATAGCTGTCAATTTGGCATGAAGGTAGAAGAAGTGACGGACTGTCAAGGTGGTTATCTTGTGAAAGTCAGGTGCTTAAAGGATGGATCGCTTTCTGAGTATCGGGCAAAGCATGTCGTGCTTGGAACAGGGAGCAAACCGATGATTCCTGTCGATGTGCCTGATGCTGCACTGCCAAATGTGACCCATAGCAGCCGGTATTTAGACCAGCAGAAAGAACTTCATGAAGCTGAGTCGGTGACGGTGATTGGCTCTGGGCAGAGTGCAGCCGAAATCTTCTTAGACTTGCTTCAGCATCAGAAGAAAGGGCAGCAGCTATCTTGGTTTACGCGATCTAGTGAATTTAGAGAGCTAGAGACGGCTGAGCTTGGTCAGGAGCTATTTACACCAAAGTACGTTGAATATTTCCATTCGCTTCCTTATGAAGAACGAATGAACACATTGCCTAGGCTGACTGGATTAAGAAATGGGATAGATGCATCGACGCTCTCACGCATTTATCAAGAATTGTATCATCGGTCTGTTTCTGGCGAAGAGCCATCTGTGATTATTCAGCCAATGACCGAGCTTGAAGCGATTCAGGTGGAGGAGAATCAGTCCCTGAAGCTGAAACTAAAGCAGTGGCAGCTAAAGAAAGAAAAGAGTATATCAGTAGATCGTGCCGTATTGGCTACAGGGTACACACCGAATATCCCGGCGTGGTTTAGTGCGTAAGAACCTTTGATTGAATGGGAAAGTGAGGAACATTTTAAAGTGACAAAAGACTTCAGGCTTGTGTTCAAAGACAAGCGTCCGCATCATTTTTTTACATTCACGCACCTAGATCACTCTCATGGAACAGCGGCGACCAATTTAAAACTATCCATCTACCGCAACCAAAAAGTGATTCAAACGATTCGCGGGGGCAAAGAAGCGCCAGTCAAGCAAGAAACAGCCTTTCAGCAATTTGAATAAAAGATAAAAAGGGCCCAAGCATAGGGCCCTTTTTCATTAGATTGTCGTTTCTTTTTTCACTTTTGGTTTTTCTGTTTGCCATTTGAACACTTTGTTTAGGATTTGATAGATTCGCTTAGATTCCTTCGTCACTAGTGGACCTAATATCGCAAGGATTAAGACATACAATGCAGCAAATGGCTTTAAGGTAGCGGAAAGTCCGCCCGCAATACCGAGTTCGGCTACAATAATTGAAAACTCTCCGCGTGATACGATGGTTAAACCAATATTAGAAGACGCTTTATGAGAAAATCCAGCTCTTCTCCCAGCGAACATTCCAGCAGTGAAATTCCCAATGAAGGTGAGGACCACAGCGCCAATCGCAAGCCAAAATGCATCACCTAATGTAAATGGATCAATGCTGAGACCGAAGCTGAAGAAAAACATGGCTCCGAAGAAATCTCTAAATGGTACCACAAGATGTTCAATGCGGTCAGCGTGCTCTGTTTCTGAGAAAACAAGACCAAGTAAGAGAGCACCAATGGCCTCTGCTACATGGATCGTCTCTGAGAAACCTGCGACAAAAAATAAAGCCGCAAAAATCACAATGATGAACACTTCGTTCGAACGGATATCGAATAACTTGTTTAATCGTTTCGGCAGCATACGTGCAATGATAAAGAAAAGCATCATATAACCAAAAGCAATGAAAATAGATAATAAGGCACCGCCAACTGTTGTGGCATCTCCTAGGACAAGACCGGATACGACGGATAAATAAACAGCGAGGAAAATATCCTCAAACATGATGATCCCAAGAATTAACTCAGTTTCAGGGTTCGCTGTCCGTTTCAAATCAACAAGAACTTTGGCCACAATGGCACTGGATGAAATCGTGATAACTCCTGCCATAATGAGAACTTCGAGGACCCCAAACCCTGTAATAAAGCCGTAAAGCAGTCCTAAGTTGAAGTTAATCAAAATATATATAGATCCGCCGACAGCAATGGACTTGCCCGATTTAATGAGCTTTCCCGCAGAGAACTCAAGTCCAAGGTAGAAAAGAAGGAACAAGACGCCCATTCTGCCAAAAAACGAAATAATGTCGGTGCTTTCGATAAATTTTAGATCAATGATCCCGATGGTTGGAGCATGCGGACCAACGATCATACCAAGGACAATGAGGAAAGGGATGATTGAGAATTTCATTTTATTGGCGATTAAGCTGGCGATGGCGATGAGAATCAGTGCCGTCCCAACTTCAAAGACTAAATGATCCATTCATCACTCTCCCCCTCTTGAAAGAAAATCACGTATCAATCGCTTTAGGTGTTTTCTTTCGCCTGAAATGACCAGCGTATCATTTGCTTCAATAATCGATTCGGCACCAGGGTTGAGTAATTTTTCATTTGTATGTTTTATGATCGCAATGACGGTGACTTCATAGTTTTGCCGCACATCTAAATCACCGAGTGTATGTCCAACCGCTTTTGCTTCTTTTTCCACTTTAAACCATTCAATCATCAAGTCGTTGAAGGCCATTTCAATGGTTTCGAGTGCCTGTGGTTTATACACCATGCCGCCAATAATTGCAGCGATTTGCCGTGATTCAGCATCATCGAGAGAAATGGTGGACAGCACTTCATCTGGATCATCATCATCAAAACGATAAATCTCCCGTCTGCCATCATCATGAATCACGATCGTCATCTTTTCTCTATTTCTCGTTTCAATTTCAAATTTCTTTCCGATCCCAGGAAGATCATTTTCTTTAATATTCATTTTATCCCTCCGAATATGATGGGTTGTGATTTTCATATAGTGAATACGGATGAAATAAAATGAATCAGTATAGATAATTTGATTGATACATAATGGGGATCGCACACTTCATTTTCAAAAAACATAGATCAATCGATAACACAGCCGATGGAGCAGGCTTTAGAAGAAAAATTTTTGAATCAGCCAGTGATAATTTGTTCTTTAATAGAATAGAAGAGGCATGTTTTTTTGAAAATGGAGGTGTCTTCACAGCGTGTATTTCTTCATCGTAGATGGATGGAGAAATAAGACTAGGTGTGCTCGCTTCTGCTTGTGGAGCAAAAACGACATTTGAAAAAGGAGAAAACATGACGATGAAATGAACTAATATGAATAGGGAACACCTGATCAACCATTCTCCCCCTTTCACCATCAATTTCTTTCTTCATTTACTATATAAAAATATATTTTTCGTTTCAACAATTATGCTTGTTTTGGTATCAACTGATCCTGAAATTTTTATGCAGAGGAAAAAGGATTATTCGGGTTGAAATGGAAGTAAGTCATGTGTTTAAAAAAGGGGGATGGATGATGACATATATCAATTGTCAGCTAGACGGGGATATTTTTGAAATCGTTTTCAATAGACCGGATGCTTACAATTCATTTCATGTGGAGATGTTTGCTGAATTCAAAGAGGCATGTGATGCGGCGGAGGATAGTAGTGCAAAAGTCGTTGTGATCAAGGGTGCGGGAAAAGGATTTTCAGCAGGCGGAGATATTGGCATGATGCTTAAGCAGGAAAGTGAAGAGGATTTCCATCGTGTGATGGATTTGATTGAGGGGATTACGCTTTCTCTTGCCGGTATGAAAAAAGTGACGATTGCCCTTGTCCACGGGTCAGCGGCAGGCCTTGCTTTTAGCTTTGCTTTAAGCTGTGACTACTTGTTTATGCATCAAGATGCAAAGCTCGCCATGAATTTTAATGGAGTAGGCTTAATTCCAGATGGCGGAGGGCACTTTTTCCTTACAAAAAGAGTCAGTGAACAAACCGCGAAACAATTGATTTGGAGCGGACAAAAGCTTCCGGCTGAAGAAGCGCTAAAGCTGCGCCTTGCAGACGGCGTATTTCAAGAGGAAGTCGATGCGTATCAAAAGGTATGTGTGAAGCCGTTTATGAACATGCCGCTTCAAGCATTTATCGAGACAAAGCGAATCTATTTCCAGCAGTCAGAATCACAGCTGCTAGCCGTTCTTCAAAAGGAGAGGGCAGCACAGGCTAGACTGAGGCAAAGCCATGATCATAAGGAAGGCATTCAGGCCTTTTTAGAAAAAAGACGACCTGTGTTCCAGAATGTATAAACGAATGTGAGGCCGGCGAATGCCGGCTTTTTTAACGTTCAAATAAAAGCAGCTTGCCTGCATCATCAACGAGCCGATGAGAATGCTTCGTGTATTGCTGTTCTAATAAGCGATGGCGACCTAATTCCTTTGCCTTTTCATCACTATCTGTTGTGATTTTTTCATTTAGTAAAGTCTCACCTGACGGGTCAAATACAGTTAAAAAGTATGTCTTCTCCATTCCTCATCTTCCTTTCCTCTGCTTTTCTATGTAATTAAACAAGGAATAAGACAAAACCTCTTTTTTACCCCTTAAAAATGTGTTTTTTAGAATGAGAGTGATAGAACGTGCATTCGCAAAAATGGCATGATAAAATATGGACAATCACAGTATCGGACAAGGAGATAGACGTTTGACTAAGCTCACCTTTATTCATGCCGCAGATTTACATTTAGACAGTCCATTTGCAGGAATGTCGAATATCCCTAGCTTACCCTTTAAGCGGCTCAAAGAAAGTACATTTCAAAGTGCGAAGAATATGTTTGATCTCGCCATTGCTCGAGCAGTAGACTTTGTGCTGCTGAGCGGAGATTTATTTGACGAATCTAACCGCAGCCTGAAAGCACAGCTGTTTTTAAGAAATCAGTTTCTAAGACTGCAAACCCAAGGGATTGAAGTCTTTATTATTTATGGTAATCATGATCATTTAGGCGGTGAATGGACACCGATTGAGTGGCCTGAGAATGTGCACGTTTTTTCAACCAGTACCCCAAGTGAGCAATCCTACTATAGAGGAGATCAGCTTGTCGCAAGTATTTATGGATTTAGCTACAAAGAGCGTGCTGTCTATGAAAATATGACCTCTCATTATGTCAAAAAGACAGATGCTGCCTATCACATTGCGATGCTTCACGGTACATTAGCTGGACATGAAGGTCATGACGCATATGCACCTTTTCAGCTTGAGCAGCTCCTTTCCCGAGATTTCGATTATTGGGCGCTTGGACATATACATAAGAGAGCTCTTCTGCATGAAGACCCGTTGATTATTTACCCTGGTAACATGCAGGGCAGACATATAAAAGAAACAGGAGAGAAAGGCTGTTACGTTGTTCAACTCTCCGAGGATTCTGCGGCAGCGGAATTTATTAGCTGTGCGGATGTGATGTTTGAGACACTTGTAATAGACATCACAGAGACGGTTCATATGACGGATCTTGTGACACTTGTGGATAACAAAATCATTGAACTGAAAGAAGAAGGCGTCCCTCATTTTGTGAAAATTGAATTGACGGGTGATTCTCCTTCTTACTTTGAGCATACGCAGCTTGAGTTGCTTGAGGAGCTGATGGCCGTTCTTCATGAACAGGAAGAAGATGAAGATGTATTCGTTTGGGTGATATCGATTGACTGCCAGACAAACGAGGACGTCGCCTATCCAGAAGATTCCTTTTTAAAGGAACTCACTGCTGAAATTTCACAGTTTGAGGCATATGAAGAGCTTCTATCACCGATCAAGCGTCACCCAACCTATAGAAAGTCAGGAAAAGCTCTTACAAAAGAGGATGAAGTGGATATAAAAGAAGAAGCGCAAAGGCTGCTGACAGAACAGCTTAAGCAATTATGAGAAAAGGAGAGGCACAATGAAAATACGTTCACTCCATATCGCCCATTTTGGAAAATTTTCAAATCGGACCTTTCACTTTTCTGATGACGGTTTTCAGCTAGTTTACGGGCTGAATGAATCGGGGAAAACGACATTGAAAACGTTTATTGAATCGATGTTATTTGGTTTTCCGAAAAACAAGATGTACAAGACGAAGCAAGGTTCTTTTTATGGTGGTTCCCTCACTTGCCAAGATGACGAGTTAGGCGTCATCCATATTGAGAGAACATCCGATCGCGGTGGGCAAGCACAGGTGTTTTTACCGAATGGTGAAGTGAAAGACGAAGCTTTTCTACAGACATTTTTAAAGGGAACGGATCGCAGATTATATCAATCAATCTATTCGTTTGATGTGTTTGGACTTCAAAATGTCCAAGCCTTGAATCAGGACCAGATAGGCGAATTTCTACTTTTCTCAAGTTTATTTGGCTCAGATGCAGCCACCAAGATGGATAGCAGGCTGCTAAAGCAGCAGGAGCAGCTGTTTAAACCAAATGGCCGCAAGCCTGAATTAAATCAGCAGCTTGATCGCTTAAAAGAGCTGACAGGTCAGCTGAAACAAGCGAGATTGGCAGAAGGCAGCTATATCGAAAAGAAACGGGAGCATTCTGAATTAACGGAGACGATCGAAAAGCTTCAAAATGAAATGAAGCAAGCGGAAGAACACCTTCAGAAACTGACTGAATCCATTCAAGTGTATCCCATGATTGAGAAAAAAGTGGAGTTGAAAAAGGAATTAGCCCGCTATCCAGACCGAGTCAAACGTTTTAGAGCAGAAACTGAGCATGAGCTGGATAAACTAGAATCACACCTTCACCCGAAAAAGGCTCAATTGACTGCACTGAAACAGAGGTTAGATCATTTGCAAACCTCACTCTTACAAGTTCAACCGCTTTATGACAAGGAAACCTTTATGGAGATGAAACGAGTCGTAGATGAAGCATCTAATGTTGAGCTTGTGAAAAAGCGCATAGCAGAGTGTCAAGCAAATCGTGATTCATTGAAACAAAAAATAGACGAAGCGGTAGCAAAGTTAAACTGGGAGCGCCCGATAAAGCTCGAACAAATCGACGATTCGCTTGAATTCGAGTGGGAATTAAAGGAGATTGTCACTCAATACGTTCGTCTCATGGACAGAAAAGCGCAGTTAGATGAACGATTTGATCACGCAAGACATGAGCTGGACGAAGCAGAAGCCGCGCTAAAAGGATTAAAGGAACAAGAAGTGAGACTGCGCGGAGCAGAAGATGAAGCGAAGGAGACAAGATCGAAAAAGAAACGGGTTTATTCCCCGGCGTTGTTATTCCAAGGCTTGATCGCATTTGATGTGTTGTTTCTGTTTGTTCTATTCTTTTTAACAGAGTGGTGGATCACGCTCTCGTTTGCGGGATTTTCTGTTTTTCTCTTCTTTGTCATTTACTCATCCAGTCAAATGAGCCCTATGAAACAAAGAAACGGCGAAGCCGCCTTAGATTCCTTTCAAGTGCAGGCAGCTTCAGCTGAAACACTTATGAGGCAGAAGGAGCTGCTGTACGAAAGAATCATACGGCAATATGAAGACTGGGAGCTAGAGCTGGAGCCTGTCCAGCAGCAAGTAGAGGAAAAGAAAAGACAGCTTGGCTTGTCGTCTGAGCTTTCTTTCCTAGTAGAGGCCTTCCATATTCTAAAACAATTAAAAATGAATACAGCGGCATATGAGGAGCTTCAGCGTGAAATAGAAGAGCTCTCCGATCAGCAATCGATTTATGAGCGCAAGGTTTCAGCGTTAACCAGTATTCTTCAAAAAAAGGAAGGAACTATTCAGGAGAATATTTCAGCCTTTCAAGAGATATTGGAAGATGAGGCGAAAAGAGAAAAAGAACGTCAAACATTACATGTATCCATTCAACATGCGATGCAGCAGCTCGCGACACTAGAAAGTGAAATTCAATATTACGAAAAACAAACTGATGAGCTTTTTCATCAAGTAGAAGCAGAGTCCAAAGAAGATTACCAAGTACTTTCTCATCTATCGAAAGAATACCGGGAACGGCTTTTGGAGCTGCAGCAGCTGAATCAAGAGCTTCATAGAAGCGGTTGTTTTGATGAGGAGGAATGGATTAGTCGCAAAGGACTACTTCTCCTTGAGGAGGAGTGTGCAGAAGCAAAGCAGCACCTTCATGACATTCAATTGAATGCGGAGAATATGGAAAAGCGTTTAGCAGAACTAGCAGTGGAAATCCGGCAAATAGAAGCTTCTGGAACGGTGTCTGATTTGACTCATCAGCTTGCCGCAGAGCAGGAGCATGCGAAGCACCTCGCAAAAAAATGGGCGGCCATTCAGCTTGTCCGCTCCGTCATACGAGAAAAATTGAATGAGCATAAAGAAACAAGGCTGCCTGCATTGCTTCAAACAGCCTCTGGTTTTATTCAACCGTTAACAAATGATCGTTATGAAGCAATTTTATTTTCACCTGAAGATGATTTCCTGATGGTGAAAAGAATGGATGGACGATTATTCCGTCCAGAGGAGCTTTCACAGGCAACGTGTGAACAGATCTATCTAGCGATTCGTTTTGCGCTTGCTTTGTCTCATCAGCAAGATTGTCAGCTTCCGTTTATGATGGATGACAGCTTTGTTCATTTCGATCACGTGCGTTTAGGCAGAGTGCTGGAGATGATGAACGAACTCACACGTTTTGAAACACAGCTGTTTTATTTCACCTGTCATGAGCATATGAAGCAAGCGGCAGAAGATGGACAGGTTACGAGTTTAGCAGTGGAATGATTGACAAATAATGACTTATGTTATACTTATATGAGCAGAAACATGGAAGGAGCTTTTATTGAATGGCTAAAGGGATCATGACCTATGATGTCGGCGAACAAGTTGACCTGCATTTATTAATTAAATCATCTACTAAAGGGATTGCGAGTAATGGCAAACCATTTTTAACGTTAATTCTTCAAGATCAGAGTGGAGATATTGAGGCGAAACTATGGGATGCGAAGCAGAATGATGAACAAACCTATGCCGCACAAACCATTGTGAAGGTAGTAGGCGATATTCATCATTATCGCGGGAGGAATCAGCTGAAACTTAGGAATATACGCCCTGTTGCTGAAAATGAGCAAATTCGAATCGATGATTTTCTCGAAACAGCTCCTATTCCAAAGCATGATATGATGGATACGATTATGCAATATATTTTTGATATGAAAAACCCTAATATACAGCGTGTCACAAGACATTTGCTAAAAAAATATGGACAGGAATTCGCTGACTATCCAGCAGCGACAAAAAACCATCACGAATTTGTCTCTGGTCTTGCTTATCACGTGGTGTCCATGCTGCATTTGGCTAAATCAATTGTTGATCTATATCCATCTTTAGATCGAGATCTTTTATATTCAGGCATCATTCTTCATGATTTAGGAAAAGTCAAAGAGCTTTCAGGCCCAGTCTCAACCACCTATACGGTGGAAGGGAATTTAATTGGTCATATTTCGATTATGGTGACAGAAATTGCGAAAGCTGCTGAGGAGCTTGGCATTGATTCAGAAGAAATTCTGATTCTACAGCACTTAGTCCTAAGTCATCACGGAAAAGGAGAGTGGGGCAGCCCAAAACCACCAATGGTAAAGGAAGCCGAAATTCTCCACTATATTGATAATTTAGATGCGAAGATGAATATGATGGATCGTGCGCTTGAGCATGTGAAGCCAGGAGAATATACAGAACGTATTTTTGCGCTAGAGAATCGTTCATTTTATAAACCAACCTTTCACGAATAACCATGTCAAAACGTCCGCTTATGCGGGCGTTTTTTTCATAACTTGTCTTCTCTTTGCATAAGCATGTAATACAAGGGAAGAGAGAGCTGTTCTGAAAAAAAGGAGGCGATGAAAAAATGTTGTTTTTTCCATGGTGGGTGTATGCATGTATCATTGGCATTATTTTCTGTGCGTATAAATTAATGACAACGGCCAAAGAGGAGCAAGAGATTGATCAATCCTTTATTGAAAAGGAAGGAGAAATTTTTATCGAGCGAATGGAGCAAGAAAGAGAGCGCAGACGTCAGGGGGAGCAAGTGAAAAGATCCCAGGAAACGTCGGCACATGAAGATCACTCGATTGCTTAAATCTGGTCATAAAAAACCCCCTCTGCACGTTCATTGCAGAGGGGGTTTTTGTGATTATTGACCTTGTTGATTTTGTGCGGGTTGTTGAGACTTTTCTTTGAACGTGTTTTCAAGCTCTTTATCTTTTACTTTCACATCTGCATCTTTCACCAATTTGTTTAAGATGGTTTGGATTTCATTTGTGTCTGCTTGTTTTTGATTAGTTAGTTCTTTTTTCAAGTCTGCTTTCATGTCATCGTATTTACCGCGTTCTTCGGTCTTTTTAATGATATGGTAGCCGAATTGTGATTTCACTGGTTTGCTGATTTCATTCACTTTTAGTTTGAATGCAGCTTTACTGAAGTTTTCGTCCATTTGACCTTCTTTTGCGAACCAGCCTACATCTCCGCCTTGTGCAGCTGAAGCGGTATCAGTTGAATATTCAGACACAACAGCATCCCATTTTTCACCTTTATCTAATTTCTTTTCCACTTCGTCAGCTGTTTTCTTATCAGCTACTAAAATGTGGCTTGCGCGGATTTTGCCTTTTAGGTCATCGTAATACGCTTTTACTTCTTTATCAGTGATTTTGATGTTAGCTTTGGCAGCCTTTTGAGTCAGCAGCTCATATTTTACTTGATCTTTGATGTAATCTTTTCCGAATTCATCTTGAAGTTGTTTTAAACGATCTTCACCAAGTGTCTTTTTATATTCTTCCATTTTCTTATCAATTTCTTTATCAGATACTTTGTATTTGTCAGCAAGAACCTTTTGTTGAACAAGTAGATTTAAAGCATCTCCACCTGCTTGTTTCTTAAGAGTTGTATAAAGCTCTTCTTTTGTGACATCTCCTGATTTTGTTGTTGCGATGACATCTTTATCACCGCTACTGCATGCGCCAAGAGTTAAAACACTAACTGCTGTTACAGCTGCTAAAGCCATTTTTTTCATTCAAAAAACACTCCTAATCTTTCCAATTTATTTATCATTGCTTGTATCATAACATATTGTGACACGCTGTAAAAAGAAATGCAAATGGGAGGGCATTCGTCTAGTCAAAAATTTGCGCGCGACATACACATATAGTGATCACAAAAAGGAGGCTGAATTATATGGGAGCAGGATATTCTAATGGATTTGCTTTATTGGTCGTGCTATTCATTTTGCTGATCATCGTTGGTGCAGCATATCTTTATTAATTAAATCGCTGTGACAGAAAGGAGCCGTCCTGCCATGCGTGCGGGCGGTTCTTTTTTTAAACGATGACAGGTGCCTAAACGTTTTCAATTTTATTGCATACACTGAGCTTAGAACAGAGGAAGAACTGGCAGGAGGTGTTTTACATGGGAGGAGAAGTCTTCGCTGGCGGTTTTGCACTAGTCGTCGTGTTATTCATCTTATTAATCATTATCGGTGCATCTTGGATTTGCTAATTAATCAATATACACAAAAAGCTGCCCTCAAACTGGCAGCTTTTGCTTTGATCTTAAATAGATATGGTAATTTCAACAAATGATGAGATCAGTAAGATCAGTATCGATACATTGATAAAGCGAAACACCTTATCTTGCCGTTCTTCAGGAATCTCTCTGACAAGGCATAATGTATTAGTAAGCCTGTTTATTGAATACACAATAAACGCGGCAAAGACGATGAAGTAAAATAAAACTATCGGAGATCCCCCCTCTCTATGCTATTCCCATACTACATTACCAAATTTTTTATGAAAAAGATAGAAGTTGGCTTTAAAAACCTCATGATGAGGATGTTTGGTCAACTAAAATATCAAACTCGTCTTGGGCTTGATCGATGATGCAGGATTTAGGTGCTTTAAGCAGTTTCCATGCAAATAAAAAGTCAGGCAAACAATAGCCTGCATGAATACTTGCGATGATGATAAAATAGTGTGCATACATAGGAAACGCCACACCTAACACAAAGTAAACCGGTGAAATCACACAAAATGGACTGAGAAGTGAATAAAGCATGATGTTCTTTGGCACACGCTGCCAGCAATTTCGTTTAAATAGCGTCATTTTTTTCTTGTTTTTCATCACTGGGATCAAGTGAATCACACGGTGGACAAGCAATGTCACAAGTAAAAGCATAGCAAAAAGCGGTGCGTTGTGACTGCTTAGTCTCGTTTCAGGATGAGTCAGTTGAAAACATAAAAAAGCCGTAATGAAAAAAAGTATAGCAAGACTTATGGCTGAAATCAGCAGTCTTGTATAACCATAATCCTTTTCAAGATTAATGGTCTTCCAACAATTCATTTTTCATCCTTCCAATCTTAAAAAACTAATTGAATATCTCAAGATAATTTACTCTTCCTGAGGATAAAAATCAATGGTTTTCATGAAAAAAAATAAAATGTTGCCTTCATATGGAATAAAGAGAGGAAACTTTGGGTTTTTCAAGAAAAAAAGACAGAAGAGGGAGGTTCGTCTCTTTCGTCAATGAGTAATTTCGGCTAGAATAGAAAGACTAAGAGAAAGAGGGAACGTACATGAGTATTGAGGAACGAATGAGCCAGCTTGAATATTATATGGAACTTTTGCTGACGGCGACCGATATGAGCCGTTATCCATATTATGCATTATTGATCAGACAGCGGGTATCGAAAGAAGAGGCGCAGGAAATTGAGCGTATTTGTGCTGAGCTTTCAGAGGAAATGGACAAGCAAAAAGCACAAGGCTACGTCATGTTTGACGATATGCTTGCGCTTTTTGCAGGACAGTTAATTGAAAAGCTGGAAGTGCATGAGACGATATTTGCATTGCATGATCAAGGGCTGTTTCAGCCGTTAATGAATGAATTTATAAAGATCATTAAACAATTTGATTTGCTTTAGCCGCTTTTTCTGCTGCATCAGCTGAGTCTTCAAGTTCCTCAGGTTTTTTCGTGACTTTTCCTCGCTCATTCAAAAAGTCTTTCTCAATGTTTGAAAACGATTTCTCAAAAATCTCCATGAAGTCCTCACCATAGATGTTTCGGATAATACACATCATTTCTAAAATCTCAGGGAACTTTCCGTAAATGTCATGAAGCGGCTGTGCGCCTTTGACAATACCAGTTCGTGCCGGGTCATAATCTTCGAGTAGTTTATGGAATGTCTCTTCGCCTTTTGGCGTTAGCTCAATATACGTATTGCGTTTATCGTTTAACTTTTTAGAAAATTTTAAAAATCCTCGTTCCTCCAGTTTCTTGGAGAAGTTAAACGCCGTTGATACATGCATGACGCCAAACTTTGCAATTTCTGATATTGAAGCTCCTTTTAATTGATACGCAATCCACAAAATATGATGTTCATTGATATTTAGGTTATACGGTTTGATCCACTGCTGCCAGTCCTTTTCAATGGATTTCCAAAGAGCTTTGCTCAATTGGGCCATTCTTTGACTGAATAAAAGTGCTTCTTTTACATCGAAAGGCTGTTCCGAATGATTCATCCATTTCACCTACTTCTCTTTTTCTTGTAATTCTATTATGCCAATAAAATAAAGATTAATAAAGCTGAAAATTCAAGAATTTTTAAAACTCATGAAAAACATTGACAAAATAACCTTTTTTCAACAAAAAAAGTGCGGGATACGCACCCCGCACACTTTTGTAAACGAATATTTTTTCTTGAGTATATTAGTTTTGTAAGGTTTTCTCCAGTTGTTTGAGCTTTTCTTCAATTTCCTGAATTTCCTTTTGCAAATCCTGCTGATGAGGTTTGATTTCTTCGCGCCATTGCTGAATCGATGTTTGTAATTCAGTTCCGACTTCTTTAATAACCTCTGCGCTTTCTTTTGCTGTTTCAATAATTTGCTCTTTTAAAGCTTGTCCATCTCTTTTTAATCTTGTCAGCGTATCTTCGAATTTGTCATAGCCGTCTTTCATCTTTCCGCGCACATCTCTGCCAGAAGAGGGAGTCGTCAGGAGCACTGCCGCACCTCCGAGGAGACCGCCTACAAATAATCCTGTTAATAAAGAACGTCCACTAGCCATTCAAATCACCTCTAGTCAAATTTTACACATTCGCATGTTCTCTCTGAGCTGACGATCAGCTTCATTGAACTTCCATACATAGCTTGCTTTATTTTAGCATACTTTTGAAGAAAAGGGAGGGGAGAAGGTTGTCTGTCTTTCTGTTCGTTTTTACGTGTATCGGTGTCGTTTTTACAGGTGGTTCTATTCATTATGCAAGACAGCTGGGGTATGCAGGGTCTTATCCGCCAAAACATGTATTAAAGCAAAAAGCACTTGTGTGTGCGGCAGGTGCAGGAATTTCGCTCCTCATTTTGCTGCTGACCCTTTTTCTTTTATAAAAGCATGAAAAAAACCTCTTCATCTATTATGAAGAGGTTCGATTATTCGTTAAGCAACTTCTATCATTCTTGCACGTCTGAGAATGGACTGTGCAATTGGGAAGACAAATACCATGGCAATGGTATTAATCACGGCTGCTGGCAGGACGACGCCTACAAGAAGTGCCGGTAATGCAGCTGGCAGTCCAGTGATCAGTAATGCGGCAGATAAGAAAATCACGCCGGATACGATGGTTCCAATCGCAGTTAACACAGCGGTCAGCACTACTTTGTTCTTTATCTTCATGCAAGATAGGAAAAGGGCTAAGAAGATAAAGGCTGTCACTGGTTTATCAATCAAATTTGGAATTTGTCCGCCTGGGAAACCTGTTGTTAATGCAGAAATGGCGCCAGTTACGAGGGCAATAACCACTACATGCTGTACCTTTGGGAAAAGGATGATGCTTAAAAACATCATGACCAGCATCATATCAGGTTTCATTCCGAAAAAGATGGGCGGGAAAATCGTATGCAAAACAGCTCCCATTGCTGCAAGCAATGACATAATCACTAATTCTTTTGTTTTCATTTCTATGCTCTCCTCTGCTAAGCTCTTAGAACTCTCCAATAATATGGCTCATCATTTATTGCAAGAGTCATCACTTTATATTTCTCGTTATTATAACAAATTTATTTCTCTATAGAAAAGCTTTTTCACTCATTTTCTTGCTGGAACTTTTTCATAAAGTCCGCAAGCTTTTGGCAGTCTTCAATCGATACCGCATTGTAAATAGAAGCTCTGCATCCACCGACAGAACGGTGGCCGGCAAGTCCAACCATTTGTTCCTGCTTTGCTTTCTCTACAAAGGAAGCAGTGAGCGCATCATCACGAAGGGTAAACGTGACATTCATATGCGACCGGCTGTCAGTGCGTGCGTGTCCTTTGTAAAAACCGCCGCTTTGATCAATTGTGTCATAGAGAATGCCTGCTTTTTGTTCATTGCGTTTTTCCGCTGCTTCTACACCGCCAGCCTGTTTGACATGGTCAAGGACAAGAGACAGCATATAAATCGCAAAAGTCGGTGGTGTGTGATAAAGAGAGCCAGCTTTTGCGTGTGTTGAATATTTTAATATTTTCGGTGTGCTGCTTTTCTCTTTTTCTAATAAACGTTTGCGCGCGATCACAATCGTGATACCAGAAGGCCCTAAGTTTTTTTGTGCCCCAGCATAAATGAGATCAAATTGAGAAACATCGATTTTTTTGCTGAGAATATCACTGGACATATCCGCAATGAGCGGTAATGATGTACCAGGGAACGTTTTCCACTGAGTGCCGAAGATCGTATTGTTTGATGTGATGTGTAAGTAAGCGCCATCTGTTAAATCGGAGGCATCTACTTCTGGAATATACGAGTAGTTGTCGTCTTCACTTGAAGCAAACACAGATGTTTCACCAAACCCTTTTGCTTCTGATAATGCTTTTTCTGACCAAGCGCCTGTTTGAATGAAATGAGCCGTTTCGCCTTCATTTAAGAAGTTCATAGGAATCATCGCAAATTGAAGGCTAGCTCCGCCCTGTAAAAAGAGGACTTCATAATCTTCAGGAATGTCCATCAGTTCCACCAACAGTGCTTTTGCCTTATTGTGGACTTCTTCATATTCACCGCTGCGATGAGACAGCTCCATCACAGACATTCCAGTTTGTTTAAAATCAACAAGTTCTTCCTGTGCTTTTTGAAGCACTTCTAGCGGCAGTGCCGCCGGACCAGCATTAAAATTCGTCGTTCGCTTCATCACAATCTCTCCCTATTTCTCGCGTTAATGGATCAAAAGATAAAACCATCCTATCACAAATTTGAAACAATTGGACAAAAAATTTGAATCGTTCTAAATATCTTACTATTAAGAAATGAAGGGGATAAAAAGAGGGGGCAGGAATGAGAAAAACCTCATCTATTAAGATGAGGTAAGGCGAGTATGGATGGCAGAAGAAATGTCTTTTAAATCCTCTGACGTGTATTGATCTTGATGTGATTTCCATACGGCACCAAAGCCATCGCCTTTGCCGTAACGCGGAATGATATGCATATGGTAATGGAACACAGATTGTCCAGCTTTTTCGCCGTTGTTGTTTAAAAGGTTTAATCCAATGGGTTCAAATTCCTGTTTGATGGCTCTTGCAATTTTCGGAATCGCTTGGAAGTAGTGATTAGACACTTCTGGTGTCATTTCGTAGATGTTTTCTTTATGTATTTTCGGGATTACAAGGGTATGCCCTTTTGTTACTTGGCTAATATCTAGAAAAGCCAATACATGCTCGTCTTCATATACTTTTGCACATGGAATGTCTCCATCAATGATCTTGCAAAAAATACAATCGCTCACGTCATGTCACTCCTCATTCATTTTCCTTCATCGTATCACAAAAATGAGCAAAAAAGAAAACAGGATAAGCGAACTCCTTTGGTCGCTCATCCTGCTCCTGCAGAAGAAATGCTGATGCTTTCATTCGATATGCCTTTTGAATTCTCTATTTACTGAAATAAAGAATTCATATGCCTGCTATTTCTGCCGTAAACACCTCATTTGACGTTTTGGTTTGTCGTATACATATTGTATAGGACACAAAAATCAAGAATCAGTGAAGCAAAACAGAAGCTAAGGTTTTTAGATGAAAAACCAACTTGTCATGCGGTTCTTTGCCTTTAACAAACACCTCATTTACTTATTGGTCATCAAGTTCATTTCTTCTACATACATTATGATGACCAAGACGCCTATTTTTTATTCAGGACTTGTCTATAGGTAAACATTTCAAATTACCTTTCGTTTTTGTTACTATAAAGGAAAAACGAAAGAAAGGAACGAATTCATGTCCCTTCTCACTGTAAAAGATGTAACGGGTGGATATACGAAGAATCCCGTTCTAAAAAATATCTCATTTGAATTAGAAAGAAATCAAATCGTCGGTCTCATCGGTTTAAACGGGGCGGGGAAAAGTACAACCATTCGCCATATCATTGGACTCATGAAACCGCATAAAGGTGTTATTGAATTGAATGGACGAACCCTTCAAGAGGATCAAGAGGCGTATCGCTCGCAGTTTACGTTTATTCCAGAAACACCTGTATTATATGAAGAATTAACTTTAAAAGAGCATTTAGAGCTGACAGCGATGGCTTATGGGCTATCAAAAGAACAATTAGATGAACGGCTGCCGTCATTGCTGAAAGAATTTCGAATGGAGAAACGTTTGAAGTGGTTCCCTGCTCATTTTTCAAAAGGAATGAAGCAGAAGGTCATGATTATGTGTGCATTTCTTGTTGAACCAGAACTGTATATCATTGATGAACCGTTCTTAGGTCTTGATCCTCTTGCCATCAATGCACTGCTTGAACGGATGAATGCTGCAAAGAAAAACGGCGCTAGTGTCCTGATGTCAACGCATATCTTGGCGACAGCAGAACGCTATTGTGATTCCTTTATTATTTTGCACGAAGGGGAAATCAGAGCGAAAGGAACACTGACAGAGCTGAGAGAACAGTTCAATATGAGAGATGCGACACTCGATGATCTTTATTTGGAATTAACAAAGGAAGAAAGCTATGAGTAAAACGACACAAAGCATTTGGAAATCCCGATTAGAGGAACACATACAAGATACAAGAAAATATTTAAAATACATGTTCAATGATCATCTTGTCATTGTGCTCATTTTTTTCCTTGCAGGCGGAGCGAGCTGGTATAGTAACTGGCTCAAACAAATTCCAGCTCATTTTCCTTCCTACTGGGTCATGGCAGTTGTTTTCTCATTGGTGCTGACAAGCTCTTACGTGCGGACGTTGATCAAAGAAGCAGATCTCGTGTTTTTGCTTCCTTTGGAAGGGAAGATGGAGCCTTATTTAAAACAAGCTTTTAACTTTAGCTTCATTTCTCAGCTGTTTCCTCTCATTGCCGTATCCATTGTCGCACTCCCGCTTTATTCGGCAGTGTCCTCAGGCGGCATCAAGATGTATGTGCTTATATTGGCGCAAATGATTTTGATTAAGGGTCTGAATACAGCGATTCAATGGAGAATGACGTATTTTCAAGGAAAACAGATGAGATGGCTTGATGCAGTCCTTCGTTTTCTATTGAATATGATTTTAATCTATACCGTTTTACAGGCATCCTATGCAATCGCAATCGTTTTTTATCTGATCTATGGTGTCTATCTTGTTTACTTAACAAATGCAGTCAAAAAGCAGCCTTTTCAATGGGAATTGCATATTTCTGACGAATTAAAACGAAAACAGCGTTTTTATCGTTTGGCAAACTTATTTACAGATGTGCCTCATTTAAAGAAACAGGTGAAAAGAAGAGCCTATATGGACTGGCTTTTGCAGTTTGTTCCGTATGACCAGCGTAAAACTTTTTCTTACATGTATGTGAGGGCATTCTTACGATCAAATGACTATTTTGGTCTCGTGTTTAGGCTAACAGCCGTGTTTGTGCTGATTATTTTGTATACAGGTGCAGCAGGCTGGGTGGGCGCACTGCTTGTCTTGTTTACCGTGTTTATCACAGGTGTCCAGCTTGTGCCGTTAACGAAGCACTTTGCCCATCTTTCATTACAGGCACTTTATCCAGTTACTCATCAAGAAAAGGATCGGAGCTTTTTTATTCTCGTCCGTAACGTGCTCATCATCCAATCGATTGTGCTCAGTTGTTCAGTACTACCGGCAGGAGGATGGCAGGGAAGTGGACTTGCCCTTCTGATTTCACTGGCATTTGTACTTGTCCTCTTCAAGCCTTACGTACTCAGTCGATTGAAAAAGATGAGATAAGAAGAGATATGTTTCTGACCGAAAGGCGTATGATGACATCAAGGAGGGGAACGGATGAATGCAGCTGAACGGGAGTTATATGAAGAAGCCATTCTTTTTCAAACGCGTTTTTTAAGAAAACCATCAAAGATCGAACGCTTTTCAAAAGGAGTTCAGCAGCAGGTGAACCGACGAATCCCTGCCAAGTTTCATCAAGTCATCACAAGTGCGGTCAAAACAATGGTTGAATCCACCGTATCAGGATCTCACTTCACTTCATTTTCAGTCATTGATGAGCAATTAACCATCATTGAGCGGAATGAACTGGCAAAGGAGAAAGTGAAGTACTATCAAAAGGCAGCTGCGATCGAAGGAATTGGAACAGGTGCAGGTGGTATTTTGCTCGGTATGGCAGACTTTCCGCTGCTGCTTAGCATCAAGATGAAATGTCTTTATGAACTGGCATGTATTTATGGCTTTGATTTGTCTCAAAAAGAGGAAAGACTCTTTTTGCTCTGTATATTTCAACTTGCCTTTTCCGGCAGTGCGCATCGTCAAAAAATGATGAGCATCATAGAAGATTGGGAAACGAGCCGCGAGAAAATGGATTGGTACAGCTTCCAGCAGGAGTATCGAGATTACATTGACCTAGTGAAGCTGTTTCAATTAATGCCGATCGTCGGAGCCGCTGTTGGCGGTGTAGCAAATCATCACCTGACAGGACAACTCGGAGATGTCGCTCGTCATGTGTTTCACTTACGGGTGTTGAGAGAAATGAAATAGAAAAGCCGCTGTTTGCCAGCGGCTTTTTTTAATCATCGTAGGAAAGGACGGCACGGGCGAGTACCTTTGCTGCGATGGGCATTGCTTTTTCGTTGATATCAAACTTCGGGTGGTGATGGGGATACACGTCTTCGCTGTTTTCCGGCATGGCGCCTGTGTAAAAGAAGGTACCAGGGACATGCTGAAGGTAGTAAGCAAAATCTTCTCCACCCATTTGGGTTTCGGCTTCTTTTACTTCTGTGACACCATCTGTTTGTTTTGCGATGTCAGCAATAAATTCAGTCGGCTTTGGATGATTTTTGACAGCAGGATATCCTCTTACATATTCATATGTGTAGCCGGCATCATGCATGTCGCACACCCCTTTTACAACCTGCTCAATTTCTCGTTCGATGGTGTGTCGTGCACTTTCTTCGAAGGATCGTGCAGTACCAGTTAAAACTGCTGAATCTGCAATGACGTTAAAAGCATTCTCTGCCACAAAACCTCCAACAGATACAACAGCAGAATCAACTGGATTGACTTTACGGGCTACGACTTGCTGCAAGTTTGCGACGATTTGTGAACCGATAAGGACAGCATCTTTCGTTAAGTGAGGCTGGGCGCCGTGTCCGCCTTTCCCCTGAACTCGGATAGAGAAGCGGTCGGCAGCTGCCATAAAGTTCCCGCTTTTATAAAGAACCGTGCCACAAGGCTCTGGTGACCAAAGATGTGTCCCGAATATGACATCGACACCGTCTAAGCAGCCGTCTTCGATCATTGGTTTTGCGCCGCCTGGCGCATATTCTTCTGCGTGCTGATGAATGAGGACGATTTTCCCTTTTAATTGATCACGGTGCTCATTCAAAATTTCCGCTAAGACAAGTAGTGTCGCTGTGTGCCCATCGTGCCCGCAGGCATGCATTACACCGGGCTTTGTCGACTTGTAAGGCACTTCCTTTTCATCATGGATAGGAAGCGCATCGAAATCAGCCCTGAGGGCAATCGTCGGTCCCGGAGAAGCTCCTTCGATAAAGGCGAGTACACCATGGCCGCCCACCTGTGTACGTGTTGGTATATGTAATCTGTCGTAGTAGCTGGCGATGAAAGCGGCTGTTTCTTCTTCCTGGAAAGAAAGTTCAGGATTCATGTGGAGATGGCGTCTAATTTCAACCATTTCCTCATAATGTTCATCAAGACGTTCATTGATGCTTTTTTGTAAAGTAGAAATTGTCATTGATTTGAAAACCTCCTTCATACTCTTTTACTGATTGTATGGTAATTGTTAGAATCTTTCAACAGAAGAGGATGTCGTCTGCGCAACAAAAGGTCATTTTACATAATAAGTCGAAGTTGCTATGAAGCGGGGAAAGGGAGGAATTGTATTGGGAAGCTGCCCAAATTGTTCAAAAGTGTTTTCTTTCGTTGAAAAGTTTCATTTATCACATACGAAAATGATGATGTGTCCAAGCTGTCGGCATCAAATCAAAGAAACCTTTGTATCGAAAATGAGTTTTTTCATGATCTGCTTGATTCCGCTATTGGTGATGCTCATTCAATTGAAAGGGGCATCACCTATGTTGAAGTGGCCGATCTTATTAGGATGGCTCCTATTGAATTTCTATGTATTTCAGCCGATCATACATCGGTACGAGCTGACATCACGAAGTTAAAATGAAAAGCCCAGCGATTGGGCTTTTTTTCATGAAAAAAGAAGTGCTGAGAGCAGCACTTCCTTAATTGTCTGTAACGGCATGATAGGATGTGAGATAAGCAGGACGAGAGAAGATGGAGCCAGTATCATCGTTTGGCTGAAAGAATGCTTCTGATTCTTGAAAGTCTTCAAATAAGTCCTCTGATTCCCAAAGCGTCATAATTAAATAAACTTCTTCATCTTTTTTCGGCCTTAACACTCGAAGAGCCTTGAAGCCCCGCTGATGTTCTGAGATGTTCGTCTTCTTCTTGAAAGTAGATTCAAACAGTGCCCTGCTTTCAAGCTTCACAGGGATATGATTCAAGGTGACGAAGCCAGTATGGACAAGCTCACCTTTTGCATAAATCACATCATAGGCATGAGGGGCTTTAAAAACAGTCTCACCCTCCGTCTCATGAAAAAGAGCTGCTTGTTCTTTTCCGACCATATAAAGCAGATTTTCCTGATCGTGTTTTTTTGCGATTTTATGCAAGAAATCTGCTGTTCCATATGTCATATAGACATTCATCTAAACCGCCTCCCGCTTGATAGTATAACAAAAGAATGATATATAATTCTTTGGTAGTCAATCCATAAAACATATTATGAAGCAATACATCCCATACTATCCGTATAAAGGAATGAGGTGACCTAATTTGAAGAAAAAGAAGATAATCATTCCATTAGTCATTGCAGGAAGTACCATCGTACTTTCATTTATTGGCTATCTGACCATTTTATTTTTAGGACATTATGTCATAGATGAAAAGAAGCTTGTATTTCACGCTTCATCCCAAATCATTGATCAGAATGGAAAAGAACTCACAAGTATGTATTCAGAAAATCGGGACCCCGTGTCAATAAAGGATGTACCCGATAAAGTAGCAAAAGCCTTTGTATCTGTCGAGGACAAGCGGTTTTATGAGCATCATGGAATAGATGCGCAGTCAATTTCAAGGGCGGTTTATCGAGATATATTAGCAGGTGGAAAGGTAGAGGGCGGCAGTACAATTACTCAGCAGCTCGCAAAAAATATTTTTCTCACAAATGACAAAACCTTTTTGCGGAAAACAAAAGAAGTCATCATTGCGATTAATTTAGAAAGAGATTATTCAAAGGATAAGCTGCTCGAAATGTACTTGAATCAGCTTTACTTCGGTCATGGCGTCTACGGTATTCAGGCAGCAGCCAATTATTACTTTAGTAAAGATGTGAAAGATTTAACTGTCAGTGAAGGGGCGACACTCGCTGCGATGCCAAAGGCGCCGTCTACTTACTCGCCTGTTTTACACCCTGATAAAAATAAACAAAGACGGGATACGATCCTGAACTTAATGAATGAGCAAGGGTATTTATCATCAACCGAAACAGTAGAAGCAAAAGGGAGAACATTAGGCATTCATTTGAAAAAGAAATCAGAAACGCCTTGGGTGGACAGCTATGTCGATCTTATCATTAAGGAAGCAGAATCAGAGTATTCCATTTCACATGAACAATTGCTTCAAGGGGGTTATACCATAACAGTTCCGATTGATATGAATCTGCAAAAGGTCACCTACGATGCGATGAAAAACAACCGTTATTTCCCGGGAAAAAGCGGTTCTCCTGAGAGCAGTGCCATCTTTATTGATAATGAGTCTGGAGGAGTTAAAGCAGCAATCGGAGGACGAGAATATCAAGCAAGGGGCTATAACAGGGTGACCGCTGTTAGACAGCCTGGATCTGTTTTCAAGCCGATCGCGGTATATGGGCCTGCGCTGCAGGAGAAAAAATTCCGACCTTATTCCCTGCTTGAAGACGAAGAAAAAAGCTATGACGGCTATTCACCAAAGAATTACGATGGGCAGTATGAAGGCAAGGTCACGATGGTGGAGGCCCTCATGAAAAGTAAGAATACAGCAGCGGTGTGGACATTAAGCCAGCTTGGTATTGATACTTCGAAAACATATCTCGAGAAAATGGGAATCGATATTTCGGATCAAGGACTTGCGATAGCCCTTGGCGGTTTAGAAAAAGGGGTTTCTCCACTTCAAATCGCGGGAGCTTTCCATACATTTGCAAACGAAGGTGTATATAAAAAGCCTTTCTTCATTCAGAAAATCACCAATGATGAAGGAGAAACGGTAAAGAAAAATAGCAGTAAGCCAGAACGAGTGTTTAGCGTGCAGAATGCTTGGAATATGACAAGAATGCTGCAGCAAGTCGTCAAAGGCGGAACAGCCCAAAGCGGTTCATATGCTGGAGATTTAGCTGGTAAAACTGGCACAACCACATATTCAGGTGTGAAGGGTGCAACAAAAGATGCTTGGTTTGCCGGCTATACGCCGAGTACAACGGGTGCGATCTGGATGGGGTATGACAAAACCGATAACAGTCACTACTTAACTGGCGGAAGTCAATATCCAGTGCAGCTGTTTAAGGATATTTTAACGGCGGCCCGAATGACGAATGAAACGTTTAAAAAACCAGAGGGGATTAAAGAACTTCAAGCGCCAATTCATTTAGAAGGACTATCAGGATTTGAAGCCCGCTATGCGTTTAAAATCAAAGGATTGTTTACATTAGAGCTGTCTTGGGACAAACAGGAGGATAAACGAGTTGAATACCGTATTTATGAAAAGAGGAATGGAAACGAGACGCTGATTGACTCAGTGACAGGCACAAATAGCTATACAATGCCGTATGCCAATGTGTTTTCAGATGCGGCGTATAAGGTGGTTCCGTATAATACCCAAACGCAAGAAGAAGGAGAAGGCAGTCCATATGTCAAGCCAGAGGCTTTTGGACGTTAATATTCGGCGATTTTTTGAACAATGAGCCGGTTTAGTATACCGTGCCTTGAAAAAGCGGTATAGTAAAAGCAGTGTTTGAGCCTTATACAAAGAGAGTGTAAGGCGAAAGGTGGAATGAAAGGTAATGGGAAAAACGAAGGCTTTTAATGACACGTTCTTAAAGGCGTGCAAAGGGGAAAAAACAGACCATGTACCAGTTTGGTATATGAGACAGGCAGGACGCTCACAGCCTGAATATCGTGCCCTTAAAGAAAAGTACGGGCTATTTGAAATTACGCATCAGCCAGAGCTATGTGCTTATGTAACACGACTTCCTGTAGAACAATATGGTGTAGATGCCGCGATTTTATATAAAGATATTATGACCCCGCTTCCAGCTATTGGAGTGGATGTTGAAATTAAAAATGGCATTGGACCTGTCATTGATTCACCGATTCGGACAAAAGCAGATATCGAACGTCTTGGGGAACTTCATCCTGAAGAAGACCTGCCATATGTGCTTGACACCATTCAGCTTTTAACGAAGGAGCAGCTGAATGTACCGCTCATCGGTTTTGCTGGTGCACCATTTACGATGGCTAGCTATATGATTGAAGGCGGTCCATCTAAAAACTATCATAAAACAAAAGCGCTCATGTACAGTGAGCCTGAGACATGGATGCTGCTCATGAACAAATTAGCTGATATGACGATCACGTACATACGCGCGCAGGTAAAAGCAGGGGTCAGTGCGTTTCAAATCTTCGACTCATGGGTGGGCGCTTTAAATGCAGCGGACTACCGGACATTCATTAAACCTGTCATGCAGCGAATTTTCACAGAGTTGAAGAGTGAAAATGTACCAATGATCATGTACGGAGTTGGTGCAAGCCATCTCGTGAAAGATTGGCATGACCTGCCGCTAGACGTCGTTGGACTTGATTGGCGTATGAGTGTAGACGAAGCGCGAAAAGAAGGGCTCACAAAAACGTTACAAGGAAATCTTGATCCAACGATCTTACTTTCTCCTTGGGAAGTCATTGAAGAAAGAGCAAAAGACATATTAGATCAAGGGATGAAATCAGATCACTTCATCTTTAACTTAGGTCATGGGGTATTTCCAGATGTTTCACCAGATACGTTAAAGAAGCTGACCGATTTTATTCACGACTATTCAGCTAAACATAAAAAATCATCCATCTAAACTATTTCAATTGATCTGAAGGAGTGTTGGTTGTGGAGAAAAAGAAAATGGGGCTTCTTGTCATGGCATATGGCACCCCATATAAAGAAGAAGACATTGAGCGTTATTATACACATATTCGTAGAGGCAGAAAGCCGGAGCCGGAAATGCTGCAAGATTTAAAGGATCGCTACAAGGCAATCGGCGGTATTTCTCCTTTATCAAAAATTACAGAGCAGCAGGCACATGGTTTGTGTGAGCACTTGAATGACATTCAAGACGACATTGAATTTCATGTGTACATTGGCTTAAAACATATCGAGCCTTTCATCGAGGATGCAGTTGCTGATATGCACAAGGACGGCATTACAGAAGCTGTGAGTATCGTTTTAGCGCCGCATTTCTCTACCTTTAGTGTGAAATCATATAACAAACGTGCACAAGATGAGGCAGACAAGCTCGGCAATCTACAGATTACGTCTGTTGAAAGCTGGTACGATGAGCCGAAGTTTGTGGACTATTGGGTGAAGCAAGTGAAGGATACGTATGCATCAATGAGTCAAGAGGAAAGAGATTCCGCAGTACTTATTGTGTCTGCACACAGCCTTCCTGAAAAAATTATTGCAGCAGGAGATCCATATCCGGATCAGCTCGCACAATCTGCTAAAATGATTGCAGAAGGTGCGGGAATTGAACACTATGAAATTGGCTGGCAAAGTGAAGGCAATACGCCGGATCCATGGCTTGGACCAGACGTGCAAGATTTAACGCGAGATTTATTTGAACAAAAAGGCTATCAAACATTCGTGTATGTGCCTGTTGGTTTTGTCGCTGATCATCTTGAAGTGTTATACGACAACGATTATGAATGTAAAGTCGTGACAGATGAAATTGGTGCAGCCTACTATCGTCCAGAAATGCCAAATGCGAAACCAGCATTTATTGATGCTCTGGCAACAGTCGTATTAAAGAAGCTTGACGAAAGCAAGTAATCATATAAAAGAAGGCGATCCTATGCATGACAATCAAAAACACCTTGTCATCATTGGCGGTGGCATCACTGGTTTAGCCGCCGCCTTCTATTTGGAAAAGGAAGTCGAAGAAAAAGGTCTTCCGATTCAAATATCACTTATTGAAGCGAGCCCTAGGCTAGGTGGAAAAATACAAACATTATATAAAGACGGCTACATCATTGAGCGTGGACCTGATTCATTTTTAGAAAGAAAGGTCAGTGGGCCGCAGCTTGCGAAAGATGTCGGTCTGTCCGATCAGCTTGTCAATAATGAAACTGGGCAAGCGTATGTACTAGTCAATGAAAAGCTTCACCCGATGCCAAAGGGTGCTGTTATGGGGATTCCAACTCAAATCAGCCCATTTATTACAACTGGTCTTTTTTCAGTTGCGGGAAAAGCAAGAGCGGCGATGGATTTCGTGTTGCCAAAAAGCAAGCAGACCGAAGATCAGTCGCTTGGTGAATTTTTTAGAAGACGTGTGGGTGATGAGGTTGTTGAGAATTTAATTGAGCCGCTTCTATCAGGCATTTATGCAGGGGATATTGACCGCCTGAGCTTAATGTCCACATTCCCGCAATTTTATCAAACAGAACAGCAGCATCGCAGTTTGATTCTTGGGATGAAAAAATCACAGCAGCATGCGAAAGCCCAGCAAGTGACTGCAAAAAAACAAGGACAGTTCCAAACGATCAATCAAGGATTGCAGTCGCTTGTGGAAGCAGTAGAAAGTAAGCTCAAGCTGACAACGGTCTATAAAGGGACAAAAGTAAAACAGATTGAAAAAACGGATGGAGGCTATGGTTTGCAATTAGACAGCGGTCAAACGCTTTTTGCCGATTCAGCCATTGTCACGACTCCGCATCAATCGATTTATTCTATGTTTCCTAAAGAAGCAGGGCTAGAGTATTTGCATGACATGACCTCTACATCTGTTGCAACGGTAGCACTCGGTTTTAAAGAAGAGGATGTTCATAATGAATATGACGGCACTGGTTTTGTCATCTCAAGAAACAGTGATTTCTCTATTACGGCCTGTACATGGACAAACAAAAAATGGCCGCATACCGCTCCGAAAGGAAAAACGCTATTGCGTGCGTATGTCGGAAAAGCTGGTGACGAATCGATTGTCGAGCAGTCAGACAGTCAAATCGTCAGCATCGTGCTCGAAGATTTAAAGAAAATCATGGATATTAAAGCAGATCCAGAATTGACGACCGTGACTCGGTGGAAGACAAGTATGCCGCAATATCACGTCGGTCATCAGAAAGCCATTTCGAACATGCGAGAAACGTTTAAGCAATCATATCCTGGTGTTTATATCACAGGTGCTGCTTTTGAAGGTGTCGGAATCCCTGATTGTATTGATCAAGGAAAAGCCGCCATCTCAGAGGCTGTATCGTATCTATTTTCATAAAAAAACAACTCCCTTTTCTGTCATGGAAAGGGAGTTTTTCGTGTTTGGATCATTCAAAAAGAGTTGGGAATCATAAATGTGAACAAAGTTGTTGCATCTAATGAAAAGGATATGGTATATTACTTTCTGTACTTAATGACCAAAACGTTCAAATAGTCATTTCAGGAGTGAGATCATGAGTGTTGATAGGAGACAAATGATTTTAGATGGTGCGACGAAGGCATTTACTCAATTCGGGTATAAAGCGACAACAATGGATCTTGTGGCAAAGCTTGCCAACGTCGGAAAAGGAACCATTTATACATTTTTCAAAAACAAAGAAGAGTTGTTTGATGAAATTTTCACATCCCTTTTACTAGAGATGAGGAAAATTGCGGATGAGGCAATTGATGAGAAGAATAGTTTCTCTGAAAACCTTCACTTAGCACTCTTTGCAATTTTAGAATTTCGAAAAAACCACCAGCTCACAATTAAGATTTTTCAGGAAAATGTGGAGCTTGGCACGTCAGCGGTCAAGGAAATGATCGAAAAAATGGAGCAGATGATCATTCGCTATATCAAAATGAAAGTACAAGAAGCGATGGATAAAGGCGACATTAAGCCTTGTGATCCTGAATTGACTGCATTTGTGATGGTGAAACTATATATTGCATTGATTTTTGATTGGGAAAAGCGATACGAGCCTTTAACAAAAGAAGAGGTAGCTGAATCGCTGGAGCTTTATGTCTTAAAAGGACTATCTGCAACAACATAATTTTTTTTGAGTTCAAATGACCAAATTGTATATTTAGTCATTCATCTATGGGAGGAAAACAGCAATGAATTTAATTCGGAATCAATGGAAAGACATTGTAACGAGCAAAAAACTACTGATCCCGATTTTAGCTGTCTTATTTATTCCGCTGATTTACAGTGGTGTATTTTTAAAAGCGTACTGGGACCCTTATGGTACAGTTGATCAATTGCCTGTGGCGGTTGTCAACTTGGATGAGGGCAGTCATTATGACGGGAAAACCCTTCAAGTTGGCGATGATTTAGTAAAGGAATTAAAGAAAAACGATAATTTTAAATGGAACTTTGTCGATAGTCATGAAAAGGCCATAAAAGGATTAAATAACGAGGACTATTACCTCGTGGTGGAAATACCAAAGAATTTCTCGAAAAATGCAAGTACAGTGCTAGAAAAGCATCCGAAAAAATCGAATCTGAAATATTATACGAATCCGGGCGCCAACTATGCGGCGTCACAAATTGCGAATAATGCCATTATCAAATTAAAAGATTCGGTTTCAAAAGAAGTCACAAAAAATTACGCCGAGGTCATCTTTGATAACTTCAAAACCATTGCAAAAGGATTAGATCAAGCAAGCGATGGCGCGAAGAAAATTGATGACGGAACAAAAAGCGCAAAAGATGGCAGTACGAAATTAAAAGACAACTTAGCCAAATTGGCTGAAGGTACGTTAACCTATAGCGAAGGTGTTCATCAGTTCGCAGGGAAAATGGGTGAACTGAACACAGGCATACAGTCTTTAGACAGTGGACTTGGTCAGCTTTTAACAGGCTATCAAACCATTGATCAGAAATTTGGAGAGCTTGGTTCAGGAATTGATACATTAACCGAAGGATTAAACACAAGCCGAGAAGGACATCAGCAGCTCGCTTCTAAAATGCCGCAATTCACAGCAGGCATTGAGCAGCTAAACAACAAAGCACAATCCTTTTCAGAAAAAATTGCAGCAGTGGAAAAAGTCTTATCGTCACCAGAATTAGCGAATCTTGAAAAGATGGCGCCTAAACTCGATCAGGTGAAAAAAGACGCAAAAACGTTCAGTACAAAACTTGCTTCATTAAAAGAAGCATTATCAAATCGAGATGCTAAAGTAAAAAGCATTATCCAAAACAGCTCTATGACAGATGAAGAGAAAAAGGCGGTAATGGATCAGCTGAACAGTCTGCCTAAAATCGAACTGCCTGATCTGTCTGGACTCGAACAAAGCTTAGCGGCCTTGCAGGAACTGCCTGATGCAAGTGAGGTTCAACAAGCAGTTGCATCTGCAAAAGCGCAGCTGCAGCAAGTCAAACAGCTGCCAGAGAAAACAGAACAGCTGTACACGTCTACAGTCGCGATTCAAAATGCGATCGACCAAATGACATCTGGTACGAATAAATTGTATCAAGGTGCACTGAAGCTTCAAACAGGTCAAGGCCAATTACAAGATGGCCTGCAAACAGCAAATGGAAAGCTTGATACGGCGAAAAGCGGAGCGGATAAGCTTGCAAATGGATCAAGCCAGCTTAGCGCAGCGTTAAATAAGCTGGAAAGTGGTTCAACAAATATCCAAAGCAATACATCTAAGCTTGCCGAAGGCTCAAAATCGCTTGATAAAGGATTGGGAGATTTAAAAAGCGGTACAGGTAAGCTGTCCAATAAATTGAAAAGCGCTGCTGATGAAACAGGTGAAATTGATGCAAATCAAGATAATTACAATATGATTGCAAGCCCTGTTAAAACAGAAAACGATACAGCGAAAAAGATTGATAATTATGGAACAGGGCTCACGCCTTATATTTTATCCATGGGACTCTTTGTTGGGGCTCTAATGCTCACCGTCGTATTCCCAATGAAAGACCCTGCTGGACGCCCTAGAAATGCGTTTGAATGGTTTGTCAGCAAATATAGCGTGCTTCTGCTTGTCGGTATCCTTCAAGCAGTCATTGCAAGTACGATGCTCATCTTTGGACTTGGTCTTGAGGTGGAAAGCCTCTGGCGCTTCTATCTATTTGCAATCGTCGTCAGTCTGACATTTTTAGCGATTATTCAGCTGCTAGCCACAACAATGGGGAACCCAGGACGCTTCATTGCCGTCATTATCTTAGTTCTTCAGCTCGCGGCAAGTGCTGGTACATTCCCGCTTGAGCTTGTACCGAAGTTCTTCCAAGTTATTCATAGTCTGCTTCCAATGACGTATACAATCAATGGATTTAGAACGATCATTGCAAGCGGTGATGACAGCTATTTATGGCACCAAGCAGCGATTCTCGGTACAGTTGCGATCATCATGATGGCGGCAACAACCGCATACTTTGCTTGGAACGTAAGAAAAATGAAACAAGACGAAGCTTAATCAATGAATCCTTTCTCTTGATGGAGAAAGGATTTTTGATTTGAAATTAGACATCTTGAACCCGAAGCGATATATTTTAAGAAGAGATGCTATAAAAGGCATACATGGAAGGAATTGCTTTCACACAAAGGAGGAAATGCCGAATGACAACTGAAGTAAATGAAACCGTTCAGCTGATTCAAAAGCTCGTATCGATTCCAAGTCCGTCAGGGAATACAGAAAAGGTGATCGGCTTTGTTGAACGCTTTTTACAAGATGTAAATATTGAGACAAAACGAAATCGTAAGGGCGGCTTAATTGCCACTATTAAAGGAACTGATGACAAGGAACACCGCATGCTGACAGCACATGTCGATACGCTCGGTGCGATGGTAAAGGAAATTAAATCAAATGGACGGCTTCGTCTTGCACTCATTGGAGGCTTTCAATATAACTCAATTGAAGGCGAATATTGTGAAATTGAAACAGCAGCAGGTCATACATACACAGGTACCATTCTGATGCATCAAACATCCGTTCACGTCTATGCGGATGCTGGAAAAGCAAAACGAAACCAAGAGAATATGGAGATTCGTCTCGATGAAAAGGTGCAAAATGCAGACGATGTCAAAGCACTTGGCATTCAAGTAGGGGACTTTATCTCATTTGACCCTAGAGTGGAAGTGACATCATCAGGTTTTATTAAATCAAGACACCTTGATGACAAGGCAAGTGTAGCGCTTTTGCTGCGACTCATCCACCGCATTCAAAAGGAAAACATCACTTTGCCGCATACGACGCACTTCTTAATTTCTAATAATGAAGAAATTGGCTACGGTGGAAACTCCAATATTCCAGAAGAAACGGTGGAATACCTAGCTGTTGATATGGGGGCGATCGGCGATGGTCAATCAACAGATGAATACAGCGTGTCTATTTGTGTGAAGGACTCAAGTGGTCCTTATCATTATGGATTACGCAAGCATTTAGCCGCATTAGCAGAAGAGAATAATATTGATTATCGTCTAGATATTTACCCTTATTACGGCTCTGATGCATCAGCAGCGATTCGAGCAGGGCATGATATCATTCATGGACTGATTGGTCCGGGAATAGATTCCTCGCATGCTTTTGAACGAACGCATGAAGATTCCCTTGTCCATACAGCGAATCTTCTTTATCACTACGTGCAATCGTCATTAATCACAGCATAAAAAAAGAACCCCATTGATCGGGGTTCTTTTTCATTAGCTTGAAAGCTGTGTCGGTTCAGGTACATCTTGTCCAGTCATCACGCGATGTCCTTTTTCAGGGTCATATTGCCCTTCCCATTTAGACATCACAACAGCTGCAAGTGCATTTCCTGTTAAGTTAACAACTGTTCGTGCCATATCCATGATACGATCTACACCTGCAATAAATGCTAGACCTTCGGCAGGTACACCGATTGTTCCTAATGTGGCAAGTAATACAACAAATGACGTACCAGGAACGGCAGCCATACCTTTAGATGTTACCATCAGCACAAGAATAAGTGTGAGCTGCTGGACAATCGTAAGGTCAATGCCGTATACCTGTGCAAGGAAAAGCGCAGCGATCGCTTGATACAAGACGGAGCCGTCCAGGTTAAATGTATAACCGATTGGGATAACGAAAGAAACAATTCCCTTCGGACATCCAATGCGCTCCATTTTATCCATGACTCTTGGTAAAACTGTTTCAGAGCTGGATGTACTAAAGGCAAGAAGCATTTCGTCTTTCATGTAGGCAAGAAATCTGAAAATATTGACGCCAATCATCTTTCCAATAATTCCGAATACAACAATAAGGAAGAGAGCGAGCGCAAAATAAACAAGACCTACAAGCTTACCTAATGAAATAAGAGATTCAAGACCAAATTTTGATACAGTCACACCAATGAGTGCGAAGACACCAAATGGTGCAGCTTTCATCACAACATTGACGACATGGAACATGGCGTGTGATACACCTTCAAAGAAGGCGAGCACTGGTTTGCCGCGTTCACCGATGGCTGAAACGCCAAGAGCAAATAGCACAGTGAAGAAAATAATTGCAAGCAAATCACCTTCCGCCAATGATTGGAAGAAGTTCGTTGGAACGATATGAAGGAACGTATCAGCAACTGATTTGCTGCTTTGCTCTTTTTCCGTTTCAACATACTGGCTAATATCTTGTTTTTCCGTATTTCCAAAGTCAACGCCTGCACCAGGTTGAACAAAGTTAGCAAGCACAAGACCAAGAATAATCGCAAATGTTGTGATAATTTCAAAATAAAGAATGGTTCTAAAGCCAAGTTTCCCTACCTTTTTACCATCACCTGCACCTGCAACACCTAGAATTAAGCTAGATACGACAATTGGTATTACAATCATCTTAATGAGTCTTAAGAAGAAGTCTCCAATTGGTTTTAAATAAGTCTCAACGCCTGGGTTACCGAAAAAGATTGCCCCAACAACGACACCGAGAATAAGACCGATTAGGATTTGTGTAGCTAATCCAAATTTTAATTTTTTCATAGATTTCCTCCCTAACATATTCATTAAAGGAATATTCCCATCATATTAAGTTTTAATATATGAATTAAAGTATAACTAAAATTAAAGAGTTTCGTCCACGATTAAATTATATTAAGAAAATACAAAATTGTTTGAAAAAATGAACATTTAGAACCTCCATTATTGATTCAAGTCAATAAAAAGTGCCTTCGGAACTAAAACTCATCAGATGAAAATACTAAAAAACCCTTTTAGACCAAGGGTTTTACCTTTTTACCTATTTTTCAGAAAAAATAAAAAGCACTTTTGACTCCAACTGACGACGGAGGAAAAAAGTGCTTTTTAATTGAATTTTTTACCTTATTTAAGATAACTTACTTGTGAGCATTCCTCACATTCATTACCGTAACACTCGTGTTGTTCCATTAAATCATTTCCACATTTTGTGCATTTTTTTGAGGGCAAATTTCTAAAAAACTCTGTGATTTTTCCTAGCATTTGTCATCCTCCAATACGCTTTGTTGCTATCATTGTATTATAACAGATTAGTAATTGTCAATCTGTTTTGTAACAATAGGCAAGAAGAATGCTTTTTTCATGAAAAATGGGTATATTGTAAGAAGGGGATTTTTAGAAAAGGAGGGAAAAATGACGATGAAGTTAACTGTCATTGGATGCTACGGAGGGTTTCCGGCCGCTGGTGAAGCGACGTCGGGGTATCTTTTTGAATCAGATGGCTTTCGTCTACTTGTAGACTGCGGGAGTGGTGTTCTTTCCAAACTGCAACAATACATAGATATAGAAGAACTTGATGCTGTTCTCCTTTCTCATTATCACCACGATCATATTGCAGATATCGGACCACTCCAATATGCGAAGCTAGTGGGATATCATTTAGGAAAAAGCAGCGGTCCGCTTCCGATCTATGGACATACAGGTAATCAAGAAGCATTTGGGCGGCTTGCGGATGACGTACATACTAAGGCAAAGGCTTATCAGCCAGAAGAGGGTATTCAAATTGGTCCATTTCAAATTGATTTTTTGAAAACGGTTCATCCGGCAGAATGCTATGCGATGAGAATTCAGAAAGAGGATGCTGTGGTGGTGTATACAGCAGATTCAAGTTATCAGGAGGCATTTGTCCCATTTAGCAAGGATGCAGATCTACTGATTGCTGAAAGCAACTTCTACGCTGGACAGGACGGATCGAGTGCAGGACATATGAATAGTACAGAGGTGGGCAAGCTTGCAATGGAAGCAAATGTTGGGGAACTGATCATCACCCACCTGCCCCATTTTGGTCGTCATAAAGACCTAGTCAATGAAGCACAGGCGTTATATACTGGCAATATACAGCTTGCCCATTCAGGGCTTAGATGGAACAAGGAAGGAAGATAGAGAGATGCTGTTTATCGATAACGAACAACATTATGATCCAATGATTAATTTGGCAATTGAAGAATATTGCTTAAAATATTTAGACCCAGAAGAAACGTACTTGCTGTTCTATATTAACCAGCCGTCGATTATCATTGGAAAGAACCAAAATACAATAGAAGAAATCAACACAAAGTATGTCGAAGACAACGGCATCAAAGTTGTCCGCCGCCTGTCCGGTGGTGGCGCAGTTTACCATGACAAAGGAAACTTAAACTTCAGCTTTATCACAAAAGACGATGGGGACAGCTTCCATAATTTTAAAAAGTTTACGGAGCCAGTCATTCAGGCGCTTGAAAAACTAGGCGTCAAAGCTGAATTAAGTGGCAGAAATGACATCATGGCAGATGGTCGGAAAATTTCTGGAAATGCTCAGTTTGCTACAAGAGGGCGCATTTTCAGCCATGGCACGCTCCTATTTGATTCAGAAATTGAACATGTTGTTTCGGCTTTAAATGTGAAAAAAGAAAAGATTGAATCAAAAGGCATTAAATCCATTAGAAGCAGGGTTGCCAATATTAGTGAACTAATGGATCAAAAGATGACAACAGAAGAATTTAGAAAAATTCTGTTAAGCTACATTTTCGACACGAATGGGGATGTTCCTCAATATCAGTTGACTGAGAAGGATTGGGAAAAGATTCACGAGATTTCTCGTGATCGATATCAAAAATGGGAATGGAACTACGGTCGTTCGCCGAAATTTAATTTGCAGCATTCTAAGAGATTCTCAGCAGGCTCCATTGATCTTCGATTAGAAGTGAAAAAAGGAATGATTCAGGACTGCAAGATCTTTGGTGATTTCTTTGGTGTAGGGGATATTGCTGATATTGAAAAAAGACTCATTGGGCAGCAGTATGATCGCAAAACGATCAGCGACGTATTAGAGGATATGGACATGCGCCACTACTTCGGCAACGTATCAAAAGAGGATTTTCTTGATTTGATTTATTAAGAGGGACAAGCACGGCTAGAGATAGCGGTGCTTTTTTGATTGAAAGAAATGAAAGCGATTTACATTTGATCTTGTGGATTTTTTCAATTGTCTATTATAATAGAAAGGAGGAATGTTTGGCCATAAAATGAATGGTTATTCATTCATTGATGACATGTAAGGGGTGGGAGAATGGATTTGATCAAAAATCTAGAGCAGACGGCGATGACGAAAGGAGAAGATATCGCACTGATCTTTGAAGGAAATCAGTGGACCTACCGGGAGCTCATGACAAGTATCGAGCGCTTTGCAGATGGTTTAGTGAGCGAAGGGTTTCAAGCCGGGGATCATATCGCGCTTATTTTAGGAAATTCACCGCATTTTGTCATTTCTTTTTTTGGTGCTTTAAAGGCAGGGCTTGTCGTAGTACCAATCAATCCAACATACACGCCTAGTGAAATTGGCTATATGCTGATTACAGGTAATGTAAAAGGCATTGTTGCCCCTGAACAGCTACTGCCAGTGTACGAGCAGGTGTACGAACAGCTTCCGTCTATTGAACGGGTGATTATTTGTGCAGAAAATGAATCTGCGTGCAGATCAAGTTTTAAGGAAGTATCAGATCAACTTGTCTTCTTTGGAAAGCTTGTGTCTGGCCATGCGAAAGAGACCGTGCATCCTTCTATTCATCAGGATGATACGGCAGTTATTTTATTTACATCTGGCACGACAGGAAAACCAAAGGGTGCGATGCTGACTCATTTCAACCTGTATTCAAATGCTAGAGACGTTGCTGAGTACCTATCCATTGATGAAAAGGACAAGGTGATTGCCGCATTGCCGATGTTCCACGTATTTTGTTTAACGGTTTGTATGAATGCGCCATTGATTCATGGCGCGACCATCTATGTCCTGCCGCATTTCAGCCCATCAGAGCTTTTGCGAATGATGGAAAAAGAGAAGCCCACGTTATTTGTTGGTGTTCCGACCATGTATAACTATTTATACCGCCAGGAAGGGCATGAAAAAGCGATGTCCTCTGTGAGAATTTGTATATCAGGCGGTGCCTCAATGCCTGTTGCTTTACTTCACGGTTTTGAGAAAAAATTTGGTGTCACGGTGCTGGAGGGTTACGGATTATCAGAAGCTTCCCCAGTCACTGCATTCAACCCTCTTGATGGAAAGAGAAAACCCGGTTCAGTCGGGACCGACATTATGAATGTGAAGAATAAGATTGTGAATGAACTAGGAGAAGAAGTCGGTCCAAATGAAGTCGGAGAGCTCATAGCAAAAGGACCCAACATTATGAAAGGCTATTATCAAATGCCAGAAGATACTGAAGCTGCACTTAGAGACGGGTGGCTGTACACCGGTGATTTAGCAAGAAGAGATGAAGAAGGATACATTTATATTGTCGATCGGAAAAAGGATATGATTCTCGTTGGCGGTTATAATGTGTATCCAAGAGAAGTAGAAGAAGTGCTTTATCAACATGAAGCTGTAGCAGAAGCCGTTGTCATCGGTGTGCCGGATCCGAACACCGGAGAGGCTGTCGTCTGTTACATTTCCCCTAAGAAACATGCTCACATCGATCAAGAAGACATCATCACACATTGTTCACGCTTTTTAGCGAAATATAAGCAGCCCCAAACGATCCATTTCATAGATGATATTCCAAAGAACACAACAGGTAAAATTTTAAGAAGAGCACTAAAGGAAAAGTATCAAGCAGAGGAAAGTAAATAAGAAAAGGGAGTCTCTCTTATGAAGAGACTCCCTTAGTGTGTACAGGTTCTATAACACTGTTCAGAAGACAAAGAGATAAAATTTCAGCTCTTTTGAATAGCTTCTTTTAACTGTTTCTGAAAAGAATGAGACTGTTTTTGATTCAGCTCATAATAAGTCCCATCTACTAAAAAAACAACCTGCGAACGGTTTGTCCAAAGCTGAAAGGTGGTGCCGTTTGTTCGGCCGTACATCACCTTGGCGATATAATCTGGTTTCTTTAAATTTTTTTTGAGATGATTGCTTGTTTGTTTGCCTTTGTTTAATTCTTCTATTAAATCTTCTGCTGTGTCCTTATCATCTATTTCATAAGAAATGGACTCGTTTTCAGATGAAAGGAGCAATTTTTCTGCTCGATTCTCATCAAAGATGTCGCTCGTCCGGCTGAATACATAAAAGAAGGTAATAAGTAAAAGTCCAAAGATCACAACTCCTGCAAGGATTTTCTTCATTTCGATCCTCCAACTCACTATTTTATATGTAGCATCTCCGATTTTTGAGTAGCATAATCATTTTTTTCGTGAAAGCTTTTTCAGATAGGGCATGCTATGATGGAGCCACATGAGACAGGTTCTAAACAAAAGAATGGATGCTTAGAATAGAGAAAGGGATGGAAAGGAGGCTGACCTGTGCGAGGACGTAAATGGGTAGCTCTTGCAACGGTAGCATACATATTGTACGGTCTTTTTATTTATTCTTATTTGTTTCTATTTGGGGATGCATCGGTTCCTGACAGTGTAAAAGGAACAAGTGCAGATCCGCATACCTTTATGACAAGCCATGAGCTTGTCATCAGCGAGAATTTCTCGAACATACGTAACTTGCTGTTTTTCATGACAATTCCATTAGATTGGTATGTCTTTTTTCTTCTGCTCATTTTAGGGTTTTCACGAAAATTAGCAGACTGGAGTCTGGCAGCAGCTCGTTTTACATTTTTAAGCAAACTTGTATATGTGTTTGTATTGTCGCTTTTGACAATGCTAATTGCGCTTCCCATTAAGTGGATTGGCTATCAGCTGTCTTTGCACTACGGAGTATCTGCTCAAAGTACGGCAAGCTGGTTGAAAGATCAAATTCTAGATTTCTGGATTCAATATCCGCTTCTTGCCCTATGTGCAATTATATTCTTTTGGCTTATTCAAAAAAGAAGAAAGCGCTGGTGGCTGTATGCTTGGTGTCTGACAGTCCCATTCACACTATTTCTCTTCTTTATACAGCCAGTCGTTATTGATCCGTTATATAACAGTTTTTATCCACTAAAGGATCAAGCTCTTGAGAACAAGATCTTAACGCTTGCAGACAAAGCTCATATCCCGGCAGATCATGTATATGAGGTCAATATGTCTGAGAAAACGAACACGATGAATGCTTATGTCACAGGGATTGGTGAAAATAAGCGTATTGTGTTATGGGATACGACACTGCAAAAGCTGAAAGATCGCGAAATTTTATTTATCATGGCGCATGAAATGGGACATTACGTCATGAAGCATGTCTATATAGGATTAGCAGGATATTTAGTACTGTCGCTTGCGGGATTTTTTGCAATCGACCGTCTCTATTTTTATTTCTATCGCAAAGGAGCAGTTCTATTTCGGCTGAGGGAGCCGCGCGATATCGCCGCTCTTCCGCTTCTTCTCATGATTGTATCGATGCTGTCATTTGCAGCATCACCTTTTACAAATGCAGTTTCAAGACATCAAGAACGTGCAGCAGATGAGTATGCGATCAACCTGACAAAAGACGGAGAGGCAGGGGTGACGTCTTTTCAAAAACTTGCAAAATCAGGGCTGTCTCAGGTGAATCCACCACTTTTAGTGAAGGTCTTCCGCTACGGGCACCCAACGATGATGGAGAGAATTATGGAGATGGAAAAAGCAGCGGAAAAAGAGGAAACATCGAGGAAGCAATAAATAAAATCCGGCTGCATCAGCCGGATTTTATTTATTCTTTTTTAGTTAGAAGCCGCTTGAACGTTGATTAACCCTTTTCCGTAATAGAAGGAGTTACCAAGCGGTGTTGCTGTGTTTTCTAAGCGCTGACGAACCTGAGAAGTTGATAGGTTCGGGTACTTAGAAAGGATAAGCGCTGCTGCTCCTGCTACATGAGGAGACGCCATAGACGTTCCAGTATAGGAAGTGTATCCACTGCTTGGTACAGTACTTAAAATAGAAGTACCAGGTGCAGAAACATCTAATTCAGGACCTGCGCTGGAAGACGTATTTCTGACATTGCTGCTGTTTACATTGGCAACGGCAATGGTAGAATCATATTTTGCTGGATAGCCAACTGTACTTGTAGAACCAGTGGAACCTGAGTTACCTGCAGCCGCCACAACAACGACTCCGCGATTATTCGCTGTATCAACGGCATTTTTAAGAGCTGTTGAACCGTTTGGTCCGCCTAAGCTCATGTTGATGACATCCATATTATTGGCTACTGCCCATTCAATACCGCTAATGATCCAGCTATATTGTCCGTCGCCATAGCGGTCTAATACTTTAACAGCATATAGGGAAGCACTTGGAGCGACCCCAAGAACACCAATTGTGTTATCAAGGGCAGCGATCGTTCCGGCTACGTGAGTTCCATGTGATTGAAAGTCTTGGGTGGCATTTGGTTCTGAAGGGACGAAGCTGGCACCGCCTGCAACATTTAAGTCAGGGTGTGCAGCGTGGATGCCCGTATCAAGGACAGCTACTTTGACATTAGCACCTTTATAACCTTGAGCGTGTACAGCGGGAGCTTTGATTTGAGGGATTCCATAAGGGACGGTTTGTGCATATGCTTCTGCTTTGTGGTCTTCTTCTACGTAAGCAATGCTAGGGTCATGTTCAAGTTTTTTTGCGGCTTGTTCGGACATCTTTACTTGTGCGGCATTAATGAGACGATATTGCTTTTCTAGTTTTCCACCATTTTGAGTGACGGCTTGTTTCTTAGAGCTGTTTGTAGTGGCAGAGGCTTTAAAGCCAACAATATAGCTCTTTTCACTATCTGACTTTGAGACCGTTTCGGCATTTGCCATGGAGCCTCCAAACCCTGCTGAAAACAAAAGAGGGACAGCCAATAAAACACTTGTCATCACATTTTTCTTTTTCACGCACAATCCACATCCCTTTTTTTTATTTCAGAATAATCATCCGTAGTCTATAAGAATGATCCGTTTGACTATTCTGTATATTCAGTTTAATGGAAGTAGGCAAATAAGAGTAGACCTGAATTTTTGTGAAAGTCCTAGCGAAAATTGGGGAATTAAGTCACTTGGAAATGATGGTAAAATATGTTTATTCTACTATTTCAGCGGTTATCTATTAAAAAGGAAGTGTGCTTTTTTTCTTATGATCCATTTCCGGAGAAATATTCGATACACGAAAAGCCTTAAAATAGGTAGAAACGTCTAGCATCTATTTCGAATTTCGATATAAAAAAATATTATTTTATCATTGTTTTTGTCATTTAAAAAGAACCTGTTTACATAACAGGTTCTTTAAGTAGGAGAGGATTGAGTTAAATGGCTGACCACATTGTAATCAAGCACCTTCCATTTACCATCTTTCCATTCCACATAATTTAAGCAAGCATTGACGAGTCTCGTGTTCTCAAGACCAAGATGTTCATCCGCTAAGGTGGTGAGTAAAGCATGGATGGCAGCGCCGTGTGCCACGATCAGGACTTGTTGATTCGGATAGGCTGCTCTGACTTTCTCAATGCCTTCTACCATTCGATCTTGAATTGTCTCAAGCGGCTCCATATTTGGATACTGTTTATTTGGAAACAGCTTTTGGCGCTCCTCAAATGACATGCCTTCAGCATCGCCATAATCACGTTCAATGAAATCATCCATGATGACAAGAGGCGCATCTACATGTTTTAAAATCAAATGTGCTGTTTCTTTTGCCCTTGTAAGTGGACTGGAAATGACAACATCCCAATGGGCATCTTTTAAATAAAGGCCCGTTTGTTCAGCCTGCCATTTACCAGTATCATTTAAAGGGATATCTGTTCGTCCTTGAATTCGTTTCGCTGCATTCCAATCTGTTTCCCCGTGTCTGACTAGGCAAATTGTTGTCAATCAAATCCCGCCTTTTCTATCTTTTCTTCTATTATACTAAAGCAGAAGAAAAAAGACTGGATTAGCGATTTGTGAGACTTGTTAAGGATTCGACTGAGCTGGCAACTTGAGACACCGTTTGTTTGACTTCCTTCAGTTCGTTTAGGAAGGTTTGAAGGTCTATTTCAATTTTTCCATTTTGATTTTTGCTTAAGTTCATGCTGCTGACGATATCATCGAAGAGCGAATTGATTTGAGTCATTTTTTCTTTACTATCTGTCACGAGTAAATTCACGTCTCCGATGTGCTGAGACACAATGGAGATTTGTGAATTGGTATTGTTGACAAGTTCAGATACGGTTGACACCGTTTTCTTTGTGTCCTCTGATAATTTACGAACCTCGTTTGCGACGACAGCAAAGCCTTTTCCGTGTTCGCCTGCTCGTGCAGATTCGATGGAAGCATTTAAAGATAACAAGTTCGTCTGCTCTGCAATGCCTGTGACAATCCCAAAGATTTGTTCAATCTGTTTTGCGATTTCTTCTAAACGCTTAATTTCTGTTTCAATCTTTGTCATGCTGCCATCAATTTGGTTCATTTGTGTTTGTTGAATTTCTAATTCTTTTTTACCGCCGATCGATTTTTCCTCAACCTGTGCTGAAATTTGCGTTCCAGCTTGTGACATGTCTGCCATCTCATCAGATTTTGATACAAGCTTGTCCACTGCATTTGTTGTGTTAGAGAAGAGAGAAGCAAGTGAATTTGATGTTTCTGTGATCTTTGTATGGAGCTCCTGCTGCTGCTGTTCTGCTTCATCACGAATTTTAGAATATTCATTTTGGAACGTATCAAGGACAAGCTGCTGTTCTAAATTTAAAATTTTCGTCGTCGCTTTCACTGCTGTCTGATATTCTTTGAAATCTTGGATATGCTGAGCAAATAAATCCATAATCGATAGCAGAAGATCCTGGAATGCTGCCATATACCACTTAGGCTGAAGGCCAATCCGTAAATGAACTTGCGCAATTTTAATTCGTTTTGCCACATAGGCTTCATCAACCACACCTGCAAACATTTCACTAATATGAATGCGGAGTGTTTTTTTCAGACGCTCGACAGAACTATTATCCTGAATGATATGCATCAAGGAAGACTCAACTTCTAAATTTTTATAAAATTTATCAACGATATGTGCGATATCGTCCTGAACAATTGGATTGAGCTGTTTTAGAATCAATAGGTCATGCTGCGTCAGATCTATCATCTTGATTTGTTTTGCGATATCCGTATTGTCAGAAAAGTTGATACGTTTTATTCCATCGTCCTGCTGTGTGAAAAAAGCAGTGTTTTTTCTTTTCTTCTCTTTTTTAAATAACAATGTTTTTGTCCCCCTATAATCATCACAAATTATCAGACTTTATATTATCTATCGGATAATATTGGATTTTTTAAAGGGAATCAGTAAAATTTTACTGTTCTTTATATGACCTTTTTAGTGGTTTCTTTGCTGGGCCTTCTACTACTTCTCCAGTAATAGAAAAACGAGAGCCGTGACACGGGCAATCCCACGTGCGGTCGCTATTATTCCAAGCGACTTCACAGCCTAGGTGAGTACACGTTGTATCGACAAGAAAAATGTTCCCGTCCTCTGATTTAAAGGCACCGCATTTTTTATGTTCATAAGAGACAATACCGCCTTCACCTGGCTTTAAATCATCAATGGTTTGATCGGTTCGTTTTAATTTACCACTGATCAGCTTGGCTGCGACATTGCTGTTTTCTTTAACGAAATCTTTGACGAAAGAATCAGAAACAGGCCTTGATGGCGTAAAAATGGATTCGGATGGATTCGATTTTCCTTCAATCAAATCACCGATAAGAGTAGCTGCGACATGGCTTGTTGTCATGCCCCATTTTCTAAAACCGGTCGCAACAAAGATATTTTGATGGTGTTTGGTCAGGCGGCCGATGTAAGGGATTTGATCCATTGTCACCATATCGTGTGTCGACCAGCGATACAGCACCTCTTCAATTCCAAGGGTGGCGTCTCCAAAACTTTCTAATCCTTCATAGTGAGCAGATTCATCTCCGCCTTGTCCAGTTTTATGACCTTCTCCTCCGATGAGCACCACTTCCTCACCCTCCCATTCTGCCGTTCTTAAAGAATGAGCAGGCTGGTCGATCCCTAAGTACATTCCATCTGGGAGCGGCTTCGTTGTTTTGGCTGCTACCACATAAGATTGCTCTGGGTGAATGCGCGTGAAATAAAGTCCTTTCCCATCATAAAAAGGAAAGTGCGAACAGGAAATGATATAGCGGCCTGTCAGATGATGGCCGTTTTTGGTGACGACAGCAGGGCGGTTTCCTTCGTTCACGTCAACAGCAGTTGTCTGTTCATAAATACGTACACCTCGCTCTAGGAGCTGGTCAATGAGCGCATTGAGATAATGAAGGGGATGGAACTGTGCCTGCTGCGTCATTGCTAGGGCAGCCTTGATGTCAGCATCAAAAGGAAGCGCTGTTTTCCATTCCCGATCAATCCCAAGCTGTTTGTAGGCATCTAATTCCTTTTTTAATTTTTTGACACCGTTTTCTTCCTTTGTATAGAGGTACGCATCTTTGACTTCTAGCTGACAATCAATGTCGTACTTTTGAACGCGTGCTTGAATCAGCTCTTTTGCTTTCTCATTTGCTTCTACATACAAACGGGCTTTGGGCATTCCAATTTGCTGGATCAGCTCATGGTAGTATACATCGTGCTGTGAGGTAATCTTAGCTGTCGTATGTCCGGTCGTACCTTGCAGCAGTTGATCAGCATCAATGATGATGACATCCAGCCCACGTTCTGTCATTTCAAACGCGGTAGCGATACCGGTAATACCGCCGCCGACAATGATGACATCTGCTGTGAGATCCTCATGTACTGCAGGAAAAGAATGCTTTTGACTATCCGCAATCCATAACGATTTTGCCTGTTCCAACCCCTTATGTTCTTGTTCCATATTGTCGCCTCCAGTTAGTCACTTGTTGTGTATAATTTTTCCTCGATGAAGAAAAACATACATTCGAAAGGAAACTAGTTCGACATACATAAAAAAATAGCCAACACATAAAAATAAACAAGATAAAAGGAAGGAGTGGACAGACGTGTCAACAAAGCAGCCGAAGAAAACATTGCCGCCTCAGCATCAAAGTGAGCGCCCAGGTCTTGAATATAAAATGAATCCAAGACCTGTTTTTGATCGAGAGGTGCCGAATAAAAAATTAGCAGGGAAAACAGCCATAGTGACAGGTGGGGACAGCGGGATTGGAAGAGCAGTCTCGGTTTTATTTGCGAAGGAAGGCGCCAATGTCGCGATTGTTTACTTGAGTGAGCACCGCGATGCAGAGGAAACGAAGGACTATATTGAAAAGGCGGGAGGCCGCGCTATTTTAATTGCAGGTGATTTAGGAGATGAGGCGTTTTCAAATGAGGTCGTCAAAAAAACGAAGGATGCTTTCGGTTCCATTGATATTTTGGCGAACAATGCCGGGGAACAGCATCCGCAAAAAAGCATTGAACAGATTACCTCGCATCAGCTTCTTCGAACATTTCAAACGAATATTTTTGCCATGTTTTATTTAACAAAAGCGGTACTTCCTCACTTAAAGAAAGGAAGCAGTATCATAAATACCGCATCTGTCACAGCCTATAAAGGGCATGAAACCTTGATCGACTATTCAGCTACAAAAGGGGCAGTCGTGACATTTACGAGATCATTATCTTTATCGCTTATTAAACAGGGAATCAGAGTAAATGGGGTAGCCCCAGGGCCCATTTGGACACCACTCATTCCATCGACCTTTACGGAAAAGGAAGTCTCCGAATTTGGCGGAGATGTTCCAATGGAGCGGCCAGGTGAGCCAGTAGAGCTTGCGCCGAGCTATTTATTTTTAGCGAGCGAAGACTCCTCTTATATAAATGGACAAATTCTGCATGTAAATGGCGGAACCATTTTAAATGGATAAACAAAAAACTTGCGGTAAAGAGACGAGTTGCTGTCTCTTTGCCGCAAGTAAAATCATCATGATTAGTGTAAGCAGTGTTCTGCATATTGAGCTGACAGGTCGTTGAATCGCTTTTCATCACGCTGATCCAGTGCCTTATCAATCTCTTCTCTAAGGAAGGTTAAGCGCTGTTTATAAAGCGCCTCATCTAAAACCATTTGAATATAGATGTCTAAAATCGTCACGCCGTTTTCTTCGGTTTTTTGGGTGTTGCGGGACTTCATGAGCTCAGCATACGTTTTTTTCTCTTTCATAAAGAATCCCCCCGATGCCTTTTTTATAGTATATGGATTGGTGGAGAAAAAATCAACAAGAATTTATAATTTTTAGACAATTTATTTTTGAGCGGAATCGACACCTCTTATCCGATCGACACGATGTGATATAACTTTAAAAAAGGCTTTTCGATAGATCAAATGAACTAAATAACATGATAAAAAAATGATTTTTAATAAATTTTGAAAAAATCCTGTCGTTTCTTATATGTTGGTGATAGATTAATAGTATCTAAAATAACCAAAAATTAACACAGGAGGAAATGAAGTGTCAGGAATTAGTGAAACACCTTTAGATTCATACGTCATTAATCAAACAACAATGGCGGTCCTTCCAGTTGAAGAAGGAAAAAGAGTATATTCAAAAGTCATAGAAAGAGAGACAAGCTTTTACGTTGAATTAAAGCCCCTGCAAATTATTGAACGCAGCTGCAGATTCTTTGGCTCAAGCTATGCAGGCAGAAAAGCGGGAACATATGAAGTAACAGGAATATCTCATAAGCCTCCCATTGTGATTGACTCATCCATTTCTTCCCAACCTATTCATCCAACCGTCCTCAGTGCGGCTGGATCTCCCACAAATACATTCATACCTTCCAGGAATCATCCCTCGGAGACACGGTGGTCATCTTTACAAATGAGCAAACCGTCAAACTCGATGTCTCATATAAATCTTTTGAGAGTCAGGTACACAGAACAGCGTATCTCCGAACGAAATTTCAAGATCGCCTTGATGGTGGTCTTCCTAAAAAACAAGAATTTATGCTGTATCCAAAGGAACAACAGCTCAACCTTGTATACGATTTTATATTAAGGGAGCTACGGAACAGATATTAACTAAAACCAGCGGCAGTACAGCCGCTGGGCTCCTTATGTTATATCGTCTTCCTTTCTCGAAGAAAAAAACATTGATAATTGTATAATAAATTATATAATTTGAATATAATGTATAAAATTTTATATAATGAGCAGCAGAGAAGGGGATATGATGATGACTTATGATGAACTAGATACACCAGCGCTATTAATTGATAAACAGGTGATGATGGAGAATCTAGCTGCTATGCAGCAATATGCGGACCGTCAGCAAGTCAAACTGCGTCCTCATACGAAAACACATAAAACACCTGGTCTTGCGAAGGTGCAGGAGGAGATGGGCGCCTCTGGCTTAACTGTAGCGAAAGTAGGGGAAGCGGAAGTGATGGCAGCGCATGGGCTGACAGATATTTTTATCGCCAATCAAATTGTAGGTGAGACAAAGCTGAAGCGAATTCGAAAGCTGGCAGAGTCGATACACATTTCATTTGGAATAGATTGTGTAGAGCATGTGCATCAAATTGAAGAGGTTTTTCGAGGAGCAGAGAAAAAAGCGGAGGTTTTAATTGAGATAGAAGTTGGAGAAGAGAGGTCTGGTGTCATTGAAGAGAGTGATTTCTGTCAAATCTTGCAGGCGATAAAAACATGTGACTTTGTTCATTTAAAAGGGATTTTTTCTCATGATGGTCACACATACAAGGCGGAAAGTAAAGCGCATTGTCAGACATTATATGAAGACGCTGTGAATCGAACGCTTCGGTTTGCACAGATTGCAAAAGAAGCAGGCATGCTGCTAGAGGTGGTGAGCATAGGATCAACGCCGCCGTTCTTATTTCAATTTGATATTCCGAAGGGAGTCACCGAAATCAGACCTGGTACTTACATTTTCATGGATGCCTCTCAGTCCAATGTGATCGGCACTTTTTCATATTGCGCAGCAGCCGTCCTGACGACAGTCATTAGTAAGCCAACAAAGACTCGTGTCATTACAGATGTTGGAGCCAAAGGGCTCACGGCTCAAACCCGTACAAAAGGGCTGACACAAACAAAAGGACTAGGCAAAGTAAAAGGCTATGATGATGTATTTGTTTCCAGTGTATTTGATGAGCATGCCATCATTTATCACGAAGGCTTCCGTCAGACTGTCCAGATCGGTGAGAAGGTGCAAATCATTCCAAATCATATTTGTCCTGCTGTCAATCTCCATGAAAAAGCCTATCTCATCCAAGATGGTGAAGTAGTCGAAGAGCTTGAAATTGCTTGTAAAGGTAAACTTCAATAAATCAACAGGACAAAGCGACTTTGATGAGGCATCATCATGATGACACGAAAACATCCACCATGACCATGAATTTGTTGAAACCAAATCCATATATCCAGTCGTCTAAAGAGTGTATCGGTAGACTGTTCACCAAATAAATGACAGGGAAATGTGGATCCTTAGACGTATTTTCAAGCAATTCCTCATAAATCACAGAAGTGACACGAGCCGTCTGTTACAATAAAAGAAATCATTTCTTGTAAAGTGTTCGTATGTGGTAAAGGATCCTCCTATTTTGACCGATATGAACGAATGGGAATAGGAAATGGAGGCTCTGTATGAAAAAACAATCGCAATTGATTCTGCTGTTCACTTTGACAGTGACCTTACTAGCAGCCTGCCAGCAAGCAGGTCAATCGCCTTCAAAACAAGACACAAAAGAAGCTGCGTATGAACAATGGGTTCAGCGTTATATGGATGAGTTAAATGAAGCTTATGAGAACATGACCGACCAATTTATTTCAGATGGACAGGGAAAGATCCAAGTAAATAAAAAATTGAAAAAGGCGACGAAAGCCTTTGATCATGTGATTCAAAAGGGGCTTGCTCATCAAGAAGTTCCAGCCGCGTATCAAGAGGCAGATGAACAGTTAAAGACAGGTCTTCATTCATTTGAAAAAGGAATTGGTCAGGTGGAGCAGCTATTAAAGCGCCCAGATCAAGAAAAGCTGTTTATTTCCGCTACTCATCATCTGCAAGATGGATTGCAGAGGGCAACTGCATTTATTGAAGAAGTCGGCCGTATTCAGCAATCAACGTAAAAAAGCTTGGAAGGCGGACTTCCAAGCTTTTTTACATATAAAGTATTTGCTTTAAGCGGCGCACACCTTCTTGGATCATGTTTTCGTCCGTACAGGCGAAGCCTAGCAGTAATCCCTTTCGATTGCTCTCAAAACAATAAGGACTTAATGGATAAATGCCAATACCTGCTGCTTTTGCTGCCTCAATACTGCCTTTTTCGTCAAAGTCTGGTGCTCCTTCTAAAAAGACATGAAGACCCGTATCTGTTCCATAAATATGAAAGTGCTTGTCAAATTGTTGTGTTAAAAGGGCATCCATCATGGCAGCCTGTCTTTTTTTATATAGCTGTCTCATTCGCCTGACATATCTCGTGAAGTCTCCTTCTCTGAAAAAAGAGGCGAGTGTGATCTGTTCCATAATGGGCAGCTGTCTTTGAATGAGTGATTGCAAGGAAGCGATTTCTTTTATGACGGCTTTAGAGCCGATAATGGCAGCAAGGCGGATGCCGGGTGCCAGCACTTTGGAGAAGCTTAAGATATAAATCACATGGTCGGGTGCTTCTGAAAATAAGGAAGGAAGCGGTCCGCCATGATAACGATAATCTCCATCAAAATCATCCTCTAGTATATAAGACTGATGGCTGACAGCAAATTTTAGCAGCTGCTGCCTTCTGCTCACACTCATACATACACCGGTTGGACGCTGATGGGAGGGTGTCACTGCAATCAGCTTTGTTCTTCGTGGTAATGTATTCACCATCATTCCTTCTTCATCGACGGGCGCGGGATAAATGTTCATTTCACGATGCATAAATGAAAGCCTTGCTCCAGGAAAGCCTGGATCTTCAACAGCTACTGTATCGCCTTTTTTGAGTAATACCTGTGAAATCAAATCAATGGCTTGCTGCGTGCCTCCTGTTAATACGATTTGATCCTCTTCTACATCAATGCCTCGTTCTACAGATAAGTATTGGCGTATTTCTGAACGTACTTCCCATAAACCATGCGGGGAGGAATAGCCCCAATCTTTCATCTCTAATCGCTGTAATGCTTTCATGAGCGAGCGTTTCCATATGTTTTGGAAATGTTCGTCGATGGCTGGTTCCTGATGACGAAAATCAATATCAAGCTTTTCATGAAATTGATTGGCCGACAGCCAGTGGTTCATTTGTTTCTCCGCCTCTTGAAAGTGTGGTCTTACCGGAAGAGGAAAAGGAGGCTCACCTTGATGGGGGGCGGAGGCCGCATAGTGATCACTCGAAATGACCTTCGTACCGCCTCGTCTAGATGTGCTGACATAACCTCTTGCCAGCAGTTCATCATAAGCAAGTTGTATTGTTGATCTTGATACATTGAGCTCCTGTGCTAATACGCGTGTCGGTGTTAACTGATCATGAGGATTCAGTTTTTTGGAATGAATTTGTTGAATGATCCCAGTCACGATTTGCTGCCAGAGCGGGGTCGTACTTGAGCGGTCTAAATAAATATACATCGGACACCTTCTCTCATTGTCACATATAACATGATGATGACACGGAAATATGGAGTGGTCAATAGTATCATTTTTGGATATAGGAAGTAAGCCAAAATGTGTGTACACTGTTCTCATATGCTTATGACTAAAGGAGAGAGTGAAATGATCCCTGCATCTAAAGAAGACACTACACACCTATCTATCATTCCATTTACATTCGTTTTATTTGGTCTTTTTATGATTACAACCGCAGTAAATCTGCAGGTGCCCCTTTATACGTTGTATGCCGAACAAGCAGGGTACGGAAAAGCGGCGACAGCCCTTGTATTTGCAGCATATGTCTTCGGACTGATTCCAGTCTTGCTTTTTTTGGGGGGGATATCTGACCGGGCTGGACGTAAACCGGTTTTATTGGTCGCACTTAGTTTTTCATTATGTGCTACCTTATTGATGATCGTACATCCTACCATTCAGATGCTCTTTTTGGCCCGGCTGCTACAAGGGGTGGGGCTTGGCCTGAGTGTTGGCACATGCACCGCTTATTTGATTGCTTTATATCCAGAAAAGTCAAACTGGATTCCAACGTTTATTGCGTTATGCAGTTCGGTTGGCTTTGGGGGCGGTGCTCTTTTTACGGCACTTCTTTCTTTTCAGCATATGACGCTTGCGCCGCTTAGCTATTGGATTGTGCTGGGCTTTTTAATCCTAACGATTGTGGGTGTCTTCTTTTTCGTTCCGCCTGTACAAGGAGATTCAGGTAAACCGATGATGAACATGCCAACATTTCCAAAAGGAACAATGCCTGCGAATGCAGCGATTGCTGTCGCGTGGTCGGTGTGCGGCCTTGTGATTTCGGTTTTGCCAGCACAGCTTAAATTAAATGGATATGAATTATGGGTAGGGCCGGCACTATTTTTGATTAATATGGCAGGTGTCCTGATGCAGCCTTTTGTTCGCAAAATGAATAGCACAGCAGCGCTCCTCGCCGGATTTATTTGTCTTCCATGCGGATACGGCCTCTTGCTAATTGGAGCAAATAGCGGATCCATCATCCTTGTGCTTGCCGGAACGATGCTTGCGGGTACGGCCTGCTATGGATTTACTTATTTAGGTGGTCTTCAGCTGATTGTCGAGAGGGGAAAAAAGGAAGCAGCTAGAGCCGTTGCAGGGTTTTATTTATTTGCCTATTTAGGTCTGGGTCTTCCAAGTGTTTTTGTCGGATTTTTCGCTGATTTGTACGGAACCCAAATGGTGTTAACCGTCTTTTTCTTGGTCGTTTTGGCAACTTGTCTCATCCTTTTGATCTCAAGTGTCAAGAAACAAAAGTGAGGAGTCTTGCTTTCTCTTTTTCCTTCCATTCGTTTAAAATAAAGGCATGAGAGGGGAAGATGACATGAAAAAAGTGCAGCTGGACGGTGCATCGTGCAGGTCGCAAGAAGAGCTTCATGACCAACTAAAAACAGTTTTACACCTTCCTGACTACTACGGGAAAAATCTTGATGCCCTATGGGACTGTTTGACAGGAGAAGTAAATCTGCCAGTAGAGCTGACATGGGTGAATTTTGACACGAGCAAGGACGCTCTTGGCGAATATGCAGAAAACGTAAAGCAGTTATTTCAAGAAGCAGAAGAGGAATTGAAGGGACAATTTCAAGTGAGCATTCAATAATGGTGAAAAAGCAGCCGACATTAGAGGTTGCTTTTTTTCTGATTCTCACCTGCGATGATATGGATAGACAATGCTAACTACACGGAATCATTTAAAAAGAACACTACCAGCAGAAAAGCATGGGTTATCTGAGTTTTACAAGTTTTTAATCGTGGGTTCATAAAAATAAGTTGCGTGTAGGAAACTTTCATCAAAATATGTTATAGTGGAACCTACATTGATAGACTAAGATAGAGTGAGGGTTCGGAAAGGATGAAGGAAAAAACTAGAGCAAAAACAAGATCCAAAAGAAGGCTGAGACCTTGGGTGAAAGCAGTGCTGTTTATCATGGCTTTTGTCATGGTGATGGCAGTATCCGTCACAGGATATGCCTACTATAAAATTTCAAAAGCGTCAGATAAGGCGCAAGTGTCATTAGAAAGAGGAGAGACCTCGCAAAAGCGTGTAAAAGCTTTTGATCCAGGAAAGGACAGCTTCTCGGTGCTCTTGCTTGGAATTGACAGCCGTCCAGGTGAAACGGTAGACGAAGCACGAAGTGATGCGGTCTTACTGGCGGCGGTGAACCGGACAGAGAAAACCATCAAGCTCCTTAGTATTCCTCGTGATTCTTATGTTGATATACCAGGAAGAGGATATGATGAAATCGCCCACGCCCATGCGTTTGGAAGTGCAGATTTGTCAGTCAAAACGGTCGAAAATTTGCTGAACATCCCTGTAGACTATGTGATTTCAGGGAACTTTAAGGCGTTTCAAGACATTGTAGATGAGCTAAACGGAATTGACGTCACGATTGAAGATGAAGGTATCGCAAAACAAATGGAAAAGGACTCAAAAGGGAAAGTTCATGTGCAAACAGGAACACATACGTTAAATGGTGAAGAAGCATTAGCGTTTGTAAGAACGAGAAAGGCAGATAGTGACCTCATGCGCGGGAAGCGCCAAATGGAAGCACTTCAAGCCATCTTTGAAAAGTCTAAATCCATTTCTTCGATCCCATCCTATGACAATATCATTGATACACTTGGTGATAATGTTTCAACCAATCTGTCCATGAAGCAGTTTATCGGCCTTTTCCCGTTATTGAGCTCATTGAAATCAGTGGATACCATTCAGCTAAAGGGCCATGATTATCAGCCTGGGAATGTGTATTACTTTGAGTTAGATGGCGCTGGATTAGAAGAAGTAAGAACAGAGCTGAGAGAACAGCTTGAATTATCATAAAGAAGCATTAGCCTGCCGTTGTGGCAGGCTTTTTGCTTTGAATGGAGAAGCGCGACAATGAAGTAAATTCAATTCGCTTGATGAAGAAAATACCGAGTCAGCAGTTCCTCTACCCGGTGACGTATACGAGGATTAAAGTATTTATGTTTTTCTTCATAGCCATCCATGATAAATAGATACGTTGTAAATCCTTCATCGTGTTCAATTTGCTGTACCTTCATTTTTTCTTTACGTAAATGCTGCTTTAGTTCATAAAGTGCTTTCTGTGCTTCCTTTAAGGCGGAGGTCACTAGCTGAATGTATGGTTCATTTAGTTTAAATGTTTGATGTTGTTTTAAGTGAGTCAAATCACGATTGAGGATGGAGACGACCATTGGAAGAAAGATGGCCTGTTCCATCATCTGAAGCTGTATTCTTGATAGTCTCGTCATGTCCAAGCCTGCTTTCTTTCTTAATAGAACACACGTTCTTATTTATTATATCGAATGAGTCAAATAATCTCAAGGGGGGGATTCATTTGTATATTTTTATGTTTTCCATGTAAAATGAAAAGTAGACAAACCTTGAAGGAGTCAAACAAGTTGACATCATTTCTTTCCCTATTTACTCACGAAAATATCACATCATTTTTTGAGAGCTACAAGGCCTTTGGACCGATTGTGGCCATATTGCTCCCTTTAATAGAAGCATTTCTTCCGTTTTTACCACTCGTTGCGTTTGCTGTAGCAAATGCAAATGCATTCGGCCTGTGGGAAGGCTTTTTATTGACCTGGATTGGCGCAAGTGCAGGGTCTATTCTTGTCTTTTTGCTGATTAGAAAATTTGGACGAATGAGAATGCTCAACTTTATTAGCAGGCATCCTTCCATTAAAAAATTAATGCTTTGGGTGGAGAAGCGGGGATTTGGTCCATTATTTATTTTACTTTGCTTTCCTTTCACACCCTCTGCTGCCGTCAATGTTGTAGCAGGTTTATCAAGAATTAGCTTTTGGCAATTCTCATTAGCTACTTTATCTGGTAAGTGTGTCATGCTTTTTATCATTAGTTTTATTGGGTATGATCTCTCTGCTTTAGTTAAGAATCCGTTAAGAAGTGTTTTTGCGGTTCTAGTTATTGCAGTATTATGGTATGTTGGAAAGAGAGTAGAAAATAGGTTAAACATTCGAATGAGTAAACGTGAGGACAAAGGAGGCTCTTAATGAAAAAGAAGCCATTGCTATGGTTGATGATTATTACAGGCATCGTCTTATTGTTCCAAGTAAAGAATTTCATGTTTGTCACATACAAAGTAGAAGGGGTTAGTATGGACCCAACTTTTACAGATGGAACAGAATTATTAATCAATAAGTTCTCGCCAAAACTCACGAAAATTAGCCGGTTTGATTATGTATTATTTCACGGACCTAAAAATCAAATCTTGATCAAGCGTGTCATTGGACTCCCAGGAGAAACGATCAAGTATGAAGATGATCAGTTATTTGTCGATGGTGAAAAAAAGAAGGAACCTTATTTAAAAGAGCAGAAACAACATAAAATGGGGAACGTTCTAACAGGGGATTTTCAGCTGAAAGCCATCACAGGAGACGATAAAATTAAAAGCAATCATTACTTTGTGGTCGGAGATAACCGAATACATAGCTTCGACAGCCGGCATTTTGGCACCATTTCAAAGGATCAAGTTGTCGGTGTCAAAAGGAATACCAGCGAATAAAAAAAGGCGCTCTGCATATGCAAAGCGTCTCTTTTTTATTTTGCGGCTTTATAATCAGGCTGCCTTTTTGCCCATACATGATGTAAGAACCGGAAAAACGGTGGCAGCATTGCAATGACGAGAATAATTCTGACGACTTGTACAGCCACAACAAAGGTAGAATCCTCGTGCAGTGTGACTGCTGTTGTTGCCATCTCTGCAATACCGCCAGGCGAAAAAGCAAGAATGGCTGTAATGACAGAAATACCTGTGATCTCAGCGATGGCAATAGAGCTGAGGACAGTCGCAGCAATGAGTCCAGCTGAGCTGACGACAGCCACAATGAGAGTGTTTTTTAGCCCGACAAACATCTGTTTATTCATTTTTGAACCGATGGTTGCACCTAGAAATACTTGAGACACAATGTTCGCTTGTGCCGGCCAATAAGGAATCAAATCATAACCTATGAACGCACCCGCACCAACTTGAAGAGCTGCGACGCCTAGCATACTGCCGATCAGCCAAGGAGCAGGAAAATGAAGACGAACTGCTAGGCGTGACATGAGCCAGGCACCTAAAATAAGCGTAGCCGCCCAAGAGATGTTTGAAAGGGTGAAAACGCCCGAAGAAAAAGCGCTCCCTTGCGTAACTACAGCCGCATCCGCTTGGTTTTTTGTATTCAAATAAAACACTGTAAAGGGGATAGTGAGTACAACCATTAATACACGTATCGTTTGCACGAGACTCACAACAGCTGTATTGGCTCCCACCTCTTGGGCAATCCCCGGCATAGCGGATAAACCGCCGGGGGCAGTTCCAACAAAGCTTGTCAGCATATCGGTTTTGCTCAGCTTCCATAAGACAAAGCCTGAGAACATCGCCAGTAGAATAGAAAAGATGAGCATGAAACTCACAGGGAGCCAATTTTCAGCGAAAATGTGAAGGACCTTCATATTCATTTTCTGTCCGAGTTCGATTCCGAGAATGAATTGACCAAGGAGCAGCCATCTGCTGTGAATACGTAAGGTGCTGGTTCCTTTACGCTGAAACAGGGTGGGGCGGCGCATCGCAATAAAAGCTGCGGTGATTAATGTACCTACCATCCAGCCAATAGACATACCTGTTAAAGACAAAAGAAATCCACCTAAACCGCTTGTCGCAATGAGAATGAGATCGGTTCGAAGGCCTTGTTTCATTACATGTAAACCTTCTTCCTATATGTTTGTTCAGTAAGTGAAATGTTGTTAACTTCACTATAATACAAAAGTCTCTATAAATAAAATACGAATTTTTTCACCATTTACATAAGATTATCTTATCACTAAATGATTAGTACATTTTTATAAAGAAAGATATAATTTTTACCAAAAACAAAGTCAATATACAACGATTTTCCCCTATTTTTGTTATCAGTTGACTATCATTTTCAATTACACTACACTACTTAGTGTGAGGTGATAACATGAAAATTCCTTCTTTTAAATATAATGAAAAGGGATTGAATCGCTTTTTTGGTCCTTTAGAGGGGAGAATTATGGAGATCCTTTATGATGGTGAGGATATGCCGATTAAAGAGGTGCAGCAAAAGCTGTCAGATGAGAAGCCGATTAATTTCAACACAGTGATGACTGTGCTGAACCGCTTAACCGAAAAGGGAATTGTGGAGAAAAAAACAAAAGGGCGCTCATCTATTTATAATCCTATTTTAACAAAAGAAGAATTTCTAAATGAGCAAACAAAATGGATTACACAAGGATTGATGGACGATTTCGGTCCGCTGGCAGTGAATCATATGGTGGATGCAATTGAAAGTGCTGACCCTGAATTGCTCAAAGTGCTTGAAGCAAGGCTAGCGTCTAAAAAAGAGGAGCAGCAAAATGAATAAAATGAAGTCGAGTCTACTGTTTTTAGGCGGTGTATTGATTGGTCTAACGATTTTTTATCAGATGGGGTATTATGTGCTTTCAAGCTTTTTTGGCTGGAATCAAGCATATAATCTGATTCATGTATGCCAGTCTGTGCTCGAATTCTATGGATTCACTCCTTTAAAATACTTTCTGGATGCCTTAGTCCTTTCCACATTGGGTTTTGCGATTTTCTATATGGCACAGCAAATCAGAAAGTACATTCAATTCAAACGACATATGATGCTCGCAGTCGAACAACCGTCAACCGAATCTCTGTCAGAGAAATATCAAAACGATATCATTGTATTTCATTGTCATGAACCGCTTGCTTTTGCAATGGGGATGCTTCACCCAAAGGTTTATTTATCAACAGCTCTCATGGACATGCTGGATGAAGAAGAGATTGACGCTGTAGTTCATCATGAATTGCATCACAAATACAGCTATGATCCTTTGAAGGCTTTTATGTTCTCAATGCTCACAAAAGTCATTTGGTACATTCCAGTGTTAAAGCATATGAGACAAAGCTACTCTGTTTTTCGTGAAGTGATTGCAGATGACTATGCCATTCAGAAGACAGGCACTGAGCTTGGAGTAGGGCAGGCCCTTTTGAAACTGGTTAAAAAAAGAACCCAGTTTCAAAAACAAACAAAGTTTGCGGTGTCCTTTGGGGATCGGGCATTGAATTTAAGAATACAAAAAATCTTAAATCCAACTTACAATATTCCTTTTAATGTACCAATGATTCCAATCGTCACTTCAGCCATTCTGATGGTGATCTTGATGATAATGCTCAACCTTAATTACTAATTTTTTTACTTATTAACATTACATTGTGTAGTGTAAAAACAGGAGGAAATCACTATATGAAAACAAATCAAGAAATAGGAACACTTTTTGTACGCGTTATTTTAGGGATTATTTTCTTTTTACATGGGCTTCAGGCATATCAAGGAGGGCTGGGAGGTACAGCAGCATTCTTCGGGCAAATCGGTGTACCTGAATTTATGGCTTATATTGTGAAGACAATTGAGCTGGTCGGTGGTATCGCCTTGATTTTAGGTCTAGGAACTCGAGTTATCGCAGCATTATTTGTACCAATTATGGCAGTAGCAATTATCACTGTTGGTTTTTCTAGAGGATTTGTAGGTGGTTATGAATTTGAACTTTCGCTTCTCGTCATGGCGCTTTATTTAACTCTCAGCGGCAGTAAGCTGCTATCAATTGATGGGATTCTCAAGCATCAGCAGCAAAGCAATGAAGCAAAATTTCATTAAAAGATCATAAAAACTCCTTCTGCTCTTTGTGGCAGAGGAGTTTTTTTAATGATCGAATTCTCATTTTCTCGTTTGAAAATGAGGAAGGGATGGGAGGCTTTGCTACATTTAGCGCTTTCTTTGACAGTTTGAATGAACGAAATATCGATTTCATCTTTTGACGGAACATACGCTCTCCTATTAAAATAGGACTATCTATGATACATGGTGCGTTAAAAGATATAGAAACCATACAGCGTGCTGCTGCTCATCTTGAGCGATACGTTTCATTAGCTCTTTTGTTCCTTGATCTCGGACATAGTCTGATACGCTTAAGTAAAAATCAACCGTTTTTTGTTCATCTTTAAAGGCAAACAGAAGCCCTTCTCTGAATTGGTCTGGACAAGGTTCTGTTATGCTTGGTTTGTGATTTTTACCTGTTAAAGAATAATATAGCTTTGAAAATAGTTGATAGTGTCTGACTTCATCCTGACGTATTTCTTGAATGATCTTTTTTGCTTCAGGATTTTTTGCTTTTTGGGCAAGTTTTTCGTAGCACTGGATCGCAGAATATTCACCATTGATCGCCTTCTCAAGGTCTGAAATGATTCTTGTGTTTTGGCGCATGTCATAAGGCGAGTAGTCATAGTAACCGTAATACATGATATTGCCAGCCTCCTTTATGTTCATGATGGTTTATGATATGAAAAGAGTGAGGAAAGGTGCCTATGTTTTTTTCAGAAAGGAGAATGGGAACGTGATCGGAAAATAGCTATTTACCTTTATTTTCGCTAGAATATGAGTACATAAGAAAGGTGTTGTGGAACGTGGAGATTCAGTTTTTAGCAGGCAGATCGGGGAGTGGAAAAACGACTGCAATCTTAGAGGAAATCAAAGAACAGCTTCGGCTTGATCCGTTGGGTCCGCCAATCATTTTTTTAGTCCCGGATCAAATGACATTTTTAATGGAATATGAGCTTGCGAAAACGTCTGAAGCCGGTGGAATGATCAGAGCTAAAGTTTTTAGTTTTACTCGTCTTGCTTGGTCTATTTTACAGCAGACTGGTGGAGCGAACCGGCAATTTGTGACAAGCACAGGAATTCAAATGCTTTTAAGAAAAGTGATTGAAGAGCAGAAAGACAAGTTTAAAGTATTCAAAAAAGCCAGTGATAAGCCAGGGTTTGTGGAGCAAATCGAAAAAACGATGGCTGAATTCAAAAGATACTGTATGCTGCCTGAGGATATTGAGAAAATTTCAGTGGAGAGCATGCATTCAGAGTATACAGAAGAAAGACGGGCAGCCGAAAAATTGCATGATCTCCATGTTCTTTATCAGCAGATGGAGGAGCATTTACAAGATGAATATGTGCACTCAGAAGACTATTTGACTCTTCTTGCCCAGCAAATTCCTTCAGCTGAAGAAATAAAAGGAGCACACATTTATATCGATGGTTTTTATCAATTTACACCGCAGCAGCTTCTTGTCATTGAACAGCTCTTGCTCCATGCAGCAAAAATAACTGCGGCTTTCACAGTAGATCGATCCTATCATGATAGGCAGCCAAATGAACTTGATTTATTTCGTATGACAGGTAAAACGTATTTCCAGCTCTATCAGCTTGCTAAAGAGTGCGGAGCTGACATTTCTGAAACCATTTTTGAAAGAAATCATCGGCACCTTTATACACAAGATCTTGCTTATTTAGAACACCAATATGAGCAGCGGCCAGTACAGCCATATCAGGAAAACACCCCTCATCTCACAGTGTCTAAAAGTGCAAATAAACGAGCTGAAATTGAGGGAGTAGCGAGAGACATCCTTGATTTAGTGAGAGAAAAAGGACTCAGACTCCGAGATATCTCGATTGTAGCGAGGCATGTAGACGACTATAAAGATACGTTAAAAGAGGTTTTTCGAGATTACGACATTCCTTTTTTTATTGATGGAAATGAATCGATGCAGTATCATCCGCTCATTGAATTGATTCGTTCGAGCTTGGATGTCATAAAAGGAAATTGGCGGTATGAGGCGGTATTTCGCTGCGTGAAAACAGAGTTCTTATTTCCGCTTGAAATCACTAAGAACAAAGCGAGAGAGCAGGCAGATCAGCTCGAAAACTATTGTATTGCTTATGGTGTGAAAGGAAAGCGCTGGACAAATGGTTCCCGGTTTCATTACAGGCGCTTCCAATCATTAGATGAGGATTTCAGGCAAACAGATCAAGAAATCGAAATGGAACAAATGCTAAATGATGTAAAAGAATGGATCACGCCCCCGCTTTACCAGTTGCAGAAAAGACTTAAAAAAGCGCAAAAAGTAAGGGACATGGTAGAGGCTGTCTATGTCTTTTTAGAAGAGATACAAGTACCCGACAAGCTTGAAAAAGCGAGGCTTGAGGCTGAAGAAGCAGGTCGATTAGCTGAAGCAATGCAGCACGGGCAAGTATGGGATGCTGTGATTCAATTAATGGATGAATTTGTTGACATGCTAGGTGACGAAGAGCTCTCATTTCCTTTATTCCAACAGATGATAGATACAGGATTAGCTTCTCTAAAATTCGCTTTGATTCCGCCTTCACTCGATCAAGTATTTATCGGAAGTATGGATTTATCCAGAATGTATCAAGTGAAGTGTACGTTTATCATTGGTGTAAACGATGGCGTTATTCCCGCACGCCCCTCTGATGAGAGTGTATTGTCTGAGGATGATCGAGAATGGTTAAAACGAGCAGGAGCAGAGCTGGCAGAGACAGGAAAAGAACGGCTGCTAGATGAGCAATTTTTAATTTACCAAGCGTTATCAAGTCCATCCCATCATTTGTATCTATCCTATGCGGCTTCTGATGCAGAAGGACGTTCTTTATTGCCTTCAACACTCATCAAGTATTGCCAAGAGCTTATGCCAAATCATCAGCAGGCTCTTTATGTATTAGATCCAGAACAGCTGGAAGACAATGAGCAATTAAAATTTGTAGCGAATGAGCATGTTTCGTTGTCGTATACTGTCTCACAGCTGCAGCAATGGCTCAATCAATATCCCATTAGCGGTGTATGGTGGAGTGTCTATAACTACTTAATGACATCTCCTAATCGGGATGTATCAAAAAACATCATGTCAAGTTTGTTCTTTACAAATCGAGCGAAGCCTTTAAAGCCAAATGTCACAAAAGAGCTTTACGGTGATCATATTCAGGGCAGTGTTTCAAGAATGGAGAAATTCAATGCGTGTGCATTTTCTCACTTTGCTTCCCACGGTTTAAAACTTAAGGATCGACAATTTTACAAATTGGAAGCACCCGATATCGGCCAGCTGTTTCACTCGGCTTTGAAGCATATTTCAGATACGCTAGTTGAACAAAAAAAGGATTGGAAAAACCTAACGAAGGAAGATTGTGTCACCTATTCAAGACATGCAATCGAACAGCTTGCTCCGCGTCTTCAAAAGGAAATCCTATTAAGCTCTAATCGGCATGCTTATATTAAAGAAAAGCTCCAGAAAATCTTAATTCGGGTCTCTTCTATATTAAGTGAACATGCCAAAGTGAGTGGATTTTCTCCAGTAGGGCTTGAGTTAGGTTTCGGGGGGCAGGGACCTTTGCCGCCGTTTACTTTTCAATTAAAGAATGGCTGCACGATGGAACTTATCGGAAGAATTGACAGGGTAGATAAAGCAGAAGGTTCAAAAGGGCTGCTTTTAAGAATCGTCGATTACAAATCCAGTGAGAAAGGTCTTGACCTAGCAGAAGTATACTATGGTCTTGCCTTGCAAATGCTCACATACTTAGACCTAACCATTACGTATTCGAAAGAGTGGCTCGGCGTAGAAGCAACGCCTGCTGGCATTTTATATTTCCATATTCATGATCCGCTCATTCAAGCACCAATTCCGCTTGCAGAAGATGAAATTGAGCAGGAAATATTCAAGAAATTTAAAATGAAGGGTTTATTGCTTGAAGATGTGGAAGCAGTAAAGCTAATGGATCAAACGCTTGATTCAGGTAGATCGCAAGTCATTCAAGCTGGCTTGAAAAAGGATGGGTCTTTCCGTTCTGATTCGGCAGTTTTAAGTGAAGATCATTTCCATATACTCACACAACACGTTCGGCGCACATTTGAAGAAGCAGGCGAAAGAATTACAAATGGAGAGGTCGCAATTAATCCATATAAATTAAAGGATCAAACCCCTTGCCGCTTCTGTTCATTCAAATCTATTTGCCAATTCGATGAATCAATAGAAGATAATGATTTTAGAGTGCTCACCTCTGAAAAGGACGATGTTGTGATAGATCGGATCAAAAAAGAAGGGGATCAGTATGCAAATACCAAAACCGAATAACAGTACGTGGACGGATGACCAGTGGGAAGCCATCGTTTCAGAAGGACAAGATATCTTGGTTGCGGCGGCGGCAGGGTCGGGTAAAACAGCTGTTTTGGTTGAACGCCTGATTCGAAAAATGACCCGGCCTGAACTTCCAGTTGATGTGGACCGTCTGCTTGTTGTAACTTTCACAAATGCTTCTGCGGCAGAGATGAAGCATCGAATCACAGAAGCACTTGAAAAAGAATTAGCCAAAAACCCTGGGTCTCTTCATATGAGAAGGCAGCTGTCCCTCATGAATCGAGCCAATATTTCAACCTTGCACTCCTTTTGCTTGCAGGTTTTGCGCACCTTTTACTATGAAATTGATCTTGATCCAGGCTTTCGTTTGGCCGATCAAACAGAAGGAGAACTATTAGGAGATGAAGTGTTAGATGAACTGTTTGAGGATGAATATAAGGCTGGAAAGCCATCATTCTTTGAACTGGTTGACCGTTACACGTCTGACCGTCACGACTTAGATTTGCAATGGCTCGTGAAGAGAATTTATGAGTTTTCAAGATCTCATCCATCCCCGGAGCAATGGATGCGGGCATTTCTTTCACTTTATGATGTAGATGCTCAAACAAAAGTAGAAGAATTACCGTTTTATCCATATATCAAAGAAGATCTTTCTCTCGTTCTCCGGAGCTGTCAGGAACTGCTTGAACGAGCTCTTTCGCTATCAAAAGAGCCGGGTGGCCCAGCACCGAGAGCAGAGAATTTTATAGATGATTTAGAGCAAGTCAATGAATTAATCCGTCATCAAGATGATTTTGAGAAACTTTATGAGCTTTTGCCGAACGTCAATTTTAAAAGGCTCAAAACGTGCAAAGGAGACGAATATGACCCTGCTTTATTAGAAAAAGCCACAGATGCACGTAATCAAGCGAAAAAACAATTAGAAAAACTAAAAGATGAATACTTCATGCGCAGTCCTGCCCAGCATTTAAAAAGCTTAGCTGAAATGAAGCCAGTTGTGGAGACGCTTGTAGAGCTTGTGATCCAATTTGGTGAGCGTTTTGAAAGAGCGAAGCAGGAAAAGTCAATTGTCGACTTTTCGGATTTAGAGCACTATTGCTTACGCATTTTAGCGGAGCAGGATGCAGAAGGACATTTGATTGAAACAGAAGCTGCCAAGTACTATCAACAGCAGTTTGAAGAAGTGCTCGTTGATGAATATCAGGATACAAACCTTGTACAAGAAACCATTTTAAAGCTTGTATCTAAAGGAGAACATTCTGCAGAGGGCAATCTGTTTATGGTTGGTGATGTAAAGCAGTCTATTTATCGTTTTAGGCTGGCAGAGCCTATGCTCTTTTTAAACAAATATAAACACTTTCAACCAGACGGCAAAGAAACAGGGAAGAGAATCGATTTAAATAAAAACTTCCGCAGCCGTTCAGATGTTTTAGATAGTACGAACTTTTTGTTCAAGCAGCTGATGGGGGAAACAGTTGGAGAAATTGAATATGATGAACAAGCTGAATTAAAGCTTGGAGCGAGTTATCCAGAAAGCAAAGATACAACGACAGAAATGCTTCTTGTCCACTTAGATCAGCAGGAAGCAGAAACCGGCGAAGAGCGAGAAGAGCTCGAGACCGTCCAATTTGAAGCGAGAATCATTGCTAAAAAAATAAAAGAATTAGTGGAGCAGCCATTTCAAGTGTACGATGCAAAGCAGCAAATGACCCGTAACTTACAGTATCGTGACATTGTCATTTTGCTTCGGTCTATGCCGTGGGCTCCGCAAATGATGGAGGAATTAAAGAAGCAGGGAATCCCCGTATATGCGAATCTTTCCTCTGGTTATTTTGAAGCAACAGAGGTGTCTGTCATTCTTTCTTTGTTAAAAGTCATCGATAATCCATATCAGGATATCCCGCTTGCTGCTGTTTTAAGATCACCTCTTGTTCATTTAGATGAAAATGAATTGGCTCTGATTCGAACAAGTGATAAAAAAGGCACGTATTATGATGCTGTAAAGGCATTTATGAGTGTGACGCATTCTGATCACCCTACATGCAAAAAGCTAGAGCGATTTTTCCAATTCCTGCGCAAGTGGCGTGATTTTTCTATCAATCATTCGGTGGCAGAATTAATTTGGGAAGTCTACCGTGACACGCAGTATCTTGATTATGTTGGCGGGATGCCTGGAGGTAAGCAGCGGCAGGCGAATCTTCGTGCCCTTTATGACAGGGCCAAGCAATATGAAAAAGCTGCCTTTAGAGGGCTATTCCGATTCCTTCGTTTTATTGAAAGAATGCAGGAGCGTGGGGATGATCTTGGTGCGGCAAAAACGTTCAGTGAAACAGAGGACGTTGTGCGTATGATGACGATTCACAGCAGTAAAGGGTTAGAATTTCCAGTCGTCTTTACCGCAGGACTCGGCAGAAACTTTAATATGATGGACTTAAACCAGTCCTATTTACTTGATAAAGAACTAGGGTTTGGAAGCAAGTACATCCATCCTGAACTGAGAATTAGTTATGCGACATTACCGCTTGTGGCGATGAAAAAAAAGATGAGAAAAGAGTTATTATCTGAAGAGCTGAGAGTCCTATATGTGGCACTCACAAGGGCTAAAGAAAAATTATTTCTGGTCGGCTCTGTCAAAAATCAGGTGAAAGCATTAAGTAAATGGCAAAATGCCGCAACCGGAGAAGAGTGGCTGCTCCCTGATTTTGAACGGTATCAATCAAAAACATACTTAGATTTCATTGGACCTGCCCTCATCCGTCATCAAGCGATGGCATCTGTTTTAGAAGAAGCAGGAGATGTTGTTCTTTCACATCCGTCTACATTCACTATCTCATTTACGCAAGCTTCTGATCTTTTAAAGGAAGATATGTCACTTGAAAAGAAGGAGCAAGACGAGATTGTACAAGCATTGATGGATGGTCTGCCTGTTGAAGGATATGGTGATGCTGATGAGAAGGTGGCAGAGAGGCTCTCATGGAAATATCCGTATCTAGCGGCCTCGCAAGTCGGCACAAAGCAGTCTGTTTCCGAGATAAAAAGAATGAAAGAAATACAGGATGAGTACAGTGTTCCTTCTTCTATTCGAAAAGCTCGTGCAACATTGTATGACCGGCCGGCTTTCATGAAGAAAAAAACACTCACTGCCGCAGAGCAAGGCACCGCAATGCATACAGTGATGCAGCATATCCCGCTTCCTTCAGAGGAGCCTTATGATGAATCACGGATAGGACACTTGCTCGAATCTTTACAGCAGCGAGATTTGCTAACAGATGAGCAGATTCAGTCAATTAATCAAGAAGGAATTGCATCTTTCTTCTCTACTTCAATTGGCCAAAAACTGCTAAAAGCGGACTGGGTGAAACGAGAGGTGTCTTTTAGTATGGTGTTACCTGTTAAAGAGGTATACCGTCATATAGATACTGAGGGAGAGCCTGTTCTGATTCAAGGAATGATTGACTGTTTATTTGAAACAGATGGAAAGCTATATTTACTAGATTATAAAACTGATAGAGTACAAGGCAGATATACAGTTGACGCTACTGAATCGATCTTGAAAAAGCGTTATGAAACCCAAATAGCATTATATGCAAAAGCTGTAGAGCGTTTGACAAACAGAACATTAGAGGAGAAAATTCTTTATTTCTTCGATGGGAATTTAGAAATCTCTTTATAAATGTATCGAAATGAGAGGTGAATCACATGAGGATTCTGCATACAGCGGATTGGCATTTAGGGAAAACCCTTGAAGGTCGAAGCCGGCTCGATGAGCAAGCACTGTTTTTAGATGAGCTGTATCAAATCGTGAAAGACGAACACATTGATGTCATTGTGATGGCCGGTGATGCCTTTGATACAGTGAATCCGCCTGCTAGAGCAGAGCAGCTTTTTTATGAAAGTCTATCTGCTTTATCTGATAAAGGAAAACGCCAGGTAGTGGTCATTTCAGGCAACCACGATAATCCGGATCGCTTATCAGCCGCATCGCCTTTAACAAATGATCAAGGGATTCATTTAATTGGATATCCGACAAATGACATCATCCGTGTCGATGTTTCTTCTGCGGATGAACGTTTATCCATTGCAGCACTCGCTTATCCGTCTGAGGCGAGGCTAAATGAGGTGCTGGCTGAAACATTCGAAGAGAAATTGCTTCGTGATCATTACAATTTAAAGATTCAACAAGCGTTTCAACATTTAAGTACTCAATTTCAACCGGATACGGTCAATATCGCAACAAGCCACATTTATGTGGCAGGAGGAAGTCAAACAGATTCAGAAAGACCGATTGAAGTAGGCGGCGCATATACCGTTGCGGCTGAAAGCCTGCCAGAATCCGCTTGCTATGTTGCACTTGGTCATTTGCACAGGCCGCAAACGATCAAACGTGCCAAAACGATTGCTCGTTATTCTGGATCACCTCTTGCTTATAGCTTTTCTGAATCAGGCTATGCCAAATCAGTCACAATTGTGGAGGCAAAACCGAATGAAAAAGCGAGCTGGAAAGAAGTGTTTTTATCAAGCGGAAAACCACTTATGAAATGGAAGGCGACTGAGGGACTGAGTCAAGTGTACGAGTGGCTGGATGAAAAACGGGATCTTCAGGCATGGATTGATCTAGAGATTCATTTAACAGATCAGCTCTCTATTGAAGAGATTCATCAACTCCGAAAGCAGCATAGTGGGTTTGTTCACATTCGTCCAAAATTCAAAGAACTACAGCAAATAGAAGAGCAAAAGCAAGTGGAAAAACTCTCGATCGAAGAGAGATTCGTGAAGTTTTATGAGCGCCAGACAGGTGGCGGTCTGCCTGATGAAAAAACAGTCAAACTGTTTTTAGAGCTAGCCAATGATATGCAAGAGGAGGAAGCGACTTGAAGCCGATTACGCTGACCATTAAAGGACTTCATAGCTTCAGAGAAGAACAAACAATTGACTTTAGCTCATTATGTGATGCGGGTGTGTTTGGCATATTTGGACCGACAGGAAGTGGAAAGTCGTCCATATTAGACGCCATGACCCTAGCACTCTATGGCAAAGTGGAGCGTGCGTTAAATAATACACATGGTATTTTGAACCAAGCGGAAGAAAAGCTGTCGGTTTCCTTTACATTTGCTTTGCAAAAGGAACACCATATTTCTTATAAAGTCGAACGTGCTTTCAAACGAGCGGATGAAATGAAAGTCAGAACGACTTTATGCCGCCTTATTGAAATCGGTGATACGCAGACAGTTCTCGCAGATAAAGCGAGTGAGGTGAATCGTAAAGTAGAAGAACTACTCGGATTAACCATTGATGATTTTACCCGTGCGGTCGTCTTACCTCAAGGGAAGTTTGCAGAATTTCTCTCCTTAAAAGGGGCAGACAGACGTCAAATGCTTCAGCGATTGTTTAACTTGGAGAAATATGGGGATCAGCTCGTCAAGCGATTGCGTGCAAAGGCTCAAAAGCATTATGGACAAAAAAATGAACTGCTGGCTGAACTGAATGGTTTAGGAGAAGCTGGCCCAGAGGCGCTGGCAAAAGCAAAGGAAGCAGCAGAGCAGGCAAAGGCTATTTTTCGTGAGAAAAAACAAGCGCGGGACGAAGCATTCACTGCTTTTACAAAGGCGCAAACGATCTGGCAGTATCAAAAGGAACAAGAAGCTTACGAGACTGAACAAAACAAGCTGAATTTACTGGCACCATCAATAGAAGAGAAAAGGGCGAAGCTCCATATCGCAGAGCAGGCAGAGACGCTAAAGCCCTATGCGGATGCATTGACAAAGGCTGAAAAACAGCTTTCTCAAGCATCGAAAGAGAAGCAGGAAGCAGAAAAGCAGCTGCTGCATCAACGAACGATCTATGATCAAATGGCGCGGGAGTATGAGCAAGACCGGCAAAAGAAAATAGAGACAGAGCCAGACCTTCTCCAAAAGAAAGAGCAGCTGATCCAGCTAAAAGAAATTGAACGTAAAAAAGAGGCAGCTCTTCAGGAAAAGACGGGCATAGAGCACCAAAAAAATGAAAAAGCGCAGCAGCTCCTCCAAAAGAAGAAAGAAGCGGAGAATCTCCAATCTCTATTGGAGCGTGCACTAACGAAACAAACACAGCTGAAGAATGAGCTGGAGCAGTTACAAGTTTCAGTGAAAGAACGCAAAAGTGTACAGGATGCTTTACGTTTAAGTGAAAATGTTGAAAGAATAAACCTTAGCATTCAAAAGGAAAAGCAAAAGCTGGAGGAGTTCAACAAGCGAGCCTCACAGACTTCAGAAGCATACGAAAGGCTTCAAAAGCAGCAAAACGACCATCATGAAAAAATAGACCAATCGTTTCAAGCAATTGAACACCTCTATTTTTATGTATGTGAACTCGAACGAGCTCTGACAGAATGGAGTCAAAAAGAACAACAACAGAAACTCGAAAAATTAAAGCAGCGAGATGCTGTAAGAGCGGCAGAATTAAGAAAAGAATTAGCAGCAGAGCTAGTAGATGGTGAGCCATGCCCGGTTTGTGGGTCGATTCATCATGATCCAAAGGCTTTGCAATCCAATGACCATGAAGAAACCGTGGCACAAGTCGATGAAGTCATTCAACGGATGGACAAAGAGCTCAAGCAGGCAGAGGATTATGGAAGAGACATGTATGCCGCAAAGCAGCTTCTCGAAACGCATGCCAATCAATTAGTGAAGCAATTCGCTTTCTTATCTCAGAAAGCCCCTGGAGCGGAAGTCGCTGCAGCAGTAGAAACGGTACAAAATTCGCAGTCTTTGCAGGATCTGATGCAAGAATGGAAAGGCATAAAGCAAGATATTCAAGAAGTTGAACAGAAACGAGCTCGTTTAATGGATGAAACGCATGATCAATCAGCAGAGATGAGCAAAATGAAAGAGCAAATGACTTTTGAACAGCAGCGCATTGAAGAATTAGAAGTGCTGATCAAAGAGCTTCATGCTGAGCTTTCAGAGCAAACGACTCAATTTGAACAGACCTTCCCGCATCTTACATTGAATCATGTACAAGAAATGCAAAAGCAAATCGATGAAAAGGACCAACAAGCGGAAGGCTATAAAGAACGAATTGAGAAAAGTATTTCGTTTTTGGAAGAAAAACAGCTAGCAAAAGAGCAGCTGCAGACAGTGATATACAATGTCGAGAAAGAACTTGATAAACTAGCGCATCAGTTAGAAAGTCATCAGCAGCTTATCCAACAATATGAAATAGATTTAGGCCGATATTCATTAAAAGCTGCCTCTATTTCTGATGAACTTATAGAGGTTGAACACACCCTTTCTCTTCTTAATGAAAAAGAGCAGCAATCGTACAAGCAATTGCAGCACGCGCAGCAGTTGTTTAGTGAGGCGCAAAGTCATTTTTCAAGCAGTGAGCGTCAGCTTCAAGAGGCGAACAAGCGAAAACAAGAAACAGCAGCAGCTTGGGAAACAGCAGCAGAATCTTCTCCTTTTCATATGCCGCAGGAAATTGAGTCTGTTTCAATGGAACAGGCAGTACGTCAATCGGTCAAACAAGAAATTGAGGAATTTGAGGATAAAAGAAAGGAATGTGCCGCAAACTTAAAGCGAATTTCTGAATTATTGAAAGAAGAGTCTCTGGATGAAAAGCAGTGGACGGACATTCAGCACAGAAAAGAGGCAGCTGAAAAAGCATTGGAAGAAGCGACTGCAATGAGTGGGTCCGCATATGAACACCTGCGTGTGATGGAAGAGAATCATCAGCGCTTTGCAAGTATTCACGAACGATTGGAAGCACTGCAGCAAGAAATTGACCGCCTTGATAAACTGCAAACTGTTTTTAAAGGAAATACGTTTGTTGAATTTTTAGCAGAAGAACAGCTGGAAAGTGTCAGTCGTGATGCATCCGCCCGCTTAGGTATGTTGACGAGACAAAGATATGCGATTGAGGTCGACTCAGAAGGCGGCTTTGTTATGCGTGATGATGCAAATGGCGGTGTTAGGCGTCCCGTGTCCAGTTTGTCCGGCGGGGAAACCTTCTTGACATCACTGGCTCTTGCCCTTGCTCTTTCTGCACAAATTCAGCTGAGAGGTGAATTCCCGCTGCAATTCTTTTTCCTTGATGAAGGATTCGGTACGCTCGATCAAGACTTGCTTGATACGGTCATTACCGCATTAGAAAAGCTTCAGTCTCACAATTTAGCAGTTGGTGTTATTAGCCACGTGGAAGAATTGAAAATGAGGCTACCGAAGAAACTGATTGTCCATCCAGCAGATCCAAGCGGGAAAGGAACAACGGTCTCAATGGAATTAATGTAAATGTTGAGGTGATGACAGGGTGGCAAAGCAAACCATTGGATTATGTGAGCTGTGCGGAAGACAAAATGTCCTGCTCACAGAACACCACTTAACACCAAGAGAAGAAGGTGGGGCTTTTTTACCGACTGCCATCCTGTGTATCCCCTGCCATAAACAAGTGCATGCTCTCTTTACAAACCAGGAGCTTGCTGTACGCTTGAACACACTTGATGCACTAAGGCAGGATGAAAAGCTTGCTTCGTACATCAAATGGATTCGAAAACAGCCGGCAAGCAAGCTGGTTAAAACAAAAAAATCGAGACAACGCAGAAAAAAATAAGCATAAAAAGCGCTCCTCTCATGAAATGACTATAGAGGAGCTGCTTTATGCATTGCCTACCATATTCTGATCATTTAAGTCAGGATCCACATAGTTGGTGGCGCTAATGCCATTATTTAAGATCAAGAAATCTCCGGTATTTCCCGCTCCAGAGCCTAAAGCAGATTTTGACGAACTTTTAGGCGACAAGTAGAATGAGTCACCGACGTTTACGACGCCTCCAGAAATAGAGTTAATGTAAATGGGTCCGACAATTGCTGGCATAATCGACATCCTTTATTCGAAGTCATATCACCATCATATGCGCAGGGAGGTCCAATTGTGAGTTTGGCGGATTTTCGTCGTTGTTGCTAAATAACTCTCGAATATGCTTTACTCGTGCAACGGCATTTATCCCGCACGTAGAGCCGATTTGATAGATAGAGGAGGAAGAGACCCCTTCTACATGAATTGACGAAACTTTAATGAGAGGCTTTTCATGATAAAAGGCCGTTCTAACTTTTCGTTCTGGCAGCATCAATGGGATTGGCTCATAATACACTTCAAATTCTTTTGCATCTAGGTTTTCAGCTTCATTTCCATAAAACAAACTAATCGTTCGCTGAACAGCTAACACCTTCACGTTCGGGCATAGCTCCTGCGTATCACCGATTTGAACAACACTTGAGATCCCGACAGAATTCACCTTCGTGAACTTCACTTGAGATGTGCGCTTTATCATTATCGAGGTGCCAGAGGAACGAACGGGCCAATGATCAAAGATTCTGGCGGTGTATCAAAGATGGAGGATAATTGTACATGATCTGTATCCCCGATGATAAATAGGGAAGAGGACGAAACCCCAACTACTTTAATGCTTCCGGTCTCGATGTTGCGGTTGACGACTGTGAAATTCATCCGTTTTCCTCTCCTTTCGTTTCATTTGGAATATGGGCTAAGAAATGTTCAATTGCCCGTTTGACATCATGCTTCACATATTCAGCAATTTGCTCTGAACGCTGCAGCGGAGTCATATCTTCCCGGTGCGGGAGCTGTCCTGCATAGTATTTGATTCTGCTGTCAATCTGCTTTCGGATGTCCTCAATGATGTGGTGTTTGTTGCTTTCATCTAGGGACCCTTCATATCGCTGTTCTAGCTCTTCAAGTAATTCTGGCGCTTCTTCGTTTAAGAATGCGTCGACAAGCTGGCGTGTTTGATTGAAAAATTGATCAGCCATTTCTTGCTGCATCATTCCAATGCCCGGGGTTGTTGTTTGGCCCACTTCAAAGTTTTGAACACTGTTTGGATCAGATGGATTGAGCCCGATATTCAGCGTACCTTCCAGCCTTTCGATTTTCAGCTGATCAAATTGATAATCAATCCGTTCAATCGTCGTTGTCGGTTTATCCTTGATCATTTGCATTTCCTGCTGAAGCTCGTTAAGCCTTTTTTCAAGCATCATGATTTGTTGAGTTTGCTTTTGAATGATGCCGTATACCTGTGAAGCGTTGCTTTGATAATCATACATTGACATACACCTCCGGGGATTGCAGATGAACTTAAGTTGTTGGTGACTGAAGCGGTACAAAAGGTGTTGTGCTTGCGCCTTGAGAATCTTCAATTCCTTGTGTGCCTGCTGCGGCAGGTGCTGATTCTACGTAGCTGCCCGTGTTATACAGATTAGAAAGAGCTTTAATTGAACCAGCGCTCCCGATTTGCAGCACAGAGGAGTTACTGACAGACTCTACACGCAAATAATTAATTTGTATCGCTTGATTAATATAGAAGTTCAATGGATTCTCACTCCTTACAAGTTACCAACAAGCGGTTGATCAATGACATCACTATCATACGTATTTGTCACACTTTTATAGTTGCTAATGCGCAATTGATCACCAGTGTTAAAACTGCCTGCGCCAGCAAACGTTTTAACCTGACTATTTGGAGAAATGGTGATGCAGTCTCCAACATGAACGACTCCGCTCGTTCCGACGGCATTTACTTTAAAGGCTCCAACAATAGCCGGCATAGCGGTGCACATCCTTTATAAAAATAAGGCACTTTGTTTTTGGGCGTTTCACCATAGCTTATGATGGGTCTTTTAATGTGTGATTGTCTTTTTGAAAGCTTTTGGTGAGAGGAATGAGGTGTATGGTTTACCCTTTTTTAGAGCATTCATTCGAGGTGTATTTGATGCCTTTATTTAAAAGTGTGTCAAGCTCTTGACTGCACCTGATGGTTTCTTCGGCATTCATCCCGAATTTTTTTGCGGTCTCAATTAAATGTAATCTTTTTTGTTCAATTTCATAATTGATCATAACGGACGCCAACTCTCACATTTTTTATCAAATAGAAGGATATGGTTAGTATACCCTATTTTTCTATAAAAAAAGTTGTTTCGTCAATATGAGTAATAAAGTGACAAAATTCGAAAGCGTCCTTACGTGACATCTCTCTCTTTTCTTATTTCAGTCTGTAAATAACGTCGTCTTTTGTTGATATACTGCCGGATGATCTCTCGTTCTGATCGTAGAATGTCTTTTCGGTCTCTTGTATAAGGATCATCTCCAATTCGCTTCTCAATAGAAGCATGCCATTTCTCAATGATTGGACAAAGCCGGTCTTCTAAAAAATGTGTATCGAGTACGTGCTGGAAAAGCGTGTAATAGGCTCTCTTAAACGCAGGGATATCTAGTAATCTAGCAGTTAACGTATTAAAGCCGCTTACTGGAATATAATCAAACGCCATTTCTTCTCCATGAATGTCACGGCCCCATGTCGCATCATAATCCCAAGGAAGCACTTGGAATCTGCCTTGTTCATTCACATAAAGAGCGTAGTTATGGACAAAGCCGTCAAAGTTTTGTGTGCACACGACACCAATGAGCCAGCGGAAATACTGGGTCACATCTAGGTAATGCCCAATCTTTTCGGCAAATATGTCATCTTTCGCTGTGTTGAGAAAGTAAATAAATTCACTCAGCTGTTGATCATGTTGAGAACTCCCTGTTTTTTTCTCGTACCCGAGGAGAAGGTGTTTTTTTGGCTTTTTATCAAATGAACTCAAAAGGGAAAAGTTGGCGTCGTCATCGACTGCATAATAAATGCCGCCTCCTGAAAGCTCTCTTTTCTGAAAAAAGTGCTCATCGACGGATTCTATTTTTAAATAAATGCCTTCTTTTCTTCCGTTTATCGTGAGAAACACATGAGCCGCAGCAGGACTTAGCACCCCTATCTGCTCGAAGAAATAAAAGGACAGTCTGTTTCGGATAAACGAAGGGTCATTGTATTCTGCATTTAAATGAAAGATCGATTCGCCTTGTCTTTGCTTTGGCTTTCGATATTCAATTTGATAGGACTTTTTTTTCAGCTTTCTGATGTGAGACCCCCGATATGAAGCATAAATGTGCGATTTGATCTGGCCAGTTTTCAAAATGCCCTCAACAGGTTCGTCGTTCCATATGTCTTTTCTTAATTCAATCAGGTCCTTTGGATGAATCCAAATATCCATTTGCTTTAAAGGTTCTGTGGTCATGCGTTCATCCTCCTCCTTTGCTCTTCTTTACGATATGAAAATGAAGGAATGTCCTGTACCCGTTTGTTAGGTATTCATGGAGTTTTAAAAGAAAGGGGCATCCGCCAAGAACACTTGTCTATCAAGTCTCGTAACATAAAGCAGAGAAGATAAACAGGTTGATCTGTTTGTTTTGTCAAAGTATAGACTGGGAGGGGAATCGTTCGTGAGTACATTTGATCATTCACATATTGAGCATGCAGTGGATTCACTTAAAAGTGAGGGGCGTGATCATCACTTAGATCGTGAACCAGAATCGAGACGTTCGCATAAGTCAGCTCGTTCTCGTCATTCAAGTCGCGGTCATTGGTTCTTTGGCGGTGGTGGACGCCGTAAATCATGCCGCAGTAAAAAAAGCTACAGAAGCTATCGTTCAAAGAAAAGTTATCGCTCGAAGAAAAGCATGAAGAGTAAAAAGTCATATAAAAGCAAAAAATCTTGCAGAAGCAAAAAGAGCGAACCGAAAAAATCATGTCGCAGCAAACACAGATCCCATCATAAGAAAAGCTGCCGCAAGTCACACCGCAGCAAATGCAGATCGCATCATAAGAAAAGCTGCCGCAAGTCACATCGTAGCAAGCACAGATCGCATCATAAGAAGAGCCACAAGTCGCGCCGCAGCCACTCTTGCAAAAGATGTGGAAAGAAAAAGCATCATTTCCGCAGCAGAGGAAATGTTGATCGCAAATGGGATCAAGGGAACATGTGGGAGTATCGCCGCTACCGCTAAACATCAGATCATCTTTTTTGAAACCCTTTTTAAAAGAGAGTATGATAAAAAAGGGTTTTTTTTATTTCATAGAGAAATAAAATGAGACATCACCACTTAGCGAAATGAAGATTGTGAGGGGAAGACATGAAGTTTTTTACAGGTGAGATACATAGCAGGATGTTTATTGGGGTAGTCATTGATGATGAATGGGTCATGGACGTCAAAAAGGCAGAAGCCAAATTATTCGAGCTAGAGACACTGCCGAACTCTTTAGCTGAATGTATTCATATGGGGGACAAGTTTGTTGAGCATGTCAAACAGCTCCTTGACTGGGCTGAGAAAAAAGAAGAAGACCGCGGTTCTTATGTTTATCCGCTGTCGGACGTGAAACTCCATGCGCCCATTCCAAAGCCAGCTAAAAACATTATGTGTGTTGGAAAGAACTATCAAGATCATGTCATGGAGATGGGAAGTGCAGCGGATATTCCTAAAGATGTGATGATCTTTACAAAGGCACCTACTTCAGTCGTTGGACATGAAGTGGATATCCTCCTTCATGAAGATGTGACGAGTGAACTGGATTATGAAGGGGAGCTTGCGATCGTGATGGGCAAATCAGGAAAGAATATTGCACCTGAAGAAGTCAAAGATTATCTATTTGGTTACACCATTTTAAATGACGTAACGGCAAGAGATTTACAGAAAAAACACAAACAATTTTTTATAGGGAAAAGCTTAGATACAACCTGCCCGATAGGACCTTATATTGTGCATAAGTCTGTGATTGAGGATCATAGCGCGCTTCATGTGGAAACAAAGGTTAACGGAGAGGTTCGCCAGTCTGCAAGTACAGAATTAATGATTTTCTCCATCGAGAACATTGTGTCTACTCTTTCAAAAGGGATGACACTAGAAGCTGGTGACATCATTGCAACGGGAACACCTTCTGGGGTTGGCAAAGGCTTTGAACCGCCTAAATTCTTAGCTTCAGGGGATCAAATCGATATTACGATTGAACCGATTGGAACGCTATCAAATCGCGTCAAATAAAGAGTGATATGACACAGGATTGTCGTTTTGTGTTCGACTTATTTCGTGGTACGATGAGAAGGTAATTGTTCTGATAAAGGGGGAAATAACAAATGGGAACGCATTTACATATTACAGCATGGGTGCTAGGAATTATTTTATTTTTCGTGGCCTTTGCTCTAGCAGGTAAAAACGACAAAGGTGCTAAAATTGTGCACATGATTGTCAGACTATTGTACTTGATCATTATCGCCACAGGCGTAGAGCTGTATGTTCGCACAGGAATGAAGATTCCAGGTTTCGGTGGCGAGTATATCGGTAAAATGATTCTCGGTATTCTTGTGATTGGCTTCATGGAAATGGTTCTTGTACGCAAGAAAAAAGGAAAATCGGTGACTGGTGTATTGATTGGTTTTATCGTACTCGCGATTGTGACCATTCTTCTCGGTTTACGTCTGCCGATTGGTTTCCATATCTTTTAACAGAAAAAGGACATTGCTTATACAAAGCAGTGTCCTTTTTATATGCCATCAAACTGCGAAACCGACCGGTGACCGTCAGAAGTGGTCCATTCAAAACGAATTTGACCTGTGGTTGAGTCGTGGTGAGATTGGAGGGCAAGCGATTGTGTATCTGTCGAAAACTGAAAGAAAGAAACACGTTGAAAAGAATGAAAGGAGGAGAAAACACAATCATAGACGGAAAAGCCAAGCTGCTTGATCTGTGCAGTGATTTCATAAAAGACGTTTTCAGGAACAAACATGAGAAGGTCAAGCAAGCCTTTGGCAAGTGATGCCGTATATTGAATTTCTTCACCGCCTTGTACTTCTAACAGCTGTCCATTTTCATGAAGTATCATGGAACCGAGCAGCTCTCCTTTTATCCACCTATCATTTTCCTTCAAACAGATCATCGTGCTTTGAAGACTTTCTGGCAGCATGAGTTCTCCTTCTTCATCTTCAATCAGACAATGCCCATTTTCAATGAGTAAATACCCGCTGCACCATCTTCGTCTGCAGCGTTCAAGCTGCTTCATTCGTTTTTCCATTTGCGACACTCCTTTCCTCTTTCTTTTTCTTACCAAAACAAGCTTGTCCTATACGCCCGAGAAAAAAGGACAAATCAACTATCGAGGAGACGATGCATAAACTAAGAAAGGCTGAATGAGAACACTTGAGGAAAAACGGATGGGAGCTGATGATGATGTGTGGAATAACAGGCTGGGCAGACTTTAAAAAGCAGCTCATCCAACAGGATCATGTAATCAATCAAATGACAGATACATTATCTAAAAGAGGGCCAGACGATACAAATACGTGGAAAAGTGAGCACGTTCTATTTGGGCATAAAAGGTTAGCGGTTGTAGATGTAGAAGGCGGAAAACAGCCGATGACATATACACATCAAAACCATGCTTATACCGTTGTATATAATGGAGAGCTTTATAACACAGAGGATATAAGAAAAGAATTGTTAAAAAGGGGCCACCGCTTTCTTGGGCATTCTGATACAGAGGTACTTCTTCACGCCTACACAGAATGGAAGGAAGAGTGTGTGACCCATTTTAATGGTATTTTTGCATTTGTGATTTGGGATAGTGAGCGTGAATTATTATTTGCAGGGAGAGACCGGCTCGGCGTCAAGCCATTTTTCTATACAGAACGTCGTCATTCCTTTTTATTTGGTTCAGAAATCAAAGCGCTTCTTGCTCACCCTGATATGAAAGCAAAAGTCGATCATGAGGGATTATCGGAGATTTTTGGATTAGGACCATCTAGAACACCAGGGCAAGGAGTGTTTAAAGGAGTAAAAGAGCTGAGACCTGCTCATGCCTTGACCTATTCAAAAGACGGACTATGTGTGTGGAGATACTGGAATGTCCAAAGCAAGGCGCATACGGACTCACTTGATGACACCGCACAGCACGTCAAGGATCTCTTTACAGATGCCGTCACAAGGCAGCTCGTCTCTGATGTGCCTGTTTGTACATTTTTATCGGGTGGCGTCGATTCGAGTGCCATTACCGCCATTGCCGCTAAGCACTTTGAGAAAATAGGGAAAGCACCGCTTCATACGTATTCCGTTGACTACGAAGGGAATGATCAATTCTTTGAAGCAAGTCAGTTCCAGCCGAATGCGGATGGTCCATGGATTGACCGCATGACCAAGGCATTTCAAACGAATCATCACAGCTGCATCATTGGACAAAAGGATCTGGCTGCTTATTTAAAGGAAGCGGTTGAGGTCCGAGACTTACCGGGTATGGCAGATATTGATTCTTCCTTGCTTTGGTTCTGCCGAGAAATTAAAAAGGACTTTGTGGTCGGTTTGTCAGGTGAATGTGCGGATGAAATTTTTGGAGGCTATCCTTGGTTCCATTCGGCAAATGAAACGAATGGTTTTCCTTGGATGAGATCGACGGAAGCTAGAACGCAGCTCTTACAAGACTCGTGGCAAAAAAAGCTGTCACTAAGAGAATATGCACAAAGCAAATATGAAGAAACCGTGGCTGAAACGCCTCTTTTAGATGGAGAAACTGGAGTAGATAAAGCACGTAGAGAACTTTTTTACTTAAATATGGTCTGGTTTATGACAACGCTGCTAGATCGAAAAGACCGGATGAGTATGGGGGCGAGTCTTGAGGTACGTGTGCCATTTGCGGATCATCGCCTTGTCGAATATGTATGGAATATTCCTTGGGAAATGAAAATGCATGGAAATCGTGAAAAAGGGGTTTTACGGAAAGCATTAGAGGGAATTTTACCGAATGAAGTGCTTTATCGCAAGAAGAGTCCTTACCCGAAAACACATCATCCAGCCTATACTCAGGCTGTAAAAGAGATGTTAACAGGTTGCCTTGCGCAAAAAGATTCTGTTCTTCACGAATTTCTAGATCCACATCAATTAAAGCAGTTGATTGAAACGGAAGGAGCTTCCTTTCAAGTGCCTTGGTATGGCCAGCTCATGAAGGGCCCGCAATTAATCGCTCATCTGGCGCAGATTCATCACTGGTTTGAGACGTATCGAATTGATATAGAAGCGTAATAAAGGGCCGGCTTTCTTACATTTGTTGAAGGGAAGCCGGCTTTTTTTGATACATAACATGAGACAAATAGAGCACATCGAAAGTTGATCTAATCTTTCTAATTTGTATAATTAACTTAAAGTGAATTAATTTGGAGGAAAAAGGATAATGAAAATCATTGTGATCGGAGCAGGACCAGGGGGACTTGCGGCAGCTATGATGCTTCAAAGCAAAGGACACGATGTTCATGTTTACGAAAAACAGCCCTTTGTTGGCGGACGTAATTCTAAGTTTCAACTTGGTGATTTCACGTTTGATACAGGTCCTACCTTTCTCAGCATGATTCATATTGCAGAGGAGCTCTTCACCTTTGCTGGTAAAAATCTTTATGACTATATTGATGTGATCGAATTAAAAGAAATGTATAGATTGATTTTCCAAGACGATCAGCTAGATATGATACGAGATCGTGATGAAATGGTTAGACGGTTAGAAGCCTTTGCGCCTGGAGAGGGAGAAGGGTATATACGATTTATGAACAATACGAAACGCAAAATGGATCGACTTACACCTATATTACAAAGTAAAATGGATCGTTTTCATCATTATTTGCGTCCAAAGGTGCTCAAAGCACTTCCGCAGCTTTCATTGAATAAGAGTTTATATGATGTGCTGTCAGATTATTTCTCAAATGAATCAGTGAAATATGCCTTTACATTTCAATCAAAGTATTTAGGCATGTCACCGTGGGAATGCCCGGGTGCTTTTTCCATTCTATCATTTATGGAGCATGACACAGGTGTGTTCCATCCGAAGGGCGGGGTCAATCAGCTGTCAGAAGCGATGGCAAAAGCAGCGGTTGAAGCTGGAGCAACGATTCATTTGTCAGCCGGCGTCGAAAAGTTGATGACAGAAGGCAGGAAAGTAAGGGGCATTCGCTTAGAATCCGGGGAAGAAATACAGGCAGATGAGGTTGTCGTAAATGGAGATTTTGCACATGTAATGACAAAGCTTGTAGAGCCAGGACTTTTAAAGAAATATAGTGAGAAAAAATTAAAAAAGAAAAAATTCTCATGCTCGACCTTTATGCTTTATTTAGGATTAGATATCATATATGAAGAGCCGCATCATACCATCGTTTTTTCTGATGATTATGCGCAATTCGTCAAAGGCATTACGAAAACATATGAGCTGCCAGATGATCCATCTATTTATATTCAAAATGCTAGTGTCACAGATGACTCACTTGCGCCAAAAGGAAAGTCAGCTCTTTATGTATTAGCACCCGTTGCCAATAATCAAAGCAGCATTGACTGGGGAGCGCATCAAGATGAATTCAGAGAACTTGTACTGGATACACTGGAGCGAAAAACCGGTTTTAAGAATGTAAGGCAGCATATAGAAGTTGAGCGGATGATCACACCGAAGCAATGGGAGGAAGACCTTTACGTATACGAAGGAGCCACTTTTAACCTTGGTCACCAGCTGACGCAGATGATGGTTCTAAGGCCGCACAATGATTTTGATGAATTGGATCATTGCTGGCTTGTAGGAGGAGGAACGCATCCAGGAAGCGGACTGCCGACCATTTTAGAATCAGCACGTATCACGACAAATGCGATTCTTTCAAAAGAGAAACATACGCACAAAACATTGCCGCAAGAAGAAAAGGGGAGCGCCTCATGAAAAAACATATATTGATTGCAGGTGGCGGTATTGGCGGGATGATCTCAGCACTTTATTTAAAAAAAGCTGGACATGATGTGACGCTTGTCGAAAAAAATGAACGACTTGGCGGAAGACTTGCTTTTGTACGTGAGAAAGGATATAAAGTAGATGAAGGTCCGACCATTGTCCTACTTCCAGCTATGTTAAAAGGTATTTTACATGAGGTAGGAATTGTCGAAGCATCTCTTGATCTTTTGCAGCTTGATCCGCTGTATACGATTCAATTTCAAGATGGAACCTCCTACACGAAGTATTCTGATGCACTTCGTCAGCTAGAGGAAATCAGACGTGTATTTCCAAAGGAAGATCACGGATTCCTAAGGTTTATGGAAGAAATGACAGACCGGTTTCAAGAAGGACAGCAAGCCTTTTTAGAGAAATCATTTCATGAAAAGCGGACATTTTTTACAAAAGCAAACATGAAGATTTTAATGAAATTAAAGGCGTATCGCACGGTTCAAAGTGCTCTGAAAAAGTATTTCTCAGACGAACGCCTGCGAGATGCATATGCACTTCAAACCCTCTATGTCGGAGGAAATCCATATGAAGCATCTGCTATTTATTCGCTTGTTTCATATAGTGAGCACGCACATGGCATCTACTATTTAAAAGGCGGCTATGCGAGTTTAATAGATATATTAGAAGAACAGCTCATGAAAATGGGTGTGCATGTGAGAAAAAATGCTGAAGTCACGGAGCTCGAGTTTGAGGGGAAACGCGTGGTTAAAGCAAAAGTCAGTGACGACCAGATAGCAGCTGATGCTTTTGTCATCAACGGAGATTATCCGGCTGCGTTAAAACAGCTTGGTTTAGACGAACAAGATCGGCGAAAATACGTGCCATCTTCTGGCTGTGTGATGGTGTATCTTGGGTTAAACAAAATGTACCATGATGCGCCTGTTCACCAATTCTTTATGGGCGAACACTTTGATCAGCATATGAAAGAGGTTTTTCAAACGAAGACGATCCCTCAAGATCCGTCGTTTTATACATTTAATCCATCGATCATTGATCCATCTCTTGCCCCGGAAGGCTGTAGTGTTTTATATATGCTGATTCCCGTTCCCTCAGGAGATCATATCAACTGGGAAGAGGAGACAGATTTTGTAGAGAAAATGGTGGATCGTCTTGAGAAAAGAGGCTTTCCGAGATTGCGAGAGTCGATTGTCTGGAAAAAAGTCAGAACACCAAATGATTCCTTGCGGGAAGGGTTGTTTGAAGGCGGCAGCTTTGGACTTGCGCCTAACTTATTTCAATCAGGTGTGTTCCGCCCGCAAGTGAAGGCAGCTGAGACCGATAATCTTTATGCGGTAGGTGCTTCCATCCATCCTGGTGGCGGAGTGCCGATCGTGATGCAAAGTGCGAAGCTGATGACATCTGTGCTGTTAAAAGATTTGAATGACAGAAAGGAAGTGAAACTAAGTGGTTGATGTACAAACAGCATTGAAATTGTGTGAGGAGACCATTCAAACGCATTCCAAAACGTTTTACCGTGCCTTTTCCATGTTGCCTAAAAAGAAACGACAGGCTGTATGGGCCGTGTATTCCTTTTGCCGAAGAGCAGATGATATTGTAGATGAGTCACCCTCGCCAAAAGAGGAGCTTGCCTCCTTTCGAGAGACGTTTGATCGATTTTTACAAGGTGAGGTAGATCGGAATGATCCGATGTGGGTAGCGCTGGAACATACATTTCAAGAGTTTCGTATGGATGAAGCACCGTTCCGTGACTTGCTCCAAGGTCAGGAGATGGATTTAGAGCAGCATCGATATGAAACGTTAGATGAACTGCTCATTTATTCCTACCATGTTGCTAGTACCGTTGGACTTATGCTGCTTCCTATTATTGCACCGCGTAAAAAAGAACAGCTAAAAGAAGCAGCGATTTCATTAGGAATTGCCATGCAACTGACCAATATTCTTCGTGACATTGGCGAGGATAAGGCTGAAAGAGACCGCATTTATTTGCCAAAGCAAGTCATGGATCAATTCGGATATACAGAGCAAGATTTGCAAGAAGGCATTGTTAATCAAGCATTTCAGCACGTATGGGAGTACATTGCCTTTGAGGCAGAGGCATACTACGAGGAATTTTTTGACCATCTTCATGAATTCCCGCTTTATTCACGTATACCAGTGAAAGCAGCTGCTCACTTTTATAAAGCCATTTTAGATAAAACAAGAGAAAATGAATACCGCGTATTTACACAGCGATCATTTATTTCAAACCAAGAAAAAGCACTTATTTTAGAAGGTATTAAGTAAAAAGGACTGCACCCGCAGTCCTTTTTATGTGGATGAAAAGCGATATTCCGTCCAAACCCTTGAACGCCAACGCCTATACATAAAGATGCCTCTCACCCATTCATCCACGATAAAAGAAATCCAAATTCCAAAGAGACCCATCTCAAGCTGTATGCCTAACAAGTAAGCGATCGGAAGCCCGATGCCCCACATTGAAATCATCGCCATATACACTGGAAACTTCGCGTCCCCAGCAGCCCGCAAGGAATTAATAATGACCATATTAAACGAGCGACCCGGTTCTAAAATAATGGTCAAAAGGAGGAGGGTGGCGGCTGTTTGAATGATCTCGCTGTTGCTAGTAAAGAAAGCAAGCAAATGCGTCGATGATAAAGATAAAGCAGTTGAAGAAAGAAGGGAGATGCCAATGGCCCAGTATAAACTTTTCATGCATCTGTGATAGGCAGCATCGAATTCCTTCGCCCCAATATGGCGCCCGATTAAAATTTGTGTCCCTTGGCTAATAGCTGCACCAAATAGCATAATGAACATCATGATATTTTGAGTATAAACCTTTGCTGCTAATGCCTGCGTCCCCATAAATGTAATAAATAGTGTAATAATCATTTGGGAGCCGTTATAAGAAAGCTGCTCTCCAGCAGAAGGAATCCCGATCTTTAGCAGCTTTTTTAAATATGTCCGCTGGATGTGAAACATCTTCTTTAGTGAAAAGCGTAATCCAATTCGGCGGCGTACAATGAGGATCATGGCCATTAATCCGATCAATCGAGCGAGTGAGGTTGAAAAAGCGACCCCCATGACACCTAATATAGGGAAGCCAAACGGACCAAAAATCACCAAATAGTTACCAGCAACATTTAGCAAGTTCATTCCGATGGTGACATACATCGTATCTCTTGTATATCCATAGCTTTTTAAAATAGCACTATACGTCATAATGAGCGCTTGAATAAAGGAAAGCAGCCCGACAATTTGTAAAAATACAGTCGCATCCGGCATGAGCTCACTTGATAGGCCCATCAGATGTAAGATGGGGACAGCTAATACAAACATGAGAAGACTAATAACAAAGCTAATCAAGAAATTGGTTCCTAGCGAGACATAGGCGACTTGAGCCGCTTCCTGCCTGCGGCTTGCTCCTAAAAGCTGCGCAATCACAATCGTCGTTCCAGTTGTAATGAAACTGAACATGACAATCAATAAATTCAACAGCTGATTGCTTACACCAACTGCGGCAACACTATTATCGGAATATTGGCTGAGCATGAGGGTATCAGCGCTTCCCATAAGCATATATAAAGAGATTTCAATAAAAATAGGCCAAGTTAATGCAAATAATGAAGGGTGGTTTTTCTTCCCCTTAGCTTGAACTTTTTGAATTGGCAGTGATTGAGGTTTCATCAATCAACCTCCTTTCGTATAAATCCGATTTATAGTGTACCTTGCATCGACTATAATAAGAAGAGATGAAACCGAAACTTATTGGAGAAATCCGACTTCATAAGGGGATGAATATGAATCGATTTATTACATTTACTGTACCGCCGTTTCCGGTTTATATCGCTTCTGGCAAAGGCGTATTTTATGAAGGAGAAAGACATATCTCTAGAACCTTTACCGTGTTTGATCTTCTTTATGTCACAAGAGGGCAGCTATGGATCACAGAAAATAGGGAGGCTCACCACGTAAAAGAAGGAGAATATATCATTCTCTCACCAGGCTTGTCACATGGCGGACACCTGCCATGCGAAGAAGAAACGCACTATGAGTGGCTTCATTTTTCGATTGATCCTTTTGATTTGACGAATCGGCCGAGAGAACACTGGTTTGATATGAAACAAAATCAAGCCACCTTTGAAAAGCCGGCAACATATGAATTTAGCCTGCCCCGTATAGGAAAAGTGAAGGGGAGAAATGTATTTGAAAAGCACCTTGCACAGATGCGGGCACTAAATGATGACGCGTCTGAACTGCCGCTGAAAAAACAGCTTCAGTTTGAAGAACTGCTCATTCATTTACAAAAAGAAGCATTTCATATTCCAAGTGCAAAGGAGAATGTCGCCTCAGAAGTGGTTCATTATCTTGAGCGTCACTTTATGAAGAAACTGCAAATGGAAGAGCTGGCAGAGAAACTGCACTATCATCCTGATTACATAACAAGATGCATGCAGACGGTATATGGACTCACGCCAACCCAATACATCAATCGTCTCAAGGTCGAAAAAGCCAAAAGCATGCTTGCCTCAACGAATAATCAAATTGCAGCGATTGCTGAACAGGTAGGCATTGATGACCCTACTTATTTTTCTAAGCTGTTTCGGCAAAACGAAGGCATGACGCCTATCGAGTACCGTCATCTCGCAAAAAGAACGACAAAGTAAAGGAACGTGAACAGATGAAAAGGGAAAAGGAAAAGCTTGTGAGCATACGACCATTAAATGAAGCTGATTTAGAGATGGTATGGCATTTAAGATTCAAAGCGCCAGACCAGTCCTATCGAAAGTGGAATGCCCCATATTTTCATGAACACGAAATCCCGCTTGCTGCATTTAAAAAACGATACTTACAGGATACATCCATTCCGCCAAAGCTATATGGTATTGAAATAGACGGCGAAATCAAAGGCACCGTGTCATATTATTGGGAGAATGAACGTACACGGTGGCTTGAATGTGGCATTCTCATTTATGATTCGCGTTTTTGGAGCGGTGGCGTTGGGACAAAGGCATTAAGTCTATGGACAGATGAGTTATTTACACACATTGATATTCCTCGAATTGGTCTTACTACATGGTCGGGAAATGAACGAATGATGCGGTGCGCAGAGAAATGCGGATTTGTCCTTGAAGGAAGACTGCGAAAGGTCCGTTACTATCAAGGAGAATATTATGATTCGATGCGCTATGGGATGCTGCGTGAGGAATGGAAAACCCTTCTGCAATATTCAACAGAATAATTCCTTTTCTTTTTAGTACAAAAGTAGCGTATGATTGAATAATCTAAAAAAGAAGGGCGGCGAATGAGTTGCGTTGGATTACCGGATGGTTTGTGTCGATCATAGTGGGCGCTTACCTATTTGTAGATGCGCCTAAACATGGGAAGAATAAATGGCTGTGGGCGATTTTAGGCCTTTTATTCGGGCTCTTTACATTTGGAATATACCTGATCAAAACAGGAAGAAAAGGATTGGGCTGGACGGTTCTGATCGTGTCCATTATCATCTATTCTATTTTCATTCTAGTCTATGTTTTTTACTTCTTATTGCTGATTATCGGATATTCAAACGCATAATAGGAAGCACGAGTGTACATAAGGAGGAGTTTGAACGTTAGACTTACAGGGTTATTCGTTTCACTTGCTGTTGCCATTTTTTTATGGTTTGATGCGCCAAAGCATGATAAAGACAAATGGCTGTGGGCCATTTTAGGTATATTATTTAGTACGATCGTTCTCGGTATTTATTTGATCAAGACAGAGAGGAAGGGACTTGGCTGGACCATTCTTATTTTAACGATTTTGTTTTACCTCATGCTGCTCATCTCTGTTTTGATCGGTATCATTCTTTTTTATCAGGTGGGTCCTTCATGATGAAGGGCTTTTTTCTTTTACCTTTTGCGCCGGCACACCTGCAATCACAATTTTCTCCTCGTGGAAGGAACGGTTTACCACAGCATTTGCTCCGATTGAAATATGATCTGCAATATAGATATCCCCAAACAGCTTAGCACCTGGGCCGATCCACACATGATCCCCAATGGTTGGTACATCTTTTTCATGATGATTCTGACCAATATTCACCCCTTGATGAATATCACAAAATGCCCCAATTTTTGCATGCTTGTTTACAATTAAGAGACCCGTATGATTGATTCTAAGACCGGGACCGAAGACACCAATCGGGATATCAAAGCCAAGCTGCATGCCTTTCTTTTTATGTAAATAGCGATAAAGCCATTTGCGAATTGTAGCACCACTATTAGAATAGTATTCATATTTTCGTAAAATCCTTTGATATTTCCATATATCATCTCCAAACCGCTTAGGTCGTTTGCGCTTAATGGCTAATGCTTTCTTGTCCTGAGCTAAGTAGTGGTGAAGATCATGCTTTGTTAAAATCATCATATCCCTCTCCATCCCCTTTTGTTTCAGAGAAATTATACCATTATAACCATTTATATCAATATAGAATGACGTTTCTTTTTTTCCTTTTCTACATCACTTTCATCCACTTTCCCATATAAAATAAGTGCTTTGTCATGAATAGAACAAAAGAACCAGGAAGAATGATTTGTAATTTTTTTCTACATTATTCCGTCTCACGCGTTTATTCTCCTTATAGCAGTAGAGGTTTGTCAAAATGACACGAAATTACTCGTTAAATAGAGAATATAGCATTCATATGCTTTTAGAATCATCTTTTTGAATACAATTGACTTTCATATCTCACATCCTCTAGGCTAGTAAATGAAAATGATAATCTTTATCAATTGGAGGAGTGTTTTATTATGTCCATCAAAACCGTTTCTAAAAATCAGCAATTTTTAGAGCAGCAAAGTCAAAGAGAATCGAATGCAAGGTCTTATCCGAGACGGTTCCCATTAGCCATGCAAAAAGCCGAAGGTATGATCGTGACAGATGCGGATGGCAGAGAGTTTTACGACTGTCTGGCAGGCGCAGGAACACTTGCACTTGGTCACAATCATCCAGTTGTTATAGATGCAATTGAACGTATGCTTCATGAAAAAAGACCATTGCATACGCTGGACATAACCTCAGAAATTAAAGAAGAATTTGTGAATGAAATTTTTTCTCACTTGCCAGAAGAGTTTGCAAAAAGAGCCAAAATTCAATTTTGTGGACCAACTGGTGGTGACGCCATAGAAGCAGCGATTAAATTAGTCAAAACAGCGACAGGGAATCGAAGCATTCTATCATTCCATGGTGCGTATCACGGTGCGACACATGCCACGATGTCATTAAGTGGGAATTTATCTCCGAAGGAAAGAGTGCAAGGGTTAATACCTGATGTTCATTTTATGCCTTACCCATATGAATATCGCTGCCCATTTGGAATTGGTGGGAGGGATTCGCACCGCATTTCAAGTTCGTATATTGAGCGCGTATTAAATGATCCTGAAAGTGGTATTCTTCCGCCAGCAGGCATGATCTTTGAAGCAGTGCAAGGCGAGGGGGGCTCCATTCCAGCATCGATTGAATGGATGAAAGAAATGAGAAGAATCACAAAAGAAAAAGGGATCCCACTCATTATTGATGAGGTTCAATCAGGCATCGGCCGAACAGGTAAGATGTTTGCCTTTGAACATGCAGGAATTGTACCTGACGTTATTGTGCTGTCAAAAGCCATTGGTGGGAGCCTGCCGCTTTCAGTGGTGATTTATGATCAAGATTTAGATCAATGGAATCCAGGTGCACATATCGGAACATTTAGAGGAAATCAAATGGCGATGGCTGCTGGAACCGCTACGCTTAAATTTATCAAAGAAAATAACCTGCTTGATCATGTAGAACGGTTAGGAGATCGTATGCAGGCGCATCTAAAAGACATTCAAAAACAAGTCCCTGCTCTCGGTGATGTTCGAGGAAGAGGTTTAATGATTGGCGTTGAAGTAGTCAATCCAAATGAGAAACAGGATGTTGACGGAAGCTATCCAGCGAATCCAGAGCTGGCCAGTCTTATTCAAAAGAATTGCTTCGACAAAGGGTTAATTGTGGAGACAGGAGGCCGTTTCGGAAGTGTCATTCGATTCCTGCCACCACTCATTATGACAGAAGAACAGCTTGAAAAAGTTATCGCTATTTTTAAAGAGGCCGTGTACGATGCAATCAACTAAGGCTTCAGTGGATTCATTATTTATTAATCAAAGCCAGCTTGGAAGAGAGTCCTTCCAAGCGGCTCTTCATACATCTATCGACAGCTTACTGGATCAATGGCAAAAAGACACAGGACCATTTAGTGGAATATTGCCTGGGAAATTAGCGGCTAGTGTCGAATCACTATTTCGATTTCAACCGTCTGGTGAATCCATTGAATCTGTCTTTCAAGATATAAAAGAACATCTTTTGCCGCATTTGATTGATGTATCGCATCCTAAATGCTTGGCACATCTGCATTGTCCACCGCTCATTCCTGCACTTGCCGCAGAGGTGATGGTAAGTTCCTTTAACCAATCAATGGATTCCTTTGATCAAAGCGGTATTGCTTCTTTGGTTGAGGAAGAAATTCTCGAGTGGCTATGTGCGAAGTTTTCTTATGGCGACCAAGCAGATGGGACATTTACAAGCGGTGGAACCCAATCTAACTACATGGGGCTGCTTCTGGCGAGAGATGCCTTTTGTGAAAACACATGGCAGTGGAATGTTCAGCAGAAAGGCTTACCAAGTGAATCTCACCGACTGAGAATCCTTTGCTCAAAGAATGCTCACTTCACTGTGAAAAAATCTGCCTCCCAGTTAGGTTTAGGAGAACAGGCAGTCGTACTAGTCGAGACAGATGAGCATCATCGAATGGACCTCAATGATTTGAAAAAGAAGCTGGCTGAGTTGAAGGAGCAGAACTTGCTGCCTTTTGCGGTAGTAGCCACTTGCGGGACAACGGATTTTGGCAGTATTGACCCAGTTCGAGAGGTATATGACCTCGTCAAGCCATACGGTCTTTGGATTCACGCAGATGCTGCCTACGGCGGAGCACTTGTATTAAGCGAAACCTACCGTAAGAAGTTAGACGGTATTGAGCTTGCTGATTCAATCACGATTGACTTTCACAAACAATTTTATCAGCCGATATCCTGCGGGGCATTTTTGCTAAAGGATAAGAGACATTTTGGTTTGATCAATTATCATGCCGATTATCTTAATCCAAAGGAAGACGAGCTCGATGGTATTCTACATCTCGTCAATAAATCTGTCCAAACGACGCGCCGGTTTGATGCTCTGAAATTACTTCTTTCTCTTCGTTTAATTGGAGAAGAAGGCTTTGGAGACATCATTGACCATACCATTCATTTTGCAAAGGATGTGGCCGCGCTTATTGAGAGAAATGATGACCTTGAAGTGATCAATCCTGAGCCAGAAATCAATGCAGTTGTGTTCCGATTTAAGGATGACGACCAAGCAGATGACGTCAATAAAATCATTCATCGGACATTATTCAAAACAGGAACTGCTGTCATTGCAAAAACAGTGGTTAATGACCGAACATGCTTAAAATTCACTTTGTTAAATCCGAGAACGACAATCACACATATTGAGGAAATCCTTTCTGACATCGTTGATATCGGGATTGCTCATATTCAATCCGGGAGGGTACTACGTTGAGTCAATATAAACAAATGGCTGAAAATGCAACCATGCAAAGCTTTTTAAACTGTTTTTTACGCGAAACAGGAATCGATCGATCTGCAAAAAAAGAGGTGAGAGCAGATGGCTCGCTTGTCTTCATCGCAAAACTAGCAAAACAAGATCTAGAGCTTGTGATTCCGATCCGATATGTTTCATCTGTTGGCCGTCATCTCTTTGATTTTCCGATTCGCTTTCGCCCGCAAGGCAGTGAACAAGAGGGCGCAATCGTCGATTACACGACACTTGTTGCTTTATGTTCAAAGGAGCTTCTCATTGAATATGGCCGTACAGATGCAGAGGATGAATTCATGCTTCGCATCATTTTAAGCTGCCGAAATATTGAACGGTTCTTAAAGGAGCGAGAAAGTGATCGATCCGCTCTTTCTGAAGCCGATTTTGAGTATATCGAGGCTGAGCAGTCACTTCTCCTTGGTCATTTAACGCATCCTACCCCAAAAAGCAGACAAGGAATGACAGAGGAGGAGGAAGCAATCTATTCTCCTGAGCTAAAAGGGACTTTTCAGCTTCATTACTTTAAAGCGCATCATTCGATTGTGCTTCAGGATTCGTCTATTACACAGTCTGCGGCTAGTCTCATGCTAGAGGAGCTCTTGCGCCAAGTGCCAGAAGAAAAAGAGAGACTGAATACATTAGTAGAAAACGGAGAATATGTGCTCATTCCGATTCATCCGCTTCAAGTGAAGGTGGTCATGGAGAAAGCGTTCGTGAACCGTTATATAGAGGAAGGGAAACTCTCTTATTTAGGACCGATGGGATCTGAATACACAGCGACCTCATCTTTCAGAACCGTCTATCAAAAGGATTCTGCTTACATGCTCAAATTCTCTGTTCCTGTGAAAATTACAAACTCCTTACGTGTTAATAAACAAAAGGAACTGGATCGCGGTGTAGAGATGTCGCGCATTTTAAAAACAGAATTAGGCGTTTCTTTATACGACAAATTTTCTGGATTCCGGGTCATTGAAGATCCCGCCTATTTATCCATTCAAGGAGAAGAGGCGGAATCTGGCTTTGAAGTAGTCATTCGTCAAAATCCATTTTTACATCGTGAAAAAGGAGCAAGCTTAATTGCTGGATTGTGTCAGGATCATGCTTATGGTGGAAAATCGCGATTAGCAGGGATCATTCATGACCTTGCAGACGCAGAAGGCCGATCAACGAATGATGTAAGCCAAGATTGGTTTAAGCAATATTTAACCATTTCGTTAGAACCGATGCTTTGGCTGTTTGAAACGTATGGTCTTGCGCTTGAAGCCCATCAGCAAAACGCTGTTGTGCAAATGAAGGATGGTTACCCGCACACCTTCTATTATCGTGACAACCAAGGCTACTATTATAGTGAATCGAAAAAGGATAAACTCGCAAATCTTGTCCAAAACCTGAGTGTGAGAAGTGAAACGATTTGTGCAGATGAAGTAGCCGTTGAGAGACTGCGTTATTATTTCTTCTTTAATCATATATTTGGTCTTATTAACGGCTTTGGTACAGAAGGTCTGGCGAAAGAAGAAGACTTGCTCGCGCTTGTGAGAGACACATTGCTCGCTCATGAGGAAACATACGGTGCATCTGAACTGACAAACAGCCTACTTCGCTCAAAGGAACTCCCTTCAAAAGCGAATTTGCTGACACGGTTTGAAGATATGGATGAGCTGACAGGATCTCTGGAAACACAGTCTCGTTACACAGCTGTCTTGAATCCGCTCTTTTTACATAAGGAGGCGCTGATTGGATGAAGCATCGTATTCATTTTATTCGGGCTGAATATGAAAGAGACGTCCGGCTTGTCCACAAGTGGATGCAAGAGGAGTATGTTCACCCATTTTGGCATTTGAATATTCCGTTTCCTGCTTTTGAAAAGCATTTTTATCAGGCAATTTATGATCCGCATCAAACCCTTTATTTAGGCACAATTGATGGGACACCCATGAGTTATTTTGAGGCGTACAACGTCAAAGGTGACATCATTGAATCCTACTATCAGCCTTCTCCGCATGATCAAGGAATCCATCTATTAATAGGGGAGCCGGATTATGTGGGAAAAGGTTTTGCAGCCCCGCTGCTTCAGGCCATGACAGCATTCCAATTTGAGCAGAACAAACGAACAGAAAAAATCGTCGCTGAGCCGGATATTCGCAATGAAAAAATGATCCATGTATTTGAAAAATGCGGCTTTGAACGTGTAAAACCAGTCAAATTACCCGATAAAACCGGTCTTTTGATGTTTTGTGATCGAGAACGATTCGAAAGGAAGTATAACCATGACGCGGTTCAACAAGCAAAATAATGTAGTGGATGTAATAGGAATCGGCATTGGTCCGTTTAACTTAGGTCTTGCCGCATTATCTGAAGAGGTAAATGAAATTGACGCTTTGTTTTTTGAAAGAAGTGAAGCCTTTCATTGGCACCCAGGGATGCTCATTGAGGGGACGACACTGCAGGTTCCCTTTTTAGCAGACCTTGTCAGTATGGCAGATGTGAAAAGTAAATATAGCTTTCTTAACTACTTACAGGAACAAAACCGTTTGTATTCATTTTACTTTCTAGAGGATTTTCATATTCCGCGCAAGGAATATAGTCATTATTGCCGCTGGGTTGCAGACCAGTTAGACTCTTGCCGATTTGGCATGAACGTCGAATCTGTCTCATTGATCGAGAAAGCAGGAGAAAAGCGTTATAAAGTGCATGTTCGTCATGTGAAAGACCAAACGGTAGAGGTGTTTGAAAGTAAGCATCTCGTCTTAGGAATTGGTACACAGCCGGCGATACCAGCATCGCTCCAGCCAGCTTTAGGAGAGAAGGTTTTTCATTCCGCCGACTATTTAAAACGAAAAAAAGAAGGCTGTTTCAAAGGGAAATCTGTGACAGTGATCGGCTCTGGTCAAAGTGCGGCAGAAGTGTTCTATGATATTTTATCAGATGATGAGGCGAAGGATATTCACTGGTTCACACGCTCTAAAGGATTTTTCCCAATGGAATATTCAAACCTTGGTCTTGAATATTTCTCTCCAGATTATATTGATTTCTTTTATGAGCTTCCGCAAACAAAAAAGGATGCGTTGTTAAAGCAGCAGGACTTGCTGTATAAGGGCATCAGCTCTGCAATGATCCGTGATATTTATCATTTGCTATATGAACGTTCTGCCTGCGGAAAGCAGTTGAACACAGTGCTTCAAGCGATGACAGAGGTTAACTTGATTGAAGAAACATCTCGCGGCTTGTCCCTTTCATGCACGCAATGGGTCAAGGAGGACTCCTTTACCCATGAGACAGATATTGTCGTGCTGGCGACGGGCTATCAATCGGTACTGCCCCCGTTTATCAACCCAATTTCTCATCATATTCAATGGGACGATCAAGGACGGTTCCAAGTTGAACGTGAATATCGCTTGAAAACAAATACAATGGGTGAAAATGATATTTTTGTTCAAAATGCAGAGCTTCATACACATGGCGTTGGCGCTCCGGATTTAGGGCTTGGTGCTTACCGAAATAGTGTGATTATCAATGAACTTGCTCGTCAAACTGTGTATCCACTTTATCAAAAGCACGTCTTCCAGACATTTGGTACACATATGAAAATCAACACATTTGAAGAAATCAAAGGTTAAGGAGGATGAAGCGATGAGTGTACAAGATGAATTGAAAAAAGCGGTGAATCCTGCTGCTTGGAAAAAGGCAAACCAGCGAATGGTGGCAAAAATGCTGTCTGAATACATGTATGAGGATATGCTTCATCCCGTGCAGCTAGATCATAAGGATGGCATTGCTCAGTATGAATTAATCATTCACGAACATAAGAAATATCGCTATCTTGCAAAACCTCGTTTGTTTGATAGTTTTGATACAATCGCTGAATCAATCGAGTGCTGTCAAGATGGAAAATGGTCAAAGGATGTCAGTGCAATCGTGTTTTTACTAGACATTCAGCCGCTCATTCCAATGTCTTCTGAGACAACAGGACATCTTATAAAAGAGCTTCACCATACCCTGTTAGCGGATGTCCATTTGCTTTCGAAAAAAGCACTTCGTGCGGATGAGTTAACAGATACTGATTATGCATGGATTGAAGGAGAGATGACAGGCCATCCTTGGATTGTGTATAACAAAGGACGCATTGGATTCAGTTACGATGACTACCTAGCCTATGCACCTGAAAGGCAAGAAAGTGTGCAGCTGTCTTGGATTGCTGTTCACCGGGACCTTGCGACATTCCATGCAGTCGATCATGAAAACTATGAGCAGGTAATCGCCAAAGAGTTAGATGAAGTCACGATCCGTCAATTTCACCGCGTGCTAAAGGATGAAGGATTGATTGCAGCTGATTATTATTTGATGCCTGTTCATAAGTGGCAGTGGACACACATGATTATTCAGCATTTCCCGGAAGATTTGGCGATGCGCCGGATTGTGTATGTAGGAGAGGGACTGGACCAATATATCCCGCAGCAGTCGATCAGAACCTTTACGAACATCTCAAATAAAGGCAAGCATCATATTAAACTGCCAATGAGTATTTTAAATACGCTTGTGTACCGGGGACTTCCGTCAGAACGGACAGTCATTGCCCCTCGTATTACAGCGCATATTAAAGGGATTGCGGACCAAGATTCATTTTTATCTGATGTCTGCCGCGTGATATTACCTGGTGAGAATGCAAGTATTAATGTCGATCATCCTTACTATAGCAAACTCCCTGGTGCGCCGTATCAATATCTTGAGATGCTCGGTGTGATTTTTAGAGAAAGCATTTACTCGTACTTAGATGAAGGAGAGACCCCTGTTACACTTGCGGCACTCACCTATGAGGATCATGAAGGTGAGCCATATGTGAAACAGCTGATTGAAAAATCAGGTCTCTCAGCTAAAGAGTGGATGGCGAAATTTTTCCATGTGGTCATGCCGCCGCTGCTGCATTTTATGTATCAATACGGCACCGTCTTCTCACCGCACGGACAAAATACGATTCTTGTGTTAAAAGATCATCAGCCTCATCGTTTGGCGATCAAAGATTTTGTTGACGATGTGAACATTAGTGATCAGCCGCTGCCTGAATTGGCTTCTCTAGGAGACGATTTAAAAGAAGTGCTGCGGAGTGAACCGCCGGAAGGCTTAGTGCAGTTTATCTTTACAGGATTGTTTATTTGCAACCTGCGTTACGTATCAAACGTGTTAGAGAACCATCAGCTATTAGATGAAGTGACACTTTGGAGCTTGCTTGCCGAACAAATTCAGCAGTATCAAAAGCAATTCCCACAGCTGAAGGACCGTTTTGAACTCTTTGATCTATTCCAGCCGAAGCTGACAAAGCTGTGCTTAAATCGTAATCGAATGATTGATTATGGGTATGGAGACGGAGATGACCGCCCGCATGCATCAGAGCATGGAAAGGTCACAAATGCACTCGCACATGTTCTTTCGTCCACCTGTGAGAAGTAATAGAAAAGCTGTAGACATCAAGTGTCTACAGCTCAGCGTGTAGACAAACCCTCGCATTCTTTGTCAGTCCTGTGCGCTGGTGCTCACGAATTGCAAATTCGCTCCGCACCAGTGCTCGGCCTTCCTAGACTTCAAAGGTTTTCAATCACGCTGAAAAGAAGACAAAGGGCTAAAATAAAGATCATTTTAGCCCTTTGTCAACAATCTGAAGCTGTAGACATCAAGTGTCTACAGCTTTTTATATATTACGAAAATGCTTGAGAGGCAAGGAAATAAAGAAGGGCGGGATCGTTCAGCTTTTCTTTTCCGCGAATCATCATAAAATGAGCTTTGTTTGTTTTCGTAAAACCTGCTTCAACAAGTGATTCATGGAGGCGCTCAGCTGTTTCTTCCTGCATATCTAAACGAATCGGACCCGAATAAGACGAAATGAGCGAACGAACCAGCGAGAGAGCTGTAAGTTCATCATTTGCAGCAAGCGGTCCAATCATTAAATTGGCAGGTGTTTCAACGCCGAACGCAAAGCCAGTTGTTTCGTGATGTTCATTCTTTGCAATGATACGCTGCGCTGCCCGGTTCATCCGGTTTTTTAAAAAGCTTGATCGATTTGTGCCTGCGGCTTTTTCATCTAGTGCTTCAATACACGGAAGGTGCGATTCATCGGCAGGAGACAGGTAAATGTCATCTGACACACGAAGCGCTTCTTGGTTCGGGTTTTGTGCTTTGTAAGTCGTAATGTAACCAGCCGTGTGAAACCCGATTTTTTCGTAAACAGGCCGCCCCTGAACAGTCGCGGTTAAAAAGACAGGAATGCTTTGATCACATTGATCTAGCAGAGTGTCAATCATTTTCCTTGCAAGACCTAAGCCGCGATGTGTCCTAGATACAATGACGGCACCAATTGAAGCCATTCGATCATATTGGAAAAGTCCTGCACATGAGATGACTTGTCCATCCGCCGTTGAAAAACCTGTGAAATATCCATTTGTTAAAAGAGATGTGAGCTCTTCCGCATTGTAATCAGGCCAGTCTACCTCTTGAGACAATGCGACAAGATCTGGTATGTCATCGAGTGTTAATGCTCGTTGAACAACGTTTGTCATGACATGCAACTCCTTCTTAGCTGAATTCATCTATGTGTATCGTACCATAAGAAGGTATACTGTAAAAATTGAAGTTTATCTAATCTTCCCATCAAAAAAGGACCTCCAATTTCGGAGGTCCTGCATTAATGAACATTAAAATATCGAGCTTCAGGATGAGAAACGACGATCGCTGAAACAGATGCTTCAGGTTCCATCATAAATCCTTCTGTCAGATGGATGCCGATTTTTTCAGGCTGAAGCAGCTTGAACAGCTTTTCTTGGTCTTCAAGATTTGGGCATGCGGGATAACCAAAGGAATAGCGCTGCCCTTGATATTTCGCTTGGAATCGTTTTTCCATTGTGAAATCGACTGGGTCAGGGAAGCCCCATTTGTCACGAATCACTTGGTGGGTTCTTTCGGCTAACCCTTCTGCAAGCTCAAGCGCCAGAGCTTGAACCGCATGCATTTTTAAATAATCTCCTTCTTGCTTAAATTGCTGCGCGACTTCACGTATACGCGCTCCGGCTGTGACGGCAAATAAGGCAATATAATCTTTCTCCTTTTCACCGCTTCCCCGCACATAATCAGAAATGGAGCGGTATGGAAGCTTCTCCTGTCTTGGAAATTGGAACGTTTCAATGATACGGTCAGGCGCTTTGGGATCATAAATATGCAGATCATTTCCGTTAGAACTGGCAGGATAAAATTGATAGACAAATGCAGGCGCAAACCAGTTTTTCTCTCTGCCTTCGTTTAGAAGATCTGTGACAAGCTGCTTTAATTCCAATGCTTTTGGATGCTGTTCGGCCAACAGCTTTTTCACCTTTCCTTTTAATCCAAGGTGGTGACCAATGAGCATTTGTTCATTGACATAGGGCATAATGTGATGCAGATCGATGTCTCTTACATAATGACGTGCCGTATTTTCTGGTGTAAAAATAGGTGCCTCAGGGAGTGCCGCACGTTTTTCTAGTAATTCAATGACAGCTTGTGGCTGCTTTGTTTCTTTCTCTTTGACAGGTGCCAAAGGCTCTTCATCTGGCTTTATTTGAAACTGAAGAGGATTTGCTTTTAACTCATTGGCTAAAGATAAGCCGTCCATCGCATCTTTTGCGTAAAGGACCGGTCCGTCATAATGAGGCGAAATCTTCATTTTCGTAAATTTCCGAGAAAGTGCAGCACCGCCGACCAAAATGGGCACTGAAATATTCGCCTTTTGTAAATCCTGAGCGGTGAGGACCATTTGCTGGGCTGACTTCACGAGTAATCCTGATAATCCAATCATATCTGGCTTTTCTTTTTGCACAGCTTCGATCAATGTTTGCGGTGTCACCTTGATTCCGAGGTCGACCACTTGAAAGCCGTTATTACTCAAAATGATGTCGACAAGGTTTTTCCCAATATCATGGACATCTCCTTTTACAGTGGCAAGTAGAATTTTACCTTTCCCGCTTGCATGCTGCTTTTCCATATATTGTTCGAGATACGATACAGAAGCCTTCATGACCTCTGCCGATTGAAGCACTTCCGCCACAATCAGTTCGTTTTGATTAAAAAGACGACCAACCTCAGCCATTCCCTGCATTAACGGACCATTGATGATATGAAGTGGTGATTCAAATTGCTGTAGAGCAAGGGATAAATCATCGATAAGACCTTCTTTTGTTCCTTCGACGACATAGAGTGCCAGCCTTTCATCAAGCGATAAGGAGATCTTTGGTTTTTTCTCCGTTTTCTTTTTGCCGCGGTAAAATTGGGTGAATTCAGCAAGGGTTTGATCATTTGTTTCATAGAGCAACGTTTCAGCGAGCTTGATTTCTTCCTTTGGAATAGAAGCGAAGCGTTCAAGCTTTTCTGTATTCACAATGGCGTAGTCAAGTCCTGCTTGGACGCAGTGATACAAGTAGACAGCATTCAAGATTTCTCTCCCAAGAGGCGGGAGTCCAAAAGACACGTTGCTGATGCCTAAAATCGTCAGACACTCAGGCAGGTTTTCCTTGATCATTTTGATGCCTTTGATCGTTTCTTCGGCAGCGCCAATATACTGCTCGTCTCCAGTCCCCACTGGAAAGACAAGTGGATCAAAAATGATGTCACTTGCGGGAATGCCATATTTCTTCGTTAATAGATCATGAGAGCGTACCGCAATCTCTAGCTTTCGTTCTGCTGTTACAGCCATCCCTGTTTCATCGATCGTGCCAACAACAAGTGCACCACCGTACAGCTTCACAAGTGGAAGAATTTCTTCAAAGCGTTCTTCGCCATCCTCAAGGTTAATAGAATTGATGATGGCTTTCCCTTGGGAATATGTGAGCGCCTTTTCGATCACGTGTTTATCCGTTGAATCAATGACAAAAGGGGCTTTGACTTTTTTCATAGCCTCTTGTAAAAAACCTTCCATGTCTGCCGCCTCATCGCGGTCTGGATCAGCAAGACACACATCAATCACGTGAGCACCGTTTTTTACCTGTGCACGAGCAACTTCTGATGCTTCTTCAAACTTTTGTTCCGCAATGAGTCGTTTGAATTTGCGTGAACCAATCACGTTGGTCCGTTCTCCTACAAAAAGAGGTCGCATTGATTCCTCATATAGTAGGGGCTCAATTCCTGATACAGTATGCTGAGACGATTCATGCGTGATGTGACGCGGCTGAATCGTGCGAATTTCATCTGACAATGCTTGTATATGTGCAGGTGTTGTTCCGCAGCAGCCGCCAACAATATTTAACCAGCCTTCCTTGGCAAAGGCGGAAATTTTTTTAGCAAGTGAAGCTGGGGATTCATGATATTGACCTTCTTCATCTGGGAGACCAGCATTTGGATAGCAGCTAACCGCTGACTTGGCGATGGAGGATAGCGTGCGGATATGGTCTGTCATAAATTCAGGACCTGTCGCACAGTTTAGACCGACACTCATCGGTTTCATATGCTCAAGAGAAATATAAAAGGCTTCAATATCCTGACCAGCAAGGGTCGTGCCCATCGGTTCAATCGTACCTGATACCATGAGAGGCAGCTCAATACCTGTCTGCTTGAAGGCTTCCTGAATGCCTTTGAAACCAGCTTTTACATTCAGCATGTCTTGACTTGTTTCTAAAAGAAGGGCATCACATTTGCCATCAATCAGGGCGCGTGCTTGCTCTTCATAGTTTCTGACGAGCTCATCGAAGGTTGTGCCGCCTGTCACAGATAATGTTTTCGTAGTGGGACCCATCGCACCTACAACAAATCGAGGCTGCTCCGGCGTGGAGAAACGGTCAGCTTCTTCCTTTGCCAGCTGGGCAGCCCGTACATTGAGTTCATAAGCAAGGTGGCCAAGCCCGTATTCGTCAAGGACGAGCTTTGTAGCCCCGAACGTATTTGTTTCAATAAGATCGGCGCTTGCCTCAAGGTATTCTCTATGAATCGCGCGGATGGTGTGAGGGGCTGTCACATTCAAATACTCGTTACAGCCCTCATACTCCTCGCCGCCAAAGTCTTCTGCTGTGAGATTGGCATTTTGAATCATGGTCCCAATTGCACCATCAAGGACGAGGATGCGTTTCTTCAGCTGTTCAGTGATAGTTGACATGGATGTTTGACTCCTTTTCTTTCTGATGAATGTAGGTGGTTAGTTCTGCTGTTAAGTCTGATCGAAGGAAAGGAGTAATTAAATAAATGCCATTAAACAATTCACAGGCTGTATCTAATAAAGAGCGGGCAATCGCTAAGCCTTCTGCTCGCTGCTTTTCTTTATCCTCACCAGCCCTCGCCATAATGTCACGAATGGAATCAGATAATTTGATGCCTGGAATTTCATGATGAATAAACTCCGCATTTCGACTGCTTGTTAACGGCATAATGCCAATATAAATCGGTTTATCTAAATGACGGCTCTCCTCATGAATTTTCACAAGCTGTTCCTCAGAATAAACAGGCTGTGAAATAAAATAATCAGCACCGTATTCGATTTTTTTCTCAAGACGTTTGACCGCTTTATCAATGTGACGAACATTCGGATTAAACGCGCCAGCTACTGAAAAATTGGTCTTTTTGCCAAGCGGTTTCCCTGAGAAAGAAAGGCCTTCGTTAAACTGCTTAATCAGCCGGATCAAATCAAAGGAGGTTAAATCATAAACCGACGTTGCACCTGGGAAATCCCCAATCTTAGAAGGGTCGCCTGTAATGGCTAAAATATCAGTTAAACCAAGGGTGTCAAGACCCATCAAATGGGACTGAAGCCCAATCAAATTACGATCACGGCATGTGATATGGACGAGTGAGCGCATATCAAGCTGCTGTTTCAATAATGCCCCGCAAGCCACATTGCTAATGCGCGGGGTTGCAAGAGAATTATCAGCTAATGTCAAGGCATCAATGCCTGCATTCTTTAACTCATTTGCCGCGACGAGAAATTTTTCGAAGTTCAGCTTCTTCGGCGGATCAAGCTCTACAATAATCGTCCGTTTTTTCGTAGCGAGCTCATCAAGACCTGGTTCAGTCCGCTGATCTTGAATCGAAATGATTTCTTCTTTTAAAACTTTCACTTCTTTTTCAGTGATCGGTGCTAAATCCTTGACCGCTTCAGCCATTGCTTGAATATGCTGAGGCGTTGTTCCGCAGCAGCCGCCGATAATACGTGCGCCTTGATTTCTAAATTCAAGTGCACTTTTTCGGAAATAATCGTTATCTGTATCATAGACGAGTCTGCCTTCTTCAAGAGAGGGAAGACTGCTGTTAGGATAGACTGATAAATGGGAATTTTCTAAAATTGGAACGCCTTCGAGTGCCTGAATCATATGATAAGGGCCCAGCCGGCAGTTGATGCCAACGACGTCTGCACCAAGAGAAGACAATTCAGATAAACCATCCTTGAGCGGTGTTCCATCCTGCAACACACCTTGTTCATGCATGGAGACGTTCATGACAATTGGGAGAGTCGTTTCTTTACGTGCAATTTGGAGAACGGCCTTCGCTTCTTCCATGTCATAATACGTTTCTAGCAATAATCCATCAGTTTGCTCGTTTAATAGAATGTATAGCTGCTCTCTAAAGCTTCGTTTAATTTCTTCAATCGTGTAGGCATTTTTGTTAAACGTTCGAATACCGCCGATCGTTCCAAGGACATAAGCGGAGCCTGCGGCTGCTTTTGCGATTTGTACCGCCTTTGTATTGATACGCTTTGTTTCTTCCTCTAACCCGTAGCGGGATAGTTTAATATAATTTGCGCCGTACGTATTTGTTTGAATGATGTCTGCACCAGCCTGCACATATGCTTCGTGCACGCGCTTTACCTCATCTTCTTTCGATAAATTTAATTCTTCAAAGCAGCGGTCAATGCCGTAAGAGTATAAAAGTGTTCCCATTGCACCGTCAGCAATCAGTACGCGGTTTTGTAAGTCTTGTAATAGGCCCATTGGTTTCCTCCTTATTTCTATGTAACAAAAAAAGCCTTCTGATAAGAAGAAGACTTTTTGGCTGTATCGTTATTCTTCTTCTTATCTTCCAAGCAGTTGCTTGCTGGATTTAGCACCTTGGTCATAGAAAATATTTTTCTACTACACCGGTTGCTGAGGCTTCACAGGGCCAGTCCCTCTGCCTCTCTTGATAAGAAAGCGATATGAACATGTCAATGAATTGAACTTCCATCCACTGTATCGAAAAAATCGGAAATAATCAATGGAAAATTTGAAATTTATCGAAAATTTATAAATTGAACGTCAATCGGTAAATCTGCCTTGCGCATAAGAGAGATAACCTCTTGTAAATCATCTTTATTTTTCCCTGTTACACGCACTTGGTCATCTTGAAATTGTGACTTCACTTTGATGCCAGATTGCTTAATGAGTGCATTGATCTTTTTAGCGTTGTCTTGATCAATTCCGCTGATCAGCTTCGCGCGCTGGCGCACTGTTCCGCCAAGGGCATGCTCAGTTTTTCCGTAGTCGATGTTTTTAGTTGGAACGTTTCGTTTAATCAGCTTTGACACAAGTACATCTTTTAGCTGTTCCAGCTTGAAGTCATCATCAGAGATGAGAACGAGCTCTTCTTTTTCAAGAGAAATATCACTTTTACTTCCTTTAAAATCATAACGGTTTTTAATTTCCTTGAGTGCTGCTTGAACGGCGTTTTGCACCTCTGGCAGTTCCACCTTCGATACAATGTCAAATGAGCTTTCTTTTGCCATAACACATGACCTCCATGTATAGATATTGCGTCTATTTTATCATGCAACGTGGGGAAGAAGAAACTTTATCGAAGAGACGAGTCAAAGAGTTCTGCCAGTAGCGGTATAAATCGTGTTCGGTTTGTCCACTTTAGCTAACAGAACTAGAGATGTTCATGTGAGGAGAAGTATAGTAGAATAAAGTGAATCAAAAGATGAACGAACGCTCTTTTAAGAGCAGATAGGAAGGAAGAGAACATGAGACCAGGTGAGCAACTGACCTTGCAAATAGAGAACGAGATGGAATATGGTTACTTTTTGACAGATGGTGAAGATTCGGTCCTCTTGCACCGCAGTGAAATGACAGAAGATATTGGTGACCAGGATGAAGTAGAGGTCTACTTATACGTAGATCATGAAGAAAGACTAGCTGCGACGATGAAAATACCTTCAATCAATGCGCATACATATGGCTGGGTAGAAGTCGTAGACGTCGTAGAAGACATGGGTGCATTTGTGGATGTCGGGCTTTCAAAGGATGCACTTGTTGCAACAGAACATCTACCGCCTTTTGAGGAAGCATGGCCGAAAAAAGGAGACAAACTTTATTGTATGCTGAAAGTCACAAGCTACGGCAGAATGTTCGCAAAGCCAGCCACTGAAGATGTGATCAGTGAATTGTTTACTGAGGCACCTGAAACCTTAATGAACAAAGAAATCACTGGAACGATTTACCGCTTAATTGCGACAGGCTCGTTTATGCTGACAGATACAGGCGTGCGAGGGTTTATCCACCGTACGGAACGAAAGGAAGAACCAAGATTAGGATCGACCGTGACAGGACGCGTCATTGCAGTGAAAGAGGATGGAACTGTAAACGTGTCTCTGCTTCCTAGAAAACAGGAAGCGTTATCTGTCGATGCAGAAGAAATTTTAACCTATATGAGAACGAGAAATGGCGCTATGCCTTATGGAGACAAAAGTGATCCAGAAGACATCCGCGAACGATTCCAAATGAGCAAGGCAGCCTTTAAACGAGCATTAGGTCATTTGATGAAAAACGGCCTAGTCTACCAAAAAGAGGGCTGGACATACGAGAAAAAATGAGCAGCGTGAAAGAGAACTCTAACCTCATGGGTTTTCACATCACACTGAAATGAAGAAAAAGGGATAAAATCATCATGATTTTATCCCTTTTTTTATATTTGTTATAAATAATGGTTTTTTTCAGTGAAAAAAGTCATAAAAAATCTGGAAAACCTTCACATAATCATTGAAACAACGCCTCTCAAATCCGATAAGAAAGGAGTAAGGATGATAAAAGGAGTGTGTGTTTGGATGAAAGTGAAAATTTCATTACTTCTGTTGGTAGCCATGCTTATGGTGTTAGCTGCATGCAGCAATCAACAAGGGAAACCACCAGCATCAAATGCGAAGCATATTGGCGTTATGCTCACAGATGATGGCCTTGGTGATCAATCATTTAACGATTCGTCATTTAAAGGATTAGAAAAAGCACGTGATGACCTAGGAATTGAATTTGATTATAGAGAAATTGCAGAAACCGATACATATGAAAAAGGGCTGACCGAGCTCGTAAAAGCTGGTAATGACCTCGTCATCGGGGTAGGCTTTAGTATGCAAGAAGACTTAGAAAAAGTCGCAAAGAAATATCCGAAGAAGCAGTTCTTGCTCATTGATGCTGTATCTGAGCTAAAAAACGTAACCTCCGTGACGTTTAAAGAAGAGCAGGGCAGCTATTTAGCAGGCGCACTTGCTGCGATGACAACAAAAAGTGATGTCATTGGATTTGTTGGCGGTGTCGATGCGGATGTGATTCATCGTTTTGAAAAGGGGTTCCAAAAAGGCGCCAAATCAGTGAACCCGAAAATTAAGATCTTATCCACCTATGCCAATACGTTTAGTGATGCGGGCAAAGGCAGTAAAATAGCCAAAGACATGATCAAAAAGAAAGCAGATGTTTTATATGCCGCAGCAGGCTATACAGGTGTTGGTGTATTAAAAGAAGCACAATCAGAGGGCAAGTATGCCATTGGTGTAGATAGTGATCAGTACTACACCGCTGAAAAAACGGTGATTTCGTCCATGGTAAAAAATGTCGACGAAGTGGTCTATCAATTCAGCGAACAGCTCGTCAAGAGCAACAAAATCAAAAATGGGCATGTTATTTACGACTTAAGCAATGACGGAATCGATATGGCAAGAATTCGGGTGCTGAAGAATGCTGAAGCATTGACCAAAAAAGTAAATGAACTGAAGCAGAAATTGCTAAAAGAAGAGGGGGACGCATCATGAGCTTGCGCATCAAAATTTTACTCAACTCACTCGTCTCACTTCTTTTAGCAGTTGGCGTCATCGCCTTTATCATAGTTAGTATGACAAAGATCCAATCATCAAATGAAACAGAAGTTCAAACCTTATTAAACGTTCAAAAAACAAAAGCAAGCTTTGAAAGTGTCGAACAAGCCATGACCAATTACTCAATGACACTGTCTGATGAACAGCTAGAAGTTGTTCAAACCGATATTTCTACAGCAAAAAAACAGCTGCAAACGTTAAACAAAAATGCAGGTAATATCAATAAAGATGCACTAACAAGGTTAAATGCAAAATATGATACGTGGACCAAGGAAGCGAATGGTGCCATTGGTGAAAAAAATGCATCAGATGCAAGACGGGTAGCAGCAAGAATTGATGGCGTCTTAAACGACGTGCATACAATGAATAAAAGAGCGGAAGAAGCGTATAAACAAAATCTAGAGAATACAGCGGATAATGTGCAATGGATCATCACAAGTGCACTCGTTGCAGCCTTTACACTGATCGTCATTGCTGTCTTTTTAAATATTGGATTAACAAGATCCATCGTGACACCAATTAAATCACTTTCCTACAGAGCGAAGCAGATCGCAGAAGGCAACCTTGCTGTCGAGCGGATGGACATTCAGCGTAAGGATGAAATCGGCGGCTTGAATGAATCCTTTAATCAAATGACAGATCAACTGATTAGTTTGATTAAAGAAATCAGTAATGTCTCAAGTCAAGTAGAGACATTCTCGATCCAGTTAGATGATGAAAACAAAAAGCTGATGGAATCTGCAAATCAAGTATCTGTCTCGACAGACGAGATGGCAAATGGGTCACAAGCCATTTCAGAGGATCTCCAGCATGGCGTCAGCTTGATTGAAAAGATGGATCAGCATGGACGTAAAAATTCCGAACGTTCACAAACAGTCATCCAAAGTACAGAGGATGCGATAGAAGCAGTAGAAAGTGGAAAGCACACGTTAACAGAAACCAAAACGGCGATTGAAAAAAACACACATGCCACAAGACAAATCGAACAGTCGGCAGGAGAATTCACTCAATATGCCAGCGGGATCTCGGCTATGGCCAAAACAGTTTCTGACATTGCGGATCAGACAAACTTACTTTCGCTAAATGCGGCGATCGAAGCGGCAAGAGCAGGTGAGGCTGGAAAAGGCTTTGCCGTTGTCGCAGATGAAATTCGTAAGCTTGCCGACGAATCATCTAACGCTACAAGACAAATCTTTGATATGGTCAGTCATATTGAAAGAGGCATTCAATCCATTAGTCAAACTGTCAAAGAAGGAGTCAAACTTTCACTTCAACAGCAGGATGCGATGGACAAAACCTCACACTCCTTTGAAGATATAGAAACAAAAGCGCAGCACATTAAACAAGAAATGGCGGTCTTAAATGACCAAATTGTTCAATCAACAGAGCTTGGCGGACAAGTGCTCAACTCGATTGAAAATATTAGTGCGGTTGTAGAAGAAACAGCAGCTGGCAGTGAAGAAATTTCTGCCTCTGCCAATGAACAGCTGCAATCATTCCATCAAATGAACAAACAAGTAGAAGAACTTATGAGCATGACGGCAAGGTTAAATGAAACCGTCCATCGTTTTAAACTTTCATAAGTCATAAGAAAAGCACCCTTCCCGTGATGTGTCAGGGAAGGGTGCTTTTTATGATGGTTTGCCTGTAAAGAAGATGGCAAGCGTGCCTGGGCCTGAATGGGACCCAACAGCTGCGCCGACAATCTGAATATCAATTTCTTTTGGATGAAATTCGGCTTCAATCAATTCTCTCATGTCTTCTGCAAGTGCAGGATCATCACCATGACTAATGCCAACAGTTTGATTTGACCAATCCGTTCCACGTTCTTTCATCAGTTCAATAATGCGTTTCAACAGCTTTTTACGTCCGCGGATTTTCTCAAGGGGGATGAGCTTTCCGTCCTCGACGTGTAAAATGGGCTTAATACTCAATAAACCACCAACAAATGCGGACGCTTTACTGATTCTTCCGCCTCTTGCTAAATACGATAAATCGTCTACAGTAAAAATATGTTGTAAAGATTCGCAAAAATGCTTTACAGACGTTTCAATTTCTTGTATTGTATTTCCGTCAATGGCAAGTGATTGAGCGTGTTTGACAGCAAGCCCATAGCCGAGTGAAGCACATTTAGAATCAATGATTCGTAAATCAAAATCAGGGTATTCTTCCTTCACTTCGTTTGCCATCATCACAGCCGTTTGGTATGTACCGGAAAGCTCTGATGAAAAGGCAACATAGATTGCAGATGTATGGTTTTGTGCGAGAGAAACAAAGGCTTCTTTGATTCGGTTTGGTGAAGCTTGTGACGTTTTTGGGCTGGCGCCTTGTCTCATCGCATCAAATACTTGTTTTGGTTCAATGGTGATCAAATCTTCAAATTCCTCTTCGCCAAGCAATACACGGAGCGGAATAAGCGTCATGTTATGTTCATCATAATAAGAAAGAGGCAGATCAGCAGCACTGTCTGCTATGATATGAACAGTCATCAAAATCCCTTCTTTCTAAAAAAATCAGCCATATTTTGCAACTTTTTAGCCTAACTATATCACAGAAATCACTTTTTCGTGTTCAAATTCTAAATTTTAGGGAAAACCATAGAGAGAATGGTAAGTGGAGGAATGACAATATGTTCATCGGAGAAGCAAAAAAGCTCATTGTCGTCGTCATTGGTGCACTGCTCAATGCGATTGGACTGAATTTATTCTTAATCCCAGCTGATGTATACGCGAGCGGGTTTACAGGGGTAGCCCAGCTGTTATCCAGCTTAATGGATCAATATGCCCCATTTTATGTATCCACAGGAATTCTATTATTTATTTTAAATATTCCAGTCGGCATTTTAGGCTGGATGAAAGTGGGCCGTTCCTTTACGTTTTACAGCATTATCAGTGTTGCCCTGACGACCATTTTCCTCGGCATCTTACCAGAAACGAGTGTTTCACATGATATTTTACTAAATGCTGTGTTTGGCGGCGTGATATCTGCAGTAGGGATTGGGATCACGCTCAAATTTGGGGCATCGACAGGCGGACTCGACATCATAGCCATGATCTTGGCGAAGTGGAAGGATAAACCAGTCGGTACGTATTTCTTCATTTTAAATGGTATCATCATTTTTACAGCAGGATTATTACAAGGTTGGGAGAAAGCATTATATACCCTTGTCACATTATATGTGACCACAAGGGTCATTGATGCCATCCATACAAGACATGAGAAGCTGACCGCGATGATTGTGACAAAGAAGGCTGATGAAATCAAGGAAGCCATTTATGGAAAAATGGTCAGAGGCATTACGACGGTACCTGCAAAGGGGGCTTTTACCAACGAGCCAAAAGAAATGATGGTGATCGTCATTACAAGGTATGAGCTGTATGAACTTGAACAAATTATTAAAGAAGTCGATCCAAAAGCTTTTACAAATATTGTGCAAACAACTAATATTCTTGGATTTTTCAGACGAGATTAAAAGGTGGGTAGCGTATGAAAAAAGGGTTGGTGCTTCTTCTCGTTGTATTGATTTTAACCGCTTGTGGACAACAAAAAAAGGATGAACCAGACAAGGAGGTATCCGGTCAAATGGGAGAAAAAACGGTTGTACTCACAGTAGACCCCGTCCAGAAAGGTTCTTCGGTTCAATTTAACATGTCACTGAAAAATGAATCAGATCGAGATATTGAATTTACCTTTAACACAAGCCAAAAATTCGAGCTCAGTGTGTATGACGAAAACGGAAATGAACAATACCGCTATTCAAAAGACCGTATGTTCACTCAGGCCATCCAATCATTTGTGCTAAAGAAAGGCGAAGCCTATGATTTTCAAGATACGTGGTCAAATGGTGTCAAGCCGGGAACGTATGAAGCGGTCGTCACATTTAAAGGAAAAGCAGAAGGGCTGAAGCAAATCACGGAAAAGAAAACATTCCAAGTGAAATAATTGCTTTCAGCTTCATGAGAATCAGAAAAAGCTGTCCTTAATGGACAGCTTCTTTTATGTTAGAGATCATCCAGCAAGTCTTGGAAGGTGTGTAGCTGGTTTCTTTCTGCATCTGTCGAATTGGCAAATGCAGAAGATACGGCATTTTTGGCTCGTTTGACCGCCTGTTGACGCTCTAACCCAGATGAAAATGAAGAAGTAAGGGCTTCTTCAGTAAATGATTTGGCTTGATCAAAAAGTTCGTTTCTCACAATGAACCTCCAGAAGCATCAGTCTTCATATTTTCTTTGTCTGACACTTCTTCAAGTGTAGAACGATAAGGAAAACGTGCATCATGCAGACTGACTGAATCTTTACCTTGTTGTATAAAGCGTTTCGATTTGCTTCTTTTACCCATTCGGAATCCGCCCCTTTACACAAGCTGACAGGACAACCTGTCTAACGGTAGTATGCCCGCTTCCATCTGCTATGTATGAATGGAAAAATTAAAGCGAGAAGTAATTCGTTAGAAACTTTGCAATCCCATCTTGTTCATTCGTATCAGTGACTTCATTTGAGACACGTTTCACGGCATCAATTCCGTTGCCCATTGCCACACCGCATCCGGCAAATTCAAGCATTTCTAAATCATTGTCTTCATCTCCGAATGCCACAATCCGTTCCTGTGGAACGCCGTAATAATCACTGATCTTTTGCAGTCCAACGGCCTTGTTCATGCCTGTTTTAATGATCTCAATCACGTGCCACGGGGCAGCCCATCGCCTATGATCAATCACTTCTGCATGAACATCTGATAAATAGCTTCGAATAGCTCCAACGTCCTCTTCTTTTGCGTGAATTAACACGCTCGTCACATTCTCTCCAAGGTTGTCCCGAAGGTCTCCAACAGTCACTTTATTTGCATTCATATTAAATATATCAATGAGTTTCTCATCATGATAATGGAAATACAAATCGTCTAACACTTCAGCTAGCACATTGTGTACTTTATACTCCTCACTAATGTCTACAAGCTGTTTAACGACTTGAAGATCAAGTGACGTATGAAATCTGCCCCATTTTTCATCAAGAGGATGATGGACAAACGCTCCATTAAAATTCACAATGGGTGAATCAAGCTGTAATTGCTGATAATAAGGAGAGCTGGAACGAAATGGCCGGCCGGTTGAAATACAGACATGATGCCCGCTGTCTTTCACTTTTTGAATGACGTCAAGTGTATGCGCAGAGATGGTTTTATCATCTTTTAATAACGTGCCATCCAGGTCAAGTGCGATTAGATAAGGTTTAGTCTCCATAAAATCTCCTTTGATCTGTAAGTGATAGGAGGCAGTTCGTGCGGCGCCTCTACCTATAGTGTATCTTTATCACATCTTTGTTGTCTACATGTTAAAATAAACAAAGACGGGAATGATAAAGGAGGATTCATAGGCTGTGATCACCATTGATGAGCAAACTAAACACGATATTCCATTTTTACATATCGTAAAAGCTGAAAATAAAGACAAACCGCTGCCGCTTGTATTTTTTATACACGGATTTACAAGTGCACGCGAGCACAATTTACACTTCGCCTTTCATTTGGCGGAAAAAGGCATGAGAGTCATTTTGCCTGACTGTGCTTATCATGGTGTAAGATCAGAAAACCTCAGCTTAGAGGAACTGGCGTCAAGGTTCTGGGAAATTGTCCTGAACGAAATACGTGAAATCGATATACTCAAAACATACTTTCAAGAAAAACATTTGATTGAAGCCGATCTGATCGGTGTTGCAGGTACTTCCATGGGCGGCATCACGACCTTTGGTGCACTCGCAAAACATGATTGGATTAAAGCGGCAGTCAGCTTGATGGGCAGTCCGAAATATACGACATTCCTACAAGCACAAATTATGGACATGCGGCACAAAGGGTTGATGAAAGAGATTACAGACGAAGAGGTTCATCAGCAATTAGACGCGCTGCGTCCTTATGATTTAACGCTGCAAACAGATCGATTAAACAAAAGACCGCTGTTATTCTGGCATGCAGAAAACGATCCAGTTGTCCCTTACAGACATGCAAAAGCTCTTTATGACGAGTTGGCAGCAACCCAATATAAAGAAGATCCACACCTGATTCGTTTTATCACAGATGGACGGGCTGGCCATAAGGTCTCAAGACAAGCAATGTTTGAAACGATTGAGTGGTTTGTGACACATCTGAAAAGCACAAACGTTTAGTCAAAAGAAAAAGTACGTTATACTAATGGAAAAGGAGTGGATATCATGGATGAAGCATTGAAAGAAAATATTTTAGGCGCCCTAGAACAGGTGATTGACCCTGAACTGAATGTCGACATCGTCAACCTTGGACTTGTCTATGATGTCGATCTTGATGAGAATGGAAAAGCGGATATCACGATGACCTTAACATCAATGGGGTGTCCCCTTGCACCAGTTATCGTGGATGAAGTGAAAAAAGCATTAAGTGATCTTCCAGAAGTGAAAGAAACAGAAGTTCACATCGTATGGAATCCGCCTTGGACACGAGACAAAATGTCAAGATACGCAAAAATTGCACTCGGTATTCAATAAGCACAAATAAAAATGCCTGGTATGAGTTGAACTCATGCCAGGCATTTTTTATGAAAAAATAAGGTGGAGGAAGAGAATAGTACGATATAATGGGTGTAATTTCATAGAACGGAGTACCTATAATGAAACGAAAATGGTTATGGATTGTTCTTTTCATGGGATACGCAGCTGCATTTTTTGCGTCAATCACCATTCGTGAGGAGCAAGCACACAAAAGCCAAGATCTAGAAGCCTTTACAGATGTCAGTCATCTCATGCCTGTCAAAATAAAAAAAATCGTTCAAGGAAAAGAAATAGATACTTTAAAAGAAGTATTAAAAGAAGCGAAAGCAAAAAGCCTGCCGATATCAATTGCAGGGAAACAGCATAGCATGGGTGGCCACACGTATTATGAAAATGGCATCGTGCTCGATATGACCAAATTCCGTCAGATTTTAGCATTTGATGAAAAAAAGAAAACGATTAGGGTCCAAAGCGGCGTTACATGGGATGATATACAAACATATGTGAACCCATATGGCCTTGCCGTGAAGGTCATGCAATCACAGAATATCTTCACGATTGGCGGTTCTCTCAGTGCAAACGCACATGGACGTGACATTCGCTACGGCTCACTCATAGACACAGTTCGTTCCTTCAGGCTGCTTCAGGCAGATGGGGACATCGTTACAGTGAAGCCGGGCGATGATTTGTTTACTGCCGTGATTGGCGGATATGGTTTGTTCGGCGTCATTTTAGATGTTGAGCTTTCGTTAACGAAAGATGAGTTATACAAAATGGAGACAACCTCTCTTGATTATCGCGAATACAGCAATTATTTTCAAAAACATGTCAAACAAAATAAAGAAGTACGCATGCATCTTGCCAGAATCTCAACAGCGAAAACAAACTTTTTGAAAGAGATGTATGTAACGAATTATTCCCTCACTTCACAACAAGAGATCGAATCATATCAAGAGCTGAAAGAGGATCAACTCGTCATGCCACTCAAATTTATGCTCGGCCTTTCAAGAAGATTTGATATGGGGAAAGATCTACTCTGGCATTTACAAAAGAAGTATTTCCAAAGTCAAAATGATCAGCTGATCACAAGAAACAATGTGATGCGCTCAGATTCTGCTTTTTTAGAATATGAAAATGAGTCAGATACAGATGTGCTTCAGGAATATTTCGTCCCAGTGGACCGCTTTCGTGCGTACATTGATGACATGAGAAGCTATTTACAACAGGAAGAATTGAATTTAATGAACATTACGATACGATACGTACAAAAAAATGAAAAAGCGGATCTCTCATATGCGAAAGAAGATATGTTTGCCCTTGTTCTTTTAGTGAATTATGGTTTTGAGAAAGAAAAGAAGGCAGAAGCAGAGCGGATCATCCGGCAAATGACAGATATCACGCTTCGGCACCATGGAAGCTATTACTTACCGTACATGCCTTATCAAACGAAAGCGCAAATGAAGCGGGCCTATCCTAAAACCGATGTATTCTTCCAAAAGAAACAGCAAGCAGATCCAGATGGCAGATTTATCAATTACTTTTATGAAAGGTACAATACACAATGAATGCAAAAGCAATGAAATGGTTCGTTTACTCACAAAGCCTGCTGTTTTTCGCCAGCAGTTTGATTTTCCCTTTTTACATTCTTTTTATTAAAAATGTTGGTTCAAGCTATTCACAGTTTGGTCTTGCCTATGGCTTGTTTGGTTTAAGCGGAGCGTTTATTCATTTACTCTTAGGAAAACTGCCCGAAACTACTGACAGGCGGCTCTTTTTAATTATTCATTCGTTCGGTATGGCATTTCTTTTACTGCTATTTCCGCATATAACAGAAGTGGAGCAGGTGTATATGATTCAGCTTGCACTTGGTGCGCTTGGCGGCTTTCAAAAGCACGGGGAAAAACTGCTTGTCACGGAACTGACAACAGAGAACAAAAGAATGAAAGAGGTCGGCCGCTATCATTTTTGGACAGCTCTTTTTTCATCGATAGCCATTATGCTTGGCGGCCTGTTTGCAGATTTCTTTACCGTTTATTTCATTTTTTATGCAAGCTCCATATTATATTTATGCAGTGCTCTCATAGTCATCATGATGAAATATGAAAGATAAATCCGCATGTCTCATGAAGATATGTGGATTTTTTTATGAAAAAAAATGAAAAGAAATATTAAATATACAATTGAATTAATTTTTATACATGTTATAATGTTAAATAATTTCACAAAGATCAAGAGGGTGTATTGACGTTGAAAATAGGTATTATAGGTGCTACGGGATACGGTGGTGCGGAATTAGTTCGTATCTTCAAGCAGCATCCACATGTCGATGAATGTATATTGTATTCATCGAGTGGTGATGGACAATTATACAGTCAATCTTATCCGCATCTAACAACGATTACTGATCAAACATTAAAAGCCATTGATCCTGCTGCCATTGTGCGAGAAACAGATGCTGTGTTTTTAGCGACACCAGCAGGCGTATCAAGTGAACTCACACCGAAGCTCATGAACCAAGGAGTGCCTATCATTGATTTATCAGGTGATTTGCGTATTCAAGACGGTGCAACCTATGAAGCTTGGTATAAACGAAGTGCAGCTGATCAAGCATCTGTTCAACAAGCTGTGTATGGGTTATCGGAATTGAATCGTGAAACGATTGAGCAGGCTGAAGTCATTGCAAACCCAGGGTGCTTCCCTACCGCAGTTCTTCTCGGTTTAGCACCGCTGATGAAACAGAATCTAATCGATGAATCTATGATCATTATAGATGCAAAAACAGGAGTGTCCGGTGCAGGACGATCTGCCTCACTTGGAACGCATTTTTCAGAGCTAAACGACAACTTCAAAATTTATAAGGTAAATGAACATCAACATACACCTGAAATAGAGCAAATATTAAGAGAATGGAATCCGCAAACGGCGAACATTACATTTTCAACGCACCTTGTTCCGATGACAAGGGGGATTATGGCGACGATGTATACTCAGCTGAATTCAGATATCACAAAAGAGGAATTGATGAAGCATATGAAAGGCTTTTATGAAGATTCCTATTTTGTCAGAGTGAGAGATCACGAAGTATATCCGCAAACAAGGGAAGTATACGGCAGTAATTTCTGTGACATTGGCTTTCATTTAGATGAACGTACAGGCAGACTCACAATTGTGTCTGTGATCGACAATCTCATGAAGGGCGCAGCCGGTCAAGCGGTTCAAAACTTCAACATCATCAAAGGCTTAGATGAAGAGGCGGGCCTCACAATGACACCTCTCTATCCATAAGAACAAGGGAGACAACAAACATGATCGAATTGAATGAAAAAAGCATTGTTAAAATAGACGGTGACGTATCATCACCAAAAGGCTTTGAAGCAAAGGGGATTCATATTGGATTACGTTATTCAAAAAAAGACCTTGGACTGATCGTCAGTGAAGTGCCGGCAGCGAGTGCAGCGGTATACACACAAAGCCACTTTCAAGCTGCGCCTCTACAAGTCACTCAGAAAAGCTTAAAAAAGACAGGGCAATTAAAAGGTGTCATTGTCAATAGTGCCATCGCCAATGCATGTACCGGTGAGCAAGGTTTGAAAGACGCATACGAAATGCAGGCAGCCTGCGCAGATATGTTAGGGGTAGAACCTGATTACATTGCTGTTTCTTCTACTGGTGTCATTGGAGAGTGTCTGGATATGGATAAAATCAAAAAAGGCATCACTCAGCTGAAAGAAGCAAAAGCAGGAAATGGTCATTTTGAAGAGGCCATCTTAACGACAGATACAGTCATTAAAAACACAACATACACCCTGACGATAAACGGCAAAGAGATTCTCATTTCAGGTGCAGCGAAAGGCTCTGGCATGATTCATCCGAACATGGCAACAATGCTTGGCTTCGTGACAACAGATGCAAATGTCGAACAAGAAGCTCTGCAAAACGCACTTCGTGATATTACAGATGTAACCTTTAATCAAATTACCGTCGACGGAGAAACATCGACAAACGATATGGTACTCGTGATGGCAAATGGCATGGCAGAAAATGAAATTCTAAATGAAGAGCATCCAGAATGGCCATTGTTCAAAGAAGGATTAAAGCTAGCTTGTGAGGATCTTGCCAAAGATATTGCTAGAGACGGAGAAGGTGCAACGAAATTAATTGAAGCGCAAGTCACTGGTGCTAAAAATCATTTAGAAGCCGGCATCATAGCGAAGAAAATCGTCGGTTCAAGTCTAGTGAAAACAGCCGTATATGGCACCGACGCCAACTGGGGGCGTATCATCGGAGCGATTGGCCATAGCGCAGCGTCAGTCACACCACAAGAGGTAGAAGTGTATTTAGGCGGGCAATGTCTGTTTAAACATAATGAACCGCAGCCATTCTCTGAAGAGGAAGCAAAAGCGTATCTAGAGCAGGATGAGATCACGATTTTAATTCAAATGAATGAGGGAAATGGTGAAGCAGCGGCATGGGGCTGTGACCTTACTTATGATTATGTGAAAATTAACGCGAGCTATCGCACATAATGAAGGAGATAGACATGGATAAAACGATCGTATTCAAGTGTGGCGGCAGTGTCATTCGAGAACTTTCAGATACCTTTTACGAAAATGTCCGCTCACTTCAAGCTGCTGGGTTTAAGCTGGCTATCGTCCATGGCGGAGGCCCTGAAATCACGAACATGCTTCAAAAATTAGAAGTGAAAACAGAATTTGTTGACGGGCAGCGCAAAACAACGAAGCCAGTATTAGAGGTAGCCGAAATGGTCCTTTCAGGAACGGTCAATAAATACTTTGTATCAGAGCTCGCAAAGCATGATATCTCATCTGTTGGCGTGTCTGGCAAAGATGGACGGATGCTTGTCGCTGATTTTCTTGATCAAGACGTGTACGGGTACGTTGGTGAAATCAAAGAAGTGCATCCAGAAATGGCAGAAGCATTAATGGAGAAACAATTTATTCCTGTGATTGCACCACTGTCTATGACAGAAGAATGCCAAACGTTAAACGTAAACGCTGATTTAGCAGCATCAGCTGTCGCAGGAGCGATGAAAGCTGATAAGCTCATGTTTGTGACAGATGTCGAAGGCATTTTAAAAAATGGTGAATTATTAGATGTTGTCACCGAACAAGAAGCTCTCACGCTCATTGATGAAGGCATTATTTCCGGGGGAATGATTCCAAAAGTACAATCCGCTTTGAATGCTCTATCAGGAGATGTGGATGAAGTCATGATCGTCAATGGCAAAGGCAGTATCTTTACAGGGGAAACCTTTAAAGGAACAAGAATTGTGAAGGAAAAGGAGGCGGTCCTGTGAGTCATCTCTTTCAAACATATGGACGGTGGAATATTGAAATTAAAGAGGCAGCAGGTTCTTGGGCAGTCGATACAAATGGGAAAAAATATTTAGACTTTATACAAGGCATAGCAGTCACAAATCTCGGTCACAATCACCCAAAGGTCAATCAAGCCATCAAGAAACAGCTTGATCACGTCTGGCATGTATCGAATCTATTTGAAAATGGACTGCAAGAAAAAGCAGCAGAAAAACTGGCTGCAAACAGTTCAGGGGATCTCGTGTTTTTCTGTAATAGCGGAGCTGAGGCAAATGAAGGTGCGATCAAATTAGCGCGTAAAGCAACAGTGAAAACAAACATCGTGACATTTTTGCACTCTTTTCATGGGCGTACGTATGCTGGTATGGCTGCTACAGGTCAAGATAAAATCAAAACGGGTTTTGGCCCCATGCTGGAAGGCTTTCATTATGTACCGTTTAATGATCCAGAAGCGATTGCCGCATGTGAAGTCGATAATGTGGCAGCGGTGATGCTCGAGGTTGTGCAAGGAGAAGGTGGCGTAAATCCAGCGACAACAGAATTTCTAGAAGCTGTTCAAGCGTTTTGCCAAAAGCATGAAGCACTTCTGATCGTAGATGAGATTCAAACGGGTATAGGACGTACAGGAACAGCATTTGCATACGAACAAACGGGACTTGATCCTGATATTATCTCTTCTGCAAAAGGATTAGGGAATGGCTTCCCAGTCGGTGCAATCATCGGGAAAAAGGCTTTAGGAGACGCATTCTCACCAGGTTCACACGGAACAACCTTCGGTGGCAACATGCTTGCCATGGCAGCAGTGAATGCAACACTCGATGTCATTTTCAAAGATGAGTTTCTGACAGAAGTGAAAGAAAAAGGCGCTTATCTGTTAGAAAAGCTGCAAGATCTGAAACAACTGAATATCGTAAAAGAAGTACGCGGAAAAGGATTGATGGCAGGGATTGAATGTCATCAGCCAGTGGGGGATTATATCACAGCTTTGAGAGAACAAGGATTGCTAGTACTTCCAGCTGGTCCGAATGTGATTCGGTTATTGCCTCCGCTGAATGTAGAAACAGCAGAAATAGATCAAGCAATAGAAGCGATTACTCATGTTTTAGCAAATGAAACAGTGACGGTATAAATTTTTTTACACCAAAACGCATAAAAATTCATTTATATTACTAATTATTCAATTTGGGGTGACACAAGCATGAAAGGTTATTTAAATTTAGAAGATGGAGCCTCTTTTGAAGGAGATCTGACAGGAGAAGCTGGCAAGACAGGTGAAGTGGTTTTCTTTACAGGGATGACAGGTTACCAAGAGGTACTCACAGATCCTTCCTATAAGGGACAAATCATTGTTTTCACATATCCACTAATCGGAAATTACGGCATTAATCATGAAGACTTTGAGAGCAAAAAACCACAAGTGAAAGCGGTCGTTGTGTATGAAGCAGCCGATCATTTCTCTCACCATCTTGCTGCGGTTAGCTTAAAAGATTATTTACAGAAGTGGAACATCCCGCTTCTGACACATACAGATACACGTGCAGTCGTGCAAAACATTCGGGCAAATGGGACGATGAACGCTGTGATCAGTGTAGACGAAAACGAAACACCGCCGGCCATGAAACAAGACAATGTGGTTGCACAGGTGACAGACGAGGAAATCTACACTCAAGGCAGCGGCGAGGAACATGTAGCGCTTATTGATTTTGGCTTTAAAAAATCAATAGCAGATTCGCTTGAAGCGCGCGGCTGTAAAGTAACCGTCATTCCATACAAACAGCTGGAAAAGGTGTTTGAAATGAAGCCAGATGCGGTCCTGCTATCAAATGGACCTGGAGATCCCAAAACATTGAAGCCATATTTAAAAACCATTCATGAGATCATGATGACTTTCCCGACACTTGGGATCTGCTTAGGTCATCAATTAATCGCTCTTGCACTTGGCGGGGATACGTATAAACTTCCATTTGGCCACCGCGGGGCGAATCACCCTGTACAAGATACAGAATCCAAACGTGTGTTCATGACAAGTCAGAATCACAGCTATGTGGTGAATGAAAAAAGCATGAATGACAAAGAAGTGGACGTGAAATTCCTTCATGTTAATGATGGATCTGTCGAAGGATTCATTCATAAAGAGAAGCTCATTATGTCAGTTCAATTTCATCCAGAAGCACACCCAGGGCCTGCTGAAAGTGAATGGGTATTCGATGATTTTATTGAGAAAGTGAAACAAGCAAGGAGAGAAGTCGCACATGCCTAAAGATCAAAGCATACAAACCATTCTAGTCATCGGGTCTGGTCCAATCATCATTGGTCAGGCAGCAGAATTTGATTACTCAGGAACACAAGGATGTATGGCCCTAAAAGAAGAGGGCTACAAAGTGATTTTAGTGAATAACAACCCAGCAACCATTATGACAGACGAATCATTTGCTGATGAAATCTATTTTGAACCGCTTTCAGTTGATTCAGTGACAAGAATCATCGAAAAGGAAAAACCAGATGGTCTTTTAGCCAACCTTGGCGGACAGACCGCTTTAAACCTTGCTGTCGAGCTAGAAAAAGCCGGTGTGCTGAAAAAGCACGGAGTAACCCTGCTCGGAACGTCAGTTGAAACAATTGAAAACGGTGAAGATCGAGAGAAATTCCGTGCTCTCATGAAGCAGTTGAACGAACCTGTGCCAGATAGTGAAATTGTGGATAATGCAAAGGATGCCCTTCAATTTGCAAAAGAAGTAGGCTTTCCAGTCATCCTAAGACCAGCATACACACTTGGCGGTAAGGGCGGCGGAATCGCTTTAACAGAGGAAGCGTTTAAACCACTTATTGAAGGAGCCCTTTTAGCGAGCCCGATTCATCAGTGTTTAGTTGAAAAAAGCATCGCGGGCTTTAAAGAAGTGGAATATGAGGTCATGAGAGACCGTCAAAATACGTGTATCACGGTTTGTAATATGGAAAATATCGATCCAGTTGGTGTGCATACAGGAGACTCAATTGTCGTTGCACCTTCGCAAACATTAACGGATCAGGATTATCAAATGCTTCGTTCAGCGAGCCTGAAAATCATTTCAGCACTCGATGTAGTCGGTGGATGTAATATCCAATTCGCCCTTGATCCGCTTAGTAAAGAATACTTTGTCATAGAGGTGAATCCGCGGGTTAGCCGTTCATCCGCTCTTGCCTCAAAAGCAACGGGCTATCCGATTGCTAAAATGGCAGCAAAGCTTGCGGTAGGCTATACACTAGACGAACTCAAAAACCCGCTCACAGGCACAACTTATGCTAGTTTTGAGCCGGCACTCGATTATGTCGTCGTGAAATTCCCGCGCTGGCCGTTTGATAAATTTAAACAGGCAGATCGTCAATTAGGTACAAAAATGAAAGCGACGGGTGAAGTCATGGCGATTGACCGTAATTTAGAGTCAGCCATCCAAAAAGCCGTTGCCTCCCTTGAAATTAAAACAAAGGGCTTCCACCTGCCAGAATTGAAAGGTCAATCGACTGAACAACTATTTGAGCTTGTCAAAACACCAGACGATCGACGTTTCTTCGCTGTTATGGAGCTTCTTTCAAGAAAGGAAACGGTTGAAGCGATCCATCAAGCGACGAAAATCGATCTATTCTTCTTACATGTGTTCAACAATATGATCACGCTCGAACAGGAATTGAAGAACCATGATGGAACGCTCTCTAAAGACACCTTGAAAAAGGTAAAGGAAAAGGGGTTCCTTGATGAAACGATTGCTCTTCTAACAGGCAATAGTGAAGATGCTATTAGACAGCTTCGTCAAGAATATGGCATTACGGCTTCATTTAAAATTGTCGACACATGTGCAGCGGAATTTGATGCAAAAACGAACTATTTCTATTCCACATACTTTGGTAAAAGTGATGGAGAGCATCAAGAGAAAACAAAACAGCGTGCACTCATCATTGGCTCTGGTCCAATTCGAATTGGGCAAGGAGTCGAGTTTGACTATAGTGCGGTGCATGGCGTTCTTACCTTGCAAAAGCTTGGCTTTGAAACCATCATGATGAACAACAATCCCGAGACGGTCAGTACGGATTATGAAATTGCAGATCGTTTATATTTTGAGCCCATTACATTAGAGCACATCTTAAACGTTGTGGAAGCAGAGCAAATTGATTTTGTGATCGTTCAATTTGGCGGACAGACTGCCATCAATGTAGCAGAAGGCTTAGAAAAAGCGGGCATTACGTTGTTAGGTACATCTTTTGACACGCTAGATGCGCTGGAAGATCGTGATCTGTTCTATCAGCTTCTTGATGAACTGAACCTTCCTCATGCAAAAGGAGATACAGCTCATTCTAAAGAAGAAGCACTCACGCATGCTAAAAGCATCGGTTACCCTGTGTTAATTCGCCCATCGTATGTCATTGGCGGAATGGGAATGATGGTTGTCCAGTCAGAAGCGCATTTGACGTCACTACTTGATCAGCCAGATCATTTGCCATACCCAATTTTAATTGATGAGTATGTCACTGGAAAAGAAGTTGAAGTGGATCTGATTTCTGACGGAAAAACGACCTTCATCCCAACGATCGTCGAGCATATTGAGAAAGCGGGCGTCCATTCAGGTGACAGCTTTGCCATCCTACCAAGTGTCTCCATCAGTGAAGACATCAAACAGCAGGTGCATACTGCGTCCGAACAAATAGCGAATAAATTATCGTTTAAGGGCATTATGAATATCCAATTTGTGATCAAAGGGGATCAGGCGCTTGTACTAGAAGTGAACCCGAGGGCAAGCCGGACCGTTCCAGTTGTCAGCAAGGTAATGGGCATTGACATGATTCCGCTTGCGACTCAATTATTAGCGGGTGCAACGCTTCAAGAACTGAACCCAGTAACGAAAAACAAAGGGGGAACAGCGGTCAAATTCCCAGTTTTCTCATCACATGCCATTCAAGATATTGACTTAAAGCTGACACCTGAAATGAAAGCGACAGGAGAAGGAATGTGTGTAGGTAAGAACGCCGAAAGCGCCTTGAAAAAAGTGTTTGCGTCAATCTGGCATCAGAAAGGCAGCTTATTTATAAAAGGCAGTGAACAATTGGTAGATGAAGCAAAACATGCAGGTTTTGATGTCTGGACGGACAGCTTTGACACTTGGCTGCAAAACGAAGATAAATCCCTTCATATCCATTTAGGCGAAGATGAAGAGGCAAAAGAGCAACGCGTAAAAGCACTCACACATGGCGTCCAAGTTCTAACCGAATATGAAACCGTTCAAGCATTCCTGCAAGGGGAAAATGGAGATGTATCACCAGTATCGCTCCAAGAATTATACAAAAAGGAAGTGACGGCATGAGTCAAGTTGACCTGCAACCGACATTATACGGAAAAGACTTTTTATCATTAAAAGATTTCTCAATCAATGACATTGCTTATTTAATTGAAAAAGCGGAAGAAATGAAACAAAACCCATACCAAGATTTATTCAAAGGGAAAACATTAGCGATGATTTTTGAAAAATCGTCAACTAGAACCCGTGTATCATTTGAAGCGGGAATGACGCAGCTTGGGGGACATGCGCTCTTCCTCAGCTCAAATGATTTGCAAATCGGCAGAGGAGAAACGATCAGTGATACAGCGCAGGTGCTGTCTGGCTATGTAGACGGCATTATGATTCGAACCTTTGAACATGAGAAGGTCGAGGAGCTGGCACAATATGCGTCCATTCCTGTCATCAATGGGCTGACTGACTACTCCCATCCATGCCAGGCACTTGCTGATTTATTGACAATAAAAGAAGCAAAAGGAACATTAAAAGGAATCAAAGTCGCCTACATCGGTGACGGAAATAATGTGGCGCACTCCTTGATGGTTGGCTGTGCGCAGCTAGGCTGTGATATTGCAGTTGCATCTCCGAAAGGCTATGAACCACTTCAAGAAGTAACAGACACAGCACGTGAGTTTGCAAAACAATCAGGCGCAGAAGTCATCGTTACGACAGATCCTGTCGCCGCTGTCCAAAATGCAGATGTCATTTATTCTGATGTGTTTACAAGCATGGGGCAGGAAGCAGAAACAGAGAAACGCCTTGCTGAATTTAAAGAATATCAAGTCAATGATGAACTAATGCGTCATGCAGCAAAAGATTATATTTTCCTTCATTGTCTCCCAGCACACCGCGGAGAAGAAGTGACAGCAGACATTATTGATGGACCGCACTCAAAAGTATTTCAGCAGGCAGAAAACCGCCTGCATGTACAAAAAGCATTAATCAAAGAGCTCATGTATCAACAAACCAAATAAATGAAAAGCATCCCTGACTCGTAGGAGCAGGGACTTTTTGCATAAAGGATTGGAGAGGCAAGTCACGGGACATAATAACATCATCGAGAAAGGAGGATGGAAATGGGTCAGCAGCATCAGTTTAAATCAGGGAATAAAGCACCAAATAATGGTGTGTATGTCGAGATCGGTGAAACCGGCAGTATGGTGAAAGATCCTTTAAAGATTAAGCTTCAAGCAGGTGACGTCTTTCCGGATAACTCAAACCATAACCGTGTTTGGACCTATCAGAGAAAGCCGTAAGCAATTGACTAAGAGTCGGTTGGAATAAGTCTTTAGAGGCATGTGTCATGCCTCTTTTTTCTTTATAATAAAAAACAATTAAGTTCAAATTTTCAAATAAATAGTATGAATAAAAGAGAAAATAAGGTAAAATATGTAATTGTAATATATTGTTGAAAGGATTTGTGTGATGGAAAAGACGAATCTCAGTGAAAGTGTTTGGAATAAACGCTTCACCTCATTATTCATATCAAGACTTATTAAAAACACAGGAGAAAGTTTTGCTTTTACATCCGTCCTTTGGCTATTGATTTTGAGAGGGGATGGAGCGCTCGGTACAGGACTTCTCCTAGCAGTAACCGTACTTCCTTCATCTTTGCTAGCCCCAATACTAGGACCTCTTATGAAAAAGCACCATTTGTCTAAATGGATGTTCGCTTCAGACGTCGTTCGAGCAACCATTGTACTCATTATTCCGCTACTGCATTTTTCGCATCTATTGCCTTTATGGTTATTGATCTCATTAATGGTTATTCAATCGGCAACTGGTGCAGCGTATAACCCAGCTTCTGTGGCGATTTTACCTCAGATTGTACCGAAGCATCTGATTCAAAAAGCAAACGCCATCCTGCAATCTTCTTTTGAAATTGTTGCACTTGCAGCAGTCATGGTGGCTGGTCTTTTAGTGAAATTAATCGGACCTGCAGATACCCTGCTTATCACCACTGCCTTATTTATCATATCCGGCCTGTTTATTATCGGCGTTAAATTAAAGAAAACCGATGAAGACAAAGCAGCAGGCATTAAACAAGCAAAGAATACATATTTGTATAACTTAAAAAGAGGGTTTCTCGTCGTTAAAAATCATCATATTTTATTTGCGCTGACGTTGTATTGTATTTTAATGAATGTCGCCGCAGCTCCGTGGCAGGCACTTTCTGCTGTATATGTAGCAGAAGCATTGCAAAGCGATTCCATGGTGTATTCCATTTTAAGAGGTGTTGCTGCAGTAGGTGCCTTTATGATGGGCTTTGCTCTAGCGAAAGTGAAAATTAAGAGATTTGGTTTGTTCTTTATTGTCGCAGGTATGATTGAAGGGGCTGCATTCTTTATCACAGGGATGAGTACATGGCTGCCGATCGTTTTACTTGCTTCCTTTATATTCGGTGCCGCCGTTAGTGCGATCAATGTACCTGAAATGGTCATTATTCAAACGTCTGTCGACCAAGATGATCAGCCGCAAGTATACGCAGTGATCAATGCTTCATCAAATGTTTTCCTCCCGCTTGCAGCTGTCGTATCAGGCGTCCTGGCAGAAAGATTTGGAGCGGGACCTGTCATTGCTGGCGGTGGGGTCCTTGAAATTTTATCAGGTATCGCAATCTTCCTGTTTACAGGGCTTGCGAAAAGTCATTTGACAGCAGACAAACAGAAGTCCGAAACCGTCGAGGTGTAGGCAATAAAAAACCCCCTGTGGCTGCAGGGGGTTTTAGCGTACCTCTTTTCATAAAAAGAAAAAGAGCTAAAATCAAGATCATTTTAGCTCTTTCTCACATTCATCTCTTACGTATTAAGAGTGTTTTGTTGAACTTTCCGTTTCTTTCATTGGACTTACTTCAGCAAAGATGAATAAAATAACCGTAAACACCACTGCAAGAATAGAAGTCAAAGTAAAGTCATAAGCAGCGCCATTCATCGAAGCAACGATGTAACCAGCCATATGTGTCAGCAGAAAAGTCCAAATGAGGGTGATAATATAATGCATAATCCCACCGTCCTTTATGTAACAATCTATTGATTATCATACCATAGATACGAGTGAGGGGAAAAGACTGTTTTAGCCTTTATGTGACCATTTTTAGACCTTCTGCTATAAAAATAAAAAGAATTCTTCTGTCATTAGGGGATTTCCTTATTCCTACAAGAGTTGTTGTTCATATCATAGAAAGCAGAATCACTGAAAGGAGGCTGGCCATATGGGTGTAAGCGAACGGTTTTTCCAGCTTGGTTCCCAGTGGAACGTCATTCACCTTCCTCAAAAACCAAATGGCTTTGGCATTCTTATCCTCGGTGACCGAAATCACTTTGTGCAGGAAAATACATCATTCTGGCTTCAGCACTATGGAAGAAACCAGCTTTTAACTGCCTTAAAGGATGAAGGATATACATTGTTTAATAGTCATCTTCATGGGAATCACTGGGGATGCGAAGATGCTGTTTTTAGTGCAAAGCAGCTCGTTCATCACACATTAAAACAAGAAATATTAAACCGAGAAATTCATGTGCTGGCAGAGGGGATGGGCGCACTCGTTGCTATGAGTCTTGCAGAAGAGATGCCAGAAGTGCTAAGATCCATTGCACTGGTGAATCCATGTCTGCATCTCCATGCACAACGAGAAAGAGAAAAGGAACACAAATTCTTTTATAAACAGCTAATCAAAGAATTAGCGAAGAGCTACGGCTGTTCTGAAAAGGAAGCGGAAACGTATCAGCTCCCGGCTTGCCCTGTTCATTCTGCTCATGTACCAATTCACATATGGCAAAGACTAAACGGTGCACCCTATGCATATGAACTGCATGCAAAGCCTTTTATTGATCAGCACATGAAGAATCCAGAGCATTGTCAGATCGATCTCACCTTGCATATGTTTGATCATCCGAGAAGAATCTTTCAATCCATTCACAAGTTTTATAAATCGCATGAAAAAGAATTGTGATGAATAGGATGATAACAGCCCTTCATGGAAAGGGCTCTTCTTTTTATTCGATAAGCTAAAAAAGGGGACATGAACATGGAGACAGGACTGATCATAGGGGCAGATGAATTTTTTGGCCTAGCGCTGTGTGAATATATGATGAAAGAGGGCATTCAAGTGGACATCACATGTCCTCATGATCAAACAGAAGAGCAAAAGATGTTATTAGAAGAACGAATGATGTGGCTTGGCAGAAATGAGCTTTTCCGTGTCATTGACCTTCAGGATGGAAAAGACACGTATGATCTGATCTTTATTCAATCAGATGAATCAGATAAAAGACAGGAAGACTTGAAAGCGGCGCATGGCATGTACCGTGTTCTTTACGAAAAAACCGAAGACAAATCATCCAACCAGAATGTGCCGGCAGTTATTCTACCGCGCATGTTTGGACCATGGACACTTGATGAAGAAAGAACGAAGCGTGAAGAAGCATTTTTTGTAGAAGATGTAGCTAGGGATTTGTTCAAGTGGGCATCGGGCTCTGAACAAAGACAGGAAATGACACATGAATTGAAGGTAGAAAGACAAATAGATGACAAACAAGCAGAAGAAATGATAGCAGAATGGAAAAGACAAAACTCAACATTTTTCGACAAAAAGCAAGAATGATCTTCCATCTTATCTTTTTTCAGTATAAAATAAACCTATATTTAACATACAGGTTCATGCCTGCATGTGGCAAAGGGAGTTGAACATGGCATGAAGTATCAGCGGCTTGTCATGATCTTTTCGTTCCTTCTCCTATTATCTGCCTGCTCACAGGCACCTTTAAAAGGACAGATTGAGAAGGTGGGTTTACTCGTCCCCGATACTATTAATGATCAAGTTTGGGGAACGAAAGGTTATAAAGGCTTATTAAATATTCAATCAACATTTGGTGTAGATGTTTATTATAAGGAAGGAATGGTCGACAAAGAGAAAATCGTTGATGCCATTGAAGAATTTCACAAAAAAGGAGTCAATTTGATTATTGGCCATGGCAATGAATACAGCGAAATTTTCAATTTAATCAGTGAAGATTATCCGAAAACACAATTTATCACGGTAAATGGAAACAAGCCTCAGGCGGATAATGTTGCGAATGTGACGTTTAAAGGTGAAGCGATGGGCTTTTTCGGAGGCATGACAGCAGCACATATGTCAAAATCAAAAAAGATTGGTATTCTTGCTACATATGATTGGCAAAGCGAAGTAGACGGCTTTATCAAAGGTGCAAAATATCAAGATGAACATGTACAAGTGCTTGCTGAGTTTGTCGAAAACTGGGATGATGCGGACAAAGCCGTGGAGCTCTATCAAAAATTGAAAAAACAAGGCGTAGATGTTGTATATCCAGCAGGTGATGGTTATAATATCCCTGTCATTGAACAAATCAAAGCCGATAATTTATCAGCGATCGGATATGTCACCGATCAATCCAACCTCGGCAGCCATACCGTTTTAACAAGCACAGTCCAGCATGTGGATAAAGCGTACGGTATTATTGCGAAGAAATTTAATGAAGGCAAGCTAAATGCACAAGGTGAGTACTCCTTTGACTTTAAAGAAGGAGTGATCGAAATGGGGAAATTTAGTTCTACCATTGACCGTGCTTTTTTGAAAGACATTGAAAGTGATATTGCGACTTACAAAAAAACTGGCAAACTGCCAAATGAAAAGTGAGGATACGACGATGCAGCAAGAAAAATCGATGGAGTTTTTACAAATTGCCATGAAGTATTTTCCTCAGGCAAAAGAAGAATTAGATAAAGCAGGTATTCAGCTTGAGCCCGAAGCTCTTCAGCCGCTTTTATCATTGTTTACATCTGTCATGCAAGAGGCATATGAGCTTGGAAAAGCAGATGCAGAATCAGGAAAAGCCACAGAATAGTGGCTTTTTTTTATGATAATTTTTTTTTGAAGGCACTAATCATAGGCCCAACATCTTTAAACACAGGCTTCAATTCATCTATGGAGTTCATAATGTTCCCAATTTGATTCATGACATGCATGTAGTCAATGGAGTCTTCACTTGAAGTTGTTTCTGCTCGTTCCTCCTTTGCTTCTGTCTTGCCTTTCTCCTTTTCAAGCGGCTGTCCAAACATCATCGCCGAAAAAATATCTTTTTGTGCCATATCAAATGCTCCTTTCTACTATCGGTATATCAATAATCTATGAAAAAAGTGAGAGGAAAGGTTAGACGTTTGTATTGCCAAGGAGAAAAAAATAAGGTAAAATTAGTACCAGATACTAATATAAGATCACAATATCACATGCTCGTATGAGTAAAAGGAGTCTTATTCAATGAATGCTGGAATTATTGGCCTTGGCCGCTACATACCTGAAAAAGTGTTAACAAATCTTGATTTAGAAAAAATGGTTGAAACTTCTGACGAATGGATTCGTACTAGAACAGGTATAGAAGAAAGAAGAATTGCTTCTGATGATGTCAATACATCACATATGGCGCTTGCTGCTGCAAAAAAAGCATTAGCTGACGCAGATGTAGCTGCAGAAGATATCGATATGATTCTTGTGGCAACAGTCACGCCAGATCAAGCATTTCCGACAGTCGCTTGTATGATTCAAGAGCAGCTCGGTGCACATAAAGCATGTGCAATGGATATTAGCGCTGCGTGTGCTGGCTTTATGTATGGGCTTGTTACTGGAAAACAATTTATCGAATCAGGTACGTTCAAGCACGTGCTCGTCGTTGGCGTTGAAAAACTTTCTCGTATTACCGACTGGGATGACCGCAATACTGCTGTTCTGTTTGGAGATGGAGCAGGTGCTGCTGTGTTAGGAGAGGTCAGCGAAGGGAAAGGAATTCTCTCATTTGAGCTTGGAGCCGACGGAAGAGGCGGTAAGCACTTGTACTTAGATGAAAAAGATCATACAATCATGAATGGACGAGAAGTATTTAAATTTGCTGTAAGACAAATGGGCGAGTCAAGCGTAAACGTCATCGAAAAAGCTGGACTATCAAAAGAAGACGTTGACTTCTTGATTCCGCATCAAGCAAATATTCGCATTATGGAAGCAGCCCGCGAACGCCTAGAGCTGCCAGTTGAAAAAATGTCGAAGACAGTCCATAAATATGGAAACACATCAGCAGCATCTATTCCAATTTCACTATGTGAAGAAATCGAAGCCGGAAAAATTCATGACGGCGATGTGATTGTAATGGTAGGTTTTGGTGGCGGATTAACGTGGGGCGCAATCGCTATGCGATGGGGCCGATAAAAGAGTGAGGTGCACAAATTAATGGATAAAAAACGAGTAGTTGTTACAGGGTTGGGTGCTTTGACACCTCTTGGCAACGATGTAGAATCAACATGGAAAAATGCTTTAGCAGGTGTATCAGGAGTTGGACCAATCACACGTGTCGACTCAAGTGAATATACAGCAAAAGTGGCTGCAGAATTAAAAGATTTTAACATTGAAGATTACATGGAGAAAAAAGAAGCACGAAAAATGGCACGCTTCACGCAATATGCAGTTGTTGCTGCTCAAAAGGCTTTAGAAGATTCACGTCTTGAAATCACAGATGAAATCGCACCGCGTGTTGGTGTATGGGTTGGATCTGGTATTGGTGGACTTGAAACATTTGAAGAGCAGTTTGAAGTGTATTCAAATAAAGGGGCAAGACGCGTAAGCCCGTTCTTCGTTCCAATGATGATTCCAGATATGGCAACAGGCCAAATTTCAATTGCACTTGGCGCAAAAGGAGTTAACTCTTGTACTGTAACAGCATGTGCAACAGGTACAAACTCAATTGGTGATGCATTTAAAGTCATTCAGCGCGGAGATGCAGATGCGATGATCACAGGCGGAACAGAAGCGCCGTTAACAAAAATGTCGTTTGCTGGTTTCTGTGCGAACAAAGCGCTTTCGACAAATCCTGATCCAGAGACAGCAAGCCGTCCATTTGATAAAAACCGTGACGGATTTGTTATGGGTGAGGGTGCAGGGATTGTCGTTCTTGAAGAACTTGAGCATGCATTAAAACGTGGCGCGACGATTTATGCAGAAATCGTTGGATATGGATCAACTGGAGATGCGTATCATATTACAGCACCGGCTCCAAACGGAGAAGGAGGCGTCCGCGCAATGAAAGAAGCGATTCGAGATGCTGGTTTGTCTGTGGAAGAAATTGATTATATCAATGCCCACGGAACAAGCACACCGTACAATGATAAGTTTGAAACAATGGCGATTAAAGAAGTGTTCGGAGAGCATGCGAATCAGCTTGCGATCAGTTCGACAAAATCGATGACAGGTCACTTACTTGGCGCAGCAGGCGGAGTAGAAGCTATTTTCTCTGTACTTGCAATTAAAGACAGCGTCATTCCTCCAACCATTAACCTTGAAACACCGGATGAAGAATGTGATCTTGATTATGTGGCAAATGAAGCACGTTCAAAAGAAGTACAAGTGGCTCTAAGTAACTCACTTGGCTTTGGCGGACATAATGCGACAATTATCTTTAAAAAATACGAAGCATAATATTTCCTAAGAGGCGGCGATCTATAAACAGATCGCCGCTTTTTTGCATATGATGAAAATGGAGGTGTTTAGCAGTATGGGTCTAGTCAATACACAATATCTCATTCATCAATCTTCATCATTTCAGGAGCTTGCGTCGCGCTTTGTTCCTTATTTTAAAGGGGCGGAGGAAAAAGAATGGTCCTCTATTCTCTCCCACCTGCAGCATCACGGCATGATTCGGTCTTTTAGATCATGCATAGACATGATCGACAAGCTCAAAGAAAAAGGGTACTTCCAGCTCGTCATGAAAGAATACCGGGCGCTCCAAAAGCAGTGGAAAGGCCCTGACATTCCAGTCTTTATTTTGCCAGTCAATGAGAGCAGCAAAGAAATTAGAGAGCAATTTTATTATCAATCCGGCATGGCATTTGACGACAAGGTCTTTCTCTTTTTGTCGCCAAATACCCCGAAAGAACGTATCGGAACATTGCTGACTCATGAATATCACCATGTATGCAGGTTGCATTTTCTCACGAAAGAAGAAAAAGATTTTACATTCCTTGATACAATCATGATGGAGGGGCTCGCTGAATATGCTGTGTATCATAGATACGGAGAAAGCTATACAGCCAAATGGACCACTCTCTATGACGAAACGCAGCTTCAGCGTATGTACCAGAAATGGGTATCCAGTCATCTTGATCAAAAAGTGCAGGACGACGAAAGACTGATACAGAACCTCCTTTATGGAAAAGGGAACTACCCCAAAATGCTTGGTTACGCCACTGGATTTTATATCGTGAAAAAGTATTTCAGTGAACATAGAATCAGCGAGGAGTCTATGATTGCAGAGCCGTCCGAAACTTTTTTAAAGGCGATAGACTCACAAAGTGAATGATTCACATAAAAAGAGACATATTACAAATTTACTAAATTCTTCTTGATTTCGTCATAACGATGTAATAATATACAAATATAAATTTTGATAATTCTTTTTATTCAAAAAAAGCTGAATTTTAGATCCATTTCTATTAATTGATGGTGAAAGGGGCGAATAAATGACCACACTGCTTGAAGTGCAGAACTTAAAAACCTATTTTTTTCGAAAAAAAGAAGCGATACCTGCTGTAGATGGCGTTGATTTCAGCATCAACAAAGGAGAAACTGTTGCATTAGTCGGTGAGTCTGGATCTGGTAAAAGCATTACGTCCTTATCCATTATGGGCTTGATTAACGGCACTGGTGGAAAAATTATGGACGGTTCCATCAAGCTAAATGGTAAGGATCTCGTTACATATGGTGAAAAGGAATTATGCAGCATTCGTGGTAATGACGTATCGATGATCTTTCAGGAGCCCATGACCTCACTTAATCCAGTCCTAACTATCGGGGAACAAATAATAGAAATCCTCATCTATCACAAAAAACTTTCAAAAAAAGAAGCGACGAAAAAAGCGATTGACCTGCTGAAGCTTGTTGGTTTTTCCAGACCGGAACAAATCATCAAAGATTATCCGCACCGTTTATCAGGCGGCATGCGGCAAAGAGTGATGATTGCCATTGCGCTAAGCTGTGATCCGAAGCTTCTCATTGCAGACGAACCGACAACTGCCCTAGATGTTACGATTCAAGCCCAGGTGCTCACATTGATGAAAGATTTATGCACGACATTTGGTACATCGATTCTCCTCATTACGCATGATCTAGGTGTCGTGTCTGAAGTGGCAGATCGAGTCATTGTCATGTACTGCGGACAGGTTGTTGAAAATGGGACCGTCGAAGAATTATTTGATCAGCCGCTTCATCCTTACACAGAAGGGCTGCTTGAATCGATTCCTGTCATTGACGGAGACATACAGCCGTTAACGGCGATAAAAGGGAATGTCCCTGCGCCAGATCAGCTTCCAGCCGGCTGCCGCTTTGCTCCTAGATGCCCGCAAGTGAAGGAGCGATGCCTAGGCGAACTGCCTAAGCTGAGGACTTTTGAAAATGGCAGAAGCGTCAGATGCTTCTTATATGAGGAGGCAGACCGAACATGACCCTTGCTCAGAATCAGCCACATGCAACAGATCTAATAGAGAAAGAGACCATTCTTGAACTGAAACAGATTAAAAAACATTTTCCGATTAAAGCAGGCGTCTTTCAGAAGAAAGTCGGTGCAGTCAAAGCTGTTGACGGCATAGATTTGAAGATTTATAAAGGTGAAACGTTAGGGATAGTGGGGGAATCAGGATGTGGTAAATCGACATTAGGCCGGACTATGATTCGTTTATATGAGCCAACTGACGGTCAAATCCTTTTTAAAGGGCAAGATATCTCCCGCGTATCAGAATCAAAGCTAAGACAATCAACGCGAAAAAACATCCAAATGGTTTTTCAAGATCCCTTTGCATCACTCAACCCTAGAAAAACACTTCGAAGCATCATCAAAGAACCCTACAAAACACACCACTTATATTCCTTAAAAGAAAGAAATGAAAAAGTAGAACAGCTTTTATCAAAGGTGGGCCTACATCCAAGCTTTGCAAATCGCTATCCCCATGAATTTTCTGGCGGGCAGAGGCAGCGAATCGGCATTGCTCGTGCGCTTGCCATGAATCCCGAAATGATCATCGCAGATGAGCCGGTTTCAGCACTTGATGTATCCATTCAGGCGCAGGTGATTAATCTGATGGAGGAACTTCAGGAGGAATTTGACCTGACATATCTATTTATCTCTCACGACTTAAGTGTGGTCAGGCATATTAGTGATCGAGTCGGCGTGATGTATCTCGGTAAAATGATGGAGCTTGCCGATAAGCACAGCTTGTACGATGAACCGCTCCACCCATATACACAGGCATTGCTTTCTTCTGTCCCTGTTACCCGTAAAAAAGGTCAGATCAAAAGAGAACGGATCATGCTTCAAGGCGATCTGCCAAGTCCTGCAAATCCGCCAAAAGGGTGTGTATTTCACACAAGATGCCCGCATGCGAAACAAATCTGTAAAGAAAAAATACCAGCATTTCAAGAATTAAAACCAAACCACTTCGTTGCCTGTCACCTCTACGACGCTTAATCGGCTTGGATGAATTCATCTTTGAGAGGGGGGATGAAGCGGCTTCTGTCGTCATTTCTAAAAAAGGATAGGGGGAATTGTATATGAAAGGTAGAAATAGAAAATCCATATTGTTCAGTTTACTGCTGATCTTCACGCTCATGCTTGCGGCTTGCTCTAGTGGAAATAAAACCTCTGGAGACAGTGAAAAGAAATCCACCGGTAAACCTGTGCAGGGCGGAGATCTTGTCATCGGTTCCATTGCAGAACCAACATTATTTAACTCGCTTTATTCAACAGATGTGGCTAGCTCAGATATTGAAGAAAGAATCTACAGCTTTTTACTTCAAACTGACGGAAAGCTGAACCCTCAGCTATCACTCGCAGAAGATATTAAAGAATCTAATGACGGCAAGCAGTTTGATGTGACCATTAGAAAAGGCGTAAAGTTTCATGATGGAGAAGAACTGACAGCTGATGATGTTGTGTTTACATACAGCATTCCGATCAATAAGGACTACAATGGGGAGCGCGGATCAGGCTTTGAAGTATTAGATTCTGTTAAAAAGACAGGGGATTACTCAATCGAATTCAAGCTCAATAAAAAAGATCCTTATTTCTATAATGTCACACTAGGAAGCTATGGCATTTTACCTAAGCATATTTTAGGTGATGTGCCTATAAAGGATCTCGGTGAAAATGAATTTAACCGAAAAAAACCAATTGGTTCTGGTCCATTTAAATTTGCCGAGTGGAAAGAAGGCGACTACGTGAAACTAGAAGCCTTTGACGATTATTGGGATGGGCGTCCATATCTTGATACCGTCACGATTAAAACCATTCCTGATCAGAACGCAGCAATCGCCCAGCTTTCAGCAGGTGATATTGATTTCTTTGCGGTACCGGGATCTGAGCTGCAAACAGCCGAAAAAGTCAGCAACATTAAAATTGAATCTGATCTCGGACTCAATTATTCATACATTGGCTGGAACCAGAAAAATGAACTCTTCAAAAGTAAAAAGGTCCGTCAGGCGCTGACACATGCCATTGACCGCCAAACGATTGTCGATCAAGTGTTGGATGGAGACGGCAAAGTAGCCAACATTCCAGAAAGTCCACTGTCATGGAACTATCCAAAGACTGATCGTGTTCCAGTATTTGAGTTTGATCAAGAAAAAGCGAAAAAGATGCTGAAAGAAGAGGGCTGGGAGGATACAGATGGAGATGGCTATCTTGATAAGGATGGCAAAAAATTCTCTTTTGTCATAAAGACCAACCAAGGAAACAAAGTCCGTGAAGACATTGCTGTCGTTGTCCAGCAGCAGCTCAAGGAAATTGGTGTGGAAGCGAAGCCGCAAATTGTGGAATTCAGCGCACTCATTGAACAGACGACACCGCCTAAATGGGATTATGATGCGCTGCTGCTCGGCTGGAGCCTTGCGACATTCCCTGATCAATACAGCATCTTCCACTCAAGCCAGTCAGAAAAAGGCTTGAATAACATTTGGTATAAAAATAAAGAGGTCGATAAGCTGTTAGTAGATGCCAAGAATTTAAGTGATCGAAAAGAATACTCAAAGGCATATGAAAAAATTTATGAACTGATCGCAGAGGATCAACCATATACGTTCCTTTACTATGCCAACTCACATCGCGCGATGCCATCTAATCTCCAAGGCTACTCATACCACCCGAAAGATGAGTATTACAAAATCGAGAAATGGTGGATTGAACAGTAGGCTGCTAGTGAAAAGAAGAGGAAAGTTCTCTCAGATAACCCCTTTCATTCGGTGTTAATCAGGCGTGCTGGCGCTCACAATTTTATTCACCGAGCACCAGTTAGATTGAGAGGGTTTTCATATCACGATGCAAATGAAGACAGAGGGCTAAAAGAAAGATCATTTTAGCCCTTTTTCATCACAGTATGGCGATCCGATGAAAAAGGAGTTGTGCATATGGTTACATATATCATTAGAAGGACATTGCTTTCCATTCCCATCTTATTTGGGATTACCATTTTGTCCTTCGCCATCATGAAAGCAGCACCAGGCGATCCGATGTCACTTATGATGGACCCAACCATTAGTGCGGCAGACCGAGAAGCCTTTATTGATAAGTACGGCTTGAACGATCCTGAATATGTGCAATATATGAAATGGCTTGGCAATATGCTTCAAGGTGATTTTGGCACCTCCATTGTTAAAAAGGGAACGCCTGTGGCTGATTTGATTTTTGCAAGGCTGCCAAATACCCTCATCCTCATGATCTTTTCTACATTAGTTGCCCTGATCATCGCCATCCCATTCGGTGTTCTTTCAGCAAAACGTCCATATACAAAGCTAGACTATGGCATTACAGTTACATCTTTTATCGGACTGGCTATTCCGAACTTTTGGTTTGGACTCATTCTCATTATGGTTTTATCCGTGAACTTAGGATGGTTTCCAACTGGGGGAGTCTCTACCTTGAATGCCGATTTTAATGTGTTTGACCGGCTCCATCACATCATTTTACCAGCCTTTGTTTTAGCAACGGCTGATATGGCAGGGCTCACTCGGTACACAAGGTCGAGTATGCTTGATGTCATGAGGCAGGATTACATTCGTACCGCAAGAGCGAAAGGCTTTCGAGAAAACAAGGTCATTTTCAAGCACGGGTTAAGAAACGGTCTTATGCCTGTCATTACGATTTTCGGATTGATGATTCCATCCTTTATTGGTGGTGCAGTCGTGGTGGAGCAAATTTTCACTTGGCCAGGGCTAGGGAAGCTGTTTATTGATTCTGCTTTTTCGAGAGATTATCCGGTCATTATGGCGATGACTGTTATTTCCGCAGTGCTCGTGGTGGTTGGAAATTTAATTGCGGATATTCTCTATGCGATCGTTGATCCGCGTATTGAATATTAGAAGGGAGCTGAAGCACAATTGGCACAGCCTAATATGGGAACACCTCCTGTTGATCTCAAATTAAAGGAGGGTCTTCCGCCAAAGCCAGAGACGATGCTGCGTTTATTTTGTGAGAAGTTTTTCAAAAATAAATTGGCGGTTGCCGGCTCCGTGATCTTATTGGTCATTATCTTTTCAGCCATTTTCGCTCCAGTGATTGCCCCTTACGCACCAGAGCAGCAAGATTTATTAAAACGGCTTCAGCCGCCAAGTGCTGAGCATTTGATGGGAACTGACAAGTTTGGCCGCGATATTTTTTCAAGGGTGCTATATGGCGCGAGGGTCTCTTTATTAGTCGGTTTCGTCTCGGTGGTCGGTGCGATTACCATTGGTACTGTGGTAGGAGCGGTAGCAGGGTATTTCAAAGGATTTGTTGATTCCTTGTTAATGAGATTTGTGGATGTCGTGTTGTCGATTCCCGATATTTTTCTCTTGATCACGCTCGTTACCATTTTCAAACCGGGTATTGATAAATTGATTTTAATCTTTGCATTGACCGGATGGACCACAACCGCGAGACTAATCCGCAGTGAATTTTTATCACTGCGAACAAGAGAATTCGTACTCGCAGCAAGAACCATTGGAACGAAAAACCATGTCATCATCTTTTCGCATATTTTACCGAACTGTATCGGTCCTATTATTGTGTCAGCTACACTAAAAGTAGGTTCCGTCATTTTAGCCGAATCAACGCTGAGCTATCTAGGGTTTGGCATACAGCCGCCAACGGCGAGCTGGGGCAACATGCTGCAAGATGCACAAAATTTCTCGATTATGGTGCAGGCGTGGTGGTATCCATTGTTTCCAGGTTTACTGATTCTACTGACCGTTTTATGCTTTAATTTCTTAGGAGATGGGCTGAGAGATGCACTTGATCCTAAAAAGTTAAAGTAATGCCTCATTTGTATGACAAGATGAAAGGGACTCTGCGACACCCTTTCTTTTCTTTATGTCATAAAGAAAAGCATGCCGTGATTCACTCAGCTTGAAGTTTAATAAAGTTGGAATAATTTCTCTATCCCTTGCCCATACTGTGGACAACAGTTTTTATAAAGTGAGGGATTGGTTATGTTATTTCTTCATGACGTATGGGTGAATTGGTTTGAAGGGGAAGAAAATGGCTACAATGTGTGTCATTTTCATGAGTGGCGTAAGGAGGACAGCGTGGAGCTGTTAGATCAAGTACCTTTACTCAAGGTGCAGAGTCCTTTGTATGATTACATAGAGAATGATCTTTCAGAACTGCCAAAGACGCTGCTAGAAGCAGTATTTGAGAAATCATATATTCGAAAAAATCATGAACGGCGCAAATTAGAGTATTGTTTTGTGGTGACGGACGGTATACGAATTATTGCTGTGGATACGATTGGGTATTCCATTCCTGTGAGGAAAAGCCGCTTAATCCCAAGGCAGGAGCAATTGGTGTATGAAATGGTGAAAGATGTGAGGGCTGAGGAATATGAATTCTCTCAGGACAGTCTTGAGTCAGCGAAGGAGTATCATATTTTGTCTTTGCCGCCGCAGCACATCTGTGGATTAACGAGAAAAGAAAGACAGTTGAAGCAGCTCATGTTTATGGCGCTCGATCAATTAAAAGGTCTTCAAAACAGGGCGGAGATTGCGTATTGGTATACGGAATGGAACCCTCGCATGTACAATCAAATTAAACGAATGTCATTCGAAGAGATTTGGAACATGCTTTACAATGAAACCATTGATGGATGGTCAGAAAATCATTTAGCATTTTGTGAAAAAATGATTAAGGGACAGCCATTTTTTGAAAAGCTTTGGGAAATGGAAAACGAATCAAAGGTGAATTAGAAAAAGCTTGCAGCGTGATGTGCTGCAAGCCTTTTTTATTTGCGTTTTCTGCCAAGACCCATTGCATTCTCCATTTTTTTCAGCATTTTATTTGCTGCGCGGTTTGCTTTTTCAGCACCTTCGTCAAGAATACGATCAAGCTCGTCTGACTCAATGAGTTCATAGTATCGATCTTGAATTGGTTTTAAAGCATCAATGACGACGTTCGCAAGATCTCCCTTAAACTCACCATACCCTTTGCCTTCATACTTTTGCTCAAGCTCTGCAATCGATATGTTACCTAATACAGAGTAAATCGTCAGCAAGTTGGCAATTCCAGGCTTGTTCTCTTTGTCATACTTAACGATGCCTTCTGAATCCGTCACAGCACTTTTGATTTTCTTTTCAAGCTGCTTTGGTTCATCTAATAAAGTAATGAAGGATTTTTGGTTCGGATCGGATTTGCTCATTTTTTTCGTTGGATCTGCTAAAGACATAATCCGAGCGCCTTCTTTTGGAATCTTCACTTCAGGTACAGTGAAGATGTCATTGTATTTACGGTTAAAACGTTCAGCAAGCGTTCTAGTCAATTCAAGATGCTGCTTTTGATCTTCTCCGACAGGAACTAAATCAGTACCATATAACAAAATATCGCCAGCCATTAATGGCGGATATGTTAATAGTCCTGAAACAACCGCTTCCTTACCAGCGGATTTATCCTTAAATTGGGTCATTCTCTCTAATTCCCCAATATAAGCAACACATTGAAGCATCCATCCTGCCTGGGCGTGAGCAGGTACCTCTGATTGGATAAACAATGTCGCCTTCTCAGGATCAAGTCCCACTGCTAAATAAAGAGCTGCTAAGCTTCTAATATTTTGTCGAAGGGCTAAACGATCCTGATTCACCGTGATAGCATGCTGATCGACTACACAAAAGTAGCCATTATAATCATGCTGGAGATCGACAAATTGCTTCATCGCTCCAATATAGTTCCCCAATGTTACCGAACCGCTCGGCTGAATGCCTGAAAAAATCGTCTTCTTTGTCATACTAAAACCTCTTTTCCTCAATATAAAAAGGCCCACCCGTCACTTTTCAACAGAAAAGGGACGAATGAACCGTGGTACCACCCTTGTTATTTCACATGGAAATCACTCAAGACGTTGATATCGGAGACTGCTCCGTCTAAGCCTACTTACTTTCGAAAGTGTTCGGTTAGCTGCTCCAAAGCCCATTCCATACATGCCATTGTCTGCTCGCACCAGCCGCAGACTCTCTGTTAATGGTGAATATATGTACTCTTCTTTTTCATCGCAACAGTATGTCTATCTATTATAAAGGATGACCATAAAAAAGTCACGAAGCCCCTTATGTGACCTTCTCATCATGTCGTTTGACACTTAAAATTTTAGGTAAAATACCAACTATCTGTCACAATTTTTTAAAAAGGGATGATTAATTATATGTATAAAACATTATTCCTGCTGAATTTGTTAAATTATTTTAATCAATTTCCGCTTTAATTTGTTGAAGTGATTGAGACTTTAGTTTATAAAAATCCCTCTTTATCCCCATTTACGTTTTTTAAAAATATATGAAATTGATATTGCAATAAATTATTCTATTCATTATAATTAATTTGTTCACACGTTTGTGCTAGGCTCTTTACATAGTGAAAATTCAGAAAAAACAAAAGAAATAGAAAGTAAGCTATTTAGGGACTTTTTTACGCTATTTCTTAAATCTGAATCTCATCTTCTATCGAGACCTTTGAACTAAAACATATTATAAGGGGGAATACAGTTGAAAAAGCGTTGGTCTGTTGTTACTTTAATGCTTATTTTCACACTTGTATTAAGCGCTTGTGGTTTCAGCGGAAACAAATCAGGCGACAGCACGAGCAGTTCTGGAGAGGCTAAAACAACACTAAATGTGAATATCTCCACTGAGCCTTTTTCTCTACATCCGGGATTGGCAAATGATTCAACTTCAGGAAGTGTCATCCGTCAGACTTTTGAGGGATTAACAAGAATTAACGCTGAAGGTAAGCCAGAAAATGCAATGGCTTCTGATATCAAAACAAGTGCTGATGGTAAAACATACACATTCACACTTCGTGATGCAAAATGGTCTAATGGTGACCCTGTCACAGCTGAAGATTTCGAATATGCTTGGAAATGGGCATTAGATCCTAAAAATGAATCTCAATATGCTTACCAGCTTTACTATATTAAAGGTGCTGAAGAAGCGAACAAAGGGAAAGCGAAAGTTGCTGATGTTGGCATTAAAGCAAAAGACAAAAAGACGCTTGTCGTTGAGTTAGAGAACCCAACACCGTTCTTTACTGAACTAACTGCATTCTATACGTATATGCCAGTCAACAAAAAAGTGGCTGAAAAGAATAAAAACTGGTACACAAATGCAGGTGAAAACTACGTATCTAACGGACCATTCGTTCTTTCTAAATGGAAACATGGCGGTTCTATCACGCTTGAAAAGAACAATGAATACTGGGATAAAGATACTGTGAAATTGAAAAAAATCAACATGTCTATGATCAAAGATACAAACACTGAACTTAGCATGTTCAAAAAAGGCGAGCTTGACTGGGCTGGTTCACCAACTGGAAGCCTTCCAACTGAGTCTTTAAAAACATTGAAAAAAGAAGGCGGTCTGAAAATCCAAACGATCGCTGGTATTTATAACTACAAATTCAACACAGAAGTAAAACCTTTAAACAATGCAAACATCCGTAAGGCCCTTGCATACTCAATCAACCGTCAAGCGATCGTTGACAAAATTACGCAAGGTGAACAAGTTCCAGCTATGGCAATCGTTCCACCAACAATGGAAGGGTTCACTGATAACAAAACTGGCTACTTCAAAGATCACGATGTAGATACTGCTAAAAAACTTCTTGAAAAAGGTGCGAAAGAATTAGGTTATAAGTCTGTTTCTGATCTTCCAGCATTGAAACTTTCTTACAACACTGATGAAGGCCACCAAAAGATTGCACAAGCAATTCAAGAAATGTGGAAAAAAGATTTAGGTGTGAAAGTTGAACTTGATAACTCTGAGTGGAACGTATACATCGACAAAATCCACAGTGGAGATTACCAAATCGGACGTATGGGCTGGTTAGGTGACTTCAACGATCCAGTGAACTTCCTTGAGCTTTACAAAGATAAAGACGGTGGAAACAACGACACTGGATGGGAAAGCAAAGAGTACAAACAATTGTTGAATGATTCTGCGAAAGAAACAGATAAAACGAAGCGTGAAGAAATGCTGAAAAAAGCAGAAGAAATCATCGTCAACGATATGCCTATAGCACCAATTTACTTCTACACTCAGCTTTGGGTACAAGATCCAAAACTAAAAGGTGTGGTTGTATCTGGACTAGGTGATGTTCAATACAAATGGGCACATTTCGAAAAGTAAGAATTATAGTGTAAGAGATCTACGGCAAGGATCTTAAGGTATATGGAGGATGTCTCTCCATATACCTTTCTTGCTGATTAGAGAAAATGTTGTAAAATCATGGAGGTGCAATTCCGTTGCTTAAATATATCGGTAAGCGATTAATATATATTTTAATCACACTGTTTGTTATTGTAACTGCAACTTTCTTTCTCATGCAGGCAGCACCGGGTGGTCCATTCTCTGGTGAGAAGAAACTTCCTGCTGAAATTGAAGCAAACCTAAACGAGCACTACGGGTTGGACAAGCCCTTATTTGTTCAATATGTAAGCTACTTAGGTTCAGTTGCAAAATTAGATTTTGGTCCCTCATTTAAATATAAAGGACAAACTGTAAATGACTTAATCAGTTCTGGATTCCCCGTTTCCTTTACCCTCGGAATTGAGGCAATTCTCCTCGCATTAGCATTTGGTGTATTGTTTGGGGTCCTTGCAGCGCTCTATCATAACAAGTGGCAAGACTATACGATTGCCATTTTAACGATCTTTGGAATTTCAGTTCCAAGTTTCATTTTAGCTGCGCTACTACAATATGTATTTGCATCTGAGGCAAGCGTTATAGCGATTTTCCCAGTTGCAGGATGGGAGACTTGGGCCAGCACCGTACTACCTTCTATTGCACTTTCCTTCATGCCTATGGCATTTATCGCTAGACTTGCACGGTCAAGTATGCTTGAAGTTTTAAACAGTGACTACATTAGAACGGCTAGAGCGAAAGGATTAACGAAATCAGCTGTGACGATTAAACACGCCATTCGAAACGCATTGTTACCTGTCATTACATATATGGGACCAATGGCTGCTTCAGTTTTAACAGGTAGTTTTGTCGTGGAGAAGATTTTCGGTATTCCTGGATTAGGCTCTCACTTTGTCACAAGTATTACAAACCGTGATTACACCGTCATCATGGGTGTCACAGTCTTCTACAGTATTATTCTATTAATTAGTATTTTAGTCGTTGACGTCCTCTACGGTATTATCGATCCTAGAATTAAACTGACGAAGGCGAAGAAAGGGGTCTAACACATGGAAGAGATGAGAAAAGATTTATTTGTTCCTGCGACAGCTGACGCAGCAGAATCTGAAAAAATTTCTAAACCTAGTCTATCTTTATGGAAGGATGCTATGCTTCGCTTCCGTGCAAATAAACTTGCAATGGTTGGTCTTACAATCATTTTTATTATTGTGATGTTGGCCATCTTTGTTCCGATTTTTTCTAAGTATGATTATTCAACGACTGACTTACTGAATGCGGACCAGCCGCCTTCAAAAGAGCACTGGTTTGGTACAGATGATTTAGGACGTGACATGTTTGTCCGGACATGGGTCGGGGCAAGAATTTCGATCTTCATCGGTCTTGCTGCAGCTGTTCTTGACGTCATCATCGGGATTATCTGGGGAAGTATTGCAGCATTCAAAGGCGGCCGTACAGATGAAGTGATGATGCGTATTGCTGACGTTTTATGGGCAATTCCAACACTACTAATGGTCATCTTAATGATGGTTGTTCTGCCAAAAGGATTATTAACGATTATCCTTGCCATGACAGTTGTAGGCTGGATCAACATGGCACGTATCGTTCGGGGACAGGTTTTACAATTGAAGAGTCAAGAGTACGTTCTTGCCGCACAAACATTAGGTGCGAAAACATCTAGACTTTTATTTAAACACTTAATACCAAACTCAATGGGACCAATTCTTGTGACGATGACATTAACGATTCCTTCGGCTATTTTCACGGAGGCATTCCTAAGCTATCTAGGGCTTGGTGTACCGGCTCCATTAGCGAGCTGGGGAACAATGGCGTCTGACGGAATTCCGGCCATGACGTACTACCCATGGAGATTATGGTTCCCAGCCGCATTTATCTGTATTACAATGTTTGGTTTTAACGTGGTTGGAGACGGACTAAGAGACGCTTTAGATCCGAAGTTGCGTAAATAAGGAGTGATTAGGATGGAACGTGAACGTATTCTAGAGGTGAAAGACCTTGCAATCTCATTTAAAACATATGGTGGAGAGGTTCAAGCCATTCGTGGTGTGAACTTCCACTTAAATAAAGGCGAGACACTTGCTATTGTAGGTGAATCTGGCTCTGGTAAAAGTGTGACATCACAGGCCATCATGAGATTAATTCCGATGCCGCCGGGTTATTTCAAGCGCGGACAGATCCTGTTTGATGGGCAAGATATTGTTAAGAAAACTGAAAAACAAATGCAAACCATTCGAGGAAAAGACATCTCAATGATCTTCCAGGATCCGATGACTTCCTTGAATCCAACGATGAAGGTCGGGAAACAAATTACAGAAGTGCTGTTCAAGCACGAACAAATTTCAAAAGAAGCGGCTGAAAAAAGAGCCATTGAATTACTGGAGCTTGTTGGGATTGCAATGCCTGAAAAAAGAATCAAGCAATATCCACACGAATTTAGTGGCGGGATGAGACAAAGGGTTGTCATTGCGATGGCACTTGCAGCAGATCCAAAGCTATTGATTGCCGATGAGCCGACAACAGCACTAGATGTAACGATTCAGGCGCAAATTTTAGAATTAATGAAAGAAATTCAGCAAAAGGTGGAAACGTCAATTATCTTTATTACACATGATCTAGGTGTTGTCGCCAACGTCGCTGATCGTGTAGCTGTTATGTATGCAGGTCAGATTGTCGAGACAGGAACGGTTGATGAAATTTTCTACAATCCACAACATCCATATACGTGGGGACTTTTAGCATCAATGCCGAGCCTTGATACAGATGGCGGAGATGAAGGAAAGCTGACTGCAATCCCAGGAACACCACCAGATCTGACAAACCCGCCGAAAGGAGATGCATTTGCACTCCGAAGCGATTATGCAATGAAAATTGACTTTGAACAAGAACCGCCAATGTTCAAAGTATCAGATACGCATTATGTGAAATCATGGCTACTTCATCCGAATGCACCTAAAGTTGAACCGCCTGCTTCTGTAAAGGCGAGAATGCGTGAACTAGAAGGTAGCTACGAAAAACCTGTATTAGTAAAAGAGGGTGAATAGCATGGCAGAAAAACTGTTAGAAATCAAAAATTTAAAGCAGCATTTCCATACAGCAAGAGGGACTGTGAAAGCAGTTGACGGCGTTTCATTTGATATTTATAAAGGTGAAACACTTGGCCTTGTAGGGGAGTCTGGTTGTGGTAAATCCACTACTGGCCGTTCCATCATTAGACTTTATGATGCGACAGATGGTGAGGTTCTTTATAAAGGGGAAAGTGTACACGGGAAGAAATCAAGACAAAAAATGCTTGAATTCAACCGTCAAATGCAGATGATCTTCCAAGATCCATATGCCTCACTGAACCCTAGAATGACAGTGCTTGATATCATTGCAGAAGGCATCGACATTCATGGCCTAGCAAAAACAAAGCAAGCACGTAAAGAGCGTGTGTACCAATTGCTTGAAACTGTTGGCTTGAACAAAGAGCATGCAAACAGATATCCGCATGAATTCTCTGGTGGTCAAAGGCAGCGTATCGGGATTGCCCGTGCATTAGCAGTTGAACCAGATTTCATCATTGCCGATGAACCAATCTCTGCATTAGATGTGTCGATCCAAGCACAGGTCGTCAACTTAATGAAAGAGCTTCAAGAAGAAAAAGGGTTAACGTACTTATTCATTGCCCATGACCTGTCCATGGTAAAATACATCAGCGATCGTATTGGCGTGATGTATTTCGGGAAATTGGTAGAGCTGGCACCAGCGAATGAATTATACGAAAACCCGCTTCATCCATATACAAAATCATTACTATCTGCGATTCCGCTTCCAGATCCAGATTATGAGCGTAACCGCAAACGAATCAAGTATGATCCATCTGTTCACAAAGGAACAAACACTGAGTTCCGTGAAGTGAAGCCAGGTCACTTTGTGAGCTGCACAGAGGAAGAATTCAAAGAACTTCAGGCAAAACAATGATAAGAAGGAAGAAGCGCTGCTATGTCAGTGCTTCTTTTTTTATTTTACAAAAAAACGAGATGATGGTAATTTCTAGTTAACAACAAGCGGGTTCTAGGAGGAAATCAGATGTCGATATGGAAGACGTTTCGCTATTCATTCTTTCACTTTCTCATTGTATTCATGCTTTTTTCAACGTCATTTTTGAGAAAGCCAAATGGAGGACAGTGGATGCTCATATTTATGGTGCTCATTGGCATCGTGTCTTTTTCCGTGGAATATATGCTTCACCGGAAAACAAGCAATCAGAAAGAGGAAGCACATCGCAGGAAGTACCTTTATTTCATCATGTTTCAAACCGGGATGACACTCATCCTGTTTGTCTGTTTTCAATTACTCATGGAACGTTCGATATAAAACTTTTTTCTGTTGTTTGAAAAAAAAGTGAAACTAGAGGAGACTTTGCTGCGTCTTACTAGTACAGGCGTTTAAATTGCAGGAAATCGGGAATATCTAAGGAAGTGGTTCTTAACGATATCATAAGGAGCGGATCCATGAATTGGTATGAAAAGCTCAGTGAATACTTCCCGATAGAAGAAATGAAGTCAAAAGAGCATATGGAAGCTTTATTAAAGGAAAGAAGTGATGTTTATCATAAGGAGGAAGGACCTCATCATGTGATGATGTACGCCGAATTTGATAATTTTATCTTTATTGATTATTTATTTGTTTCCAGAGATGCAAGAGGTGAAGGCCTCGGATCAAAGCTCATTCATAAGCTGAAGGAAAAAAAGAAACCGATCTTGCTTGAGGTTGAGCCTGTAGATGAAGATGATGTAGATACTGCAAAACGCCTAAAGTTTTACCAAAGAGAGCACTTCAAGCATGCAGAATCAATCGGTTATAAACGCAGGTCACTTGCAACAAATGAAGTGAACCGCATGGAAATCCTTTATTGGTCGCCTCTTACAGATAATGAAGAAGAAATGATGGAGGCTATGAGGAAAACCTATGAACGAATCCATACGTATAAAGATGAAGAATGGTATGGGCAGTCGTATGAAGATGTTGATGATGTATTGAAGGTCATTGAAAATAGAAAACAAAAAAATATTTTCGATCATCTCGACTAAATGAGAATGTTCAGACATCAAGCAACACGAGAAAATGAATGAAATTGTCTAGTTTTTGTCACAAAAATTGCAAGAAAATCTGTTCACACTTACTTTTTTATAGTATAATCACTATAAAGATTACTTATTTAGAACAATTTTAATTTAAGAATACAGATCAATATTCATTCTACAAATTGAGGAGTGAAGATTTATGGTAACATTATACACATCACCAAGCTGTACATCATGTAGAAAAGCAAGAGCGTGGTTAGAAGAGCACAATATTCCGTATCAAGAGAGAAACATCTTTTCAGAGCCTCTTTCAATCGATGAAATCAAAGAAATTCTTCGAATGACTGAAGACGGTACAGATGAAATTATCTCAACACGTTCAAAAGTATTCCAAAAGCTAAATGTGAATGTTGAGACAATGCCTCTCCAACAATTGTATAAACTAATCAATGAGCATCCAGGTCTTTTAAGACGTCCAATTATCTTGGATGAAAAAAGACTACAAGTTGGCTACAATGAAGATGAAATTAGACGTTTCCTTCCAAGAACGGTTCGTACATTCCAACTAAGAGAAGCTCAGCGACTTGCTAACTAATAGAAAAAACGAAAAGCTGCCGATGATTTGGCAGCTTTTTTTATTTGTTTTCAGCCGTTTGTTCGTAAAACAGGCTGGCTAAAATGACCATGACGACTGTTAAAAACGGAAGCATCAATTCAAGAGTCGCATGCTGAGCCATAAATTCATTCAATTTCACATCACGAACAATCATTTCACCGCCAGTAAAAGCCAAAAGAGCACTTCCTCCGTATAAAAGATACGGAAATTTGGTTAGAGCGGTATGAATCAGTTTACTTCCCCAAATAATAATCGGTACTGAAATCATCAGGCCAAAAGCAGTCAGCAGCATGTTGCCTTTTGCCGCCCCTGCAACTGCAATCACATTATCAAGTGACATAAAGAGGTCGGCAATCACAATGGTCTGAACCGCACGCCAAAGGGAGCCGCTGCTTTTAATGCGAATCGATTCTTTCTTTTGTTCAATTAACAAATTGTATCCTATATAAAGGAGAAAAAGTCCGCCGATAAATTGTAAATAAGGGATGGTCAATAAATAAACTGCGGCACCTGTCATTGTAATTCTCATCAGCACGGCCAAAAGTGTGCCGATCCATATGGCTTTATTCCGTTTGTCATTTGACAAGCTGCGGCTAGCCATCGCAATGATCAATGCGTTATCTCCGCCTAAAATCAGATCAATGCCAATAATCATCAGTAAGGATATGATCCACTCTGTTTCCATCCATTTCACCTCATGTCTAATAGAGCTCGTACAACCAATATATGAGGACAATTCAAATATATGTTTCTGTAAGTTTTCTCTGCAAAAAATGCGTTTTTATTTCTTTTATTCATGTTTTATCATAAAATAGACTGTACGAAGTGATACCTCAATTCTTTAAAAGGTTAACATGTAGACGGAACGGGTAAAGTGTAGTAAAGTACTATTAATTGGGAGCTTGTATGTCCCTTCAACATCTTATATAGAAGGGAAGGTTGGCAAAATGGAAATCGAAAGAATTAATGAACATACAGTGAAATTTTATATTTCCTACGGTGATATTGAAGACCGCGGATTTGACCGTGAAGAGATTTGGTATAATCGTGAACGCAGTGAAGAGCTGTTTTGGGAAGTAATGGACGAAGTGCACGAAGAAGAAGAATTTGCAGTTGAGGGGCCGCTTTGGATTCAAGTGCAGGCACTTGACAAAGGTCTTGAAATTGTCGTGACGAAAGCCCAACTTTCTAAAGATGGACAAAAGCTCGAATTGCCGATTCCAGAAGATAAAAAAGATCAAACAGATGAAGAAAGTCTAGATGCACTGCTTGATGATTTTCAAAAAGAAGAGCAGGATCAAGAAGATCATAATGAGAAGGACAAAAAACTTCAACTTCAATTTGTGTTGAAAATGGATGACTTTGAAGATTTGATTGCACTTTCTCAATTAAATATGCAGGATTTTACCACAAGTTTATATTCGTTTGAAAACCGTTATTATCTATATGTTGACTTCCACGAGGATTTGTCAGATGAGCAAGTGGAGAATAAGCTCAGCATTTTGCTTGAATATGCTCATGAATCAGTGGTCAGCATTTACAGACTGAAAGAATACGGTCAGCTGATTATCGAAGGAAATGCCCTTGAAACGATTCAACAGCACTTCTCGTAACCAACAAAAGTCGATTTCTATAGAGGAATCGGCTTTTTTCTCTGAATGAATAGGTAAATAAAGAGATCGGCAAGGAGAAAATGAAATGAGAAATTTAGTCAAAGTTCTATTTTTTCTTATCATTACGATAGGTGCTTATTTAGTCATTCAATTAATTGCTGGTGATTTAGCTGTAAGTGTATTAAGTTCTGTCAGTGTTCTATTCACTTTATCGATTATCTTCATCGGGTTTGTCATATTCTTGGAGAACCGGAATCCATCTCAAACGATAACGTGGCTTGTCCTGCTTGGCAGCTTTCCGTTATTCGGCTTTCTGTTCTATATTTTCTTTGGACGCAATATCAAAAAACGCCGGCTGTTTGAAAAGAAAGCCATCCTGGACGAACAGTTAATCCAGGAAGATGAACATATTCATAGAGAAGCGATTGAGAAAATGACGCATATGGGTGATCATCAGCAGCTCTTATTTAAGCTGGCCCACAGACTTGGACATACCCCTATTACGTATCGCACGTCCTCTAAAGTCCTGACCAATGGAGAAGAAACATTCTCTCATATTTTTGAAGAAATTAAAAAGGCGACACATCACATTCATTTAGAATATTATATTCTCCGTCATGATGACCTTGGACAAGAATTAAAGGATATTCTCATTGATAAAGCGAAAAATGGTGTGATTGTCCGCTTTTTATATGACGATGTAGGGAGTTTGAAGCTCTCTCGTCAATATATTGCTGACCTCGAAAAGGCTGGCGTTCAGATCGTTCCATTTTTACCTGTGAGGCTGCCTCTGTTAAATAATAAAATCAATTTCCGAAATCACAGAAAAATTGTCGTGATTGATGGAGAAGTTGGATTTGTTGGCGGGCTGAACATTGGAGACGAATATTTGGGCAGAAGCAGACAATATGGTTTTTGGCGTGACACTCATTTGATGATTAAGGGTGAAGCTGTACGTGATCTGCAGCAGATTTTCATGCAGGATTGGTACTATATGACGAATGAAAGATGCGCAGGTGTGGACTACTTTAAAGATTTCAGCCATCTTGAAAGCACAACAGAAGGCGTACAAATGATTGCTGGTGGTCCTGATAAACAGTGGGAGGTCATTAAAAATCTCTTTTTCTCCATGATTATCTCTGCCAAAAAGTCTATTTGGATCGCTTCACCATATTTTGTGCCGGATGATGATATTTTGTCTGCATTGAAAATTGCTGCTTTAAGCGGAGTAGACGTACGGATTATTGCACCGAAGAATCCAGATAAACGGATCGTCTTCCATGCGTCCCGTTCATACTTCCCGGAGCTTTTAGAAGCAGGGGCAAAGGTGTATGAATATGATCAAGGCTTTATGCATAGTAAATTTATCATTGTGGATAGCGAGCTGGCTTCGATAGGAACGGCCAACATGGATATGAGAAGCTTTCATTTGAATTTTGAAGTGAATGCCTTCCTCTACAAAACGAGAAGCACTGAGAAGCTCGTGAACGACTTCTTAGGTGATTTAGAGCAGTCACACGAGATAGTCCCAGAAGAATTTGCAAAGAGACCGTTAAGGGTAAGGCTCTTTGAATCAACAGCAAGATTATTATCGCCATTACTATAAAGATTGTATTTTCCCCCTTTTTATCAGAGGGGGTTTTTCATTTTCCTCAGTAAAACATCAGTAAAATCATATTTTCACACCATAAAAGTTCATTTTGCCTATTCGCTCTCTTATAGATGAACAAGCTATAATACGGTCATCAAAGACTAAGGGGCGAGCTGAATGAATACAGCGATCATGGATAATGGAAAGCTTATTCGTATTACACATCATTTATCTAAAAACCGGCTGGAGCATGTCAGGACGACGTGCAAGTTTTACTGCCCTGAATGCAGGGAAGAAGTGCAATTAAAGCTTGGTGAACAACGTGTCTATCATTTTGCACATAAACAGCTCACTGCATGTCCACTAGCCTCAGGCGAAACGGCTTATCATCAGGCGGGAAAAGAAGCCATTATGAATTGGCTTCAGCGGCTTGGGCATAAACCGGTGCTTGAAAAGTATGTGTCAAAGGTTCATCAGCGCCCTGACGTGGCCGTCTCTATTGGAGGAACAAGCTATGCAATCGAATATCAATGCTCAAATATTTCGCGGCAAGAGCTACGTAAAAGGACAGCAGGACTCCGTCAAGCAGGGCACTTCCCTATATGGGTCATAGGAGCAAATCGTTTAAAGCGAAAATCTGCCCAGCTCTTTTCCTTCTCCTCCATTCATTGGGGAATGTTGAGGGAATCAAAGAAAGGGGATCTGATTTTTTACTGTCCGCTTCAGAATCGATTCATCCATCTTGCTCAATTCCTTGTATTTCAACCAACAAAAATATGTGCCGCTATGACTGTCAGATCGCCAACAGCATACCGCCAATTTTCAGATATCCTATTGCAGCCCTCAAGCAAGCGCCAAGTCTCCAAGCAATGGCTAAGATGTATACAGCAATTTAGACAGCGGCCACCTCGTATTTTATCAAATGAAAGCAAACGGTTAAGAGACATTTTTTATGAGCATCATCAAACAGCTTTCCCTTTTCTGCCGGCTGAATTATTTATCCCGCTGCCAGAAGCGTCCATCTTTACAAGCCCCGTTTATGTCTGGCAGGGGTGTCTATATGATTGGATCATAAGAAAAAAAGGAAGCAGTCCAGTGACGATTCAACTGCTGATGAAAGAAATGAAGCGGTGTATCCAGATGAAAGAAGTAAAACTTCGATATGGCGATGTTTCAATAGAAGAAATGAAAGAGGTTATCACATCATATGTTCATGCGATTGTCAGACAAGGGTTTTTGCATATGACGAAAGAGGGTAATTATGAAGTAGCGTCAAAACAACTGCCGATACAAACAGTAGATGAAGCGTTCAAACGAGATGCTTTCTTATTTCATTAGCATGTTTCATGCCCACTTTGATCATGATAAGAAAAAGGTGGTGCTGCGATTGAATAGAAAGAAACGCTTTTTTCTCATTTTTTTAGTCTGTTTGGTATTTATTTCTGCATATGATTTGACAAATATAGTTCAAAACAAAGAAGATAAATACAACACCAATTTCTTTCACTTTCTGAAAGGTTGGTTCAACACAACTTATGCAAGGGGGATTCATATGACTTCACAAAGCAAAAACAACCATTTACCAGACAGAAGCGAAGTAAAAGAAGAAAACAAATGGCGGCTTGAAGATATTTTTGAAGGCGTCGATGCATGGAACAAGGAATTCGAAGCGGTCAAAAAAGAAATTCCTAAGCTCGCCCAATTTAAAGGCAAGCTCGCCCATTCTGCTGATGTACTGTATGAAGCCCTAACCTTTCAGGATCAGCTTTCTGAAAAGCTTGGTAAGCTTTATACATATGCGCACATGAAATACGATGAGGATACAACGAACTCATCATTTCAAGCGCTGAATGATAAAGCATCGAATTTATTTACACAACTCTCTAGTACTTCTGCTTATATTGTTCCAGAGATTTTATCGATTCAAGAAGATAAATTGCAGCAGTTTATTTTGGAAAAAGAAGAATTAAAACTGTATTCCCATGCTCTTGAAGAAATTAATAAAGAACGTCCACATATTTTAAGTGAGGAGCAAGAGGCCTTATTAGCTGAGGCATCTGAACCTCTCTCAACTTCATCTACTACTTTTAGTATGTTTAACAATGCTGATATTTCGTTCCCTTCTGTAAAGGATGAAAATGGGGAAGAAAAGAAGATTACCCACGGCAACTTTATTACATTTTTAAACAGTGATGACCGTGAAGTGAGAAAGAATGCTTTTAAAGCTGTGTATAAAACGTATGATCAGTATAAAAACACGCTTGCTTCGACACTGAGCGGTTCGATTAAAAAGGATAATTTTTATGCAAAAGTACGAAATTATAAATCGGCAAGAGAATCAGCACTATCTCGGAACAGTATTCCAGAAGAAGTATATGACAATCTAATTGATACCGTTCATCAATATTTACCGTTATTACACCGTTATATTGAATTGCGTAAAAAGGTATTAAAGCTTGATGAAGTGCATAACTATGACTTGTATACGCCACTTGTAAAAGATGCTGGCATGAAGCTAACCTACGATGAAGCAAAGGATTATATGCTAAAAGGGTTAGCACCATTAGGAGAAGAATATGTATCCGTGTTAAAAGAGGGTCTCGATAATCGCTGGGTGGACGTTTATGAGAATAAAGGGAAACGTAGCGGTGCGTATTCATCTGGAAGCTATGGCACAAATCCATATATCCTCATGAACTGGCAAAATAACATTGATAATTTATTTACACTGGCTCATGAATTTGGGCACTCTGTCCACAGCTACTATACAAGAAAGCATCAGCCATATCCGTATGGAAACTATAGCATCTTTGTAGCTGAAGTAGCTTCTACGACAAATGAAGCGTTACTTGGCGAATACCTGCTGAATCATCTAGATGATAAAAAACAGCGTTTGTATGTGTTAAATCACTTGCTAGAAGGATTTAGAGGAACGGTATTCAGACAGACGATGTTTGCTGAGTTTGAACATCTGATTCATGTGAAAGCACAAGAGGGAGAGGCTTTAACGCCAGAATTCATGACGAACCTCTATTACGACCTGAACAAGAAGTATTTTGGAGACGGCATGGTTGTGGATAAAGAAATCGGATTAGAATGGACGAGAATCCCTCACTTCTATTACAACTATTATGTATATCAATATGCAACAGGCTATAGTGCAGCACAGGCATTAAGCAAGCAAATCTTAGAAGAAGGAAAACCTGCGGTGGAGCGCTACACAGACTTCCTTAAAGCAGGAAGCTCTGATTATCCAATCAATGTGCTGAAAAAAGCAGGTGTTGATATGGCTTCCAAAGAACCAATCGAAGCAGCATGTCAATTGTTCGAAGAAAAATTAAAAGAAATGGAAGAGCTCATCTCTAAAACGGGTGAGTAATGAAAAGACTTCTGTCAGACGTGTGAGTGCAAACTCATCTTTTGACAGGAGTTTTTTTCTCACAAAAAAAGACCTCTTCGCATGTAGAGGCCGCTTCCTATCATCACCCTTTAAATCCCTTAAAGGTCTTCCGATGGTTCATTCGATAAAGTGTAAAAAGTATTGCAGCAAATAAGAGAGGCGATGTGAGATAAAGAGGAAGCATTTTCATTAAGCCTAATATATTTAAAAAGAAACATAAGCCAATGGAAACAAGTCCAATGGTTGTGCTGCGCATGCAGATCCCTCCATTTTTTCGTTACTTTCACTATATGAAAGTGACAACCCTCTTATGTTTTGTGACAAAAATATGAACATATAGTATATCTGTTGTCATAAGTCGACAAAATTTGATATACTACAGATGTGAAATTAATCACATACAAACATTACCCCTTTGTTTGACCGTGAAAAATTTCTCCCATCCCCTTTGTTGTCGTTAAGACATAGTGAAACCGCGCTTATCCCGGCGCGGTTTCTTCGTGGTTTAAAAAAGAACAAATGTTCCTTTTTGAGGTAAAGAAAAAACATGGGTCAGCACCCATGTTCATTCTCACAGCGATAGACATCAGGATCTGAAGGATGATCATCTTCTTTGTAGCGCCAAAACATTTCTTGATGCACTTGTACACGTTCGACTTTTTTAGCGAAAGCCAGCTTTTTCATTTCTCGTTCAACTTCTTCAAGTGTCAGGTCATATACGACAGCAATCTCTTTGGCAGATGCAAATTGAAAGTAAGCAATAAACCATTCAATTGGAGGTCGAACTGATGGGGTCGGTTTTTCACCAATCATTTCAAAAAGGATTTCCTCGTACACATCGTAAGAGTACGCACCTGAAATTTTTAATCCTTCATCTCCGTTTACTGTATTAAAAAAGGCAAAGGTCGGAAGCTCAGACACGTCCATTTCAGCGGCAATTTTCATATCACATTTTAGTGCTTTGACAGCACTTTGAGAATGAATATCGCGCTGGAATTCCTCGATATCTAGTCCAGCGCTTTTTGCATTTTCTAGCAGTACATGTTCACTTGTGACATCTTGCTGATGGCAGAAAAGTGATTCTTGAATGAGACGCAGAAATTTCATTCCGCATTTTCTGCCTTGAAGTTCAGCCGCTTTTAATGCAAGCGAGGCGAGATAGGGTGAGGTCACAATTTGTTCAGACAGCATTTGTTCTTTTTTGGTCTGAGTTTTGGTCGCGAATTTCCCCCATGCTTCGGTCAGTAAATGCTTTTTTCGTTTTCGATTCAATGCATTAATACTAGAGCTTGTCACCGTTCGTAAAGTGAAAAACCGGCCGTACTTCATTTTTAATTTTTTAATGGATGGCTCTAATAACCAGCAGTCTGGACTTAGAGGGTCAATGAATACATAGATTTCAATCGGCTTTTGAGGATGTCCGTGACAGTGTGAGAAATATTGATCGTGCGTATTGCAGCTCAAGATCGTCCATCCTTTTCAGGTGTTTGATTGACCATATGACGAGCCGTTAAAGAGAGCCGCTCAAATAAAAAGTCACGAATATCGCCGGTTAATCCTACTTGATCCATTGCATCCTCCATGCATTCAAGCCATGCGTCAGCCCGCTCCTCAGTAATCGGAAAAGGGAGATGTCTTGCCCGTAGCATAGGGTGGCCATGCTCCTCTGTATAAAGCGGGGGTCCGCCTAAATATTGAGTTATAAACTGTTTTTGTTTTCTTGCTGTTTCTTTTAAGTCATCCGGGAAAATAGGATGAAGCAAAGGATGACACTTTACATTTTCATAAAAAGTATCAACAAGTTGCGATAGAAGTTCCTCTCCAACCGCTTCGTAAGGTGCGTTAAACGATTGTACCATGTTGACTACTCCTTTTACTCGTAGTTAATAGGATGAAGTGCCCTATTGTGAATTCATTTATTTCAAAAGTGATATTCAGTTTGTTCTATTTTATTGTTTCTATTCTTGTATATTTATTTTAACAACCTCAACTCAATTCCACAAACAAACCGCTTTGGTCTATTGGAAATAAGGGGAGATGCGAGTTCCGTGATCAATTGACCATATCATAACACATTCAGTCAAAAAAGGGTGAAAAGCGACATACAAAAAACCGAAGAGGTTATTCTCTTCGGTTTAAGCGAAATATTGTGCTGTGATTTTCTTTACATAATTTTGTGTTTCTTTAAATGGTGGAATGCCGCCGTATTTATCGACATTTCCTGAGCCTGCATTATAAGCAGCTAAGGCGAGTGAGACATTTCCATTATATTTCTGAAGCATTTGTTTTATATATTTCGTACCGCCTTCGATGTTTTGGGCCGCATCAAAGGCATTATTCACACCAAGGGACTTAGCTGTAGAAGGCATAAGCTGCATGAGGCCAAGCGCGCCTGCATGGCTAACCGCATTCGTACGATAGCCGGATTCTTGCTTAATGACCGCATGAATCAGCTTTTCTGGAACACCATGTTTTTGAGCCATTTGTGACACAATTTGATTAATTTCTTTTGATGATGAGCCGCTTGAAACAGCCTTTTGAAGCGGCGGCGTGTAGCTGTTGTTTAAGACATTTCCAATACCATTTGCTGTATTCAATTGAGCGTCATTTGCATATGAAGGTTGAGCTTGAAGCTGCTCACCACCAGCGATAGCAGATAAGTATGGGTTTGTACGCGCGTATTGCGTGTTGGGAGCCGTTGATGGGTCCGTTCCCATCAATGCAGAAATTGAAAGCGGCAGGCGTGATAATTCTGATCCGCCTAAAAAATCTTGCAGCAGCGACTGAAATGAAGCTTGTGCATTCGATTCTTGGCCGCCCGGCATTTGCGTTTGTCCAGTGTCTGATTGTAACGTTTTAAGTGCTTGGAGCTGCATAAAGGATTGAATTTGATTGACGTTCATTTTGTTCCTCCTTCAAGGAATTCATCTATTCTGTGTTTTCATTTTCTCTTCATAAAAACGTACGACTTTGTTTTTCGTGTTTCGTACAGGGATTTGAAATTGTTGGAGCAATGCGGAGAATGCGGCTTGTCCAATTTCCAGGTCGCTCACTTCAAATTCAAGTTCATAGTCCTCTATTGTTAAATATCGGCTGTGATCCAAAACAATTAAGCCTTCTTTGATCATTTTTTCAGCTCTTGACGTTTCAAGTGAACCAAAATACACAATTTGATCCTTTTGAATGTTCAAATGGTCTAGCCTGTCAGCCACTTCACCTTTTGGCAGCTGAAAATCGTCAAGGCTTGAAGGAGGCGCGATCGTTTGGTGGGTTTCGAGTAAGCCTATTTCGTGTGGTTCCTTTAACGTGAGAACCCACTGATCGTTTTTTTCTCTCATTCTTAATGCAGCAAATTGAGATTTTATATCAAATTGGGGTGTATCAAAGTAATAGTTGGTTTGTGTGTGAAAATCCGAATCCTTCAATTGGAAATGTTGTTTCAACTGTTCAAATTCTTCTTTCATTAACAATTGCTTTAGTTCTATTTCAATTTCCTGGGCCATTTTGACATCAACCTTTCATTTAGAGGAAATATGATTATTGTACATGAAGTATGTTCATCATGTAAAAGACAGTTTTTATCTATTATTTCTCTTTCCGCATGTGCCAAAATCAATGGATAATTACGTGAAAGGATCATTTATAAGAAGAAAATAGGATTTTCTCAAAAAGTTCGGTTTATCAATATTGAACTTGATATGATAAAATAAAGCTGTACTTTGTTGTAAAGGAGATCATGATGCAAAACCGAATTGAAATCGCAGAAGCAACTTTAAAAGAAGACAGGCTGATTTTGACGACCAAGTCAGAAGAGCAAATCCAAAAAGCAAAAGCATCAGGACAAATGCTTGTTGATTCTGATCACTTTGCGTTCGTTTACATACTTGAAAACGAGGAGTCCTTTTCATATCTTATCTTAGGGGAACATACATGGGCTCCATTAAAAGAAGCAATGAATCTTGACATCCCTGTCTATTTGACAGCAGGAGGCCATTCGTTAGAACTCATTCAGCTTCATCAAGAATTACATTATTTAATTGACAATATTAAAGACAATGCCAATTACGGAGATATGGAAGAGAAAGTGAAGAGCACATTCCTCTGAAATAATTAGGTATATGGAATTGGGGGAAGTTTCATGGACAAAAAACAATGGGATCAATTCCTCGCACCGTATAAACAAGCAGTCGAAGAATTAAAAGTGAAACTAAAAGGCATTCGAAAGCTGTATGAATTCGAGGATGACCATTCACCAGTAGAATTTGTCACAGGCCGAGTGAAACCCGTTGCCAGCATATTAGAAAAGGCAAAGCGTAAAAACATCCCAATGCATGAAATTGAAACGATGCAGGATATTGCTGGGCTTCGCATTATGTGCCAGTTTGTAGAAGACATACAAGTCGTGAAAAAAATGCTCCAGTCACGAAAGGACTTCGTGGTTGTTGATAAACGCGACTATATTGCAGAGCATAAAGAAAGCGGATACCGTTCGTACCACCTTGTTGTGTTATATCCGCTGCAAACGATCAATGGAGAGAAACAGCTCCTTGTCGAAATCCAAATTCGTACACTTGCGATGAATTTTTGGGCGACCATTGAGCATTCTCTGAATTATAAATATAGCGGGAATATCCCGGAGAAAGTCAAGCTGCGCCTTCAAAGAGCTTCTGAGGCAGCATCTCTTCTTGATGATGAGATGTCCGAAATTAGAGGGGAAATTCAAGAAGCACAAGTAGCATTTTCCCGGAAAAAGAAAAACGATAGCTGAGCCTGTGCTTAATCAAATATGATGCTGCCCTCTTATAGCAGCAAGGTGGAAAAGGAGAAGAATTCATGAAATTTGCAGTTTCTTCGAAAGGGAATTCTGTATCTGACACACTCAAAAATAAAATTCAGACCTACTTATTGGATTTCGGAATGGAACTCAATGAAGAGGAACCAGATCTTGTCATTACGGTTGGTGGTGACGGCACCCTTCTTTATGCATTTCACCGTTATAGCGACCGTCTGAATGAAACAGCTTTTGTGGGTGTTCATACAGGTCATCTTGGTTTTTATGCTGACTGGGTGCCAAGTGAAATTGAAAAACTCGTCTTAGCTATAGCGAAAACACCTTATCACATTGTGGAATATCCAATCTTAGAAGTCATTGTCAGATACAACGACGGCGGCAGAGAAGAGAAATATTTAGCCATGAATGAATGTACGATTAAAAGTATGGAAGGGACACTTGTGGCAGATGTTGAAATTAGGGGTCAGCTGTTTGAAACATTCAGAGGTGACGGTCTTTGTCTGTCTACACCGTCTGGCAGTACAGCCTATAATAAAGCACTTGGGGGCGCCATTATTCATCCTTCCATTAGAGCCATTCAGCTGGCAGAAATGGCTTCAATCAACAACAGAGTGTTTCGAACGGTCGGTTCGCCGCTTATTTTACCAGACCATCATACTTGTGTCATTAAACCGAGGAATGATGTCGATTTTCAGGTAACCATTGATCATTTGACGCTGCTTCATAAGGACGTCAAATCCATTCAATGCCGGGTAGCAGACGAGAATGTCCGCTTTGCCCGATTTAGACCATTTCCGTTTTGGAAAAGGGTGCAAGATTCCTTTATCGGAAAAGGTGAATAAGAAAGAGGTCGTTCTCGCTGGAATACTTTACACTAAACAAAACCATGACAGCCAAAGAAGAAGGGCTGCTTTTAAAGGATTATTTAATAGATATTGGCATTTCGAAAAGAATGCTGACGGATATTAAATTTGATGGCGGTGATCTCCTCATTAATGGAGAGCATGTGACTGTGAGATACAAGTTGCATAAAGGAGACAGGCTCACTATTTTATTCCCCGAGGAAAAAGTGAGTGAAGGGCTGAAGCCTGCTCAGATTCCGCTTGATATTTTATTTGAGGATGAGCACGTCCTTGTGCTGAATAAAAGGCCATATATCCCGTCTATTCCTTCTCGGGAGCACCCAGAGCACAGTATTGCGAATGGATTGCTGCATCATTATGCAGAGCAGTCTGTTAGGCTGACGGTTCATTTAGTGAACCGCCTTGATCGTGATACATCTGGCGTCATGCTTGTGGCCAAGCATCGCTTTGCCCACAGCCTTTTATCAAAAGCGCAGAAAAGTGGAGCGGTCAAACGAACATACAGAGCGTTTACACATGGCTTGATCAAAGAAAAGCGTGGAACCATTCGTGCAAAAATTGCCCGAAAAGGAGATAGTATCATCGAGCGAATGGTCGATGATACTGGACAGGAAGCTGTGACGCATTTTACAGTGCGAGCGGTGGACGCTGAGTTGAACATGTCAGATGTGACGCTGGCACTTGAAACGGGGAGAACCCATCAAATTCGTGTTCATATGCAGTATCTTGGTCATCCGCTCATCGGAGATACGTTATATGGCGGAACGAGTGAGCAGATGAACCGGCAGGCACTGCATAGTGAGACTCTTGTCTTTCCTCATCCGATGACCGGGGAGGAAATGACATTCTCGGCTCCGCTTCCTGAAGACATGAAATCATTGCTGCTTTAAATAGAGAAACCCGGCTACCTGCAAGCTCAGGACCGGGTTTTTTTTATGATGTGAAATGCTGAAACCTTGAATCGTCATAAGGCATAGAGGATGGAACAGAAATCGTTTCAAGCTCAGGGTATTTAAGGGCAGACAGCCGGTGGCCAAATACACAGCCTGTATCAATGTTGACGGTTCTACCAACGAATCGCGGTTCTTTCACTGGTGTATGCCCGTAGACAATCCATGGTTTTCCGCGATATTCCTTTGCCCAATCCTTCCGCACAGGTCGTCCATCTGGCCATGTTTCTCCTGTGACTGCGCCAAATAATAGATAGGATCGCATCTGTTTGTTCGGCTTTCTACCAATGTCCTTTTCCTTCATCGCTGCGTGAGCAATCATTAGTTCATCAGGAATAAGTACATCGTAAAGCGGAGCCTTCTCAAATAGCTGCTTAAATTCATGTGACAATTTCGTTTGTTCATGAAGGGGAAGCTTTTTTATTTCGTTCACTGTGGTTTCAATGCCATGAAGTAATTTCACGGGATTTCCTTTCAAATAGCGATATAGTTTAAAGCAATGGTTGCCAGGTACGTAGCGGATCGCGCCGTGTGCGTAGGCATGAATGACAAAGCGCATGACATCTACTGACTGAGGTCCTCGATCTGTTAAATCACCGACAAGTGCTAGCGTTCTCTTATCAGGATGGACGGGTAATCCATGTTTGAGTTCGTATCCTAGTTTGTGTAAGAGGGTAAGCAGCTCTTCGTAGCAGCCGTGGATATCACCAATGATATCAAATTTCATAAGATTTCCTCCTGATTTTACTCATCCATTCATCGGGGTTAAAGAAGTTTGAATTTTAGAACATATAACGAATGGCTTTCTTTTCATTTAGGCAATTGTTAGAATCAATGCTTTAACGTAAACCTTAAAAGATTAAACATCAATGTTAGGAGGCTTTAGCCAATGGAGCATACATCTGTTTCATCACTCGTTGTCGTTATTATTGTTGCCTTTTTCACCCCACTTTTATTGCACCGATTTAAGCTGACCATTCCGGTCGTTGTTGCTGAGATCATCATGGGGCTCATCATTGGAAAAAGCGGTCTTCAACTGGTTGTTGAACATGATGCGTGGTTAGATACGTTATCCATGCTCGGTTTTATTTTTCTGATGTTTTTAAGTGGACTTGAAATAGATTTTTCTTCTTTCGAGTCAAAGAAGAAAGCACGAGAACTGCCAAATGGTCTAAAAGAACCAAATACGTTTATTGCAGCCACTATTGTTTTTCTTGGCGTATTTAGTATTTCTTTTATCCTGTCTTATGCGTTTGTTCTTGCAGGGTTTATCCAAAATGCCTTTCTAATGACGCTCATTATATCGACGATCTCATTAGGGGTAGTGGTTCCCACCTTAAAAGAGGAAAAATTGATGCAGACGAATATCGGTCAAATCATCTTGCTTGTCGCTGTCATTGCTGATTTGGTGACAATGATTTTACTTGCTGTATTTTCCTCCATTTATGGCGATGGTACAGGGAATATGTGGCTTCTGCTCTTATTATTTGCTGCAGGCATCCTTCTTTATTTATTTGGCCGCGTATTTAAGACAAAGTCAATTTTTCAGTCCATGTCAAAAGGGACCGTGCAAATTGGGACAAGGGCGATCTTTACTCTCATTATAGTCTTAGTTGCCTTATCTGAATCACTCGGTGCTGAAAATATTCTTGGGGCATTTTTAGCAGGTGTGCTTGTGTCTCTTCTTTCGCCGAATAAAGAGCTTGTTCAGCAGCTGGATTCATTTGGCTACGGATTTTTGATCCCTATCTTCTTTGTGATGGTCGGAGTTGATTTGAATATATGGGCACTGTTCAAGGACCCAACCATTATGATCATGATCCCGCTGCTATTTATTGCATTACTGATTAGTAAGCTCATCCCGATCCTTTATTTGAAAAAATGGTATGACATGAAAAAAGTGATTGGCTCTGGCTTTTTATTAACATCGACGTTATCACTCGTCATTGCAGCAGCGACGATCGGGGAGCGGCTTGGAGTCATTGATCATAAAATGTCTGGCGCGCTGATTTTAGTCGCGGTACTCACGAGTATTTTAACGCCTGTTTGGTTTAAAGCGCTGTTTAAAAAAGAACAAGCTGCGAGCCATAAAAAACGTGTGACCTTTATTGGTGCAAATCAGCTCACCTTACCTGTCACACTCGATTTACATCAGGATGAATATGATATTCGAATTTTGCATGTCTTTCAAGAAAATAAAGAAGCGCTGCTTGCCGACTCCATCTTTGAAGTCGAATCGATTGAGAAGTACGACGATGAGACGCTGCGAAAGGCAGGCGTTGGCCGGGAGGATGTCCTCGTCGTCGCAACAGGCAGTGAGACAAAAAATAAGGAAATTGCTTTATTTGCAAAGGAAGAAGGAGCAAAACAAGTCATTGCGAGTGTGAATAAAGCTGAGGCAGAGCTGACATTGAAGGAAGCGGGCATTGATACGTTTTCTAATTTCCTATCATCTAAAACGGTGCTAAGAGCCTTGATTGAAGCACCGGATGCGATTCGATTATTAACAAATGAGGATACTTCCTTGTATCAAATTCAAATGAACAATCAGCGCTTTCACAATGTCATGCTGAGGGAGTTTCCATTTACCGGCGATTTGGTCTTTGTCCGTATTTTCAGAGGGGTAGACAGTTTAGTCCCACATGGAGATACGACGCTTAGAAGCGGCGACCGTGTGCTTGTGTCGGGCTCTCGTGAATATGTGGCAGGACTAAGAGCCCAATTAGAGTAACAATGAACCCTTGACCAATGAACAATTCCTGATTAAGATAGAAGTACAACATCATATATTTGATCCACTAGGGGAGTCCTTTAAAAGGGCTGAGATAAAAGTATTGACTTTTAGACCCTCATTACCTGAACAGGTTCATACCTGCGTAGGGAAGTGGTGCGGTTTTTGATTATGCTTTTGACAAATTCCAAGCCACTTTCCATATGGAAAGTGGCTTTTTTATATGGAAAAACAGGAGGAGAGAAACATGACGTTTTCAACTGAATGTAAAGAAGCAGCAGCAACATGGTGGAATGGAAGCTTTACACACCCCTTTGTGAAAGGGATTGGAGATGGCACGCTGTCACTCGATCGTTTCACTTATTACGTGATGCAGGATTCATATTATTTAACTCATTTTGCAAAGGTGCAAGCATATGGAGCGGCGATTAGTGAGGACTTACATACGACGGGCAGAATGGCGTATCATGCGCAGGGGACGTATGAAGCGGAGCTGTCGCTGCATAGAAAGTTTACAGAGCTTTTAGAGATTTCAGATGAAGCCATCGAGAACTTTAAGCCTTCTCCAACTGCTTACGCGTATACCTCACATATGTACCGATCTGTGAAAAGCGGACGATTCGAAGAGATATTGGCTGCGTTATTGCCGTGCTACTGGCTTTATTATGAGGTGGGTGAAAAGCTGAAACAAACCACACCTGACCATCCGATTTATCAAGAATGGATTTTGACATATGGAGGGGATTGGTTTAAGGAGCTCGTCTTTGAACAGGTCAACCGCTTTGATGAACTAGCCGAAAAGGCACCAGAACATGTGCGGGCCAATATGAAAGAAAATTTTGTGATTTCTAGCTATTACGAATACCATTTCTGGGAGATGGCGTATCAAAAAGAAATGTGGCAAACAGCATGCTTAGATGGGGTTGGTGCAAATGGAACTCCACGCAGTGACAAATGATTCGCTTCCTGCGGAAGAGCTGATCAAACAAATAATAGCCATTGTATCTGAAGTGGATTTTATTCATATACGGGAACGGTCTAAAACAGCAAGTGAGCTTGTTGATATCGTGAAATGTCTCCTTTTAGAAGGTGTACCAAAAGAGAAGCTCATGATCAACGACAGAGTAGACGTTGCGCTGCTCACCAATATTCACCGGGTACATCTCCCAGGCCATAGCTTTTCGCCAAAAGAGCTGCGGAAAAAATTCCCTCATCTTCATGTGGGTGTCTCCGTTCATTCGATAGAAGAAGGGAAAGCAGCTGAGAAAAATGGAGCAGAGTATGTCATGTTTGGGCACGTATATGACACCACTTGTAAACCAGGACTTCAGGCAAGAGGCATACAGCTTGTGGAAGAACTGACATCTGTACTGTCTATACCAGTGGTGGCAATCGGTGGTGTGACACCTGAGCGCGTTCCAGAATTGAGACAAGCGAATGTGAAAGGGATTGCTGTCATGTCTGGAATTTTTACTCATCATCAGCCGCGCAAGATGGCACAAGCATTTTCTAAACAAGTAAAGGAGAATCCTTATGAAGAAGCATTATGATGTGGCAATCATTGGTGGTGGAATCATAGGGATGTCCATTGCCTATCACCTTGCAAAAGCAGGAAAGCAGGTCGTCTTATTTGAGGCGAATGAGGCAGGGAAGCAAACGACAAGTGCAGCTGCTGGGATGCTTGGTGCACATGCTGAAGGAGAGGGTCATGAGGATATTTTCTTTCAAGCAGGCAGAGCAAGCCAGGCATTGTACGAGAAGTTAAAAGTCGATTTACGGCATGAATCTGGCATTGATATTCGAACATCAGCGGGCGGTATCATGAAGGTAGCCTTTACCGAAGAGGAGAAACAAGCACTTTGCCGGATGCAGCATATGTCTACATTTGAGTGGCTTGACGCAGGCAGCGTAAAAAAATGCATGCCTCAAATGGCAGAGAACATCCTAGGAGCAGGTTTGATTAAAGAGGATGTTCATGTCGAACCTTATGCGGTATGCCGGGCATTTTGGCAGGCGGCGGTCAGGTACGGGGCAGAAGTGAAAGAGTGTACACCCGTGATCGAAGTGAAGCGGGAGAAAGAAGCGTTAGCAATTAGAACAACGATGGGAACATTCACATGTGATGAACTAACTGTAGCAAGTGGTGTATGGTCTGGCCATTTTTTTGAAGAGCTTGGATTATCTCATTCTCTTTATCCAGTAAAAGGGGAATGTGTGTCTGTATGGAATCATGGTCCAGCACTCCAACACACCATTTACCATGATCATTGTTACATCGTTCAACGAGATAGCGGCAAACTGATCGTTGGCGCAACGATGAAGCCAAACGAGTGGCAAACTGTTCCAACGCTTGGCGGTATCGAAGCTGTCATTCAAAAGGCGTCACAGCTGATGCCTTCGATCAAGGAGATGCCGATTGATCAGTGCTGGGCTGGCCTTCGTCCGGCGACAAGCGACCAGCATCCCTACATCGGAAGACACCCAGAAGATCGGCGTATTCTTTTTGCTGCTGGTCATTACAGAAATGGTATTTTACTTGCTCCGATTACTGGAAAGATCATTCGCGACCTGATATTAGGTGAACCGGTCAAAAAAGAATGGCTTCACGCATTTCGTATTGACCGAAAGGAGGCACTGTTTGTATGAAAATTCAATTGAATGGCAGAATCGTTGATTTCGATCAAGAGAATGGAACGATCTATGACCTGCTATCAGACTATCACCTTGAAAATCGAGTAGTGATTGTGGAAAAGAACCAAGAAATTATTGATAAAGAAGCGTTTCAACAAGTGAAAATTCAACCTAATGACACGATCGAAATCGTTCACTTTGTAGGAGGAGGATGACAACATGCTGCATATTGGCGGAAAAACATTCACATCTAGATTATTACTTGGTACAGGGAAGTACCCATCATTTGAAATTCAAAAAGAAGCTGTGAACGTATCAGAAGCAGAAATATTAACCTTTGCTGTGAGAAGAATGAACATTTTCGAAGCATCTCAGCCTAACTTTTTGGAACAGCTGGATTTATCTAAATATACGCTGCTTCCGAATACAGCTGGTGCAAGTACAGCGGAAGAGGCAGTTCGTATTGCTCGTTTAGCGAAGGCTTCTGGACTGTGTGACATGATCAAGGTAGAAGTCATTGGCTGCTCAAGGTCTCTTCTGCCAGATCCAGTCGAAACGTTAAAAGCATCCGAAATGCTACTCGAAGAAGGATTTATCGTGCTGCCATATACATCTGATGATGTGGTACTAGCAAGAAAATTAGAAGAGCTTGGTGTCCATGCCATAATGCCAGGTGCTTCGCCGATTGGTTCAGGGCAAGGCTTACTAAACCCTCTGAATCTCTCATTTATTATCGAGCAGGCGAAGGTACCGGTGATTATTGATGCTGGTGTAGGCTCTCCAAAGGATGCGGCTTATGCGATGGAGTTAGGAGCTGACGCTGTATTACTGAACACAGCTGTGTCAGGTGCAAAGGACCCTGTGAAAATGGCAAAAGCCATGAAACTGGCGATTGAATCAGGAAGGCTAGGCTTCGAGGCAGGCCGTATTCCTTTGAAAAACTACGGGACAGCAAGTAGCCCTCAGGAAGGAATGCCGGCATTTTGAGCACTCGTTATTCACGTCAAGAGCTCTTTCAGCCAATCGGCACAGAGGGGCAAAAGCGGTTAAATGACTCAAAGGCTGTCATTATTGGTGCGGGAGCGCTTGGGACAGCTAGTGCTGAAATGCTTGTTCGTGCTGGCGTTGGATCTGTCACCATTTTGGATCGAGATTATATTGAGTGGAGCAACCTTCAGCGTCAGCAGCTTTACACAGAGCAAGATGTGCAGGATCGGCTGCCAAAGGCCGTGGCGGCTGAAAATAGACTCAAACAGATAAATAGTGACGTACAGGTCAAGGGAATCGTCGTCGATGTGACCGCTGAACATATTGACGAACTGGTCAGCGGCGCTTCAATCATTGTCGATGCAGCGGATAATTTTGAAGTGAGAATGATCGCTAATGATGCTGCTGTGAAACATCAAATTCCATTCCTTTATGGAGCTTGCGTTGCCAGCTATGGTATTCAATTTACTATCATTCCTGGTGAAACACCGTGTTTACACTGTCTTCTTGAACATTTACCCGCACAGGGCATGACATGTGATACAGCCGGTATCATTAGTCCAGTTGTGCAGCAGGTGGCAGCATATCAAGTGGCAGATGCCCTGAAGTATTTAACGGGTCATCACGTGACGCCGATATTAAGATCGTTTGATTTATGGACCAATGAACGGTCTGACATCCGATCAGCCAGTTCCTTAAAGAAAAAACAATGTCCAAGCTGCGGAATGAAAACATATCCTTTTCTCTCCTATGACAAGAGAGCAAAGGCAGATGTACTATGCGGCCGCAATACGGTCCAAATCCGCAGTGCAGCTGAAACTCCGCCTTCGTTACACGAAGTGGCTCTTCGGTTAAGGAAAGCAGGGATGGATGTCCTTGAAAATCCGTATTTGCTTTCCTGTCAAAAGGATGAATATAAGCTTGTCTTATTTAAAGACGGCAGAGCCCTTGTCCATGGCACAAATGATATGGCAAAAGCAAGAACCATTTATCATCAATGGATTGGCTAATGAGAGGTGTAATGAAATGACGATTAAAAAAGCATTTACAATCGCAGGTTCTGATTCTGGCGGCGGAGCAGGCATTCAAGCTGATTTAAAAACCTTTCAGGAGCTCGGTGTGTACGGAATGTCTGCAATCACAGCGATTACAGCACAAAACACACTAGGTGTTCATGGGGTATATCCGCTTTCAATCGAGGCGTTAGAAAGTCAAATTGATGCAGTGGCAGAGGATTTACTGCCAGATGCCGTCAAAACAGGAATGCTGTGGAGTGCAGATATGATCAAGATAGTTGCTGAAAAAACGGTTCAATATGACATGAAGCTCATTGTCGATCCAGTGATGATCGCAAAAGGAGGCGCTTCTTTATTAAATGAAGATGCGGTCTTAGCGATGAAAACACACTTGCTACCTGTCAGCTATGCCGTAACGCCGAATCTTCCTGAGGCAGAAGTACTGACAGATATGCGCATTCAGACAAAAGAAGATCGATATCTAGCAGCGGAGCGTTTATATGAGCTTGGTACGAAACATGTCGTGATCAAAGGCGGTCACGGCCCATCTGGCGGGATGATCACAGACCTGTTGTATGATGGAAAAGGCTTTATAGAAGTCACAAATGAACACATTGATACCCCACATACACACGGCACAGGCTGCACGTTTGCAGCAGCATTAACAGCTGAAATTGCAAAAGGATACTCCATGAGAGAAGCTTTTGAAACTGCAGAAACCTTTGTCCATGAAGCCATCAAGTACCCTTTGAATATTGGAGCTGGACACGGGCCTACCAACCATTTTGCTTATCAGCAAAACCGGCTCAAACGATAATAAAGTCAAACCGTCTTCACTCGTGTGGACGGTTTTTGATGAAAAAGAAACTTTCTTTCAGCGGAAATTGTCATTCTCTCATGATCTGTGATAATATTATGATCAGGTACTAATACTATGTCTTGAAAAAATAGGAGGCTTTATTACATATGAACTTTTCTTTAGAAGGCCGTAATATCGTGGTAATGGGTGTTGCCAACAAACGAAGCATCGCATGGGGAATTGCCCGCTCACTTCACGAAGCTGGAGCTCGTTTGATTTTTACTTATGTTGGAGATCGTCTTGCTGAATCTGTAAAAGAACTTGCAAGCACACTTGAGCGCGATGATTCAATCATTCTTCCATGTGACGTGACAAGTGATGAAGAAATCGAAAAATGTTTCGCTACAATTAAAGAAAAAGTACAAGTCATTCATGGCGTTGCGCATGCGATTGCATTTGCAAACAAAGAAGAACTTGTCGGTGAATACTTAAACACGAATCGTGAAGGTTTCCTTTTGGCGCACAACATTAGCGCATACTCATTAACAGCTGTAGCAAAAGCAGCACGTCCATTGATGACAGAAGGTGGAAGCATCGTCACGCTTACATACCTAGGCGGAGAGCGTGTAGTTTCTAACTACAACGTAATGGGTGTAGCAAAAGCAGCACTTGAAGCAAGTGTGAAATACTTAGCAGCTGATTTAGGCGCAGAAGGTATTCGTGTAAATAGTATTTCTGCTGGTCCAATTCGTACGCTGTCTGCAAAAGGCATCAGTGGCTTTAATACCATTCTGAAGGATATTGAAGAGCGTGCACCGCTTCGCCGTACAACGACTCCTGAAGAAGTTGGCGATACAGCTCTATTCTTATTCAGTGATCTATCACGCGGCATGACAGGTGAGAACCTGCATGTTGATTCTGGCTTCCATATCATTGCCCGCTAAACAACTAAATGATTTGCAGCATACCGAATAAGGGTATGCTGTTTTTTTATTTTTCTTCTGATTTGAGTCGTCCGCTCATATATATAAGGAATGAATCATTCGGGAGGGATTAGTATGTCAAATAAAGGTGATGAGAACCAGAAGCCGCTTATGTATATTGTTCAGCCGAGCTATGATGAATCAATGCCGGCCATGCAAAATATTGTGAGAAAGCGAAAGAAATCAGAAAAACCGCAAGAAAGTCATCAGAGTGCAAAAGACGTGATCGAAGAAAGTACGCACGAGGAGCCTGGGGCTCAAGAAATCGAGAAGAAAAAAGAAGCCGAGCCATCTGAACTTCAGCAAGAACAAGACATTACAGAAGAAGCTGAGGTTACACAAGAACAAGACATCACGCAAGAAGCTGAGGTTACACAAGAACAAGACATCACGCAAGAAGCTGAGGTTACACAAGAACAAGACATCACGCAAGAACCGGAACTTACACAAGAAAGAAAGCCCCAGCAAGAAGAGGAAAAGCCGCCAGAAGGTGTATTTCATGAAACAAAAGAAGAACCTAGAAGAAAACGAGTGAAAAAGCCTTTAAGTCAGATGAGCATTGACGAAAAAGTCGATTTTCTCACAAGCCTGCCTCATAATATGCCAAGAGCCCTTTGCCTGATTGAAGCTGATGGTAAAACTTATAGAGGGATTATCATGGATCGAAAAGAAGATACAGTGGTCATTCGAACAGCGGGCGGGGGAAATCCAGTTGAATTAGCAGTAGATGAAATTTCCTCGATTCATCCACTTGGTTTTTAACAAATAAAAAAAGTCCCATAGAGGGACTTTTTTTGTTAGCAGTTACGGTTGATGAGTCGTGGATTTAAGCACTCGATTGCGCAGAAGCAGTCAAGATCTACTTCAATGCAATACTTCGATTTTTCTAATCGGAACACATCACATACGGAATCTTTATCTGTAAAATCTAAAATATGACGGTCTTTGTCAAATGCGATAAGCAAGCTGAGTGTTGCGCAGTGGTCAGAGATGTGTTCGACTCTGAAAAATGTAGTGCTAAAGCAAGGACCTGGATCTACTTCTCCAACGTTTCCGAATGCGACGAACGGTTTTGATTTAGAGGTAAAGAGAACAAACGGGACAGTGTCACCTAATGAATGGGATGGAGAAAGGAGATTGCTGTAACAGCTGGTCGGACATTCTTCTTCAACGGCATTTTGTAAGTCGTTAATATTTTCAACAGCCTCTGCTACACAATTCCATGAATGTTTGCGGCTCATATTCAACCCTCCTATACTAGGAAATTTGTTTGAGTGTTTGAGCACTGTCATCATCTACAAGCTTTTTGTTTTACCGGTTGATACTTCTACTTTCAATCAATGCGGAAGCGGCAGCTCTTATGCTGACTGTTCCGCATGATTGACTGTCATTCGTAAGGAAGGGGATGCTTTGACTCATGACAAGTTAGGTCAACGGATGATTGATTTAGCCGTGGTGATGATGCTTTTTATCTTTCGATGGCATGACTCTGTCTACTAGTTCTGGGTTTAAACATTGGATTGCGCAGAAGCAGTTTAGATCAACCTCAATACAAAAGTCCGTTTTTTCTAGACCAAAGAAGTCAGGGTCACAAGGGTGACACACGCTGAGCGTATGTCCGTGTACATCAACAGGTCTTAATACAGATAACGTAGCACAGCAGTCGTGTAATTTTTCAACCCGGAAGAAAATGGATTCGAAGCATTGGCAATCGTCAACAAATCCTCCAATGTTTCCGAAAGTAGAAAACAATCCGCCCTTTTTATCAAAAAGTAAAAACGGAATTGTATCTTTTCCAGAAACTGTCGGGCTTAATAAATTACTGTAGCAGCTCGTAGGACATTTATCTTCTACAGCTTCCTGCTCTGCTAAAATCTTATCAACCGCATCGCATACACAGTTTTCATCATGTCGGCCATGGTGTTTTCCGCAGCTCATGGATTTCAGCTCCTTTAACAAGGTATTTGACTTTAGTCCTTAACAACATATGTATGCGCCCTCTAGTTGGTGTGGGTAAATGACTATTTATATTTGTTGTATTTTTATAAAAGGAAAAGCAGAGCTTTTCGCTCTGCTTTTGGACATTAGAGGATACCGATTGCAACGATTGTCGCAACAAGTGTTTGAGTAAGTGTTTGGATTGCGATCGAGATGTCCGCATCGATTGTTGATACTGTAACGTTTCTAGAGTTTTCAATGACAAGTTTCTGGCGGTTTGTTTGTTTGTGAGTAGCGGCTTGTAAGAGATCTTGTGTGACGCGGTCTGCTAAATCACCATCTGCGATTGAGATGTTTGTAATGGTAATGATCGCTGTTTGAACAGCTACTTGGATAGATGCTGCAACCTGTGCATCAACAGAAGAGACGTTAATGTCACAAGAGTCTCTAACGATAATGACTTCCTCAGATGTCTGCTTTGTCACACTTACTTGATCAAAGTCTTGCAAGACGTCTTCATCATCATAATAGTGGCCGTCACAAACTGCTTTTCTTTCATAGTTGTAATCGCCGTGGTGTCCGTGGTGTGTACAGTTACGATCTAGAGCGACCCAAGAATATGGTTTAGAATCCATTTCTATTCCTCCTTCCGTTTACTTTATTAAATGCTGGAATGCATGGTTTTGTCTCAGGCATTTACCCTATCACGCAACCCATTTTTATTTAATCGTTGTTTCGCTGCGCATCACGGCGCTGTTGAATACGATCTCGAAGTGAATTTCGTTTTGGACGTACTTGCGGTTCAGGGGCTACTTCTTCCACATGTTTTGCTGACTCAGCCTGCCTTTTTTTCTCCTGCTGCTGTTGTACGAAGTCATCTGCTTTCTTTTGTAAGTCCTCAACTAATTTCAAAATCATTCTTCTTTGATCATCTGAAATATTTGCTTTCTGATCATCTGTGATATTGTTTTTGTTTAAAATATCACTTACAAGAAGGCTCGTTAATGGATCAACCTCAGTGTTGATTTGAAATTCCTTTTTTTCGTTCTCTTCAGCCACGATTATTTCACCTCTTTCATACATAATGTTAGAAAAAGAAAGGGTCAAAGAATGCCGGCTTCAACTAATAGTACATTCAATGTTTGAGTGAGAATTTGTACGGAGTTCATAATGGATGCATCAGATAGTGTAATCGTGACGTTATAGCAATTGATGATTTGAATCACAGTCTTCTTTTGGACTGTCACTTGTTGTGTGGCTAAAAGCTGATCTGTGATATCTGCAGCCAATTCATCGTCTGGTACAAGAAGTTGGATTAAAAGAGTAATGATTGTCGTTACGGTCGCTTGAAGGGAGAGTGCGGCTGTTACATCTGTTTTATGAATCGTGACATTTTCGGAATCTTTGATTTCAATGAAATCATCATAATTGCTGATTAATTCGTTTAATAGTTGTGTGTATAAAAAATCAGCACTTTCTTCAATAGACAATACTTTCACTCCTTTCTTATCTATACATTATTTAATGCAGCAGAGGCTCAAGGTGGAATCGGAAAGTGTGAAAAAGTACAACCCAATTTTATTTCCGCTCGATTCATCATGGCGGTCTTTCTTTTTGCATATATAAAGAAAGGACGCAAAAAAGAAGAAAGAAGGAGGTGGAGGCTCCTGAGCGGTGCTTTGTCATTTGTCGTGTTTGCCCTCGCATCCTTTAGACTGACGAGGCTCATTGTGTTTGATACCATTACTGCTCCTTTCCGCCGTTTATTTCATGAAGAACAAGAAGAGATCAATGAACAAGGTGAAGTAGAGACATATATCATCATTAAAGGTAAAGGGCTGCGGTCTTGGATAGGAGAGCTGTTAAGCTGTTATTGGTGTACGGGTATGTGGTGCACTGCTGCTTTACTTCTGATATACATACTATTTCCTGTCATCAGCATGTGGCTTAATTTACTATTAGCCATTGCAGCAGCAGCAGGCATTATTGAAGCAATTGTCTCAAAGCTGGTGAAATAAACAGGCATTCTCATCAGACACGCTTTCAAAAAATGCATATACTATCATGGAATAGGGAAAGGAAGGGTTGCGATGAAACCAACTGAAACGCCGTCACATACGCTTCAAGGTTATCCAGCGCAGTCAAATCAACAATCTGTTTATACGAAGAAAATTAAAAAAGCAGGCTGCGGCTGTGGAAACAAAAAGAAACCTCAATAGAAGAGAAAACAAAAGCCGGATTTATCCGGTTTTTTTGTTGCCCTTTTTTTGAGTGATGCATATGTAAGAGAGAAGGGGTGACCAGAATGGATGCATTCGAACAATTAATCGGCTCCTTGTTCACTAAACCCCATGATGGGAAAGAGCAAGCGCACGAAAAGGGTGAAATGGATCTAGCGGATAAAGCGAAGGATCTTGAGCAGCACTTAAAGGCATTTGGCGAGAAGATGGATGCTTTTGCGAAAGAAACAGAAGCATTCATGATACGTCATGGAGAGGCAGATTACGTCTTTAAACAGCAGAAATAAAAATTCCGCACTTTTTTATGTGATCGTCCAAACCATTTGTAGTATTTTTCATATTTTGTAAGGGAGAAGAGGAGGTGCTTATATATGAGTTGTTACGGTTACGGTGGCGGTTCTTGCGGCGGCTACGGCGGAGGTTACGGCGGCGGATATGGATCAACATTTGTTCTTGTCGTTGTGCTTTTCATCCTTCTAATCATCGTTGGTGCTTCTTTCTTTAACTAAACAGTAAGAAGGTGAGGGAAGCAATGGGGGAGCCTTTTGCTTTCCTTTCTCTTTGGGCAAACCAGGCTTTAGGATAGGCACATATCTCGCCTATTTTCATATAGTGAGGTGATTACTCCATAAAGAGGAGGCAAATGAATGGATAATAAATTCTTTAAAAGCGTTGAAAATAAAACGGGTGTGAATATGAACGATGTCTTTAAGCTTGCAGGTTCTTTGCAAAATGCTAACTTTAAAGATGAAGCAACGGTTCGAGGCGTCATTAAAAAAGTCGCGCAGCTTGCGAATAAACGTGTACCGAAAGAAATGGAAGACAAAATCGTTCAATCGATTACAAGTGGAAAAGAAAAGCTTGATTTCAATACCATCGCTAAAATGATGAACAACAAAAAGTAAACAACAGGCTCTCCGCTTAAAGGGGGGCCTGTTGTTTTTCTGTGAATAATGCTCGATTTTTCTTTAGTAGGGGATATAAAAAGCGCGAGCGATGAGTGGTTTTCCCTCGTCTAAATGATGGAACCGATAGATAAAGAGACTGTTCAGCTCTTGTCATAGCCACATATAATAAACGGCGCTCTTCTTCCAAGGCTTCATCATCACCGTTTCTCAGTTCATCGAGTGAGAAATCATGTGGCAGTGCTCCGTCGACCACGCAAGTGATGTACACCGTTTGGAATTCCAGTCCCTTTGCACGGTGAATCGTCATGAGCTGAACACCTGGTTCGTCTGTCTTTTCCTTTTCGGCAGACTTCATATGCTCGGCATGTGAGAGAAAGGCTTCAATCGTTTCAAAGCGTTTGGCAGCGGTTTTTACATCTCGTACATCATCCGCCCCTTTTTCAAGTACATTCGTATCGTTCACTCGTTTTTTTAAGTAATCACCAAGTCCCATCTTTTGTTCAATAAACGCCACAGCGTCAGACGGCTTTAAATTTCGTAACGTGCGGAACAGAGGAACAATGGATTGCAGCTTTTTCCGTTGAAACGGCTGAATATCTGTTAGTTTTCCGAGTGCATCGACCATTGAACAATCTTCCGTGATGGTTAGTGCCTTCATTGTGTTTAAGGTCTGCTGCTTTAAAAAGAAAACCGGAAGCAGCTGTTTCATAGAGGACACATCATCGGCATCCTGACTTAAAGAGAGAAAGGCGAGAAGAACCCGAACAATTCGTCTGCTGTAGAAGGCTTTGACACCAGCCTCCGTCTCATACGGAATCGCGGATTGATGCAGACGCTCATAAATCGCGCGGCCTCCCGTATTGGTGCGAAAGAGCACGCAGATATCACTCGGCTTTGCACCGTTTTTAATTTTCTCCTGAATATCTGCCACGATCATGGTCGCTTCCTCTTCCTCGTCATATGGATAAAAGAGCGTAGGAGGGATTGTCTCCGATCGGACGGCTTTTAACGTTTTCTCATAACGATGCTGATTTTTCTTAATAACGGCATCCGCACTTGCGACAATCGTATGATGCGACCGGTAATTGGCATGTAAATGAACAATCTGAGCCGAAGGATAATCTCGTTTAAATTCAAGAATGAAAGCAGGATTACTGCCCCTAAAGGCATAAATGGCTTGATCATCATCACCGACACAAAATAGCTGCTCAGATTCTCCAGCTAACAGCTGAATCAATTGATATTGAACTGGATTTATATCCTGAAATTCATCCACCAATATATATTGGAACCGTTCTTGATACCGTTTCAGCAGTTCAGGCTGTTCAGTCAGCATGTGCAAGCAGGCAATGGCCATGTCATCAAAGTCAAATTGCTGATTGTCTCGTTTTTGCTGTTCATAAGATTGATAGATCGTCCACATGTGTTTTTCCTTTTCATCCTTCAAATCAGGAAGATCGCCTGGTAAAAAAGCATTTTTCCAATAGCCGATCGATTGCAGGACTTGATCGGTAGGGTAGTCTTTTTCATCTAGTCTTTCATTCATGATGGCTTTTCGAATGTACTGTTCCTTCTGCCAATCAAACTTGATCAGGTGCTGGCCGTTCCATTTGTTTGCGTCATCGTGAAGCAGCATTTTATAAAAAAGACTGTGGAAGGTGCCTGTCACCACTTGGCTTGCTTGTGATGGGTGCAGCTGATATTGCTTGCGCAGTCTTTCTTTCATTTCACTGCTGGCTTTTGTGGTGAACGTCACGAGTAAGATATGGTGAGCAGGAATATGATGATGTGACATGAGATAAGCCGCTCTTGCTGTCAGGACTCTTGTTTTCCCGCTGCCAGCACCAGCCAGCACAAGCATCGGACCATCTTTATGTGTGACAGCTTGAAGCTGCGGTGTGCTAAAGGTGATATGCGGAAAGAGATCGATGGTATGTGCTTGTTCATTTTCTTCTAAATGTATCACATCGCTAAATTGAATCGACCTTGGTTCCTGCCAGTCATATGATTCATTCGTTTGCGAGATGATTTGTTTACCTGTTGGAAAACGGAAGCCCCCAAGTTCTTTATAAGAAGCACTTTCCTCTCGCTCTGCGTGTTTTTTCTGATCTTCTTGTTCTTCTGCTTGTTCACACAGCTCTTGCTGAGACATATGTTTATGAATAAAGGCAGGTTCTTCATGTATATTTAATCTGAAAAAGACTGGTTGTCCGCAATATGGGCAGAATAAGTGCCCTTTTTTTCCCTCGTCATGGAGGAATTGATAATGTTCTCTCGAATACGTATGTAATGAGATCGTTCGATCATGTCGTCGTGCGCATTTCAAAGCTAGTCCTCCAATAGTTAATCAATCTTAAAAAGAAACACATCTAATCATATCAAATGAGACGTGTTTCAAACAGTCATTATTAGGGAATAGTAGAGTAGAAGAGAAGCAAAGGAGGCGTTCTTGATGGGATATATAGCCCCGATTCAGCCGGATCTGTATTTTCAATATATCAATCGTCCTGCTCCTCAGGATAAAGAAGACTACGCGAAAGTAACTAAGGTTACTCGCACCTTTCATGACAAGGTATACAGAGAACTGGAGAAAAAAGAGGACTTAGTGACAGAAGCGGAAACGAAAGTACAGCAAAAAAAGCGGGAACGCTTTGTACGAGATATGTTTATGGAGGAAGGCAAAGGCGTTCATATTAATACGTATATATAAATGATTGCGCTTTCTTCCATTGACGAACGATGATAAAGAAAAAGCCAGGACATCATGGATGATGCTCTGGCTTTTTCTTTTGGTCAAACAGACAGCGTTTTTGTCATTTTGACATGTGTGATCCCTGCTTCTTCAAATGGTTCAGATACGGCTTTGTAGCCTTTCTTTTCGTAGAAAGGAAGAGCTTGGACTTGTGCGTGCATAACCGCTTCCTTCGCTCCATTCGCAATGGCTTCTGTTTCCAGCGCTTCTAATAGTTTGTGGCCAAGGCCGAAAGCGCGCGCCTCTTTTAACACGCAAATTCGTTCTAGCTTTGCCTTTGGTCCTTCAATGATCCGCAATCTAGCAGCTGCCTGAGGCTTCATTTCATCATTATAAATGACAAAATGAATGGCCTCGTCTTCTAATTCATCTATTTCAATCTCTAACGGGACTTCTTGTTCTTTGACAAATACTTCTTTTCGAACGTAATATGCATCTTCTCGTTGTGTTTGTGCTGTTGCGATAACTGTTTTCAAATGTACTTAACCCTCTTCTCCTAAAATAAATGTTTCATAGACGGTCCAAGATCCGTTCTCTAATTGATATAAAAGGTGGAAGCGATCCACTGTTTCTTCATGGTCAATCTTTCTCAGCTTTAATGTGCCAAGAACGTCTGAATGCTCATCATCTGATAGTTTTTGAGCCACTGTCACATGCGGAACAAAGGCATATTCAGGTGTACCTTCAAGTGGATCTGCATACAACCTTTCATTGAGTGCCATGATTTCTTCGTTCGGTTCTACTTTCATATAAATAACGTTGTTTACAGGAGCGAATGAACTGAATTTTTTAATACGTAATGTAACAGGAGAAGCATTTTTTGCATACTCTCTTAGCGTTGAGACGACCTCAGCCGCTTCTAGATCCGTTAATTCAAAAGGTGTTCTAAGTGTTAAATGAGGCGGTATGAGTGCATAGTTCGGATCATAACGCTTCCGGTAAGAGTTCGCAATATCTTGCAATTTTTTTGATGGAAATATAACAACTCCGTATTTCATCTTGTTCCCTCCTGATTAAGAAAGTATTTATTATTGTTTATTATAACAAAATTCAGTTGATTAACGAATATGGGAGCATTCTTTTTAACGAAGGCGCAATGAGCGGCTGCCAATACGTCCATTTATGATCTCCTTCGAATGTCTCAAATAAATAATCTGCACCTGACTGTTCAAGAAGTGTCTTTAAATCGTCGTTCGGCTGAATAAAATCAAGCACTTGGCCGTCTGTCGTTTTCACAGCCGTTTCTTCCAGTCCAATTTGATGAATAATCGCATAATGAGAAAGGGCAGTCGACTGTTTAACAGCTTCTAAGACTGACTCATCAACGTAAGGAGACTGCAAAATGAGTCCGCCAAATAAAGAAGGATAATCTATCGCTGTCATAAGAGAAATTGTAGCACCCAGTGAATCACCAATAAACGTGCGTCCTGAGCCAATTTGATAGGTTGGATAGTGCGTATCAATATAAGGGACAAGTTCATTTGCTAAAAAGCGTTTATATGCTTCAAATTTTGTGCCATCTGGATGATACGTATTCCGTCTTTCCGTGACATTTTCATAAGGGACACCAATGATAATGGAGCGTTCCATATCTTTGTTTTGCATCAATTCTTCTGCCTGTCTGCCTATTTTGCCTAAACGGAAATAATCATGACCATCTTGGGCAATGATGACATGATATGTATAAAGGGGGGAGTAATTGACTGGCAAATAGATCAAAAGGGTCATATCCGCCCCAAGTTCTTTTGAATGTAAGGTTTCTTCTTGAATAATGCCTGTTTTCTTCACCATAATCCATTCCTCCAGCTAACCGATTTCATCACAAAGTGAAATGTTTCCATTCATTGTAACATGAAAAATAATGTTGTTCCTATATGCTAACATGCAATCAATTCAGTTAACACCGAATCTGTTATAAAATACAGAAAATTTCAATTAATTGTTCCATTTCCTCTTGAAAAATGAGATTTAATGCGTTACAGTATTAAGAATTAGAACAGACAGACAACACATTCTTATCGTGAGAGGTGGAGGGACTGGCCCTTTGAAACCTCAGCAACCGGTATGCATCACTTCATGTGATGTACCAAGGTGCTAAATCCAGCAAGCAGTTTTTTTGCTTGGAAGATAAGAGGAAGCGATTAAAACCCCTTCTTCTTATGAAGAAGGGGTTTTTCTGTTTTGAAATCAGATTTTTACTTAGGATGGTGTCAAATGACAGAACATGTGGAAACGACATTAGCGCAAATTGGAAACCGGAGCGAAGAGGCGACTGGTACGGTCAGTCCCCCCGTTTATCTTTCAACAGCATACAGACATAGAGGTATAGGGGAATCAACCGGATTTGATTACATTCGAACGAAAAACCCAACAAGGCAGCTTGTAGAGGATGCGATTGCTTCACTCGAAGAAGGGACCGCCGGATTTGCCTTCAGTTCGGGAATGGCTGCGATCCAAACGATTATGGCCCTATTTGAAAGCGGTGATGAACTCATCGTCTCATCAGACCTATATGGCGGTACATACCGTTTGTTTGAAAAGGAATGGAAAAAGTACGGCTTACGTTTTCTTTACGATGATTTTTCAGATGAAGACTGTTTACGCTCTAAAATCACGCCAAACACAAAAGCAGTCTTTATTGAGACGCCGACAAATCCACTGATGCAGGAAGCGGATATTCAAAAAATAGCGAAGGTTGCAAAAGAACATGACGCATTGGTCATTGTTGATAACACCTTTTACACACCCGTTTTGCAAAAGCCGATTACGCTTGGAGCAGACATTGTCATCCATAGTGCAACCAAATATCTAGGCGGGCACAATGACGTTCTCGCCGGGCTTGTGGTGACAAAAGGAGAGAAGCTCTCTGAAGACATGTTCCAGCATCAAAACGCAATTGGCGCCGTTTTATCTCCATTTGACTCATGGCTGTTAATGAGAGGGATGAAAACACTGGCTCTTAGAATGCGCCAGCACGAGGCAAATGCGAAGGAGCTAGCAGCGTTTTTAAAGAAACAGCCAGAAATTCAAGATGTCCTTTACCCAGGCAAGGGAGGAATGCTGTCATTCCGTGTAGCCGAAGAGGACTGGGTCAATCCATTTTTGAAGCAGCTGAAAACGATTTGTTTTGCTGAAAGTCTTGGCGGAATTGAAAGCTTCATTACGTATCCAGCGACGCAAACGCACATGGATATTCCTGAGGAAATTCGCATTGCAAACGGTGTGTGTAACAAACTGCTCCGTTTCTCCGTTGGTATTGAGCACGTAGATGATCTGAAGGCAGACCTAAAGCAGGCACTATCACAAGTAAAAGAGGAGGTACATGCTAAATGACCACACATGATTGGACATTCGAAACCCAACTCGTTCATAATGCATTCAAAACAGATCGTTCAACAGGTGCTGTCAGTGTGCCGATTCAGCATGCGTCCACCTTTCATCAAAGCAGCTTTGATGATTTTGGTCAATATGACTACTCAAGATCGGGGACTCCTACACGTCAAGCATTAGAGGATACGATTGCGGCGCTAGAAGGAGGAACAAGAGGGCTTGCTTTTGCATCAGGCATGGCAGCCATCTCCACTGCTTTTCTGCTATTATCAAAAGGAGATCACGTCCTTGTCACAAGAGATGTGTATGGCGGTACTTTCAGAATGATTACTCAAGTTCTTTTGCGATTTGGCATTGAGCATACCTTTGTGGACATGACGGATTTGAATGAAGTCAAAAGAGGCATTCAATCGAATACAAAAGTCATTTACTTGGAAACACCGTCAAACCCGACTCTAGGAATTACGGATATTGGGGGTGTCGTCCAGCTTGCCAAAGAACATGACTGTCTGACTTTTTTAGATAATACATTTCTAACACCCGCTCTTCAGCGTCCGCTCGATCTTGGCGTTGACGTTGTCCTGCATAGTGCAACGAAATTTTTGAGCGGACACAGTGATGTACTATCAGGCTTAGCTGTAGTAAAAGACGAGAAGTTAGGTGAGGAGCTGTATTCGCTGCAAAACTCCTTCGGTGCGGTCCTTGGCGTGCAGGATTGCTGGCTTGTGTTAAGGGGATTAAAAACCCTTCAGGTGAGATTAGAAAAAGCCAGCCAAACGGCATTTGAACTCGCTTCATTCCTCAAAGAACATCCTGCGGTGAAAAAAGTATACTATCCAGGCTTAGATGACCATCCTGGGGCAGACATTCAGCGAAAGCAAGCGAGCGGAGCTGGAGCCGTTCTCTCATTTGAATTAGAAAACGAAGTAGCGGTCAAAGAATTAGTGGATGCTGTCGCATTACCAGTATTTGCCGTCAGCCTTGGCGCTGTCGAATCCATTCTGTCATACCCAGCCAAAATGTCACATGCGGCTATGCCAAAAGAAGAAAGAGAAAAAAGAGGGATTACAGATGGCCTGCTTCGATTAAGTGTAGGAGTAGAAAACGGAGAAGACCTCAAACGCGACTTCAAACAAGCACTCGATCAACTCAAGCCCGTTCTTGTCAACCAATCATAAAGGAAGAAAAAAGCCGGTCCGTCTACCGGCTTTTTGACCTTTTTTGAACAAAACCATTGACGACTGGTTATGCTGGTTATATAATAGAAACTGTCAGTAACAGAAAGCCCAGAACTGATACATAACCCGATTCCGTAGCTCAGCTGGGAGAGCGCTACCTTGACAGGGTAGAGGTCGCTGGTTCGAGCCCAGTCGGAATCATCGTTGAAACCCTTGCTAGGCAAGGGTTTTTTGTTTTTTTGACAACGAAGATTTGTTCTGTTTCTTTTGATTGGGGACGAATTGGGGACGAACTTTATCCGCCAGATTGTTTCTCAATATTTTTAGGATCAAAATGATTAAAGTGTTCTGCAGTGTTAAATTCTAATTTGTTTGTGACATGACCATAAATATCTGAGGTTGTTTTAGCACTGGCATGTCCGGCTCTTTTCTGAATAGCATTAATGCTCTCACCTGCCTCTATAAGGAGAGCGACCATTGTATGTCTTAAATCATGTAGTCGAATGTTTTTTAATTTGTGTTTGTTTTTGATTTTTGACCATTTGGAAGTAGGGGTTGTGTAATAGTAAGGCTCACCAAAACCATTATGAAATAAATATTGGTGATCATCACCTTCCCATAAGTCACCAACTAATAGTTTTTCTTTTTTCCACATGATATGGTACTGCTTTAATTCATCCATATACCAGTTAGGCATCTTTACAAAGCGTTTAGAACTTCTTGTTTTAGGTTCTTTAACATAGGGTTTGCCATCAACTGTCTTTGAAATTGAACGATTAATATGAAAGCCGCCGAGATCCCAATCAACATCCAAATGCCATTCAAGTGCAAGACCTTCACCGCGTCTTAGACCACCAATCATAGCAGCTAAAAAATAAAGTCTCCATTTAATATCAACTTCTTTATACAAAATTTTTATACATTCAGTAGCTTCGTCAGCTTCAAAATAGTTCATTTCTTGCTTTTCATTTTCTGGTTGAGGGAGTCCTTTCATAGGATCAACCTTAATGATCTTCCATTCTTCAGTTGCAGTTTTAAAAACAACTTGTAAAATTTTAAAAATGTCCTGTATAGTGGCCCCGCTTAAACCTCCTGATTTCCCATCTTTTCGTGCGCCATCTTTTTTTAAACTGTCTAAAAAATCTACAATATGAAGGCTTTTTATTTGCTCCATTTTTTTATTGCCAAAGACAGGTAGAATGTGATTTTTTAAATGTCTCCAATATACATCTGAAGTAGTGAGAGAATAAGGTTTTCCGCTCTTTTGATAAAGCTTCTTCTCTTTCCACTTAGCGATAAAAGATTCAAATGTTAATTTTTCAGGTTCTATGTATTCTTCAGAAGAAACTTCGATTTTAAATTGATAGAGCTGGTCTGAGAGATACTCTTGCAATCTTCTTTTCGTCTTTAATAGTTTAGTATCTTCTATGCGAATGGTTTTAGTTTTTTTCTTTCTTTTTCCGTGTATATCGTGACCAGCTTCAACAATTAATCTATATGAATTGTTTCCTCTTTTTTCAATGCTAGCCATATAAATCACTCCTACTATGAGAAATCTACAACAAATAATTTAGAGTCTTTTTCCTTTTTGAATAACTAAACATTGAAGCTTACATATTAGTAAAAAGCATATTCAAGCATTGTTTTGTTTTGAATCTGATTGTAATAGTTTGGAAAGGTAATCAGATTACGATAGAACATTTCCAGTCTATGATGCGCAAAGTCAAATGAAACTCCAAAACGTCTTGATATAAAGGGCACAGCTTCATATATGGAGTTGGGCATATCTATTTTATTCAAAATGAAACTTGGAACTGCAAAATGATACATGAATGCATTTGCTTGATTTTCTTGCATTTGTTTAAAGAGATAATGTGTATTATTCTGTGCCCCAGTGTGTTTTAAAATGTGGCAAAGTTCATGACAAAAATCTTCTCTTTGTTGAAATGAGTCTTTCCTTTTGTCTATGACAATAACTTTCTTATTTAGGATACTAATCGCCTTTGATTCTGCTGATTTATAAATAAGAGAAATATCAAAGTGTCTGGCCACTGCTTCAATATTTAATGGGTTCATATCATCTAAAGGTAATTTGCTATAAATATCTTTCACTTCTATTTCTAATGCGGAATACATGTATTTCAAGAAAAATACCCCCTAGTTTAAGAATATATGTTCGTATTTTATTTTAAAAAAATAAATACTCGAATTGAGTATCTATTTAAAATTTGACTTTAACCTTTTTCTCATCAGTAACAGTAGTTCCATTACCAACGGAGCTGTCAAAAACAAAAGTGATTTCTTTTATGTCTTTAGGATCACTTTCAAAAGGTATACCTTGAGTTATATCCTTTTTTGCTCCTGAATAAAGTTCCCATTCTCCAGAGTCAAGTAGTTGGTTTTCTTTAGCGTTAACTTGTTCTTTTGTGTTCAAGATAACATGTGATATTTGTGGCCATAGTAAATCAATTTTCCCTTTGTTCTCTGCTGAAAAAGATATTTGTATGTAATTAACGGGGTTTTTAAGTTTCAATTTAAGCCCCTGTTGATACGATTCGAGAAGATCATCTGAAATATTAGATATACTCAAAATTTTTACGTCCTTGATATTTATTGACAATGGATCAAGGTCAGTGGTTTCATCAACAACTTTAATATTTTTTAATTCATATATTTCGTTGTCCTCACCTTTATTCTTTTGACCAACTTTTGTCAAAGGACCATCAACGTATTCTTCTTGCTTTGGAGTCTCTTGTTTTTTCTCTGTGTCTTTTTCATCAGTACCAGCAGTATAGTTATTACCGCATGCACCAAGGAAGACTAAACAAAAAATCAGTAGAAATAACAATCTTCCTTTTTTCATTTAATTAGATCCCCCTGTTTTTATAACTCCGAATTTAATCTTTTTTACCAAAACCTTTTTTAAGGATTAATTCTAATAATTCACGAGCTTCTTCTTCGGTAATTTCTCCATCTCGAGAAGCGATTAATGTTTCCGGATCATTTAATATTCGACTTGTTTGTTCATCAATACTGTTTCTACCTTTGAGAAGAAAATCAATCGAGACATCTAAAATGTTCGATATAGCTATTAACGTATTATGGTCTGGCTCTCTTTTCCCTAATTCATAGGCTGTATATGCTGGTCTGGAGATACCAAGTTTATCTGCCATATATTGTTGCGTTAGTTTTTTTTCTTTTCTAATTTTTTTCAAATTATCTGGAAACATTTTATCACCTACCCTTTAATAAATACATTCTAACGTAACGTTTAGTTACATATAAGTGAATGTAACAAAAAGAAACTTTTTTTCTCAAAAGGGTTGATTTTGTAACACAATGATACTATTATAAGGGTAACGAAACGTTACTTTTTTAAAAAAGGAGTGTTACAATGCGTGACTGGTTGAAATTAGCTAGGGAAAGTAAATCTCTAGTACAACAGGATGTAGCAAATCTTGTCGGTATTGAGAGACCTTACTACACAATGATAGAGATTGGGAGTAGAAAGCCCAGTGTTAAAATCGCAAAAAAATTAGCAGAAGTATTAGAAATCGATTGGACTTTGTTCTTTGATGACAATGCTTAAATTCAATAAGGAGGTTGTTAAATTGCCAACAAAAACAACTATGACTGTTCATGAAACAGCTGATTTTCTTGGGGTACATCACGACACTGTTTACACAATGGTTCGTGAAAAACAAATACCGTTCTTTCGAATAAGAAAAAGAATTTTCTTTAAACGAGAAGTTCTTGAAGAATGGCAATTAGCACAAATGGAATCCAATTTTCAGCCAGTTGAATGATTAATAATTTACCACCTTAGAATACAGCGGATTTTTAAGTTTTGCTGTTCCAATTCGCAACATGTTCTATATAAGAACAATAAGGGGGTGAGGAAGTTGAGGTTGGGGGTAGTGCTCCGACAAGCAAGGAAAAGAGCTGGGATGTCCCAAGAGAAGTTGGCTGAATTGTTAAGTCGCTCAAGGAGCTGCATATCAAAATTTGAGAACGATCAAAAGATGCTTGATGTTCCTACATATGTACGGTGGATGGAGGCGACAAATGCAAAAGAAGCCATGATCGCAACTTTATGTGGTGTCGATCCACTTGCAGTCACGCAGCAAATTACAGCCATCATGGCTTTGTTTGGAGGATGAAGATGAGAAAAGCAATTTTCAAGAGTATTGATCATGAAGGGATAACAGCTGAAATGATCTGTATTGAACAACTACAAAAAAGATTAATGAAAGCATTAGAGAGTGCTGATACAGATACGGCATTAGCAGCTCACAAAGATATTGCTAAATCTTTAAACCAAATTCAGCGTTACGAAAGCCAAGCTAAGGTTCATTTATTAAAACAGGCTGCGAGGGTTACAAAAATCAAATATCCAAAATCACTAAAAAATAGATTGAGAGGATTGATCTAGGTGAAGTATTTGTTCACAGCAAGTCGTTTAATGAAGGCGAAAGATATCGTGAAACAATGTCAGATGCGTCATACAGAGGAAGGGCTCATTTTATTAGCCGCTCTGGAATTACAGATCAGAACGGAAATAGAAAACAGAAAAAAGCAGCAAGCTCCGACACTTACTGCTTAAATCATTTCAAACCATGAATAACAAAATGATCGATCTCATTATAGCGTTATTTAGAGATCACGACAAGGCTTATTCTTGTCGTCCGGCTTGCGGATGGGACAGTGTACACCTACCCCCTCAAATCATGCTCCATCCGCGGTCGGACGATGCGAATAAGCATCAAATAATGTGTTAAGGAGGAAAGAAGTTTTGAGAACTAAACCAGTTATTAAACCTTTCAGTGAGAGACAGTCTGATCAGTTCTATCTATCACAAGTGAATGGATCAATTGTGATGACTAACAAAGGTAAGCCAATGTTCCAATTTCCTGATAAACAAGCCTTTGAGAAATTTCAACAACTAAAGGCAGATGCGATCCGCTCAAAATTAGAGATTTCTTGATGTTTACACCAAACAGAAAAGGAGGGAAGAAGATGAATATTGAGCATCCGATTATCACAGAGATTAATAGATATGGCTATCCAAAAGATATGGTGAGGCAAGAAGAACACTTTGGAATTGATTTTTATGGGTCAGAAATTTTGCTAGAAGATGACTATGTTGAGGATAAAAATTCGGGTGAATTGATCTTGCGAGAAAATCTAGAACGATATCTTGCAGAGGAACTTGATTTTGAGTTTAAAACAGCAAAATAAAAGAGTTCACTTGTTGGGAGTGAACTCTCATCTAAATAACCAGACACAGAATAAGGTGTCAACCACTATTATAAGCAGGTTGGCACCTAAATTCAATGGGGGTTTCTTATATGAATGGATTGTCAAATGTTGATTACTCAAACTATATGGCAGGTTCTCAGCAATCAGCAGGAACTTCAGTAACAACAGAAGCTATGGTTAGTCGGCAGGCACAAGAAGTACAAGCAGCTATGGTCATAGCAAAGAAATTTCCACGAGACGTTTATGCTGCCTTTGAACGAATCAAGAAAGCATGTGAGCGTAGGCTATTAGCTGAGAATGCAGTCTATGAATATCCACGAGGTGGCACTAAAGTATCAGGTCCTTCAATTCGACTCGCTGAAGCTTTGGCACAGAATTGGGGGAACATTGATTACGGAATCATGGAACTTGAACAAAAAGCAGGAGAATCTTCTGTTATGGCTTATGCATGGGATCTTGAAACCAATACTCGCCAGACCAAAATATTTACGGTGAAGCATGAACGGAAAGCAAAAGGATCCATTACAAAGCTTAATGATCCAAGAGATATTTATGAACTGGTTGCAAACCAAGGTGCACGTCGGGTTCGTGCGTGCATTCTCGGAGTGATACCAGGAGACATTGTTGATGCCGCAGTTGATATGTGTCAAAGAACGCTGATTAGTGGTCATAAAGAGCCTTTAGAAGACCGTTTAAGAAAAGCATTAACAACATTTAAAGCTGATTTTGGTGTTACGAAGGAAATGGTCGAGGAATATGTCGGTAGCAAATTGGATGCCTTTACTGAGCAAGATTATCTCAAAATAGGACGCATCTATACTTCACTTCGTGATGGAATGGCAAAGAAAGAGGACTATTTCAATGTCAAAGCTTCAGGTACTACTAATGCTACAAAATCCAAAATTGAAGAAGAATTTCTAAAGCAGCAGGAACAAAAAGAAAGTGCTGAAAAGGCTGGTGAGCCAGCAAATGATGATGCCGACAATCAACAAGGAGAATTATTACTCTAACGAGATAGACCGAGTTTATATGTCAAATTCTCAATATAAGAGTTTCTTAGAGTGTGAGGCGGCTACAATGGCAAAACTCAACGGTGAATGGCATCCACCGTCCTCTGAGGCTCTTTTATTCGGACAATACGTCCATGCATGGCTTGAAGGAGATCAGGCCTTTGATGAATTCAAGAGAAACACACCTGCTCTATTTACACAAAAGGGCCAGCTTTATAAACAATATCAATTGGCTGATCTCATGATTGAAGCTATACAGAATGACGATTTGTGCATGTTTGTTCTTCAAGGAGATAAAGAAGTGATCATCACAGCTAAATTGTTCGGAGTGCCTTGGAAAGGAAAACTCGATGTGTACAACCCTGCAGGTGGCCGCTTTGCTGATCTTAAAACAACTCGCTCTCTTAGGGAAAGGATATGGGATCAAGAGCTTGGCTATTGTTCATTTGTAGAAGCCTATGGATATATTGCTCAAATGGCTCTCTATGCAGAATTAGAAAGACAGGAAGCAGGACGTAGTGAATGGTTAGAGCCTTTGATTGTGGCCATATCGAAAGAAGATCCACCAGATAAAGCAGTTATCAATATTGATGAGTCAAGGATGGAAATTGAGTTAGAAGATATAGAAAAAAACATGGAGCGGATCGTTCAGGTTAAGCATGGTGGAGAAAGACCGAGAAGGTGTGAAAAGTGTAAGTATTGTCGATCTACAAACCGTCTTAACCGGATCATCCATTTTTCTGAGCTGGTGAACAGCTAATGAGAGAGAAGCTAATCATTAAAGTTCCTATTCCGTTTGTGTATCTGTCTTTATCTAAATCAAGTCGTAATCAAGCTACTTTATTTAGAGCATATGTAAAGGGTTATATCCAAAGAAATGAGACAGGTCTTACTTTTATTAGGATAAGTGGAATGTACGCTCTATGTGAAATTAAAAGGCCTTAACTGAAGGTGTTGGAGAGGAGGAAGTTATTTGTCTACTGGATGGGTAAAGCTACACCGAAAAATATTAGAACACGAATTATGGAATGACGTGACTACCTTTAGACTGTTCACTTTATTAGTTATGAGAGCAAGTCATCAAGATGGCTTCAAAATGAATGGAGTTGTATTAAATAAGGGCCAGTACATAAGATCGTACTCAAAACTATGTGAGGACCTCGCTTATAAAGAAGGAAGAGGGCTAAAAAAGCTGTCTAAAAGTACAATTATGCGTTCAATTAAGAAACTTGTTACGAACAACATCATCACTGTTAGCGAAACGGAACTAGGAACACTATTCACCATCGTGAAATACGAGTCATATCAAGAGTTTTCGAGTGATCACGAAACAGAACCCAGAACGGAAGGAGAACCTATCGCAGAACGAAGACGGAACGAAAGCGGTACGAAGTCGGAACTATATCAAGAATTAAAGAATTTAAGAATTAAAGAAGAAGAGGAAGAAAAGAGAGCCTCAGTAGAACATGATCTAACTCCTTTCCAGCAGATCGAAGAAAAGTACTTATCACGAAAAGACGGGTTGATGTTAACACCAAAAGATTCAGCTGCCATTGAAAGGATTCTCAAGGAGCGAATCCCACTTGAAAACATATTGATGTGGATCGACGAGGTATTTGATCAATATCAACCAAAGCATAGAGCAGACAGTATTAAATCATTTGCATACCTGGAATCAGCGATTCTTGATCGTTGGCATGCACAGCAGCACCAACATCAGCCTCTTAAAAACAATGTTTCTGAATTTAAACCAAAGCAGCATAGGCAAAGTAATTTAGACGCACTAGCTCAATACGCAAAAGAAAATGGGATTAAATTTGGAGGAGGTTGATGAACATGGATCAAGAGCAAGCAATGTCTATCCTAACAAGGATTGCAGCTGCCTATCCAAGGTTTGAACTCACTACAGACGCGATCGGAAAAGAAAGAATTATACTCTGGCTTGACCACTTAAAGGATCAACCCTATGAACAGGTTTTAAAAAAGATCGACCAGCACATTGCTGAAAAGAGATTCCCACCTGCTATCGCAGAGATCAAAATCAAACAACCAGAGCAAAATGAATTCTTAGCGAAACAGAAAGTGTGGGAACAAAATGCAAAATTTGCGAAACGTAGAGGCTGAACAGTTTTTATTAGGTTGTATCATCCTTGAGGGTGATTTGATTAAGGAAACTGCACTAGAGCCCAGACATTTTGCTGAAGAACGCCATAAGCGGATTTTCGAAGCGATGAGGGAAGTGGACAAGCTAGGTAAGCCTGTTGAATTGGCCAATATCGCTGCATCTATGGGAGACCTTTTAAATTCAATTGGAGGCTTTGAATACTTAACCAATCTTGCAAGTACTGTTCCCTCAAAACATGCTTTCGAGACCTATGAAACATTAATTTACGAGGCTTTTAGACTCAGAGATTTACAAAGTGCAGCTTTAGCTTTTGCTAATGCCCCATGCGATGAGGGAATCACTGAGCTTTATCAAAAGACCATTGAAGTACAAGAAGTTGGAGTTAAAGTTACTCGGACGAAAATGGATGTTTTGACGGAGATATTCATGAGCATGGAAGAAGATCAAGGAGAACTTACAGGAGTCGACACTGGTCTTGCAGATCTGAACGCTATGACAGGTGGTTGGCAAAAAAGCGATTTGATTATCGTGGCTGCTCGTCCATCAATGGGAAAGACTGCTTTTGCTCTTAACCTAGGATGTAACAACGCACTAAAGGGTGGAGTAACTGATATTTTCTCGCTCGAAATGTCAGATACACAGTTAACCCATCGAATGTTAAGTAGCCTTGGGAGAATTGAAGGCACGAAGTGGAGGAATCCAAAAAAGTACTTTAGCGATCAAGATTATGACAGAGCCAACAAAGCCATGGGTGAATACGAAAAATTAGATATCTATATTCATGATCAGCCCACACAAACAGTCGCAGACATCCGGTCCCAGATCCGAAAAACGAAAAAGGATCACCCTGATCAAGATCATTTAGTGGTCATTGACTATCTTCAGCTCATTACCTCAATCGGTAAATTTGAGAGCAAAAACTATGAGGTTGGTGCCATCACCAAAGAGCTGAAGAATATGGCGAGAAGCTTTAATGTTCCAATCATTTTGCTATCACAGCTCTCACGTGGAGTTGAACAGCGGCAAGATAAACGTCCAATGATGTCTGATCTGCGTGATTCAGGAAGCATTGAACAAGACGCTGATATCGTTACGTTCCTCTATCGTGATGATTATTACAACAAAGATAGTGAACAGAAAAACATAGTTGAAATAATCTTTGCTAAACAGCGAAATGGTGAAGTTGGAACAATAAATGCTGCCTTTATGAAAGAGTACGGAAGGTTTGTAAACTTGTCGCGGCAAATAGAAGCCGCTTTATGATACGGAGGATGAACATGTCAAATATTAATAGCAAACAGCGTCGTGAGTACCTTTTAAGCGAATTAACTCGTATTGGATATTTAGCTAGTTTGGACAAGAACCCTGAAAATTTATCACTCTATGAACTTGAAATGCTTGTCATTTCTCTCAAGAGTCAGCGTGGCAGTAGGGTGTTAACATATAACGCTAGGGTGGAGGCATCTGAATGAAGATAGCATTCACCGTCTACGGAGAACCAGTTGCACAAGGGCGTCCAAGAGCTACTCATATGAATGGAATGACAAGGTTATACGACCCCAAGAAGTCACGAGACTTTAAGCAATACGTTAAGTTGGCTGCGAGCGATCACCGTCCTAATCAACTTCTTACAGGTCCACTGGAGTTGAGGGTTAAAGTTTACAAATCCACCCTAAAAAGTTTCAGCAAGAAAAAGGCCGCAGCAGCCGAAAAAGGCGAGTTGAGACCAGCCAAGAAGCCAGATGTTGATAACTACATCAAAGGGATAAAAGATGGCCTGAATAAAGTCATTTGGCAGGATGATAGCCAGATAGTTGATTTACATGTAAGTAAGTTCTACAGCAGCTCACCGAGAATCGAAGTCGAAGTATCAACTCTCAAACCAACCCATGAGGAGGAACAAATATGTCTTTTGTAAATTTTGATGGATCAGTCAAGAAAGTAAATCACAAGCCTAAGGGTGTTACAGAATTGGTCCTTGAAATCTCAACGAAGGATCTAGGAAACAGCATTCAAAATCTTGCTGAAATGATTGATAACGATGTGCGTGTTGAAATTGAGAGCGATGTTGTCCGCTATAACGTGCAGATCAATGCTCACACTGAGCGACCCATCGTAAATTATCAAGTAGATCAGAGCGGTGTGGTCCACATTGCTGAGCCTGAGCCAGAACAGTTAGAGGCTGAATTGGGCTTACCTGCAGAAAAACCACAAATTGAAGAAAAGCCTATGGAAATTAAACGCGAAGTGGTGGATCAATTCATCCAAGAAGGTATGGCACCAGAGCAAGAAGGTTTCCCAGAGAATATGGCTGACATTGTGAAACGGCGCATTGAGGGTGAATCATACCGCAAATTGGCTTCAGAGCTTGAGATGTCATCCGGTGCTATCGTTGATCTAATCAATGATTACCGAGCTGCAGTGGCTCCACTCGCTGAAAAATGGTGGGATTGGAAAGAGGATCAAGCCAACGAAGCTGTGCCGATGCAAAAAGATGAAGAAGCAGCTGATGTAGATTTAGATTCCTCTCAAAGTGTGAAAGACGATTCTGACGGGAATGATCAAAAAGAAGAGGAAGACGGGGCTACCTAAGATGGCACGCAAACGATCAAAACGGTGGTTCTTGCTTTATCGCAAAGAGGATGGACAGCGAGTCCACCTCTATGAACCACTTAAACAATATGAACTAGTCAGTAGAATTAAGAAAGGATGGAGGATTATCAGATGAAAAACAAATTCTTAGAAGGAGACTGGATCAAAGCATCAAGGAAAGGCAAAAGAGAAACACTTAACAAAGAAGGTTATGTACTTAAAGTATCTGAAGATGACATTTTAGTAAGGTTCCTTAGTGGTAATACCTTGGTTGTTCCAAAGTCTTGGGCTGAAAATTTGGAAGAGGCACTTACTGAAGATGATCTGAAGGCTTTGATTGATTTGTCTTTAGATTTAAGGGACGAACATCTCTTTAGAATGTGTGTATGTGATTTGCAAGCTCTTCAGGGCAAATAAAAAGAACCGAAGCACAAGGCTCCAGTTCTATTGAATCTGCACAATTCATTATAACATGGGAGGCCTTGTGCATGAACTTACCTATTGAAATTCTAACTACAAAGAAAATTGAAGAGCATATCGAGTACGGAAGGGTAAAGCTGCTAATCCTAGACGGAGTTAACCACAAAGCCTACTTATCAAATATTCCTGATTACGGGAAGACTAGTATTCATTCAAAAAATGGCTTACCTATAAGGATACAGTATGATTATGGATATAAAATAATGTGAACATTGTTATATTATGGATTACATGTTACGATTTATAGGATTTTTGGATGATGGGAGATAATTTAATGAAAGAATGGTTTAAAGAAAACAAGTGGATATTTGTTGGGGGAATTGTGATTGTTGCAGCGATATCAACTCCTCTTATATTATTCATTGTGAGAAATAATTTAGATCAAAAAACGTTTGAAGCATTAGGGCCAGTAGGAGATTTCTTTGGTGGAACCACTGTTGGCCTCTTAACGTTGGCAAGCATGTTATTTGTTATTGCCAGTATTTCAATGCAAAAAAAGCAACTTGATATGCAACAAGATGAATTAAAGATGCAGAGAGAAGAGCTAGCTAAAACGAGAGAAGAGTTTGAACTTACAAACAAGACTTTGACTAAACAACAGTTTGAGAGTACTTTCTTTAACATGATTAATCTACATCATAATTTGTGGAAAGATTTAGAGGTAAGACGTAATTTTTTTGAGACAATATATGGGGAACTGAGGTTCAATTACAATAATTTTGTGAAAAAATATTGGGAAAGTCGTTTGATTTCGCTTAAAAATGAAGATCCAATTGCATTAAAAAAATTTTTGAGATCTATTTATTTAAACAATAGTAAAGTTAAGAGATTTGAAACGGAACTAAAAAACATTAATCGTTCGGAAATAAATCAAGAACTAATAAGAAAATTAGAATCTAATAATGAAGAATACTTTAATGATTTTTCAGATAAATTTAATGATGAATTTGAAAGAAGAGAAATAGACGATCTTTTTATTGAATATATGAACAATCCATATTTATTGGACTACTTACTTATTGAAAATAGTAATAGATTTTATTATTATACTTTCGATGGAACAATTGATTATACTCTATCTAATGAGAGGTTTATTGAAGATCTTAATGATGAATGGACCATTAGTTTTATGAAACAAATTAGAAAAGAAACATTGTATGAACCCTCTATTTTAAAGAGAAATGCGTATGAGGAGTTATATAATAATAAAGAAGAAGAAATTGGACACTATTATAGAAACCTTTATAGAATTGTAAAATTTATACAAGATGAAAATTTCAGCACTGATAAAATACAAAATGAAAAAGAACAAAAGAAATACCGAGGGATACTTAGAGCTCAGTTATCTTCAATGGAATTATTAATGCTTTTCTATAATGTCGTGTATTCAAAAAAAGGAGAGAAATTTAAAGAAATCCTAAAAGGTACTAACTTTTTTGACGATCATTTAATTGAATCTAAATTACTATGGGCAAACGATAAAGAAGAGTTAGCCGCTTTAAAATAGATGTGATATGCGTGGTGAATAACCTTGACAGTTGAAGCACTTCACCTTTTACCAGAGATAAATGAAAAGCAGGTCCGTCAGACATTAATAAATGAATTGAAGCTTTATAAAGCATTAAAAGTTAAACAAGAGAACTTGGATGAGCAAAAAGCAAATGGCATCTTAACTTTGTTTCCAAGATTAATAGATCAAAATGTTTGTTCGGAGCTGAAGGTGCGGCAAATAGAAAGAGCACTAGAGTACAGCTTGGATGAAATTGAACAAGACATTATTCGGATGAAGTACCTTACTTCACGAATGGTTAAAGATCTTGAGGTATGCGAAGAGCTCGGGTTAAAGAAAGATCGATATTACAAATTGAAAAAACAAGCAACGTTTAAACTTTCGACAGCACTTGGAATCATCTGAGTGCTGTTTTTGTATCTTTATTCCTATTTAATGACAAACTTTGTGTTGGTAAAATTGACCTTGTCAATGAATAGGAAGGAGTGAATTCTGCTGGGGAAGATACTTGATGCAAAAGCACTAACAAGTGCCATGGATACAAGGGCGAAACACTATCAGGAACTCCGTGAACAAATGGTTGATTTAAAAAAGGCACTACAAGGCGTGGCAAATCTTGGTGATGATTTCACTGGAAAAGGTGCCGATAACATTAAAAGTTTCTACAAAGAGCTCGCCGGAAATGTAGATATGTTTATCAGCTTCATCGATAAGCAGAAAGCCTTTCATGAAGGTGTTTCTGGGACACTTGATGATACGAGCTTTGGCGGGGACACCTTCGTAGAAGAACACTTTTTAGACAATGCAGTACATATGGGCATGAAAAATGCCAAAAGCATTGTGAAGGGTCAAAAAAATGCTCTTAAAACGATTTTTGAAGATATCGATGACCTTATTTCCCTAGAGGTATTCGATAGCCAAACCTTTGATGAAAAAATAGAAGATGCTGAAGATGTTCGAAAAAAGACAGTAAAAGACTTAATAGAGCTTGATCAAAATTTAAAAGATGAATATGCTTTGTCAGAAACGGAGCAGCAAGCTACAATGGCATTGTACGGAGAAATGATCAATGCCACGAATGACGGGAAATCCATTTCACCTATGAATTTTGACAAAAAAGCATTTCAAGATAGTGAAATCTATAAGGCAAAAAGCGATATTGAGAAGCAAACTGCTGAATATCTCAAAATCAAAAAAGAACAAGAAGAAGCCCGCGAGATCGCAAAGGAACAAGAAGCGCTCGCCAACCGTCCTTGGTATGAAAAAGCCCTTGATTATGGGGGAAACATTGTCAATGAGCTAACCGGTGTGAATGATGCAAAACGAGCAGCTACGGGCGTCGATCCAATCACAGGCGAAGAGCTTACAGCAGGCCAACGAGTCGCTGCAGGTGGCATGGCAGCAGCCGGTTATATCCCTATCGTCGGCTGGGCAGGACGCATTTTTAAAGGCGGGAAAGCCGTCTATAAAACCACCCAAGCCACTTCAGCCGCAGTCAGAGCGGTCGACATCTACAAGACGTCTCAAAAATCTTTTGATGCCCTAAAGACATCCCAAAAAGGTTTATACGGGCTCACCGCGACCAACGGCTTCAGCGAAGCGATTACAGGTCGAGACATGTTTGGAAACAAGGTCTCGAAAGAACAGCAGGAAACCAGTATGAATACGGCGCTTGCAATGCTTTTACCGTTTGGTATGAAAGGACCTATAAAGAAAACTCCAGGAGTTATCCAAAAGTCAAATAAACAAATTAGTGAAAGCTATGATGAAATAAAGAGATTTAGGGAAAAAGCGGGATTAAAACCTTATGCTATTGATTCTGGTGATACGGTAGCAGCAGTTAAAGTTAATGACAGAACATTTTTTGGAGTGAATTCTACTATCACTAAGGAGTCTCAACAAGCAACAAGAGAGCTAAGACAAAAGTGGTTAAAAGAAGTACAATGGGTTCCACCTAAAAAGAGTTCCCCTAAACATTTAGGCCATGCTCAGTCATTGACACATGCAGAATCTCATTCATTAATTAGAGCTTTTGAAAAGGAAGGTCAATTACCGCAAAAAGTAACTATGTTTGTAGATAGGAAGACTTGCAATATTTGTAGAGGGGAAATGCCAGCCTTGCTAAAAAGGTTGGGGGTTGATGAATTAGAAGTTTATAGTGGTGGATTAGAAAAACCTTTAGTTATCAAAGCAACTAAATAAGGAGGAAATTTCGTGATTGTATATAACGGACCAGTTGAAGAACCAATTGAAAACCCAGAAGAAGAATTTATTAAAAATATTTTCTTTGAAAAAGAAGCGGATTATTGGAAACAAGGAAGTGGAGATTCTTGTTTTGAGGTAGAAGGAGAAGATGAATGGCTTATTTTCTTTTATGATGAGCCATATGGATTCTTTATCATGAGACATCCTGATTATTTAGTCCCTTTGAATAAGGATGTTGAAATAGAAACAATAGAGCATTTGGTTGGTGGAGAACCAATGAAGGTACCATCATGCAGTTATGTAAGTCGAGAAGAAGCATATAGAATTGTTCAACACTTTTTAAGTACAAAAACTATGCCTGATTTTGTTGAATGGGTTGATTTATATGACATCGATTTTGAACATGATTTTTAAAACTAGAGTGTCCATCTTTATGGGCACTTTTTTATTTGCATTGCAGAGAAAAAGCCGACAAAAAGGGGGATAAAATGGGGACCTTTTTTCATGCGTGGGTAATCGTATGATAGAGACAAGCAAAACGAACGTGAATATTTTGTCCAGAAGGAAGAACCTGCGGACGCTAATCATTGAGCACTCTAAGTGCCTTGATTGGTGTCCGCTTTTTTATTGGGAGACGCGCCTTTCCCTTATCAATGGCGTATCTGGATACGGAACAAAGGTGTTGAGGAATGTGGCCATACGAGAGGAACATTCTGAGCCTGGATAGCAGCTGGTCTGCGGCAGCCGTATCGAGGACAGTTTTTCATTTTACTTGATGAATGACTGTACTTGGCATCCTCTCGGAGTGTAGTCATCATTGCAAAATCTATTTAAGCGAATAGCGTAAGGTGGTGCTTATTCGGCAAGGAGCGAGTGAAATGAAGATCAGGGATTCTTTATCTGTAGAAACAACGAAGCAATTAAAGCGCATTGCTCCTGGTTCTAATAGTAAGAAGAGCGATGCTGATCCGATAACGACGCGTGATTGGGAAGAAATAATGGGAACGAGACGCCAAACGTACCAACGACAAGGCGGCCGCATCCGGAGGAAACGATGATTTGATGGGAACAGTCGTCTTTTGGGTGTATGGCTGCAGGTGCTTTGGTGAGGGATAGGAGCGCAAAAATATAAAAAGGGAGATGATGAGCATGGCATCATTAAAAGGTGTGTCAGCGAATCCGACAAAAGCGAATCATATTTTAGGAAAGGATAAGGTCGTTCGTGTTGCTGTCAAAAATGACAATGACTATATCGCAGGACCGAACCTTATTCCGCAGCGCAAGGTTAATGGAAAGTGGGAGACGATTAAAACAAATTCTCCGAACCCGCTTAATCCCGGTGAAAAACTTTATGATCAATTTGACATCAAGGATTCATTTGGTAACAAGAAAGGTACGTATCGATTCAAGGTTGATGTAGAGCGATACGACAAACATGGCAACCATATTGAAACAGTTGGTACATTCTATACAAACGAATTTTACGTTAAATAATTAGCTGCTGTCGCCTCGGGCGGCTAATATTGTAATTTCCTCAACTATTATAATTTCGTTTTTCGTTCGACAAAATTCGCAATCTCTTCAAATTATCCAATTTAGTTCGATAATTCATATGAACTTATCCATTGGGGGAAATTAGATTGAGAGAAAAATTCCGCGAGTTTTATTTTGATAAAAATGATGAAAAAATTTGGCAAGAATCGATTATTATTTTAGACACAAACGTTTTACTTAATTTGTACAGATATACCAAGGAAACATCAGATCAAATTCTTGAACTACTGAATAAATATAAAGAAAATTTATGGATGCCACATCAAGTAGGTTTAGAATACCATTACAATAGGAAATTAGTTATTTTAGAACAGAGGGGATCAAATGATAAAGTCTGTGCTACTTTTGAAAAGATCCCGGAAAAAGTTAGAGAATTTCTTAATGATGATCTATCAAGTTTTAAAAAGAGACATAAAGATGATTTGGAATCCTTAGTTAAAGAAATAAAATCAGTAATTGAAGAAAAGATTAAAGGTCTTAAAAACATAAGCCAGGAAGAGGATCTTTTAGAAGAAGATTTAATAAGATTAAAAATTAATGAGCTGTATACGGATAGAGTAGGTGACCCTTATTCAGAAGAAGAACTTAAAGCAATAATGGTAGATGCAGACGATAGATTCTCTAAGAATATACCTCCTGGATATAAAGATGTAAAAGGTAAAAAAGGTATTAAATTTTACAACGGAGTACAGGTTCAAAATAAGTATGGTGACTATATCCTTTGGAGACAAGTATTAGATTATGCCAAAAAAAATGAATCTAATGTAATTTTTCTAACTGATGAAAAAAAAGAAGACTGGTGGTATGAAGCAAAGGGAAGGACTATTGGTCCTAGAATAGAACTACTCAATGAATTTTCTTTTCATTCAAAGAAAAGTTTTTATATGTTTAGCTCTATTGGATTCATAGAGATTAAAGGTGGTTTAGATCAATCAGCCGTTTCAGAAGTTAAGGAAGTAAGCGAGGCCTACAAGGATATAGCTAAAGAAACATATAATGAAGTTATTTTATATAATACCCCTACAGGTAAAAGAACTAAAACCCCTGTAGAAATTAAAATGAGTGAAATAAGTGATGAATCCAAGGAAGAATTAATGTATAAGTTTTGTTTATTCATAAGAGATATGCTTCATGTGTTCAATGGTGAAAATCTTTATTACTATAAATTTTACGAACTTGTTAAAGGACAATATGGAAGACTTTATACAGATATAATAATGGATGTTTTAATACATGAGAATAATATTAAGTTGAAACAAGATGAATCAGGTAGACATATAATAGATATAAATGGCTTGAGTCGCTATATATATAGTAAAACCATTTAAAAAAATGCTAATTGTTTTATGAATAATTTTATATATTTGTTAAACATTACTATATTTTTGCCGATTTAAATTATATGGAGGTGATACAATTGGAATTTGATCAAAGTTTAATTAGCTGTTTAAAAAGTTATAGCAAAGTTCAACTTAGTTATGAGCCTGACATTCCTGGTTTTGATGAAAGTATAAGCCATAAAATAAAAGGTCATGATTTATTTGATACAAAATCAGGTGCTCTTTTGCTCGTACGTTTGGAAAATCCAGAAACCAAAGAGGAGTATACATACAGTTTTCCTGACATTGTTAAAACCGAGTTGGTTAATTTTTCGGAAAATCATGACAAATGGTATGTCTATTCATTAGACAGATCAAAGTTTAAGGAAAATATTCGAAACAAAAAAATGATTTATAGGCTCATTTTTAGTAAATAAAAAGCATTCTTTTGGGTGCTTTTTATTTTGGAGAGGGACACAATGTGGACAACTCATTCTGGGAACTAATCATTAACACATTCATTGGATATCACTTTGGGTTGTCTTGTGAAAAGGTCCAACAGATGAAAGATAATATCATCGACCGATTATGACAATATTGCCACTTTGGGTAATTGTTGAATGATGAAAGATACAAAATGTAAAATGGAAGGTAGGACGGAGAGGCATAATCTTTCTGCGTCACCACAATTTAATTTATTTTCTCTAGAGAACCCATTTTTCCACTTCTTATTTGTAATACCACTATGATAGTCTTGAATTAAACAATAAGAATTGGATGTGTATGTAAAATGAAGGGGAGTTTTAGGAATAATAGTGCTGAGGAATTGGAGGAAATCATTCGTAATTGGGGTCTTCCAAAAGCTTTATTAAGAGATGATGAAGATATTGAATTTAGGTTTTCTGATGAGGGAATAAAAAATAATACTGAGACAAACTATCGAATTGACGGAGGAACCTGTAAATTTTGCTTATATGATGTGAAAAAAGAAAGGCCTTTATTTAGTATGGAATTTTATCAGATTAGTGATAAACTAGCTGGATTACGTGCTGCAGACAAGCCGATTAAAAAACCACTAGTATTGGAATTTTTATATGTGCACGATGACTCTTTAAGAAAAAAGGGTATTGCAACGTTTTTTATGAAAAAAATTATTCAATACGCAAAATCAATTAAAGTTGACTATCTTAAAGTAATGCCCAATGCAAACGCAAAAAACTTTAAGAAAGATAAGAAAACAAATGCTTTAAGTCAAGAAGAGCTAAAACGATTCTATACAAAATTTAGTACTCATGAAATGCCGATAGAACTAGTGAATATTTAACTGAATTCGTTCGACAAATTCTGCGAATAGTTCCATGTGCTCGCTTACTGCCGATATATATAGGTGGGAGGTGAGTGATGCTATGTTAACAATTGTTATGAATAGTGGGAAAGAATACACTACTAATAAGTATTCAAGTTTAGAAGCGTTCATGCAAGTAGTTCAAGGTCATTTGAATTCAAATAACGGATCCGAACATACCTATATGACGATTACAGAAGGGGTTTTAATAAAAATAAACCAGATTTCATCTATAGAATTTAATGACTAAATGAATTGTCACTCTTTAGGAGTGGCTTTTTTTGTTCCCTGTAAACTGCTGCTGATAATTCTTTACACCAAGCATCGGCTTAATAGTAGAGTGCGGCGACAGTTTAGAGGAAATAAAAATTCCAAAACAACACGAATCAGAAGGAGGCGGCAGGTGAATGTAGATGGAATCCAAGAACATTCAGGCGGAGAAAGATTACGTCAAAGGCATGAAATACAAGGACCTTGCCGAAAAATACGGGGTGTCGATCAACACCATAAAATCATGGAAAAAGCGGCATGGTTGGGAAAGGAAAAAGGGTGCACCCAAAGATAAAAGTGTGCACACAAAAAAAGGTGGGCAACCCGGTAACAAAAACGCTGTAGGGAATAGCGGCGGTGCTCCTGCAAGAAACCAAAACGCAAAGACACACGGCTTTTACTCAAAGCACATGCCCGCTGAAGCATTTGAGATCATGCAGGACATTCAGGAATATTCACCCGTTGATCTGCTGTGGGAGCAAATACAAATTCAGTTCACCGCTATAGTGAGGGCGCAGAAAATAATGTTTGTTGAAAACAAAGACGAAATGATCAAAGAGCTGAAAAAGAAAAAATCAGTTGTTTCAGATTCTACCGATATTGAGGAAGAAGAATACGAATTTCAGTTTGCTTGGGATCGTCATGCAACATTCCTAAACGCTCAATCTCGTGCGATGGCAGAGCTCAGGAGCTTGATTAAACAGTTTGAGGGGTTAGCACACGAGAAAGACGAAAGACGACTTAAGCTGAAGCAGATGAAGCTTAATATTGACAGAACAAAAGCTGAAGTGGAAAGGATTACAGATAATAAAGAAGATCCAACCTTTGAAATCATTATCAAGGATAAGGGGGACCGTTGATGGAAAAAGAAGTGAACCCCCACTTTAGAAAATTCCTTTTTGACTGGGATCAGAAGTTTCAGTTCTTGGTGGGTGGTTATGGATCATCTAAAAGCTATCACATTGCGCTGAAACTCATTCTGAAACTACTAGATCAAAAGCGAACAGCTCTTGTGATTCGTGAAGTCTATGACACGCATAGAGATTCCACTTTTTCTTTATTTGAAGAGATCGTGAATGATCTGGGACTCGATCATGTCATTCAGTGCCGCACATCACCGCTCATGCTTAAATTTCACAACGGCAGCCGGATCATCTTCAAAGGGTTGGACAAGCCAGCCAAATTGAAGTCGATCAACAACATCTCGATCATCTGGATTGAAGAGTGTTCAGAGGTTAAATACGAGGGATTCAAGGAGTTGCTTGGTCGTTTGCGTCATCCTACTTTGGATTTGCACATGATCCTATCAACTAACCCTGTCGGTCAGGATAACTGGACATACCGTCACTTCTTTAAGGACGATCAGAACAACCGATTTATCTTGGATGACGAGAAACTATACAAGGAACGTACTATCGCTATCAACGATACTTACTATCATCATTCTACAGCTGAAGATAACTTGTTCCTTCCGGTTAGTTATATTAAGCAGCTGGACGAACTAAAAGAATACGATCCAGACCTTTATCGCATAGCTCGAAAAGGTCATTTTGGCGTTAACGGTATTCGTGTTCTTCCTCAATTCGAGGTGCAGCCGCATGAAGATGTGATGCTGGCCATTTCGAAAATCAATCGCCCTTTGCTTAGAGCGGGCATGGACTTTGGTTTCGTTGATTCATATAACGCTGTGGTTAGGTTGGCTGTTGATCACGAGAAGAAGTATCTATATATCTATTGGGAGTATTACGATCGCGGCAAGACTGATGATGTCACAGTTGAGGACTTGAAAGAGTTCATTGAAACAAAAGAGCTGATAAAGGCAGACAATGAACAAAAGACAATCGCATATTTCCGCAAGATGGGATACAACATGGTGGCCGCTCATAAGTTCCAAGGATCACGCTTGCAGTACACAAAGAAGATCAAGCGGTTCAAGAAAATCATATGTTCTGACTCATGCAAAAACACGATCTATGAGCTTCAGCCGCTCACTTACAAGACGGACAAGCACGGCAATATCATAGAGGATGAGTTTAAGATTGACCCTCATACCTTATCGGCCATCTGGTATGCGTTAGATGACTATGAGGTCACCGATCTGAAAGAGCAGCCTAAAGAGCGGAAACGCCCTAATAGAGAAAGGAGGTCGATGAGAAGGCTATGACAAAACATGTGAAAGCTACTGTGTTTAAAGCAGACATCTCTCAAACTACGAAACAAATTCATGATGATAGTTTTAACTATGATGCTGATGGATTGATCGAGCCGCCGTACAATATCACAGAACTCAAACAAATAGCTGAGTATTCTACCATTCTTCAGCAATGCATTGATGCATATAAAACAAACATTCTAGGTTTCGGCTTAGGAATTGAATATGTCTTTGATTTCAACGCTGAGGATGCACCAGAAGGAAAGAAAGGCGCTGCTGAAAAAGAATGGACGAGGCTTGAGGAGCTTGTGCGATACATGAACTATGATGAATCAGCCGAAGTGGTTCTAGGATATGTGATAGAAGATCGCGAGCGGACAGGGAATGGCTTTCTTGAAGTGTTACGTAATGGTACAGGGCAACCAGCTGGGATTGAATATTTAGATGCTCAACACATGCGAATATGTAAGATAGGTGATCCTGTCGAAATTGACTTTAAATATACCGATCAGGGTCAAGTCAAATCTCTCAAAAGAATGAAGCGGTTCAGAAAATATGTTCAGCAGATAAATACTAAAAAAGTATTCTTCAAGGAGTACGGCGATCCAAGAATATTGAATGCTGCTACGGGAGAATACAGCGAAGACACCCCTTCTAATCTTGTAGCAAGCGAAGTCATTCACTTCAAGATTGGCAGCGGTACATATGGTGTTCCTCGTTGGATTGGTAACATCGTCAATATGTATGGTGCGCGCAAGGCAGAAGAGTTGAACTATCTGTACTTTAAACAAGGTCGTCATGTGCCGGCCGCTATCACAGTGGAAAATGGCATGCTGTCTGAATCTTCGTATGAACAGTTGCAGGAATACATGAACGGCATCGAGGGATCAGACAATGCACATAAATTCCTTTTGCTTGAAGTCGAAGGGATTCCTAAAAAGAAAAAGGACGAAGTAAGCAATGACGAAGACCCAGCACCTGTTAAAGTTGAAATAAAATCACTAGCCGAGATTCTCCAGGAGGATGCGCTGTTCCTGGAATATGATGAGAAGACGAGAAACAAAATCCGCTCAGCGTTTCGCCTTCCACCAATTTACACAGGCGAATCACAGGATTATAACAAGGCGACAGCTGACACCGCACGAAAGACAACGGAAGAGCAGGTATTTCAGCCTGAAAGAATGATCATCACTGGCAAGCTCAATACACTCTTTCTTCCTGATCTCGATCTCTGGCATGTGCGCCTTATATTAAATGGTCCAGACTTTCGTGATCCGCTCGAAATTGCAAAGGTTCTTACACCATTTATTCAAGCAGGGGCGGTTTCACCGAATGACCTGCGTGATCTGGCTGGCCGTATTCTTGGTAAGACACTTGAAGAATGGCCAGAGGAAGAATATCATCGACCAATTGAGGCGAAGCCAAAGGCATCAACTAGCTTCCTTGATACGGTTCTTCAAAAGTCTGCGGGCACTAACAATGAATTGGTATCTATCCTCAAAGACCTTAGGGATGAACTAGAGGAGATCCGCAAATGAGCAAGATCGATCAGCTGATAAAAAACATCAATACCTTTGTACAAAAAGCGGAGGCAGATGAGGTCAAGGAACTTGAAGCAGCTGTAGCTGATTTCCCTGAACTGAAGGACGTTCCCTCTTTGGTGGAAGAGTATGAGAAAACCACCGCAAAACTTCTCAGATTGCAACGCAGGACGTTTTTAAATGCTTTGAATGGTTTTATATCCAAGGATGATTCGGAGACGTTAGAATCAATTCTAGCGTTCTTCCAAAATGACTTGTTCGCAGTTGATGAATTTGCGGAGTTGTTCGGAAAAGAAACTGCTGTCTTTCTTACTCTTACCGTCACACAGTTGGCCGAGAAGATCATGCATTCCATCGATGCAGATATTCCATTCAAGGTTTTATCTGAAAGAACCGCTGAGTGGATTGAATCATGGTCGCAGGAGTTGGCGCAGCTGATGAAGCTGAATACTCATACAGCCATAGAGCAAACGCTGAAAGAGGGTATAAAAGAAGGCCGCTCTATCCAGGAGATTGAACTGGAGCTGAAGGACCTTCCTGAATTCAGCCGGAAGCGCGCACGTGTAACAGCCATTACAGAGGTGTTGACCGCTTCTTCCGTCGCTCAACATGAATCCTACGTCCAATCCCCGGCAGTAACGGGGAAGAAGTGGAAGCACAGTGGCGGGAAAAAGAATCAGTCCAGAGAAAGTCATGTGCAACTGGACGGTACAATCATTCCTTTGGATGAAGAATTTGAGATACCAGGCAGCGGAGAGCGCTGCATGTTTCCGAGAGATACACAGCTTACGCCAAAAGAGCGGGTTAACTGCCATTGTGCTGTGGGTCCTGTGGTTGATCCTGTTATTCTAGGATTGTCAGCTGAAGAGAAAGAAGAGATTCGGAGAGAAGTATTAAAATTGGTCTGAATAAAAAGTGGATTCTCTGATGATAATACCTTCTGAAAACAAAAAAGGAGGTATTTCAATTGACTTTAGTAAGTAAGATACAAAATATTTTAGATGAAACAAATAAAAAGATTCAAGACCTTATAAATAGCAAAAACTATTCACCTAAAGAAGCTGATAAAATAGTACAAGATGCGACTTTAGAAATAAGGGGAATTACAGTATCAAATATTACTGGTAGCGAAATCGATCCTGAGTTGAGTATTGGCCGTCCGCACATAAATTTCCCGCCTATCCATGTAGATCCTATTCCGGTACCAAAACTTGAGGATATTATCCCAAGAATACAAATTCCGACACGAGAGGAATTAGAGGAACAGGCTAGAAAACTGGCAAAAGATTTGGCTGATGCTACAAAAGCAAAACTTGTTGAGACAGCACAAAATGCTATTAACGATCTCAGGAATCAAATACCGGACCCTACTGAACAAGCAAGACAAATGATTGCTGAAATAGAAAGTTATAAAGAACAATTAAATTCTTTGTTAGAGCAAATGAATCCAGTTGCTTTAATAAATAAGGCTTTGGATAAGGCCGAACAAATTAGTGAAGCATATATTGATTCTAAAATGGTTGAGGTATTTCAGTCGTTTGAGACTCTTCATTTAAAAGCAAAATCAAATGTTGATTTTAGTCTAGATGGCACCAAAATTAATGGAAGTGTATCTTTATATTTAGTTTTTGAAGATTTTAATGGTGATTTCACTCAACAATATTTAAAAAGTTTAACTACTACAGTAGAAATTGATTTAAGCAATTTACAAGATATTCATCTTCCTGAACCAGTTCCGCATGATGGTAATATCAACATAGAAAAGGAAATTATGAATAATATAAATGCAAGAAAAACTGAAATTATATTGGGTCTAACTGAAGCGGTTACGGATAGTTATTTACCGATTTTTACTGTTATTAATAAATTTAAGGAAATTATGAAGATATAATTTGAGTGCAAAGTGCGCTTTTTTTTTGAAAGGAGGTGAATGAATTGCCACGCGAATTGATAAATGCAAAAATCACACACGTTTCATACGTGGACAAGGCTGCTAATCAAAAGCAGTTCTTTTTTATGAAATCAGAAAAACAGCCAGACTTTCAAAAAGAGATCAAGGTCATTGCGAAGGCCGATGATGTGCAGCGTCTTGTGTACGGTATTGTATATGAGCCGCATGTGGAAGATGCACATGGAGATTTCATGACACCAGAAGAAATTGAAAAAGCCGCTCATGGGTTCCTGAAGGATGCACGTGAGATCGACAAGCAGCACGACTTCCAAGGTGGTGTCGGAGAAGTCGTTGAATCTTATATCGCTCCTTCCGACTTTGAAATGGGCGAGGAGATTATCAAGAAAGGATCGTGGGTCCTTGTGACAAAGGCTTCCGAAGATATTTGGAACCAGATTCAAAAGGGTGAGATCACCGGATATTCAATGGCCGGAACAGCAGACATAGGAAAACAAGAGGATCACAAGCCAGCTTCTGATGAGAAGGGGCTTTTTTCTTTGCTCAAAAACTTCTTTTTATCAAAAGGAGAAGTAAAGAACCGATACGACAAAGGCCGCATGCGTCGTGAGTTTTGGGCGGCACAAGATGCACTGAATTCCGTTTTGTATAAATGGGATTCTTACGACGATGAAGACTTGGAGACTGATCCTAACAAGGTTAGGTCAGCACTGCAAGATTTTGTGGAAATCACACAAGAGATTTTGCTTACTGATGACTTAGCGGGGATCCAAACTGATCCACCTGAAGCTGTCGCAAAAGCTGGTAAAAAGTTTTCAGCTGCTAACTTAACGGAATTGAAAAATGCAAGAGCCGCTATCGACAATCTGTTGAGTCAAGCGGAAGAGAAGGAGGAGAACGAAGAAGTGAAAAAAGAAGATCTGCAAAAGATGCTAGATGACACAATTGCACCGGTTGTAAAACGACTTGAAGACCTTGAAAAAGGAGAAGGCGAGCAGCAACATGATCCGCAAGAAAAACAAATTGATGAAGAGGTCGCAAAAGAAATGGCCGCAGCTGTAGAAAAGGCACTGGCTCCAGTTGTTGAAAGAGTCGAAGCCCTTGAAAAAGCACGTCCGCAAGGTAATGGCGTAGAGGATGCACAACAACAAGACTTACAAAAATCTGAAACGGTATGGGGCGGCTTGCTTTAAGCCGAGAAAAAGGAGGAACTAGAGTGAGAAATCAAGAGGTAATTAACAAAGCGGAAGTGACGCTTGGGACGTTAAAAACAGGCGGTCTAATGAATCCAACCCAATCTAGCACATTTATTCGTATGGTGCAAAATGCACCAACACTGCTACAAGATGCACGTGTTATTCCAATGGATAGTGATGCACAAAAAATCGAAAAAATCGGTTTTGGTCAGCGGATTCTTCGTCCTGGTCAAGAAGGTGTAGGTTTAACTAATGAGCAAAAGACTGCGCCAACAACAAGCACTGTGGAGCTTAATGCAAAAGAAGTCATCGCAGAAGTAAATATCACATATGACACGCTTGAAAATAACATCGAGGGTGATAATTTACAAAATACTATCATGCAAATGCTTGCTGAGCGTGCAGCCGTTGATATTGAAGAATTGATTTTGAATGGTGATACGAAATCTAGTGATGCATATCTAGCGCAACTTGATGGTATTCGTAAGCAAGCAACATCTCATATCGTAGATGTAGCTGGTGAACCACTTACACGCCAAGTATTCAAGGAAGGTTACAAAGCTGTTCCGCCAAAATACTTGCGAGTTCCACAAGAATTCCGTTTCTACACTTCTCCAGGTCAAGAGGTCGAGTGGAAAGACAAAGTAGCGGATCGTCAGACAGGTCTCGGAGATGCCGCTGTTCAAGGCGGGCTTTCCTCTGCATTCGGTGTACCAGTCAAAGGTATTGCAAACATGCAGCCTTATGGAATTGAAGAGGGCGGCACAGATGTTTCGGACATTTTATTGACTCATCCAAAAAACATTATCCTTGGCTTCTCTCGTAACATCCGCATTGAAGTTGATAAGGACATCCGTAGACGTAAATTCATCATTGTGTTGACTGCGAAGCTCGACAGCAAATTTGAGGAAGAGGATGCTGTTGCTAAGATCATCAAGGTCAAGGAGTGATCAACATGTATACAGCTGAATTGATCAAGGGAAAGACATACTCTGTGATGGGGCATGTCTTTCTTTTAAATCAGGTGAAAGAGATTGAGAAAAAGGTATTTCAATATCTCGATGGCAATGAGTTTTTCAATTGTACAGAAGTGAAAGCTCCTGTTGATGATCCAAAAACGGATGATCAACCAAAAGAAGATGATAAGCCTGTGAAAGAGGAAGAAAAACCGCAACAAGAACAAAAAATCTACACTGAAACTGAATTGAAGGAAATGAAAAAAGATGGACAAGAAGCCGTTATTGTTGATCTTGGCGGCGATCCGTCTGAGTTCAAGAATGAAAGTGAAAGAATTGCCTTCATCCTCAAGCAACAAGAAAAAACAGGAGAGTAAGGCCGATGCTGATCTCTCCTGAAGAAGTTAGGGCGTATAGCGTATTCGAGAGCGTGAAAAACCGCTCTGACGAACTCTTAATCAGTGACATCATTGAGGCTGAAGCTGAGGTATTTAAGATTGCAGGTCATGATTTCACAAGTGAAAAATATCAGCCACTTCCTGAAAAGGCGAAGATCGCATTGATTAAAATGGCGCAGTTCTTCGCACTGATCAACGGGGATGAATCAATCATCAAAGGGTACAAGTCTGAAAAGATTGGTGACTACTCTTATACACTGGCAGACGGGAACGCCGTTTCAAAGCCAGATGTGTATAACCTGTTGATAGATTTCATTGAGCCAGGGGAACCGCCAGAAGATCCAGGCAACGTCAAATTAAGGTTGAGATCGCTATGAGCTATCAATCATTATTAACGGATCGATGCGATATATATCACTTGCAAACAGAGCAGCTGTCAAAAGATCGCTATGGAATACCTGTCCAAGATGCGCAGCCGCTCTTTTCATATCCTGATGAGCCTGATCAAGTTGATCAAGCATGTTACTTCACAGAGAGAAATCAAAACATCACACAGCAGGAGCCAAACGCAACCATTCATCAATCATATCTCGTTCATTTTCCTATTACCGCTGATGTCCGAGTAAATGACAAAGTGGTATGGGAAGGTGTGACATTGAAACTGCAAAAGCCCAGACGGATCAAAAACCATCATATTGAGGTGGTAGCAATGAGGAGTGAAAGCCTATGAGGATTGATGGTTTAGATCAGTTCATAGAGGACTTGAATGCAGCTGTTAATGGCGGCTTGCAAGCTGAATATGAAGAATGGTTGGAAGCGATGGGTTATGAGTTCCTTGATATTGTTCAAGATGAAGTTATCCGAACAAAAACAGTGGATGCTCGGCGTTTGCTCAACTCATTCCAAAAAGGAGACCAAGAAAACGTATTTTCTATGAGCAGTGGCGGTCTAACGTTGGATGTTGGGACCAACTTGGAATATGCATCTTACACAAACGATGGACACTTTACCATTGATCCCTCCAAGAATCAGGACAGACGTTGGGTTCCTGGCAGATGGGTTGGTGATCGTTTTGAATATGACCCAAATGCCGAAACAGGGATGCTCTTGAAATTTCAATGGGTTGAGGGCAGCGGCTATTGGGACAATGCGTTGGCTATCTTTGAACAGATGTTTGAACAATCACTAGATCGCAAGCTGCAGCAATGGATTGATGAGCAATTTGGGCGGTGATTAGATGAATCAAGAAGTCGGCGCTATCATGAATTATTGTTACAAGCAGTTTCCGGTGAAAGTATATGAGAATGAGATTCCTGAACAGTTCCAGGTCCCTTCAATGTACTTTCCAGCAGCATGGGTCAATACAAGAAACGATACTGTTTCAACGTTTCTCAAAACATACACGCTGCATATAAAAGTGTTTCACAAGGACTCTGAGCAGGCTCATGATGCGGCAGAAACAATCGTTGATGCCTTGTCAGCTGATCGGAATATTATTCAGATGGTCAGTGTAGAAGGTGAACCGCTCGATCAATATGTTCGCATTAAGAGGGCAGAAACTAGGAATGGTGATCAAGGCGTGGCAACGATTGTCCTCACATGGGATAGTGCCTATTGGTACAACCGAGACGAGCAACCGAGCCTAGACGACATAAATTTTTCAGACGGGGTGATAAAAAGTGGCCAAGAATAAAAATGAATCACAGGTGAAAGAAGAGAAAGCCGCACCAGTTATTCCAAAGGAACCTGGCTTTTCATTTGAAGCCTTAAAGGAGCACAGCAAGGAATTGTTTGGCGTAAAGCCTGAAATCCTTGAGGGTGCTCTTTTTTATATCAAAGATCAACCAATTACAAAAACAGAAGCAAAGAAGCAGATTGATGCTTTTTTGTCTAAGGAGGTTTAAGCATGAATGGAGGTACTTTTACGCCAGGTACAGAAAAGAAGCGTCCTGGTATCTACTTCAATTTCAAAACCACAGCACAGCAACGTATCACGTTAGGTGATCGCGGCACCGTTGCACTTCCAATCACAATGAGCTGGGGAGAGCCGAAGACGTTCATCTCTATCTCAGGCATCGAGGACTTAAATAAAAAAGTCGGATTAAACATCGATGACAAATCACTGCTTCTTTTCCGAGAAGCGAAGAAAAAAGCACAAACGGTTCTTTTATATCGCTTGAATGAGGGTGAACCTGCAAAGGCTCAGATCAGCGAGAATTTCAACGTTCTTGCTAATTATGGTGGACAGAAAGGGAATGAGGTCACGATCCAAGTCACTGAAAACGTATTGGATAGCTCCAAGCGTGATGTGGTGACATACGTTGGTACAGACATTGTTGATAAGCAGGTTGTCACTGATGTCAAAGAGCTGAAGCAAAACAAATATGTTTCGTTCTCTGGTGAAGGTGAAGTGACGATTACCGCTGGCGTAACACTAAGCGGTGGGAAAAACGGCGTGCCAAGTGTCGCAGACTATACAGCTTTCTTAGAAGCAGCTGAAACAGAATACTTTGACGTAATTGCGCTACCCAATAACACTAGCGAGCAGTTAAAAGCGACATTTGTGGCTTTCATCAAGCGGCTGCGTGATGATCAAGGACGTAAGGTGCAAGGTGTTTTGGCAAACTATCCGGCTGATCATGAAGGAATTATCAATGTCACAAGCGGTGTGCTGCTAGAAGACGGCACAGAGATCACACCAGCCAAAGCAACTGCATGGGTTGCCGGTGCATCTGCTGGAGCAAACTTCAATCAGTCATTAACCTTCGTTGAATACGAAGGCGCAGTCGATACGTTAGAGCGTCTTGATAATGATCAAGTGGAATACCGTTTATCACAAGGCGAATTCTTGTTCACGTTTGATGCGAGAGATCGCACAGTGAGCGTTGAGAAGGACATTAACTCCTTAACGACTTATACAACCGAGAAGAACAAGACATTCGCTAAAAACAAGATCATTCGTGTGCTCGATGCGATCAACAATGATCTCACACGTGAATTGAAGGATTTAATTAAATTACGCAAAGCAAATGGCAATGACATTCCGGCATCGGATGATGGTCTGCAGCTGGTGAAAACACTCATCACGCAATATCTCACGCAGCTCCAAGATGGATCTGGAATCACTGGCTTTGACTCTGAAACTGATATTACGATCGCTTTGAATGAAGATCGTGACGGTTTCTTGATTGATCTAGCTGTTCAACCTGTTGATGCAGCTGAAAAATTCTATTTCAATGTAGAGGTGAAATAAGATGGCTTTTAAAGCGCAGAATACCATTTCAGGTAAGGAAGGGCGTCTTTTTCTCGACGGTGAGGAAATGGCGTTCATCAAAACGTTTGAAGCGAACGTGGAGAAAAACAAATCAGAGGTCAATGTCATGGGCCGTCGTATGACCGGTCACAAGACAACCGGTGCGAATGGTACTGGCACAGCGACTTTTTATAAAGTCACGTCGCGTTTTGTACAGCTCATGCTGAATTACGTGAAGAAGGGACAAGATCCGTACTTCACCATTCAAGCTGTACTGGATGACAAATCATCCGGCCGAGGCACAGAGCGTGTCACATTGTTTGATGTGAACTTTGATTCTGCAAAGATTGCGGGGCTTGATGTGGATTCAGAGGCACTGGAAGAAGAGGTTCCTTTCACGTTTGAGGACTTCGATCTTCCTGAGAAGCTGAAGGATTCATTCTAAAAAAGATAAAAAAAGTAACACTTTTTTGTGTAAAAAATTATCGTTATGTTATAATGACATCATAATTAAGTTCGTGTAATATACTAGGTTACACTGGACTACACGAGCTTACACAGAATTACGTTTACATGCAAAGCATTTTGCATACAATAAAAAGAAGCCAGGATGCGCTAACATCCCGGCAATGTACAATGAGGCCCTCAAGGGGCTGGCTTATCAATCTGATAGTATTAAGGATAGACTTTCCCTTTTACCTACCACAGCTCAAGGGGAGTCTATTTTTTATTTATATACGTCAACAAAGCAAGGATAAACATCCCGAATAAAAGCATTAGGGAAATCGCTTGGAACGTTGACATGAGCATCACCCCCTTTCTATCGGGGATGAGCCAGACACCCTTGAGCAAGCCGTTCAATTGTACGAATTATATTATACATGAAAAGATTGGAAAGCACATTCAAAAAATGGATGTGCTTTTTTGCATTCAAAAAAACAAATCAAAGGGAGTTTTTAAACATGAGCGAAAAACAAACAAACAACACATATGATCTTTCATTCTTTATGCCAGGACAAACAACAGAAGTGGAAGAGGTCAAATCCATTATCTCAAAACGTTTCGTTGATAAAGAAGGTAAAGTGATTCCATTCGTATTCAAAGCGATCACAACAGAGCGCATCGATGAACTAGAGAAAGAAAACACGACTTTCAAAAATGTTAAAGGTCGTGGACGTGTGAAAGACTTGGATTCTCAACGTTTCTACGCACGTATTGCGGTTGAATCTACTATCTATCCAGATTTCAAATCAAAGGAATTGCGTGAAGCATACAGCACACAAGATCCAGTCGAAGTGGCAAAACGGGTCCTGTCAGTCGGCGGTGAATATGCGAACTGGTTAAACAAAGCTATTGAGGTCAACGGTTTTGAAGACGAGATTGAGGACCTTGAAACAGAAGCAAAAAACTAATAAAAGACGGGGACAAAGAGGCTGTGTATCTGTATTACTGCATGCATGAGCTTCATTACTCCCCGTCTGAACTCATAGAGGTCTATGAAGCGCCAAGGGAATTCAAGGCCTTTTTGTTTGGGTTGATAGCCCACAAACTTGAAGTGTTAGAAAAAGAATCGAAGAAAGGGGGATAAGACATGGCTCATTTGACAGCTCGGTTTGATTTACAAGACCGGATCACGCGTAAATTGCGTTTGATTAGAGGAGATATGGAGAGGCTTGATAGATTGCGTCGCAGATCAGAGCGGCCAATCACTTTAAGGATCAGGGACAATGCGACAATCGCATTAAGACGTGTGCAGCGGTTTGTATTGCGTGACCTTGCTCGAACATATCAGCTGACACTGGATGTAAATGATCTGGCCACAAAAGCATTGAGAAAGTTCAATGGCTTTTTACAACGCAAGATGCCGCGTACTCATAGCGTGCTGATGCGCATTAAGGATCAGGCAACACCAGGGCTTGTCAGGCTGCGTCGTTATATCAACCGTAACTTTGGCAAAGTAGAACGGTTTGCCATAACGGTCTATGATCGGGCAACAGCGGGAATCAAACGTATTGCATCCTATGCAGCACGTCAACTTGGTCGAGGCTACAGCTATACCATTAGAGCCGTTGATATGGTCCGGCGCACGGTAAGCCGTATAGCGTCGTATACTCGGAATACCCTCGGTACTGAATACAGGGTGGCGATTAATGCGATTGATCGTTTCACCGCTCCAGTTCGTGGGGCTGTCTCATTTGCAAATACCCATTTGGGACGGACTTACACAACCACAATTAAGGTCCTTGATCTTATCACAAAGCCATTACGGGGGATTGTGTCAGCTGTAACCAGCACACTTGGATTGCTTGGAGTCGGTGCCGGTGCAACAGGTGGTATTGTTGTGCCGCTCAAAATGGTTGCAGATCGTCAGAACATGACCACTGCGTTTGAAACTTTGCTAGGTAGCAAAGGGAAAGCAAATGCACGTCTGGACGAACTGACAGTCTTTGCTGGTCAAACACCATTTACACGTGACGAGATATTTGAGTCATCTCGTGTCCTCCAAGTATTCACAGGCAACGCCCTTTCTACGACTGAGGGATTGAAGCTAGTCGGGGATGTTGCTGCAGGTGTTCAACGACCGTTTTCCGAAGTTGCGCTATGGATGGGGCGTTTATATGACGGCATTAAATCGGGGCGTCCTATCGGTGACGCAACGGCTGCTCTTCAAGAAATGGGGGCAATCTCTGGTGATGCCAGAGGTAAGCTCGAAAAACTTGCAAAGAGCGGCAAGGACATAAATAAAACGTGGCCTGAAGTTACAAAAGAGTTTGGCAAATACAACGACATGATGATCAAAATGTCGGACAACCTAGCCAACTTATTCCTGGGTGTTAAATCATTCATCAATAACAGCATCCTTATGCCTTGGGGTAAAGGACTTGCAGCCGCGTTCCAACCCGCTCTTGAAGCATTTAGAACGTGGCGTGGGGAATATTCTTTTGTACTCACTGACCTATCAAACAAAGCTGAAAAAGCGGGTAAGAAATTCGCTAATAGCTTCCTTGATCCGACCAAAAGCGTATTCGGATTTATTGGTGATCAGTTCAAAATTTTGTTCCCAGGAGAAAAACTCTCCAAGAAGCAGACACAGGAACTCAAAGTGAAATTTAAGGATAACCCCAAATTGAAGAAACACTTTGAACAGCTTGAGAAATATCGAGATATGAGCTTTGAGACAAGGTGGAAGCTCGTCCTTGATAACACGAAAGACGTCTTTGGCGAATGGTGGGAAAAGACAGGAAAGCCTGGTCTTTTCAAAATGGCCGAGAATGTCGGGAAGACTTACGGTGGCATCATAAACGGTGTGATCAATGGTCTGCTTGGTATTGATGACAAATCATCCGAGGACAGTTTCACTGATGCAGGAGCCAAAGCAGGAAAGATATTCATTGAATCGTTTCTTGAAGCACTTGATCCTGTGCAATTAGGTATTCGGATCGCCAAGAAGATTGGCGAGATCAACTGGAATGCCCTTACTGGCGAAGGTTCAATTGCCGGTGCGCTGATTGCCAATGCGTTTGCACTCGCCTTCCTTGGAAAAGTGGCCACTTTATTAAAGCCACTTAAATCCATCATTTCAGGAGCCTTTGCTCTCTTCAAATGGGGCAAAGGTTTAAACGGAGGATTAGGACCAGGAACAAGCGGCGGTATAATTGGCGGAATTGGAGGAACAAGACCTCCAAGGAACCCAAGACCACCTGAATATCGTCAGCCTTGGATCAATAGAGGTGAGCCAGTAAGACCAACCACACCAAACCAAGGGCGTGGCGGTGGTGGATTATTGGGGAGTATCGGTAAAGGTGCAAAGAGCATCGGAAAACGTATACCTATTCTCGGCACTCTTATTGCAGCCACAGAACTTATCGGTATGAATAATGACAACAAATTCGAGAAGATCGGTGGGTTTGCTGGTAATCTGGGCGGCGGTATCGGTGGAGCTGCACTAGGTACATTGATCGCGCCTGGAATTGGAACAGCGATCGGTGGAGTATTAGGCAGCATCTTTGGCGGTGATCTTGGCAATTGGATAGGAAAGATGTTCGACAACGGAACCATCCAAAAGAAATGGGATGAGCTTGTCAAAGGCGCGGAAAATGCAGTCCAATGGATTAAAGAAACATGGAGCACTGTTTCCGGTTGGTTCAATGATAATGTTCTAACACCTATCACAACGTTCTTCGAAGATACATGGACATGGATCACAGAGAAATGGAGTCAGCTTTCTTCATGGTTCAATAATAACGTGTGGATACCGATTTATAACTTTGCAGTTCCAATCATCAACTTTATAGTTGGTGTTTTTGTCGTGGGATGGGAATTGATTAGTACCGTCTGGGGAGCTGCAGCAACTTGGTTTAATGACAATGTTTGGACTCCATACGGACAAGTGGCGGTCGCTGCGATCACCCTTGTCTGGAACAAGATTGTTGAATTGTGGAATTGGATACAAATCACATGGTCCGTTTTCTCAGCATGGTTCATGACCTATGTATGGGAACCATTTGGATCAGTGGCGATTGAAGCCATTGTAGGGGTGTGGACTAAGTTGACTGAGTTCTGGAATTGGGTTCAATTCGTTTGGGGCGCATTTGCGGTGTGGTTCGATACTTTCGTCTGGCAGCCGTTTAAAACATACGCTTTGCCAGCCATCATGTTTATCTGGGACCAATTTAACAGTACATGGAACCGGATTAAAACATCATGGGTGGTGCTGGCTACCTGGTTTGATGAGTACGTGTGGCAGCCATATAAAAAGTATGCAGAGCCAGCGATATCCTTCGTGTCAACAAAATTCGATGAAGCATGGAAAACGATCAAGGGTATCTGGAAAGTTGCGAGTGCATGGTTTGAAGAGAAAGTATTTAATCCATTAAAAAAACATGCTGATGCTTTGAAAGCGGCTTGGCAAGGAATTTTTGGAGTCGTCGGAAAAGTAATTGATAAAATGAAAGAAACCACCGGAAATGTATTTAAAATCTTTGAAAAAAAAGGTGAAGAAAAGACAGGGTATAAAAAAATAGATCAGAAAGCCACTGGTGGATATATCACAAAACCAACAATTTCATGGATCGGAGAAGCAGGGAAAGAATTTGTCATCCCAACTGAAAACAACAAAGGGCGAGGGAAAATGTTACTTGCTCAGGCTGCATCACATCTTGGAATGTCAGTTGTGCCAAGCGGTGCATCACCAACCTCTCCAGCAGGTTCATCATCTCCTATGAGACCGGCAGCTGCTTCATCAGTTTCCACGTCTGCAAGTGGATCGGTATCAATTGGTGAGACTGGCAACGCATCAAAATACGGGGAACAGTTTAGCACTGACTTTGAAAAAGGGTTAAACAGCAAAGTCGTTTCACTTGAACAGTGGAAACAAGCTAATATCAAGCAGCCATTTACTCAAATTCAGGCAGCGACTCCGCAGTATGGAGCACAAACTGTCAGTGGCTTTGCCTCAGGTCAAAACATGACACCAACTGGCACAGGTCAATTCTTAGATCAAAATGTAAGGCAACCCTTCGTATCTGCTCGACAAGAGTCACCTACATGGGGAGCTGGAATGATTGACGCCTTTAACAGCGGCATGCGTTCCAAAGGAAGCGAAGTGACACAAGCAGCCAAGGACATGGCCAAGAAAGTGGAGCAGGCGTTTAGGGAAGAGCTAGACATTCACTCCCCTTCACGCGTCATGATGAGTCTTGGAAAATTCGCATCGATTGGTGTCGTCAAAGGTCTTGATTCAGTTGACGTGAAGAAATTCGCAGAGAATCAAGCCGGTTCCTTAATCGCTGCATTTAGTGGTATGGGTGCATCTAACCTGAGTGTTCAACAGTGGCTGATGGCTGCTTTAATGGCAACCGGCACATCTATGAGCTGGCTACCTGGTTTGATGACGATCGCACAGAATGAGTCACGTGGAAACCCGAAAGCGATCAACCTATGGGATTCAAACGCCAAGAGAGGAACGCCGTCTAAAGGATTAATGCAGACCATTGATCCGACCTTTAATTCTAACAAGGCAAGCGGCATGAATGACATCTGGAACCCGATCCATAATGCTGCAGCTGCTATCAATTACATCAAAGGCAGATATGGAAGTGTCTATAATACGCCTGGATTGAGAAGCATCAGAAATGGTGGACCATATAAGGGGTATGCAAACGGTGGTCTAATCACACAAGAACAAATCGCTAGAGTCGGTGAAGGAAACAAGCGTGAATGGATTATTCCTGAAGAGCGTGGCATACGTGGTCGCTACTTGTTGGCTCAAGCTGCACAGGCTTTAGGAATGGACGTATACGATCCGGCCACTGCTGCATCATCTGAGCTTTCACAAGGGCAGGTGCAAACAGTAACAGCTGGCACAGCAAATGCACCGTCTGCTTCAGGTGGATCAAAACAGATCATCATTAATTTTAATGGTGAGCAGCATTATCATAATGGCCAAGATGCAGAAAACCTTGCAGAGAAGATCAAGCAGATGCTCATTGATGAGTTAGAGAATGAAATCAACACAGGAACGAAGGGAGTCGTGATCGATGGCTAAATCAAAATATCAATTGTGGATTTCGCAAGGGAAGGACAAATTACGATTCCCTGTTCTTCCTGAGAAATTGGAACTCAATAACAACGTACAAAATGAAACGGTAAAGGTCGCCTCTTTTGGCGAGCTCACATTCTTGGATGTACCAGGGGCTCGCCAAATTTCATTTACAGCCTTTTTTCCGAAGAAGTATACACCGATCGCTGAATATAAAAGCATTCCATCACCAGAGAATGCAATTGCCAAAATAGAGCGGTTCATGAAGTCAAAAAAGCCTGTACGCTTTATCGTTACTGGAACCAAAATCAATATGCAATGCAGCATAGAAAGCTTCAATCACAATGAAGGTACGTATGACGTGGGCGATCGTGAATTCACGCTGCAGCTGAAAGAATACAAAACAGCATCACCTAGAAAAATCAAACGGAAAGCCAAAAAGAGCAGCAAAAAACGCAGCTCAAAAGGCGCACCAAAAGTGTACACCGTTAAAAAGGGTGATACATTGTGGGATATTTCTGGTCGCTTCTATGGTGACAGCACAAAATGGCGGCGCATTTGGAATGCAAATAAAGCGGCGATGATCAAACGAAGTAGACGCAATATTAGACAACCAGGGCATTGGATTTTCCCTGGTCAAAAATTAAAAATACCACAATAGGGGGGCTGACATTGATTGAGCTTTTTGCCATCAGAAGCGGCACCATGTACGAGCTTGTGACAGAGAGCGTGACACTTCGGGGGCAAAGGTATCAAGCTCCCCGATCTATACAAGCAACTATCGTGACTCAACAGGGTTCACAAAAATATTACAGCATCAAAGAAGGTGACACTGTTCTTTTCAAGTGGAAAGGAAAAGAACTCTTTCGAGGAACAGTCTTTGCAAGGACGCCCAAGGATGAAAAGCTCACTTTTACTGCTTATGACATGCTTCAGTATTTGGTGAAGAACCAGGATGTATATGTCTTTGCAAACAAGCGGGCTGATCAGATAATGAAGCGGCTTGGTCAAGATTTTCAGATCCCGATGACGTCAATCGCTAACACTGGCCATGTCATTAAATCGCTTGTATTCAAAAACGATACAAGCCTTTATGACATCATCTTGCAGGCTCTAAGGGAAACAAAGAAGCAAACAGGACGTAACTATCAAATCTATTCTGCTAAAGGCAAGATGGGGCTGAGAGCATGGCCTGATCCGTCCGAAGTATGGGTAATTGAGTCAGGCGTCAATCTCATTGATTATCAGTACAGCACTTCCATTGAAGAAACGGCCACACGTGTGAAAATGAGGGCCACACGTGTGGAAAAAATCAAAGTTTTAAAGAAGGAAAAAAAGAAATCGAAGTCTACAGACAAAGATAAAGAAAAAGATAAGAAAACGACAAAACCTACGAAGCCGAAAACTGTCACGCAAAAGAAAGATATTGAGATGTTGGCTGTGGCGAGTGATAGTGCTGCAAGAAGCAAATACGGCATCTTGCAGCACGTTGAAAGAGTGTCAGGGGAGATCAACCAAGCACAGCTGCAAAAGCGGGCTGATGTTCGTCTCTCACAGAAAAAGGGTGTAAAAAAAGAACTTAAAAGCATCCAAGCTCTAGGTATTCCTGAATTACAAAGCGGCATGCCTGTCCGCATCATCATCCCTGATATCGGCATCAAGAAAACGTATTGGATCGATCAAGACAGCCATGAATTTAAGGGAACCAAACACACCATGATAATTGATGTCGTTGAAAAAAATACAATCCCAACGGGGAACCAGACATGAAACTAAGTGAGGCAATTAAGCGATTGGCCGTCAATGCTGTGGATGCACAATCGCCAACTGACTTGATACTTGGTGATGTGGTGTCTGTTTCCCCTCTTAGTGTTCGACTCAATGAGAATGACAAACTCATCATTCCTGAAGAACTTCTCATCTGGCCAGCCCGCTTAGACGAGGGAGAAGATGATGAGCTAGAAGAAGGCGATAGTGTCATGGTCCTTGCGATGACAGGCGGCCAAACGTTTTACATCTTAGATAAAGTAGTAGGAGGTGGTTCATGATGGCACTCTCTCCAGAAGAAGAAATTGAAGATTTTGAGGAGGATGAAGATGATATTGTTGAACCTTCGACCACCTATCGCATTGACTTCACATCTGGCTGTCTAACCAATGAAAAGATTAATGGTCTTGATGCCATTCGCCAATTCGTCTATATGGCTTTGCGAACGGAACGATATTCACATGCCATATACAGCCATGATGTTGGTTGTGAGGTGCAGGAATCCGTATCTGATGAAGAAGCAACAGACGAATACAAGGAGATGGAGATTCCGCGTCTAATTGAAGAAGCACTTCTAGTTGATGAAAGAATTGAAAGTGTGCAAGATTTTGAGATTACGAAAGAAGGGGCAACTTTTAAAGTGGTCTTCAATGTTGTGACAGATGAAGGAACCTTGGAGATTGAGGAGGTGATCGGAGATGTTTGAGGAACAATCGTATGAAGCCATCATGGAACGCATGTTGGAACGTATACCCGATGATATTGATAAACGTGAAAACAGCGTCATATGGAATGCGTTGGCTCCTGCAGCTGCCGAACTTGCTCAATCTTATATATGGCTTGATCAAGTATTTGACCTTGTTTTCGCGGATACAGCGCAGGGAGAATTTTTAGATAGACGAGCTGCTGAAGTGGGGATCACTCGTAAAGCGGCCACAAGTGCTGTTTGGTCCGTTGAAGTCTCGCCTGAAGGTATTAGAATACCAACGGGATCAAGATTCTATATCGATAATCTGTACTTTCAATATCAAGACGGCACGCTGAGATGTGAAACAGCAGGTTCTATAGGGAACGGGAATTTTGCAGAGCTGCCGCTCCTATCGCTCGATAACATACCAGGACTAGAGTCTGTCATCTTTGAAGAATTGAAGATACCAGGGCAAGAGGAAGAAGACGATGAAGCGCTGTATGAACGGTACTTGATGAGGGCAAGGCGAGAAGCTGTCAGTGCCAATAGAGCACATTATAAAAAGTGGGCTGAAGAAGTTGAAGGAGTTGGCAGGGCAAAGGTTTTTCCTCTTTGGAATGGTGAAGGCACAGTAAAAGTTGTCATCACTGACGGGAATTTTGATGTGGCGACGGATCTGCTCGTCAATAAGGTCCAAGAGTACATTGATCCAGTTCCAGGGGAAGGGGAAGGCCAAGCACCAATCGGGGCTACTGCCACTATTGAAAGCGCCAAGTGGAAAGATGTTGAGGTGTCCGTATCTGTGGAGCTTAAAATGGATTACTCCATTGAGGATGCACAAGAGGAAATTGAAGAGAAGGTCAAAGCGCTTCTAAAATCACTTGCCTTTGAAGAAAATGTGATCAGAATGTCAGCGATCAATGACATTTTATATCATGCGGATAGTGTGTCTGATTATGCGGATGTATTAATCAACGGTGAGGCAAAGAACTTACCGCTTCAGGACATTGAGATTCCACGTCTAGGGCAGGTGATCGTCAATGAGCAAGTATGATGATATGAAAGCCTATTTACCTTCCTATCTAACGGAGATCACAGATTTTGATGAGCTCATGAAATCCGAAGCTCCTGAGATGGAAAAGCTAGACGATTCTATTTTTGATATGACTGATCAACTGTTTCCGATCACTGCCACGTGGGGGCTTAATCGATGGGAAAGGATGCTGAAAGTGCAGCGGGAGTCAGGTGATTCAATTGAGCTGCGCAGGGCACGTATTTTGAATCTCATGTCCAACATTCCGCCGATCACGTATGCATCACTAGAAAGAGCAGTGAACCGGTTCTTGAAGAACCCTAGCGCAGTGGTTCGTCTAACGACAGGCCGCTATCATTTCTCTTTACGGGTGAATCTGGATGATTTGCAAAACACGAGGTACATTGTAGAAACGCTTGAAAACTTAAAGCCTGCGCACTTGGCTTACAAATTCACAAGCGTTCATCATACGGATGTTCATGAAATCAAAGACTATTATAACCGGCTCACACTGCGCAGCAGAGTGGGTTTTTTTGATCACATCCCGATTCTGCTGAATGGAGAGTTTTTACTGAATGGCACTTTTTATTTGAGCGGATCGCGCAATTCAAAAGACATTCCAGTGCGCTTTCGGCAATCTTTAAAGCTGGCCATGAAGCTCAAAAAAGAAATGAAAGTTTCTGGCCGTACAAGATATGTCATGGTAGGAGCCAGAAACGAAACGGATCAACAAGCAGCTCTTACGCTTCGATCAGGCTTCAATCATGTTAGGAAAGAAAAAAAGAAGATGACATTCCGCATGGATGCTCATGTATCAAATGATCAGAGTGGAAGTGTAATCATTAAGCAGAAATATTGGACGCTTGATGGATCGGTACCGCTCGACGGTTCAAAATATCTAGCTGCCACGTCCAAACAAATAGATTTATAAAGGAGGATCATAATGGCTGATCAATTAACCGTAACATCGCTTTATGCTCGCCAACAAATGGCGAAGGCTAGAGCGGAGGGAACTAAGCTCACGAAAGTGGTCAAGATGGCTTTTGGGAATGGCGGAACAAAGGACGGGAAACCAATCTCCTTGGATGGCACAGAACAAGAATTAAAGAGTGAACTTGTTCAAAAGGACATTGATTCCTATAAATTTATGGAACCAGCCAAAATTCGCTACACCTGCACCATCGCTGAAGGGGAGCTTGCTGGAGAAGTCATCAACGAATTAGCTCTTGTTGATGAAGATGGAAAGTTTACGGCCATCCGTACCATGACAGACAAGCAAAAAGACGGTGACATTGAATTCATCTTTGAGATTGATGATATTTACTAGGAAAGGAGTGCTCATGGATGGATATTAAATCTCCTAAAGTGTTTGAAACAAGTGACAAGGCTCATGCGGATCTGTTCAATGACATGGTTAATGTGTTGCTTGAAAATGACTCTGGACTGTTAGATCAGATCATTGGCCATATTGATGACACCAAGCCACATGCATCTGCAGCAGAGAAGAAGAAATGGAATGAATCACAGCTATATAAGATCACAGCTGATGACGGCAAATACTTGATCTCTGTTCCGGCTGACGGAAGTATTTTTGATGCAATCAAGGACAAGGGAACCTGTACTTTTATCGCTTCTCCAGGTGTAGAAGATTCCCCTGCGCCTAGTAACGCTTATTTAAGAGGAATACAGACAGTTGGCCAAGATAAGATTGGGACTGGTTTTGCGGTAGATACGTCAGGTAATGCGTATTACTTCTACTATAATTCTAGCCATATATCAATCACTTGGACGCAGCTGCCGTCAGTTGCCGAAAGGAATAAATGGAATAATGGTCAGTTATATAGGCTCACACCAAACGATGGAAGAATTGCAAGGGTTCCAAATGGTACCGATATATTTAAACTACCGACAGGTCCTTACATGGGAGCTCAATTGTTGAATGCTCCAGTAGAAAATGATACGAGCTTTTATTACGTTGATGTTTTTGAAACAGCGTATGAACAAAATGAAGTCATATATAAACGCATTATCGCTACAAGATCATTTGATAACATAACTTGGATTGGTACATTCCATGCTCAAGGTTTCAAAGGGTGGGAGAGAATTACCACCAGTAAAGATGCAAAACTCGACTGGAAGTTACCGACTATCAGAAACGGATGGAAAACATATAAGTCTGAGGTCAATAATGACTATCGGGTTCGCGTTGCAAAGGATGCGATGGGAATTGTTTATGTTACAGGAGCCATCACAGGCGGTACACTTGGGGATGTTGGTGCGTTTATGTTGCCAGAAGGGTGTGAACCGCCTTTCCCTCTCTATAATGTTGGCATCGCTTCTAGTACCGGTGGTTTTAAGGGACCGCAATTTAGTAGACAGTATATTGCTACAGATGGACGTTTCTGCATTCAAGACACGAGTAGTAATACTGAGTTTATTGTCGTGAATTGTATGTTTAAAGCAAAGGAGTGATTTTATGAAGCCAATATACGCCTATGATGAAAATTTTAAGTATATACCTGGTGGGGATAAAGAAATACCCGATGATGCTGAAATTCCAGCGGGGTTTACTGATGTACAACCTCAAGAAGGGTTATATATAGCGGAATATAATCCAAAAAGCAAAACATGGAGTGAGTCGGCAACTCAGGAATACATTGATAGCTTGCAAATCGAGCAACCGCCGTATGATATAGATTTATTAAAACAGCAAAATGCGGTGTTAACTAAACAATTGACTGAACTGTCAAAGGAAGCAGCTGCAGCTAAATTACGTGAGGCACAAATGGCAAAACAATTGGCTCAACTCATGACTGAGATTCAGGAGTTGAAGGGTGGTGGAAAATCATGATATATCCAACAGTTGCGGATATTAAGCAGTTTTGGGATTGGAAGTGTTATGGTCCTGAAGACATTGCCTTTTATGTAAACATTGGCTGGATCTCGGCAGATGACTATCAAGACATAACAGGAGAACAATACGAAGTCTAGAAGGGCTTTTTATTTTGCCTCTTTAAGGGGGTGATCAAGTGAGGGAGTAGGTGAGTATGGTGGAAATGGATTTGGCTCAATATTTGATGACACAAGGACCCTTTGCGGTCCTTTTTTGTTGGGTATTGTTTTATGTTCTCAACACGACAAAGGAAAGAGAAAACAAGCTCAATGAGCAAATCGAGGCGCAAAATGATGTGTTAGCAAAGTTTAGTGAAAAGTATGATGTCGTGATCGACAAGCTCGATAAAATTGAACGGAATTTAAAATAGGAGGGAACATTTATGAAAAACTTCGACAAAGGCACGATGATCCGCACGGTGCTTCTATTTATGGCATTGATCAACCAAGCGTTAATTCTATTTGGCAAACCAATCTTGCCGATCAGTGAGGATCAAGTCACTTCGTTGGCTGAGACATTGTACCTTGCTGGCTCAATGATCTTTACAATCGTAACAACACTGGTGGCATGGTTTAAAAACAACTATGTGACTGACAAAGGCAAGTTACAAAAAGAAATTTTAAAAGAAAAAGGATTAACGAAGTAAGGAGCTGCCATGAGGTGGCTCTTTTTAATACATCAAAAGGAGACGATGAACGTGGTAAAAATCATTAAAGATTATATCCCGAAAAGCAACAAGAACCGTCCTGGTAACTACATGAAGCCTTTATATATTACGGTCCACAATACTGCTAATACTAAAAAAGGAGCAGACGCAGCAAGTCACGCAGCTTTTGTTAAACGATCTAATACAGCCGTTAGCTGGCACTACACTGTGGATGAAAATTGTATCTATCAGCATCTGCCGCTAAATGAAAACGGATGGCATGCAGGAGATGGACGAGGAACCGGAAACATGAAGTCAATTGGAATTGAGATTTGCGAAAACGCAGACGGCAATTTTGAAAAAGCGGTTGAAAATGCTCAATGGCTAATTCGTCAGCTGATGCAGGATCAAGGTATTCCGCTGGCCAATGTTGTTCCCCATAAAAGATGGAGCGGTAAACAATGTCCACGAAAGTTGCTTAATCGCTGGGACAGCTTCAAGGCGGGTATTGCAACCGCTCATACAAGTAAAAAGGCAACAGCAAAGCCTGTGAAAGCAACACCTGTAAAAAATACACCATCCAAACCAAAAGCGAGTAAGCCTAAAAAATCGTTTAACTTACCATCTGGCATCATTAAAGTGACCAAACCTTTGACAAAAGGCGCTGGAGTAAAAGCATTGCAGGAGGCTCTGGCTGCTGTGTATTACTACCCGGACAAAGGCGCAAAAAATAACGGCATTGATGGCTACTATGGGCCAAAAACAGAAAATGCCGTCAAACGATTCCAATTGATGCATGGACTTGTTGCTGATGGTATTTATGGCCCGAAGACTAGAGCGAAGCTTACATCGCTTGTGAAGTAGCTAAACTCTTATTATGACTGTAATTTTTAGTAAGAGACTATACAAATAAGAGTTAGAAATATTTAAAATTATTGACATTACGTGGAAACATTCCTAGACTTAAGACATAAACTATTGGGAGTGTAGGACATGGCGTATGAAAATGGCTATAATATATTAGATTATTTTGGAGATAGTATTGAAAAGTACAAAAAGGATAATATGATTTTCACTAAGGCATTAACAATAATAAACACTTTTCAAACTAGAAGTGATTGGCCACATTGTATAGATGAACTTAATATTGCCTTAAATCCTATTATGGGTGAATCTTTTATTGAGTTAGGTGATCGTGGATTTTATCTCGATGATGACAGTATGGAGTGGCCAGAAGACATTCCTGAAAATTATCAACAGGATGCACTTTCATTCTATAGAACTATAGAAACTATTGTGTCACAGTTCTATTTTAAAAGAACTGAACCGTTGAAATTGTTTAGTATTGTTTACTCTAAAGATTTGTATAAAAATATAAGTATAGTAAGATTTTCAAGAAATGACGGGCAATATATAGACTTTGAAATGAATGACCACGATTTAATACAGACAGTAAGTTCTTTAAGAAGAATACTGGAGCAAGATATAGATGAAGAATGAAGCAGGAAACATTGATAGCAAAGTTATTAGACTGCTTCAGTATCAACGTTCAGGGGCAATTTCTAAAAACACGAGAATTAACACTTTTCACTCAAACAATTTAAGCATTGATAGTACCGGAAGTTTAGAAAACGAAGAAATATTACAAGATATTGTAGTACAATTAAATTCAATAACACAATCATTAACACAAATTTCGTCTGGTAAGGAGAGTGATGACACTATGGAAAAGTTAACAGAAAGAATATCCAACCTTGAGAGAGACGTCGCTGTCCTCAAGGAAAGAACCAAAAAACTTGATGATTTACCGACAAAAGCAGAAATTAAAACTTTGTTTACGGATTCCATTAATAATTCAAATATTGCAACAAGAGACCATGTAGATTCAAAAGTTGAACAAGCAACATCTAGTATTATTAAATGGACTATTGCAACCACTTTAACTGTAGGTGGATTAGTTATTGCGATAATTAAATTATTCTGAAAAGAGCCTCTTTCATAATTGAGAGGCTCTTTTACTTTAATCTGCTTTTTCTAAACTTATGAGATCTGCCTGTAAAGACTTACTCGTACTCCAAACACTGCTCCTTTAAAGGAGCTTTAGCACCAAGCTATCTTTGGATGCATAGACTGGTTTATGATATGATGAATTAAAACTGAGGTGAAAAAATGTTTAAGTTTGGTCGTGATGTTATAAAAAAAGCAGTCGATCAGATTAATCTTTTAGATGGCCAGCTTAATAAAACACAAAAAAATAATAGGCTTCGCATGGAGAAACGAAGGAATAATTTAGATAACAAATTTGAAGACTTTGATAAGACAAGAAAAAAAAGAAAAGATTGTTTTAAAGATTATTCAAAATAGATTGCTATTGGACTAACAATATTATCTCCTTCAGTAATAAGTTGCATTGAACCTAATACAACATCAAGAAACAAATTTGGCATCTTATACAACTCATCAGAAGCTAATTCTTCAGTATTAAAACCATTAAATACAGTTTGTTTTGTTGATGAAAAACGACCAAACAATTTAACTTTTCTATTATTTTCTGACCTTAGCGTTAGAGAAGTTGTAGATTCTCGTAAACTGGAATTTTTAATTATCCCTGCGCTCTTTCCTACCTTAATAAAAGAATGATCCTCCAAAATATCAGATAAATAATCACTGTATGCATGAAGTTGTTTTAACACCGAAAGGGTTGGTTTTGCATTATCATGAATAGTTACAACTTTTTCAGCTAAATAAATTAATTCACGCTCTTTAGCTGTGGGTGTATTTTTAGATATGATTTTTTTTGCTTCTTTATAGGTCATTGGAGCATCAAGAATTTCTGCTAATAATAGATTTTCTGTTTTTTCAGGATTACTAAATCTCTTCATAAGGGAAAAATCATTTAATCTTAATTCAGACTCAATGATAAAAAAATCTCCCTCGTTTAAATCATACTCTGTCGTTTTAAGTAGCTCTCTTTCATCAAGTTTATCCATTATTAATGATAAAGAATAATCGTGAAAAGACTTATTCAAAATGTCTTTTTCTCCTTCTAAAAAAGACCGCGATTCATTAAATCCTTCTTGTGCATCGGCTCCTATCTTTCCATTTACATTAAGTGTTAAGAGGCCGATTCTAGCACCAACTTCAGCATTTTTACCAACTACATAACTAGAACCATCACTTTCAGTTTTTTGTGTATCACTATGATGAGAAACATCTGTTGTAAGTCCTTGATCAATTTGTGCTAAGTTGGAGTTCATGAGTTCAGTATCTAAATAAAGTATTTCTTTCATTATAATCCCCCTCTTTGTAAGGTTAATTATACCATCTAATCCTTGTGCAGGTTTGAAATTACTACATGATAACTAAGTTATTAATCTTATCCTTTTAACCATTCATCCCAATAAGGATACAATTGATCCTTGATATCAAAAGCAATCCAAGGAAACAGGAAGCAAAATATAAGCAAGGTAAGAAATATCATTATGAAAATACTTTCTAAAAATAATATGAATGGTTTTTCCCCCTTTTTTTACTGTCGGTAATGCTCTCCTTGTAGTTGACATGATAATGAAGAATGTAATAAGAAAAAGTCCAAGACTCCGTCCAATTAAATAATTTAAAGAATCTTTCCCCCAATTGCTTATAATATAAGCAATTACACTTTCCAGCCAAGATAAAATAGAGTTCATTCCCTCAGAAAATATGGATATGTTGAATTTTAAATCTTTATCAACCTCGATGAGTTCTTTAGGTATAGGTATTAATAGTAAACAAATGATCAGACCAAGTAAAAAAAACATATTTATAAAAGCAAACGTAAATTTTAATTCATTAAATGACCTATTCAGTGTTTTGATTGCAAAAGAAGCCCGGATATAAAAGGTATATCTAATTATAAATATCACTATTAGAATCATATTAAAGAAGTTTAGATAACTAAAATAAATTAATCCAAACAAAATTGAAACAAACAACCATCCAAGGAATTTTGAAATTTCCTTTTCAGTACTCGAGTTCTGAGAAGATTTTTCTACTCTATGTATTATATTATGAGATTGATGCACAGTAGGTTGAATTATTTTATTGATGATCTTTGTTTTACCTATGTTAATTTTATTGCCGTCTCCTTTTACAGATATATTTGGTTTATTATCAC